>NZ_JAJSDZ010000009.1 GCF_021272385.1 Vibrio salinus
AATACCACCCTTGTATGTTTGATGTTCTAACTTGGTCCCCTAATCGGGGGGAGGACAGTGCCTGGTGGGTAGTTTGACTGGGGCGGTCTCCTCCCAAAGAGTAACGGAGGAGCACGAGGTGGGCTAATTCACGGTTGGACATCGTGAGGTTAGTGTAATGGCATAAAGCCCGCTTGACTGCGAGAGTGACGGCTCGAGCAGGTGCGAAAGCAGGTCATAGTGATCCGGTGGCTCTGAATGGAAGGGCCATCGCTCAACGGATAAAAGGTACTCCGGGGATAACAGGCTGATACCGCCCAAGAGTTCATATCGACGGCGGTGTTTGGCACCTCGATGTCGCTCATCACATCCTGGGGCTGAAGTCGGTCCCAAGGGTATGCTGTTCGCCATTTAAAGTGGTACGCGAGCTGGGTTTAGAACGTCGTGAGACAGTTCGGTCCCTATCTGCCGTGGGCGTTGGAAGATTGAAGGGGCTGCTCCTAGTACGAGAGGACCGGAGTGGACGAACCTCTGGTGTTCGGGTTGTGATGCAATCGCATTGCCCGGTAGCTAAGTTCGGAATCGATAACCGCTGAAAGCATCTAAGCGGGAGCGAGCCCTGAGATGAGTCTTTCCCTGGCACTTTAAGTGTCCTGAAGGGTTGTCGAGACCAGAACGTTGATAGGCAGGGTGTGTAAGCGTTGTGAGGCGTTGAGCTAACCTGTACTAATTGCCCGTGAGGCTTAACCATACAACACCGAAAAGGTTTTGGCGGACTCAAGAGAGAATCTTGGTTGTGGGGTTGAGAATAAGACAGCTTTCTGAATTAACGAATTTGCCTGGCGGCCATAGCGATTTGGACCCACCTGACTCCATGCCGAACTCAGAAGTGAAACGAATTAGCGCCGATGGTAGTGTGGGTTTCCCCATGTGAGAGTAGGACATCGCCAGGCTTTTATTTTGCTTGCTTATTGATTTAAGCAAGTCACCATAAGACTTTAAAAAAGATTAGAGTTTTATGTTGACTTTCAAAGTGGGTAGCGTATTATACGCGTCCTGCTTAAGTGCTAACGCACTGAAAGCAAAGCTCTTTAACAATATAAACCTATCAATCTGTGTGGGCACTCGTCGGATAAACATCCAAAAGATTTTATCAATGATACGAGTGACCAAAAACGACAGGATTTCTTTTTAGAATGAATGTTTGGCACAGTCAATTCAACATAACATTACTTTTATAAAGTAGTGCATGTTATCAGTATTCATTGAGCCGATGCTAAGGCATCAAAAAACTTTAATTGAAGAGTTTGATCATGGCTCAGATTGAACGCTGGCGGCAGGCCTAACACATGCAAGTCGGGCGGTAACAGAAGAAAGCTTGCTTTCTTGCTGACGAGCGGCGGACGGGTGAGTAATGCTTAGGAAGTTGCCCGGTAGAGGGGGATAACCATTGGAAACGATGGCTAATACCGCATAATACCTATGGGTCAAAGCGGGGGCTCTTCGGACCTTGCGCTACCGGATACGCCTAAGTGAGATTAGCTGGTTGGTGAGGTAAGAGCTCACCAAGGCGACGATCTCTAGCTGGTCTGAGAGGATGATCAGCCACACTGGAACTGAGACACGGTCCAGACTCCTACGGGAGGCAGCAGTGGGGAATATTGCACAATGGGGGAAACCCTGATGCAGCCATGCCGCGTGTATGAAGAAGGCCTTCGGGTTGTAAAGTACTTTCAGCAGTGAGGAAGGGTGACAGATTAATACTCTGTTATTTTGACGTTAGCTGCAGAAGAAGCACCGGCTAACTCCGTGCCAGCAGCCGCGGTAATACGGAGGGTGCGAGCGTTAATCGGAATTACTGGGCGTAAAGCGCATGTAGGTGGTTGATTAAGTCAGATGTGAAAGCCCGGGGCTTAACCTCGGAATCGCATTTGAAACTGGTTGGCTAGAGTACTGTAGAGGGGGGTAGAATTTCAGGTGTAGCGGTGAAATGCGTAGAGATCTGAAGGAATACCGGTGGCGAAGGCGGCCCCCTGGACAGATACTGACACTGAGATGCGAAAGCGTGGGGAGCAAACAGGATTAGATACCCTGGTAGTCCACGCCGTAAACGATGTCTACTTGGAGGTTGCGGCCTTGAGCTGTGGCTTTCGGAGCTAACGCGTTAAGTAGACCGCCTGGGAGTACGGTCGCAAGATTAAAACTCAAATGAATTGACGGGGGCCCGCACAAGCGGTGGAGCATGTGGTTTAATTCGATGCAACGCGAAGAACCTTACCTACTCTTGACATCCAGAAAATCCTTTAGAGATAGAGGAGTGCCTTCGGGAATTCTGAGACAGGTGCTGCATGGCTGTCGTCAGCTCGTGTTGTGAAATGTTGGGTTAAGTCCCGCAACGAGCGCAACCCTTATCCTTGTTTGCCAGCACTTCGGGTGGGAACTCCAGGGAGACTGCCGGTGATAAACCGGAGGAAGGTGGGGACGACGTCAAGTCATCATGGCCCTTACGAGTAGGGCTACACACGTGCTACAATGGCGTATACAGAGGGCGGCCAACTTGCGAAAGTGAGCGAATCCCAAAAAGTACGTCGTAGTCCGGATTGGAGTCTGCAACTCGACTCCATGAAGTCGGAATCGCTAGTAATCGTGGATCAGAATGCCACGGTGAATACGTTCCCGGGCCTTGTACACACCGCCCGTCACACCATGGGAGTGGGCTGCAAAGAAGCAGGTAGTTTAACCTTCGGGAGGACGCTTGCCACTTTGTGGTTCATGACTGGGGTGAAGTCGTAACAAGGTAGCGCTAGGGGAACCTGGCGCTGGATCACCTCCTTACACGATGATGATTATTGTCGAGTGTTCACACAGATTGATACGTTTACATTATCGAGAGCACCGTTAAACCTCTGCCCTCATTGCGAGCAGAGACTTTTTGTGTCCCGTTCGTCTAGAGGCCTAGGACACCGCCTTTCACGGCGGTAACGGGGTTCGACTCCCCTACGGATACCATCTTTAAGTGTTCTTTTCTTTATGAATGGGAAGAGAATGGTTAAACATGGTTCTTTATGAATCACGCTCTTTAACAATTTGGAAAGCTGACAAAGCAGTTTGTTTTTTTAAAAAAATTGTTTGTAAAAGTTCTCAATACTTTCTTGTATAAGAAAGACCAACACAATCAAGTGTTCTTGGAAATTGAGTCCGGCAATATCATAGTCTGCCGCATGTATAAAAATGGCAGACAAATCTTGGTGACAAGACCACATTCCGAAACTTTTTCGGGTTGTATGGTTAAGTGACTAAGCGTACATGGTGGATGCCTTGGCAGTCAGAGGCGATGAAGGACGTACTAACTTGCGATAAGCTCAGATGAGGCAGTAAGAGCCACCTGAATCTGAGATTTCCGAATGGGGAAACCCACTTACAGCAGTAAGTATCATTAAGTGAATACATAGCTTAATGAGGCGAACCGGGAGAACTGAAACATCTAAGTACCCCGAGGAAAAGAAATCAACCGAGATTCCGAAAGTAGCGGCGAGCGAAATCGGAGTAGCCCTTAAGCTGATACAGTGTCAGGTGAAGTGTCTGGAAAGGCACGCGATACAGGGTGACAGCCCCGTAACTGACGGCATTGTATGAGTGAAATCGAGTAAGGCGGGACACGTGATATCCTGTTTGAAAATGGGGGGACCATCCTCCAAGGCTAAATACTCCTGACTGACCGATAGTGAACCAGTACCGTGAGGGAAAGGCGAAAAGAACCCCTGTGAGGGGAGTGAAACAGAACCTGAAACCGTGTACGTACAAGCAGTAGGAGCCTACTAGTTAGGTGACTGCGTACCTTTTGTATAATGGGTCAGCGACTTATATTCAGTGGCAAGGTTAACCGATTAGGGGAGCCGTAGCGAAAGCGAGTGTTAACTGCGCGTTTAGTCTCTGGATATAGACCCGAAACCGAGTGATCTAGCCATGGGCAGGTTGAAGGTTGAGTAACATCAACTGGAGGACCGAACCGACTAATGTTGAAAAATTAGCGGATGACCTGTGGCTAGGGGTGAAAGGCCAATCAAACTCGGAGATAGCTGGTTCTCCCCGAAAGCTATTTAGGTAGCGCCTCGGACGAATACTACTGGGGGTAGAGCACTGTTAAGGCTAGGGGGTCATCCCGACTTACCAACCCTTTGCAAACTCCGAATACCAGTAAGTACTATCCGGGAGACACACGGCGGGTGCTAACGTCCGTCGTGGAGAGGGAAACAACCCAGACCGCCAGCTAAGGTCCCAAATTACAGCTAAGTGGGAAACGATGTGGGAAGGCTCAGACAGCTAGGATGTTGGCTTAGAAGCAGCCATCATTTAAAGAAAGCGTAATAGCTCACTAGTCGAGTCGGCCTGCGCGGAAGATGTAACGGGGCTAAGTTGTAAACCGAAGCTGCGGCAATGCGATTTATCGTATTGGGTAGGGGAGCGTTCTGTAAGCCGCTGAAGGTGTGTGGTAACGCACGCTGGAGGTATCAGAAGTGCGAATGCTGACATGAGTAACGATAATGGGGGTGAAAAACCTCCACGCCGGAAGACCAAGGGTTCCTGTCCAACGTTAATCGGGGCAGGGTAAGTCGACCCCTAAGGCGAGGCTGAAAAGCGTAGTCGATGGGAAACGGGTTAATATTCCCGTACTTCTTACTGTTGCGATGGGGGGACGGAGAAGGCTAGATGAGCCTGGCGATGGTTGTCCAGGTTCAAGTGCGTAGGCTTAAGAGTCAGGTAAATCCGGCTCTTTTTAAGGCTGAGACACGACAGCACTAAGGTGGTGAAGTCATTGATGCCATGCTTCCAGGAAAAGCCTCTAAGCTTCAGACAGTAAGGAATCGTACCCCAAACCGACACAGGTGGTCGGGTAGAGAATACCAAGGCGCTTGAGAGAACTCGGGTGAAGGAACTAGGCAAAATGGTACCGTAACTTCGGGAGAAGGTACGCTCCTGATGGTGAAGTCCCTTGCGGATGGAGCTGACGGGAGTCGCAGATACCAGGTGGCTGCAACTGTTTATTAAAAACACAGCACTGTGCAAAATCGTAAGATGACGTATACGGTGTGACGCCTGCCCGGTGCCGGAAGGTTAATTGATGCTGTTAGACTTTGGTCGAAGCGGTTGATCGAAGCCCCGGTAAACGGCGGCCGTAACTATAACGGTCCTAAGGTAGCGAAATTCCTTGTCGGGTAAGTTCCGACCTGCACGAATGGCGTAATGATGGCCACGCTGTCTCCACCCGAGACTCAGTGAAATTGAAATCGCTGTGAAGATGCAGTGTACCCGCGGCTAGACGGAAAGACCCCGTGAACCTTTACTACAGCTTGGCACTGAACATTGAGCCTACATGTGTAGGATAGGTGGGAGGCTATGAAACACAGTCGCCAGATTGTGTGGAGCCATCCTTGAAATACCACCCTTGTATGTTTGATGTTCTAACTTGGTCCCCTAATCGGGGATGAGGACAGTGCCTGGTGGGTAGTTTGACTGGGGCGGTCTCCTCCCAAAGAGTAACGGAGGAGCACGAAGGTGGGCTAATCACGGTTGGACATCGTGAGGTTAGTGTAATGGCATAAGCCCGCTTGACTGCGAGAGTGACGGCTCGAGCAGGTGCGAAAGCAGGTCATAGTGATCCGGTGGCTCTGAATGGAAGGGCCATCGCTCAACGGATAAAAGGTACTCCGGGGGGATAACAGGCTGATACCGTGCACCAAGAGTTCATATCGACCGGCGTGGTGCGTTGGCAGCCTCGATGTCGCGCTCATCACATCCTGGGGCTGAGTCGGTCCCTAAGGGTAGGGCTGTTCGCCATTTAACGTGGTAGTCGCGAGCTGGGTTGTAGAACGTCGTGAGACAGTTCGGTCCCTATCTGCCGTGGGCGTTGGAAGATTGAAGGGGGCTGCTCCTAGTACGAGAGGACCGGAGTGGACGAACCTCTGGTGTTCGGGTTGTGATGCCAATCGCATTGCCCGGTAGCTAAGTTCGGAATCCGATAACCGCTGAAAGCATCTAAGCGGGAAAGCGAGCCCTGAGATGAGTCTGTCCCTGGCACTTTAAGTGTCCTGAAGGGTTGTTCGAGACCAGAACGTTGATAGGCAGGGTGTGTAAGCGTTGTGAGGCGTTGAGCTAACCTGTACTAATTGCCCGTGAGGCTTAACCATACAACACCGAAAAGGTTTTGGCGGACTCAAGAGAGAATCTTGGTTGTGGGTTGAGAATAAGACAGCTTTCTGAATTAACGAATTTGCCTGGCGGCCATAGCGATTTGGACCCACCTGACTCCATGCCGAACTCAGAAGTGAAACGAATTAGCGCCGATGGTAGTGTGGGGTTTCCCCATGTGAGAGTAGGACATCGCCAGGCTTTTATTTTGCTTGCTTATTGATTTAAGCAAGTCACCATAAGACTTTAAAAAAGATTAGAGTTTTATGTTGACTTTCAAAGTGGGTAGCGTATTATACGCGTCCTGCTTAAGTGCTAACGCACTGAAAGCAAAGCTCTTTAACAATATAAACCTATCAATCTGTGTGGGCACTCGTCGGATAAACATCCAAAAGATTTTATCAATGATACGAGTGACCAAAACGAACAGGATTTCTTTTTAGAATGAATGTTTGGCACAGTCAATTCAACATAACATTACTTTTGATAAAGTAGTGCATGTTATCAGTATTCATTGAGCCGATGCTAAGGCATCAAAAAACTTTAATTGAAGAGTTTGATCATGGCTCAGATTGAACGCTGGCGGCAGGCCTAACACATGCAAGTCGGGCGGTAACAGAAGAAAGCTTGCTTTCTTGCTGACGAGCGGCGGACGGGTGAGTAATGCTTAGGAAGTTGCCCGGTAGAGGGGGATAACCATTGGAAACGATGGCTAATACCGCATAATACCTATGGGTCAAAGCGGGGGCTCTTCGGACCTTGCGCTACCGGATACGCCTAAGTGAGATTAGCTGGTTGGTGAGGTAAGAGCTCACCAAGGCGACGATCTCTAGCTGGTCTGAGAGGATGATCAGCCACACTGGAACTGAGACACGGTCCAGACTCCTACGGGAGGCAGCAGTGGGGAATATTGCACAATGGGGGAAACCCTGATGCAGCCATGCCGCGTGTATGAAGAAGGCCTTCGGGTTGTAAAGTACTTTCAGCAGTGAGGAAGGGTGACAGATTAATACTCTGTTATTTTGACGTTAGCTGCAGAAGAAGCACCGGCTAACTCCGTGCCAGCAGCCGCGGTAATACGGAGGGTGCGAGCGTTAATCGGAATTACTGGGCGTAAAGCGCATGTAGGTGGTTGATTAAGTCAGATGTGAAAGCCCGGGGCTTAACCTCGGAATCGCATTTGAAACTGGTTGGCTAGAGTACTGTAGAGGGGGGTAGAATTTCAGGTGTAGCGGTGAAATGCGTAGAGATCTGAAGGAATACCGGTGGCGAAGGCGGCCCCCTGGACAGATACCTGACACTGAGATGCGAAAGCGTGGGGAGCAAACAGGATTAGATACCCTGGTAGTCCACGCCGTAAACGATGTCTACTTGGAGGTTGCGGCCTTGAGCTGTGGCTTTCGGAGCTAACGCGTTAAGTAGACCGCCTGGGGAGTACGGTCGCAAGATTAAAACTCAAATGAATTGACGGGGGCCCGCACAAGCGGTGGAGCATGTGGTTTAATTCGATGCAACGCGAAGAACCTTACCTACTCTTGACATCCAGAAAATCCTTTAGAGATAGAGGAGTGCCTTCGGGAATTCTGAGACAGGTGCTGCATGGCTGTCGTCAGCTCGTGTTGTGAAATGTTGGGTTAAGTCCCGCAACGAGCGCAACCCTTATCCTTGTTTGCCAGCACTTCGGGTGGGAACTCCAGGGAGACTGCCGGTGATAAACCGGAGGAAGGTGGGGACGACGTCAAGTCATCATGGCCCTTACGAGTAGGGCTACACACGTGCTACAATGGCGTATACAGAGGGCGGCCAACTTGCGAAAGTGAGCGAATCCCAAAAAGTACGTCGTAGTCCGGATTGGAGTCTGCAACTCGACTCCATGAAGT
Organism: Vibrio salinus; assembly: GCF_021272385.1. Taxonomy (GTDB): domain Bacteria; phylum Pseudomonadota; class Gammaproteobacteria; order Enterobacterales; family Vibrionaceae; genus Vibrio; species Vibrio salinus. The sequence continues at coordinate 8,049 of NZ_JAJSDZ010000009.1, forward strand.
CGGAATCGCTAGTAATCGTGGATCAGGATGCCACGGTGAATACGTTCCCGGGCCTTGTACACACCGCCCGTCACACCATGGGAGTGGGCTGCAAAAGAAGCAGGTAGTTTAACCTTCGGGAGGACGCTTGCCACTTTGTGGTTCATGACTGGGGTGAAGTCGTAACAAGGTAGCGCTAGGGGAACCTGGCGCTGGATCACCTCCTTACACGATGATGATTATTGTCGAGTGTTCACACAGATTGAAGGTTTATGTTATTAAGAGACGATACTGGGTCTGTAGCTCAGGTGGTTAGAGCGTTCGCCTGATAAGCGAGAGGTCGGTGGTTCAAGTCCACTCAGACCCACCAATTCACATTGAATTGAAGCGGTATCGACACCTGATGGGGCTATAGCTCAGCTGGGAGAGCGCCTGCCTTGCACGCAGGAGGTCTGCGGTTCGATCCCGCATAGCTCCACCATCTTTAAGTGTTCTTTTCTTTGTGAATGGGAAGAGAATGGTTAAACATGGTTCTTTATGAATCACGCTCTTTAACAATTTGGAAAGCTGACAAAGCAGTTTTGTTTTTAAACAAAACTGTTTGTAAAAGTTCTCAATACTTTCTTGTATAAGAAAGACCAACACAATCAAGTGTTCTTGGAAATTGAGTCCGGCAATATCATAGTCTGCCGCATGTATAAAAATGGCAGACAAATCTTGGTGACAAGACCACATTCCGAAACTTTTTCGGGTTGTATGGTTAAGTGACTAAGCGTACATGGTGGATGCCTTGGCAGTCAGAGGCGATGAAGGACGTACTAACTTGCGATAAGCTCAGATGAGGCAGTAAGAGCCACCTGAATCTGAGATTTCCGAATGGGGAAACCCACTTACAGCAGTAAGTATCATTAAGTGAATACATAGCTTAATGAGGCGAACCGGGAGAACTGAAACATCTAAGTACCCCGAGGAAAAGAAATCAACCGAGATTCCGAAAGTAGCGGCGAGCGAAATCGGAGTAGCCCTTAAGCTGATACAGTGTCAGGTGAAGTGTCTGGAAAGGCACGCGATACAGGGTGACAGCCCCGTAACTGACGGCATTGTATGAGTGAAATCGAGTAAGGCGGGACACGTGATATCCTGTTTGAAAATGGGGGGACCATCCTCCAAGGCTAAATACTCCTGACTGACCGATAGTGAACCAGTACCGTGAGGGAAAGGCGAAAAGAACCCCTGTGAGGGGAGTGAAACAGAACCTGAAACCGTGTACGTACAAGCAGTAGGAGCCTACTAGTTAGGTGACTGCGTACCTTTTGTATAATGGGTCAGCGACTTATATTCAGTGGCAAGGTTAACCGATTAGGGGAGCCGTAGCGAAAGCGAGTGTTAACTGCGCGTTTAGTCTCTGGATATAGACCCGAAACCGAGTGATCTAGCCATGGGCAGGTTGAAGGTTGAGTAACATCAACTGGAGGACCGAACCGACTAATGTTGAAAAATTAGCGGATGACCTGTGGCTAGGGGTGAAAGGCCAATCAAACTCGGAGATAGCTGGTTCTCCCCGAAAGCTATTTAGGTAGCGCCTCGGACGAATACTACTGGGGGTAGAGCACTGTTAAGGCTAGGGGGTCATCCCGACTTACCAACCCTTTGCAAACTCCGAATACCAGTAAGTACTATCCGGGAGACACACGGCGGGTGCTAACGTCCGTCGTGGAGAGGGAAACAACCCAGACCGCCAGCTAAGGTCCCAAATTACAGCTAAGTGGGAAACGATGTGGGAAGGCTCAGACAGCTAGGATGTTGGCTTAGAAGCAGCCATCATTTAAAGAAAGCGTAATAGCTCACTAGTCGAGTCGGCCTGCGCGGAAGATGTAACGGGGCTAAGTTGTAAACCGAAGCTGCGGCAATGCGATTTATCGTATTGGGTAGGGGAGCGTTCTGTAAGCCGCTGAAGGTGTGTGGTAACGCACGCTGGAGGTATCAGAAGTGCGAATGCTGACATGAGTAACGATAATGGGGGTGAAAAACCTCCACGCCGGAAGACCAAGGGTTCCTGTCCAACGTTAATCGGGGCAGGGTAAGTCGACCCCTAAGGCGAGGCTGAAAAGCGTAGTCGATGGGAAACGGGTTAATATTCCCGTACTTCTTACTGTTGCGATGGGGGGACGGAGAAGGCTAGATGAGCCTGGCGATGGTTGTCCAGGTTCAAGTGCGTAGGCTTAAGAGTCAGGTAAATCCGGCTCTTTTTAAGGCTGAGACACGACGTCGAGCCACTAAGGTGGTGAAGTCATTGATGCCATGCTTCCAGGAAAAGCCTCTAAGCTTCAGACAGTAAGGAATCGTACCCCAAACCGACACAGGTGGTCGGGTAGAGAATACCAAGGCGCTTGAGAGAACTCGGGTGAAGGAACTAGGCAAAATGGTACCGTAACTTCGGGAGAAGGTACGCTCCTGATGGTGAAGTCCCTTGCGGATGGAGCTGACGGGAGTCGCAGATACCAGGTGGCTGCAACTGTTTATTAAAAACACAGCACTGTGCAAAATCGTAAGATGACGTATACGGTGTGACGCCTGCCCGGTGCCGGAAGGTTAATTGATGCTGTTAGACTTTGGTCGAAGCGGTTGATCGAAGCCCCGGTAAACGGCGGCCGTAACTATAACGGTCCTAAGGTAGCGAAATTCCTTGTCGGGTAAGTTCCGACCTGCACGAATGGCGTAATGATGGCCACGCTGTCTCCACCCGAGACTCAGTGAAATTGAAATCGCTGTGAAGATGCAGTGTACCCGCGGCTAGACGGAAAGACCCCGTGAACCTTTACTACAGCTTGGCACTGAACATTGAGCCTACATGTGTAGGATAGGTGGGAGGCTATGAAACACAGTCGCCAGATTGTGTGGAGCCATCCTTGAAATACCACCCTTGTATGTTTGATGTTCTAACTTGGTCCCCTAATCGGGGATGAGGACAGTGCCTGGTGGGTAGTTTGACTGGGGCGGTCTCCTCCCAAAGAGTAACGGAGGAGCACGAAGGTGGGCTAATCACGGTTGGACATCGTGAGGTTAGTGTAATGGCATAAGCCCGCTTGACTGCGAGAGTGACGGCTCGAGCAGGTGCGAAAGCAGGTCATAGTGATCCGGTGGCTCTGAATGGAAGGGCCATCGCTCAACGGATAAAAGGTACTCCGGGGATAACAGGCTGATACCGCCCAAGAGTTCATATCGACGGCGGTGTTTGGCACCTCGATGTCGGCTCATCACATCCTGGGGCTGAAGTCGGTCCCAAGGGTATGGCTGTTCGCCATTTAAAGTGGTACGCGAGCTGGGTTTAGAACGTCGTGAGACAGTTCGGTCCCTATCTGCCGTGGGCGTTGGAAGATTGAAGGGGGCTGCTCCTAGTACGAGAGGACCGGAGTGGACGAACCTCTGGTGTTCGGGTTGTGATGCCAATCGCATTGCCCGGTAGCTAAGTTCGGAATCGATAACCGCTGAAAGCATCTAAGCGGGAAGCGAGCCCTGAGATGAGTCTTCCCTGGCACTTTAAGTGTCCTGAAGGGTTGTTCGAGACCAGAACGTTGATAGGCAGGGTGTGTAAGCGTTGTGAGGCGTTGAGCTAACCTGTACTAATTGCCCGTGAGGCTTAACCATACAACACCGAAAAGGTTTTGGCGGACTCAAGAGAGAATCTTGGTTGTGGGTTGAGAATAAGACAGCTTTCTGAATTAACGAATTTGCCTGGCGGCCATAGCGATTTGGACCCACCTGATCCCATGCCGAACTCAGAAGTGAAACGAATTAGCGCCGATGGTAGTGTGGGGTTTCCCCATGTGAGAGTAGGACATCGCCAGGCTTTTATTTTCTGTTATCAGAGATTCTGATGACACAGATTAGCACTTTAGCTAGCCAATGCGGAGCGGTAGTTCAGTTGGTTAGAATACCGGCCTGTCACGCCGGGGGTCGCGGGTTCGAGTCCCGTCCGCTCCGCCACTTGATTTTAAGCCCTGACCTTCTGGTCGGGGCTTTTTGCATTATGCGTTGTTCTTGTATTTTCACATCAGCACTCCCATACTCTTCTCCGGGCTTTCCGCCACTTTGTTTATTGTGTCTTTTCTGTCTGATGGTTGTAATTAAATAACATAATCGGACTGAAAGGCGGATTTCAGACCTCAATGAGAGAAATATACATTCCAAAGTGAAATAAAAATAAAATAAGTATTGCATTTAGTGTGATGTAGATCTATATTTAATCCCGTAGACGAAAGAGACTTACAACATACATCAGGAGACACAGATATGACCGGATTATTTGCTTACAGCATCTTTTATATGAAAAGCGATTTTTACGCGACAGGTAAAGAAGTATCAGAAAAGCACCAGAAGAAACCCCGGTAGATTGCCGGACGGTCCATTGAGTCGGGGGCTGGAAATAAGTGGAGAGAATACCCCATCATCATCAGACTCACCTGTCACAAAAAGTATCGGACTACTCAACAGTTATTGATCAGAATTGTCCGGTATTAAACTTTCAAATTTACTTATTTTTTACCTTATCTAATAATTCTTTTTTATCCTGCTCTGATAGAAAACTCATTGTTATGCCATTTTTTTGTAACTGCGCAATATCTTCTGAAGTTAATCTGGCTTTGGGTGCCGCAATTTGGTATTCGTGTTTTAGCTCGATACCTTCAACTGCCGGATCATCAGTGTTGAGTGATGCAAGGACCCCATGATTTAAAAATTCTTTGAGAGGGTGTTCTTCATAGCATGAGATTGTGCTGGTCTGAATATTTGACGTTAAGCATGATTCGATACCAATTTTATTTTTGGCTAAGTGATCCATCAATTTTTCATCATAGATGGCATTAACACCATGACCAATCCTTGTTGCACCTAATTCTCTAATCGCTTGCCATATGCTTTCCGGTCCGGCGGCTTCACCGGCATGGATAGTAATTTGAAGATCTGTTTGTCTGACCTTAGCAAAATGTTCGCTAAATAAATATCCCGGTTTTCCTAATTCATCGCCTGCCAGATCAATGGCTGAGAAAGACTGCTTATAGGCTAGAATGGCATCTAATTCGTTATGGCAGGCTTCTGAGCCAAATGTCCGACTCATGATGCCAATCAGGTTCGCTTTTATTCTAAAATCTTTTATACCGGACGTCACACCATCTATGACTGCTTCTACAACACCTTCTAAAGGTAAGGAGTGCTCCATTGCCATATAGTAGGGAGAGAATCTGAGCTCCGCGTAATCGATACCGGCAAAAACTAAATCCTCAACATTTTCATAAGCGACTCTCCGGCATGCTTCCAGGTCACCCAGAGTTTTTACTCCCCAATCCAATTTTGATAAAAATTCGACCAGCGATGGAGCATTCTCGACCACCTGAACATAAGGTATCAGTTCAGATAGTTCTTCTGCTGGTAGTTCAATATTAAATTTTCGGGCATGCTCCAGGATGGTTCTGGCTCGGATATTTCCATCCAGATGACGATGGAGATCGGTAAGTGGGAGTTGAGGATCGTACATTTATTTTCAGCTTCTATAAGTTTTAGCTGCAAGTATAGAGGCCATTACTGGTTATGTCAGCTCTTATCAAATAAGAGCTGACTTGTGTGAATAGGATTAAATTAGTAAAGCTCTTTGAGTTTCCTTGTTAAGGTATTTCTTCCCCAGCCTAATACCTTAGCGGCATCTTGTTTGTGTCCGTTGGTATGATTAAGAGCAGCCTCCAGTAAAATGCGTTCAAATTCTGGGAGGGCGTACGACAATAATTCTGTCTGACCTGAAGCCAGAGCTGATTTGGCCCAGCTTTCCAATTGTTGCTGCCACGTTGTATCACCTTCCAGATCGACATTTTTTTTCTCGGCCAATAATTCGGAGGGCAGATCACTGGGTAATACTTCTGAACCGGTCGCCATGACCGTGAGCCAACGACACATATTTTCCAGCTGACGAACATTCCCGGGCCAGTCGAGACGATTGAGAATTTCCAGTGTTTTGGGCTGAAGTGTTTTCATTTCAACCCCTAGTTCTTCTGCAGCTTGTGCGAGAAAGTGTTTGGTTAATTTTTCAATATCCTGCCGTCTTTCCCGCAAGGCTGGGATCTGGATACGAATGACATTCAAACGGTGAAATAAATCTTCACGGAATTTACCCTGATGAACCAGTTTTTCAAGGTTTTGGTGTGTGGCTGCGACAATTCGAACGTCAACTTTAATGGCGGAATGTCCTCCGACCCGATAGAACTGACCGTCGGCAAGTACCCGAAGTAAACGGGTTTGGATATCCAGAGGCATATCGCCGATTTCATCCAGAAACAGAGTACCGCCATTCGCCTGTTCAAAACGGCCTTGTCTGACATTACTTGCGCCGGTAAACGCCCCTTTCTCATGCCCAAAAAGTTCGGATTCGATCAGATCCTTAGGGATTGCTGCCATATTTAATGCAATAAAAGGTTTTTGTGCTCTGGGACTATGCCGGTGTAACGCATGGGCAACTAACTCTTTACCGGTACCGGATTCTCCATTGATAAGAACGGATATTGAGGAACGGGATAAGCGTCCAATCGCCCGGAAGACTTCCTGCATAGCTGGGGCTTCACCGATGATCTCCGGAGCGTTATCCGGAATAACGAGGTGTGAAGAATGCTCTTTTTTCTGTTCCTGCCCGTGAGAAATGGCTCTTTCAACCAGTGTCAGAGTTTCATCGACATCAAATGGTTTCGGTAAATACTCAAATGCGCCTTTCTGATAGGCATTAACTGCTGCATCTAAGTCTGAGTGAGCGGTCATTATGATGACAGGAAGGTCCGGAGAGCGACTGTGAACCTGATTTAGTAGCTCTATACCATCAATACCAGGCATACGAATATCAGACACCAATACGTCTGGAGATTCTCTTTCCAGAGCCATTAAAACGCTTTCGGCATCTGAAAAAGTTTCACACTTAATATCGGCAGACGATAGCGTTTTTTCCATAACCCAACGTATAGAACTATCATCATCTACAACCCAAACGTATCCTTTACTCATAATTTTCGTTCCTCAAAAGCAAATACTTTGTCTTAACTTATTGGCAGATAGATTGTGAATGTTGTTCTGCCTGGCCAGCTTTCTACGTCAATTTTTCCGTTGTGCTGGTCTATTAGATTCTGGGAAATGGAAAGACCTAATCCTGTCCCTCCTTCTCTGCCGCTTACCATAGGATAAAACAAAGTATCTTGTAATTCGTGTGGTATTCCCGGCCCATTATCGATGATTTCTATTCTTGCAACGAGTTTATGTCTTTGACCATGGATATTGGCCTGATGCACCGTTCTTGTGCGTAGGATGATTTTTCCATGAGGTTGAGATGATAAAATCTGCGCTGCATTACTTACAATGTTAAGAAGTGCCTGTTCGATCTGGTCTGTATCCATCATTATATTTGGCAGACTGGGATCGTAGTCTCTCTCAATAATTAGGTTCGTATTAGTTTCCAGTTCAACTAACTGTCTGACTTTTTCAAGGATTTGGTGCAGATTCTCTGAATGCTTCTTACCGGGTTTTTGTGGACCAAGCAATCTATCAACCAGAGCTCTTAGCCTGTCTGCCTGTTCAATAATGATTTGAGTGTATTCTGTGAGTGACTGGTCTGGTAGCATGCGCTCCAGTAACTGAGCTGCACCTCTGAGGCCTCCCAGAGGGTTCTTGATCTCATGGGCCAGCCCTCTGACCAATAGCTTCGCGGCTTGTTGTTGGGCGTGTTGGTTCAGTTCCTGACTTAGCCGGCGTTGCTGACCAATTTTTCTCATCTCGACCAATAACATTAAACGCTTATCCCAGGCTAGCGGACTGACCGTGACTTCCAACATCAAAGGCTTACCATCTACAACAAAAGTTACATCACTGTCCGTGATGCTTTGTCCACTTTGTAATGGTTGAGACAACAATGCCAAATCCATTGAGGCATGCTGAATTAAGTTGGATAAAGGCTGATCGATAATTCGCTTTGCGCTTTGAGAAAAAAGCTGTTCCGCTGCTGGATTTGCATATCGTACACACAACGCTTCATCCAAAATTAATGTGGATGTGACAATATTATTTAATATTGTTGCACTCAGTTCATTGTTCACCAGATATACCTTGTGTTCCATAATAATGCACTGCACGATAATGGTGCATTGTTATCTGTTAGTATGGCGCAATTTTATTGTATTACAAAGACAGAGATACCCGATATGAATGACTTTTATAAAGAATTCGTCTAAATCTGTCTGAAATATAAATATTTTTGAAAATGCGCTAATTAATAATTACTAATAATGCAATTATCTTGCCTGAAATGTTCTAAAAAGGTGAGGTTTATCCAGCATTGCACAATGCCGAGAATTCGCTGGGATTTGATGTGGTTGATAATATAAAAAAGCCCTGATAAATCAGGGCTTAGACGTTAGTTGACTATTTTTGCCTTAGCAAGAGTAGTACATTTCAAACTCAACAGGGTGAGTTGACATGTTTAGTTTCACGACTTCTTCAGATTTCAGAGCAATATAAGAATCGATGAAATCATCAGAGAATACGCCACCTTCAGTCAGGAATGCGCGATCTTCGTCAAGACAACCAAGTGCTTGTTCCAGAGATTCCGCTACTGTTGGGATTTTCAGTGCTTCTTCAGCAGGTAGATCATAAAGGTCTTTATCTGCGGCGTCTCCAGGGTGAATTTTGTTTTTGATTCCGTCAAGACCCGCCATCAACATTGCAGAGAATGCCAGGTATGGGTTTGCTGTTGGATCAGGGAAACGAACTTCGATACGAGCTGCTTTAGGACTTGGTACCACTGGGATACGGATAGAAGCAGAACGGTTACGTGCTGAATAAGCAAGCATTACTGGTGCTTCGAACCCAGGTACAAGACGTTTGTATGAGTTAGTTGAAGCGTTAGCAAATGCATTGATTGCACGAGCATGTTTGATGATACCACCAATGTAGTACAGAGCCAGTTCAGAAAGACCGCCGTATTTATCTCCGGAGAACAGGTTTACGCCATCTTTACCCAAAGATTGGTGACAGTGCATACCAGAACCGTTATCACCAACTAATGGTTTAGGCATAAATGTCGCTGTTTTTCCGTAGGCATCAGCAACATTATGAATAACATATTTCAGAATCTGAGTTTCATCAGCTTTCAATGTCATTGTGTTAAAACGGGTAGCGATTTCATTCTGACCCGCAGTTGCCACTTCGTGGTGGTGTGCTTCAACAACAAGCCCCATTTCTTCCATGATCAGACACATTGCTGAACGGACATCCTGAGATGAATCAACTGGAGCAACCGGGAAGTAACCACCTTTAACGCCTGGACGGTGACCTTTGTTACCACCTTCGTAGTCGGTGCTTGAGTTCCACGCCGCTTCGCTGTCATCGATTGAGTACATAGAACCTGACATACCTGAAGAATATTTAACATCTTCAAACAGGAAGAATTCTGGTTCAGGGCCAAAAAGAACGGTATCTGCAATGCCTGTTGAACGCATGTACTCTTCTGCACGTAGTGCGATAGAACGAGGGTCGCGGTCATAACCTTTCATTGTTGCCGGTTCAAGAATGTCACAACGTACATTTAAAGTAACTTCTTCTGTGAACGGGTCAAGTACTGCTGTTGATGCATCTGGCATCAGAATCATGTCAGATTCGTTAATGCCTTTCCAGCCAGCAACTGAAGAACCATCGAACATTTTACCATCTTCGAAGAAATCAGCATCGACTTGGTGACTAGGAATAGATACGTGTTGTTCTTTACCTTTAGTATCAGTAAAGCGTAGGTCGACGAATTTAACTTCGTTTTCTTGGATCAGCGATAGAACATTTTCTACTGACATCTTGGATAACCTCCAGTGTTAAAAATTTGGTAAAAGCTCGATTCGAGACAAATTAAATATCTGGTAACGATTACATCTCAACTTCTTGATTAATCTGTTACTATTGATAAATAAGCCAAAATCGTGCCATAAAATCAAATCCTTTTAATTCAATGTCTTAGCTTTATTTCGATAAGTTTCTGTGCCAAGCATTGCACTAAAATGATCATCGAACGCACATTATTAGTGCAAAAAAATCTACCTTGCACCAATAAACGTCAAAACAGATATTATTCAGCCCTAATAATAGGCAGGTTGTCAATACAGAATAATGACGATTCCATATCTGTTTGTTTAAAGTCAACCAATGTATTAAACAAGCAAAAAATAATACTGATTAAGATCACATATTTCTGGGTTTTTCGTCAAAATCTGGTACATTATTGACCGATTTTTAATGTAATTTTCGATTTAGCCAGATTATTTTAGCTAAGTTGTTGATATTTAAGTGATGAATACTCCATGACTACTCAAAAGATAGAGAAATTAAGAAATATCGCGATCATCGCACACGTTGACCACGGTAAAACAACGCTGGTGGACAAATTGTTACAGCAATCTGGAACACTGCAGTCACGTGGTGAAATCGAAGAGCGGGTCATGGACTCGAATGATATCGAGAAGGAACGTGGTATCACGATTCTTGCGAAAAATACAGCGATTAACTGGAATGACTACCATATCAACATCGTTGACACCCCGGGACACGCCGACTTCGGTGGTGAAGTTGAACGTATCATGTCGATGGTTGACTCTGTCCTTCTTATTGTTGATGCAGTTGACGGCCCTATGCCTCAAACCCGTTTTGTTACTCAGAAAGCGTTTAACTATGGTTTGAAGCCTATTGTGGTGATTAACAAAATTGACCGTCCGGGCGCTCGTCCAGATTGGGTTATGGATCAGGTCTTTGATCTGTTTGATAATCTGGGTGCATCTGATGAACAGTTAGACTTTAAAGTGGTGTATGCATCAGCACTGAATGGTTGGGCTACGATGGAAGAGGGCGAAGAAGGCGATAATATGGAACCGTTGTTCCAGACTATCGTTGAGGAAGTGAACCCACCTGAAGTCGATTTAACCGGTCCGCTTCAAATGCAGATCTCTCAGCTTGATTACAGTTCTTATGTCGGTGTTATCGGGGTTGGTCGCGTGACTCGTGGAACTGTTAAGCCGAATCAACAGGTTTCTGTTATTGGTGCTGATGGTAAAAAACGTAACGGTAAAGTCGGGACTGTGCTGGGCTATCTGGGTCTTGAACGTCATGAAATCGATCAGGCAACAGCCGGCGATATTGTTGCGATAACCGGATTGGGTGAGCTGAAAATTTCAGATACGATTTGTGATATTAACACTTTGGAAGCGTTACCAGCTTTGTCTGTTGATGAACCAACAGTAACCATGACATTCCAGGTAAACACTTCTCCGTTTGCGGGTAAAGAAGGCAAGTTTGTTACTTCTCGTAATATTCTTGAACGTCTGGAAAAAGAATTAGTCCATAACGTTGCCTTGCGTGTTGAACAAACTGATGACCCGGATAAATTCCGTGTTTCAGGTCGAGGTGAACTTCACCTTTCTATCCTGATTGAGAACATGCGTCGTGAAGGTTTTGAGCTTGCTGTGTCTCGACCAGAAGTTATTCTGAAAGAAGAAAATGGTCAGATGCAAGAACCATTTGAAACAGTGACCATCGACGTTCTTGAAGAGCATCAGGGTGGTATCATGGAAAACATTGGTATCCGTAAAGGTGAACTGAAAGATATGTCTCCAGATGGTAAAGGTCGTGTTCGTATGGACTTTATTATGCCATCCCGTGGTCTAATCGGTTTCCAAACTGAATTTATGACATTAACCTCCGGTTCTGGTCTGCTTTACCATACATTTGATCACTATGGCCCTTATAAAGGCGGTACTATTGGCCAGCGTAATAACGGCGTATTGATTTCTAATGCGACTGGTAAGGCTTTGACTTATGCGCTGTTTAACCTTCAGGAGCGTGGTCGTCTGTTTACTGAGCACGCTGATGAAGTGTATGAAGGTCAGATCATCGGTATTCACAACCGTTCAAATGACTTAACGGTTAACTGTCTGAAAGGTAAACAATTAACTAACGTTCGTGCTTCCGGAACGGATGAGGCTCAGGTTCTTTCTCCTGCGATTAAATATACTCTGGAACAGGCTCTTGAGTTTATTGATGATGATGAGTTGGTTGAAGTAACCCCTGAAAGTATCCGTATTCGTAAGAAACATCTGACCGAAAACGATCGTAAACGTGCTTATCGTGGTGAAAAATAAGCTATCTTAATCAGATTGATGTTATAGAAAGAGGGAGCTGAACATCAGCTCCTTTTATTTGGGGTCTATTTCTTTGATAAATTTATCAGATTCATCAATGGCGATATTCATCTGATTAATTGCTCGTTGAATATCATCCTGTAAATCTGAAAATTCGCTTTTCAGTGAGGTAATAGCACTCGCGTTTAAGTTATGTTTTAAGTACAAAGTGTTATCTCGAAGTGTATTTAACACCGGTACCATTTTTCTTTCTGCTCTTTTCATTGCTGTTAGCATGGTACGATAAGATTTCCGGGTTGCTTTTAACTGTATTTCACTTTTTTGGCGCAATGTCTGATCTGTGTACTCACTGAGTTCCTGATGCCATTCCCTGAATAACGCATCGGCAACATCTTCAATAGCAGCTCTCCGGCTTTGAACATTCTCGACGGCATCCGAACTTTTTTCATATTCTGAGTGGATATGGTCATACATTTCTTCCAAATCTCCGCCATGATAGTTTGTCAGCTTTTTTAGTTGTTGGTAAGCAGACTGGAATTCTTTCTGGGCCCGTTTTTGCGCCGTCTGAGCATCTTCAACACGATCGACCATGATTTCTCTTTTGTGGTAACCCACTTTTTCCATGGCCGAATAATAGGCGGACTGGCATCCGGTTAAGACCGTGATAAGAGACAAGCAAATTAGTAACTGGCGCATTTCATGATCCTTTTAAGATTTATATACTAGAATAAGATTCCAGAGTTTTGGAGATAGCGTGAACATACCACATCGATTCAGACAAGTGCTCTCTTGTCTCAACTATACATATTATAGAATCTCAAAAGACAGAATTAACGTTAGTGCGGGATATTTAGCTTATATTACTTTGTTGTCTCTTGTGCCGATGATGACCGTTTTGATTTCGGTATTTTCCTCGGTATCGGCATTTAGTGATGCGAGTGAGGTGATTCATAAGTTTGTTATCGACAATTTTGTGCCTGCAGCCGGGGATGCCGTCAGTCATGCCCTACAAAGCTTTGTTGCTAACACGGGGAAAATGACGGCACTTGGCGGCACTTTTTTGTTTGTAACGGCAATCATGCTGATATCAAATATTGATAAAAGTCTGAACGTTATCTGGCGAACAACAAAAAAAAGACGTTGGGTTTTTTCTTTTTCTATGTACTGGATGGCGCTGACTCTGGGGCCTATTTTAGTTGGTGCCAGCCTTGCCGTTTCTTCTTACATCACTTCCCTGAAAATACTGGAGAGTGAAACCCTGACCGGAGCTTATCATTTATTGCTATCTAAGCTGCCTTTTTTACTTTCCTTTTTTGCTTTTTGCGGCTTATATCTGGTGGTGCCTAATAAACGAATTTATATTTCACATGCCGCAACCGGCGCTTTTGTTGCCGCTGTGTTGTTTGAACTGAGCAAAGTCTGTTTTTCACTCTATGTGACGCATTTTCCTTCTTATCAGCTGATATACGGAGCGCTTGCGGCTATTCCGATTCTCTTTGTCTGGGTTTATCTGTGTTGGATTATTGTTTTGATTGGTGCTGAAGTCACGGCTTCCATGGGTGAAAAGGAACATTGGGCAGTAAACATGGTAAACTCTGCCGAAGAGAATGATACGAAGCAAGATAGGGATAGTAGTGATAGCGCTGATACAAAGAGTAAGTGAAGCCTCGGTTAAAGTGGATAATGAAATAGTTGGTGAAATAGAAAAAGGATTACTTGTTCTGTTAGGCGTTGAAAAAGGGGATGATGAAGCAAAGGCCAGACGTCTTGCTGAAAGGGTCTCTACTTACCGGGTTTTTGAAGATGAACAGGGTAAAATGAACCTGAATGTTCAGCAGGTGAATGGTGAGTTACTTGTTGTCTCACAGTTTACGCTTCCGGCGGATACGAAAAAAGGAACCCGTGCCGGATTTTCAAGAGGGGCCGACCCTGCTGATGCGAATAACCTGTATGAATTCTTTTCTGATCAATGCCGGCATTATCTCCCTACTAAAAATGGTGTCTTTGCTGCTGATATGAAGGTATCGTTGGTTAATGATGGGCCTGTAACATTCTGGCTTCAGGTATAAGTTAGCTAAGGGAATTAGCTTCATGACTTAAAGGAAAAATCATGTTTAAAATTATCAACCCTACAACGGAAAATCAGCTGAAAAAATATTATCAGTTTCGTTGGCAAATGCTGAGAGAACCCTGGCACCTTCCCGTCGGGTCTGAAAAAGATGAATATGATGTTATGAGTCATCACCGGATGATTGTAGATAGCCGGGGCAGACCGATGGCCATTGGCCGATTGTATATTACGCCTGATTGCGAAGGGCAGGTTCGCTATATGGCGGTTAAGGCGAATCGCAGAAACCGTGGAATGGGATCGTTGTTGCTTGTAACGCTTGAGTCTCTGGCAAGAAAGGAAGGCGCCAAGAGGTTAGTTTGTAGGGCCAGAGAGCAAGCAATTCCCTTTTATGAAAAAAACGGTTTTGAGAGACGAGGTGAATTGAGCGATGCTCAAGGAACAGTCAAACACCAACAAATGGTGAAACCGTTGGATCTCATGTCATCGGTGCAAAGAAAACCGGAATGGTGTACGGATTTACAAAACCGGTGGAATGAGCAAATTCCTATCAGTGAAAAAATGGGAATAAAAATAAGCCAGTATACCGGGTACGAGTTTGAATGTTCTTCACCGGTCAATCCAAATATCAATCCACATAATACGATGTTTGCCGGTTCTGCTTTTACCCTTGCAACCTTAACCGGGTGGGGAATGGCCTGGTTATTGATGAGAGAGCGCAATTTAAAAGGGGATGTGGTTCTGGCTGACAGTCATATCCGGTACCGGAGTCCGATAACAGAGCCCCCGGTAGCTTCGACCAGTCTGGATGATATCAGTGGCGATTTGGACCGCTTAAAATCAGGCAGAAAGGCAAGAATCATTGTCAATGTGACTATATATAGTGGAGACGTTGCGGCTGTTGAATTTGTTGGCACTTACATGTTAATGCCAAATTATAAAGATTTGATTTCTTAGGATATGTGATTAATCTGAGTCCTCTCTTGCAGATAATCCGGTGGGATGATTCCGTTATCTGAGAAATTATTGATGGCACTCCGCCTGAATGCTTTTCGTTTCCAATAAATTAAGATTGATGGTTTTACAGTTGGATGGTGTGATGGAAAGCTGGAGTTTGCCCTTCTTCCAGTGATCCAGATCGATGAGACCTGAAAGAGTGGATGTCATTGATGGACTGGTAAGATTGGCCGGTGGGATAGTGATCAATCCTCTTTGACTTGTCAGATTAAGATTGTCCAGTGTGAAGGGGTGGTTCATTGGCTTTTTGTCGTCTGATATTGTTAAGGCTCCTTCTCTCAGATCGACATCGGCATTACCGGTTAGTGTCTGGCTGATGATCTTTTTATTGCCGGTTAACCCCCGGACATTTAGTGAAATATCGGCTAAGCCGGAGATAGCAATGGGTAAATCCAGATATTTCAGCATTGTCTGAACCGGAAAGCTGTCGGTATTCAGGTTCAGATTCCAGTTGCCCTGGTCTGGTGCAAAGTGCCAGACACCTCGTAAGTCAATGTATCCTTTTCGTAGTGGTGAGAATAACCGGTCAAGGTACCAGATGTGGTTTTGGCTGTGCATTTGCAAAATGGCCTGAGTTCCTTTTAGATCCCCATAGCTGGCATTATTCGCAGAAAGCTCAACAGAACCTTGCCACAATCGCCACTCTCCCTGTTTTCGGAGTGTCGCTTTATTTACATCCATGTTTACACCGGACAACTGCCAATAAGGATGAGTGGCTATTTGCAGAATCTGGCTGTTTCTAAGTTGCAAATTTTCGATTGATAGGTTGGAAACCGGGAAATCAAAACTCTCGGGAAGGTAATGATCAGATTCTAAATAATATTTAATGTTGTCAGCTCTGAGATTCTGAATGCTCATTGAGTCAGGTGTCAGATCTGCGGATACGCTCAGATAGCCATCACCAAGCTTCGCAGACAGTTCTTTTACATGAACCGTTCCAGCTTGTATTTCGGCTGTAAGAATGGGTTCTACCCACAGTTTCCCTGCGTATGACAATCCTTCCGCAGAGGCGGAAATGGTGAGTCCGTTTTGTGACCAGATATGCCACTGGTCTGGTGTTATATTTTCAGCAGAAAGTGACAGATTACTGATGCTCAGATCCTGATTTGAAAAAGACGAATTGAGAAGGTCTATTCTTGCAATTGAGGATACGTGCCAGCGGCTTTTGGTATTTTCCGCTTTTAGTTTTTCAAAAAGCTGAGTGGTTAAGTTCAAGTGGTTAGCGGTCAGAGAGCTAATATGCCAGTTATTATCTCTCGCTTTTTCAGCCTGAATAGCGATTTCCGCATTATTTAAGCGAAACGATAAACCGTATATCTGACTTTCATTTTGATAATAATCCACATCCAGTAATACATGATTGAAAGTCATCGAACCAGCGGTTACCTGTTTACTCTGAAGTTGTATCTGCCCATAAGGTAATAACGTATGCCCACTCCAGTCTGGTTTTTTAATCTGTAGATTGGCATTCTTTAAGTTAAATTGCTTCCCTTCGATGTTGATGTTTTTTAATGAAATCTGATGAGGGTGAAGTTTCTGAATTGTCTTATACAGAGAGGATTTTCCTGATAGGTCCATGTCTGAAATCAGTATGGTATCGACGGATAAATGACGTAATGAACCGGGTAGTGTGTTGTTGAACCAAATAGTAATATCGCTGTTTTTCTCACCATTATGTTCTACCTGTCTTAGCTGTAGTTCTCTTGGGTAAACATATCTGGCACTGGTAATATGAAGATCTGGAGAGATATATCGTTGACCTAACCAGTTGATTATTGGCGTAAGATAGTTCGGGTGAGTTAAAACAATAGCGAAAGAAGCAGATGAAAGGGTCACGATTGAGACTAAGATGATGAGCAACAGATACGATAACTTTTTCATTTCGCCTTCTTGGCCGTTGTTTTATCTACAGATAAACCAACATAGAATAGCTTCGATCAAAAAAAAAGCCCCTTTAGGGGCTTTTTTAATATTTATTGCGATTTGACGCTTAGTCTAGCTGAGGACCAGCAGCAACCAGAGATTTACCTTCAGCATTATCAGTGTATTTCTCGAAGTTGTTGATGAAGCGAGTTGCCAGATCTTTTGCTTTGCTTTCCCATTGTAGAGGGTCTACATAAGTGTCACGAGGGTCCAGAATTGCTGGATCAACACCTGGAAGTGCAGTTGGTACTTCTAGGTTGAAGATTGGCACTTGTTTGGTTTGAGCTTTATCGATTGAACCATCAAGGATAGCATCGATGATACCGCGAGTATCTTTGATTGAGATACGTTTACCGGTACCGTTCCAACCTGTGTTAACCAGATAAGCTTCTGCGCCAGCAGCTTCCATACGTTTAACCAGTACTTCAGCGTATTTAGTTGGGTGTAGTGTCAGGAACGCAGCGCCAAAACATGCAGAGAATGTTGGAGTTGGTTCTGTGATACCACGTTCAGTACCAGCTAGTTTAGCAGTGAAACCTGATAGGAAGTGATATTTAGTTTGTTCTGCTGTCAGTTTAGATACTGGTGGTAGTACACCGAATGCGTCTGCTGAAAGGAAGATAACTTTCTGAGCTGCGCCACCTTTAGACACCGGCTTAACAATGTTTTCAATGTGATGAATTGGGTAAGAAACACGAGTGTTTTCTGTTTTAGAACCATCATCAAAGTCGATAGAACCATCAGTCAGTACTGTTACGTTTTCTAGCAGTGCGTCACGACGGATTGCATTGTAGATATCAGGTTCTGCTTCTTTAGACAGGTTGATAGTTTTCGCATAGCAACCGCCTTCGAAGTTAAATACACCTTCGTCATCCCAACCGTGTTCATCATCACCGATAAGAGCGCGTTTGGGATCGGTAGACAGTGTAGTTTTACCAGTACCTGACAGGCCGAAGAAGATAGCAACATCGCCGTCTTTGCCCATGTTCGCAGAACAGTGCATTGCTGCAATGTCTTTAAGTGGCAAGAAGTAGTTCATCATAGCGAAAATGCCTTTTTTCATTTCGCCGCCGTACCATGTACCACCGATAACTTGCATGCGTTCAGTCAGGTTAAACACAGTGAAGTTTTCTGAGTGAAGGCCGTGTTCTTTCCATTTGCTGTTAGTGCATTTTGCACCATTCATTACAACGAAAGTTGGTTCAAAAGATTTCAGTTCTTCTTCTGAAGGACGGATGAACATGTTAGTTACGAAGTGAGCCTGCCATGCAACTTCAGTGATGAAACGTACACAAAGACGAGTATCAGGGTTTGCACCACAGTAGCAGTCAACAACAAACAGACGTTTGTTTGAAAGCTGACCAGTTACTAATGTTTTCAGTTCATTCCAAACCGCTTGAGTAGTTGGTTTGTTATCGTTTTTAGCGTGTTCAGATGTCCACCACATAGTGTCTTTAGTCGTGTCATCTTTAACAATGAATTTATCTTTTGGAGAACGGCCGGTAAAGATACCAGTATCAACAGCCACTGCGCCAAGTTCAGTTACTACACCTTTTTCATAGCCTTCCAAACCATCTTTGGTTTCTTCGGCAAAAAGTACGTCGTAACTTGGGTTTCTAACGATCTCAGCAACATTGGTGATACCATATTGGCTTAGATCTAATTGTGCAGCCTTATTTTGTTCCATAACAGTCATAGGTGCTCCTTATAAAATTGTAGGGAATTTAATTTTGGAAGTTTTGAAAGTTTTGAAAGTTTTATCTTCATCTGGGGCAAATCCTATCAACGTGCGGAAACCGAAACAGAGATCTGGTTCAAAAAATAACCATGATTTTTTTACATAAATTTGCCTTATATCACATGTTTTTCTGACCACTTTTTGCAAATTGATCTAGAATAAACTATGTGTAGAAAAATAGACGAAATTTTTATTTTCTTTTAATTTATACGAAATAAATATACCGTACGCCAGTCTTTTATTTCTTTTTTTTGTTATTTAAAGATCAAAAAGACCAGGATTATATCTGGCCTTTTTTAAATTTGGTGGATTATTCTTAATGTAATGTGTTGGTGTTTTTCTCTTGACTGGTGATAAGTTGCTCAATCTCGTTTTTTTCAAAGTGGTATGTCGTGCCGCAATAATCACAATGAAGGGATAATTTCCCCTGCTCTTTCAGAATATCGAACACTTCATTTTTGTCTAAAGTCAGAATGGCGGACTCACTTCGTTCCCGGGAACAGCCACACAAGAACTTAACTTGGTTAGGATGGAACAGTTGAACTCTTTCCTGATTATAAAGCCGGTACAGTAATTCCTGAGCATCAAGCGTAAATAACTCTTCACTTTTTATGGTTGCCGTCAGTTGCTCCAGATGCTCAAAGTCATTATCGTTTCCTTTACCGTCAGGCACGATCTGTAACAGCATACCGGCGGCTTGTGGTACGTCATAATTTCTTGTGTCGGTGCGAATCCATAATCGTGTTTTTAATTGTTCTGAACGCTCAAAATAGCTTTCCAGAACTTCCGCCAGATTTTTTCCTTCCAGAGCAACAATCCCCTGATAGCGTTCACCTTGTTTGGGTTCGATTGTAATGATCAGCTGTCCTTTTCCCATCATATCGTGCAAGGATGCATCGTCGGCTAATTCGCCTTCCCAGCGGGCTACACCGCGTACTTGCTGGTTATTATTACCATTGATAACCGCGACGGATACCGGACCATCACCCTGAAGCTGCAATGTGATTGAGCCTTCGAATTTAATTGTTGCCGTCAGAAGCGTTGTGGCGACTAATAGCTCACCAAGTAATGTTTTTACCGGGGCTGGGTAGTCTGTACTGGACAGAATTTGCTGGTAGGTATCATCGAGCTGAACCAGTTCGCCTCGTACTGATAAATCTTCAAAAAGGTAGCGGTGTAATACATTCTTCGCCATTTAAGGAAACTCCGGCATTGATTTATTGATGTTTGAACTTAATGATGTCGCGTCTCTGTTTTTTATCAGGTCGGCGATCTGGGCTTGGGTTATGAGCGTTCAGTTTTCGTTGTAAAGCATGCAATTCTCGTTTTTTTATGCTTTCTTCTGTTTCAGAGTAAAGTGTTTGTGCTTCCGGGGCTCCTCGCCTTTGTGAGGATAATTTTTCAATAACAACGGTTTTTTCTTCATTTCCTTGTCTTAACGTAATTATTGCCCCGGACTCTACAATTTTACTTGGTTTTGTTCTTTGACCATTATAGTGGACTTTGCCCCCGTCCACCATATTCCGGGCAATTGACCGTGTTTTATAAAATCTTGCGGCCCATAACCATTTATCGAGCCGAATTGGTTCTTCAGGGGAACTCATTAGTGGCTTTTTCCTCTAATAGCTGTTCATACAGAAATATAACAGTTTAAATGGTGCTGAAAATGTCTTTTTCAAGGGAACTGATCTTTACTTCAAACTATGTGAAAAATACAATGTAACGTCATTTTGTATGAATCTTTTTGTATGTTTTTATCCAGATGCGTAATTTTACTCACATTATTATGAACTGTTACAGATAAGGAAAAGCGTTTTTGCGTTGTCTTACCCTTTTACAGCAACTCCAGGCGAATCAACAAAAAGTAAGTTCCGGTGTATTTGCTTTGCTTATTATGCTGAGTATCTGGTTTATCGGAGCCTGGATT
This sequence comes from Vibrio salinus, assembly GCF_021272385.1. Taxonomy (GTDB): domain Bacteria; phylum Pseudomonadota; class Gammaproteobacteria; order Enterobacterales; family Vibrionaceae; genus Vibrio; species Vibrio salinus. The sequence goes on from NZ_JAJSDZ010000009.1 coordinate 28,898, forward strand.
TGGCTGCCTGCCACATCAACCACGGTTGATAAGTGGGTGGCTCAACCCGTCAATATCGGTGCTGAAGAACGTTCGGTGGATCTGAATATAATACGATCTGCAAATCTCTTTGGTATAGAAACAAAGCCAGTTAAGGCCGTTGCTGAGGTTGTAAATACTCACGCGCCTAAAACGAAGTTAAATTTAAAATTGGTTGGTATTGTCTTTTCCCGATCGTCAGTGGAGAGTCTGGCTATTATTGCGTCTAAAGGTTCACAGGATACCTATGGTATTGGTGATGCTATTGATCGAACCCGGGCGAAACTAAAAGCGGTGTTGGCTGACAGAGTCATTATAGATAATTCGGGAAGAGACGAAACTCTGCTTCTGGACAGTAATATGACTCAGGCTGAACGGGACAATTTAGTAAAAAATACGGGCTATTTTAAGCCGGGAAACAACGCTGTCGCTGTTACCCCAGCCCCGGTTGATTCTCTTGATAGAGTTAAACAGGAGATTATGTCTCAGCCAGGACGTATATTTCATTATTTGCGCTTTTTTGAAATTCGCGAAAACGATCAGATTACCGGCTATAAGATTGAGCCGGGTAAGTCGAATTTGTTGTTTGAAAAGACGGCGTTGAAATCTGGTGATGTGGTGACCAGAATTAATGGCATAAATATATCCGACCAAAAAGCGATCATGTCTGCATTGACTAATATGATGCAGACGCCGGAACTAAATATTGTTGTTGACCGGGATGGTCAGCAGGAAGAAATTCGTATTCAATTATAACTTTGCTAAAAGTTAGTTAGGAGTTTAAGACGTGAAGCATTGGCTGCAATGTAAAAGTATATGGTTATTAGCGGGAAGTCTTGTTTTTTCTCCGCTGGTTTTAGCGAATGAATATAACGTGAGTTTTAAAGGCACCGATATTCAGGAATTCATCAATATTGTCGGTCGTAACTTACATAAAACCATTATTGTTGATCCTTCTGTCAGAGGGAAAATCGATGTCAGGAGTTACGATGCGCTTAATGAAAAACAATATTACAGCTTCTTTTTGAATGTCCTGGAAGTGTATGGTTTTTCCGTTATCAAAATGGATGATGGCGTTCTGAAAGTCGTTAAATCCAAAGATGCCAAAATGTCGGCAATTCCAGTGATGGGGGATGGCGAGAAAACTTACGCTGACAGTGTTATTACCCGGGTGGTTTCTGTTCATAACGTATCAGTAAAAGAATTATCCCCATTGCTGAGACAACTGGTGAATAATGCCGGTTCAGGCAATGTTGTTCATTACGCTCCGGCGAATATTATTTTGCTTACCGGTACCTCTGCCGTTGTTGACCGTCTGGCAGAAATCATCCACAGGGTGGATCAGGTTGGTGATAAAGACATTGATGTTGTGGCATTAAAGAATGCCTCTTCTTCGGAGATTGTGCGTATTGTAACGGCTTTAAATAAAGCCGATGGTAAAGATACGCCGGAAATGTTGCAGCCTAAACTGGTCGCAGACGAAAGGACTAATTCAGTTTTGATCTCCGGGGAGCCGAAGATCCGCGCCCGAATAAAGAAACTGATCAATCAGCTTGATGTAGAGATGGCAACGCAAGGGAATACCCGGGTTGTTTACCTGAAGTACGCTAAAGCGAAAAACCTGGTGGATGTGCTGAAAGGCGTCTCTGAGAACATGCAGTCCCAAAGTAAGAATAAAGGGGCTGAGAAAAAAAACAGCGGGGCGTCCGCCGATGATGTGATGATTGCTGCTCACGAAGAAACGAATTCTCTGATCCTGACAGCACCGCATGACATTATGAAAGCCATGTTAAATGTGATTTCTCAGCTAGATATCCGTCGGGCTCAGGTGTTAATTGAAGCCCTGATTGTTGAAATGAACGAAGGTGACGGAATTAATCTGGGTGTCCAGTGGGGATCCATCGAAAGCGGATCGGTTATCCAATACGGTAATACGGGAAGTTCTATCGGTGATGTGATGGTCGGGCTGGAAGAGGCGAAGGATCAGACTGCAACCGAATACTACTATGACAGCAGCGGTACCCGGCATTCTTACACTACGACGAACTCAGGTGATTATTCCAGCCTTGCCAGTGCATTAAGTGGTGTTGAAGGCGCGGCAGTCAGTATCATGATGGGAGACTGGACGGCATTAATCAATGCGGTTTCTACGGATTCCAACTCTAACATTCTTTCTTCTCCAAGTATTACCGTCATGGATAACGGAGAAGCTTCATTTATTGTTGGTGAAGAAGTACCGGTATTAACCGGGTCAACTTCAAGTTCTAATAACAGCAATCCATTCCAGACGGTTGACCGGAAAGAGGTCGGTATTAAGCTGAAAGTAGTTCCTCAAATCAATGAGGGGGACTCAGTTCAGTTAAAAATTGAACAGGAAGTGTCAAATGTACTGGCTGCGGACGGTGCGGTGGATGTGCGTTTTGGTAAACGGCAGTTAAATACCACGGTAATGGTCCAGGATGGTCAAATGTTGGTTCTTGGCGGACTGATCGATGAACGGACACAGGAAAGTGAATCAAAAGTCCCATTATTGGGCGATATCCCTCTGTTGGGGTACCTGTTCCGTTCAACCAGCACCAAAGTTGAGAAGAAAAACCTGATGGTGTTTATTAAGCCGACCATTATTCGTGATGGCATGACTGCCGATGGGGTGACTCAACGAAAATATAACTATTTACGTGCAGAGCAACTCTACAAGGCACAGGATGATCTGAAACTGATGAACGGTAAAAAACCGCCTGTTCTGCCTAAATTTGGTAAGGAACTTCAGCATCCTCCGGAGATTCAGGCATTTATTGATCAGATGGGACTGGATCAGGAGTGATGATGAATCGTTTGCCGTATAGCTTTGCAAGCCGGTATCAGGTGGTATATACCGAGCCGGATACACTTTTCTATGTTGAGCCTCTGAATCTGGAGGCGCTTGGAGAGGTTCGTCGTTTTCTGAAGGTTTCCTTTAATTTATCGAGTCTCAGTGAAAGTGATTTTGAAGCGGTACTGACGGACGTTTATCAGAAAGACGCATCGGAAGCCCGGCAGATCATGGAACACATCAGTTCTGATGATGATTTCTTTTCTCTGGCTGAAGAGCTGCCGAAAAATCAGGACTTACTCGATTCTGATGATGATGCGCCTATCATTAAACTGATTAATGCCATGTTAAGTGAGGCTATTAAAGAAGGTGCATCGGATATCCATATTGAGACGTTCGAATCTTCATTATCAATTCGTTTCCGTGTCGACGGGGTTTTACGGGATGTACTGACGCCGAACCGGAAGCTGGCTCCGTTGCTGGTTTCCCGGGTGAAAGTGATGGCTCGTCTTGATATCGCTGAAAAACGAGTACCTCAGGATGGCCGTATTTCACTTCGTATTGGTGGCCGGGCCGTGGATGTCCGGGTATCCACGATGCCGTCGTCCCATGGGGAACGAGTGGTATTACGTATTCTGGATAAGAACGCTATTCGCCTTGATTTACATAGTCTTGGCATGACAGATGCTAATTACGATACTTTCCGGACTTTGATACAGCGGCCTCACGGTATTTTGCTTGTTACCGGGCCAACCGGTTCCGGGAAATCTACAACGTTATACGCCGGTCTTCAGGAACTGGACTGTAATGAGAAAAATATTCTTACGGTTGAAGATCCGATTGAATTTGACATTGATGGTATCGGGCAGACACAGGTCAATCCGAAAGTTGACATGACATTTGCCCGGGGGCTGCGTGCTATTCTGCGTCAGGATCCAGATGTGGTGATGGTCGGTGAAATCCGCGACCTTGAAACTGCCCAAATCGCTGTACAGGCATCTCTGACGGGGCATTTGGTGATGTCAACGTTACATACTAATACTGCAATTGGGGCGGTGACCCGTTTGAAGGATATGGGTATTGAATCGTTCCTTATTTCTTCATCGCTTGTTGGTGTGCTTGCACAGAGACTGGTCAGAACCTTATGCCCACATTGCCGGGAAGCGTATTTAGCCAGTGAGACGCAAAAAGCGTATTTTAATCTGCCTGCGAATGAATTATTAACGTTGTACGCACCAAAAGGTTGTGAGCAGTGTAATTTTAAAGGGTACAAAGGTCGTACAGGGATCCACGAACTCCTGATCGTTGATGATAAGGTTCAGTCACTGATTCATAACAATGCCGCCGAGCAGGATATTGAATCTTACGTGAGACAGAAGACACCGAGTATTCGCTATGACGGATTGGAAAAAGTGAAGTCAGGTATTACGACCATTGAAGAAATCATGCGGGTAACCGAGGATTCATAATGGCAGCATTTCATTATCAGGCTCTGGATCACAAAGGAAAAACCCGGAAGGGTGTGATAGAGGGAGACAGTGCCCGTCTGGTCCGTCAGTCGCTGAAAGAGCAGGGACTAATTCCGGTCTCAGTTGAAGCCAGTGAGCAGAACAGCACATTAAAAGATTCACATTCTTCTCAGAGCCGGACTGGTGGCCGGATGAATGTTCATGAAATTGCCTTGTTTACCCGGCAGCTTTCAACATTACTCAAATCGGGAATGCCTCTTGAGTCTTGTCTTCAGGCCATCTCAGAACAGGCGGAAAAACAAAAGGTTCGTTCGGTAGTGACCAGTATCCGTGCAAAAGTGAATGAAGGTTATGCTCTGGCGGAAGGGTTGGCCGGGTTCCCTTCCGTTTTTGATCAGTTATACCGTGCTATGGTTGCTGCCGGTGAAAAGTCAGGACATCTGGATCTGATCTTAGACAGGCTGGCAAATTATACCGAGCATCGTCAGAAAATGCGCAGTAAGGTGTTTCAGGCGTTGCTGTATCCGGTGGTGTTGGTCGTCTTCTCTGTGGTGATCATCGGTATTCTTCTGACCGCCGTGGTGCCTAAAATTGTCAGCCAGTTTGTGCAGACCGGACAGCAATTGCCAACATCCACTCAGGTTTTAATTGGTATGAGTGATTTTGCTCAGCATTGGTGGTGGCTGATTTTATTATTGATAATAGGGTCTTGGAGTGGAAGTAAGTGGTTACTATCTCAGGAGTCTTACCGGTTTGCGTGGGATAAGCGTATCCTGACTTTTCCTCTGTTGGGGAAGGTCGTCAGAGGGCTGAATACGGCCAGATTTGCCCGTACACTGGCTATTTGTGCCTCCAGTAATATTCCGATTCTGGATGCAATGAATGTGGCGGGTGATGTCGTCACCAATTTGTATATGAAAAAGAAAGTGTCTGAGGCGACAGAAAGAGTTCGGGAAGGAGCAAGTTTACGGCATTCGCTGCAAACAACGAGTCTTTTCCCTCCGATGATGCTGCATATGATTGCCAGTGGGGAACAAAGTGGTGAGCTGGAAAAAATGCTGATTAGTGCTGCTGATAATCAGGATAATCAGTTTGAGTCGACCGTAAATATCGCCCTTGGGCTATTTACTCCGATACTGATTGCGGTGATGGCCGGATTTGTCTTATTTATCGTTTTGGCCACATTGATGCCGATTTTGGAAATGAATAATTTAATGACTCGCTAGGGGACATTAGCCCCGGAGAAAAACAAATATAGGTTGATATGAATTATGAATAAAAAACGTCAGACAGGTTTTACGCTTCTTGAGCTGATGGTGGTTATTGTCATCATTGGGCTATTAGCCAGCGTTGTGGTACCAAACCTGATGGGAAGTAAAGAGAAGGCCGATCAGAAAAAAGCCATCGCGGATATTGTCGCGTTAGAAAATGCACTGGATATGTATAAACTGGATAACAGTGTCTATCCAACGACGGATCAGGGATTGGAAGCATTAGTAAAAAAACCATCTAACCCAACGCCGAAAAATTACCGCAAAGGCGGTTATATTAAACGTTTACCGGATGACCCATGGCATAACCCTTATCTGTATCTTAATCCGGGTGACCACGGTACTCTGGATATCTTCACCTATGGAGCTGACGGACAGGAAGGTGGTGAAGATGCAAACGCCGATATCGGTAACTGGAATATTCTTGATTTCGAATAAACTGGAAAACTGAGTGAATTACCATTTTAGACAAAACCGGAATCAGGAAGGATTTACGCTGTTGGAAATTCTTCTGGTTCTGGTTGTTTTGTCTCTGGTTAGTATCGCGGTTATTTCGTCTCTGCCATCTGGGGGGGGGCGGCCTGGAAATGAAGATGCTCAGACCTTTTATCAAAGGGTTCAGTTGCTTCAGGAAGATGCGATGCTTAGTGGGCGAACCTATGGGGTATTGCTCAGTGATGTCCGGCATCAGATTCAGTTTCTTATCTACGAAAGAGGAAAGTGGCGTTCTGTTCCCGAGTCTATGATGAATTCTGAACTTTCATTGTCTGATAGTGTGTCTGTCATTTTCAGGCCGGGCGGTAGCGTATGGCTGAATAAAGAAAGACTGTATGACCCGGAAGCAGAAAATGAAAAAGAATTTCTTTCATCGGATGATGATGAAAAGAAAACCGAAAATCCCCAGATAGTGATTTATCCCAATGGCATGATATCAGCGTTTGAATTGACGTTTAAGATGTCTGAAACGGTGATTGCCAATATTTCAGTGGCCAATGATGGGCAGTTAATTCTGGGAGGTGTTCGGTGAACCGGATGAAAGGTATGACCTTGCTGGAAGTGCTGGTTGCACTGGCTATTTTTGCGACGGCTTCACTGAGTGTCATTCGTGCAGTTAACCAGAATCTGGATACGGAATCTTATCTGGAAGAAAAAATGTTTGCGTCACTGGTGGCAGATAATCAGGTCGCTTTATTGATGTTGAATCCTAAAAATTTGTCGACCCACTCAGGAACGTCTGAAATGGCAAATCAGACCTGGTACTGGAAGGTGACAGTGGTGCCGACAGAAAATGAAGTATTGCAGGCGTTTGAGGTGTCTGTTTCTGCACAGAAAAAAAGTTCATCCATTGTTACGGTGAGAAGCTATGTCCCTAAATCGTCGTAACCAGGGGTTTACCCTTATTGAAATGTTGGTGGCAGTGGCCATTCTGGCCATGTTAAGTCTGCTGGCATATCAAATTCTGTATCAGGTTCAGATTAGTAACGATGTTTCTGAGAAGAAAAGCCAGCAGATTAATACATTACAAAAAGCCATTATCGTTCTGGACAGTGATTTTCGCCAGATTGCAGACCGGAAGTTCAGAACTAATGGGGCAGAATCCAGTGATCAGAAATTATTCTGGGAAGATGGATTATTAGGAAAACAGGGTAAGTCACTGTTGTTTACCCGTCTGGGATGGGGGAATCATCAGTGGCAGTTCCCCCGTGGTGAGGTGATTAAAGTGGGTTACCGTCTGAATGCCGGGAAACTGGAGAGGCTCTGGTGGCGCTATCCGGACACGGTGGTAGGTGATACCGGAAATGTCACAACGGTACTGGATGGCGTCTCTGCCTTTGATGTCCGGTTTTATTATGATGGGAAATGGCTGAATCACTGGGACAAAGAAGACGTGCTGCCTGCAGCGCTTTCGGTTCGGTTAATGCTGGATGATTACGGAAAAATTGAGCGGACTTATCTGGTTGCCGGTTATCCAAAAAGTGAGAATAGCAATGATTAGAAGAAAACAACAAGGTGTTGCTTTAATCATTGTCATGCTCATTCTGGCATTGATGGTTTCTCTGGCTGCGACGATGTCAGGCCGCCTGTTTGCACAGTTTAAGCGAGCTACGCATCAGATCGGTTATCAACAGGCCTTCTGGTATGCTCTGAGTGCAGAATCGTTAGCAAAGGCGGCGATAGAAGAAAGTATAAAAGACGATGATACGGTTAATATGGGGCAGCCCTGGGCTATCGGGAAAAGGCAGTATCCGGTAGAAGGGGGAATAATTACCGGAGAAATCAGCGATAAGCAGGCCTGTTTTAATCTGAATGCACTGAATAGTGTGGATGCGACAGCCGGCTCTTCGGCAGAGCCTTTTCTTGTTCAGGTGTTGCAGCATTTGATTGAATCTACAAAAGTGGATTCTTATCAGTCTGAGGTAGCGGCTGAGTCGGTCTGGGAATATGTGGATAATAATTTCGTGGTGAATTCAAACTATGGTGTTGAAGATCGCTATTATGAGAGTATGTCGCCTTCTTATGTGGCACCAAATGGTTTATTGGCGGATGCCAGTGAAATTCGTGCCGTTCAGGATGTTCAGGGAAAAAGCATGAATTCGTTGATGAATCTGGTCTGTGCATTACCGACTCAGGACTGGAGACTTAATGTCAACACCCTTTCTTTGGAACAGTGGCCGTTGTTATCGGCATTGTTTTATCCTTATTTAAGTGAAAGTGTGGCAAAGAGCGTGATTCAGGAGCGCCCTCATAATGGTTGGAACAGCGTAGAAAGTTTTGTTGCTGCCAATGGTATTGCCGGAATAAACTCGACAGTGTTATCAAACGCCCGAGGCTATTTGAGTGTAGACAGTGCCTTTTTTGAATTAGATGCTGAGGTAGAAGTGAATCAGTCCCGGATGAGGGTTCGTAGCTTGATATACAGTGGAAACAAAAAAAACGTCCAAGTGGTGAGACGTCGGTTGGGAGGGGTTGATGAACGAATGTTTGATCATCCGAATCAGTAATCAGCAGAATGTGAATACCGCCTGGTGGATTTGGTCTGACGCTGAGCAAAAAGTACTCGATAAAGGGTATGTTGATATTTATGAAGCTTCGGATTTTCTTGTCGAATTATCTGAAGACAGAAAAGTATATCTTTTGCTGTCTGGCGCTGATGTGAATCTGCTGGAACTGGAATTGCCGACCGCCAGGCTTCGGCATCTGGATAAAGCACTGCCTTATTTGCTTGAAGACCGTCTGGCAGATGAAGTGGAAGATTTGCACTTTTCTCAGCTATTTAAGCAGGGAGCGAGCGTGTATACGGCGGTAATGGCAAAGGACTGGTTTTCTGAGCTGATCCTGCATTTTCAAACGTTGGGGATCAAATTGGCGAATGTGATTCCGGAAGTGTTGGCGTTACCCTATGATGGCAGACAACACTGGCTGAAACTGGATAACGAATGGCTGATACGAAAGGGGGAATGGGCTGGGATCACCGTACCTGAAAACTGGTTATCTCATTATCTGCCTCAGGACTCTGAATCCGAAGAGGAAGAAGAGAACGGCAGTGACATTATGGTTCATAGCCAACCGGATAAGATGATCAGTGATCATCCAGGGATTCATGTTCAGCATGATGACATATTTAAGTTATTGTCAGCCGGTACGTTATCCTGCCGTCTTTCACTTCTTACCGGTGAATTCAAGCCACGTTCATCCGGCGCGATTTATTGGAATATCTGGAAAAAATGTGCTTATTCATTATTGGGCCTGGTCATTCTCTGGGGCGTGAAAGTCAGTTATGAAACAGTGCAAATCCGTCATCAGACAACAGCCTTGCATCAGGAAAGTGAACGGATATTCCGGGTGGTTTTTCCCGGCAGGAAAAAAATTCCGACAACCAGCTATCTGAAACGACAATTTAACAATGAACTGGCGTCTCTTTCCGGCGGTTCTCAGGGGAAAACGGTTCTGAGTATTTTTGAAGGCATTGCTCAGGCACTGAAGCAGAAAAGTAACATTGAACTTCAGAGTTTCAGTTACGATGCTTCCCGCTCAGAGGTTAAAGTGGATTTTAAAGGCAATGATTTCAATGCATTTGAAGAAACCCGGATCGCTCTGGGAAATGTATTTAACGTTCAGCAGGGACCGTTGAATAAATCGAACGACCAGGTTTATGGTTCGTATATTCTGACTGAGAAATAGGTTGAAAATGAAGCAGGTATTTCCCCGAATAAAGAACTGGTGGTTTGCTCTGTCGACACGTGAGCAAAAACTCATGGTTGTCATGGCGGTGATTGTTATCGTTTTTTTTGCTTACGCAGGGATCTGGCGGCCAATTTATCAAGGGGCGGAAGAGGCTCGTTCGCGTCTGGTTTCTGAGCAGAAGTTGCTGTCGTGGGTGAAAAATCATGCCAATCAGATTATTTCATTACGTCAGACTTCCGGCCAGTCAGCAACGAAGGATATGCCATTTAACCAGGTTATCACGACGTCATCCAAACAATACGGACTGACACTTATCCGGATTCAGCCCAGAGAAAACAGTTATCAGGTGTGGTTTGAGCCAGCTTCGTTTAATCGCTTTTTAAAATTTATTGATTACCTTCAGCGTCAGTATGGTATTCGTGTTGAAGCTTTAGATGTCGAGAAAGCGAAGCAGCCGGGCCTGATAGAAATTAAACGGTTGCAGATGAGTCTCGGGAGCATGCAGTGAAAAAACGCCTGTTGTTTGCTGTTAGTCTGCTGTGTCTTTTCGTGGTCAGTGTGTTGGTTCATACCCCGGCTCAGGCTCTGTTTTATTTTAAAAGTACATTACCGGATACCCTTCATATTTCCGGTGTTAGTGGTTCGGTTTGGCATGGTAAGGCCATGGACGTTGAGTGGCAAAGTCAAACAAAGCGGGTGGATTTGGGCAGCGTAGTGTGGCGTATTCACTGGACAAGCCTGTTGACCGGAAAAGTGAAAGTAACCTTCCGGTTCGGGCAACACAGCCAGATGCAGTTATCCGGCAGAGGGCAGGTCGTGGTTTCCCGTTCAGATATTCAGATTCCGGCATTAACCGTACATTTTCCGGTTGAGAGTCTGGTGCCATTGATTCCCTCTCCGGTTTCCTTTTCTGCTAAGGGGACAGGAGTGGTTCATCTGAAGAATGTGGTGCTTAACGGACTCCGGTGTGACGCCGGACAAGGAAGTGTTCAATGGAATCATGCCGGGCTGGATGTGTTTTCTCAGTCCATTGATCTTGGATTAACTCAAAGCACATTAACTTGTAAGAACGGGAATATTTCGGCGCAAATCAATCAGAAATCAGACATGCTTCAGAGCCGGTTACAGGGACGCTTTTTGATGGCCAGGCGGTTAGAATTGTCCGGCTCAGTCACGCCACTGGAAGGTGTTCCTCCTGTACTGCTTGACCAACTGACGCGTCTTCCTGAAGCCGACAGTGGTCAAGGTTATCAGATACGATATCAGGGACTTTGGTAATTTATCCCCCTGACTTTTAGTTCTTCTTCTCCAGAATGTTGTTCCAGGGAAGATCAGGATCACCGACCACAATAAAGTTCGGATTTTCCAGGGTTTCCCTTCGGTTATATGACAGCGGATCCAACATAGTGCTCATAATTGTTCCCCCGGCTTCTTCAACAATGCATTGTGTGGCTGCTGTGTCCCATTCACCGGTTGGTCCGAGGCGCAGGTAACAATCAACGGCGCCCTCGGCGACCAGACAAGCTTTTAATGCCGCTGAACCGAGAGGAACCAGATCATAGTTCCAGGCTGTGCTGAGCCGGTTGGTAATGCGGTTGATATTTTGCCGGCGACTGATGGCAATCGAGATGGACTGATTTTGCGTCTCATGATGATGGGTAGAAATCCGGACACTTTCCGACATGTCAGGAATTTTCCAGGCTCCTTTTCCCTGATAGGCATAATAGGTCACACCGGAAACCGGACCATAAACAACGCCCATGACCGGATGATGATTATCAATTAACGCGATGACCGTGGCAAAGTCACCACTTCGGGCAATAAATTCCTGCGTTCCATCCAGTGGATCAACCAGCCAGTATTTTGACCATTCGGAACGGGTTTTCAGACTGATGTCTGCGGCTTCTTCTGATAGCACCGGGATATCGGGTGTCAGAGCTTTAAGTTGCTCAGTAATGAATTTATGTGCCGCTAAGTCGGCAGAGGTAACGGGTGTTTCGTCTTTTTTGGTGTATTCGTCGTAAGACTTGCTCTGATAGTAGTCCAGAATAATCTGTCCTGCGGATCTGGCGATTTTAATTACGTCAGGTATTAAACCGGAACAATCGGCCCCCATGATGTGATCCCCTTAGGCTATACCGTTACTTTGTTGTAATGAACGCAATGTCAGCATCAGTGCTGCAATACTACGGGCTTCGCTGAAGTCCAGATGTGACAGTAACTCTTCGGCCTGAGAAAGTGGCCAGCGAATGACCTCCAATGGTTCCGGTTCGTCACCCTCTAAACGCTCCGGATACAAATCCTGAGCGATAAATAAGGTCATACGACTGGAAAAATAGGAAGGTGCGACAAGCAGTTCTTTCAGATAGGTGAGTTTATTAGCACCAAAACCGATTTCTTCTTTTAATTCTCTGACCGCTGCCTGTTCGGCGGATTCGCCGGGATCAATCAGACCTTTAGGAAAGCCTAATTCATAGTTTTCGGTTCCGGCTGCGTATTCTCTGATCAGCAGAATGTCGCCGTTTTCGGTTATCGGGACCACCATCACGGCATGGCGGTTTACGGGTTTCATCCGTTCGTAAGTGCGTTCTTCTCCGTTTGAAAAGCGAAGATCCAACGACTCTATCGTAAATAAGCGGGATTTTGCCTGAGTCTCAACCGATAAAATCTCCGGACGTGCTTTGCCTGGCATACACTTCACCTCCTTATTTGCACACGAATTCTAACTATATGAGAATTTTGATAAGTTTAAAATAACAATCCATGCGCTTATCAAAGTATAAACGAAAAAAAAGCTGATGTTGTACATCAGCTTATCGGTTTCCGGTATTGACCGTTAGTAGTATGAATGATCACCGCGGGCATGTTCAGTGACATCCTGCACGGCGGTCAGCTCGCCGGAAAACTGGTTAAGCAGTTCTTTTTCGATACCGTCTTTTAGTGTAACGTCAACCATGGAACAGCCATTACAGCCGCCACCAAACTGAATGACAGCAATGCCGTCATCAGTCAGTTCGACCAAATTAATGTGGCCGCCGTGTCCGGCTAATTGTGGATTGATTTGAGTCTGAATGGCGTGTTCAAGACGATCAATCAATGGAGCATCGTCAGCCAGTTTACGCATTTTTGCGTTTGGTGCTTTCAGTGTTAACTGGGAGCCCATTTTATCGGTAACAAAATCAATTTCTGCGTCTTCAAGGAAAGGAACACTGACCTGATCGATAAAGGCAGAGAACTGACTGAACTTGAGCTCGGTATCTGTGGCTTCCACCGCTTCCTGAGGACAGTACGACACACCACATTCAGCATTAGGTGTACCTGGATTGACAACGAATACACGAATGTTGGTTCCTTCCGGCTGCTGAGCCAGAAGCTTGGCGAAATGCTCTTGGGCAGTTTCTGTGATGGTAATAGTATTTGTAGTATTTGACACGATGAATACCTGAGTAAATCTGTAGGATATTGTGAATATTCTACTCCTGTAACGGCGCTGAGCCAAACCTTTATTCATATCATAAACGAGATATGAGATTTAATCGGGTTCAGGAGTTCGGCATATACAATAAATATCAATGGTTTCGACACCTAATTCAAGCAATTTTTCGCATAATACTGACAAAGTCGCACCTGTGGTGACAACATCATCGACGATAGCGATGTGTTTTATGTCTGGTCGGGTCGACAGAGAAAAAGTCTGGTTGAGATTAGTGAGCCTCTGTATTCGGTTAAGCTGTTGTTGAGGTCTTGTATAACGGTGTTTTTTGAAACAGGAACGAAGGGGAAGGTGGTGGTATTTTGCCAGGTAAAAGGCCAGTCTTTCACTCTGATTGAATCCCCGGACCAAAAAGCGGCGCCAGTGCAAAGGTACGTAAGTCAGGCATTCCGGCCTGCTCTCCGGTTTGATGCGTTCACTGAGTAATCTGGCAAGCGGTTCTATGATATCAAATTGTCGTTTATGCTTAATCTGATGGATGTAATGACTGAGCGGAAAAGCATAATCTCCGAGGCAGGTCAGGTGGTGCCATGGCGGAGGTGAAATCAGGCACTGGCCGCATAGCCGGGTTTCTCTGCTCATTGGCAATCCGCAGCGCAGACAGCGGGACACCGGACGAAACCAGTTCAGACAGTAAGAACACCAGTATCTGTCATCCGAATCAAGTGGAAGGTGGCATAAGGGACAGATACGATTGACGGTTTGTGAAATGGTTTTTTTCCATCGTTGCGCTAACATGGCACCTCAAGTTGTACAATTTTATTCATTTTAGACGATGACAGCCCACGTAAAGTTGGTAAGAAGTAGGAGAGTCTGCGAGATGGGAGAGAAAATTTATTGGCAGGTCGAAGGAGAAGGCGATGATATCGTTTTTTTGCATGGCTGGGGCATGAATGGGGCCGTATGGGCTAATACTCTGGATGCTTTGAAGGCGCGGTATCGTGTTCACATTGTTGACTTGCCGGGGTATGGGTTCAGTGCTGACTCTCCTGCATTATCGCTTGATGATATTGTCGACCGGTTGCTTCTTCAGGCTCCGGAAAAGGCGGTCTGGCTGGGCTGGTCTCTGGGGGGGCTGGTGGCATCTCTGGTTGCGCTTCGCTTTCCCGGTTATGTCAGTAAACTGGTGACGGTTGCCAGTTCGCCGAAATTTGCTGCCAGCTCACCATGGCGGGGTATTCAGCCTCAGGTTCTGGCGGACTTTACCACTCAGTTAGTCGATAACTTTCAACTGACGATTGAGCGGTTTATGGCACTTCAGGCAATGGGAAGTCCGACGGCAAGGCAGGATGTAAAACTGTTGAAAAAGACAGTATTATCCCGGCCTCAACCAAATCCGGACGCTTTACTGGCCGGACTGGCGATGCTGGAGAACGTTGATTTGAGAGAAGAGATGACCACGTTAACGGTACCGATGCTGAGGATGTATGGCAGACTGGATGGACTGGTTCCGGTTAAGGTTGCGAAAACATTAGATAAATGTTGGCCTCAGACAGAAAGCGTCATCTTTTCTCAGTCTTCTCATGCCCCGTTTATTACTGAGCCTGAAGCGTTTGTGCAAGAGTTGACGTCGTTTATCGGGAAGTAGTTAAGTCAGATTTGTGTAAATATCAATCAATAAGTGCTAAATTTTTAAACGGATGGGTCGATATTATGTCTAACTCACTGGTATTCAGAAAAAGAATGAGTGAGTCGGGCGATGCTGAGGAGGATCGGCTATGATTGTGTCACCAAATAATGTCAGTGTGCCACTGATCGCCCCATCGGTGAATGTGCCTACGGAGCAGACCGCGAGGGAGAATAAAATTCGCGAGCCTGTTACGCCAACCGTTCACTTATCCAAAACCAGTGCTGAAAAAAAGGTCAAAGCCGACGAGAAGAGACGTAAACAGGCAGCCTGGGATCCCTCTGACCATCCTGAATATGACATTGATGACGGAACGGAAGTCGATGTTTCGACGGAACAGAAGGAACCGGAAAGCGAGCTTGAACGCCTTTTTAAATTATTAGCTTTAGCTACTTACAGCAAGGATCAGGGAAAAGGGTATGCAATTCGGTTTCGGTTACCTAAACACATTATTGATGAAGCGATAACCGAAGGTGCGATGGCCAGACGGCGGACCATAATAAAATATCACTATGGTCATGCGATTGCGCCAAACACACCATCGGAAGTAATAGCAGTACTGTAGAAGTACGTTTGGATACCCACTTGTTTTCAAGTGGGTATTTTTTACTTTTTCGCTTTGGCGAAGGCGGCCGCAAAGGCACCGCCCATCGCACTGTTCTGCGATTCATTTTTTCCTGATGAACGTGGTGTCTTGGTTTTTCGCGGTGCGTTTCCCCGGCTATTGCGATTATCCTGTCCCGGTTCGTCCGTCAGGCGCATTGACAAGGCAATCCGCTTACGTTGCACATCCACTTCCATGACTTTTACTTTAACGACATCACCGGCTTTGACGACTTCGCGCGGATCTGAAACAAAGCGATCGGTCAGAGCAGAAATATGAACCAGTCCGTCCTGATGAACCCCAATATCGACAAAGGCGCCGAAATTCGCCACGTTGGAAACCACGCCTTCCAGCACCATTCCCGGTTCAAGATCGGACATTTCAGTGATGCCTTCAGCGAATGTTGCCGTTTTGAATTCCGGGCGCGGATCCCGTCCCGGTTTATCGAGTTCCCGGATGATATCGGTAACTGTCGGGATCCCAAAGCTATCGTCAGTGTAATCAACGGCATTCAGTTTGCGCAGGAACTCAGAGTCTCCAATCAGAGCGCCGATATTTTTTTTGTTCTGGTCTGCAATTTTTTTGACCACCGGATAAGCTTCCGGGTGAACGGCGGACGAATCAAGCGGATTTTTACCATTCATGATCCGTAAGAATCCAGCACATTGCTCATAAGCTTTTGGCCCTAAGCGGGGAACTTTTTTCAATGTGGTCCGGCTGTCAAAGCGGCCATGCTCATCACGGAACGCCACAATATTCTGAGCCAGTGTGGTCGATAAACCGGCGACCCGGGTAAGAAGCGCCGACGAGGCGGTATTCACATCGACCCCCACCGCGTTCACGCAGTCTTCAACAATGGCATCGAGGCGTTTTGCCAGCAGGCTCTGGCTGACATCGTGCTGATATTGACCTACCCCAATGGATTGCGGGTCAATTTTCACCAGCTCGGCAAGCGGGTCCTGAAGACGGCGGGCAATGGAAACCGCGCCACGCAGGGAGACATCCATATCCGGGAATTCTTTTGCAGCCAGTTCTGAGGCCGAATAAACCGAAGCCCCGGCCTCGCTGACGACAATTTTCTGTACTTTCAGGCTACCACGTTTAATCAAATCAGCGGCGAAAGCATCGGTTTCACGTGAAGCAGTACCATTACCGATCGCGATCAGGTCGACGTTATGTTTTTTGACTAATGCACCGATAACCTGAATGGCTTGCTCATACTGCTTCTGTGGCGGGTGAGGGTAAATGGCACAGGTATCGAGAACTTTACCAGTGGCATCTACAACCGCGACTTTACATCCGGTACGTAGACCCGGATCCAGTCCAAGAGTTGCACGGGGGCCGGCGGGTGCTGCCATCAGCAAATCTTTCAGGTTCGTTGCGAAAACGTCAATGGCTTCGATTTCAGCACGCTCTTTCATGGCCCCCATCAGCTCGGTTTCCATGTGCATTGAAACTTTAATCCGCCAGGCCCAGTTAATGACCTGCTTACGCCATTTATCCGCCGGAGCATCGCTTAGGTGAATGCCGTAGTGTTCGCTAATCAGGGTTTCACAATATGATTCTGCACGGCTGCCTTCTTCCTGATCCGGATCGGCGTTTAACGTTAGGGATAAAATACCTTCGTTGCGGCCCCGTAACATGGCCAATGCCCGGTGTGACGGTACGGTACTGATTCTTTCCTGATGATCGAAATAATCTTTAAATTTCTCACCTTGCTGCTCTTTACCGGTTAATACCTTAGAAACTAATAATGCATTGCGGTTTAAGTACTGACGGACTTTGTCCAGTAGGTGGGCATCTTCTGCCATTCGCTCCATTAAAATAGCCCGGGCACCGTCCAGTGCATCTTTGACCTCATTGATGCCATTCTCTGTATTCAGGTATTCCTGAGCCGCAGTCTCAGGATTTTGAGCCGGGTTTTTCCATAACGAGTCTGCTAACGGTTCCAAGCCTGCTTCAATGGCTATCTGACCTTTTGTCCGGCGTTTAGGTTTGTATGGCAGATATAAATCTTCCAGCAGTGTTTTACTGTCGGCCTGTTCAATCTCTTTTTGCAGTTCAGGGGTTAATTTGCCTTGTTCTTCAATGGATTTCAGAATGGTTTTACGGCGTTCCCCAAGCTCACGTAGGTAAGATAAACGGCTGTCTAAGGTTCGCAGCTGGGTATCATCTAATCCGCCGGTGACTTCTTTCCGGTACCGGGCGATAAAAGGGACGGTATTCCCGTCATCAATCAGCGTTACCGCCGCATTGACTTGTTCCGGGCGTACATTCAGTTCTGACGCTATGATTTTACAGATAGCTTGGCTCATCCGGTTCTTCTCTTTATGTTCTGATAGATCGTTATCGCAGATAATGCGCTAAATGAGGATAATATGGGGGCGTTTGCGCTCATTTTCCAGTCGGAGAGGAGAAACGTAAAAGAAATCGCGCTGTTAATTGTCAGGAACCGGATAAATTGGTGAAGATTATGTGGTGTAGGTTGCTATGGTCTCCAAATAAAATATTTGAAGAAAAGAATAACTGAAGCAAGAACAATAAATCCTAGCCAACCTAATATTTGGTTTATGTTCTCATTTAATCCTGAATTGAATTCTGGAAATAAAATCAAAATGAGGGGAAGTATTGGGAAAATACCATATCCCCTTCCTAAATATACTGAAGTACTGATTCCTTCTGAGAAAGGAGGAATGAATAGGAAAGTAATGATATAGAGCCCACATAAAATGATCGCTAAATGTGCTTCTCGTTCTGAAATTTTATGTCGGTTATAAGCAAAATAAGAACCAACGATGAGTAAAAACACCGATAGAATTAAAAACATTTGGTCTCAATACTATTATTGACCACATTTATAAACCGACTTACAACTTCTGACTGAAGACTATTTGGATAAATAAGACTGATATCCATTTCTTTCGAATCGAGTAATGGTCTGGTGACCGTACCTGCATCTCTTGCTATATTTTCAAAAGCTTCCGGTATAACCGCAATACCGAGACCTGCACTAACAAGTGACGGTACAAGAAGAGCAGTTGACGTTCTGTGAGAAATCGCTGGTTGAAAACCGCATACTTCTTCAATGACTGCCGTTGCATGATGATCTTGTTGTGAAGCATAAATGACGAAAGACTCTTGTTGTAAGTCTTTGTAGTTCAATTTTTTTTCATTTAACAAGGGATGGTTTTGTGGAAAAAGTAATGTTAACGGTGAAGATGTGAGAAATATTGATGAAAAATCGTTGGGAATTTTTTTCCCCATTGTCGTCATAAATGCGATATGTGTTTTTTGACTTGTTAATCCTTGTAGTTGCTCGTAAGGATCATGTTCTTCTAAACCGATAGTGACTTCTGGATATTGTTCTCTGAAATGACCAATAATCTTCCCCATCACGCCGGTATAGGCAGCAAGCCCTGAATATGAAATGTTAATGTGTCCGGCCAGCCCCCTGAAAAGCTTCTCTGAATAGTGGACAAGTGCGTCCATATTATTAATCAGATTTCGTGATTCGGCTAAAATACATTTGCCGGCATCAGTCAGAATCACGTTTCGCTTATTTCTTATAAATAGCTTACCACCTAAGCGATTCTCCATGTTCTTTATTTGTATGCTTAAAGCCGGTTGTGCTATGTGTAACCTTTCGGCGGCCTTTCCAAAATGTAGTTCTTCTGCAACGCAAACAAAGTATCGTAGTTGTTTAATATCCATATTTAAATAGGCCTTATTGGGAATTCAGGATATCGGATAATCTGTAATTCTTTTTAATAATATAATTATATTATAGACATATATTTAATATATTTCTTTTATTAATTTGACCAATATATACTCGTTTTTGTATTAATAACGCAAAGAGACATGGATATGATTAATTTAAGAATAGGTTTGTCTGCTTTGATTTTGTCTATCGTATGCAGTTCGACCGGTTGGGCAAGTGAGCAAACGGTTAAAGTGCACCAAACGGATGGTCAACAACAGAGTATCCCACAAGTTACCCCAATGCGCAGTATGATCATGGTTTCTGTCAGAGACGACAGTGACTTACCGGCAGCTTATCGCTGGTTGTATAAGTATCATGTGCCGGACAGTATTTCTCAGTTTATGCCTTATGTGACTAAGTATGCGACTTACCGAGCCCTTCCTCTTCCTAGGAACGCTAAGAATTTTGGTACTTATAACTGGATTATGACTGAGCACTACTGGCTACTTAATCCGTTTAATACCAGTCACTCAGCTACACCCAATGGTCTGGCGTTTAGTGAAGTTTATTCTAAAGAGTATTTAAAAATCACCTGTCAACCGACCGATGGAGAATTACGGCCAAGTAAATGGGTCGGGAGTAAAGATGGTTACCATCCTACTGTATTTGTTTTCCTTCCCGTTTTTTGGGAAGACGACATTAAAGGCAGTAAGCGCACGATCGAAGATGGGCCTAATTATCGTTGGGTGATTGCGTTCAAATATCCAAAGGGAGTCAGTCAGGAAGAGGGCGATAAATGGTTTAAAAATTCTTTTGCTAAAGAATTCGCTAAACTACCCGAAGTAAACCGAATTATTTCCAGCAGAGTTTTGAACACTCCGAGAACCAGCCCTTTCCAGCGAGTTGCGGAAATCTGGTTTGATAACAGTAAGAAGTGGGAAAAAGCAATATCTGAAGTGAAGGGTAAAATTAACAAGCCATCATGGGCAGAATATGGGCAATTCCCATATATGGAACCTTATAAAGATTTTGTTGGGGAGTTTTTGCTCGACAGACCAGAGTCCGATCACCTGACTCAATACCGGGGATATATTTCAACTCGCTAATGCCCTTTTTCTCCGATGATCTTTGGATAATATTGATTCAGAAATGGCGATACATTCGCCATTTCTAATATACAGCGAATCACATTATGCATAGAGAAGTGAAAATTTATCCGATTATTTACATGATAATAATTATCATTTATTATAACAATCTTCTAAATTGAGGAGTGTCATGATGAGTATCAGTCAATGGGAAAAGCACACCCTGATTGCGGCTAACGCATTACAAGCCAAAGACTATGAAACCGGTGTTTTACATTATCAGAAAGCATTAACCATCAGCGATGAACTACTCTCGACGGATACGATCGCTCTGGATGATCGCCTCATGATATCGATTTATTCCTGCCATAATCTGGCGGCACTCTGGCGCGATTTGGGTGATAAAGATTATGAGCTTAAATACCTGCAACTGGCTTCCGAAAAAGTGCTCATGTTGACACCACAATGTGGTAATGATCAGTGTGAATTGTTTATTGAATCTTTGGGGTGCTGTAAAAAAGCGTTAATTGAACATATGAAGAATCACCCGAATCCTGACATCGCAAATCTGGTGCAAAACATCGAATCTGCTTACCAATGTAATATGATCGCCCGGTTTAAGCTGAACTAACCTACTCATTGGCCCGGCGCTGTGCTGCGAAAATAACCGTTTCCTGGTTAATTCATATTTTAAATGCATATGCAAATTATATTCTTAATTATTTGAATTTTATCACAACATTTATTGATCTGAGCCCGTATTTTTTGTGCTACAAGCTGGTATTGTTGGTTTTGTTGATTTAATAAAAAATAGTTTAACGGGGATAATAATGAATATATTTGAACAAACAGACCCTTCTCGCAGACGTTACGGTTTAGCCGCCTTCATCGGATTAATTGCAGGGATTATTTCTGCATTTGTTAAGTGGGGCGCGGAGCATCCGTTACCACCACGTAGTCCTGGGGATATTTTCAATGCCGCATGTGCGCCTGAGTCCTTAATCAGAGCCGCCGGAAACATTGATTGTTCCAGAAATTTCCTTAACCCTCCATATGTCTTCTTACGTGACTGGTTAGGGGTTGCGGATCCCAATGCGACTGTCTATGAATTTGCTGGTCATGTATTTAACTGGGTTGGGGTCACACACATTACGTTTTCGATTGTGTTTGCCGTTGGTTACTGCCTTGTTGCTGAACAATTTCCTAAGATCAAACTTTGGCAAGGTCTGTTAGCCGGTGCACTGGCTCAGTTATTCGTTCACATGATCACATTCCCGTTAATGGGTCTGACGCCACCATTACTCGACCTGCCATGGTATGAGCACGTATCAGAAATTGTTGGTCACCTAATCTGGTTCTGGTCAATTGAAATTATCCGTCGTGACTTGCGTAACCGTATGACTCATGAACCTGATCCGGAGTTTCCTCTGAATTCACAAGTGCGTTAATGGAGCCGCTCGAATCAGAAATACAAAAGGTCGCGTTCTGCGACCTTTTTGCGTTTATGAACTGAGTTAGTTTTTTTCATACTCAATGGAATTGATAAACCACTCTTTTTCGCCTTCCGGTGTTCTGACGGTAAATTCGTCGTCTACCTCTTTTTTGAGCAGGGCCCGAGCCATGGGAGAATCAATTGAAATATAGTCTTTTGCATCGCCATAAATCTCTTCAGGCCCGACGATGCGAAACGTCTTCACATCACCGGCGTCATTTTCAATCTCAACCCAGGCACCAAAGAACACTTTTCCCTCTTGTTGGGGGGAATAATCGACCACAGTGACTTCCGGTAAGAATTTTCGGAGAAAACGAACACGCCGGTCTATTTGTCGTAAGAGCCTTTTGTTGTATTGATATTAGTTCTATGGAGTAATTCATACTATTTCTAGTTTATTTGAAATCAATCTCATCCTTTTCCTATCTTTTCTTAGTTACTGGAAAAAGTTATTTCCATGTACTAAATACTAATTAGTACACTTAGGAGTTCTAAGTTTAGAGAAGGTAATATGGGATATGTAATAAAAAGATCTACAATCTATAAAGCCAATGGTTCTCCACTCACATTTCAGTTTCCAACAATTTTTACTGAAAACGGAATTTTACTATCTCACCTTCGTTTTCTTTATACAAAACGGAATAAATCACAATCTTGGTTAGAACGAAATACATTTGCTATCGAGTTACTTCTTAAATTCATTAATGCTCAAATTCAAAGTTATTTATCTGCAACTAACTTATTAAGAGCTTTTGTTGATGCTTTACAGTTTGGAACTATTCAACATGGAAAAGATAATTCTGGCTTGTATTGGTCTCCCAGAAAAAACGAAGATGTGCATGTGCTTTTAGGACATATAAATTCCTACTGTGATTACCTAGACTCCATTCATGGTTATGACTTACCAAAATTAAATCCATTGCGAAAGACGACTTTTTCAGAAGAACGGCTTCAATGGTGTGCTTACTATCGAAGAAATAGTAGATGTTTCCTAAATCATCTAAATACGCCATCACCGACAGAAATGTCTTTCATTCGTTCAATCCATGGACCAAATCGACATCTCGTAAATATAGAATCTGTTTACCGATTTCCAGAAGAAGATATTGACCGATTACTTAATGATGGTTTTAGAAATTCATCAGGCAAGTTTGATATCGGTAGTCAGCTAATCACCATGCTAATGCACTATGGTGGCTTACGCTTGTCTGAATGTTTCCATATTTACACTAGCGATATCTATATCGATCCAAAAACTGGAGCAGCTCTTATTTCTGTATTTCATCCTAGCGATGGAACCCCTCCAGATAAGAAATTCAGAACTAGACGAGAGTTTCTGGAAATAAAGCACCATATGAAACCACGCAATGAATACCTTCGACATAACCGACTTTACTCTGGTTGGAAAAATCCACTACTAACAAATAGAAATTTATCATTTGAAGTAATGTTTTTTCCTCCTCATAAAGCCATTGAATTCACCCAAATTCTGCAACTCTATCTCAGTGTAAGACCTAAATCATCTACGCCATTTCTGTTTGTAAATTCTAAAGGAACACCGGAGAGCAAAAAGAATTTTATAAGAAAACATTCTCAAGCAGTAAGACGTATTGGATTACCTGTATCTAAACAGATAGGAACAACACCACACGGACACAGACATTCTTATGGCTATCGACTAAGTAAAAATGGGGTTCATCAGTTGGATATCCAGAAAGCAATGCATCATAAGAGTCCAGATAGTTGTCTTGTTTATCTTCAACCTACGAATTATGAAGTACAGCAGATTATAAGGGAAAAAATGCATGAAGAGTAAAAAGCGTTACCTTAATTGCCATATGGCTAGTGATGCGGTGTTTTGGTTGGGAATTTACTCTAGATCGGAATATTTTCTTCGCTATAAAGAAGATCCTCAATTACCAGCAAAGCCCAATATATATTATGCGGCAGAGTGGTCAGACTGGTATACGTTTTTGGGGAAAGTGAAACCTAATTTCTATTCAAATCTTCAGTTGGTTAAGGAAGCTGTAAACCGTTTAGGTATTACTTCAAGAAAAGAATACTTTAACCGTTATAAGGAAGATCCACTACTGCCTGCAGACCCATCTCAATATTATACAACAGGATGGGCTGGGTGGGATGATATCTTACTACCAAGAAAAATATTAACGTTAGACCAACTAAAAAAAGCCTGTTCAGTTCTTGGGATTAGTAATTCAGTGGAATATAAAGAGGCTCGTAAAAAGTATATTCAATTACCATCAAAGCCAGAACAAATAGATGGATGGACTAATTGGTATGATGCTTTAGATATTCCAACTCCATATTCATACGAGAAACTTAGAAAAATTGTAATAAAAAATCAGTGCACAACTATGCATGAATATAAAAAAATGCGTGTACGGTTAAATGATCCTCATATTCCTTCCTCACCTGAAGAAACTTATGCAAACAAGGGGTGGACAAATACATTTGATTTTTTTGGTAAACCACGACCTTATCAAGTGAAATATTTTACTGATGAATGGAAACTATGGGCTGAAAAAATTGAAAAATTCTTGAAGTCAGCTCGAGGAGGAGATTACAAAGCAAAAGATTTATGTGAATTTGTTCGTGAATATATAGAACCAAATGGCTTTGAGAAATGCCCTTTAGAATTTCTCACTAGAGGTTCTACCAATATTCAACCAATGTTTGACCTATTCGAAAAAGTAACAGTTGCTAGAAAAAAGAAATGGTTATATGCAATTAATGAATTTTTAGATTGGCTTGTATCTACTTACCTTCTTCTAGAAGATACAGATACTGGTGAAATAACGCCAATTAAAGGAGCTAATAACCCTTTTTCACATGTGAATTTCAACAGTGAAATTGAAACACAGGTAATTAATGAAACTAGTAAACTAGCATTACCTTACCAATTTGTTAAATCCGGACGAGAATGGATATTTTCCTGTGATTCCATTGACAAAAGATTGAACTATCGGGAATTAAGTCATTTGCATTCTTTTTCTGCCGACTGGGTATCTGTAAAAGATACCTCTTTACTTGATAAAAACGATCCTGATTGTGTATTCAAAACTGAAGGTGATAAAACTTACCTTTGGCTTCCTATGTATTGGACATACACATATGCACTAATGCAGCTACCAGCACGAGGAATGCAAATTGTCTATTGTGATTCAGGTGAAGCAGATTCCGAAATCCCTGACTTCAAAAATCAAAAAGTTATTTGGAAGAAAAATAAAAGTAAATTAGCTGGACTTACAAATTGTCAAAGTATGGTAAGTAAAGCAGGTAAAAAAGATTTTGGGGTACATTACACTTCTAACAAGACAAAATTTGATGGCTCTGGTTACACAATACCATTTATGCCAATAGACCTAGCCTACTGGTTAATTAAGCTAAGAAAATGGCAGCAAAAATATAACCCAATTAATGAACCCACAAAATGGCTTGATTGTGAGCGTACTAATCTTAACGAAATCCAACGAAAACAAAAAGATATTAACTGTTTTTTATTTAGAGATTTTCATGAAAAAGAGCCTGGATATTTCGGGGGAAGATTAGCAACTCGGTTAGCTGCTGCACTATTTTTTTCGGCAAAAGATGAAATTAGTATGGCAACCTTCAGGAATCTTAAATATTCCGAAGCTCAAGAAGAATTGAGTAATAACCATGCAATACCATTAGTGCCCTTTAAATCCGAATATACACCACATTCTATGCGAGTAAGCCTAATTAATGCCTATGCTTATGAATTTGGTATTCCATTAGAAGTGATAATGAAACTTGTTGGTCATTCAAGTATTGTGATGTCCATCTACTATATAAAAAGTGACAAGACAGGAGTAAACATCCGTGAACGAATAGATAACGGAGAAAAAGAAGCTCTTAGTAATGCAACAAAAACACTGAGATCATTCGTTGAGCAACAACGTATTGAAGAATGTAAATCACAGCTTATTTCTTCATCCCCTGAATTACTACATTCACTTAATAATAATCGCCCTGCATCCAGTTATCTGTTTAAAGACTTTGGGATTTGTCCGGTTGGAGGTGCGTACTGTAGTGAAGGTGGGTGTCCTGTAGCAATGAAAGCTAATATTTATCATCCAGTTACTTCTGGATATTTAGGTGAGCAAAACTGTATTCAATGTCGCTTTTTTGTTACTGGTCCTGCTTTTTTGATAGGACTTTCAGCATTATTTAACGAGATAAGCCTAGCGGTTAACACTCAATCATATCGGTATTCTCAGCTGGAACATAAACTCGATACAACAGTAGAAAAAATAGAAGTCATAAACCATCAAATATATAAATTAAAGGCAGATAGCTCACTCAAAACATCGTTGGAAACTGAACGAAAAAGCTTAATCGATGAGCGTTTCCATCTAAATTCAGAAATTGAAACAAGAGCAAAAAAACTCGACCTTTTTATGTCAGATATGAATGCTATTCATCGACATATTCATGATTGCCAACAAATTCTCAATCAAACTAAAAACAGTAGTAAAAAGAAGCTGCAACTCATTGTTCCGAAAAAACTTCAAATTGGATTTGAACTGGATGAGGTGAGTAATTTTCATCAACTTTCTGAAGTTTGTGAAAATGCAGAACTTTTTCATAGTTGTAATGATGAATTGGCAGTAACAAGACGTTCTCAAGCTATTGATAAAATGATGATGGCAAATGGCATTCAACCTAAACTCTTTTTATTAAATGAGGAAGAACAATTGCAAGTTGGGAATCAATTAACCCAGTTAATGTTAACCAGATTAAAAGGTTGGGAAAACGTTGACAGACTTATAGATGGAAGATTGATGTTAAACGACCTTTCTATTGATAACCAGTTTAATGAAAAGACGATTCAGGAATTATTCGAACAATCTAAACCGTTAAAAAGGATAAGTTGATATGGCAGATATCAGTCCAGAAAAGGTTTTAGAACAACTAAAAAATAAAACATCGACTCGAACTCAAAATTCTCTTGATGCAGTTTTTACTATCTGTAAAGAACAGCAAGAAAGAGGTTTGCATGATTTTAGCTTTTCTACCATTGCTCGCTTAGGTAAGGGGCGAGGTGTTCCGGCGGCACAGAGTATCCGTAATAAAACAGGAGAGCCATATCGGACTTTAATAGCAAGTTTTGTATCAATGGTACCGGAACAATCAAAACCAATTAAACACTCGAGTAAAGGTCAAACATATGCATGGATTGATGAATTGGAAGATCCTGTGGTGAGACTACAAGCCAATATACTTTACTCTCAGAAAAAAGAAACTGAAAGATTACTTAATGAAGTGGTTCCAATAAATCAAGTCATTGAAGTCTTTGATGGAGGAAGTTCAACGGCATCCTCGTATAAACTTAGTGAGCTTGAACGAAGTGCTTTGGAATACCTTTTATCTTCTGAATTTTTGCGGCGCAATCAATTGGAGACAGGTGAAAATGGAAGTATAGTTACATCAGACAGTAACAAGTCTTTTTTCCATGTTGCAACCATTGATGCAATTAAAAAAGCTCTACAGTATTTATGATAAAAATTAGGGTAGTTTTTAAGTGAGAACCAAACTAATAACTCGGGAAGGCTATAACAAGTTAAAAGCCGAACACGATCATCTTTGGAATGAAAAACGTCCTGAAATCACGAAGATAGTAACATGGGCTGCAAGTTTAGGAGACCGATCAGAGAATGCCGATTACGTCTTCAACAAGCGTTTACTTAGACAGATAGATCGGCGGGTTCGTTTTCTCAGAAAGTTTCTTCCTGAAGTAAAGATTGTTGATTATTCACCTCAACAAGAGGGAAAGGTCTTTTTTGGTGCTTGGGTTGAGATCGAGAATGAAGCCGGTGATGTGAAGAAATTCCGAATTGTTGGTCCTGAAGAGATCTATGGTGATGCGAAAGACTATATTTCGATTGATTCACCAATGGCTAGAGCTTTGCTCAAAAAAGAAGTTGATGATGAATTCACGGTAAGAACACCGGAAGGTGATAAAGAGTGGTTTATCAATTCTATTGAGTATAAAAAAGGCAGCTAACATACTGCCTTTTAAACAAATTTAGTTTTTATTTTCACAATCTTTTAATAATAAAGATAGCTGATTAACGATTGCTGGAAGAGTAGCAATAATTACAGATGCAATTTCTTCTTTTTCGGTAATCACAAGAATAATAGAAACAAAACCTAGCGCTATTGCTAGTGTTACTATAGATAATCTTAAGATATTAATCATGGCAATAGCGTCCGTAGCCACATTTGTCAGATGTGGTCTAAGTTCACTAGCGTTCATACATCCATATCTAAGATTTCAGTGATCCCGACAATAAGTGAGGTTAAACAATAGTATTAGTAGTAAAAGTACAACTTGACGAATATTTAGTCAACAACAATCAAATATCTATAGGTGAATGATAAATAAACAATCTGATAGAATGTATTATCAGAAGTGTTTTTGTTCCGAAAATTAATTTTAATTCATGGAGTTTTCTTGTGTACAAAGGATTTTGGTATGACGCAATGGGAAAAGAGCGTTTTGATTTACGCCCTATGTCACTGAATTTTGATGAATTACGTATGGCTGTAGATGAAGTATTAAATGTATTACCCGATGCAACTTTAGTAAATATTAATGAAAATCTGGATTGGGCTTTGATTTCTCTTGAAAATACAAAAAGAATGTTAATTTGTAAAAATTAGTCGTTATTTACACAGTCGTTTTTTGAAGTGTTTATGTGCAGCATCTGAAATATCACATCCCATAAATGAACGATTCAAATTTTTTGCCGCAACTAAGGTTGAACCAGAACCAAAAAAAGGATCAACAACTAACTCATGCTCCGAACTACTTTGGGATATGAGAACTTCAATTAATTCAACAGGCTTTTCTGTCGGATAACCGCGATATACGCGCTTACACTCTAGAATATCGGGCACTCCAAGATCATTTAATTTACGTTTTCCTTTTTCAAAAAACAGAATAAATTCATGACGAGCTCTATAGTGGTATCCCATACCAATACTCACTTTATCCCAAACAATTGCCTTCCAAAACTTAAAACCTATTCTTTCAGCAATGGGCTTGATGATAAACATAGTTTCTTGATCACAAAATAAATAGAAATGAGCATTTTTCTTTAAAACTCTGTGAATTTGAGTCAAAAGACTTTCAAACCGTTCATTGGGAAATATTTCGAACCATTGATTACTAGAGGATTTGCTCACTTTTAATCTGGTTGTGGTGCCTATTTTTCGATGTTTCTCTAATGACTCATACGGAGGATCTGTCACTATAAGTTCAACGCTTGAATCAGCGAGCGTTGAAAGCCAAGAAACGGCATCATCTTTAAAAATTTGCATTTATATCCTAGATTAAATCGCTACATTTACGCCCATTTTGAAACACTTGAGAAACTTCGCCCTTACCAAGATGACGGCATTCGGTACAGTAACTTTGGTCACCATCTGGATTTCGTGCGGTTTTGCGAGCGGGCGTTTTTCCAAAAGAAGATGGGTACGGGTGGAATACATGCTCTTTCCCATTAGCATCAGAACAATGAGGACATGATTTAAATTTCTGGTCAGTCACGGGATCTGTTTTATAAATTAAACCACGATTGAGAGGTTTACCACAACAGCAACATACCATACATATATCTCCACGATTAATGAAACATAGCCATCATAAGATATTATTCACATTAAAAATGAGATGCTTACATACAATTAAATAACCTAACTCATTTAAATACTCTTTTTTGCTCTATTCTGATTCTTCATCAGAACAACTTTTTAGACTTTCAATAAGCTTTTTCTTCTCAGAACCGCTCATTTTTCCTATTAAACAAGCTAGTTCAGCAGAAGCATCATCTTCACAGAAAAAGTAATTTAAAGGCACACCAAGTGCTTCTGCCATTTTTTTCAGAGTACTGATATCTGGTGTATGTCGACCTTTTTCATAATGGTTCATTCGGCCGCTTGCAGAGCTTTCATCCATACCAATCATTACTCCTAAATTTTTTTGAGTAATGCCTGCACGTTTGCGAGCTTGCTTAAGCCGAATAGGTATTGGGTTGTCTGCCACAGGCTTATCATTTATGTAATCCTTGAATAACTTAGATTGTCTAAGTTTTACTGATTTCTGTATACTTAGCAATCCTAAGTTTTACTGTATTTAAAGATAGCAATGAAAAGAACCAAAAAACTAAGCCATCCAATTTATAACCTTCTGATTAATAGAAATCTTGATAGATTTACGGTCATTCAGGCTCGGGATGAATTACAAAAATCTACTGATGACCGGTTTGATGATGCAAACGATGCTAGAAGGTATGTATACCGACAAATAAATCACCTCGTATCCAATGGCTATTTAAAAACTGTGGGTAACGGTAGGGAAAAACTATATATAAAAACCGAAGCGTTTAACTTAGGTTCTTTTTCCAAAAAGACAGTAAAAAAGTATCAACGTAATATGATAAAGGTTGAAAAGAGTGTCCAAATTACTCAAACTGAAAAATACATAAAAGCGTTAGAAAAAGAACGTATCCAGTATAAAAGTGAGCTTTCTGTCATTTTGGCCGAAGAACAAGAATATCATCGCTTAATGAACCGATTTATAGATAAAAAAGAGCTTTTAATGCCAATCTATACTCAAGCAAAGGAACGTTCAGAAACAACTCTCGGTAAGATAAATGCCTTAACTAGTGTACTTAATGCTATGCATAACCAAATGCCTGAACAGTATTAACTATAAAATAGATTCAGCCAGGTTTAGGCTGAATCGAAGATGGACAAAACTTAACATGGCAACTAATTGATCTTGGATTGAATTTGAGTCCACTGAAACTAATCAGTTTCTAGGAAAACGATCATCGATTCATATTTAACTTACGTTACACGCCTTGGCTTATATGACCTTTTATGCATACGATTAAATTAAACAAATCGTTTTCCGGATGTTTTTTCTTCAATGACAAGATGTATTTTGTGATTTTTTCATAATTATTTTTGTCAACGCTTTTTATATGTGCAATCCGACCGTTAATTGTAGGAAGCTTTGAATTGTCAGAGGTTAACATTGAGTAAACCTCTGCACGTATACGTCGGTACTCACTTCTTCCAATTCCAACACTATTAGGAGAGATTACTAACCCTGTTACTTCTTTTCGTTTTCTAGTTCCGCATATTTTTGTTTTTTTATGATTTATGATAAATCCTTCATCTTGGATTATTTCTTCAATCATAGGCTGTGCTTTTCTTATTTTTGCCTCGTTCCGAGCTGACAAGGTTATGTCATCTGCGTATCGTGTATACATGATACCCTTTGGTCCAGAGTAACCTTGAATCCTCGAATCTAATCGTTGACATGCTAGGTTTGAGAGTTTGGGGGAGGTAGGAGCTCCTTGAGGTAATCGACCGTTGAATGTGCATAAGCTGGTAAGAATGTAACTGATGTTTTTGTTGTAACCTATTGAATGGAATATACTGTACACGTTAGATGCGGGAACCGAATGGAAGAAGTCTTCTAAATCTATATTTAGTAGAACATGAGCGCCTACATGCGGCTTAGCATTGCTTAAAATAGATTCCCCAATTTCGAATCCTTTAGAGTTTCCAGATGAACTTAGGCGGTATAAGATTTTTCTTAAAATCCATGATTGAACCGCTTTCATAGCCCTAGATGGTTGAGCAATTTCTCTCTTACCCCCAGATTTTTTGTCTAAATAGTAAACATGATAGTGATCATCTGATTTGTAGATAAGTTGTTGAAGAAGACCTGAGGATAACCTCATTTGGCTAGATAGCTCGTTGAGGTTGCTAACTGCTGGTAAGCCTAGGTTTTTTAGTTTACTTAAAGCTTGAGGATGTGCTGAAATTTCCATTGTTAGATTGGGCACCTTTACGTCAAAAGTTCTCGTTTAGACCTTGCGAGTCTGAAACGAAGTTTCAGCGAGCAAGAACTAAATGAGCCAATGTTCCGGTTTAGTTGAAGGACAGCGAATCACTACCCAGTTGTATTTTGGATTTCTCAAAAAACAACTCGCTAAAGGTGCGTTCACTCATTCTATCATAATTTATTCCTGACTTTCCACGATACTGATAGTTCATAATTTCTATTCGTACTCGATCTAGACGATGTTGTGTAAATTTTGATAGGACATGTGATTCGCCGCTTCTGGTCATGTTATAGCCGCTAGTTGTATTCATTATCAATCTTTCCGATTGAAGTTTGCTCAATGCAGACCGTGTAGCAATGTCTGACATAACATGATTCTGATTTGTTGCTATTTCTAGTAATGTTTTCAGACTGTTAAAGTCAATGTTTTCAATTAAATATATGCACGGCAGTATAAAGTTTTCCGCTTCCAAAATGTTTGTGACATTTTTCTTTACTGGATTTTGTCTTTGGATTTTTGTTATTGCATCTGAGATAGAACGAAATACTCGAGGAATAGTGTCTGGGCAATCAAGTTTGTCATAGTCTAAATTTATCACTTTCCCCGTATCTGATGCTTTTATGAGTCTGTTTGGGCCATAGTTGAGAAAGCTTCTCTTGTTTTTATATCGTTGGTTAGCGACACATATGAGCTTATTTACTAAGTTGGGATTGCTGGAGAATGCACCCAGCTCAGCGAAAGAACCTGGACTTTCAGGGAGAAGTACGATTGCGTCTACAGAGCTTGCCAGAATGTTCTCGAGGGCTAAAAGGCTATGTTGCCCATGGCCTGCAAGTAAGTCATCAAACAAACTTTCTGGGTAGAGTAACTCATACTCAATCCGTGTTTGATTTTCCATTAATAGCTTTGCCATCTTGGAGCGACCAGTTGTTTTATCCTTAATATCTGCCCCACACAAGAAAACGGTTCTTTTTCTTTTGTAAACAGGAACATAAATACGTTCTTTTATTACCTTAGCGATGTCAGTTAGTTGTTCACTCGAAAATTTTCTTCTCACATTTAATTCCTGAAATAGCATTTATCATATGAGTACCGCAAGAAAACTATAGTTATGCTGCTTACATACCTGATACAGCCCCCACCATCTTGCTGGAAACGACTTAATATCACGGTAAACTAGATATCGCTGTAAGTAAAATACATTTAAAGGGGTTGTTCGACCGCTATCCGTTGATAATTTAACCCATACACATATATTTAATATTCTGTGAATATGGGATAAAACACTACCAGATTCATAGAAAATAAAGTCTTTATCGGTATCAATTTCAAATTCTATTTTATCGGAGAGTGATAACTTTCTGGGTTCAAACTTCTGTCCATTGACTTGCCAACGACTTGAAGTACTAATAGCCCATTTTATTTCTTCAACGACAACATCTCTAGTGTCACGATTTGCTATGACTAACTTGCATGTTGGCTTATAAAGGCACTTGGGATCAGAGAAATTCACAAATAAATCTTTGTAAATATGAGGATGTTGATATTGAACCCTCTCTTTTCTCTCAATTTTCTTTAACTCCAAATCCCGCAACTTAATCGCATAGTCTTGCCTTCTACCTTTAACCGTATTCCAGAGTGTTAATGCTGTGATAAATGTGGCAAAAATTGGGGCATACAGCACCAAGTCTTCAACTGTTAAAATTTCGTGCATATAAACCTCCAAATAGCACTACCATTCCGATTACTCATATGGTTACATTTTGGGTTTGAATATATACCCGAACGTTCAGCCATTTTTTTTTACTTGAGCTAAAAAATTATCTCTTTGGCTTTTATTACTGTTCATAACGTTCCTTTACAACTAATACGATGCCCGATAACCTTTTTGAATCGAAAACGCTAATCGGTTGGAACAAAAAATGCCATACATTAGCTATCTAATAGAACAATTTGTTAACTAATCACTCTTCTAACTTTTCCTTTATTTTTGATATCTTATCGTCAATTTTCGCAATATGACGCTCAGCATTTTCTTTGTATGATGCAGAGCCAATATACCAATTTTTGAACAAGACCATAGCAGCAGCAGCCCAAGTTGCTAGCTCTAAGAGAAGTGAGCTTGGCATTGGAATACCTGCCATCATAATCTTACTAACTATCGGAATTATATTTGCAACACAAATGACACCTAATGCATACATAATTGTCTGAAGAGTGTACTTAACGTAACTCACCCCACTAGTACTAATTTTAACTATTAGGTTTTTTTCATCTTCGAGAAATAACAATCGCTCTTTAAGTTTCTTTTTCCGACGAAGCCAAAGCCATGTAGCAAACAAGCTTGACGCGGTGCCAAGCAGAAAT
This sequence comes from Vibrio salinus, assembly GCF_021272385.1. Classification (GTDB taxonomy): domain Bacteria; phylum Pseudomonadota; class Gammaproteobacteria; order Enterobacterales; family Vibrionaceae; genus Vibrio; species Vibrio salinus. The sequence goes on from NZ_JAJSDZ010000009.1 coordinate 62,932, forward strand.
GTTCCAATCAGTGTTATTATATCAACGCTCATGATATCTCCTTGTTAAATTTAAGGAAATATATCAAGCTAATGGTATCTATGGCAATGGAAAGCTAACGCTAAGTAGTGCACTAACTTACTTAGCAACAAAATAAATACACAATCATATACAGTACCTACATAAGCAATATAAATTTGCGCACATATTTGACCGTGAGCAAAAATAGATCAATTGGTGAAATGAAAAACGTGTCCTAAATTTTAGGTTGGCAAACATCAGGGCATTTTTGATTCAGGTGATTAATTTCATAACACAAAAATGGTGGTTCATAGATCATTGATATCGATGTTAATTTCTGGGGAGTTTTCTCTTTGCTTAACTAGCTTTCTGTCTTGTTCATCTTCCTCAAATTCAATTCGGCAAGAGTCAAAAACATCGCTTCGTTGAACTAAAAAATCGCTGTCCGCCTTATCTGTATCTTCCAAATAAGATCCCCAATCTTTTTCACTTGTAGTCGCGAGTTCACTAGAATGTACTGTATGACTTGTTAATCTTTCTAAAAGGTCTTTTCCTGACAACCATTTTTTACTCATAGATCCCTTCTCGATTCGAAATGACATTAGATAATTTATAGCATAATGAGTAGCTAACCATAATGAAAGCTAGCCCAGAAACAAGGAATGAGGCATATATCGTTCTAGTGCAACTAACTTACCGCTTGTAACTTTGTTTTGAAATAATGTCTTAGTTAATAAAAACAATAATTGATTTAAACGGGATGAACAACAAGAGAGGAATACCAAGAAAATAGTATATTAAAATAGTATTTATACTATTTTAAGTTATATGTAATTAAAGTTCTTTTTCTTTATTAGTATGAAAAAAATAGCACTAATACACCGTCTGCATTTTCAGAGCGATCGCCCAAGCTGGCTGCCCATGTCACTATTTTGGTGATTTCCGGGCGCTTTTCATTCCACAGATGGTCGTGTTCGGCTTTTAGTTTATTGTAGCCTTCCCGGGTAATTAACTTTGTTTTCACGTAAAAACGATTCCTGATTCTCGTTATTAATATGACAGAATTTGTCTGATTGTATCAGCCGTTGTGGCAGAGAAAAAAGCCCTGAAACCACCGGATATCACGATACGGATATTTTTTGAGCATCACTGGTGAAGAGAAAGGCAGTGAATAATGATCATCTGCCTTAAATTATGAAAGACCAAAGAAAGAAAGGAATGTTTTCCGGTAGTCGTCCGTAAATTCCGAGGTATCCTGAAATTCATTACGAATAATCATCCCTTCGGTAAATGTCAGTGCCATCTCGACCCGTCCGGTATCCGCCTTATCTCCTTCGCTGGAACAGATGGTGGTGAGCAAGTCTTTTAACCACTGCTTATGAGCCTGAGAAATCTGGGTTATTACCGAATCGCTTTCTTTGAATTCCGAGACAGCGTGCATGAACATACAGCCTTTAAAATCTTTCTGACGAAACCAGACAAAATGCCAGTGGAGAAAAGCGTCCAGTTTTTTATTCATCGTTCCGGCTTGGCTGACTTCCTGCTCAAGGCTTTGAGCAAACCGCTTATGACGCCGCGCCAGAACTGCCGCGATCAGTTTGTTTTTTGAACCAAAATGGCGATACATGGATGTTTTCGATACCTGAGCGTTATCGCGGATTAAATCCACACCAACAGCGGTATAGCCAAACTGATTAAACAGGGCTTCTGCAATATCAAGTATGTGTTCTTTTTTGCTCATTATTCGTATTCCAGACAATACAAAACGTTTTCTTGCACTAAGTGTACAGATCTGTATTATAAAAAACCAGGGGTGAACAGATCTGTTCACTTTTATTGAAAGTAAGGAGATAAGTCAATGAATCGATTACGTGGTGGTGGTTCGCTGCCTTCAAAACCCTCATATTTACAACTGGCTAAAGGATTTATTGGTGGTTCGGCCGGTATTTTTTTATTGTCGGTATTAGGCCAGTACTCTGGCGTTCCCTGGTTAATGGCGCCATTTGGCGCAACCTGCGTTATTTTATTTGCAGCACCAACATCCCCTTTGGCTCAGCCAAGAAATGTGATTGGAGGGCATCTGATCACTGCATTTGTCGGTATTGCTGCTTTGTACGGCGCTGGTGATTCGTTGGTTGTGATGTCGCTGGCGGTAGGGGGGGCGATTGTTTTAATGCAGTTTTGCCGGGCGGTTCATCCTCCTGCCGGAGCGAATCCCATAGTTATCATTCTGGCGGGTAAGTCTGTTGTCGGATTCAGTTTTCTGATCACTCCGGTGCTTGCTGGTAGTGTGGCTCTCGTCGTTGTTGCTGCGGTTGTGAATAACTATGGGGTCAAACAGGGCTGGCCGGTTTACTGGCACGGATTCGGACGTTCAGAATCATAGCCATGAAGAGCTGAGTAGGACTGAGACGACAGTCCTACTGCTTTTAACGATTATGATGACATTTCAGCCGGTGTCAGATTGGTTTGCGCATGTTTTTTCTTAACTTTATAGGCAATGCCCATGGCGATAAGCCATACCGGTAACAGATACACAGACAGCCGCATTCCTGGCGTTAAATACATGATCGCCAGAATACCAAGCAGGAAGAACAGGCATATCCAGTTGGTGAGAGGATAGCCCCATGAAGGATACTGGGTTTTTTCCTGATGGCGGATTTTTTTCCGTTTGAATTTCATGTGGGTGATCGTGATGATAACCCAGTTAAGTACCAGGGCAGATACCACCAATGCCATCAGAAAGCCAAATGCTTCGCCGGGCATAAAGTAGTTGATCAGTACGCACAGGCCGGTTGAGATTGCGGAGACGGCCAGTGCAGTCATAGGAACACCACGTTTATTCACTTTCAGCAGCGCCTGTGGGGCATTTTTCTGTTTGGCTAAGCCAAATAGCATACGGCTGTTGGAATAAACGCAGCTGTTATAAACCGATAATGCAGCGGTCAGAATAATAACGTTCAGCACGTTCGCAACCCAGTTGCTGTCCAGTGCATGGAAAATCATAACGAACGGGCTGCCGCCCTCGGCCACTTTTTCCCATGGATAAAGGGAAAGCAGTACGACCAGTGAACCAATATAGAAAATCAGAATCCGGTAGATAACCTGATTGGTGGCTTTGGGAATGCTTTTTTCCGGATGCTCGGCTTCTGCGGCGGTGATACCGATAAGCTCAAGACCGCCAAATGAAAACATAATGGCAGCCATTGCCATGGTCAGACCACTGATACCGTTAGGCATAAAGCCACCCTGAGCCCATAAATTGGTAATGGTGGATTCCGGGTTACCGTTATTTGACGTCAGAAGATAAACCCCGAACAAAATCATGCAGATGATCGCCGCCACTTTGATAATCGAGAACCAGAACTCCAGTTCACCAAACATTTTTACATTGGTCAGGTTAATAGCGTTGATGAGAAGGTAAAAGGCGAGCGCGGAAACCCAGGTCGGGACCTCCGGCCACCAGTACTGGATGTATATGCCGATAGCGGTCAGTTCAGACATACCAACCAGAATGTAGAGGACCCAGTAATTCCAGCCCGACATAAAGCCGGCGAAGTCTCCCCAGTATTTATTTGCAAAGTGACTGAAGGTGCCGGCAACCGGCTCTTCGACGACCATCTCGCCAAGCTGACGCATGATGAAAAAAGCGATGATGCCGGCCAGAGCATACCCTAACAGAACAGACGGTCCGGCACTTTTGATGGTTTGTGCTATTCCCAGAAACAGCCCGGTACCGATAGCGCCGCCTAATGCGATCAACTGGATGTGCCGGTTTTTAAGTCCTCTGTGAAGATTTTCCGGCGGTGTATTTCCTTTCATTATCAATTCCTAATAATCAGAGAAGTCCGTTGGCCAACAGACTCATCGTTGAATATAAATTGCTGCATGCAAACTGACCGGAGCAATTCCTATGCCAATCCGGATACATAGTGATGCGTTCCGTTTTCTTCAGGACAAAAAGGGTAGGTCTAAGCGGACTGAGTTTGATACACTCGATCGCCTGGAAGTACGATTTAACCGGTCCGATGATGGAAAACGAACTTGATGAATTTGATGTAAAAATACTGACATTACTGCAGGACAACGGACGTCTCACCAACCAGGAGTTGAGTGAACTTGTTGGTTTGTCTCCTTCTCAATGTTCCCGCCGACGAATTAGCTTAGAAAATGAGAAACTCATTCTGGGCTACCATGCACGCCTCTCACCACGGGCACTTCAACAGGAAGTGATCGCAATGGTGGAAGTTAAGCTGCTAAGTCATGAAGAGGAAAAAGCCTATAGCTTTCTCAATTTTCTTAATGAAGAACAGTCGATTATTGATGCGTTTAAAACAACAGGAGAAGCCGACTACTTACTGAAATGTGTCGTTTCTGATCTGGAAAGTCTCAATGACCTGATTAATCGTATTTTCACTACCAAACTGATCGCGCATATTAAAACCTCTGTCGTACTTGATCGAGTAAAAGAGTACGGTGTTGTGACCAATCCCGGGTAAAAACTTGCACCATATTGTGACATCTTAACAACAAAATGTTCACGATTGGTGCATATAATAAGTCATTTCCTCACAAAACAATCTCTTTTTAATAATATATTGCATGATTATTTCTCTGTGGTATTAATGCTGCACGAATTATGCATTTTGAATTTCTGATATTAAAATTTTAGGGAAGAGGATTATGTCGGACGCAGCGGTCATGAATGTAGATGAAAAAACTGGAAAAAAATTAGCCCATAAATGGTTTGAAGATGTGATGGCGCTCCTGATGGGGACCAGCCTGGTGTCATTTGGTGTGTTGTTTTTGAAACAGCTCGGTATGATTACCGGTGGCACGGCCGGGTTGTCGTTGTTTCTTCATTATAAGTTGCATGTGGAATTTGGAACGGTTTTTTTTTCTGGTAAATTTGCCTTTTTATTACCTGGCCATTCGCCGGATGGGATGGCTGTTCACGCTTAAAACGTTTGCCGCTGTCGGTATGGTGTCATTTATTACCAATACGCAGGGGCAGTTTATTCATATCGACAGTTTAAATCCACTCTATGGAGCAATATTGGGTGGCTTTTTGTTTGGAACCGGATTTATTATCTTATTTCGTCATAAAGCGAGTTTAGGTGGCTTTAATATTCTGGCACTATATCTTCAGGATCGGTTTGGTCTGCGTGCCGGTTGGTTTCTGATGGGCGTCGACGTGACGATTATGCTGATTTCGCTTTCCGTTGTTGGTGTTTATGAATTAGTACTTTCGATAATTTGCGGTTTGATTTTAAATCTGATTATCGCGTTAAATCACCGTTCAGATCGTTATCATGTATGAGTTAAAGGAGAATTTTGTGTTTGAACATGTAACCTCGTATGCCGGGGACCCCATACTGTCTCTGATGGAAAAATTTATGGCAGACAGCCGATCTGACAAAGTGAATTTAAGTATTGGTCTTTATTACGATCAGAATGGGAAAATTCCGACGCTTGCTTCTGTTAAGGAATCCAAATCGCAGCTGATTACAAAAGGTGAAGAACCTTGTGTTTATTTACCGATGGAAGGGCTGGCACCGTATCGTACTGCCGTCCAGCATCTGGTTTTCGGGGATGAGCACAGCGCTTTGCAGGAAAATCGCATTGCAACGATTCAGTCTCTGGGGGGGTCCGGTGCTCTGATGATTGGCGCGGATTTCCTCCATTACTATTTTCCGCAGTCTGAGGTATGGGTCAGTAACCCAACCTGGGAAAATCATAAGGCTATTTTTGCCGGAGCCGGTTTCCATGTTAACGAATACCCTTATTTTGACGCGGCTACGAAAATGCTGGATTTTGAGGGTATGCTGGCATCACTGAAAACATTGTCGGCGAAGAGCATTGTCTTACTTCATCCTTGTTGCCATAACCCGACCGGGGTTGATCTGACCTGTGACCAATGGGACCGGGTGATCGAGGTAATCAAACAACGGCAGCTTATTCCATTCTTTGATATGGCGTATCAGGGATATGGGGAAGGCATGGCTGAAGATGCGTATGTGATCCGTCAACTGGCAATGGAAAAAAATGTGATTGCCTTTGTCAGCAATTCGTTTTCAAAAATCTTTTCGCTTTATGGTGAGCGGGTTGGCGGACTTTCGGTTGTCTGCAGCAGTGAAGAAGAAGCGGCCCGGGTTCTCGGTCAGTTAAAAGCGACCGTGAGACGTAATTATTCCAGCCCGGCGAAACATGGAGCCGTCGTGGTTTCTAACGTTTTGAACACCGATGAGCTAAAAGCGATGTGGCTTGGTGAAGTGGATGCAATGCGTACCCGTATTATGACGATGCGTCAGACACTGCATCACCGTCTTCAGAAGCTTTGTCCGGACAAGGATTATCAGTTTTTAGTGCAGCAGAAAGGCATGTTCAGTTATACCGGTTTCAGTGAAACTCAGGTGGATGAATTACGTGAGGAGCATGGTATTTACCTGATTGCGAGTGGCAGAATGTGTTTAGCCGGACTGAATGAGATGAATGTAGAAAAAGTTGCTCAGGCATTCGCTGCATTATCATAAATATCGCTTTTCAATGTCGTATATCAGGCGGGATAGTATTTACATATCCCGCTTTTTTTCTATTATCAGAGACATATGAAGTTGTTTTACGAAATACTCGTTAACAATTCTTTGCACTTTTCAGCCGGTAACGGTGATACATTACGGTTATTGAATATCGGAGTTTAGATTCGGTGAGCTGGCAGAGGTCGGCTTTGACAGGTGAGGTCTATCATGCAGGAAAATCATAAGATTTTAGTCGTTGACGATGATGTGCGCTTACGCTCCTTATTAGAGCGTTACCTTTCGGAACAGGGGTTTCAGGTTCGTAGTGTCGCAAATGGTGAACAGATGGATCGCCTGTTAACCCGTGAAAATTTTCATCTAATGGTGCTGGATCTTATGTTGCCGGGTGAGGATGGTTTGTCTATCTGCCGTCGTTTGCGGAGTGTGAACAACAAGATTCCGATTTTAATGCTGACTGCCAAAGGGGACGAAGTTGATCGGATCATGGGGCTGGAAATCGGAGCGGATGATTACCTGCCTAAGCCATTTAATCCGAGAGAATTACTGGCCCGTATTAAAGCGGTACTTCGCCGGCAAAGTCAGGAAGCTCCGGGAGCACCAAGCACGGAAGAATCCATTGTTGAATTTGGTGACTTTCGTTTAAACCTGGGCACCCGGGAAATGTTTCATGGCGATGAACCGATGCCACTAACGTCGGGGGAATTTGCCGTATTGAAAATTCTGGTCACCAATCCACGGGAACCCATGTCCCGGGATAAACTGATGAACATGGCCCGGGGCCGGGAATATTCTGCGATGGAACGTTCTATCGATGTTCAGATTTCCCGGTTACGCCGGATGCTGGAAGATGACCCCAGTAAGCCCCGTTATATTCAGACGGTGTGGGGACTGGGTTACGTCTTTGTTCCGGATGGGCAGTTTGCTAAATAAGAGTGAGAATCAGGCTCCTGAATTTCAGGAGCTTTTTTATTTAAAGGTATGCTATGCGGGTTCGTAGTTCTTTTACTCAAACCATTGTGTTATTTCTGATTTTACTGGCGGTTAACCAGCTTTATTCGTATTACGCGGTATTTAATTATGCCTTACTTCCCAGCTTGCAGCAGTTTAATAAAATACTGGCTCATGAGATCAGTCTGATGCTGGATGATTCGAGTGATCAGGATATCTCACTCGATGCTCCGGTTCGTCGTAAGGTACTGGAAAAACTGGGCGTGACGGCTCATTCGGCAAGCGGAGAGATGGAAAAGGCGTTTGAACACAGCTATCGCATTGATTTGATGAGCGATGAAATGACGGCTCAGCTTGGTTCTCCGACGATTGTCCGAATGGGAGTGGAAGATAAAAGTTATGTTCTCTGGATGAAAATTAAAAAGCTTCCGAATGTGTTGCTACGTATTCCTCTCACCGAATTACAGGAAGGGGATTTTGCGCCGTTGTTTCGTAATAGTTTAATTATGGCCATTATAATTATCCTTGGTGGGTGGGTGTTTGTCCGCTTGCAGAATCGTCCGCTGAAAAAATTAGAGTATGCGGCCAAGGCGGTCGGCCGGGGTGAAATTCCACCGCCACTCGAAGAGATTGGTCCGTCGGAAATCCGCTCAGTAACCAATGCGTTTAATCAGATGTCGAAAGGCATCCAGGCGGTGGAAGAAGACCGTGCCTTGTTAATGGCGGGAATCAGCCATGATTTGAGAACGCCTCTAACCCGGATTCGTCTGGCAACGGAGATGATGTCGCCTGAAGACAGTTATCTGGCTGAAGGCATTATCAGTGATACAGAAGAGTGTAATCAAATCATCGGTCAGTTTATGGATTACCTTAAACCGGTCAGTACGGATTCATTTTGTTCTGTGGACTTTAACGAGCTTGTCAGTGAAGTCGCATCGGCAGAAGGTGGGTATGAGCTGCAGATTGAAACGGACTTTGCCGAACCACTTAAACCGGTTTCGGGGCAGCCGGTTGCGATGAAACGGGCGATTACCAATCTGGTCATCAATGCAATCCGTTATGGCAATGGCTGGGTAAAAGTGAGCACCGGAATGACGGCAGATAGTTCACTGGTCTGGGTGAGTGTGGAAGATAATGGTCCGGGAATTCCTCCTGAGCAGGTCGTGAAAGTGTTTGAGCCATTTACCCGGGGTGATACCGCCCGGGGCAGTGAAGGAACGGGACTGGGGCTGGCGATTGTCAAACGCATTGTCAGACAGCATAACGGCTCTGTTCTGCTTGATAACCGGACGGAGGGAGGACTGAAAGTCCAGTTGAGTTTCCCGGTCCGGTAATTTTTCCGTTATCTTTTTGCAGTTATGCGAGCTTGGCGGTGATATTTTTTTTTGCTCCGGCTATGCTGATGATAGTTAGGTAAAAAATGAAGGTGTCGTTATGTGTTATCAACATATCCTGGTTGCACTGGAATTATCTGAAGACAGCAACAAGGTACTTATCAATAAAGCGACTGATCTCGCTGAATCTGTGAATGCAGAAGTCTCTTTCATTCATATTGATGGGACTCTGGGCGAAATTTATCCGGAACTGATGGACATTCAGGAACACCCGGATGACCGGCCTCTGAATGAGTACTCAAACGAACAGCTTCATCTTGTCCAGAAACATACGGACTTCCCGATTAAGCATTTTCTGGTCGGTACCGGTGAGCTGGCTGATAAGCTGGGGGAAGTGATTGGTGAGTATGGATTTGATGTGCTGATTTGTGGTCATCATCATACCTTCTGGAGCAATATTGTTTCTTATTCCAGAAAGGTCATCAATAAGTCACCCATCGATATTATTGTTGTGCCGGTGTAATACCCGGAATACTCTTAACCGTTTCGTTTGTAAGCCGGGTAATTGATTTATCCGGTTTTTTGTATGACTGATAAACGTTATCCATGTTTAGAATGTTTGGCCTTTTGGACTCTAAATAATTTCTGGACATAAATAAGTTAGCAGCGCACGAAACGCATTCATAAGTATCCTAAGAAGATTAGAACTCTTCATTACAAGCTAAAAAGACAAAATTATTTAATATCAAAATCTTGTTTTGGATACAGTTCTATTTTTTGTACCACTCTTTGGCAATATGAGGATCACGATTTATAAGTCAACTCCAAGTAGGGGAGCATGCTTTGAAAATGAGGCCACCTTCGTTCACTACAAACTGATTAACCATAGTTGCCCAAGCTTCAGTCATATGTGAAACATTGAGCGTATAATCTAAAGGTGGCATTATTTCCTACTAATCTAGCTTAATACCTGAATGGATAAGGAGTTACCCTCTAATGGATGAAATAATTGCCTTTGCTGATGAAAGTGGTAACACCGCCGGCTGTCCTTGCTACACGATTGGCATCCTTACTATTCCCACACACTACTTAGATGAGTTCGATAGTCAGCTAAAAGGCATGATTGCTAAGAGTGGTATTCGAGGAGAACTGAAATGGCAAAAGATCAGAAAAAGTGCTGGGAAGCTAAACCTATGTATAGGTATCGCGAAGCTAGTATTAGAAAGCCCGTGTTCGTTTCATTGTATCGTTGTGCGCAAAGACTTTTATCGGAAGTGGCAAATTGATGAAGAGGAAGCCTTTTTTACAACTTATGATTACCTACTTGCTAACACTCTGAAAAATAAAAATAGTAGAACGACTGTCAAAATAGATCAGAAAAGCACCTCTTATGCCAAACAAGACGAGGTAGTTAAGATCATTAGCAACCATATAATCAGGAAGAAAACTGGCAGAGCTAAAATCGAAAAGCTAAGTATGGAAGATTCCAAACAGCACCTTGGCTTACAGGCGGTTGATATTCTAACTGGCGCTGTAAATACAGGACATTGGCTCTTTATGGACAAGAATGCGCAAATTGACCTTGCAAAAAAGATAGCTTGCAAACGAATTGCAATGACGCTTGGGTGGAAGAAGCTAGTTCACGATACAATGCCAAATGATGAGTTCAATATTTGGCACTTTCCTCAAGAATACAGAAGTACCCCATCAACTGAAAAAGTAGCTATCAACCTTGAAGTTCCTACCGTTTCTCGAGAAGAGTACGAGTACTGGGCAAAAATTTATAGCTAATGGCCTAATTTGCCAATAGTTAAGACAAGAATCTTACTTTCCGCTTTATTGAAATGAACCTAGGCTGTACTTATTAGGTATAGCCAATTGACTGCATTCAAGCTCTGATCAAATCGTACCCACAAAAGTTAGGTTAGCATTTATGGTGCGCCATACCATGTAGCATTTAAGAACCAAACGAGAACAATTCAGTCCTATAACAAGCTTTGGGGCATAAATGAGTTAGCAGCACAATTAAACTCGTATTTATCTGATATGACCTGTACTTTGAATGGCTATATGTTGGGAACTGTAGCCTAACCTATCGCAAGCTCGAAGCCTTGCTGTATATAAATGGTGAGTTAAAGCATTTGGTGGTAAATAAACGACAGCGCTTTCAGTGACTTTGAATACAGTATGTTGATTTGAAGGAAATTCAGATATAAAAAAAGACGTCGTCTGACGTCCTCTACAGTGTTGTGGTGCAGATGGGGAGACTTGAACTCCCACGGCCGTGAAGCCACTAGCACCTGAAGCTAGCGTGTCTACCAATTCCACCACATCTGCGTGCCGCCTACTATCCAGATAAATGCATAGTGTGAAAAGTGTTATATGTACAACAAGTGATTTATGTCACAAAAAATCGCTGCAAGTGTCTATTAATAATACAACGTGTCCAGGGAATGTCTATTCCATTGATAAAAGTAATAAAGGTAGTGAACGGGATTATCGGGAATCAGGCCTTGGAGTATATATCTCTTTCCCCCAGCCAGCGTTCAATGATGGCCTTCGTATTTTCCGGGAAATTATCGTGCAAATGACGGGCAATTCTTTGTACTTCCGGTATTAATTGCTGATCACGAACTAAGTCGGCAATTTTAAAATCGGCCAGACCGGTTTGCTTGGTTCCCAGAAGTTCACCCGGCCCGCGGATTTCCAGATCTCGTTGGGCAATAACGAAGCCGTCATTACTCTCACGCATGACGCCAAGACGTTTCTGTGCCGTTTTTGACAGAGGGGGATGGTAGAGTAAGACACAATGACTGGCAACGGAGCCCCGGCCGACACGCCCCCTTAGCTGGTGGAGCTGGGCAAGCCCGAGGCGTTCCGGGTTTTCGATGATCATCAGACTGGCATTGGGAACATCCACCCCAACTTCAATCACCGTTGTGGCAACCAAAAGGTGCAGTTCATTCTCTTTAAAGCGCTGCATTACCGATTGTTTTTCAGCGGCTTTCATTCTGCCGTGAACCAGACCGATTTTAACGTCCGGCAGTTTGCGTTGCAGTTCCTGACAGATTTCCTCGGCAGCCTGTGCTTCCAAGATTTCCGATTCATCGATCAGTGTGCAGACCCAGTAGGCTTGCTTTTGTTCCGACACACAAGCATCATGAATGCGCTGAATAATGTTATCCCGTTTGGTATCCGGAATGGCAACGGTCTGAATAGGGGTTCTGCCCGGAGGCAATTCATCAATAACGGACGTTTCCAGATCGGCATAGGCAGTCATTGCCAGTGTTCTGGGAATGGGGGTGGCCGTCATAATCAGCTGGTGTGGGTACCAGCCGTTTTTTGCCCCTTTTTCTCTTAGCTCTAAGCGTTGATGAACGCCAAAGCGGTGTTGTTCATCAATAATCACTAACGCTAGTTTGTGAAACTCAACCTGTTCCTGAAACAACGCATGAGTCCCGACGACGATGTTTGCTTCGCCATTGGCAATGCTTTTCAGCGCCACTTCTCTGGCTTTTCCTTTTAATTTACCGGCCAGCCAGCCAGTCTTTAGTCCTAATGGCGTCAGCCAGTTTTCGAAGTTATTCGCGTGTTGTTCTGCCAGAAGTTCCGTTGGGGCCATCAGAGCAACCTGATATCCCTGCCCGATGACGGATAAAGCGGCGAGGGCAGCCACTAAGGTTTTACCGGAACCGACGTCTCCCTGAACCAGGCGCATCATAGGATGGGGTTTGGCCAGATCCGCTTCTATTTCACCGGCAACCCGCTTTTGTGCTCCAGTTGGTTCAAAAGGTAACTGGTTTAAAAAGGCTGCCATTAACGATGTTTGAGCACCGGAAGGTATCGGCGGGGCATCTTCTGTTTGTCCTTTGCTTCGTATGGCAAGCATCGATAGGTTTTGTGCCAGCAATTCTTCCATAATCAGTCGTAGCTGAGCTGGATGACGTCCCCGGTCGAACTGCTCAAGATCGATATCCGCCGGGGGACGATGAATGGTGTGTAGTGCCAGTGCCAGTGTCATCTGGTGATCATACAATCCGTCCGGAAGCAGTTCCTGTACCGCCGATTTTTCAAGCAGATCTAACGCCTGATCCGTCAGATTTCTGATGGTAATCTGACGTAGCCCTTCGGTTGTTGGATATACGGCTGTCAGGTTGGCTTCCTGAACCGGCGCTTTTTGTGATGTAAAAAATTTATAGTCCGGATGGACTATCTCCAGACCGTAATTTCCCCGTTTGATCTCTCCATAAACATGGACCATCCTGCCTTCACTGAAATTGTTTTTCATACCGGCATTGAAATTGAAAAATCGCAGGGTAAGTGTTCCGTTTCCGTCACTGATTTTGACGGTTAACATTTTTTTACGGCCAAAGATCGTATCTGTGGACATGACTTTTCCCTGAGCTGCGGCCCACAAACCGGGATGTAACTGGATAATCGGATAGATACGGGTACGGTCTTCATAACGAAGAGGAAGGTGAAACAGAAGATCCTGGACGGTTAAGAGTCCTATTTTTTCTAACTTTTCAGCTACTTTTGCACCAACCCCGCTCAGGGAGGTCAGAGGAACAGCAGATAAAAGTTGTGACATAACAGGACTCTATCAATCGGTTAACGTAGGGTTATTCAATCATTGAACTGTTTTTTTGTACAGGTTTTTTGAGAATTATTTGGCCTGCATCGCAGTCCACCAGTCTTTATCTGCAACGATTTGTCCTTCGTCATCCAGTGGCGGATAAGGCAGAGCCTTTTTTCTGGCGACCCGGGCTAAAACCGGATGACCCCGCTCGAACAGAATGCGGTGAATGTCTTTCTCTGGCAGAGCACTGACTGTCCGGTCATACATGCCTGCCAACTGGCGCTGACGCTGCGCTTCGTAAAGAATAAGTGCACTGGCCACAGACACATTAAGCGACTGCACCATGCCGACCATAGGGATGACAATATCCTGATCCGCTAGTGCCAGTGCTTGTTCAGAGATGCCGGTTTTTTCACTGCCGAGAATGATGGCAGTTGGTTTGGTATAGTCGATGTCACGAAAATCCACTGCAGAATCAGAGAGATTGGTAATCAGTATCTGCATATTCTGTTTTCTGAGGTGAGACACGGCAGTATCGATTGAAGAATGAGTGTCTACTTCAACCCAGTTTCTTGCCCCGGCTGAGGTGTGTGACAGAGTCCGCATGTCCTCCGTGGGCCAGACGGCATGAATTTTACTGAGACCGGTGGCATCCGCTGTGCGAATGATGGCTGAGACATTATTGGGCTTGTGGACTTCTTCTAAACAGAGTGTTAAGTCAGGTTGTCGGGATTTAAGAACTTCCTGAATCCGGTTGTAACGATCAATATTCATAATAATTGAGGGCTAAAGCCGCCTGATTAATAACTAAAATGACGCCCTTGATATCAGGTATCAAGGGCGGTGATTACGTGTCGGTGCTGTCGGTCTGAACTTAAAGTAAAATTAACTCCGTTTCCGCCGGACTTTCAGAGATTGTGGCATGACACGGATTTTACGCATAATTCCGGCCAGATGAACACGATCTTTGGTCGTTAGTAAAACGGTTACCGTGTATAGGCGTCCGTCTTTTTCTTCTGTTGACAGACCATGGATATTTGAACCGGTATTGGCTATGACATTGGTGAGTTCTGCCAGTGCTCCCTGATTATTCATCAGGTCCACTTTTAGCTCGGTCACGAATTCCTGATCATAATCATCAGACCATTCTACCGCCATGTAACGTTCCGGCTCGCGCTGGTATCCCCGAACGTTTGCACAACTTTCCCGGTGAATAACCAAGCCTTTTCCGGGGGAAATATGGGCGACGATATGATCATCCGGAATGGGATGACAACAGTTGGCAAAGTTCAGCAAAATGCCTTCGGCTCCGCGTATTGGCAGTTTCCGTTTCGGTTTGTCACTGTCTTTGACAATGATTTCATCGGCATTGCCGAGTAAGCGACGTGCAATCACAATGCTCATCAGTTCACCCAGACCAATTGCGGCAAGCAAATCATCCAGAGATGACATTTTCTGTTCATCAATGATAATCTGAATAGTGTTTGGATCAATGTCGTTCAGCGCGTGATCACCCAGTGCATGGTTCAGCAAACGGCGGCCAAGGCTGATGGACTCTTCGCGGCGCATGGTTTTTAGAACCTGACGAATTTTCGTCCGGGCGCGGGAAGTCACTACATAGTTCAGCCAGGCGGCGTTGGGTCGGGCTCCCGGAGCACTGATTATTTCAACAGTCTGACCAATTTTCAGTGCCTTACTGAGAGGATAAGGGTTGCGATCGACTCTTGCTCCGACACAGGTATTACCGATGTCAGTATGTACGGCATAAGCAAAGTCAACCGCAGTGGCATTGGCTGGTAATTCGACAATACGCCCTTTCGGTGTAAAGACATAAATTTCGTCCGGGAACAGATCCGATTTAACATTTTCAATGAATTCGAATGAGTTACCAGCACTTTGCTGAAGTTCCAGCAGGCTTTGCATCCACCGTTGTGCTTTCACCTGAGCCGTTGTACCGGAACGCTCACCGTTAGTTTTGTATGACCAGTGAGCGGCAACCCCTTTATCAGCCATTTGATCCATGTCTTCCGTGCGGATCTGAACTTCCACCGGAACCCCGTGAGGTCCCACCATAGAGGTGTGTAAGGATTGATATCCGTTGGCTTTTGGTACTGCAATGTAGTCTTTCACCCGGCCGGGTCGAGGTTTATACAGACTGTGGACCTGACCAAGAGACCGGTAACAGGCATCGGGTGTATCGACGATGATCCGGAACGCGTAGATATCCATGATGGTATGGAAGCGTTGCTCTTTGGTTTTCATTTTGTTGTAGATAGAGAAAAGATTTTTTTCTCGGCCCTGCACTCTTGCCGTGAGCCCGAAATCTCTGAGGCGACCTTCAATTTCGCTGTGAATTCGTTGAATCATCTCTTTTCGGTTACCACGAGCTGATTTTACAACGTCTCTCAGCACACGATAACGATTTGGGTAGAGTGCTTCAAAACCTAACTCTTCCAGTTCTGTTTTGATATTGTGAATACCCAGACGGTGTGCCAGCGGAGCAAATATCTCAAGCGTTTCCCGTGCAATCCGGCGACGCTTGTCCTGACGCAATGCGCCCAGTGTCCGCATGTTATGAGTGCGGTCAGCCAGTTTGATTAAGATAACTCTTATGTCCTGAACCATCGCAAGGATCATCTTACGAAAGTTTTCAGCCTGTGCTTCTTTTCGATCACGAAATTTCAGTTTGTCGAGTTTCGATACCCCGTCAACCAGCTCAGCCACGGCGGTTCCGAACATCGTTTCCAACTCTGCCTTGGCTACTTCCGTGTCTTCGATGACATCGTGGAGAAGAGCGGCTTGCAGTGTTTCCAGATCAAGACGCATTTCAGCTAAAATACGTGCGACGGCGACAGGGTGAATAATATAAGGTTCGCCGCTTGACCGGGTTTGCCCTTCGTGGGCATCTCTCGCTACCACATAAGAGTGACGCAGAGCCTCAATTTGAGGCTCTGACAAGTATTCCTGGGCAACGTCTTTGAGGCTATCGAATAGATACAAATTACAGGCCCGTGATGTTGTGTGATTTTACACTCACGATTAACGGTTGTGAGCGATACTGCTTACGGCTGCAAGTTCAGCCGCTTCCTGTTCTTGTTGTTCCTGACGTTCACGTGCATCCAGAACTTCTTTTGTGATCAGACCTTCTTCGATTTCACGTAGAGCAATGACGGTTGGTTTATCGTTCTCTTCCGGCACCAGAGAATCTTTACCGCCAGTTTGCATTTGACGTGCGCGGCGTGCCGCAATAAGAACTAAGTCGAAACGGTTGCCAATTTTTTCAACAGCGTCTTGTACAGTTACGCGTGCCATGAGAACTCCAAATAGTTAAATATATTAATTACAACAAGTGACCGTAAAGTATACAACTTAACACATTGATAGGCTAGTTGCAGACCTTACATAAATGATAAATTCAGGCTTATTCTGCTAAGAGCTCGGTAAGCATAGGGTTATATTTAGCAGCTTGCTTCTCTTCTTTCAATCTTTCCGCACGGATGATGGCCTTTAAATCAATCAGAGCCACATCAAAATCATCATTTACGATGACGTAATCGTATTCCGCATAGTGGGAAATTTCTGACCGGGCTTCATTCATTCGCTTCGCTATCACCGTATCACTGTCCTGGCCCCGGGCCGTCAGACGTCTTTCCAGCTCTTCTTTCGAAGGTGGTAAAATAAAGATACTTTTTGCCTGTGGCATTTGCTGACGAATTTGCTGCGCTCCCTGCCAGTCGATATCCAGAAAGATATCAATGCCTTTTTTCAGATTATCTTCGATCCAGATACGTGATGTACCGTAGTAGTTTCCGAATACCTCGGCGTACTCAAGAAATTCACCTTTGGCGATCAGTTCTTCAAATGTTTCCTTCCGGATAAAGTGGTAATGAACACCGTCTTCTTCGCCTGGACGCATGCCCCGGGTTGTATGAGAGACAGACACTTTCATCGCATAAGTCGGGTTGGTTTCCAGTAATGCCGCAATCAAACTTGATTTACCGGCACCGCTCGGTGCTGAAACGATATAAAGAGTACCTTTACCCATAATTACAATTCCACAGTCAATTGAAGAAGTTATTTTAAGATAGTCTTACCTGTATTGCCTGCGGGTTTTGCCGACAGGCAGAAAATGGAGGCGAAGAGTATCACGATCCTGACGATCTTCTCAAGTTTTAAACGATCGACAGGGGATTGCACTTATTAAAACTTCGCGTATAATCGCCGCTCCTGAAGAGGTGATGAAAAAATCATCACATCACATTGTTGAATGAAGTTTAACTTCGTTTGGGTTCCCTCGCCCCCAAATCAAACTAAAAAGGTATAACATGAGTCAATTTACCCCTTCTCAGCAACGTAAAGCCCTTTCGTATTTGGTTGTATTTCATCTGTTGGTGATTGTATCCAGCAATTATCTGGTCCAGATACCCTTTGTTATTTTTGGTTTCCATACCACCTGGGGAGCTTTTACGTTTCCGTTTATTTTTCTGGCAACCGATTTAACTGTTCGTATTTTCGGTTCGTCTCTGGCCCGGAAAATTATTTTTCTGGTTATGCTACCTGCACTTGCTCTGTCTTACGGCTGTTCAGTTGTCTTTCATCAGGGTGAATATCAGGGACTGGCTCCGCTCTCTGAATTTAATCTGTTTGTTTTCCGTATTGCGGCTGCAAGCTTTATGGGATATTTACTGGGACAGATTCTTGATGTCCATGTTTTTAACCGTCTGCGTCAGTTAAGACAATGGTGGATAGCTCCGGCGGCATCAACAGTATTCGGTAATGCGTTTGATACTATTTCATTTTTTGGGATCGCTTTCTATCAAAGTCCTGATCCGTTTATGGCGCAGCACTGGACTGAAATTGCGATGGTGGATTACAGCTTTAAGTTATTGATTAGTCTGGGACTGTTTGTTCCAATGTACGGTATTCTCCTGAATTATCTGGTTCGTAAGCTTACCTCGGTGAATCCGGGGCTGAAAATTGTAGGTATTAATGCCTGAGCGGTAGTTTTACGGATATCAGCCCGGCTCTGCCGGGCTTTTTTATGGCTGGATATTATTGATCCGATCCAGATGTATCATGAAATCGTCAGCATTCATGAAGCCGGTTATCCGGGTTGATGGTGACGTGTTCCCTTGTTTGTCCCAGAACAGTAAGGTAGGCAAACCCAGAATGTGAAGGTGTTTCAACAGTGCCTGATCGTTTTGGTTGTTGGCGGTTACATCCGCCTGAATGAGGGTATAACCGGACAATGCCTGCTGCACGTTTTCGCTTGAAAACGTGTACTTTTCGAATTCTTTACACGCGACACACCAGTCGGCATAAAAATCAATCATAACGGGTTTCCCATCATTTTTGGCCTGTTTTAACTGTTGTTCCAGCTGACTGACCGTAGTGACCCGGATAAATGCCAGTGAATGCGATTCATGCCAGGACGGGAGCAATACGCCGGTGATGGTAATAAAGGCAATACCGGCTGACAGTATGACTCCCGCTATTTTCGTTTTGAGTCCGGAGTCATTTCTAAAGCTGGCCCAAAGCAGCCAGGTAATGGCTGAAGTAGCGAGCAGAGTCCAAAGAAGCGATGAAACGGTCGCAGGTAATATTCTTTCCAGTAAGAACAGAGGGGCTGACAACAGAACAAAGCCAAACAACTGTTTTACTTTGTCCATCCACATGCCGGAACGGGGAAGTATCTGCTGGCCGAATAACGCTACAGCAATTAAGGGGACTCCCATGCCCAGAGCGAGAAGATAAAGAGCCAGAGCGCCGATATAAAGGTTGCCAGTTTGAGATACGTAAATCAGAGCACCGGATAGTGGTGCCGTGGTGCATGGTGAGCAGACCAGACCGGAAATCGCCCCCATCACAAATACCCCCCCAAATGTTCCGCCTTTCTGTCCGTTACTCCATTCATTGAGCCGGGTCTGTAGCGACGGTGGTAACTGAAGTGAAAACAGGCCAAACATCGACAGAGCCAACAAAATAAACAGAAGGCTTAATGTGCTCAGTACGTACGGATTTTGTAAATAAGCCTGAAACTGTAATCCGGCAGACGCAACAATCAGACCTAGAATGGTGTAGGTCAGTGCCATTCCCTGAACATAGGTAAATGAAAGTGAAAAGGTCTGCTTTCTGGTTAGTTTCCGTTGTCCCAGAACAATGCTGGTCAGAATCGGATACATGGGCAGAACACAAGGGGTAAAAGCCAGCCCTATTCCCAGAGCGAACATAAAAAAGAGGGTCCAGTAGTTATCGGATAACTGGGCAGCAATCTGATTTTGCTCAGAAACCGGAGAAGAGAGCCCGGTCGTTTTTACCTGTGTTGGTGTCAGTGTGATAGTGCGGGTTTCCGGAGGGTAACAGAATCCTTTATCGGCACAGCCCTGATACTGAATGCTGATGGAAGCGCCGGGATTTATGCCGTTGAGTGACAAAGAAAGGAACAGAGAATCCCGGTATATTTCTACCTTCCCGAAAAATTCATCCCGATGAGGCAATCCTTCGGGCAAGGTTAATGGTCCGGAAATGACATTCTTCGCATTGATTGTTATATTTTTTTTGTACAGGTAGTAGCCGGATTTTATTTGCCAGTCGATATTGAGTTGATTGCCTGACTGAACCGCGTTGAATGCAAAGGCTTGATCGACGGTCACAAAATCGTTGGATGACTGGCCAAACGGGTCTGTCTGGCCTGATTTAAATGCCGCCTGAGAGTACTGAGATAATAATAAACTGACAACCAGTAATAAAGTTCTGAGCATAACGAGTAGATGAAAGTAATTCAGACCGGATGATAAGCTAACAGTTATGAAAGAGATATACCAGCGATGGTATGAAACAGAGCTTAGCGCTGCCGCTCCGCCTTGGTGGTATTTTCTACAATAGTTAAACTTTCAAATTTATGAGCCGAGACGGTATTTTTCCCTTTTCTTTTAGAACGGTATAGTGCTTTATCAGCATACATGAAGGTTAACTGACTGTCCTCGTCGATTTCGGTGATGCCAATACTGACAGTAATCGGAATATTGTTGACAGTGTTGATAGAGTGGTTGAACCGGTGCATCAGTTCGTAGGCAGATTTGATATCAATGTGCTGAAGTATTACTGCAAATTCATCCCCCCCGATACGGGCAATAATGTCGGTATCACGTAACTGATTAGTCAGTTTTTCCGCTAAGCTAACAATGACATCATCACCAGACTGATGACCATAAGTGTCGTTGATGTTTTTGAAGTCATCAATATCGATGATTGCCAGACAGCTCATAGGCTGATTTTTATAGCGGCGTTTTAAACGGGAATAATGGCCGAGACTGTCATTGAATTTTTTCTTGTTCCACAACCCGGTTGCCGGATCTTTCTGGCTTTGATTTTTGAGTTCATCGATGACCTGAAGTTGTTCTGAGATATCAATGAAAGAGTACATATATTGTTTGTTGCTGTGAAAAGAACCGGGCAGCTCTTTTACTTCGAGCTGGTATGAGACGCCGTGAATGTCACACTCATCTTGCCAGTGCTCGCTGACGGATAGAGCCTGTTTGAGTTTCAGTCTGGAAAGACGGATGCGGTCCACTTTCAGGAGATTGATGTTTTTGAGTTCTGATTGCTCAAGTTCCAAAAGATGGCAAAAGAGCGTGTTTCCCATGAGGACCTGATGGTTCGCATCGGTTAAAGCCACCGGGATACTATTGTCAAGGACACTTCGGCTGAAAATTCTTTCAATGTTCATTTTGGAATAATTAACCCAGAAAATGGCAACCAGTCCGGATAGCAAGCCAAGTAATAACAAAAGAGTCAGCGCATCATTTTGTGTTTCCCGGTCATGACTTCTCAGAACTTCACTGATTTGGTTTGTCGGTATCAGGGTGACCAGTGTCAGTTTTCTTTTTGTGTCGAAAAGGGGAGCGGAGAAAGGTTTGTAAACGTAAAGGCCTTTTGGCGATAGCATGGCTCCGCTTCGGGTTTTAGAGGATGATATTTGCTGCCATAACTCTGGATTTTGAGTTGGCAGATTCATATCATTTCGTTCTTTGATGAGATTGCCGAAAAGTTTGGTGCTGTCACTGCTCAGGAGGTAATAGCCTTTAGTATCGACGAAGCTGACGGAATAGTTTTGCTGGCTGGATGTAATGTAATCAATGGTTTCCAGTACTTCCAGATTAGCAATAAAGTAACCATAACGCTTCCCATCTATATCAATAGGATAGATCAGCCGGAATCCGGGTTTATAGGGAATTAACGGTTTTCCGTGTTCATATTCCAGATCGATACCAAATGAGCCTTGCTCCCCAGGTTTCAGGTGGCTGGCATAAATAAAATAGTCACGGGTGCCTTTTTCTTGCAACTGATTGTCCGGTACGATGTATGGGACCGTCATTAATGGTGTTGATTCGACCCTTATAATCTCTTTACCCTGAGTATTTAAGTAACGAAGTTGGTAAAAATACCGGACATTTTCTTCTGTTATCAGCCATTGGTGCTCGATGTACTCTTTCAAGCGTGGTTCGCTTGACTTTGCAAAATCATACAGTAAAGGTGACTGGCTTAATTCTTTGAAAGTATTTCTAATTTGGGTGTGAAGTCGGTTTGCCCTGTCATCAACAAATGATAGAAACTGGTTTCCCTGCTCTTCAAAACGGGCAATTAAAAAATGATGGGCCTCACTGGTAGTATGGCGGTAGTAAATTAAAGGTATGACTGACAGTATCAGCCAGACTAACAGCATTTTTTGGAGTACTTGAATTGAGGTTTTCATTCTTATCCTGATACCTTATGCCACCAGATTATTATGAGCCTCTCTTAAAGCTAGTGTATGAGTGGTTTTTTGCCATCAAATTTTTGCTAATAGCAATGGTTCTCGGTTTCCTATCCGCATTAATACGAAAACAGAGATTACTGCTGATGACAAATTTGTCAGGTGAATTCGGAATATGGCAGAGAATAGGATAAACTAGTGAAACATATTGGTGCGGAGGTTGTGTGTTTCCTATCATTCTTTTATTTTTTATTGCTGTTCCAGTAATAGAAATTGCGTTATTTATACAGGTCGGCGGTTTCTTGGGATTTTGGACAACCATTGCGTTAGTGTTGTTAACGGCATTTGTCGGGGCGTCTTTGGTACGCAGTCAGGGCTTGCAGACATTAATGACCGTTCAGCAACGGCTTAATCAGGGAGAATTACCAGCCAGGCAAATTCTGGAAGGTGTGTTGCTGGCGGTTTCCGGTGTATTACTGTTAACTCCCGGTTTTATGACCGATGCTCTGGGGATGGTTATTTTGCTTCCGGGCCCACGTGCAATGCTTGCTCAGTACCTGATGAAGAAAGTGGTGGTTCAGGGGCAGTTTAATCCAGGGTTTCACCACTCATATCATAATACCAGCCAAGATGATGGTAATACTTATGAGGGTGAATATGAGCGTAAAGACAGCGATGATCACCACAAACTAAAGTAAGTTCCCCCCACTGAGTCTAGTTACTGAGTTGATAGACTGTGTTTATTGAGCTCCGTCGAAGTCCATTTGACGCCAGGCCTCATAAGCAATGATAGCAACGGCGTTTGATAAATTCAGGCTGCGGGCTTCTGCCATCATCGGGATACGGATTCGTTGTTCCAGCGGCAGGCCTTCGATGATATTTATAGGCAGGCCTCGGGTTTCCGGCCCGAAGAGCAAAACATCGCCCTGCGCATAGTGCGGATCAACATGATGACCCGTTGTTTTTGTTGTGCATGCGAAGAGCCGGTATGGTTTTCCTCTGTTTTCTAAGTATTCAAGAAAAGCCGGATAGTTTTGATGTCGGGTTACGTTCATTAGGTCCCGGTAGTCAAGACCGGCCCGGCGGACCTTTTTCTCTTCTAAGTCAAACCCCAAAGGTTCAATTAAGTGTAAGCTGGCACCACAGTTTGCACATAAACGAATAATGTTTCCAGTATTGGGGGCGATTTCAGGTTCATATAAAGCAATATCAAACATGATAGGATCTTTGCTGGTCGGAAATGGATGGCAAGAGTATATACCCAAGAGCATTTCAGGCAAATAATGAAGTTTTTTGTTGATGAAGGCATCGCTAAGCCCATTTTTAATGCTTAAAACGGGCTGAAAAAGATAGAATTTATGATAAAACCGGAAGTTGAAAGCAGATTTTTAAGCCGCCAAGTGGCTGGCTTCTTGAGGCTTCAATGGTTCCGCTATGCTGCCGGATGGCATTTTCTGTAATGGCCAGCCCGAGCCCTGTTCCGCCACTTTGTCTATCTCTGGCCGTTGAAACCCGGTAAAAAGGCCGGAAAATATCGTTTAGTTCCTCTTCCGGGACACCTGGGCCGTCATCTTCAACCGTGATGTATAAGTGCTCGCCAGATACTGTGAATTGGATAACGATTTGTTGCTGAGCATACTTAATTGCATTCCGGATGACGTTCTCCAGTGCGCTGATTAACAGTTTGGGGTTGCCTGAAATAGAACGTTCCGGAATGGCGGAATAGAGTAGTGTTTTTTTGAGTTGCTCCGCTTCAAACTGAGCATCATCAAGCATAGCTTCCCAAAGACTGGATAATGACTGTGTTTCGTGAATCAGATGACTGTCTATCTGCATTCTGGAAAGCTCAAGAAGTTCACTGATCATCTGTTCTAACCGGCGTGCTTCGGTATCGATTCTCTCTAATTCCTGTGTTTCTCCCAGCTTACGTTTTGCCAGTGCATTCGCCATGGTTAAACGAGTCAGGGGGGAGCGTAATTCGTGAGAAATGTCTGAAAGCAGCCTTTGCTGGCCGGAAATCATCCCATTAACAGCTTGCACCATTTTGTTGAAGCTTTGTCCGGCCTGGCGGAATTCTATCGGACCGAATTCAAGTGACGGGTCACTTTTAAATTCACCTCTGGCTACCCGTCGCGAAGCCATGGCCAGCTTGTTCGCAGGCTTGCTTAATGCCCAGGCAAGCCAGAGTAGAAATGGTGTACTGACCAACATGGCCAATAGCAAAAAGGAGATCGGGTTGTCCAGTAACCGGATAATGAATGGGGGTTCATTATCTGAACGCATTGCTACATATAGCAGTAAATCCCGGTTGGCTATGTAAATGGGAAAAGGGCCGATAATGGTCAGTCGTCCGTAGAGCCTTTTTTGTGGGTCTGAAACTGAATCACTGGAAGTGATGAAATTTTTTAATGCTCTGACCCTAAAACTGGTCCGGGTATCGGAAGGAATGAGGTTGCCATCTTTATCCGTCAGAAAAAAGCGCATCCTTTCCGGTCCATGGTCCATCCGCATATTGAGATGCTTTTCGATTCTGGACAGATCATTTAATCCGGCAAACTGAAGTTCAATGCTGTTTTTAATATCGTTAAAATGAAGGGTTTCTCCATGGGATAAGTTTTTTGAGCGGCGGGGATCCAAGTGCGGTAAAGATAGCACAGTAATCAGCACCAGAAAAATAATCAGCCAGAAAACAGCAAAAATCCGGCCATATAAATTATTGAGTTTTGGTAACCGCATTAATCCTCCAAAATCATCATGTAACCCCGGCCCCGCAATGTTTTAATCCGTTGTTTCCCATTTTGACGCTCCGGTAGTTTTTTTCTGAGGTTTGAGACATGCATATCAATTGCGCGATCAAATGCAGATAAATGTTTTCCCAGAACATCTAAACTCAGTACTTCTTTAGTGAGTGTTTTTCCCGGATGTTGAATAAAGTGGCTGAGCAGGGCAAATTCTGTGGTGGTCAGATCCAGCAATTCACCATCGCAATACGCTTCCTGTTTCCCCGGATACAGAGTTATATCCTGATAGCTGATTTGGTCGCTTTTCGATTGGCTGTTGTTTTGTGTTCTTCTTAGAATAGCTTTGATCCTGGCCAGAAGCTCCCGGTCACTGAAAGGCTTAGGAAGATAGTCATCTGCGCCCAGTTCCAGTCCGATGACCCGGTCAATTTCTTCACCTTTTGCCGTTAGCATCAAAACCGGAGTCTGCCAGTTTTCCCGTAACTTTTTGAGCATATCCATCCCGTTCAGTTTGGGCATCATGACATCCAGAAGAATAAGGTCGATACTGGCATCGATGCAGGTTAATGCTTCTTCACCATCGTTTGCTTCCGAAACGGTGAATCCTTCAAAGGTTAAAATTTCTTTTAGTAGCCCTGTTAATTCAGAGTCATCATCGACAATCAGTATGTGCGTCATTTTGTGTCTCCGGGATGTTTTTTATTATTTTACGGGTAAATTGGCTGAATGCCTGTATACAGACCGTAGTCTTTACACTCTTTTACGCCCTCTATACGTTGCTTGACATGGGAACCGCTATTCTATAATCACACGCTAAGAAACACGAAACGAATGATTCATTCTGGAGGTACACCTATGAAAGCTCTGAAAAAATACATTATTGCAGCGGCCGCTCTTCCTGTCATCTTAGGTTCTGCAAGTGCGTTTGCTTATAATGGTCCGAAAGATGGCAGAAAACCAATGATGAATGACTGTCAGCCTGGTAGTAGCGAACGTTTGATTATGAGACAACTCAATCTGTCGCCCGAACAACGCGATGAAATCCGTTCGATTCACCGGCAGGAACGCGACCAGATGAGAAAGGAAATGAGAAGTCTGCGGGCAGAAGAAGACAAATTGTTACTGAGTAAAGACTTTAGTGAAAGTCAGGCAATGGCTCTGGCGAAAAAAATGTCAGAAGAGCGAATTCAGCACCGGGCTCACATGTTAGAAACCAAGCATAAAGTTCTGAATGTTCTGACACCGGAGCAGAGAGCAAAATGGTCTGAACTTCGTCAGCAGGGAGTTAATGCTGCTGAGCAGTGCTTTCCGGGTAAACAGGGTCCGCGCGGTCGTCGGGCTGATATGGGTCCTCAGGGGCCAAGAGGACCAATGGATGCACCTCAGCCACCAGTAAACGAATAATCATGGATTGTTAATTTATAAAGAGAATAAAGGTAGCGGTCTGTTGCTTTTATTCTCTTTAATTTTTGAAGATTGGGCTACTTTCTGTTTTGGATTCATGCACAAACCGATAAACTGATTTTATAATAAAAGTCGAATTTATGTTTTGTGGGGTTACATGGAAAAAGAATATGCCCGTTTAGTATCTATTGCCGCCTGGTCCGCGACACTGGTCGCGACGTCGCTGTTAATCGTAAAACTGATTGCCTGGTGGGTGACCGGTTCTGTCAGTCTGCTTGCCTCTCTTATCGATTCATTTATTGATATTGCCGCATCGGTGATTAATTTAATTGTTGTGCGTTACTCGTTACAGCCGGCAGACCGTGAACATGCTTTTGGTCATGGTAAGGCTGAATCTCTTGCGGCACTGGCTCAGGCGATGTTTATTACCGGCTCTGCCTGTTTTTTGATCCTGAATGGTATTGATCGTTTTTTCCGGCCTCATGGTTTACAGTCTCCGGAATATGGTGTTTATGTCAGCGCGTTTTCTTTTGCGTTAACGGCTGTGCTGGTGATGTTCCAGAAATATGTGGTCAGAAAAACTCAGAGTCAGGCTATTGCCGCAGATTCATTACATTATCAGACCGATTTATATATGAATGTGGCTATTATGATTGCGCTTGTGCTTAGCTGGTATGGCTTTCATCAGGCTGATGCTATTTTTGCTGTTGGAATTGGCATATATATATCCGTCAGTGCGGCAAGGATGGTTTACCACGCATCTCAGACATTGTTAGACCGAAAACTTCCCGATTTCGAGATCGCACAGATCCGTCAGATATGTATGGATGTGGAAGGCGTGTTGGGCCTTCATGGTGTCCGAACCCGTATGTCCGGACCGGTGCGTTTTATTCAGTTGCATCTTGAGCTGGACGATGAAATCAAACTGATTGAAGCTCATCGAATTTCCGATATTGTGGAAGAAAACCTGAAAGAGACTTTTCCGAGTGCGGATATCCTGGTTCACCATGACCCTTATTCAGTTATTTTTGATCAAGAAATAGATCAAAAAAATCGGGGATGGTAAGGCAATATTAATCAAAAATTAATCAATTTTTGTAATAATAGTACGCGAAAATGATATGTATCAACGAAGAACTGACTCTTTGTTGTAATACTCTTTCACCATTCAAAAAACTTAATCAACGATGCGAAATAAGAGTAGTATTCCTTCTGAATACAGGTAACATATTGCGCAGTTTGAAACCGAATCTCCATTTATTGACAGGTTCGTAAATGGCAACAACTATTAATAATAAGTTCCCAATATCATAGGGGTGAGCATGATTAAAAAGATCGGGATTTTGACAAGTGGCGGTGATGCACCTGGGATGAACGCAGCAATTAGAGGCGTGGTGCGAACTGCATTGGGTGCAGGTCTGGAAGTTTATGGTATTTATGACGGCTATTTAGGGCTTTATGAAGACCGTATCGTAAAACTTGCACGTTCAAGCGTTTCTGACGTTATTAACCGCGGTGGTACTTTCCTTGGTTCAGCACGTTTTCCTGAATTTAAAGAAGAGGAGATCCGTGCGACAGCGATTGAAAACCTGAAAAAGCATGGTATTGAGGCGCTGGTTGTTATCGGTGGTGACGGTTCGTACATGGGTGCGAAGAAATTAACAGAAATGGGTTACCCATGCATTGGTCTGCCAGGCACTATCGATAATGACATCGCAGGAACGGATTATACGATTGGTTACCTGACTGCATTAAACACCGTTATTGATTCGATTGACCGCTTGCGTGATACCTCTTCATCTCACCAACGTATTTCTATTGTTGAGATTATGGGGCGTCACTGTGGTGACTTGACATTAATGTCGGCTATTGCTGGTGGTTGTGAGTACATCATCACACCGGAAACCGGTTTAAATATGGAAGAGCTTATCGCGAATCTTCAGGATGGTATCAAGAAAGGTAAAAAACACGCGATTATTGCTTTGACTGAGCTGATGATGGACGCAAACGAGCTTGCCCGTAAGATTGAGGAAGCAACAGAACGCGAAACCCGTGCAACTGTGCTTGGTCATATTCAGCGTGGTGGCCGTCCGACGGCGTTCGACCGTGTATTGGCTTCCCGTATGGGAAATTATGCGGTTCATTTGCTTCTGGAAGGTTATGGTGGTCGTTGTGTTGGTATCCAGAAAGAAGAGCTGGTTCATCATGACATCATCGATGCAATTGAGAACATGAAACGCCCGGTTCGCAATGATCTGTACAAAGTAGCAGAAGAGTTGTTCTAGAAACATTTAATTGTTGTTTCAGGTGATAAAAAGGTCGCGTTGGCGACCTTTTTTGATTCATCATTTGATTTCCGAAAACAGAAAATCAAATGATAACCGTCCGTTCCTCTGGATCTTTACGATCAAGGTAATGGATGGATTTTATCCGGCGAATGGTCCGGCAGCGGCCGCGGATAAGCAGGGTTTCTGTGGTTGCAATGTTACCCTGGCGGGTAATGCCTTCCAGCAGATCCCCTTTCGTTATGCCTGTCGCGGCAAAAATGACATTATCGCTTTTTACCATGTCTTCCATTGCCAGTATCTTATTGGCTTCAACGCCCATTTCTTTACAGCGTCTCAATTCGTCTTCGCCTAACTTCCGGTTTTCTTCGGTATCACCTTTCACATCATGACGGGCAAGCAGGCGGCCATGCATATCACCATCGAGAGCGCGAATGACAGCAGCAGAGACAACGCCTTCCGGAGCGCCGCCGATGCAATACATCATGTCGACTTCACTATCTGGCATACAAGTCAGTATTGAGGCCGCCACATCACCGTCCGGCACGGCAAAGACGCGGACACCAATGCTTTGCATTTCCTGGATGACCTTATCATGGCGAGGTTTGGCCAGAGTTATGACGGTTAGTTCATGGAGTGCTTTGCCCAGTGCGTTAGCAACATTCTCTAAATTTTCTTTCAAAGGTTTGCTCAGATTGATGCAGCCTTTTGCGCCCGGACCGACAACCAGCTTTTCCATATACATATCCGGGGCTTTCAGAAAACCGCCTTTGTCAGCGGCAGCTAAAACAGCAAGAGCATTTGACTGTCCCATTGCTGTCATACGGGTGCCTTCTATCGGGTCGACGGCGATATCAACTGCATCGCCACCCAGCCCGACTTTCTCACCGATATACAGCATTGGAGCATCATCGATTTCTCCCTCGCCAATGACAATTTCACCGTCAATTTCTGTTTTATTGAGCAAACTGCGCATTACTTCTACTGCTGCGCCGTCTGCGGCATTTTTATCTCCACGACCCAGCCATTTATAACCAGCCAGTGCCGCACCTTCAGTGACGCGTGAAAATGCCATCGCCAATTCGCGTTTCATGCTAACTCCAAGTAAAGAGAGGATCGAAAAATTGTGCGTTGAATTCTAGCATAACCAGAAGCAAACGTTTGGCCTTTTGGGGCACGTGATTTGTATTTGATCAAAATGATGTCATTTAGATCCGTGGGTTGGCCGAAAACGCTATCGAAAGTAAAGAGCGTGTCAATTTGCGCTTTTTTTTTAAGCGAATAGCGCGAATATTCAATATAGAGCGTGTGTATCCGGAACGGCGTGAGTAGAATAGGGCGTATTGAGTGTGATGGTAACTCACGAGACTATATTTTTGAGGAGAGACGAATGTCTTTTGAAGTATTAGAACAATTAGAAGCGAAAATCCAGACTGCGGTTGACACAATTACCTTACTTCAGATGGAAGTCGAAGAATTGAAAGAACAGAAACAGGCGCTGGAAAGTGAAGCAAACGAACTGCGTTCCGGCCGTGAAGCGCTGGAGCAAAAAATGCAGAATATGCAGCAGGAACAGACCGCCTGGCAAGAGCGCATTCGTGGCCTGTTAGGAAAAATGGACAACGTAGAATAGAAGAATGCCGACGGTTAAGTCGGCATTTTTGATTTTATCCGTCCCGGAGTCAGACGTTTCTTATGCTGTGGGTCTTACGCCCAATGTATGACAAAGCGCATAAGTCATTTCTGCCCGGTTCAGTGTGTAGAAGTGGAAGTCTTTGACACCTTCTCGACATAAAATTCTAACCATATCAATGGCCTGACTCGCTCCGACCAACTGACGGGTGACCGGATCATCATCCAGCCCTTCAAATTGTTTGGCCATCCAGCTTGGGACTTTTACCTGATTCTGCGCGGCAAATTTATTTGCCTGCTTAAAGTTTGATACCGGCAGGATTCCCGGAACGATTTCCACATCAATGCCAGCTGAAACGCAACGATCCCGGAAGCGAAGATAGCTTTCAACATCAAAGAAAAACTGAGTGATGGCCCGGTTAGCTCCGGCATCCACTTTTCTTTTCAGATTAAGCAGGTCGGCCTGAGCGCTTTTGGCTTCCGGGTGAACTTCAGGGAACGCTGCAACTGAGATATCGAAGTCGTGACGGGATTTCAGAAGCGTTACTAAATCGGCAGCATACATTTCGGGTTTACCACCGCCTGGCGGAATATCACCGCGCAGAGCGACAATATTCTGAATCCCATTATTCCAGTAATCTTCAGCGATATTGATAAGTTCTTCACGAGTTGCATCAATACACGTCAGGTGAGGGGCTGCTATCAGACCGGTTTTTTCTTTGATTTCTTTGATAATAGAGTGAGTACGGTCTCTTTCACCGGAGTTGGCACCGTAGGTGACGGACACAAATTTCGGTTGTAATGTTTTCAGGCGGTGTACTGAATTCCACAGTGTTTCTTCCATTTTAGGGCTGCTGGGTGGAAAAAACTCGAAGGACACATTGATGTCGTCCGAAAGTTCAGCGATGTTCTGATTTAGTGCGTCAATGTGACTTGCGTGTGTATAGCCCATAATCACTCTCCGGTTGTGATGTTGCCTGATGTTTGCTCTTCTGACGTTTAGACGTCTATATGTCTAAAGAATGTATTGAAACACTTTCATTGTCAACAATATAAACATGAATAATACTCATGATGTCTTGAGTTTTTTTCACATACAAAAGAAAGAGCCAGAGGCTCCTTCTATTATTGTCTACTTAAAGAAGAGATGACAGTAAATTGATATCCGATTGTATCGCTCCGGCCGTTACCTCCCGGCCTGCGCCGGGTCCGCGTATGACCAGTGGATTGTCTTTATACCATTTACTTTCAATTGCAAAAATGTTGTCACAGGGAAGAAGGTTTGCCAGAGCATGTTCCTGTGGCAGCGCTTCGACACCAACTCTTGCTTTCCCTGATTTATCCAGACGAGCAACATAGCGTAATACTTTACCATCTCTTTGCGCCTCATGAAGGCGTTCAGAAAGCAGTTCATCCAATTGTTGGCAGTTATCCAGAAAATCATCAAGAGAAAGCGGAATAAGCGCATCGGGAACCAATGATTCGACAGATACACTGTCTGGTTCTATTTCCTGCCCGGCTTCACGAGCCAGAATGATTAATTTTCTCATGACATCTGAACCGTCCAGATCGCTTCGTGGATCCGGTTCTGTGAGTCCTTGTTGCCAGGCCAGTTCAACTAGCTGGCTGAATGGAATGGAACCATCATATTGTTGGAATAACCAGGAGAGAGTTCCGGAAAAAATTCCTGACAACGCAATGACTTCATCGCCACTTTCACGAAGATCTTTTACGGTATGGTTGATTGGCAGACCAGCGCCAACCGTAGCATTATAAAGCCAGTGGCGGTTGATTTTTTCAAATGATTCTTTTACCTGATAGTAATAATCGCCCGGAGAGGAACCGGCTATTTTATTGGCCGAAATCAGATGCAATCCCTGTTGGGCTATATCCAGATACTGATTGGACAAATCCTGACTGGCTGTGACATCCAGAACAATGACGTCGTCAAATTTCTCGGTATTACCCAGTTTTAACAGCCATTCGTCGCCATTGTTAGCAATGGCTTTATCTTTAAAATGGATATCTGCCGTTGTGGCATCAATGCCATTTTCATCGTACCAGTACGATTGACTGTCAATGATAGCGATGAGTTCAAAGTTCATGCCCCGACGCTTTTCCAGCTCCGCTTTTTGTTCACCAAAAAGTGACAGCCAGCTTGACCCAATGTTTCCTTTACCACATAAAGCCAGTCCGACTCTTCTTTGCGCCTGAAACAGTTGGCGGTGGATGCCTTTTACTAACGCACAGAGTGGTGCGGAATGGCGTAGAACAGAAACCAGGCTCAAGCCGGTTTGTGATTCAGTGATAAATTCAACAGGAGCCGACTTTAGTTGCTGATAAAAGCCAAAGCAGTGTTGAGCATTATTGGTGACACCTGCACCGACGGCCGCAATGAGGGAATAGCCCTCTTTCAACTGAATATCTGAGTCAATATTCAGTGCCTTGAGGTATTCAAAAGCACCGTTGGCGATTTCACTGGTATAAGCGAGCCGGACTCTTTGCTGATCGGCATGAGCATCTGTAGCTAATGGGGTTAACTGAGCCTTTTGTAACTGCTCGGTAACAGAGGCCAGAAGACGATTGAAGTCATGACCTTTTTCAAACGTCAATTCAAGTAGTATGACATTGTTCAGTGAAGTAATTATTTTTGCTCCCCGGCCGGATGCCAGAACCCGTTCGATGTGCGTGGAACCTGATTCAGGCTGGTAGCTACAACGCAGATGCAGGTCGATGGCACTTTGTGCGACAGGCTGTAAAGTTCTGCTGTGCAGAACCGGGGCGGCTAAGCGGGCAAGCTCACTGGCTTCATCCAGTCTCAGTAAAGGCAGAAGACAGGCATCATCAACGATTCTGGGGTCGGCACTATACACACCGGCAACGTCACTCCAGATAGTAACGCGTTCAACTTCTGATAGTGCTCCGATAATGGTTGCCGAATAATCCGAACCATTGCGGCCGAGAAGTACGGTTTTTCCCTCATCATTCTGTGCAATAAAACCGGTAAATACGATTCTCTGGTGGGCATGCTGAGCAAGGATTTCTTTGATCAGTGGGTACGATTTCGCTTTTTCTATTTCTGGCTGAGTTCCGGCTGGAGCCCTTAAAAAAGTTCTGGAATCTTTTGCGACGGCGACCAAACCATGTTGATTTAGTAAAGAGGCCAGAAGGCGGGATGACCATACCTCTCCATGAGCCAGTATACCCGCGTATTCAAATGAGGAGAGCGGAGCACTGAATTCAGACAGTAAGTTCAGCTCGTCATCTAACTGAGCAAGCAGTACTTGTGCTGATTCACCATCGATTAGATTCTGGATCAGTGAGGACTGAAATTCTTTTATGGTATTCAGTGTTGTCTGAGCAGCTTCTTTATCCAGTGCCAGCTCTTCAGTAAACTGAATCAGGTTATTCGTGGTTTTTCCTGCAGCAGAAACCACGATTAGGTCGTTGGTATGAGAATATTGTTTAAGAATGTCAACGACTCTCAGATAACATTCCGGGTTTGCTAAGCTACTACCGCCAAATTTATGTAGGTGACGAGCTTCCGTCATTATTGAATCTCCTTCGATGACTCAAATGCTTGTTCTAAATCGGCAATAAGGTCGGTCGCATCTTCTAAGCCAACAGACAGGCGTAGTAACTGGTGGGATACGCCTGCGGCTTTTAGTGCTTCTTCGCCCATTGCCCGGTGGGTCATGGTCGCCGGATGACAAATAAGACTTTCTACACCACCAAGAGATTCAGCTAATGAGAATAAAGACAGAGCGTTGACGAAACGTTTTAACTGTTCGTAGCTTCCGGCAAATTCAAAACTGAGCATACAACCAAAACCTGACTGCTGTTTCTGCGCGATGTCGTGTCCCGGATGATTTGGCAGACTTGGGTGGTAGATCGTTTTCACCAACTCATGACTGGATAAAAAGTGAATGATTCTTTGACTGTTTTCTTCGTGGGCACGCATACGTGCACCGAGTGTTCTTAACCCTCTTAGCGTCAGATAGCTGTCGAAAGGGGTGCCGGTTGATCCTATGCAGTTCCCCCACCAGGCCAGCTCTTCCGCATGTTCAGCCGTTTTGGCGATAACTACACCACCAAGAACATCGGAATGTCCGTTGAGATATTTTGTGGTTGAGTGAATGACGAAATCTGCACCAAGAGTGATGG
This sequence comes from Vibrio salinus, assembly GCF_021272385.1. Taxonomy (GTDB): domain Bacteria; phylum Pseudomonadota; class Gammaproteobacteria; order Enterobacterales; family Vibrionaceae; genus Vibrio; species Vibrio salinus. Next base: position 97,313 of record NZ_JAJSDZ010000009.1, read on the forward strand.
GGTTCTGAAAAATAGGGGAAAGAAATGTATTATCGACAGCGACAAGTGCACCGGTTTTTTTTGCCTGCAGGCATATTTTTTCTATGTCCACCACACGGACTAATGGGTTTGAAGGTGTTTCCAGCAAAATAAGTTTGGGTTTTTCCCTGAGTGCTTCCTGCATTGCACTGTCATCACACTGGTCGATAAACAAAACGTTAAAATCGCCTTTCTGGCTTCTTGAATTAAACAAACGGAAAGTTCCGCCGTAGCAATCACAGGGAGCGATGATCGTATCGCCCGGTTTCAGGAACGTTGAAGCCAGAAGGTTTAGTGCTGCCGTTCCACAATTGGTGATCACTGCGCCTGCTCCGTTTTCCAGCTGTGATAATGCAGACTCTAATAGGCCTCGATTGGGGTTGCCGGAGCGGGTATAGTCGTATTCAGGAACTTCCCCAAAATTGGGAAAACTGTAGTTAGTCGACAGATAAATTGGCGGAACAACAGCATGATGTTGAGTGTCTGATTCGATACCAGTGCGAACGGCAATCGTGGCTGGTTTGTGAGTTGGCATATCGGCTTTCCTTCCTGATTTAGCGGCAATATTAACGCAATGGGCAACGTAACTGAGTTATTATAATTAACAGACGCATTTTAAACTTGTAATTAACAGATACACTTTAAACTTGTCTGCTTGAGACGTCAATACTTCCAGACGTCTATATGTCTTTGCTTATGGCGGTAAATAACGCTAAAATTATCCCCAGTTTTTGAATCAGTATTTTTGCGAGTGAGAGGTTGAAATGGCGGATTGGAATGGCGAGTACATCAGTCCTTATGCTGAACATGGAAAAAAGAGTGAACAGGTAAAAAAAATAACCGTATCGATTCCTCTTAAGGTATTGAAAGTATTAACTGATGAACGTACCAGACGCCAGATTAATAATTTACGGCATGCGACCAACAGTGAATTATTGTGCGAAGCTTTTTTACATGCTTACACCGGTCAGCCTTTACCGACGGATGAAGATTTGCGAAAAGATCGTCCTGATGATATTCCGGCAGAAGTGAAAAAAATCATGACGGAAATGGGAATTGAATTCGAATCTTTTGATGAAGAATGCTGATTAATTGATACTGTATTATATATAAAAAGCAGAGCCGCCCTCATGGGGCGGCTTTTTTTCGTCTGTTTTTATCTGGAGAACATATCGGCCCTCCTTATTTTTAAAAAAAACTAAAATTATAAAAAAATTTTAATAATTCAAATAAATTTTACTTGAACAACAATTCGTGCAAGAGGATGATGAAAAGTGAGACATAGAGCACACATATAAGCTCTAAATACTCAACATAAATAAAATAAATTAGTCAGCTTTTAAAAATTTGGAGGTTATATGAGTAACACGAGTATTGCCTATTTTATTGCGGATACGTTACGCCAGGCCGGTGTTAAACGTATGTGGGGAGTTACTGGTGATTCTTTGAATGGTATCAGTGACAGTTTGAGAAAGATCGGTTCTATTGAGTGGTTGGGTACCCGCCATGAAGAAGTGGCCGCATTTGCTGCAGGCGCTGAATCTCATGTTTCCGGAGAATTGTCTGTGTGTGCCGGTTCGTGTGGACCGGGTAATATGCATTTAATTAACGGGTTATACGATTGTCACCGCAATAAAGTGCCGGTTTTGGCTATTGCTGCCCATATACCATCGTCTGAAATCGGGACGAATTATTTTCAGGAGACCCACCCACAGGAATTATTCAAAGAATGCAGTGTTTTCTGTGAGTTGGTTTCTAATCCGGAGCAAATGCCCTATTTGTTGGAAACCGCAATGCGCCAGGCCATTTTGAATAATGACGTTGCGGTATTAGTTCTGCCTGGTGATGTGGCTTTAAAACCCATGCCTGAGGGGATAAAACCGAAATGGAATGTCCCCAAACCGGCATTTTATCTGCCAGAACCACAAGATCTTGATGAGTTAGCCAACGCATTGAATGGCAGTAAGAAAGTGACTTTGTTATGTGGTGCGGGAACAAAAGGTGCGCACGACGAAATCGTGAAACTGGCCGGTAAATTAAAAGCGCCAATTGTGCATGCATTAAGAGGGAAAGAGTATCTGGAATACGATAACCCTTATGATGTCGGAATGACCGGTTTAATTGGCTTTGCTTCTGGTTACTATGCCATGCGTGAGGCAGATACGGTATTGGTGATCGGAACCAGTTTCCCATACCGGGCCTTCTATCCGGAAAAAGCCCGTATTCTGCAGATTGATAACGATCCGGGCGCTTTAGGCCGACATACCCAGATTGATTTTGGTATTTTAGGGGATACAAAAAGTACCGTAAATGCTCTTTTGCCTCTAATTGGTGATGATCGTTCTGACAAACATCTGAATAGCTGTCTGAAAAATTACAAAGAAGCGAGAAAAGGGCTGGATGATCTTGCTAGTGGGAAAACTTCACATAACCTGATCCACCCTCAGTATCTGGCCAGTCTGATTAGCCAGCAGGCGGCGGATGATGCCGTTTTTACCTGTGATGTTGGTACTCCGACCGTTTGGGCTGCCCGCTATTTAGACATGAATGGTCAGCGCCGGTTAATTGGTTCATTTAATCATGGTTCAATGGCAAACGCGATGTCTCAGGCAATGGGGGTTCAGGCGATTGATCGTAAACGTCAGGTGATCGCCATGTGTGGTGACGGTGGGTTTTCGATGTTGATGGGCGATTTATTGTCACTGAAACAGCTCAACCTGCCAGTGAAGATCATTGTATTCAACAACCGTTCTCTGGGATTTGTGGCAATGGAAATGAAAGCCGGCGGCTATCTGTCGGAGGATACCGACTTAGACAATCCCAACTTTGCTGAAATAGCCGAAGCCTGTGGTGTGAAAGGCATTCATGTTTCTGACCCGCAAGCCCTGCCGGCTGCGATTACGGAAACCCTGAATCATTCCGGCCCTGTTGTGCTTTCCGTTGATACGGCGAAACAGGAGCTGGCCATGCCGCCTCAGATCAAGATGGAACACGCGAAAGGTTTCAGCGTTTATATGATGAAAGCGATCATTAATGGACGCGGCGATGAAATCGTTGAGCTAAGTAAAACCAACTGGATACGCTAATGTTTCTATTTGAGGGCCACCTTTCGCGGCCCTTTTTTGTGGAAACTTTACCGGATAAGGGGTAGGTTAGAATCTGGTTTCCGGTTCAATTATCTGGAGTTTAATTATGATTTACCTGCATCACCTGGAGCGCTCCCGCGCAGACCGAATCGTGTGGTTACTTGAAGAATTAAAGCTGGATTATGATATTATCCATTATAAAAGAGATGAAAAAACAAGTGGGTCACCTGAATCACTGAAAAAGGTTCACCCTCTGGGCAAATCGCCGGTGATTACCGATGGGGAACTGACAGTTGCGGAGTCCGGAGCCATTATTGAGTATCTGATCGATACTTATGACAATGAAAACCGGCTGAGACCTTCAGAAGGGCAGGCATTGCTGGATTATCGTTATTGGCTGCATTTTGCAGAAGGTTCATTAATGCCGTTGCTGGTTATGTGGTTTGTACTCAACATTTCACTGGAAAAACCGATACCATTTTTTATTAAACCCATCATTAAAAAGTATGTAGAGGCGATTAACCGGTATTTTATTGCACCTAGGTTACAACCTCAGTTGGCGTTAGTTGATACTCATTTGAGTAAAAATGACTGGTTTGCCGGCGATTCGTTATCCGGCGCTGATATTCAGATGGTGCTGGCTCTGCAATTTGCAAAAAGTCGGACTGATATGTCCCCTTTTACCGCGATCACCCGCTATCTCGATAAAATTGAAAAAATGGACACTTACATTCAGTCTGTTGAAAAGTCCTGAGATGAAAGCAAAAAAACCGCAGAGAATGTCTGCGGTTTTGTCTGAGTTTATTCAGATGGAATATTAGTTTTCCATGTAGCCTTCCGGCATCGGGATTCTTGCGCTTCCGGAATCAACGGCAGCCTGAGCAACGGCTTTGGCGACTCTTGGTAGTAAGCGAGGATCCATCGGTTTCGGAATGATGTAATCCGGGCCAAAACTTAATTTTTCCACACCAGCGGCTTTCAGCACTTCTGACGGCACTTCTTCTTTTGCCAACTGGCGGATTGCTTCAACAGCAGCCAGCTTCATGTCATCATTAATTTCTTTCGCCCGGACATCCAGAGCACCACGGAAAATGAATGGGAAACACAAGACATTATTCACTTGGTTAGGATAATCAGAACGGCCTGTGCCCATGATCAGATCATTTCGTACTGAGTGTGCGAGTTCCGGTTTGATTTCCGGATCTGGATTGGAGCAGGCGAAAACAACCGGATTTTTTGCCATTAACTGCAGGTTTTCTTGTGAAATAAGGTTAGGACCGGAGACTCCTAAGAACAGATCGGCATCTTTGATGACATCTTCTAATGTACGTTTGTCCGTATTGTTTGCAAACAGCTGTTTGTATTTGTTTAAGTCATCGCGACGAGTGTGAATGACCCCTTTACGATCAAGCATATAAATCTTTTCACGCATTGCACCGCATTTAATTAACAGTTCCATACAGGCAATGGCTGCAGAACCGGCGCCCAGACAAACAATTGTACATTCTTTCAGATTTTTATCCTGAAGTTCCAGCGCGTTAAGCATTCCCGCAGCTGTGACAATAGCAGTACCGTGTTGATCGTCATGGAAGACAGGCACATCGCAGTGTTCAATCAGCTGTTTTTCAATTTCAAAGCAATCCGGCGCTTTAATATCTTCAAGGTTTATGCCGCCAAATGTGTCAGCAATATTAGCTACGGTATTCACAAAGTCTTCCGTTGTGCGGTGTTTCACTTCAATATCGATGGCATCGATATTAGCAAAACGTTTGAAAAGCAAAGCCTTGCCTTCCATTACCGGTTTTGAGGCCGTAGGGCCCAGGTTGCCTAAACCTAAAATAGCGGTGCCGTTTGAAATGACTGCGACGGTATTACCTTTTCCTGTGTACTTGTAAACATTCTCTGGATTTTGAGCAATTTCTCTTACGGGTTCTGCAACACCTGGGCTATATGCTAATGCTAAATCTTCTGCGGAATTGGCGGGTTTGGTTAAGGCTATTTCGATTTTTCCGGGGATAGGGTTTGCGTGATACTCTAATGCTTTGTTTCTTAATATCTCTTCCTGAGATAATTCTTGATCATTGTTATCGGACATGGATTGTCTCTCTTTTCATTGTTATTAATTTATTTGTTTCGTCAGGATATTCTAGATCAGGAGAGGCTTAGTGCATAGGGAAAAAAAAGTTTCAAAAGTGTATAAAAAAAGGCGCTGTGAAAGCGCCTTTTCTGAATCTGTTTAATAACAGCTTATTTTTTACCGCTTGATAAAGCGCCAAAACGTTTGTTGAAGCGATCAACACGGCCGCCTGTATCAACGATACGTTGTTTACCAGTATAGAATGGGTGACATTTATCACACACATCAAGGTGTAGCTGTTCTTTATTCAGAGTAGATTTGAATACGAATGTATTACCGCAAGAGCAGTTCGCTGTTACTTCTCTGTATTCTGGGTGGATACCAGTTTTCATGGGAAACCTCAAATATTGGGCCGTGTCGCCATCCGATTCTGAGCCGGACACCACACGTACAGTTTAAATAATATCAACAAGCAATAGTTTAGCCTACCGCTAAGGCGCGCTATATTAAAGAATCCTTGAGCAGGGATCAACCTATTTTGATGTATTTTTCACCATAGACATAACTCGAATTTCATGAATGCATCGTTTACACTATGTTCTCGTCTTAAAAAGTGATGTGAAATGACGGATGCGTCCCTCCATAGCCCGAATTGCCTTACCCGTTCCGCTTGATCGGTTGTTTGATTATCTGATACCAGAACATTGCTTTCCTGTTATTGGCGGAAGAGTCTCGGTGTCTTTCGGGCGTCAGACACTTATTGGGATTGTCATTGAATTAGCGACTGAATCTGAGCTGGAAAAGAACAAGCTTAAAATGCTTAATGAGGTTATTGATGTTGCACCGGTATGGACAGATTCGTTGTTCTCACTTCTGAAGTGGTGCAGTCAGTATTATCATTTCCCGTTGGGCGATACGCTATCAAATGCCATGCCAACGGCATTAAGGAAAGGCAAAAGTGCGGATGTTCGCCCTCAGTTATTCTGGTCTCTTTCTGAGCAGGGACGGAATAAACTGATGTCTGGCATGGGGCGAGCTGTTAAACAGGCTAAGGTCCTGACGATGCTGACATCGGGCGCCTTACCTCATGAAGCGATGACGGAAGCCGAAATAAGCCGTAACGTGCTGACCACTCTGGAGGATAAAGGGTGGATTTTTTCTGAAAATGTGGTTCCGGAAATCAAGCCCTGGCCGGATAACATTGATAATGATTCGGACAAACCCCGTCTTAATGAAGAGCAGGCGGTGGCGATTGCCAGCATAAACAGTTGTGGTGGATTCGGATGTTTTTTGCTTGATGGTGTGACCGGTTCAGGAAAAACAGAAGTGTATCTTAATGCGATGCAGTCTGTTTTGCAGAAAAAACAGCAGGTGCTGGTACTGGTTCCTGAAATCGGTCTGACTCCACAGACTATCGAGCGATTCCGGCGTCGTTTTAATGTTCCTATCGAAATTTTGCATTCCGGATTAAATGAAACGGAAAGGCTGAATGCCTGGTTGTCTGCGCGTGATGGACACGCCGGGATTATTATTGGCACCCGTTCCGCACTGTTTACGCCGTTTCATCAGTTGGGAATGATCATTGTTGATGAAGAACACGATGCATCGTACAAACAGCAGGATAATCTGCGTTATCACGCAAGGGATATTGCGGTGATGAGGGCGAACAATGAACAGATTCCGATTGTACTGGGGTCGGCAACTCCTTCTTTTGAAAGCATACAAAACGCATTATCAGGTAAATATTTTTACCTGGAGCTAACCAAAAGGGCTGGGAATGCCAAGCCAACAAAAAATCACATCTTAGATATTAAAGGTCTGTATCTGGAAAGCGGATTATCCGCGCCTTTAATAGCCAAAATGAGAGAGCATTTGAATGCGGGAAATCAGGTGCTTCTTTTTTTAAACCGTCGTGGTTATTCTCCGGCACTAATGTGCCATGAATGTGGCTGGATCGCTGAGTGCAAACGCTGTGATGCATATTATACGTTTCACCAGTATACGAAAGAATTGCGTTGTCATCATTGTGGTAGCCAGCGGCCGGTAATTCACCAGTGTCAGGAATGCGGTTCGACTCAAATGGTAACGGTTGGCGTCGGCACAGAGCAGTTAGAAAATCAGCTGACAGTATTGTTTCCTGAATACAGTACTATCCGTATTGACAGAGATAATACCCGGAAAAAAGGCAGTCTGGGGTCGGCACTGGACGAAATCCGTCAGGGAAAACACCAAATATTGATCGGGACGCAAATGCTGGCAAAAGGGCACCATTTCCCGGATGTTACACTGGTTGCGATTCTTGATGTGGACAGCGCGTTATATAGTAGTGATTTCCGGGCAGCAGAGCGTTTAGCTCAGCTTTATATCCAGGTATCCGGGCGGGCCGGAAGGGCAAGTAAGTCTGGGGAAGTCATTTTGCAGACACATCATCCGGAACATGAATTACTCTCTTCTTTACTGAAACACGACTACCGGCAGTTTGCTATGTCTGCTCTGAAAGAGAGAAAGTTGGCACTACTGCCCCCATTTAGTTATCTGACATTATTCAAAGCCGAATCGAATCAGTCTGATACGGCAGAAATGTTTTTGAGACAGGTTCGCCAGACTTTGGAGGTGAATCCATTATTTGATCAGCAGTGTTCAGTCATGGGGCCGGTTCCGGCTCCTATAGCCAAAAAAGCCGGACGTTTCCGGTGGCAATTGTTATTACAGGTAGAGTCCCGTACAGCGATGCAAAAGTTATTGATGAGTTCCGATTATGCGCTGACGCTTTTACCTTTAGCGAAACGTGTCCGGTGGTCCATTGATGTTGAGCCACAAGAATTATCTTAGTTAATTATCAATAGCTTAATTAACTCTCTTTTTCAGGTTTTATCGAGAGGTCAACCTAAGATTATTATATTTTAATGCGATCTTTATCACATTTGTGATGTAAGTTTTGTTACATTGACCGAAAACTTCACAATAGAATGACTTACACTAGACGATGTTTTTGATTAGCTTTCTGATAATTAAGTATCTTTATAATAGTGCTTTGCGTTTTCAGAATTTATGATGAGGTTATTATTTTATGGCAACAATGAAAGATGTTGCTCAACTGGCTGGCGTGTCTACTGCGACTGTGTCACGGGCTTTGATGAATCCGGAGAAGGTATCACCATCGACGCGCAAGAGAGTAGAGGATGCAGTTTTGGAATCCGGGTATTCTCCTAACTCTTTGGCCAGAAATCTGAGGCGTAATGAGTCGAAAACTATTGTTGCTATTGTTCCGGACATTAGTGATCCTTATTTTTCAGAGATCATTCGCGGAATTGAAGATGCAGCCGTTGAGCATGGGTATTTAGTCTTACTTGGCGACAGTAGCCATCAGAGTCATCGCGAAAGTTCTTTTGTGAACCTTGTGTTTACTAAACAGGCTGATGGGATTCTGTTACTTGGTACGGATTTACCTTTTAACGCTAGTAAGGCTGAGCAGAAAAACTTTCCGCCGATGGTGATGGCCTGTGAATATGACCCTGAGCTGGAGCTTCCGACCGTTCATATTGATAATTTAACGTCTGCTTTTGAAATCGTGAATTATCTGACGCAGATGGGGCACAACAAAATTGCGGAAATAAGTGGTCCCGGTACTGCGGCACTGGTTAATTTTCGTCATCAGGGTTATATGCAGGCTTTAAGACGTGCTGGTATCAATATGACACCAATTTATCAGGTTTCTGGTGATTTCACGTTTAAATCCGGCGCGACGGCGATGAATAAACTTCTCAATATGTCAGAACCGCCAACAGCTGTTTTTTGTCATAATGATATGATGGCCATTGGGGCTATTCAGGAAGCGAAGCGCCTGGGATTCCGTGTCCCTCAGGATGTGTCTGTTGTTGGGTTTGATGATATCGTTTTTTCGCAGTATTGTGATCCACCTTTAACGACGGTTTCTCAGCCTCGTTATGAGATTGGTCGTCAGGCTATGTTGATGATGTTAGAAGTTTTGCGTGGACATGACGTTAGAGCCGGGTCCAGATTGTTGGAAACTCGGCTTATTGTCCGGGATAGTGTTTCTGCTCCCCGTTTGGTTTGAAACTAAGCGGGATCATTTATATTAGTAAAAGCCGTAAACAGTAGTTGAGTATACGTCTCGTATTCCTTTAACATACGTGTATCGTTTTTTTTAGAATATCATTTCCAGTGGCTAATCGAGATTATGTAAAGCGGGGCGGGTCCCCAAAGAAGAATTCCACTCGTAAGAAAGCAGTGCCTCGTCGCGGGTTTCCGTGGCGAAGTAGTTTGCTGGCTGTTATTGCAGTCTGTGCATTTGGTTCTTTATTGATTACCTTAAGTGGTCAGCCCGATCCGGAACCTGCGGTGCCCGATTCTGTCATTGTTCCGGCAAAGCCATCTAAGCCTGTCACGAAAAAGAAAAAAGAAGTGTTGCCACCGCCGCCGACTGAAAAATGGGAATATGTAAAATCATTACCCAATCGGGAGATTAAAGTGAAGCCTAAAGAACTTCCTGTTTCCGAAATTCCGTATGTAATGCAGTGCGGCGCGTATAAAACATTACATCAGGCTGAAGAACGTAAAGCAAAAATTGCCTTTCAGGGATTGGTTAGTAAAATTCGCAAGAAAGAAAACAGCAACTGGTACCGTGTGGTACTGGGACCTTATAAATTTAAGCGCGAAGCCGAGAAAGATAAGCATCGCTTACAGAGAGCTAAAATAGAACCTTGTGCTATCTGGAAAGATACCCAGTAAGTTCTGATTGTCATTGTTAAGAAAAGGGGAATTCTGGTCGGTAACACTTGAATTCCTTTTTTTGCATCCTCATATAAGTTTCTAACACATTGAGTGAAGAAAACAGAAAGAGGTCAGCTCGTGACTACTATTGTATCAGTTCGTCGTAATAATAAAGTTGTCATCGCAGGCGATGGGCAAGTGTCGCTTGGGAATACAGTGATGAAAGGTAATGCACGTAAAGTTCGTCGCTTGTATAACAACAAAGTTCTGGCCGGTTTCGCGGGCGGTACGGCTGATGCGTTTACTTTGTTTGAACGATTTGAAAGCAAACTGCAGATGCACCAGGGGCATCTGACAAAAGCCGCTGTCGAGTTGGCAAAAGACTGGCGTAGTGACAGAGCATTAAGAAAGCTTGAAGCTATTCTGGCCGTTGCTGATGAAACGGCTTCTTTTATTATCACCGGTAACGGAGATGTGGTTCAGCCAGAGAATGATCTGATTGCGATTGGCTCCGGTGGTAATTTTGCCCAGGCGGCAGCCACAGCATTACTGGAAAATACGGATTTAGATGCGAAAGTCATTGCAGAGAAAGCATTGACGATTGCAGGTGATATTTGTGTGTTTACTAACCAATTTCATACGATTGAAGAACTAGAAATACCAGAAGGTACTGTTCCGGCATTGCCTCAGGGTGATAATTAAACCGTCGTCGTTAGTAACCGATTTTAAGGATTTCATTATGTCTGAAATGACTCCCCGTGAGATAGTTCACGAACTTAACCGCCATATTATTGGTCAGGATAATGCAAAACGCGCGGTCGCTATCGCATTGCGCAATCGTTGGAGACGCATGCAGCTAGACGAAAGTCTTCGTGTTGAAGTTACTCCGAAAAATATTTTAATGATTGGCCCTACCGGTGTTGGTAAAACGGAAATTGCCCGTCGTCTGGCAAAACTGGCTAATGCGCCTTTTATGAAGGTTGAAGCGACCAAATTTACGGAAGTCGGTTACGTTGGTAAAGAAGTTGAAACCATTATTCGCGATCTGACGGAAGTAGCTGTCAAAATGACCAAGCAGCAGGCGATGGAGAAAGTTAAATTCCGGGCAGAAGAACTGGCTGAGGAGCGGGTTCTTGATGCGCTTTTACCTCCGGCACGCGATTCATGGGGACAGGATGAAAAAGCGGACGAGTCTTCTCACACCCGTCAGATTTTCCGTAAGAAGCTGCGTGAAGGTCAGTTAAACGATAAAGAAATTGAAATCGATGTTGCAGCTCCGCAGATGGGTGTAGAAATTATGGCGCCTCCTGGTATGGAAGAAATGACCAATCAGTTGCAGGGTATGTTTCAGAATTTAGCGGGTGATACGAAGAAAAAGCGTAAGCTAAAGATTAAAGATGCGATGAAAGGTTTAACGGAAGAAGAAGCCGCTAAGCTGGTCAATCAGGATGAGCTGAAAGAGAAAGCCATTTATAACGTCGAGAATAACGGCATTGTTTTCATCGACGAGATAGACAAAATTTGTAAGCGTGGCGAATCTTCGGGCCCGGATGTTTCCCGTGAAGGTGTTCAGCGGGACTTACTGCCTCTTATTGAAGGTAGTACCGTTCAGACGAAACATGGAATGGTTCGTACGGATCATATTCTTTTCGTTGCTTCTGGTGCATTTCAGGTATCCAAACCTTCGGACCTGATTCCTGAGCTTCAGGGACGTTTGCCGATCCGGGTTGAGCTGGAAGCATTATCCAGTGATGATTTCAAACGTATTCTGACGGAGCCTAAAGCTTCGTTGACGGAGCAGTACGTTGCTTTGCTGAAAACAGAAGAGGTAAACATTGAGTTTACTGAAGATGGCATTGAACAGATTGCGAATGCAGCATGGCGGGTAAATGAAACAACAGAAAACATCGGAGCCAGAAGGCTTCATACCGTAATGGAACGTTTGATGGACGATATTTCCTACCAAGCTTCTGAAAAATCAGGTGAATCTATGAAGGTTGATGCTGATTATGTGAAAGAACGCCTCGGCGAGTTGGTTGAAGACGAAGATTTGAGCCGTTTTATCCTGTAATCGCGCTTTCTATTCTTGCAATAAACGGCCCGCTAATGACAGCGGGCTTTTTATTATGTGTCATTTCAGCGTATACTGGCATCCTTGTCATTAACGTTTTATAAATGATGAATAGATCACTTGCAATCTGGTTCGATGCAGCCAGACCTAAAACTTTACCTTTGGCTTTGGTGTCAATCTTTACCGGCAGCGCGTTGGCTTATTCGATAGGTCAGTTTTCCTGGGTTGTTGCTATATTGGCATTTGTGACGGCCACTTTGTTGCAGATTCTGTCCAATCTGGCAAATGATTATGGGGATGCCGTCAAAGGAACCGATAATGAATCCCGTCTGGGACCTGTCAGAGCAATTCAGTCCGGTGCAGTTTCATTAGAAGACATGAAGCACGCTATCTGGATCAATATGGTTTTTACTGTGATATCCGGATTAACGCTTATTTTTATTGCCCTTGATAGCGTGGAAAGTATTTTAGCATTCATGGGATTAGGTGTTTTAGCTATGTTGGCAGCTATCGCTTATACCATGGGTAATAAACCTTATGGATATGTCGGATTAGGCGATTTGTCAGTGTTTATTTTCTTTGGCTTGCTGGGTGTCTTTGGCACCTTCTTTCTGCATACCGGAACGGTATCGCTGGATTTATTACTTCCTTCGGTCGGATGTGGTTTGCTTGCCGTTGCGGTTTTGAATGTCAACAATATGCGTGATATTGAAAACGATCTGGAATGCGGTAAAAAGACGGTTGCCGTAAGATTGGGACAAAGTTGGGCAAAACGCTATCATTTTGTATTACTGGCGGGAGCTTTAATTGCTTTTGGCAGTTATTTATGTGTTCAGTCTGGCGTTAACTGGGTTAATTTACCTTTTGCAATCAGTATTATACTGGTAACAAAGCACGCACTGGCAGTAAAAGCGGCGACTCAGCCTGTTCATATTGCGCCTATGTTACCGGCAATTGTGAAATGTTCCGTTTTAACTAACCTTTTGTTTGTTGGGGTTGTTGTTGCTCAAACTATGCTGAGTTAATTGAGGTTTGTCATTGCATTGACGTAATCAAAAGATATACTCGTTAATATACCTACCAATAGAGAATGATGGCTATGGAATATAATACTTCTGCGCTATGTGATATTTATCTGGATCAAGTAGATGTTGTTGAACCTATGTTCAGTAACTTTGGCGGACGGGCGTCTTTTGCAGGACAAGTCACCACGATTAAGTGTTTTGAAGACAACGGCATCATTCGTGAAACGCTGGAACAGGATGGCCTGGGACGAGTTTTGTTAGTTGACGGCGGTGGCTCTTTACGCCGGGCCTTAGTCGATGCTGAAATTGCAACGATGGCTGAAGAAAACGAATGGGAAGGTATTATTGTCTACGGTTGTGTCAGGGAAATTGATGAACTGGAAGAAATGAACATCGGTATCCAGGCCCTGGCATCCATTCCGGTCGGTGCTGTTGCTCAAGGTATCGGAGAAATGGATATACCGGTTAATTTTGGTGGAGTTACCTTTTTACCTGAAGATTATCTGTATGCGGATAGCACCGGCATTATTCTATCACAGGAACCGTTAAGTGCAGATTTAGATGATGTTGAAGACATTGACGAAGCAGATGACGATGACGACGAATAATCTCGTTTGATTGATTCTCTTTGTATAAACCGGGGCTTATATCGCTCCGGTTTCCATTGTTTGTTTTCTGAGCTTCAATGCCTGAAAGTAGCCTGAAACGCCACTCATTACATTGCCAGCCGCAATACCGACAAATAATCCCTCAACGCCATAATAGAACCCACCTAACCAGGAACAGGGAAGAATGCAAATAAACAGCCGGAAGAAGTTCCATAAAAAAGCCTGAATAGGTTTGTGGAAGGCATTCATCGTTGAAACCAGCATCATAACTATTCCCTGAAATCCATAACTTACCGGAACAATGACAAGGTATTGCCACAACAGCTCTTTTACGCCTTCTTCCTGAGAGAAAAGATGGGATATCGGAATACTGACCGGAACCATCATAATAAAAATAACCAGTTGGAATAGGATGGCAAAGCGCATACTCAGAAAAAGTCCTGAAAAGGTTCTTTTATAGTTCTTGGCTCCTACGTTTTGGGCCAGAAATGGGGTCAGTGACGATGTTAATGACATCAGAACAATTAAAAGCACGGATTCTACTCTTTGGGCTGCGCCATAAGCTGCAACCGCAGAGGTGCCGAACCGTGAGAGCAGAGCCATCAAAACGGCACCGGACATAGGATTCATAGCGGAAGAAAAAGCGGCAGGGGTACCGACGGTTAACACGGATCTCCAGTCAGAAACCATATACTGAAATCCCGGTTTTGTGATTTTCTTTTTAAGAACAAGAAAATAAATGGAAGCCAGTAATCCGACAAGCCAGCTGATGGCACTGGCAATGGCGGCGCCTTTCATTCCCATTTCCGGGAAAGGGCCGATACCAAAAATAAACAGTGGGTCGAGAGCACCATTTATCAGACCTGATAAGATCATGATTTGTGCTGGTGTCTTAGTGTTTCCGGATGCTCTGATCGCACTGTTTCCGGCCATAGGGAAAACCAGCAGAGGAATGGCCAGATACCAGATATACATGTAATCGTGAATGAGTGGCAATAATGCTTCCGGAGCCCCCAGTAACCGGAAAACACCATTTAATGTAATGATACCAAGAAAAGAAGCGACACTAACCAGTATTATGGCGAGAATGATGCCATGTGTTGCAAATTCGGCTGCCCGGATACGTTTTCCCTGCCCCAGTAATTTTCCAATTTGGACTGATAATCCGACACCGATTCCCATCGTAATACAGTTGATACCAAACGTGACCGGGAAAGTATAACTAACGGCTGCAAGCGCGTCTGTTCCCAGTAATGAAATAAAAAAAGTATCCACCAGATTAAACATCAGCACGGCTATCATTCCAAATGTCATTGGAATGGTCATTCTGCGTAGAACGTCAGGAATAGGATCAGTCAGCAGACCGTGTTTATCATGCATATCAGTATTGTGGGGTAGCAGTGTCAGGAATAGTAAGGATACGGAATAAATGTTTTTCCGACCAGAGTTATTGCGAATAATAAAAGACCAGCGCTGATAATCAGGCTGGTCTTTGGATGATGTAAGTTATTTTTTAATAACTTATGCTTTGGCTTCTGCCGCTGCTTTTACGATTGCAGCAAAGCTTTTTGCATCCAGAGAAGCACCGCCAACCAAAGCACCATCGATGTCTGGTTGTGCAAAGTAAGTAGCTGCGTTTTCTGGTTTAACAGAACCGCCGTACTGGATAATTACCTGTTCTGCCACAGCAGCATCTTTTGCTGCAATTAAGCCACGGATAGATGCATGGATGCGTTGAGCATCGTCTGCAGTTGCTGCTTTACCAGTACCGATAGCCCAGATTGGTTCGTAAGCAATGATAGCGCCGTTAAATGCTTCAACGCCAAGAAGATCGATAACCGCATTGATTTGACGGGCACATACCGCTTCAGTTTCGCCAGCTTCGTTCTGAGCTTCAGTTTCACCAATACACAAAACCGGAACAAGACCGTTTTCTTTCAGGAACGCGAATTTTTTCGCAACGTATTGATCAGATTCACTGTGGTAGTCACGACGTTCTGAGTGACCGATGATAACGTGAGTGACACCAAATTCTTTATACATTTCAGGAGAATTATCACCAGTGAATGCGCCGCTGTTTGTTAGATCCGTATCTTGTGCGCCAAGGATGATTTTTTCTTGACCTTCAGCGATAGTGCGTTCAGCAAGGTCTAAATATACTGCTGGTGGCGCTACTGCAACATCAACACCTTGTACACCTTTAATTTCAGCATCAAGACCGCTAATCAGGTCTTTGACCATTGCTTTGCTACCGTTTAATTTCCAGTTACCCATAACTACAGGACGACGCATAGGAATATCTCCATATTCAAATTAATATACAAATAAAATCATGCATCAGAATATATCAGATAAGGACAAGTAAATCATGATGCTTGTCATGTCTTTCTCGGATCTAGTTATATCTATGCATAATAGTGGTAATAGTGTTTTTGTATCGGAAAGAAGTGAAGAACACAGAGTGAAGAATCATTGTGAAGGATAAATTATGCCAAATCTAATCATGGAATATTCGAATTCAGTGGATGAAAGAGCTAGCGTCCCATTATTGCTTGAATCTTTGCATCAGGGGCTGATAGACAGTGGATTATTTGAAGTGCCGGCAATAAGATCCCGTGCGATTCGTATTAATGACTGGTTGATTGGTTCTTCTGAAGACCGGGAAGATTTTATTCATGTTACCTTAGAATTGATGGAAGGGCGTTCTGATGAGCAAAAAAATCGGCTGGCTGAGGCGATCATTCATATTTTATCAGAGCATGCCGCCAGTATTGAGTCCCTTACCGCTACTGTCAGAGAAGTTTCTTCTGCAGGTTTTCTTAAATTTGCTCATCAAGTTTAGTCATTCATCATTATGTTTGCTTGTGTATCCATTGGTTTTCAGGCACGCCTGTATCGATCAAGTGGGATGATTTCGGCACTTTGAGGTTCTTCGTCGGTTGTTTTAATCAGAGCAAACTGGAATTTGTGCATCTGGGTCGCCAGTTCCTGCATCAGTTTTATATTGGAGTGTAGTGGGTTTTTACAGGAATCCACTAATCTGTCGATATAACTTTGTTGGGCCCAGAGCCTGTCTCTCATTATGTCTGAAGAGCACATAATGGCCTCTTCGCAGATATCCTGTTTTAAAATATCAAAGGCTTCTGGATTTTCTTTTGCTAAATCCATTAGCTCGTCAAAAGAAGGCAGCGCTTCCATAACTATTCTCCTTATAGTTTCACTATATTGATTACAATATCAACAACAATAATCATATAGCACACCAGAGGAATTTGCCGAAAATTTCTTCAAATGTCTCATTTTTGATAATTATAGCCGGGTGATTTTGTATGTACACCTTCTTTGGCCCGAGACGATATGTTCTTGCCTTACAATGTTACAGCTGTTTTGCAACAGGATCTGAAAAATATGAAGCTCTGACTGGCAAAATTCCGGACACCGGGTTGCGGCGCGGCAGATTGGACAATGATTTTCTATGAGAAGAAAATGATCCGGCGCTTTCTGCAATTCGACCATATAACCTTCATCTTCTCTTAACTGAACGAGTGCGGTGAGTTTTTCTTCAAGTGTCCGGCAGTCTTTTAATACCTCACTGTAAGTCCGAAGCGTGTGTTCTTCTCTTTCCTCAGCAATTTTTTTCAGCCCTTGTTTACCATAAATGGATTCAACGGCATCGATAATCTGGACAGCGAGATCATTATGTCTGTCTATAAATTGTTCATGGCCATCCGGCGTTAATGTCCAATGACGTGTTGGACGGCCGACTTTGACTTTGACATCATAAAATTCAATCAGACCATCATCTTCTAATGCCTGCAGGTGTTGTCTGGCACCCATTGTGGTCATTTCAAATTTATCTGCAAGATACTTTGCAGTGACATTGCCTTCTCTTTTTATAGTATGAAGTATCTTATCGGAAGTTTTCATAGTGTCTCCTCTGTCGGTACTTCATTATTCCCAGTCTATTTTATAAAGTAAACCGTTGACTATTTACAAGAATGAATTTTTCACCTATAGGTCTGATTTATAAATTTACATTTTTTGCAAAAATTATCACATTTTTCTTACTCTCCCCCTTGGATCTCTGTTTTTATGCCCCACATAATGATCACGAGCCAAGTAATACGGCTCATTTCATTAACTAAAACGGATAAATTTTAAATCAGGAGAGACGACAGATGAATATTCGTCCATTGCATGACCGAGTTATCGTTGAACGTCAAGAAGTTGAATCAAAATCAGCGGGTGGAATCGTATTAACCGGTTCTGCAGCAGAAAAATCAACTCGTGGTAGTGTCCTAGCGGTTGGTAAAGGCCGTATTCTTGAGAACGGTTCTGTTCAGCCTTTGGATGTTAAAGTTGGTGATACTGTTATTTTTTCTGAAGGTTTTGGTACCAAAACAGAAAAGATCGATGGCAAAGAAGTATTGATCTTATCTGAAAGCGATATCCTTGCAATCGTTGAGTAAGAACGCAATCGTTGAGTAACCTTCGCTCTAATTATTTGTACTAACGAAAAGAATTGTGAAAAGGAAATAAAAAGATGGCTGCTAAAGACGTCAAATTTGGAAATGATGCTCGCGTAAAAATGCTTGCGGGTGTAAATGTTCTGGCAAACGCGGTTAAAGTAACTCTGGGACCAAAAGGTCGTAATGTTGTTTTAGACAAATCTTTTGGTGCTCCATCGATCACTAAAGATGGTGTTTCTGTCGCTCGTGAAATTGAACTTGAAGACAAGTTTGAAAACATGGGTGCACAAATGGTTAAAGAAGTTGCATCTCAGGCAAACGATGCGGCTGGTGACGGAACAACAACAGCAACAGTTATTGCACAGGCAATCGTTAATGAAGGCCTGAAAGCCGTTGCTGCCGGCATGAACCCAATGGATCTGAAACGTGGTATCGACAAAGCTGTTGTTGCTGCCGTTGAAGAACTGAAAACACTGTCAGTGCCATGTTCAGATAATAAAGCTATTGCTCAGGTCGGTACTATTTCTGCGAATGCTGATGAAAGTGTTGGCAGTATTATCGCTGAAGCGATGGAAAAAGTAGGTCGTGATGGCGTTATCACGGTTGAAGAAGGCCAGGGCCTTAAAGACGAATTAGACGTTGTTGAAGGTATGCAGTTCGACCGCGGCTATTTGTCTCCATACTTCATCAATAATCAGGAAGCCGGTTCTGTTGATCTGGAAAATCCATTTATTCTTCTGATTGATAAAAAAGTATCTAATATTCGTGAACTGTTACCAGTATTGGAAGCGGTTGCTAAAGCATCCCGTCCATTGCTTATCATTGCAGAGGATGTTGAAGGCGAAGCACTGGCAACACTTGTTGTGAATAACATGCGCGGTATTGTAAAAGCAGCGGCAGTAAAAGCACCTGGTTTTGGTGATCGTCGTAAAGCAATGCTGCAGGATATTGCGATTCTGACTGGCGGTACTGTCATTTCTGAAGAAATTGGTCTGGATCTTGAAAAAGCGACTCTGGATGATCTTGGTCAGGCAAAACGAATCACAATCACGAAAGAAAATACAACTGTGATTGATGGTGCCGGTGAACAAGCTGCAATTGAAGGTCGGGTAACTCAGATCCGCCAGCAGATTGAAGAATCCACTTCTGATTACGATAAAGAAAAACTTCAGGAACGAGTTGCTAAACTGGCTGGCGGTGTTGCGGTTATCAAAGTTGGTGCAGCTACTGAAGTTGAAATGAAAGAGAAAAAAGACCGTGTTGAAGATGCGCTTCATGCGACTCGTGCTGCGGTTGAAGAAGGTGTTGTTGCCGGTGGTGGTGTTGCACTTATCCGTGCTGCATCAAAACTTGTTGACTTAACCGGTGATAACGAAGATCAGAATGTTGGTATTCGTGTTGCACTTCGCGCTATGGAATCTCCGGTACGCCAGATTGCGGCTAACGCAGGTGATGAAGAATCCGTTGTTGCTAATGGTATTAAGAACGGCGAAGGTAACTATGGTTACAACGCAGCAACTGGTGAATATGGTGATATGCTTGCGTTCGGTATTCTGGATCCAACAAAAGTAACCCGTAGTGCACTTCAGTTTGCGGCATCCGTTGCTGGTCTGATGATTACAACTGAAGCGATGGTTACTGATTTACCTAAAGACGAAGCGCCTGCAATGCCTGATATGGGCGGCATGGGTGGAATGCCAGGTATGATGTAATACATTCGTATCTGCTTTTCGCGAAAAAATTGGCGGCTATTATTTTATTAGCCGCCAATTTTTAATTTATACCAAAGTCTCTCTTTCCTCTCTTTCGACTTATTTCGTATTATATTCTTTTCTCACATTGTATTTCGGATGACTTCATGAACATTCAAGGATTGGATATTCCCGGCCTGCGTATCCTCAATTGGTCCCTCGCTCCTCACCAGCATTGGGGGATATTTGTTACGCAGAGTTCGGTCTCGAAACCGCTGGAACAACTATTCCATAGACACTATTCGGAAATAACGGAATTACCGGCAACCATCGGATTTGTTTCTTTGAGTGAACAGCAAAAACTCCATGAAGACGAAATCACTAAAGATGAAACCGATTTTAATAATTTCATCGATTATGGTTCTACCGTTGAAGAGCTTATTAAAGATGTTGGTTGTGATGATGATAAAGCGGAAGAATTGCTTGAGCGGCTGAATCTAACCGGATTAAAACAGAGAGGTTTCCGTCAGTTATCAACCGGTGAAACCCGTCGGGTTATGCTTGCCAGAGCCATGGCATCAGAACCTGATATGCTTTTTTTAGAAGAGCCTTATGCGGGGCTTGATGTTGAGAACCGGGCGTTGCTTAAACAGGTATTGGATCAGTTGGCCTCAGTCTGTCAGTTGGTGGTTCTGGCCTCCCGGGTTGAGGAAATGCCATCGTGCCTGACTCATATTGCCTTGTTTGATGGTAAGTCATTATCGCAGACTATGACCACGGAAGAGTGGCAGACAAATCCTGTTGTGCGACAGCTAAATGCTCTTTCGGAGCAGAAAAGTGAACAGTACGTCAGGTTGATCAATCAGTATGGCGATCAGCCAGAACTGCCGTCACCATTGCTGAATATGAACAATGCTAAGGTTGAATACACAGATGGCTTAATATTCGGAAATTTAAACTGGACGGTGAAGGAAGGCCAACACTGGCAAATCCGGGGGCCTAATGGTTGCGGTAAAAGTTCTTTGCTGGGATTGATTACCGGTGATCACCCTCAATGTTACAGTAATGACATTCAGGTTCTCGGTTATCAGCGAGGAGGTGGGGAAAGCATTTGGGATGTTAAGAAGAAAATAGGCATTGTTTCATCTTCTCTGCATCTTCAGTACCGGGTGGGATGTAGTGCTTTGGATGTTTTGCTTTCGGGTTTTTTCGATTCTATTGGTCTTTATGAATCGCCATCGGCCAATCAGGTTAACATTGCAAATCAGTGGCTGGCAGTGTTGGGAATGACGGATTATAAGAAGGACAGCTTCACCTCCCTTGAGTATGGCCAGCAGAGGTTATTATTGATTGCCAGAGCATTGATTAAACGTCCAGCTCTGCTGATTCTGGATGAACCGTATCAGGGTCTGGATTATCTGAGCAGGCAATTAATCATGAAGGTTGTAGATAAAGTCGCTCAGTTTAATCTGAGCCATCTATTATATGTAACCCATCATAAAGAAGATCAGCTTTCTTCAATATGTCATTACGTGGACTTTATACCTAATAACGGACCGGGCTTTACGCCGGTGATTCATCATGGGGTAGAAAGCTGAGCGCGCTTTTGTAAAAAACAGCCTGATGCAATTGCATCGGGCTGATTCATTTCTGTCCTGGCTGTTATTCAAGATGCAGATCCAATGGTATTTTGCTACTTCTTCCTCCGACTTCTCTGGTTAGCTGGGGAACCAGATAACCGGATACTTCAGCAATGAGCCCAGCCATTAATTTTTTAGCCTTCTCGTCAGAGACATAGTAGTGTGCGGCTCCCTGGACTCTATCCAGAACATTCAGGTAATAGGGCATAATTCCGCTGGAAAATAGTGCTTCACTTAACGTAACCAGTGCATCTACTGAATCATTGACACCTTTAAGTAGTACCGACTGATTTAATAACGTGACATTGGCGTCACGTAGCTGATGAAATGCCTGACGGAGTTCATGATTGATTTCATTGGCGTGATTTATGTGTGAAACCAAAACGATGTTTAACGGTGTGCGGGTTAACAGGTCAACGAACGACGCCGTTATCCGGGAAGGAATCACTACGGGTAGTCGGGAATGAATTCTCAGTGTTTTTACATGTGCGATGGATTCAAGTTGCTCCATAAACCAGGATAATTCGTGGTCTTTTGCCATCAGAGGATCACCGCCGGACAGAATGACCTCGTTCACTTCCGGGTGCCGGGCGATGTAACTGAGGTTCTCTGTCCAAACGGACTTCCCCCCTTTATTGCTTTGATATGGAAAGTGACGCCGGAAGCAATAACGACAGTTGATTGCGCAACCACTTTTAAAAATGAGTAATACCCGGTTTTTATATTTGTGCAAAAGCCCCGGTTGTTCTGTGTCGTGCTCATCCAGTGGATCATTGGAATAGCCTTTATGGACATCAAACTCATCTGCCAGTGGCAGAACTTGCCTGAGCAAAGGATCATTGGGGTTTCCTTTTTCCATTCTTTCTATAAAGCTGACAGGTACTCTTTGTGGAAAAAGTTTTTTTGCTTCAAACCCCTGACTCCATGGTGATGGATCAATATTGAGGTATTTGAGTAGAATTTGCGGATCTGAGATCGCATTCGTCAACTGTTTGAGCCAGTTTTGCTCAACAGAATCTAATTTTCGGGTTATTATGTCGGACATTGAATTTAACTCGAAGAATGTAAGAGGAAAAAATGGCTACTGCTAGCACGAATGAATTTAAAGGCGGTCTTAAAATTATGCTTGATAATGAGCCTTGTTCCATTCTCGAAAATGAGTATGTAAAACCTGGCAAAGGACAAGCATTCAACCGCGTTAAAATCCGTAAACTGCTTTCTGGTAAAGTACTAGAAAAAACATTTAAATCAGGCGATACCGTTGAAGTCGCAGATGTCATGGATATCGATTTAGATTATCTTTATAACGATGGTGAATTCTACCACTTTATGAACAATGAAACATTCGAACAAATCGCTGCTGATGAAAAAGCGGTAGGTGAGAATGCTAAATGGCTGGTTGAAAACAACACCTGTATGTTGACTTTATGGAATGGTAATCCAATTTCAGTGACACCACCAAACTTTGTTGAGCTTGAAGTCGTTGAAACGGATCCTGGCCTTAAAGGAGATACTCAGGGTACCGGTGGTAAGCCAGCAACCTTGACAACTGGCGCGGTTGTTCGGGTTCCTTTATTTATCCAAATCGGTGAGGTGATCCGTGTTGATACACGTTCAGCAGAATATGTGAGCCGGGTAAAATAACTAACAAAACTAGTGGTATATCGCGAAATATATTTGAGCGAAAAGAATACAAGAAAAAGGCTGAACGTGAATGGTTCAGCCTTTTTTATATTTTACTATTTATTTACTAACGTCATTGTTATGTTAGATCATAAATACAAACACAACGCCAAGTACAGTGATAGCAAACGCAATTGCATAACACAGGAACTTGACCAGTGAACCAGTGTGGATTTTCAGATCATGCATACCGTGGTGAAGACGGTGCATACCATGCCACATTGGCAGCGCCAGCGTCAGAATGACAAAAATGCCACCAATAAAGCTGCCGGCAAAATCCGCCACTCTGTCATAGCTGAATGCGTCCGCATCCAGAATACCCAGCGGTGCCAAAACACCAAGTACAAGGATTGTGACCGGTGAAATCATGGCAAACCAGGTACCACCAGCACCAAACAGACCCCACCATACCGGCTCGTCGGAACGTTTTGGATGTTGATTAATCACAGTCTTCTCCTTATACCAATAGCAATACGATGATTGAAATCACGACAACCGCTGCCCACTGACCGCCAACAATCAGTTTTGTATCAATCTCTTTGCCGTTCAGTTTGATTGGCATGACTTTCGGCAGCATGCCGAAAAATGTATGCGCGTGGTAAAGTGACCCCAGCAGCGCAAGAATATCGATAATGATGACAACCGGGTTAGACATAAATGATAACCAGCTTGCCCAGGCTTCCGGGCCCTGTACCAATGCACCCAAACCAAACGTCAGGAATACCGTAAACAGGAGCAGGGGTAATACCGTTCCTTCACGTAACATGTAAAAACGGTAGAACGGATTGTTGTTCCACCAGGTCCGTTTCATTTCTCTTACATAAGGCTTACGATTACTCATCTTCTTATGACTCCTGTGGTTTTAGCATGGCAATCACAAAGTCTTTTGATGACTCAAGTTTGCCCTGGTTAACTGCTGCTGCAGGGTCAACGTGTTTCGGACACACTTCAGAGCAGTAACCGACAAACGTACAGCCCCAGACACCGTTTTCACCGTTGATTATATCCATACGCTCAGCCTTACCGTTATCACGGGTATCCAGATTGTAACGGTGCGCCAGCGTCAGCGCCGCAGGACCGATAAAGTCAGGATTCAGACCAAACTGAGGACAGGCTGCATAGCAAAGACCACAGTTGATACACGCCGCAAACTGTTTGTAACGGGCCATCTCTTCCGGTGTCTGCAGGTTAGTGCCGTCTTCCGGTTTGCGGTCGTTACCAAGAATGTAAGGTTTAATGGCTTCCAGACGCTCGATAAACGGAGTCATGTCCACAATTAAGTCTTTCTCAATCGGGAAATTCGCCAGCGGCTCAATCTTGACACCATTCGGATAATCACGCAGAAACGTTTTACACGCCAGTTTCGGTACGCCACCAATCATCATGCCGCAAGAGCCACAAATGGCCATACGACAGGACCAGCGGAATGACAGGTGTTTGTCCAGATTGTCTTTGATGTACATCAGCGCATCCAGAACCGACATGGTTTCATTGAATGGCACTTCGTACGACTGTAGATATGGTTCAGCATCCTTTTCAGGGTCATAACGCAGAATATCTACCTTTTGCATGCGTTGTGGGGTCATTATGCCTTCTCCTCTGCGCTTTTTGCTGCCGCCGCTTCTTCCGCTGCTGCTTTTTCAGCTGCATCACCATACAGACGCGCTTTCGGTTGCGATTTGGTAATCGTTACCGGACTGTAGTCAATCTTCGGTGCGCCCTCTGGGTTGTAAAAGGCCAGCGAGTGTTTCAGATAATTAACGTCATCCCGTTCCTGACAACCTTCGTCTAAACGTTGGTGTGCGCCACGGGATTCGTGACGGTTAATCGCAGAGTGAACCATTGCTTCCGCAACATCTAAGCCATAACCCACTTCGATTGCATAAAGAAGGTCAGTGTTAAATACATTGCCTTTGTCTTTGATGCTGATTTTTTTGTAACGTTCTTTCAGCTCAGCCAGTTTGTCGATGGTCTGCTGCATCAGGTCTTCCTGACGGTAAATACCACAACCGGCTTCCATGCTCTGCCCCATCTCGGTACGGATGGTTGCCCAGTTCTCGTCACCTTCCTGAGTGCGGAGCGCCTCAATACGGGCTTCCACTTCTTTTACCTGTGCCGCGATTTTCTTATCATCCCAGCCGGCAAACTTGTCCACGTGTTTCACCGCGCTTTCGCCCGCAACCCGGCCAAGTACCACGAATTCCGCCAGTGAGTTAGAGCCCAGACGGTTAGCGCCGTGCAATCCGGAAGACGCACATTCACCCACCGCAAACAACCCTTTAATACGGGTTTCACACGCCGGGTCAACTTCAATACCACCCATGGTGTAGTGAACCGTCGGACGAATTGGAATCGGCTCTTTCGCCGGGTCTACGTTAACGTACGCTTTGGCCAGCTCACAGATAAACGGCAGACGTTCTTCCAGGTATTCTTCACCCAGATGACGAAGGTCCAGATGCACCACATCACCCAGTGGGTGCTGAATGGTGTTGCCTTTCTGTTGCTCATGCCAGAAAGCCTGCGACACTTTGTCTCGCGGACCTAATTCCATGTATTTGTTCTTCGGCTGACCCACCGGTGTTTCCGGTCCCAGACCGTAGTCCTGCAGATAACGGTAACCGTTTTTGTTCAGCATGATACCGCCTTCACCACGACAACCTTCGGTCATCAGAATACCGGTACCCGGCAGACCTGTCGGGTGATACTGAACAAATTCCATATCACGCAGTGGTACGCCGTGACGGTAAGCCATCGCCATACCATCGCCCGTAACAATACCGCCGTTGGTGTTGCAGTGATACACACGACCCGCACCACCGGTTGCCAGTATGACGGATTTGGCTTTGATGATGACCATCTCGCCTTCTGACATGTGAATAGCAAGCAGACCCTGAATTTCATCGCCGTCAACCAGCAGGTCAACCACAAAATATTCATCAAAACGTTTAATTTGTGGGTACTTCATTGAAGTCTGGAACAAAGTATGAAGCATGTGGAAGCCGGTTTTATCCGCTGCAAACCAGGTGCGTTCAATTTTCATTCCGCCAAAACGACGTACGTTCACTTCGCCGTTTTCTTTACGGCTCCATGGACAACCCCATTGTTCCATTTGGGTCATCTCGCGGGTTGCGTTTTCAACAAAATATTCCACAACATTTTGTTCACACAACCAGTCGCCACCGCCAACCGTATCATTGAAGTGGTTATCCAGTGAATCTTCTTCTTTGATGACAGCCGCTGAGCCGCCTTCCGCTGCAACGGTATGCGAACGCATTGGGTAAACTTTAGAAATCAGAGCGACTTCCAGGTTTGGATTTGCTTCGGCTGCTGCAATCGCTGAGCGAAGACCGCCGCCACCGGCACCAATGACCGCGATATCTGTGGTAAAAGTTTGCACAGTTATCCTCCAGTGAGAGAAAATTTGCGGGGGAATCCCGCTTGTTATCATAAAAAGCGTAAAGCTTTGGAATCTAAACTATAGTCTACGGTAGCCATGTTTCGAAAAAATTGACACTGTTAGGTTTTTGATCGAGAAAAAATTTTATTTCTGTGATTATTGTTTTATGTGAGATCTGCATCACGCTTTTTTTTCTCAAATAAGCGAGGTAGACTCCTATTTTTTGTTATCAGTGAAAAAGTTATGACCAAATCAGACTGGCAGCCATCTGCAACGATTGAGTTTTTACAGAACAGAGCATTCATCATCAAAAAAGTACGTCATTTTTTCGAAGAAAGAAGTGTATTAGAAGTGGATACGCCCGTGTTAAGTCATGCCACTGTTACTGATATCCATTTGCAAACATTTAAAACCGACTTTGTTGGTCCTGGTTATGCCGAAGGTAAAACAGTCTATTTAATGACCAGTCCGGAGTTTCATATGAAACGATTATTGGCGGCAGGCAGTGGCTCAATCTATCAAATTGGTAAGTCATATAGAAATGAGGAGTGTGGACGGCATCACAATCCCGAATTTACTATGCTGGAGTGGTACCGGGTTGGGTTCGATCACCATGATTTAATGGATGAAATGCATGAGTTTCTTCAAACGATACTGGGCGTCTCCGAGACCCGGAGAATGACCTATCAAGAAGTATTTATTGAGTGTCTGGGGGTTTGTCCTCTGGAATCTTCTCTTGATGAATTAAAACAAGTCGCCAGTCAGCTGAAATTAAGCGATATCGCTGAACCGGAAACAAACCGGGATACGTTGCTACAACTGTTGTTTTCTGTCGGTATTGAAAATCAGATTGGTCAGAAATATCCTGTCTTCATTTATAATTTTCCCGCAACTCAGGCGGCACTGGCGAAAATTAACCCCGATGATGACCGGGTGGCCGAAAGGTTTGAAGTCTATTTCCAGGGTATCGAACTGGCCAATGGATTCCATGAACTTGAGAATGCCCGGGAACAACGGATCAGATTCGAAGAGGATAATAATGCCCGTCGGAATATGGGGCTGGAGGCTCAGCCTATTGATGAGCACCTAATTGATGCTTTATCGGCTGGTTTTCCTAAGTGTTCCGGGGTCGCTTTAGGCATTGATCGTTTAATTATGTTAGCGTTAGGGGCTGAGAATATCAGGGATGTTATTGCGTTTGATTTTCCAAGAGCGTAATCATAATTTTTCCGGGGAGGGACGTTTTTCTTGATGAGTAGCACTCGCGTCATTGAACTAACCCCGTTATACTCCTTTTTTATTTGAACAACTAACTACTAATACAGAGCTTGATATATGCAAGAGTACATTCAGTTTTTTCAGCAGAACCTGCTGTTATCGATCGCATGGGTGGCCATTGTCGTTGCGATTGTTTTTAATTTTGTGAAATCGGCCTCAGCCAAATATAAATTCATTTCTGTCAATGAACTCACACATTCTGTGAACAAAGAGAATGCAGTAGTGGTGGACATCCGTACCAGAGATGAATTTAAACAGGGACATATCACCAATTCGGTCAATGTACTTCCATCTGATATCAAATCCGGTAACTGGGGAACGCTTGAAAAACACAAAACAGACCCAATTATTCTGGTATGTAAAAATGGACAGACTGCTCAAGAGAATGCAGTGGTTCTGATAAAAGCCGGTTTTGAAAAAGTAACCGTGTTAAAAAATGGCCTGGTTGCATGGAACGAAGGTAATCTTCCTCTTGTGCGTGGTAAGAAATAATTTATTTTTCATATTTTGACGATTTTAAGTAAAGGAATTCCTCATGTCTGAAGCAGAACAACAAGCCCCTGAACAAAACTTTACCATTCAAAGAATTTACCTGAAAGACCTGTCTTTTGAAGCGCCTAATTCCCCGGTTATGTTCCAAAAAGATTGGGATCCGAATGTGAATCTTGATCTGGATACTCAGAGTAAGGAATTGGGTGAAGGTGTTTACGAAGTGGTGCTTCGTTTAACGGTAACGGTTAAAAATGAAGACGAAACGGCCTTCCTTTGTGAAATTCAACAGGGCGGTATTTTTACGGCTGAGAAAATGGAAGCTGGTCAGCTTGCTCATTGCCTGGGCGCTTTCTGTCCAAATATTCTATTCCCTTATGCCCGTGAAACGATTTCAAGTTTAGTTGTTAAAGGTACATTCCCACAACTGAATTTGGCTCCGGTTAATTTTGATGCGTTGTTCATGAATTATCTTCAGCAACAGGCTGAAAAAGACGGAGATAGCTCTCAGGCGTAATTGTTCAGAGAGTTTCTCACCATGAAGCTTTAATGTTAAGTGCACAGAGCATCTGACGTTTGTTGATGAACGAATGATGTGTTGTGCACTTTTTACTTTTATTTAGTTCAATAAAACACTTAGGCAATCCCATGACAGATTTAATCACAGCCCCAAGGGATCATGCACAAATTTCGATTAGTGTTATTGGTGCTGGATCGTATGGTACTTCTCTGGCGATTTCTCTGGCCCGTAATGGATCGAACGTTATTCTGTGGGGACACGAACCCGAGCACATGGCGCGTCTGGAAGCGGACCGGGAAAATAAGCAGTTTCTGCCTGATGTCAGTTTTCCAGATAGTTTGATTATTGAGAAAGACCTGGAGAATGCGGTGCAGGCATGCCGGGACTTGCTGATTGTTGTGCCAAGTCATGTGTTTGGTCTTGTTTTGCAATCCATTAAGCCTTTTTTGCGGGAGGACTCTCGTATTTGCTGGGCGACGAAAGGTTTGGAACCCGATACCGGACGTTTACTACAAGACGTTGCCATTGAACAGTTAGGTGATAACTGTTCTTATGCGGTATTGTCCGGACCGACGTTTGCCAAAGAGCTTGCTTTAGGGATGCCAACGGCCATTTCTGTTGCATCTAATGATTCTCAATTTGTTGAGGATCTTCAGGATAAAATCCACTGTAGCCGTTCTTTCCGGGTGTATGCCAATGATGATTTTATTGGTTTACAACTGGGTGGTGCCGTTAAAAATGTCATTGCGATTGGTGCTGGTATTTCGGATGGAATTGGTTTTGGTGCGAATGCCCGTACCGCTTTGATTACCCGCGGACTGGCAGAAATGTCCCGTCTTGGGGTGGCTCTTGGGGCTTTACCTGAAACATTTATGGGAATGGCAGGACTGGGTGATTTAGTGTTAACCTGTACTGATAATCAATCACGAAACAGACGATTTGGACTGGCTTTAGGAGCAGGGAAATCTGTTGAAGTGGCTCAGGATGAAATCGGGCAGGTGGTTGAAGGGTACAGAAATACCAAAGAAGTGTATCTGTTGGCTCAACGGGTTGGGGTGGAAATGCCCATCGTTGAACAGATCTATCAGGTTTTGTATCAGGGTAAAAATGCTCAAATAGCAGCAAAAGATCTACTTGCAAGAGATAAAAAAGCAGAGTGAAAACTCAATAGATAACAAGCAAGTATCGGGAGAAAGTTGAGTCAATGAGTCAATGTAGAAAAGAACAGGTCTGGCAGACGATAATAAAGGAGGCCAGAGAGCTTGCCGAGCAGGAACCGATGCTGGCAAGTTTTTATCATGCCACCATTATCAAACATGATAGCTTGGCTTCGGCACTAAGCTATATCTTAGCCAATAAATTACAGACACCATCTATGCCGGCTATGGCGGTCAGAGAAGTGGTTGAAGAAGCTTACGGTTCTGATCCGGATATTACCGGTGCGGCGGCCTGCGATATCTGTGCCACGGTCAGCCGGGATCCTGCCGTTGCTCAATATTCAATACCATTGCTCTACCTGAAAGGTTATCACGCTTTGCAAGGATACCGGGTTGCTAACTGGTTGTGGAGACAGGGACGACGGGCTCTGGCAAGTTACCTTCAGAATCAGATATCAGTTGCCTGTCAGGTAGATATCCATCCGGCGGCAAAAATTGGGCGTGCTATTATGCTGGATCATGCGACAGGTATTGTTGTTGGTGAGACGGCTGTTATTGAGAATGATGTTTCCATTCTTCAGGATGTGACGCTTGGTGGTACCGGTAAAGAATCGGGTGACCGGCATCCGAAAATCCGTGAGGGTGTTATGATTGGAGCCGGAGCTAAAGTTCTTGGAAACATTGAAGTGGGAGAGGGTGCGAAAATTGGTTCGTGTTCTGTCGTGCTACAGTCTGTCCCTCCTCATACTACAGTTGCGGGTGTTCCTGCTAAGATTGTCGGGCGTCCTATTTCTGAAAAACCATCACTGGATATGGATCAGCAATTTAATGGTAAATCCCAGACATTTATTGGTGGAGACGGTATTTAGGCTATTGCTGATAAAAAGAAAGGCTAAACAAAAGAGAGGACAATCTGTCCTCTCTTTATCGTTATCAGGAAATTATGTTGAGTTCATTAAGAGCTTCTTCAGCCCAGACTATCCATGCTTCTCTTGCGAGAATATTTCTACGCAGTGTCAGTCTTTCAAGTCTTTGATGTTTATCTAAAGTTTCTGGAGCAGCATAGTATGCAGCTTCGATCTCTTTAAAGTGATCAACCAGTCTTTTAGACTCACTGATTAAGTCAACCACCTGATTTCTGTACGGTGCTGATGGCTGTACTGCACAAGCCATCAGTTTTGCACAAAATTCATCACGGACAGTAGGATGAGCTGTTGGTTGATCGAACCATTCAGTTAATGTCTTTTTCCCTTCAGTTGTGATGGAATAGACTTTTCTGTCTGGTTTTCCTTCTTGAGGTTCTAGTACGCAGGTAACTAGGCCTTGTTGTCCCATTTTGTTGAGCTCACGGTATACTTGTTGATGGCTGGCCTTCCAAAAGTAACCGATGCTGGAGGAAAACTCTTTGGTTATATCGTATCCGGTTGCATCGCGAGTACTCAAAACAGTAAGGATTACGTGTGGTAATGACATGTCTGAAATCCAAAATAGTTAATAAAAATTACAATCAAATTGAATCTTGTTAAGCTT
Source organism: Vibrio salinus (assembly GCF_021272385.1). Classification (GTDB taxonomy): domain Bacteria; phylum Pseudomonadota; class Gammaproteobacteria; order Enterobacterales; family Vibrionaceae; genus Vibrio; species Vibrio salinus. Next base: position 128,786 of record NZ_JAJSDZ010000009.1, read on the forward strand.
CTGTGGCCCAATCATTTGCGATTCAAATTCCCAGCACAATGTACTGGTTCTGTCACCTAAAAGCCGGTATCTAGCTAACCATGAGTGATATACAACTTGCCGACTGCAACTGTTGTTTAAGATATTTATTGCAGTACGTAAATTGTATAACTAAATAATAACTATAAACAGTATGAAGGGGACAATTTGGGGCTAAATTATAATTTTATTTTTAATTTTTTGATTTTTTAAAATAAAAGGCCGCATAATAGCGACCTTTTTTACCATTTATAGTACATTATATTGTTTTATCAGCCAGTATTTCGCATTCCTGCTGCAATACCTGCGATGGTAATCATTAAGGCCTCTTCTAACTCAGACGGAGTTTCTTCGTATTGTCTGGTTCGGAACAGAAGTTCTGCCTGAAGCATATTTAGCGGTTCAATATAAATGTTACGCAAACGAATCGATTCCTGACCCCACGGATCCCGTTGCATCAGGTTCTCGTTATTTTCAACGTTCAAGACGGATTTAATGTCTTTTTCCAGTTGTTCCCTTAGCTTGTCTCCTAATGGGATTAAACGCTCTTCTACGAGACGTTCATCATAGTACCGGGAAATATTGGCGTTACATTTGGTGTACACCATTTCCAGCATGCCTAATCTTGTTGAGAAAAATGGCCATTCACGACACATTTCTTCAAGCAGAGTCTGATGTCCTTTATCGACTGAGAATTGAATGGCTTCTCCGGCACCCAGCCAGGCAGGTAACACCAGGCGGTTTTGACTCCAGGAGAAAATCCATGGAATGGCTCTCAGGCTTTCGACACCTCCGGTTGGATTTCGTTTTGCCGGACGGGAGCCCAGAGGCAGTTTGCCGAGTTCTTGTTCCGGAGTGGCCTGACGGAAATAAGGAACGAAGTCAGGTTCACCACGAACCACGTTACGATAAGCTTCACAAGACACTTCTGACAGAACCTCCATCAGATCCCGCCACTCTTTTTTCGGCTCTGGTGGTGGCAGTAAGTTTGCTTCCAGAATGGCGCTGGCATATAGGTTGAAGCTGTTTACGGCGACATCCGGAAGACCTAGTTTGAAACGAATCATTTCACCCTGTTCGGTAACCCGCAGGCCGCCTTTCAGACTTTTTGGTGGCTGAGACAGCAATGCAGCATGAGCCGGTGCCCCGCCACGTCCAATAGAACCACCACGGCCATGGAATAGTGTCAGATCAATATCAGCATCTTCACTGACATTAACCAGAGCTTCCATTGCCCGGTACTGGGCCCAGCCAGCTGCTAATGCCCCGGCGTCTTTTGCTGAATCAGAGTAGCCGATCATGACCATTTGTTTGTTTTGAATAAAGCCACGGTACAGATCGATGTTAAACAGTTGAGTCATTACGGACTCTGCATTGTTTAAATCTTCAAGAGTTTCAAATAATGGGCAGACATCCATACGGTACGGACAGCCACATTCCTGAAGCAGTAAGTGAACCGCAAGCACATCTGATGCTGTTCTGGCCATTGAGATAATATAGGCACCAAAGGCATCGCGAGGATAACCGGCAATGGTTTTGCAGGTATCAAGAACTTCTTTCACTTCCGGAGACGGTTCCCAGTCTCTTGGAATTAACGGACGTTTTGAGGCCAGTTCATTGCTCAGGAAGGCAACTTTGTCCTGTTCACTCCACTGGTCGTAGTCACCCAGCCCTAAATAGCGGGTAAGTTCAGATAAAACATTAGCATGTCTGGTGCTTTCCTGACGGATATCGAGGCGAACCAGATTGACGCCAAATGCTTTAATGCGGCGAAGTGTGTCCAGCAGGTTACCATCCGCGATTTTTGCCATACCACACTCATGTAATGACTGGTAACAGGCATAAAGTGGTTCCCAAAGCTGGCCGGCATCTTTAAGAGGCGCCTTGATTGGTAGTTGCTGTCCGTGAACTTTTGCGTCAAGAATTTCGATAGTGTCATTCAACAGGCTACGAAGTTCTTTCAAAATGGCTCGGTAAGGTTCGTGTGCATTGTCACCAGCCAGCTTGCGAACACTATCATTGCACTTAGTCATCGATAGTTCTCTAACCAGCTCATTAATATCATTCAGATAGAGATCGGCTGCTTTACAACGCGATTGTAGCAATACCTCACGAGTGATTGCGTGGGTTACATACGGGTTGCCGTCCCGGTCGCCACCCATCCACGAAGAGATATGAACCGGTGCCGCACCGATAGGTAAGCCTTCACCCAGATACTCTTTTGTTTTTTCATCAAATTCGCGTAAAAACTCAGGAATGGCTTCCCAAAGAGAATTCTCGACGACAGCCAGACCCCATTTGGCTTCATCAAGCGGTGTTGGACGTTGTTTACGGATAACATCTGAGTGCCAGAACTGAGCAATAACCTGCTCCAGACGACGTTGTGTCCGTTTTCTTTCTTTATCTGAAAGATCAAGCTCTAGCTTAGATAAACACTCATTAATATTAACGAGCTGGTTTATCATTGTTCTGCGGTTAATCTCCGTTGGGTGGGCAGTCAGCACGAGTTCGATATTTAAATCTCTGATCGCTTGTGCGGTATCAAGCTTACTGATTTTTTTATCAGTCAGTTTGGCAAAAAGCGAGTTGATTGCATCTGGTTCGCGGATTTTCGTATCGCAATGACGGGAAATCGTATGATACTGCTCTGCAATATTTGTGAGATTTAAGAACTGGTTGAATGCTCGGGCTACCGGTGTCAGCTGGTCATCAGTTAAATTCTGAATTTCTTTAACCAGGGCATCGTAGTCTGATTTATCACCATTACGGGCAGATTTAGATAGCTTACGAATGGTTTCTACTTTCTCAAGAATAATGTTGCCATCTGCATCCAGGATAGTATCCCCTAATACTCGTCCTAACATGCTCACATTACTTTTGAGTGCAGCGTATGTTTCGTTCATTGTTATGTTCCTGCCTTGAAATAAAATTACATCCCATGTTCTTTGTCAGCTAAACAATTTAGCGAAAGACTCATCGCCAAGTCAATTAGACAATAGCGAAGTCCTTGTATTATCTACTTCGTCAATAGAAATAGAAATAAAAAATTGAAAGAAAATTTCAAAAGTTTTCTTTCAATAATGAAATAAAGTTAGATTTTTACATTCAGTCAATTAATCAAATCATGCGTTAAAAACAGTACTTATGTATTGACCTTTTCAATAAGCTGATTGTTGGGTCAATAAAGTCAAATGACAGAAATTCATCAGGTTGATGAGCCTGATCTATTGAGCCCGGTCCCAGAACAATTGTGGAACTGACTTCCTGCAGATACGGTGCTTCGGTACAATAATTCACAGTTTCTGCTTTTGTACCACACAAATCTCCCATTTCTTTTACGAAATGATGGTTATGATCACACTCGTATCCCGGAATGGAATCATGCAGAGGTTTCATTTCGACACATCCCGGCCATTTTTCAAACACATTGTTTAATGTTCCCCGGAGAAAGTTGTCCAGATTATCCAGACTAATTCCCGGTAAAGGTCTTACATCATAGTGTAGTTCACAGCAACCACAGATGCGATTTGCGCTATCACCACCATGAATATGTCCTAAGTTTAGTGTAGGGTAGGGAATTTCAAAGCCCGGATGATGATATTTTTTGATAAGAATATCCCGGGCCTGCATAAGTGCGTACATGACTTCATGCATGATTTCGATAGCATTGATGCCCAGAGCCGGATTGGATGAATGGCCGGATTTTCCGGTGATTCTGATAACGTTCGCGACGTGGCCCTTATGCCCATATATAGGAATGAGCCCGGTGGGTTCTCCTATAATGCAATAGTCTGGCTTGAATGGTGGATGCTCTGAAAAGTGGCGGGCCCCCAGCATTGTGGTTTCTTCATCACAGGTTGCCAGAACATATAGTGGCTTTTTCTGTTTTGACCAATCAATGTTTTTTACGGATTCTATAATAAAAGCAAAGAACCCTTTCATGTCCGCGGTGCCTAAACCATAAAAGCGGTTGTCTTTCTCCGTTAATTTGTGAGGGTCGAAATTCCAGCGTCCTTCATCGAAGGGAACAGTATCAGAGTGGCCGGATAGTAGTAAGCCTCCGTTACCATGGCCCATCCGGGCTATCAGGTTGTGCTTATTCGGAGTAACTTTTACGGTGTCGACATCAAAACCAAGAGATGTAAACCAGCCAGCGAGTTTTGCAATCACTTCAGTGTTTCCTTCATCCCACTTAGGATCACTGGAGCTAATTGAGGATGTTGAAATTAAATCTTGGTAAACGTCCTTAAATTTAGGGAAATTCATAGAAACTTTGCTCCTACTATTGACAGGAATATTCAGAGAAGGTAAAACACATATTAAATCACTTTTTATGAATAAAAAACCAAATAAATAAGAAATTGTAAAATTTATAATCAATTATTAGTGTGGTTTTTAATCAAATTGTCGGGTGTCTAATATGCTAAAAACAACCATCATTGGAGCTAGCGGTTATACCGGAGCTGAACTTGCGTACATGGTGCAAAAACACCCTGAGTTGACGCTATCAGGTTTATACGTTTCTGCCAACAGTTTAGATGCAGGAAAACCCATTTCGCAACTGCATGGAAAGCTGGATGGTGTTGTTGACATGGCGGTTCAGCCTTTGGTTGAGCCTGAAGCCGTCGCCAAAGATGCTGATATCATATTTTTAGCAACGGCACACGAAGTCAGTCATGATTTGGCACCTGTGTTTTTAGCTCAGGGCTGTCAGGTTTTTGATTTATCCGGAGCATACCGGGTAGATAGTGATGAATTTTTTACTAAATATTATGGTTTTGAACATCAATTTTCGGACTGGCTAAAAAAGGCGGCTTATGGGCTTGCTGAATGGAATGCCGACGAAATTAAGGCGGCTCAGTTAGTCGCGGTTGCCGGATGTTACCCGACAGCGAGTCAGTTAGGTATTAAACCGCTGATTGAATCTGATCTTCTGGATTTGGTTCAGTGGCCTGTGATTAATGCGACCAGTGGTGTTTCCGGTGCGGGCAGAAAAGCGTCCATGACCAATAGCTTTTGTGAAGTCAGCCTGGCTCCGTATGGCGTTTTTACTCACCGTCACCAGCCGGAAATCTCGGCCCACCTCGGACGGGATATTATTTTTACACCACATTTAGGTAATTTTAAGCGTGGTATTCTGGCAACGATTACCATGAAACTGGCTCCGGGAGTAACTGATGATCAGGTGGCAGAAGCTTTTGAGAAAGCCTACGGTGATAAGCCTGCTGTTCGTCTGAAACCGGGGTTCCCTCGCTTGCAGGATGTTCAGTTTACGCCATTTTGCGATATTGGCTGGAAAGTTAGCGGCGAGCATGTCATTGTTGTATCTGCAATCGATAACCTATTAAAAGGTGCGTCAAGTCAGGCGATGCAATGTCTGAATCTTCATTATGGTTATCCTGAACTTACTTCATTGATCTAAGGGAAATCGTCATGGCTAAAACCCAGCGTCCGGTCGTCGTAAAATTAGGTGGTGCTGTTCTTTCCAGCAAAGACACACTGGCTGAATTGTTTTCAGCTATTTCAGAATATCAGGAACAACAATCCGTAGTGATTGTTCATGGTGGCGGATATCTCGTCGATGATCTGATGTCGAAACTGCAGTTTGAAATTGTAAAGAAAAATGGTCTGAGAGTGACCCCCTATGATCAGATTCCTTTTATTACCGGATCTCTGGCGGGAACGGCAAACAAGCTGCTTCAGGGGGAAGCTGTAAAAAGTGGCTTGAAAGCCGTTGGATTATGTTTAGGCGATGGCGGTCTTTGTGATGTGACTGAACTGGATCCGGAGCTGGGGGCTGTCGGGCTTGCAAAAGCAGGCGATCCGACAATTGTCAACGCGATTATTAAGGCTGGTGGGACCCCCATTATCAGTTCTATCGGTTTAACTGTCGAAGGTCAGCTAATGAATGTGAATGCCGACGATGCTGCTGTTGCTGTTGCAAAATCGCTGGATGCGGATCTGGTCCTTCTTTCTGATGTGAGTGGGGTTCTTGATCAGCATAAAGAATTAATCCCTGAACTTGATTCAGAACGGGCCGAACGCCTTATTAATGCAAAAGTCATCACGGATGGTATGGTTGTTAAGGTCCGCGCTGCTTTAGAAGCGGCGAATGATTTGGGGCGTCCTATTGAAGTCGCCGGTTGGAAAGATCCTGCTCTGTTGACCCAGTTGTTTGCCGGAAAGAGCATAGGGACATGTTTCTTCCCTAATGCTTAGTAACGAATTTATATTTTAATATTGATAACCCCCTTGGCACTGACCGCCATGTGCAGAGCCAGGAAGTTGGAGAAAACAAAATGAGTAAAGTACAAGTAAAAAAAGTGGTTGTTGCCTACTCTGGCGGTCTTGATACGTCAGTTATTATTCCATGGTTGAAAGAAAACTATGGTGGTTGTGAAGTGGTTGCTTTTGTTGCAGATGTCGGTCAGGGGGCAGATGAACTGGTTGGTATTGAAGAAAAAGCTATCGCTTCCGGTGCTTCTGAATGTCATGTTGTTGATCTTAAAAATGAGCTGGTTTCTGATTATATCTACCCAACACTAAAAACCGGTGCGTTGTACGAAGGTAAATATTTGCTGGGTACATCAATGGCTCGTCCGATTATTGCTAAAGCTCAGGTTGAAGTTGCGCGTAAAGTCGGTGCTGATGCATTAGCGCACGGCTGTACCGGTAAAGGTAACGATCAGGTTCGTTTTGAAGGTGCGTTTGCTGCACTGGCACCGGACCTGACTGTTATTGCACCATGGCGTGAATGGGATCTGGAAAGTCGTGAAGAGTGTTTGGATTATTTGGCAAAACGTAATATTCCATGTGCAGCGTCGCTGACCAAAATTTACTCCCGCGATGCGAATGCATGGCATATCTCTACTGAAGGTGGTGTGCTGGAAAGTACATGGAATGCACCTAATGACGATTGCTGGACATGGACGGTTGATCCTAAGAAAGCCCCGGATGAAGCAGAAACCGTGACTCTTAAAGTTGAAAAAGGCGCCGTTGTTGCTGTTGATGGTAAATCTATGTCTCCTTATGATGTACTGGTTTGCCTTAATGAGAAAGGGGTTAAACACGGTGTTGGTCGTATTGATATCGTGGAAAACCGTCTTGTTGGTATGAAGTCTCGTGGTTGCTATGAAACTCCGGGAGGCACTATTATGATGGAAGCACTTCGTGCCGTTGAACAACTTGTACTGGATAAAGCCTCTTTCGAATTCCGTGAAGAGCTTGGTATTAAAGCTTCTCATCTTGTGTATGACGGTCGTTGGTTTACTCCGCTATGTCGTTCAATTCTTGCCGCAACAGAAGAACTGGCACAAGATGTTAACGGCGAAGTGGTGATTGAGCTTTACAAAGGCCACGCAACTGCGATACAAAAACGTTCTGATAACAGTCTGTATTCGGAAGAGTTTGCGACATTTGGTGCTGATGATGTTTATGACCAAAGCCATGCTGGAGGCTTCATCCGTCTATACTCATTATCAAGTCGTATTCGCGCACTTAATGCAGCAAAAAAATAAGTAATAATCATTTTCAGAACAGAAGCAATGTGAGGATCTAGACGAAAGGTCTAGATCCCTTTTCAGTATTTAGGAGAGACACAATGGCACTATGGGGTGGTAGATTTACCCAGGCAGCAGACGCTAGGTTCAAAGATTTTAATGATTCACTGCGCTTTGATTACCGATTAGCAGAGCAAGACATTGTGGGCTCTATCGCATGGTCTAAAGCATTACTGACCGTTAACGTGTTAACTGAAGAAGAGCAACAACGACTGGAACTGGCACTGAATGAGTTAAAATTGGCCGTGATGGAAGATCCTGAGCAGATCCTTCGTTCTGATGCCGAAGATATTCATTCCTGGGTAGAGCAACAACTGATCAACCGGGTGGGTGATTTAGGCAAAAAATTACACACCGGCCGTTCACGTAATGATCAGGTTGCGACCGACCTGAAACTTTGGTGCCGTCAGCAGGGACAACAGTTGCTAATTGCTCTGGATCGTTTACAACGTAAATTAGTTGAAGTGGCAAAAGAGCACCAGACAACAGTGTTACCTGGCTATACTCATCTGCAACGGGCTCAACCGGTGACATTCGCTCATTGGTGTCTGGCTTATGTTGAAATGTTTGAACGTGATTACTCCCGTCTGAGTGATGCGATTAACCGTTTGGACACCTGTCCGCTTGGTTCCGGCGCTCTGGCCGGGACAGCGTATTCCATTGATCGGGAAAAACTGGCTCATAATTTAGGTTTTCGCCGGGCAACCCGAAACTCTCTGGATTCCGTTTCTGATCGGGACCACGTCATGGAATTAATGACGACGGCATCCATTTCTATGCTGCATTTATCGCGCCTTTCTGAGGATATGATTTTCTATAACTCGGGTGAATCGGGTTTCATTGAATTAGCAGATACTGTGACTTCTGGTTCCTCATTAATGCCACAGAAGAAAAACCCGGATGCTTTAGAGCTTATCCGTGGTAAGACCGGCCGGGTATATGGCTCTCTTGCCGGTATGATGATGACAGTAAAAGCGTTGCCTCTGGCGTATAATAAAGATATGCAGGAAGACAAAGAGGGCTTGTTTGACGCACTGGATACCTGGAATGACTGTATGGAAATGGCAGCTCTTTGTTTTGATGGTATTAAGGTTAATGAAGATCGCACTCTGGAAGCCGCTAAGCAGGGCTATGCCAATGCCACTGAGCTTGCTGATTACCTTGTATCGAAAGGCATCCCATTCCGTGAAGCGCACCATATCGTGGGTGTCGCTGTTGTCGGAGCGATTGCGAAAGGTTGTGCTCTGGAAGAATTATCACTGGATGAACTGAAAGAATTTTCCGGTGTTATTGAAAACGATGTGTATGAAATTCTTACTATTGATTCGTGCCTTGATAAGCGTAGTGCTTTGGGGGGGGTATCTCCGGTTCAGGTGGCATACGCCGTTGAACAGGCGCAGAAACGAATGGGTAAACATAATGCGAACGCGGTGAAAGTTCGTCCGGCCCGTTTGACGGATATTGAATCTCTGGAAGGGATGGTCGCTTATTGGGCGAATCTTGGAGAGAACCTGCCGCGCTCCCGCAGTGAATTAATCCGCGATATTGGTTCTTTTGCGGTGGCAGAACATCAGGGTGAGGTCACCGGTTGTGCTTCTCTGTATGTGTATGACTCCGGACTTGCAGAAATCCGTTCTCTGGGCGTGGAAGCCGGCTGGCAGGGTCAGGGGCAGGGCAAGGCCATTGTCAGCTATCTGGTTAGCCGGGCGAAGCAGATGGCAATTAAGAAAGTGTTTGTTTTAACCCGCACACCGGAATTCTTTATGAAGCAAGACTTCCTGCCTACGTCGAAAACCTTGTTACCAGAAAAAGTATTAAAAGATTGTGATAAATGCCCTCGTCAGCATGCCTGTGATGAAGTGGCGCTGGAAGTGAATCTGGATGATGATCTTATCTATAAGGCGAATGTCGCTTAATTGTATGATTTTTGGTTGATTATCAGTATTATCGGAAAAGATCAAAAAAGATCGAATTTTTTTTGAACCATCTTCAAAAAGCAGTGTCTATTAAAATACCACTGCTTTTTCTTAGATTGAATCTAAGAAGCCCTGAAACTTGTTATTGGTTTCAGGGCTTTTCTTTTTTATGGATATCAATTTTTTGGCTATTTTCTTTGAGTTATGGGAATGATTAAAAATTTCATCAGTAAATGCAAAATGAGCAGCCCATGGCAGGCTACACCAAAGAAAAGAAGCGTAATACTCTCGATGGATTTCGGTTCTTTTATCCCCCACCCAAGCCATACAGGCCAAAAGAGCAGGCTCAATACCGTCAGTTGAATCATGCATCGCCGGCATCGGCCGATTTTTTTCCAAAACCAGTGTGTTGAACAGGTCTGGCAGCTCATGGCGTCATCCTTACTCGTACTGACTATAAGATAATGAGGGATAGATTAGGTATTTTGCGGAGTACTTTCAACGAATAACGCGGACTTTCTAAAAAGTAAAACAAAAGCCCCCGTGGATTAGAGGGGCCTTTGTTATTATCCGTGGTTTCTTAGGAGGAAAAATTATGAGAAGTACATTTCCAGATCATCACTTCCGCCAATGTGTTTGCCGCCGATGAACACCTGAGGAACGGTTGACCGGCCGGATACCGCTCTCAGGCTGACCGTTGTGGCATCTTTACCTAGAATGACTTCTTCATATTGCAGACCTTTGTCAATCAGAAGTTGTTTCGCTTTGGCACAGAATGGGCATCCCGGTTTTGAAAAGACCGTGATGGATTCCTGTACCTGATGAGCGGGTGCGACGTATTTCAGCATGGTGTCGGCATCGGACACTTTGAACGGGTCACCGGGTTCATTAGGTTCAATAAACATTTTTTCGATGATGCCATCTTTGACCAGCATGCTGTAACGCCATGAGCGTTTGCCAAAGCCAATCTCATTTTTATCGACCAGCAGTCCCATGCCGTCGGTAAATTCACCGTTTCCATCTGGAATAAACGTAATATTTTCAGCTTCCTGATCGGCTTTCCAGGCATTCATAACAAAGGTGTCATTAACAGAAACACAAAGAATGTCATCGACACCGTGATCTTTAAAAACGGGGAACAGCTCATTGTAACGAGGTAGATGGCTGGACGAACATGTTGGGGTATAAGCACCAGGCAAACTGAATACAATAACGGTTTTGCCTTTAAATAATTTGTCGGTGGTGACATTGACCCACTGGTCACCCTGGCGTGTAGGAAAGGTAACCTGAGGTACAGCCTGGCCTTCTTTTGATGTGAACATATTTTTTCCTTTTATTTCGGGTTATTCAGTAGAAGCTTAGCGTTATTTATCATTTTTTGATGGGATAATTATTAAAAAAATCTTTTGATAGTTCTAATCGTTTAATGCTATGGTTTTGATAGGCAATTTCTATATGGAATTAGTATGAACATTCGAGACTTTGAATATCTTGTTGCGTTAGCGGATCATAAACATTTCAGGAAAGCTGCGGAGGCTTGTTTTGTCAGCCAGCCGACGTTGAGTGGTCAGATTCGTAAGTTAGAAGACGAATTAGGAACCGCATTACTTGAACGCAGCAGCCGCAGAGTATTATTTACTGAAGCGGGGCTTCAGTTGGTCGAACAGGCAAAAACAATTCTTAAAGAAGTGAAAACGTTTAAAGATATGGCCAGCGGGCAGAGCAGTTCAATGAGTGGTCCGATGCATATAGGCTTTATTCCAACTCTTGGGCCCTATTTATTACCCAGAATTATTCCTGCGGTTAAAACCGAATATCCTGATCTGGAACTGTATCTGCATGAAGCGCAGACAGCACAATTGGTCAGGCAGCTTGAAGAGGGGAAATTGGATTGTCTGGTATTGGCCTCGGTTGATGAAACACAGCCTTTTAAAGAAATTGAAGTGTATCAGGAGCCGCTTAGTGTGGCTGTACCAAGTGATCATGAATGGGCTGATAGAGAAGTCATCGACATGTCCCTGTTATCAGGTAAAACGGTTCTTTCTCTGGGAGATGGACATTGTCTTCGTGATCAGGCATTGGGCTTTTGTTTTGCTGCCGGAGCAAAAGATGACGAACGTTTTAAAGCCACCAGTTTAGAGACGCTACGAAATATGGTGGCAGCCGGAACCGGTATAACACTGCTGCCGGAGTTATCGTTGCCTGCCGAACATGAAAGAGATGGTGTGTGTTATATCAGGGCTACCAATCCTGTACCTTCCAGAACCATAGTGCTCGTCTATCGTCCAGGTTCTCCACTGAGAGAACGATATGAACAATTTGCACAGATGATTAAAGCGCAACTGGAAAAAAGAATTCCTGCCGCGGCTTAAATAAAAACGGGCAAATGATTTGCCCGTTTTTATTTTTTTCCTCAGGAATTTTATTATCAGAATAAGTCTTCGCTGCCACTGGATGTGGAGATGCTGTTGGTAACGTTATTCTGAACATATTCTTTCGGTTCTGTACCTTCCTCAAAATACTCAAACATGGACGAGCCATCCGTTTTATTGGTGAGTAACCCTGTCGCACGGTCAATACGAACGCGGATGATATGAACCGGGATGGTTTTTTCTTTTTCAGGTACTCCCTGAAGCGCTTTCCCCATGAATTCAATCCATGCTGGCTGGGCTGTTTTAGCTCCGGACTCAACGCCTCTGAGCATTTTATTTCCCATGTTAGAATTACTGCTGACTTTGCCTAACTGACGATTATGATTGTCAAAACCAACCCAGGCTGTTGCAACAATATCAGGGCCAAAACCATTATACCAGGTATCTTTTGAATCATTGGTTGTTCCGGTTTTTCCGCCAATATCTCTGCGTTTTAATCTCTGAGCACGCCATCCGGTACCATTCCAGCCAGTACCATCCCTCCAGTTGCCCCCTCCCCAGATATTGCTGTATAGCATTTCGCGGACAAGGAATGCGTTTTGTGAAGAAATGACCTGAGGCGCATAGGGTGATTGTGTCGCCTGTTCCGGAGTTTCGGAATCCTGAATATCTGCTACCGGCTGTTGTTCTGTCCCCGGTGCCTTACCGTCATTATTCTCATCATAAGCTTGATTCTCTGATGGTGTGATTGAGTTCTCTGCACTGTTTTCCGGATGGCAATCATGGTGGCATACCACTTTAGGGGATGCTTTGTAAATCTGATTGCCAAATGGGTCATCAACATGATCAATAAAGTAGGCCTGAACGTAGTAGCCACCGTTGGCAAAAACAGAGTATCCCTGAACCAGCTTCACCGGTGACAAGCTACCGGCACCTAAAGCGACCGTTTCTGAGTCCGGTAATTTGTCGAGTTCAAAACCAAACCGGGTCAGATAATGGCGGGTTTCCTCCAGGCCTACCGCTCTCAATACCCTGACAGCCATTACATTCTTAGATTGAGCCAGACCTATTTTCATACGGGTTGGACCGCCGTATGTCGGTGGCGAATTTTTTGGCCGCCAGGCTGTGCCCTGACTTTTATCCCACTGGTTAATTGGGGCATCATTAATCAGTGTTGCCAGCGTCATACCTTTGTGGAGTGCGGCAGAGTAAATGAACGGTTTAATGCCGGAACCAACCTGACGGATGGACTGCGTTGCCCGGTTAAATTTACTGTGAATGAAATTAAAACCGCCGACAAGCGCTTTTACTGCACCATCATTCGGGTTCATGGCGACAAAGGCGGTGTTCGCATTCGGTACCTGACTTAAATGCCAGACTGGTTCCTGATTTTTAGCGGCAATATTCCGGACCCAAATTTGTTCTCCCGGCTGTAGAATATCGGACGGTTTCTGAGGTGCATTGCCCTGACGTTTATCGGTGATGTATGGCCGTGCCCATTTCATTTCATCCCATGAAATTAACTGGTTGCCAATACTTTTAATATCAACATTTACGGAGTCATCATTTATTTGAGTGACAACGGCCGGGATAAATTCGCCATATGATGGCTGATCTTTCAGCTTTTCAGCAATTTCATCTTCAGTAAATGCCGGTTCACCGTCTTTCCACAATACCCGGACAGGTCCTCTGAAGCCGTGTCTCTCATCATAAGCAATCAGATTATGCACAGATGCTTCGTTGGCAGCTTCCTGAAGTCTGGAATTAACAGTCATGTAGATTCTCATACCGGAAGTGTAGGCATCTTCTCCAAAATGCTTCACCATCCAGGCCCTGGCTATTTCTGCAACATAAGGGGCGTGCAATTGCAGCTCTGCGCCATGGTAACTGGCAATAATCGGTTCCGATTTCGCTTCGTCATATTGTTGCCGTGTAATGTAGTGTTCATCGAGCATTCGCATTAAGACTACGTTACGCCGGGTTGTTGCTCTGTCCAGAGAATAAATAGGGTTCATCGTAGATGGGGCTTTAGGCAGTCCGGCGATAACGGCCATTTCGCTCAGAGTCAGATCCTGAACATTTTTCCCAAAATAAACTTGTGCAGCGGCTCCGACACCATATGAACGGTAACCCAGATAAATTTTATTCAGGTACAGCTCGAGAATTTCATCTTTGGTCAGAAGTTGTTCGATATGAACAGCAATAAAAATTTCTTTAATTTTTCGCATGATTTTCTTTTCATTTGATAAAAAGAAATTTCTTGCCAGTTGCTGCGTGATGGTACTTGCCCCCTGAGTGGCATTACCTGAAATCATAACGGCCAGGGCTGCACGTACGATACCAATAGGATCAAAACCGTAGTGTTCGTAAAAACGGGAATCTTCAGTAGCAATAAACGCCTTAACCAATTCTGGCGGTATTTCTGAAAGCTTTAACGGAATGCGTCTTTTTTCACCAAATTGGGCAATCAGTTTGCCGTCTTTGCTGAAAACTTGCATCGGTGTTTGCAGTTTTACGTCTTTCAGTGTGGCGACGTCAGGCAGTTCTGGTTTTACATAATAGTAAAAACCAATAATTGTCCCCGATCCTAAAACAATGCAAATCAATGCAAGTAAAAATAAGCGCTTTATGAACTTCACCGGATAATCCCTGTTTAGTTGAAATGCTCAGATGCAATTCGGATAACTTTCCGCTACAAAAACAGCTCTGAAATGGTCGCATATTGTACTACCAATCACGAGTTTTAACAGAGTCGATTTAAGGGCATGAACATGGGTAAACGAATCATAACGGGTATTGATATTCGTTGTAATTCTATTCTTGCTATAACCGTAGCTAAAAAGTATGACATTTATCAGATACAAATGATCCAAGATATTTCATTAAAAGACAATATCGAGGTCAGAAATATAAATTCTTATCATCAGATTATTGTCAGTGTTTTAAAGAAAATAAAACAGAAACTGCCAAAAAGCTCATCTCATACTGTGTTTTCTTTACCTGACTCTGAAGTCATTGTAAAAGAAATTGAATTACCGGCGACGGATGCACTTTTCCGGCCAGAGCTTTTATTACAGCAATTTGCCAGAGATATCCCGGTTCCGGTTGATGAGCTGGTGGTGGATTATATCTGTGAGCAAAATCGTTATCATGTGTTTGCGACCCGAAAAGAGGGGGTGCTTATCCGGAAGAATATTGCCCGGAACGCAGGGTTGACATTGGGTCTGATCGACTTTGAAAAGCAGGCATTTCTACAAAGCCTTTGTTATTTAAAGGAAGTTTTCCCGGAAAAGACCTCTATTCTTATTGATATCGGAACGCATTATCTGCGTATTGGGGCTTTGCTGAATAAGAACCAGTCATTATTCAGGGCGATTGAAATACCTGCCGGAAGCCTTCGTTCTCAAACAATGATACCTGAATTCGTGGCGGAAGAATGGAAACGAGCGGCCTCATTCTATTCTTCAGAATTTCTCTCTGAGTCGGTATTTGTTTGCCTATCTCCTGATTACCCTTCTGAAATTTTCACAATACTGGCAGAAAAAATGCCATGCCATTGTGTCCGGGTTGAATCTTTACAGCATTTCCCTTCTGTGCCCGGGCTGGATTTAATGATTAATGAACCTTTTATCGCAATTGGTAATGCGCTAAGAGGATTCCACAGTATTGAGAAGAATAAATATGCTGCATGATATTAATTTTATGGATTGGCAAGAGTATCAGCAACTGCAGAGAAAGCGTGGTATGCAATATTTTTGTCTTTTAATACTGATGGTTTTCCTGTGGATTGAAAGTGGTTTTTTTCTGCACTGGCAATATAAAACGCAATTGCTCAAATTAGCAGAAAGAGATTATCAACAATCATTATCTTTCTTTTATGGACTGCAACAACAGGTAAAACGAGGTGAACAGATAGAATCCAGAACCACAGAATTACGCCGTATTGCGGATGCGTGGGAGGGGGAGCGGAGAACTGTGTATGAGTTTCTCCATGCCTTAAAAGCGTCCAGTAATGTGGCTGTGTCTGTTAAACGTTTTACTCAGAACCAAAGGGAGATTGAAATGGATGGCACATTTCTATCTCAGAAACAATTCCATACCTTTCTCAATGTAATGGGGCATCAATCGGCTATTCAGGACGTTCGTGTCATAGCCGTTTCAGCGGATCCACAGAAAACTGAACGATCACCGGTTTATTCTCAGTTTCGTATTTATATCAGGATGAATTCCCATTTCCCTTCTGAAAACCGGAGACAGATTCGATGAACTTATCCGGAATTTTTTTCCATTATCGATATGCAAGATTGTTTTTACTTGGAATATGCGTTTCCTGTTTCGTAGGCTTCACCTGGTTTTGGGGCTGGAATCCTTTGTTTTGTGAGTTATCCCGGAAGTACATTCAGACAGCTGATAATCAGGTAAAAAATGATGCACAAAGCTATCAGTATTATAAATATGTCTCCGGGAGACAGAATAGAAAAGACGATTTTGATTCAGTTCATCAGTGGCTGCTGAGTATGACATCTCATCCTTCAAGTATTGAAATTACGAAATTTCTTGAAGAGGTGGCTGACAAGTCCGGTGTAAAAAAAGCCGATATCAGATGGTTAGAAAGGCGCCAGACTCATTGGTATGAAGAAAAAATATTTGAATTGAAAGTAACGGGTAATTTTGTGGCATTAGAACTGTTTTTTGAAAAACTTGCAGAACATGAACCATTAGTCATTTTTTCTTACTCTCAATGGCTGAAATCAGACGAATCGGGAGACATTAATGTTATGACAAAAGGGCACTCCTATCGATGGTTAGGTAAGGAGCATTAAATTGAAATTCTATTCTTTATTTCTTGTATTTTTGATTTCTTATTTTTTTAGCGTTGCCGGCAATTGTGCTCAGGAAAGTGTTGATCCGTTTCACAGCATTCACTACAGCCGTACGGCAATGCCGGAAAAAGAGCGCGCGGTTAACCAGAGCAAGCACAAAGTGATCCATAAACAGTCGAGATATTTCAGGTTAAGGCATACGGATAGTGAGCAGGTATATAAAATGCTCAGTGAACAGCAAGGTTTCCTTTCTCAATCCGGTTCTGTGACCTTTGATACAAGAACCAATACTCTTGTCGTTTTTGATTATCCGGATGTGATGAAACGAATCGAGTCATTGATTCAGAATATCGATTGTCCGGCAAAGCTGGTTGAGATAGAGGCCCGTATTGTTATGGTGAATGAAGGGGCTTTGGATGAGCTTGGTGTCCAGTGGGGAGTGATTTCTCATCATCAGAATGCTTCGATAACAGGTCGTATTGCTTCGGGTGGGCAGGTCGAAGAAAATAGCTATAGTGATCGGATGGCTGTTACCTTACCAGCCAGTTCTGCCAATGCATCCTCCATTGCTTTTCAACTGGCTTCTCTGGGAACCGGGACATTATTGGATCTTGAGTTATCTGCGCTTCAGAGTGAATCGAAAGCGGAAGTCATATCCAGTCCAAGATTGTTAACAATGAATAATAAGCCGGCATTTATTGAGCAGGGAACAGAAATACCCTATCTGGAATCCAATAAGGATGGTGAACAAACTATTGCATTTAAGAAAGCCGTTCTGAGTCTGAAAGTGACGCCGAAAATGAATACTGATGATAAAATGACTCTGGATTTGCTGGTAACGCAGGATCGCCCCGGGCAGGTGGTGAAAACGGGGACTGGAGAAGCTGTGGCTATTATTACTCAACGAATTGGCTCACAGGTTATGGCTAAGGATGGTGAAACGATTGTTTTAGGCGGAATCTTTCAGAAAAACACCACAAAAAATACCGATAAAGTTCCCTTGTTGGGCGATTTGCCGTTAGTGGGGCCACTGTTTCGCCGAAGCTATGAGAATACCGGGAAAAGTGAGCTGGTTATTTTTGTAACACCCAGAACTATAATTCAATAACTTATGATTGTTTTTACGACAAAAATAAAAATAATGTTGCAATACGATGCTCAGATCTAGATAATTTCGGGTCTTATCACGAAATATCTGTGAGGAATTGGTGCCACGAGAGTTGCTCAGCACATATTGTGTTGTTGTGTTCTTGTGGCGATGTCATTGAATTAACGCAAGAAACTACTGCTGAACATGGCTGAAAAACGTAATATTTTCCTGGTCGGCCCAATGGGCGCTGGCAAAAGCACAATTGGTCGATATCTCGCTCAACAACTTCACATGGACTTTGTTGATTCTGATACTGTAATCGAAGAGCGAACTGGAGCTGATATCGCATGGGTCTTTGATGTTGAAGGTGAAGATGGCTTCCGTAAACGTGAAGAAACGGTAATTAATGAATTAACTGAGCAACAGGGTATTGTTTTAGCGACGGGTGGTGGCTCGGTTAAAAGCAAAGATAATCGCAACCGTTTATCTGCAAGAGGCATCGTTGTTTATTTGGAAACAACAATAGAAAAGCAGTTAGCCCGTACTAATCGCGATAAAAAACGTCCTTTGTTACAGACTGATTCTCCAAGAGAAGTGCTCGAGTCTTTAGCCGGGGAGCGTAATCCACTTTATGAAGAAATTGCGGATGTCATCGTAAAAACAGATGATCAGAGTGCAAAAGTGGTCGCGGCTCAGATTGTAAAAATGTTAGAAGAGCAATAAACCTTTCATTACATAGGAGCATTACCATGGAACGGATTACGGTCAGTCTTGGTGAACGTAGCTATCCTATCTCTATCGGTGCCGGATTATTTAATGATCCGGCCCTGCTTTCTTTTCTGGATTCAAAACAAAGCGTTGTTGTCATTACCAATACAACCGTTGCCCCCTTGTATGCTGAAAAAATTGACGCATTATTGGCTCAGACGGGGTGTAAACATTCTTTGCTTCAGCTACCTGATGGCGAAAAGTACAAGTCATTAGAAACATTCAATACGGTGATGACCTATCTTATTGAAAATAATTACGGCCGTGATGTTGTGATTATGGCTTTAGGTGGTGGTGTCATCGGTGATTTGGTCGGATTTGCTGCGGCATGCTATCAGAGAGGGGTCGATTTTATTCAGATACCGACCACATTATTGTCACAGGTAGATTCATCCGTTGGAGGTAAAACGGCGGTTAATCACCCACTTGGCAAAAATATGATTGGGGCATTTTATCAGCCAAAATCGGTTATCATTGATACGAATTGTCTGTCGACCTTGCCGGAACGTGAGTTTGCAGCGGGAATGGCAGAAGTTATCAAATATGGCATCATTTATGACTATGACTTTTTTGTCTGGCTGGAAGACAATTTGGATGCGCTTTATGAACATGATGAAGATGCACTGAAGTATGCGATAGCCCGTTGTTGCCAGATAAAGGCTGAGGTGGTTGCTCAGGATGAGAAAGAATCCGGTATCAGGGCTCTTTTGAATTTGGGGCATACGTATGGACATGCGATAGAAGCTGAGCTTGGCTATGGTAACTGGTTGCATGGTGAAGCGGTTGCATCCGGTACGGTAATGGCGGCTAAAACTGCCTGTCTCCAGGGAATGATGTCGAAAACGCAAGTCGATAGAATAATCACTATACTGAAAAGAGCTAAGCTGCCTGTACATACACCGGATACCATGTCATTTGATGATTTCATCAGGCATATGATGAGAGACAAAAAAGTGTTGGCAGGTCAATTGCGTCTGGTTTTACCGGTTGGTTTAGGTAAAGCTGATGTGGTTAAAAATGTTCCGGAGTCCGTTCTCAGGGAGGCGATTGATTCCTGCAGAAAACGCTAATAACCTGTTCGAATAATCTGCTTTTTACAGACAGAAGGACGTTATCATGAGCTCAGCAAATTCATTGCGGGTACTGGAGTTAGAATCTCAGGGTGAAGTACTGGAGCGTCTTCAGTTGCTTTCAAATTTTGGCTCTAGTCTGATAACGGTTACCGGTTCTCCCGGAGCAGGAAAAACCTGGATAGCCCAGCGATATCTTGAAGCCTGGGCTGACGAGAAAAATCAGGCTTTGCTGATGTGTTTCCCTAATCAGGACAATGAGCAGCGTCGTTCTACCATATTGTCACAGATTTCATCTCAGTCCTATTTTGACCCATCGGCGTCGCTGGCGGAAAGTCTTTCCGATTTTTACCATGCAGACCGTTGTAATATTGTTATTGTGGTTGACGATGCTCAGCTTCTTTCTGAAACACTGATCTCTGAATTATGGATGTTAGTTTTGGAAGCTCAGTCCCGGCCGGAATGGTCTATTAACGTTATTTTATTTTCTCTTCCTAATCTTCTTGATACTCTTTTAACTCGCTTAAGTTATGGTCAGGAACATAAACCTGTTGATGTTGAAATCGAAGTGTTGTCTGATGATGATGCAGATCGTTTCTTTGAATTTTACGTCATGCGTTATGTCGAACCGGATATGGAGAAGCGGGTTCGTCATGCTTACAATAAGGTGAAGAAAACGCCAGGGGATATTATGGCTTTAGGAGAGCAGAAAATGGAAAAGCGTGTCGTTATTCGTTCAATTATTGGCTCGCCTGTTAACATTACCATCATTATTGTTCTTTTACTTGTGTTGATTGGTGGTGGGTATTACTGGATGCTGAAAGATGGGTTACCGGAACCTGAATCAGTTACAGGTAAAGCAGGCTCAGAAGAACAGGCTAAGAGTTCGGTATTGCCTGATACCGTGCAGGAAAATGTCCAGGCACTGAAAAATAAGTTAAAAGAATCGAATGGTTCAGAGTCTGAGTTGATGAAAAAAGCAGTGAAAGACGGTGCAAAGAACGATTCGTATGCTCTTCCTCCGGCAGTCACCAGCACGGTTGAGCGGGTTGGTGTGGAAGACAGTAACAGGAAACGAGTGGTGATCAGTTCAGATGTGGTTGATGCGCTGATGGATGGTGAAAAGAGTCCTGAGAAAAAAGTACTAACACCAGGTGATGTACCGCCGAGTGAACCTGTCCGAATTGAGTCTCCTGAGCTGACTAACCCGGCTGATGATGCCGTTTCTTCAGAGAAAAAAGAGCCCGATCAGCAACAACAAGCCCCGGATATCACATTCTCTTTTGCCCGTGATAAGTTGCTGGCGATGCCAGACCGGAGTTACACATTGCAGTTGGGTGCTTTTAATACCCTCCAGGAAACAGAGAAATTTATCAAGCAGTATCAGTTACAGGGACAAAATAAAGTATATGTTTATCCGACCTTTAGAGATGGTGAAAAATGGATCATTGTGACTTATGATGAATTTCCGACGATTCAGTTAGCCAGAGACGCTGTTGACACGCTTTCCCCTGAGTTACAAAGGCTTGGTCCGTGGGCTAAATCGTTACGTCAGGTCCACCGGGAAGTCGATCGTGCGAAATAAACCTGAGCTCAACAGGAAAATATGATACATTCCGCTACCTTGTGTGTTTGGTGAATAAGAATCAGAGCAGTCGATGAAGAAGCAGCGTGCCTTTTTAAAATGGGCGGGTGGAAAATATAGCTTAGTTGAAGATATAAAGAGACACCTTCCGGCTGCTGAGGTTTTAGTGGAGCCGTTTGTCGGCGCTGGCTCTATCTTCTTAAATGCGGACTATGAGCGCTATATTCTGGCCGATATTAATCCGGATCTGATCAATCTTTATAATTTATTAAAAACAGATCCGGTTATGTATATTTCTGAGGCCAGACGTTGGTTTATACCAGACAATAACCGTAAAGATTTTTACTTATCTACCCGCAAAGCGTTTAATGAATCGGATGATATTCTCTTCCGTTCACTGGCTTTCCTGTATATGAACCGGTTCGGGTTTAACGGTTTATGTCGTTATAATAAGAAAGGTGGGTTTAACGTGCCCTTTGGGTCCTATAAAAAACCCTATTTCCCTGAAGCTGAACTGGAATTTTTTGCTGAAAAAGCAAAAAAAGCGGAGTTTGTCTGTGTTAATTACCGGGATTCTTTTGCGATGGCTCCGCAAGGGGCTGTCATTTACTGCGATCCTCCTTATGCTCCATTATCGACGACCGCTAACTTTACCTCCTATGCCGGTGGTGGTTTTTCTCTTGACGATCAGGCCCGGTTGGCGGATGTCGCGGAAAAAACTGCGTTAGAAAGAGATATTCCGGTATTGATTTCTAATCATGATACGGCGCTAACCCGGCGTCTTTACCACGGTGCAAAACTAAATGTGGTGAAAGTCAAAAGGACGATCAGCCGTAATGGGGCCGGGCGGAATAAAGTGGATGAACTGCTTGCGTTATTTTCGCCTTCTGAGTGATTTTATTGACCTAAAGATTAGCAGGCTCTAGGAACCCGGCAACCCCTTAGGTACAATAGTCGTTCTGTGCCAGAGTGTTTCTAAAACGGTGAAACTAGTTATGACTGATTTTCTTATTGCTCCTTCAATTTTATCTGCGGATATGGCCCGACTTGGTGAAGACGTTGAAAAAGTGTTGGAAGCCGGAGCGGATGTGGTTCATTTTGATGTAATGGATAACCATTATGTGCCTAATCTGACGTTTGGTGCGCCTATCTGTAAAGCGCTTCGGGATTATGGGATTACGGCACCCATTGATGTTCACCTGATGGTAAAGCCTGTTGACAGAATTATTCCGGATTTTGCTAAGGCCGGTGCAACAATGATTACGTTCCATGTTGAAGCGTCAGAACATATTGATCGGACACTTCAGCTTATCAAATCTCATGGTTGTCAGGCTGGCGTCGTTCTAAACCCGGCAACGCCATTGAGTTGTCTGGATTATATTATGGATAAAGTGGATCTGATCCTTTTGATGTCGGTGAACCCCGGTTTTGGTGGTCAGTCGTTTATTCCCCATACTCTGGATAAATTAAAAGCGGTAAAACAGCGCATCAAAGCATCAGGCCGGACTATTCGTCTGGAAATTGATGGTGGTGTAAAAGTCGATAATATCAGAGAAATTGCAGAAGCGGGTGCGGATATGTTTGTTGCGGGGTCAGCGATCTTTGGTCATCCGGACTACAGAGAAGTGATTTCAGCGATGCGTGAAGAGTTGTCAAACATCTCTGCTGATTAACTTAAAAACAAAGTCTTTCATTCTTTCTATAGACATTTTCTGTCCGGGCTTGATAGCATCAAAGGATGCATCAAGCCCTTTTTATTGGGCGCTAAATACAGAGAAAAATTCACAATGTCATTAAAGCGATTAAAACTGGTTGTGTTTGATTTGGATGGCACGATCATTGATAGTGTTCCGGACCTTGCCGTTGCTGCAGATCTAGCTGCTAAAGAGCTTGGATTCCCAGGGGTCAAAGAAGAACAGGCCCGTGATTATGTGGGGAATGGAGCGGATATTCTTATAGCCCGGGTGCTGAGTCAGAGTTTACAGATTGATCCGAATCTTTCTGCTGAATTACGAAAAGAAGCCCGGCATTTGTTTGATGATTTCTATGAGGCGACAGGGCATAAACGCAGCCAGCTTTATGACGGCGTACAAGAAACGGTTAAGCAGCTATTTGAGGCCGGGTACAAGCTGGCTGTAGTAACCAACAAACCGTCCCGTTTTGTTCCGGAAATTTTACAACAGCATGGACTGATAGACTATTTCAGCGATATTATCGGAGGTGACTGCTTTGAAACCCGAAAACCGGATCCCATCGCTCTGAACTGGTTACTGGATAAGTATCAGCTAACTGCAGAGCAGATGCTTATGGTGGGCGATTCGAAGAACGATATTTTGGCTGCAAAAAATGCCGGATGTGAATCTTTCGGATTGACCTACGGTTATAATCATGGAGAGCCGCTTGAGTTATCAAAGCCAACTTATATTACCGATAACTTTAGTGATTTACTCAAAGTCGTACTTAAATAACGTGAAAAACCGGTATTGACTCTAGTAATATACTCGTGAATGAGTACACTTCTGTTTTCACAATATTAAATTGTGAACTCGACCTTTTATTGTTTTTATATGTAGCAAGGAAATCATACAAATGAGCAAGCCCATCGTATTTAGTGGCGTTCAACCTTCCGGTGAACTAAGTATTGGTAACTACCTGGGTGCTCTACGTCAATGGCATCAAATGCAAGACGATTATGATTGTCAGTATTGTGTTGTGGATCTGCATGCGATTACCGTCAGGCAGGATCCGAAAGCCTTATATGAAGCAACATTAGATGCACTGGCAATTTGTCTGGCTGTTGGAGTAGATCCGCAGAAAAGTACGTTATTTGTTCAGTCCCACGTACCGGCACATGCTCAACTTGGCTGGCTTCTAAACTGTTACACCCAAATGGGTGAACTGAACCGGATGACTCAGTTTAAAGACAAATCTCAGCGTTACGCTAATGATGTGAATGCCGGATTATTTGATTACCCTGTTCTTATGGCCGCGGATATTCTGCTTTATGGTGCAAATCAGGTACCTGTTGGTAGTGATCAGAAACAGCACCTGGAATTAGCGCGTGATATCGCTATTCGCTTTAATAATATTTATAGCCCTGAATCACCTGTTTTTACCGTACCGGAGCCTTACATCCCAACGGTCAATGCTCGGGTTATGAGCCTTCAGGATGCGACGAAGAAAATGTCAAAGTCTGATGATAATCGTAAGAATGTGATAACGTTACTGGAAGATCCTAAGTCGATTATCAAGAAGATTAATAAAGCTCAGACCGATACGGAAACGCCTCCCCGTATTGCTTATGATATCGAATCAAAAGCCGGGATTTCGAACCTGATGGGGCTGTACTCTGCGGCAACCGGAATGTCTTTCGAAGAAATCGAAGCGCAGTACAAAGGTGTTGAAATGTATGGTCCGTTCAAGAAAGACGTCGGAGCCGCACTGGTTGCTATGCTTGAACCCATTCAGTCTGAATATCATCGTATTCGGGCGGATAAAGCTTATCTGGAAAATGTTATGAAGACCGGTGCAGAGAAAGCATCAGCCAGAGCGTCAGTTACGTTGAAAAAAGCATTTGAAGCTGTTGGTTTTGTCGCAAGACCATAATTGAAGCTGTCTCAAATAGAAGAAACCTCTGAACCGTTTCGTTTTCAGAGGTTTTTTTATTCTTTTCCTCGTGTTCCATCTGGTTGTTTCCCCTGTCAAATTTCTATCCTAAAGCGCCATTCCGGTATTTTCTTTTTGTTCACTCAGGTGAATGTATGGTGCTATATGCACCCTTGTGTTTAAGTTTTTTCAGTTTCTTTGATTTCTGCCAGCTTATTAAGAAAATTAACAATAATTTATAGATGGTCAGGAATGCACCTTAATGCTGAACAAGGATATAATAATTTGGCGTTCATTCATTGATAGAGGAAATTATGAGTGCAAGAAATCAACTATTATTGTCTACTGGTGCACTTATCGTATTAATTGTGGCCGTTTTATCTGTTTTAGGGTACAACCAGATTCATAAATCTTCGACATATGCTTTTCGGCATAATCTCGCTGATGAATCTTCTCTTGTTGCTAAAGCCGTTGAAGGAAAAGTGAACAGTTATTTCACGGCGTTAGAGAGTTTGTCTTCTGCTTTGGATGCAGAGCAGGGGAAAATTGTGATTAATGAGAAAGTCATAAACTATCTTGTCAGCCATAAAAAACGAATGAATGTGTTGAATTTTTTCATCGGTTTTTCCGATGGTACAACTTATGATGCAGCTAACCATGGCGTCATTCCGGGATTTAATGCTAAGCAAAAACAGCGTGAGTGGTACATGGAAGGAATGGCCGGTAATGATCGGATCGTCACCAAGCCATTTCTGGCGACCACCGGGGATCTGACAATGGTGATGGGAGTGCCATTTAAAGAAAATGGTAAGGTCATTGCGGTTATCTGTTTAAGTTTAAAAATGAGTGATATCACTGACTATATCAATGGATTATCAGAAAAACGGAACGTTTTTGTTGCCCGTAAAGATGGTTTCCTGATGGCTGCCAGCTCTTCTGATTTGGTTGGTAAGAACCTGTTTGAACTTCATCCTTCTTACCGCCAGTATGCCACAGAGAAGAAAAGTGAGCATACCTATGATGTGCCCGGGAAAGGGGAGTTTGATGTTCTTTCAACTAAAATACCATCGCTTGATTGGACTGTATGGGCCTGGGCTTCCTGGGATGATATTAATGCAACGTCTGTCGCCACAGTGAAAAACAATATGATATCCGGTTTGATTTTTATCATTCTGGGGATTGCCGTGGTGTATTACTTGATCACAACATTGATGTACAAACCCATTGGGGGAGAACCGGTTGAAATTGAAAAACTGGTTAACCGGATTGCCAGTGGTGATTTATCGGATATTCCAGCATTGGATGAAAAAAGCATTGGTGTTTACCGTTCCACGTTAGTGATGGGCACTCAGTTTAAAGAAATTATTTCAAACATTAATGTCTTAACCGAACAATTGCTGCATGTTTCTAGCCAGTTAGGCGATTCGTCTTTTAAAGTTGACGGATCGTCGAAAGAGCAGATGATGCAGCTGGAGCAGGTCGCAACGGCGATGAATGAAATGGCAGCAACTGTTGCCGAAGTCGCTAAAAATGCGGTTGAAGCATCCAATTCGTCTGATGATGCCAATGATTCCTCACAGCAGGGATTGGACGTTGTGAGTCAGATGAATCAGGAAATTTCTCACCTGGTTAGCGATATTGGTAATGTTGAAGAAGAAATATCCAGTGTGAAAGCGGAAACTGAAAATGTCGGTAGTATCCTGGATGTGATTCATGGCATTGCGGATCAGACGAATCTGTTGGCTTTAAATGCGGCGATTGAAGCGGCAAGGGCTGGTGAACATGGGCGTGGATTTGCAGTAGTCGCGGATGAAGTCCGGACCCTGGCAACTAAAACGCAGAACAGCACGAACGAAATTCAGTCTATGATTGAAGCGCTTCAGGAAAAAGCATCGCATTCTGTGACGTTGATGAATAAGAGTACTTCCAGTGCTGAAAAAACGTTAGAGAAGTCTGCTGAGGCCAGTTATGCGCTGGAACAGATTGAACAGAAAATTAGTATCATCAAAGATATGAATAATCAGATAGCAACCGCTGCTGAGGAACAATCCAGTGTTGCTGCTGACATTAATGAAAATGTGGTCAGTGTGAATGATCTGGCTGCCAACACCGTAAGTGATGTTCAGGAGAATGTTCATACTGCTGAAGAGCTCAATGAAATGGCGAATAGCCTGAGAGATGTGGTGAAAAAATTTCGCGTATAACTTCAGTTCTTAAGGGCTATTATAAAGGGAGAGCGGTTAACGGCGTTCTCCCTTTATTTTATGGCTGGTAACGAATGGCTATATGAAGCCGGAGCTGTGATTTCTTTTGCCTTTTCTGTTGATGTTGCTAACCGGAGTAAGGCAGAATATTGTTTTTGTTTTTTAGTGGCTTTGCTGTTCTTATGTTGTTAATTATTGATAATTATGATTCTTTTACCTACAACCTTTATCAGTACTTTTGTGAACTGAATGTCAGGGTGACGGTAATTCGAAATGATGACATTGATATCACCGGCATTGAACAGCTAAAGCCTTCTCACCTTGTTATTTCCCCCGGTCCATGTACACCCAATGAAGCGGGTATTTCGCTTGAGGCGATTAAATATTTTTCCGGTAAGATGCCTATTTTGGGGGTCTGTCTCGGGCATCAGTCCATCGCTCAGTCGTTTGGTGCCAGTGTGGTTCGGGCCAGACAAGTCATGCATGGGAAAACATCTCCGGTTGTTCATACGAATGAAGGCTTGTTCAAAGGGTTAAAAAATCCATTAACCGTGACCCGTTACCATTCTCTGGTCGTGGCTCCCGATACTTTGCCTGATTGCTTTAATATTACCGCCTGGACTGAAAAGGAGGATGGAACCCTGGACGAAATCATGGGATTTCAGCATAAACGGCTACCCTTGGATGCGGTTCAGTTT
This sequence comes from Vibrio salinus, assembly GCF_021272385.1. Taxonomy (GTDB): domain Bacteria; phylum Pseudomonadota; class Gammaproteobacteria; order Enterobacterales; family Vibrionaceae; genus Vibrio; species Vibrio salinus. The sequence continues at coordinate 156,495 of NZ_JAJSDZ010000009.1, forward strand.
CATCCGGAATCAATAAAAACAGAACAGGGACATGAATTACTGGCTAATTTTTTGTCCAGATGACTTTTTATTCTTTTTGCTTGTTTCGCTTTATAGTGCAGTTTTATTTTAAAATTATAGATTATTTTAAAATTTTTCTGAAAAAATACTTAATAAAATAGCATTTTTAATGCATAAATAATCATGTAGAGTATGATGGTCTATGTTTTTCCTTCCGGAAACCGATGATTAGGAAAAGCAAATATGACTAAGCGTAAAATATTCGTTTAATTTCATGCCTGTACATATTGATATTTATATTCGATGATAAATGTAATGGCAATGAAGAAAGAATATAAAACGAATATGAATAATTCAACGGGAAGGAGAGAGTAATGTCGACGGATCAATCAGTAGAACGTAGCTTATTTGATGACGTAATGGTTCCTTGCTATAGCCCGATGGAAATGATCCCGGTTAAAGGGCAGGGGTCCAGGCTATGGGATCAGGGTGGAAATGAATATATCGATTTTGCCGGGGGCATTGCCGTAAGCTGTCTTGGACACTGTCATCCTGTTATGGTGGATGCTTTGACAAAACAGGCGAATAAGATCTGGCACCTGAGTAATGTGATGACAAATGAGCCTGCACTGCGTTTAGCCAAAAAGTTAACCGAGTTGAGTTTTGCCGAGAAAGTGTTTTTTGCGAACTCCGGAGCTGAAGCCAACGAAGCGGCTTTAAAACTGGCTCGTCGCTGGGCGGCTGACAATTATGGCAACGAGAAAACAGAAGTGATTGCTTTTTATCAGGGATTCCATGGCAGGACTTTCTTTACGGTGAGTGTCGGTGGTCAGGCTAGTTACTCTGATGGCTTTGGGCCAAAACCCGGCGATATTACCCATTTGCCTTATAATGATGTTGAAGCGCTGAAAGCACATATTTCAGATAAAACCTGTGCAGTTATGATGGAACCCTTGCAGGGGGAAGGCGGAATTATTACACCAACCGATGAATTCGCTAAAACGGTCCGGGAGCTTTGTGATAAACATAATGCGTTATTAATTTTTGATGAAGTTCAGACGGGTAATGGCCGTACCGGGGACTTTTATGCCTATCAGGGACTGGGGATTACTCCTGATATTCTGAGCACGGCTAAATCTTTGGGTGGTGGTATTCCCATTGGCGCTATGCTGACAACTACTAAGCTTGCACAACACTTTAAAGTTGGTGTACACGGATCGACTTATGGCGGTAATCCGTTAGCCTGTGCCGTTGCAGAGGCAGTGATTGGTGAAATCAGTAAACCATCCGTACTTGATGGAATTAAGGAAAGAGAATCGATTTTCCGGGAATGCTTGACTAGACTTAATGAAAAGTACCATGTTTTCAGTGAGATTCGCGGTAAGGGTTTGTTGCTTGGTGCTGTGATGAGTGAAAAATATGAGGGTAAGGCCCGCGACATTCTTGTTGCAGCAGGTAAACAAGGTCTGCTTGTTTTAGTTGCCGGTGCTAATGTCGTTCGTTTTACTCCATCTCTTGTCATCAGTAAGGAAGACATTCAGGAAGGATTTGCCCGGCTTGAGAAAGCGATCGCTGAATTTGTCGCATAAATTTATCCGATAAAACCGGAGGGAAAATCTCTCCGGCTTTTTCTAAGGGAGGATCCGTCTATGTTGGTTGTTCGTCCCATTACCATGTCTGATTTTGCTGCCCTTCACCGTTGTGCAATAGATTCCGGCCATGGATTTACCTCTCTTCCCGTCAATGAAGAATTGCTTACCCGTCGTATTCAACATTCGGAATGCAGTTTTGCAAAGCAGAATGTGACTGCTCCGGATGATGAAGGGTATCTGATGGTTGCTGTTGACTCAAAAACGGATCAGATTGTGGGTACGACGGCTATTGAGGCGGCCGTGGGATGGGATAAGCCTTTTTATTCTTATCATATAAGTACTCATGTCCACACTTCTCAACGCCTGGGCGTTAACAAAGTGGTTAAGCTTCTTACCTTAGATAATAACTATACCGGTTGTAGCGAACTTTGTACTCTGTTTCTTCAACCGGATTACCGTGAAGGTCTGAATGGCCGTTTTCTGTCAAAATGCCGTTTGCTCATGCTTGCACAGCACCCTGAACGGTTTGCTGAAACGGTGATTGCTGAAATGAGGGGCGTGTCGGATGAGAATGGGAATTCACCATTCTGGAAGTGGTTACAGAAGCATTTTTTCGATATTGATTTTACGCTGGCCGATTATTTAAGCGGGATTGGCAATAAAGGATTTATTGCTGATCTTATGCCTAAAATGCCGATTTATGTAAACCTTCTGAGTGAAGAGGCTCAGGCTGTCATTGGTGAAGTTCATGAGTTTACCAAGCCTGCGTTGGTATTACTGGAGAAAGAAGGCTTTACCTGCCGTAATTACGTTGACATTTTTGATGCAGGTCCCACCGTTGAATGTGATTTGAAGAATATTGAATCCGTTCGTCATTCTTATTTGCTTAAGGTCTATATTTCAGATAGTCATCAGAAAAAGAAATCTCCGTTATTTGTTGCCAATACGTCTTTTGAATTCTTTCGGGCGGTACTGGTAGACAGTGATTATGATCTGGATGCGGGCTATATAGTGGTAACACAGGAGGCAGCGGATGCTCTTTTGGTTCAGGATGGTGATTTGGTTCGGGTGCTGGTTCAGGCTGGCTAGGGAGACAACATGTCGTTATACATTTCGGGTAAATGGCTGGACGGAGACGGTGAGTCGTTCACCTCGTTAGCACCTTATTCCCGGCAGTTGGTATGGAAAGGTGGGTGTGCAACGACAGAACAGGTAGAAGAAGCCGTGAGTGCGGCACGTAACGCTTTTGTTATTTGGAAAAAAGTTCCATATGAAAAGCGCGCCGCCATTATTTCCCGGTTCGCTGAGATAGTGAAAGAACATAGTGATGAACTTGCCGGTGTTATAGCAGAAGAAACCGGAAAGCCACTTTGGGAAGCAAAAACGGAAGCCGCTTCTGTTGCCGGGAAAATCGCGTTATCTGTAGATGCTTATCATCAGAGAACCGGACAAAAAAATCATGAGAATAATGGTGTTCAGGTAACATTGAGTCACCGTCCAATTGGTGTGATGGCAGTGTTCGGAGCTTATAATTTTCCCTGCCATTTACCAAACGGCCATATTGTTCCAGCTCTGCTGGCCGGGAATACTATCGTTTTTAAACCATCGGAACTCACACCTTACAGCGGTGAGCTAATGATAAAACTCTGGCATTTGGCTGGTGTTCCGGAGGGCGTGATCAATCTCGTTCAGGGAGGAAAGAACACTGGTATGGCCTTGTCTCAGGCCAGAGATATTGATGGTCTTTTGTTTACCGGCAGTGCGGATACCGGTCATTTAATTCATCAACAGTTCGGGGGATGTCCGGAAAAAATGCTGGCATTGGAAATGGGAGGAAATAACCCTTTAATAGTGTCTGAACATAGTGGCAAAGCGATGGAGGCCATTACTTATCAAATTATTCAGTCAGCGTTTGTCAGTGGTGGGCAACGTTGTACCTGCGCAAGACGTCTGTTTGTTCCTGACAGCGAATATGGCGATGAGTTGATAGAACGGCTTTGTGATGCTATTCAGCGCATTGTCATTGATGAACCGTTTGCCAGTCCACAACCATTTATGGGGGCGCTGATATCAGAAAATGCGGCGGATCAGCTGGAGCAGGCTCAGAAACATTTGTTATCCATTGGTGGTAAAGCTCTGGTGTTAGGAAAAAGAGGAGATTTCGCTTTCTTTTCTCCGGCATTAATTGATGTTACGGATATTGCGATGTTACCGGATGAGGAATATTTCGGCCCTTTGTTACAGGTAATTCGATACGATAAGCTTTTGCATGCCATTGAAATGGCTAATAACACCCGTTTTGGCCTTGCCGCCGGGCTGATTTCTGAATCGGATCAGGAATGGGAACTGTTTCTGGATTATATCCGGGCAGGTATTGTAAACCGGAACCGGCCATTGACCGGGGCAAGTGGCAGTGCACCATTTGGCGGGCCGGGTGCTTCCGGAAATTTCAGACCAGGTGCTTTTTATGCTGCCGATTATTGTGCTTATCCAATGGCTTCCATGGCCAGTCGGTCAGTGATACTTCCGGAGATCCTGTCCCCCGGCCTTGGTTTTTTCCAATCTTAAGCGCTGCGTTAAGGAGCCGATTATGACACCAGCAACCTTATTCAATGCATTATGGTATGACTATGTAAATCGTTTATGTCCTTCAGCATTAAAAGTTCATGATTTGCTGGAAGAAAATACTCCGTTGATTAACGATCACATTGCATTAAGAACGTTTAACTTATCTCCAGTAAGCCTTGATACGCTGGCTAAATCCTTTCTGGACATCGGATATTATGTCGGTGGTGACTATCAGTTTGAGAAAAAAAAATTGAGGGCTCAGCATTTTGAGCATCCTGATGAGATGTTACCTAAAGTTTTTATCAGTGAACTGTTGGTGGATCAATGTTCCTTTTCCGCTCAACGTATTATTCATTCTTTTATGGCTCAGATAGATGAAGCGAAGCTATCCGATCCATTGTTTCTGGCCAAAGGAAGAATGTGGAATGTCAGTATTGAGCAGTACCAGAAGCTGGCGAAAGAAACCGAGTATGGAGCCTGGGTGGCCGCTCACGGGTACGGTGCCAATCATTTCACAGTGAGTGTTAACCAGCTTAATCGGTTTGATGAAGTGAGTGAGGTGAATAACTTTCTGAAACGTGAAGGGTTTAAAATGAATGACGCCGGTGGTGAAGTCAAAGGGACACCGGGGGAGTTGTTGGAGCAATCATCGACAATGGCTGATAAGGTCGGGGTATCATTTATTGAAGGCGAGCTTTATGTCCCAGGTGGTTTTTATGAGTTTGCGAAGCGTTATAAGACTGAAGGTGGTCAGTTGTATTCCGGTTTTATTGCGGCCTCTGCGGATAAAATTTTTGAAAGTACTTACCGTTAGTTTGTTTAGAACTAACGGAGAACTGTTGACGTGAAATAATAAAAAACGCCATCCACTAGGATGACGTTTGGGTATTAAAAGCTACTTATTGTAGTGATTAACGGGTTCCGTATACTACAATCGTTTTACCGTGAGCTGAGATTAAGTTCTGCTCTTCAAGCATCTTCAGAATACGGCCTACTGTTTCGCGGGAACAGCCAACGATCTGACCAATTTCCTGACGGGTAATCTTAATTTGCATTCCGTCCGGGTGGGTCATGGCATCGGGTTGTTTTGCAAGATTTAACAATGTTTGTGCAATACGGCCGGTCACATCTAAGAATGCCAGATCACCAACTTTCTGGCTGGTAACCTGAAGGCGACTTGCCATCTGACCAGATAGTCTCATCAGAATATCCGGATTAACCTGAATCAGCTGACGGAATTTCTTGAATGAAATTTCCGCTACTTCGCAAGGTGATTTTGCCCGAACCCATGCGGTACGTTCCTGGCCTTCTTCAAATAAGCCAAGTTCACCGATGAAATCGCCTTGATTAAGGTAAGAAAGAATCATTTCTTTACCTTCTTCATCTTTGATTAAGACAGCAACAGACCCTTTGACAATGTAGTAAAGAGTTTCTGCTTTCTCACCGGCATGAATCAGCGTGCTTTTAGAAGGGTATTTATGAATATGACAGTGTGAAAGAAACCACTCTAATGTCGGGTCGGTTTGAGGTTTACCTAGAACCATAATAATCTCTCTTCCTCTGCAGGGTACGCTTGCTGTTTTCCATATTGTAGCCAAGCTAAATGTTGAACACTTAGAATAAAAGCTATTAACTGAACCAGCAAGCTAAGTTCTGTATCGCTAATAGATAGTATCCTTTTTTTGTCTTAATTTCTTGATTTTAATCGTGTGACTTCGGTAATTTTGTAAGCAAAAATGTGCACATCGTCACGCTATAACAACTAATTTAAAAGAATAGTGTTCTATATAACTATTTATCGTTTATTTCCGTTTGTCAAATAAGCAGTTATCCAATTTTTCCACATTCAATCAGTTGCTGTAATAACGGCCTGACAATTAACTCCATTGCAAAGCTCATTTTTCCCCCGGGAACTACGATGGTATTGTGGCGAGACATAAAAGAGCCATCAATCATTGCCAGCAAATAAGGAAAATCAACATTTTTAATCCCGCGTAAGCGTATTACAACAAAACTTTCATCCAGACTGGGTATGCCTTTGGCATTCAGAGGATTGGAAGTATCAACGGTCGGAACCCTCTGAAAGTTAATGTGAGTTCGGGAAAATTGTGGCGTAATGTAATTCAGGTAATCATCCATGGAGCGAACGATAGAGTCCATCACCGCCTCCCGGGAATGACCTCTATCCCGGGTATCCCGTACGTATTTCTGAATCCACTCAAGGTTCACAATCGGTACCATACCAATAATGAAATCTACGTGCTGGGCAACATTAACTTCGCCATCAACGACTGCGCCATGTAATCCTTCATAAAACAATACCTGAGAATCATCGGGTAAATCCTGCCAGGGCGTGAATGTACCGGGCATCTGATTATAGGGGACCGCTTCATCAAATGTGTGCAGATACCGACGGATTTTTCCGGTGCCGGAACGGCCGTATTCTCTGAAAAATTCAGAAAGGGCAACAAAATCATTTGCCTGAGGGCCAAAGTAACTGATATGACGACCCTGTTCTCTGGCCTTACGGATTTCCACATCCATTTCCGGGCGGGTAAACCGGTGGAAACTGTCTCCTTCCACTAACGCCGGTTTGATTCGCATCATGTTGAACATTTTTCGGAATGCTTCGGAGGTTGTGGTGGTTCCTGCTCCGGATGACCCGGTTACAGCTATAATGGGATGTTTTGCTGACATGACATTCCCTTGTCTTAACGGAATACAACTAACGAAAAGTTACTATATAACAGGTACGGTACATAAGTCATTGTTCACTATCTCATTTGTATGACATCTAGTTTTTTTGCTGAATATCAATCGATTCATGCAGCTCGGAATAAACGATGACCGCCTTGCCTGATTTTAGTTGTTGTTTCACCTGCTCAACTTTTTCATCAACCGGTATTTCATGTTCACCATAATCCGTTCCTTCACGGAGAACGAATTCTTTTATTAAATTATCCAAAGTATCCGGATCGATCTGTTCCCATGGGATGTTCATAATACGACTTCCTAAGTAACCGGCGGTTGTATGGTTGATTTAACCTTTGTTGAGTAGACTGTCAAAGTATAGCGGCAAGCTACGTTCAAGCCAAAGATTGAGTTTACCATTGTGTTTTTCCACAAAACCGACATGGCCACCGTGTTCTGTCAGATAGTAGTGAATATGTTCTGGGAGCGGTGAGGATAGAACAACCTGACTGTCCATAAACGGGTCGTCTTTAGAATGAATAATCAGGCTGGGAATCCGGATATTGTGGATCTTGCTGATAGCAGAGCATTGATGGTAATAATCTTCGGCATCTTTGAAGTGGTGCAATGGCGCTGTCAGCAGGTTATCAAACTCTCTGAGTGTTTTGATTGCTTTGATTTGAGGTTTGGATAGTTTCAGAGCCTGATGAATTAAGTCGGCTTTGTTTAAGGCATTTCGTTTTAGCGAGTGCAGTAGATAGTTTTGATAAATTTTTGAAACCCCTCTGTTGACCCGGTTTGAGCAGGATGACAGTTCAAATGGGGCTGAAATAATAGCAGCGCCATTAAGGAATGTATCGTTTTCATATTGACTGAGATAATTCGCCAGCATGTTACCGCCAAGAGAAACGCCCACAGCAACTTTGGGATTTTCAGGAAAGCGGTTGTGAATGGATTCGATAAAAAAGCGGGTATCCTGTATTTGTCCGGAGTGGTAGGCTCGTGCATAGTTGTTGGATCGGCCGCTGCATCCTCTGAAGTGCATCATGACGGATAGCCATCCCTGTTTTGAGAAAGCATGCATTAATCCATTCGCGTAAGGGCTGGAAAAATGCCCTTCTAATCCATGAAACAGAATAAATATGGGGCGGGTGGTGCTGGTGGTCCGATGTGGGGCTTCGCTCCAGGCAATATCCAGAAAATCATTATCAGGAAGAGGCAACGTTTGCCAGAAAGGCGAAAATAAGGGGGTGCGGCGAAGAAGTTTAGGAAGCACCGTCTGAATGTGAGTATTGCTGTAATGTTGTGCTGATTGAAAAGCAGGAATCGGTAACTCAGAGAGATTCATGTTTTTGGACTGTTTTCCGGGATTGGGCGGGAAAATATATCAGTTAATCCATCCGCCGTCAGCTGCATGCAGTACCGCGTTGTCAGACGGGAATGATCCGGCGTCGATTTACGGATGTTTAGATGATGGATGCAGTCGACTAAGTCTGACTGTTGCTGTTTTTCCAGCAATAGTTCAAATTCTAACGATTGCCGGTAAATAATATCCGGTACCGTTGTTTTTAACTGGCGTCTGAGCTGACGGAAATCATGCAGTAAGACATCGGTGCGGTGAAGACAGTCTGACAACAAATGCCATTCGCTGTCTTCAAACGTGATGTTTTGCTCATCCAGCCATTTCAGAGCCAGCAACAGATTCACATTGCCGTTAAATCGGTTTTGCAGAGACAGGCACGCTTCTTTGACTTCCCTGACGCTGTAATAGCGCAGGCTGAACTGCCATAAATGTTCTAATGTCAATGATAAATCCGCGTGCTCTTCACTCATAGGCTATTGAATTCCTGCTCCATTATTTCGAGCTCTTCCTGTTTTTCCATCCATAGACACTCAACATTTTCCAGGGCCGATTTCGCTGACGCCTGAGCAGTCAGTACCTGATTAAGTTTAGCCTTATTTTCGGCATCATAAAGGTGACTGTCAGACAATTCGTGTTCTGCGTTATGTAACGTGACGTTGAGGCGGTCTATTTCTTTTTCCAGTCTTTCCAGTTCCTTACGAAGCGGAGCCGTTTGTTTCCTGAAGTCGGCTTCCCGTCTTTTTTGTTCTTTTTTGGCGGCAGCGCTGTTGGCCGGGGTTTTGGTATCCGGCTGGGATTCTTTCCGCTCGGCCTTTTGCTGATCGGTTAACCATTTATAGTAATCGTTGAGATCACCATTGAAGGGCTCGGCCTGCTTATTGTGAACCAGATAAAGATCGTCCGCTGTTGCCCGGAGCAAGTAACGATCATGGCTAACGATAACCATTGCACCTTCAAAAGTTTGCAGTGCCAGAGTCAGCGCCTGACGCATGTCTAAGTCGAGGTGGTTGGTCGGTTCGTCTAAAAGGAGCAGATTCGGTTTCTGCCATACGATTAAAGCCAGAACCAGACGGGCTTTTTCCCCGCCCGAGAATGGGGCGACGTTTTCCAGTGCTTTATCACCCCGGAAACCGAAGCTGCCTAAATAATCACGAAGTTGCTGCTCGGTTTGATCCGGAGCTATCTGCATCATGTGTTGCAGCGGCGTTTCTTCCGGGTGCAGGGTTTCTAACTGGTGCTGGGCAAAATAGCCAATTTTGACTCCCTGAGAATAGGTCAGGGTGCCATGATTCGGGGTCAGTTCTCCTGACAGCAATTTGATCAGTGTTGATTTCCCGGCGCCGTTTCTGCCCAGTAAGCCGATTCGGCTTCCGGGAACCAGATTAAGCCGGATTTTTTCCAGAATGGTGACATCACCGTAGCCGGCACTGACTTCCTCCATCATGATAATAGGGTTGGGTAACGCCGAAGGCTCCCGAAACTCAAAGCTGAAAGGGTTATCAAACTGAGCTGGCAGTACTTTTTCTATCTTTTCCAATGCTTTGATCCGGCTTTGTGCCTGACGGGCTTTTGATGCTTTATACCGGAAGCGATCAATATAGCTTTGCATGTGAGCCATTTGCTTTTGCTGTTTCTGATACATGGCCTGTTGCAGTATCATTTTTTCTGCCCGTTGTTTTTCAAAGGATGAATAGTTGCCGGTATATTCGTTTAGCTGGTGGTTTTCGATATGGATAATGCGATTGACTATTGGGTCTAAAAAATCCCGGTCATGTGAAATCAGAACCAGTGTGCCCGGATAGCTTTGTAACCAGCGTTCCAGCCACATAACCGCATCCAGATCCAGGTGGTTGGTCGGTTCATCAAGCAGCAGAAGATCAGAACGGCATATCAACGCCTGAGCCAGATTGAGGCGCATTCGCCATCCACCGGAAAAGTCGGTCAGATTCCAGGTCATTTGGTCCTGACGAAATCCCAGTCCGTCAAGCAAACTGGCTGCCCGAGAACGAATGGTATAACCGCCAACGGTTTCGATTTTTCCATGCAGGTCAGCAATGCGTGTTCCCTGTTCTTTTTCCTCGGCTTCTGCCAGCTGTCTCTCAAGATCGCGAAATTCCCGGTCACCATCGATAACGTAGTCAATGGCTTGTCGGTGTATGGCTGGCGTTTCCTGTGCAACCCAGGCCATTTCCCAGTTAGACGGGAGGTTAAAGTTTCCGGCATCAAGGATTAATTCATTTTTTATTAGTGCAAAAAGGGTGGATTTTCCACAGCCGTTTTTGCCCACTAAACCCACTTTATCGCCGGGATGAATGGTTGCTGAGGCATTGTCTAAAAGAGGCTTTCCGCCGCGCAATAACTGAATATCTGAAAAGGTAATCATAAAATTTTTTGTTATCTGATAAGTGAGTCGAGAGAAATATTAGGGGGATTTGGGATAAATGTCGATCATTCACCAATTTACGTTATGATGAATAATAGCACAGCTTTACTCGCGAAAGGAGTCGCTTTGGCATGGACAAAAATTTGAAAGACTTAGACTACCGACCGAGAATTTTAATTATCTATGCTCACCCAGAGCCTGATAACTCTGTGGCGAATCAGTTGTTGATTAAAGAAATTCAGACAATAAAACATGTCACTGTTCACGATCTTTATGCTTCCTATCCTGACTTTTTTATCGACGTTGCATCCGAGCAAGCGCTGTTACTTAAGCACGATATCATTGTTTTCCAACATCCCCTTTATATGTATTCCTGTCCGGCTTTATTAAAAGAGTGGTTGGATCGTGTGTTAGCCAAAGGTTTTGCGTTTGGTTCTCATTCGGCTCTGAAAGGCAAAGTCTGGCGCAGTGTGATTACAGCTGGCGGTAAGAAAGAGGCGTTTGAAAGCTCCGGCTATAATAAATACCCTCTTGAAGATATTCTTCAGCCTTTTGAATTAACGGCTGCATTATGTTGCATGCACTGGATTGAACCTCTTGTGTTGTACTGGGCAAGGAATGTCACGGACATTGAGCGATTGCAACATGCTCAGTATTACCGTGAATGGCTGAATGCGCCTTTTGATACCGATTGGGAGATTTAATATGGCGGCATTTACCTCTGAATTTCTTGAAAGCGGAGCTATTTTTCTGACCTCGGCGGCCATTGCCGTACCTATTGCGCAGCGGGCGGGGTTAGGATCTGTGTTGGGCTACCTGATTGCCGGTGTGATCATTGGCCCATGGGGACTTGGGTTGATCAATGATGTTGATGAAATACTACATTTTGCCGAGTTTGGCGTGGTGATGTTGTTATTTTTGATCGGCCTGGAACTTAACATAAAGAAGCTATGGAAAATGAGAGGACCGATTATTGGTCTTGGTGGGGCGCAGGTTGTGGTAACGGCTTCTCTGCTCTTTTCTTTAGTTCATTTATGCGGATTGTCATGGCAAAGCAGTCTGGTGGTTGGTATGGGGCTGGCGCTGTCTTCTACCGCCATTGCTTTACGTGTTATCGAAGAGCAGAAACTGGAACGGAGTGAAACCGGGAATTCCGGCTTCGCTATTTTGTTGTTTCAGGATATTGCTGTTATTCCTATGCTTGCCATTCTTCCGGTTCTGGCGGGGAAAACCTCCGGAAGCTGGGTAGACGCTATATGGATGCTTTGTGGTATTGCCGGATTACTGTTAGGGGGAAAATATCTTCTTAACCCTTTGTTTCGTTATATTGTCATGAGTAAAGTTCGTGAGCTTTTTACAGTTGCCTCTTTATTACTAGTAATTGGGATTGCTCTGTTAATGCAGTCTCTCGGGCTTTCTATGGCTCTTGGAACCTTTTTAGCGGGGGTTTTACTGGCAGAAAGTGAGTTCCGCCATGAATTGGAAATTGCGGTTGAGCCGTTTAAAGGATTATTGCTGGGATTATTTTTTATTGCTGTCGGAATGGCGGTGGATCTGGGATTATTGTTGGATCAACCTTTTGCGGTTCTGGGCTCGGTTTTTTTACTGGTTTGTATTAAAGGTGGCATCTTATATCTGCTGGCCCGTTTTTCCGGTATCAGGCTTAAGGCCCGCAGTTCAATTGCCGTTATTTTAAGTCAGGGTGGGGAATTCGCTTTTGTTCTTTTTACGGCTGCTGAGGGGTTGGGATTGATTCAAAGTCAGCAATCTTCCTTTTTATTGGTGGTTGTCAGCATTTCAATGATGACAACGCCATTGCTGTTATCTCTTCAGAAACGGTGGTTTGCTTTAGGATTGAATGCAACCAGTGATGATTTACCGATGGACATTGAAAACACCAAACCAAAAGTTATTATTGCGGGTTTCGGCCGTTTTGGTCAAATTGTCGGGCGTCTGATGTATGCCAATAAAATCAAAGTAACCATTTTGGAAAGCGATGCCAGTCAGATCAAATTACTGAGAAAATACGGGTATCATGTTTATTATGGCGATGCGACAAATATTGAACTGCTCCGGGTGGCGGGTGCCGATGACGCTGAAGCTATTGTTGTGTGTACGGATTCGCCGGATGAAGTGATGAAAATAGTGCAGATATGTAAAGAGCATTTTCCGCATCTTAAAGTATTGGCTCGTGCCCGAAGCCGGATTGAAGCCTATCAGTTGCTAAATCAGGGCGTCAGCCAGTATTCGAGGGAAACTTTTTTGGGGGCTCTTGATTTAGGCCGTCAGACTCTGATTGAATTGGGAATGCATCCTTATGAAGCGAAGCGCGCTGAATCGCATTTTCGTCGTATCGATAATACGATGCTGAAAGAGCTGTTGCCTATGCACACCGAAGAGAAGCAATTGACGCTACGGGCAAAAGAGGTGCGCCAGGAACTGGAGGAAATTTTCGGACGGGAAATGGATCGGGACAGACAGGCAGACGAATTTTGGGATAAGCCGGAAAGCACAAAGTCAAATGAAAATTAATCTTATCTGGCTTTTTTAGAACAGAAGAATTGAGTTTCTGCTACAGTCCTTCATAATATCGCTTTAGTTTAGACTCGCCACTGTCGAGTTACTTTAAATGCACTTAATGCCCTGGAGCTCGTATGAAAATTGAAAAGAACGTTGTTGTTAGCCTTGCCTATCAACTGAAACTGGATGATGGCGTTGTTGTCGATCAGTCAACAGTTGATGCACCATTAGATTATCTGCATGGACACAGCAACCTGATTACCGGTTTGGAAAAAGAGCTGGAAGGCAAAGTGACCGGTGATAAATTCACAGCCGTTATTGCCCCTGAAGATGCTTATGGTGAACACAATGAAGCATTAGTTCAGCGTGTACCGGCTAATGTTTTCCAGGGTGTTGATCAGCTTGAAGTCGGAATGCGTTTTATCGCGGATACCGATCAGGGACAGATCCCGGTCGAAATTACAGAAGTTGATGGTGAAGAAGTGGTTGTTGACGGTAACCACATGCTTGCAGGTCAAACGTTGACATTTGATGTTGAAGTGGTTGCTCTTCGTGAAGCGACTGATGACGAAAAAGCGCATGGGCACCTTCATCAGGCTGGTGGTTGTGGACATGACCATGGTGACGAAGGCTGTTGTGGAGGTCATGGTGATGAATGCTGTGGTGGCCATGAACACGATGAAGAAGAAGGTTGCTGTGGCGGAAAGGGGAATGGTGAAGGTGGCTGTGGTTGCCACTAATTACTGACTTCCTTCCATTTAGGGCTCTGTAATCTGATTTGAGACAGGGCAGAAAAGACACCTGCTTAGATAATAGGCAGGTGTTTTTAGTTAGAGAGGAAAAGATTGGCTCATGAATTCCGTTACTAATATAGCTTTTGCGGTTCAGGGCGGTTGTCTGAATGATATGACAGACAAAACGCCGGAATTTGGACAATACATAAAGCAGGAGTTGGGTAAAGCTGCCTCGATGGGGTATGAGTTGCTAAAGCAGAGTTATTCGGCGACAGAAGTCGTGAGCCGGGTCATCGCGGAATTGGAAAATACGCCGGGTTTTAATGCCGGTAAAGGGTCGGCTCTGACTGCAAATGAAATGGTTGAGATGGATGCGTTCATCATGGCAGAGCGATTTGCGGCCGTTTCCGGTATCCGTCATATACAAAACCCGGTCAGGCTGGCTCAGACGTTATTGCAGAAGCATCCCGATACGGTGATGTATTCAGAAGGTGCTGAGGTCTTTGCATTTAAGCATGAGTTTGCATACACGGAACAGGATTATTTTTTTACGGATGAAAGATACGAAGAGCTGATGAGAATCAAGTCCAACGATGGATCTTCTTCACCGGCTTTATGTGGAATGGTGAGTGCCGTCGCGTTGGATAAGGATAATGATCTGGCCGTTGCTGCCAGTTCCGGAGGTGATGCGAACCGTTGTACTGGCCTGATGGGGTATCCGGCACTTGTCGGTAGTTCCGCGTTTGTTCAGGGGCCATTTGCGATCGTTGTACACAGTGACAATGGTGAGAGTATTACTCCCGGTGCGTCTGCGGTGATAGCGAACCTTTTAATTTCTTCGGAGGCCTTTTCCGTCCGGCAATATGAGAAGATAATACATTCCTATCTGAGTACTCTGAAAAAGAAAGTGAGTCTGATTGTTGTGGATAAACAGGGTCATATTTTCAACCTTTCGACTGGTGCCGGCATGTATCGGGCAAGTGTTGATATTCATGGTTTATTGACGGTAGATGTGGCTGTTAGTAAATAATAGGGTTTTAAGCTATTGAATATGCGCTATAGACGATTTAGTTATTTTTTTATTACATATTTATGCTTAAAAAATGACTGCATAAGATGACTATCGATGCTAGAATCCATTTTTAACTAGCAATCAGACTTGGAAAGATGGGAAATAACGTAGTTGTTTTAGGCACCCAGTGGGGTGACGAAGGAAAAGGAAAAATTGTTGATCTGCTAACTGAAGAAGCAAAGTATGTTGTTCGTTACCAAGGCGGACACAATGCAGGTCATACTCTGGTCATTGACGGTGAAAAAACCGTTCTTCATTTAATTCCATCCGGCGTTTTACGTGATAATGTGAAATGTATTATCGGTAATGGTGTGGTTCTTTCACCCGATGCCCTTATTCATGAGATGGAAGCCCTCGAAGCTCGTGGTATTCCGGTTCGCGAACGTTTGTCTGTTTCAGAAGCATGTCCTTTGATACTGCCATATCATATTGCTTTGGACCAGGCCAGAGAAGCTGCTCGTGGTAAGAAAGCCATCGGTACGACCGGTCGTGGTATCGGACCTGCTTATGAAGACAAAGTGGCTCGCCGTGGATTACGTGTTGGTGATTTGTTTGATAAAGCTGAGTTTGCCAATAAATTAAAAGAAGTCATGGAATACCATAACTTCCAGTTAGTGAATTTCTACAAAGCAGATCCGGTTAGCTATGAAGAGGTTCTTGAGCAGGCATTGGGTTACGCTGATCTGCTGACATCCATGGTTATTGATGTGACTGATGAATTGGATGCGGCCCGTAAACGTGGTGATAAAGTCATGTTTGAAGGTGCTCAGGGCACGTTGCTTGACATCGACCACGGTACTTACCCGTATGTTACCTCATCAAATACGACGGCAGGTGGCGTTGCTGCCGGTTCCGGTTTCGGCCCATGCCATTTAGGCTATATTCTGGGAATTGTAAAAGCGTACTGTACCCGTGTTGGCGCAGGCCCGTTCCCAACTGAACTGGATGATGCAGTTGGTGATCATTTAAGCACAAAAGGTGCAGAGTTTGGAGCAACAACCGGCCGGAGACGTCGTTGTGGCTGGTTTGATGCTGTTGCATTGCGTCGCGCCATTCAGCTGAACTCAGTGACTGGTTTCTGTCTGACTAAACTGGATGTTTTAGATGGCCTGGATGAAATAAAAATTTGTACAGGCTACAAAATGAAAGACGGTTCGACCGCTGAAGTATCGCCACTGGCTGCGGATGCATACGAAGGCTTGATTCCTGTTTATGAAACAATGCCAGGCTGGTCTGAAGTCACATTTGGTGTAACATCTTTAGATCAATTACCTCAGGCGGCTCTCAACTACATTAAACGAATTGAAGAGCTGACAGGGGTTCCGGTTGATATTATTTCTACGGGTCCTGACCGTAAAGAAACCATTATCAAAGTCCATCCGTTCAGTGTTTAAGCCTCTGAACTGATCGTTTGATTAAAAAGCCGGTGATACAGTCACCGGTTTTTTATTTTTAAACAATATATTTTTTAATATTCAACAAAATCGTTTCCGATAGCATCAGCGGTGAGCAGAGCATCGAATAATTGATCGGGTGTTACATCACCCAGCATATTGTGAATGGTTTCGCCTTCAGCGCAGGCTTTTTCTGCTGCAATATGAACTCGTTCAGGATTGGTCACACCGATATCCTTTAATGTTACTGGTAGTCCAACGGACAAACAGAAACGAATCACCTGGTTGATTTCTTCCATGGATGCATTTTCCAGAATCAGTTGAGCGATTGTACCGAAGGCGACCAGGCTTCCGTGCATGGTATCTTCGCATTCTTCCAAAGCGGTAAATCCATTATATACGGAATGAGAAACAGCTAATCCGCCATTATCTGCACCAACACCACTCAAATAAGTATTGGCTTCTATGATGGATTCTACCGCTGGGGTCAGCAAGCCTTGTTCAACAGATACTTTTGCTTTATACCCATCATTCAACAACGTTTCATAGCAGAGTTTGCAAAGCGCCATGGCTGATTTGGTAATGCCACCATTTTCAAGACTTGGCGAGTTTGTCTGATAACAGGCCCTGGCTTCGAAATAGGTACCGAGCGCATCTCCCATTCCTGCGATAAGAAATTTCACCGGCGCTTTGGCAATAATGGATGAGTCGACAATGACAGCATCCGGATTTTTAGGGTAGAAGATGTACTGATTGAATGTGCCATCATCGTTGTAAATAACGGAAAGTCCAGTACACGGCGCATCAGTAGCGACAACGGTTGGCATGATAACAACAGGCAGTCCTTCGTAGTATGCTGCAGCTTTTGCGGTATCAATTGCGCTCCCACCACCGATGGCACCGACGACTTCAATTTTGTTTTCCCGTATTATGTTTTGTATCCGTTTTATTTCGCCTGTTGAACTGATACCACTGAATACTTCAAAAATCAGTTTTACATTGGTTCCGGCAAAGCTTTGCTCGACTTTAGGTTTCCCTTGTTTATAACCACTGTTACTGCACACAAAGAGAAAGGACTTTCCTAATTCCTTCGTATTTTCATTTGTTTCAAGAAAAGCATCTTTCCCCTGTACATATTTTGCAGGTGCTCTCATCAGATTTAGCATATTTTTATACCTTTGTTTATAAACGTTTATTGGTAACTAATTATTTTTATTAAATTTATGGGGCTTATCTAACTACCTCTCCGTTTCCAGGGGTAGTGCTACTGATTTACTATGTGACTAACTGCTCATTTTTTGGGTTAGTTCAACATGAGTAACGTGCATCATAAGCGGGGGTGAGACAGTATTTTGTTTTCTGTCGGCTACAATGAAATTGAGTTGGTTGTTTTTTGTTCACATAAATTTTGTGCTAAAGTCTGGTTAAGCTAAGCCGATAGAGTATCTGAACCCGGACTGCTGTGGGTGATGAACAGGTTTTAATTCCAAATAAGAGTACGGCTATGATGCTACGGAAAGTGGCGGTTTCGTTATTATTGCTGACAAGTGCTTCGGTATATTCTGCTGATGTGGCGGATGTTGGAGCGCCTGTGCCCATTTATTCCGAAGCTGAACTAATAAAATTAATTAATCAGAATAAACATCTGGAACGAATCAAAGCCGATAAGTGTCAGCTGGTTGAAGATATTGTTGCGCGTGCCACCCGCATTAATCTGCCATCTTATGAATTTCTTTATGGGGATATGCTTGCCTGGGGGGTTTGTGTTGATCAGGATGTTGATCTGGGTATCTATTACATGGAAAGCGCTGCTCATCAGGGATTACCCGCTGCACTAGAACGTTTGGGAAGTTACTATGCTAACGGAATTCTGGTCCAGCAGGACAAAGAGCGGGCAATACCTTATCTTCGAGAAGCATCAGCGATGGGCAATCTGAATGCCCGTATTCAACTGGCCGAATTATTGTTGCGTAATTATGGTAGCCCGCTTGATTTTGAAGATGCTTACCGTTGGCTTTATCACTCTGTTACCGCCGATACCAGAATGCACAAACGAATTGCGTTACTGAGAAAAGGTTTGGCAGAGCGTATGCCTCAAAATATCATCGCCCGGGCGAAGACGCGGGAAACGTTTTGGTAAAGGACCAATTTTAAGCTTTTCATCTTTTCAAACATCTCTTTAAAATAAGCTACTGATTTATCACAAATCGTAGCTATTTCTGACTATATTTATTGATATATCCTAATTAGTGTTTAGAGTAGATACCTAAACGTAGTCGTTTACTAACGCAAGACCTACCTGGAATCCTATATGTCTGACACGATTCAAAATGATCCTTATGCCGATCGCGAAGCAAGTAATTATGAAAATCCAATACCGAGCCGGGAGTTTATTTTAGACTTTCTGAAGCAGGCGAATGTTCCGATGAACCGGAATGACCTGTTTGAAGCATTGGAGCTTTCCGGCGAAGAACAATATGAAGGACTCCGGCGTCGCTTGCGGGCAATGGAACGTGATGGGCAGCTTGTTTTTACAAGGCGTCAGTGTTACGCGCTTCCTGATAAGCTGGAGATGATCAAAGGATATGTGATCGGGCACAAAGATGGACATGGGTGGGTAAGGCCTGATGGTGTCACCGGTAAAGATGCTGATATCCTATTGCCTCACCACCAGATGCGGACGTTAATTCATGGTGACTTTGTTTTGGTTCAGCCGACAGGTAAGGATAAAAGAGGACGCAAAGAAGGCCGGTTGGTCCGGATATTAGAAGAGCGAAATGACCAGATCGTAGGACGGTTCTTTTTTGAACAGGGGTACTCTTATGTTGTTCCTGACGATTCCCGGATCAGTCACGATATTCTGATTCCTGATGAGCATAAATCCGGTGCCCGGATGGGGAATGTGGTTGTCATCGAAATTACGGACCGGGGTGGCCGGGGTCGAGGTATGATGGGCAGAGTGGTTGAAGTCTTGGGAGAAAATATGGCTCCCGGGATGGAAACCCAGATTGCGATAAGAACACATCAGATTCCCCATGAATGGCCGGAAGAAGTTGAACTTCAGGTCAGGCAGTTCGGTAATGAAGTGCCTGAGAAGGCGAAAACCGGCCGGGTGGATTTACGTGACTTGCCTTTGGTTACTATCGACGGAGAAGATGCCCGGGATTTTGATGATGCGGTTTTTTGTGAAGCGAAAAAAACAGGCGGATGGCGTCTGTGGGTTGCGATTGCTGACGTGAGCTATTATGTCCGGACAGACACTGCCCTTGATAAGGAAGCGATTAACCGTGGTAACTCGGTTTACTTTCCTTCTCAGGTTGTGCCAATGTTACCGGAAGTTTTATCCAATGGGCTATGTTCTCTGAATCCTCAGGTTGATCGGTTATGTATGGTTTGTGAAATGACCATTTCAGAAAACGGTCGGCTTTCCGGATATAAACATTATGAAGCAGTGATGAATTCGCATGCCAGATTAACGTATACCAAAGTGGCTGCAATACTGGATGGTGATGCAGAGCTTAGGGAGCGTTACTCGGATATCATCCCGCATCTTGAAGAGTTGCACCGTATGTATCAGGTGTTGAAAGTGGCCAGAGAGCAGCGTGGTGCCATTGAGTTTGAAACGGTTGAAACCAAATTTATCTTTAATGCACAGCGTAAGATAGAAAGCATTGAGCCCGTTATCCGTAATGACGCGCATAAGCTGATTGAAGAATGTATGATACTGGCCAATATTGCTTCGGCTTCTTTTGTGGAAAAAGCGAAAGAGCCTGCATTGTACCGTATACATGAGTCTCCGGGAGAAGAGCGTCTTACCGGATTCAGAGATTTTCTTGGTGAGCTGGGCTTAAATCTTGCCGGTGGGCTTGAGCCGGCTCCGACCGATTATGCGGCTTTAATGAAATTGATCAAAAATCGGCCTGACAGTGAATTAATCGGAACCATGTTGCTCCGGTCGATGAAGCAGGCGGTTTATAATGCTGACAATTGCGGCCATTTCGGTCTGGCATTGAAACGTTATGCTCACTTTACCTCTCCAATTCGCCGTTATCCGGACTTGCTGCTTCATAGAGCCATAAAATATCTGATTGCTAAACAAGACGGTCATAATACGGATCGCTGGACACCGACCGGAGGATATCATTATGG
The DNA here is from genome assembly GCF_021272385.1 of Vibrio salinus. Taxonomy (GTDB): domain Bacteria; phylum Pseudomonadota; class Gammaproteobacteria; order Enterobacterales; family Vibrionaceae; genus Vibrio; species Vibrio salinus. Next base: position 176,961 of record NZ_JAJSDZ010000009.1, read on the forward strand.
ATTTGATGATATGGATTATTATGGTGAACAGTGTTCAATGACTGAGCGCCGGGCCGATGATGCGACCCGGGAAGTATCAGACTGGCTGAAATGTGAGTATATGCAAGACCATGTCGGCGAAGAGTTAGAAGGTGTCATTGCTAACGTTACCGGTTTTGGTTTCTTTGTCCGGCTGACCGAATTACATATTGACGGATTGGTACATATCTCTACACTAGCGAACGATTATTATCAGTTTGATCCTATCGGGCAGCGGCTGATTGGTGAAAGTTTTGGCCATATTTACCGGCTGGGAGACTCCGTAAAAGTGAAAGTTCTTGCCGTGAATCTGGATGAACGGCACATCGATTTTGAACTGACGGATACCAGCCGTCAGTTACGTGGCAAGGGCAAAACGGCGAAGAAAAGGGCAGCAGAAGCCCGGGCCAAAGTTCGTGGAAAAAAAGCTGCCGCCAAAAATAAAGCGGTACCTTTTATCGAACCGACACTCCGGCCGGATAGCTCCGAACGAAAGGATAGTGAAAGTAGTAAGTCTAAGTCACGTAAGAAAAAACCGGCAGAAAAAGCCCGTAAGAAAAAAGCGAAAAAAAAGCAGTCAAAAGCGGCAAGAAAAGGTAAATAATGAGTAACGAATTTATATACGGCATCCATGCAATTAATGCGGTATTGGACAAAAGCCCAGACCGGTTGATTGAAGCATTTGTTTTGAAAGGCCGTCATGATGAACGTTTGATGCCGGTGATTAATCAGCTGCAAAAAATGGGTATTTCCATTCAACAAATGGGAAGAAAAACTCTTGATGACAAAGCTCGGGGAGCTAACCATCAGGGGATTATCGCCAGAGTTAAGCCGGCGAAGGCTCTGAACGAATATGATCTTGATGACATCCTGGAACGTACCGAAAAACCGTTATTACTGGTGTTAGATGGTGTGACCGACCCTCATAATTTAGGCGCATGCCTGAGAAATGCGGATGCAGCGGGCGTTGCGGCTGTTGTTGTACCTAAGGATAAATCTGCACCAATGACTGCAACGGTCAGTAAAGTAGCCTGTGGCGCGGCAGAAACGGTGCCTTTGATCCGGGTGACGAACCTGGCTCGTACGATGCGGGCTTTACAGGAAAAAGGTATCTGGTTTGTCGGTACAGCCGGCGAAGCGACACAGAATATTTACCAGTCAAATCTGACGGGGCCGCTTGCTATCGTGATGGGCGCCGAAGGCGATGGTATGCGCCGTCTGACTCGTGAAACCTGTGATGATTTAATTAAGATTCCAATGGCAGGAAGTGTATCCAGTCTGAATGTATCCGTTGCTACGGGGATTTGCCTGTTTGAAGCGGTTCGCCAGAGATTAGAAAAGTAGAAGCCGTCCGATGATCGATTCCTTAACCGGTTACCATTGTTTGAAAGGCTTATACGATCTGTAAAGGATTGAGTGGCTTGAGATGAAAAAAAGAACCTATTTATTTTCTTCGGTGTTTCTGACATTAATTTCGGTGCAGGCTCTGGCGTCTGAGGCGCAATTTGATGTTGACCTGCTTGCATCGGATTACAGTTATAAAGAGCCATCTATAATGAGCCTGAAGGGAACGTTGATTGGTATCGGCGCAAATTTAACCCTTCGAAATGAAGGGTTGATGTACCGGTTGGAAGGAAGCTATCAGAAAGGCAATTTGGATTACACCAGCACATCAACTGGTTCAGATGATGGAATTCCTAACTACATCTACGAATTAAGAGGCATGCTGGGAGTGGATATGCCGGGTAGCGGTGCTTTAGTTACCCCATATACCGGACTGGGACTTCGCAGATTAGTTGATAAATCTTCCGGAAGACTAACCACAACAGGGAATTGGGGCTATGAACGGACTCAGGATTACGTATATATCCCTGTCGGCGTTTTTTGGCAATCCGCCGTTAATGGTTGGGCTATTAAAACAAATCTAGAATATGACTACCTTGTATACGGACATAACCGTTCCGAAACCGGGTACGTTACCGGTTATGATTTAACGTTTGAACAAACCAGTGGTTATGGACTCAGAGGGTCAGTTTCCCTTGAAACACCATTGCAATGGGGAGCCATTTCTTCTGTCGGGATTACACCTTATATTAACTACTGGAATATCGATTCATCAGACCGTAGGGTTGTGGGAAATCAGGCGTATATTGAGCCGAAAAATACCACGGAAGAATTGGGTATAAAAATCCGATTTGGTTTCTGACTCTAAAAGTGTTTCTGGTGTTGTTTGTTTTTTATTCAGTGCTTGCAAGTCATTCGTAAGTCTGTATAATACGCCCCCACTGACGTTATGTCAGTTGTGAACCAATGAGCAGCGAGGAGTAGGCCCGGCCTAGTAATGTATACTCAGCTTATGTTCGCAGTTAATTAAAATTTAGCTCAAGTGAGTTAATCATCTATTAGCTGACAACGCGCCCGATTTGGGTGCTACGGTTTCACATAAATCAATCGACATTCTCTCATTTTGAAAAGAAAGTGAGTCAGAGTGGCGATATTGTTTGTGTAATTTAATTAGAATTGGAGCTCTGTCTCATGCAGAACCAACGTATCCGTATCCGCCTTAAAGCTTTCGATTACAAATTGATCGATGCTTCTACAGCGGAAATCGTTGAAACAGCAAAACGTACCGGCGCACAGGTTCGTGGTCCAATCCCACTGCCTACCCGTAAAGAACGTTTCACTGTTCTTATCTCTCCACACGTCAACAAGAAAGCTCGTGATCAGTACGAAATCCGTACTCACAAGCGTCTAATCGATATCGTTGAACCAACAGATAAAACTGTTGATGCATTGATGCGTCTAGATCTAGCTGCTGGCGTAGATGTACAAATCAGCCTAGGTTAAGGGAGATTAGAAGAATGATTGGTCTAGTCGGACGTAAAGTGGGTATGACCCGCGTTTTTACTGAAGAAGGCGTTTCTATCCCAGTAACTGTTGTTGAAGTGCAAAACAACCGCGTAACTCAAGTTAAAACACTTGAAAGCGATGGTTATGCTGCAATCCAGGTTACTGCAGGCGCTAAAAAAGCAAGCCGTGTAACAAAACCAGAAGCTGGTCACTATGCGAAAGCAGGTGTTGAAGCTGGTAACGGTTTGTGGGAATTCCGTTTAGAAAACGGTGAAGAGTTTGAAATTGGCGCTGAGCTGAAAGTTGAACTTTTCAATGAAATCAAGAAAGTAGACGTTACTGGTACATCGAAAGGTAAAGGTTTCCAGGGTGCTGTTAAGCGCTGGAATTTCCGTACTCAAGATATGACTCACGGTAACTCATTGTCTCACCGTGCTCCTGGTTCTATCGGTCAATGTCAGACTCCAGGTCGCGTATTTAAAGGCAAGAAAATGGCAGGTCACATGGGTGATGAGCGTGTAACGACTCAGAACCTGGAGATCGTACGTGTTGACGCTGAGCGCAATCTGCTTCTTATTAAAGGTGCAGTCCCAGGCTCAACTGGCGCTAACGTGATCGTTAAACCAGCTGTTAAAGCATAACGTCTAGGAGTAAGTAATGGAATTGATGGTTAAAGGTGCTGACGCACTAACTGTTTCCGAAACTACTTTCGGACGTGAGTTCAACGAAGCTCTTGTTCATCAAGTAGTTGTTGCATTTGCAGCAGGTGCTCGTCAAGGTACTCGTGCTCAAAAAACACGTTCAGAAGTTTCTGGCGGCGGCGCTAAACCATGGCGTCAAAAAGGTACTGGCCGTGCACGTGCTGGTACAATTCGTAGCCCAATCTGGCGTACAGGTGGTGTTACTTTTGCTGCGAAACCACAGGATCACAGCCAAAAAGTAAACAAAAAAATGTACCGCGGTGCTATGAAAGCAATTCTTTCTGAGCTGGTTCGTCAAGAACGTTTAATCGTTGTTGATAACTTCTCAGTAGAAGCACCAAAAACTAAAGAGCTAGTAGCTAAGCTTAAAGAACTTGAACTTAACGATGTTCTTATCGTTACTGGCGAAGTAGACGAGAATCTATTCTTAGCTGCGCGTAACCTGTATAAAGTTGACGTACGTGACGCTGCGGGTATTGACCCTGTTAGCTTAATCGCGTTTGACAAGGTTCTAATGACTGCAGCCGCAGTTAAGCAAGTTGAGGAGATGCTGGCATGATCAGTGAAGAGCGTCTACTAAAAGTTCTACGTGCTCCACATATCTCTGAAAAAGCGACATTGGTTGCCGAAAAAGCAAACACAGTTGTTTTTAAAGTATCAATCGATGCAACTAAAAAAGAGATCAAAGCAGCGGTAGAAAAACTATTTGAAGTTGAAGTTGAATCTGTAAATACCCTTATCACTAAGGGTAAGACCAAACGTCAAGGTCTACGCCAGGGTCGCCGTAGCGACGTTAAAAAAGCGTACGTTACTTTGAAAGAAGGTCAAGATCTTGACTTTGTTGGCGGCGCGGAATAACAGGAGTAGTTGAAAAATGGCTATTGTTAAATGTAAGCCGACTTCGGCTGGTCGTCGTCACGTAGTTAAAGTTGTTAACGCTGACCTTTACAAAGGTAAGCCTTATGCACCACTTCTAGAGAAAAACTCTAAAAACGGTGGTCGTAACAACAACGGTCGTATTACTGTTCGTCACATTGGTGGCGGTCATAAACAACACTACCGTGTAATCGACTTTAAACGTACTAAAGATGGTATCCCAGCTAAGGTTGAGCGTATTGAATACGATCCAAACCGTAGCGCGAACATCGCTCTAGTACTATATGCAGATGGTGAACGTCGTTACATCATCGCACCAAAAGGCATCCAAGCTGGTGATTCAATCCAGTCTGGTGTTGATGCACCAATTAAAGCAGGTAACACGCTTCCTATGCGTAATATCCCTGTAGGTTCTACAGTTCACAATGTTGAACTTAAACCAGGTAAAGGTGCTCAGCTAGCTCGTTCTGCTGGTGCATACGCGCAAATCGTTGCTCGTGATGGTGCATACGTAACTATCCGTCTACGTTCTGGTGAAATGCGTAAAGTTCTTTCTGAAGGCCGTGCAACTATCGGTGAAGTTGGTAACCATGAGCATATGCTACGTGAACTGGGTAAAGCCGGTGCTAAACGTTGGCGTGGTGTTCGTCCAACTGTACGTGGTGTTGTAATGAACCCGGTTGACCACCCACATGGTGGTGGTGAAGGTCGTACTTCTGGTGGTCGTCACCCAGTATCTCCTTGGGGTATGCCAACGAAAGGCTTCAAGACACGTAAGAACAAACGCACTGACAAGTACATTGTACGTCGTCGTAATAAGTAATCTATTTAAGAGGATAAGCCATGCCACGTTCTCTCAAGAAAGGTCCATTTATTGACCTACACTTGCTGAAGAAGGTAGAGAAAGCGGTGGAAAGCGGAGACAAAAAGCCTATTAAGACTTGGTCCCGTCGTTCAATGATCATTCCATCAATGATTGGATTGACCATCGCTGTCCATAATGGTCGTCAGCACGTTCCAGTTTTTGTAACTGACGAGATGATCGGTCACAAGTTGGGCGAATTTGCACCTACTCGTACTTACCGCGGTCACGCTGCGGATAAGAAAGCTAAGAAGAAATAAGGAGTGAAAATGGAAGCTTTAGCTAAACATAACTTTGCTCGCATTTCTCCTCAGAAAGCTCGCTTAGTTGCAGATTTAATCCGCGGTAAGAATGTTGACCAAGCGCTAGAAATTCTAACTTTCAGCAACAAAAAAGCTGCTGATCTTGTGAAGAAAGTTCTTGAGTCTGCTATCGCTAACGCGGAGCACAACGAAGGTGCAGATATTGACGACCTACGTGTCGCTAAGATCTTCGTAGATGAGGGCCCTGTCATGAAGCGTATTATGCCTCGTGCCAAAGGTCGTGCGGATCGTATCTTGAAGCGTTCAAGCCACATTACTGTGGTTGTCGCAGATCGCTAAGAGACTAGGAGAGTAAGCAATGGGTCAGAAAGTACATCCAAATGGTATTCGTCTGGGCATCGTTAAGCCTTGGAATGCTACATGGTTTGCTAACACCAAAGAATTCGCTGACAACCTAGACGGCGACTTCAAGGTACGTCAGTTCCTGACTAAGGAATTGTCAAAAGCGTCTCTATCACGCATCGTTATCGAGCGTCCTGCTAAGAGTATTCGTGTGACTATTCACACTGCTCGTCCAGGTGTTGTTATCGGTAAGAAAGGTGAAGACGTTGAGAAGCTACGCGCAGCTGTAGCTAAAATCGCAGGTGTACCAGCGCAGATTAACATCGCTGAAGTACGTAAACCTGAGCTAGATGGCCAGTTAGTGGCTGATAGCATCGCGTCTCAGCTAGAACGTCGTGTTATGTTCCGTCGTGCAATGAAGCGTGCGGTACAAAATGCAATGCGTCTAGGCGCTAAAGGTATCAAAGTAGAAGTAAGTGGCCGTCTAGGCGGTGCTGAAATTGCGCGTACTGAATGGTATCGTGAAGGCCGTGTGCCTCTACATACTCTTCGTGCTGATATTGATTACGCAACTTCTTCGGCTCACACTCAATACGGTGTGATCGGCGTTAAAGTTTGGATCTTCAAAGGTGAAATCCTTGGTGGAATGCCAGCAGCTAACGCAGTTGAGCCAAAGGCTGACAAGCCTAAGAAGCAGCGTAAAGGCCGTAAGTAAGGAGTCGACAGATGCTACAACCTAAACGTACAAAGTTCCGTAAGGTTCATACAGGTCGTAACCGTGGTCTAGCAAAAGGTACTGAAGTATCATTCGGTACTTTCGGTTTGAAAGCTGTAGGCCGTGGTCGTCTAACTGCTCGTCAGATCGAAGCTGCACGTCGTGCTATGACACGTGCCGTTAAGCGTCAAGGTAAAATCTGGATTCGTGTATTCCCAGACAAACCTATCACAGAAAAACCGCTTGAAGTTCGTCAGGGTAAAGGTAAAGGTAACGTTGAGTACTGGGTAGCCCAAATCCAACCTGGAAAGGTTATGTACGAAATGGGTGGTGTCCCTGAAGAGTTGGCTCGTGAAGCATTTGCTCTTGCAGCAGCTAAACTGCCATTCAAGACTACGTTTGTAACTAAACAGGTGATGTGATGAAAGCACAAGATCTACGCGAAAAAAGCGTTGAAGAGCTAAATACTGAGCTTATGGGTTTACTACGTGAACAGTTTAACCTGCGTATGCAGGCAGCAACTGGTCAGCTACAGCAAACTCATACTCTGAAAGCTGTACGCCGTGATATCGCACGTGTGAAAACTGTTTTGACTGAGAAGGCAGGCGCATAATGAGCGACAATATTCGTACTCAACAAGGCCGTGTTGTTAGCGACAAAATGGACAAATCTATTGTTGTTGCTATCGAACGTTTCGTAAAACATCCAATTTACGGAAAATTCGTAAAACGCACGACCAAAATTCACGCACATGACGAAAACAACGAGTGTAGCCAAGGCGATACTGTTGAAATTCGTGAGTGTCGTCCACTGTCTAAGACTAAATCTTGGACTTTGGTGAAAGTTTTAGAAAAAGCGAAAATGTAATTTGCTGATTCTATAACAAAGGCGGCTCCCAAAAATTTTTGGGGCCGCTTATTTTTTGACTACCCATTATTAAAAAAGGGTGGTACAATTCGCGTCCCTTTAAAGAGGCAGCCCGACCCGAGAGGGTCTAGTTTTTTAATATTTAGCGGAGCACTAACATGATCCAAATGCAAAGTATGCTGGACGCAGCTGATAACTCAGGCGCCCGCAGCGTAATGTGTATTAAGGTTCTGGGTGGCTCTCACCGTCGTTATGCACATATCGGTGACATCATCAAAGTTACTGTTAAGGAAGCAATTCCTCGCGGTAAAGTGAAAAAAGGTGATGTACTGAAGGCGGTGGTAGTTCGCACCCGTAAAGGCGTACGTCGTCCAGACGGTTCTGTCATTCGCTTCGACCGTAATGCTTGCGTATTGCTAAATAACAATACAGAGCAACCAATCGGTACACGTATCTTTGGTCCAGTGACTCGCGAACTTCGTAATGCACAATTTATGAAGATCGTATCTCTGGCTCCAGAAGTATTGTAAGGAGCGTTCAAAGATGGCAGCTAAAATCCGTCGTAACGACGAAATCATCGTTCTTGCTGGTAAAGATAAAGGCAAGAAAGGTAAAGTAACTAAGGTTCTGACAACTGGTAAAGTTATCGTTGAAGGTATCAACCTTGTTAAGAAACACCAAAAGCCTGTTCCGGCTCTAGGTCAACAAGGTGGCATCGTTGAAAAAGAAGCAGCAATTGACGCTTCTAACGTTGCAATTTTCAATGCGGCAACTGGTAAAGCAGACCGTGTAGGTTTCCGTTTTGAAGAAGGCAAAAAAGTGCGTTTCTTCAAATCGAATGGCGAAACAATTAAGTAATTTGGAGTTCTACTATGGCGAAACTGCATGATTACTACAAGTCGTCTGTAGTCGCTGAATTGACCAAACAGTTCAGCTACTCAAGCGTCATGCAAGTCCCTAGGATTGAGAAAATCACCCTAAACATGGGCGTTGGTGAAGCAATCAACGATAAGAAACTGCTGGAAAACGCAGCTTCAGATATGGCTACGATCTCTGGTCAAAAGCCACTTATCACTAAAGCGCGTAAGTCTGTTGCAGGCTTCAAAATTCGTGAAGGCTACCCAATTGGTTGTAAAGTAACCTTGCGTGGCGAACGTATGTGGGATTTCTTAGAGCGTTTAATCTCTATTGCTCTTCCACGTGTACGTGACTTCCGTGGTGTTAGCGCTAAGTCTTTTGACGGTCGCGGTAACTATAGCATGGGCGTTCGCGAGCAAATCATCTTCCCGGAAATCGACTACGATAAAGTCGATCGTGTACGCGGTCTTGATATCACTATCACGACAACTGCGAAATCCGATGAGGAAGGCCGTGCTCTGCTGGCTGCCTTTAACTTCCCATTCCGTAAGTAAGGTGAAGGGTTACTGTTATGGCTAAAGTATCAATGAAAGCACGTGAAGAAAAACGTGCAAAGCTAGTAGCAAAGTATGCTGAAAAGCGTGCAGCGCTAAAAGCAACAATTAACGATGTAAACGCATCTGAAGAAGAGCGTTGGAATGCGGTTCTTAAACTGCAAGCACTTCCACGTGATTCAAGTGCATCTCGTCAGCGCAACCGTTGTAACCAAACTGGTCGTCCACATGGTTACCTGCGTAAGTTCGGTTTAAGCCGTATTAAAGTTCGTGAAGCTTGCATGAAAGGCGAGATTCCTGGGCTTCGTAAGGCTAGCTGGTAATTGCCACTTAATCATTTGGAGTAAAGTTTATGAGCATGCAAGATCCGATTTCGGATATGCTGACCCGTATTCGTAACGGTCAGGCAGCAAACAAAGTTGCTGTAAAAATGCCTTCTTCAAAGCTGAAAGTTGCAATTGCTGCACTTCTAAAAGCTGAAGGCTATATCGAAGATTACGCCGTTGACGGCGAAGCAAAACCTGAGCTTGAAGTTACTCTTAAGTACTTCCAGGCTAAACCTGTAATCGAGCAAATCAAACGTGTATCACGTCCTGGTCTGCGCGTTTATAAGAAAAAAGACGACCTACCATCTGTAATGGGCGGTTTGGGTGTTGCTGTTGTTTCCACTTCCAAGGGTCTTATGTCAGACCGTGCTGCACGTAAAGCAGGTCTTGGTGGTGAAATCATTTGCTACGTAGCTTAATAATAGGAGTAGGATATGTCTCGTGTTGCTAAAGCACCTGTCGCTATTCCAGCTGGCGTAGAGGTGAAATTAAACGGCCAAGAGATCACTGTAAAAGGTCCTAAAGGTGAGCTAGTTCGCGTATTTAATGACGCGGTAGTTATCGCTCAGGAAGACGGTCATTTTACATTTGGTCCTCGTGAAGGCGTTGCTAACGCATGGGCTCAAGCAGGTACTGCTCGTGCTCTAGTTAACAACATGGTTAAAGGTGTTACAGAAGGCTTTTCTAAGAAGCTTGAACTTAAAGGTGTGGGTTACCGTGCTGCTGTTAAAGGCAACTCAGTATCTCTGACTTTAGGTTTCTCTCATCCTGTTGATCATGAATTACCAGCAGGCATTAAAGCTGAATGTCCAACTCAAACTGAAATTGTTATTTCTGGTTGTTCTAAAGAGTTGGTCGGTCAAGTGGCTGCGAATATTCGCTCTTACCGCGAACCTGAACCATATAAAGGTAAAGGTGTGCGTTACGCAGATGAATATGTGCGTGTTAAAGAAGCTAAGAAGAAGTAAGGTAACGCTATGGATAAGAAAGCATCTCGCATCCGTCGTGCCACTCGTGCACGTCGTAAGATTGCAGAACTGGGTGCAACTCGCCTAGTCGTACACCGTACTCCTCGTCATGTGTACGCACAGGTAATTGCAGCTAACGGCTCTGAGGTTATCGCAGCAGCTTCTACTGTAGAAAAAGCGATCCGTGAGCAAGTTAAGAATACTGGTAACGTTGATGCAGCAAAAGTAGTCGGTAAGGCTATTGCTGAGCGCGCTCTTGAAAAAGGCGTTGCAGAAGTTGCATTTGATCGTTCTGGTTTCCAATACCACGGTCGAGTAGCGGCGCTAGCAGAGTCTGCTCGCGAAGCTGGTCTGAAATTCTAAGGTAGGGTTGGAAGATGGCTAAAGAACAACAACAAGCTAGTGATTTGCAAGAAAAGCTGATCGCTGTTAACCGTGTATCAAAGACGGTTAAAGGTGGTCGAATCATGAGCTTCACCGCACTGACTGTCGTTGGTGATGGTAATGGTCGCGTAGGTTTCGGTTACGGTAAAGCACGTGAAGTGCCTGCCGCGATTCAAAAAGCAATGGAAAAAGCGCGTCGTAATATGACAACTATCGCGCTTAACGAAGGTACCCTTTTCCACCCGGTTAAAGGTCGCCACTCGGGCTCTAAAGTTTACATGCAGCCAGCTGCAGAAGGTACAGGTGTTATCGCCGGTGGTGCGATGCGTGCTGTACTTGAAGTTGCAGGTGTACACAACGTACTATCTAAAGCATACGGTTCTACGAACCCAATCAATATCGTTCGTGCAACGATTGATGCTCTGGGTAGCATGAAGTCACCAGAAATGGTTGCAGCTAAACGTGGTCTAACTGTTGAATCTATTTCGGAGTAAGAACACCATGGCAACTATTAAAGTAACTCAAACTAAAAGCTCAATTGGTCGCCTACCAAAGCACAAAGCGTGTCTTAAAGGTCTGGGCCTTCGTAAAATCAACCACACAGTAGAACTTGAAGATACTCCGTGTATTCGCGGCATGATCAACAAGGTTTACTACATGGTTAAAGTTGAGGAGTAATCAGAATGCGTTTGAATACTCTATCACCGGCTGCGGGTTCTAAACCTTCTAAAAAGCGTTTAGGTCGTGGTATCGGTTCTGGCCTTGGTAAAACAGGTGGCCGCGGTCACAAAGGTCAAAAGTCACGTTCTGGCGGTAAAGTTCGTCCAGGTTTTGAAGGCGGTCAGATGCCTCTGAAACAACGTTTACCTAAGTTCGGTTTCAAATCTCGTAAGAGCTTTGTTTCTGCTGAAGTTCGTCTAGGCGAACTGGCAAAAGTAACAGGTGAAGTTGTTGATCTAAACAGCCTTAAAGCAGCTAACGTTATCACTAAAAATATTGAGAATGTAAAAATCGTTCTTTCTGGTGAAATCGCTAAAGCTGTGACTGTTAAAGGTCTACGCGTGACAAAAGGCGCTAAAGCTGCAATCGAAGCTGCAGGCGGTAAAATCGAGGAATAATCTCGAGGAACGAGGTACAGATGGCTAAGAAACCAGGACAAGATATTCGTAGTGCTCAGAGCGGCGTCAGTGAATTAAAGTCGCGCTTATTATTCGTATTGATCGCACTTTTAGTTTTCCGAGCGGGCTCTTTTGTGCCGATTCCTGGTATTGACGCAACTGTACTTGCCGAATTGTTCGAACAGCAAAAAGGGACCATCGTAGAAATGTTTAACATGTTCTCCGGTGGTGCTCTTTCGCGTGCATCTATATTAGCATTGGGTATTATGCCGTATATTTCGGCATCAATTGTTGTCCAATTGCTGACTGTAGTTCATCCTGCGTTAGCTGAACTCAAAAAAGAGGGTGAAGCAGGCCGTCGTAAGATTAGCCAATATACGCGTTATGGCACGCTTGTTCTTGCAATATTCCAGGCGTTAGGTATTGCAACTGGATTACCAAATATGGTCAACAATCTGGTCGTTATCGATCAAACCATGTTTACATTCATTGCAACCGTGAGTCTAGTAACCGGCACCATGTTTTTGATGTGGTTAGGTGAACAAATTACAGAACGCGGGATCGGTAATGGTATATCATTACTGATTTTTACTGGTATTGTTGCAGGGTTGCCAAAGGCAATCGGACAAACTATTGAGCAAGCGCGTCAAGGTGAATTGCATGTACTTCTGCTATTATTGATTGCGGTAATCTCATTTGCTGTTATTTACTTTGTTGTTTTCATGGAACGTGGTCAACGCCGTATCGTTGTTAACTACGCAAAACGTCAACAAGGTCGTAAAGTATTTGCAGCTCAGAGTACTCACCTACCATTGAAAATTAATATGGCAGGTGTTATTCCGGCAATCTTTGCATCAAGTATTATTTTGTTCCCAGGCACACTGGCACAGTGGTTTGGTAACGTGGGTGGCGAAGGCTCAGCATTTAGCTGGTTAACGCAAGTTTCTCTGGCATTGAGTCCTGGTCAGCCCCTTTATGTAATACTTTATGCGGTAGCGATTATCTTTTTCTGTTTCTTCTATACAGCGTTGGTGTTTAATCCTCGTGAAACAGCTGATAATCTTAAGAAGTCTGGTGCATTCGTACCCGGTATCCGCCCAGGTGAGCAGACAGCAAAATACATTGATAAAGTGATGACACGTTTAACTCTTGCGGGTGCGTTGTATATTACCTTTATCTGTCTGATTCCACAGTTCATGATGTCCGCTTGGAATGTTAGATTCTATTTTGGTGGAACGTCGCTACTTATCGTAGTGGTAGTTATTATGGACTTTATGGCACAGGTACAGACTCATCTGATGTCTAATCAGTATGATTCTGTGTTGAAAAAAGCGAATCTGAAAGGCTATGGTCGTTAATTACGATTTAGCTGCTAAGATTCTATTTACGGAGTTTAGCAATGAAAGTTCGTGCTTCCGTTAAAAAAATCTGCCGTAACTGTAAAATTATCAAGCGCAACGGTGTTGTTCGCGTAATTTGCAGTGAGCCAAAGCATAAACAGCGCCAAGGCTAATTAGCAGAAATTTTTACTTGAAAAATAAGGGTTGGTCGAGTATATTCCTCGGCCTACCTTTTGCGTGCAAAAGAAGTAGTCTTCCGCAACGTATCCTCAGCGGGCTTTGTTGCGGATAATTTCTTATTAGAGTACTAGGAGTGAATAGTGGCCCGTATAGCAGGCATTAACATTCCTGATCAGAAACATGCTGTAATCGCACTTACTGCGATTTACGGTGTCGGTAAAACTCGCTCACAAGCTATTCTTGCTGAAGCGGGTATTGCTGAGAATGTTAAGATCAGTGAACTAACTGAAGATCAGATCAATCAGCTGCGTGATGGTGTAGCTAAGTACACTGTAGAGGGTGATCTACGTCGTGAAGTTTCCATGAACATCAAGCGTCTTATGGACCTTGGCTGTTACCGTGGTCTTCGTCATCGTCGCAGTCTACCACTACGTGGACAGCGTACTAAAACCAATGCTCGCACCCGTAAGGGTCCGCGTAAGCCGATCAAGAAATAGTCGGGAAGGGTAAAGTACAATGGCTAAACAACCAACACGCGCACGTAAGCGCGTACGTAAGCAAGTCGCTGATGGCGTTGCGCATATTCATGCATCTTTTAACAACACAATCGTAACCATCACTGACCGTCAAGGTAACGCTCTGGCTTGGGCTACTGCAGGTGGTTCAGGTTTCCGTGGTTCTCGTAAGTCGACTCCGTTCGCTGCACAGGTTGCTGCAGAGCGTTGCGCAGAAATGGCTAAAGAATATGGCCTTAAGAATCTAGAGGTTATGGTTAAGGGTCCAGGTCCAGGTCGTGAATCTACTGTTCGCGCACTGAACGCTGCTGGTTTCCGTATCACAAACATCGTTGATGCGACACCAATCCCTCATAACGGTTGTCGTCCACCTAAGAAACGTCGCGTTTAACGTTTCGAGGAAGATTGGAGAAAGATCATGGCAAGATATTTGGGTCCTAAGCTTAAGCTTAGCCGTCGCGAAGGCACTGACTTGTTCCTTAAGTCTGGTGTTCGTGCGATCGATACCAAGTGTAAAATCGATAATGCACCAGGTGTACACGGCGCTCGTCGCGGCCGTTTGTCCGACTATGGTGTACAGCTTCGTGAGAAGCAAAAGGTACGTCGTATTTATGGCGTTCTGGAAAAACAATTCCGTAACTACTACAAAGAAGCTGCTCGTCTTAAAGGCAATACAGGTGAAAACCTGCTTCAGCTTCTTGAAGGTCGTCTAGATAATGTCGTTTATCGCATGGGCTTTGGTGCAACTCGCTCTGAAGCACGTCAGCTAGTTAGTCATAAAGCTATTCTAGTCAACGGCCAAGTGGTAAACATTCCTTCTTTCAATGTTGCGGCTAACGACGTTGTTTCTATCCGTGAGAAAGCGAAAAAGCAATCTCGCATTAAAGCGGCTCTTGAAGTTGCTGAACAACGCGAAAAACCAACTTGGATTGAAGTAGATGCAGGTAAGATGGAAGGTACGTTCAAGCGTTCGCCTGAGCGTTCAGATCTGTCAGCTGACATCAACGAACAATTGATCGTCGAGCTTTACTCTAAGTAAGGTTTAAATTAAAGAGAGGACACAATGCAGGGTTCTGTAACAGAATTTCTTAAGCCACGTCTTGTTGATATTGAACAGGTCAGCACGACACACGCAAAAGTAACTCTTGAGCCATTAGAGCGTGGTTTTGGCCATACTCTTGGTAATGCACTTCGCCGTATTCTTTTATCTTCTATGCCTGGTTGTGCAGTCACAGAAGTCGAAATTGAAGGCGTACTACACGAGTACAGCACAAAAGAAGGCGTTCAGGAGGACATTCTTGAGATTCTTCTAAACCTGAAAGGGTTAGCTGTTCGCGTTGCCGAAGGCAAAGATGAAGTGTTCATTACACTAAACAAATCAGGCTCGGGCCCTGTTGTTGCAGGTGACATCACTCATGAAGGTGATGTCGAGGTCGTAAACCCTGAGCACGTGATTTGTCATCTTACTGATGACAACGCTGAGATCGCTATGCGTATCAAAGTTGAACGTGGTCGTGGTTATGTTCCGGCTTCTGCTCGTATCCATACCGAAGAAGATGAGCGTCCTATTGGTCGTCTGCTTGTTGATGCTACCTACAGCCCAGTCGATAAAATCGCCTATGCTGTTGAAGCTGCACGTGTAGAACAACGCACCGATTTGGATAAGCTTGTTATCGACATGGAAACTAATGGAACGATCGAACCTGAGGAAGCTATTCGTCGTGCAGCAACAGTTCTTGCTGAGCAATTGGATGCATTCGTAGATCTTCGTGATGTACGAGTTCCTGAGGAAAAAGAAGAGAAGCCTGAATTCGATCCGATCCTATTGCGTCCTGTAGACGATCTTGAACTAACAGTTCGCTCTGCTAACTGTCTGAAAGCAGAAGCGATTCACTACATCGGTGATCTTGTACAGCGTACAGAGGTTGAGCTTCTTAAAACGCCTAACCTTGGTAAGAAATCTCTTACAGAGATTAAAGACGTACTTGCTTCACGTGGTCTGTCTCTGGGCATGCGCTTAGAAAATTGGCCACCTGCATCAATCGCTGAAGATTAATCGATAATAGTTAGAAGGATTTGGTCATGCGCCATCGTAAGAGTGGTCGTCAACTCAACCGCAACAGCAGTCATCGCAAAGCGATGTTCAGCAACATGGCTAGCTCTTTAGTACGTCATGAATTTATCAAGACTACTTTGCCAAAAGCAAAAGAGCTTCGCCGCGTAGTTGAGCCTTTGATTACACTAGCTAAGACTGACAGCGTTGCTAACCGTCGTCTGGCATTTGCACGTACTCGTGATAACGAAGTTGTTGCAAAATTATTTAACGAATTAGGTCCACGTTTTGCTAGCCGCCAAGGTGGCTACACTCGTATCCTAAAAGCTGGTTTCCGTGCTGGTGATAAAGCTCCAATGGCTTACATTGAGCTTGTTGATCGTCCAGAAGCTGAAGAAGCTGCTGAGTAATCAGTTTCGTGATTGAAAAAGCCGGGCATTTGCTCGGCTTTTTTGTTTTCTGTTAACACCAAGAGCTTTGTTTGCAATAATAAAATTTATGCATTCAGTGCCTGGTCAAGATCAGCAATAATATCATCTGAGTGTTCAATACCTACAGACAGGCGGATCATTTCAGGTAAGACACCAGCTTGTTTCTGCTCATGTTCGTCCAATTGTCTGTGAGTTGTTGAGGCCGGATGACAGGCCAGTGTTCGTGTATCGCCAATGTTGACAAGGCGTTTAATCATTTTTAATGAATCATAAAATTTCACACCAGCTTCGTATCCCCCTTTAAGACCGAATGAAAGAATACCGGATGGTCTCCCATCCATGTATTTCTGAGCCAGTGGATAGAATTCTGATTCTTCAAGCCCCGCATAACTTACCCAGCTGACCATCGGATGCTTCTTGAGATATTCAGCAACTTTGATGCTGTTTTCACAGTGTCTTTCCATCCGCAAAGGTAACGTTTCTACACCTTGTAAAATCAGAAATGAGTTCATTGGTGATAGAGTTGAGCCTGTATTTCTCATAGGGACAGTTCTTGCCCGGCCGATAAAGGCGGCATTCCCAAACGCTTCTGTATAAACGACACCGTGATAGGATGGTTCTGGCTGATTAAAAGCAGGAAAGCGGGATTTGTGTTTGGCCCATGGGAACTTTCCTGAATCAATAATAACGCCACCCAAAGAGTTACCATGCCCCCCGATGTATTTGGTGATCGAGTGGACAACGATATCTGCACCGTATTCAATAGGCTTACATAGCACAGGGCTTGCAACGGTATTATCGACAATAACCGGTACACCACGGGCGTGTGCTAATTTAGCGATACCTTCGATATCTGCGATGTTTCCGGCTGGATTACCAATTGATTCGCAATAGACAGCTTTTGTTTTGTCATCGATTAATTTTGCCAGACTTTCTGGCTTATCATCCTTAGCAAATTTTACGGTAACCCCCTGTTTTGGAAGCATGTGAGCAAATAGTGTATATGTACCACCGTATAACTGAGGGGTTGATACAATATTATCTCCAATTTCCGCCAGTGTCTGAACGGCATAATTAATAGCAGCGCTTCCTGAGCTGGTGACCAGCGCCCCTATTCCTCCTTCTAATGCCGCCAGTCGTTTTTCTAATACATCATTCGTTGGATTCATCAAACGGGTGTATATGTTTCCCGGGACCTCAAGATTAAATAAATCCGCCCCATGTTGAGCACTGTCAAACTCGTAGGATACTGTCTGAAAAATAGGAACTGCAACGGATTTTGTTGTTGGGTCGGTTTCGTAACCGAAATGTATGGCTAACGTATCGTCTTTCATTCTCGCTTTTCCTTAATGCAAAATACATACTTCCGATGAGTGTAAAGTAAGAGATTGAGCGTGAAAGGGATGTCAGCCAACCATTTTCACGCTTGATAAGGATAGATAATATACGGAGTTAATTATTGTTGCCAGAGAGAGGTGAGAGATGTGATAAGTTCTGAGGATGCGCCCTGGCCTGACAGGTATTTCAGGATTGTCGGTGCGAACTGGCTGACCATAGCAGAATCCATACCCAGTTGATTAAAAATAGTTGAGACTCCGCTCATGTCAGTTGATGTGTTAGAGAGTCCGGGAAGAGAACTGGTGAGTTTGTCCATGCCCGGAACAAGACTGGTCAGTTCACTGGACTGTGTTGATGATAATGCGCTTGATGCATAAGCCAGTAACGAACCTGAGCCTGCCGTTGCCTGAGCAGAGGACACGTCCAGAGAGTCGGTCAAGGCACTGACAAGTGGAGAGCCTGACTGAGTATTAACTTTACCGGCGAGACCGGTGGCAAGGGAAGAAAGAGTACTGCTGTCTAATTTTGATGCCGCATCGGTGGCTGAGCCCAGATTAAACGCGGCATAGGCAGGAGTGGCTGAGAGTAGTGCAGTAAGGGATAAGGTGACGAAAGGTTTATTCATTGTAGTGACTCCACAAGAAGAAATTCAATAAAACACCTATAGTATAGTAACCACAAAAAAGCGGTGTAAATAACACCGCTTCATGTTCTTATCTTTGTTCTTAGATATTAAACAATATCAAGAAGTTCTACTTCAAAAACAAGCGCTGCGAATGGTGGAATTGCTGCGCCTGCGCCTCGTTCTCCATAAGCAAGATCCTGAGGAATAAACAGTTTCCATTTAGAACCAACAGTCATAAGCTGAAGCGCTTCAACCCAGCCCTTAATAACGCCGGTTACCGGGAATTCAACTGGTTCACCACGAGAAACAGAGCTGTCGAAAACCGTGCCGTCTGTTAACTGTCCATGGTAATGAACACGCACGGTGTTATCAGCTGTTGGTTTAGCACCTTCACCTTCAGTAATCACTTCATACTGTAGTCCTGATTCAAGAACGTTCACTTCTTCGCGTTTTGCATTTTCCTGCAGGAATGCTTCACCTTCTGCTGAAGCGGCTTTAGCCGATTCTTCACGGACTTTTTGTGCACGGGCATGGATTTCCTGAAGGGCGTTGTTGATATCATCAACTTCAAGTGCTGGCTTTTCACCTTTCAGTGCAGTTGCAATACCTTCAGAAATCGATGAAATATCAAGACCTTCAAGGCCGCTTCCTGCTAATTGCTGACCCATTTGCAGGCCAATACCATAACTTGCTTTTTGTTCGACTGTTTCAAATTTTACTTCAGACATTGGTCTGTCTCTCTTATTCGATGTATAAAGTTGGCTAGGATAACAGTTAAAGCGGGCGGATTAAATGATGATTTGTTATAACTTGTTGTCAACCACACAAATGCCAATCAATGCAATCATTTTGCAAAACACGTTCAGATTTATGTCAACGTTTCGATTCTTTTACTAATTGCTCTATACTAGGAAGGCTGGAATTCATATACTTATTTCAGGCAGGAAGGAGACGGACAACGATGAATCATCGGCGTAGTAAAGAAAGTAGTTATTCAGGGTATTTCACTGTTTTACAACAGAAGTGCTCTGAATTTGACTTTCAGTTATCTCTGGCCGGTATCCGTAACCTTTGGGATGATTTTCCCACCCGCCATAAGCGGATTTTAATGGGACTGGTCACTTTTGTTATTGTGATGATGTTTATCCCTTTACCCTCGGTTTCGGATCAAAAGGCTGATGATACTGTTACGGGGCAGCAGCCAAAGCGCATTCCATTGACTTTGAACGCTCAGGATATGTCAAATCAGGCTGAAATGACCGAAAAGCGGGCGATTCGTTCTTCTGCCTGGGTCACATATACCATTAAAAATGGTGATACATTATCGAAAGTATTTCGTAATAATGATTTATCAATAGCGGATTTGCACGCACTTGTCAGAGCTGAAGGGCCTGATAAACCATTGAGCAATATCAGACCGGGTCAGTTAATTCGTTTTAAATTCGCTAAAAATGGTCAGTTAGACATTCTTCAGTTAGAAAAGAGCGACCAGTCAGTCATGTTTTTCCGTTTATCTGGTGGTGGCTTTGGCCGCAGTAAATAGTTTTCCTGTAGTCAGTTTTCGTTAACAGATAAGAATGTCATACTTACGTGAGGGATCCCATCTTCCAGGTAGGGCTTACCGCAGCAGGAAAAGCCATGAGCGCGGTAAAATTTTTCCAGATGCAACTGAGCACTGATTTTTATTGTGTTATCCGGCCATTGTAGGTGGCAGTGTTTAATCGCTTCATTTAACAGTTCATGACCTAAGCCGTTGGCTCTTTGATCTTCTCTGACAATGACCCGTCCGATACTTGGGTATTGATAACTGATACCGGGGGGTAATAACCGGGCGTACGCAAGAATCTCGTCCGATTCCGATAAAGCCAACAGATGCATTACACCATCAGCCATATCTTTATCATCCAAATCTGAATATGGACAATTTTGTTCAACAACAAAAACATCAATACGCAATTTAATCAATTCATAAAGTTGCTTATTTGAGAGCGCTTCGAATGCGATGGTTTTCCAGGTAATCATTATTTCCCTTTCCGGTATCAACAGGAAAGAAAATCATCGCCCATCAAAAATTGAAATTCAAACGTTTAATTTATTTTTATATTTGTTTTTGGAATAAAAAATAAAATTATAGAATTTCGCGCAATAAGACTATATCGCCATAATGCACTTATCAGATGGTTAGGAGTTGAGCAAGATGGAGAAGGATAAAACGGTTATTTCACTGCATGAGAATTACCCGCCGCGATTCGTGGAGGATTCTTCACGTCGTGATATGAGTTTATCTCAATATTCGAAAGCTCAGCTTCATCCGGGAGAAGTTGCGCTAATCGGGGCAGGACCTGGTGATTCGGAGCTTCTCACCCTGAAAGCATTAAGTTTTCTTCAGCAAGCTGATGTTGTTCTCTATGACTATCTTGTTTCAGATGAAATTATGGCGCTCATCCCCGGTGATGTCATTTTGGTTTGTGTTGGGAAAAGAGCCGGTCACCACAGTGTTTCTCAGGATAAAACCAATCAGTTATTAGTCGACTTTGCCAGACAGGGGCATCGTGTGGCCCGGATTAAAGGTGGCGATCCCTTTATTTTCGGCCGGGGAGGTGAAGAGTTAGAAGTTCTGTTTGATGCCGGAATTTCTTTTCAGGTCATTCCGGGAATTACAGCGGCTGCAGGCGCAACGGCCTATGCAGGGATACCGTTAACGCATAGAGATTTTGCTCAATCTGCCATTTTTGTTACCGGTCATGTGAAAGAAGACAGCGATGAAATGCAATGGTCAACATTGGCAAAAGGAAATCAGACACTGGTTATTTATATGGGGCTGATGAAGTCTAGCTACATTCAGGAGCAGCTTATTTTTCATGGACGTGCTGCTGAAACACCAATCGCCATTATTGAGCGTGGTACTCAGCTTTCTCAGAAAGTCTTTAAAGGGAAGTTAAGTGAACTTGCTTTGTTATCCTCTGATGCGAGATCGCCCTCTCTGATCGTTGTGGGAGAAGTCGTTTCATTATCGGAAAAACTGAATTGGTTTGGAAATGAACAACACATTGCTGAGAGAAAATATCAGCTTGCATAAACAAAATAAAACGCTAATAGCAAAATGCTTGCACAGTGATTCAAAAGGAAGCAAGAGATGGATCAACGCTTAACACATTTAAAACAGTTAGAAGCAGAAAGTATTCACATTATTCGTGAAGTGGCAGCGGAGTTTTCTAATCCGGTCATGATGTATTCCATCGGTAAAGATTCATCTGTCATGCTGCATCTTGCCCGTAAAGCTTTTTATCCTGGAAAGATACCTTTTCCACTACTCCATGTCGATACGGACTGGAAATTTCAGGAAATGATCAAATTCCGTGATGAAACGGCTAAAAAGTACAATCTGGATTTGATTGTACATAAAAACCCGGAAGGGTTAGCGATGAATATTAGTCCGTTTGAAAATGGATCGAAGCACACAGATCTGATGAAAACACAAGGGCTTAAACAAGCCCTTAATAAGTATGGTTTTGATGCCGCTTTCGGTGGTGCCCGGCGTGATGAGGAAAAGTCCCGGGCTAAAGAACGGGTGTATTCATTCCGTGATAAAAATCATGCATGGGATCCTAAAAATCAGCGTCCGGAGTTATGGCGTACTTATAACAGTCAGATAAATAAAGGTGAAAGTATTCGGGTTTTTCCGCTTTCAAACTGGACTGAACTGGATATCTGGCAATACATCTATCTGGAAGGTATTGATATTGTGCCGCTTTATTTTGCTGAAAAAAGGCCGGTTGTTGAGCGTGATGGCATGTTGATAATGGTTGATGATGATCGGTTTAAGCTCGAACCGGGAGAAAAAATAGAAAGGAAAAATGTGCGTTTCCGGACTCTGGGGTGTTATCCATTAACGGGGGCCATTGAATCTGAGGCAGACACGTTGCCGGAAATCATCGAAGAAATGTTGGTTGCGACATCCAGTGAGCGACAGGGGCGGGCGATCGACCATGATCAGTCCGGATCGATGGAACTGAAAAAACGCCAGGGTTATTTCTAAGGATCTAAGGAAAGTACGATGAATAATGCAGTTCAAATTCAATTAGATGAGTTAGGTATCGAGGGATACCTGAATCAGCATCAACATAAGTCACTACTTAGATTCCTGACATGTGGTTCGGTTGATGATGGAAAAAGTACACTCATTGGCCGTCTTCTACATGATTCGAAGCAAATTTATGAAGATCAACTGGCTGCAGTTAAAACGGACAGTCAGCGGGTAGGAACAACCGGGGAGCGTCCTGATTTAGCATTACTTGTTGATGGGCTACAGGCAGAACGTGAGCAGGGTATTACGATTGATGTTGCTTACCGGTATTTTTCAACACAAAAGCGGAAATTCATTATTGCGGATACTCCGGGGCATGAACAGTATACCCGGAATATGGCAACAGGTGCTTCAACGTGTGATCTTGCCGTTATTTTGATTGATGCCCGTAAAGGGATTCTGGATCAGACTCGTCGGCACTCATTTATTTCCAATTTGTTAGGGTTAAAGCATTTTGTTGTTGCGGTTAATAAAATGGATTTAGTGGATTACTCTGAGGATGTTTTTGAAAAAATAAAACAAGACTATCTGGATTTTTCTGAGAACCTTAAGGGTGACATTGATATTCGAGTTATTCCTATTTCCGCTCTTGAAGGGGATAACGTCGTCGAGCCAAGTGTTCATATGGGGTGGTATAACGGAAGTTCTCTGCTTGATGTTCTGGAAACGGTGAATATCGATGAAGTGAAAGGTAAGGGAGAGTTTCGTTTCCCTGTGCAATATGTAAGCCGCCCTAATCTGGATTTCAGAGGGTTTGCCGGTACAGTTGCTGCTGGAAATATTTCAGTTGGTGATACCGTTAAAGTGCTTCCATCCGGTAAAACATCGACGGTTTCTCGTATTGTGACTTTTGATGGTGATCTACAGAAGGCGATGTCCGGTCAGGCTGTAACCCTGACATTAGCCGATGAAATTGATATCAGTCGCGGAGATCTGATTCTTCGTGCTGACGATGAAACCGAGGTAACAAACCATTTGCTTGCGGATGTTGTATGGATGACCGAAGCTCCGCTTGAGACCGGGCGTGAATACGATATCAAAATTGCCGGTAAAAAAACCATCGGTAAGGTGAAAACGGTTCGTCATCAGTATGACATTAATAATATTTCGACGTTTGAGTCAGAACAGCTTCCTTTAAATGGGATTGGCTTATGTGAATGGACCTTCAATGAGGCTGTTTCGCTTGATCGTTACCTCGATTGTGCTGATACGGGGGGCTTTATTATTATTGATCGGTTAACCAATGTGACTGTCGGAGCCGGACTGGTACGGGATGGCCTTCTGTCTGCAGAGCATCCGGTTAATGATGCCCCCACATTTGAAATTGAGCTGAATGCCTTGATCCGCAAACACTTCCCTCATTGGGAAGCAAAAGATATCAGTCAGTTTTTTCGTTAATTGACTATCGATAAAGGGAAATCCAGTCAGGTGATTAATCTCTGTCTGGTTTTCCTTTCTTTTTCTGAGGTGAGAGATGTGGGAACAGGATTTAGTCATTGCTATTTTGGTTGGTACGATGGCCTGTCTGGTAGTGACACACATTAAACCAAGCAACATTTTTGCCGGGGCTGCGTTTATTGCGTTTATCAGCGGTATGCTTGATTTACACAGCGTGACCGCTAATTTTACGAATTCTTCTCTGCTGACATTGGTATTACTGATTTTGTCTTCTGTGGCATTGGAGAAGACGCGTTTGATTGGCTGGATGGGACGGTGTATTTCTCAGGGCAAACTTGGCGTTGTCGTTGCGAAACTGGGACTTTCCACCGCTCTTCTTTCTTCATTTACGAATAATACTGCAGTGGTTGTTTCGCTTATTGGTACAATAAAAAGAAATCAGCAACACTCGCCGTCAAAATTATTGATCCCGCTTTCTTATACTGCCATTTTTGGTGGTACGTTAACGCTGATTGGTACATCAACAAACCTGATCATCAACAGTTTTGTTGAAGATGCCGGATTGCCGAGTCTTGGCTTTTTCTCTCCGACGCTGATTGGGTTGGCTGTTCTTGCCGGCGGGCTGATATTATTGATACCACTGAGTTATTTATTGCCTAACCGCGAAGAAAATTCGCAGGAAGAATTACCCTACTTTTTGGAAGCAAAAGTGGAAAAAGGGTCATCACTGATCGGGCGGAGCATCAGTGAAAATAAGCTCAGAGCACTGCGAAAATTATTTCTTGCCGAAGTCATTCGTGATGGGGAAAGTGTGCCTTCTGTTCATCCTGATTTTGTTCTGCAGTCAGGGGACCGGCTTTTGTTTTGCGGGGATATCGAGAGCGTATCCATACTGCAGGAAATACCCGGGTTAACTTTATTTGGTCAGCATCAACTCAATGGGCAGAGTTTTATTGAGGTTGTGATCAGCTCATCGGCCAGTTTCTGCAGTAAAACACTGAAATCAAGCCGTTTCAGGGAACACTATGATGCTGTTGTTATCGCCATTCGCCGTGGACATGAACGTCTGGAAGGGGGATTGGGTAATATTTCCCTGATGGCCGGTGATACATTGATTCTTGTTCCGGGCAAACGGTTTGAAACGGAGCGAAAGAAGAACCGCAGAGACTTTGTTGTAATGAATGATCTGGAATCTGGTGTAAAGCTGGATACCGCTAAATCCAGTGGAGTTCTGGTGGGGTTTGCCGCGGTTATCGGGTTAGCATTGTTTAATGTTTTGCCAATTATTAAAGGTTTGTCTGTCTATCTTCTCTTTCTGGTGGTTTTTGGCATCGTTCACTTGAATGAATTAAGGCGCCGTTTCCCCATCGATATAGTGGTTATTGTAGGCTCAGCTCTGTCTCTGGCTCAGTTGATGATTTCAACCGGAGTTTCGAATGAAATGGGCAATGTTTTAATTCAGGCTTTTAACGGTTGGGGCGTTTATGGTGCTTTGATAGCCACTTATGTGATTACACTGGTGCTTACTGAATTAGTTACTAATAATGCTGCGGCTGCTTTATCGTTTCCAATCGGTTACAGCATGGCTGTTGCTTATGGGGCAGATCCTATGCCGTTTGTGATGGCGGTTCTGTTTGGTGCGAGTGCAAGCTTTGTGTCTCCGTACGGATATCAGACAAATTTACTTGTTTATACTGTAGGAAATTATCGGTTAAGTGATTATGTCCGGGTCGGATTACCTATCTCTCTGGTGTACTCTGTGCTGGTGCTGTTACTGATACCGCTATTTTTCCCTTTTAATGTTTAAAGGAATGATTATGAGCACGACAATGAAGACGAAAGATGAAAATATCGTATGGCATCAACATGCTGTCGATAAAAATTTTCGCGCTCAGTTAAAAAAACAGAAACCGGCCGTATTATGGTTCACCGGTCTTTCTGGTGCCGGTAAATCAACGGTGGCGGGCGCGCTGGAAAATAAACTGGCGCAATTGGGTTATCATACTTATCTTCTCGATGGTGATAATGTGCGTCATGGTTTATGTAGCGATCTGGGTTTTTCAGCTCAGGATCGGCGCGAGAATATCCGCCGGATTGGTGAACTGGCAAAACTTATGGCAGATGCGGGACTGATTGTGTTAACTGCCTTTATCTCTCCCCATAGGGCTGAACGTCAGTTGGTTCGGGAATTATTACCTGAGGGTGAGTTTTTGGAAGTGTTCGTCAATACGTCTTTAGCGGTATGTGAGCAACGTGATCCGAAAGGGTTATATAAAAAAGCGCGGACCGGAGAAATTACTAATTTTACCGGTGTCAGTGCCGAGTATGAAGAACCGTTAAATCCTGAAATTGACCTTCCGGCCGGAGATTTGCCGATTGAACAGCTGGTGGAATTTTGTCTTCAGGCTTTACGGAAACGCAGTATCATCCCTGACTAAACAACGTGGTGGAAATTTTCATTTGCATCACTGTGTAGTGAAAATTTTTGGTTTAACAGGGCAACTAACTGATCGTAGTATTCCTGATTTTGTTTATTTCCAAGCAGGCGGCATAACTCGTTTCCTGTCGGACTGAATCGATAATAAAGAATACGAACACCTTTAGTATTAGCGGTGAGTGATAATTGTTTACCCTGATACTGAAGATGAAGAGGAGTACTGGGTTCGATTTCACCTGATTCCAGCTCAGTTGCATGGAGTAATCCCAGTTCGGTTAAAACCATAATGCTGGAGTAAGGCAGACTGAAGGAACCCAAATTTAGAGAATAGGTCGATTCTCTTTTTCCCAGACTAAAAAAGCCGTTGTGACTTTTAAGCCCGATAAAAAGTTTGCGATGGTGATCCTGGCCAAAGGAGCAGGATAAAGAGGCCGCACGCTGCAAAACCTGTGCTTCTTTTGGGGTCATGTCTTTTAATATCTTTAATGCTTTGAGAGAAGTAGAACCGGGGTTGGTTACTTCTCTTTTCAGTACCTGTGCCCATAGTTTTTGCATCGAAGAATTTTGAATATCCTGAGCCAGTTCGAAAAAACGATATAGCCAGTCCTGGTCTGGCTCTCCGGCCGTTTCTTCATGGCAGGATTTAAAGCTAAAGTGAAGAATTTTCTCCAGGTTTTTTTGTCTTTGTTCTTTGATTTTTCGTTCTCTCTTGAGTGCCCGGTCAATTAAAAGTGTTTCGTTTTGATTGGAACTTAATTCCGCATCCAATCCATAGGTTGTTGCGATGGACTTGATACGGTTACCACTGTCTTTGATGTAGCTTGTTTTTGCTTTTTTGCTATTGGCGGCGTGCTCTACGACAACCGCAGTTGATTTTTCCGTCATAACCCCAAGCCTGTCTATTTATGGTTTTCTTTTTTTCTATTTAACCTGAAATATTAAATTCGACCAACTGAATGTTTTAGAGTTAGCTATCATTTTTACTGAAATCTTGTAAATAAAATGTTAATGTATTGTTTAATATGTAAGTTTAGGCTAGAGGTTAACTTTTGGATACAACGAAAGTGAAAAAGAAGAAGATCGTTACGGGAGCGATACTTCTTCTTTATGTCGTTTTACTCGGCATTTTATTTCAGCATTCTTTTTAATTACTGATCATCGTAGGGTTCTATTGAGTCCGCTTGGATGGTATATCCGGCCTGGGCAATATCATTACTCATCTCACTGGCTTTCAGTGTGCCAATCACATAAATAATATCCCACAGACGTTGCACGGGTGCGCCTTGTGGCATGTTTACATAGATTATCTGATTTGGCGGTGGTGGTGGTACGTGTATACAGGCGCCGAAATACGGAACAAGAAAAAACTCGGTGACCGTATTTTCATCGCCTTCCAGAGGAATGACGAATCCTGGAATTTTGACCAGTGATCCATCAAGTTCTTTTCTTACTGAGCCTATTTTATTTTGTTTTGCCGGGCCACCTTCATGGTTAATTTTCGGCATCCCCTGTTCATTAAACTGATTGCGTTCACTTTGTGGAATCAGTTCTATCCAGTCTAATTTTAGCGGTTGTGCGGCGAAGGTCTGGTCTGTTGCAAATAAGCAGAAAAGTAGCCAGGAAAAGGACAGTTTTAATTTCATATTTATCTAAATCCGAATTGTCATTCCGTCACTCAGTGACTGCCGATAAGCTCTAACAGAAGGAATGATACCTACAATCATACCGGCGAGCTGAACAAACCCAATAAGCAGCCATTCATGAGCATTTAATATTGAAAGTGTAATTACGATACCATAATGAGAATGGATCACCGGAGCGAGTACTGACATTGTGCCGTATAATCCGATAATACCAAACAGAATACCAACCATTGTCAGGGCTGTTGCTTCACTCATTAGCAGTGCAAAAACATGTTTGGGTTGTGCGCCCATTGCTCTCAGAATTGCCATTTCTCTGCGCCTTTCCTGCAGACTGGTCAGCAAACTGCTCAACATTCCCAGCAATCCGGCAATCACAACAAATCCGGAAATAAACATCAGGGCCTGTTCTGCCACGGACATCATTCCCCATAGTTCATGAAGCGCTACACCGGGCATGATGGCACTGAGCGGTTCCTTTCTGTAATTGTTGATTGCTCTTTGCAACGCAAATGTCTGGATGCGGGACTTCAATCCCAATAACATGGCCGTAATCTGATTCGGCGTAAAATCGTATTTTTCCAGTGTTTTCGCATCGGGCGTTTTCCCAACGTGCGCACCCGATTCCCAACCGACATGAATGGCTTCAATGGCCTGCAATGATACGTGTACGGTTTTATCAACCGGCGTTCCTGTGGGGGCAAGGATTCCGGTAACAGTAAATGGGAGGTTGTCATGCCGGCTGAAAGCCACATCATTGATTCCATGAGCAATGATTATTTTACTGCCAACGTGGTAGCCCAGAGATTTTGCAACATCAGAGCCTATCACAGTATCAAATAATCCTTTAAATGCCTGGCCTTTTTGAAAGGTAAGTGCTTGCTTATGTCCAAATTTATAATACTTAAAGTAGTCTGTATTGGTTCCCATCACCCGGAACCCTCGGTGCGAATCGCCAAGTGAAATAGGAATTGCCCATTTTACGGCCCGGTTATTGCGGAAATACTTATAGCTGCTCCAGTCGATATTATTGGTTGCATTTCCAATTCTGAAAACTGAATACAGTAATAAATTCACCTGCCCTGAGCGTGCACCAACGATTAAATCTGTTCCGGAAATGGTATTGGAAAAACTGTCTTTTGCTTCAGTCCGGATTTTCTCCACACCCAATAACAATATGACGGAAATGGCGACAGTGAGAACGGTCAAAAAAGCGGTCGATTTTCTGTTGAGAACACTCTTCCATGCTAAACGAGCAATGATTTTCATTGGTTCTTCCTCACTTTATTGATCTCATTGAGACTGAGGGAGGTGGAAAACAGTGGTTCCAGTGTCGGGTCGTGACTGACAAAAACCAGTGTGGAGTCAGTTCGGCCTGCTTCTTCTTTTAAAAGTTCAATAAAGGAGGTTCTGTTTTCAAAATCGAGGGCAGAAGTTGGTTCATCGGCAATGATCAATTCAGGGGAACCCATGAGTGCTCTTGCTGCAGCGACTCTTTGCTGTTGGCCTATACTGAGTTTAACAATCGGTGTTTCCATTAATGATTCAGTGAGTTTTAACCTGCCTAACAGCTCTTTCGCTTTATCTGTGGCAGAGCCGGTTATCTGCCGGGATCTTTTCCGGGAAAATTGACAGGGGAGAAGCGTGTTTTCAATGACAGAAAGGTATGGAAGAAGATTAAATTGTTGAAAAATATAACCAATATTATCAGCCCGGAAGCGATCTCGCTGACTGGATGATAGCTGAGAATAAGATTGTCCTAAAACACTGACTTCGCCATGCTGAGCAATGTTTATCCCGGTAAGTAAGCTGAGCAGTGTTGATTTCCCACATCCACTGGGACCTTTAATAAAGACATGCTCTCCCCGTTTTACAAGAAAAGTATCAATATCAATAATTGGTGGTTGATGCTTATTCCACTGAAACTGGCAGTGACGCATTTCAATGATAAAAGCACCGCTCTCCCGTTTTTCAATACTCATCGGACTGTCCTTATTGCCCGCTCGTTAGTCAGAGCGGGCTGGTTATTTTATAGTTTTACTTTGGTATTCGACGGGGTCAGAGTTGCAGAAGTCTGCACATTATCGGTAAAGATATTTGCGTCAATCTTATGGGTATTTGTAAACTGTTCAAACCAGTTTACGCTCAGCTCAGACAATTGTTCTGCATTTTTACAAGAATACTGGTATTCAATATCAAAAGCGGAATGCTCAGCATGCTCATGCTCATGCTCATGCTCATGCTCATGCTCATGCTCATGCTCATGCTCATGCTCATGCTCATGCTCGTCATGATCTGCATCGTCATGCTCGTGATGTTCATGGTCTGCATGCTCATGATGTACATGTTCATGATGAGCGAGGGCAGCATGGGCTTTGACCAGACTGCATTCCGCTTCCGGGTTAATTGTTAAAATTGAACCGGCATCTTCCAGAATTTCAATTGACTGATTAAACAGATTTTTTTCTTTCTGATTCGATGGTGCGTGTTCAAAGCCTAATACATCCATACCAGGGGCATTGATTTCGATCAGAACATCAGATCCATCCTGAGCCAGGTTCAGTTCGACCTGACCATGAACGTGAGCATCATGTTGAATGAATTCGTCGGCATTTGCATAAAACGCACAACTCAGACCAATGATTGTTGCTAAATAGTGTTTTTTAAACATGTGTAAATCTCCAAAAATTAAGGTGAAAAATCGGGGTTCAGCTTAATTTGGCTATCGGAGGTGAACGGACACAGTAAGTATAAAATATGCGGGCAAATGATCTTACTTTTGTCAGCGGTTCTTCAAAACTGTGTGTTACAACTATAGGTAATGAAATCGTATGTGGTGTGATAGCACACACTACATTGGCAAACTGATTGCAGTTGTGATGCTGATGGTGGACTTTATTGATGTCAATCTTATGAAGCTCTGCTGCAAAACTTAAACAAATGAATAAGATGAGTAGCAGGCAAGCCAATGTTTTTTCTTTGGATTGTCTAACCATAGGACAGAGCTATATAAATAAGCAAAAGTATTTAGATGTTATAATATAACATCTAAATACACGTACAAGTCTTATTTTTCTGGTGGGAAGCAAACACCGGTTCCATTCAGGCCACAGTAGCCTGCCGGATTTTTAGCCAGATACTGTTGATGGTAGGTTTCCGCATAATAATAAGGACCTGCCGGGCCGATTTCTGTTGTTATCCGGGCTATGCTTTTTTCGTTTAACGCCTTCTGATATATTTTCTGTGATTTTTCAATAGAGTGTTGTTGCTGCTCGTTATAAAAATAAATAGCGGAGCGGTATTGACTGCCGATGTCATTTCCCTGTTGCATGCCCTGAGTGGGGTTATGATGTTCCCAAAATACATTTAGAAGCTCTGGCAGAGTAATAATCTGCGGGTCATAGATAATCCGGACAACTTCAGTATGACCGGTTCTTCCGGTACAAACTTCATCGTATGTCGGATTGGGGGTATAACCACCGGAATATCCAACGGCAGTAGAAATAACCCCCTCTAACTGCCAGAAGAGTCGTTCTGCTCCCCAAAAACAGCCCATACCAAACAGAATTTTTTGCTGATTCTGCGCCGGTTCTGCTGTGATATCATTTTTATTCACGTAATGTTTTTTTTCGATGAGCATTGAATCCGAGCGACCGGGTAAGGCTGTATCCGGTGTTACCATAATTTGCTTTCTGAGCATGTTGTATCCTCTATTCAGAGTCAGATAAAACTATCTGAATCTAATAATGTAGACCAGATTTAACGTTTTGCATACAGACGGGTTGGTAACAAAAGGTTAAGATAGCCGCTAGTCAGACCTGTCATTCTTTTGTCAATTATGGACGTATGAATTACCGCTTATTGTTTTCTTTTATATTGATGTTGCTATTCTCATTTAAGAGTTTTGCTGATACAAAGCTGGTTATTCAGGGGCTGGACAGTACCGCTGAAGACAATGTTGAGCAATACCTTTCTTCTATTTCACCATCCGATTATTCAACCGGTTTACGTTTTAAATCTCAGTTAGAGCGCCGGATAAAAAAAGCGTTGAATGCCTTAGGATATTATAACGTCCGGTTTCACTTTACTGAGCAAGACGATCAGTTGATCGTTCATATTGAACCGGGACCTGTCGTTAAAATTGTTAAAGTAGATTTTAAAATATCAGGGGAAGCCGAAGATGACCGTGACTTTTTGGCGCTTCTTCAGAATAGTTCAATTAAAGAAGGTGCGCCGCTAAGTCACCGCGATTATGAATCATTGAAGTCAAAAATACGAAATCTGGCCTTAGAAAAGGGGTATTTCAATGGGCGCTTTGATGTCAGTAAAATTGAAGTATCTCCCGAACGGAATCAGGCGAAAATTATTCTTCACTTTGACAGCGCGAAACAATATTTGTTTGGCGAAACTCTGGTTAAAGGTAATCAAATTGCTTTAGACCGTGTATTGTCATTGCAGCACTTTAAACAGGGCGAACCCTATCAGATAAGCAAGGTGGGCGACTTTAGTCAGAAACTTTCCAATACAAACTGGTTTTCATCTGTGTTGGTTGAACCTGATTTTTCAGAACTAAAAAGTAAAAGAGAATTGCCTGTTCGTGTGACCCTCGTCCCGGCCGCGAAAAATCAACTGGAAACCGGACTTGGTTATTCGACGGATGTCGGTCTTAAAGGAACACTCAAATGGAATAAACCCTGGCTTAATTCTCAGGGGCACAGTTTCAGCAGTAGCTTTTCTTTATCCGGTCCGGAACAAACTATTACAGCAGCTTATAAAATTCCTCTGGAAGATGTATTACACGATTATTACCAGATACAGTATGGATTGAAGAAAGTGGATAATCTGGATACTCAGAGTCTGGAGTCCAATTTGTCCTTTGAACGTCACTGGTTAGAAGATAATAGCTGGAATAAGACGGTCTTTGTTCGTTATCTGATAGAAAATTACGAACAGGGGGTTCTGGATGACATCGGACAGTTTGTTCTTCCTGGTGTGACGTTTTCCAGAACACGTGTGCGTACCCGGCACTCACAACTTATTTCATGGGGAGATAAGCAAACCTTTACCGCTGAATATGGTAATGAAGCACTGATATCAGAAACGGATCTTTTAAGGTTTCAGGGCAGCACCTCATGGATTCGTTCTTATGGAGATAGTCAGCGAGGCGTGATCCGTTTATCCGGAGGAGTAAATCTGGCCGATGATTTTAATAAGGTACCGCCATCATTACGTTTCTTTGTCGGTGGAGATAACAGCATTCGCGGATACAGCTATGAGTCAATTTCACCCCGAGATGAAACCGGTGCATTAACCGGAGCCAAATATCTGGCTACGTCTTCCGTTGAATATCAATACCGGTTTGTCGGAAAATGGTGGGGTGCCGTATTTTTTGATTATGGGGATGCCTTTAACCGTCAGCCTGACTGGATGAGAGGAACAGGTATTGGTTTAAGGTGGATTTCACCTTTGGGGCCATTACGCCTTGATTTTGCCTGGGGGCTGGATTCAGATCCCGGGGATGAATTTAAAATTCACTTTACTTTAGGTCCTGAACTATGAGGAAGCGTTTATCCCGGTGGAGTAAATGGCTGTTTATCTATTCCGGTTGCCTGATGGTATTGATCATAGGGATTATGGCTTTTCTGTTGTACTCGTCCTATGGATTGAATACGGTCATCTGGGGTGCGGAAAAGATGGTATCAGGGCTGGTGATAGATTCCGGTGATGGCCGGCTGGCAGAGCGTTTCTCTTTGCATGACATTTCCTACCGTGATAAAGGAAATGATATCAGAATTGACGACATGTCATTATCGGTTGATATATGGCAACTGCTACGGCCTGTTCTGAAAATTAATTATCTTTCGGTAAATGGTGGGTCTTTTACTTTAATTCCCTCTCGGAAGGGAAGAGATCAGGGTACGTTACCGTCGTCAGTTCATCAGATATCCAGTCCGGTCCCGGTTGAAATTGAACATGCGAATCTGAATAACATTCATGTGACTGTCGATAATGTCAATAGTAACTGGAAAACCTTATCCACAGTAATGTCATGGCATCGTTCCAGACTGACGTTGTCTTCGACACACTGGCAGGGAATTGTAGTCCGTCTTCCTGAACCAAACGATGAGTCCTCAACTGTCAGTCAATCAGGCAAGGACGCTCATTCGACTCCTGCTTTTCATTTTCCCGGAATGGATTTACCCGATATTGTCTTACCTGTATCGGTTACCCTTTCCCCATTTTCAGCCCGCGATATCCGGATTATTCAGGGGCATCAGATTTATCCGGTTGATTCTCTGGATCTCGGAATGTCAGCTGAGAAAAGTCAGATAACAGTCTCTAAGTTGAGTATTGCAACCCCCAGA
Source organism: Vibrio salinus (assembly GCF_021272385.1). GTDB lineage: Bacteria > Pseudomonadota > Gammaproteobacteria > Enterobacterales > Vibrionaceae > Vibrio > Vibrio salinus. The sequence continues at coordinate 211,072 of NZ_JAJSDZ010000009.1, forward strand.
GTTCGGACTTCTTTGCATGGGAAAATCCGGTTAGAGGGGGATTACCCTTTATCGTTATCCGTTCAAACACAGTATTCAGATAAGCCTGTTCAGGCACAAATGGTAGATTTGGTGGCAAAGGGCAGTCTGGCAAATCTGTCTTTGGTGGTGGTCGCAAAAGGGAGTGTGAATTCGAAAGTGAATGCGAATGTGTCACTGACGGAAGATAACCTGCCATTTAAGTTGAGTGCCGAAAGCACTGATGGTCAGTGGTCTGTAAATGGTCACAGGCAATTCCGGTTTCATTTCGATACGTTATCTGTTGCAGGAAACCTGCAGAAGTACGCTTTTTCAATGAAAGGAAATGTGACCGGTGATGATATTGCACCAGTGATGACCGATATGAAAGGTCAGGGAGATTTAACGAATGTTTCCATTGAGTCGTTTGTTCTGACGTCGTTGGGTGGGCAAATTTCCGGGCATATTAAGGTTGGTTGGGCTGATGATGTGAACATGTCTTCCAGCATTAAATTAAAAGATTTCAGGCCTGAATCGCTGATTAAAAATGTGTCCGGCAACATTAACGGTGATGTTATTGCCAGCGCTGATGTTCATTCTGATGGTCAGTGGAATATGGATGTGAGTAAGCTTGATATTTTTGGGAGATTCAAAGGTTATCCACTGAAAATAAAAGGGTTATTGAGTGCCAAAACAATAGCATCCGGATATGGGGTCGATATCCGTACACCAGGAATCATGGTTTCACATGGTATGAACAAAATTCGTTTGTATGGTCGATTGGCGAAAAATTGGAATATGAATGCCAGTATTCATATTCCGGATCTGTCAAAAAGTGTGGCCCATTCGTCCGGACAGGTTTTCGGTAAAATTCGCCTCACCGGAGATTCAGCCAGACCATTTATCAGTATTCATCTCAATGGTCGTCAGGTCAGATGGCAGGATCTTTTTTCTACAAACAAAATTTCTGTGAATAGCAAGGTGACATCATTTATTCATCCTGATGGTCACCTGCAAATTGCCCTGAGTCATGGTGCTATCTATCAGGAGCCGTTTGATTCTGCTTCTCTGGATTTATCCGGTGGATTAGAAAAACATCGCCTGTCTTTAGCTGTGTTATCCCGGGGGATGACGGGGAACGTGCTTTTAACCGGTGAATTGGCTTCGGGTTATCACCAATGGCACGGTCTTTTAAAGCAAGCAGAGTTCAATCATCATCAAGAAACTTTGAAATTATTAACGCCAGTGTCTTTGACAGCGGATATTTCTCATCAAACAATGTTGGTTGATCCTCACTGCTGGGGATTAGATGATGCCTCTTTATGTCTTCTGTCGAAAGCCAGTTTTTCTCCAAATGATGTTCAGGCTTCTTTGATGCTGAAACATCTATCGTTGTCATCGCTATCCGAATGGATACCGGAAAATCCAGTGGTGGTAAAAGGGATAGTGAATGGGACATCGTCTGTGAAGTGGAGCAAAGGAAAGGATGTTCATATCGCCAGTGTGTTAGATGTCAGTAAAGGTAAAATAGTAACCCATGGTGCACAGTCTGTGACGGTCGGTTGGGATAGTGCTTCATTTCACTCAACGCTTCAACAGGGGAAGCTGACAACGAATATGTTCGTTAATTTATCGGATAATGGCCAACTAAGTCTGGATGCGATGATTCCGGATGTAACAAGAAAACACAAACAGGTACGGGGAAATTTGAACATCAGTCAATTTAATCTGGATTTTCTGCAGCCCCTGGTCGGGGAATATAACAAAGCCGGAGCATTGATTAATAGCCGTATTCGTTTGAGTGGAGAACTGCTACATCCTAAAGCTTTTGGTCAGATTGATGTTACCCGCTTGCTTGCTTCCGGGGGGGCGTTTCCTGTGGAAGTACAACAAGGCAATGCCCGTGTTGCTCTGGCCGGATATAAAGCCAAACTGACCGCATTAGTGAATACTCCCGATGGAGACTTAAATATTGAAGGAAAAGCCGATTGGAGCGATCTATCAGAATGGTCTGTGAATAGCCATGTTTTTGCAAAAGGGTTAAAAGTAGCTTTGCCACCAATGGTGAAAGTTAAAGTAATTCCGGATATTACGCTAACTCTGAATCCGGATATTGCCCGTATTGATGGTGATATTTCTTTACCATGGGGAAGAGTCCAGGTGGAAACCCTTCCTGAGTCGGCGATAGAAGTTTCTTCGGATCAGGTCATCGTGGATAAAAACTGGAAGCCTATTCAAAAACAATCACTGCCTTTTAAGATTGATACAAATGTAAAACTGAGAATTGGTGAGGACTTTGCATTGCAGGCGTTTGGTCTGAAAGGTTATCTGGATGGGGTATTAAAAATCTCTCAAAAAGATAATGCTCCGTTTGTGGTTGGTGATGTCAATATTGTTAATGGAACTTATCGATCCTTCGGGCAGGATTTAGTTATCCAGCAGGGGAAAGTTATGATGAATGGATCGGTGAATAAACCCTATGTTTCCATTACAGCAATTCGGAATCCGGATAACATTGAGGATGATGTGACCGCTGGAATTAAAGTGTCAGGGCCCGCTGATCATCCTTCTGTAACCGTTTTTTCCGATCCTGATATGGCTCAGGCAAATGCCCTTTCATATCTTCTCCGTGGTCAAAATTTAGATACGGAAAGTAATGGGGACAACTCGATGACGACGGCGTTAATTGGCTTAAGTCTGGCTCAGAGCGGACACATTGTGGGAGAGTTGGGGCAGGCTATAGGGGTTCAGGATCTTCAACTGGAAACATCTGGTTCGGGAGATGAATCTCAGGTCAATGTTAGTGGCTATGTATTGCCGGGCTTGCAAGTAAAGTATGGGGTAGGTATTTTTAATTCGGTCGGTGAATTCACATTGCGTTATCGGTTAATGCGGAATTTATATGTTGAAGCGGTTTCGGGACTAACGAGTGCTGTGGATATTTTATATCAATTTGAATTTGACTAAGGAGTAAGTCATGCAATTGCATTTGGTGTTTGTCTATGGCTCTTTACGAAAAGGAGAACCAAACCACGTTTATTTGGACAGTTGTCAGTTTATCGGCGATTTTTCCACTCAACCTCAATTTGCAATGTATGACCTGGGAACCTATCCTGCGATTGTAGAAGGGCACTTTTCGGTGAGGGGCGAAGTTTATCAGCTCGACGATGATCAGTTACATCGTCTGGATGAACTGGAAGGGGTTCCGGTTGAATACCGCAGAGAGACCATTGCAACACCATTTGGTGATGCGTGGATTTATATTTATCAGGATGTGGCTTCTGCAGATCTAAGTCAGTTGGTCTCTTCCGGAGACTGGTGTGACCGAATTTAGCGTGAAAAGCCGGTAATACAAAAGAATAGTTTTGTCTATTTTGGATATCGGTCATAGAGAATGATTCTTTCTACCAAGCGAGTTCGTATGAAGTGATGATTTCATTACGAGCTTCATCTGTGGATGATTATCGTTACCGCTGGATAACAAAAACTGTTAAAATGCGGCCGAAACATTGATATAGGAAGCTGAAATGGCAGATTTTAATAAAATTTTAACTCCAGGCGATTATGAAAATGGCCTAGTGAACGTCGTTGTAGAAATCCCAACTGGTAGCAACCACAAAATTGAATGGAACCGTGAGCTTGCTGTGTTCGAACTAGACCGCGTTGAACCACAGATTTTTGCGAAACCAACTAACTACGGTTTTATCCCGCAAACTCTTGACGAAGACGGCGATGAGCTTGATGCTCTGATCATCACTAGCGAACCTTTGACAACCGGTATCTTCCTCAAAGCTAAAGTTATTGGTGTAATGAAATTTGTTGATGACGGTGAAGTGGATGATAAAGTTGTTGTTGTTCCTGCAGATGACCGTAGCAATGGTAACGCGATCAACTCTCTGGAAGATCTTCCTGCACAACTTATCAAGCAGATCGAATTCCACTTTAATCACTATAAAGATCTGAAGAAAGCTGGCACAACAACTGTTGAAAGCTGGGGTGACATTGCTGAAGCGAAAGAAGTGATTGCTGAATCAATCAAACGTTGGAACGACCAATAATTGATTGAAACGAGTAAGTAATATGTGCCTTCATAGCCCGGCACAGCATCAAACCAGTAAAAAAGCGCCCTTTTGAGCGCTTTTTTACTTTTTATGATAAATCGTCAGGATATTTTTCTAAAAACTCATGCAGTTTTTTAACCATATTAACGGATCCGACAAAGAAGGGCGCGCGTTCATGCAGTTGTTCAGGGTCGATATCCAAAATACGGCGATGTCCGTCAGTGGCGACACCACCAGCCTGTTCCATCAAAAATGCCATAGGATTGCATTCATAAAGCAGTCTTAATTTCCCTTTTGGATAGGCCAGACTGCTTGGATACAAGTAGATACCACCTTTCAGTAAGTTTCGGTGAAAGTCGGAGACTAATGAACCGATATAGCGAGACGTATACGGACGGTTATCTTCCGGAACATTTTCCTGGCAATACTTTATGTATTTTTTTACCCCTTGAGGGAAACGAATATAGTTACCTTCGTTGATAGAATAGATACGTCCATCCTGAGGAATCATTAGATTCTCGTGCGATAGTAAAAATGTTCCCAGTGACGGGTCGTAAGTAAATCCATTGACACCATTACCTGTTGTATAGACCAGCATGGTTGAAGAACCATAGACAACGTAACCGGCAGCAACCTGTTTATGACCAGGCTGTAAAAAATCCGCCTCGGTCGGGGTTGTTCCAATTGGGGATATTCTCCGGTAAATGGAGAATATGGTACCAACAGAAACATTAACATCAATGTTGCTTGACCCATCTAAAGGGTCCATAAGAACGACATATTTGGCGTTTTTGTTGAGTTGTTTATTGAAAATGACCGCTTCATCTTCTTCTTCACTCAATACTCCACAAACCTGATCGCGAGCTTCCAGTGCTGACTTAAACTTTTCATTCGCGTATAAATCCAGTTTTTGTTGAGCCTCTCCCTGAACGTTTTCTTTGCCCGATGCTCCGGTAATATCAGCCAGACCGGCTTTGTTGATTTCTCGGTTTACAATCTTTGCAGCCAAACGAATAGACGAAAGTAGTGAAGATAAATCTCCAGATGCATGTGGAAAGTCTGCTTGTTTCTCAATAATGAACTCTCCAAGAGTTTGCATTTTAGACATGTTATTTCCTTTAGCATGAAGTTATGGGAATAGCATCTGGTTTAAATTATCTTTATTAATTTCAGATGCCTGTTTAAATACTAATGAACAGAACTTTTTAATGGTACTGAAGTAAGTGACGGACTTCACGTTTTTGATTTTGAAATAAAACATCGATTTCATTGCGTTTTTTAGTATGAAAAACTCATTTTACAATCTCTTTTTTCCAGCTCGATTTTCTTATTTTTACGTTCATAATAGAGCCAGGAAAAGATTCAATGATGGGACAAATGAATGCACGTACATATACTGGGAATTTGTGGGACATTTATGGGAGGAGTGGCCTTACTGGCTCGTCAGTTAGGTCATAAGGTGACCGGTTCAGATAAGAATGTTTACCCGCCGATGAGCACACTCCTTGAGTCTCAAGGTGTTGATATTATTGAAGGATATGATGTTTCTCAGTTTGAAGTGAAGCCTGATTTAGTTATCGTCGGGAATGCAATGAGCCGGGGCAACCCATGTGTTGAATATGTACTGAATAATAACCTTAAATATACTTCCGGTCCGCAGTGGTTACAGGATTATCTTCTTAATGAACGGTGGGTTCTTGCTGTTTCCGGTACGCATGGAAAAACGACCACGGCGAGCATGCTGACATGGATTCTTGAGCATTGCGGTTATGAACCAGGTTTTCTTGTTGGTGGGGTCCTTGGGAACTTCGGGTTATCAGCCAGACTGGGAAAAAGTATGTTTTTTGTTGTTGAGGCTGATGAATATGACAGTGCTTTTTTCGATAAGCGATCTAAGTTTGTTCACTATCATCCCCGTACATTGGTGATAAATAACTTAGAGTTCGATCATGCTGACATTTTCGATGATCTTGAAGCGATTAAGCGGCAATTTCATCATTTAGTCAGAACGGTTCCGGGAGATGGTATGATTATGATTCCGTCTGGGGATGATGTCATTGAAGAGGTAATTTCCCGCGGTTGCTGGAGCAATATTCAGACTGTTGGCCGTGATGGGTTATGGGCTGTGAATAAAGTGAAAGCGGATGGCTCTGTTTTTGATATTGTTCTCAAGAATGAAACAGTTGGCCGGGTGGAATGGGATCTTATCGGGGATCATAATGTTAATAATGCACTAATGGCTATTAGTGCTGCTCATCATGTTGGCGTTCTACCCGAACTATCATGCGAAGCGTTGAATCAGTTTATTAATACAAAACGACGTCTGGAAGTGAAAGGGGAAGTCCGTGGTATTACTGTCTATGATGATTTCGCCCATCATCCAACTGCAATACAGTCAACTCTCAGTGGATTGCGGAATAAGGTTGGAAAAAAAACGGATTCTGGCCGTATTTGAACCGCGCTCGGCAACCATGAAATTAGGTGTTCACAAAACCATCCTGGCGGCGTCAATGGCATCTGCCGATGAGGTGTTTATCTATCAGCCAGATAATATAGACTGGTCGGTAGAAGACATTGCCATTCAGTGTTCTCAACCGAGTATTGTCCGTAATGATATCGATACGTTAGTGAAAGATATCGTTTCTCATGCCAGAAGTGGAGATCATATTCTCATTATGAGTAATGGCGGATTTGGCGGTATTCATCAAAAGTTGCTGGGAGCATTAGCAAAACATGAGTGAAATTAATCAGAATAAACGGGTGACATTAGCCTGGACCGGCGCTTCCGGAGCGCCTTATGGGATCCGGTTATTGCAGTGCCTTCTGGCGGAAGGTTTTCAGGTTTATTTACTGATATCTTCTGCTGCGAGAGTGGTGCTGGCCACTGAACATGGGCTTAAACTGTCTAACCATCCTGAAAAAGCACACAAGCAGTTATCTGATTATTTTGATTGTGATGATGAACAGTTAGTTGTATGTGGTAAAGAAGACTGGTTTTCGCCTGTTGCTTCCGGTTCTGCAGCTCCGGACAAAATGATTGTTTGTCCTTGCTCCGCCGGCAGTGTGGCGGCCATTGCTCATGGTATTTCTGATAACCTGATTGAACGGGCTGCGGATGTAGTCATTAAAGAGCGGGGACAGTTATTGCTCGTTGTTCGGGAGACGCCTTTCTCGACAATTCACCTTGAGAACATGCTAAAATTGTCTCAGGTTGGCGTAACGATAATGCCGGCCGCTCCCGGATTTTATCACCAGCCTGAATCGATTGAGGATTTGGTCGATTTTCTGGTCGCCAGAATATTAGATCATCTTGGCATTTCTCAGACTATCGTTCCCCGATGGGGATACGATTACAGACAATAGCAGTAGCATGTTGTTGAGATAAACAGTAAAATTCTTCGAACTCACGGGGAGCTAACCACCTGAAGGTGGCGCTGAGATCAAGTTAACCTTGGAACCCGGACGTCTTCTTACAGACAACAACCTGAACCAGATAATGCTGGCGTAGGAATTGAGTTAGGTATGACCTTATTAAATATAAATATCACACCTTTCCCAAGCCTGTGCCGCTCATAGAATTGGAGAGCGCTCAGTGAAATTTTCTTCTTTACTTCCTGTTATTGGTGCGGCTGCAACCACCTTTGTGACTTCTGCTGTTTTTGCTGCTACACCGACCCTGACAGTCTATACCTATGATTCATTTGCTTCTGAATGGGGACCCGGCCCACAAATTAAACAGGCATTTGAAAAAGAGTGTGGCTGCGACCTGAAATACGTGGCACTGGATGATGGAGTGTCTATCCTTAATCGCTTAAAAATGGAAGGCTCGTCAACCAAAGCCGATGTGGTCCTCGGACTGGATGATAGCCTGATGGCAGAAGCGAAACAGACCGGATTGTTAGACTCAAGTCATGTGAACCTGAGTCAGGTAAATTTACCTGATGGTTGGTCTGACTCGGTATTTGTGCCATTTGACTATGGCTATTTTGCTTTTGTTTATAATAAGAAAAAACTGCAAAATCCACCATCAAGCCTGAAAGAGCTGGTTGAAAAACGTGATGATATTTCGATTGTCTATGAGGATCCGCGCACCTCGACTCCGGGGCAGGGATTAATGTTCTGGGTTAAAAATATTTATGGTGATGATGCCTCTTCTGCCTGGAAATCACTGGCGAAAAAAACCGTGACGGTAACCAAAGGCTGGTCAGAAGCGTACTCTATGTTTCTGAAGGGGGAAGCCGATATGGTGCTGTCTTACACAACATCGCCTGCATACCATCTGATTGCTGAAAAAGATGACAGCTATGCTGCTGCCAACTTTTCAGAAGGTCATTATATTCAGGTAGAAGTGGCGGCCAAAGTCAAAGGTACTCAACACGCTAAGTTAGCGAAGCAGTTTTTACAGTTTATGCTGAGTAATCAGGTGCAGAGTATCATTCCAACCACCAACTGGATGTATCCGGTGACCAAGGTTGACTTACCTGCCGGTTTTGAAACCTTAACTGTACCGACAAAAGTGTTGCACTCCAGCTCAGACAGTGTAGCGAAAAATCGCAAACGTTGGGTACGTGAATGGCAATCGGCGTTAACTTTCTAAGGATCCGGTTTGTCAGCTGTTCCTAAAATAGGATGGTGGGCCACTGCAGTTGTAGTGGCCTTTGTTATTGCATCCATATCCTCGTTATTGTCGCATTTGTCTTTAGATCTATTGTCTGAATTCTGGAGTGATGCGTATTTCAGACACGTTGCATTTTTTAGTTTTTATCAGGCGCTGTTTTCAACGTTGTTAAGTGTCTTTCCTGCAGTGCCGGTCTCTCTGGCGTTGTATCGGCGGCGTTTTTATGGCCGCAATCTGTTACTTAAATTGTGCTCGATTACTCTGGTACTACCGGTTCTGGTCGGAGTGTTCGGCATCATGGCTATTTATGGTAATAGCGGTTTGCTCAAACACTGGCTGTCTCACTGGGATGTTATCAGGCATTTTTCTATCTACGGACTGAGTGGTATTCTGCTGGCTCATGTCTTTTTTAATCTTCCTTATGCCAGTCGTCTGTTACTGCAGATTCTGGAAACCATTCCGGTCGAACAAAATCAGCTTGCTGCCCATTTGGGGATGAGTGCCTGGCAGCGTTTTCGCTGGATAGAGTGGCCGCGTTTAAAGCAGTCGCTGGTGCCCGTAACCGGTTTGGTCTTTATGTTATGTTTTACCAGCTTTGCCACGGTGATGACGCTGGGTGGAGGTCCTAAGTCAACCACAATCGAATTGGCTATCTATCAGTCGATCAAATTTGATTTTGATTTAACCACAGGCGCCATTCTGGCTATTGCGCAAATGGCCTTTTGCGGTGGTTTGTATTTTCTGTTTCAGCGTAACTCGAAAAATCTCAGTGTCGAAATTGAAACGCCGGACAGGCAGGTACCATTAGTTAAACCGGGCGTCAGGTTATTGGTATGGGATAGCGTCTGGCTGGTCGTGCTGGGGTGGATTATCGTACCGCCGTTAATCGCTGTGCTCGTCTGGGGAATCAACCCCAAAAGTATCAGTGTCTTAGTTCAGGCCGATTTTTGGCATGCGATTGCACTTTCCGTTGCGATTGCTTTTTGTGCTGGTGTGGTCGCGACCTTGTTTGGCTATTTCATTGTGGTGACCAGCAGAGCACTTAAACTCAAGGAACGGCGTAAAACCGCTGATGGCGTTGAGCTGCTCGGTAGTCTTGTCCTGATCACACCGAGTCTGGTTATCAGTACCGGATTGTTTTTACTATTGCGACGTTTTGCTGACGTATACAGTTTTTCTTTTTTCATCGTTGTACTGGTAAACAGTCTGATGGCGTTACCATTTGTGATTAAAATTTTAAGTCCGCCAATGTGGTTAGCGGAAAAACAATACTCGTTACTTTGTGCGAGTCTGGGTATGAAAAACTGGAATAAATTTTATCTGGTTGATGTGAAAGCCAGTAAACCCGCGCTGGTTTACGCGTTTTCTCTGAGCTTTTTATTGTCTCTTGGCGATTTAACTGCCATTTCGATGTTCGGTTCTCAGGATTTTCAGACCTTACCTATGTACTTGTATCGGCTGCTTGGCAGTTATCAGATGGATGCCGCTGCGGTCGTAGCGTTATCGATGATGCTGTTCAGTTTGTTCTTTTTTGCGTTATTTGAGCGCGTATCCCGTCTTTCCGGCAGAAGGTGATTCAATGTTAGTAGCTAACCGTATTCGATACCAATATGAACATGACTGGTTTGATTTTTCTCTTCAGGTGGTTCGTGGCGATATCATTGCGTTAATTGGTCCAAGCGGAGCTGGCAAGTCAACGCTGTTAAGCCTGCTGGCGGGATTCATTGCTCCGGTGACTGGCGATATTAAAATTGAAGGGGAGTCTATTCTGGATTTGCCGGTTTACGAGCGGCCTTTTTCCATGCTGTTTCAGGAATATAATCTGTTTCCGCATTTGTCGATCAAACAAAATATCGGGTTGGGTATCCATCCGGGTTTAAAATTAAATCGTACTCAGTGGGATAGTATCAGTCATGCCGCACATCTGGTCGGTATTGGTGATTTATTGGATAAAAAACCGGAACATCTGTCTGGTGGACAGAAACAAAGGGCGGCTCTGGCGCGCTGCTTCGTGCAAAACCGGGATTTCTGGCTTCTGGATGAACCGTTTTCTGCTTTGGACCCGGTGATTCGCAGTGAGATGCTGCAGTTGGTCAAGGCGCTGGCGAAAAAACAGAATGTAACTGTGATTATGGTGACCCATCATTTGAACGATGCTCGTAAAATTGCCAACCGGTTTGCCTTTGTTGCGAATAATACTGTGGCGGAAGTGGGAGGAATTGAGACATTAACAGCCGGGCATCATAACCCGTTACTGAATGAGTTTATTTCGGTCGGTGAATAATAAAAACCACGCTGGTGAGCGTGGTTTCTTTGTGAGTCTTTAAAACTCTTCTGTTTCCAGATCTTTCAGCGTCTGGAAGATTTCTCTGGATGCTTTTGGTGGTTTCGAGCTTTGCTGTTCCTTTTTCGCCTGACGAGCTAATTGACGCAGACGTTGGCGATCAGCGGTCGGATAAAGCTCTAGTACTTCTTCGATTGCCGGGTCGCCCTCTTCAATAATTTTATCTCTCAGTGTTTCCAGTTTGTGAAGAACCGCGGTAGCCTGAGAGTGTTTATTGCGTAATTTATCCAGAGCCGCCTGAATCGGTTCGGGATCAATGTTTCGCATTAGTTTGCCAATGTACTGAAGCTGACGACGCTTTGCCTCGTTTTTAAAGCGCTGGGCATCTTTAATTGCATCAAACAATTCTTCAGATAAAGGGAATTTTTCCAATACTGCCTGCTTTAATTCCACCAGCTCTTCGCCAATTTTCTGCAAAGCAATCATATCGTTTTTCATTTCGGTTTTGCTTACCCAAATGATATCGTCTTCCTCTTCCCAGGGGGCTTTTTGGTTTTTTCGGGCCATAATTTCTTCTGTTTAGTTACCTATAATGCTTATTTTAGCAAGAATGATGGGGAGAAAGCGAAATTCTTGTTATTCTATCTATATCGGTCATTTAAGATTAAGTACGTTATGGATATTAAAGAGCAAGTTGCACAACACAGAGAAGAGCTGGAATCTGCTGTGGATCGTGCGTTAAAGTTAGCTGCCGGTAATTCCGATGCCGCTGAAGTTGCGATTACGAAAAGTACTGGCCTGAGTGTCTCAACCCGACTTTGTGAAGTTGAAAATGTTGAATTTAACAATGATGGTGCGTTGGGTATCACGGTCTATCGGGGAAATAAAAAAGGCAGTGCTTCAACATCTGATTTAAGCGAAGAAGCAATTCAGAAAACGGTGATGGCTGCATTGGATATTGCACATTATACCTCTGAAGATCCTTGTGCCGGTCCCGCCGATAAAGAGTTTCTGGTTCAGGATATTCCAGATTTAGACCTGTTCCACCCAGATGATATTGATCCCGATAAAGCGGCAGATATTGCTATTGCAGCCGAAAAAAGCGCTTTGGATTTTAGTGATAAGATAAAACAAAGTGATGGTGCCAGTTATGACAGTCACTATGGAATCCGGGTTTATGGTAACAGTCATGGTTTGCTGGCCAGTTATCCATCAAGCCGGCACAGTATCAGTTGCAGTGTTATCGGGGCGGATGATCACGACGGTATGGAACGTGACTACAGCTATACGGTGGCAAGACATGTTGACGATCTGTGGAGTCCGGAAAAAGTAGGACAACTGGCTGCAAAAAGGACGGTTGAAAGATTAAATCCTCAAAAACTGAAAACAGGCAGCTACCCCATTATGTTTGCTCCGGAAGTTGCGACCGGATTGATGGGGCATTTTGTTATGGCGATCAGTGGCGGTAATTTGTACCGTAAATCAACGTTTTTACTTGATTATCTGGGGAAACGTGTTTTTCCGGAGTGGTTTAATATTACTGAAAAGCCACATGTTCTCAGAGGTCTGGCTTCAACACCTTTTGACAGCGAAGGCGTGAAGACCGTGGATACCGATATTGTCGTTGATGGTGTGGTAAATACCTATCTGCTGACGAGCTATGCGGCCCGCAAGATGAATATGAAGCCAACCGGGCATGCCGGCGGGATCCATAACTGGTATGTGGCCTCAACCGGACAAAACTTTGAGCAAATGTTGCAGGAATTAGGGACAGGATTCTTTGTAACCGAAGTCATGGGACAAGGAGTGAACATTGTAACTGGTGATTATTCTCGTGGTGCTTCTGGTTTCTGGGTTGAAAATGGACAGATTCAGTTCCCTGTTTCAGAAATTACGATAGCCAGTAATCTGAAAGAGATGTTTGACAAGATTGTTGCTGTTGGCAACGATGTTGAAACCCGATCTCAGATTCAAACAGGTTCGATTTTGATTGAATCGATGAAGATAGCAGGGGAGTAATCTGTTTATTTTATAGTAGTACAGGGAAAAGAACTCCCTGTACTACTACCTTATTTATCATCGGATTTAGCAAATCAGTATTGTAGCTAACCCCAGGAAAGCAAACAATCCGACGACATCTGTGACAGTCGTTAACGCCATACCACCTGCCAGCGCCGGATCAATTTTCATTTTCTTCAGAAATACGGGAATGACAACTCCGGCAATCCCTGCGACCAGCAAATTCGTCAGCATAGCGGCAGAAATAATTGCCCCCAGTTGAATGTTTCCTTTCCAGACTACAACAATACTGCCAATGATGAGTGCCCAGAGAATGCCATTTAGTAAACCCACCGCCGCTTCTTTCAGTAACAGTTCCCGTTTGTTACTGTCACCAATGTGTCCCAGCGCCAGACCCCGGATAACAAGCGCTACGGTCTGGTTACCGGCAACGCCACCCATTGACGGTACGATGGTCATTAAAACAGCAATGGATGCCATTTGTGAAAGTGTGGACTCAAACATATTGGACACAGAGGCGGCGGCTAACGCGGCAAGCACATTGGCTCCCAGCCAGATGCTGCGTTTTTTGGCCGATTTAAAGACTGGGGCAAATGTGTCTTCATCATCATCCATACCGGCCATGCTCATCATCGAGTGCTCGGCATCTTCCCGGATAACATCCACGACATCATCAATGGTAATACGTCCGACTAATTGCTCGTTTTCATCGACGACCGGTGCAGAGACCCAGTTACGGCGTTCGAAAAGGCTGGCTATATCCGATGCTTCGGTTTCAACAGAAATGGCTTCATCCGCATCGTCCATGATTTCACTGACCGGCGTTTCCGGTTGTGCCGTCAATAGACTAATCAGAGATAGGTGACCGGTCAGTTTGTTGTCCGGGTTAATAACGTATAGGGCATCTGTTGTCTGAGGTAATTCGCCTTTGATTCTCAGGTAACGCAATACGACATCGACGGACACATCAGCACGGATAGTGATGACATCTGTACTCATTAACCCGCCGGCGGTATCTTCCGGATACGACAATGCCATTTCGATTCTAAGACGATCGGCGGCGTCCATCTGAGACAGGATTTCTTTTGATAAATCATCCGGCAGGCTACGAAGTACGTAAGCGACATCGTCTGTATCCATGCCTTCGGTGGCTTCTGCAAGCCTTTCCGGAGCCATTTTCGACACTAATGCGTCTTTGACGTCTTCGTTTAATTCGTCAAGAATTTCACCGTAATCTTCGGGATCTGTCAGTTGCCATAATACTTCACGGCTTTTTCGCGGCGAGGCTTCCAGAAGATGAGCAATATCTTCTGGCTCCATATCCTGGAGTTGGCGACGGACATGAACAAATTGTCCATTTTCTAAAGCTTCAGTGACTTCTTGGAGGGTTTGATGGGCTTGGTCAAACTCTATTTGATCGGCCATAATATCCTCCTTAAAGTGAGTAGTTATTATCTGTATTAAATAGTAACTTAATTCTAAGCCTTATTTAATAAGAACTTTTTACCGGGAGGAACTTATTTCGATAAAAAGATGTGAGAACTATTCCGCTTCGTCGAATTTGTCTTCAATCAGATGACATATTGCATCCAGAGCCTGCTCTGCATCGGTACCTTCCGCGGAAATCGTCACGTATTGCCCCTGAGCGGATTCAAGCATAAGAAGCCCCATAACGCCGTCTGCTGTCGATTCTTTTTCTTCCTGGTTCTTTATGGTGATAATTGAATTGAATGATTGAGCGAGCTCTACGAGTTTCATTGCGGCTCTGGCATGTAATCCCAGTCTGTTTTCAATAAGAACGGTTCTGCTTAATGCTGCCATAAAACACCTATTGGTTTTTTTCTAACGAGGTATGCCTTATCTGTACGTTATAGTTCAGTTGAGAAAAATATTCTCCGATTTGTTGTGTCAGGTAGACTGAACGGTGTTTTCCACCTGTGCAACCTATCGCAATAGTCAGATAACTTCTGTTATTGGTTTCTAGTAATGGTAGCCAATATTCAACAAAATGCTGGAGTTGTTTCTTCATTTCCATGACGTCGTGTTGCGCTTCTAAAAATGATTTAACCGGCGCATCGAGTCCGGTGAAAGGCCGTAAATTGGGATCCCAGTGTGGGTTTGGAAGAAAACGAACGTCAAATACGAAATCAGAATCGGTTGGAATACCGTATTTGAATCCGAAGGACTGAAAGATCATAATCAGTTGTTTTCGCTCTCTTCCATCAACGTAAGTCCGGACGGTTTCACTTAGGTCATGAATAGATTTCAGAGTACTGTCAATAATGAAATCAGCATGTTCTTTGAGGGGTTCAAGTATTGATTTTTCAAGCTTTATAGCCTGAGCCAGTGTCAGTTTCCCATCTCCAAGAGAAAGAGGATGAACCCGTCTGGTTTCGCTGTAGCGTTTTAACAGGGCATCTTCATTGGCATCGAGAAAGATAACATTGACATCGTTAGACTGTTTTAATGGCTCTAATTTTTTTCCTATCGATGAGGGATCTTTGGGTAAGTTACGGATATCAATACTGACAGCAACATTTTGTTTGCTTGATTGTGTGGATTGAATAAAAGCGTCGAATAAATCAACGGGCAGGTTATCGACACAGTAGTAGCCAAGATCTTCCAGAACACGTAATGCAACGCTTTTCCCGGCTCCGGACTGGCCGCTGACAACGATAAGGCGCATATAAATTATTCCTGTCTAAGAGTAATTAATACTCATCCACCATAATAGAATACAGTTCCTGATCTGACTGAGCTTTACGTAGCTGTTTTAATATTTGTTTATTATTCAGTCTTTCTGCCATACATGCCAGTGTTTTCAGATGTTCTTTACATTGTTCTTCCGGAACCAGCAGAGCGAAAAGAATATCAACGGGCCGGTTATCGATGGCATCAAACTCGATGGGTTCTTCACACTGGATCAGTACGGCCAGAGCTTTGTGAGCGGATGCCATTCTGGCATGAGGAATGGCGATGCCATTGCCAATACCTGTACTGCCCATTTTCTCGCGCGCAAGCATACCGGAAAACAGCTCGGAGGCTTCTTGTCCACAATGTTCAGAAGCTATCTCACAAATAATTTCTAAAGCTCGTTTTTTGCTTGAGCATGGGACTGCACTTTTTGTGCAGTCCAGCGTTAGTACATCAGTTAGTTGCATGATTAGTGGCTACTTAATTTTTCTTTATGCTTATTCAATTGACGAACTAGTTTATCAACTAAATTATCGATAGCAGCATACATATTTTCATTTTCTGCTGTCGCGTGTATCTCGCCTTGGCTAACGTGCAATGTTGCTTCAGCAATTTGCTGGAGTTTTTCGACACGTAATATTACTTGGACATTACTGATTTGATCAAAAAATCGTTCAAGCTTTTCAAACTTCGAGTGAACATAGTCTTGCATTGAATCGGTGAGATCAATGTGATGGCCATTAATATTGATTTGCATAGACTTTCCTTCTCTGTTAGGCCTAAAGCAGGCGTTTGCGCTGACTGGAAGGGGCAATCCCTAAAGACTCACGATATTTTGCAATGGTTCTTCGGGCTACCTTAATTCCCTGGTCAGCGAGTAGTGCTGCAATTTTGTTATCACTTAATGGCTTGGCCGGATTTTCTGCCGCAACCAGTTTTTTTATAAGTGCTCTAATTGCAGTCGATGAACATTCTCCACCACTGTCAGTACTGACATGGCTTGAGAAAAAGTACTTCAGTTCGAAAATTCCCCGAGGGGTATGCATAAATTTTTGTGTGGTCACTCGTGAGATCGTTGACTCATGCATATCAACAGCCAGAGCAACATCATTGAGGACCATTGGCTTCATCGCTTCTTCACCATACTCAAAGAAATCACGTTGATGTTCAACTATACATCTGGCAACTTTGAGTAAGGTCTCGTTTCGACTCTCTAAACTTTTAATTAACCATTTTGCTTCTTGTAAATTCGTTCGGATATAGTTGCTATCGGCACTGTTTCCTCTGCCTAGCTCTGCATATTGCTGATTTACTTTTAAACGGGGAACGCTATCTGGATTAATTGTTACTTTCCATTGACCACGTTCTTTGGTGACTGATACATCCGGAATGACGTATTCTGCGTGCTCGGTATTTATTTCATTACCCGGACGAGGATTCAGTTCCTGTATTAGTTGCAGAGCATCAATTAATTCTTCTTCTTTCAGTTTAGTTTCTTTTAAGATTAGCTTGTAATCCCGGTTTCCCAATTGATCGATATGATCGCTTAATAAGAGTTTTGCCTCTGCAAGATGAGGTGTGTCTTCCGGATATTTTGTTAGTTGCAGTAGTAAACAATCTTGAAGATTTAGAGAAGCAACACCCAAAGGATCAAACTGTTGTATGCGTTTTCTGACGGCCTCAACTTCTTCGATTTCAAGGGGCTCATCGTCATTGCTTTGACTGAGGCTTTCAACAAGATCCTGAGGGGAAATGGTAAGATAACCATACTCATCAATGGCATCGATGATGGCAATGGCAATCAGACGGTCATTATCTGAAAAAGGGGTTAAGTCTAACTGCCACATCAAATAATCTGGCAGGGATTGGGTTGTTTCTCCCTGATACACAGGAGTGTCATCGTCAATCGCAATACCAGTACTGCCAGTATTGGCACTGTATACGTCTTCCCATGTAGTATCAATTTCCAGTTCAGAACTGATTTCCGATTTTTCAATCATATCAGAGCTGTCCGGTGCTTCCGGTTCAGCACTATCACCGGCATCGGCAGTGGGTTCTTTTTCTTCGGTTTTGGTGCTATTGCCTTCGGCATTTACATCTTCATATCCTTCATCAACATCAAGAAGCGGATTGGAATCCAGAGCTTCCTGAATCTCTTGTTGGAGGTCGAGCGTAGACAACTGCAACAAGCGTATTGCCTGCTGCAACTGAGGTGTCATTGCTAATTGTTGGCCTAACTTGAGTTGTAATGAAGGTTTCATTCAGTATGGGTTACCTTATTGTTCTTAATTTTTCTTACTGGTTACTTAATCATAGTCGGAATTGTTCGCCGAGATAAACCTGTTTTACCTGCTCGTTATTGAGTACATCATCGGGCGAGCCTTCAGCAATTAACGACCCTTGACTAACAATATAGGCTTTTTCACAAACATCCAAGGTTTCACGAACGTTATGATCCGTAATCAGTACGCCGAGTCCTCGGTCTCTCAAATGTTCTATTATTTTCTTTATATCAATAACAGAAATGGGATCCACGCCCGCAAAAGGCTCATCCAGTAAAATAAACTTTGGATTGGCAGCCAGTGCACGTGCAATTTCTACACGGCGTCTCTCTCCTCCAGACAGTGACATCCCGGTGTTTTGCCTTATATGATCTATATGGAACTCATCAAGGAGATCTTCAAGTTTATCCTGTCGTTCTTCACGGGAAAGTTCTTCCCGGGTTTGCAGAACTGCCATGATATTGTCTTCCACGGATAATTTGCGAAATATCGATGCTTCCTGAGGCAGGTATCCGATCCCCATCTTTGAGCGGCTGTGCATCGGTAAAATGCTGATATCCTGTCCATCAATGCTGATATTGCCTTCATCCCTGGCCACGAGGCCAACGATCATATAAAAAGAGGTGGTTTTTCCTGCGCCATTCGGACCCAGAAGTCCGACGATCTGACCGGAATTCACCGATAGGCTGACGTCTGAAACCACCTTTCTTTTCTTGTAGCTCTTCGCTAAATGTTGTGCTTTAAGTATTGCCATATTTTGACTTATTTATTCGTTGCCTGAGGCTGAAGTATCGTGGATACCCGGCCACTCGAATTTTTACTGTCAGCGATTAGCTTTTGCTCTGATATTTTATAGCGGATTTGTTTACTTTTTATCACGCTATCATCCTGAGATAACATCGCCTGATCCGTCATTGTAAGCTGATCTTTTGCCATTTGATAATTTAATTTTTTTGCTTCGCCATAAAGTGTCTTGCCTTCATCAGTCAGCTGAGAAAATGTTGCGAGATTTCCAAATCCCTGTATTTCCTGTATTTTCCCATCTTTAGCATCACGAATGACGACCAGTTTTTCGGCATTCATATTAATACTGCCCTGCTTCAGGGTGACGTTTCCAACAAAAGTCACTTTATTACTTTTTAAGTCTAGTTGTTGACTGTCTGAATCGATATAAACAGGCTGTTGGCTGTCTGTCGATAGAGCCCACGCGCATGGAGCAG
Organism: Vibrio salinus; assembly: GCF_021272385.1. GTDB lineage: Bacteria > Pseudomonadota > Gammaproteobacteria > Enterobacterales > Vibrionaceae > Vibrio > Vibrio salinus. The sequence goes on from NZ_JAJSDZ010000009.1 coordinate 230,247, forward strand.
CAAGCAAGCAAGTTAATAAACTAAGGTGTGAGATTTTCATATCTACCCTGTACGTGGTTGTAAAGTAACGCATTTTGGTCGGCAAAGTTGCCTTTCATTGATTGACCAACCGTCTTAAATTGTTGGCCTTGTAATTTCACTTTTGTTTCTGTCCAAAAGTCTCTGCTAACAAGGTCAATGCTTAACTTTGCGGTACTCATTGAATCAAACGATGAGTCCGTAAGCAAATTATTGGCGATAACATTGTCATAAAGCGTCAGTATTTTATTATCGGTTAATATGCCTCTTTGTGCCGTGATCTTCCATTCAACGACAGTGCCATTTTTATAAATTCTCAAAATGGGTTTTTCGAAAATGGTATTACCACTTTTGGCATAGTAATCAAGATGAGTTGACGTGATGACATAATTACGAATTCCTTTTGTGCTATAGGAAGTGTTTGTTAATGTTTCACCGCTAAATGTTGGCAGTTCTAAATTAGGCGCAACCTGAATATCGGCCTGACGCTGACTTTCCAACAGGTAGTAGCCACTCCATGTGGCTACAAAGAAGAGTAATACATAAATAATACGAGATAAACTCATATACTAAGACCCTTGTGGACCTCGAGTTCACCACGAGCTTCCAGTATAAGATCGCATACTTCTCTGACCGCCCCATATCCCCCCTTGATATGCGTAATATAGTTGGCTTTCTTTTTCAGCAGGGGGTGCCCGTTAGCAACACAAACTTTTAATCCCACTTTTTCCATTACCGGCCAGTCAAACAAATCGTCACCAATGTATGCCATTTCCTCCGGCCGGATGGCTAATTTGCTGCAAATGTCACTAAAAGCGAGCAGTTTATCACTTTGTCCCTGATAAACGAGGGATACTCCCAAGGTGGACATCCGATTCTCGACAATCTTAGACGTTTTCCCGGTAATAATGGCAACTTCAATCCCGGCATTCAAAATAGATTTTATGCCGTATCCATCCAGAGTGTGAAAGGTTTTTAGTTCTTCTCCCTGATTACCCATGTAAATTAACCCATCAGAAAGAACGCCATCGACATCACAAATGAGCAGTTTGACATTTTTAGCAATATCCCAAACTTTTTGTGTTGTCTGTCCATAAATTGTCGTAACTAAATCTGACATGAATTACATTACTCCAGCTTTCAATAAATCGTGCATATTTAATGCGCCGACGACTTTTCTGTTTGAATCAACAAGGATTAATCCATTTATGCGTTTATCCTGCATTAGATTTAAACCTTCAACAGCCAAAGTTTTAGGGGAGGCTGTTGTTGGGCTGTGAGTCATGACTTCATATATTTTAGCATTATGGATATCAATTTTTTTATCCAGAATTCGTCTGAGATCGCCATCCGTGAAAAGACCTAAAAGTGTATCGTCATGATCGACGATGGTTGTCATTCCTAATCCTTTCTGACTGATTTCCAGTAATGCTTCTTTTACCAGAGCCTGAGGAAAGACTTTAGGCAGTTCTTCTCCTGAATGCATAATGTCTTCCAGTAACAGTAACAGTTTACGTCCCAGAGCACCGCCCGGATGAGATAACGCAAAATCTTCTTTGGTAAACCCTCTGGCCTGTAATAAAGCGATAGCCATAGCATCACCTAAAACCAATGTGGCGGTTGTACTGGTTGTTGGAGCCAAGCCTAAAGGACAGGCTTCTTCCGGGATTGTAACCTGCAGATGAATATCTGACAGTTGAGCCATTGAAGATTCAGGGTTACCCGTCATACTGATGACCCGGATTGAACGGCGTTTTAGTATCGGGAATAAAGATAAAATTTCGTTAGATTCACCAGAATAGGAAATGGCAATAACAACATCATTTTCTTCAACCATCCCAAGATCACCATGGGATGCTTCTCCCGGGTGAACAAAAAAGGCGGAACTGCCTGTACTGGCAAAGGTGGCAGCCATTTTTCGTCCAATATGTCCGGATTTACCCATCCCCATAACGATTATTTTCCCTGTGACGCTATTCAGCATCAGCTCACAGGCATGGACGAAATCATCATTAATGTATTTTTCTAATTCTACTAAACCAGCTATTTCAGTTTTTAGTACCTGTTTGGCTGCTGATTGATAATCAAATTTTTCTGACATGACTTACTCCAAATACGTTACGCAGCCATATTCATAAACAAGTAAGTCTGATAGGCGATAAAACATAAAAACAGAATTGCACCTTCAACACGGCTAATACTTCGGGATTTGCCCAATGCCATTACAACGAGCAATAACGACAGCGCCAGCATTACCCAATAATCACGGCTCATAGCGTATGGGCTTAAAACAGAAGGATGTAATATACCGGGAATCCCCATTACTGCCAAAATATTAAATACATTTGAGCCAATAATATTGCCGACAGCCATGTCATCTTCGCCTTTTAATACACCAGCAAGAGAGGCGGCCAGTTCAGGTAAACTGGTCCCTATTGCGATAATGGTCAGGCCGATGACAAGGTCACTCATTCCAAAATATTTTGCGATAACAACGGCATTATCGACAAGTAAATTCGCTGATAGTGGCAATAAAACCAAGCCGACAATGAGCCATAAGACGGCGGACTTATTACTGACGCCCTCTGGAATTTCTGATTCCTGTTCTTCTATAAGTGCGTCATTTCTGTTTTTTTCTGAACGGCTGATTTTTATCATTGCCAGTATGAATACGGCAAACAAAACAAATAATAATACACCTTCGTAAAATCCGAGATTACTGTCCCAGAGTAATACACCGGTTAATAGTGTGACACCAATCATCAGCGGTAGTTCGCGGCGTAATATTCCCGAGCTGATAGACAGCGGTTTTACCATGGCTGAAATGCCAAGGATTAAAGCGATATTGGCAATATTTGATCCCAGAACATTACCAACGGCTGTATCTGTTTTCCCATTCAGTGCCGCGGCAGCAGAAACCATCATCTCAGGAGCTGATGAACCCATTGCTAAAATTGTCATACCGATGATTAGGGGGGAGACCCCAATATTCTTAGCTACGGCTGCAGCACCATAGACTAATTTATCTGCACTCCAAACGAGTAGAATGAGTCCGGCAATAAGCAAGGTTACAGCAATAAGCATGACAATTCCTGATGGCAAAGTAAATTTTTAACAGTTAATTTTGACGTTTCAGCAGAAAAAAGGGAAGACGAACTTCTTAATTTCTCGCAGTAATCTTACGATATAGACCTGTTTTTGAGTTTATATTCGACATTCGGGTGAATCCATTTTACTTTTTATGACAAAATTTCGCTTTTTGTCTGACTAAAAACAGAATGAGTATATTATCATTAGCTATAAGAAAAAATGCAGATTTTCATAACTATTGTAAAATTGTTAATTGAACAGTGCTTTTAATTTTTTTCTGTAGTGCTTAAGATTGCACATTCATTTTCATTATCACAAATGGATAATTTAACATGTCCGATACCAATTTGGTTTCTATGAATCATCTGACGTTTACGCGGGGTGAGCGTAAGATTTTTGATGATGTGTCTTTACACGTACCCAGAGGTAAAATTACTGCCATTATGGGACCATCGGGTATTGGGAAAACGACTCTGTTACGTCTTATTGGTGGGCAGTTGCTGCCGGAGCAGGGTGAAATCTGGTTTGATGGGGTTAATATTCCGGCATTGTCCCGGACTAACCTGTATCAGGCCAGAAAAAAAATGAGTATGCTTTTTCAGTCGGGGGCCTTATTTACTGACCTGAATGTTTTCGATAATGTGGCTTTCCCTATTCGGGAGCATACCGGGTTAAGTGACGATATCATTCGTACTATTGTACTGTTAAAGCTGGAGTCTGTTGGTTTGAGAGGCGCAGCAGGGTTAATGCCTAGCGAGTTGTCCGGTGGGATGGCTCGTAGGGCAGCGCTGGCAAGAGCTATCGCGCTGGATCCGGATTTGATCATGTATGATGAACCTTTCGTCGGCCAGGACCCAATGACGATGGGAGTGTTGGTTGAACTTATATCGAAATTGAATCAGGCGCTTAATCTGACTTCTGTGATTGTCTCTCATGACGTTCCTGAGGTGATGAGTATTGCCGACTGGGCTTATATTCTGGCTGATGGTAAGGTGATTGCCAGCGGGACTCCAGATGAGTTGAAAAACAATCAGGATGCCAGAGTTCAGCAGTTTTTATTAGGTCAGGCCGACGGTCCGGTCCCATTTCGACATCCTGCGCAGTCGTTAGAAAAGGATTTGTTTAATGTTGTCTAATATAATTCAGTTTATAACGTCTACCGGGCATAAAACGATTGCTTTATGTGAGTCGTTCGGAAGAGCGACATTTTTATTATTAGGTGCGATTGTCAGCCGTCCTCAGCCTGCTAAGAATTTTCCTTTACTGATTAGCCAGCTCTATAGTGTCGGTGTTCTGTCTCTTGCGATTATCGTTGTTTCGGGATTATTCATTGGTATGGTTCTCAGCCTGCAGGGGTATGTCATTCTTGTTGACTATGGCGCTGAAGGCAGTTTGGGACAAATGGTCGCGCTTTCTTTACTGAGAGAGCTGGGACCGGTTGTTACTGCTTTATTATTTGCTGGTCGGGCAGGATCAGCGTTGACGGCTGAAATTGGTTTGATGAAGGCAACTGAACAACTTTCAAGCTTAGAAATGATGGCTGTTGATCCTCTGAAACGTGTGATTGCTCCCCGTTTCTGGGCCGGTGTTATTTCGATGCCGCTATTGGCTATGATTTTTATGGCGGTGGGTATCTGGGGTGGTCAACTGGTTGGTGTTGACTGGAAAGGTATCGATCATGGCAGTTTCTGGTCTGCTATGCAATCTTCGGTCGAGCTCGGTTACGATATTGGTAACAGCGCGATTAAGTGTATTGTATTTGCTATCACTGTGACATGGATAGCATTATTTAATGGCTATGATGCGATTCCGACGTCAGAAGGAATCAGTCGAGCAACAACAAAAACCGTAGTTCATTCTTCTCTAGCAGTTTTAGGGTTAGATTTTGTTCTTACAGCATTGATGTTTGGGAATTAATCATGCGACAAACACGTACAGTTGAATTTTGGGTCGGTGGCTTTGTTCTTGCCGGAATTTGCGCAATTCTGGTGATTATTTTTCAGGTTGCTGATGTTAAGAGTATGGGTTCCGGCGATACTTATAAACTCACTGCTGAGTTTGATAATATTGGCAGTTTAAAAGTTCGTTCTCCTGTTAAAGTCGGAGGGGTCGTCATTGGCCGGGTTGAATCCATTGATTTAGATAAAAAAACGCTCAGACCGATAGTGACTCTGCAAATTGATGAACGTTATAACCAGTTCCCGGATACTTCCAGTCTGGAAATTCTGACATCTGGTTTGATTGGAGAGCAATATATCGGTTTGACCCCCGGTTTTATTTGGGGAGGAGAAGGCGAAATGCTGAAGAATGGTGACCGGATTGAAGATACTAAGTCAGCACTTGTACTGGAAAATCTGATAGGACAGTTCTTGTATCGTGTCGGGGACGATGGTAATAAAGCAGATAAAAATACTCAGGAGAAATAACTATGTTTAAACGCTATGCTGTTGCGTTATTTGTTTTGATGTTTTCTTTTGTTGCTGGGGCAAAGACAATCGATATGTCTGATCCTTACACAATGATTCATCAGGTTTCCAGCCACACTTTCGCCCGTTTAAAAGCAGAACAGAAAGAAATTCGTAAAAATCCTGATTACTTAAAGACTATTGTGGCAGAAGAGCTGATGCCTTATGTGAATGATAAGTATGCGGCATTAAAACTCTTGGGTACGAATTTGAGAGGAGCCAAAAGATCGGATGTCGAGACGTTTATCAAAGCATTCAGGGAATACCTTATTACCAGCTATGCTCAGGTGTTAACTCAGTACTCAGACCAGAAAATTGTCTTTGGTCCTGAGCCTGAACTGGGGCCAAAAGATCGCATTACTACCATAACGGTTGAAATTGTTGATGAGCCTAATCCGAATATTCGCCTGGACTTTAAATTACGTCGTTCACGTTCAGGTGAATGGAAGGCTTACGATATGATTGCCGAAGGGGTGAGTTTATTGTCCAGTAAGCAATCAGAATGGAGTGGCAAAATACGTCAGGAAGGTATCTTAGCCGTAGCTAAAGAGCTGAAGTCTCTGTCTGACGTTTCGATTAAGCTTGAGAATGAAAGTAATGCATAGTCAATGGATTAAAAAATCAACCAGAGACTACGCATTGTCGGGGGCTTTAGACCGGGATGAAGTGCCGGCGCTTTGGGCCGTCTTGGAACAATGGCAGCCAGAAGAAAAAGAAGTTGTTATCTCTCTTGCCGATGTAAAACGGGTGGATTCAGCCGGAATGGCGATGCTGATTCACTTAATAGAGAATGCAAAAATAAAAAACTGCCATATAATGATGAGTTTTGTGCCAGAACAGTTACTGACACTTTTTGAATTGAGCAACGTAGTTTCACTCGTCTCAAAACATATATTACAAGAATAGGGGTAGATTTTGGATAGTGCACAGGTTGAACAGATTTTAAATGAAGCACTGAACCTTGAGGAGATTCACGTAAAAGGTGAAGGTAGCCAATTTGAGGTGATCGCTGTGGATGCCCTTTTTGATGGTATGAGCCGAGTTAAAAAGCAGCAGACCATTTATGCGCCGCTGATGGAGTATATAAAGCGTAATGACATTCACGCATTATCGATAAAAACGTACACACCTGGTGATTGGGCACGTGATAAAAAACTGATGTCATTTTAAGGTTGAGTCATGGAAAAGTTTAAACTGATTGGCTCAGATAAGCCTTTAAGTGGTGAAGTCCGTATTTCCGGGGCAAAAAATGCGGCTCTGCCGATTTTGTTCGCCTCTATTCTTGCTGAAGAACCCGTCGAAGTGTCAAATGTTCCTCATCTTCGGGATATTGACACGACAATGCAGCTGTTGAAACGCCTGGGAGCAAAAGTGCACCGTAATGGTTCTGTTTTTGTTGATGCCAGCGGTCTTAATGAATTTTGTGCACCTTATGACTTAGTGAAGACAATGAGGGCGTCCATTTGGGCGTTAGGCCCTCTGGTTGCCCGTTTCGGAAAAGGTCAGGTTTCTTTACCCGGGGGGTGTGCTATTGGGGCGCGTCCTGTTGATCTTCATATCCATGGGTTAGAGCAGCTCGGCGCCAAAATTACATTAGAAGATGGTTATGTAAAAGCTGAAGTTCAGGATCGTTTGCAGGGTGCTCATATCGTTATGGATAAAGTGAGCGTGGGGGCAACGATAACGGTGATGTGCGCAGCTACTTTAGCTGACGGCGAAACAGTTTTAGATAATGCTGCCCGGGAACCTGAAATTGTGGATACGGCTGATTTTCTTAATGCCATTGGTGCGAAAATTACCGGTGCAGGTACAGATACGATCCGTATTGAAGGTGTGAAAAAACTCGGTGGCGGTCAGCATAGTGTTGTTCCGGATCGTATTGAAACGGGAACGTTTCTGGTGGCTGCAGCTGTCTCTAAAGGTAAAATTACATGTTATGACACACGTCCCGGTTTACTGGAAGCCGTACTGTCAAAACTGGAGGAAGCCGGTGCGCTTATTGAAACCGGTAATGACTGGATATCTCTGGATATGACTGGCCGGAAATTAAAGGCAGTGACGGTGCGTACCGCTCCCCATCCGGGATTTCCAACCGATATGCAGGCACAGTTTACTTTGCTTAATATGATTGCTAAAGGTAATGGTATTATTACCGAGACGATTTTTGAAAATCGCTTTATGCATGTGCCTGAGTTAATGCGTATGGGGGCGAAGGCTGAAATCGAAGGGAATACCGTCATTTGCCATAATACGCCCTATTTAAGCGGTGCTCAGGTGATGGCGACGGATTTAAGGGCATCTGCAAGCTTAGTGATTGCCGGGTGCATTGCCCGGGGAGTGACCGTTGTTGATCGCATTTATCATATTGACCGTGGCTATGAACGGATTGAGGATAAATTGCGGGGACTTGGCGTTAATATTGAGAGAATTCACGAACCAAGTTAGTATTGTGACGACGCTTTGTTTTGAGCCGAAACCCGAGTTTCGGCTTTTTTATCAGTGAATGCCTTTATCTGAGTTTTTATTCCTTTGGAGAATAGAATGATCGCACTGTTACGTGTATTAGCTGTTTCTATCATGGCTGTTTTTTTATTTGTTTTTGGATGTGGCTATTGTCTGCTTAGTCCTCGTAATCCAAAGCATGTGTATACGTTTGGCCGTCTTTTTGCGTCAACATCAAAATTGTTTGGTATTAAACTTGAGTTGAGACTTCCGGAAAATGTGTCCCATCAGGGACAGAATATTTATATAGCTAACCACCAAAGTAACTGGGATATGTTTACTCTGGCCGGAGCAGTGACACCGAAAGTAGTAACGGTTGGTAAGAAAAGTTTGGTTTGGTTACCCTTGTTCGGACAAATCTACTGGCTGACAGGAAATATCCTGATTGACCGGGCAAATAAGACAAAGGCAAAAGGGACGATTGATCAGGTTGTAAATAGCATTAAAGAATCTGATGTTTCAATATGGATGTTCCCGGAAGGTACTCGTTCGAGAGGCCGGGGGCTTTTACCATTTAAAACGGGTGCTTTTCATGCTGCTATTGGTGCTGGTGTACCGGTTGTTCCTATTGTTTGCAGTTCAACGGATCATTTAAAGCTGAATCGCTGGAATAATGGAACCATTATTGTTGAGATGCTTTCCCCTGTCAGTACTGAGGGCTATACAAAGGAGAATGTCAGAGAACTTTCTAACCATTGTCGTGAAATGATGAAAGAAAAACTGGCAGAACTGGATGCTGAAGTCGAGCAAAGAAACGCCGCCGGTTAGAATTGATATCATCGAAAATAAAAGCCGCAAATGCGGCTTTTATTTTCTACTACCTATTATTTGCGGACAGCAATTGCTTCGATTTCGATACCGACATCTTTAGGCAAGCGAGCGATTTCGACACATGAACGTGCTGGGTAATGTTCTACGTTGTGCTCGTCAAAAAACTTACCATAGACTTCATTTACCGTACCGAAGTCATTCAAATCTTTTACGAATACGGTCATTTTGACGATGTCAGAAACAGTAAGACCGGATGATTCAACGATGGCTTTAATGTTTTCCAGAGACTGACGTGCTTGAGAGGCAATATCGGACGGAATTTCACCCGTTGCCGGGTTAATAGGGATCTGACCAGAAGTCATTACCATGCTACCAAGATCAACACCTTGTACATAAGGACCAATTGCTGCCGGAGCAGATTCCGTGTGAAGTACTTTTGTCATTATTGTTTGTCCATTTTGTTTTTGACAGTAAGAAGAACCAGTGTGCCCTGATTCTTCTTAGGGGTAAAGAGCTAAAGGCACTGTTTATGCTCTTGTTTTACGATATCACCGATATTGTACTTAGCGTTCTGTCACAACGTCTCTTGAGAATACTTTTTCACAGTATTTACATTTTAAACGGATTTCGCCATTTTTTTGAGAGACGGCAAAACTGGTTTCGACTGGTTCTTTGTGTGTTATGCAGTTGCTATTAGGGCAGGCAAAGACATTATTGATGCGTTTTGGTAGTTCTAAGGCCAGTTTTTTTACTACTTCGTAATTTTCAATCTGGTTAACCGTTGCATTTGGTGCGTAGAGTGCTAGCTTACTTGCCTGATCTTCGTTAATAAATACATTTTCAATTTTAAGAAGGTCTTTAGAACCCAAAGCGGAAGAAGGTAAATTTAAACCAATAGTCACTTTTTGTGATGAATTGTGCATATCAAAAAGACGTAATACTTTGATGCCTATCTGTGAGGGAATATGGTCAATAACTGTTCCGTTTTTAATTGCTTCAACCTGCATTTTCGTTTCTTTAGCCACTGTGATATCTCCCTTAAAGTGTTTCGTTGAGAACTAATGCCAATAGTGCTTCACGTGCGTAAACACCATTACCTGCCTGTTGGAAAAAGTACGCATGTGGGGTGTTATCAACATCGGTTGTTATTTCATCAATACGTGGCAGAGGATGAAGGATTTTCATATTCGGTCTCGCGTTATGCAATTGTGCTGCACTTAGGATGAAAGCAGACTTGATATGGGCGTATTCCGATTCATCGAACCGTTCCCGTTGCACACGGGTCATATATAAAATATCGATTTCCGGCATGACGCTTTCAATATCGGTGTGAAGGCTGTATTCAATGCCAGCTTCATCAAGTTCTTCAAGAATGTATTCGGGCATCGCCAGTGCTTCTGGGGCAATAAAAAAGAAGCGGTTGTTATTGAATTTTGCCAAAGCCTGAGTGAGTGAGTGAACGGTTCGTCCATACTTCAGATCCCCTACAAAGGCGATATTAACCCCATCCAGTTTTTCTTGTGTTTCTGATATTGTAAACAGATCGAGCAGAGTTTGGCTTGGGTGCTGGTTTGACCCGTCTCCAGCATTGATGATTGGAACCCCATTCGAATACTCGGAAGCTAAGCGGGCCGCACCTTCCTGAGGATGGCGCATGACAAACGCATCGACATAATTGGAGATGACCTGAACGGAGTCGGACAAGGTTTCCCCTTTTTTGGCCAAAGACGTATTTCCGTCATTATCAAAGCCGATAACACTCCCACCGATGCGTTGTATTGCGGTTTCGAAAGATAAACGAGTACGGGTTGAAGGTTCGAAAAAACAACTGGCAACCACTTTATTTTTGATTAAATCTGGTTTTTGCTCTTTTTTTAGCTCACCGGCTGTTTTTACGATAAGTTCCAGTTCTTCACGGGTGAGTTCCGGAATAGAAATAATATGCTTATTGTAAAGCGTATTAGCCATGATCATCTTCCCTACTATATGACAGACATAAAAAAACCCCCCGAAATGGGAGGTTTTGAATTCAAATGAAAAAGGAAATGAAAAGACCAGATAAGCAGAACCACTTACCATCAGACCATTGCATTGTTGCGACAATTGGGTCAGTCATTTCATCCCCCTAGATAAATCGCCCCAGATTATACGCTTAAGAAGTGTGAGTGCAAGCGATTACATCCGGAAAATAATTGGCAATTTTGTTTTATTATGAGCCTAAGGTGGCAACCATGATAGCTTTGATGGTATGCATACGGTTCTCTGCTTCATCAAAGACAATGGAATGCTCTGACTCAAACACATCTTCGGTTACTTCCAGACCGTTCATTCCGTATTTTTCGGCAACTTCCTTCCCAACCGTTGTTTCATCATTATGAAAGGCTGGCAGACAGTGCATAAACTTAACATGCGGATTTCCGGTCTTTTTGATAACATCCATATTTACCTGATAAGGGGTCATTAATGCGACCCGTTCATCCCAGGCCTTTTCTGGTTCACCCATTGAAACCCAGACATCCGTGTATAGAAAATCGCAACCTTTTACACCTTCATCAACGCTTTCCGTTAAGGTAATTTTTGCGCCTGTTTTTTCAGCAACCGCCTGACAATCTTTGACCAGAGAGGCTTCAGGCCAGAAAGCTTTGGGGGCGATTAAGCGGATATCCATGCCCATTTTAGCTGCCCCAACCATGAGTGAGTTCCCCATGTTATTCTGGGCATCACCAAGGTAGGCGAACTTTATCTGGTGCAGGTGCTTGCCCCGGCTGTGTTCCTGCATGGTCATGAAATCTGCGAGGATTTGAGTTGGATGGAACTCGTCCGTCAGGCCATTCCATACGGGAACGCCGGCATAAGCGCCCAGTTCTTCCACAATATCCTGACCATAGCCACGATACTGAATACCATCATACATACGGCCTAATACCCGTGCGGTATCTTTCATGGATTCTTTGTGGCCGATCTGAGAACCGGAAGGGCCAAGATAGGTAACCTGGGCACCTTGATCATAGGCTGCGACTTCAAATGAACAACGGGTTCGGGTTGAAGACTTTTCGAAAATAAGCGCGATATTTTTACCGGCAAGACGCTTTTGTTCTGTTCCGGTATATTTTGCTTTTTTTAAATCAGCAGCGAGATCAAGTAAAAACTGGATTTCCGTTGTCGTGAAATCCAGTAGTTTGAGAAAATTACGGTTACGTAGATTGAAAGCCATATCTCAGTCCTAAAAAGTCTTCAATATGGCTAGTTAAACATATTATGAGGGCTTTTGTGAATAATTATTTTATATAAATGATAATATATTCACGCAACACCGATGAATTTTACAGATTTTCTTCTGCAAATTCTGCCAGCCGGCTACGAACGACACCATTGAGGTGGATATTTGCACTTCCTTCAAAGTTTTTAAACCGTTCGACCATATACGTTAATCCAGAGGTGACTGGAGTCAAATAGTGAGAATCTATCTGGGCTAGGTTACCGGAACAGACAATTTTCGTTCCTTCCCCACAGCGGGTAATAATGGTTTTTATCTGAGATGCAGTCAGGTTCTGGCATTCATCGAGCAGAACGAACGCATCCTGTATGGAGCGTCCCCGCATAAAGTTAATGGACTTAAACTGAATATTGGCCTTATCACAGATATAATTTAGAGAGCCTTCTGTACAGTGGTCATTTTTATGCAATGCTTCCAGAGTATCCGTGACGGCCGCCAGCCAGGGCATCATTTTTTCTTCTTCCGTACCCGGTAAAAAGCCAATAGACTCACCGATATCCGGCGTGTTACGGGTGACAATAATTTTATCGAACATTTTCCTTTCGACTGTTTGCTCAAGGGCAGAAGCCATTGCCAGAAGGGTTTTACCACTACCGGCTGCTCCGGTCAGAATGACCAGATCAATATCCGGGTCGAGCAAGGCATCAAGGGCCATGGCCTGATAGACATTTTTAGGCGTTATATCCCAGGCTTTGCGGTGCATCATCCGCTCTTTACTCATGTCTTTCAGCGTGATGGTTTCTTCCGTTATGTCAGCAACCCGGGCCGCGAAATCGCTGTCTTCATCGATGACATACTGGTTGATATAAGTTGGTTCGAAAGGCGCCCTGTTAAGAGTATGATATGTCTTTCCATTCAGAGTGCGGCTTTCAACTTCAGCAACACTATCCCAAAAATCCCCCGGACGTTGTTGAAAACCTTTGGTTAGGTACTGGATGTCATCAATGAGTTGATCGGTTCGGTAATCTTCAACATAAAGCACTCCGGCGCCTTTGGCCCGCAATCTCATGTTGATGTCTTTTGTGACCAGAACAACGGGTCTTGGGGCCTTTTTGTTTTGTAAAAAGATCACCGCATTCAGAATTCGGTTATCACCGGCCTTATCCGCAAATGCTTTGACGGTTTCCTGCAATTCGAAGTCGGCCAGAATAGAAATGGTGCCTTTTGCCTCTTTTTCTTTGGAGAAAGGAATTCCTTCAGAGATTTGTTCCGGGGTGGCGTCATGGAACAGATCTTCCAGCGCCCTTATTGCAACGCGGGCATCCCTGGCGACATCTCGTTTACTGTCTTTGATTCGGTCAAGTTCTTCGAGGACTGTCATGGGTATGACGACGTCATGTTCTTGAAAGGAGTAGATGGCAAGTGGCTCATGCAAGAGGATGTTGGTATCCAGTACAAACAGTTTCCGTTCGGTTTCGCCCATAAGCGTCTCCTTTGCCTTCAATGGCTTAGTAGGAATCATCTATTTGCAATAGAGGTCAGCCAGAGTCTCAGCGAACTCAGTGTGCCGTGAGTGTCCTTCCGACGTACTGCAAACCCGTTGATACTTTCTAAAACATAGCATTCTTTGTATCAATTGACAAAAAATACGATATTTCACGACAAGTAAAGCTATTTACTTTTAATAGCAATGACACGTTTTTTTTACGTTTTTATTTCCGTCGTAAAAATCCGGAATATTGTTTTATTTGAGCGTGACCTCTGTCACGCCATCGAGTAATATTAGCGACCTTTTCCGATAACAGAATAAAATCTAACTGGATTTAATTCGGTTTCAATCGTAGTACTCTATTCAGAGATGGTTATACACAACGAAAATAATGAGGTGATCAATTCATGACATTTGCAGTGGGGCAGCGCTGGATTAGCGACACAGAAAATGATCTTGGCTTAGGAACAGTGGTGCAGACAGAGTCCCGAACGGTCACAATTATGTTTGCAGCATCTGAAGAAAATCGAGTTTATTCACGTAATGATGCCCCTGTTACCCGAGTTATTTTCAATGAGGGTGATGAAGTTGACTGTCAGGAAGGCTGGTCGCTGAAAGTCGAGAAAGTCATGGAAGAGAACGGAGTTATTACGTATATCGGTACCCGTTCAGATACGAATGAAGAGCACGTAGAATTACGTGAAATTTTCTTAAGTCATCAAATTCGTTTTAACAAGCCACAGGATAAATTGTTTGCAGGACAAATAGACCGCATGGACCATTTTGTTTTGCGTTACCGGGCGTTGCTAAACCAACATGAGCAAAATAAAAGTCCGTTTCGTGGTTTGTGTGGGATGCGTGCCGGACTGATCCCTCATCAATTATATATTGCTCATGAGGTGGGGCGTAGGAATGCACCAAGAGTGTTGCTGGCTGATGAAGTTGGACTGGGTAAAACGATTGAAGCCGGGATGATCATCCATCAGCAGATTCTTTTAGGCCGGGCGGAACGGGTTCTGATCCTTGTACCGGAAACGTTGCAGCACCAATGGCTGGTGGAAATGATGCGTCGGTTCAATCTTCATTTTTCAATCTTTGATGAAGAGCGCTGCATTGAAGCTTACGCGGAAGCGGAGAATCCTTTCGAGACCCAACAGTTGGTGCTCTGTTCTCTGGATTTCTTGCGTAAGAGCCGTCGGCGTTTTGAGCAGGCATTGGATGCTGACTGGGATTTATTGGTCGTTGATGAGGCTCATCATCTGGAGTGGAGCGAAGACAAGCCCAGCCGTGGATACCAAATCGTTGAAGCGCTGTCTGAGCAGATTTCGGGAGTACTATTACTGACCGCAACCCCTGAGCAGTTAGGACGTGAGAGTCACTTTGCCCGTTTACGTTTGTTGGATTCCGATCGTTTCTATGATTATGACGCTTTTGTTAAGGAAGAAGAACAATATGAACCGGTAGCGAATGCCGTGTCACTGCTGTTGGAAGGCGAGTCTTTAACCGACGAAGCTAAAAACAGCATCAGTGAATTATTGTCAGAGCAGGATAGTGAGCCGGCATTTAAAGTATTGGACAGTCATGCTGCCGATGAAGAAAAAGCGATGGCAAGGCAGGAATTGATTGAACACTTGATGGACCGGCATGGTACCGGCCGGGTATTGTTCCGGAATACCCGTTCTGCAATCAAAGGTTTCCCTGACCGGATGGTTCATCTTTTGCCGATGGCATTGCCCGGTCAGTATGCTACGTCGATGAAGGTCGCCGGAATTCTGGGTGGAAAAATGTCACTGGAAGCCCGGGCGTTTAAAATGCTGTATCCGGAAGAAATCTTTCAGGAGTTTGAAGGCGATGAAACGTCCTGGTGGCAGTTTGATCCCCGAGTTAACTGGCTGATTGAAAAGACGAAAGAAAAGCGCAGTGAAAAAATTCTGGTTATTGCCTCCCGTGCCAGTACGGCATTACAACTGGAACAGGCGTTACGGGAAAGAGAAGGTATCCGGGCAACCGTCTTCCATGAAAATATGTCCATCATTGAACGGGATAAAGCGGCTGCTTACTTTGCTCAGGAAGAGGGGGGCGCTCAGGTTCTGATTTGTAGTGAAATTGGTTCGGAAGGGCGTAACTTTCAGTTTGCCAACCAATTGGTGATGTTTGATCTGCCATTGAACCCGGACCTTCTGGAGCAGCGTATTGGCCGGCTTGATCGTATCGGACAACTGCGTGATATCGATATTCATATACCGTACCTGATGGGCACTTCTCAGGAGATTCTGGCTCGCTGGTACCATGAAGGGTTAAATGCGTTTGGGGAAACCTGTCCGACCGGAAGAACGGTCTTTGACCGTTACGCGGATGAGTTGATTGATCTTCTGGCGAAAGTCAGCTCAGAAGGTTTGGAAGAGGTCATCGAGTCATCGGCAAAATTCAATGATTCCTTAAAAGTTGAGTTAGAAAAAGGCCGGGATCGCCTGTTGGAAATTCATTCGAACGGTGGTGAAAAGGCCAGAAGTATCGTTAAGCAGATAGCGGAAACCGATGGGGATACCAATCTGGTTTCTTTCGCATTAAGCTTGTTTGATACGATTGGGCTGCATCAGGAAGACAAGGGTGAAAATGCCCTCGTGGTGACACCATCAGAGCATATGATGGTTCCGAGTTATCCTGGGCTGCCTTATGAGGGGGCGACCGTGACGTTTTCCAGAGAAACGGCATTGTCACGGGAAGACATTCACTTTATCAGTTGGGAACACCCTATGATTCAGGGCGGTATGGATCTTCTGATGAGTGAAGGCGTGGGTACCAATGCCGTCTCTATTCTGAAAAACCGGGCATTACCACCCGGTACGTTGTTACTTGAGTTAGTTTATCTGGTGGATGCTCAGGCACCGAAGCGTAGTGGTATCAGCCGTTTTCTGCCGAAAACCCCCATTCGCGTCATGCTGGATGCCCGTGGCAATGATCTTTCCTCTCAGGTTGATTTCGAGGCTTTTAACCGTCAGTTAAGTCCAATTAACCGTCATATGGCGAGTAAGCTGATTACTTCTGTTCAGAAGGAGGTTCATCTTCTCATCGAAAAAAGCGAACAGTATGCCGTTGAGCAGGTGAAAAAGATCAGAGAACAGGCCAAAGAGGAAATGTTCCGGGTACTGAATGGTGAACTAGAGCGTTTACAAGCCCTGAAAGCGGTAAACCCAAATATTCGCGAAGATGAATTATCGGTTCTGGAGCAGCAGATCCAATCATTAGATGTGTATATTGACCAAGCTCAGTATCAGCTTGATTCTCTGCGGTTAATTGTCGTTTCACATAATTAACTTCCTTAGGTAATTATCTCGGGATAACGCCTCTTTTGTATACAAAAAAGCCTCGCGATATGATGTCAGCGAGGCTTTTGTTGTCATTGAATTACAGAAACCATTTCCACCAGATAAACAGGACCAGGAAGCCAAATAAGTAGACCAGTCCAATCACGGATAATGCTTTTAGTTTTGGGCCGACTGACAGTTCTTTAGGTAGCGATGTCCGGGTTACCAGAATGTAATTCAGCAGAGCAAATACCGGCGTCGTCATGAAAGCCATAATCATGGCAAAGTTAAGCATTGGCATCAAAGCCGATTTAAAGAAGACCAATATTGCCAGAGCACATCCTGATGTGATGATCATCCACATATTTAGTGTGGATTTTTTCTCTTCTTTTTCTTCTTTCAATAGGCGCTGCGCTTCAGCAATCACCCTTGAATAACCATCAATGACCGTAATCGTGCTGCCAAAAATACAGAAAAATGCAATAACGGCGATCAGATAACGGGACCATTCTCCAATGGTTGTGGCATACAGGCTGACCAACTGATGGGAGAAACCGACCCCGGATTGCGACAATTTCACCCCGGTTCCATGCAGAACCAGTGCGCCAAGAGATAAAAACACCACGGCCAGAACTGCGGTACCTATGTAACCGACATTAAAATCAAATAATGCGGACTTGGGCGTAACACGTTGTTGTTTACATTGGCTCTTGAGCCAGACGGACGTCAGGCTGGATATTTCAATCGGAGCCGGCATCCACCCCATTGTCACAACAAGGAAGCCTATTGCGGCTAGAGTCCATGGTGATGGGTTAGGCGCATCCGGAATGGTTTCCGCCGGGTGAGCGAAAGCGAATATGACCGCCATGACCGTCGCTATGGTCAGTACCGCCATGATGATTTTGGATAAAGAGTCCAGAGCTTTGTATTGACCGGCAAAAAGAATCAAAAGACACACGCCAAGGATAATGGCGGATAAACTGGTACCGGAAAGCTCAAAAGGACAAAAATAGCTTAGCAGGCTGGCACTGAACAACGTCAGAGCGGCCGTATTAATCACACTGGATATTGTCGTTAAAATAGTGAATACCCACAGGTACCCCCGGCCCAGTTTTCGGTAACCTTCGACCAGAGAATCTCCCGTTCCCATTGTGTATTGGATACCTGCCCGGAAAAAAGGGTATTTAAAAAAGTTTACCAGCAGGATCAGAATAGCAAGTTGCCAACCGTAAATGGCACCGGCTTTGGTTGAGGCGACCAGATGTGATCCCCCAACAGCGGCGGCGGCCATCATGATTCCTGGACCTAATGATTTGATTAAATTGGATATGGCTGACCCTTTCTCGGAAGGATAGGAAGCTGCTTTTTCCATGGTGATTCCTTACAACGTGCACTTGTGTTGCGTTATTATGTTTGTGTTTATATGTTTTTTATTTTGTCAAGAATATGTATGAATATCATATTTAACCTTTCTGTCAAATGATATTTACAGTCATAAGAACGATTGTTGGGCACAGAATCTGGTAGGCGATTGAAAAGACAGCAATATGGATAAATCATTTAATAGCGGACAAGTTGTCAGAGTCTTTATTTTTGGCGCTTTTGTGTATAATTGCCCGGAATTTTTTGTGAGACAGCAATTATGGCAATGACGGTTTACAATCCTCCCGTTGATCCCTGGGTGGATAGTGTTTTTGAAGATGACCATATCCTCGTGGTGAATAAGCCTTCCGGACTGTTATCGGTTCCCGGTAAAGCACCACAACACTATGACAGTATGTGGAGCCGGTTACTTGAGCATTATCCGGATATACAGGTTGTTCATCGTCTGGATATGTCGACCTCCGGATTAATGTTGTTTGCCAAAAATAAGCATGTCGAGAGTGCGTTAAAGAAACAATTTCAGTATCGTTTAACCCATAAAGTTTACTATGCCCGTGTTTGGGGACATCTTGAGCAAGACAAAGGGGAAGTCGACTTACCGCTTATTTGTGACTGGCCCAATCGACCAAGGCAGAAAGTGTGTCATGAAACGGGGAAACCGTCTAAAACGCTTTATGAAGTGGTAGTGCGGGAAGAAAAGACAACCCTGGTACGGTTATTCCCGATTACCGGCCGTTCTCACCAGCTCAGGGTGCATATGTTATCGTTAGGTCATCCTATTGTCGGCGATGATTTTTACTCTGACGGGGAGGCCCGGGTTTTTTCTGAACGGCTGGAATTGCATGCCGCTGAATTAAGTTTTTATCATCCCAGAACTGACTGGCTGAAACGCATATTTGTCCCTTGTGACTTTTATACCGGTTTAGAGCCTGTTATCTTTGAATACTTTGATCCAGAAAGAAAGCTTCCTGATTATAAGCAACTGCCCCGCCCATAATGATTCTGTGAGGTAGTGCATCAGGAAAAGGAGACCTCTTCTATGTCACTACCTCAAGTTGTTTTTGTCGATCGTGCGACCATTCCATCCTACATTCCATTACCACAGCTCAATTTCCAGCACAGCTGGGTGGAGTACGACTTCACCCAACCAGAGCAAACCTATGACCGGGTGAAAGATGCCGAGATTATTATTACCAATAAGGTGGTTTTTGATGCACCTCTTTTACAGAAACTGCCTAATTTAAAATTAATTGCCGTCTCTGCTACCGGTGTCAATAATGTTGATATCGACTTCTGTAAGCAGCAGGGTATTGCGGTTGCAAACGTGCAGGGGTATTCAAACCGCTCCGTACCTGAGCATGTTTTGGGAATGATTTTCGTTCTGAAAAGAAACCTGTTTGGTTACCATCGGGATATTGAGAATGGCGTGTGGCAGATTGATAATCAGTTTTGTTTCTTTACTCACCCGATTGGTGATGTAGCGGGTAGTACGCTGGGTATTGTTGGTGGCGGTTCGTTAGGAAAGGCGATGGCAACATTAGCAGAAGCCATCGGAATGAACGTGCTTTTTGCTGAACGAAAAGGGGCCAAAGACTGCCGGGATGGGTATACCCCCTTTAACGATGTATTAGCTCAGGTGGACATTGTTTCTTTGCATTGTCCATTGAATGAGGAAACCCGGAATTTGATTGCCAGTGATGAGCTGAAGCGTATGAAACCGGAAGCTATACTGATTAATGCCGGACGGGGTGGGCTGGTGGATGAGGCCGATTTGGTCCATGCCCTGAAAGAAGGCATTATTGCGGGCGCCGGGGTCGATGTATTTACGCAGGAGCCGGCAGATGCATCGAATCCGCTTATCGCCAATGCGGATTTACCTAACTTATTATTAACGCCTCATGTTGCCTGGGGAAGCGATTCGGCGATCTCAAAGCTGGTATCAATTTTGTTTAGTAACATTGACCGGTTTCAGGCCGGAGAAAAGCAGAACCGGGTGGTATAACGTTCACTGAAGAATGAAAAGGGCCGCATAAACGTGCGGCCCTTTTATTACTTCTGTTGCTGAGTGGCTTACAGATTCGAAATGGTGACTTTCTGATCTTCCAGTTTAATCAGGGTTTCTTTATAACCGTCCAGTTTGTCGCGTTCTTTGGCTACAACGGCTTCCGGCGCTTTTGCAACGAACCCCACGTTATTTAATTTGCCTTCAATACGTTTGATTTCACCCTGAGTTTTGGTGATTTCTTTCGCCAGTCGTTCCAGTTCAGCATCTTTATCAATCAGCCCTGCCATTGGTATCATTAATTCTGATTTACCAACGAGAGCGGTCGCACAGGCAGGTGTTTCTTCATTCGAACTCAGAACACGAACCTGTTCCAGTTTCGCCAGAGAAGTGAGCACCTGTTCGTTATTGATAAGACGTTGTGCATCTTTGTCCGACGCTGCTTTTAACATCACGTCAAGAGGTTTACCCGGGTTAATATCGTATTCAGCGCGTAAATTCCGGATGCTGGTGATAAAGGCCTTAACCCATTCGATATCATTCAATGCTTCCTGATGGAAGTTCGCCTCATTATATTGTGGAAGGGCCTGAAGCATGATGGTTTCACCTTCGACGCCATCCACCAGTGGCTTAACGCTCTTCCAAATCGTTTCAGTGATATAAGGAATAACCGGATGAGCGAGACGTAGCGTTTTCTCCAGAACGGTGATCAAAGTCCGTCGGGTTGCCCGTTGCTGCGCTTCACTTCCTTTCCAGAGGACGGGCTTCGTCAACTCCAGATACCAGTCACAGAACTGATTCCAGATAAATTCGTACAAAGTGTTGGCGGCCATGTCCAAACGGAAATTATCGATGTGGCTATTGAATGCCTTGGCCGCTAATTCAAACTGCGATTCAATCCATTTGTCAGCCAGCGAGTATTCCAGTTCAGCACCAGCGGCAAATCCACAATCCTGATCTTCTGTGTTCATCAGAACGTAGCGACTGGCATTCCAGAGTTTGTTACAGAAATTACGATATCCCTCGAGGCGTTTCATATCCCAGTTGATATCGCGGCCGGTTGATGCCATCGCGGCAAGCGTGAAACGTAGCGCATCGGTACCGTAAGGTTCGATACCATTTTCGAACGTTTTACGCGTGTTTTTCTCTATTTTGGCCGCCAGTTTTGGTTGCATCATGTTACCGGTACGCTTAGTCACCAGCGACTCTAGATCAATACCATCGATCATATCGATAGGATCCAGGACGTTACCTTTCGATTTTGACATTTTATCGCCATTTTCATCGCGAATAAGGCCGGTAACATACACGGTTTTAAACGGAACCTGCGGTTTGCCATTTTCATCTTTGATGAAATGCATCGTCATCATGATCATGCGGGCAACCCAGAAGAAGATGATATCGAAGCCGGTAACCAGAACGTCCGATGGATGATACATATCCAGCTCAGGTGTTTTTTCCGGCCAGCCTAATGTTCCGAAGGTCCAGAGGCCGGAAGAGAACCAGGTGTCCAGAACATCTTCATCCTGAGTTAATGTGATGTCGTCACCTAAACCATTTTTTTCACGAACTTCTTCTTCGTTATGACCGACATAAACTTTGCCTTCCGCATCATACCAGGCCGGAATGCGGTGTCCCCACCAAAGCTGACGGGAAATACACCAGTCCTGAATGTCACGCATCCAGGAGAAATACATATTTTCGTACTGTTTAGGAACAAACTGAATCTCACCATCTTCTACCGCTTTTGTTGCAACTTCAGCTAACGGTGCTGTGCGAACATACCATTGGTCGGTCAGCATTGGTTCGATAACCACACCACCCCGATCGCCATAAGGAATCGTCAGATCGTGATCTTTGATTTCCTCTAACAGGCCCAGTTCATCAAATTCTGCAACAATGGCTTTACGTGCCGTAAAGCGTTCCATTCCCCGGTATTTTTCCGGGATATCTGACGTGTAAGCCTCGCTTGGTTCGCCTTTTGTTGTAAATACTTCGGCTTCGTCGCGGATATTGGCATCAAAAGTGAAGATGTTGATCATTGGCAGATCATGGCGCTTGCCGACTTCATAGTCATTAAAGTCGTGAGCTGGTGTGATTTTCACACAACCGGTTCCTTTTTCCATATCGGCATGCTCGTCGCCCAGAATAGGGATCCGGCGATTGGCGATCGGAAGCAGTACTTCTTTTCCTATAAGATCTTTATAACGGGGATCTTCAGGGTTAACGGCAACACCGGTATCACCAAGCATGGTTTCAGGCCGGGTGGTTGCGACAATGATGTAATCGTTGCCTTGCGCTGTTTTCGCTCCGTCAGCGAGTGGATAGCGGAAGTGCCACATGTGGCCTTTTTTATCTTTATTTTCAACTTCAAGATCGGAGATCGCGGTGTGAAGCTTTGGATCCCAGTTAACCAAGCGTTTGCCTCGATAGATCAGATCTTCGTTGTACAGACTGATAAAGACTTCCTGAACCGCTTTGTAGAAGCCATCATCCATGGTGAAACGTTCCCGATCCCAATCAACAGAGGCACCTAAACGACGTAGCTGTTGAGTAATATTACCGCCGGATTCTGCTTTCCACTCCCAGACTTTATCAATAAACGCATCACGTCCGTAATCGTGTTTTGTTTTGTCTTCTTCTGCTGCGATCTTGCGTTCAACAACCATTTGCGTCGCAATACCAGCGTGATCGGTTCCGACCTGCCATAAGGTGTTTTTCCCTTTCATTCTCTGGCAGCGAATCAGCGTATCCATAATGGTATCCTGGAATGCATGACCCATATGAAGACTACCTGTGACGTTCGGTGGTGGGATCATGATGCTGTATGATTCTTTTGAGGTGTCACCGTTTGGCTTAAAGTAGCCTTTTTCTTCCCAGGCCTGATATAAAGCCTGTTCGATTGATGTTGGGTTGTATGTCTTTTCCATAGTGCTCTTATTACGGATACTGTTTACTAATGAATTTTTCAAACGTTATAAGTGAGGTCTCTGAAAGAGAAGCCTTAACTATAGCGTTTAATCGGAGTCGTTTACTTTTAATGTCTGTAGCTGGAATCCAGCCTGACGATAAAGTTTATAGCGTTCCCTTGCCAGCTGTTTTGTTTGTTCTTCGCAAGGAACGAAGTCTACCACCTCACTGAAGCGATGCGCAAAGGTTGTATTACAATCCGATAAATTAATGACAATTTGTCGGTTGATGTTCGGTCTGACCTCAGGATAACCAATTTCGATCGGTGTCGAATATCTAGGCCCTTCGCCAACGAGATTATGAGCAATAAATAAGTTTGTCGGAACCTGCCAGAACAGTTCTGCTAATGTTTCTGCTTCTTGTTTATTCTGACTGTTGATGAAAATTTTTGCTCCCTGTTTAGAAAAATGCTGACTTAAAAAAACAACATACTGAAGCAAGCCTTGCCGCTCAGCCTTTGTGCTGCCTTCTGCAATGATATAAAACGTGGCATTTCTCATATAATTAATAATAAGCAAGAGGGCTTGTGCCCTCTTATCTATTAACTTCTTACTTATGTTACTCTTCGCTGGTTAGTCCGCTTTTATTTAATAGAAACTGAACCAATAGTGGGACTGGACGGCCTGTTGAACCTTTGCTGGTTCCTGAACGCCATGCTGTTCCGGCGATATCGAGGTGAGCCCAGTTGTAACGTTTGGTAAACCGGGATAAGAAGCAAGCTGCGGTGATGGTTCCTGCCGGTCTTCCTCCGATATTGGCCATGTCTGCAAACGGACTTTTCAGTTGTTCCTGATATTCGTCGGTAATCGGCAGTCGCCATGCTCGGTCACTCGCTTGTTCTGACGCACCAACCAGCTCATGCGCTAAAGGGTTGTGGTTTGACAGTACGCCACTTGTATGGTGGCCAAGGGCAATAATACAAGCGCCTGTTAGTGTTGCTACATCGATAACATATTCAGGATCAAACCTTTCAACATAAGTTAGGGCATCACATAAAACCAGCCGTCCTTCAGCATCAGTATTCAGAACTTCAACGGTTTGCCCTGACATTGTCGTTAGGATGTCACCAGGGCGGTATGCCTGGCCTCCGGGCATGTTTTCACAACCAGCTAATACACCAATAACATTTAGTGGAACATTGAGTTTCGCAATTGCAGTCATGGTGCCAAATACCGAAGCGGCACCACACATATCGTATTTCATTTCATCCATATTAGCGCCGGGTTTTAATGAAATACCACCGGAATCAAATGTGAGGCCTTTTCCAACCAGTACTATTGGTTTTGCGTTCGGATCCGGATGACCTTTATATTCGATCACAGACATCATTGACTCATTTTTTGAGCCACGGCCAACTGCAAGGTAAGCGGTCATGCCGAGTTTTTCCATTTCTTCTTCGCCGATGACCTTAGATGTTATGGTCTCATAATCGTCGGCAAGACGTCTGGCCTGTGATGCAAGATAGGCCGGATTCGCTATATTGGGGGGCATATTGCCTAAATCTTTACATGATTTAACTCCTGAGGAAACGGCCAGGCCATGAGAAATGGCTTTTTCACCGAGGCTAAGTTCTCTACGGGTAGGAACATTAAAGACCAGTTTTCGTAAAGGCCGACGTGTTTCTGGCTTTACACTTTTGAACTGATCGAATGTGTAAAGGCCATCCTCAGTGGCTTCAACGGCCTGACGAACTTTCCAGTAGGTATCTCTACCTTTCACATGCAACTCAGTTAAAAAGCATACAGCTTCCATTGAGCCTGTTTCATTTAATGTGCTGATCGTTTTCTGAATAATTTCTTTATATTGTCTTTCTCCAAGCTCTCGCTCTTTACCGCAGCCGACCAAAAGAACCCGTTCAGACAACACGCCCGGAACCTGATGCAGAAGCAGCATTTGCCCCGGCTTCCCTTCCAGATCACCGCGTCTCAGCAATGAGCTGATATAACCATCACTGATTTTATCCAGTTGCTCTGCTACCGGAGAAAGTCGACGTGGTTCAAAGACTCCGACAACGATACAAGCGCTTCGTTGCTTTTCTGGACTCCCACTTTTTACACTGAACTCCATGCGTACTCCTACATCGTGAAGACAAATAGAACTAAATCGTAGATAATGCACTCTTAAAGAGTTGAACCTTAGTATATAGATTAGAATTGATAGCGCCTATAATTACTATCAAAATTTCCTAAAATAAACGGTTCAACGAGAAATTATAGCGATTCAACTAAAAATACAAGTTTTGCATAGGTAAATTAAGAGTGATTATCGTAAGATATCTGATCCGTGAAACGTTAAAAAGCCAATTGGCTATTTTCTTCATTTTATTTCTGGTTTTTTTGAGTCAGAGATTTATCCGGGTGTTAGCGGATGCAACGGATGGGGACATCCCTGCAAGAATGATTTTATCGATTGTTGGTCTGAATATGCCGGCAATGGGATTGTTAATGCTTCCACTAAGTTTGTACATAGGGATATTAATTACCTTTGGACGGCTCTATGCGGAAAGTGAAATTACAGTCATGAATGCGACAGGGATTGGGAATAAGTTTCTGATCAGAGCAGCATTATACCTGGCTATCATTACATCTGGGGTTGCTGCTTTCAATGCGTTTTGGTTATCGCCATGGAGTCAGGATAAAGAAGCGCAGTTAATGGAGCAGCTTGCTGCTGAAAATAGTGTCGATTTATTACAGAAAGGACATTTCCAAAGTACTCCTGATGGTTCTTCGGTTGTCTTTATCGATGATATTCAGGGAAAAACGTTAAAAAATGTGTTCATTGCACAAATGACACCAAGGGATTCTGTTTTGCCCAGCGTTATGTTTTCTGATAACGGTGATGTGAAAGAATTAAGTGATGGCCGCCAGATCATTACGTTACATGATGGAACACGATATGAAGGTGTGCCAACTCAGGTTAACTACATGGTGACGAGATTCAGGCAATACGAAGGATTGATAGGTCAGAGAAAAGTTGAGAACCGGGGGAGAGGCTGGGATGCCAGATCGACTTTAGACTTATTACATCAGAGTAATCGGAGTGCTCAGGCTGAATTGCAATGGCGGATTTCTTTAGTGGTTTGTATTCCTCTGTTAACCATGCTTGTGGTTCCGTTGTCTGCGGTGAATCCAAGACAGGGGCGTTTTGCCAAAATGGGTCCGGCGATCCTTATCTATTTAACGTATTTTATGGCCATTAGTGCAACAAAATCAGCGATTGAAGACGGCTCTATCCCCGGTTATATCGGACTATGGCCAATTAATGCCACTTTGCTTATCGGTGCATTCATTATTAATAGTCTTGATAGTATTGCTGTTCGCCGTTTGAAAGATAAGATCAGAAAAAGAAAGGTGGCTTAAGTCGTGTTTAAAATTTTCGATTTATATATTGGCAGAACAATCATCGCCACAAGTTCTATTGTACTTATAACTTTTGTCGGCCTGTCTGGTATCATTAAATATGTTGATCAGTTACGTAAGGTTGGGCAGGGAAGTTACGATTTACTTAAAGCTCTCTTTTTTGTGTTACTAAGTATTCCTCGGGACATTGAAATGTTCTTCCCTATGGCCGCTTTACTGGGGGCTTTGATAGGCTTGGGCGCTTTAGCTGCAAGCTCTGAGCTGGTGGTTATGCAGGCTGCTGGTTTCTCTAAATTGAAAATCGGTGGTTCAGTTCTGAAAACTGCGGTTCCTCTGATGATTCTGGTGACGTTATTAGGGGAGTGGGGAGCTCCTCAGGCTCAGAAAATGGCACGGGATTTACGCGCATTTTCGATGTCCGGTGGTAATTTATTGTCTGTCCGTACCGGAGTATGGGCTCGCGATGCTAATGATTTTATCTTTATAGGCAAAGTTCGTGGTGACCACATTTATGCTCTGAATATGTGGCGCTTTGATACGGATAAAAAATTAAATAAAGTCATTTTTGCAAAAGAAGCCGATTATCAGGGCAATAACATATGGCTTCTTCATAATGTTCATATGACATATATGGATGGTGAGGTTGAGATCAGGAAAGATCAGCTACCCGATTATCGTTGGAAAACGACTTTGGCGCCAGACAAACTTGCTGTTGTAACGGTAAAACCGGAAGAGCAGTCTCTCACAGGGTTATATAATTATGTTCATTATCTGAAAGAATCAGAGCAGGATGCATCAAGATATGAGTTGGCTTTCTGGAGAAAAGTGACACAGCCTTTTTCCATCGCAGTTATGATGTTGATGGCGTTGTCATTCATTTTTGGACCTTTACGTAGTGTAACCATGGGGGCCAGAATTCTGACTGGGGTTGTTGCTGGTTTTACCTTTTATATCTCGAGTGAGTTTTTCGGACCAATGAGCCTAGTTTATGGGTTTCCCCCTGTTATCGGAGCGCTTGCCCCAAGTATTGTATTTTTGACGATCGCCATTCTTCTTCTGAGAAGAAAATTGTAGATATTATCTGATGAAGCGATTTTGTTGCTATCGTTTTATGGCGAAATTATCAGCAAACAGTTGAAAAGTGTCTTTTTGTTATTGCGAAGCGTATTTTCTTCCGTATAATGCAGAGCATCTAAAGCATGCTAGCTTTATGCCGATGTGGTGAAATTGGTAGACACGACGGATTCAAAATCCGTTGCCTCACGGCGTGGCGGTTCAAGTCCGCCCATCGGTACCATTCTTAAGATGAAGACGTCCTTGGGCGTCTTTTTTCGTTTTTTATCCTCTGTGAATTCAATATCTTACGTCCGAGTGTGTCGAGAGCGTATTGTAGCAGCCAGCATTTTATGTAACCCTGTTGGTAACCCCAGCGGTATATTTCCCAAACACGGTACTGAATTATGGTGCGACTAACCACCAACTTAACTGCAACCCAAATCAAACAAGCAAAGCCAAAAGAAAAAGAATATACTCTTGCAGATGGTAACGGATTACTTTTGCGTATTCTTTACGAGCAAAAATTCTGATGTTTTAGGGCTTTTGTTTTTTAGCTCAAAAAAACACTGCTTTTTCTGCTGTAAGTATTCTTATATATTTCTATCATTAACTTATACTGGACTTTTAAATTTTAACTTGCCAGATTTATTATAATGTTCAAATGATTATCATTAATGAGTTTGCATAAAAGTGTCTAATGTCAATATAAAAATTACTGTGGATAGACTTCAGCCAGGACTGCATATCCGGCTGCCAGTTAAGTGGAATGATCATCCTTTTCTGTTTAATAGCTTTAAAATAAAAAGTCAGGAGCAGATTGATGTGATCAAGCACTTAGGAATTCAACATGTTTATTTGAATCCTAATCAGAGTGACACGAAACCGCTACCGGCTAAAAAAGATGTTCCTGAAAAAGGGAAGGAAGAGGTGAGCGATGAAAGTGCAAAATTAGATGCAGAAGCCAAAAAGTTATGGGATGAAAAGCAACAACGCATTGAGAAACTAAGTGCGTATCGTCGCCGTGTTATCAAATGTGAAAAAGAGTTTGAACGTTCTTTAGCTCGCATGAGAGCTGTGATGAATAAAATTCGTAGCCGACCGCAAGATGCAGTTGAAGAAGCAGAACAACTGATATCAGATGTTGTTGATACATTGCTGAGTGAGAACAGTGTTACATTGCATTTAATGAATAACAAGAGTGAATTTGAAGATATTTATTTTCACTCTTTAAATGTTGCTATCATTGCCATGATGATTGCCAAAGCGAAGCAATATGATGCCGAAAGAATTAAAGAGTTGTCTTTTGCTGCATTGTTTCATGATATGGGGAAAATCAAAGTTCCCAAAGCGATACTAAGAAAGCAGATACCGTTAACCACTCCTGAAAGTAATTACCTAAAGCAACATACTAAATACGGGCTTGATTTAGCAAACAATATCGAAGATTTTCCAGAGAGTGCGAAAACGGTGATCAGTCAGCATCATGAATTATTAGATGGATCTGGTTATCCGGAAGGTTTGAAAGGGGATAATATTGATGATTTGGCTAAAATTATCGCCGTGGCTAATGCGTTCGATAATCTTTGCCATCCAGCGATTCCAAGTGAGCAGAAAATACCATATGTTGCGTTATCCTTTCTCTTTAAAAATTGCAAACATCTATATGATGAAGAAAGTCTGGGAATTTTAGTTAAATTCATGGGAGTTTTCCCTCCTGGCACTGTCGTGCAACTGTCTAATGATATGGTTGGACTTGTTATCTCCGTTAATAATGCCAGTTTGCTGTATCCTAATGTGCTGATTTATGATCCTTCTGTTCCCAGAACACAGGCACCGATTATTGACTTGGCTGATAGGGATCTGTCTATCGTCAGTGCCATCTTGCCAAATAAACTTCCGGATAAAATAAGAGACTACTTAAATCCTCGCTCAAGAATTTCCTATTTCATTGATAGTGATGACTAGTTATCCACAGTGTTTTGTGTGTAAGTTGTTAGAAAGTTGGTGAAAATAATTTGATAAGATTTGAGCTGGTTAAACTCTATTCAAACAGACGCTAATTGGTGAAAAAAATGCAGTTTTTACTTGTCAGCTTTGTTCGAGTCTATATAATGCCGCCTCACTGACACGGCAACGGTTCAAAAAGAACAGAAAGCTAGTGACAGCAAGGTCTGACGGTAAGACGAAATAATAAAAAAGTGTTTGACACTTAAGATTATCTCGCTAGAATGACCGCCTCTTCAGTAAGTAATTACGAAGAGAAAGCTCTTTAACAATATAAACCTATCAATCTGTGTGGGCACTCGTCGGATAAACATCCAAAAGATTTTATCAATGATACGAGTGACCAAAACGAACAGGAATTCTTTTTAGAATGAATGTTTGGCACAGTCAATTC
This sequence comes from Vibrio salinus, assembly GCF_021272385.1. Classification (GTDB taxonomy): domain Bacteria; phylum Pseudomonadota; class Gammaproteobacteria; order Enterobacterales; family Vibrionaceae; genus Vibrio; species Vibrio salinus. The sequence continues at coordinate 260,275 of NZ_JAJSDZ010000009.1, forward strand.
AACATGACATTACTTTTAATAAAGTAGTGCATGTTATCAGTATTCATTGAGCCGATGCTAAGGCATCAAAAAACTTTAATTGAAGAGTTTGATCATGGCTCAGATTGAACGCTGGCGGCAGGCCTAACACATGCAAGTCGGGCGGTAACAGGAGAAAGCTTGCTTTCTTGCTGACGAGCGGCGGACGGGTGAGTAATGCTTAGGAAGTTGCCCGGTAGAGGGGGATAACCATTGGAAACGATGGCTAATACCGCATAATACCTATGGGTCAAAGCGGGGGCTCTTCGGACCTTGCGCTACCGGATACGCCTAAGTGAGATTAGCTGGTTGGTGAGGTAAGAGCTCACCAAGGCGACGATCTCTAGCTGGTCTGAGAGGATGATCAGCCACACTGGAACTGAGACACGGTCCAGACTCCTACGGGAGGCAGCAGTGGGGAATATTGCACAATGGGGGAAACCCTGATGCAGCCATGCCGCGTGTATGAAGAAGGCCTTCGGGTTGTAAAGTACTTTCAGCAGTGAGGAAGGGTGACAGATTAATACTCTGTTATTTTGACGTTAGCTGCAGAAGAAGCACCGGCTAACTCCGTGCCAGCAGCCGCGGTAATACGGAGGGTGCGAGCGTTAATCGGAATTACTGGGCGTAAAGCGCATGTAGGTGGTTGATTAAGTCAGATGTGAAAGCCCGGGGCTTAACCTCGGAATCGCATTTGAAACTGGTTGGCTAGAGTACTGTAGAGGGGGGTAGAATTTCAGGTGTAGCGGTGAAATGCGTAGAGATCTGAAGGAATACCGGTGGCGAAGGCGGCCCCCTGGACAGATACTGACACTGAGATGCGAAAGCGTGGGGAGCAAACAGGATTAGATACCCTGGTAGTCCACGCCGTAAACGATGTCTACTTGGAGGTTGCGGCCTTGAGCTGTGGCTTTCGGAGCTAACGCGTTAAGTAGACCGCCTGGGGAGTACGGTCGCAAGATTAAAACTCAAATGAATTGACGGGGGCCCGCACAAGCGGTGGAGCATGTGGTTTAATTCGATGCAACGCGAAGAACCTTACCTACTCTTGACATCCAGAAAATCCTTTAGAGATAGAGGAGTGCCTTCGGGAATTCTGAGACAGGTGCTGCATGGCTGTCGTCAGCTCGTGTTGTGAAATGTTGGGTTAAGTCCCGCAACGAGCGCAACCCTTATCCTTGTTTGCCAGCACTTCAGGTGGGAACTCCAGGGAGACTGCCGGTGATAAACCGGAGGAAGGTGGGGACGACGTCAAGTCATCATGGCCCTTACGAGTAGGGCTACACACGTGCTACAATGGCGTATACAGAGGGCGGCCAACTTGCGAAAGTGAGCGAATCCCAAAAAGTACGTCGTAGTCCGGATTGGAGTCTGCAACTCGACTCCATGAAGTCGGAATCGCTAGTAATCGTGGATCAGAATGCCACGGTGAATACGTTCCCGGGCCTTGTACACACCGCCCGTCACACCATGGGAGTGGGCTGCAAAAGAAGCAGGTAGTTTAACCTTCGGGAGGACGCTTGCCACTTTGTGGTTCATGACTGGGGTGAAGTCGTAACAAGGTAGCGCTAGGGGAACCTGGCGCTGGATCACCTCCTTACACGATGATGATTATTGTCGAGTGTTCACACAGATTGAAGGTTTATGTTATTAAGAGACGATACTGGGTCTGTAGCTCAGGTGGTTAGAGCGTTCGCCTGATAAGCGAGAGGTCGGTGGTTCAAGTCCACTCAGACCCACCAATTCACATTGAATTGAAGCGGTATCGACACCTGATGGGGCTATAGCTCAGCTGGGAGAGCGCCTGCCTTGCACGCAGGAGGTCTGCGGTTCGATCCCGCATAGCTCCACCATCTTTAAGTGTTCTTTTCTTTGTGAATGGGAAGAGAATGGTTAAACATGGTTCTTTATGAATCACGCTCTTTAACAATTTGGAAAGCTGACAAAGCAGTTTTGTTTTTAAACAAAACTGTTTGTAAAAGTTCTCAATACTTTCTTGTATAAGAAAGACCAACACAATCAAGTGTTCTTGGAAATTGAGTCCGGCAATATCATAGTCTGCCGCATGTATAAAAATGGCAGACAAATCTTGGTGACAAGACCACATTCCGAAACTTTTTCGGGTTGTATGGTTAAGTGACTAAGCGTACATGGTGGATGCCTTGGCAGTCAGAGGCGATGAAGGACGTACTAACTTGCGATAAGCTCAGATGAGGCAGTAAGAGCCACCTGAATCTGAGATTTCCGAATGGGGAAACCCACTTACAGCAGTAAGTATCATTAAGTGAATACATAGCTTAATGAGGCGAACCGGGAGAACTGAAACATCTAAGTACCCCGAGGAAAAGAAATCAACCGAGATTCCGAAAGTAGCGGCGAGCGAAATCGGAGTAGCCCTTAAGCTGATACAGTGTCAGGTGAAGTGTCTGGAAAGGCACGCGATACAGGGTGACAGCCCCGTAACTGACGGCATTGTATGAGTGAAATCGAGTAAGGCGGGACACGTGATATCCTGTTTGAAAATGGGGGGACCATCCTCCAAGGCTAAATACTCCTGACTGACCGATAGTGAACCAGTACCGTGAGGGAAAGGCGAAAAGAACCCCTGTGAGGGGAGTGAAACAGAACCTGAAACCGTGTACGTACAAGCAGTAGGAGCCTACTAGTTAGGTGACTGCGTACCTTTTGTATAATGGGTCAGCGACTTATATTCAGTGGCAAGGTTAACCGATTAGGGGAGCCGTAGCGAAAGCGAGTGTTAACTGCGCGTTTAGTCTCTGGATATAGACCCGAAACCGAGTGATCTAGCCATGGGCAGGTTGAAGGTTGAGTAACATCAACTGGAGGACCGAACCGACTAATGTTGAAAAATTAGCGGATGACCTGTGGCTAGGGGTGAAAGGCCAATCAAACTCGGAGATAGCTGGTTCTCCCCGAAAGCTATTTAGGTAGCGCCTCGGACGAATACTACTGGGGGTAGAGCACTGTTAAGGCTAGGGGGTCATCCCGACTTACCAACCCTTTGCAAACTCCGAATACCAGTAAGTACTATCCGGGAGACACACGGCGGGTGCTAACGTCCGTCGTGGAGAGGGAAACAACCCAGACCGCCAGCTAAGGTCCCAAATTACAGCTAAGTGGGAAACGATGTGGGAAGGCTCAGACAGCTAGGATGTTGGCTTAGAAGCAGCCATCATTTAAAGAAAGCGTAATAGCTCACTAGTCGAGTCGGCCTGCGCGGAAGATGTAACGGGGCTAAGTTGTAAACCGAAGCTGCGGCAATGCGATTTATCGTATTGGGTAGGGGAGCGTTCTGTAAGCCGCTGAAGGTGTGTGGTAACGCACGCTGGAGGTATCAGAAGTGCGAATGCTGACATGAGTAACGATAATGGGGGTGAAAAACCTCCACGCCGGAAGACCAAGGGTTCCTGTCCAACGTTAATCGGGGCAGGGTAAGTCGACCCCTAAGGCGAGGCTGAAAAGCGTAGTCGATGGGAAACGGGTTAATATTCCCGTACTTCTTACTGTTGCGATGGGGGGACGGAGAAGGCTAGATGAGCCTGGCGATGGTTGTCCAGGTTCAAGTGCGTAGGCTTAAGAGTCAGGTAAATCCGGCTCTTTTTAAGGCTGAGACACGATGTCGAGCCACTAAGGTGGTGAAGTCATTGATGCCATGCTTCCAGGAAAAGCCTCTAAGCTTCAGACAGTAAGGAATCGTACCCCAAACCGACACAGGTGGTCGGGTAGAGAATACCAAGGCGCTTGAGAGAACTCGGGTGAAGGAACTAGGCAAAATGGTACCGTAACTTCGGGAGAAGGTACGCTCCTGATGGTGAAGTCCCTTGCGGATGGAGCTGACGGGAGTCGCAGATACCAGGTGGCTGCAACTGTTTATTAAAAACACAGCACTGTGCAAAATCGTAAGATGACGTATACGGTGTGACGCCTGCCCGGTGCCGGAAGGTTAATTGATGCTGTTAGACTTTGGTCGAAGCGGTTGATCGAAGCCCCGGTAAACGGCGGCCGTAACTATAACGGTCCTAAGGTAGCGAAATTCCTTGTCGGGTAAGTTCCGACCTGCACGAATGGCGTAATGATGGCCACGCTGTCTCCACCCGAGACTCAGTGAAATTGAAATCGCTGTGAAGATGCAGTGTACCCGCGGCTAGACGGAAAGACCCCGTGAACCTTTACTACAGCTTGGCACTGAACATTGAGCCTACATGTGTAGGATAGGTGGGAGGCTATGAAACACAGTCGCCAGATTGTGTGGAGCCATCCTTGAAATACCACCCTTGTATGTTTGATGTTCTAACTTGGTCCCCTAATCGGGGATGAGGACAGTGCCTGGTGGGTAGTTTGACTGGGGCGGTCTCCTCCCAAAGAGTAACGGAGGAGCACGAAGGTGGGCTAATCACGGTTGGACATCGTGAGGTTAGTGTAATGGCATAAGCCCGCTTGACTGCGAGAGTGACGGCTCGAGCAGGTGCGAAAGCAGGTCATAGTGATCCGGTGGCTCTGAATGGAAGGGCCATCGCTCAACGGATAAAAGGTACTCCGGGGATAACAGGCTGATACCGCCCAAGAGTTCATATCGACGGCGGTGTTTGGCACCTCGATGTCGGCTCATCACATCCTGGGGCTGAAGTCGGTCCCAAGGGTATGGCTGTTCGCCATTTAAAGTGGTACGCGAGCTGGGTTTAGAACGTCGTGAGACAGTTCGGTCCCTATCTGCCGTGGGCGTTGGAAGATTGAAGGGGGCTGCTCCTAGTACGAGAGGACCGGAGTGGACGAACCTCTGGTGTTCGGGTTGTGATGCCAATCGCATTGCCCGGTAGCTAAGTTCGGAATCGATAACCGCTGAAAGCATCTAAGCGGGAAGCGAGCCCTGAGATGAGTCTTCCCTGGCGCTTTAAGTGTCCTGAAGGGTTGTTCGAGACCAGAACGTTGATAGGCAGGGTGTGTAAGCGTTGTGAGGCGTTGAGCTAACCTGTACTAATTGCCCGTGAGGCTTAACCATACAACACCGAAAAGGTTTTGGCGGACTCAAGAGAGAATCTTGGTTGTGGATTGAGAATAAGACAGCTTTCCGAATTAACGAATTTGCCTGGCGGCCATAGCGATTTGGACCCACCTGACTCCATGCCGAACTCAGAAGTGAAACGAATTAGCGCCGATGGTAGTGTGGGGTTTCCCCATGTGAGAGTAGGACATCGCCAGGCTTTTATTTTCTGTTATCAGAGATTTTGATGACACAGATTAGCACTTTAGCTAGCCAATGCGGAGCGGTAGTTCAGTTGGTTAGAATACCGGCCTGTCACGCCGGGGGTCGCGGGTTCGAGTCCCGTCCGCTCCGCCACTTGATTTTAAGCCCTGACCTTCTGGTCGGGGCTTTTTGCATTATGCCTTGCCGAAGCACTTATGGATGTATTGCGCGATTTGCAAAACCAGATGGATTCGGCAAAAGATTATTCAGGATGATAGTGTTAAGTGCAAAAAAACCGGTGTATGCCACCGGTTTTTATCAGAAGTATTTTCTACGTTTTAAGATAAAAATGTTGGAATATTTGCTTCGTATTCAGCAATTTGATCTTCATGCTGAAGTGTTAATCCAATATTATCCAGACCATTTAAAAGACAGTGACGACGAAATGCATCGATTTCAAAATGGTATTCTTTACCATTTGCAGTGACGATCATTGACTCCAGGCTGATAGTGATTTTTGCGCCTTCATTGGTTTCCACAAACTGGAAAATCTCATCAACTTCTTGCTCCGTCAGGCGGACTGGAACCATTTGGTTATTGATTGAATTCCCGTAGAAAATATCCGCAAAACTAGGGGCAATCATGACTTTGATACCATAATCTGCAAGTGCCCATGGAGCATGCTCCCGCGAGGAACCACAACCGAAGTTTTCACGGGATAAAAGGATGCTGGCACCTTTATAGCGTGGTGCATTGAGCACGAATTCCGGATTGGGCTGTTCGCCAGCATCATCCAGAAAACGCCAGTCATGGAACAAGTGTTTTCCGAATCCGACACGAGTCACTTTTTGCAGAAACTGTTTAGGGATAATTGCATCGGTATCAACGTTCGCAGCATCAAGAGGAACGACGATACCTGTATGTTGTTTAAAACCTGCCATGGATATAATTCCTCTTTTAGCTGAATGAACGGATATCAACAAAATGACCAGCAACCGCGGCGGCGGCGGCCATTGCTGGACTGACCAGATGGGTGCGTCCCCCTCGTCCCTGGCGCCCCTCAAAATTGCGGTTAGAGGTCGATGCACAACGTTCTCCCGCTCCCAGACGATCGTTATTCATTGCCAGACACATAGAGCATCCGGGCAGACGCCATTCAAAGCCTGCTTCGATAAATATTTTATCTAACCCCTCAGCTTCTGCCTGTGCTTTCACCTGTTCAGAGCCCGGAACAACCAGAGCTTGTACGTGTGAGGCCACTTTTTTGCCTTTTGCGACTTCCGCTGCAGCTCTCATGTCTTCAATACGTGAATTTGTACAGGAACCAATGAATACTTTATCGATAGGGTAATCCGCCAAAGCCGTACCACCTTTCAGTCCCATATAAGTCAGTGCTTTTTCTGCGGAGGCTTTTTCTACCGGATCGGAAAAAACATCCGGAGATGGGATGATACCATCGACTGACATTACCTGACCTGGGTTCGTTCCCCAGGTGACTTGAGGTGTAATATCCTTGGCTTCCAGAGTGATGACTGAATCAAATTGAGCATCGTCATCCGATTTCAATGTATTCCAGTAGTTAACCGCGGCATCCCAGTCGTCGATGGATGGGGCAAATTTACGGCTTTTAACGTATTCAAATGTGGTTTCATCCGGTGCGATAATTCCGGCTTTTGCACCCAGTTCGATTGCCATATTACACACGGTCATTCGACCTTCCATTGAAAGATCTGTAATGGCTTCACCACAGAATTCCACAACATGACCTGTTCCGCCAGCAGACGTTGTTTTGCCTATAATTGCCAATACAATGTCTTTTGCGGTGATACCCGGCGCAACTTTGCCTTTGACTTCTATTTTCATTGTCTTAGCACGGGCTTGCTTCAGGGTTTGGGTTGCTAGAACGTGCTCTACTTCAGAGGTTCCGATACCAAAAGCCAGAGACCCAAAAGCGCCGTGGGTAGCCGTATGTGAATCACCGCAAACAATCGTCATGCCAGGCAGAGTGATACCCAATTCGGGACCCATAACATGAACGATGCCTTGATATTTATGATTCAGATCGTACAGGGTGACACCGAACTCATGGCAGTTTTTGGATAGTGTTTCCATTTGAATTCGCGCCATATCACCACTGGCATTAATATCTTTGGTTGTCGTTGATACATTGTGATCCATGGTGGCAAAGGTTTTTCCTACCTGACGAACCTTACGACCTTTTTCTCTCAGGCCATCAAAAGCCTGAGGAGAAGTGACTTCGTGTACCAAATGGCGGTCAATGTAAAGAATGGGGTTTTCCCCCTCCGCTTCCACAGCGATGTGGGCATCGTATAATTTTTCGTATAAAGTTTTTGCGTTTGACATTGCTTCTTCCTTGAGCCCTAATGGGCCGTTGGGTGTGCAGAGAAAAAGATCCTGCACAAACGTTTATGCGTTTATATATTCCGCGATTTTATCGCCCATTTCAGAAGTCGATAGTGCAGGCTTACCAGATGAAAGATCGGACGTAAGTTCGCCATTGGCAAGTGCTTTGCTGACTGCTGCTTCAATATCTTGTGCAGCGTCTTCTTCTGCAAGGCTATAACGTAGCATCAGAGCCGCGGAAAGGATTTGTGCCACCGGATTAGCAATGTTCTTACCCGCAATATCCGGAGCAGAACCTCCGGCAGGTTCATACAGACCGAAATTACTTTCATTAAGGCTGGCTGATGGAAGCATGCCCATGGAGCCGGTGATCATGGCACATTCATCTGAGAGTATATCGCCAAAAATATTTGAACAAAGCATCACGTCGAATTGTGATGGATCTTTAATTAACTGCATTGTTGCGTTATCGATATACATATGAGTCAGTTGTACATCAGGGTAATCTTTAGCTACAGATTCAACGACTTCACGCCATAAAATAGAGCTCTGAAGAACATTGGCTTTGTCTATAGAATGCACTTTTTTATTACGTAGACGCGCTGATTCGAAGGCTATTTTAGCAATGCGTTCAATTTCATAGCGATGATAGATTTCAGTATCAAACGCTTTTTCATTTGCCCCTTCGCCTTCACGACCTTTCGGCTGTCCAAAATAGATGCCACCAGTCAGTTCCCGAACAACAACAATGTTGAATCCGGTTGCGCTGATATCTGAGCGAAGCGGAGAGAAAGCTTCCAGTCCTTTATGAATTTGAGCCGGGCGCAAATTACAAAACAACTGAAAATGTTTCCGTAAGGGTAGTAAAGCACCACGTTCAGGCTGTTCATCCGGTGGCAGGTGAACCCATTTAGGTCCACCGACAGAACCAAATAAAACAGCATCCGCTTCTTCACAGCCTTTTAATGTGCTTTCCGGTAGTGGTGAGCCATGATTGTCAATTGCAATACCACCCACATCATACTCTTCACGCTCAAAAGTGATGTTGTGTTTGCTTTCAATTGCATCAAGCACTTTATTTGCCTGTTGCATTACTTCCGGCCCGATACCATCACCAGGTAGGACAGCGATTTTATACATTTTGTCTGTCATGAGAGTCCTTCACTCGTTATATTTGTAGTCCTGATTATGTTCCCGAAACCGGAAACATAATTATTTATATAGGAAAATTATACAGTCTGTATTTTTTCTTTTTTCTGCTTAATTTCTTCAATCTGATCTGCTCTGTGAATGCTGTTAATTACATGCAACAAAGCTTCTCCTGATGCTTCAACTATATCGGTTGAAATGCCGGTGCCGTGGTATTTACGACCTTTATAGTTAGCTATTATATCCGCTTGTCCAAGTCCATCTTCACCTTCGCCCTTGGCGGTCAAATCAAACTTATCCAGCACAATATCGTAGCCGGTAACACGATAAATGCATTGATATAATGCGTCTACCGGTCCATTGCCCACTGCGGCTTCGGCTTTTTCTTTGTCACCACATTGTAGTTTTATACTGGTGGTAGCCATGACACTGCCGGATTGTACGCTCAGGTAATTAAGCTTGTAGTAGTCTTCTTCATCTTTAACGTTTGAGAAGTACATTAATGACTCAAGGTCATAATCGAAGACCTGACCTTTACGATCCGCTAATTTCAGAAAATCCTGATACAAAGAATCCAGATTATAGTCGTTTTCAGTATATCCCATCGACTCCATATGACTTTTTACTGCGGCCCGGCCACTGCGGCTGGTTAAATTCAGAACCTGATTTTTTAGACCAATGGATTCGGGGGTCATTATTTCGTAGGTATTTTTGTTTTTCAGCATGCCATCCTGATGAATACCGGAGGAATGACTAAATGCGTTTGCCCCTACAATGGCTTTATTGCTTTGGATTGGCATATTACAAAGCTGGCTTACCATCTTGCTGGTTCTGTGTATTTCCTCGTGCTTAACTCCTGTCTTAACCCCCAGTAATTCCTGACGAGTTTTGATTATCATGGCAACTTCTTCAAGGGCCGTATTACCGGCTCGTTCGCCAATACCATTAATTGTGCCTTCTATCTGTCTGGCTCCGGCTTGTACAGCTGAAATCGAATTCGCAACTGACATCCCTAAATCATCATGACAATGAACAGAAATGATGGCTTTATCTATATTAGGGACCCGGTTAAACAAAGTTTGGATAATACCACCAAATTCTCCAGGTACTGTATAGCCAACCGTATCTGGTATGTTAACGGTTGTTGCGCCAGCATTAATTGCCGCCTCTACCATACGACATAAGTTATCAATTGGTGTCCGACCAGCGTCTTCGCATGAAAATTCAACATCATCAGTGTACTTTCTGGCATGTTTAACCGCTTTGACGCCCATTTCTACGACCTGATCGTAGCTGCGTCGTAGTTTATCTTCAACGTGGATGGTTGAAGTTGAGATAAAAGTATGGATGCGGAATGCTTCAGCAACTTTCAGGGCTTCTCCAGCAGCATCGATGTCTTTTTCTACTGCCCGGGAAAGTGCACATACCCGGCTATTCTTTAAATGTCTTGCGATAGTTTGTACGGATTCAAAGTCACCTGGAGATGAGACAGGGAAACCTGCTTCAATGACATCGATGCCTAAACGTTCAAGAGCAAGAGCAATTTGAAGCTTTTCTTTCACTGTTAAGCTTGCCTGCAATGCTTGTTCACCGTCTCTTAAGGTGGTGTCAAAGATTATGACCTGATCGTTCATGTTTGCTCCCTAGACCGCTAGTTAATCGTTTACTTCCTGATTTTGGCTATAAAAAAACCCGCATCTGAATGCGGGTTCTTGGTAATTCAAGTTGTGGTTAATTTTCTTCCACAGCCTACCCGCGCGAATTATTCACGATAAGGAGGAGGTTGAGCAGGAAGGAAAAGTTAAAAGTCATTTGGTAACTATTATCCACAAATTTAAAACTAATAGATTAGTACCGTACTTAGCCGTTATCGTCAACCTTAATCTTGTTTTTTTTATTGTATATTTATTCAATTGTCGATTTTATCACTGCATTATTTCTTTTTATGCTTTAGTTAAGGGGGAAAGTTCATCTCTGAGAAAAAAAAAGATCACTTGCCTGTCATCTTCACACTTTAACTTTTCTGTATATAAGTGAGGAGGTATGAACGATGAGAGTTATGGAACCTATAGTAAGATTTGATCTTGCATTCTCTTTATTTTGCTTACAAAACCGTTTTTATCAGCAAATAGCCAAAATGAGTAAATGGATCTCTCATTCCGGAGATGGCCACTTATATGCATTGGCTGGTCTGTATGCTTATCTTTTTGATGGTTCCCGGGGGCAGGCTTTTTTAATCACGGGTATTATTGCTTTTGCGATTGAATTACCTTCTTATATTTTTCTTAAAAGAGCGTTTCAAAGGAGACGACCTCAAGAATTTTCTTCTCAGGTTACGGCCTACATTACGCCTTCAGATCGTTTTAGCTTGCCTTCCGGCCATACCACAGCCGCGTTTCTGATGGCATCAATTATTAGTTTTTATTATCCCGTATTTTCCGTGTTTGCTTTTACATGGGCTTGCTGTGTTGGTATGGCGCGAATACTACTTGGTGTGCATTTTTTTACCGATATTGCGATAGGTATTTTACTGGGATTATGTTGTGCTCAGATGGGGTTGATTGGTTTTGAGGAGTGGTTTGTTTGAAGATTTTATATGGTGTGCAAGGAACAGGAAATGGGCATATAGCCAGAGCTAGGGGCATGTGCCAGGCTTTAAGTAAATATCCGGTAGAAGTGGATTATCTGTTTTCTGGCAGAGCACCTGATAAATATTTTTCAATGGACTGTTTTGGTGAGTATGAGGTTAAAAAAGGACTGACCTTTATTTCTGAAGGTGGGGGGATTAATTATCTGAAGACAGCGTTAAAAAATAACGTGTACACTCTCTTCCAGGATATTCGGCGGCTTGACCTTTCTTCTTATGATTTGATTCTGAATGATTTTGAGCCAGTGACTGCCTGGGCTGCCAAATTACAGAATAGAACATGCATTAGTCTTAGTCACCAAAATGCTTTTCGGTATTCAGTTCCTTCAAAAGGAGCCGGGTGGCTAGACAAGAAAATTCTGACCAGTTTTGCTCCTGCAAGTCATTATCTAGGCCTTCACTGGTACCATTTTGATCAACCGATTTTACCTCCGATCGTAAATCATAGTGGCTATAAAAATGAGAATAAGGGGTTTATTCTTGTTTATCTTCCTTTCGAATGTGTTAGTGAAATTTATGATTTATTGTCTCGCTTCACTAATCATCAATTTATCTGTTTTCATCCAGATATAAATGAGTATGAAAAACAGGGGAATATCACTTTTTTCTCTCCCTCCCATAACCTATTCCAGGAATATCTTCATGCCTGTGCTGGAGTTATTGCTAATGGTGGATTTGAATTACCATCTGAAGCGATGGCTTTAGGGAAAAAGTTACTGCTTAAACCGCTTGGTGGGCAGTTTGAACAGCAAAGTAATGTTGCTACTTTGGATATGCTGGGATTAGCTTCGTCGATGGGTTCTCTTGATCCTGTTGTTGTAAGGCGTTGGTTAGATGAGAAGGTTGGAGAAAAAGTGTTTTACCCAAATGTTGCTGAGGCGATTGCCGAATGGGTTATCGCTGGGAATTGGGACAACTATCTGGATTTATGTCGTTCATTATGGAAACAGGTAGACTTTCCGAGTTACGCATCAATCAACTAGATTAATATTATTTCTTATAATAATTAGTTATTACAATTTATTTTTTATATGAATGAAATGACTTTTTTGGAACAGTTGAATTATTTATTTTCTGAATTGTTGGAAGGGTTAATATAAATACGGTTTTTTTATATTTTTTTATATTTTTTTAACTTGTTGTTTTAGATGGTATTTTTTATAAAAAATATAAAAAATGATGAGATTTTGTCAATCTAGTTGCTTATTACTGACTAATTGAAAGATAGTGTATTTCGCTGACGATATATCAGAAAAATCAATATATCTCAGAAGTATTAATACAATTACTTAGACAATTATTCAGAATGTGAATTGGATTTTCATGTTCTCGTGTGAGGAGTCCCTCCGATGTTAGATAAAAATGAAGTTGTTCAGTCGCTAAATAGCCATAGAATGGAAAGCACTTTAAGAAGTGTCGATCTTAATTTGTTAACGGTATTTGATGCCGTAATGCAGGAACAAAATATCACACGTGCTGCCCATAATCTTGGCATGTCACAACCCGCAGTAAGTAATGCTGTTGCACGCCTTAAAGTTATGTTTAATGATGAACTGTTTATGCGCCAGGGCCGTGGTATTCAACCGACCCAAAGAGCCCGGCAATTATTTGGTCCGGTCAGACAGGCACTGCAATTAATCAGAAATGAATTACCTAATTCTATTTTTGTTCCGGAGTCATCAACACGTTCATTCAATCTCGCTATTTGTAGTCCGAACGATTTGCGTTTTGCACCAAAGGTTTTTTCTACCTTACATGAGCAGGCTCCAAACGTAAAAATGCACCTGGAAGCTGAGTTTGACAGCCATTTGATGGATCGGTTGCGTTATCAGGAAGTAGATTTTTCTATTGATTATGCCAAGTTTGATCAGGAAGGCTTTGCAAGTACTGAATTGTTTAAAGATGAATTAGTGATTGTTGCTTCTAAAGTTCATCCTAGAATTCAGGGAAGTGTTACTCAGGAACAGGTCTTGTCAGAAAGTCATGCAATGCTTTCTCAAACTTATGGTATCAGGAGTTTCAGTGAACAGGCTTATCGTGATCTGGATTGCCATTCTCATTATGAAGGTACCAGTCTGAGCAACGTTCTTTATGTTGTCAGCCAGTCTGAACTTATTACCATTGTGCCTCGTTGGCTTGTTGAAAGCTCTCCAAACAGAGATTCATTACAGATTATTCGTTCTCCATTTGAACATTCAACAATTTCTGGATTTTTGAGCTGGCATTGTTCCAGTGAAAAAGACAAAGGTCATTGCTGGTTACGTGAGCAATTACTTAAAATATGTGGTGAACTAGTTAAATAAAAAGCTGAATATCTCTGATTATTTAGTGGATAGTCATTCGAAGTTAAAAAGGGCAGAGTCTTCCGGGAAGAAGGTTCTGTTTTTTTTATTTGCCAATTTTAGAGAATGAGGTTAAATGCTGTGAAATTTTAAACTTTATTTTTCTTTTTGTTTAAGGTTAACAACTGCTCATTATTTATTGGTTAGTAATTTATCTTGTATTTCTGTCTATTCCCGATATTACCGACAAAGTGTGATAAATGTCGTGTTAGATCTGAAGAGAGTATCGAGGTAAAGTCTTACTACATTTTGAGGCGTTACAGCCTTGATATGCATAGCTGATGAAATACGATTATTTCAGTAAGTAGGCTACGAATAAGCCCTAGACTATGAATCACCAATCTTATTAGCTGACCGTGCTGATAAGAGTATTGGTAAGGAGACAATATGGTAATGCTATCCGGCGCAGAGATGGTCGTTCAATCTCTGATCGAAGAGGGTGTGGAACAAATCTTTGGTTATCCAGGAGGTTCCGTACTCGATATCTATGATGCACTTCACGCGAAAACCGAAAATATAAAACATGTTCTTGTCCGTCATGAGCAGGCTGCTACTCATATGGCCGATGGTTATGCCCGTTCAACCGGCAAACCTGGGGTTGTATTAGTATGTTCAGGTCCTGGTGCCACTAATACGGTCACCGGCATTGCAACCGCTTATATGGACTCTATTCCAATGGTTGTTATCTCAGGAAATGTTGCAACCAATCTAATTGGTAATGATGCCTTTCAGGAATGTGATATAGTCGGGGTTTCCCGTCCGATTGTAAAACACAGTTTTTTGGTTAAGAAAGCGGAAGACATTCCAGAGATTGTTAAGAAAGCATTTTATATTGCATCAACGGGTCGTCCGGGACCGGTTGTTATTGATTTGCCAAAAGATGTGATGAATCCGCAAATCAAGCTTCCTTACGAATATCCAGAAAACATCAAAATGCGTTCATATAACCCAACTACAGCCGGGCATAAAGGCCAGATTAAAAAAGCATTAAATGCGCTACTCGCTGCTAAAAAGCCTGTTTTATACGTTGGTGGTGGTGCCATTATTTCAGAAGCGGATAAACAGATTTTAGAATTATCTGAATCTCTTAATTTACCGGTTGTCAGTACTCTGATGGGACTTGGTGCTTTTCCTGGTACGCATAAGAACTCTCTAGGTATGCTGGGAATGCATGGTGTTTATGAGGCCAATATGGCGATGCACAATGCTGATTTAATTTTTGGTATCGGTGTCCGCTTTGATGACAGAACGACGAATAATCTGGAAAAATATTGCCCGAATGCCAAAGTCATGCATATTGATATTGATCCATCATCAATTTCTAAAAATGTTCATGCCGATTTACCGATTGTCGGATCTGCCGATAAAGTCCTTGATACTATGTTGCGTCTTTTATCCGAGCATGGTGGTTCAAACAATGAAAAAGAGATTGAGAGCTGGTGGACTGAAATTCAGCAGTGGCGAAATCGTCAGTGTTTATCCTATGAAAAAAATTCAGACAGAATCAAACCACAACAGGTTATTGAAACGCTTTATAAACTGACCAATGGTGATGCATACGTTGCATCTGATGTCGGTCAGCATCAGATGTTTGCTGCGTTATATTATCCGTTTAATAAGCCTCGTCACTGGATTAATTCGGGGGGATTGGGCACGATGGGCTATGGCCTTCCGGCTGGGATGGGGGTTAAGTTTGCAAATCCTGATGAAGAAGTCATTGTTGTTACCGGCGATGGTAGTATTCAAATGAATATTCAGGAGTTGTCGACAGCATTGCAATACAATATTCCAGTAAAAATTATCAATCTGAATAACCGATTCCTGGGAATGGTGAAACAGTGGCAGGATATTATTTATCAGGGCCGCCATTCAAATTCTTATATGACTTCGGTTCCTGATTTTGCGGCAATTGCAGAAGCTTATGGACATGTCGGTATCCGAATTGAAAAGCCTGAAGAATTAGAAGAAGGCTTACAACAGGCACTGGATCTCAAAGATCGTTTAGTGTTTGTGGATATTAGTGTCGATGAAACTGAGCATGTGTACCCAATGCAAATTAAAGGCGAGGGTATGGATAAAATGTGGTTGAGCAAAACGGAGAGAACCTAATGAGACATATTATTTCACTATTATTAGAAAACCAGCCAGGTGCATTGTCTCGGGTTGTCGGTCTGTTTTCTCAGCGTGCTTTTAACATTGAAACGCTGAATGTATCTCCAACGGATGATCCAACTTTGTCCCGGTTGAATATTACGACTAAGACCAATGATGTCCAGCTTGAACAAATCCAAAAGCAACTGCATAAGCTGATTGATGTGTTAAAAGTTCAGGAAGTCTCTGAGTTCGATTATATTGAAAGAGAATTAATGCTGGTTAAAGTGAGAGCCTCCGGGGCCATTCGTGCTGAAATTCAGCGAACAGCAGATATTTTCCGTGGACAGATCGTTGATATTACTGCATCGCAATATACCGTACAGATGACGGGGGATACTGATAAGTTAGATGCATTTGTCCAGGTCATGTCTGAAATGACGGATGTAATAGAAGTTGCCCGCAGTGGTATTGTTGGTATTTCAAGAGGTGAAAGGGGACTGAAAGCCTGATAACCGAAAAGCCAGATTATATTAAGGCCAGCGTTTAAAAGTGCTGGCCTTTTGTATAAATATAGTCAGACAATCAGGGTCGCATCGCCAATATAAAATCCTTCTTCATCAAACCGCTTTAATTTGTCATCGTCTATGACCACCGTAATGCGCCGGATATCGGCAAACTGCCAGTTTCGCCATTGGTACATTAGCTTGTTATTTTCAATCCACCAATACCCTTCATCGGTATCGTTAGGTCTGTCTGATAATCCGGTCATTTTCCCATCGGGTTGATAGGTAATACGGTAGGGAATGTTGAAGCAGTCTTTGGTTAACATGGTCTTACCCGTTAGTAGTTCCCGGATGGCTTTACCATCAAGGGGAGCTGTCTGGCATTCATCCAGTCTTTCTATCGGCATGATGGTTTTAGCCAGACGGGACAGTAACGCAATTCCTTCCCTTATATTGTCATTCTTTATGGATTGAAAGCTGAGCCGGAAGCTGTTGCTGTGCTTTCGGTCATAATAATACTGAGAGCCGCTATTGATTAAGATACCGTGCTGTTCTGCTAATCGTTCCAGCTTTTCTGAATCAAATCCTTCTTTGTAATTTATCCAAAAAGCTGTTCCTGCCAGCGAAGGAGTGACTCCGGACTGTGGGAAATAATGGTTCATGGCCTTTTCGATTGTTAGCCACTTCTCACGGTAACGTTTTAGCATTTTTTGCATTAATGCATCGTAATATCCTAGGTTCAAAAACAGAGCTAATGTCTGGCAATTATTTTTTGGTGGCAGACTGTGTGACCTTAACTGCATTCGTTTTATCTGAGCAATTAAAGGTGGTGCGGACACGATGTAACCAATACGCAGGCCCGGAGCAATGGTTGATGTGAAGCTGGAAATATAGATAATCCGGTCGCTGGGGTATTCGCCTTTGAGTGGAGGGGAGGTGTTCTCCATGAAATTGACATCGTGTTCGAAGTCGTCTTCAATAATCAGAAAATCATGTTTTTCTGCAGATCGGATCAGTTCCTTGCGTCGTTCCGGAGACAAGCGAACGGTTGTCGGAAACTGATTACTTGGCGTTGAGTAGATAATTTGGGCATTCTGCAGTCGCTCATCGATTGTCATGCCTTGCTCATCGACTTCAATGGGTAAAATTTTAGCTTTTTGTGCCTGAAACTGGTGCAAAGCTTCCGGATAACACGGATCTTCAATGGCAACCGTTGTCTTTTTATTGATCAATAATTTCGACAAGTAATAAAGACTGTTTTGACAGCCATGAGTAATGGCAATTTGATCTGCATTGACAAATATTCCCCGCTTGGGCAGGACTCTGGTACGAATTTGTTCAATTAAATCATGGTAGTCAGAGTTATTTGAAGTCCATGACTGATGGTTCGTCCGGTTGAGCGATTGTATGCTGCATTTCCGCCATTCAATCACTGGGAAAAGATCCTCATCTACGGCGCCACCGACAAATAAATATTTATAATGTTTCAGATCTTTAGCGGTATAAGCGGATGTAATATGTTCGGTATTCAGGTAGCGAGACCAGTCGAGTGCGGTATGAACATAGGGTTTGGTACCACTGGCAGTCGGAGCCGCTATTTCCAGGTTGGGATTCACAAAGTAGCCTTTGCGTTCAACTGAGACCAGAATGCCGTCCTCGGTTAACTGCTCATAGACACGCAAAATGGTGTTTCGGGATACACTCAGATCCTGAGCCAGCTTTCTTGAAGAAATCAGGCTGTTTTCCTTGGGAATGAAGCCGTCAAAAATCGCCTTTGCAATGCTGCCCTTGATTTGGTCCTGTAGGGTCCGATCATTGTTGTGATTAATGTGAATGTAATGGCTTAACATATACTACGATTACCTATTCCAACTTAATGCAGCTTGATCTTTTTAGAACGGTTTCCGGTTTGGTTGATAAAGTAAGCCGGAATTGGATAACTATGTTACCTTGTACATCACATGTCAGAAGAAATAGTTAACTTTGTTTGCACTAAAGTGGTGCTTATCACCAATATGGGGCGTGTTTTTGCATTCTAATAAGTTCTTATCAGAACAACACTCTCCGGTCTTCGGGCATTGTGATTCAGTCTGGTTCGTGATCATTGTGAGTACAAGCAAACATCTTGCCAGTATGGTGACCTTGTTGACTGTATTGCAAATTCGGTATGAGGTTGATGCTATATCAATCATTCAAAGCGATAGGTAAATTGAGGGAGCTGGGGATACAAAATTTCCGGCTCCATTTGCAATGGGAGCCGGAGGCGTATCATTCAGTGTTTATTGAGCGCTGAATTTGTTTATGGCGGATTCCATAATAGAAAGGCCAGCTTCTAATTGTTCATCTGTGATGACCAGAGGAGCAAGGAAGCGAACTACGTTTCCATAAGTTCCGGCATTTTCGATAATAAGGCCATGAGATGTACATTCTTCAATCAGGTAGTTGACCATCTCAGGATAAGGTTCTTTTGTTGCTTTATTTTTTACAAACTCAATGCCTATCATCGCACCTAAGCCACGGATATCACCAATGTATGGGCTTTCTTTCATCCATTTAGAGTACCGTTCAGTGACAATTGAACCGATTTCCTGAGCGCGCTCTGCCAGATTATCACGTTCCATTATCTCGATAACTTTCAGAGATGCGGCACAAGCCAGAGCGTTACCACCATAAGTACCACCAATGGTTCCTGCCGGAGCGGATTCCATAATTTCAGCACTGGCTGTAATAGCACTCAAAGGAACACCACCCGCGATTGATTTTGCTGTTGCGACAATATCAGGATAAACACCGGCTTCAGCCCAGTAGTTTGTTGCAAACATCCGACCTGTTCGGCAGAAGCCCGTCTGAACTTCATCTGCGATAAGCAGGATGCCTTCTTTGTCACAAATATCTCTGAGCATTTTAACCCATGCGACTGGTGCAGGAACAAATCCGCCTTCACCCTGAAGTGGTTCTAAAACAATGGCAGCAACTTCGTTTGCCGGAGATGCTTCTTCAAACACTTTTTCAATTTTTTGTTTGTAGAAAGCCAGCATTTCTTCCTGATTCATTTCTTTTTCTGCACGATACAGATAAGGATATTCAGCACGATAGATACCGTCAGGGAAAGGTCCCATGCCTTTTGCATAAGCTTTTTTAGATGTCATTGACATGGTCAGTAGTGTTCTACCATGGAATGCACCGGAGAAAACAATGACATTAGGTCGTTTTGTATAAGCTCTGGCCAGTTTTACGGCATTTTCATCCGCTTCCGCGCCACTGTTGGCAAAGAAAGTTTTCTTTTCGCTTCCTTTGACAGGAACAATTTCATTTAATTTTTCCGCCAGTGCAACATAGCCTTCATGAGTGACAATGTTGAACATGCCATGGAAATATTTTTCAGATTGTTCTTTTACTGCTTCAACTACTTCCGGATGACAGTGACCAATGTTCAATACGCCGACGCCACCAATCCAGTCAAGAATATAGTTTCCATCCAGATCTTCAATCATTGCGCCTTCAGCTCTTTTCATCGCGACAGGATAAATGCAGCGAATGGCACTGGGATTTGCCTTACTTCTTCTTTCCTGAAGAGCTTGGGTTTTAGGGCCTGGAAGGGCAACTTTTACTTGAGGTAATTGATCTTTTAACATTCCGTTTTCTCCTATGATTTTCATCATATTTTCCCTTTACAATCTTTGATAGCTACGGCTTTGATTTGAAATGGGTTAAAAACCACCAAAGCATAGATATTTAATATTGAGGTACTCATCGATACCTTGCTTTGCCCCTTCACGGCCAAAGCCAGATTGTTTTACACCACCGAATGGCGCAACTTCATTTGAAATAATGCCTTCATTAATGCCGACCATGCCGTATTCCAGTTTTTCAGCAATAGTGAAAGCACGGTTTAATTTATTGGTATAAAAGTAGCTTGCCAGCCCATAGATGGTATCGTTCGCTTTAATGACAAGTTCGTCGTCATCTTTAAACCGGATAATGGGGGCAATCGGACCAAATAACTCTGTCTGAACAATGTCCATATCCTGAGTCACTTCGGTCAGAATGGTTGGTGAAACGAAAAGTCCACCTAAGTCTTCACCACCTAAAATCACTTTGGCGCCCTGGGATTTTGCTGTTTCAATGTAAGAAAGCACACTATCTTTCGCTTTGGCATCAATAAGCGGTCCGATTTCGACGCCGGGTTCAGTACCATTTCCTACTTTCATTTCTGAAACAGCGGCTGCAAATTTTTTTACAAACTCATCGTAAACCGTTTCCTGAACATAGAACCGGTTTGCGCATACGCATGTTTGCCCGGCATTACGAAATTTAGATGCAACGGCACCTTTTACAGCAGCATCAATGTCGGCATCATCGAATACGATAAATGGTGCATTGCCGCCAAGTTCCATTGATGTTTTTTTGATGGTTTCAGCCGTTTGTTTGAGTAAGTGACTACCTACCTGTGTTGAGCCAGTGAAAGATAGTTTTTTAATATCGTTGTGCGTACATAAAATATCACCCACTGAAACTGAAGAGTGATTATTGACGACAATTAACAGATCTCTTGGAACCCCAGCCTGATAAGCCAGTTCTGCTACAGCGTAGGCTGAAAGTGGCGTCTGATTTGCTGGTTTAATGATGAAACTGCATCCAGCGGCAAGCGCCGGCGCTGCTTTACGGGTTATCATTGCAATTGGAAAATTCCATGGAGTAATAGCGGCAGCGACACCGACAGGCTGCTTTATGGTCATCAGGCGTTTGTTGGAAGTGGGAGAAGGAATGGTATCTCCGTAAGTCCTTTTAGCCTCTTCGGCAAACCATTGTATGAAGGATGCGCCATACATAACTTCACCTTTGGCTTCCTGCAATGGTTTTCCCTGTTCCAGAGTCATGATTCGGGCTAGGTCGTCTGAATTCTCAACAACCAGATCATACCAGCGCTTTAAAATGATGCTACGTTCAGATGCGGAACGTTCCTGCCAGGCTTTTTGTGCCTTCTTTGATTTTTCTATCTGTCCAACAATTCCTTCTGTTGGTACAGATGGGATATAGGCAAGGACTTCATTTGTTGCTGGATTTAACACCGCAATGGCATCTTCACTCGAGTCACAAGTCGATTGAAGAAGAGTCTTGTTAACAATTTGGTCCATTTTTGTATCTCTTCTGTTAGCTGATTCACAGATGTTAGATCCAGAGACCGTAAGAAAATAAGTACCAGTTAACTTAAAGGTGTGGTACCAGCAACATTTTTGTAACTGGTACCATTAGAATGTTAATATTGGTTCTATCGGTTTAACATTTGTTTCTTCATATTGTTGGTGAAACAAATTAATAACAAATGAGTAACGATACAGGAAAAGAGGATACCTCTATGTTCAGTTTAAAGGGAAAGAAACTCGCTAAAGCGGTATTAGCAGTGACTTTGGGCGTAAGTGCACTGGCTTCATCAGCGTCAAGTTTCGCTGCAGATTTTAACTGGCGCTTTGCTAATCTATACGGGCGTGGTACGGCATTTGGTCAGGTTTATGAAGACCTTGCGAAGAATATTGAAACGATGTCGAATGGTCGTATTGCGGTTCAGGTTTTATATTCAGGTGAGGGTGTTGGTAGTTCTGGTATCCTGAATGCTGTTAAATCTGGTCTTATCACTATGGGTGCACCTTTCCAGCCTATGAATGCGGGTGAATTCCCTGCAGGTGTTGTGGAAGTTGGCCTTCCGGGCGGCACATCTGATGTCGGCGAACTGATGACACTGTTCCACGAACGCGGATGGGGTAAAGTTCTTAAAAAAGCCTATGCATCGCAGGGTCTGGTATGGTTAGAACCGTACATTCAGCCACCGGTTTACATTATCACTAAAAAACCGATTAATTCGGTTGCTGATTTTAAAGGTCTGAAAATCCGTGCTCCGGGTGCTTATGGTAAATTCCTGCGTAACTTAGGTGCTTCTCCGGTTTCTCTGGCATGGAGTGAAATCTATACTTCCCTTGCAACCGGTGTAATTGATGGTTCTATTGGTTCTAACATGATCGACCACCGCGATGGTAACCACGTGGAAGTTGCTAAATACATGTACCCAATGCCTATTGCCGGTGCTCAGGTATTGCCTATCATTGTAAACCAAAGAGCATGGAATCAATTACCGGATGATTTGAAAGCCATTGTTAAAGGTGCAACTGCTGAGCACGCCATTGAGCAGATTACTAAATCTAAACTTTGGGAATCTCAGGCAGTTAAAGAGATGGAAGCGAAAGGTCTGAAATGGAGCCCTGCACCATCTGAAGCCGATAAGAAAGCATGGAAAGACGCTGGTAAATCACTGGCACAACAGTATGCGAAAGAAGATCCTTACTCTAAACAACTTGTTGATATTTTAGAGAAAGAAGAGAAGTAACAGGGAAATGATATGGTGAGCAATGCTCACCTTATCTCGTTGGAGTGTTAGTAGTATGATTCAATCCATATTAAGAGGTTACTGCAACCTTGTTCAGTATATTGTTCGAATAATCGGGAAATCGGTATCTTATCTTTTGCCTGTTCTGGCTGCGATAGTTTCTTTTGAAGTGTTTGCCCGATATATTCTGGATCAACCGACAATCTGGGGATATGACAGCTCACTATTTTTGTTCGGATATATTGCCGCTCTTGGTGGTGCCTATGCGCAGCAACGAGAAGCGCATATTAATGTCGATATTGTTTATGGGAAAGTTTCGGAAACTACCAAAAGAATTTTTGATGTAATCACGGCTCTTTTAGCAATATTTTTCCTGGCCGTCATGGTTAAGACCTGTTTTGGAATGTTCCTTGATGCCTTGAAATTTGGTTATAAAACCAAAAGTGAGTGGGCTCCGCCAATGCATCATTTCTGGTTAATGATCACCGTTTCCGGTGTTATTTTCATTGCCCAGTATACCACTGAATTAATTAGCAATATCTATTATTTAATAACGAAAAAAGATCTGATGATAGAGGATCATGAAGTGAATGATATCTCTGATCAGCCATTCAAAGTAGATAGCCATCAGTTAGAAAAGCCTGTTTTTGACAAGGAGAGTCCAGATGGGAATTGAGACGTTAACCCTGCTTCTTTTAGCCTGTATCCTGACAGCATTTGTGTTAGGGGCTCAGGTAGGCTTGGCATTAGGTGGTATTGCCATGGCAGTCGGCTACCTAGTTTGGGGGGATGCAGTATTTAACATTGTTCCGACCACAGTAGAGAGTACTTATTTTGACTTTATTCTGTTAGCGATCCCTTTGTATATTTATATGGGCCAGATCCTGACCCGATCGGGGATTGGCGATGCGATGTTTAACGCCAGCCAGTTGGCTATTGGCCGTTTACGTGGCTCTCTGGCGATCAGTGTTATCGGCGTGTGTTCAATGATTGGTGCAATGGTTGGTATCATTGGTGCCGGTATTATGACATCAAGTAGTATTGCTCTGAAACCGATGCTCGACCGCGGTTATGACAAGAAATTAGCATTAGGCGTTATTATGGCTGGTGGATCTCTTGGAATCCTGATTCCACCTAGTATACCGATGATCATGTTTGCTTCTTCAACCCATAACTCTGTAGGTAAGATGTTCCTGGGAGCGATGGTTCCTGCTTTAATTACGGTTATTATGCTGATCTCTTATGTCATTATTTCCTGTAAGATCAAACCTGAGCGAGCGCCTCTTGATTCGGATTCTGCTGATTTTGAACTACCAAAAGGATACGAATTGTTTAAAACTGTTCGTGATGGTGCTTCTTCTTTTGCTCTGATTGTTGTGGTTCTTGGAAGTATCATTGCTGGTATCGCTACGCCGACAGAATCTGGTGCGCTTGGGGTTGTTGGTGCCGTGTTACTGGCTATTTTATTTAAACGTTTCAAACCTGCTATGATTCAGAAAGCTGGCGCTCAGACTGCGATTCTGGTAAGTGTTGCGATGTGGATCATCATGGGCGCATCGGTATTTAGTAATTTCCATCTGCTGATGGGCATTCAGGGAATGGTTTCCGGGTTTGCGAAAGGACTGGATCTTCCACCGATCGTTATCATTATGATGTTCCAGGTTATTATGCTATTCCTTGGCTTTATTATTGATGAATTCATTATCGTGCTTATGTGTGCACCTATTTTTACCCCTGTGGCAGTTTCTCTGGGATACGATCCGATCTGGTTTGGTGTGCTGATGATTCTGAATATTGTGATTGCGGTACAAACACCTCCTTATGGATTCGCACTTTTCTACCTTAAAGGTATTGCGCCTAAAGGTGTCACCATGATGGATTTGTATAAAGCGGTGTTGCCATTTATTACGGTGCAGTTTGTTGTTCTTATCATCTGTATGTGTTTCCCGGATCTGGTTACCTGGTTGCCTAATCTGGTAATGAATGGTTAGATAAATTTTGAGTTTGGTCCTTTGAATATTTGCCTCAGTTCTACCCTGAGGCCTTTTTGTCTGTGTTATTAATCTCCAAAACGTAGGCATTAAAAAAGCCACCTTCAACTTAGGTGGCTTTTCTTCTTTGATCAGAAAGCTGGATTAATGAAGGATTCGGGCACGAATGGTACCTTCAATGCCTTTCAGTTTTTTCAACGCTTCTTCTGAACGGGCTGTTTCCACATCAATAACAACATAACCGATGGTTGGGCTGGTTTGCAGGTACTGGGCTGCAATGTTGATGTGCTCTTCCGCGAAATAGGTGTTAATTTTATTCAGAATACCAGGGCGATTTTCATGAATGTGTAGCAGACGAGAACATTCACGAAGTGCTGGAAGCGATACCTCTGGGAAATTTACACTGGATAATGTTGAACCATTATCCGAATATTTCGCTAATTTGCACGCGACTTCTGTTCCGATGTTTTCCTGTGCTTCCTGAGTTGAACCACCTACGTGAGGTGTCAGAAGAACATTATCAAACTGAACCAGAGGGGACTCAAATTTGTCCGCATTAGTTTTTGGTTCTGTTGGGAATACATCAACAGCTGCACCAGCGATATGACCGGTTTCTATGGCTGAGCCGAGTGCTTCTATATCAACAACAGTGCCTCTTGCGGCGTTGATGAAGATAGAACCTTGTTTCATTTCTCTGAATTGTTCTGTACTCATCATGTTTTTGGTTTCAGGTGTTTCCGGAACATGAAGAGAGATAACATCGCATTTGTTCAGCAGTTCTTTCATTGTTGGTATCTGAATTGCGTTACCCAGAGACAGTTTATTTTCAATGTCATAGTAATAAACACTCATGCCTAGGTTCTCTGCAAGAATACTAAGCTGAGTACCGATATGACCATAACCGATGATACCCAGATTTTTACCTCTGGCTTCGTAGCTGTGATCGGCACTTTTTTTCCAGATACCGCGGTGAGCCAGGGCATTTTTTTCAGGCACGCCACGTAACAGCAGAATAATTTGTCCCAGCACTAATTCAGCAACACTCCGGGTGTTGGAGAACGGTGCATTAAATACCGGAATACCTCTTTTTGCTGCGGCATCTAAATCAACCTGATTTGTACCAATACAGAAGCAGCCAATTCCTACCAGTTTTTTCGCTTTATTCAGCACATCTTCAGTCAGATTTGTGCGTGAGCGGATACCGATGAAGTGTGCATCCTTAATCGCTTCGATCAGTTCATCTCCACTTAAGGACCCTTTATGATACTCGATATTGGTATAGCCAGAGGATTGAAGGGCTTCTACAGCAGAAGATGATACGCCTTCAAGAAGTAAAATTTTAATTTTGTTTTTTTCCAGTGAAACTTTGGCCATTATTCTCGTCCTTAAACTATCGAAAGGTGGGCAACACGAGGCGCACAGGTTATCTATATGCAATAAAGTAAGCTTTTACTGCTACGCAAACGTTTTCCTTGCGCGTCTTCTGTGCAATAAATTACCAAAAAAAAGGCTGGATTGGTAAGAAAATTACGTCATAAGCAATAATTTTCTTTGTTAAAAAAGAAAAACGACGCGTTTGAGCGCCGTTTGTTAAAAAAACGTATGAAAAATACAAATTATTCTTCGATTTTTGCTCCGGAAGGAGTTCCTGTGATGACAACATCGGCTCCCCGGTGAGCAAACAGACCATTGGTTACAACGCCGGGAATATTATTAATTTTGTATTCCATATCTTTAGGTGAGGTGATTTGCATATCCTGAACATCTAAAATAATGTTACCGTTATCGGTGATTACGCCTTCCCGGTAAACCGGATTACCACCCAGTTTGCGCAGTTCGCGGGCAACCTGTTCTCTGGCCATAGGAATGACTTCAACCGGCAGAGGAAATTGACCCAAAACATCAACGCCCTTGGTGTCATCAACGATGCAGACAAATTTTTCAGAAATAGCGGCAACAATTTTTTCACGGGTAAGCGCGGCGCCACCACCTTTGATCATATCTTTTGTCGGGTTGATTTCATCTGCACCATCGACATAGACGTCCAGTTTTTCAATATCATTGCAGTCAAAGACCTGAATCCCCAGCTCTTTGAGCTTTTCTGTTGATGCGATGGAGCTTGAAACTGCGCCTTTTATTTCATCTTTTACAGAACCTAATGCATCGATAAAATGATTAACGGTTGAACCGGTGCCTACGCCAATAATTCCGCCTTTTGTGACGTATTTTAAAGCAGCCCAACCTGCTGCTTTTTTCATTTCATCTTGAGTCATGTCCATCTCCGGGTAACAGTAAATTCTGAGGCGTGATTATAGCCACAATCATGGTTTATTCCCAACACCATATTTTGTTTGGGGTAATGATTTTTGGTAAAGGGATATCCCACGATTCGATTGGCAGTTCTTCTATAAACTGGCATTCATGGGCGATACCGATTGGTTTTGCCCCTTTATACGTCCTGAACCAGGGTTCCAGTGTCCGATCATAATATCCGCCTCCCATTCCCAGACGGTGGCCTCGTCGGTCAAAAGCAACCAAAGGTGTAAAGATGATGTCCAGTTCATGGGCCGGAATGATGTCATTTTTTCTTAGCTTAGGTTCCTTGATACCATAACGATTGGGAATTAACTGTGAGTCAGGATGATAGTGTAAAAAGAGTAACTGTCCTTTGGAAAAAGGGTGAATAACCGGAATGAAGACCTGCTTCTTATTTTTCCAGCACCATTCGATAAAAGGCCTGGTATTGAGTTCTCCATC
This sequence comes from Vibrio salinus, assembly GCF_021272385.1. GTDB lineage: Bacteria > Pseudomonadota > Gammaproteobacteria > Enterobacterales > Vibrionaceae > Vibrio > Vibrio salinus. The sequence continues at coordinate 287,728 of NZ_JAJSDZ010000009.1, forward strand.
GTTACTTAAGTAAAGAGCCAGATGTTTGCTCTGAGAAACTTCTTTGAGTTGCAGACACTGCTCCAGTAGCTGGTTGGATGCCCGGGTCTGTTCTGCATCCGATAAAGACCGGCGCTTCTCTCTGATTTGTTTACGAAATTCTTGGCGGGAAAAATAATGTTTCATATAAGGTACCCCAGGATGCCGTCGCAGATTTTGACCCTTGAACCAGCTGGTTCAAGGCGGGTCAGCAATGATAACCGTAGGCTTCTCGGTTCGAGCCGAGCTTGCTCAATAGCTACCAAGTACCGACCCTTAGGCATTGCTTATCGGCTCAGGGACGTAATCCGCTGACAAACACCCCAGGGTAAATTCTTGTCTTGCTGAGAGGCTACTGTTGCTGGCCTTTTATGACTCTCTCAAGTGCCTGTTCTAAAGAGGAACTCAGTTGTTCTATCCGTTCCAGTAAGCGATGTTCACTACATTCGCTCTCTTGCTTTTGCACCTGTAGTTCATAACAAATATTCAATGCAGCAATCGTGAGTAATTTTACCTCGTTGTTCACCTTAGTACGCTCACTCATTTCTTGCAAACGATGATCCAAATCCTGAGCTGCCGAAAGCAGAGATTCTTTTTGTCCTTCAGGACAGTTCACTCTTGTAATGTTACCTAAGATTTTTACGTCTACCGCTTGATTACTCATTGTTTATGAACTCATAACGCGCTAAAAATGGATGGCATCAACAGAGCCACCGAGAACGAAACTATAGGTAAACGTCGATTAAGATTCAAGTATTTCACTCACATCGCAGGTAAATGCTGAGTTAAATATTCAGATACTGGACAATTTGTTCAAAACATCGTCATCCTGATGGTTGCATTATTTCCGCTTAATCACACTTAATGGTACGATTGATTTTATTTCCGGATGAATTCCTCATGAGTCAAAAAACACTTCCTGATTATTTAACGCTTCAGTCAGTATTATCTGGCGCATCGTTGTCCGTCACCCCTGCAGAGGCGCATGGGTTGCTGGTTGGTATGCTTGCCGGGGGACTAACACTCAATGATAGCAGTTGGCAGGCTATTTTATTTGATTACACCAATGACGGAATGGGGTGGCCTGTAAGTGCTTTGAAAGAAGCTGAGCTGTTATTGGCATTTTCTGCGCAGGAGCTGATGGGAGATTCTCTGACGGTTTCTTTGTTGATTCCCCGTTCTGATGAAACCGCTTCTTTATTCGAACTTGCTGATGGTGTGTGTGACTGGGTTAACCATTTTATCTCAGGACTGGGCTTAATCGGTTTTGACAGTAAGCGGGCAAAACCCGATGTAAAAGAAGCTTTGTCTGATCTGGAAGAGATAAGTAAGTTGGGCATTGATGAAGAAGATGATCTGGAAGAACAGGCTTTGTTACTAGAGCAGGTTATTGAACATATTAAAGCCTGTGTTCTGACCATTCATTCCGAGTTGGGTGCACGATCTGAACAGGCAGAGAACAAACCAACACTTCATTAAAAAGGTATCGAGTGAAAAACTATGATGTTGTCATTGCTGGTGGTGCTGTTGTCGGAGCAACATTTGCTCTGGCACTGAGCCGGCAGGCACAAAGATCTTTGTCAATAGCTGTAGTGGAAGCAAATCCCTTTGATCCGAGTCAGAACGGTGGGTTTGATGCCCGGTCAATTGCGCTTTCTTTAGGAACAAGAGACATTCTGGATCGTTTTGGACTGTGGGAAGAGATAGAGTCAGTGGCAACCCCGATTAAACGCATTCATGTTTCGGATAAGGGTCATGCCGGTATGACGGGTATTGAGGCTGAGAAACTTCATGTTCCTGCTTTAGGGTATGTTGTTGAGCTTGCTAAAATTGGTGAGATATACAATAACAAGTTAAAGAAAAGCAGCAATATAGAACTGATATGCCCTAGTGCGATTTCTGGCCTTAACCAGCAGGAAAATGCCGTCGATATTGAATTATCCGGTGGTAATTGGATTCGTAGTAAACTGCTTGTTGCCGCGGATGGTACAGCGTCGGAATGTTGCCATCTTGCAGGAATAGATTCAGAGTTTGAAAATTACGGTCAGGTCGCCATCATTGCTAATGTTGTACCGGAAAAAAATCATAACGGAGTTGCTTACGAACGCTTTACTTCCGAAGGTCCGGTCGCAATGCTACCAATGTCGGATAAACGCATGTCTCTGGTTTGGTGCGTCACACCCGACAGAGCTGAAATTTTGATGGACAGTAGTGACGATGAATTTCTGTCTGTACTACAAAAACAATTTGGTTGGCGTCTGGGTAAAATTAAAAGTACAGGTATACGACACCTGTATCCTTTAGGACTGACCGTCCGGCGATCTAAAATTTCCCATCGGGTTGCTGCTGTCGGAAATGCTGCTCAGACATTACATCCGATTGCCGGACAGGGATTTAATCTGGGAATCCGGGATGTTGCCAGTCTGGTGGATGAAATGATTCACTATTCGGGTGATGATTTTGGCGAATACCGCTGTTTAAGCCGTTACCAGAAACGTCGGGAGGCCGATCAGGAGCAAACCATTAATTTGACGTCGTCGTTGGTTCATACCTTTTCAAATACATGGCTTCCTACTCTGGTTGGTCGAAATATCAGCCTAATGGTTGCAGATAATATTCCGGTATTAAAACGTTCGTTGTTGAGTCGGACATTAGGAAAAGTACCCAGATAAACAGGAGAGATTTCTTCGCTATGATGCAAAGTTTTGATGTGACAATTATTGGTGGGGGCATGGTTGGATTAGCTCTTGCTGCGGCACTTAAAGATAGCGACATGCGGGTTGCCATTATTGAGGGTAATGACATTGATGAACATCTGAATGATGTACCTGAAATACGGGTTTCTGCGTTGAATCGTGCGAGCGAAGTTTTATTGAGGAACCTGCATGCCTGGGATGAAATAGAAAAACGACGGCTTTCAGAATATCGTGGTATGTCGGTTTGGGAAAAAGACAGTTTTGCTTCAGTATCCTTTGATGCTGATTCTTTGTATCAGCCAAATCTGGGCTATATTGTTGAAAATAAAGTTATTCAGCAGTCTTTATATGAGCGGGTGAAACAGCAAGGTAATGTCTCGTTGTTCATGTCTTGCCGGTGCCAAAGCTTAACGATGGGTGAAAGTGAAGCATGGCTCGTCTTAGACAATGGTCTCTCAATGACGACTAAGTTAGTTGTTGGTGCTGATGGCGCTAATTCATGGGTGAGAGAGCAGTGTGATATTCCTCTTACTCACTGGGACTACGGTCATTCAGCTCTTGTCGTGAATGTGGAAACTGAATTGCCTCATGAACGCGTTGCCAGACAAATTTTTACCCCTCAAGGTCCGCTTGCTTTTTTACCAATGTCTGATCCACACCTTTGTTCTATCGTATGGTCGACGGATCCGATCAGAGCGGAACAGTTACATCATTTGTCTGATGAAGAGTTCAATAAAACGCTGAGTGTTGAATTTGATCACCGACTGGGCTTATGCAAAGTAAAAAGTGTTCGTCAGGTTTGTCCTTTAAAAATGCGCTATGCCCGTGATTTTGTTCAGGAACGTATCGCGTTAGTTGGTGATGCTGCTCATACGATACATCCTCTTGCGGGACAAGGTGTCAATCTGGGTTTTCTTGATGCGGCCTCTCTTGCTGAAACTCTGATTCAATCCTGGAATGAAGGGCAGGATATTGGAAGAAAGAAATACCTTCGTCAATATGAGCGGTGGCGTAAAACTGAAGCCTGTAAAATGATTACAGCAATGCAGGGATTTAAGATGTTGTTTGACGGCGATCTGCCGTTGAAAAAAGCATTCCGGAGTATCGGGATGTCTTTGTTTGATCGATTAACAGCCCCCAAAGATGAAGTGATGAAAAGAGCTTTGGGGCTAAAAGGTGAGTTACCCGAATTATCGGTATCGGTTAAACGGGTTCTACCCTAATTTAGCGGACACATCTAAAAAGAGGCATACTATGTCTAAAAGGAGTGTTCATGACTAAACGCAGAAAGTATCCCCAGAATTTAAACGTGAAGCCGTTGCACTAGCTCAACAACCAGGTGAGCTGTCGTCAGATAGCATTAGATATTGGTATTAACCCTAACTTATTGAGCTGTTGGAAACGAGAAGCTGAACGAAACTCAGAGCAGGCATTTAAAGGAAGCTGCTCTCCCCGGGATGAAGAAGTTGCGCGACTCAAACGGGAACTCGCTAGAGTGAAGAAGGAACTGGATTTTTTGCGAGAAGCGGCGACGTTCTTGGCGCACCTCGCATCGTTGAAGACCTTCATTCAGATCGTGCAACACAATTTACCAGAGTCTGCTTAAAAACAATCGCCTGATCAGTAGTATGACTGCCGTATATCATTGTGGAGATAATGCGGTCTGTGAAGGATTTTTCGGAGTTCTAAAACGTGAACGGATCAATTATCGACACTACCGGACACGAGATAAAGCAAGAGCCGATATAGAACGGTTCCATAATCGGGGAATGTGACATAGACTAGCGAACCGAGATCATCAGTTTACATCTTTACAAAACCGTCCGTGAAAATGGGGCAGCCCCCCACAAAAAACAATGCTACTCACCTTAAGTGAAGGGCATTAGGAGTAACCTGCCTCATTTTTGTTTTGTATAGTCTACTTATTTCTCTCTACAGCAAGGTGAGCAAGAGCGATTAGCGCTTGTTTATAATCGCTATCCGGAATAACAGAAAGCGCCTGAATGGCTTTGTCTGCCTCTTCATGAGCTTTTGCGCGGGTGTAATCCAAAGAACCGGTTTGTTGCATAATAGAGAGTATTTCATCAAGGTGATCCATCCCATTTGCTTTCTCTATCGCTTCTTTTATGAGTTCGGCTTGCTCCGGGTTTCCTTTTTGCATGGCGTAAAGCAAAGGAAGAGTCGGTTTCCCTTCAGACAGATCGTCTCCGACATTTTTTCCCATTTCTTTACCGTCAGATGTATAGTCCATAACATCATCGATTAACTGAAATGCAGTGCCCAGATAACGTCCATAGTTTTTAAACGCTTCCTCAATTTCTGGCGACGCTCCATTCAAAATCGCACCAACCTGAGTTGCTGCTTCAAAAAGCCGGGCTGTTTTTGAGTAAATAACCTGCATATAGCTTTCTTCGGTAGTATTCGGATCGTTACAATTTATTAATTGTTGCACTTCACCTTCAGCAATGACATTGACGGATTCACTCATTAAATCAAGAACTCTAAGTGATCCCAGTTGGGTCATCATTTGAAAAGAACGGGTGTATATGTAATCACCAACTAATACGCTTGCGGCATTACCGAAAGCCGCATTTGCTGTGGCTTTGCCACGACGAAGATCTGACTCATCTACAACGTCATCATGCAGAAGAGTCGCGGTATGGATGAATTCTATAAATGCGGCTGCTTTTATATGCTTAGAGCCTTCATATCCTAATGCCCGGGCAGATAAAACGGCCAGCAAAGGTCTTAACCGTTTCCCTCCACCGCTAACGATATAAAAACCAAGCTGGTTTATTAAAGAGACGTCAGAATTGAGTTGAGCAAGAATTGTTTCATTGACTTTTGCCATGTCACTGGCAGTAAGCGTTTGGATAGTCTTAAAATCCATTGTAAATCCGGCTAAAGTTAGTTCTTATAAGGATCAACTGTCCTCACTATATAACCAATAATATACTAAAAAACATTGATCAATACATGACTTAAAGGCATGATCGCGGCACTTTTAGCTGGCGATTAGCTTTTCGCCAATTTTTTCAAAATATGGCTTGTCATCGACGCATTGTTCGAGTAGAATCTGCGCCCTATTGATGATTAGTTTAGCGCACACCCTATATGCTCAAAATTAAAGCTCGTGGCTGTGCGGAAAGAGCGGAGTAAAATATGTACGCTGTTTTCCAATCTGGTGGTAAACAACACCGTGTAAGCGAAGGTCAAACTCTTCGTTTAGAAAAATTAGACGTTGAAACTGGTGCTACAGTTGAATTTGATAAAGTTCTTCTTGTTGCTAACGGTGAAGACATTAAAGTTGGCGCACCTTTAGTTGAAGGTGGTAAAGTGACAGCTGAAGTGGTTCAGCACGGTCGTGGCGATAAAGTTAAAATCGTTAAGTTCCGTCGTCGTAAGCACTCTCGTAAGCAGCAAGGTCACCGTCAGTGGTTCACTGAAGTGAAAATCACTGGCATCAACGCTTAATTTTAGTAGGAGAGTTTAACAATGGCACACAAAAAAGCTGGTGGTTCTACTCGTAACGGCCGCGATTCAGAAAGTAAACGCCTTGGTGTTAAGCGTTTTGGTGGTGAATCTGTTCTTGCAGGTAACATCATCGTACGTCAACGTGGAACTAAATTCCATGCTGGTAACAACGTAGGTATCGGTAAAGATCATACTTTATTTGCTTTGTCTGACGGTAAAGTTAAATTTGAAGTTAAAGGTCCTAAAAACCGTAAATTTGTTAGTATCGAAGCTGAATAAGTTTCGGTTTCTTACTGAATTCAAAAGCCCTGCCATATGGTGGGGTTTTTTATTTATCTGAAAGAATAAAAAAGCAGTCATTGGAGAGTAAGTGACTCCTTTTTTGTTCTTGATAGTCAAAATTAGTTTTACACAGCATTCTGCTAAAATAACTATCATTAGTTATGAATGCAAATGCATCGCGTTTAGTGCGGAGTAGATATGAAGTTCGTTGATGAAGCGGTAGTTAAAATTGAAGCTGGAGATGGTGGCAACGGTGTTGTCAGTTTTTGGCGGGAAAAATTTGTGACCAAAGGTGGTCCGGATGGTGGTGACGGTGGTGATGGTGGTGATGTCTATATTCAGGCAGATGAGAACCTAAATACGCTGATAGACTACCGATTCCAGCGTTTTTATTCTGCTGAGCGTGGTGAAAATGGACGCGGAGGGAACTGTACCGGTAAGCGTGGTAAAGATAAAGTGCTTAAAGTTCCTGTCGGGACCCGTGCGGTTGATATTCATACCAATGAAATTATTGGTGAAGTGGCTGAGCATGGGAAAAAACTGATGGTGGGTAAAGGCGGTTGGCATGGATTGGGTAATACCCGGTTTAAGTCCTCTGTTAACCGGGCTCCCCGTCAAAAAACAATGGGAACTAAAGGTGAGGTACGGGAACTTCGTTTAGAGTTATTGCTGCTGGCTGATGTAGGCATGCTTGGCTTGCCAAATGCCGGAAAATCGACCTTTATTCGTTCTGTATCTGCCGCAAAACCTAAAGTAGCAGATTATCCATTTACTACTCTGATCCCAAGTTTGGGAGTGGTTAGTGTGGTTCCTGAAAAAAGTTTTGTTGTCGCTGATATCCCAGGATTAATTGAAGGGGCGGCAGATGGTGCAGGCCTGGGTATCCGGTTTCTTAAACACTTAGAACGTTGTCGAGTGTTGTTGCACATGATCGATATTTTACCGGTTGATCAATCCGATCCTGCGGAAAATGCAAAGATCATTATCGAAGAACTTGACCATTACAGCGATAAACTGGCCAGTAAACCTCGTTGGCTGGTGTTTAACAAAGTGGATCTTATGCCTGAAAATGAATCAGATCAGATCATTCAGCATGTATTGGATGAGCTGAACTGGGATGATGAATATTTCAAAATCTCGGCTATTAATAAAAAGGGGACAAAAGAGCTTTGTCTGAAATTAGCTGATTTTATGGATTCTTTACCGGCAGATGTTCAGGAAGTATCTGAAGAAGATAAAGTCGACTTTATGTGGGATGATTACCATAAAGATGCGATGAGTGGCGATAATGTGGTCACCGAAGATTGGGATGACGACGACTGGGATGATGAAGAAGATGACGGGCATGTCATTTACGTCCGGGACTAAGTTGTTATATTATCATTATAAGCCGCAGCAAAAGTTGCGGTTTTTTTTGCCTAAATCATTTTTTATATCAATATATTGATTCAGAATTAGTGACTCTGTAGAACAATTAGGAAGGAATCATGGCTGAGGGAAAGCAGAGGAGAGTTTCTCGATTGATTGCTCAGGCCGGTCAAATGTTGTTGGCACACGGTGCGGAGAGCACTCTTGTTGCTGATATCATGAGAAGGATGGGGCTGGCTGGCGGTATGGACGATGTGGAAGTTGCACTCATGGCTAATTCTATTGTGGTGACAACGGTATGTCAGGAGCATTGTATTACGACCGCGAGACGATGTTTGGATCGGGGAATTAATATGAAAGTGGTGATACAGATTCAGCGTATTTGTATCATGATGGAAAAACAGATTATTGATTTTGAAGGCGCTCAGAAAAAGCTGAATGACATTAGTCCGGAAAGGTATAACCGCTGGGTGGTAATGTTTATGATTGGCTTTTCCTGTGCCGCATTTTGCCGGCTTGCGGGCGGAGACTGGACGGTTTTTCTTGCTACATTTATTGCTTCTTTTGTTGGTATGGGGGTTCGCCTGGAAATTGGGCACCGTCACTTTAACCCATTGCTTAATTTTGCGGTAACCGCATTTGTTACGACGGTTATTTCGGCCCAGGCAGTCATTTACCATTTGGGTAACCGGCCGACGTTGGCAATGGCTTGTTCGGTACTGATGCTGGTTCCGGGATTTCCTTTGATTAACTCTGTTGCTGATATGATTAAAGGGTATATTAATACTGGCGTCGCCCGTTTTATCATGGCCTCATTATTAACACTGGCAACGTGTCTTGGTATCGTTGCTGCTATGTTTATCACCGATGTTTGGGGGTGGTCATGAATGTGATTGATTTTTTTCTGGCGCTGGCAAATGATATGTTTTTTGCATCGATACCAGCGGTCGGGTTCGCTTTGGTCTTTAATGTTCCAACTCATGCCCTAAAATATTGTGCTGTGGGTGGGGCTATTGGTCATGGATGTCGTTTTCTTTTCATGCAATATGGTGTTCCTATTGAATGGGCTACGTTTTTTTCGGCAACCATTGTAGGTATGATTGGCGTGCATTGGTCTCATAAAGTTTTAGCTCATCCCAAAGTATTTACTGTTGCAGCTCTGATTCCGATGGTACCAGGCGTTTTTACCTATCGGGCAATGATTGCAATGGTAGAGATTAACCATCTTGGCTTTACTCCGGATTTATTCTCAGCTTTAATGGAAAACTTCCTAAAAGCCATGTTTATTATTGCCGGTCTTGCCTTAGGGTTAGCTGTTCCGGGATTATTCTTCTATCGAAGAAAACCCATCGTTTAGGCTATGAAGAATAAAGGATAAAACGTTAATGATCGTAAGTATGATTGCGGCAATGGCCCGAAATGGTGTTATTGGCAAAGATAATCAGATGCCTTGGCATTTGCCTGCAGATTTCATCTGGTTTAAACGTTGTACAATGGGAAAGCCTATTATCATGGGTCGAAAAACTTTTGAATCGATTGGCAGACCGTTACCGGGCAGATTGAATATTGTTGTTACCCGGCGGGGAGTTAACGCAGAAGGGGTTGAAGTCGTTTCGTCAATTGATGCTGCGATTGCTTTAGCGGCATCTAAGCATCATGAAGTGATGATTATCGGTGGTGGTAGTATTTATAAAACATGCCTTCCGCACGCGGATAAATTGTATTTAACCATCATTGATGAAGACATTGAAGGTGACACGCGTTTCCCTGAAATTGGCGGTAAATGGGATGAGGTTTACCGGGAGCGTTATCCAGCTGATGAGAAAAACGCGTATGATATGAGTTTTATTACTTTGGAAAAAAAGAAGTAGCAAGATGCCATTACTTCTTTTTGATGTGGTCTGTTGGTGTTGAAATTACCTGTTCAATGATTGCTGCGTGAAAAAGCGTTTGTCTTCCCAGCGAAGCATCGTCAAATGTCCTCCCCAGACACAACCTGTATCTAATCCGATGACCTCTTTGTTATAAACCCCATTCAATGCTGCCCAATGTCCGAATAATATCGGCTTACTGAGTTTCTCCCGGTGGGAGTATTGAAACCAGGGCAATAATGAGGTTGAATCCGCTTCATCCGGGGGGAGTTTACATTCCATATCCAAAGAGCCATCGGGATGGACAAATCTCATTCGGGTAAATGCATTGATAGAGTACCTGAGGCGTTGGAGTTCATTCAGGTTATCTTTCCATCGGCTTGGTTTGTCTGAGTACATATTTTCAATTAACCAGCGCCATTCATCGTTTTTCAGAATGTGTTCAATGTCTCTGGCTGCCTTTCTTGCCGTTTCCAGAGTCCATTGTGGTGATATTCCGGCATGGCAAATTACAAACTCTTTATGCTCGGCTAGTATAGGTTGGTGCCTTAACCAGTCTATTAATTCTTGCCTGTCAGGTGCGTTTAGAATGGACTTTGTTTTGTCTTTGGCTTTGACCGGGTGAATACCGAGGCTGACTGCCAGTAAATGCAGGTCATGATTTCCCAAAACAACCCGGGCATGTTTACCTAAGGACTTAATGAACCTGAGAGTTTCCAGTGATTTGGGTCCTCTGGCAACCAAATCACCCGCAAGCCATAATGTGTCCTTTTTCTTTGAAAAGTTGACGTCTTTAAGAATGATTTTCAGCTCATCAAGGCAGCCCTGGATATCGCCAACGATGTAATTTGCCACAAGAATCCTTAATTTAATATATTGGGAACCGATAGCCGGAAAGGAGGAATTTTTGCGATGAATTCTATGTTTTCCCCTCGGTACATTATGTAGTGTCCCTGCATGACGCCAACCGGTGTCTCTATGGCTGTTCCACTGGTGTAAGTATACTCATTTCCAGCCAAAATTACGGGTTGTTCTCCAACGACTCCATCTCCTTCAATGATTAGTTGTTTTCCATTTGCATCGGTAATAAGCCACCGACGGCTCATTAACCTGACCTGTTCGCTGCTTTGGTTTTGGATGGTAATCGTATAGGCGAATACGTATCGATTGTGCTCAGGAGTAGATTGTTCAGGAATAAATTGACTCTGAACCAGAACATTGATGCAAGGGATAGAGTCCACCATACATTCTCCTTAACTCAGTAAAGTGGGAAATATTTCCCCACTTTTTGATTTATTTGTTTTTAGTATCCAGCCAGTTCGCCAGAGAAACAAATTGTTCCAGAGTCAGGTTTTCCGGACGAAGGGTCGGGGTTATACCAAGAGATTCAAGATCTTCTGCATTTATAAGAGATTTAAAGCAGTTTCTTACTGTTTTTCTTCTTTGATTAAAACCATCCCTGCAAACCCGGTCCAGCCACTTTAGGCTGGTCGCCGGATACGGTAATGTTTCATAAGGCACAAGCCTCACTACTGCTGAATCGACTTTGGGTGGTGGAACAAAAGCCGTTGGTGGGACTTCCAACACAGGAATGACTTTGCAGTAATACTGGGCCATCACGGTTAAACGGCCATAGGCTTTGGTTCCCGGGCCAGCTGCCAGGCGGTTCACCACTTCTTTTTGCAGCATAAAATGCATATCTTCAATTTGTTGATGGAACTCGAACAAATGAAACATTAGTGGGGTGGATATGTTATACGGCAGATTACCAAAAACACGCAATTTATTGTTTGACTTCACTAACTGAGTGAAGTCAAAACGCATCGCATCACCTTCATAAATGGTGAGTTTACTTTTTAACTCGGGGTGTTGTCTTAATCTGTCAGCAAGATCCCTATCGAGTTCAATAACACTCAGTTTATCTACCTCAGCACCAACCGGCTCCGTTAATGCGCCAAGTCCGGGACCGATTTCCACCAGGTTTTGCCCCGGTCTGGGGTTAATAGCAGAGACGATACCATCGATGATATAGGGATCGTTCAGAAAGTTTTGTCCAAAGCGTTTTCTGGCTTTATGTCCAAGGTGGACATCGTTTCTTATCATATTCTTTAGCTTTAATTTGTTTTTGAATTCACTAACTCAATGGCTTGTTCTAGTGCTGTTTTAAAACTTCCTGTATCAACCTTTCCGGTTCCTGCAAGATCAAGAGCAGTTCCATGGTCGACCGATGTACGAATAAACGGAAGACCCAAAGTTATATTAACTGATTGTCCAAACCCTTTATATTTTAGTACAGGAAGAACCTGATCATGGTACATGCCTAATATTGTATCAGCCTTTAGCAAATATTTTTCATTAAAAATGGTATCTGCGGGTAATGGTCCGGTCAGGTTATAATGATATTCTTTTTTTAATTTTTCGAGTGTTGGAGTGATTGTCTTGATTTCTTCCATTCCCAGACATCCATCTTCACCCGCATGAGGGTTAAGACCACAAACATAAATGTTGGGTGAAGTAATACCAAATTTGTTAATGAGGTCGTTATTGAGAATGTGGATAATTTCTTCGAGACGATTTTTTGTAATGGCCTGAGACACAGATGAAAGTGGGAGATGTGTCGTGACCAGTGCAACTCTCAGTCCTTTTGTTGCCAGCATCATCACGACCAGAGGTGTATTTGATTTTTCAGCAAAGAATTCAGTATGGCCGCTAAAAGGTACGCCGGCTTTGTTGATGATGCCTTTATGGACGGGGCCGGTGACAATGGCGTCAAATTCTTCCTGCATACATCCATAAGCAGCTCGCTCCAGAGTTTTCAGAACATACTGGCTGTTTTGCTCATCCAGTTTTCCTGCGGTAACGGGCACCGTTGTAGCAATATGTTCTACCAGTAGTGTGCCAGCGATGTGGGGGCTGACGGGGTTATTTTTATCGTAATCTACCAGAACGACTTTTATACCGAGAAGAGCAGCCCTTTCAGCCAGCATCTTTTTATCGGCCATAACAACAACCTGGTGAGTCCAGCTGTGTTGTGATAATGCCAGAACCAAGTCCGGGCCAATGCCTGATGGTTCTCCGGCAGTAATAACAATCCTTTTTACATCGCTCATTATTTTTTGTCCAGATACTCAATATAAGCGCTGGCTCTCAGCTCCTGAAGCCAGGCCGATGATTCTTCATTAAACTTACGGTTAAATATTATCCGGTAGGCTTTGTTTTTCATTGCCGCGTCAGTTTTATCAACCTGTCGGCGGCCCAGAACTTCAACAATGTGCCAGCCATGGACAGTTTTAAAGGGTTGGCTGATTTGTCCAACCGGCAGAGTTTCAATCTGGTGTTTAAACTCTGGCACATACAAATCAGGTGTCTGGTAGCCCAGATCGCCTTTTCTGGAAGCTGAACCTGGATCCTGACTGTATTGTTCGGCAAGTTCTCCAAAGGTTGCTTTGCCTGATTTTATTTGCTGAATAAATCCTTTCAGCTCTTTCTTAGCACCATCATCACTTAAGATGATAGACGGTTTTATCAATATGTGCCGGGCGTCAATTTCGGTGACCGAAACACTTTCCAGACCTTTGACATCATCGATTTTTAAAATGTGGTATCCGATTCCGCTAAGGAATGGTCCGACGATACTGCCCTTATTTTCTAAAGAAAGATGGTCAGCAAAAATGGTTGGCATTTCTTCTTTTCTCATCCATCCCCAGTTACCACCTTTCAGAGCTTTTGGCCCTTTAGAATAAGTTAGAGCAAGCGTGGTAAAATCGGCACCATTTTTCAATTTCTTAACAATGTTGTTTGCCAGTTTTGCCATCTCATTTTTATTGGTATCGTTGACTTTTAGCTGAATGTGACTGATTTTGTATTCAACTGACTGACTGGTTTTCTTCGCCATCAACTTAGCGAGTGTATTTACTTCATTAGGTAAGATATTGATTCGGCGACGAACTAAAACATTTCTTGCTTCAGTCGCAGCGAGCTCCTGACGGATTTTTTCACGAAATTCGGCGTAGGTTACTCCCGATTTTTCTATGGAGTGGCGTAGCTCTTGCGGTGTCTGATGATTATGTTTTGCAATGTCTTCCAGGGCTTTATTTAATTTGGTGTCGTCAATTTTTACCCCAATTCGTTTGGCTTCCTGTCCCTGTAGTTTATCGGAAATCAGCTGATTAATAATCTGCTCTCTGAGAACCTTAGCAGGAGGAAGCTGACTGCCTTGCTTTCGTGTACTTGCTTTAAGCAGCTTGGTTGCTGTTGATATGTCACTTTGTAGGATTGCACCGTCGTTTACAATAACAACGACTTTATCAAGCTCAACAGGACTGGACTGAGCGGTAAAGCTTAGTAGTAGTATGAAGCTTGCCAGTACGTGTTTCCAAAGATTCATTGAAATTCCTATTAGATTAATATTTGTTAGTGATTTAGTTATTCAGGAAAAACGGATTTCCGTATCCCAGTGTCCCGGAGCTGTTACTACTTGAACCGGCAGACATATTGGTTCCGAATCCTACGATACCAAAGTTGATTCCGAAGTTATTTTCGTATTCAGGATCGGAATCCGGGTATTGAGAGAAACCGTTGGTCCAGTTATTGAGTTCTTTTGAATATGAAAAGCCAATGTACCAGCAGTCGGACAGATACGTAAGGCCTGCCTGCCATTCGATGGCTTGATCAATCGTCAGATCATAGTAATAGTCACCATTGACTTTCCAGTGCCTGTTGATGGCGTACTGGCCGACAGCTCCTACCTGAGAAATACCATCTTCTGTTAGTTCATCTAAGCTGATTGAGTTTTTAGCAAAACTGTCACCCAGTGTATTTTCTATGTATTCTTTGGATACATAGCGATAATTAGCCTGAATAAAATTATCATCCTGACGAAGCTCTAATGAACTGTTGGCAAGTTGCATTTGATCGGCATCAACATCGTACTGAACACCACCATGATAAAAGAGATAATCATTAAAGTTGAAGTCACTTTCAATTGCCCATGCGGAGTAATCGGAGCTGTCATTCGCACCGGATGAGTTCAATGGATTAATGGCACTGTCAATGTAGAATATCTGACCGAAGGATAAATTGAAGCGTTCTTTATAGTTGTTGTCAAAGAACCGGGTTGTAGCCCCGTAGCTGACCTGATTCGCAGGCGCTATGTAGTCTACACTTCCGTATTTCCGGCTACGGAATAGTCCATAGTAGTCTGTTTGCAAGATGGTTGTATCATAGCGTGCGATCTCAGACTGATCCTTTTTAGGAACATACAAATATTGTATTTGCGGCTCCAGAGTCTGAGTATAGCCCAGTAAAAATGACTCACTGTTCTCCAGAACCAGTCCCATGTGCGAGCGAAACTCAGGAATGGTTCTGGAGACACTTTCTTTGTAGTCACTGCCAGTGATGTCTTTCAAATCTTGTTTGTAATAGGTTGAAAGCAGTCTGGCTTCAGTTGTCCAGTTACCCCAACTGGCACCCAGAGGAATCGCGATTCCGGGTTCTATGTGTACGCGCGTAGCGTCTGGTAAATCTTTGTCATTGGTTTCAAAACGGGATATATGGCTTTTTACATCAAAATCGAGATGTTTGACAACACCCGGTGCATAGTAATTAAAGGCCAGCTGTGGCATCAGACGATAAGGTTGAGTGCCGTCTGAAGTCAGAATCTGGAAATCTCTGGTCAGTAACGATAAATCCCAGTCTTCTGCCCGGTAGGCGACTTGCCCTTCCTGCACCAACTGTCCATCCTGCTTGGTACCGATACTGGAATCCACATCAGTGAAGTAATCAACATCACTGACTTTTGCGTAGTTAATACCAAATTTCCAGTTCTGATGATAAATACCAGAGTGTTGGTATTGTAATCCCCAGCGATCGCCTTTTTCCGGATATTTGTCATCGTCTGGCAGATATTCATAATCAATGCTACCTGAACCTAAGGTGGTTAAATAACGAAACTTACTGTTTAGTTGGGTTCCGCGTTTTTCCATATAGTGGATATCGGTCTGTAAATCGTAATTGGGCGCTAAATTCCAGTAAATAGGAATGTTCGTCTGAAAACCATTATTGGAGCCGAAAGCAAAGCTGGGGTAAAGCATGCCTGTTTTTCTGGTGTCACCGATAGGAACAGTGAGCATTGGCAGGTAGAAAACAGGAACGTTTAAAATTTCCATTCTTGGATTGTAAAAAGTGGCTTCTTCTTCATTTTTATCGATGTCAATACTTGAGGCTGTCATGCGCCAGGCATCATCGCCTTCCGGACAGGAAGTTATTGATCCATCTTCTATCTGGTAAATTGCTTTACCTGTTTTTGATACATAAACAGCATCACCCCGGCCCGGCTCACAAAGAAAATGATATTTGGTATTTTCTAATGTGATTTTATCATCATTAAGTCGGTTTGTGGCTTTGGTCGACGTGGCTTTCACCTGACCATCATTGAATGTGACGTTACCTTCTGCCACAACCACATTCTCTTTTTGATGCATAGTAACTTTTTCGGCTGAGATTCTTTTGTTACCTTGAACGACGATAACATTACCAGAATACGTCGCTTTATCACCATTAACGGCTTCCAATTTGTCCGCTTCAACATTAATTGGTTGTTCAGTGTTTTTATCCGTCGATTTGTTTTCGATGAGACACTGTTCGTTTAATGGAGTAATTGAATTGTTATTGTTATCATCAGATGACGTATTTGCTTGAAGTTGCGGTGCAAACAAAGCAGCACTGACAGACGCGGCAAGCAATGAACGTGGAAATTGTAACATCGAGTTGTATTATCCTGTGAATCGTGACTAAATCGAGGTTATACGCTTCAGTTCAAACGTGAAATATCCCTAATCATAAAGGAAAAATCGTATTTCAGCATTAGTAGACTTCGTTATTGCTAAAAAATTCAAAGATTGAGAGAACACAATGCACATTTTCGGTAAAATTTTGGGTGCTATTTTTGGTTGGTTAATTTTAGGACCATTTGGATTATTGGTTGGATTGTTTATCGGCCATCAATTTGACAAAGCCCGTCAATATCAGAACTTTTCCTTTTCCACTTCAGGAAATTCAGAAGAACAATTAAAAAAACAGAATGAGTTTTTTTATTCGGCCTTTGCGGTGATGGGGCATGTGTCGAAAGCGAAAGGGCAGGTTCGTGAGGAAGATATCCGGCTGGCAATGATCATGATGGATCGGATGCAGCTTAATGAGCATCAGAGAGCAGCAGCTCAGGAAGCATTCAGGGCCGGTAAGTCCAGTGATTTTCCTTTGGAACATGAATTGACCAAAGTATTAGAATCCAGTGGTGGTCGTTATGACTTATTGCAATTTTTTCTGGAACTGCAAATTTCCGCTGCCTTTGCTGATGGAGATATTCATCCCAATGAACGGGATATTTTACATAAGATAGCGTCTGTTTTAGGTTTTTCTGCTGAACAACTGGAACGTCGTCTGAAAATGCAGGAAGCAGCTTTCCGGTTTAAACAGGGTGATGGTTTCAACGGTGGCCAGCAAGGGTACTCTTCGGGTCAGCAGTATTCTCAGGGACCTACCCGAAATCAACTGGCAGATGCCTATAAGGTGTTGGATATATCTGAAGATGCTGACAGCAAGCAGATAAAAAGGGCTTATAGGAAGCTAATGAATGAGCATCATCCGGACAAGCTGATGGCAAAAGGGCTACCTCCGGAAATGATGAATATGGCAAAAGAAAAGTCTCAGGAAATACAGAAAGCTTATGACATGATAAAAAAAGAAAAAGGATTCAAATAGAAAAAACCCGGTCATCTGACCGGGTTTTTTAAATGGCTCCCCCTGCGGGACTCGAACCTGCGACATACGGATTAACAGTCCGCCGTTCTACCAACTGAACTAAGGGGGAAAAATAAATGGTGCCGACTATCGGAATCGAACTGATGACCTACTGATTACAAGTCAGTTGCTCTACCTACTGAGCTAAGTCGGCACGCTAATTTATTAAACTAATTGTAAAATGGCTCCCCCTGCGGGACTCGAACCTGCGACATACGGATTAACAGTCCGCCGTTCTACCAACTGAACTAAGGGGGAAAAATAAATGGTGCCGACTATCGGAATCGAACTGATGACCTACTGATTACAAGTCAGTTGCTCTACCTACTGAGCTAAGTCGGCACACTTTATTCTTATAAAGTGTACGATGCTTTCGAACACCAAAATTTTTGGTGCCCGGAGGCGGAATCGAACCACCGACACGAGGATTTTCAATCCTCTGCTCTACCGACTGAGCTATCCGGGCAACGGGGTGTATTAAAAGGTTTTTCTGTTATTTCGTCAACAGTAAAATGCAAAAAAAAGATTGTTTGTTGTTTTTCTGTACTTAATGCGCTGTTTTTGGGCATTTGTCGTTAATATTCACAATAAAGATGGAAAGATAGGGGGATGACAGAGGGATACGGCCCGGTGAATGGCTGTTTTTTGAAATAAAAAAGCTCAGTTTTTCAACTGAGCTTTGAAAGTGGCTCCCCCTGCGGGACTCGAACCTGCGACATACGGATTAACAGTCCGCCGTTCTACCAACTGAACTAAGGGGGAACAAATTGTGGTGCCCGGAGGCGGAATCGAACCACCGACACGAGGATTTTCAATCCTCTGCTCTACCGACTGAGCTATCCGGGCAAATAAATGGTGCCGACTATCGGAATCGAACTGATGACCTACTGATTACAAGTCAGTTGCTCTACCTACTGAGCTAAGTCGGCACACTTTATTTTTAAGCGTACGATCTTTCGAACACCAAAATTTGTGGTGCCCGGAGGCGGAATCGAACCACCGACACGAGGATTTTCAATCCTCTGCTCTACCGACTGAGCTATCCGGGCAACGGAGCGCTATTAAACGTATTTTCGGCACTGACGTCAACTTGTTTTTGTAAAAAACACCAAAAATTGGTTTGATTGGTGACTTTTTCAGCGAATCTGAGACGAAGGTAACTAATTATAGTTGTTGTTAAAATCTTTTTTAAACTTGGTTACCTTTTGCAGGTAACGCCGTGACTCGGAGTTTTTGTGTTTGTGAGTCAGGGCCCAGTATACCTGATTGGGTTGTAACGAATTAATATCACGAAATGCCCGTCGTTTGTTTCGGTTGAAAGTATACAAGACGCCACCGGCACCTCCGTTATAAGCGGAAATCATACTGTATTCAAGAGAAAGCGGATTATTAATATTATTCAGATATTTATTTTTAAGAAGATAAAAGTAAGCCGTACCAGTATCAATATTATTTTCCGGGTTATACAGATACTCCGGAGAGGGTTGACCTGAGCGATGTTTTACCAGACGAAAAACATCTTTGCCGGCCGTTTTTGGCACTACCTGCATCAGACCGTAAGCATTTGCCCAACTGACAGCATAAGGATTAAAACTGCTTTCGGTTTTGATGATGGCGTAGATCAGATCTTCGGGAATGCCATAGCGTTGGGAGGCTTTTCGGATGATATCCGCATATTGATAGCTTCGGATTCGGATCTGATCTTTTACCATGGGAATCTGAACATAGTATGACTTTTTGAAGTCAACCTGCTTCACTTGCAGTTTGTTTTTTATCAGATAATCCGCATAACGGTTGGCCCGCCATGACCATTGAATTGGCTTGTTATCCTGATCAGTTACCTGCTGATACAAAAAGGGTTGTCCTTTTAACATGATGTTTTGAGAAGAGAAGAGGTCAACGTGTTTGGGGTCATCCGGTGTCAGTAGTGTGGTAATAATCGCTTTTTTTAAATGAGCCAGAGGTTCGGTTGTGGCCACGGTCTCGACAACGATCGTGCCCTTGGAAAAGTTAACATCAGCCCGGCTGGAATAGTCATCAATGTATTTGACATAGTTACTTTTTCCGGCGATTTTGATTTCTTTCAGACCCCACTTATTTTGTATCTTGCCGGTAAAATGGCTTATAAGGGCATCAAGTGCGCCGGTATCTTTCTCAAATTGACCGGGCAGGGGGGCGAGGTGTTTTGCAAACCGGTTCGTGGGCTCATAGTTGACATGATATAGCTCTTCTATGAATTCCCGGCTACACCCCGTCAGAATAGAAAATAACGTCAATAGAATGAGCAGTTTTCGCAGCATAATATCCCGATATAATAAAATACCTGATATGGTGGTTATCAGGTATGAAGATGGCACTATGCTTTCGGCGGTGTATAACCGTCTATCTGGACGTCTTTGCCTTCGAATAAAAAGCGGGTCATTTCCTGCTCAATCTGCTTACGATGTTCAGGATCCATCATGTTGAGTTTTTTTTCATTGATGAGCATTGTCTGTTTTTGTTGCCATTGAGACCATGCTTCTTTTGATATGTTGTCAAAGATGCGTTTCCCCAGTTCACCGGGATATAACTGAAAATCCAGTCCTTCTGCATCTTTATGTAAACGAGCGCAAAACACCATACGGCTCATAGAGACCTCTTTAGTTATGAAGTTCAAAATTGAGATTTTCAAGCAACTGTTTCACTGGAGCTGCTAACCCAATCTGTTTTGGTTGAAATAAGTTATACCAAAGACCTGCTTTGTCTTCCATCATGAAGTGTGGAATTTGCTTTAATTCGACTAAGATCGGCGTAATATCGAGATGATAGTGGCTGAAAGTATGACGAAAGGCAATCAGTCTTTTTATTGAGTCGATATCGTTTTTTTCTGCGCCGAATGTTTCACAAAGAGTCTCAATATCGGGGTTGCCAGATATTTCAGGAAAACAATGCAGGCCTCCCCATATTCCCTGTGAAGGCCGCTGTTCAAGCCAGACCTGATGATTGACGGTCAGGATAATAAAGTAGGTTGATTTTTCAGGTTTTTTCTTTTTAGGTTTTCTTTCCGGATAATCTTCCGGGTTTCCCTGTCTTAAACTCACACATTGTTCAGAAACCGGACACAACGTGCATTTGGGCTTGCTTCTGGTACAAACCATAGCGCCCATATCCATCATTGCCTGATTGTATTTATCGGCATCTTCCTCCGGTGTATGTGTGTCGGCTATTTCCCACAGGCGGTTTTCTGTTTTTTTCTGTCCGGGCCAGCCGTCGATAGCAAAGCATCTGGATAATGTGCGTTTGACATTACCATCCAAAATACTATGTGGCTGTTTGTATACAGAAGACAGGATAGCCCCGGCTGTTGAACGACCGATACCCGGTAGAGCATGTACTTTTTCAAGATTCGTGGGGAAAATGCCGTCATAATCGTTAGTGATGATTTTCGCTGCTTTATGAAGGTTTCGGGCCCGGGCATAATAACCTAATCCAGTCCAGTAATGCAGTACCTCATCCTGACTGGCGTTAGCCAGTTCAGATATTGTCGGAAACCGTTCTGTAAACCGCTCAAAGTATGGAATTACCGTTGTCACCTGAGTTTGTTGCAGCATGATTTCTGAAAGCCATACCCGGTAAGCCGTTTTCTGTTGTTGCCACGGGAGATTCTTCCGGCCGTAGGATTCATACCATTTGAGGATTTTATTTGCAAAAGGAGTCACGACTTGCTCTTTATTATCTATTCTTTACAAAAATAAAATTCCAACATAGATTTGAAGGCTTGTAAAACCTATCTTTAATGTGGGTATTGTATGAGTGTTTATTGATGATGATCAGCGTGAGAGTGATGATTTAGACTTGCACAAAGAACAATTCTTTGGATAATCACAATCCTTTTGGGTCAGGCGAAAAACAGACGGGCAGAAAAATGACGGAAGTGACCACGAATGAATATACTGAAGACGGAAAGGTTGTGCGGAAAATCCGCAGCTTTGTGCGTCGTGAAGGCCGCTTGACGAAAGGTCAGGAAGCCGCCATCAATGAATGCTGGGAAACCATGGGTATTGATTATCAGGCTCAGGAACTTAACTGGCGTTCCGTGTTTGGTAATGATAATCCTGTTATCCTTGAAATCGGCTTCGGTATGGGGGCATCTCTTGTTGAAATGGCAAAGAATGCACCCGATAAAAACTTTATTGGTATTGAGGTTCATTCTCCGGGCGTCGGAGCTTGTCTGTCATCGGCAAGAGATGCTGGGATTACGAATTTACGAGTAATGTGTCATGATGCTGTTGAAGTGTTTGAGCACATGATCCCTGACAGCAGTTTGTTTACGCTTCAGTTGTTTTTCCCGGATCCATGGCATAAAAAGCGTCACCATAAACGCCGTATTGTCCAGCTTGAGTTCGCAGAAATGGTTAGGCAGAAACTCATTCCTGAGAAGGGAGTTTTCCATATGGCAACAGACTGGGAAAATTATGCTGAGCATATGGTTGAAGTGATGGAACAGGCTCCGGGATTTAAAAATATTGCAGAAAATGGTCCTTATGTTCCGCGTCCGGATGATCGTCCTCTGACGAAATTTGAACAACGGGGACACCGTCTTGGGCATGGTGTCTGGGATATAAAATATCTGAGAGTTGAGTAGTTAACCATAAAAGGCAGGAGAAACGACTTTCCCTGCCTTTTTATTCTTCGTGTGCTGCCACCCAATACTGAGCTTATTCGTTTTATTCTTCCATGAAGGCTTCAAGCAGGTCATTTAAAAAGAGTTTGCCTTTTGGCGTCACCTGCCAGTTTGCTTCCGTTTCCTGAAGGTATCCTTGTCCCACCGCCCAACGAACTTTATGCCGAATGGTACTGAGTGGCAATCCGGTAGTTTGAACAAATTCATCCTTAGGGCAGGGTTCAATTAACCGGAACCGGTTCATGAAATATTCGAACGGGCGATCTTTGGCGTCTACGTTCTGCTCTGTATCTAAGTAAGGTTTCAGTATATTCAGATACCCTTTCGGATGTTTGACTTTTGTTGTTCTGATAATTCGTCCATCACTGAAACTGATTTTGCCATGAGCGCCGCAGCCAATGCCCAGATAATCACCAAAGCGCCAGTAATTGAGGTTATGTTCGCATTGAAATCCCGGTTTACTGTATCCGGAGATCTCGTATTGAACATAACCTGCTTTCAGGAGTTTTTGGTGACCTGATTCGAAGATCTCCCATAAATCATCATCATCTGGCAGGTGTGGCGGTTTGAAATAAAAAAGGGTATTGGGCTCAATGGTTAATTGATACCAGGAAAAGTGTGGCGGGGACAATTCGATGATTTTATCCAGATCTGACAACGCTTGTCCGACGGTTTGATCCGGAAGTCCGTGCATCAGATCCAGATTAAAGCTGTTCAGACCGATTTGGTGAGCAAGCTTTGCCGCACTAATAGCTTCTTCCGGCCCGTGAATACGCCCCAGCTTTGTCAGTTTGTCTGCATCAAAGCTCTGGACGCCAATTGAAATACGATTGACGCCAACCGTGCGGTATTGGGCAAAGCGTTCTGCTTCAATGGTGCCAGGGTTGGCCTCCATCGTGATTTCAATATTGTCTGAAAATGTCAGCTTTTCACGGATTCCTGATATTAACCGACCAATGCCTTTTGCTGAAATCAGGCTTGGCGTTCCGCCTCCGATAAAGATGCTGTGCAGAGTACGTGGATGGTCCTGCAAATGATAACGGGTCAGATCACTGTCCAGATCGTCGAGCAGAGCTTCGATATAGGTATGTTCCGGAATCTCTGTTTTAAGTGCGTGTGAGTTGAAGTCGCAGTAAGGGCACTTCTGCACACACCAGGGAATATGAACATATAAGCTAAGTTTGGGGGGCGTCAGCATTTTTTTTGTTCTTTTAAAGCATCAAACAATGCACTAAGAGCTTTGCCACGGTGTGACAGTCTTTTTTTACAAGACGATTCCAGTTCCGCTGAGGCACAGTTTTCCTCAGGAACGAAGAATACCGGATCATAGCCAAACCCGTTATTGCCTTTTGGCTCTGTCAGGATGGTACCTTCCCATTGTCCATGGCAGATTAATGGTGTTGGATCATCGGCGTGTTTCATCAGAACGAGAACACAATGAAAGCGGGCGGTTCTTTTTTCTTCCGGAATCCCTTTCATTGCTTTGAGCAATTTACTGATATTGTTTTGGTCGGTTGCATTATCCCCTGAATAGCGGGCTGAATAGATTCCCGGCTGTCCGTTCAGAGCATCCACTTCAAGACCTGAATCATCGGCTATTGCCGGTAGTCCGGTTTCTTTTGCGGCGTGCCGGGCTTTAATAATGGCATTTTCAACAAAGGTTGTGCCGGTTTCTTCGACATCTGAAACATCAAATTCGTTTTGTGCTTTCACATCAAAGCCAAATGCCGATAAAAGGTCGGCCATTTCTTTTACCTTACCCTGATTGCCGGTAGCCAGTACAAGTTGCTTTATTGTCATGGTTCTGTTCATTTATTTGCGAAAAGTTAAGTAGAAGTATATCCCGTTCTCCGGAACGGGATAAGAAAAAAGCCATTATAAAACGGCTTTTATCGAATCAGGAAATTGAGATGGATTGGCAATACATACTTGTTTGTGTCTGCCTTGTTCGCCTTTTTCTATTGTAATGTGACTTTTGGCTACTTTACATTGTTTTGATAAAAATTTGATCAAACAGGCATTGGCTTTTCCATCAACTGGTGGTGCGGTAATGGCGACTTTTAACTCATCGCCATGAATACCGATGATGCTGTCCCTGCTTGCCTTAGGTTGTATGTAAAGTCTGAGGTGAAGATCGGAGTGTTCAAACCATGCTGTTTTCATACTCAGAGGCTAAACCACATTGGACCAATGAAATCACCCATCAGAATATTAGCGAACTGTAACAGGATAAAAACAACCAGAACACTTAAATCCAGGCCTCCTAAATTAGGTAAAATTTTTCTTACCGGCGCTAATAGAGGTTCTGTGATCTGAAAGAAAACATATTCGATCGCACTTCTTCCCTGACTGACCCAGCTTAAGATAGCTCTGATAAGCAATACCCAAAAAAGCATGCCGCCTGCTTGTTTCAGTAGTGTCAGTAATCCCAGCAGCAGGTAAAAAACACTGAATCCCATCGCTCCGCCTGATGCGGTCAGAACCAGTATCATGAATTTAAGCACGCATAATACGTAAGCAAAAAGGATGGTCGCCAAGTCGATACTACCGACAGAGGGAATGACTCGTCGTAAAGGACCCACCACAGGTTGAGTTGCCTTAACTATAAACTGTGAAAATGGGTTGTAAAAATCAGCACGGGCTGCCTGAAGCCAGACTCTCATTAAAACGACCATAATGTAGAGGTCAAACAGGGTGTTGATTAAAAAACTCACTGAATTCATATTGGATCCTTCTTTGATCTAATCAGATCGCTGTATTAAAATAATTTTTCCATCTCTTCTGCTCTGGATACGGCGGATTGAATTGCTTTTGACACAATATCATTCAGAGCATGAGCATTAAATGTTGATAGAGCTGCGGCCGTTGTTCCTCCTTTAGAGGTTACCCTTTCCCGTAAAGTTGAAATATTCAGATCCGGGTTATTAACGACCATTTCAGCAGCACCCAATGCCGTTTGTTGTACCAGCATTCTGGCTGTTTCACTGTCGAATCCCTGTCGCTGGGCTTCCTGTTGTATCGCTTCCATAAACAGGAAAAAATAAGCGGGTCCGCTGCCGGAAATACCGGTAATGCTATTAATTCCGGTTTCCTGTTCTGTCCAGCATATTTCACCAACGGATTTTAACAGCTGTTGTGCATACTGTTTGTCATTCTCTGATACGTTTTCATTAGCAAATAATCCACTCATTCCCCGGTTTAGTAAAGATGGCGTATTAGGCATGACACGAACCAGAGCAATGTCGGAATTGAGCAAAGAAGCAATTCGCTGAGATGTCACACCTGCAGCAATGGAAATGACTAACTTTGACGAAAAATCAATATCAGTCAGAGCCGTGCAGACTTCTTCCATCATTTGGGGTTTTACTGACATTACGACAACATCGGCTTTTTCTGTTGCTTCGTGGTTATTCTGGGTTATCTGAATACCGTATTTATTTCGGATGTATTCGAGTCGTTCCCGGCCCCGGTTAGCTGCAATAATACGGTTTTTGTCATAGTCGCTTGCCAGCATGCCGGAAAAAATGGCTTCAGCCATATTACCTGAACCAATAAAAGCAATTGTTCTCTGTTCCATTATTCTTTTTCCTTTGTCATATCTAAACGATATTGGATTTTCAACAGGTTATTAATGTTTTGTATAATCCCGTGCGCCAAATATCGCCGTCCCGATTCTGACAATTGTGCTGCCGGCTGCTATCGCGGCTTCCATGTCACCGGTCATACCCATTGATAGGGTATCTACTTCTGAATACTGAGCTGAAAGTTTTTCTTTCAGCTTAGCCAGTCTTTCAAATGCTCGGAACTGGGATTCATAGTCGTCCACATTTGCCGGAATAGACATTAATCCTCTTAAAGTGAGGTTAGGAAGAGAAGAAATCAACTCTGCCAGTTCAAATATCTGAGATTCATCAGCTCCGGATTTTGATTCTTCACCACTGGTATTCACCTGAATGAGTACTTGCAGGGGCTTTTCCCCGTGAGGGCGCTGATCATTAAGACGTCTTGCTATTTTTTCCCGGTCAACGGTGTGCACCCAGTCAAAATGTTCTGCAACCGGACGGGATTTGTTGGACTGTATCGGTCCGATAAAGTGCCATTCTAAGGTAGTTTCCGGAAAATTAGTTTTGAAAAATTGAACTTTATCAACGCCTTCCTGAACGTAATTTTCCCCAAAAGCCTGCTGACCTGCACTGATCGCTTCTAAAATGGCTTCGGTAGGTTTGGTTTTGCTTACTGCCAATAAATTTACGGAATTACGAGGACGTCGACATTTTTCTTCCATTGTCCTTATAGAAGAAGTGATATCTTGAATATTCTGTTTAACGGTAGTCATAACAATAGCTTAATAGTTCAAAATGATGGATATTTCGATTTCTACTCTGTTGGCTTGTGCAGTGAAGTATAAAGCCTCTGATCTACACCTGTCTGCCAATTGTTCTCCTATGGTACGGATAGATGGACGACTAAGGAAGCTTGAATTTGATGAATTAGCTCCGGAGAAAATAAAAAGTTTACTTTTTTCAATCATGACCGATGAGCAAAAGGCTGATATTGAAGCGTGCAAGGAGATGGATTTTGGATTTTCTCACGATGAAATCGGACGGTTCCGGGTCAATATTTTCCGTCAGCTTCGGGGGTATTCCGGTGTTTTCCGGTTAATCACCGATACCATTCCGGATCTGAAACAATTGCGGTTGCCGGAAATTATTCTTTCAGATTTTATTAATAGAAAACAAGGTCTTGTGTTAGTGACAGGACCAACAGGAAGCGGAAAGTCGACCACATTGACAGCGATGATTCATCATGTGAATCAAACTATGGAAAAGCACATCATTACGATTGAAGACCCCATCGAATTCGTACATCAGTCTGAATTGAGTCTGGTTCAGCAAAGGGAAATCGGAACAGATACGCTAAACTTTCATGCAGCATTGAAAGCCGCGCTCAGAGAAGATCCTGATATTATTTTTGTTGGTGAGTTAAGAGATCTTGATTCAATGAGGTTAGCGTTAACGGCGGCCGAGACCGGTCATTTGGTGTTAGCTTCGTTGCATACACAAAGTGCGTCAAAAACCGTTGATCGAATTGTGGATGTGTTTCCTTCCCGGGAGCAGGCCAGAGTGAGAGTTCAGTTATCGGAATCTTTGGCTGGTGTCGTTTCGCAGCGGTTGTGCGCTTTGCAAGGCGGTGGCCGGATAGGCTGTTATGAAGTCATGGTGAATACGCCGGCAGTCAGCAACCTTATCCGGGAAGGAAATACGTCTCAGATCGAATCGGCAATACAAGCCGGACGCCAGTTCGGTATGATGACGCTGGATCAGGCTAAACAGGAAATTCTGAATACAGGGATCGCACTTAGCTCCACTGAGATTCAAACCAACTTTCTAAAATGATTACTGCTGACTGGCAGTCAATGTTTCCTTTTTTTAAAGCTTTATAGCCACCGTGAGAAAAAAGCTCAGAACGGGCTTCGGTTGTTGATAGCCGCTCATCATGAAGTTCAACCTGAATACCAAAGCGTCCATGGAGGCGGTTGGCAAACTTTCTGGCTTTGGGGGTTATTGTTTCCAGTGATTTTCCATGCAAATCCAAAGGCAATCCGACCACAATCAGATCCGGTTTCCATTCTGTTATTTGCTTTTCGACCTCAGTCCAGTCAGGAATGCCGTCGGTAGCTTTAAATGCTTTGAGAGGGGATGCGGTACCGGTAATTTCCTGACCAATCGCACTACCAATACTTTTGGTTCCGAAATCAAAGGCCATAATTGTTCGTGACATGAAATTCTCTCTTAATTAGCCATGTCCTGACAGGACAGACAGTTGCGCTGGATCTATGCCTAATTTTTTGATCGACTGACGCCACTTTTCGTGGATCGGAGTATCAAAAATAATGGTGGCATCCGCTTCGGTGGTAAGCCAGGAGTTGTCAGCAATCTCTTTTTCTAACTGACCGGTGGACCAGCCGGAATACCCTAAGGCAACGATATAATCATCGGGCTCGGCAGAGGTGCCCAGCACCGCGAGAATGTCTTTTGATGTGGTGACGGCTAGTGAATCGGTCATTGTTACACTTGAATCATAATGTTCATGAGGTTTATGCAGAATAAACCCTCTGTCTTCTGCTACCGGGCCACCATTAAATACCGGTCGTTCCAGACTATCCTCTCGTTGCTGGGGGTAAAGAGGATCAATTTCTACCTGTTTGAGCATATTGCCAACTGTAATGTCCAACGGAGCATTAATCATAATGCCCATTGCGCCTTCTTCATTGTGTTCACAAACATAGATAACACTATTTTTGAAAGCGGAGTCAGCCATTCCTGGCATAGCAATAAGGAAATGGTTTGTCAGGTTCATAATGTCCTCTTTTCCCTCATAATTTGATTATAAAGAAAATGCTTTTACACGACGTTCAATTGCATCCATGAGTTTCCCTGTGATAGAAATATCGAATGTTGCTTCTATCTCTCTTACACAGGTCGGGCTGGTGACATTAATTTCTGTGAGTTTATCGCCAATAACATCAATACCGACAAAAATAAGTCCTTTCTCTTTCAGTACAGGGGCCACGGTCTCAGCAATTTTTCTGTCAGTGTCACTTAACGGACGGGCTTCTCCACGTCCTCCTGCTGCTAAGTTTCCTCTTGTTTCACCTTCCGGAGGAATGCGGGCAAGACAATAAGGCATCGGTTCACCATCAACAACGAGAATTCGTTTATCGCCATTACTGATGTCCGGTACGAATGTCTGAGCCATGCAATAAGTCTGACCGTCGTTCGTTAATGTTTCTATGATGACTGAAACATTTGGATCATTTTCTTTGATCCGAAAAATGGAGGCACCACCCATACCGTCTAAAGGTTTGAGAATGATATCGCCATGTTTTTCCCGGAACGCTTTAATGGTAGCGGCTTTGCGGGTCACAATCGTTTTCGGGGTCAGATCAGCAAACCAGGCGGTAAAGAGTTTTTCGTTACAATCTCTTAAGCTTTGAGGTTTGTTAACAATTAATGCGCCTTCCTCTTCTGCTCTTTCCAGAATATAGGTTGCGTAGATATATTCTGTATCAAAAGGCGGATCTTTGCGCATAAGTACCGCATCTAACTCACTGAGTTTAATGGTTTGTTCTGATTGTATTTCAAACCAATGATCCGGGTTTTCCTCAAGCAAAACAATTTTAGTATCGGCAAACGCGGTTCCCTGATCCAAATGCAGATCCTGCATTTGGATATAATGGATTTCGTAACCACGTCTCTGAGCTTCTAACATCATTGCGAAGGTGGTGTCTTTCTTAATTTTAATGGACTCAATCGGGTCCATTACAATACCTATTTTTAACATATGATCTCCCTTTAGCCTAAGTCACCAAAACGTACCTGTAATGCAGTAATTGCGGTTAAAGCCGCAGTTTCAGTTCTCAGGACTCTTGGACCCAATAGTATCTCTTCAAATTGATACTTTTCAGTCATTATGATTTCTTCTTCGGATAATCCACCTTCCGGTCCAATCAGTAGCCGAATGCGGCTGACAGGCTCAGGAAGCGTATTGATCGAATATTTTGCTCTTGGATGAAGGTTTAATTTGAGCGCATCCGTTTGTTCTGCGCACCATTTCTCCAGTGGCATCACCGGGCGGATTTCAGGAATGACATTGCGTCCGCATTGTTCGCAGGCAGCAATCGCAATTTTTTGCCACTGGTTGTGTTTTTTTTCAAAACGTTTTACATCCAGTTTGACACCACAACGTTCTGATAGCAAAGGGGTGATGGTATTAATGCCCAGCTCGACGGATTTCTGAATGGTAAATTCCATCTTATCACCGCGGGAAATTACCTGTCCCAGATGAAGGTTAAGGGGCGATTCAATATTTTTGAGCCTTACTTCATCTATGCTGACCGAAACCTGTTTCTTCGTGATGTCTGAAATAGTGGCGGTATACTCGTATCCCGTGCCATCAAACAGTATGACTGGTTGCCCCTGTTGCATACGAAGAACCCTGGCAATGTGTCCGGCTGCATCATCACTCAATTCGGTTTGCTGTAAATCTCCGATGGGTGAAGGATGAAATAAACGGGGAATACGCATGTTAATTCTCTGACTGATGATAAATTTTTACTAGCCTTAAGATGGGCATTTAAGTCTCAAATTGCAAGAGCTGGTCTAAATTAGTTATCGATTAGTTATTCTTTTATGTATATAAGTGGGGTCAGACAGCGACGGCAACGGTATTCGGCTTTTCCTCTCTGAACATTATTGTGTCTTCGGATACTTAACAGATGAGTGCTGCAATGGCATTGGTAAGTAAACTGTTTTCCGGCAACGGCTGAGACATCAAACTGATGGGTTGCCCGGGCAGGACTTCCGAAGACTTCCGACATGATGTATTTCCATTCTTTTCCGTGGGGTTTCACTTTGCCAAAGTACTGAAACGCAACAAGATGAGCGAGCTCATGGGGTATTACCTCATCGATGAATGCCTGATAATTATCACTGAATAGACGTTTGTTTAAGCGAATTTCATTCTTCTGAAGATAGGCTTTCCCCGCGCTTTTCCCACGCAGACGAAAATTGATCTCAGGTAGCGGGTAGGAGACTGAAAAATGGCGATTCGCCGTCGACAGGCATTTTTTCAGAGTATCCGTTGCTGCATTCAGCAATTGTTCATCGTTTATCATGTCTGAATCTTAACAAAAAAGCCCTTACCGTTGTGGCAAGGGCCTGAATTTTTCAATTTCCGGCTTAAAAAATTATTTTAACCCGGCGAAATCTCTCAGTAGAGCAGCCTTATCAGTTGCTTCCCAAGGGAATTCATTACGTCCAAAGTGGCCATAAGCGGCTGTTTTTTTATAGATTGGACGAAGCAGATTTAACATTTCCTGAAGACCATAAGGGCGAAGATCAAAATGCTGTCTTACGGCTTCAACGATGATGCTATGAGAGACTTTTTCCGTTCCGAATGTCTCAACCATGATTGATGTTGGCTCAGCAATACCGATGGCATAAGAGAGCTGAATTTCACATCGATCGGCAAGACCTGCTGCCACAATGTTTTTCGCAACATAACGGGCTGCGTAAGCAGCAGAGCGGTCAACTTTTGAAGGGTCTTTACCAGAGAAAGCACCACCACCATGACGGGCTGCGCCACCATAAGTATCAACAATGATTTTCCGGCCGGTCAGACCGCAGTCACCCATTGGTCCGCCGATAACAAAACGGCCGGTTGGGTTGATAAAATATTTGGTTTCTTTTGTCAGCCATTCAGCCGGTAAAACCGGTTTGATGATCTCTTCCATTACGGCTTCACGTAAATCCGGCGTTGAGATGGAATCGGCATGCTGAGTGGAAAGAACCACCGCATCGATGCCGACAATTTTGCCTTCATCATACTGGAACGTTACCTGAGATTTCGCATCAGGACGTAACCAGGGAAGTGTACCGTTTTTACGAACTTCGGATTGTTTTTGAACCAGGCGGTGCGAATAAGTGATTGGAGCCGGCATTAATACGTCGGTTTCATTCGTTGCGTAGCCGAACATAATGCCCTGATCACCCGCGCCCTGATCTTTCGGATCCGCTTTGTCTACGCCCTGATTAATATCTGGTGACTGTTTACCGATGGTATTTAAAATTGCACAGGAATCGGCATCAAAGCCCATTTCAGAGCCGGTATAACCAATTTCACGCACGGTATCACGTGTTAGTTGTTCAATATCGACCCAAGCAGAGGTTGTGACTTCACCGCCGACCATTACCATGCCCGTTTTTACGTAGGTTTCACAGGCAACCCGTGCTTTTGGATCCTGTTCAATGATAGCGTCTAAAACCGCATCAGAAATCTGATCGGCAATTTTATCTGGATGTCCTTCTGACACCGATTCGGAGGTAAACAAATGCTTAGCCATAATTGCTCCACTCAGGTTTTAAGCAAGTCTTAAGAGTCTTGCTGTTCAAAAATTTGTGCGCCCCTTGTTAAATAGGGGTATTTACATCTAGACGTCTATTCTAATTTTTAGCCCTCAGATTACAAGCATTTTTTGATGTAAGTTAATTTTTGAACATTAAATTCCATTTTTTCCGGCTAAATATTCACGGTTTTAATGGGTTCTATTTATTTTTGAGGCGTAATTACTATCAAAAGGTAGTAATCGTTTGCACAGCTCTGTCGGCTTTGCGACAATAGCGGCAATTTTTCTGACCATACTCTGATTTGACTTTAGGAGCTCAAATGTCATCTGACAAACGTCTTGCAAATGCTATCCGTGCACTAAGCATGGATGGAGTGCAAAAAGCTAACTCTGGCCACCCTGGTGCCCCAATGGGCATGGCCGATATTGCTGAAGTTCTTTGGCGTTCTCATTTAAATCATAATCCGGCTAACCCGAAATGGGTTGATCGTGACCGTTTTGTCTTATCGAATGGTCATGGTTCGATGCTGCTTTATTCTTTACTTCATCTGACCGGTTATGATCTTTCGATTGATGATTTAAAAAACTTCCGTCAGCTTCATTCTAAAACCCCGGGTCACCCTGAATATGGTTATACAGCAGGTGTTGAAACAACGACCGGACCTTTAGGGCAGGGAATCACCAATGCGGTTGGTATGGCCATTGCCGAAAAAACATTAGCGGCTCAGTTTAACCGTGATGGTCATGACATTGTTGATCATTTCACGTACGCATTTCTTGGGGACGGTTGTCTTATGGAAGGCATTTCCCATGAAGCCAGTTCGCTTGCCGGTACTCTGGGACTGGGTAAATTGATTGCCTTCTGGGATGACAATGGTATCTCAATCGATGGCGATGTAGACGGTTGGTTTACGGATGATACACCAAAGCGCTTTGAAGCTTATGGCTGGCAGGTTATTCCGGCTGTCGATGGGCATGACGTTGAAGCCATTAATAAAGCAATTGAAACTGCGAAATCCGATTTGACCCGTCCAACGCTGATTTGTACGAAAACCATCATTGGTTTTGGTTCTCCAAATAAAGCCGGTTCTCACGAGAGTCATGGTGCGCCTTTAGGTGATGATGAAATTAAAGCGGCGAAAGCCTTCCTTGGCTGGGAATATGGCCCGTTTGAAGTTCCTGATGATGTTTATGCTGCATGGGATGCGAAAACTGCCGGTGCGGAAAAAGAATCAGTATGGAATGAAAAATTCTCAGCTTATGAAGCTGCATATCCTGAACTCGCGGCAGAATTTAAACGTCGTATTTCCGGTGAGTTACCTGAAGTTTGGGAAGAAGCGTCATCAAAAGTGATTGCTGAACTGCAGGCAAACCCTGCAAACATTGCTTCTCGTAAAGCGTCTCAGAACGCATTGGAGGCGTTTGGTAAGTTACTGCCTGAATTCTTGGGTGGTTCTGCGGATCTGGCGCCTTCAAACCTGACAATGTGGTCTGGCTCGAAGTCATTAACCTCTGAAGATTTTTCCGGTAACTATATTCACTACGGTGTCCGTGAATTCGCCATGACGGCTATCATTAATGGTATTGCATTACATGGTGGCTTTGTTCCTTATGGCGCAACCTTCCTGATGTTTATGGAATACGCACGTAATGCGATGCGTATGGCGGCCCTGATGAAAATTCAGAATATTCAGGTTTATACGCACGATTCCATCGGATTAGGTGAAGATGGTCCGACTCACCAGCCGGTTGAACAGATGGCCTCATTGCGTGTAACACCGAATATGAGCACCTGGCGTCCTTGCGATCAGGTTGAATCTGCGGCTGCCTGGAAATTTGCGATTGAACGCAAAGATGGTCCGACAGCAATGATCTTCTCGCGTCAGAATCTGGCTCAGCAGGAACGTAATGCAGAACAGTTAGCCAGTATTGCAAAAGGTGCTTATATACTGAAAGACTGCGCCGGCAAACCAGAACTGATTCTGATTGCAACGGGCTCAGAAGTTGAGCTGGCCGTTAATGCTGCTGCAGAACTTGAGAAAGAAGGCAAAAAAGTCCGTGTTGTTTCTATGCCGTCAACGGATATTTTTGATAAGCAGGACGCCGCTTACCGAGAGTCTGTACTTCCTTCTGACGTTACTGCCCGTATTGCTATTGAAGCCGGTATTGCGGATATCTGGTACAAATACGTGGGCTTTGGCGGTAAAGTGATTGGTATGATGACGTTCGGTGAATCTGCACCAGCCGGTGAACTGTTTAAACAGTTTGGCTTCACTGTTGAAAATGTTGTTAAGACAGCCAATGAAGTATTAGCGTAATACGCTGTTTATTGTCGAATTTGAAAGCCGGGTATTTATACCTGGCTTTTTTATACACGGATAACACGAATAAGCAGGATTTGACGTTATCCAAAGTTATTAGCGGAGAACGGTGGAATTATTTTATGTATAAACAATAATGATTAGTATGCGTCTGTAAACAGACTGAAAATCAGAGGACTTAAATTTTGAGACTCTTATGATATTAATTATTTTTGTTCTGACTTATCTTGTAAAGATTGTCTTTCTAGGATCATTACTGTTTCATGATGACTCTAACAGTTATTTAAATATTGCTGTCAGTGATAGTGTAATTTTATCATTAAGTTTTATTTTGTTTTACTTATCATTCCTTTTAAATGTGTATTTATCCCGGTTTGTTAAGGGCATTGTTGTAGCACTTCTCCTTTTTTATTTGCTTGATTTTGGCTTGATATACGCATTTAACACCAGATTGTATTTTTATGATGTTCATAAGTTTTGGCGTGAATTAGATTTTTCGTTATTTAATGTGGAAATATTTATTTTTGTCCTTTTATTTTTTCTGTTAAGTTTTATTTTTGTTTTTAAATCACACTATCAGATTGATAATATAAAAAAGAGAATAGTACTATTTCTTTTTTTCTTTATTCTCGGTTGTCGTTATAATGTTGATTCATCAGTAAGAAGTCCTTTTTTTAAAAATTATTTACTTGTCAACATAAACATGACTTATAACAAGGCGTATACAGAAGGATTCCAATCTTCGTTCCGTTTTGTCAGAACCCCGCTTTGTTTTCCTGAAGAGCCAATAAAACCTAAAAATATTATCATTTTCGTGTTTGAATCCTGGTCTAATTACCATAGCCTTTTTTATGGTGGTAATAACAACTGGACACCTGAATTAGATATGATTGCTAATCAGAATATTGCTTTCCGGCAGTTTTATTCTAATGGATTCTCCACCGAATCTGGTTTGTATGCGTTACTGACCGGTGCGCCGGTTATCCCTTATAAAGACAAGTATGGGACTAATGGAGCCTTAGGATTAAGTTCCATTAAGTTTGATAAATCGTATCCGGAAATATTATCGGAGTTGGGTTATCAGACAACTTTTATTACTTCTGGCGATTTGAGCTTTTTACAAAAAAGAGATTGGCTGAAATTACTGCATTTTCAGAATATCATCGGCAATGAATCGTTTGATAAAGAGGAAAGGCGCTTTCCATTTAGTTCGGTGTCGGACGAAGTGTTATACAAAAAAGTATACAGTCTGTTCGAGAATTCATCGGGACATTTTGTTGTTGTTGAAAATGTTAATACGCATCAGCCATTCTATTATCCTGAAGGCGATGAGATAAAACGATCAGAAGAGTTTGCGTTCAGATATGCAGACAGACAACTTTCCGGGATAGTAAAAAAATTATCCCGAGACTCGGACAACATGATTGTTGTGATGAGTGATCACCGGGCAATGACACCGATAACCCCTAAAGAGCAGTCTGAATCCGGCCGGTTGTCGGTCAGTCGTGTTCCTATGTTTATCGTCTGGAATAAAAAACAGGCAGTGATCGGTAATATTTTTCAGCAAACCGATGTTTTACCCGGTATCACGAATGCAATTAAAGGACGCCAATGTTATGACCCATATCAGGGGGCTATTTTCCCGATAAGTCATCCGGTCAGCTCCCGGTGTGTTTTCCACGCGAGAGGCGATGAAAGGTCAAAAGTGTCGGCTATGTGCGATGGTCAGCCGTTCGATATTGTATTAGATGGGGACGATACCCGGATATCAGGCAATCAAAAAGATACACTGAACTCTGTTGGGTACATTAATGCAATACGTATCCATAGTCAGAATCGTCACTGAACATTTTCTTTTCTATCGGAATTATCCGGTGATGCCGGAGTCAGTGTCGATTCAGATAGTGAAGCAGTTTGGTTTCGACTCTCCCCCGGCTGACATTATCCAGAATCAATCCGGTAAATAGCGAAAGAATGGCAATAATGCCGATGCTGCTGGCCAGTATTGCAGTCGGAAACCGGGCCACTAACCCGGTTTCAATAAATTCAATGATAACCGGGATTCCCAGAGATAATGAAATCATGGAAAGGACGAAAGAGGCTGAAGCAAAAAATAGCAAGGGTTTCACGTCTCTTATCAAAAAGAAAATAAAACTTAGTATCCTGAATCCATCGGAAAACGTATTCAGTTTGCTCGTGGTTCCTTCCGGCCTGGCATGGTAAGTGGTCGGAACCTCAAGCATGGGAAATTTATGGTGTAGGGCATGGACGGTGAGTTCCGTTTCGATTTCAAATCCACTGCTGAGTACCGGAATGGTTTTTACGAAACGCCGGCTCATAACCCGGTAGCCGGAAAAGACATCTTGCAGTGATGCATTAAAAAATTTATTGATGAGATTTGAAAAAGCGATATTTCCTAAAATATGTCCGGTGGGGTAAGCCTTCTGGCTAACGGAACGGGTACCGACCACCATATCAAGCTGATTGTCGATCAGGGTTTGAATCAGTAATGGTGCGGCCTGAGGATCATAAGTGGCATCACCGTCAGCCATGATATAGATATCGGCCTCAACATCAGCAAACATTCGCCGGACCACTTCTCCCTTACCCTGATTCGGCTCTTTTCTGACGATTGCACCTGCATGACGGGCTTCCAGGATAGTATTGTCTGTTGAATTATTGTCGTAAACGTAAATAACGCTTTGTGGAAGAACGGTTTGAAATCCGGTGATGGTATTCGCAATAGCACCTTCTTCGTTATAACAGGGGAGTAAAACCGCTATTTTTAAGGAACTAAGATTGTCTACCGTCATTGTTATTCACCTTAAACAGGAAAAATCCATTTTCAGTGTGTTCTATTAATGTTAGCCAGGGTGGAATATGACCGTTATACAACTGATTGATAAGTGCGTCTTTATCAGAATAGATGCTAAATATCCGGCTGGCAGAGTACGGGCCGAACATAATGTAATTTATGTGATTGGCTTTTAATTTCTGATAACAGGCTGGCTGATTGGTGGATGTGAATAACTGAACTGCAAGCCGGTTTCCCCGGATGTTGCGATGATAAGGGGCAGCAATCACCTGATTGTTGGTTAACGCGATGATTTTGGCTCCATAGTCCAGTGGAGCGAGGATTTTGCCGTTGGAAATATGGTGCCTGTTTATCAGGGCGATAATTTCTGACCCCGTTAAACTTTTGGTAACTGCTGGAGACTCGTCTTTCAGAATGTCATTCAGATAGCTAAATAACAGGGCCAGAATCAGCGGGCTTAATAGCAGTGTTGTCAGTATCTTTAATATGGCTGAATGGAACCGTGAACAACAGCGGATGACAAAAAATGCCTGCAGAGGAATGGCAATCAGAAGCGTAATATTATTGGTTCGTATCTGCCAGAAAATAAAAGGAATGGCTAAAACAAGGAATAGGATATACACGAAGAATAGGGTGTCTTTTCTGTGTATAAAAAGAATCGATAAAAAGGCCGGTAGTAAAGGAAGGATGTAATTTTTATCGTTCAGTATGCCATCAGAAGACATGTAATCGAGCGTCGATTTTGCTTCGATGACATGTGAGAGCCAAAACCGGTTCAGTTCAGGCGGATATTGATAGTAAACCCCCAGAATGATTTCCGGATACCACAAAATAATGGGAAAAACAGAAAGGAGTCCAATTAGCAGATACACAAGAACGCGATTTTTTTTATATTGTTTTAAAACGTAAACTGAGAGCCGGCAGAACAGATATCCACAGCATAAAGAAACGAGATAAGCGATTGAGAGGCTATCTACGCGACTGGAAAAATATTCGCTGACAGGACGGTTCAGAGGAATAAAAACTGCACAAGATATGATGGCACTGGCACAAAGGCGCTGAACATAGAAGAGATAGCGGAGAGAGTGAAAATAGCCAAATAGGGTCAGCATAGTCAGTATGGAAACAAAAAAGATGATGTTTTCAATACCCACCCAGAAAGACACACCCAGTATTATGCCTTGTAGCATGGCATGGTTTTTCTTTTTGCATTCATAACGGTGGAATGGCGTTTGAGTCAGAAACAGAGCAGCAAGCATGAGTTGAATGTTGTGATGATCAATAGAACCCGGTAGAAATTTACCAATCACCATGGATGCGAAGGCAAACACAACGGCAGTAAAAGTGTATTGAGGACCGAAAATCCGGTAGGTAAATGTCCCGATGGCAAATAAAAAAATCACGAAGTACAAAGGCGGAACGGCGGACATGGCTATCGCTTCCGACATTTTCTCCGGCAGAAACAGATGGCATAAAAGTGTGATGCCGGCCAGTAAAAAGTCCGGGACTCTGGACCAGTGAAACAGAACCCCATCCTGCGGGTTAAACTGTGGTATCGGTTCGAGATACCAATGACCGTTCTTAAGCCAGGTTGTGAACTGAACATAACGCATGAAGTCATCGTTATCTTTTAAATCCATGGCCAGAACATCAGGGAAATGCTTGTAAATCAGTCCACAGAACAACAGAAGCCAGAGAATGAGCGTTGCTCTTGTCAGTTCTTTGTAAGAAGGGAAGGGCACTCTGGTAAACGTTTCGAATAAACCATTCATCATCGCTGAAATCGATAGAATAATTGCTGGTAATTTATTCAATATAGTCAACGAAATATCGGTCAGCAATGTCTCATTCCGTAAGTATTAGTGATAAGATACCGCCGATGTTAGGGAAAATAGAAAAATGAGAAGTAAAGATGTTAAGAGTTGCGATTAATGGTTTCGGACGCATCGGACGCAATGTATTACGGGCCGTTTATGAAAGTGGTAAAAATCAGCAAATAAAAGTGGTTGCGGTTAATGAGCTGGCAAAAGCAGAAGCGATGGCCCACTTGTTACAATATGATTCGACGCATGGGCGCTTTTTTAAAAAAGTCAGCCACAATCAGGAGCATCTTTATATTCATCATGAGGATGGAGAATTCGATTCTGTACGGCTTCTTCACATGTCAGAAATTAAATTGCTGCCCTGGGAAGATTTAGGCGTGGACATTGTACTTGATTGTACCGGTGTGTTCGGATGCCGGGACGATGGTCTTGAACATATAGGTGCCGGGGCAGAAAAAGTTTTATTCTCCCATCCGGGAAGCCGGGACCTGGACAATACCATTATCTATGGTGTTAACCATAATACACTTCTGCCGGAACATAAGATTGTGTCTAACGGGTCGTGTACCACAAACTGCATTGTGCCGATTATTAAAGTGCTCGATGAGTCATTTGGTATTGATTCCGGCACCATTACCAGTATTCATTCATCGATGAATGATCAGCAGGTCATCGACGCTTATCATGGAGATTTGCGAAGGACGCGTTCAGCAAGTCAGTCTATTATTCCTGTTGATACCAAATTGCATCTGGGAATTGAAAGAATCTTTCCTAAGTTTTCAAATAAATTCGAAGCGATTTCCGTTCGGGTACCGACAATCAACGTTACCGCGATGGACTTAAGCGTCACGATTAAGTCAAATGTGAAAGTTTCTGACGTAAATCAAACCATAGTAGAGGCATCTCAGTGTACATTACGTGACAT
The DNA here is from genome assembly GCF_021272385.1 of Vibrio salinus. Classification (GTDB taxonomy): domain Bacteria; phylum Pseudomonadota; class Gammaproteobacteria; order Enterobacterales; family Vibrionaceae; genus Vibrio; species Vibrio salinus. The sequence goes on from NZ_JAJSDZ010000009.1 coordinate 327,691, forward strand.
TGTCGATTATACCGAAGAGCCTTTAGTTTCCATCGATTTTAATCACGATTCCCATAGTGCCATTGTGGATGGAAGCCAGACCCGGGTAAGTAACGGGCATTTGGTTAAAATGCTGGTTTGGTGTGATAATGAATGGGGATTTGCAAACCGAATGTTAGACACTGCAATTGCGATGAGTTCAGCAAAAGCAGAGTAGGCTTCGGTCGGGTGGGTTTATTTATTTTTAGTGTTGAAATAAATAAAATTGCCCCAAGTTATAACAGCAGTAACGTAAATTTATAAGCCCGGCAGGGTAGCCGGGCGTCTAAAACTTTTAATGACTATTTGAGAGGACTAAACATGTCTGTGATCAAGATGACTGACCTGGATCTGGCCGGTAAACGAGTATTTATCCGTGCTGACCTGAACGTGCCGGTAAAAGAAGGCAAAGTAACTTCGGATGCCCGTATCCTTGCATCTCTGCCAACGATTAAGCATTGTCTGGCTGCCGGCGCAAAAGTAATGGTAACTTCACACTTAGGCCGCCCGACCGAAGGTGAGTACGCAGAAGAGTTCTCTCTTAAACCGGTTGTTGATTACCTGAACAATGCCTTGGATTGTGACGTTAAACTGGCTCAGGATTATCTTGACGGATTAGAATTAAACGCCGGTGAAGTGGTTGTTCTTGAAAACGTACGTTTTAACAAAGGTGAAAAGAAAAACGACGAAGCCCTTTCTAAAAAGTATGCAGCACTTTGTGATGTGTTCGTTATGGATGCATTCGGTACAGCTCACCGTGCGCAGGCTTCAACTCATGGTGTTGGTATGAATGCTCCTGTTGCATGTGCCGGTCCTCTTCTTGCTAACGAACTGGAAGCACTGGCTAAAGCGATGGACAAACCAGCCCGTCCAATGGTTGCTATTGTTGGTGGTTCAAAAGTATCAACAAAACTGACCGTTTTAGAATCTTTGTCTAAAGTGGCTGATCAGTTGGTTGTTGGCGGCGGTATTGCCAATACCTTTATTGCAGCGGCAGGTCACAACGTGGGTAAATCCCTGTATGAAGCAGACTTAGTGGGTACTGCTAAGAAACTGATGACTGAATGTTCGATTCCGGTTGCAACTGATGTTGCCTGTGCAAAAGCATTTGACGAAAACGCTGAAGCTGAAATCAAAAAAGTGGAAGACGTTCAGGACGACGACATGATTTTCGACCTTGGTCCTGATTCAACAAAAGTTTTGGCTGATATTCTTAAAGATGCGAAAACTATCCTGTGGAATGGCCCAGTCGGTGTTTTTGAATTCAAAAACTTCGAAGCCGGTACCAAAGGTATTTCCGAAGCGATTGCATCATCTGAAGGCTTCTCAGTTGCCGGTGGCGGTGACACACTTGCCGCGATTGATAAGTTTGGCATTAAAGCAGATGTATCTTACATCTCTACCGGTGGTGGTGCTTTCCTTGAATTTGTTGAAGGAAAAGTCCTTCCTGCGGTTGAAATGCTGGAAGCACGCGCGAAAGCTTAATTATACACAGCGGGAGTCTTTTGACTCCCGCTCGCCTATCATGTTTGCTGCACATTGTTGGTTTATTTGCTAAACTTTCAGCACGGCAAACAGGGGTGTTTGCATATTTGTTATTTAACGAGTTTTATTTATAAAACGACAGAAAATAGGATCAACCCATGTCTAAGGTTTTTGATTTCGTAAAACCAGGTGTTATCACTGGTGATGACGTACAGAAAGTATTTGAAGTTGCTAAAGAAAACAACTTTGCAATTCCTGCAGTTAACTGTGTAGGTACTGACTCTGTAAACGCTGTTCTTGAAGCGGCTGCAAAAGTTAAGTCACCGGTTATCGTTCAGTTCTCTAACGGTGGTGCGGCTTTCTTCGCAGGTAAAGGCGTTAAACTGGAAGGTCAGGGAGCTCAGGTTCTTGGCGCAATTTCTGGTGCTAAACACGTTCACGCTGTTGCAGAAGCTTACGGTGTGCCAGTGATTCTACACACTGACCACGCGGCTAAAAAACTTCTGCCTTGGATCGATGGACTTCTTGATGCCGGTGAAAAACATTTCGCTGAAACTGGTAAGCCTTTATTCTCTTCTCATATGCTGGATCTTTCTGAAGAATCATTAGAAGAAAACGTAGAAACTTGTGTTAAGTATCTGGAACGCATGTCTAAAATGGGCATGACTCTGGAACTTGAACTGGGTTGTACCGGTGGTGAAGAAGATGGCGTAGATAATTCAGATATGGATGATTCTGAGCTGTATACTTCTCCTGAAGACGTAGCATACGCTTACGAAAAACTGATTGCAGTAAGCCCTCGTTTCACTATTGCAGCTTCTTTCGGTAACGTACACGGTGTATACAAACCAGGTAACGTTGTTCTGACTCCAACAATCCTTCGTGATTCTCAGAAATACGTATCAGAAAAATTCAATCTTCCTGAAAAATCTCTGAACTTTGTATTCCACGGTGGTTCAGGTTCAAGTGAAGCAGAAATTCAGGAATCTATCTCTTACGGTGTTATCAAAATGAACATCGATACTGATACTCAGTGGGCTACATGGGATGGTATTCGTGGCTACGAAGCGAAAAACCACGATTACCTGCAAGGTCAGATTGGTAACCCAACTGGTCCTGATGCACCAAACAAAAAATACTATGACCCACGCGTATGGCTACGTGCCGGTCAGGAATCTATGATTGCCCGTCTGGAAAAAGCGTTTGCTGACCTGAATGCAATTGACGTTCTTTAATCTATCGATTATCAGAACATGAAGAAGCCGCTCAATTAAGAGCGGCTTTTTTATTTGTCTGCTTCAATAACGTCAGCTCCTTTTGGGGGAGGGGATTGATTGGTCGTTGCGAGAAGGCATTTTGACAGCAGTTCCTGATATAAATGATTTGCCTCGGAAAGCAATCCGGCATCTGTATCATAGTCATGAAGGGAATGTGTGTTCGATGGTTTCAGGACGGCTACAGCCCGGTGACGTTCTTCATCACTTACGTTTATGTTCAGAGTGGATAATAAATGAGAGACAGACTGGCCCGGAGAACGACATAACGATTCATAGCAGATAAAGTGAAGGCTATCGAACTCAATAAGATATTTATACGCGGAAATCCAGTAATGAAGCCAGTAATTGATATTATCCGGCTGATAGTGGATGTCTTGTAGCTGAAAGCCAGGGAATGATATTGGTTTATGTAAGTGGCCAAATTCATAGTGTCCGATATCTTCCATATAACGTATAGAAAAGTTATCGTCGGTATGAATTTTGGTAAATAACCGATGTTTATCGAATAATGAATAAACGTGAGATATCGGGTGCCGGAAAGGGATTAAAATAAAGGAATCCGGGAACATATTTTTCAGAAGCGGGATTCTGGAGATATTAGCATTATTTTTGCTGAGATATCTGGCGCCTTTTACCGGTGACGTATAAAGACATTTTTTGATTTGAGTATTAAAAAACGTTTGAAAAGAGGAATCATTATCGGGCCATAAAGAAATTGAATCTGATTGAAACCTATCCGGGTAGTAGTGTTTCCATACAACCTCTTCAAACGCTTCTGGGCTGTTGTAGTCTATCTGGATACCGTCATTATGGGCTCTGAATATTGACGTGCGGTTTTTTCTGAATAATTTTGCTGCATAATTCCATATGACCGGATTCATGATAAATGGCATATTGCGGTAACTGTAGGAATATAATTGATCGCACCGGCTTAATGCCATAAGTAAAATGGTTGTTCCTGCTCTTGGTAATGATGTGATAAATACAGGTTTAGAAACAGGGATATTGGAATAATTCTTTGAGAAGAGTTCTGATTCAATATCGGATAAGAGAGCTTTTAAAGTCGTCGAGTGAAAGGCAAGATGATGCAAGCTTTTATCCAATAGTGAATACGTTATGTTCAAAACTTTCTCCTTTTCATTATCAGAAAGTAAACGATAAAATAAGCGGATGAAATGAGTAGTACTTCTGGTTTTTTAAAGAAACCTTCGACGGTATTGAATGCATTAAAGAATATTACAAATATAAAAAATGGAGATAGAATCAGTACAATAATAAGGCAGGATTTGGTTGTTAAAATCAAAGATGTTTTTAATAAACTGAATGATAGTTTTCTTATTTTTCTCTCTTTGTCTAAATCTGATATTTTACGGTCTTTTATAATAGACATGGACTTTCTGATTACACTGAACCCATCTTTTACATTGTTTATTATGTGTGTCTTTTCTATGGAAATAGAAAGTATGGCTATAGATATGAATAATAATAGCCAAAGATAAGCATCATTCATGATGAGTGTCATCTTGTTCCTCTGCTTCTTCTTTTTTTTCAATGTTGTTCTGATTTGGTTTGTGTTTTATTTTTTTTATCAGACGTTTTAATGGAAACCAAAATAAACCGATCAATAAGAGCAATATGGCGCCCAAAAAAGTAATCACACTGCCAAGCACGCTCAACCCCGCTCCGGGACCAACATAAGCATAAGACACCGGAGTGACGGATATTGTTATAAATAAGATCAGGACTCGCCATATCATCATCTCAATTTTCCTCTTTTGGTGAGCATTGTTTACCGGAAAGTAAGTAATCCCTATCAATTCGTTGTGAGTAAGAAATATTGGAGGCAAAGCGATTATCGTAATTCTGGATATATTCCCATGCAATGTCACCGGACGGGGTTAATTCGATAACCCTTCCTCTGGTTGACTCTGAAATTAAAGTATTGCCATTGGGTAATCGTTGGTGAGTCCCCATGATTCTGGTATAGAAGGCCGCGTTCTTATTTTTTGGCTGATACACGTCATAGGTCGAGTTCTGAGGATCATACGTTATCAGATTGCTGCCTTTGATTTTATTCAGGCTGAATTCCGGTCTGGAGTTATTAAATACGGTAATGTTGCCATCTTTTGTAATGTCCGGGTCATGCTGGAACAGCCATGGGCCGATGTTGTGCCATTTTAATTTCCCGGTTTTTTTATCTAAGATGGCCAGCATGTTCATCTGGCGCACTGAGATTAATAAGTCACCTTTATTTACATTTTTTATTTTGTCAGAGAGTGCGGATGTCACTATTTCAATATCATTGATATGTAATGGATCAAGGTGTGAAATTAAATGGCTAAAGAAAAAAGAGGATTCAATATTGGCATCGAATAGCGCTTTTAATATAGAGTATTCTGAAATTATCTTTCCATCAGGTGAGATCTTTAACGCTGTCTGATTATAGTGACTGGAAGTAAATAAATGATGTTCTTTTTCATCTTTAATGAGTTTATTTTTACTTCTATCTCCTACTAGATATCGTTTATCTGTATCCTCTATCAGATATCCGGAAGGAGCCCATATTGAACCATCTGAATCAATGGTAATGGAGTGGTGTGTTGGCCTGTTTAATTTCCAGATTAAATGAGAACAATAATCCAGTTTAATCATGCCTTTATAATTGATATTGATAAGTATTGAGCCATCTTTATATAAATGCAGCCCCTGAATGTGGTAATTTAATTTTGATTTTGGTATTTGGTAGCGCTTAAGGTGATGAGGTTCCGGCCAGAACTTAAAAAAATCGACATTCCACTTGTGTAACACATGCCCTTCCATATCGATTAATATGACCTGTGGGGTTTCATTAAAAGTACCCTGAAGAATGGTCCAACCCTGATAGGCCGTTTTTTTGTTATAAACCGTAACTCCTTCCTTATCATAGTATTTTTTTGACAGTATCAAGGGATGTGGATGAACATACTCATTCCAGACAATCTTTATCTTTACAAGGCTTTTCTGTATATACGGAAATGGTTCATACCCTGAAAGTGCAATTAACCCGCCGCAAACAAAGATCAGGATGGAATACGCCACTCTGGAAAACAGTTCGGGTATTGTGTCTTTACGCAAAAGAAAGCCTATCGTATCTGCCCATTTATAAAATTAAGCATAGTACCGATAATACAATCGTGGATAGGTGTCGGTAGAAAATGGTCTGTTTTCAGTATCAGATAAGTAACTGGTAGGTTTTATTATTGGTATGAATGAAATTTGCTAGTCAATATTGCCTTATTTGCTTACTCTATAAGTCTAAGAAATAGAAATTCACATTCTATAAATTTGTAATTAAGGAGAAAGTATATGGCTGGGGAATCGGTATCAGGTGTTGATACCCAGATAGTGAACAGTCTGGCAGATGTGAACCATTGGCTGACTGATAATTCCGATATTTTTATTCAGTATGGTGTTAATTTAATTTCCGCTATTCTGATTTTATTTATCGGGAATATTATTGTTAAAATTTTGGCAGGCAGTGTTGCCAAAGTTTTAAGTAAGAAATCGATGGATAAAGCCGTTGTCGATTTTATTCACGGACTGGTGAAGTACCTGCTGTTTGTTATTGTTCTGATTGCGGCATTAAGCCGGGTTGGTATTCAGACGGCCTCCGTTGTAGCGGTTATCGGTGCCGCCGGTTTGGCCGTTGGTCTGGCATTGCAGGGATCTTTGTCTAACTTTGCTGCCGGCATTCTGATCGTCGCCTTTCGTCCGTTTAAATCGGGTGATTATGTCGAAATTGGCGGAGTATCGGGTTCGGTCAGTTCCATTCAGATTTTTCAGACCGTCTTAACGACACCGGACAATAAGATGGTGGTGGTTCCTAACTCTTCCGTTATTGGTGGGGCCATCACAAACTATTCCCGTTTTCCTGAACGTCGTGTCGACTTGTTAATCGGTGTTTCTTACAGTGCCGATTTACAGAAAACGAAAGAAGTATTACAGAGTGTTGTTGAAGAGGATCCCCGGGTTCTGAAAAATAGAGATATTACTATTGGGGTTCATGAGCTTGCTGATTCGTCAGTGAATTTTGTGGTCAGACCCTGGGTAAAAACGGAAAATTACTGGCCTCTTTATTGGGACCTGATGCAAAACATCAAAGAGGCTCTGGATGAGCATGGTATTGAGATTCCTTTCCCGCAGATGGATGTTCATTTAAATAAAGTAGACTGATTGGATGACATGATCTGATTAACAATAAGCGGCCATTGAGCCGCTTATTTTTTTGAAGAACTTATTGTTTATCTGAAGAAATAGTGGGCAAGCTTGATTGCAAGCAGCAGCATAAGAACGGCAACGGCAATATCGAGCAGACGACGGACACCGGGGCGGCTTAAAACCGGCGACAGCTTTGCAGCCGCCATGGATAAGCTATAGAACCAGAGGAAAGACATGGCGATTGAGCCGACAGCAAAGGACAAGCGTTCGTTTCCGTTAAACTGACCGCCTATCGAGCCAAGAATTACAATGGTATCCAGATACAGATGGGGATTGAGTAATGTGATGGCAAGTGCCCCGCCAATGGCCGTAGCGCGGCTGTCCGTTTGGTTGTGGTTTACCGCTTCATCTCCGTTATTGTCCGTAAAGGCACTTTTCAATGATAAAAATGCATAAAAAAGTAAGAAAATGATGCCACCGGTGGTGATGATATTCAGTAATACCGGCCGGCTGGCTATCAGCTGCCCTCCGCCGAAAATACCGGCTGAAATAAAAATAATATCCAGAAAACTGTATACAGCAGCGATGGTTAAATGATGTTGTTTTTTGATTCCCTGATTTAACAGGTAGGCATTCTGAGCCCCGATTGGCATCAGAAGACTGGCGCCCATTCCCATTCCCTGTAGTAAAACGGCAAAATTCATACTTATTCACTCATTGTTTGTTTTTATTAACAGAGACAAACAGTAATCGTTTTATTAAAATAAATATAATTAATGATTTTAATTTATTATTAGTCACACTAATGGTGAAAAATGAAAGGTCTGGATTATAAGTGGTTAGAAGCGCTCAACGAAGTGATGGCACAACAGGGCTTTGAACCGGCTGCTGAAAAATTATTTATTTCTCAGTCCGCTGTCTCACAGAGAATCAAACAGCTGGAGAAATACGTTGCCCAGCCGGTGCTGGTCAGAGAGCAACCATTACGTTTAACTCCCGTGGGAAAAAAGTTAATCGGATTGTACCGTAAAGTCTGTGTGTTGGAAGAAGAGCTGTTACCGGAGCTCAAAAACGAACCGGTCACCACACCGGTGACGCTTAGCATTGCAGCAAATGCGGATGCTCTGGCAACCTGGCTGCTTCCTTCCTTATCTGGAGTGATGAAATCCGGTAAAGTGGAATTGGATATTAATATCCTGACGGAGTTCCGGGCGGCAGAAAAATTAAAAAATGGCGAAGTTTCCGGAGCGATCAGTCAGGAAAAAGACCCCATGCCCGGCTGCGTTTCCGAGTACCTTGGTCGGATCGATTACTTGTGTGTGGCCAGCCCGGCGTTTATTCAGCTCTATCTTACTGAAGGGGTCACAGCGCAGTCCTTAATGAAAGTCCCCGCAGTCCGTTTTGATCAATATGACACTATGTATAAAGAGTTTCTGATGACTCATTTTGGCGCGTTTGACGGCAATAACGTGTGTCATACCGTCAGAAGCTCTGAAGCCTTTGTCAGGCTCGCTTTGGAAGGAATGGCTTATTGTCTGATCCCACAGATTCAGATTGAAAAAGAGCTGGCAGACGGGCGGTTAATTGATATTACGCCGGGGAAAACCTACAGTTATCCTATTTACTGGCATCACTGGCAATTGGAGTCCGGTGTGCTCAGGGATGTGACACAAGCGATTACCGGCTTTACCCGCAGTCATTTACCTCAGTAAATAATACGTCAGAGTTATGTGATTTTATGATCGCTGCGCTTTTTGTGGTGGTATTTTTCTCTATTATGAGTGAATTACTGTTGAACAGGGAATTAATGATGAGATCGTTTTTTAAAGTCGTTTCACTGATATGCTTGTTTTATACCGGAGCTGTATTTTCTCAGTCCATTCCTTTTCCTCATATTATAACGACAGGTTACGGTGAAGTGAGCGTTGCACCGGATAGCGCGACGTTTTCGGCCGAAATTGAAAAGACCATGATGAACGCTGATCAGGCGAAAGAAAGTGTGGATGACGTGGTCGGTAAATTTTTGAGCCGCCTTTATAAAATGGGTATAAAGAAAAAAGACATCAGCAGTTCCAACCTGTATTTAGCACCTCAGTATTATTACCCGAAAGACGGCAAAGCACAGTTGATGGGGTATAAAGCCCGACGGAAGATAACCGTGAACGTGAATGATCTCAGCCAGCTGAATGACTACATTGACACAGCAATTGATTCGGGGCTTAACCGGGTTCAGAACATACAGTTAAAAATAAAAGACGATCAGAAATACATCGAACAGGCCAGATTAAACGCCATTGAGGATGCCGGTCAGAAGGCCCGTTCTTTAGCCAAAGGATTTAAACGATCTCTGGGGGCGGTCTGGCAGGTGACGTATAACAACAGAAGTACGTCTCCGGTGATGATGAAAACCCTGTCAGCAAAAGGGGAGTCTGTCCGGGATTCTTATCAGGATTCACACATCGTTATAAGAGACAGTGTGGACGTGATCTACAAGCTTAATTAATCAGGTTTACCTTGTGGGTAAATAAAAAAACAGGGACTGAGAAGCCCCTGTTTTTGTTGCTCTGTGCAGATGCCGACAGTTTACAGTACGTGTACTGATGTTGTGTTGGTTGTACCGGAAGCAACCAATGCGCCGGATACCATAACAACGATGTCGCCTTTTTTACCCAGTTTGGTTTCAAGCGCTCTCTGTTTACCTAAGTGGTAGAAAGAGTCAGTACTTTCAATTGAGTCAACAACGATAGGACGAACACCTTTGGTCAGTACTAACTGAGCCGCAGTTTTCTTGTTAGTTGTTAATGCAAGAATGTTTGCTGTAGGGAAGTACTTACGGACTGAACGTGCAGATTTACCCGCTTCAGTTGCAACGATAATAAGAGGAGCGGCCAGTTTTTCTGCTGTATCCACCGCGCCTTTACATACCGCTTCAGTGATACGAAGACGTGGGCTGTCAAGACGATCACTCAGTTCCGCTTTCAGCGCACTGTCAGTACGGTTAGCAATCTGAGTCATGATAGTAACGGCTTCAACCGGGTATTTACCTTTCGCGGTTTCACCGGAAAGCATAACAGCATCAGTGCCATCCATGATCGCGTTCGCAACGTCACCGGCTTCTGCACGGGTTGGACGAGGGTTTTTGATCATTGAGTCCAGCATCTGAGTGGCTGTGATAACGGTTTTACGGGCACGGTTACATTTTTCGATCATCATTTTCTGAGCGAAAATAACTTCTTCCGGTGGAATTTCAACACCCAGGTCACCACGGGCAACCATGATACCGTCAGACAGTTCTAAGATCTCATCAAAGTTGTCCACACCTTCCTGGTTTTCAATTTTTGAAATGATGTGGATGCTTTCACCGCCGTTGGCGTCCAGAATTTCACGAATTTCCTGAACATCCGATGCTTTACGGATGAAAGAAGCTGCAACGAAATCAACGCCCTGTTCACAACCGAATTTCAGGTCGTTTTTATCTTTTTCAGATAACGCAGGAAGGCTGACTTTTACGCCGGGAAGGTTAACCCCTTTATTTTCGCCCAGCGCGCCGTTGTTCAGTACGGTGCATTTTACTTCTTTATCTGTAAGGCCAATGACTTCCATTTCAAGCAAACCATCATCAACAAGAATGGTATTACCTACTGATAAGTCAGATGCAAAGTCAGCGTAAGTAACGGCTACTTTATTTTTGTCGCCGATAACGCTTGAATCGGTTGTAAACGTAAATTCCTGTCCGGCAACCAGATCAACGTCTTTGCCGCCTTCCAGTTTGATGGTACGGATTTCAGGACCTTTAGTATCAAGTAAAATAGCAAGGGTTTTACCTGTGTTTGCCATTACCTGGCGGAAATTTTTAATGCGGTTTCCATGCTCTTCGTAATCTCCGTGAGAGAAGTTAAGCCGCATAACATTCATGCCTGCTTCGACAAGTTCTGTCAGCTTCTCTAGTGATTCAGTTTTAGGGCCAATCGTACAAACGATTTTGGTCTTTTTCATGGAAGATGTTCTCCGGTATACAATCATCAATTTTTAATTGGATATTTTAAGTGTTGCTATTGAAGCGGTGGCCTTCTTCTTTCTGAAAACCGGATATTTGTGCTTATCAATAGGGCATTTAAAATATGAAAGTCTTTCAGAATTTAAGTCATTTTTTAACTGCTTTTTATGACCAATAGCGAAAAAAAACCGCAAAAATTGACCAATTCCTCGATTTCTTACCATCTGATTCGGTAAGTAAACTGTCAATTTTGTAATTTTTTTTCTTTTGCGACGCGAATTCTAGCACTTTATGAGAAGAATATCACTTGTTATTAATTGTCACAGGACAAGGTTTTAGTCCTAATTATTAATTTTTACCATCGAAATAAATAAACAAAACGGGTTTCATTTCAACGCTTTTTATTTTTATTTCAAAACTTATTTTGTGATATTAACTATTGAACCGAAAGTTAATAAAGCCACAACGTTTCCGGATTACCCGGACAAATAGCCGGGGTATTGTGAATGAAGGCGGTCTGTTTTGAGGTGATACCCATTTAAAAAGTAATGGTAAGTTTTGAACCGAAAGCTAAGTGGTTAGTCGTGTGAAGAAATTTGTAAAAGGTTGTCACAAAATGCAGCACAGAAAAGGGTTGGGTGCTCTAATAAGGCATTTGGCAAAAAATGCCTTATTGAGGGGGATTGGTGTAATTTATTTACTCAGGCTGATAAAGTCTCCCGCTTTACCATGGAAAATATGCCCATCAGTAAGGCCGCAGTTTGAGTAATATGTTTCCCAATTAGAGGTTGCTTTTATGTGCACCTCTAAATTCTGAGCAAACGCCATATAAATCATAGAAGCAGTAATATTACTATCATAATCTGTGGCTGTTGAATTGTAAAAGTTGGCATAAATTCCGAACCATTTTCCATCGATTTTAAATACTAGAGTTCTCATCCAATTTCCACTATTTTCGTGTCCAGTACCACAAATTTGAATCTGCTCAATCGTACCGGTGGCTTCTTCGGCAAAGGTTAGGGGAGCCGCTACCAGCAGCAATACACATAACATCAGTTTTTTCATCTTCGAATCCTGTTTTGTCTTTTATTTATGGACTGAATTGTGCGAACCCCGGTTTCTCACGCGTTACATCGGTTACCAGCCAGGGAACATCCATAAAAGTCAATAATTGGCTGAATAGTATCAATTTTCCCGTGAATAGGTTGATAAAAAAGACAGACAATTGACATTGTTTTGACAATGGTCAACTTGCCATCATTATTGGGTTGATGAATGCCAGTGCGGTTCATTATTATGCCATCGCACTAATAGGGTGAAAGCGCTGATGGGTTCAGACTGAGTAAATACGGGGTAACAGGGTGAGATACAAAACAGGAATTTGGATTGCCGGTTGTCTGGTCGTTGCCGGTGGAGCGCTATGGATGTATTGCCATACAGAGAGCCAGCGACAACCCCCGCTCTCTTCTTCGGAAGATTCACGTTCAGAGCCGGATGAATCTTCTCCATCTGCCCGCACCACCTTGTTGAGTAAAGATGCCGAATATCCGGTGCCCGTCATCCAGCTTCAGAAGGAACTGACTCACGATTTGGTGATGGAAGCGGCGTCTGATTTTCCGGTTATCAATGATGACAGAGACGTCTCTGCCGGTTCCGGTACCGATGCCGGTGAAAAATTACAAACTTTGCGCCGCCGCCTTAGCGAGCTGCAGGCTTTAAACAAACAATAAAAACGTCCTATTATGCTACCAATTAATGTCAGAAGTGGTTTCTTCCTTTCTCTGTTTTCGTCTTTGCTGCTGTCTTTTTCCAGTCCGGCCTTGGCGGTATCGTCCGGTGGTGGACGTACCATTCAGTTGTCCGGACAGTATCAGACTCAGGGGGGACAGGCGACGTACGTTTTGCCGGTCGATGTTGCGCCGGGCCGGGCCGGATTTCAGCCGGAACTGAGTTTGTCGTATCAGAGTGATGGTTCAAACGGCTTGCTGGGGATGGGGTGGCAGCTTGATGGCATTTCGGTGATCAGTCGGTGTGGTCAGAACCGGATTACCGACGGACACTGGCGGGGCGTGAATTTCAACAGTGATGACCGGTATTGTCTTGATGGTCAGCGTTTAATTGCGATCACGGGACGGGATGGGGGAAACCGGACCGAGTACCGGGTTGAAAAAAACGGTTATAAAAAAGTCGTCTCCTACGGTTCACTTTCCGGCGGGCCTGAATATTTTAAAGTCTGGAGCAAAGACGGTTCGGTGCGTGAGTATGGTGCGACCGGCGATTCCCGCGCCGTGTTATCCGGACAGGGGCTGGTTTATCAGTGGCGGATAAGCAAACAAACCGATCTTTCCGGTGAAAACCACATTCACTATCAGTATGAAACAAAAGAACAATCTGATGTCCCGCTATTAAGTGAGATTTCTTACACCGGCGGGAAGCTTTCTTTTACCTATGAAGAACGTACGGACAAACGGGCCTTTTATCTCTATGGCGGTAAACTGACAAAAAATTACCGTTTGAGCAGCATTACCACGTATGACAGCGCACTGGCCGCGATTGGTGATTATAAGCTGACCTACGATTATGCAAGCGGCACAAAGCGCAGCCTGCTTCAGAAGGTTCAGTTTTGTGCCACCGGCGGTTTGTGTTCCACACCGGTCCGTTTTGAATGGCAAAGTCAGGATCGTGTTGAGCTGAGCACCCGGGAAGGCACGTCCTTTAAAACCCCACAACTGTATGATGCTAACGGTGACGGTCAGGCCACATTTTACGGCGTGTTGGATCAGAACGAAACAACCGGGAAAATGAAAGTCATGGATTTGCAGGGGAAAACCCACCAGTCTGTGATGTCTTATGCTCTGAGCGGCAATTCGTTTAATCCAACGCTGAAATTCAATCAGTGCAAATACAATGTTGGTGCCAGTTATCTGAATGAGAACGGTGAGTATAAGCCTTACTGTCAGTTCAGTACCTGCAGTGGAGATTCCTGTCAATATGCCTCCAAAGGCGTCAATGCCGGTGATTTTGATGGTGATGGCACCACAGAGACGGTGGCCGGTTATCTGGTGGCGGATTTTAACGGCGACGGACGGGACGATAAACACCGGTTTGATATTCCCGGAGGCGGCTATAAATATCTCATTTCCGGTGGCGAAACCGGGACATTGCCGTCTGCCGGAACTCAGGTACTGAAAGTGCTGGGGGATATTAACCAGGATGGGTATCTGGATGTGGTGATGGGGCCGTCGACAGGCAGTGATTACCTGTCTGTTTACCTGTTTGACGGAAAGCGGTTTTTATCACCGGTTAAACTGTCAAACAAGGTAAAACACGATGATATTATCGTGTTGGGTGACATGAATGGAGATGGCTATCCTGAGCTGGGTGTGGGCGGCAAGTTTTACCTTAACCGGTTTGGCGAATTGTCCGATCAGGTGCTGTTTGATACTCATCAGCAGCTCTATGCTTTAAATGATATCAATGGTGATGGCTGGCTGGATATATTAAGCCGCACTGCTAAGACCGCCAAAGTCGATAAGCAACTGTCGGTTCCTCAGGTTCAGGATAAAATCACCGCTATCGGGGAATTTGGTGTCCGTTATCAAATTACATATCTGCCGGCCAGCGATCCGGAAGTGAACACATTCGTTGCCAGTGATGCTTTCCCGGTTCAGAGTATGACCCCGGCCCGGTATCTGGTTTCGGCGGTGGAGAAGAAGCCGGAAGGATACGACCCAATTTCGTATCACTATTTGTATCAGGGGGCTAAGGTGCATCTTACCGGTGGCGGTTTCCTCGGATTTGAAAAGATAACCGAGACAGAAACCGCCACCGTCACCACCAAAACGGAAACCACTTACGAACAGACCAACCTGCATAATGTGGGCAGCCCGTTAACGGTCCGGATCTATAAAAACGATTATCTGGTGTCATCGGTAACGTATCAGTATCAGGACATCAGTCATACGGGACTTACGGCGGATTATTTTCAGGTGTTTGCGTCTGACATCGTAAAGAAGCAGTATCAGCCACAGGATGACGGTGCGGTGATCAAGCAGGAGACGATCACCCAACAAATGGATACGTTCGGCAACATCACCAAAGAAGTTCATCAGTACAGCAGTGATGTGTCCGGAGCCGGAAGTTATACCCGTACCACGGTGAGTGATTATGTCTCGCCGGGCAGTAACCAGAATAACGCCGTGTATCAGTCTGAGATCCAAACCCAGAGCAGTGAAACTACGTCGCTGCCGGATTATCCGGCCGGAATGGGCCGGTACTGTACCGAAAGTGGTGAGGTGTATTTTAAACCGAACGATCTGGTGGTGCTGATAGGCGTTCAGGTGATCACGCCGGTGATTGCGAAACAGTACGACCAGTATTTCAAATACGTTTTCTCAGAGATGACGAATGCCGGTAATGGCGTCAGTACTCATACCGGAAAGCTGGTCAGTGTTTCTCAGTCGGAATTTGAACATGCACAAACCTATGCCTGCGGCGATGTCAATGTATCTGAAGATACGGCTGCCGGTGTCACTAAGCTGGTTTCGGTAAAAACCGTATCGGCAGAGCTGATAACAGAAACGCCCGGGCGGTTCTGGCGCCTTTCTGCCCCTTCTCATCAGACAACCACGATAACCGATAACAGCAGTGGATTATCTCATACCACCCGCACCGGTTTTACCTATACCGATAAAGGGTTATTAACCAACCGTACGGTTTCCGGTTCCGATTACGGCAGTCAGTTGATGTCGGGCGATACGCTGACGGAACAGTATCAGTATGACAGCTGGGGCAATGTATCGGCTCACACGGTGTCGGGTACCGGAGTCAGTGCCCGGACAACCCGTTATCAGTATGGCAGTAATGGTCTTTATCTGAGTTCGGCTTCGAATGCTGCGGGGCATACGACAACCAGTACCTATAACAGCAGAGGATTACTGACCCGTACGGTCAGTGCGCTGAAATCCCGGACATCGGGTTACCATTATGATGATTTTGGCCGGGTCGTCACCGAAACGCTTCCGGGCAAAAATAATCAGGTGACGTATGCGTATTCTCTGGGGACGGATTGCCCTTATTCAACGGATCAGACAGTCAGTTGCTCGGTGACTAAGGCCACTTCCAGAGGTTCGGCGATCACTTTGTATGATTACGCCGGGAGAGAAATCCGGAAACTGCATCAGGCATTTAATGGTCAGTGGGTCAGTGTCAGTACCGGATGGGATACCAGCGGGCGCAAGATAATGGTGAGCCGCCCCGCGTTTGTCAGTCAGAAAAGCAAGGCGGCTTATGTTACGTTCCGCTATGACATACTGGACCGGGAAACCGAAAAATCAGAGCCCTCTGCGACGGGAAACCGGGCCGTTTATCGTTCTTCGTACAGTGGTCTGACGACCACCAGTACCGATGCCAAAGGCAACAAACATTATATTACGTACGATGTAATGGGTTATGTGCAGCGTAAAGATGAACCACTGAGCGCTTATCAGACGTATCAGTATTACCCTGACGGAAAACTCAGAAGCAGTACGGATTCAGCGGGCAACACGACGCGGATTACCTACGACGGGCTGGGTTACCGCAGAACGCTGGATGATCCGGATATGGGCAAGTGGCAGTACGTTTATAATGCGTTGGGTGAACTGACCTACAAGCGTGATGCCAATGGTATTGTCACCCGTATTAGTTACGACACACTCGGCCGGAAAGTCAAACAGGTTGAGGATGGTCATATCTCTGTCTGGCAGTACGATGGTAACGGTGCTCCGGGCACTCTGACCCGGTTTGCCGGTTATGGAAACACCACTCAGTATTCGTACAACAGTTCCGGCTTGGCAGATAAGGTGTCGGTGACGGCTGAAAATGAGCGTTTTTCTACCCGGTATGTCTACGACGGGCTTGAGCGGGTAACCCGTGAAATTCGTCCTAATGGCAGCAACAAAGATCAGGCATCGTCGTCTTCATCGGACACACTGGCAGTTGAGTATGTTTATAACCCTCATGGTTACCTTTCGGCTGTCCGCAGCCCCCGCAGCAGTGCGGATGAAGAATTTACCAGTGAAAAATTCCGGACGGAAATCCGTCAGTTGCTGGATCAGGTGTTAGCAAAAGCCAATGAATATCTGACGAAAGCCGAGCGTTATCACAGTCAGTATCAGCTATACAGCCAGCAGGCCAAAGCGTTTCGCGAAAAGACCACCAACAAACATCAGCTTGATAGTGCATCGGTCGCTCTGTTAGGAAAAGAGCATAAGTTTCAGCAATGGTGCAGTGATGACGGTGAATGTTATCTGCTTCCGGTTGGCTGGTCGCTGATCGGTGTGAATGTCTCCGTTCCGGTTGAAGCGGTGATTGGGGATGATGTATACCGTATGGATACCATTTACAGCGGAACAGACAGCGCGGGAAACCGTTTGTTTTCGGCCTCTTTGCAGCGTGTCAGTGTCAGCGAGTTCAAGAGTCTGACGCTGACCCGCCAGCACGATTTTGTGGTGTCCCGTTCCGGTGGGACGGTTTCGCTGATCAGTGATGAAGACGTGTACGTTGCTGAGGTTAGCAGCAGTACCAGACAGGAACTGCTGTATACTGCAGAGGATTTGGATGAGGCCGCAACGCTGGCCAAAACAAAACAGAAATTCTTTACGACGCTGGCCGAAAAACTGATTACGTTATCTGAAAAAGTAGCGGCACTGAGTGGATTGTATTGTCAGGATGCTCAGAAACTCGGTGGTCAGCACAGCAGTCTGGCCGGGAAGTGGGGAACCTGTGCCAAACCGACCGGTTACGGTCAGGCGGATACCCTGCAACTGATACTCGATCAGTCTGAGCTGGAAGCCTCCAAAGACAGTCAGGCGTACATTTATTACTGGCAGCGAACGGATACCGATGCCTACGATCATACGTTATCGGAAATTTTAGGTAATGGTCTGGTCAATGAGTATCAGCATAATGCGGCAACCGGCCAGCCGGGTATCATCCGGACCCTGAACAGTGGAAAAAGCATCCGGGCTCTGTATTACCGGTACGATGAGCACAATAACGTGACATACCGGTACGATGAGGAGCTGGGCATTACAGACCGCTGGACGTATGACGCGCAGGACCGGGTCATCAGTAACCGGATTGCGCTGGTGACTCAGAACCAGCACGGAACGGATAACCCTGATTTTGCACAGCCGTTTGAGTACCGTTACGACAAACTGGGTAACCTGACCTTTAAAACTAATATTGGCGACCTGACCTACAACAATAAGAAAGCCGGGCCTCATGCGGTAATCAAAGCCAATGGCCTGACGTATCAGTACGACAGTGTCGGGAATATGCTGCGGGCGTATAAGACCGGTACCAGTTCCGATGAGCGGACACTGACATGGACGCCTTTCAATAAACCGTCCGTTATCCACCGTAATGGTAATGAAGTGGAATTTCGTTACGATGCCAATCACAACCGTTACCTGAAAAAAAGCAGCGACGGCACCGAAACGTTCTACTTCGGGAAAACCTACGAACGGATTGTTAATGCCAAAACCGGCGAAACTCAGCATAAGCATTTTGTTTATGCTGACGGTAAACTGATTGCCCTGAATACCCAAATCCGGGACAAAGAGAATAAGCTGAAAAATAAGCAGGTTCGTTACCTTCATTACGACGCGTTGAACTCGGTAGATATGATCACCGATGGCTACGGCAATGTGGTGGAGCGTCGGAGTTACGATACCTGGGGCAAGCAGAGAAAAGTGCTCTGGCGCAGCAGCAGCGCTTCCGAATTGATTCAGGAAGTGATCACCAACAGGGGCTACACCGGCCATGAGGAGATCAAAGAAGTCGGGCTGATCCATATGAACGGCCGGGTTTACGATCAGGAACTGGGCCGCTTCCTGAGTGCCGATCCGCACATTCAGGCGCCGTTTTTAGTCAACAGCTTTAACCGTTATTCGTATGTGATGAATAATCCGTTGAAGTATGTGGACCCGACCGGGTTTAGTTGGGTTGGAGGGGAAACGTGTAATGTAAGTACTGGTGAGGGCTGTAAAACCAGTAAAAGTCCTTCTTCGCCAGATAATGGAGGGAACAATGATGATAATCATCAAGGCAAGAAGGCAGAGGAAAGTAAGACAACAAGCGATGTTTCTGCAAAAGAAAGTGTAGTTGGTAGTGATACCAATGCGGATTCCGGCGGAGATGAACAAAAAGAAAATGACTTAGTGGGTAGCACAGTCTCTGATGATTCAGGGTTTGGCTACGGCATCTCTCAATCTGTATGGGATTTTACTAAAGATGTACTCAATGTTGTTGTTGAATCAGCTATTCCATCGGGCGAAGAAATGGCTGTTTATACAGGACTTGGTGAAATAGCGCTTGTAACTCCAGGTCCTTTTGATGACGTGGCTCTTGGTGTCGGAATTTTGGGTCATAGAGTTGTCAAAGTTGTTGATAGCTTATATCATTTTTCTATAAATAGATCTAAATTTGTTATAAATAAAGGCATATGGACGTCATCTCGCGTAGGTGCTGTCAAAACCGATCATATTTTTTCCAAGAAACATATCAAAAATGGAATTATGGATCTTGGAGCATCACCGGATGATATTTTATCCAAGGGACGAGATATACTGACACGATTTGATCAAAGTGGTCAGTTAAAGGAAGGTTCTAACATGATCAATACCCGCATGAATGGTTATGATGCGACAGTTAGAGGAACTTTTAAAGACGGTAGATTACAAAGTATGAATATTATGAAGGGCCATAGTGCTCCCAAAAAAGGATGGAATGTAGTCAATGACTTTTGATCTTGATATAGCTATATCGTTTGCTTTGAAAGAAGATGATGATCAGCAATTATTGGAGTTACTTTCCCGATCTCATCGTCTTAAGTTAAGTGTTGTACACAGTATGGCATATGCATTAATGGAAATGATGCCTCCTTTTGAAAATTATGATTTAGCAACTGATGTGTTGAAAGGATGGTTCGGTACAAATTCAGAAAAAATTGCTGCTATATTTTGTGGCTATATATACGTTAATCTACAGCCATTTGATGATAGTTTTGTCAATATTTTGGATAAATATAGTGATTGCTCGGTTGCGAATTATATTCTTGCCTTGTATTTTGACTATGAAGGCGATGTTGATCAGGCCAAAAAACATATTGACTCATCAATAGCTTTACGACATTTTCCTAATAACCTCCTTTTCAAGTTATCATTGTATTCTAACAAATTAAACGATGAGAAAAGGGACCTGTTCAAGAGAGAGGTGTTTAGGTTAGTAACAGATAAACAATACGAGTTATCATCTGCACCTATTGATGTAGATAGCTTGGTAGACTCCTACATGAGTGAACTAGTATTAGGTACTTATATGACGAGTGTAAACTGGGGTATTACAAAGGAAAAGTATCATTTATAAATCATCTAACACTACCACCGTATATGGACACTTCTGCTTTTACAGCACTTTTGAATGATTTATTGAAAACCGCCACCACCTTTGGTGATGGCGGTTTTCACTATACCGGGTTCAGAGAAGGGTTACTGAATCTGATAGATGCCAGATTACCATGGCTGAAGAGTTAACCGGTCAGAACCTGCTTATGGCCGTGTCACTAAGCGGCTGTATTGTCAGAATGCAGCAGTCTGGCCGGGCCTCATGCGGTGATCAAAGCCAACGGTCTGACGTATCAGTATGACCATGTCGAGAATATGCTGCGGGCGTATAATACTAAGAAGGTCAATAAATGAGTCAAAAAAACTATATAGCGTTGTGCATTTTATTGTTTTTGATGCCTTGTTTTAAAGCATTTTCTGAAGAGGTTGTTGTTCCTCAGCATACTTTAGAGAAAAACTTAGGATGTAATACCAAGCCAGGCCAATCTATATGCTTTGTTAACGCAGTTAAATATATAAAAAATGATTTATATGTTTTAGAGTTCAGAGTGAAGTTCGATGTTGAACCAAAAGATATATTCAAAACCATTAGATTAAATATGACACAAATTTCTATTATGTTGAATCCCATGACAGCTAGACATTACGGCGTAAAATTCCCTTCATCAAAAATAGTGGATGAGAATATATACCCAGCGAGTGATATTGTTGTTTTTTTTCAGGTTATGAATAGAGGAGAGCAGTACGTATCATATATCTATCCAGTAGAGAAAGAAGGAGCCACTATTATTTATAGTAAGATCTTTGTTGGTGATTATAGTGTTCTGAAATTACTTGAAAAAGGAGATTTTAACGACGATTACCAACCTCGGCAGCACAGGCCATAAGACCATCAACGAAGTCGGTCTGTAGTGGTTGTTATAGCCAATCAAAATTGGTCACAGTTTTGTCGTTCTGCCAGAAGAATTGCTATGACCCATAGGGCAGTTATTATCGACTTTGGCTTTGCTTGTATTCACAATGCTCTAAATTACCTCTTGATTTTTAGGGTATTATTTTATTAAAACAGGTTGAAAATTTACCTGACCCGACAAATTCAAAGCACAGAAGTGAAAACTGCCACTTGATTAGTCAGAGCTGGACGTAAGTATCCACAGAATGTGGCAACGGGTCAGCCGGATTTTTCTGCTAGAAGTTTATTTAGTGGTGTTCGGGATCCTGTTAATTATACAAGGGCATTTAGGTAAATTATGAAATATGGACTTCGAGTTGAGCAGGTGACATCGGCAATTTTAGCTGTTGATACTTATATACAATTAAACCATTAGGGAATAATTATATGCATGCATTTGCTATTGTTGCATTTACCTTGGTCATTCGTTGGCTAATTTATGTTGTAGATTTAAAGTTAATTAAAGAAATACTGATATTTCTAGGAGGAGGGCTCCCTTTAATACTAATTATTCTTGGTTATATTGATAAAGATATTATATCTGTGACATTGGCTGCGATTTGTTTATTTGGATTTCCAATAACTTCTAATTCCAAATAGATGGACTTATGCTTGAGGTGTTAGTAATTACATTTCATTACAAGTATGATTTTATATTAATTGTGTTTTTTGGCTGAAAAATTATCAAGGGAACTGCTTGTGAATTCTGTTTTTATTATTGTTTTTGCACTTGTTGTTGGTTGGCTTTTATATGTTGTTAATTATATTTTAATTAAAAAGCTCTTAGATATAGGCGCTATTACTCCTATTATATTATTTGTTTTTGATGTTGTTAAAAATGATGCCATATCTTTAATTTTAGTTCTAATTTGTTTTCTTGGGTTTGCTAGTGTTTCAATAAAAAATAAGTAGATAAATAACTAATAAGAGCTGTTGCTCTTTGCTGTTTAGATTTCATCTAGAAACATATTGACAGATACGTTATAGTAAACATCAGAGATATTATACTGACAAATCTCTGAAATTTTGAACAGTGAAGATTGCATCAGAACACATTATTGAATGTGGTTATGTTGTAGAAATGGTTTCTATCATAAACACACCAATAGATAGCCAAAATAGAGTTCATCTATTGTTAGATGCGCATTACTCTATGTCTTTATTGCTCACAGGTGAAGGAGCTGGTTTTGAGATATTAGTAATTATTTTGGAAAAGTAATTTTTTGTTATTACTATTTGAATAGGTAGCGTTTAGCGTAAGAGGGTTTAATTAGTGGGAGACTTGCTTTTTTCTCTGCTCAGTGTAATGGTTGTTGTTATTTTTATTATACCAATCGAAACTGTTCAGGGAGACAATATCATCGGAAATGTATTTGTTCCGTGTGTTTCCTTTTTGTGCATGTTTTCATTTTTATTTTTCTTTTATGATTTTGTAGTTAACCGGCGTGTAGAAAGAATGAGAGGTTTTTGGTTCTTTGGATTTCTGTTTTTTAACTATATCACAGCAATGATATATTATGTTTTTTATTATAGAAAAAAGAAGACTTAATATATTAAAAACCATTTTGTATTTTTTCTACTTATGTCTTTTTTAGTACCGATTATATATTCTTACAATAAGGAAAACAAACTAATATCCAATAAAGGTAATAATATACAATGTGTTTGATAAAACAGTCGTTTCCTCGATTAGTCTTAATATTAACTTCATTATGTTATGTAAACAATGTCTTTTCTGGAGAATCAATTTGTGAAGAAATTAAATTACATATAAATCCAGCTATTGAACAAAGTGAATTTAATGAAAGTATATTTGGAATAAAAAGAAAGCTGGAAGAAATTAAGAGTATATCAGATGTTAATAATGTTATAGGTAAAGCAAGTCGTCATTATTCCGAATATTTTAATTTAAAGGAATGTTTTTATTTAAATAAAAATAGATTCTTACAAAGAAATTCTGATATATTTAAGTTATTATTAATTGGAATGTTAAATGAAGATTTTAAATCTGATAAATTTGATGATATAAAAAAATATGTTCTTAAATCATTACGCTCTGATGATGGAATGGTAATAGATAAAGCTATTTTTGCTACTGTTTTTTTACATGATAATATGTTTATAGGTGCTCTGAAAGATATTGTCATTAATAGTAAGAGTATTAGCACCAGGAAGGACGCTATTGATGCGATAGGAAGTATTTATACAGAAGCATCAAAAGAGTCATTAAATGAACTAAGAGAACAGGTTCCACCTGATTTAGTAAAAGAAATTGATGAAACTTTATCTAAAAACTATTGGTAAAAAGCATTTTTAGTGATTCAGAGAGCAAGTAGAGTGATTGAATGATTAAGTTTCTATATAAGAATAAAATAATTGCCAGAGAACTCTATCAGAGAAAAGGAGACAATGATGTTGGCTTTATGTCGATAGCATTTTCAGCAGTGTGTTTGTTTTTTAATATTTTATCTGTCAATTTGCTTATTGAAATCTACTATATTCCATATAGGAATTATTCAATACTAAAGAATAGCTTTATATCAGTGGAAATTTTGTACATGCTGTTTGCAATTGCTTTGTTTTTTTTCATTGCTCTATTAAAAGGTAACCCTGAGTGGAATCAGATTTCTAAAAAAGACAAGTGGTTAAACAGAATTTATGTCATATTTTCTTTTTTATCATTACCTTGTTCTTATATTGTTTACTACTTTCGTTGAAAAATTATATAAGTTATTTAGTTCTACCCATTTTAAATCCCCTCTTGATTTTTAGGATAATATTTTATCAAAACAGGTTAGAAATTTACCTGACCCTGAAATTCTGAATACATAAATAACCGCCATTACGTTTTGTGATGACAGGCACTGAAACGTTCTACTTCGGAAAAACCTACGAACGGATTGTTAATGCCAAAACCGGCGAAACTCAGCATAAGCACTTTGTTTATGCTGACGGTAAGCTAATTGCCCTGAATACCCAAATCCGGGACAAAGAGAATAAGCTGAAAAATAAGCAGGTTCGTTACCTTCATTACGACGCGCTGAACTCGGTAGATATGATCACCGATGGCTACGGCAATGTGGTGGAGCGCCGGAGTTACGATACCTGGGGCAAGCAGAGAAAAGTGCTCTGGCGCAGCAGCAGCGCTTCCGAACTGATTCAGGAAGTGATCACCAACAGGGGCTACACCGGCCATGAGGAGATCAAAGAAGTCGGGCTGATCCATATGAACGGCCGGGTTTACGATCAGGAACTGGGCCGTTTTCTGAGTGCCGATCCGCACATTCAGGCGCCGTTTTTAGTCAACAGCTTTAACCGTTATTCGTATGTGATGAATAACCCGTTGAAGTATGTGGACCCGACCGGGTTTAGTTGGGTTGGAGGGGAAACGTGTAATGTAAGTACTGGTGAGGGCTGTAAAACCAGTAAAAGTACTTCTTCGCCAGATAATGGAGGGAAAGGTAACAATGATGATGATCATCAAGGCAAGACGGCAGAGAAAAGTAAGACAACAAGCAATGTTTCTAAAGAAGAAAGTGTAGTTGATAGTGATACCAAGGCGGATTCTTCGGGCGAAGATAACGAAAAAGAAAGTATTAAGTCAGAACTCAATAAGATTGAAAGGTCTATTGAAAAGTATGATTGGGATTCTTTTTTAGATAATATGCATTTTTCCTTAGATGTCTTAGGGCAAACTTTTGGATTAGGAGTGGGGCCAGATTTATTAAATGCAGGAATATATGCTGCAGAAGGTAAATTTGGTGATGCGCTTATTTCAGGTTTTGCTGCTGTACCTTTTATTGGTAATGGAGCAACATCAGTTAGAATTGGGAGGCGTCTTGAAGCTATTGTTGCAAAGGGGCCAAGGAAGTTATTAGAGCCTGTCTATAAAACAGCTAAAGAGGCTAAAGTTGCAGCGGAGAAACTCGGCTTTAGAAAAATAAAAGAAACTACTCATGGTGGTCAAGCCGTTTATCAACGAGGAAAAAATGAGTTTATCACTCGTGATCTTGATGGTCACAACGGCGGGGCATGGAAAATGGCTGATTCTGTAAAAAATTTGGGTAAAAAAGAGACTAGAGACGGAACTTTTGATACCAACTTAAACCGTATAGGAGATTAGTTGTGAATAATAGTAGGAATCCAGATTGGGTAACACAAGGAAAGACAATTAAGCAATTGATCTCCGAACTTCAGACTTTTGAAAATCAAGACTTGCAAGTTGAAATTTCATTAGATGGTGGAGAGACCAGTAAGCCTATTAGTCTTGTTCGGAAACGACGTTCTATCTGTATGTTAGTAAACAGCGAAATAGAGTGAACAACCGCCAGTATCTGGGGTGCAGGCTCTTTAAGGTACCGAAGGCATTAGAGTTGCGGGTAGTGTTGGCTACGATGAACGTCAGGGTGTCTTGATTTTACAAAGAGAACAGTTTCTAAGATTGGGGATATAACGAAACTGTCCGTGAAAACGGGGTAGAACCCGTGTCGGCATTTTGGGCCATAGAGTAATGAGAGTCGTTGATGGCTTATATCATTTTTCTATAAAGAGATCTAAGATTGTTACAAAGGGGTTAGAGAGCAGAGGTATACGCCCACAACCTGGAACAAGAGTTAAACCTGAGGGTATTCCAGATAACTGGCGTGTTCGTTCATCAAAATCTAAAGGTGGAGTTAAATACTCAGATCCAACAAACCCTCGCAAAAACGTAAGAGTGGAACAAGGTGTTCCTGACCATCCTCATGACAACTCTAGAGTCCCACATGTTAGGGACATGAGAAATGGCAGATATGTCGATAAGAATGGAAATCCAGTTCAAGACGGAAGAAGAGATCCTGCTGGTCATATATCTTTAGATGAATATCGTTATACACCATAACTAAGGTTGACTATGAGTATTATAAATGTTGATAAACAACTCATTATTGAGTGCTTAAAAGAGTTAAGTGACACTGACTACCAGCAACGAGTATGGATTGTAGGTTCGACTGATGAGGTTTCCGGTTTCAACGATGTTGTTGCTGCCCTTTTTGATGATTCGCTCTTGGAGGACGCCCTATTAAAGAACAAAGTTACGTTTACGATAGAAGCTGATAATAAGCTTCGTATGCTAGGGGAACTGATAGCATTCCTGCCAGATAATATCACCACTAAGGCTTTGGTATCACAACCAAAATGGAAAGATATCGTCACATTGTCTGGAGATGTGTACAACTTGATTAAGTAGTTGTTACAAACAGTGGAAGAAAGTTTCAAAAGAACATCTAAGTTATATTGCATTTATGTTCATATCATTGAGAGATGACGTTATCATTTCTTTTTTTAGTGAGCAGAGGAACCACGGTGTTCAATAAGCAGACAACAGCAATAGCAGTTCTTTTTATCATCCTGTCATTCACGGTAAAAGCCGATCATTTAACGGCATCGGCGGCCTATGCATCCATGGCACTGGTGAACGACGATACCTTATGTACCAGCCAGAACTCAAAATTGTATCCACCGGCATGGACTAAAAATGCTACCATCGTTCAGGGGATTCCCCGCGGCGATACCGTACCGGCCGACTGGGCGCATCAGTATAATATTGAGCATCCGGATAGTGTGGTGACAAGTACTACGCCATGGGAAGCGATGACCGTCTGGTTTGTGGCTATTGAAGCGGAAGAGAATCTTGCTCATCACTATCAAATTGCCATTGGCCAGCCTGAAGTCTGGATTCTGAAAAAAGAACAGACATCCGATAAGGCTGTCTGGACGCAGATTAATAATACCGGATCGGATATTCTGAACTTTAGCTGGGCAACTTACTTTGAAGACGATCTGGTGCACCCGACAACAAAAGAAGCTATCAACCTGTCTTCAGACAGTCAGTTTAAAAAATACAATTCAGATCGTCTTTCAGAGACAGCTAAATGCGGTTATCCGATTCATGGTGGGACGAATATGCTTGAGATTGGCAGCGATCCGATTTTGGGCGTTTTTGTGCGCGTAAAAGCGTGGTTATCCGGAGATGACACCACATCGGGACAAGGCAGTCCATCACCGTTAGTTTTACTGAGTGTCGGTGCCGATTATTATCCGACAATAAGCTCTGCGGCCAGTGACTTTTCTCCCCTCTATTATCTGCCGGGGGCCGGTGGAAGCCGGTATGCTTATTTAACCTCTGAACCCAAATGGTATTATATGGCGACGGTGCGCCCGGAAAATGGGTTACCTGTTGTCGATGAAACCAGTGCTTATTATCAAAATGGCGGAAAAACCTACCTGACCAGAAAAGAGTGGATGGAGGATACGCCACCGGTTCTTACGACAGATTGATAGTAAAAAGAGTAGAGTATTTTTTTCTTGGAATGAAACTCTGAGATAAAAACCGCCACCACGTTTTGTGATGGCGGTTTTTACTATACCGGGTTCAGAGGTGGGTTACTGAATCTGATAGATGCCAGATTGCCATGGCTGAAGAGTTAACCGGTCAGAACCTGCTGGTGGTGGCGTCACGGAGTGACTTTCAATCAACGTTTTTTTGATATGAATGTGTTCGGGCAGCGGGTAATGTATCGTTTTCTCTTTAAAATTCGCCACGACAAGGTATTTTTTATTACCCAGCTCCCGGGTATACGCGTACACCTCGGTATTCTCAGGCGCTAAATCATGATAAGAACCGACAGACAGTGCCGGGATCCGGTGGTGAAGCGCAATGACTTTTTGATAGAAATGGTACACCGACGCCGGATCTTTGAGCTGACTCTGAGCATTAATGGTTTTGTAATTCGGATTGATTTTTAACCACGGGGTTCCGCTGGTGAAACCGGCATTCTCGGAGGCATTCCACTGAAACGGCGTTCTGGCGTTATCCCGGCTGGTGAGTTTGACATTTTTCAGCAATTCACCGGCTGTTGCTTTATGCGTTTTTACGTAGTCCTCGATAAAGCCTTTGACTTCAATATCACTAAAATCGTTCAGTGACTTAAATGGGTAGTTGGTCATGCCCAGTTCATCGCCCTGATAAATAAAGGGAGTTGCCCTTTGTGTCAGAGTTATGGTTGCCAGGGCTTCTGCTGAAGCATTACGCCACTGCGGGCGATCGTCGCCATAGTGAGAAACCGTGCGCGGATTATCATGGTTGCCGAGGAAGAACGTATTCCAGCCATACTGACCGACAACGTGATTCATCTTATCAATGGTCTGACGAAAATCCGCCAGTGTTTTCGGAACGGTGTGCCAACGGTCGGCGGCCCGGTCATATCGAATCAGATCGAACATAAAGGTCATGTTCAGTTCATGACGGCGGCTGTCAACGAACAGGGGGACTTGTTTCATCGGAACGCCGAAAATCTCGCCGGCAGAAACCGCATCATAATGGGAGAGGACTTCGCGGTTCATTTCTTTCAGGTATTTATGAAGGTTTGGTCCCTGAGTGTAAGCCAGAGAAAAGTCCTTTAACTGTTGTGGTGTCAGGTCCGGAAAGTTCGGTATTTTGGATAAGGTTGCTACGGTATCAAAGCGGAGTCCGGAAACGCCTTTATTCAGCCAGAATCTCAGAATGGAATACAACTCCTCTCTGACTTTTGGGTTATCCCAGTTAAGGTCCGGCTGGTGTTTGCCAAAATAGTGCAGATAATACTGTTGCGTGGTTTTGTCTTTTTGCCAGGCCGAGCCGCCGAAGAATGAACGGTAATTATTGGGTTCGTGACCCTCTTTGGCACTTCTCCAGAAATAATAATTCCGGTATGGATTATCTTTGGATTTTTTACTTTCCAGGAACCATTTGTCCTGATCACTTGAGTGATTAAAGACAATATCAATCATCAGGCGCATATTGCGTTTTTTCAGCTCAGCCATCAGATTGTCAAAATCTTGCATGGTACCGAATTCTTTCATTACCTTACGGTAGTCCCGGATGTCGTAACCGTTATCCGTGTTTGGGGAGTCATAGTGTGGATTGATCCAGATGGCGTCGATGCCCAATGTTTTCAGATAATCCAGTTTTTCCGTCAATCCTTTCAGATCGCCGATCCCATCACCGTTGGTGTCTTTGAATGAACGGGGATAAACCTGATAAAAAACCGCCTGTTTCCACCATTCAGGAAGCCCCTTTTCTTTTTTAACTGAGATAGCAGAAGACGAATTTGTATTGTGTATGGTAGCCGGTGCTGACGTTGTATTCCCCATCACATAAGATGAGGAGAGAGCGCATAACATGGCTGCAAAGCAAGCTTTCTTACTTGGCATAAATGATATTCTCCGATTAATAAATAGGTATTAACGACAGAGGGATATCAGAGGCTCGATATTTAATTATTATGAATTTTATTTTTATAATTTTATCAATATCTATAGGACGACAATTATTATTTCGCGATGTTTAATATGAGTCAAGGTTAATATTGTCCATGAGTGGATATGGATTAAGTTTTCGATATAAATAATTATATTATTGATTTATAAGTCATTATTTATAATTTAAAAAACAATCATTAAAATAAATCATACTATCCGATTAAGTTATTATTACCGCCAGTCAGATTCGGCTATATGACCTATTTCTTATTAGTATTGTTGTTTATCTGTGTTTCTTTCAGGCTATTTTTTGCTTGTTATCTATTACCTCGACAAATAGCCGCCATCTACGGTGTAGACGCCGCCGGTGCAAAAACTCGCTTTATCAGACAGAAGAAACAGGATAAGGTCAGCGACCTCTTCTCTTGTTGCCAGACGGGACATGGGGTGTGTCTGGGCGAAGGTGTGTAAAACATCCGGAGGAAGCTGATTCACTCTTGGGGTGGCGACATAACCGGGGGCGACAGCATTCACCCGGATATGTTGTTCGGCGTATTCCAGCGCGGCGGTTTTGGTTAAGCCGATGACGCCATGTTTGGCCACCGTATAAGGAGCCAGACCGGCGATGGCAACCAGACCATTTACTGCCGAAAGATTCACAATCGCACCGCCTCCCGATTTTTGCATTGCGGGCAGTTCGTATTTCATACAATAAAAGACACTGCTTAAGCTGGTAGCCAGTACGGATTGCCAGTTTTCGAGGGTTTGATCGGGGATTCGGGTATGACTGTCTCCGGTTTTTCCGGCATTGTTGACGGCAAAATCCAGCCTGCCATAGCGGTTTATGGTTTGCTCTACCAGTAAGCGCACCTGCTCCGGATCCGATACGTCACATTCTATGCCGGTTGCACGGTGACCATCCGGTGATAATTGCTGAGCTTTTTGCTTTGCCAGCAAGCCGGATTTTGAGGCAATAATAACCTTTGCACCGTGAGAGAACAGTTTGTCAGCAACGGTTTCACCAATGCCATTGGTGCTTCCCGTGACGATGGCTACGCGATGATCGAAATTCATAAACACTCCGTGGTTTCACATTTGTCAGTTCATGTTACCCGGGGTGTTTGTCAGTTTCTGTCAGTAGCGTTCCGGTGATGCGATTCCCTGACTGTCCCGCCATGCTTTCAGTAGTACGGCGTGGCTTTTAGGACAGGTTTCTTCCAGTACGGTCATTGTCTGAATTCTGTCTGCTCTGAAATGACGGAAATTTTTTCTTAGTTCACACCAGCCGACCAGTAACCGGGCGGATGATATAAAGCCGATGGCAACCGGCCAGAGAATCCTGGTTGATAAGTCGTCGTTTTTGTCCCGGTAGGTGATTTTGATCTTTTTACGGTGATGAAGGGCAGAGCGGATTTCGGGAAGAAAGGTGGGATCCGTATCTGGATCGACCGGGCCGGTTAGCAATGACTGAAACTCGATATGGTGTTTCATCGGCTCCGGGACGACAGAATGAAGCTTGGCCAGTGACTGACTGGCGGATTCTCTGAGCGCTGGATCGGTGTGGCTTTTGACCCAGTTCAGTCCGAGAATTAAGGCATCCAGCTCATTGCGGGAAAACATCAGGGGCGGCAGATGGTGGTCGGATTTTAAGATCAGGCCGACTCCGGCACTTCCCTGTATATCGACGCCCTGCTGCTGAAGCGTTGCAATATCCCGGTATACGGTTCGGATACTGATTTCTAGCTTTTCAGCCAGATAAGACGCCGTCACCGGGTATTTATGCGTGCGCAGAATTTGCACTATGTCGAGCAGTCTTTGTGTTCGTGTGGTCATCGCGGGTTATCCGGTGATATCAGAATTATTCTGACTTTAATACTTTCTGCAGGGTTTGCTGTGCTGCCGGAGCACATAAATCCAGTTGAGACAGACCCAGAAAGTCAGCGGTTTCAATTTCTGAATCGGGCATCAGTTCGCCACTAAAGTCGGCTGTGTAGCAGCTCATGGTGAGGTGCGTATCCTGGAGGCCGTAGGCCTGATCGGTGATGTCAAACTGAAACCGGATGGAGTCCGGCAGTAAGTCGATGCCCAGTTCTTCTTTGATTTCTCTCAGTAAAGCCGCCTCGTTTGTTTCCCCGTTTTCTAACTTTCCTCCGGGAATAAAATATTTCTCTTTGCCTTTGGACTTAACGCACAACAGAGTCTCACCTTGCTGAAAGATCCAGGCTACGCTGTTTAACTTTTTTATATCCTTGTTCATATTCTTGTCCGTTAAAAATGGAATGGATGGCAGATTTCGATGTTTGCTCTGGTGGAAATGTAACATGAATACTGTATATAAAAGGCTCTGATCCATTTGTGTGTTGTTTGACTATACTTATAACAAGTATTCAAACCAACGAGCGTTCATTATGAATACAGAAGAGTTTAATGAACTAACTGAAGAAATTAATACACTCAACTTCCCCCAACTTAAACGATTACGACACAAAATCGAATCTCTGATTTCCAGCAACCAAGTTGGTAAAGCTATTGCTGACAAAGAAGAGCATATATCACATTGTCCATATTGTGGAAGTCCTGAATTTACTAAGCATGGAACCACAGCACGAGGTCAGCAACGTTATAAATGTAAGGGGTGTTCTCGCACGTTTAATTCATTAACTGGCACTCCATTGGCGAGACTGAGAATGCAGGGGAAATGGCATCAATATTCTGAAGGTATGTGGTTAACCACTAAACTTCGGGGGGCAGCAAAAGAACTGGGTGTTAATGTCAAAACCGCATGGCTATGGCGTCATCGTTTATTAGCTGCGCCTTGTAAACATAAGCCCTCCGAGCTGCATGGGATCATTGAGGCAGATGAAACCTTTATTAATGAGTCATTCAAAGGCTCTAAGAAAATGCTTCGAGAGCCACGCAAGCGTGGTGGTGGAGACGTCCCCAAAGTACCAATATTTCTAGCATTAGATCGAACGGGCGTAGTTACTCATCAAGTATTAGAACGTGATACAAAAGAACAATTAAAACAAGCATTAATACCAGTTCTAACACCACAAAGCGTACTTTGTACCGACGGTAATATCAGCTATAAAAGTATCATAGAAGATTTACCATTTGAGATAGACCACAAACGCCTAATTACACTGGATAAGAAGAGGGTAATTGAAGGGATATACCATATCCAAACACTCAATAACTGGACGATGCGTTGGAAAGCATGGTTAGCACAGTTTCGAGGGGTTGGAACAGCTTATCTGGACAATTATTTAACTTGGTTTAGACAAATGGAATGTGCAGAACAAAATGAAAGTTGGGTAGTTTTGGCTTTATAACCACACACAAATGGATCAGAGCCATATAAAAACAGTAGAGATGACAACCCGTTGACTTATCTGGATGCTGAGGCCCGATTCCGGGGGAAAAGAGGGCGTTTTGCGTGAGTTAATGGTAATCTGCAAGCCTGTGTAGTGAAACATCCGATGGCCGGTTATGTTAAAAATTTCAAATACCGTTGAGCTTGCTGACTGGGAAATTGAATTGTCGGCGATTCGTTCGATGGGCAATGGTGGTCAGAATGTGAATAAAGTATCCAGTGCGATACATTTGCGTTTTGATATCCGGCATTCCACCCTGCCGGATGTGTATAAGCAAAGACTGCTGGCGTTGTCGGATTCCAGAATCACGAAAGAGGGCGTCGTTGTCATTAAAGCTCAGACTTACCGGACTCAGGAAAAGAACCGGGAAGATGCGCTCAGCCGTCTGAAAGGTTTGATTGTATCTTCCATGGTGGTGGCGAAAAAACGCAGGCCGACCCGGCCGACGAAAAGTTCTCAGCGCCGCCGGGTGGATTCGAAAAAGAAAAATGGTGCAACGAAACAGCTACGGAAAAAAGTAGTGATGTAATACCTTTTTACCTGTTGTGCCTTTTTAATATGCGTTGAATAGAACTTTCCCCTCAATGTTTTTTTATTTTCTAATCACTCTTGTCTATTAAATTAATCGGTAAGAACAGTCTGTATCCAGCCTGATTCACTGGTAGTTTATCACCCAAAGAAACAACCGGTGATAAGACTGTTATGCGTTATTTTTCGATTACCCGTTTGGTCCGTGCCAATACGATTCTGGCGACCATCGCTATTGTTGGGTTAAGTATCTACCTGATTTCATCTCTGAATCAGGTTCAGAAAGAATTTGGTCATGTTGTTGACCGTAATGTCAGTTTGTTAAGTACCGTTTCGGATATGAGATATTACACCGTGACCTACCGTCGTTTCGCACTGGATTATGGTCTGACAACGGATGAACATGAGCATCAGAAAATTATCAAGACGATCCGGTTTAATGATCAGGCTGTTGATCAGGCTTTGAAAAGAATGAAGCGGTTATCAGATAACAGCACCATTCAGCAGGAAGTGGATAACTTTGAATCCAATGTTAATCAATACCGGGCAATGCAGCAGGATTACATTCACCTGATTGATCAGGGAAGGATAGAGGATGCCCGTAAAAAAATGCTGGGTCCGATGCTTGAACCGTTTAATACCATTGTTGGCAATCTGACCCGGTTTCAGACGCATTTGCAGAAGCAGGCGATTGAAATCAGAAATCAGAAGCAGCATGAAATGGAGTCGGTTGTCCGGTGGTCTGTTGCGGCTGTTATTATTACCGTCATGCTGTGTATTGCCAGTGGATTCATGACGATCCGACGTGTGATTATTCCGTTGAATATTCTGAAGACTCACA
The DNA here is from genome assembly GCF_021272385.1 of Vibrio salinus. Taxonomy (GTDB): domain Bacteria; phylum Pseudomonadota; class Gammaproteobacteria; order Enterobacterales; family Vibrionaceae; genus Vibrio; species Vibrio salinus. The sequence continues at coordinate 362,029 of NZ_JAJSDZ010000009.1, forward strand.
TGTCAATTTTAGGTAAAGGTGATTTACAGACGGCTTTTCCGGCTGAGAAATTTCATCAGGATGAACTGGGGCAGGCAGCTCAGGCTTTCAGTCAGATGAAGAAGGATCTGACAACGCTTATTACGGCAGTCAAATCGAGTGTTGATTCGCTTAATCAGGCTTCTGAGCAACTGGCGGAAAAAGTGTCCGGCACCCGAAACCATGTAAAGGTTCAGAAACAGGATATTGCTCAGATAGCGTCGGATTCTCAGGTATTGGCTGAGAATACTTATGTTATTGATGAAGCAACAAAAAAAGCATCGGAAAACAGTGAGCTGACCAAAGAACAGGCTCAAAAAGGTGAACGCGGCATTATTACCTCAGTTCAGGCGACGGATGATATGAGTAAACTGATCACACAAACCAGCGATGTAATAGACGGGTTGTACCACCGGAGTTCGGATATCAGTCTGATATCCGAAGTGATAGGTAATATTACCAAACAGACCAATTTGCTGGCTTTAAATGCAGCCATTGAAGCCGCCCGGGCCGGAACCGCCGGTCGTGGTTTCGCGGTGGTTGCTGATCAGGTTCGTGAACTGGCCCGGCAGACTCAAAGTTCTATCGAAGAGATTGGCAGTATTATTGCCAGTCTGCAATCTCAGGCGACGGATGCTCAGGCGCTAATGACAGAATGTCAGACGCATATCCAGACCAACCTGACGTTGGTGAAAGATGCCGGTAACTCTTATCATCAAATTGTGAACGCTTCTGAAGCGATTGCCGAAATGAATCAGACTATTGCGTCCTATGTCAGGGAGCAGAGCCAGCTTTCCGCTCAGGTGTGTCAGAGTACTGAACATATTGAGCAATCCTCTCTGGATATTGAAGAGATCGCGGGTGAAACGGCACAAACGTATCAGTCACTGCAGGATCAGGCTGAATACCTGAAGCAATACATTAATTCTTTTACTCTTTAATGTGTCTTACTCACGGTTTATTCATTTTTGATAAAACGGTGAGTAAAGAGAAACGGCGGAAGAGCATTTGCAATATCGTTCAATAATCCGGGAAAGTTTTCCGTTATCTTTTCCTTTTCGTATTTTGGAGAGGTAGCACAATGGATAAAGTGATTCTGGCAATGATCTCGTTTGCTTTTGTGGGGGCCGTTACTCCCGGCCCCGTCAATCTTCTGGCTATCAGTACGTCACTCAACTACGGTAAAAAAGCGGCTTTCTGGCATGTGACCGGCGCGTCTTTAACTTATGCTCTGGTGGTCTTTTGCTCCGGCAGTATGATGCAATCGATACTGACAGTGTTGCCCAGACTTGAGTTGACAATGAAGTTATGCGGGAGTCTGTTTCTGTGTTATCTGGTGTATAAAATTGGTTTTGCGCCGTATTCTTCGGTTCGGTCATCTTCTTCGGTTCAATCCGGTTTCCGGACCGGCTCTTTGACTCAGTTACTGAGTCCCAAAGCCTGGATGGTTGCTATGTCTGGCGTCAGTTTGTATGTGATTGATCAGGGAAATGAAACTATCTTACTCAGTTTGTTTACGTGCATTTCTCTTATTATTTGCTTTATCTGTGTTGGTCTGTGGGCAATGATTGGACGCCTTTTTTCAGCATACCTTGAAAATCCAGTCCGGCAACGCCAGTTTAATAGAATCATGGCGGGAGTACTTTTTGCTTCAGTTGTCATGATATGGTGATGAGAGGAAACGGAGGCCGGGAAGATGAAAAACGATACCAGTGTTAGCTTTCAGAAAAGTACAATATTGCCATGGGTTGAGCTGAGAATTGCTGATAAAAGTTCATCTTGCTATGACTTACATTCCCATGATGAGTTTTCATTCGGCATTATCGATCAGGGACAGGCAGGATACCATAACCGGCACTATCGTCACCGGATCGGAGTGGGAGATATTGTCACAATCAACCCGGCAGATACACATTCATGCAATCCGGAATCCGAGGTTTGGTCCTATCGGATGTTATTTATCGATACGTTTAAAATGGGAAAAATGCAGCAGGAAGTGATGCAAAATGAGACCTGTGATTACCTGCCATTTAAACGCAACGTAGAGCAGACCCCAGAAATAAAACAGTCGGTTATCTCACTCATTCAGTCATTGCAAACAGAAGAGAGTCTTTTACAGGTTCAGAGCTTTTTGTTTGATTTTATTGAGAAAAGTGTGGGTAATTCGTGGGAAGATAAGCCCGGAAAAACCAATGTTTATCCCGGCTTAAACCGTGTACGGGAAAAACTGCTGGATGAACTTCAGAATACTCATCAGTTAAATGAGCTGGCAGACGAAGCGGGGATGAGCCGCTATCAACTGTTAAGAGCGTTTAAACGTCAGTTCGGATTGTCGCCTCACGCTTATTTGATGGATGAGAAAATCAAACGGGCGAAAAAGTTGCTGAAATCCGGTCAGACTATTTCTGATACCGCGTTGCAACTGGGATTTTCGGACCAGGCTCATTTTCAGCGTCAGTTTAAACGAAAACTGGCCGTTACCCCGAAATTTTATCAGTCACATTTTATATATTAGTCACTTTCTTTATTACGACTTGCTATACTCTTCTTGTTATATTTATGTTTGTTTAGTTGCTGAAATGATAAAACGGTATTTTGGAATACCGGGGGACTGGTTTAAGCTGGATTACTTAATGACAGATTTAACAATAGAGCAAATAGACGAACTGGAGATGTTAAGAGCGGTCATTGAAACGTCACCGGATGCTATTTTTGTTGCGACTGAATCCGGACATTACCTTCATGTATATGCCGGAAATGAGAGAACCTTTGACCTTGATTACCAGATGATAATTGGTAAGCATTTTACAGAGACTCACTCTCCCAAATGTTCATCAATGATTGAAGAAACGATCAAAAATGCAATTGAAACGAATCTGACTCAGAAAGTGACGTATTCATTGAGGCCGGAAGAAATTTATTTTATAGCAGATAGTCATATTCCTGATGATGATTATTGGTTTGAGGCCAGAGTAACGCCTTTGTCTCTTAAGCATTTTAAAGAGCGGATCATATTATGGAATGCAAGAGAAATTACCCAACGAGTTAAACTTGAACAGGAAGTCAGGTTACTGGTTGATCATGATGAGTTGACCGGAGTGTTTAGCCGAAGGCGGCTTATGATTTGTCTGTCTGAGTATTTTGCTGAATTCAGGCGGTACCAGAAAGATACGGCAGTTATTATGCTGGATATTGATGATTTTAAGAGTTGTAACGATCAATTTGGACATCTGTTTGGAGATAAGGTCATCAGACAGGTTGCTCAGACTTGCTCAGCAGAATTAAGAGCGTGTGATATGTTCGGCCGTTTGGGAGGGGAAGAGTTTGCTGCGATTTTGCCTCATACGGGATTGACTCAGGCCTGTGATTTAGCCGAGCGTTTACGTTTTGCTATTGAAACAACAGACTGTAAAACGGAAGATGGAAAAAGTGTTCATGTCACTGTGAGTATTGGTATTGCACAATTTGATGTCTCTGATGACGAAGACAGTAATGTGCTGAACCGGGCTGATAAGGCAATGTATGCGTCTAAACATTCCGGGAAAAATAAAACGACGGTGTTTGGCGAATGTATCAGAACTAGGTGTAACTGATAGAAAAGGAAGGAAAGGTACCCAGATTTCTCCGGGTACCATCGCGATCCTGGTGGCTAGAGATTATGGTGCTGTAAATAATGACCGGCCGCGTCCGGTCCCATGTATCGGGCCAACGTTTTTTCTTCGACTTTTCTTAAATCCACGACAATTAATCCATCCAGAGCATCGTTAAAGTCAGCATCTACATTAAAGCAGACAAACTTACCGTTCAGGCCCAGATATTGTCTTAGCAGAACCGGTACGCCTTTCCCGTCATCCATTCTGGAAATAACTTTTGATAATAGCTGAACATCAGCAAGTGCACTGAGCAGGCAGTGATTCCAGTCCTGATTGTCTCTATTCTTCAACGGGTTTGTTGCCGCAACAAGTTTCGCTTGGTCGTTATCGTAGTAATGAAGTGCCATCGTCTGAGCAAGTAGTTGCCTTGCTTCATCACTGTAATCATTACTGATACTGACCGGGCCGAATAAGTGCGTATAATCGGGATTGCGGCTGACGAACGTCGCGATGCCTTTCCAGAGTAACATGAGTGGAGCCATGCTTTTCTGGTATTCTCTGGCAACAACAGAGCGCCCCATTTCAATGGATTTACCCATATTGCTGATAAATGGCTCCTGATAACTGAACAGAGTGCTGGAATAGAGCCCTTTGATACCGAATCGGGGTTGGATCTGATCGACTAATCCTAAGCGGTAAGCGCCAACCAACCGGTCATTTTCTCTGTCCCAGATAAAGAGATGAAGATACTCCTGATCGAATTTATCAACATCCAGCGTGAGTCCGGTGCCTTCACCAACCTGCCTGAATGTAATTTCTCTGACTCGGCCAATCTCATGCAGAATGCATGGAATATCTTCGGCTTTTGCGCAATATACCTCAAATTCGTTATGGGACAGTAAATGCTGCTCCGGAGAGAGACTCTGCAGATCGGCTTTGAGTTCTGAAACCGGAAGCTGAGCGCAAACCGGAGGCAGGGGATGATCCTGCTCATTCTTATTGCGAACCTGTTTGGTAGCCGGATTGAGCAGATACGTGTTGAACCTCAGGTAGCTGACAAGCTGGCTGTGAGATAGCGTATTGACTTCTTTGTACCGGATTGGCTGACCGATATAGATACGAATGGGTTTGTTTTTCTTGTTCAGTAGCTCCCGTCCAAGCATCAGAGTTCTTAATAGTGGGTGAATCTTACCTGCCATATAAAAACGTTTGGAGTTCTGGCCATTGATAAAAATCGGTACTGATGTGGCTTTGTGTTTACGGATGAGCCGGCTTACTGAGCCACTCCACTCTTTGTCTTCGAGTTTTTGCTTTTTCCTGTCAACCAGATGAGAAACTTCACCGGCAGGGAAGATTAGCAGCAGTCCGCCTTTTTCCAGATGGCGGTGTGCACTTCTTAATGCATGCATATTGGAATACTGTGCGTTTTCTTCATTTAAAACATCGACACCAATAAATAACTCATCCAGTTCCGGAACGGTTTTCAAATAATGATTCGCCAGAATCTGAATATCGGAACGAACGAAAAGCAGCAGTTCGGCGAGAATGACACCTTCTACACAGCCGAGAGGGTGGTTTGCAACCACAACCGTTGGTCCTGTGGCCGGAACATTTTCCAGTGAACCTTTAGCAACATTGTAGTCAATGCCAAGAACTTCCAGAGTAAATCGTAAGAATTGCCGGGTGTTGCATCCTGCAGGGCGCTGATGATAGAAGCGGTCTAACTGACTGAGCCCCGTCGCCCATTCTGCAATATTTTCACCCATTCCAAAGGGGGTTTTTCTCGGTAATTTAAAGGGACTGTTTGACAGCATATAAAAACCTCATGTCCGTATCTTATGCTTTATGTTAAGAAGGATATGTGTCATTAACGCTTCAGTTTAATGAGGCTTTTATTGCAAATGTTTTACCTGAAGGGACGATGGTGTACAGCCCGAAGAGTACTTGGCCTATGATAAGCTAAATACTAATAATGAATTTATCTTATTGTTTATCATTAGATAATTGGTTTTTCTGAAATCGATAATGAGTTTTTGGGTTCCGGTAACCCAATTACTTATAGCAATCCATGAGAGGGTTGTGTATAAAACAGAGAAAAGAATGTTTTCTAACCGAAGCCGTACTGTAAGGAGAATCAGGTTTGGACGTAATAGTGACGCATGCCATTTCTGTATTCATGGGTTTTTTTGCCATTATGAACCCCATCGCGAATACGCCTGTTTTTTTAGGGCTGACTTCAGAAGAAACGCATGAGCAGAGAAAAAAAGTGGCATTGATGGCCTTAGCTCTCAGCTTTATTATTGTGGCTGTGTTTGCCGTTGCCGGAAAAATGATTTTTGATTTGTTCGGAATTACCCTGCCGGCTTTCCGGATTACGGGTGGTGTGTTAGTCGCTCTGGTCGGATATCACATGCTGCAGGGAGGACAACATTCATCCATTCAGCATCCGAGTGATGAAGATAAAGAAAGCAGTATGGATGCTATTATGAATATTGCCATTTCACCTCTGGCCATGCCTATTCTTGCCGGGCCAGGTACGATAGCGACGGCGATTAATTTTTCATCCTCCGGCCGTATCAGTGATTTGGTCGTGACTGTGGGTGCTTTTTTTGTTCTGTGCCTTATTAGTTATATATTTTTTATTTTTGGCGAAAAATTTGTTCGTTATCTTGGAGATAATGGCATCAAGGTTGTGACCCGTCTAATGGGGCTGATTCTGGCCGTCATTGGTGTTCAGATGCTGATTGCAGGTATCGGAGGTGCTATTACCCAACTGCACTGATATTCTTTCCGGATTATGGACGGTTTGGTTGATGTGAACTAATATGATACAAAGGGAATATAGGGCAGCCAGAGTAAGGAGTAAAAATGGTCAGCTATGAGGTAGGATCAAGAAGTACGGGGTGGCTGCTCGCTATTTCTATTGCTCTTTTTCTTATTCTCGATTTAAGTCTGTTAGGCCTGAACTTTCGAATAACCAAAGAAGTATCTGAAGATGCTTTGGTGATAAATTTGGCCGGTCGTCAGAGAATGCTAACACAACGGATGTCAAAAGTTGCGTTTCAGATAGATCCGGAACAGGTGTCTTCTCCGGAGTCGAAAGTTCTGATGACGCGTTTCCATGATGCTTACTGGCTGTTTACAAAGACGCTGGATGCGTTTTATTACGGTGGAGAGATTAGAGATGCTGAACTCAACACCGTCACGATTAACCGTATTAATATCCCGGAAGCCAGAGACATCTTATTTCATGCCCGTAAACTTAGCCTTCATCTTGCCCCATTAATTAAAACTATCACGGATAAAGGACTGACCGGGACCAGCCTTGCTAAGGTGAAAAAGATACTGGTTAGCACTGATGAAGAAATGCTGGGTATGATGAATCGGCTTACGGTGATTGTTGAAAAGAACTCGAAGCAGAAAACAAGAACCTTGCGGATGATCCAGCTTGTCACCTTCTGTCTGGCTTTACTCAATTTTGCCGAAATTATCCGGTTGTTCCGGAAAATTCATAACCAGTCTAAAGACATGGTGAGCATTCTTGATGCGCTTTTTCAGTCCACTAACGCGGCGCTGATTGTATTCTCAGCCGATCAGCGAGTGTTAATGAGTAATCAGTTTGCCTGCCATTTTCTGGGATATTCTGCCCGCGAGCTGAAAAATATGAACCGAAATGCATTGTTATTAGAAGGCTCCGGGAAAGATGGTAGTGAGAAATGCCTGACAATCGATGGGAAAGAAATTGATGTTGAGGTGAATGAAAGAACGGTTATCCATAAAGGAAATAAACTGAGTGTATTGACCATTATGGATATTTCCACTCATGTTGAAAGAGAAAGAAATGATCCGTTAACCGGTATACAGAATAGGCACGCTTTATCTCTGGCCCTTGATATAAAATCTGAACAGGTACAGACTATCGGCGGACGGTTTGCCTGCTTTTTTCTGGATCTTGATAATTTTAAAGTAATTAATGATCAGTACGGTCATGAGGCTGGGGATAATGTTCTGAAATGTTTTGCTGGTCGTCTGAAACATACTCTAAGAGACAGTGATTTAATTTATCGCTTTGGCGGCGATGAATTTATTATTCTGGTTGATCTGACCGCGGATAATAAATCCATTGATTCTATTTTTCAGAAACTGGACTCGATGATGCGACAGCCGTTCAGCCTGTCATCACTGATTTCGGTTAGGCTTTCACTGAGTGCCGGGGTTGCTGTTTATCCTGACGATACTACGGATACAGATGAGCTGCTAAACATGGCAGACAGGTCAATGTACCGTACCAAGAATGGTACGAAAAAAGAAATTGTATATCAGCAAATTAGCTAAGGCAGGCGATAAAAGCCTGCCTTTTCCGTTTGATGTTATTGTCCAGATATTCAGACGATGGCCGAATTAAGGATCTCTTTTGCAACATCCGGTGTGATGGACTGACTCTCTCCTAATGCGACCATTCCGTGCTGTTTTAATTTTTGGATTACAATTTCAACCGCTTTCTCTTTGGTTTCTTCATAATCTTTGAATTGCGTAGATACCCCTAGCTGGTGGTAAAAGGCTTCAATGGCATCAATCGTTTCTTCTGCTGAACAAGTGTTTTTCAGTCCAAAAACATTGCGACCCATCTGTTCCAGCTTTTCCCGTTTGGCATCAATCTGACTACGTAACAATGACGGGTGAATGATTGCCAGTGAACGGGCATGATCGACTCCCCATAGCGCGGTGAATTCATGGCCAATCATGTGTGTGGCCCAGTCCTGAGGCACACCGGCACCAATCAGTCCGTTCAGAGCCTGGTTTGCTGACCACATCAGATTTGCCCGCCACTGATCGTTATCCCGGTCAGCGAATTGTTCTCCTAACACTTTCAGACTTTTCAGCAGACCTTCTGCGTAGTTATCCTGAACATAAGCATTAACAGGGTAAGTAATATACTGCTCGCAGACATGGACCCAGGCATCAACCAGTCCGTTTAGCAACTGGCGTTCCGGCAGTGTTTTCATCACATCCGGATCAAGAACGGCGAATTTAGGCTGAGCGGGGATGGCTTTAAGGACCAGTTTATCATGCGTTTCTTTTTTGGTAATGACGGCACCACAGTTGGATTCTGAGCCAGTTGCCGGCAGAGTTAGAATTGCGCCAACCTGAATCGCATCCCTGACATCGGATTTTTTTGTCAGGAGATCCCAGCCATCGCCATCGTATTTTGCCGCCGCAGAAATGTATTTTGAACCATCGATTACGGAACCGCCACCTACAGCTAAAATGAAGCCGATGTTTTCAGACTTCGCTATTGCAACGGCTTTGTCGAGGGTTTCTTTTGTCGGGTTTGGTTCAACTCCGGAAAATTCCAGCCAGGTATGTTGGTCAAGCGCTTCTTTAACCTGATCATAGACACCGTTTTTTTTAATCGACCCTCCGCCATAGACAACCAGTACCTTTTTATCTGTAGGAATTGCCTGAGTAATCGTTGCGATTTGACCCTGACCAAAGAAAATTTGAGTTGGATTTGAATACGTAAATTGCATCACATTTCCTTTTCTGATAGACATGTACTTTTTTGTTTTACCATGTGCATAATAGTACTTAAATTTATAGTTACATAGGCTGGATTCTCCATATTTAATGCCTATTTCTACAGGATTGCATTTTATGTCATTAATCAAGCTGTTAGAAACGTACATTGAACAGAATGAATTACAGTCGCTTGATGGCATTCATCAGACGCAGATACCGGGAGTCCTCATTTACCGCAGTCCTTATGGCAGCGATAGGCAGCCGTTGGTTTACCAGTCGGGAATTCTGATTTTGGCTCAGGGCTATAAGAATATTTATCTGGATCAACAGTCGGTGACCTATGGAGCGAATGACTATCTGGTGGTGGGCGTGCCTTTACCTTTAGAGTGTGAATCTTTTGTGGAAGAGGGGAAGCCATTATTGGGTATTTCCATCCGGATTCCTCCGGGTGTATTGCAAAAGGTGGTGCAGAAAATTGAAGCATCCGGATACAGCCGGAAACCGGGCACCTGCGAGTTAGGGTGTGGGCTGCGATCCGTGTCGATGGGAAAAGATATTCAGGATGCATCCATCCGGTTAACGGCATCACTGTGTCATGATCTGGAAGCGAAAGTGCTGGGTGAATCGTTGCTGGAGGAGCTTATTTTCCGGGTGCTGATGAGCAAAGAAGGGCATGTTTTGTTCGATCTGGCTCATCAGGAAGGGCATTACGCCCGGGTTGCGGGGATTCTGAACCGGGTTCATCAGGACTATAGCCAAAACCTGACAATCAACGATTTGGCAAAAGATGCCAACATGAGCATTTCGGCTTTCCATCAGGCCTTTCGTCATGTGACCATGGAATCGCCTTTGCAGTACATTAAAAAAGTCAGACTGAATAAGGCAAAGGAGCTGATTCAGCTTGAAGGCCGTAAAGTTAATGAGGCGGCCCGCATGGTGGGTTACACCAGTCCTTCACAGTTTCACCGAGAATATAAACGTCTGTTTAAAGAGACCCCGGGAGACCGAAAACAAAGTGCTTATTAAGAAGAGAAACTTGTCTTTTTCTTTCCTTACAGCATACGCTTTCACTTTTCTTTCAGTAAGATAAATCTTAACTAATTGTCATATATGGCTTTTATTTAAATGTAAGAACAAAAAGTGTGCAAGGTCACATTTTTTGTTTTTCTAACACGTCATTTTTGTTTGTTTTTGTTTGTCTGGTTTTTGTTTGAGTTCTCTCTCATCTATCTGAACTGAACTTTATAAAATAACGTCATCAAAAAGGGTTTGGGTATGTATCGAGAAAGACGCCGGGAACAGATTATTAGTGTATTGCGCCGTCAGGGACAATTGAGCGTAAGCCATCTTGCGGATGTGTTTAAAGTTACGAAAGAAACGATCCGATCGGATCTTCAACATCTGCAAAAAGCCGGGCTGGTTACCCGGTATCATGGCGGTGCTTCTCTGAAAAAGCACTTAATGCAAGCTGAATTAACACATGATGGCGATTTAAATATCAGCCATTTAATGCAGTCTCAGCGTCAAAGTCATCACATGGTTCAGAAAGGAAGACCGGACACAATGATTGGGAAAGTATGCGTATTTGGTTCTTTTAATGTGGATATTGTGGCGAAAGTTCCCCGTTTCCCTAAAAACGGGGAAACACTGGTGGCCCGAGAAGCCACGTTTGGACCCGGAGGAAAAGGAGCTAATCAGGCTCTGGCTGCAAACCGGGCCGGTGCAAAGGTTCATTTTGCAACAAAAGTTGGAAACGATCAGTTTAATTCCTTTGCCCAGAATCATCTCGAATCCTGTGGTATTGATTCGTTCACGCTCTATGAATCAGAGACCGAATCAACCGGAAGTGCAGTTATTTATGTTAACGATGAAGGTGAAAATATTATTGCAATTTCTCCGGGGGCCAATAAGCAGGTAACCAGTGAAGAAGTGGCAGAGCTGATGCCTTTCATTAATGATTCGAAGGTGTTGCTGGTTCAGTTAGAAAATAATTTTGATGCGCTTGATGGGGTTATCCAACTGGCGAATGGCTTAAAAGTACAGGTTATTCTTAATCCGGCGCCTTATGCGGCAGAGGTTGAGCGTTTTTTACCAAAGATTGATCTGATTACCCCCAATGAGACTGAAGCTTCTGCGATGTCCGGTGTTGAAGTGTTAGATGTGGAATCGGCTAAAAGAGCGTCTTCTATCATTCATCAGAAAGGTGCGAAATCGGTATTGATCACTTTGGGTAAGCAGGGTGTCGTTATCTTTAATGGCGAAAATCATTACCACATTCCGGCTTATTCGGCGGTGGCCGTCGATACAACCGGTGCGGGAGATGCTTTCAACGGGGCATTGGCCGCGTCTTTAGCCAAAGGAATGAACCTGTCTCAGGCTGCACATTATGCGACGGCGTTCGCGTCATTAGCGGTAGAAAAAGAGGGTGCCGCAAATATGCCGAATGAAGCGGAAGTCGAAGCCCGCATGGTTCAACAACAAATTTCTGTGACCGCGATTTAGCCGGTTACTATTAGTAGGACAGAGAAAATGAAAAAGATTGAAGGTATCGTTCCGGTTATGTTGACCCCTTTTACAGAGGACAACAACATTGATTACCCGGCATTAGAACGTCTTATCGACTGGTATATTGATAATGGTGCGGATGCGTTGTTCGCTGTTTGTCAGTCAAGTGAAATGTTATTTCTTTCTCTTGAAGAACGGGTTGAGTTATCAGCATTTGTGGTAGAAAAAACCGCCGGTCGGATCCCGGTGATTTCTTCCGGACATATTTCCAGAGAGCTGGACAAACAGATAGAAGAGCTGGCCGCAGTAGCGGATACCGGTTGTGGTGCCGTGGTATTGGTGACCAATCGTTTAGACCCTGATAATGAGGGTACCGATACCTTTATCCGTCATGTCGATGCTATTTTAGAAGCACTGCCATCCGGTACTCTGTTTGGTCTGTATGAATGCCCGGCGCCTTACCGTCGTTTGCTGACGGATGAAGAACTGAGTTACTGTGCCAATACAGGGCGTTTTGTGGCTTTGAAGGATGTGAGCTGCGATTTAGAAACTGTGACCAGACGGGTTAAAGTGGTTGAAGGGACACCTCTTGCCATTATTAATGCAAATGCCGCCATTGCATATGATGCTATCAAAGCCGGTTCTAAAGGATTTAGTGGTGTCTTCACGAATTTCCATCCGGACCTTTATCACTGGCTGTATCATCATTCCGATCAGGATCCTAAGTTCGCTGAAAGATTAGCGCATTTTTTATCTCTCAGCGCCGTAACGGAGAATTTGGGCTACCCAAAGAATGCGAAAGAATTTCATCTGAGACAAAAACTGGGCACATTTACCAGTGCCCATTGCCGTGCGGTCAGTGATGACGTGATTGAGAAATTTTGGGCTTTAGATGTCATTCTGGACCAAATCGCCGATGCGGATATTGCTTACCGTCAGGACATCCAACAACGTAACCCTTAAATTAAAAAGCACAGATTATAACGATAATACAGGAGCATCCAATATGAAACGTACCCTACTTATTACCGCAATTGCCTCGTCGGTATTAGCATCAACCTCGGCCATGGCTGCCTGGCCTGATAAACCGATTAAAATTATTGTTCCATGGGGAGCCGGAGGAAATACTGACACCGTTGCCCGTCTTGTTGCCGAAGGTTTGCAGGAAGAACTGGGTGTAAATGTTAACGTAATCAACCGTACCGGTGGTGCCGGAGTGGTTGGTCATGATGCGATGGCGAAAGCAAAACCGGACGGTTACACGTTAGGGGTTGCGACCGTTGAAATTGCGATGATGCACCATCAGGGCATGACCAGTCTGGACTACACAAATTATACTCCGATTACCCGTCTTGCTGTGAACCTGGGTGGCATACAGGTTGCTGAAAATTCTAAATTCAAGAACATCAAACAATTGACGGATTATATTAAAGCCCATCCGGGTGAGCTTAAGGCATCAGGAAGCGGACTGAACTCCGGTTGGCACCTGAATCTGATTGGTATGCTGGATGCGATGGGATTGCCGTCGAATGCGGTGACCTTTGTTCCGTCTGAAGGCTCAAGCTCAGCGCTGATGGAACTCGTCTCCGGGGGGATTGATTTTACCACGTCGTCCCCGGGTGAAGCCCGTAGTATGGTTCAGGCCGGAATGGTCCGAAATCTGGCGACTATGGCTGAGAAAGCCGATGGTCTGTATAAAGATGTGCCGGTTTTCCAGAAAGCAACACCTTATAAATACAGTTTTTCCACATGGAACAGCCTTGTCGCACCGGCTGGCGTACCTGAAGACGTTGAGAAAAAACTGATTTCAACCATGAAGAAAGTTTTCTCTGAAGGAAAAATTCAACAATATGCGACCAAACAGGGATTCGAAATTTATCCTCTGTATGGGAAGGATATGGTGAACTTTATGAAATCAGAAGATGAAAAGTACGGCAAACTTATCAGTAAGCTGAAAAAATAAATTGAGTCGCTAACCGATATTGAGGTGCAAAGTGACCTCAATATCGGTGTTCATGTTTTTGTTACTACCTATCACTGAAACGTCACATGTAGGTGTCCCATGCGTACCGTTCCTTTTTCCCAATTTTTTATTGGTGTATTTGCCTTAGTAATTTTTGTTACAAGTATCCATTTGTATGGAGGCGTCGATGAATTCGGTGCCGGATTTATGCCTACTGTATTAAGTGGTTTGTTGTTTTTCTTTACTGCTCTTGATGGTTTTATCCAGTGCCGGAAAGAAACAAAGGTGATGGACCAGTTCACCGGAAAGGAGTGGAAAGCCATATTCTTAATCATTGTTGCCGTCGCTCTTTTTGTCTGGCTGCTTGATATTCTGGGATTCTTAATCAGTGCGATTGCTTTGTTGTTTTGCCTGATGATGATCCGGCGAAAAGAAAAAGTTCTGTTTGCTCTGGTCTTGTCCGTGATGACTGCTTCCATTATTTATTATGTTTTTGCTCACGTGCTTATGGTGGATCTGCCATCGGGTTTCTGGCAATAGGAGAACGTTATGTCAGTTTTATTGAGTGCTTTTCATTATATTGATCTCAGTGCAATTCTGGCTATTATTGCCGCCGGGTTATTCGGTCTTTTTGTCGGTTCAATCCCAGGGTTAACTGCAACCATGGCAGTGGCGTTAATGGTTCCGTTTACTTTCTTTATGGATCCGATTCCGGCACTGGCTCTGATGATTTCCATTGGCGCATCGTCAATATACGCCGGTGACATTCCCGGGGCGCTGCTCCGGATTCCGGGCACACCGGCATCTGCAGCTTATGTTGCCGACTCGAACGAGCTGGTAAAGCAGGGGAAATTAAACCGTGTTTTAGGGCTGGGGTTAGCCAGTTCGGTTATCGGTGGTTTGATCGGGGCGGTTATCTTAATGCTTGCGGCACCATTGCTGGCAAAGTTTGCCTTAAAATTCAGTTCTTATGAATACACCTGGCTGTCTCTTCTTGGGTTAACCTGTGCCACACTGGTGGTCGGTAATCAGCCATTAAAAGGATTGGTGACACTGTGTTTAGGGCTTCTTCTGGCGTGTGTCGGTTATGATCAGATTACCGGAGTGCCCCGGTTTACGTTTGGTCAGGTAAGTATGTTGCAGGGGATCAGTTTTATTCCCGCTATGATCGGTTTATTTGCGATTTCCGGTGCCATTGAATATTACGCCGATAAGATTAAAGATATCCGTGAAAGCGCACCGAAAACCGAGTCTAATTTCAATTTGTTTAAAGGCATATCCGGGCGTTTATGGAAAAGCAAGCTGAGTATTCTCCGCAGCAGTGTTCTGGGGACTCTGATCGGGGCACTTCCGGGGGCCGGAGCCGATATTGCCGCCTGGATTTCATATGCACTGTCTCAGAAGTTTTCAAAAACGCCGGAGCAGTATGGTAAAGGATCGGAAGAAGCCATTGTCGACTCATCGAGCAGTAACAATGCCAGTCTTGCCGGAAGCTGGATTCCTTCTCTCGTTTTCGGTATCCCGGGCGATTCGGCAGCGGCCATTATCATCGGTGTGCTTTATATGAAAGATATGAACCCCGGGCCAACGCTGTTTTTATTCCAGCCGGATAAGTTGTATGCCGTGTTTATCTTATTCTTTATTGCCAACTTAATGCTGTTACCAATGGCACTGTTAGTGGTCAACTTTATTAAGCGCATTATTTACGTCGATAAAGCGGTTCTATACCCGGTTATCATCTTGTTCAGCATGGTCGGCTCGTTTGCGATCAATAATTCCGTCTCATCGATTTTTGTTATGTTGGGGATGGGGGTTCTGGGCTACTTGCTGCAGCGTAACCACTATCCGATTTCACCAATTATTTTAGGGATGATACTGGGCCCGATGCTGGAGAAAAATCTGTTGTCGTCGCTGATTAAGTCCGGCGGGAACGTGATTGAATTTGTTGAGCGTCCGGTATCAATGGTTTTAGCCGGGTTATTCTTTGTTGTAGTTGTGATGCAGATTCGCAATATTATCAAAGCTGCCCGGAATGGCCGTTCAGGGGCAATGCCTTCCTGACCTAATCAGTTAGCGGAACTACGTTGATACAATTTAAGGCCGTAGCCATGTGCTCCGGCCTTAAATTGTTTTCAGTATTCTGGCGGGATTGCCGCCGATAACCACGTTATCCCCAAAGCTTTTGGTAACAACGGCACCGGATGCGACAACGACATTGTTTCCCAGTGTAACACCCGGGTTTATGGTCGCGTGTCCTCCAATCCAGCAATTATCGCCGATGGTGATGGGTTTTGCGTATTCCAGTCCGGCCGCTCTTTTCTTCGGATCAGTTGGGTGGGTTGCCGTATATATGCCTACCTGAGGTGCAATTAAACAGTCGCGGCCAATACGAACCTCGGCAACATCCAAAATAACGCAGCCAAAATTGGCGAAAAAGTTGTCGCCGACATGAATATTTTTCCCATACTCACAGTTAAAAACCGATTCTATGTGGAAGACTTTTCCGGTTGAACCAAATAAAGCGCGGATGATCCGGTGTCTTTCTTCCGGTTTTTCTGCACTGGTTTGATTTAATGTTTCGGTGAGCAGCCGTGCTCTGAGCCGCATGGCAATGAGTTCAGAATCGTCCGGATCGTAATATTCTCCGGAGAGCATTTTTTCTTTTTCTGTCACAAGCAAACTACTCCCGATACGGATTAACACATAAAGTTAATATATCCGTTTGTCGTCGTCTGACCTAGTGATTTTTATTTTAAAAAAACAGGCTGGATAGTGAGCTTTCTTTGTCTGAGTGGCATTGACCATGAGTGGAGGTTACTCATTTTTGAAAGAAGGACTATTTATAAATATGATGGTAACGGTGGCGGTTGTGTTGCATTTAAACAACCAAACAAGGATATTGGTATTTTGCTAACCACCGCGGGCGTATTCGTTGGTATAAAGGGAGATTTACGTGAAGGTATATGGAGATATCCAGTCAGGAAACTGCTACAAGGTTAAATTGCTGTTGTCATTTTTAGGACTTAAACATGAATGGTGTCACATGAATATCTTAGATGGTGAGACCAGAACAAAGGAATTTTTGTCGATTAATCCGAATGGGAAAATCCCAACGGTTGTGATGGATGATGGCCGTTGTTTGTCGGAGTCTAATGCAATTCTTGGTTATTTTGCTGATGAAACCGTCTTTATACCTACGGGTAAATACGATAAGGCTAAAATGTACGAGTGGCTTTTTTTTGAGCAATACAGCCATGAGCCATTTATTGCGGTGGCCCGTTATATACAAAAATACCTTGGTATGCCGGAATCAAGGGTAGAGGAATACCATTCGCTACAGTCTGGTGGTAATAATGCGTTGTCGATTATGGACAGCCAATTAGGGCAAACAGACTATCTTGTCGGTCATCAGCTGACGATTGCTGATATTGCTTTATATGCGTACACGCACGTCGCACATGAAGGTGGCTTCGATCTGTCTCTTTATCCGAATATTCAGGCATGGTGCAAACGAATCCGGGAGCGTGAAGGCTACGTGGGTATGGTTTAGCTAAAACGGCTCAGAGTGTTTTTAGCTTTGCGTTATGGTTTTATGGTGTACGGACGATTTTTAGTTGATAGTATTCGCGATGAGGAGTGATCTCGCAGGTAAAAATGCACTGGATAGTCAAGTTTTAGCAAAAGCTCTCTTTAGCAAAAGCTCTCTTTGGCAAAAATTCAAATGCATGACAAGGCAATTAAGGTGATTTCTTTTGCTCGGTGGTTTTGGTTTGGAGCCCGGAGAGCTCTTCTGGTTCGGTGGGACACACCTCATCGCAGGCATTAAGTGCATGGAGGCACAATGAATATTGGTATCTATATTTACGATCAAGCAGAAGTTCTTGATTTTTCGGGTCCGTTTGAAGTTTTCAGTACAGCGAAAAGATTAGGTGCTGATGGTCTGAACGTGTTTCTGATTTCAGAAAACTCTAAACCAGTTGTAGCCCGTGGCGGCTTTAAAGTTCTGCCTGATTACACGCTACAGAATCATCCTCAGATGGATTTACTTGTCGTTGTCGGTGGAGTACACACCGATGAAATGTATAAACCAAATATCCTGACGTGGCTGGCTTCTGTTGAACCTCTTACTGTTGAAATCGCATCAGTGTGTACCGGTGTATTTCTTTTAGCTCAGGCTGGTTTAATAAAAAAATTAACAGTGACTACCCACTGGGAAGATATTCCTGATCTATCTGCTCAGTTTCCGGATTTAAAAGTCATTTCTGACCAACGTTGGGTCACTTCCGGAAAGTTCACTACTTCTGGTGGCATTTCTGCGGGTATAGACATGAGTTTACATCTTGTGTCAAAACACTACGGTAAGCCGTTTGCGGAGACTGTAGCAAGACAAATGGAGTACAACTGGCAGGAGGAGAGTAGGCAATAATTGCTAGAGGCCTCTGATGCCTGACAAACGCAATTCACTGTTTAACCTTTTCGTTTAAGACAATATTCAACTTGGGGGGCATGAGTTGTGCCCGTTAGGCGGGCAATAGTCATTAACAGGAGATTTCATTCAATAAAACTGTTCATCAATATCAAAATGAGCAGCAATATCGCTTTGTTCGAACGTTTAGGTTACAGGGTTTATAAGCGGGCTTGTGTTGATGGCTATGATCGTGTGTATATGGAGAAGAAGTTACAAAATAGCTGATAATTGCTTCAGCCGACTTTAATTGTATATATGTTTACAGTAGTCAGAAACGATAAAGGCTTAGCATTAAAAGTAATGCTAAGCCTTTAATAAATATGGTGGGCCTTCCGGGACTTGAACCCAGGACCTGCCGATTATGAGTCGGATGCTCTAACCAACTGAGCTAAAGGCCCCATGTAGGGGGATGATTATAGGGGAATGCCGTCGTGCTGTCCACCCTGTATAGGGGGTAATTCCGCTTATATTTTATTCACTTAAACCAATAAAAATAAAAAAGGTGAGCGTTTGCTCACCTTTTGTCCGATCAATAATGTGATTACTCATCAAGGAAACTGCGAAGAGTCTCTGAACGGCTTGGATGACGTAATTTACGTAACGCTTTTGCTTCGATCTGACGAATACGTTCACGGGTTACATCAAACTGTTTACCTACTTCTTCCAAAGTATGGTCCGTGTTCATATCGATACCAAAACGCATACGAAGTACTTTGGCTTCACGAGGTGTCAGACCTGCCAGTACATCCCGGGTAGCGGCTCTTAAGCTGGTAGAGGTCGCCGAGTCTAACGGAAGTTCTAACGTTGTATCCTCGATAAAATCACCCAGATGCGAATCTTCATCGTCACCGATTGGGGTTTCCATGGAAATTGGCTCTTTAGCGATTTTTAGTACTTTACGTATTTTATCTTCCGGCATTGCCATACGTTCTGCCAATTCTTCCGGCAGAGGCTCACGGCCCATTTCCTGAAGCATTTGACGGGAGATACGGTTCAGTTTGTTGATAGTCTCGATCATGTGTACCGGAATACGGATGGTACGAGCCTGATCTGCAATGGAGCGGGTGATTGCCTGACGAATCCACCATGTTGCATAAGTCGAGAACTTATAACCACGGCGGTATTCAAATTTATCAACGGCTTTCATCAGACCGATGTTACCTTCCTGAATCAGATCAAGGAATTGTAAACCACGGTTGGTGTATTTCTTAGCAATAGAGATAACCAGACGTAAGTTCGCTTCGACCATTTCTTTTTTGGCCCGGCGGGCTTTCGCTTCGCCAATCGACATACGACGACTGATGTCTTTAATGCGGTTCACGCTCAGTTTGGTTTCTTCTTCGATGGCCTGAAGTTTCTGAATTGAGCGACGAATTTCTTCTTCGTTAGCTCGAATTTTCTCAGCGTATGGTTTATCCGATGCTAAGACGGTATCCAGCCACTCTTCATTGGATTCGTTATTGGTAAATACCGCAATAAATGATTTTTTCGGCATTTTTCCGTATTCAACAACCCGTCTCATGATCAGACGTTCCTGAGTACGGACACGATCCATTGAACCACGAAGTGAGTTAACAAGATGATCAAACTGTTTTGGCGTTAAACGAAATTCACGGAAGATATCCTGAACCAGATCCGTTGCCGACCTGGCTTCCGACGACATGTCGCCGTGTTCCTGAATAGCAACCTGATAGTTCTGGAAACGGGTTCTTAATTCGTTGAATTTCTCAAGAGCGAGTTCAGGGTCGATGCCGACATCTTCGTCTTCCTCTTCCTCTGTATCATCATCACTCTCTTCTTCGTCTTCTTCATTGCCATCTTTGTCTTTTTTGGCTTTGATAGAGAGTTCTTCATCTTCAAGATCAGAGCCGGTTAATTCCGAACCGATGTGAGTCGCTGTTGGTGCGGCCGTTTCATCAGCATCAGGATCGACAAACCCGGAAATGATGTCTGTCAGGCGAAGCTCTTCCGTCTGAACTTTGTCAAACTGTTCAAGAATGTAAGGAATGGTTCCCGGATATTCAGCAACAGAACTTTGAACCTGGTTGATACCTTCTTCGATACGTTTCGCTATATCAATTTCACCTTCACGGGTCAGTAGTTCAACTGTCCCCATTTCTCGCATGTACATGCGAACAGGATCGGTAGTTCGACCAATTTCATTTTCAACACTGGAAAGTGCAGCAGCTGCCGCTTCAGCGACTTCTTCGTCAGTTATATTTGTATCGTCATTCAGAGCTAAGTCATCGGCATCTGGGGCAGTCTCTACTACCTTGATACCCATGTCATTAATCATCTGAATAATGTCTTCTACCTGTTCAGAGTCGACTATTTCTGCAGGTAAGTGGTCATTTACTTCGGCGTAGGTCAGATAGCCTTGTTCTTTGCCTTTTACGACAAGTTGTTTTAGCTGTGACTGCGGATTTTGATCCATAGACGGTATCCAACTTCTATTCTGGTGACGGAAATGGTTGCTTAACGCAAACCACGTATTATAACAAATGTATCATTTGCTGACTACAGAAATAGGGTTACGCTTTCAAGTCGAGCATTAACGCGAGAAGCTCCCTTTTTTCATCGGCTGATAAACCGACACTTCGTTCTTTTGCCTGCAGATTTTCAATTTGCTTTTCAACACATTGGGCTAAAATTTTGTCCAACGAGTCTAAAAATATGTCTTTCTGATTATCATCGACAATGGGTATATCCCAGCTTGCCAATCGAGAAAGAAGCGCTTCATTTTGGCTGCTTCGCCAATGTTCAAGTAATTGGCCTGTTGAAACATGGGGATAATTTCGACACTTTTCAAGTACCTCTATTAATAAATTCAGCCCAGCTATTTTCAGTGTGGCGACGCCGGAAAGATCGGGCACCATATGAGCATAGCTTGGATTTTGTAAAAGCAAAGCAATGACTTCCCGCATTGGCGTGCGTTTTATTTCTCTGTGTGGCTGAGGCCGGATGCTATCGTTTTGTTTTACATTTGGTTTTTTATATACACCCGTTTTGTTTTCTAATAAGTGTAGTAATTGATCCTGCAGAGATTCGTCAGGAATTTTATAAATGAGAGGTAGAGTCAAAGCCTCCAGAGCGGCTTTGCCTTCAGTATTCCCGACATCCACCTGTTGTAACAGATGATTAAACAGGTATTTCGACATCGGTTCCGCATTTTTTATCTGTTGTTCAAATGCGTCCTTTCCGTGCTTACGGATATAGCTGTCAGGATCTTCGCCATCCGGAAGGAATAAAAATTTTAATACGTGTCCGCTTTTCAGATAACCAAGCGCATTTTCCAGAGCCCGCCAGGCCGCTTCTCTTCCCGCCCGGTCGCCATCGTAACAGCATACGACGGTAGAGGTTTGACGAAAGAGCAATTGCAGGTGGTCACCTGTTGTCGAGGTTCCCAGTGAAGCCACGGAATAATCAACCCCATACTGCGCGAGAGCCACCACATCCATATAGCCTTCGACGACCAGTATCTGTTGTGGTTCGCGATGAGCTTTCAGAACTTCGTAAAGGCCGTACAGCTCTTTTCCTTTATGGAAAATTGGGGTTTCCGGAGAGTTTAAATATTTTGGTGTGCCATCGCCGATAACACGGCCGCCGAAACCAATGACCCGGCCACGCCGGTCACGGATAGGAAACATTACCCGTCCGCGGAAGCGATCATAACGCCGGCCCTGATCATTTTCTATCAGCAATCCGCCGCTTAACAGCATGTCCTGAGTTGGTTTTTGTTTGCCAAACTCCTTGAGAATCGTATCCCATTCATCCGGGATATACCCGATCCCAAACTGCTGGGCAATTTCGCCGGACAGGCCCCGTTCGCGCAGGTAATCAATAGCAATTTTTGCCGATGGTTTTTTCAACTGCTGTGCGTAAAAACGGGCGACACTTTCCATCAGATCATAAAGTGACCTTTTTTGTTCTTTATTGGCCTGTGGTTTTCCGGAACTGAATCCTGAAGATGTACGCTGTTCTCTCGGAACTTCCAAACCTAAATAAGAGGCCAGTTCTTCGATGGCCTCAACAAAGTCAAGACGCTCGTATTCCATCATGAAGTCAATGGCATTGCCATGAACACCACAGCCGAAGCAGTGATAGAACTGTTTTTCCTGACTGACACTGAAAGAAGGGGTTTTTTCGTTATGAAAAGGACAGCAGGCCGAATAATTTTTGCCTTTCTTTTTAAGTTTTACGCGAGCATCGATGATGTCGACAATATCAAGCCGAGCCAATAAGTCATCGATAAATGTTCTGGGGATGTGTCCAGCCATAAAACCTAAAAAGAAAAAATTAAATTAGTGATGTCAGAGATACAACTAAGCCGTGCTTACCAGAGGATAGCACGGCTTGCTATAAATTGGAGTAGGGCATCAGCTAAGTTTAGCTTTCACTAAACCACTTACTTTTCCCATATCCGCACGCCCTTGGATTTGCGGTTTAAGCAATCCCATTACTTTTCCCATATCCTGCATGCTTTGAGCATTAGAATCAGCGATAGCTTTGTCAAGCAAAGCAGCGACTTCTTCATCAGAAAGTGGTTGAGGCATAAATTCCTCAAGAACTGTGATTTCAGCTTGTTCCGCGTCGGCCAGGTCTTGACGACCAGCTGACCCGTATTGGGCTACGGAGTCGCGACGTTGTTTCACCATTTTTGTCAGGATAACCACGATATCGTCGTCTGTGAGTGTAATTCTCTCATCAACTTCACGTCGTCTGATTTCTGACATGGCTAAACGTATAGTGCCAAGGCGTGGTTTATCCTTGGCTTTCATCGCTAATTTTTGCTCTTCTTTGATTCTATCAATAAGAGCCATAACTTAGTTCCTACCTGGAAATTAGCTATTAGTATAGGCGAACGCGACGAGCGTTTTCGCGAGCAAGCTTTTTAGCGTGACGCTTTTGAGCTGCTGCTTTAGCGCGTTTGCGAACTGTAGTTGGTTTTTCATAGTGCTCACGACGACGCACTTCTGAAAGGATACCTGCTTTTTCGCAAGAGCGCTTGAAACGACGCAGAGCTACGTCGAACGGTTCGTTTTCACGTACTTTAACTACTGGCATATGCCTTTCACCTCAGGGGTTATTCGTTAATGCTGGATTTTCATACTACAAGTAAGCTTAAAAATGGGCTTGCTTGGTTTTTAGCCAGCGAGATCAAAAATGGTGCGAAATTTTAATCCGAACGCATGGGCTTTGTAAAGCTTTTTGTCGATTATATCGTGCTCAGTGTTTGTTTGTCGGCGTCAGCCGAGGTAACATGACGCCAAATTTTAGCCATGTTTAAAGTATTCTGAAAAAATATGCGTATTTTAGGTATCGAAACCTCTTGTGATGAAACAGGAGTTGCAATCTATGATGATGAAAAGGGACTCCTTTCTCATCAGTTATATAGCCAGATAAAATTGCACGCTGACTATGGTGGTGTGGTACCCGAGCTGGCATCCCGGGATCATGTGAAGAAAGCTGTACCATTGATCCGGGCGGCAATGAAAGAAGCGGGATGTACGCCACAGGATATTGACGGTGTGGCTTATACGGCAGGTCCGGGGCTGATTGGAGCATTGCTGGTCGGGGCGACGATTGGACGCAGTCTTGCGTATGCCTGGAATGTGCCGGCGGTGCCTGTTCACCATATGGAAGGCCATTTACTGGCGCCGATGCTTGAAGATACGCCGCCGGAGTTTCCATTTGTTGCGGTCCTGGTGTCTGGCGGCCATAGCATGATGGTGGAAGTAAACGGGATCGGTGATTATAAGATTCTCGGGGAATCAATTGATGATGCTGCCGGTGAAGCGTTTGATAAAACAGCGAAGCTGATGGGATTAGATTATCCGGGTGGTCCTCTGTTAGCGAAACTGGCTGAAAAAGGAACGCCGGGACGATTTAAATTTCCTCGTCCAATGACTGACAGACCGGGGTTGGATATGAGTTTTTCCGGTCTGAAAACTTTTACGGCGAATACGATTGCGGCAAATGGCAATGATGAACAGACGCGGGCGGATATTGCTTTTGCGTTTCAGGAAGCAGTGTGCGATACATTGGTCATTAAATGTAAGAGGGCATTACAACAAACCGGGCTGAAACGAATCGTTATTGCCGGTGGTGTGAGTGCGAATAAACAGTTGCGGGCTGATCTGGCGGGACTGGCAAAAAAAGTAGGCGGTGATGTGTTCTATCCCCGGACCGAATTTTGTACCGATAATGGGGCCATGATTGCCTATGCCGGTATGCAGCGCTTAAAATGTGGTGAAACGGTAGGGCTTTCCATTCAGGCAACCCCTCGCTGGCCGATTGATCAACTAGAGCCGGTAAAATAATTTTTTCCGAATGAGAGAGTAGTCATTATGCCGTTTGTTACGATTGAAGATCGCACTATGCATTATCTGGATATCGGTCAGGGCGAAACATTAATTTTCGGGCACAGCTTTTTGTGGAATGCCGGGATGTGGCGTCCTCAGATAGAGCTCCTGAGTCAGAAATACCGTTGCATCGTCCCGGATTTCTGGGCTCATGGTCAATCGGAGTTCCCACCGTCGTCAATGCAGAATCTTACGGATTACGCCGGGCATATTTTGCAACTTGCCGATGAGTTAAATATTGAATCGTTCTCCATTGTGGGGTTATCCGTCGGGGGAATGTGGGGCGCTGAGTTAACGGCTCTGGCTCCGGAACGGGTGAAAACGTTGATTCTGGCCGATACATTTGTCGGACTGGAGCCGGAAGTCAATCACGATAAGTATTTTGCCATGTTAAATACGATCATCGCGAATCAATCGTTCCCTTCCGTTGTTCAGGAACAGATGCTTCCGATGTTTTTTGCTCCGAGAAGTCTTGATGGCAATGCAGGCTATGTGCAGGATTTCCGACAGTATATTAGCAACGTATCAGGAGACGCTGCACTTCAGATAGCTTCAGTCGGGAAAATGATCTACTCCCGTAGGGACTTGTTCGATGACATCGAAAAGTTTGCCTTACCTGTATTGATTATGGTCGGTGCCGAAGACCGGTTTCATCCGGTGTTAGAATCGTATCTGATGCATGACAGTATTACCGGCAGTGAATTGGTGATCGTTCCTAATGCAGGGCATATCAGCAACCTGGAACAGACTCAATTTTTTAACCAGGCATTGAGTGACTTTTTGTTCCGGACTCTGCACAAATAAAGCATAGGATCTAAGGATCTAGGGTCTGTTGATCTTTGGTGATGGTTTTTGCAGCGAGTTGATGGTGATTTAGGCAAGGCGGGGCATGTGAAGTGTAGTCATCTACATGAGTCATGACCCAACGCTGAATAAATCACCATCAAACGCTGCCCGAAGGGTTCATCTGAACTGGCTTTGCTCTTTGTTGCAGGTCATTTGCTTAGAATGACTAAGCTACATGCCCTGCGCCGCGATCAAAACCCGTTCAGAGTGAACAAAAATCAACCATCAAAGGTCAACAGACCCTAGGTATTGGTGACTTTTTTTTCGCCAACTTTCGGCTCAGAGCCGTCTAAAAGCCGCTTAATATTGGCGTGGTGCCGAAAAATGATTAAACAACATAACATGGCAACGGGAACGGTATAGTGAGGTTTGATCATCCAGGTATAAAAAGGCGCCAATATGACAGAGACCAGAGCAGCCAGTGATGAATAACGGGAGACACCAAGAACGATCAGCCAGGTTGCTGCAATCAGTCCCGTCAGATCAAGCCCGATAGGCGCCATTGCTCCTAATGCTGTGGCGACACCTTTTCCGCCTTTAAAATGAAAAAAAATAGGATAGATGTGGCCTAAGCATGCTGCTATGGCAATCACTCCCAGCATAATGGACTGCACGCCGAGAAAATAACTTCCCCATACCGGAATGGTTCCTTTGAGCATGTCGCATAACAGTACCAGAACGGCTGCTTTTTTCCCTCCAAGACGAAGCACGTTTGTGGCTCCCGGATTTTTGGATCCTGATTGTCTTGGATCGGGTAAATTCATGATCCGGCAGATCAATACTGCACTGGATACGGATCCCAGTAAGTAAGCTCCGATAATCAGAATTAGAATCATTGGCGACATAGACACCTTAATTTTTATAAAACGGCAGATACCATTTTAACTTAGAAAAATATGGCATCTTTTTCCATATTTGTGTGGTTTGAGTATATGATATCGCGATATGTAACATGGTACTGTGTTTTTAATGACATAGGTATCCGACCTGTATAATAGTTTGAAGTAAAGTCTCATGGATAAAGTATTTATTGAACAGTTAACCGTGATTACCACAATCGGTGTTTATGACTGGGAACAACAGATTAAACAGAAGCTGGTTCTTGATATTGAAATGGCTCATGATAATCGTCCTGCCGGGAAAAGTGACGATGTAAAGGATGCACTGGATTATTCTCAGGTTAGCGAAGCCATTATTCAGCATATTGAAAATGGCAGGTTTCTGCTGGTCGAAAGGGTAGCGGAAGAAGTCGCTGAGCTGGTGATGTCCCGCTTCTTTGTTCCCTGGATCCGAATTCGTTTAGCGAAACCCGGTGCTGTCGCTCAGGCCGCCAGCGTGGGTGTCGAGATTGAGAGAGGAGTGCTATGACGGTTGTTTATGTTGGCATTGGCTCAAATATAGACAAACACAAACATGTAGAGGAAGGGGTCAAATCGTTATCCCTTTTAGGTCAGCTGACTGCAATGTCGACAATTTATGAATCGCCGGCGGTTGGGTTTGAGGGAAAAACTTTCTTTAATCTCATTGTTGAGATGACAACCTCGCTTAAACTGTATGAGTTTTCGAATCAGCTCAAAGAAATTGAAATCGAATGGGGGCGGGATCCTGGTGCTCAAAAATTTCAGGATCGAACGCTGGATATGGATATTCTTCTTTTCGGTCAGAGTATCAATAAGGGAAAGCCTCAGGTTCCCCGGGAAGATATTTATAAATATCCATTTGTTATTCAGCCTCTTTTTGAACTGAATCCGGAACTGATTGTCCCTGATGATGGCAGAACCGTCTGTCAGATTTGGTCGCAGGCAAAAGATTTAGATGTACTCAGGGTAGTAAAGCCCTGGTTTAATCCAACCATTACAGAGTAAATACATGGATATAATTCAAAGCGTTATTCTCGGTTTAATCGAGGGGGTTACCGAGTTTCTTCCTATTTCTTCAACCGGACATTTAATTGTTGCCAGTGAATGGCTGGGACTGGCACAAAGCGATAGCAATAAGGCCTTTGAGGTCATTATTCAGCTATCGGCTATTCTTGCTGTCCTGACCAACTACAAAGAGCGTTTTCATCCTAAATATATCGCTTTGTGGGTTAAAGTATTCATTGCTTTTTTACCGATAGCAGCCGTCGGATTTTTATTTAAGGATGAAGTGAAATCTCTCTTTTCCATTACGGTTGTTCCGATCATGTTTATTATGGGCGGTGTTATTTTCTTAATTGTCGAACGTTATTTGAAAAATCATCAACCTACGTCTCATTCACTGGACGACATTTCTTATTATCAGGCGGTTGTGATTGGTATTGCCCAGGTATTTGCTCTGATTCCGGGTACCAGTCGTGCCGGTTCGACCATTGTCGGAGCTTTGTTGGTCGGTGTCAGCCGGACTGCCAGTGCGGAGTTTTCATTCCTTTTGGCACTGCCGGTTATGTTGGCGGCTAGTGGACTGGATTTGCTTGAGCATTATAAAGATTTTACTGGTGAGCTGGCTCTGCCTCTGATCGTCGGTTTTATTACTTCGTACATTTCAGCCTGGATTGTGATGAAGGTCTTTTTGGCCTTTTTAAGCCGTTTTACGTTTAATGCTTTCGGTATTTACCGAATCGTATTTGGTGCCGCCCTATTATATTGGTTATACACTTAAACGCGTATAAGCTTACGTAATAAAGCCACTGTACTCGCGCCGGCAAAGCGGTTGTGATATAAGTGGCTTTCTATTTCTCAATCTTGATATTTTCTTAATACATCGTGTATAGGATATCGTCCACGTTCGGTTAACAGTAAAGATTATGCGTATTTTCGTACTTGTTTTGGTCTTTTTATTAGGGTGGCTTCAGTACACGTTGTGGTTGGGGAAAAATGGTATTTTTGATTACGAAACGATTTCCGTTGAAATCAAAACTCAGGAGCAGGTTAATAAAAATCTGCGCGCCAGAAATAAAGAAATGTACGCTGAAATTGATGACCTGAAACAGGGACTTGATGCGATTGAAGAGCGTGCCCGTCATGAGCTTGGAATGATTAAGGACGGAGAGACATTTTATCGAATTACCGGCAAAGAGGAAGATAATGAATGACGGAGTTACGTTTTACCGCCATTGTTCCTGCCGCGGGAGTCGGTGCCCGGATGAGAGCCGACAAACCAAAGCAGTACCTGAAAATTCATAATAAAACCATACTTGAACACACACTGGAAAAGATACTCTCTCATCCTTATATCGACAAAGTTGTTGTCGCAGTCAGTAAAGATGATCCTTATTTTGATTCGTTAGAAGTGTCTCATTCTCCTCAGGTCATTCGGGTCAATGGTGGCTCAGAACGTTCAGATTCAGTATTAAATGCACTTAAGTATGTGGTTCGGGAGAAGTTATCGACCTGGGTTCTGGTTCATGATGCGGCCCGGCCATGTGTGCGTTTATCTGATATTTCAGCGTTAATTGATGAGGCAACCAGCCACCCTGTCGGCGCAATACTGGCGGCACCGGTAAGAGACACAATGAAGCAGTCAGATTGTAATGGCGAAATTGAAACGACGGTTGATCGTGCCGTTCTCTGGCATGCCTTAACACCGCAGATGTTTCGTTCGGAACAGCTAGCAGAAGCCTTAACAAAAGCGATGTTTCACAATGTTACGATTACGGATGAAGCCTCTGCAATGGAGTGGCTGGGTATGAAACCCAAACTGGTGACAGGGCGGATGGATAATCTGAAAATAACTCAGCCGGAAGATCTCGATCTGGCTGAATTTTATTTAACGCGTGATAAGGGTTAGGTCATGTTTAAAATTGGTCACGGTTTTGATGTACATAAATTTGGTGGTGAAGGCCCGGTGATTATTGGCGGTGTGTCCGTTCCATATGAACAGGGATTGCTGGCCCATTCTGATGGTGATGTCGCCTTACATGCTTTATGTGATGCTTTGCTGGGCGCTATTGCGGCCGGTGATATCGGTCGTCATTTTCCTGACACGGATGATAAGTGGAAAGGCGCTGATAGCAGGGAACTGCTGAAAGATGTTTACCGGCGGGTAAAAGAGAGTGGTTATCGTTTGGGCAACGCAGATATCACCATTATTGCTCAGGCACCTAAGATGGCTCCTTATGTACAGGCGATGTGTCAGGCTATTGCCGAAGATCTTGAGGTCGGGCTGACTTCCGTGAATGTTAAGGCAACAACCTCGGAAAAATTAGGCTTTACAGGGCGAAAAGAAGGCATTGCCTGTGAAGCGGTTGTTTTGCTGATGAAAGCATAGCAACGAGAGTAGTAGATAGTGGAATAATTATGAGTGATATACTTGCCGATTTGGCGTTTCTTTGTGGCAAGCCGAAAGCGAAGGCAAAAATAAAAGCAAAGCCGGAAGATTTTATTGTGTTGGAAAAACCGGGATTTGAGTTTTCCGGTTCTGGTGAACATTTGCTGGTTAAAATCAGAAAAACCGGTGAAAACACCAAATTTGTTGCCAATGAACTGGCAAAATCCTGTGGTGTAAAATCGAGAGATGTAAGCTGGGCAGGGTTAAAAGATCGTCATGCCGTTACAGAACAATGGCTGAGTGTTTATCTTCCCGATGGTCAGACACCGGATTTTAGCGGTTTTCTTGCTTCTCACCCCCAGGTTCAGATCTTGGATATCACCCGGCATCATAAGAAATTGCGTCCCGGTGACTTACAAAGTAATACGTTCAATATTGCATTAACCGATGTTTCGGATGTAGATGATGTGATTGCCCGTCTTAAACAGGTTAAACAATTGGGAGTGCCGAATTATTTCGGACAGCAACGATTTGGTAACAACGGGAATAACCTGAGCGAAGCAAGACGCTGGGGAAAAGAGAACGTACGAACCCGTAATCAGAACAAGCGGAGCATGTATCTCTCTACTGCCCGTTCGTGGATTTTTAATCATATTGTATCCAAACGAATTGAGACCGGATGTTTTGACTCGTTTATTGCGGGCGATATTGCGCTTGAAAATGGTGAGCCGGTATTAGTAAAAGCGGACATGCTTGATAGCTGGAATCAGAAAGTGACTCAGAATCAGGCTGTCATTACCGCGGCAATGGCCGGAGATAACGCGTTGCCTACGGAAGAGGATGCGTTGCTTCTGGAGCAACCAGTACTTGATTCAGAACCGGATTTAATGAAATTAATTTGTGGTAACCGAATGCGTCACGACAGGAGGAATATTGCATTATATCCTGAAGAGCTGGATTGGCAGTGCGATGACAATCGGGTTATAGTGAACTTTTCACTCGGAGCCGGAAGTTTTGCTACCTCGATCTTACGGGAGTTAGTGGAAGAGATTCCGGTAGAAAGAGACTATAACTGATGAAAATTTTATTGAGTAATGATGACGGTGTCTATGCTTCAGGAATTAACATTCTGGCCGAAGTGATGTCTGATTTTGCTGATGTGGTTATTGTGGCTCCGGATCGTAACCGGTCCGGTGCATCGAATTCACTGACACTTGAGCAGCCTTTGCGAGTGACAGGCATTGCCGATAATATCTTTTCCGTACAGGGGACGCCGACCGACTGTGTTCATTTTGCGTTGAATGAGCTCATGAAAGGGGATCTTCCTGATCTGGTGCTGAGCGGTATTAATCATGGCGCTAATCTTGGTGACGATGTGCTGTATTCGGGGACGGTAGCGGCGGCGATGGAAGGGCATTTTTTAGGTGTTCAGTCTATTGCATTTTCTCTGGTTGGTGAGAAATACTTTGAGACGGCGGCCATGGTTGCAAAAAATATGGTTTTGCACCATTGCCGTTTATCAATACCGACCAACCGGTTATTAAACGTTAATATCCCGGATGTGCCGTTTGAAGATCTCAATGGTGCCGTGGTAACCCGTCTGGGAGCCCGTCATCATGCGGAGAATATGGTTAAGCAAAAAGATCCCCGTGGCCATGATATCTACTGGTTAGGTCCTCCGGGGAAAGAGCAGGATTCAGGCATTGGTACTGATTTTTATGCCATTGAGCAAAATTCCGTTTCTGTTACGCCGATGCAAGTGGATCTGACGGCTCATGAATCATTAGACACTATAAATAGCTGGTTAAAAGGATAGGCGCGATGCAAAACCCACACGCTGAAAAATTGATCGAACTTCTGAAAGAGAATGGGGTCGATGATCAAAGTGTGCTAGATGCAATTTATACTCTGCCAAGAGAACATTTTGTTTCTCAGGCAATGCTTCACCAGGCTTATGATAATAATGCTTTACCAATAGGCCACGGACAAACGATCTCTCAGCCTTATATTGTCGCCAGAATGACTCAGCTACTTAATTTGCGCCATAGCAGTCGGGTTTTAGAAATTGGGACTGGGTCCGGATATCAGACTGCGGTTCTAGCTCAGTTGGTGGAACATGTTTATTCCATTGAGAGAATCAAAATTTTGCAATGGGAAGCGAAAAGAAGACTCAGACAGCTGGATATTTATAATTTTTCGCTAAAACATGGTGATGGCTGGCAGGGATGGGCTGCGAAGGCACCGTTTGATGCCATTATTGTGACAGCGGCGGCCTCCAAAGTACCTCAGGCTTTATTAGAGCAATTGACGGATGGTGGGCGATTAGTGATTCCTGTCGGTGAAGACAATCAACAGTTGTTGTGTGTCAAACGCGTCGGAGACGCTTTCGAGACTCAGACTGTTGAAGCTGTTAAGTTTGTTCCTTTGGTATCGGGTGATTTAGCGTAGTTATTATGAGATTGGGTGGTCAGATAGTAGTAACTGTATTTTCCGCATTGCTCCTGGCTGGATGTTCAGTGACAGGACCAGCGCCGGTTACCGACTTGACCAAAAACTATCACTCATCGAAGAAAGGGAGTTACAGAGGAAGTTACTATATTGTTAATAAAGGAGATACTCTTTACTACATTGCTTACGTAACCGATAAAGATGTGAATGACCTGATTCGTTATAATCACCTTAAGTCCCCCTATGTCATTCACCCCGGGCAGAAGATTAATCTTTGGAGGCCTTCCTATCTTGCTCCTAAATACGGAAACTCGGCTCCTATCACCGCAGTATCACCAAAACTGACCGATCACTCATTAGTAAATTCTAAATCTGAGGCCCATACACATAATTCAAAGAATAAACATGACGGGGTTAAAAGATCTGCAGTTAAAGGTGTTGAATCTTCAAAATCAAAAAGGTATGGTGAGTCAGTAAGTAAAAATAATGTTAATAAAAATGTAGCAAAAGCGAAGATAGGCAATAGTAAGATCAAACACTGGGTATGGCCAACGAGAGGGAGGTTAATCAGAAAATTTTCGTCGGGTGATCAGGGTAATAAGGGTATCGATATTGCAGGACGACGTGGACAAAATATTGTATCAGCAACAGCAGGTACAGTGGTCTACTCGGGAAATGCACTTAGAGGATACGGTAATTTAATTATTATTAAACACAACGACAAATATTTAAGCGCTTACGCGCATAATGATCGGTTGCTAGTTAAAGAAGGCCAGAGTGTCAAAGCCGGACAAAAAATTGCTACCATGGGTAGTTCAGGTACAAATAGTGTCCGTCTTCACTTTGAAATCCGATATCAGGGTAAATCTGTGAACCCAATTCACTATTTGCCGTAACAAACTCTTAATTAGAGTCATGTAGCGACATTCAAAGCAGTAATGTCTTACTAAACTCGCCGGGGGGAGGCGTTATGAGTAAGAGTAATTCCGCAACTAAAAAAGTAGAACAGCTTAATTATAGCAGGCATTCTGATGGGTTTGATTTTCATGCATCAGAACATGGACATGCCGTTTCTACTGAATCCACTGTCGAAGCCGATACAAGGGAAGAATTTGATGCTTCCAACAAAACTCTGGATGCGACTCAACTTTATTTGGGAGAAATTGGTTTCTCTCCACTTCTAACTGCCGAAGAAGAAATTCTTTATGCCCGTCGAGCACTTCGTGGCGATGAGGCCGCTCGTAAAAGAATGATTGAAAGTAATCTTCGTTTGGTGGTGAAAATTTCCCGTCGCTATTCCAACAGAGGACTTGCCTTATTAGATTTAATTGAAGAAGGCAATTTGGGCTTGATTCGTGCTGTCGAAAAATTTGATCCGGAAAGAGGGTTCCGCTTTTCAACCTACGCGACATGGTGGATTCGTCAAACCATCGAGCGTGCGTTAATGAATCAGACCAGAACGATCAGGCTACCGATTCATGTTGTGAAAGAGCTGAATATTTATCTTCGTACTGCCCGTGAATTATCCCAAAAACTGGATCATGAACCAACGGCAGAAGAGATCGCATTGGAGTTGGATAAACCGGTGGATGATGTCAGCAAAATGTTACGTCTTAATGAGCGCATCAGTTCGGTTGATACCCCGATTGGCGGTGATGGCGATAAAGCCCTTTTGGATATCATTCCTGATTCTATTCAGTATGATCCGGAATTTTCTTCAGAAGATTCTGATATCAAATCCTCATTAATTGACTGGCTTGATGAACTGAATCCCAAGCAGAAAGAAGTATTGGCCAGACGTTTTGGGTTGCTAGGTTATGAACCGTCAACGCTTGAAGAAGTTGGGCATGAAATCGGACTGACAAGGGAAAGGGTCAGACAGATTCAGGTTGAAGGTTTACGACGCCTGAGAGAAATTCTGTTAAAACAGGGTTTGAATATGGAGTCTTTATTTGATTTTGAAATTGAATCTTAGGGCTTTATTTTACCAACGCAACGGATAGATTATTTGAATTTGAAAAAGGCACGGTGAAAATCGTGCCTTTCTATTTGTGCCTGTCAGGACTGTAACAGGTGTTTTAGTCGGTACAGCTCTTCCAGTGCCTGGCGTGGGGTCAGATTATCGGGCTCGATTTGTTCTAAGGCCAGTTCAACGTTACTTTGAACGGGGATCAGGCTCAGTTGCTGCTCTGTCCGGTCAGTCTTGGTGGGTTCTTTTCCTGTCGGAAGTTCTTCTCTTCCTGACTGATGTTCTAACTGAGACAGTTTTTTTCTGGCATTATTGATGACGGCTTTTGGAACACCAGCCAGTCCTGCAACCGCCAGTCCGTAAGATTTGTTTGCTGCGCCATCCTGGACGGAATGCATGAAGGCGATATCTTCACCATGTTCAATGGCATCAAGATGAACGTTAACCAGATTTGGCAATAACCCCGGCAGTTCCGTTAGCTCAAAATAATGAGTGGCAAACAGGGTTAATGCACCAATCTGAGATGCGAGCCATTCGGCACTGGCCCAGGCCAGTGACAGTCCGTCATAGGTGCTGGTCCCCCGGCCAATTTCGTCCATCAGAACCAGACTTCTTTCTGTCGCATTATGCAGAATATTTGCGGTTTCTGTCATTTCAACCATAAATGTTGAACGCCCGGAAGCAAGGTCATCAGAGGCACCAATTCGGGTAAAAATTCGATCAACAGAACCGATCCGGGCAAAGTCAGCCGGCACATAACTTCCGATATGAGCCAATAGGGTAATCAATGCAGTCTGACGCATATAGGTTGACTTTCCCCCCATATTCGGGCCGGTAATAATCAACATTCTTCTGTCCGGATTCAGAGATATCGGGTTGGAAATAAACGGCTCATCCAACACTTGTTCTACGACCGGATGGCGGCCCGCATTGATTTCAATTCCCGGTTCTTCTGTCAGCTCTGGACGACAATACTGTAACGCATCAGCCCGTTCAGCCAGAGTTTGTAATACATCGAGCTGGGACAGGGCTTCTGCCAGTTTCTGTAGCCTTTCCAGCTCGGGTAACAACTGATCAAATAGCTGTTCCCATAACTGTTTTTCCAGAGCCAATGCTTTAGATTTAGAATTGAGCACTTTGTCTTCATGCTCTTTCAGTTCCGGAATAATGTAACGCTCTGCATTTTTCAGTGTTTGCCGACGAATGTAGTGAGGTGGCACCAGGTGGCTTTGTCCACGACTGACTTGTATGTAAAAGCCGTGAACATTGTTATAGCCAACCTTAAGGGTATCGATGCCGTGGCGTTCTCTTTCTTCAATTTCCAGTTTTTCTAAATACTCAGTCGCTCCACTGGCCAAATCCCGCCATTCATCTAACTCTGTGTTGTAACCGGGAGCAATAACGCCACCATCTCGAATGACCACTGGTGGATTATCGATAATGGCGCTCTCCAGAATTTCACAGACGTTATCAACCGGAAGACAATCCTGAGCAAGGGCTTTTAAATGGGGTTGAGTCAGACTTTTCATTGTTACGGATAAGTCTGGCAACTGATGTAAAGCGAACCTTAACCGGGCCAGATCCCGGGGACGGGCAGAACGCAGAGCCAGTCGGGCCAGAATTCTTTCAATGTCTCCAACCTGTTTTAATATTGGCTGAAGGTCGGCAAATGTGCCGGAAGCGATCATTTCCTCGATTGAATCCAGCCTTTGATTCAGTTCCGGTCGGGAACGCATTGGTTGATGCAACCAGCGTTTTAGCATCCGGCTTCCCATTGGGGTTGCGCAATAATCCAGTATTGACGCAAGAGTATTGTCGTTTCCTCCAGACAGATTTTGGGTTATTTCCAGATTGCGGCGTGTCGAGGCATCCAAAATGACAGAGTCATCTTGTCGGTCATAAGTCAGAGAACGAATATGAGGAAGCGCGGTCCGTTGAGTATCTTTAACATACTGAATCAGACAACCGGCAGCACATAATCCCCGGAGAGCATTTTCCACACCAAAACCGGTCAGGTCTTTGGTGCCGAATTGCTGGTTTAATTGTTGACGGGCGGTATCGGATTCAAATTCCCAAACAGGTCGGCGGCGGTTACCTTTCCTGCTTTCCATTAGCTGCACAGAGACAAAGTCTTCCGGAAATAATAATTCTTTTGGTGAAGTTCGCTGCAGTTCGGCCGCCATTGCTTCTTCTGTTTCCGGTTCTGACAACTGGAACCGTCCGGAGGTAACATCCAGAGTGGCGTAGCCAAATTTACCCTCATGTTCGTAAATGGCGGCAATCAGGTTGTCGATTCTTTCCGGAAGTAATGCTTCATCCGTAACGGTTCCCGGTGTGACGATCCGGACGACTTTTCGCTCTACCGGTCCTTTACTGGTGGCCGGATCGCCAATTTGTTCACAAATTGCGACGGATTCCCCAAGCTGAACAAGTTTGGCCAGATATCCTTCGACAGAATGAAAAGGGACGCCGGCCATAGGTATGGGTTCTCCGGCGGATTGTCCCCGTTTTGTTAAGGAAATATCGAGCAGCTGAGACGCTTTTTTTGCATCATCATAAAAGAGTTCATAGAAATCCCCCATTCGATAAAACAGCAAGATATCAGGATTCTCAGCTTTCAGCCTGAGATATTGCTGCATCATAGGGGTATGTTTTGCATCCTGAGCGGGGGTTTTTAGGGTACTGTTTGTCATGAGAACCTTTTTAGTCAATGCATGGTTCAGATACTTATCTGATAAATGAAAATATCACAAAGCAGGGTATCAGACAGGCGAAAATAATCGGGCTAGCATAGCAAAACAAACCTGCTATGAGCAATTTGTTCGCAAACATTTTAATCGCCAGAATTTTATTGAGTTTATTTTTTTCCTGACGATGAATGCCATTGTTTTATGATTTGCGACAGAGTAATTTAGTGAACTTCGATGGAGCAATAGTCGGGGGATAGACAGATGGATAATGACACTACGAATTTGAGTGCTCAGGTAGGGCAGTGTTTAAAAAAATCCAATCATATACTATGTACAGCGGAATCTTGTACCGGTGGCGGAATTGCTGCGGCTATTACCGATATTGCAGGAAGCTCAGCCTGGTTTGATCGTGCTTTTATAACTTACAGTAATGAAGCAAAAAAAGAAATGTTGGGTGTCAGAGACAATACGCTTGACAGTTATGGCGCAGTGAGTGAGCAAACGGTCAGAGAGATGACGGATGGAGCCCTTAAACGTTCCAGAGCCAGTGTTGCCGTGGCTGTGAGTGGTATTGCCGGACCGGATGGTGGAACCGATGATAAACCGGTGGGAACCGTTTGGTTTTCCTGGCAGGATAAATACGGATGGAAGAAGTCTGAGAGGTTGGTTTTTCAGGGAGACAGAGCACAGGTCAGACAACAAACGGTTTTACATGTGTTGAAAGTTTTGCATTATCGGTATTCCTGAATAAATTTTAATACAGGTATAGACACTGTATGAATCTACAGTATAATTATCTGTATCAGCTTAAATAAATTACAACGCTCATATTAAGAGTTAGCGATAGTCTGGAGAAAGTAATGGACGAGAACAAACAAAAAGCATTGGCTGCGGCCCTGGGACAGATAGAAAAGCAATTTGGTAAGGGCTCTATCATGCGCCTTGGCGATAACCGTGCAATGGATGTAGAAACCATTTCTACAGGTTCTTTGTCTTTGGATATTGCACTGGGTGCCGGTGGTTTGCCTATGGGGCGTATTGTTGAAGTTTACGGCCCGGAATCGTCAGGTAAAACAACGTTAACGCTTGAATTGATTGCGGCAGCTCAGAGAGAAGGGAAAACTTGTGCCTTTATTGATGCAGAGCACGCTCTTGATCCTGTTTATGCAAAAAAACTGGGCGTTAATATTGAAGAACTTTTAGTCTCTCAGCCGGATACTGGTGAACAGGCACTGGAGATTTGTGATGCGCTGGCTCGCTCCGGAGCCGTTGATGTTATGGTTGTTGACTCTGTAGCTGCGTTGACTCCAAAAGCAGAAATTGAAGGTGAAATGGGAGACAGCCACATGGGGCTTCAGGCCCGTATGTTATCTCAGGCTATGAGGAAATTGACCGGTAATTTGAAAGCATCAAATTGTATGTGCATCTTTATCAACCAGATCCGCATGAAAATTGGTGTTATGTTTGGCAACCCGGAAACAACAACCGGGGGAAATGCACTTAAGTTTTATGCCTCTGTCCGTCTTGATATCCGTCGCACAGGTGCGATCAAAGAAGGCGATGAAGTTGTTGGTAATGAAACCCGTATTAAGGTAGTTAAAAACAAAATTGCAGCTCCGTTTAAAGAAGCACATACCCAGATTATGTATGGCCAGGGATTTAACCGTGAAGGCGAGCTGGTTGATCTTGGTGTGAAGCATAAGCTGGTTGAAAAAGCAGGTGCCTGGTACAGCTATAATGGCGATAAAATCGGTCAGGGTAAGGCAAATGCATGTAAGTACCTGAAGGAACATACCGAAGTAGCTAAAACCATTGATACGAAGTTGCGTGAAATGCTACTGGCACCGGCTGACATTCAGGCGGAAGAACCGGAGTTTGGTGCGGTACCGGAACAGAGTGAAGAGCTTTAATTTTTGACTTAGCACTTTTAAGAGCCCTGTTCAGTCAGGGCTTTTTTGTACTATATATTTATGCATCAGTGAGTCAGGTTAGGCGAGTATGTATTTCAACCATCAGAAATTAAGTTGTAAAGAGACGGCATTGCAGCTTCTAAGCCGGCGGGATTATGGCGAGCAGGAACTTCACAGGAAATTGGCTGGTAAAGGATTTTCTGAAAATGAAATAGGTGAGGTTCTCGCTTACTGTCATGATCTTGGGTATATCGATGATATAAAATTTGCACAAAGTCAGATTCGTCAGCATATCTCTAAAGGGCAGGGCGAAATCCGCATTCGTCAGGAACTGAAACAAAAATCGGTGTCTGAAACGGATATTGATATGGCTTTTCAGGATTTTGATACCGACTGGTATGAACTGGCACGAATTTCGGCAATGAAAAAGTATCGGGTACTGGAAACAGTTGAGCCAAAAGAGTACGCCAGACGCGTGCGTTTTTTACAATACCGGGGATTTGATTTTGAGCAAATCCAATATGCATTAACCCCGGATTCAGACGAATAACGATTACTCAAAGTTAGTTTTCACATTATATTCACTTCTTAATTACGTCTTTTCTGTAAGAAAACTAGGCGAACCGTTATCCTTGCTTTACAATATGGCAAAAATTTTACTTGAGTATTCTAGGAAGAGCTGCATGTATATGAGCACTGATGAGGTTCGTCGCGCGTTCCTCTCGTTCTTTGAATCAAAAGGACATCAAATTGTAGATAGTTCGTCGTTAGTACCTCATAACGATCCGACACTACTATTTACAAATGCGGGAATGAACCAATTTAAAGATTGTTTCCTAGGCATCGAAAAACGTCCATACACACGTGCTACAACAGCACAGCGTTGTGTGAGAGCGGGTGGTAAACATAACGATTTAGAAAACGTAGGCTTTACAGCTCGTCACCATACTTTTTTTGAAATGCTGGGAAACTTTAGTTTTGGCGATTATTTCAAAGAAGACGCCATTAAATTTGCCTGGGAATTTCTGACTGAAGTGTTAAAACTGCCTCAGGAACGTCTGCTTGTAACGATTTACAAGACAGACGATGAGGCATTTGACATCTGGCACAAGCAGGTGGGATTACCAGAAGACCGTATTATTCGCATTGGTGATAAAGACGGTGGTAAACCATACGAGTCCGACAACTTCTGGCAAATGGGCGATACCGGTCCTTGTGGTCCGTGTTCTGAGATCTTTTATGATCATGGCGAACATATCTGGGGCGGTCCTCCAGGATCGCCAGAAGAAGACGGTGATCGTTTTATCGAAATCTGGAATAACGTATTTATGCAGTTTAACCGTCATGCTGACGGTCGTATGGATCCATTACCAAAACCATCGGTGGATACCGGTATGGGGATTGAACGAATTTCTGCCATTATGCAGAAGGTTCATTCAAACTACGAAATCGATGTATTCCAGTTCCTGATAAAAGAAGCGGCAAAAGTGACTGGCAGTCAGGATTTGTCTGATCAGTCTCTTCGGGTAATTGCGGATCACATTCGTTCTTGTGCATATTTGATCATTGATGGTGTAATGCCTTCTAACGAAGGACGCGGTTATGTTTTACGCCGTATTATCCGTCGTGCAATCCGCCACGGAAATAAACTGGGCGCGAAAGACACATTCTTCTATAAATTGGTTGGTCCGCTGGCCGAGGTAATGGCAAGTGCTGGTAAAGAGCTTGAGCAGCAGCAGGCTGTTGTTGAAAAAG
This sequence comes from Vibrio salinus, assembly GCF_021272385.1. Taxonomy (GTDB): domain Bacteria; phylum Pseudomonadota; class Gammaproteobacteria; order Enterobacterales; family Vibrionaceae; genus Vibrio; species Vibrio salinus. Next base: position 402,324 of record NZ_JAJSDZ010000009.1, read on the forward strand.
TGTTGCGCATTGAAGAAGAGAATTTTGGTCGTACGCTTGAACGTGGTATGGCTATTCTGAATGAAGCTCTGGATAATGTTTCGGGGAAAGTTCTGGATGGTGAAACAGTCTTTAAGCTTTACGATACTTACGGTTTTCCTGCGGATTTAACCAATGATGTTGCCCGCGAACGTGGTTTCAGTATTGACGAGGAAGGGTTTGAAGCCGCAATGGAAGCACAGCGTCAGCGAGCGCGTGAAGCTGGCCATTTCGGAACAGATTACAATGCTCAAATCAAGATAGAGGCAAGCTCTGAGTTCTGTGGTTATTCTTCCATAGAAGGGCAGAGTTTTGTTTCAGCCATGTTCGTTGATGGTCAGGAAGTTGAATCGCTATCTGCCGGTGAACATGCCATTGTGGTTCTTGAAGAAACGCCATTCTATGCTGAATCTGGTGGTCAGTGTGGCGACACCGGACTGATCAGAACCGATTCGGGATTATTTAAAGTTCTGGATACCCAGAAAGTGGGCAATGCCATCGCACATCACGGTGAATTGATCGAGGGCGTATTAGCGAAAGGTGATGCCGTGCAGGCCAGTGTGGATGCCGCCCGTCGGCAGGCCATCCGGCTGAATCACTCAGCAACGCATTTACTTCATGCGGCGTTACGTCAGGTTCTGGGTGAGCACGTTGCGCAAAAAGGCTCACTTGTTAAAGCAGATAGTTTGCGTTTCGACTTCTCGCATTTGGAAGCTATGACATCTGGAGAAATTAAAGATGTTGAGCGTATTGTGAATGCTCAGATTCGTAAGAACCATGCAGTTGAAACCAATATTATGGATCTTGATGAAGCCAAAGAGAAAGGCGCAATGGCTTTATTTGGTGAGAAGTACGATAGCAAAGTCCGGGTGCTTTCTATGGGGAACTTCTCAACAGAGCTTTGCGGCGGAACGCACGTAAACAGTACTGGTGATATCGGTCTGTTTAAGATCGTATCTGAAAGTGGTATTGCTGCCGGTATTCGTCGTATTGAGGCCGTGAGCGGTGATGCTGCTCTGGATGAGTTAGATACTCTTCAGATGGGCTACGAAACAAAACTGGCAGATGCGGCTCAGAAAGCAAAACATCTGGAAAAAGAAATTCAACAGCTAAAAGCGAAACTGGCCTCTCAGGCAAGTGCAAACTTAACCCAGCAGGTGAAAGAAATTTCCGGTGTTAAAGTATTGGTTGCTAAGTTGGATGGTGCCGATAATAAAGCGCTGCGTAGTATGGTTGATGATTTAAAAAATCAACTGGGCAGTGGGATTATTATGTTGGGTAATATTTCCGGTGATAAAGTTGGTCTGATTGCCGGAGTGACAAAAGATCTGACTGGTAAAGTGAAAGCCGGTGAGCTGGTCAATATGGTTGCTCAGCAGGTTGGTGGTAAAGGTGGTGGCCGGCCAGATATGGCTCAGGCTGGCGGTACAGATATCGCATCTTTACCGGCGGCACTGGAAAGTGTTGACGCATGGATTGAAGCGAAGCTTTAATTTCCTATGAATTTTAGTGGAAATACACCATCAAAGGTGTATTTTCTTTTTCATTTTTTTATTAACCAAGTAGTGAATACGATAAATATCACTGCTTGGTTTTGTTTTTGCGTTAGACTACGTTGAAATTTAAACAGTAGTGGGACTGTTGTTTAAAAATCTGACAAATGACGGTCTTAGTGTAGAGAATTTTGTTTTTTAACAGAATAATTTACTTAAGTTTGACTATGTTTGTATTTGGGATTGTTTTTCTTTCAGTCTGAGACTAATTTTAGTTTTAGACGAGGGAAACGGGTGATAAATAACGTATGCTGTTTATTAAGTGGTCATATTACGAAGTTTTGTCGCTGAATGTGAGCCCAAACAAGCATTTATAGGTGAATAAATCATAAGAAAGTTTACCTGATTGTTGCTTTTGTTAGATAATAATGTGGAATAAGGCAAAAACAGAGATTACTCAAGGAGCCAAGAATGCTAATTTTGACTCGCCGGGTTGGCGAAACACTAATGATTGGTGATGAAGTCACCGTAACTGTGTTAGGTGTGAAAGGAAATCAGGTTCGTATCGGTGTGAATGCGCCAAAAGAAGTATCTGTTCACCGTGAAGAAATCTACATGCGGATTCAGGCTGAAAAAGGAACGGGTAACACGGGTTCCGGGAACTATTAATGAGGAAAATTGCTGGCAGTTAATGTTGGCTTTTTTTGCAGATGGCTCATTAATACAAATATTTGCGTTAAATGTGGTGACTTTGATTAAATACCCAACGGTTGACGCGTTTTTTGTGAAATTTACCAAGAAAATGTTTGACATATTTTCGGTAAATCGTAATATGTGCCTCCGCAAGACGGTGAGGTGGCCGAGAGGCTGAAGGCGCTCCCCTGCTAAGGGAGTATACGGTTTGTAGCCGTATCGAGGGTTCGAATCCCTCCCTCACCGCCATTGTTATTGCTTATATACAAAATAGCGCGCTCGTAGCTCAGCTGGATAGAGTACCTGGCTACGAACCAGGCGGTCGAAGGTTCGAATCCTTCCGAGCGCGCCATATTCCGGTGAGGTGGCCGAGAGGCTGAAGGCGCTCCCCTGCTAAGGGAGTATACGGTTTGTAGCCGTATCGAGGGTTCGAATCCCTCCCTCACCGCCATTATTTTGTGTATATGCATACAGCGCGCTCGTAGCTCAGCTGGATAGAGTACCTGGCTACGAACCAGGCGGTCGAAGGTTCGAATCCTTCCGAGCGCGCCATATTACCGATGCGTCCTTAGCTCAGCTGGATAGAGTACCTGGCTACGAACCAGGCGGTCGGAGGTTCGAATCCTCCAGGACGCGCCACTTTTTATCGGTAAAACAAGCAATACCGGATGTTTTTTCAGACATCAATCGTTTCAATAGCGCGCTCGTAGCTCAGCTGGATAGAGTACCTGGCTACGAACCAGGCGGTCGAAGGTTCGAATCCTTCCGAGCGCGCCATATTACCGATGCGTCCTTAGCTCAGCTGGATAGAGTACCTGGCTACGAACCAGGCGGTCGGAGGTTCGAATCCTCCAGGACGCGCCACTTCTTTTTTATCGCCATATCTCCTTCGAATATTTATTCCAACACTATCTTTTTTATACCTTATTTGTTGCTATTTCGTGTTACATGTATAAATTTTCATATGCCAACATAATTATTTGATGATTTTTATCCGCCATAAGCTTATTTTAGAAAGCGAATCTTAACTTACTAATCTGAAATTTTCTTTTTTTACAATTCTGTTCGTCAACGGTGTTGATCGTTTGAAAAAGGATATTGTGTACATGGATAACTCAGTTGGAAGTTTACTTTGGCAGGCTGCAAATATCATGGTTACGGGAATGGGAGTGGTTTTCATTTTTCTGACTATTATGGTCTTTCTTGTTACATTGATGTCGAAACTTGTGCCAAAGGAATCCTTACCGGACCCCGTTCCCCGTTCTCACACTGGTATGTCAACGTCAAAGGATGTTGAGCCTCAGGTCATTGCTGCCATCAGTGCAGCCATTCATCAACATAGAACAAAGCTAAAAAAGGTAAGTAAAAGGAGCTAACTAACATGGCAAAACCATTAGCTATTACGGATGTTGTTCTGAGAGATGCGCATCAATCTTTATTTGCCACCCGGATGCGTATTGACGATATGTTGCCAATTGCAGCTGAACTGGACAATGTTGGATACTGGTCATTGGAAACCTGGGGAGGGGCGACATTTGACTCCTGTATTCGTTTCTTAGGAGAGGACCCCTGGGAACGGTTACGATTATTAAAGAAAGCTATGCCGAAAACACCGATGCAAATGTTGCTGAGGGGGCAAAATTTACTGGGATACCGTCATTATGCGGACGATGTCGTCGAGAAATTTATTGAGCGGGCCCGGACAAATGGCATGGATGTTTTTCGCATTTTTGATGCGATGAATGATGTGAGAAATTTTCAGACTGCAGTGAAAGCCACCATTGCAGTTGAAGGGCATGCTCAGGGTACGATGTCGTATACGACCAGCCCAGTTCACAATGCTCAGACCTGGGTTGATTTGGCGAAAAAACTGGAAGATTTGGGGTGTCATTCTCTTTGTATCAAAGACATGTCCGGGTTGCTGAAACCTTATGAGGCTGAAGAGTTAATAGGCAGAATTAAAGCGTCTTGTGATATCCCGCTTGCTTTGCATTGTCATGCGACCACTGGATTATCGATGGCAACGGCGGTAAAAGCCATTGAAGCGGGGGTGGATATGCTGGATACCGCCATTTCATCAATGAGTCAGACTTACGGGCATTCTCCAACGGAATCCGTGGTTGCCATGCTCGAAGGTACTGAGAGGGATACCGGACTGTCTTTGGCTGCGCTGGAGTCGATAGCGTCTTATTTCCGGGATGTCCGGAAAAAATACGCTGGTTTTGAAGGGCAATTAAAAGGTGTCGATTCCCGAATCTTAATTGCTCAGGTTCCGGGTGGCATGTTGACGAATATGGAAAGCCAGCTTAGAGATCAGGGGGCAACGGAACGTATTGACGAAGTATTGGATGAAATTCCAAGGGTCCGGAAAGATTTGGGTTATATCCCGCTTGTGACACCAACCTCTCAAATTGTTGGAACTCAGGCCGTAATTAATGTGCTGACCGGTGAACGTTATAAATCCATTACCAAAGAAACGGCCGGCATTCTGAAAGGAGAATATGGCAAAACCCCGGCAGAGCTGAATGTTGATTTACAGGCAAAAGTTCTGGATGGTGCTGAACCGATAACCTGCCGTCCGGCGGATTTATTGAAGCCTGAATTAACGGAATTGACTCAGGAGCTGTCAGATATAGCGAAAGAGCAGGCGATAACATTAAGTAAAGACAAAGTCGATGATGTTCTCGTGTATGCGTTATTCCCTCAGGTCGGCCTTAAGTTTCTTAAGAATCGCCACAATCCGGCAGCCTTCGAGCCGGTTCCCACATTAGATGAATCGGTCACATCAGCGAAAAATCCGAAATTACCGGAAGAAACGGCACCTTCAGTTGAAGCCTACAGCGTTAAAGTGGATGGGAAAGTTTACGAAGTTGAAGTTGGACCTCAGGGACAATTAACTTCAGTTGTTCCTGCTTCTCAGCCTGAAAATACGGAGAATATTTCTGGTGCTCCTGCCGGAGATATCGAGGACATTCCGGCACCTTTGGCCGGTACAATTTTTAACGTTAATGTTAATGTCGGAGATGCGGTGGCTGAAGGAGAAATTCTATTTGTTCTCGAAGCCATGAAGATGGAAACCGAAGTTCGTTCTCCCAGAGCCGGCCTGATAGAAGGTGTTTACGTGAAAGAAGGCGATTCTGTTACTGTGGGCACACCATTATTAGGTCTGGCTTAAGGAGTATTACATGGATGGATTACTGATACTTTGGTCAGAAACAGGATTGGCGAATTTTCAGTTCGGTCAGGTTTGTATGATAGTCGTCGGTGGATTATTACTTTTTTTGGCGATTACGAAAGGTTTTGAACCACTGCTGTTACTTCCTATCGGTTTCGGTGCCATATTAGCAAATATTCCTAATGCCGGCTTTACAGAACCGGGGGGATTACTTTACTACATTTATCATGTTGGTATTGAGTCCGGGGTCTTTCCTCTGCTTATCTTTATGGGAGTTGGTGCCATGACGGATTTTGGCGCCCTTATTGCTAACCCCAAAACCCTGTGGTTGGGCGGAGCGGCTCAGTTGGGGATTTTTGCCACTTTGTTTGGTGCTATTTTGCTGAATTATGTTCCGGGAATGGAATTTAGTCTGGCTGATGCGTCATCCATTGCAATTATTGGTGGTGCCGATGGTCCGACCGCGATTTTTTTAGCAAGTCGTTTGTCTCCGGATTTGTTGGGAGCCATTGCGGTAGCGGCTTATAGTTACATGGCATTGGTACCGATTATTCAGCCACCGATTATGAAAGCTCTGACGACGGTGGAAGAGCGTAAGATTAAGATGGCACAGTTAAGGTATGTCAGTAAAAAGGAAAAGATCTTTTTCCCACTGTTGGTTCTGGCACTGACGATATTACTGCTGCCGTCAGCGACACCGCTTGTCGGTATGTTCTGTCTTGGTAATCTGATGCGAGAAGCTGGAGTGGTAGAACGATTATCAAAGACAGCTCAGAATGAGCTGATTAACATAGTGACCATTTTTCTTGGTCTCGGTGTTGGTTCGAAATTACAGGCCGATAAGTTTTTGAATCTGGAGACGCTGGGTATTCTGGCCCTCGGAGCATTGGCGTTCAGTATTGGTACTGCCGGGGGTATTTTGATGGCTAAGCTGCTGAATAAGCTTTCTAAAGAAGATATTAATCCGTTAATAGGTGCAGCTGGTGTCTCGGCGGTTCCTATGGCGGCCCGTGTAGTGAATAAAGTCGGATTACAGGATAATCCTCAAAATTTTTTACTGATGCATGCTATGGGGCCGAATGTAGCCGGAGTATTAGGATCCGCCGTCGGTGCTGGTATTTTACTTGCGTTAGTTGGATAAATTCACATCATTTTCACGGAAAGGTTACCGAATTAGAGAAAAATGATATATATTCAAGGGGATGCTATTGCATCCCTTTTTAATTCACATCAAAAGGATTGTTGACATGGAAAATAAGCAAATTGCAATTACTCAGTTTGGTGACACTGATGTATTAGCCATTCAAACTGGCCAGATACCAGAGCCTAAAGAAGGAGAAGTTCTGGTTGAAGTGAATTTTGCCGGCGTGAATCCTATTGATGTGAAAACTCGTGCCGGACTTGGCTGGGCGGCAGAACAGAATAAAGACAACCTACCTTGGATTCCCGGCTATGATATTGCCGGTCGTATCGTGAAATGCGGTCCGGGTGCTGAGCGCTTTCAGGAATCCGATAATGTTGCCGGTTTTATTGGTTTTCCGGTTCAGGGTGGTGGTTATAGCCAGTATGTGTGTGTTCCTGAGTCTTTGTTAAGTTATGTTCCGCCGGCGGTCACTCTGGAAGCAGCGGCGGCTATTCCGCTTGCCGGACAAACGGCTGCTCAGGCTCTGAATAAAGTGAAAGTTCAGGAAGGAGATAGTGTACTGATCCTTGCCGGTGCCGGTGGTGTCGGACATCTGGCCATTCAGTTTGCCGTTGCGGCAAAAGCCGAAGTTTACACAACCTGTAGTGAACGTAATTTAGACTATATGGCAACACTTGGGGCTCATGCTATTAATTATGAGTTTGCGCCAGTATCAGAGCGTCTGGAAAACATTGATGTTCTGATTGATCTCGTTGGTGGCGATATTGCTTTGGATGCCCTGAAATGTCTGAATGATAATGCCAGAGTGGTTACCATTCCGACAATTTCGGCGGAGATGATCTGTGAGAAAGCCAAGCTGCTTGGTTTTGATGCAACAGGAATGCTGGTCGATCCGGATCCGGAACAAATGGATACTATGCTTTATATGATTAGTGTGGGATTACTCAAAGTGGAAATTCAGAAAATTTATCCCTACACTGAAGTGGCTGATGCACATAAACAAATGGAATCCGGTCATACCCGGGGTAAGATCCTTCTTAATATGAAATGTTAAACTGGCTGATGTCCCTCGGGATAGATTTTGGACATCAATGGGCAGACTCTGCATTGTCCATGTTGTTTTTGTCTGGCTTTCTTAGTGCAACACTATTGCCCGGAGGCTCAGAAGCTGTGTTGTTTGCAACATTGGATCTTCATACTTACTCCCCTTTTTTGGCTGTATCTGTTGCGACGTTTGGTAATTCTTTGGGCGGAGTGGCTAATTTTGCGATTGGCTTGTGGATACCTAACCGGAGTCAGAATCGAAAGCGTGGTCTCAGATCTCTGTTATGGCTGAAAAAGTACGGTTACTGGGCTTTATTGTTTAGCTGGTTACCTGTTGTCGGTGATGCGATGTGTGTTGCTGCGGGATGGTTACGAATGAGACTGCTCCCTTCTTTTATTCTTATTCTAATTGGTAAAGCAATTCGGTACGCAGTTCTTGCTGCACTTTTTTATGGTTTTTTTTAAGGAGCAGTGATGTTTCTGCGCTGGCTTTACATTAGTGTACTGACACTGATCGTTGTGGCCTGTTCTTCAACAGGGAAACAAGCGAACCGGGTTTCACTGCCTGCCGGTGTTACGTTAACTGAAAAGCATCAGCCAACGCTTGGTGAGGTTGGTATTCCTTATTCAAAGTATCGGTTGTCAAATGGTCTGACGATCATTCTTGCCCCTGATCATTCAGATCCGCTGGTGAAAGTGGATGTCACTTATCATGTTGGTTCATCCAGAGAAGAACCCGGATATACTGGATTTGCACATTTCTTTGAACACATGATGTTTCAGGGCTCTAAACACGTCGGTGATCAGCAACATTTCAGAATGATTACAGAAGCCGGCGGTACTCTTAATGGCTCAACCAATCGTGACCGGACCAACTACTATGAAATGGTACCGTCTAATCAGCTGGAAAAAGTGCTTTGGCTAGAATCCGACAGGATGGGGTTTTTACTGGATGCTGTCTCCCAGCGGAAATTTGAAATACAGAGGGATACGGTAAAAAATGAGCGAGCCCAAAATTATGATGATCGGCCCTATGGTCTTATCTGGGAAAAAATGGATCAGGCGATGTTCCCTCCTACGCACCCTTATTCATGGCAGCCGATAGGTTATGTTGACGATTTAGATCGGGTGAGTGTGAAGGATTTAAAAGCATTCTTTTTACGCTGGTATGGGCCAAATAATGCCGTGTTAACCATTGGTGGGGATATTGATGTTGGGCAGACATTAAAGTGGGTGAAGAAGTATTTTGGCCCGATACCTAAAGGTCCGGATGTGACCCGAATAGCCAAAGAGCCGGTATCATTATCTCATGATCGTTATATTACTGTTGAAGATCGTATAAAGCAGCCAATGGTAGTGATTGGTTGGCCTACGGAATATTTAGGTGCTCCTTCTGAAATCAGTCTGGATGTGCTCGCCCGGGTCATTGGTGGTGGTAGCAACAGTCTCCTTTATCAGAAGCTGGTGAAAACACAAAAAGCACTGGATGCCGGATCATTTCAGAAATGTGGTGAGTTGTCCTGCCGTTTTTACCTGTATGCTATGACGTCATCGTTACAGCCCGGAAAGTTGAAACAGCTAAAAGACACTATGCTATCTGTTGTTGGTCAGCTTTATAAATCCGGGATTCATGCTTCCCGGCTAAAAGAGATAAAAGGAATGGCCCAGGCGGATGCTGTTTTTGCTTTAGAAAGTGTTTCCGGAAAAGTAGCTCAGCTAGCCAGTAATCAAATCTATTTTAATCAGCCGGATAGGCTTCAGCAGGAATTAGCTGAGCTTGATAACGTTACCGAGCGTTCCGTTCGCGATGTTTTACAGCATTTTTTACTATCCAGACATAAAGTTGTGATGAGTGTTGTTCCTCAGGGACATCCGGAACTGGCGGTCACAAAGCAGAATTATACTTTTCACCGGGCTCCGGTAGTCGAAAAAAATCAGCTCGAAACTCAAACGTTGAAATACAGAAAACCCCGGGATACCTTTGATCGTTCGAGAGTACCGGCGGTGGTGAAATCGGTCATGCCTTCTGTTCCCAGACTTTATAATGATTATCTGGATAATGGTGTTGAAATCATGGGTACGGAAACTACGGAAACGCCCACTGTACTGATTCAGATATCGGTTCCTGCCGGTAACCGGTATGTGCCTTCTGGTAAAGAAGGGTTAGCCGGTATTACGGCTGATCTTTTGTCCGAGGGAACGACGCTGCATAGTTCAGAGGAAATTGAATCCAGACTGGATAAACTGGGCTCTGTTATTTCCGTTAGCAGTGGAATGTATACTTCGAAAATTGTTGTATCGTCTCTGAAGAGCCATTTAGACGAAACTCTGACGACTTTAAATGAGATACTGAATAATCCGCAATTCAGTATCCATGACTTTAACAGAATTAAGCATCAGAGGATTCAGGAGGCGTTATACCGACATGAAAAATCCGGTTGGCTTGCCTCTCAGGCAACAAGACAAATTCTTTATGATCATACCATTTTTGCCCGGAGTCCTGACGGGACACCTGGTTCACTCAAAGGTATAACGTTAAAAGAGGTGAAAGCGTTTTTTGCCAGTCATTACACTCCTAACGGTGCTCAGGTTTCGGTTGTCGGTGATATCTCTGAAAGAGAGGCAATGCAAAAACTGCAGTTTTTAAATCACTGGAAAGGGTTACCGGCGCCTTTATTAGTTCCTCAGTCTCTGATACCTCTGAAAGGTCAGAGTATTTACTTAATTAATAAGCCGGGCAGTTCGCAAAGCATTGTAAGGTTTGTTCGTCAGGGAATGAAATTTGATGCGACCGGAGAAATGTTTATGACTCAGTTGGCGAATTTTAATCTGGCCGGAAACTTTAACAGCCGTATGAATCAGAATTTGCGGGAAGATAAAGGTATTACCTATGGTATGAGTGGGTATATTGCAAGTAACCGGGAAGTTGGCGCGATTATCTTTAATGCTTCGGTGAAACAGGAAGCCACGCTGGAAGCCATTCGTGAAATTAAATCTGAAATGCTTCGCTATTCTCAGGAAGGCATTACAGATAGTGAATTGCAATTTATGCGACTGGCCGTCGGACAGCAGGATGCACTTGAATATGAAACACCGGCGCAAAAAGCACAGTTAATCGGTGGAATTATGACTTACAGCCTTGATCCGGATTATTTATCAGAAAGAAACCAGATTGTTGCTGATATTTCAAAAGCGACGATTAACACCCTTATAAGGAAATGGTTTAATCCCGAAGATTATCAGATTATAGTAGTCGGAGATGCAAATAAGCTAAAGCCTCAACTTGAGAAGCTGAATCTTCCTGTTGTTGAGCTTGAAATATAAGATTGAAGGACGCATTAATAGTCCATAATATAAGTTCACCCGGCGATAAGAAATACGGAATGGAATCGGATTGTTATCGCCCCAGAATAAGCGAAGCTCATTTTGACTAATTTTTCCCTACGCCTTGAGAAGATCGCCAAAGATCCTCAAATATTTCGGTCTTTAGGACGAGGTATTGAGCGAGAAAGTTTACGTTTTAATTCAGATGGTCATCTGGCTCATACACCACACCCAAAAGCATTGGGGTCGGCATTAACCAATCGTTTTATTACGACGGATTTTTCGGAGTCATTACTTGAATTTATTACCCCGGTTAACAACGATGTCGATACATTGCTGGATCAGTTGACAGATATTCATGCCTTTTCTGATTCGAACATGGGTGATGAGCATTTGTGGCCAATGTCCATGCCTTGCTTTGTCGGTAATGAAGACGATATTCAGCTGGCTCAATACGGAACGTCGAATTCTGGTAAAATGAAAACCTTGTATCGGGAAGGTCTGAAAAGACGCTATGGCAGCCTGATGCAAATTATCTCCGGCGTTCATTTTAATTTTTCATTTCCTGATTCATTCTGGGATGCGTTATTTGGTCAACAGAGTGAAAAGGAGAGGGAAGAGAGTCGTTCTGCCGGATATTTTGGATTAATCCGTAATTATTATCGTTTTGGATGGCTAATTCCTTACCTGTTCGGGGCATCACCGGCTATCTGTTCGTCTTTTCTTCAGGGAAAAAAATCCAATCTGCCTTTTGAACATATTGGAAAAACATTGTTCCTTCCCCATGCGACATCATTAAGACTGAGCGATTTGGGTTATACCAATCATGCGCAAAGCGCATTAAAAATCGGGTTTAACAGTTTAGAGCAGTATTTATCCGGATTGTCTAAAGCGATTCGTACACCTTCTGAAGAGTTTGCCCGCATCGGTATTAAAGTGGATGGAGAGTACCGGCAGTTAAACTCAAATATTCTACAGATAGAAAATGAATTGTATGCCCCAATCCGGCCTAAGAGAGTGGCAAAGGATGGTGAAAAGCCATCAGAAGCTTTGGCAAGAGGCGGAGTTGAATACATTGAAGTCCGTTCTCTGGATGTCAATCCATTCAGTCCAGTCGGTATTAATAAAACCCAGATCCGGTTCTTAGATGTTTTCCTTGTCTGGGCTGCGTTAAGTGATTCGGATTTGATGGGAGGGTGTGAGCTTGAATGTTGGCGGGCAAACTGGAGAAAAGTGATTCTTGAAGGCCGTAAACCGGGGTTAGAGCTTCAGATTGGTTGCCAGGGAGAAGTCCTCAGTCTGACCGAATGGGCAAAACGGGTGTTTTCCGAGTTTTCTGAAGTCGCTAAAGTGATGGATCAGGTAAACGATGATCATCGTTATTCAGATGTTATCACTGAGCTGGCAGACTGGATAATGCATCCTGAGAAAACACTGTCATCGCAAATGTTGGAAAAAATTAAAGAAACCGGAGGTATTGGTTCTCTGGGCAGAGCTTTGAATCAGCATCATAGCGATTTCTACCGTCAATATCAGTTGCGTCATTTTTCCAGAGAGGTACTGAATCAGGAGGCTATTGAGTCTCTGGAGAAACAACGAAAAATAGAAAAATCCGATTCGATGGATTTTGATACATTTTTATCTGACTATTTTGCCTGTTTACATACCAATGCGTTTGCTTAAGTTTTTCTGTTTTTTGATCTTTCCCTGCACACTTCTGATTTCGGGGTGTGCAACGCCACCGCCGTCGCATCCGGAAAATATCTGTTCTATTTTTCGTGAAAACCCGGATTGGTATGAAGATGCGGTTGATATGAATGATCGTTGGGGAACACCGATTCAGGTAGCAATGGCATTTGTTAAACAGGAAAGTTCATTTCGGCATGATGCTTTGCCTCCCCGTGATTATCTGCTGGGATTTGTTCCTTTCGGCCGGGTGAGCAGTGCTTATGGCTATGCACAGGCCCAGGACCCGGCGTGGGAAGATTTTCAGAAGGCGACGGACAATGGCGGAAGCCGGACGAATTTTTCTGATTCCCTGATGTTTATTGGCTGGTATACTAGGACAACAAATAAAGCACTGGGTATTTCGATGTGGGACACTTATAACCAGTATTTAGCGTATCATGAAGGTAAAGGTGGATTCCGTAAAAAGAGTTATCGCTCTAAACCTTCCGTGATGTCAGTGGCCCGTCGGGTTGCTCAGCAGGCTAAAAATTATGGGTGGCAACTGAAGAAATGTCGTCAGGAGCTTGAAGATAATCGTAGCTGGTTTTTTTAATCAGCCGGAATGGAGAAAAGTAATGCCATTACTAGATAGTTTTACCGTAGATCATACCCGGATGAATGCCCCCGCTGTTCGAGTGGCAAAAAAAATGACAACGCCTCAGGGGGATACTATTACGGTGTTTGATTTACGTTTTACAGCACCAAATAAAGATATCCTGTCAGAAAAAGGAATCCATACGTTAGAACATTTGTACGCGGGATTTATGCGTTCACACCTGAATGGCAGCGATGTAGAAATCATTGATATTTCTCCAATGGGATGCCGGACTGGTTTTTATATGAGCCTAATCGGTGCACCGGATGAGCAGCAGGTTGTTGATGCCTGGTTGGCATCAATGAATGATGTTCTGAAAGTTGAAAGTCAGGACAATATTCCTGAACTGAATATTTATCAGTGTGGAACGGCTAAAATGCATTCTCTTGATGAAGCAAAACAAATTGCGAAAATGATCATTGATGCTGGCATCTCAATTAATAAAAACGATGAGTTAGCATTACCTAAATCAATGCTGGACGAGCTTAAAGTTCATTAATTTATAAATTGTCAGTAGTAAAAAGCTTGGTTGTTGACCAAGCTTTTTTTGTTTCTTGCACAACGAATATCAGCAGGACTACTGATTTTTTTTCTTGCTCGGATAGACTTTCACAGAGGTAATCCTGTTTTCTTCTATTTCCATTATTTCCATGGCATGACCGGAAATTCTGACGCTGAGTTTGGTTTCCGGAATGTCTTCTAAATGCTCCAGAAGCAGACCATTTAGAGTTCTCGGCCCGTCAGTTGGTAATTTCCACCGTAAGCTTTTGTTGATATCCCGGATATTGGCGCTGCCTTCAATAATAAAGCTACCGTCAACCTGTGGTGTAATTTCTTCTGCCAGACTTGGCTGCATTGATGTCGTAAACTCACCAACAATCTCTTCCAGAATGTCTTCCAGAGTGATGAGCCCGTTTATATCTCCGTACTCATCAACAATCAGGCCAATCCTTTCTTTATTTCGCTGGAACTTTAATAACTGAACATTCAGAGGCGTAGATTCCGGGATAAAATAGACTTCGTCTGATGCACGCAGCAGTGTTTCTTTGTTAACCTCATTTTTCTCAAGCATGATTTTAAAAGCGTCACGCAGTTTTAGGATACCGACTACTTCATCGATATTATCCCGGTAAAGAACCAAACGGCCGTGGGCTGAGTGTGTCAGTTTACGAACAATGGACTTCCAGTCATCATTAATATTGATACCGGCAATTTCATTTCTGGGTATCATGATGTCGTTAACGGTGACGTGCTCCAGATCCAGAATAGATAACAACATATCCTGGTGGCGTTTAGGAATCAGTCCGCCGGCTTCATTCACAATGGTTCTGAGCTCTTCTGAGCTCAGACTGTCTTCTACGGAATGTTTGACGGACAAGCCTAGCAAACGGATGAAACCATTGGTGATAAAATTGACAAATACCACTAATGGGGACAGTAACTTCATTAACACGACCAGTACTAAGCTACTGGCGTTGGACACTTTTTCCGGATAAATTGCAGCCAGTGTTTTGGGTGTCACTTCCGCAAATACCAGAATAACCAGAGTTAAAGCCCCGGTGGCGATTGCGACGCCAAGATCGCCATACAAACGCATACCTATGATGGTCGCGATGGCAGATGCCAGAATATTGACCAGATTATTACCGATGAGAATGAGTCCGATGAGCCTGTCTGGTCTGGAAAGTAGTTTTTCGACGCGTTTTGCTCCTTTATTCCCCGTGTTAGCCAGATGCTTAAGCCGGTAACGGTTCAGAGACATCATTCCGGTTTCTGAGCCGGAAAAGTAACCGGAAATAACGATAAGGCACGCAAGCAGAGCAAATAATATACCCGTTGATATATCGTCCAAAATTAAAGATTCCCTTAAATATTTTTAACAAATGTCATTCTTATTACCATTGGGTCTTAACTAAGAATAAACTCTCGAACAAAGCGGTTACCAAAGTAGGCCAGCGTTAATATAAACGCGCCCAGTATGGTTAACCATGTAACCCGCCGTCCTCTCCAGCCTTTCTGATAGTGTCCCCAGAGAAGTATGGAAAAGACAATCCAGGCGATAAAAGAAAGGATTCCTTTGTGCATATTTCCCCGGGAAAACACTTCTTCTATATACACAAACCCAGTTACTAATGTTGCAGTAAGCAAAAGGTTACCAAATAAAATGATACGGAATAGCTGCCTTTCTACCATCATTAACGGGGGCAGGTTAGGGTTAATCGCCAGTGCCTGTTTGCTTTTTAATTTGTGATCCAGCCAGGCGATTTGAACCGCATAAAGTGCGCCTATAATGAGGGCGGCATAAGACGCCAGCGCAAGAGAGATATGAATGAGTAGCTCGGTCTTATTCTCTAAGTGCGTCATAAAGGTTCCGGGCAAAAAGGTTGCAGCGGCCAGGATGATGGCAGAAAAACTGTAGACAATTGGCAGTAAAAACCACAGGCGGACTTTTAAAGTCGAAACCGTCATAGCAAGAGAAATAATAAAGCTGACCAGTGATGCGACATTCAGAATGCTCAGGTTCTGTCCGTTACTGTGAAGAATTAAATCGCTTAATGACCAGCCGTGAAGAATCAGAGCTAAAATGGCACTGATAAAAACAGCACGTGCTTTTACTCCGACCTGATGCAGAATACCGGGAATGATGGTGGCAATAGCAATGAAATAGCAAGCAGATGACACTATTGCAATGATGTCGTCCATATCTCTCATGAAAATTATTAGAACAAAATCAGATTATAACCTGCTAATAGTCTCAGGGCTATGTTCATCCTTGGCGATTTTGTATGTTGCTGTGTCTTTTACCGGATAAAATTGTGTAATTGCCGGCTTTTTGATATATGCCGGACAGTTTTACAGGAATGAAAGATGCTAACGGGTATGACTATTACTCCGGCTAAGGTATACTCTTGGGTATTTGTCGCCGTACCGCGTAGAGAAGCAAGATGTTTGAGAATTTAACCGACCGTTTATCCCATACGCTGAAGAATATCAGTGGTAAAGGACGTCTGACAGCTGAGAATATTAAAGAAACGTTGCGGGAAGTGCGCATGGCACTTCTGGAAGCTGACGTCGCTTTGCCTGTTATCCGGGAATTTGTTAATCGGGTGAAAGAAAAAGCCGTAGGAATTGAAGTTTCTAAGTCACTGACGCCCGGACAGGAATTTATAAAACTGGTTCAGACGGAATTAGAAGCCGTGATGGGCGAGTCGAATGAAGCCTTGAATCTGGCTGCTCAGCCTCCGGCCGTGATTTTGATGGCTGGTTTACAGGGGGCTGGTAAGACAACCAGTGTGGGTAAATTAGCCAAACAACTTCAGGAAGTTGAGAAGAAAAAAGTACTGGTTGTTTCAGCTGACGTGTATCGTCCTGCGGCGATAAAACAGTTGGAAACGTTAGCTGCTGATGTTGGCGCGGATTTCTTTCCTTCATCTCCTGATCAGAAACCTATCGATATTGCGGATGCGGCGGTTGAGCATGCCAAACGCAAATTTTATGACGTATTAATTGTAGATACGGCAGGCCGGTTGGCCATCGATGAAGAAATGATGGGCGAAATAAAATCTCTTCATTCTGCTATTGATCCGGTTGAAACCCTTTTTGTTGTTGATGCCATGACCGGTCAGGATGCGGCTAATACGGCCAAAGCATTTGGTGATGCTTTACCTTTAACCGGTGTCATTTTAACGAAAGTGGATGGTGATGCCCGGGGTGGGGCGGCGTTGTCTGTTCGTTACATCACCGGTAAACCCATTAAATTCTTAGGTGTCGGTGAGAAGACGGATGCATTAGAACCATTTCATCCTGACAGAGTGGCATCCCGTATCCTGGGAATGGGGGACGTATTATCCCTAATCGAAGATATTCAGCGAAACGTTGATCAGGATAAGGCTCAGAAATTAGCGAAAAAATTCAAAGAGAAAAAAGGGTTTGATCTGGAAGATTTTCGTGAACAGCTTGGCCAGATGCAGAATATGGGCGGAATGATGGGAATGCTGGATAAGCTCCCTGGCATGTCAAAACTTCCGACAGATATAAAAGATAAAGTTGACGATAAAATGTTCCGGCAGATGGAAGCCATCATCAGCTCCATGACTATGAAAGAGCGGGAACGCCCGGATCTGATTAAAGGCTCAAGGAAAAAACGCATTGCTGCGGGTTCTGGTACACAGGTTCAGGATGTTAACCGCCTGCTTAAACAGTTTACCCAAATGCAGAAAATGATGAAAAAAATGCAGAAAGGTGGCATGAAAGGAATGATGCGTAATATGCAGGGAATGATGGGCGGTATGGGCGGCGGTTTTAACCCGTTTGGTCGTTAGTAAAATAAGTTTTAAGGTGATTAGTCACTTATCATTACAGAAGCGTTTCTTGTATTAAGATGACGTTCTGTACATTGGTTGAAAAATAGCTAAAAACCTTGCAATAGCTCCGAATAAGAGTAAAATTCCGGGGCTTTAAATTGGCACGAGACCCCAAACTGTTTCTTAATAAGCGGTGTTTGGGGTTAATTTTATTATTGAGAAAGCAAAAGAGGACGATATGGTAACCATTCGTTTGGCACGTCACGGCGCTAAAAAGCGTCCATTTTATCAAATTGTTGTAGCAGATAGCCGTAAAGCAGCTACTGGTCGTTTCATCGAAAAAGTGGGTTTCTATAACCCAACTGCACGTGGTCAGGAAGAAGGCCTACGTCTGGACCTGGACCGTGTTAATCACTGGGTTGGTCAAGGCGCGACTGTATCTGATCGCGTAGCTAAACTAGTAAAAGACGCTCAAGCAGCGGCTTAATCTATTTATTGTTCTGAGATAGTGACTAGTTTATGTCGATGAAAGGTAAAGAAACCATGAGCGGGCAAAACGAAAAAGTTGTTGTAGGTAAGTTTGGTGCTACTTATGGCATTCGTGGCTGGCTTAAAGTTTTTTCCTATACAGACAACGCTGAAAGCATTTTTAGTTATTCTCCCTGGTATGTAAAACATAAAGGGGAATGGGTTGAATACAATATTGAAAGTTGGAAACGCCATAATAAAGGTCTGGTTGTTAAATTAGACGGTATGGATGTTCGGGAAGATGCAAATCTTCTGACTAACTTTGAAATTGCGATTGATCCAGGTTCATTGCCTGAACTGTCAGAAGATGAGTTCTACTGGCGAGAGTTGTTTGGTATGCAAGTGGTCACCACTAATGGCTATAACCTCGGAGAGGTGACAGACATTATGGAAACCGGCTCAAATGATGTTTTGGTGGTGAAAGCGAATTTAAAAGATGCTTTTGGGCAAAAGGAACGTTTAATCCCGTTCCTTGAAGAGCAAGTGATCAAACAAGTTGATCGCGAAGCTCAACGGATCGAAGTTGACTGGGATCCTGGGTTTTAATTTATTCCCCGGCAGAGCGAGTTAGACATGTGGGTTGGCGTTATTAGCCTTTTTCCAGAAATGTTCCGTTCTGTTACTGATTTTGGGGTAACAGGTCAAGCGGTAAAAAAAGGTTTACTTTCAATAGAAATGTGGAATCCAAGAGATTTTACTCACGATAAACATCGGACTGTTGATGATAAACCATACGGTGGTGGTCCTGGCATGTTAATGATGGTTCAACCTTTGCGTGATGCCATACATGCTGCTAAAAAGGCTGCTCCCGGAAAGACGAAAGTCATATACCTTTCTCCACAGGGTCGTAAGTTAGATCAGTGTGGAGTAGAAGAGCTGGCAACAAATGAGAACCTTGTTTTGATTTGTGGCCGCTACGAAGGGGTAGATGAGCGTATTATTGAGTCAGAAGTTGATGAAGAATGGTCAATTGGCGACTTTGTAATGACGGGTGGAGAGATTCCGGCCATGACGTTAATCGATTCCGCCTCCCGGTTTATTCCCGGAGTGTTGGGAGATTTTGCGTCAGCAGAAGAAGATTCTTTTGCAAATGGTTTGTTGGATTGTCCTCATTATACACGTCCTGAAGTACTGGATGATGTTGAGGTTCCAAAGGTTCTTAAATCCGGAAATCATCGTGATATTCGTCGCTGGCGGTTGAAACAATCGCTGGGCCGAACTTGGCTGAGAAGACCAGAGCTCCTGGAAAACCTAGCTCTGACTGACGAACAGGAACAATTACTGGTCGAGTTTATTAAAGAAAACCGAACCAAGTAACCTATTTAATTTAGTATCAGTTTATTCTAGGAAATTTAAAAATGAGTAATATCATCAAAGCTCTTGAGCAAGAGCAAATGAAGCAAGACCTACCTACTTTCGCACCAGGTGATACTGTTGTGGTTCAAGTTAAGGTAAAAGAAGGTGAACGTGAGCGTCTACAGGCATTTGAAGGCGTTGTAATCGCAGTACGTAACCGTGGTCTTCACTCTGCATTCACCGTTCGTAAGATCTCTAACGGTGAAGGTGTAGAGCGTACGTTCCAAACTCACTCTCCAGCAGTGAATAGCATTGAAGTGAAACGTCGTGGTGCAGTACGTCGTGCCAAGTTGTACTACCTACGTGAACGTTCAGGTAAAGCGGCTCGTATCAAAGAGAAGCTTGCTAAGAAATAATGCTGACACTAGCGTTCTCATAAAGAAAAGCGGAGCCATTTGGCTCCGCTTTTTATTTTATGGGAATTCTGTATTGTGATTATTTGTCTCTTTTATCTTCTGCAACGGTTACCGGGATAGTCAGCTCTTTCCCATTGCGAATGACCACAACCTTGACGGTTGTTCCTGGACGCAGATCAGTAACAATTTCCATCACACTCTGGCGTCCGGCAACTTTATGACCATCGATACGAATGATGATATCTTTGGGTTTAAATCCTGCACTAGCGGCCGGGCCATTGGGATCGACACCAAGTACAACAATACCCCCAATATGCTCATTTCCTAAAAGGCGTGAAGTAAGAGAGTTGATATCCTGCCCGTCAATACCGATGTATCCGCGGATCACACGTCCGTCCGCAATAATTTTCTGCATAATTTTATTGGCAAGTTTATAGGGTATTGCAAATGAAATACCGTAAGTTTCCAAATCCGTAGCCTGTTGAAATGACGCAGTATTGATGCCGACGAGTTCTCCCTGAGTATTGACAAGAGCGCCACCGGAATTCCCTTTATTGATTGCGGCATCGGTTTGAATGAAAGACTGTCTGCCATCGGCACTGATTGATGAGCGTCCGGTCGCTGAAATAATACCAAATGTCGTGGTTTGTCCCAAATTGTAAGGGTTACCGATGGCTAAAACGACATCACCTACCTGAGGAGAATAATTTGGATTTAAAGGGATAACAGGCAAGTTATTACCATCGATGCGCAAAATAGCAATATCACTTCGTTTATCCTTACCGACAAGCTGGGCAGCGGCTACCCGGCCATCCTGAAGTGCGACGATGATTTGGTCTGCCTGAGCAATAACGTGATAATTAGTAATGATGTATCCTTTCGCGCTGACGATGACGCCGGATCCCAGTCCCTGAGTTGAAAGCTTGCGTCTGTCATTTTCGGTATACTTTCTGCTGTAGATATTGACTACGGCAGGTGCAGCTTTACGAACCGCTTCATTGAACGTAATTTGCAGTGACTGAATACTGTTAGATTCGGAGTGTTCAAGTAAAGAAAAGACATGCTGCCTAGTTGATGGAACAGCAAAAATGACAACAATGGATGTCACTAATCCCAGAATGATTGAACGAATTAAATAGCGAAACATATTCTCCCCGGTTCTGAACTTATTCCAAAGAACAATTACACAGGGAGAATAGCATTACCTTATGAGTGTGGAAATGGGCTAATGAAAAAGATTAGCCCTGTGAGACATTGGTTTAGCGAATAACCAGATAAATAGTTCGTTCACCTCTCTGGATATTAAGGGCTAATACCCCTTGAGTTTTTTCCAGTATTTTTCTGAGCTGAGCGATGTTTTTCACTCTTTGGCGGTTAACCCCGATGATAATATCGTCTTTTTTAAGTTGATATTGCGCAGCAGGAGAATCTTTTTTCACACTGATTACTTTGATGCCTTCAATCGGATCCGCCGGTGTTGTGTTAGCCAGCTCTGCACCTGCTAATCCTTCATGTAAGTTATCGGCCAGTGTTTTTGTTTCATTCTGTTCGCCTAATGTGACTTTAAAGTCTTTCTTATTACCATCTCTCAATATGCCAAGCGTAACTTTTTTACCGGCGCCAAGCGTTGCCACTTTGGCTCTTAACTCGGCGAAGCTATCAATATCTTTTCCGTTGATAGAAACGATAATATCGCCGGCTTTCAATCCCGCTTTATCAGCGGCACTATTTGGTATTACCTGACTGATAAAGGCACCTTTGCTGGATTTATAACCCATTGCCTGTGCCAGTTCGGATGTTACTTCTCCTCCCTGAACCCCCAGCATACCGCGTTTGACTTCTCCAAACTGCAGAATCTGATCGGTCAGGTTTTTCATCATGTTAGAAGGAATGGCAAACCCGATACCAATGTTACCGCCGCTAGGTCCCAATATAGCGGTATTAATTCCGATAAGCTCGCCTTTCAGGTTGACAAGGGCACCACCGGAGTTACCGCTGTTAATAGCCGCATCGGTCTGAATGAAGTTTTCAAAATTCTCGATATTCAGCCCACTACGGCCCAATGCGGAAACAATACCAGACGTCACTGTCTGACCGAGACCAAATGGGTTACCGATAGCAACGGCAAAATCACCAACTCTCAGTTTGTCTGAATCTGCGACTTTTATCTGAGTCAGGTTACTGGCATTTTGCAGTTGGATCAGAGCAATGTCTGACATTTTGTCACCACCAACCAGTTTAGCTTTGTATTCCCGGCCATCATGAAGTTTCACTTTAATTTTTGTCGCACTGTTAATGACATGGTAATTTGTGACCACATACCCTTTTTGGGCATTGATAATTACGCCGGAACCCAATGCTTTGAATGGCCGTTCCTGCAATTGTTCTGTGGGAAAATCTGGCCCGAAGAAGAAACGGAATTGCTCAGGAATTTTTTGGCGGGAAACCTGAGTTCCTTCTACAGCGATGCTAACTACTGCCGGAGTAACATGCTCTAGCATTGGTGCCAGGCTTGGTAGTTGCTCTCCATTTACAGTAAGAGGAAGGGCTGCGGATGCGGGTATTGGTGTAATGACTGAACTAAGACATAATGATAGAGCGGTTAGTGCAAGCAAAGGTTTTTTCATCCTAAAACTCCTCTGGTATTTGATTTGCCTGTTGCTATCCCATATATGTGCGTAACCGGATAACGTTAATGACAGAGACGAGAATTAAGACTCAAAAACCTTTGTAAAGTTCATAAAAAAGTTTTAACTGGTTTGCGCATTAACGACCTCTTTTGAATCGATAATTTTTAATTCATCATTTTTTAGCAGTCCTGTTGCGCCAGTTGCATAATCTTTTGGTGGCTGATCTTCACTGGTTGAGGGCTCTGGTTCTTCAGCAGGGTTATTCTGAGTAACTGACTTGGATATACCCGGCTTATTGTGTTTAGCGGCCGTTTTAACGAATGGATTGTCATGATCGGGAATGTTCGGGACAAGCTCTTTAGAGGTTTTCGCAAGGTGTTGATAGAGTTTTGTATAATCTTTCCCAATAATATCAAGCAGTTCCGCTGTCTGAGCAAAGTGATCAACCAGATCTTGCTGCTTTTGCTCTAACGCGTATTTTGCATTGTCCAATTCTTTGTGAAGTGTTTTTTGGCTCTTGTACTGAGGGGTTGTAATACGGGCAACTACTATGCCAACGACACAACCGACTAAAAGGCCTACAATGGCATAAATCCACGGCATAAGTGCTCCTTAGGTATGTTTTCTTTATGTGTAGTCTTTACACAACTTTACATAACGACATGTTACTATGAGTTCAGATACCAATAAAGTTAAATGACGATATAACTTATAGTGCTTCTTATCGGCTTCTCATTTATAAACCGTTATCTTTATGAAAGAATGATGCGGGTTTGATTTTAAAGAATAGTTGAGATTAATGAGAGAAATTTAAAGAAATTGCACAAAAAGAGATGATTTTTTCTTCTCTCTTCTCTATAATCCTGCGACCCACCGTTACTGCAGGCTCTTTAGCCGAGAGTGCCAACACTCGAAGGGGTGATGAATGGGCTCTTAGACAGTGGGAGCAAGAGCTCCTTAAGTGTAAATTTAAATTAACGGGTTATTATTAGCATGAAAACTTTCGTTGCTAAACCAGAAACAGTAAAACGCGACTGGTATGTTGTAGACGCTGAAGGTAAAACTCTTGGTCGTCTAGCAAGTGAAATTGCATCTCGCCTACGTGGCAAGCATAAAGCTGAATACACTCCTCACGTTGATGCTGGTGATTACATCATCGTTATCAATGCAGAGAAAGTGACTGTAACAGGTAACAAAGCAGCTGCTAAAACTTACTATCGTCACTCAGAATTTCCTGGCGGCATTAAATCAATCACTTTTGATAAACTGATTGATCACAAGCCAGAAATGGTAATTGAGCTAGCGGTTAAAGGTATGCTACCACGTGGTCCTCTAGGCCGTGCTATGTACCGTAAGCTAAAAGTTTACGCCGGCGCTGAGCACAACCATGTTGCTCAACAACCAAAAGTACTAGACATCTAATCGGGGATTTCGAAAATGGCAGAGAATCAATACTACGGCACAGGCCGTCGCAAAAGCTCAGCTGCGCGTGTTTTTATCAAACCAGGCAGCGGCAACATTGTAATTAATAAACGTAGCCTTGAAGAGTACTTCGGTCGTCCAACAGCGCGTATGGTTGTTCAGCAACCTCTTGAGTTAGTTGAAATGACTGAAAAACTTGATCTGTACATCACTGTTTCAGGTGGTGGTATTTCTGGTCAGGCAGGTGCTATCCGTCACGGTATCACTCGTGCTCTTATGGAATACGACGAATCTCTACGTCCAGCTCTTCGCGCTGCGGGTTATGTTACTCGTGATGCTCGTTGTGTTGAACGTAAGAAAGTTGGTCTACGTAAAGCACGTCGTCGTCCACAGTTCTCAAAACGTTAATCTTTTCGCAAAGGTTATTCGAAGAGTATTGTATCGATACGATTGGAAAGCCCGGCAAATATGCCGGGCTTTTTATTTCTTATTTTTCCTTTCCGACAGAGACTTGTCTTTTTGCTTTTGGCATATTTTTCCATCGAATAACGCCGAAAGAAAATTGGCACGGTGAGCATTAAATATGCTACCATAATACGTTGTTTTTTTATTTATCAGAGACTGATACTTCATTCGAAGTGTTGGTTAAATATTGTAAGTGTGCTGGAGGGCTCCATGGCTGTAGCTGCCAATAAACGTTCTGTGATGACTTTATTCTCAAGTGCATCTGATTTGTACAGTCACCAGGTACGAATTGTTCTGGCTGAAAAAGGTGTTAGTGTTGAAGTTGAGTTGGTGGATGAATCCAATCTGCCTACGGAACTTATTGAGCTAAATCCATATAAATCAGTTCCTACTTTAGTTGATCGTGAATTAGCGCTTTACGATTCAAAAATCATTATGGAATACCTTGACGAGCGCTTTCCACACCCGCCGTTAATGCCGGTTTATCCTGTTGCCCGAGGTAACAGTCGTTTAATGATTTATCGTATTGAAAGAAACTGGTATTCACTGGCTTATAAAATTACTAATGGTTCTGCGGAAGAATCAGAAGCTGCCCGTAATAAGCTTCGTACTGATTTATTAACGCTTGCTCCAGTATTTGCTGAATTTGAATATTTTATGAGTGAAGAATTCAGTCTGGTTGATTGTTATTTAGCTCCATTGCTATGGCGTTTACCTGAATTAGGTATTGAACTGACAGGCCCTGGTTCAAAAGAACTGAAAATTTATATGAATCGTGTCTTTGAACGTGATTCATTCTTAGCTTCACTGACTGAAGCCGAAAGAGAAATGCGTTTAGCTCGTTAATGGGTGGATAGCATGGATATGTCTCAAATGACACCTCGTCGCCCATACATGTTGAGAGCATTTTATGATTGGTTGCTTGATAACGATCTGACGCCTCATATTGTTGTAGATGCGACGTTGCCAGGCGTGAAAGTCCCAATGGAATTTGTGCAGGACGGTCAGATTATTTTGAATGTGGCTCCTCGTGCTGTTGGTAATCTTGAATTGGGTAATGATGAAGTCAGATTCAGTGCCCGTTTCAGTGGTAAACCTCATACCGTAATCGTTCCCTTGTATGCTGTTCAGGCTGTGTATGCACGGGAAAACGGCGCAGGAACGATGTTTGAGCCTGAAGATTCTTACATTTCCGAATTGGAGAATGCCGAACAAAACGGTGTGGATTCGGACATCGGGTTAAGCATTGCCGGTAAGTCTGACTCTGATGATGATCCCGGTGATGATGAACCACCAAGACCAAAAGGGAAACCAAGTCTCCGGATAATCAAATAAAAGTAAAAAAGCAGCTGAGACGCTGCTTTTTTACTTTTATTGTTTTTACCTTGATGACCGTATCAGTTTTTAGTTAATCGCCATACTGGAAAGCTCTGATGACTTTTTTGACACCAGATACGTTGCGGGCGATTTCAGTTGCCTTGTCTGCATTCTTATGGGTAACATAACCCAGCAGAAAGACTTCTTTATCTTCAGTGATTACTTTGATTTTAACGCCGCTTAATTCATGTGCCGTTAACAACTGAGCTTTGACCTTGGTCGTAATGACACTGTCTTCACCGATAGCCAGAGTACTCAAAGGTTCTTTGATTCTGACCTGATCATAAACGTCTTTTACGCCCTTAATTTCTTTCACATCTTTTTCAAGAGACTTTAAAAGAGAAGGATCCGGTGTCTGGCCCATAAGTATGACAGAACCTCGGAATGAGCTGGCGCTGATTCGGGTTTTGCTTCGGTAGGGCGGTTTTTTTACAATTCCGGTAATTTCACTTTCAATGTAGTTATCATCCCAGATTTGTTGTGTTGTTCTTGGATCAGTAACAAGGTTAACTGTTGTTGCTGTACCGGCAATAAAAAGCCCTACACATCCGGACAGCATGAGAACGAGACTAATTGTTACTATTAAAGTCAGGTTTTTCATTTTTTATTCTTCATGAGTTGGAAATAACACTTGATCAATCAGATCACATAAACAATGGAGAGTGACCATATGTACTTCGTGAATTCGGGCTGTTCTATGCGATGGAATTCGTATTTCTACGTCATTCTCACCGAGCAGACCAGCCATTTCGCCTCCATCTTTACCTGTTAATGCAATGATGGTCATGTCTCTTGTGACGGCGGCTTCCATGGCTTTAATGATATTTTTACTATTACCACTGGTTGATATTGCTAACAAAATATCGCCTGGCTGACCCAGAGCCCGGACCTGTTTTGCAAAGATTTCCTGGTAGGTATAGTCATTTGCAATAGCAGTCATCGTTGTATTGTCTGATGTCAGAGTCAACGCCGGAAGGCTTGGCCTTTCTGTTTCAAAACGATTAATAAGACAGGCAGAAAATTGCTGAGCATTGGCTGCTGATCCGCCGTTACCACAACATAAAATTTTATTGCCGTTAAGGAGTTGAGCGACCATTGCCTGTGCTGCATGAGTAATGGCATCGGGTAATGCCTCTGCTGCAGCAATTTGAATTTGAATGCTTTCTGTAAAACTTGCTTTAATGCTATCCAGCATTGTTTAATCCTGAGTGATTGCGTTTTTAAACCATTCGATATGCTTACCTTCATCATGAATGGCAATCACATCAAATCTAAATTCTGTGTCATAAAGCGAGTAGTTATTTTTTAATAACCAGACAGTTGACGCTTTAATAAGTCTTTTTTTCTTTGTGGGCGTGACCGCCTCTGCCGCATGACCATGATACTGATCCTTCCGGTATTTGACCTCAATAAAGACAAATGCTTCTTTATCTTTCATGATCAGGTCTAACTCGCCACCACGGCAATTAAAATTCCGAGCAACAGGCTTCATTCCCTGACGGATCAGGTAAGTCAAAGCCATGTTCTCATAATTTGAGCCGACAACTCTTGTTGAATTAAAGAGCTTCATGCTCTCCCCAACTGAGTTCCCGCTGTACCACGCACTGGTTATCAATACTTAGCTTACCGGTTTCTCCGTCCGCCTGATATCCTTTGACAACTTTCATCTGAGGAAGTTCCATAAGTAATTGATATGCATCCATTCCCATTGCTTTCAACCGTTTCTCTGCAAACGATTCCTTTGGCCACAATGCTTTTAATTGTCTGGCTACATCGGCTTTCGGTTCTATCAATAATGGAATATCGCTATAAGAAACACCGCTTAAATCCTCATATTGTTTTTTCCCACTGTTACTCCGGGAGCTTGAAAAAAGTTTCGGAGGGGTGGTATCCGGATTGATGGCAACTTCAATAAAAGGTTTAATCAGGGTTAGTTCTGCGCTATTAGCTACGATATAAACCGCATCGATATCGCGGCGGCTGCGGGGTTGAGATTCTAATTTCATACCCAGTAATGATTGCATCTGGGTAATATTCTGCTGGCTCGCTTTTAAGCCGAATACGGCATTAATGTCTTTTTGTAATTTTCGTTTGTCGGTAAAATTCGAAACCGCAACCGGGTTTTTGCTGTATTTCGACCATTCGGCGTCAAATGCATGAATAACACGTTGTCCAAATGAACTGTTTGGCGCAAGAATGAGTGGATATCGATAACCTTCACGGAACAGATGTTTTGCGGCCTGATGGGCTTCCTGCTCTGGTGACAGTGCAAAATAGCAGGTGTTTTCTGAAGGATCGATCTTATCCGGAATATTAAGTGCCAGCATTGCGAGGGGATGGTGTCTTTTTTTCTCCAGTTCTTTGAGAGTCAGAATATTATTTTTAATCAGCGGCCCGACCACAAAGTCAATGTCTGAACCTTCTAACCGGTTTTCGATTTGTTCCATGGACTCTGCATTGGTATCGATAATGGTAAGGGTTGCATTAGGATCTCTGTTGTGATCATTCATCATCGAAAACATGAAACCATCCCGGATCAACTGAGCCTGCTGAGAAAACTTACCACTAATAGGCAAAAGCAATGCGGTATGAAGTGGTGCCGACACTTTTAACGCCAGAATGGAAGTGATGGCTTCTGGCTGGTGAATGGCGGCCGGATGTGTCGGGTTTTCTTCTATCCATTTAGTCAGTGTGTTTTTCAGTTGTGACAAATTGCCTTTTAGGGTTTTGACATAAATAGCAAGCTGAACCCATCCGTCCAGTTCGTCTTCATTCGGGTTGAGTTTTAATTCAGTAATTTCATCTTCAGAATAATGACTTAATGATACCCAGATTTGCTGTGCAATCTGTTCCTGTGTATCGTTATCCTGTGTTAAGTCATAAGTATGAACCAAAGATTTAGCAGCGGTAAACCAATTTTCCAGTTTCGTATTGATTTGGGCTTTAGTCTGATAGAATGCGAGCCATTGAGAATTGGATAATTTCCACCATGGTTTGAATTCCAGTTGCCGTGATGCGGCATTATATTGATCCTGCATCATTAAAAGATGTGCATTCGCTAATTGCTGCTCGGCACTTTGACCTTCGTTTAACGTGGCTTTTTTCAGACGCAGAAGAAGCAAATTGGCCTGGGTTGTGTCACCTTTCTGAACGGCGGCTTTTAATGCCATGATCAACCAATCGTTCTGTAGTGTTCCCTGACTGCTGTCAGCCTTGACCAGGTAAGACTGAATGTTGTGAGTTGGAGCCTGAGTAATGTCGACAGTGTTACTTAAAGGTGCGGTTGTGGTACACGCTGCCATGGATATCGCAAGGGCGACAGGAGCTAATGTGCGTGTTACGCTTAGTTTGATTCGATTTTTCATAGCACTGAGCTGTTAACTTTTTCCGGTGTAATTAACTCTATAATAATCTTTGAAGTAATGGTAAACAAATGACAGATAATAAAACTTTTCAGCAGGAAAGCTCGATCCTATATATAGTACCGACTCCTATTGGTAATTTAGGTGACATCACTCAGAGAGCTTTGGATGTTTTAAGCTCTGTTGATGTTGTGGCTGCTGAAGACACCCGGCATACCGGAAAACTATTATCTCATTTCAATATTCAAACAAAAACGTTTGCACTACATGATCATAACGAGCAGAACAAAGCTGACATTCTAGTCGAACGACTATTGTCAGGGCAATCTATTGCGTTAGTTTCTGATGCAGGCACTCCATTAATCAGCGATCCAGGATACCATCTTGTGAGTCGTTGTCGTCAGGCTGGTGTAAAAGTTGTCCCTTTGCCAGGGGCTTGTGCTGTGATTACCGCTCTTAGTGCTGCCGGGCTGCCGTCTGATCGTTTTAGTTTTGAAGGTTTTTTGCCTCCGAAAACCAAAGCACGTAAAGATAAACTACAGGAAATCGCTCAGGTTGAAAGAACCTGCATTTTTTACGAATCACCACACCGGATTATTCCGTCGCTGGAAGACATGCTGGATGTGCTTGGTCCGGGCAGAGAGGTGGTAATTGCGAGAGAACTGACAAAAACATTTGAAACCATTCAGGGAATGCCTTTGGGAGAACTGATTCTTTGGATGGGAGAAGATGAAAATCGTCGTAAAGGTGAAATGGTATTGCTGGTTCACGGTTACAGACAACCCGGAGAAGAGGTATTATCCGCAGAAGCGACACGTGCATTAACGATTCTGGTTAAATCATTACCATTGAAAAAAGCCGCCGCTGCTGTCGCGGAGATTTATAATCTGAAAAAAAATGCGCTTTATAAGTGGGGATTAGACAATCTGGATTAAGTAAATAGTGTCTCTTTGTTGGTTTTTTATCCGTTTGTCAGAAGAGAGTTGACCTTTTCTAGACAGTGACCGGTATTCCCTATACAATCCGCCCCGGAGTTGACTGGGTAGTCGCTGCCTTATTGATGTCCCTTGGTCTAGTACCGGGGAGACTGATAAGGGGGAGGAAAGTCCGGGCTCCGTAGAGCAGGGTGCCAGGTAACGCCTGGGAAGCGCAAGCTTACGACAAGTGCAGCAGAGAGAAGACCGCCGATGACCCATATGGGTACAGGTAAGGGTGAAAGGGTGCGGTAAGAGCGCACCGTGCGACTGGCAACAGTTCGTAGCAGGGTAAACTCCACCCGGAGCAAGACCAAATAGGCTTCCATATGGCGTGGCTCGCGTCAGGAGGCGGGTAGGTTGCTTGAGTCAGTGAGCGATTGCTGACCTAGAGGAATGGCTACTGCCACGAAAGTGGTACAGAACCCGGCTTATATGTCGGCTCCAACTTTTTGTTTTTACAAGGCCTTACAGAGGCTGTGAGGCCTTGTAAAACAGCTGATGTTATAAACCCATATGTGGATCATAGTGATTTCATTTCTGAGTCGTTCGTATATCGGTACTTTTATACCTTTCTAACGAAATACCCATTTTGTACTGAGAACATAGTTACAGCACATCCCCGAGAGAATTCCCAGTACCAGAGCGACATATATTAGTGTGCCTTGTGCTCCTGTCAGTAATACCACCATCTTAAATACCGCAAAGTTGGGCAATGCACCGATGCAGGCTGTGACCATGAATTTTTTCCACTGAGCAAAAGCCTTCGGCTGTTGGAATTGTGAAAAAGTGAGCCGACGGTTACCAAACCATGTTGTTGTAGCCGCAAGTAAAAAGGCGATGCTACGGGCAAGCATCAGATCCAGATCAAAACCTTTAAACAGGATTGTAAAGAAGAAGGTATCGACGATAAAACCGATACCCCCAATAAGTGCAAATTTTAATAGTTGTTTCATCAGATTATCTGGCAAGGCAGGTATAGAGTGAGCGTTTAGATTTTGCTGTGAACTCGTATGTGCAGCTTAAGGACTGAGCGTGAATTAATGCGTACACTTCGGCTTCTTTGCCTATCAGGTGGAACCGGCTCAAATGATTTAGCTCGTTGTTATTTTTAAGTTGCTTCGCTTTGCCCCGACTGTAAAACTGACCGGAAAATGGGCGGTGACCGACATAGAAGACTGGTGCATTATCTGTGATGTGTTCAAATATCACGCGATCACTGCGCCGGTCTGCTCTGCCCATGTTCATCACTAACATGGCAATCATCAATAATACGGGTACCAAAGCGGCCACACCGGTTACCCATCTGAAATCATGCTTATCGACCAGCATGGCGATTAAAATACCAATCGCAGGAACACCCGGAAGAACATAAGCAGGCAGTATGTTTCCTGCCAGAGTGAACAGGATCATTGGTGAGATCAACCAACACAATAAATAACTGAACAGTTTTTTATGATCGGGTTCCAGCGTCTTTAACAGATTACGGCGTTTCCATGCGATAACAGGCAGAACAATAGACCAGGGGGCGGCTGAATATAGCCAAAACAACCAAATCATACCACGTGTATGGACATGAGCGGAGCCATACAGATCGCCTTTCCAGCCACTAATAATATAGCGTTTGAAATGTTCACCTACGATGAAGTAATCGATAAACCCGGGGGTCGCTCTTTCTGCCATAATATACCAGGGCAGGGCTATCGCCAGCATTAACGCGACACCGGAAACGATTGGGAAACGTTGCCACAATACTTTGAATGCGTTGATAAAACCGTGTTGAATGACTAACCAGGGGAAAACGGCAATGCCCATGATAACAAGAGCGACCGGGCCTTTTGCCAACAATCCGGATGCCAGACCGAAAAAGCTAAGATATCCCCATAAGCGACAGTATTTATCTTTACCTGACCAGCAATAGTAAAAACCCATCATGGCGATGGTCATAGCGAGTGTGAGTGCCATGTCTGTCATCACGGCGCCCGCCGCTATGGAAAAAATACCACAGGTTGCTAGCACCAGCGCGGCAATCAATGCACTAAAACCGGCCCGTTTTGCCATAAACGCTGTGAGTATAATGGTGACAACACCTGCCAGCCAATGAGGAGCCCGAACCGCAAATTCATTCAGTCCAAACAGTTCAATACCATAGGCACTCATCCAGGTGAACATAGGGGGTTTGCCCCAAAAAGGGATACCATAATCAAACTGAGGCGTTAGCCAGTTATGAGTTTCCACCATCAGACGGGCCATTTCACCATAGCGTGCTTCTGTGCTGTCCATTAATGGGTATGTAGCGAGTGAGATCAGGCGGATCAAAAGAGCAAAGGCCAGCAAGACCCATAAATGAGTTTTAGTAATGTTCATGGTTGGTTATGCCGTTTCTTCCAGTTTAGATGCCATACAATGAATTGAACTGTGTTTTGCCGGTTGCTCGTAAACAGACTGAACCAGATATAGTGGGCGCTGTTTGGTTTCGATAAAAATGCGTCCGATGTATTCACCCAATAAGCCAATGGAAAGCAGTTGTACGCCCCCCAGAGCCAGCTGAGCGACCATCGTGGATGGGTAACCAGAAACCGGCTCACCAAAAACCACCGTTTTCATTACAATGAACACACCGTAAAGAAAGGCACTGAATGCCACTAAAATGCCTGCCAGTGTCGCCAGACGCAGTGGCCGGATAGAAAATGACGTGATGCCATCCATGGCTAAACCAATCAGTTTGAGATAATTCCACTTCGTTTCACCACAAAAACGGGCATCTCGTTCGAACGGAATGGTGATTTGCCTGAATCCTGGCCAGGAAAAAATGCCTTTCATATAACGGTTACGTTCAGGAAGCGTATTGATGTGACTGACAACTTTGGCATTGAGTAACCGGAAATCACCAACGTTCTCAGGAACCTCCAGTTTTGCCATACTATTGAGGACTTTGTAGAAACAAGCGGCAGAGAAACGTTTGAACCAGGTTTCACCGTGGCGCTCACTTCGTTGCATGTTCACAACGTCATACCCTTCACGCCATCGGGATACCATTTTCGGAATAAGCTCCGGAGGATCCTGCAAATCCGAATCAATCACAACAATGGCTTCCCCCTTGCTGTGTTCTAATCCGGCGCTCATAGCCGATTCTTTACCAAAATTGCGACTCAGTGAAATACAGCGAATGTCGCTGGACGATTGAGTAAAGGACTGCGTGATCCTAAGGCTGTTGTCTTTACTGCCATCGTCAACATAAATAATTTCACAGTGTTCCGGCATGGCATCCAAAACCGCCGTTAAACGCCGATGGAATTCCGTAAGCACTTCCTGCTCGTTGAAAAATGGGACGACAACCGATAAAACGGGGTTAGAATCAGGGTATTGAGTGCCCCTTGAAAAGGCGGCAGTGTATATATTTAAGTTTGACATACGACTTTTCCACAGTATCCGATGAATAACTGCAGTCTACAAATCGCCATGTGAAAGAAATGTTATTGACATTTTTTTCACATGTTTAGTAAATAATGGTCATATAAAACGGATCATGAATGCGGTTGTATCGATCATTGGAGAGAAATACATGAAACGCGTGCTTTTGGTGGAAGATAATCGGGAAATTGCAGGCATGTTGTTCGATTATTTTGAGTGTGCCGGTATGGAACTTGATTATGCGGATAACGGTGAGCTTGGGTTGAAACTGGCGCAGGAAAATACATTTGACATCATCCTGCTTGATCTCATGCTACCCCGCATGGATGGTCTGACGATGTGTAATATGCTCCGGGATTCCGGTAACAATACGCCCGTGCTTATGCTTACGGCACTGGATAGCCGGGAAGATATGCTAAAAGGGTTCCGGCATGGCGCAGATGATTACCTTGCGAAACCTTTTGATCTCGATATTTTAGAGGCCCGCATGACGGCATTGATCCGCCGTTACCGGGGGGCTGTCGCTGCTTCGAAACTGGAATATGGTGAAGTGACCATTGATCAGAAAACGCATAAAGCATACCGTCAGGACAAGCTGCTGGCACTAAATCCCACAACTTACACGATTTTGGAAATGTTAGTGAAAAGTGCCCCAAACGTCGTTACCCGGGAAGACATTGCATTTCGTCTGTGGCAGGAAAACGAGCCAAACAACGATGTGTTGCGCAGTCATATTTACCAATTGAGAAATCAGCTTGACAGACCGTTTGAAAAGCAACTGCTTAAGACCATCACCAAAGTTGGCTTTCGTCTGGAGTCAGGTGAATGATTTTTCAACTGTTTAACCGAACTAAAAGCACTCAGAGTATGAAAAGCAGTCTGGCGCTGTTTTTCTCTTTTGTCTCAGTGGTTATTGGTATCTTCTGTTTTTTATTGATCGCCGGTTCTCTGACCTGGTCTGAAGATCGGGTTGGTGAGCGCCGTATCATGATTGATAAAAAAGAAGCCGTCCTTTATTTTCAGTCTCATCCGGAACAGAGCCGTATCAAGCTTGATTTGCTTACCACAGCGTACAATGATATTCATTTGGTACCTAAGAGCTTTCAAAAATATCTGGTCGGGCAAAAACACTTTCTTGGTGAAGTAGGAGATGAACCGGATTCGAGAATGATTTACATGAGTTCTTATACCGACAAGGGAATAGAGCACCCGGTCATTCTGGTTTCCCTTATTGATGAAACTGAAATTACGTCCCGGGAGTTTATTCTGGTGGTTGCATCGGTGCTTGCTGTTGTTGCCGTACTAATTTTTTTGTTTGGCAGCTTGTTACTTAGATTGTCTCAGCAGTTAATTGAACCCGTAAATATACTGAAAAGTCAGTTGGACAAGAGTCAGGGGGATCCCTCTCAGATTTTTAGTGTTCCGGACAGTTCTGCAAAAGAGTTCCAGACACTGGCGGATGAACTCAATCAATATCGTCATAAAATTAATCAGGTAATCAAACGTGAGCAGGCTTTTGCCCGCTATGCGAGTCATGAGTTAAGAACCCCACTTACTGTTATGAAAGGTTCTAACAGCCTGATGGCAAGAGGTGCCAGCACGGAATTTCAGGTTCGTCAGGTTCAGCGTATCCAGGATGCTACGGAGCAAATGTCGACCATAGTCGATGCGCTGCTTGGTTTGGTTCGTTATGAGCGAAATGCCGATGATGCGCCGTTGAGAACCATTACCGAAGAAGAACTGACCCGGATTATTTCTCTTAGCCAAATGCAGGCCGATGAAAAAGCGCTCCGCTTTGAGGTTCAGATCAATGGCAATCCAGTCACAAGAGCCACCAACGCAGTTATCACCATCGTTCTTGGCAATCTGATACGTAATAGTATCGCGGCGACATCAGCTGGCTCGATTCATATTGCAATGGAAGACAATCGGATTTCTGTCCGGGATGAAGGGGAAGGTTTCTCTCCCATACCTGATTCTGATGGCCATGGATTAGGGCTAATGATTGTTGATGATTTGTGCCACCGTTATGGCTGGCAGTTTCATATTGGAACTCATCCTGATGGCGGCTGTGAAGCCGTTATCATTCTCACCTCCTGACGAAAACAGTATGAAGGCATATGCTTGTGTTAGTTAGCCTACGATTATAAAACAGTGCTGGCTACGACGTACTATAATTGCATCTGTTAGCCATAGAACGTTAAGCCAGATGAAAACATTGATATTCATGATTCTGACTCTTATCGCGAGTTTTTCAGGGATGGCTGGTGAGCATTTTAATCAGGTATGGCGAAGCAGTAAGAGTGTTGATGAGTTTACACACGATACCCGGTACATTGCCAATGGCTGGTCGGAGATTCATTATCTGTTACCAGACAGTGACAGAATTGAATACACCAGCAATCAGATGTCATATGCGGTCAATCCTTTACGGCAGATCGGAACCCGGTGTGATGTTTCGGTTGAAGGGGATCTTAAATTTATGCTTACCTTTCAGATTGATCAACATCTCAAAGCACCGGAAGACGTAGTGTATCTGAAACTTCGGGTTGACCAACACGCTCCTTTGGCTTTTTCAGGCCGTTTATTTGTGAATTCCGACAATGCTGGTTATGTTGCGCTAAGTAAACAAAATGCGGCACAGATGCGGCAGTTTATTGCTCAGGCTAAAGCCGGTTATGAGATGTCAGTCAGAGTGCATAACCAATATAAATCGGTGATTGAAGATTACTCTGTGTTATTGCGGGGGTTCACAAAACATACCGCGGATTCATTGCGTGCCTGTGCGGTTTTTATTTCCCCGGCCAATATCAGTCTGTACGATAAGCAGCGATTAAATGAGATCGATAGAAAAATAGAGACACTAAAGGCTGAAAAAAACGCAATTCTGAATAAGTACTGACAAAAAAGTCAAAATACGATGACCCGATAGGTTTAGTCCGCTGTAATATTGTTGCTGTGGATTTACTTTTTATTGACGATGAGGCAATGAAATCCATTAAACTTGGGGAAAAATCACATCTCCCGGACTGAATTACTGGCTCTGATGCTATCATTCTAATACCATAAGTCGCTATACGCCTTTTTAGCGCAATGAGAACAAAATGACGCAAGCTTTCAAACATATCTCTGTACTGTTGAACGAATCAATCGATGGATTGGCAATAAAGCCGGATGGTACCTATATTGATGGTACATTTGGCCGGGGTGGTCACAGCCGGGTCATCTTATCTAAACTGGGCCCAAACGGACGACTTTTTAGTATCGACAGAGACCCGCAGGCGATTGAAGAAGCAAAAACGATCAACGACCCCCGGTTTACCATTATCCATGGACCGTTTTCTGGTATTCAGAAATACGCAGAAGAGTATAATCTGAATAATAAAGTTGATGGTGTTTTGTTTGATCTTGGGGTTTCCTCTCCCCAGTTAGATGATGCCGACCGTGGATTCAGTTTTATGAAAGACGGTCCGTTAGATATGAGAATGGATCCCACTTCAGGTGTTTCGGTCGCACAGTGGTTGTCAGAAGCCGAACTCGATGATATCACTTGGGTTATCCGGGAGTTTGGGGAAGATAAACACGCAAGACGAATAGCGAAAGCAATTATTGCGTACCGGGAAAATGAAGATAATCCCCCATTGACCAGAACCGGTCAGCTTGCGAAATTAATATCGGAAGCGGCACCTAAGAGTTTTAAAGAGAAAAAACACCCGGCAACAAGAACATTTCAGGCGTTTCGTATATACATTAACAGCGAACTGGAAGAAATTGATGTTGCACTGAAAGGTGCATTAGCGATTTTAGCTCCGGAAGGGCGTTTATCTGTGATCAGTTTTCATTCTCTCGAAGACCGGATGGTGAAGCGGTTTATGAGAAAGGAAAGCAAGGGACCGGAAATTCCTCATGGTTTACCTTTAACCGACGAACAAATCAAAGCATTGGGCAGTGCTAAGCTTAAGTTGGCTGGGAAAGCAATTAAGCCGTCCAAAGACGAAATAGAAATGAATCCCCGTTCCAGAAGTTCTGTATTACGAGTGGCGGAAAAAATTTAATGTTTCAACAATCTCGTTATCCTAATCTTGCAAAATTAATTGCCAAAGATCTTTTTACGGTTGGCCGGATTCCACTCATTTTAATGATACTGATAGGTGCCAGTGCTATGGGCGTGGTTTTTTCAACCCACCAGAGCCGACAGGCTATTTCTAAAAATGAACAGGAAATGATAGAACGGGATCATCTGGATAATGAATGGCGGAATCAGCTGATTGAAGAAACCGCACTTTCAGAACACAGTCGGGTCGAACAAATTGCTAAAAAAGAACTGGATATGAAGCGACCTGATGCAGATAAAGAAGTGATAATTTCTCAACCATGAAAAAACCATCTCATTCCGAAAAAACCGTGCTCAAAAAGACAAAAACAGACGACAAAAGTATTTTTATCCGCTGGCGGTTTTATCTGATCGTTGCTTTTGTCCTGGTGGCGTTTTCCGCACTTGTTGGCCGCGTTGCTTATATTCAAATAATTCAGCCGGATAATCTGATTCATCAGGGCGATTTACGCTCTGTCCGGGCGAAAACGCTTCCGTCTGCCCGGGGAATTATTACGGATAGGAATGGCGAGCCTTTGGCAGTGAGTGTACCGGTTGAAGCTGTCTGGGCTGATCCTGCCACGATAATTAAAAAAGATGAGCTAAAGGATGTAAAGCGTTGGTATGCGCTGGCTGATGTTTTGGGATTGAACCGGAAAGGACTTATCCGGAAAATTGAAAAAAACAAAACACGCCGTTTTGTTTATCTGCAACGTCAGGTCAATCCGGCCATGGCAAAATATGTACGGGAGCTGAAATTAAGCGGTATCGGGCTGAAAGCCGAATCAAAACGCTATTATCCATCTGGTGAAATCAGTGCTCATTTAGTGGGTGTTACCGGGATTGACGGACATGGTCTGGAAGGAGTGGAGCGCAGTTACGATAAATGGCTGACTGGTGAACCGGGTAAGCAGGTGATCCGGAAAGATCGTTATGGCCGGGTGGTTGAAAATATTTCTCTGGATAAAAGGCAGGAAGGCAAAAATCTGGAGCTGACCATTGATCAGCGGCTTCAGGCTCTGGCTTATCGTGCGGTGAAGCAGGCTGCGGCGGATCATCGGGCAACATCGGCTTCGGCGGTTATGATTGATGTTAAAACCGGGGCGGTTCTGGCAATGGTAAATGCCCCTTCATATAACCCAAATAACCGGAGCGATTTACAGAGTTATAAAATGAGAAACCGGGTGATTACGGATTCGATTGAGCCGGGTTCAACGGTAAAACCGTTCGTGGTTTTAGCCGCGCTTGAAAATGGGGTGGCGAATAAAGATACCATTATTGATACCGGTAACGGCATACTTCGTATCGGTGGTAGCCGGGTCAGGGATGTTTCCCCTGTCGGAAAAGCCAGTCTGCAAAAAATTCTGCAAAAATCAAGTAATATCGGTGTGACAAAACTGGCGTTGAGAATGCCGATAGAGTCTTTGCTTAGTATGTATAATTCCGTTGGATTAGGCGAAGTTTCCGGACTGAATCTGGTGGGGGAAACGGCCGGTATTTTCCCAACCCGCCGCCGTTGGTCAAAATTTGAAATAGCAACACTGGCCTTTGGTTACGGATTAGCTGTAACACCTATTCAACTGGCTCATGCCTATGCAACTTTGGGAAATCTTGGAAAATATCAGCCAATACATATCATTGAAAATAACCAGGAAGATCTTTCCCATCAGGTTGCTGATAAAAAATATGCCCGTCAGGTTCTGGATTATCTTGAAACCGTAACTCAACCTGGTGGATCCGCGATAAGAGCAGCTGTTCCGGGCTATCGTATCGGAGCCAAAACCGGGACATCCAGAAAGGCAACAGCTGGTGGTTATAGTGATGAATACGTTGCTCTGACTGCCGGTGTTGCACCGATTAGTAATCCCAGAGTTGCATTAGTCGTTGTTATTAATGAACCGCAAGGGGATCAGTATTACGGTGGGCAGGTGGCGGCACCGGTTTTTTCGAAAATCATGAAAGGTGCGCTGCAGATTTTAAATGTTACTCCGGATGAAAATAAGTTCCAGAAATAGTATTGGGAAATGAGAATGAACGTGGGCGCGTCTTTAGTGGAGTTGCTGGCTCCATGGATAGTGATTAAAGATAAAAAATTATCAGATTTACCGGTATCGGTCCTGAAAATGGACAGCCGGATGGTTGTGGATGGCGATACCTTTGTGGCGGTTAACGGTCATGCTGCCGATGGGCGCCAGTTTATCCCGGCGGCTATAGAAAAAGGGGCTAATCTCGTTCTGGCCCAGTCTGATACTGAAGCTGAACATGGTAACGTTACTTATTTATCAGAGACACCGGTGATTTCTTTTTATCAGTTGGATCAGGTTTTATCTGAACTCGCATTACGTTTGTATCCACTGGATCATCTGAATATTATCGGAGTCACCGGGACCAATGGTAAAACGACCATTTCTCAGCTTATTGCTCAATGGCTGGAGTTGTTGGGCCACAAAACATCGGTTATGGGAACGACCGGTAACGGATTTTTACAGCACTTGTCGTCCGCCAGAAATACGACAGGCAGTCCGATTGAGATCGTATCCACTCTCGCCTCACACCAACAATCGGGTGCGGAATATGCCAGTATTGAGGTTTCCTCACATGGTTTGGTTCAGGGACGTGTCAAGGCGATTCCTTTTAAGGTCGGTATTTTTACGAATTTAAGCCG
The DNA here is from genome assembly GCF_021272385.1 of Vibrio salinus. Taxonomy (GTDB): domain Bacteria; phylum Pseudomonadota; class Gammaproteobacteria; order Enterobacterales; family Vibrionaceae; genus Vibrio; species Vibrio salinus. The sequence continues at coordinate 442,484 of NZ_JAJSDZ010000009.1, forward strand.
TGATCATCTTGATTATCATGGTGATATGAACTCTTATGCTTTAGCTAAAAAGTCTTTGTTTACGGCTCACCATTGTGAGCATGCGATTATTAATGTTGATGATAAAGAAGGTGCGGCGTGGATGACGTCGTTGCCTAATGCCATTTCTGTTTCATTATCAGAGCCAGTGGGTGAGAATAAAAAGTCGTTGTGGGCAACGAAAACACAATATACCGAGCACGGAATCGAAATTCATTATGATGGACGCTGGGGAACGGGAGTCTTGAGGACTCCGCTAATTGGGGAATTCAATGCTTCTAATTTGTTTTTGAGTTTTGCTTCATTACTTGCTCTGGGGATGGATAGCGAGAGTCTTCTGGCAACAGCACCGGAGTTAACCCCGGTGATTGGTCGTATGGAATTGTTCTCCAGACCGGATAAACCCAAAGTTGTGGTCGATTATGCCCATACGCCTGATGCGTTAGAAAAAGCACTAAATGCGCTGCGCATCCATTGTGAAGGTAAACTTTGGGCCGTTTTCGGTTGTGGTGGTGATCGAGATACCGGGAAACGCCCGTTGATGGCAGAAGTCGCAGAGCGACTTGCTGACCGGGTGATACTTACTGACGATAATCCTAGGACAGAACCGGCTCAGAATATTATTCAGGATATGCTAGCCGGGTTAAAAAATCCGCATCAGGTTACGGTGATTCATTCCCGTTTTGATGCCCTGCAGTCGGCATTAAATCAGGCTGATGATAAAGATATTATTTTGCTGGCCGGAAAAGGGCATGAAGATTACCAAATCATAGGCAGAGAGACGATTCACTATTCAGACAGAGAGTCGGCCGAGACTCTGTTGGAGGCAATATAATGATTGAATTACCTCTGTCCCGAGTCGCACTGGTTACGAATGGTCAGTTAATTGGGGAAGACCGTATGATTTCTTCTGTGTCAACGGATTCCCGGCATTTTGAAAAGAATGGACTTTTTATTGCACTACGTGGAGAGCGTTTCGACGGACATAATTTTCTGGCCGGAGCAATAGAAAATGGTGCTGTGGCTGCGATTGTTGACGGGAAAGCAAATATCAGCAGCGTGTTGCCGCATGTTGTCGTTAATGACACAAAAAAAGCAATGGGACTGCTATCCTCATGGGTGCATGAGCAGTGTCAGACGCCGACCGTTGCTATTACCGGTAGCTGTGGAAAGACAACAGTAAAAGAGATGATTGCTTCCATTTTATCCCGTAAAGGCAATGTATTATTCACTTCCGGTAATTTTAATAATGATATCGGTGTTCCCCTGACCCTTTTTCGCTCTAAGCCAAGTGATGATTACGCTATTATTGAGCTGGGAGCGAACCACATCGGTGAAATTCAATATACGACAGCATTAGTTAAGCCGGATATTGCCCTTGTTAATAATGTCGCTGCAGCTCATTTGGAAGGATTCGGTTCTATTGATGGTGTAAAAAAAGCAAAAGGTGAAATTTATCTGGGATTGAAGCCGGGTTCTACCGCAATTGTTAACCTTGATAGTCAGGGAGAGGCGCTTTGGAATCCAGTTTTGTCTGATAAAACGGTAAAGACGTTTTCTGCTACTTCTGATGGCGCTACGGTTTATGCCGACAATATTGCATTGGATGAGCAGGCCCGGGCACGATTTGATTTGGTTTTTCAGGATGAACGTTTGCCCGTGAAATTAAATATTGTCGGTGAGCACAATGTAAGTAATGCACTGGCAGCGGCTTTGGTAGCGAAAGAATTGGGGGCCAGCCAGAAAGATATTCAATGGGGGCTTGCTCACTTGCCGAATGTGAAAGGACGGGTGGATGTCGAGCAGATATCCGGGAATATTAAACTTATTGATGATAGTTATAATGCCAGCGTTCCAGCTATGAAAGCGGCAGTGGATCTGTTAGGTCGTTTTTCTGCAAAAAGATGGTTAGTTTTAGGGAATATGGCAGAGTTAGGTAAAGAAAGCCTTGAACTTCACCGACAAGTCGGTGAACATGCATCACCATTTAATTTTGAACATGTTTTGACGTATGGTGCGGATGCTAAAGTAATCAGTGATGAGTGCCATGGTATTCATTTTTCATCTCATCAAGACATAATAGAATATATTGAACAGCAGCTACAGAAAGAAAAAGACCAACAACATACCTTGTTAATCAAAGGTGCTAATAGCACCGGTATGAGTAAGATTGTTGCTGCTCTTAGGGAGAAATACTTATGATTATTTGGCTTGCAGAGCATCTTCAGCCATATTTTTCATTTTTTCGCTTATTTGAATATTTATCATTTCGGGCCATTGTTAGTATTCTGACGGCCTTAGGTCTTTCCTTGTGGATGGGACCAATTTTGATAAAGCGTTTGCAGTTAATGCAAATCGGACAAGTTGTTCGTAATGATGGCCCTGAATCTCATTTTAGTAAACGGGGAACACCGACCATGGGCGGTGTGATGATTTTGGCTTCCATTTTTATCACTGTGTTATTGTGGACCGATTTAACGAATCCCTATGTCTGGGCAGTTCTTGCTGTGCTTCTGGGGTATGGTATTGTCGGATTTGTTGACGATTACCGCAAAGTCGTTCGTAAGAATACCGATGGTTTAATTGCCCGCTGGAAGTATTTCTGGCAGTCGTCAATCGCCTTGGTGGTGGCGTTTGCACTTTACCTGCATGGACATGATACCCCCGCAACGCAACTGGTTGTTCCTTTCTTTAAAGAAATCATGCCTCAGTTAGGCCTGTTTTATGTGGTTTTAGCTTACTTTGTGATTGTCGGAACCAGCAACGCCGTGAACTTAACCGACGGTCTTGATGGCTTAGCCATTATGCCAACCGTTTTGGTATCTGCCGGTTTTGCAGTGATCGCCTGGGCGACCGGTAACGTCAATTTTGCGACCTATTTGCATATCCCTTATATTTCCTATTCTTCTGAATTGGTCGTCGTCTGTACCGCGATTGTCGGAGCTGGTCTGGGCTTTCTGTGGTTCAACACTTATCCGGCTCAGGTCTTTATGGGCGATGTCGGTTCATTGGCCTTAGGCGGGGCATTGGGAACCATCGCGGTGTTAGTCAGACAGGAATTTGTTCTGGTTATTATGGGCGGCGTATTTGTGATGGAAACGCTCTCGGTCATTCTTCAGGTGGGGTCTTATAAGTTGCGGGGTCAGCGTATTTTCAGAATGGCACCGATTCATCACCATTATGAGTTGAAAGGCTGGCCGGAACCCCGGGTAATTGTCCGTTTCTGGATTATCTCTATCGTTCTGGTACTTATTGGTTTGGCAACACTTAAAGTTCGTTAATAATTTTTCTGGTTGAGTTGTAGCAAAATGGAACATTGGCAAGGCATCAGTAATGTGGTTGTGGTCGGGTTAGGTATGACCGGCCTGTCGGTTGTGAATTATCTGAAGAGATTTCATTCAGACGTTTCAGTTAAGGTTATTGATACCCGACCGTCCCCTCCCGGGCTGGATAGTGTTCCTCATAGCGTTGATGTGTATACCGGCGGTTGGAATACAGCCTGGCTTGCCGAATCGGATTTAGTGGTGGTGAATCCGGGCATTGCTTTAGCAACGCCAGAAATACAGAATGTGCTCGAACAGGGGATCCCGGTTGTCGGTGATATTGAATTATTTGCCTGGCATGTAACAAAACCGGTTATTGCGATTACCGGCTCTAATGGTAAAAGTACGGTAACGGACTTAACTGGCGTACTGGCCAGTGCTTCGGGATTGCGTGTCGGTGTGGGCGGGAATATCGGAGTGCCTGCACTGGAGTTACTGAATCACTCTTATGACTTGTATGTTCTGGAGTTATCGAGTTTCCAGCTTGAAACAACAGACAGTTTACCGCTTAAAGCGGCGGCATTTCTTAATGTGTCTGAAGATCATATGGATCGCTACGATTCCATGGAATCTTACCGGCAGGCGAAACTGCGGATTTTTAAGTGTGCCGAAACGGCCATCGTCAATGGCGATGATCCGGCAACTGCCCCGGATTCTTTTTCCGGTGATCTGGTGAGGTTTTCTATTGAGAAAGAAAGCGATTTTTACCTGTCACTCATTGATGGAGAAGAGTGGTTGACAGCTCATCAGAAACCCATCGTAAAAACATCGGATCTCCGGTTGGTCGGTAAGCATAATGTTGCGAATGTATTGACGGTTCTGGCGTTACTGGATGTGATACATATCGATCTTGTTTCCATTCTTGATGCGCTGAAAGCATACCGTGGGCTGACTCATCGTTGTCAGTTGGTTGAAGAAAAACAGGGTGTGTTATGGATTAATGATTCGAAAGCCACCAATGTCGCCAGTACCGAAGCCGCGTTGTCAGGGTTGACTTATCGTGGAACGCTGTATCTTCTGGTGGGGGGAATTGGTAAGGGCGCGGATTTTTCCCCGTTAGCGCCAATGTTGTCTAAACATCGTGTCGAATTATGTTGTTTCGGGCGCGATGGGAATCAGTTTATGGGGTTGCACCCGTCGGCGCATTTGTATGAAACCATGGAAGAGATTGTCGAAAATATTCATACCAAACTGGTGGACGGTGACATCGTGATGTTATCTCCTGCCTGTGCCAGCATGGATCAGTTCAAAAACTTTATGGCCAGAGGTGATGCATTTGCCCGTTTGGCTCATCAATATGCCTGATTAGGATGAAAATGTGTTGTCGATAAGCAGAGGGGTTTCATCTTTAAAACGCTGGTTTACTCAACCCAGCCCGGAAGCGCTGTATGATCGTCAACTGGTGTGGATCTCTCTCGGGTTGATGCTTATCGGGCTGGTTATGGTGACGTCGGCTTCCTTTCCGGTCAGCTACCGCTTAACGGATCAACCGTTTCATTTTATGTTCAGGCATGCGGTATTTTTGCTTCTTGCCTTGATCGTTTCTTCTGTGGTGGTGCAGATACCTTTAGAACGCTGGATGAAGATGAGTTCCCTCATGTTGGCGGTGTCTTTTTTCCTTCTGGCGATTGTGTTGGTTGCCGGGCATTCGGTCAACGGGGCATCCCGCTGGATTCCGTTGGGATTGTTTAATCTGCAACCTGCCGAAGTCGCAAAGCTTTCCCTTTTTGTTTATATGTCGGGTTATCTTTTGCGGAAGCAGGATGAAGTCAGGGAAACCTTTTTTGGTGGGTTTATGAAGCCGATAGCGGTTTTCGCGTTATTGGCGGTTCTATTGTTGTCTCAGCCTGATTTAGGCACCGTCGTCGTTATGTTGGTTACTCTGTTTGGTATGTTGTTTATTGCCGGAGCCAAGTTGTCTCAGTTTATCGCTTTAATGGTGACCGGCATTTTTGCGGTTATTGGTTTGATACTGGCGGAACCTTACCGAATCCGGCGTGTTACCTCATTTCTTGATCCCTGGGAAGATCCGTTTGGCAGCGGTTATCAGCTAACACAATCATTAATGGCGTTTGGGCGCGGGCAGTGGTTCGGGCAGGGGTTAGGTAACTCGATTCAGAAATTGGAATATTTGCCGGAAGCTCATACGGATTTTGTTTTTGCCGTTCTCGCGGAAGAATTAGGTTTCGTTGGTGTTGTTTGTGTGCTTGTGCTGATTTTTTGGTTGGTATTAAAGGCCTTATATATCGGGAAAAAAGCGTTTCTGCATGATCGGCCGTTTGGGGGCTATCTGGCTTTTGGTATTGGCATCTGGTTTGCATTTCAGACACTGGTTAACGTGGGGGCAGCAGCCGGAATTGTTCCTACTAAAGGGTTGACACTGCCTTTGATTAGCTATGGTGGATCGAGTCTTATTATTATGTCTGTGGCAGTGGCTATATTGCTCAGAATTGATTTTGAATGCCGACTGGCGGATGCCGGTTATGAAATAGATAAAGAACAAGATGAAAAAAAATAAAAGACTCTTTGTGATGGCAGGTGGAACCGGAGGACATGTTTTTCCCGGTCTTGCTGTCGCGAAACGACTTCAACAACGGGGATGGGATATTCGCTGGCTTGGTACGGCGGATCGGATGGAAGCGGATTTGGTCCCCAAACATGGCATTGATATTGATTTTATCCGGGTAAAGGGTATTCGTGGGCAAGGTGTTACCCGATTGCTAAAAGCGCCATTTCAAATTCTTAGTGCGGTGATGCAGGCAAGAAAACACTTTAAACAGTGGAAGCCGGATGCAGTTCTGGGGATGGGGGGATATGTCAGTGGGCCGGGAGGCATTGCCGCCTGGATGATGGGGATTCCAGTCGTTCTGCATGAACAAAATGCCGTTGCCGGATTGACGAATCAATGGTTGTCGAAAATTGCCAGAAAAGTCTTTCAGGCTTTCCCGGGAGCTTTCCCTGATGCTCAGGTTGTGGGCAATCCGGTAAGAAGTGATGTTGCCGGGCTTGATTCGCCAGAAGAGCGAATGTCCGAGCGTAAAGGCCCCATCCGGATTCTTATTATGGGCGGTAGTCAGGGAGCCCGGATTTTAAATCAAACCCTTCCTCCCGCAATAGCCCGGTTAGGAGATGGTTTCTCAGTGCTTCATCAGGTAGGGAAGGGTAATACTGATGACGTTGAGAAATGTTATCGGGACTGTGATGTTAGTTCAGAAATAAAAGTCTCAGAGTTCATCGATGACGTGGCGCAAGCCTATGCATGGGCGGATCTGATAGTGTGCCGTTCAGGCGCATTAACCGTGTCAGAAATTTCGACCACAGGTATTGCAGCTATATTCGTTCCGTTTATGCATAAAGACAGACAACAGGCGCTTAATGCAGATCATCTGGTGGAATCAGGAGCTGCTCTTATGATTGAGCAACCTGATTTAACGGCCGAAAAACTGGCTGACAGTATTTATAGGCTTGACAGGCCGTCTCTTTTAGAAATGGCGAAAAAAGCGAAATCAGCCGCCAAAGATAATGCGGATATCATTGTCGCGGATGCGATTGCTGCGATAACAGAACATGAGAAATAACGATGACAATTAAACATAAGCAAGATTTAGCTCAAATTCGTGCCATGGTTCCTGAAATGCGGCGGGTGAAGTGCATTCACTTTGTTGGCATTGGTGGGGCAGGTATGAGTGGTATCGCAGAGGTATTGCTAAATGAAGGATATCAGATTACCGGATCAGATATTGCTGTTAATGCGGTAACAGAGCGCTTATCTCAACTTGGGGCGATAGTTCATATCGGTCATCAACCATCTAATATTGAGAAGGCGAGTGCTGTCGTTGTTTCTACTGCGATTTCTCAGGATAATCCTGAATTAGTCGCAGCAAAAGAAAAACGAATTCCTGTAGTCCGGCGTGCAGAAATGCTGGCTGAACTAATGCGTTTCCGGCATGGTATTGCGGTTGCAGGAACTCATGGTAAAACCACAACAACCGCACTGGTTACTCAAATTTATCATGAAGCTGGTTTGGATCCGACGTTTATTAATGGTGGTTTGGTTAAAAGTGCCGGGACCAATGCCCGTCTGGGTTCAAGCCGCATCTTAATTGCTGAAGCCGATGAGAGTGATGCTTCTTTTCTGCACCTGCAGCCAATGGTGAGTATCATAACGAACATCGAAGCTGATCATATGGATACCTATTCCGGTGATTTTGATACCCTAAAGCAAACGTTCATTGATTTTCTGCATAATTTGCCTTTTTATGGACAGGCTATTTTGTGCATTGATGACCCGGTTATCCGGGAGTTAAGCCCCCGGGTCAGTCGTCAGGTTATTACTTATGGCTTTTCTGAAGATGCCGATGTCCGGGTTGAAAATTATCAGCAAGAAGGGCAGAAAGGTCGCTTTACCATTGTTCGTGAAGGACACCAGAATCTGGACATCACACTGAATATTCCGGGGCGTCACAATGCTTTGAATGCGGCGGCGGCCATTGCGGTTGCAACAGAAGATGACATCGCTGACCGCGCAATTTTAAGTGCCATGGCTAATACTCAGGGAACCGGGCGCCGTTTTGATCATTTAGGTGTCTTTGAGACAGGAAATGGTCAGGTGATGTTAGTCGATGATTATGGTCATCACCCAACCGAAGTTGGGGTGACTATCAATGCAGCAAGAAGCGGATGGGCTGACAAACGATTGGTGATGATTTTTCAGCCTCACCGATATAGCCGGACACGTGATTTATATGATGACTTTGCGAATGTTCTGGAAAATGTGGATGTACTGCTGATGCTGGATGTTTACCCAGCAGGAGAAAAGCCGATAGCCGGAGCTGATGGTCGTTCTTTATGCCGGACCATTCGTAGCCGGGGCAAGATAGATCCTATTTTTATTCCGGATAGCAAGGTACTACCATCAGTATTAGCAAATGTATTGCATGATGGTGACCTGGTTCTGACGCAGGGCGCGGGTGACGTTGGCAAAGTAGCGAGGCAGTTAGCGGCGTTAGAGCTTAATATTGAGAAGATGAAAACTGTTTAAATATTAGTCGTTTTGTGTCATATAATGGAAGTAACTTGGTATTAAGTAAACATTTATAAATATCAATATTTGATACTTTTTATTACCTCAGTATAATTTGTCAGTTAAAATGATTGCTTTTGCTTCTATTGCTTTTGAATTAAGGTTACAAATTGACAATTAACAATAGGGCGGTGGGCTTTGATTAAAGCAGTAACAGATAAAAGCCAGTGGCCTGAAACCGTATTTATCCGCAAGCAAGCTTGCGGTGTAGTATTTTTGATTATTGTTGTTTTGTTAATATCAGCGATTCTTTACTCTGCAATTAGCTGGATGTGGGATGATCAACGTTTGCCCTTATCTAATTTAGTTTTGCAGGGTAATTTGCATTATGTGACAGCGAAAGATGTTCAGGATGCCTTTAGTCATCTTGATCATGTGGGGACATTCATGTCTCAGGATGTTGATACGTTACAGAAAGTAGTAATGAGCATTCCCTGGGTTGAACATGCAGCAATCAGAAAGCAATGGCCGAATACGATTAAAGTGTTTTTAACTGAGCATCAGGTTCAGGCTATATGGAATGGTAACTCATTGCTGGATGAACATGGCGTTGTATTCGATGGTGATATAGGCTTAATAAAAGGCGAACATGCAAAACTCTATGGCCCGGAAGATTCCGCGCCGGAAGTATTGGCCGCCTGGCGTCATTATAATCCGGAGTTTTTAAAACTGGGCTTAAAAATATCATCTTTAGTTTTAAATGAACGTCGTGCCTGGCAAATTATATTAGATAACGGAATTCGTCTGGAATTAGGAAAAGATTCGTTAGACGAAAGAATTACCCGCTTTATGGCTTTATATCGTTATTTTGGCAATAAAGTGGATAAAATTAGCTATATCGATCTTCGTTATGATACCGGAGCTGCGGTTGGTTGGTTTCCAGAACAAGAAGTAGAACAAGAGAGTACAGATGACAAAAGTGACCGATGACAACATTATTGTTGGTCTTGATGTAGGAACGGCTACCGTATCAGCTCTTGTAGGTGAATTACTTCCTGATGGTCAGATAAATATTATCGGCGCAGGAACAAGTCCATCCAGAGGAATGGATAAAGGTGGGGTCAATGATCTGGAATCCGTTGTAAAGTCAGTTCAGAGAGCAATTGATCAGGCTGAATTGATGGCTGAGTGCCAGATTACCAATGTTTTCCTGTCTATTTCCGGCCGTCATATCGCCAGCCGGATTGAAAAAGGAATGGGTACTATTTCTGATGAAGAAGTATCCCAGGATGATATGGATCGTGCGATACACACTGCAAAATCCATAAAAATTGGCGATGAACAGCGAATTCTGCATGTAATTCCTCAGGAATTTACTATTGATTACCAGGAAGGCATAAAAAACCCTCTTGGTTTGTCTGGTGTCAGAATGGAAGTTAGTGTTCACCTTATTTCCTGTCATAATGACATGGCAAGAAACATCATAAAAGCGGTTGAGCGTTGTGGTCTGAAGGTTGAACAACTTGTCTATTCCGGATTGGCTGCAAGTAATGCAGTGATTACAGAAGACGAACGTGAACTTGGTGTTTGCGTCGTTGATATCGGTGCTGGTACGATGGACATTGCTATCTGGACCGGTGGCGCATTAAGGCATACAGAAGTGTTCTCTTATGCGGGGAATGCCGTGACAAGCGATATTGCTTTTGCGTTCGGGACACCGATCAGTGATGCTGAGGAAATCAAAGTAAAATATGGCTGTGCGTTAAGTGAGTTAGTCAGCAAAGATGACACGGTCAATGTTCCCAGTGTTGGCGGGCGTCCGTCCAGAAGTTTACAACGTCAGACGTTGTCAGAGGTCATTGAACCTCGTTATACAGAGTTGATGGGGCTGGTAAATCAGATCATTGATTCGGTGCAGGAAAAATTAAGAGCTGAGGGAATTAAACATCATCTCGCAGCTGGCGTTGTTCTCACCGGAGGCGCCGCACAAATTGAAGGTTTGGCAGAATGCGCAGAGCGCGTGTTTCGCAACCAAGTTCGCGTAGGTAAGCCACTTGAAGTGAGTGGTTTAACCGATTATGTAAAAGAGCCGTATCAGTCTACGGCAGTTGGTTTACTTCATTACGCAAAAGACAGTCAAATAAATGATGAGACTGAATACACTGTGCCTAAACGCCAGTCAGTTTCCGGTTTTTTGGGTCGTTTGCGTAATTGGATACAAAAAGAGTTTTAACCTGAGTTGCAGGAAAAACGGAGAAAACACATGTTTGAACCGATGATGGAAATGTCCGATGATGCAGTAATCAAAGTCGTTGGGGTTGGCGGCGGCGGCGGTAATGCCGTAGAACATATGGTGCGTGAATCCATCGAAGGTGTGGAGTTCATCAGCGTTAATACGGATGCTCAGGCATTACGCAAAACGGATGTAAGCACAGTTATTCAAATTGGTGGTGACATCACTAAAGGTCTTGGTGCAGGTGCTAACCCGCAAGTTGGACGTGATGCAGCTCTTGAAGATAAAGATAGAATTAAAGAAGTGCTCGAAGGTGCCGATATGGTATTTATCGCAGCTGGTATGGGAGGTGGTACCGGTACAGGTGCTGCTCCGGTAATTGCAGAAGTCGCGAAAGATCTCGGTATCTTAACGGTGGCTGTGGTTACTAAACCATTTAGCTTTGAAGGGAAGAAACGTTTGGCGTTTGCTGAACAGGGTATTGATGAGCTGTCTAAACATGTTGACTCTCTGATTACGATTCCAAATGAAAAGCTATTAAAAGTATTAGGACGTGGAATCACACTTCTTGAAGCTTTTGCCAGTGCGAATGATGTATTGAAAAATGCAGTTCAGGGTATTGCAGAACTGATTACCCGTCCGGGTATGATTAACGTTGACTTTGCCGATGTAAGAACGGTAATGTCGGAAATGGGTCATGCAATGATGGGTAGCGGTGTGGCACGCGGCGAAGATCGGGCGGAAGAAGCGGCAGAGATGGCAATTTCAAGCCCTCTTCTTGAAGACATTGATCTTGCCGGGGCACGAGGTGTTCTTGTTAACATTACCGCCGGTCTGGATATGCGTCTGGATGAATTTGAAACAGTAGGTAATACTGTGAAAGCATTTGCTTCTGATAATGCCACTGTTGTTATCGGTACATCGTTAGACCCTGATATGGCGGATGAAATTCGGGTAACGGTTGTTGCTACTGGTATTGGTAACGAAAGAAAACCGGACATCACATTGGTTGCAGGTGGTAAGCCTCAGACACAAGCGGTAGCACCGCAACCAGCAGTGAGTCAACCAGCAGCGAAAACGGAAGAAAAACCGGCACCGAATTTGCATGCATCTAAAGCAGAGTCAAAAACTCAGCCAGATGCGGTAAGTGGTTCTTCTAAAAGCGGTCAGAATACTGCGCCAAAAGAAAAAGAGAGTGGTTATCTGGATATACCTGCTTTCTTACGTCGTCAGGCTGATTAGAAATATTCGTAAATTTGACACAGCTCAAATTTATGATAACATTCGCGGTTCATATTTTATGTATAGTATATTGGACTGCGTTTGTAGCACTGATATAGAGGCAAGTAGATGATCAGACAAAGAACTCTGAAAGAAATAGTGAAAACAACCGGAGTGGGATTACACTCAGGTCGTAAAGTGACACTTACTCTTCGCCCTGCAGCTGCAAACACCGGAGTGATTTACCGTCGTACGGATGTTAATCCTCCTGTTGATTTCCCTGTTGCGCCTGAATCCGTTCGAGATACCATGCTATGTACCGCTTTGGTTAACGATGAAGGTATTCGCATCTCTACTGTAGAGCATCTTAATGCAGCCCTTGCCGGGGTTGGGATTGACAATATTATTGTTGAGGTGGATGCACCTGAAATTCCGATTATGGATGGTAGTTCCAGCCCGTTTGTGTTCTTGCTTCAGCAAGCTGGCATTGAAATGCAAAATGCGCCCAAGCGTTTCATTCGGGTGAAAAAAACGATTCGTATTGAGGATGGCGATAAATGGGCAGAATTGCGTCCGTTTAACGGTTTTCGGATGGATTTTGAAATTGAGTTTAATCATCCGGCAATTGATGCCGAGCAGCAACGTATGGTTTTTGATTTCTCCTCCAGTGCTTTTGTAAAAGAAATTTCTCGTGCAAGAACTTTTGGTTTCATGAGAGATATTGAAAATCTTCAGTCACAAAATTTATGCTTGGGTGGCAGCTTTGATTGCGCCATCGTTCTGGACGAATACCGTATTTTGAATGAAGAAGGATTACGCTTCAGAAATGAATTTGTTACTCATAAAATTCTGGATGCAATTGGTGATCTGTATATGAATGGCCATTCGGTTGTCGGTGAATTTAGAGCATATAAATCTGGACATGGATTGAATAATCAATTGTTAAGAGCATTGCTGGCCGATCAGGAAGCCTGGGAATGGGCAACTTATGAGCAAGAATCTGGTTCACCGGTTTCTTTCGCAGACCTGAATACAGTACTGGCTTGATTAATTGATGTGAATTAGTAAAAACCGGAGAAATTATTCTCCGGTTTTTTTGTTTTTGTCTGCAAGTTTTGCAATGTTTTCGAGCCTTGCTCTGACTTTCGGAGTAGCATTAGTTGCAATGCTTTTCAACATATTGGCTGCGTTTTCGGATACTGGCGCTTTTGCTGTTTTTTCCGGCGCTTTTTCTGTCTGATCTGAGCGGTATATTGACGGCTCAATGGTAATATCCAGCCCCATTAGACCGGCATATCCGTTAGCCCGGAGAAAGTTCAGAATTGTGAGTCGTTCGTACGAGACTTTCATTTTTATTGCTGCACTGGCAGCTTGTAAATGGAGGTAATTATTACGAATATTTGCCACGCGGATAAAATCTTCTGTACCTTTGGGTAAAACAGAGCGGATTAGGCTTGTGAGTTGGTGGATCTGCTCAGCATGTTCTTGAATTGTTTTTAGCTTCGATTGAGCTAATAAATCACCAGTTGAGGTTGGACGGTGATCTCGCATCATTCACTCCTATTGAACCGTGAAAAACTCAGGTACAATAGGGATTTTATCATTGTTTCGCCAGAGTGATACAGTAAGTGAGTTTTTCTTTATTCAATTTCGTAATGATATTAAGGAAAAATCAGTGACTAAATCAGACAAAATGAAATTTAGCCTTGAAAAGACCATTAGTTATCACAATATCCGATGTATATGATTTCACTCAGTACACTTAGTTTAAAACTGATAGAGACTGATGGCTTATTATAGATCACAGATGAATGATCTGGGTATAGAGAGAATAATAGTAAAATGTTAACTAAGCTACTGACTAAGATCGTAGGCAGCCGTAATGATCGAACGTTACGACGCCTGAGAAAAATAGTAAAACAGATCAATAATTTTGAACCTACTTTTGAAGCCCTTTCTGATGAAGAATTACAAGCGAAAACCGTTGAGTTTCGTCAGCGATATGAACAGGGTGAAACCTTAGATGAATTGTTGCCGGAAGCATTTGCAACTGTAAGAGAAGCGTCTAAGCGTATTTACGGTATGCGTCATTTTGACGTACAGCTGATTGGCGGTATGGTGCTTAACTCCGCGCAAATTGCGGAGATGCGTACCGGTGAAGGTAAGACGTTAACCGCAACGTTGCCGGCTTATCTAAATGGTATTGCCGGTAAAGGCGTTCATGTGGTTACAGTGAACGATTACTTAGCAAAACGTGATGCGGAGACCAACCGGCCACTTTTTGAATTTTTGGGAATGACCGTCGGGGTCAATGTGCCCGGCATGATGCCTTTGGAAAAACAGGAAGCTTACAAAGCCGATATTCTATATGGGACCAACAATGAATTTGGTTTTGATTACCTGAGAGACAACATGGCTTTCCGTAAGGAAGACCGCGTTCAGGGTGAACGTTTTTTTGCCATTGTCGATGAGGTTGACTCGATCTTAATCGATGAAGCACGGACACCGTTAATCATCTCCGGTCCGGCTGAAGACAGTTCTGAGCTTTATACCCGTATTAATGCGTTAATCCCTAATCTTGAAAAACAAGATAAAGAAGATGATGAAGAGTATCACGGTACCGGCCATTACACCGTCGATGAAAAAGCGAAGCAGGTGTATCTGACGGAAACCGGTCAGGAATACGTTGAAGAACTTCTGATTAAAAATGGTCTGATGAACGAAGGGGATACCGTGTATTCTCCGGCAAATATCGCTTTGTTACATCATGTAAATGCAGCTTTGAGAGCTCACGTCCTATTTGAGCGGAACGTCGACTACATTGTGAATGAAGAAGGCGAAGTGGTTATTGTCGATGAGCACACCGGACGTACGATGCCTGGTCGTCGTTGGTCTGATGGTTTGCATCAGGCGGTGGAAGCCAAAGAAGGCGTTCAGATTCAGAATGAAAACCAGACGCTGGCTTCAATTACCTTCCAGAATTATTTCCGTCTTTATGACAAATTGTCTGGTATGACGGGGACTGCCGATACAGAGGCTTTCGAGTTTCAACAAATTTATGGTTTGGATACGGTTGTTATTCCAACCAATAAACCAATGATTCGTAATGATATGCCTGATATGGTGTATCGTACGGAAGCTGAAAAATTTAACGCCATTATTGATGACATTAAAGAAAAAGTAAAAGCTGGTCAGCCTTGTCTGGTTGGTACCATATCAATTGAAAAATCCGAGTTGTTATCTAACGCTTTGAAAAAAGCAGGCATTAAACATAACGTGCTGAATGCTAAATTCCATGAGAAAGAAGCCGAGATTGTGGCAGAAGCGGGGATGACAGGTTCGGTAACAATTGCAACAAACATGGCTGGTCGTGGTACCGATATTGTGCTTGGTGGTAGTTGGCAGAGTAAAGTTGATTTGTTGGATAACCCAACGGATGAGCAGGTTTCTGACATCAAAGCAGCCTGGCAGGTTGAGCATGATAAAGTGTTAGAAGCCGGTGGTTTGCATATTATTGGTACGGAAAGACACGAATCAAGACGTATTGATAACCAGCTTCGTGGTCGTTCCGGTCGTCAGGGTGATCCGGGTTCAACTCGTTTCTATCTGTCCATGGAAGATGCGTTGTTACGTATTTTTACTTCTGATCGCATGGCGAATCTGATTAAGAGTGGTATGGATGAAGGGGAAGCGATTGAAAGTAAGCTGCTGTCCCGCTCTATAGAAAAAGCTCAGCGTAAAGTTGAAAGTCGTAACTTTGATATTCGTAAACAGTTATTGGAATACGATGACGTTGCGAATGATCAGCGTAAAGTTGTTTATGAACTGCGTGATGAGCTGATAGAAGCGCAGGATATCAGTGAAATGATCGAACAGAACCGCAGCGATGTCTTTACGATAGCTATTGACGAATATATTCCGCCGCAGTCATTAGAAGAATTATGGAATGTGACTGGTCTTCAAGATCGTCTGAAACACGATTTTGATCTGGATCTGCCCATTCAGAACTGGCTTGATGAAGATGACAGTTTGTTTGAAGAAGCGTTGAGAGAAAGAATTCTTGACGAAGCGGTTGCTATTTACAAACAAAAAGAAGAAGTGGTTACGTCTGAAATTTTGCGTAATTTTGAGAAATCCGTAATGTTGCAATCATTGGATACATTATGGAAAGAGCACCTTGCAGCAATGGATCACTTGAGACAAGGTATTCATCTTCGTGGTTATGCGCAGAAAGATCCGAAACAGGAATATAAGCGTGAATCTTTTGAGCTATTTGAGGAAATGCTTGATTCATTAAAATTTGATGTTATTTCTATTCTTTCTAAAGTTCGTGTTCAGCAACAGGAAGAAGTCGAACAGATGGAAGAGCAGCGCCGGATTCAAGCGGAGGAAGCAGCACGTAAAGCACAAACTCAGCATCAACAGGAAAATGCGCTCGTTGATGAAGATGAGCTGCAGGATTCACACCAGCCGATTGTTCGTGGAGAACGTAAAATTGGTCGTAATGATCCTTGTCCTTGTGGTAGTGGTAAAAAATACAAACACTGTTGCGGAAGGATTGCTTAACGCTATGTCGATAAAAAGAGTCGCTTTTTTAAAGCGGCTCTTTTTTTATCCGCTATTTGTCGATAGACTGATTTTATTCTGAGTGAACGATAAGAAATTTAATGAAACGAACTCATATTGTTGCCGCCGTTATTTTTAATGCGGATAAAAGTCAGGTTTATATCACGAAAAGACCCAATCATGTTCATAAAGGTGGGTTGTGGGAATTCCCGGGTGGTAAAGTAGAATCTGATGAAAGTATCGAACAGGCTATGGTTCGTGAACTGGAAGAAGAAGTGGGTATCCGGGTAACCAATCAGTCTGTATTTGAACATCTTGAATTTGATTATTCCGATAAAGCTTTGGTTTTTGATTTTATGCTGGTGACAGGGTTTCAAAATGAACCATTTGGAAAAGAAGGCCAGCAGGGGAAATGGGTTACTATAAACCATCTGGAAGACCATGCTTTTCCGGAAGCAAATATTGGTATTGTAAAGCGGGTTATTGCAGAATTTGCATAATGCGCAAATTGTAGGCTGAAGACATGGCAAGAATTTTGTCAGCGTAGTCGGATAGGTAAGCAGTATGATGTGTGCAAGGCATGTCATTTAGTATCGAATGGAGAAATTGGCAATGGTTAAAATTGCGATTGCAGGAGCCGCTGGCCGTATGGGCCGTAATTTAGTAAAAGCAACTCATCATAATGATAATGCACAGGTTGGTGCTGGTTCAGAAAGGGCAGAATCTTCATTGATTGGTGTTGATGTCGGTGAATTATGTTCTGAAGGCCGTCTTGGTGTTTCTTTGGTTGATTCATTAGAGGGGGTGATTGATAACTTTGACGTCATTATCGATTTTACGGCACCTCAAAGCACCTTATCAAATCTGGAATTATGTAAAAAATTTAAAAAGAAAATTGTTATTGGTACAACAGGTTTCAGCGATGAAGAGCGCTCTTTAATTGATGAAGCTGCGAAAGAAATTCCGATTGTTATGGCTCCAAACTACAGTGTCGGCGTGAATCTGGTTTTCAAATTATTGGAAAAAGCAGCGAAAGTGATGGGGGATTACTGTGATATTGAAATTATCGAAGCTCACCATCGACATAAAGTGGATGCCCCTTCAGGTACTGCTATTGGAATGGGAGAATCCATTGCCGGTGCGATGGGCAACAAATTAAGTGATGTGGCTGTTTATGCCCGCGAAGGTATTACGGGCGAAAGAAGCCGCGATGAAATTGGTTTTGCAACGATTCGGGCCGGAGACATTGTTGGTGAGCATACTGCTATGTTTGCTGATGTCGGTGAACGAGTCGAAATTTCACATAAAGCAACGGATCGTATGACGTTTGCTAACGGTGCTGTAAAAGCTGCCGTGTGGTTGAGTGATAAACAACCGGGTTTTTATTCAATGACCGATGTACTTGGATTAAATGAACTTTAAATAATTATGCGCTAACGTTTGTTAGCGCATTTTTCTTTTTCTTTTTGTCGTTTATGATCTTTACTTCGTTTTTTTCCAAAAATAAGCTTCACTTTAATTACTATTAAGCTAAGTTTTTATAAAAAAGCGAATAAAACCCATAAAAAAGTATATAAATCCTCCTACGATATCGATTACTTCCTCACCATTTCTGTATATTTCTTTTCTTTCTGCTGTCTGAATGATTATTTTTCATAATGTTGAGTATAAAATCATCAAATATGGCTGTTAAATATAGTCTTTTATTGTGTTTTATTGCTCATTGAGGATAAGTCACTAAAAAAAACACTTTCTTTGATAGCGAATGTTGACACTAATCACGGTAATCTCTAAAATAAATCCAATTTGTCCTAAGTACGCTATGACAGCAATGAATAGCGAAAAGGAAGGCAAATTTGCAGTTTAATTTACTTTTTTTGCATTTTTATTCTGGAGGTTGTCTTGAGTAAGTCAGCACTGTTAGTCCTAGAAGATGGGACAGTGTTCCACGGGGTGTCCATTGGCGCAGATGGGGTTTCCGTTGGTGAAGTCGTTTTTAATACCTCGATGACGGGGTACCAAGAAATCCTCACTGATCCTTCCTATTCCCAGCAAATCGTAACTCTCACTTATCCCCATATTGGAAACACCGGAACCAATTCCGAAGATGAAGAATCTTCTGCTATTCATGCTCAGGGGTTGATTATTCGGGATCTTCCGTTAGTCGCTTCAAATTTTCGTTCTGAGCAATCTTTGTCTGAGTATCTTTCCGCAAATAATGTTGTCGGTATTGCAGACATCGATACAAGAAAGCTGACCCGTATTTTGAGAGAAAAAGGGGCTCAGAATGGCTGCATTATGGCCGGTGATAATCTGGATGAAGCATTGGCGTTGACCAAAGCAAAAGAATTTCCGGGTCTTAAGGGAATGGATCTTGCCAAAGTTGTCACTACAAAAGAAGCTTATGAATGGAAACAGGGTTCCTGGTCTCTTGAAGGTGGTTTACCTCAGGCTAAAGAGGACAGCGAGCTGCCTTTCCATGTCGTTGCATACGATTTTGGTGCTAAACGTAATATCCTGAGAATGCTTGTCGATCGTGGTTGCCGCCTGACGGTTGTACCGGCAGAAACGTCTGCAGAAGATGTTCTGGCTATGAATCCGGATGGTATCTTTCTATCAAATGGACCGGGCGATCCGGAACCATGTACTTACGCTATTGATGCAACAAAAACCTTCCTAGATAAGGGATTGCCAGTGTTTGGCATCTGCCTGGGACACCAGATACTGGCGTTAGCATCCGGTGCAAAAACCATAAAAATGAAATTTGGTCATCACGGTGCTAACCATCCGGTGAAAGATTTGGATCGTAATGTTGTCATGATTACCTCTCAGAACCATGGCTTTGCTGCGGATGAAACGTCTTTGCCTGAGAATTTAAAAGCGACACATAAATCTTTATTTGATGGTTCATTGCAGGGTATCCACCGTACGGATAAACCGGCATTTAGTTTCCAGGGGCACCCGGAAGCAAGCCCTGGTCCACATGATGCGGCTCCGCTTTTTGACCATTTTATTGAACTTATTAAACAACACCGCGCTTAATCCGGAGTAGTAGACAATGCCAAAACGTTCAGACATAAAAAGTATTCTTATTCTAGGTGCGGGTCCTATTGTTATCGGTCAGGCGTGTGAGTTTGACTATTCAGGTGCTCAAGCCTGTAAAGCACTTCGTGAAGAAGGGTATCGGGTGATTCTCGTTAACTCGAATCCTGCGACTATCATGACCGACCCTGATATGGCGGACGCTACCTACATTGAGCCAATTCAGTGGGAAGTGGTGCGCAAGATCATTGAAAAGGAAAGCCCGGATGCCATTCTGCCTACAATGGGTGGCCAAACTGCACTGAACTGTGCTTTGGATCTTGAAAAACATGGTGTCCTGAAGGAATTCGGTGTTGAAATGATCGGAGCGACTGCGGATGCTATCGATAAAGCCGAAGATCGTTCCCGATTTGATAAGGCAATGAAATCAATTGGTTTGGCATGTCCAAAAGCGGATACTGCTAAGACAATGGAAGAAGCTTACAAAGTGTTAGACATGGTCGGCTTCCCATGTATCATTCGTCCTTCTTTCACTATGGGTGGTACCGGTGGCGGTATCGCATATAACAAAGAAGAGTTCGATGAAATCTGTCACCGTGGTTTTGATCTGTCACCGACGCATGAGCTTTTAATCGATGAATCTCTTATCGGTTGGAAAGAATATGAGATGGAAGTGGTTCGTGATAAAAACGACAACTGTATCATCATCTGTTCAATCGAAAACTTCGATCCAATGGGTATCCATACCGGTGACTCAATCACGGTTGCTCCGGCGCAGACACTGACAGATAAAGAATATCAATTGATGCGTAATGCATCTCTTGCTGTATTACGTGAAATCGGTGTTGAAACGGGTGGTTCAAATGTTCAGTTCGGTATTAACCCGAAAGATGGCCGTATGGTTATCATTGAAATGAATCCTCGGGTGTCCCGTTCATCCGCTCTGGCATCTAAAGCAACCGGATTCCCGATTGCAAAAGTCGCAGCCAAACTGGCTGTTGGGTTCACGCTTGATGAGTTAATGAACGACATTACCGGTGGTGCAACACCTGCATCTTTTGAACCGACAATCGATTACGTTGTGACTAAGATCCCTCGTTTTAACTTCGAAAAATTTGCCGGTGCGAATGATCGCCTGACGACTCAAATGAAATCTGTTGGTGAAGTAATGGCAATTGGTCGTAACCAACAGGAATCCTTACAAAAAGCGTTGCGTGGTCTGGAAGTTGGTTCATACGGCTTTGATGAAATTGTAGACCTGAGCTCTCCGGATGCAATGACCACGATCCGTCATCAACTGAAAGACGCCGGTGCCGAACGTATCTGGTACATTGGTGATGCGTTTCGGGCAGGAATGACCGTTGAAGACGTCTTTTCTCTGACTGCCATCGACCGTTGGTTCCTGGTTCAGATTGAAGAAATTATCAAACTGGAAGCAGAGCTTCACACTGCCGGTTTTGCCGGTCTGACAGCGGATGTTCTGCGTAAACTGAAACGTAAAGGCTTTTCTGATGCCCGCCTGTCTAAACTGGTTGGTGTGGCTGAAAGTGAAATCCGTCGTTTACGTGATCAGTTCAGTATTCATCCTGTTTATAAACGTGTTGATACCTGCGCTGCTGAATTTGCGTCAGATACTGCTTATATGTATTCATCTTATGATGAAGAGTGTGAAGCGAATCCGACGGACCACGATAAAATTATGGTACTGGGTGGCGGTCCTAACCGTATCGGTCAGGGTATTGAATTTGATTATTGCTGTGTACATGCTTCGCTGGCATTGCGCGAAGATGGTTATGAAACTATCATGGTTAACTGTAACCCTGAAACGGTTTCAACTGACTATGACACCTCTGACCGCCTGTATTTTGAGCCGGTTACACTGGAAGATGTATTGGCAATTGCCCGGGTAGAAAAACCGAAAGGTGTAATTGTTCAGTATGGTGGTCAGACGCCTTTGAAACTTGCCCGTGCTCTTGAAGCGGCAGGTGTACCAATCATTGGTACCAGCCCGGATGCCATTGACCGAGCAGAAGACCGTGAGCGCTTCCAACAGGCAGTTGAACGTTTAGGCTTGCTTCAGCCAGAAAATGCGACCGTTACAACGATTGAATTGGCCATCGAAAAATCCAAAGAAATTGGTTTCCCTCTGGTTGTCCGCCCTTCCTATGTTTTGGGTGGACGAGCAATGGAAATCGTGTATGACGAAGCGGATTTGCGTCGCTACTTTAATGAAGCGGTCAGTGTTTCAAATGAATCACCTGTGCTTCTTGATCATTTCCTTGATGATGCGGTTGAAGTCGATATCGATGCTATCTGTGATGGTGAGCGTGTTGTTATCGGCGGTATCATGGAGCATATCGAACAGGCGGGGGTTCACTCTGGTGACTCAGCATGTTCTCTTCCGGCTTACACACTGAGTAAAGAGATTCAGGATGTAATGCGAGAACAAGTTGAGAAGCTTGCTTTTGAGCTTGGTGTTCGTGGCCTGATGAACACTCAGTTTGCCGTGAAGAATGATCAGGTTTATTTAATTGAAGTAAACCCTCGTGCAGCACGTACTGTACCGTTTGTGTCTAAGGCGACTGGCGCTCAACTTGCTAAAATTGCTGCGCGGGTGATGGTTGGACAGTCTCTGGAACAACAAGGCTTTACTAAAGAAATCATTCCTCCGTATTTTTCGGTAAAAGAAGTAATGCTACCGTTTAATAAATTCCCGGGTGTTGATCCTTTGTTAGGGCCTGAAATGCGTTCAACCGGTGAGGTTATGGGCGTTGGTTATACTTTTGCTGAAGCTTTTGCAAAAGCGGAACTGGCTTGTGGTAATGTTTATCCGGAAGGAGGGCGTGCTCTTCTTTCTGTTCGTGAAGGCGATAAGCATCGTATTGTGGATGTGGCGAAAAAACTTCTGGAACTGGGTTACCAGCTTGATGCGACACATGGAACGGCGGTTGCTCTTGGTGAAGCGGGGATCAACCCTCGTCTTGTGAACAAGGTTCATGAAGGGCGTCCACACATTTTAGACCGGATTAAAAATAATGAGTACTCTTACATTATTAATACTGCGGCAGGACGTCAGGCGATTGAAGATTCTAAGGTACTTCGTCGCGGTGCTTTGGTTGAGAAAGTCAATTATACGACAACCATCAATGCCGCTGTTGCAACCTGTATGGGTCAGAAGACGGATCCAAAATCATCCGTTATCTCGGTTCAGGAAATGCACGCGAAAGTGAATGAAGCTTAGTGAAAAGCTGGCAAACCAATAGTAAGTCAAGGCCTGCTAAGAAGTAGGCCTTTTTGTTTATGTTTAATTTGCTAGGGGGAAATGATGAAATCAGCGGTACTGATTATTGATGTGCAGAAGGGCCTGTTTGACACTCAACCTGGTCCATTTGAAAGTGAAGAGGTGATTGAACAGATAAATACAGTCACGTCATGGGCTCGTTCTAATCAATATCCGGTTATTTATGTTCAACATGAACTGGATGATTCAGTTCTGGAATATGGAAGTGATGGCTGGCAGTTGCAGAGTGATTTAGTAACAGAAGATGGAGATTTGTTTATTCGTAAAACGACACCAGATTCTTTTTTAAGAACAGATTTGGCAATGGTACTGGAACATCAGAATATTGATCACCTTATTGTATGCGGTTATGCATCCGAATTTTGTGTTGATACCACGGTCAGAAAAGCAGCGGCATTAGGTTATCAGGTAGACATTGTTTCCG
Source organism: Vibrio salinus (assembly GCF_021272385.1). GTDB lineage: Bacteria > Pseudomonadota > Gammaproteobacteria > Enterobacterales > Vibrionaceae > Vibrio > Vibrio salinus. The sequence continues at coordinate 465,635 of NZ_JAJSDZ010000009.1, forward strand.
ATGCTCATACGACACACGATAAAGAACATGCATCCGGTGAGCAAATTCGCACCCATCATAATGTAACACTACCGAATATTACCAGTTTTGGTGTGGCGATTTCGGCCGTTAGTGCCACAGACATTGTTAATCGCTGATGATGCCGACGGATGAAATTATGTTTATGTGTTGTACATCACTTTTAATAAATAATTGCAATGATAGTTCTCAATATGGATGAAAAACAGAAAGTGTAATATATACTAACTATATGATTTAAATGAACTATGGTGAGCATATGTCGAAAACAGCTAAAATCGTTAATGAAGATAAACTATTTAAAAAGGCATTAGAAGTCGGCTGTAAAATGGCTGAAATGCAGGGATATAATCTTGCTTCGAATGCGTCACCATCGGTTAAAGCGAAAGCGTTATATCTGTTCCTGGTTGAAGTTAAACAGATTACACCTTTACCGGCAGATAAATTAGATGGGAAAAGCATTAAAAAACGTTTGGCTCTGTGGATTCACAGTGCTCTGCCCGATAATGACCCTCTGAAATAGTTTTGGGTTTATTCTGATATATACGCTGGCTTGGTTGAATTTATTGGCTGAGTCGCGTTGAAAGAAGACGAATGGTAAGGAGGACTCTATTTTTTAGCCGAAAACAGAATTATCTAAGCATGTCTTTGAGTGGCAGAATGTTTTTTTGTTTCTTATACTCAATATTTAAAATTTAATATTTTGTATTAATGAATCATCATGGATAATTATACCCTCTTAGAAACGTTAGTCATCATGGTTGGTATCAATGCGATCTTCACTTATGCTATATCCGGTAACATTGATCTTGATGTCGCGAAGCGTTGGCGAATGTCTTCTATCCTCATCTTTTTTGGTTGTATCTTATTATTATCACAACGTTATTTTAATTATTATTGGATAACAATAATACTGTCTAATGGTTTTCTTTTATTTGGTTTTTATTATCAGGTTTCAACAGCGTTGTGTTTTGAAATAAAGAAAATTCCTTATGAAAATTTTGTTGTTTTATCTATTTTAATATTATATGGAGTCGGATTCTATTATTATACCTTTATAGATTTTAATACAATGTTTAGAGTGTTGATTGTTTCTATTATCTCTTTTATGTTGTATTTCTTTTCTATCGCATGTATTTTTCAAAAAAAAGGTTTGTTTTTAAGTTTAATTTCTAAAGAAATTTGGATGTTGTTTATTTTTTCCTGTGCTTTTTATCTGGTAAGAATAACGATAACAATTGCTGAATATCTTTCTGATTACAGACTTCATTCTTTATTTGATAAGGATGTTTTAACCAGTCTTACGTTCATTTTTTTAATTGTCTATAATACCATTTTTTTAAATGGTATGTTTAATGCTACTTTGAGAGATAAGAACAGACTGCTTAAGCAAGATAAAAATCGGTTTACACATCTTTTTGAATTTTTAAATGATACGGCAAAGCATCTTGATTTACAGGGATTGTATAAATCCATTGAATCCATATTAAGAAAGTCATTTGGTGTCCCATCAGGAGCGATTTACCTGAAAGATGAAGGTCATGGTGAGTACTCCCATACGATGGCATATCTTTTTAATGAACTGGAGTTGCCAATTAATCAGGTCAAAACCTTTAAGATGGGAGAAGGGCTGTCAGGGAAAGCTGTTGAGCAGGAAAAAGTCATCATTATTGATATTGATAGCTACCCTAATAAAGAGCTTGCTGAAGATTATAAAAGTAAGGGGGTATCTCACATGGTGAGTATTCCTTTAATAGCATCAAATGAAATTATTGGCGCAATCACTATTGTTTATTCTATTGATGAAATCAAAAAAGAATTATTTGATAAGAAGTTCCTTCTCTATCTAGGTGAACAAATATCGTTAGTTTTACATAATGCAATTTTATATAATAAGTTGTCAGGATTGGCGAATACAGACTTTCTCACCGGGCTTTATAACCGGAGAAAAATTCAGGAATTATTTCATATTGAAGAAAAAAGATTCAAACGGAATAATAAAGCGTTAACCATTGCGCTAATTGACTTAGATCACTTCAAAATAGTTAATGATACTTATGGTCATGAGTGCGGTGATGAGGTTTTAAAATGCATGGCAAATGCGTTGAAAAAATCCTGTCGTGATACAGATTATATTTGTCGTTGGGGGGGCGAAGAATTTTTAATTATATTTGTCGAGACAACACTTGCTAATGCAAAAATTGCGTCAGAAAGAATCCTGACTGTTTTTTCCACAACCACCATTGAATGTACACAAGACACTTCGGTGACCGCCAGCATAGGACTTGCTCAGAAAAACTGTGTGGATGAAACATTAGATGAGTTGACAATCAGAGCGGATAAAGCGTTGTATGAAGCGAAAAGTAATGGCCGTAATCAGGTTCGTTGTTCTTACCCTTATGAATGATACCAACAGTAATTTACCAAAGAAAAAATAAAGGCACATAATGACTGATAATATTTCCCGGGAATCGATTCCTGCAGATCCGACAGAGCGTATGAACTGGTTTTTCAATCGTGTGACAAAGGAACTGAAAATTTGGTTATTGGTTGATGAGCATGGCAGTGTCCTGCTCACTGCGGATGATGAAGATTGTGTGCCGGTCTGGCCTACTCAGTCATGTGCTGAACAGTGGGCTACGGAGGAGTGGGAAGGGTTTACTACAGAAGCGATCTCGGTTTCCAAATGGAAGAGCCGCTGGACAATGGGACTGGAAGAGGATGATTTATCAGTGATTGTTTTTCCGGATCAACAAGGGGAAGGGATTGTGTTGTATCCGGAGGAGTTTGAATTTGAGCTGACCAAAAGAGAGTCAAAACGACGCTGATACTCTGATGGTAAAGTAAGGGAGCATACAGCTCCCGATATGAATGTTTGTCTATCCGTTGTTGGAGAACTATTTCTGTATCTCTTTTCGTTTTTGTGTACCATCAACATTGATTTTTTTCTTTCCATTTTCAGATCGTTATTAAGCGTATTGCGGAGTGACTTAAGGAGGAGTTTATGTCATCGCCGGAGAGTTCTGCTTCTGGTTTTAAAGCTTTTTTGAAGAAGAAAAATGTTGAATTGTCATTCAGAATGTATGCTATTGATGCATTGGGCGCGATGGCTCATGGTCTTTTTGCTTCTTTGTTGATCGGGACCATTATGAAGACGATTGGGGCAAAACTGGATATTGATATTCTGGTGACCATGGGAGGTTATGCGGCAGCGGCGACAGGGGCTGCAATGGCAGTTGCCATCGGATATGCGTTAAAGTCTCCCCCACTGGTTCTATTTTCGTTGGTGGCCGTTGGCGGAGCGGCTAATTCTTTAGGAGGTGCCGGAGGACCGCTGGCTGTTTTGGTGATAACTATCGGTGCTGCAGAAATAGGCAAACTGATTTCTAAAGAAACCAAAGTTGATATTATTGTGACGCCTTTTGTCACTATTTGTGCCGGAGCAATTCTGGCGTTGTGGCTGGCTCCGTCTATTGGTAAAGCGGCCAGTTCGGTTGGTCAGTTAATTATGTGGGCGACCGAACTGAGACCAGTATTGATGGGAATGACTGTGGCGGTTGTGATTGGCATTGCTTTGACCCTTCCTATCAGTAGTGCGGCGATTTGTGCAGCATTGGGGATTACCGGACTTGCCGGTGGTGCTGCGCTGGCTGGTTGTTGTGCTCAGATGGTGGGGTTCGCGGTGATCAGTTTTCGTGAAAACCGCTGGGGCGGCTTACTTTCTCAGGGAATCGGTACGTCTATGCTGCAAATGCCAAATATTGTCAGACAACCACGAATCTGGATTGCCCCCATTGTTGCTTCTGCAATTACCGGACCTTTAGCTACGGCGTTTTTTCAGTTAAAAATGAATGGACCTGCAGTGGCTTCGGGGATGGGAACCTGTGGATTAGTTGGCCCTATTGGTGTTTATACCGGCTGGCTTTCGGATATTGCCTCCGGTGAAAAAAATGCGATAACTGGTCTGGACTGGGTTGCTTTGATTTTGGTGTGTTTTGTTTTACCGGCCATTTTTTCTTTACTGGTAAACCACTATCTGAAAAAAGTGGGATGGGTAAAAGAAGGCGATATGAAACTGAGCTGATTTTTCAGATTAGAATTATTGTTATCCGAAGAGATTTTATGATTTGGCGGCTCTGTTGACTATCAAATTGATAACACTAATGTTACTGTGAGCGGCATCTTATCTTGTTATAAATAAAAGTAATGGACGTTTCTATTGATATCTTGGGGCTGCTGTTTCTTGCTGGCAGTTTAGCCGGTTTTATTGATGCAATTGCCGGTGGTGGCGGATTGATCACCGTCCCTGCTTTACTGGCCGCCGGTGTTCCTCCCGCTCAGGCTCTGGCGACGAACAAATTACAGAGTTCGTTTGGTAGTTTTTCTGCTACATTTTATTTTGTCCGGACCGGACTGGTTTCTTTAAAGCAACTCAGATTTGCGATTTTTTGTACTTTTTGTGGTGCCGCTACCGGTGCGGAGTTAGTCCAGAATATCGACGCAACGATACTAACCAGCCTGATTCCGATTCTTTTAATTGGTATCTCGTTGTATTTTTTGTTTGCACCTTCGACAAAGCCGGGAAAGGCAAAAATATCAGAAAACCAGTTTGCTCTGATTGTTGGGTTCTGTATCGGTTTTTATGACGGCTTTTTCGGACCGGGTACCGGATCATTGTTTACAGTTTGCTTTATTGTTCTTGGCGGTCTTTCGATTATTGAAGCAACCGCGAGAACCAAGGTTCTGAATTTTACGTCGAATATTTCGGCTTTAACCTTTTTTCTGGTTGCGGGTTTACCGGTCTGGAAAATTGGCTTAGTCATGGCTGTCGGGCAGTTTCTTGGTGCCCGGATGGGGGCGAAAGTTGTGGTAACCAAGGGACAAAAATGGATTCGGCCTCTGGTTATCATTATGTCAATGGCAATGGCACTGAAGCTCCTCTGGGAACAGCATCAGGACTGGTTTGTCGGGTTATTCTGAGTCTCCCCTCTGAACCGTTGCCGGAATGTTTTCGGTGAGATGCCTGTCTGTTCATTAAAGATTCGGCGAAAAGCACTGGTATCTTCATAACCGACTGAGTGAGCAATTTTTTCAACCGGTGTGTTGGTATTTTCCAGTAAGTCACAAGCCGTCTGGACTCTGAGTTTTTGCTGATATTGTTTGGGACTCAGGGAAGTGGCCTTACAAAACCTACGGTGCAGTGTTCTTTCTGTAAGATGAAACAGTGCGGCCAGTGCTGAAATCGAAAGAACAGAGCTAAAGTATTGGTGGATATAATGTTGTATTGCGATAATGGTATTGTCGCCATGGCCGAATTCAGGGCGAAACTGGCAGTAACAACGTTGCTCTCTTGCTGCCGTATCAATCACCAGTGTTTTCCCCAATTGTCTCATTATGTTATCGGACAAGCGGGTTCTGACAATTTCCAGTCCCAGATCAATCCAGGACATTAATCCTCCTGAAGCAATAATATCACCGTGATTAATCAGAAGCTGATTTTCATCAACGGGTTGCTGAGGAAATTCTGCTCTGAATTTTTTGACTAAATTCCAGTGTGTGGTAATCGTTCTGCCTTTGATGCAGTCTGTTTGAGCCATAATGAAGGCACCGGCACACCCCGATGCTATCACTGCACCATTCTGATGTTGCTGGTTGAGCCATTTTATTACGTTATCCCGGGCTTTTTCATAGCCACTTAAAGCTGGAGGTAAAATGATGATATGGTAAAGCTTGTCCGGTAGGAGGGCTTCGGTTTTGATAATGTCCGGTTTTAGAATGGTTTCTGTCTGGGAGAAAGTATTCGCAATCAGAAACATTTCTTCCAGCCCGTAAAGAGCAGACCTTAAAACATTAGGATAGTGAAGAATGGCGATAGTGATAGTTGTCATTACTTTGACCGATTTGGCTCTTAATTTGTCATATCAGACTCTGATTGTACCCTTTTTTTTCGCTCATACTTGCTTTTCGTTCAATTCGTTCGATAAGAGGAAAAAGATGAGTTCAAAAGTATTATTAGTGATTGATCCACAAAACGATTATTTAGCCAATGGTGCGTATCCTTTGTGGAATGTGGAAAAGGTACTGGAAAATATAAAGCAACTAATTTGTCGGGCTGAAGAGTTGTCGGTACCGGTAATTCTGGTCCGGCATATTGCGATAAGTGAACAGGCCCCTTTCTTTAAAGATGGCAGTTTTGGGGCAGAGATATGTTCTGATATTCGTGAACTGAGTCAGCATGCGGATGTTGTTATCAAACATTATGCCGACAGCTTTGATGAAACGGAGTTAAATTCTGTGCTGAAAAGCTATTCGGCTGATTCTTTAATTTTGTTCGGGATGATGACTCAAAATTGCGTAACACACACAGCGCTGTCAAAATCAGCAGAATCATTTTCCGTTTCTGTCGTGGCGGATTGCTGTACAACCATCGATGCCATGACACATACGATCGCATTAAATGCGCTTTCCCGGCGTTGTAAGCTTATTAATCTACAAGAGTGTCTGAATACTCTCTAATCTTGTGTATTATCGATTGAGAGCAAATATTGGTAAAGACAGATGCCACCGAATTGCTCCAAGTCTGATTATGAGTGTTGACATCATACTGGCCAGAATGGCGGTTGGATGATCATAATGTAAATACAGAGCTGTTGTGTGGAAGATACCTCCGGCAATACAGGCGGTGGCATAGACTTCGCTTCTCAGAACCATAGGGACTTCCCGGGCTAATACATCTCTTATGATGCCGCCGCCGCAGCCTGTCAGAACGCCCATCAGAATGGCGATCAGATAGGAATCCTGATAAAGAAGGGCTTTTTCGACACCGATACCAACAAAGACAGATAACCCTATAGCATCGCAAACCGGTAGTATCCACCAGGGTAACCGTTTCGGACGGCGGACAAAAAGCATGGTGATAAGACAGGTTATCAGGATCACCCATATATAAGTTGTGTCTCTGATCCAGAAAACCGGTGTTGCTCCCAGAGTAAGATCTCTCATGGTTCCGCCACCAATCGCGGTAACACCAGCTAATACCACGACACCAAATGGATCCATTTTCAGTCTTCCGGCTAACAATACGCCTGATATAGCAAAGATCGCTGTTCCGAACAGATCAATAAAGTAGAGCAGCATAGTTCAAAATCTCATTAAGGGTTCACAGAAATATATGAGGCGCGCATTGTACGAAAAATTACTGTGAACTGTTAGTCATTTTTCTTACCTGATCAAAATGGTTACAGATTTCTTTTATTGCGTTCAGGGTCCTTGGGGTAGGCCGGTTGATCCAGTCTGAATTGAGAGTCCATATAAAATGGTGACTGACCGCCGGAATCTGGTGCCATTTTTGCCACATTGAGGCGTCTTTTACTGCATGGCGGGAGTTAAAGATGACCTCGGGTTTCGCAAGAATGACTTGTTCCAGACCAACTTGTGGGTATGGCGATGGACTGTTTTTGAAAATATTGACACCGCCACAGAAAGAAAAGACTTCAGAAGGCCAGTGATCCATTGCCATAGTAATAATAGGTTTTTCACTTAACTGATAAAAATAGGAAACACGTTGTTCACTATGATACCGGGTTTTTAGCATTGCTAATTGCTTGCGAAACTTCCGGGCATTGCGAAGGCCAACTGAAGGGTCATCGGCATACTGACTCAGCGTTTCTATATTGGTGGCAATATCATTCAGAGTCCGGATTTGCGAGTTATATATTTTGATGCCCATCTGACGAAGTTTGTTTAAGGCTTTTGCCGGATTTCCGGCCGGCCATGCAATGACCAGATCAGGATGAAGCGTCAGGATCTTTTCTATATTGATTCCTTTATAGTTGGCTACTTTTGTTTTCGTTTGGGCTTCCGGCGGATAATCACTCTTTTCACTAACGGCAATAATTTTATTCCCTAAACCTGCGGCGTAGGCTATTTCTGTGGTATGGGGCGACAGTGTAATGATTCGCTGAACACCGGACGCTGCGAACGTAGGATGAATCTGGCTGATTAACAGGAAAATAACCGTCAGAATACGAAGTTGCATTTAAAAACCTTTATGAATAACAAACATAATGATGCTTTGTAACACCAGCCAGACCAGTATACGCTGGGTTAAATAACGTTGAACCAACGATAGATGGTATGAAGAAGGAGCAATTCGTCCGCCTAATTTCGTTCTTACTGATTTGCGATGTTCATAGAGAGCCGGTCCTCCCAGTGATAAATTAAATTTGGTTCCGGTTATCGCAAGGAGAGCACCAATATGTGGTGATGTCCAGCTCGCGGCTTGCTGCAGAATTAAACGAAGGTGAGACATCGTATCTTTGCCGATAAACAATAAGACGGCGAACAGTGAGACCGGAATCGTTTCTATCAATGCTAAGAGTTTATAGGTAAAGAGTCCGAAAGGATGAAATTCAGCACGGGAAGGTGACCAGATGTGATGAAGCTCTGAGATAATGCGAAAGGTTAATGCTCCGATGCCACCCAGCCAGCCATACCAGAATACTACGCAGATGAGATTTCGGGCTGTGCCGGTTAGTACGGTTTCAACACCTGCTTTGCCGATACCAACCAGAGAGAGCGTCGTTGTCTTTCTGTTTAACCATCCTTCCAGTAAAGTTCTTGCCGATGCTTTATCTTCTTTTGATAAAAACTCGATCAATTCCGAAGATAAGTGTCTTAAATTTCTTAGATCCAGGGCAAGAATAAGCAGTGCCAAATCAAATAACTGAGATTGCCATACCAGAGGTGATAAAGCGATAAGGACAATGACAGCAGGTACGATCATCAGTAAACTGGCCAGGGTTCCGGATAACAGGTTTTGTTTATAGCTGTCCGGTTTGTTGACTTTATCTGATAAGATGAGGCCGAATTTTTGCCAGAGAACCATTAAATGTGACTGTTTCGGTATGGGGATAAGCCAGTTGAGAATCAGTGCTCCCCATAATACCAGCAGCGATCCATCTGCATAAAAATTTTCCATAAATTGATTCATGATGTACCTGCAATAGAAAGACTATTTAATGAGTGGCAGCATGTTCAGTACCATTTCTGAAGAGCTTTTGGCTGCCAGAGGTAAAAATTCCTCGAAAGACATTGGCGATTCTTTGTCTGCAACATCTGAGATAGCCCGGACAACAACAAAAGGGACATTAAACTGATGACAGGTTTGGGCAATTGCAGAAGCTTCCATTTCAACCGCGACAACCGATGGAAAGTTTGAGCGGATTACCTTTTGCTGTTCCGCAGTACAAACAAAAGCATCGCCGGTGCAGATCAGCCCGCGTACCGCGTGTTTATCCCCAATGGCTGTCAGAGCCTCTTCAGCGTTCTGCATAAGAGCCGAATCCGCAATGAATGCGGCGGGCTGCCCTGCCATCTGACCGATTTCATACCCGAATGCCGTTACATTTGCATCATGATGACGAACTTCTGTGGAAATAACGACATCCCCCACATTCAGAGATGAATCAAAACCGCCAGCTGAACCGGTGTTTATCACCCGGTCTACCTGATATTTTTCCAGAAGTATCGCGGTACCGACGGCTGCAGCAACTTTACCAATTCCTGACTGAAGTAAGACCACATCGACATTATTGATATGACCGGAAAAAAAAGTACAGCTGCCTTTTTTTTCTTCTTTCAGATCTGTGATTTGGTTTTTCAGAATGGTAACTTCCTGCTCCATCGCACCAATGATGCCAATTTTCATAGTAAATCTCTTATTAATAATGAAATGATGATGCTAGTTTAGCATGTTTTTTCTAACACTCTGATAACCTGAAAGTAAAAAGGTTGCCCGAAAGCAACCTTTGAATTTTTTACTTTTACTCAGTTTGTCACTCAGACATCAAGAAAATCCAAAATGCCTTCTGCTGCTTTACGACCTTCATCAATTGCGGTGACAACCAGATCCGAACCGCGGACAGCATCGCCACCAGCGAAAATCTTTTCGTTGGTTGTCTGATATTGATACGTTTGTGTTGCCGGTGCTTTAATCCGGCCTCTGTCGTCCAGTTCGACACCGAAGGGCTCAAGCCAGGGCATGGCATGGGGCTGAAAGCCAAATGCCATGATAACGGCATCAGCCGGCAGCACATGTTCACTGCCCGGTACGGGTTCTGGTCGCCGTCTGCCTGCCGGGTCCGGTTCACCCAATGCGGTTTTCACTACCTGAACACCTGAGACATTGCCATGATCATCCAGTTCGATTCCCAGAGGTTGTAGATTAAACATGAACTGAACACCTTCTTCCCTGGCATTTTTTACTTCACGGCGGGAACCTGGCATGTTTTGTTCGTCACGCCGGTAAGCACAGATGACATTGCCTGCACCCTGACGAACAGATGTTCTGACACAATCCATGGCAGTATCACCACCGCCAAGGACTACTACATTTTTTCCATTCATATCGATGAACGGTTTATCGGTATTCAGGTTCATGACACGATATGTGTTTGATATCAGGAAAGGTAATGCATCGTAGACGTCTTCAGCATCCTCATTTTTCAGTCCGGCCCGCATATTTTTATACGTTCCGACTCCCAGGAATACCGCATCGTGTTCATCGATCAACTTCTGCAATGGTATGTCTTTTCCGACTTCCGTGTTGAGCTGAAATTCGACACCCATCTCTTCAAAAACATGCCGGCGGTGAGTCATGACACTTTTTTCCAGCTTGAAAGAGGGAATGCCAAACGTTAACAGGCCGCCAACTTCAGGATACTTGTCATAGACAACGGGCTTTACCCCGTTTCTGACCAGTATATCCGCAGCTGCCAGTCCGGCGGGGCCGGCGCCAATGACAGCAACTTTTTTGTCTGTCCATTCAACGTTTGACAGGTCTGGTTTCCAGCCCATTTTAAACGCGGTATCAGTGATGTATTTTTCGACATTGCCTATCGTGACCGCTCCGAAGTCGGCGCTTAGAGTGCAGGACCCTTCACATAATCTGTCCTGAGGACAAACCCGGCCACAGACTTCCGGCAGACTGTTGGTTTGGTGAGATAACTCAGCCGCTTCTAAAATTCGTCCTTCATTGGCCAGTTTCAGCCATTGGGGGATGTAGTTGTGAACAGGACATTTCCATTCACAGTACGGATTTCCGCAATCCAGGCAGCGATCGGCCTGAGCGGTTGCCTGCTGTCTTGTAAAAGGTTCGTATATTTCAACGAACTTGATTTTACGAACTTTCAGCGGCTTTTTAGCGGGTTCAACCCGGTTAACATCGATAAATTGATATACATTCTGGCTCATAAATCCGATTCCCTCCTATTACTGTGCCTGAACACGAAGTTCTGCTGCACTACGACTTTGGTGACCCAGAAGAGTTTTGAGATCAGCCGCTTTTGGTTTAATGAGATAGAACTTAGGAATCCAGTGATCAAAGTTCGCCAGAATAGCCTCTGCATGAACCGAACCGGTTTCTTCCAGATGCTCGGCAATCAGACCACGTAAATGTTCCTGATGAATATATAAGTCGTCTAATGAAAGAGCATCGACCGATTCGTCATTAACCCGGCCCAGAAAATCTTTGTTTTCATCCAGTACATAGGCAAATCCCCCGGTCATTCCTGCACCGAAGTTCACACCGGTTGCTCCGAGAATGGCAACGATCCCGCCTGTCATATATTCACAGGCATTGTCACCGGCTCCTTCGATAACGGCAACGGTACCTGAATTACGTACCCCAAATCGTTCACCGGCTTTACCGGCCGCAAACAGTTTTCCACCGGTTGCTCCGTACAAACAAGTGTTACCGATAATGGTTGCTTCATTACACTGGAATGCGGTTCCAAGGTGAGGGTGGATCACCAGTTTTCCTCCGGCCATCCCTTTTCCGACATAATCATTGGCATCGCCGGTCAGATACAGCTCCAGCCCACCGGCATTCCAGACCCCAAAGGATTGTCCGGCAGTGCCTTGCAGGTGAATGCGTATTGGCGAGCCTGCCATCCCCTGATTACCGTAACGTTTCGCTATTTCACCTGATAAACGGGCTCCGACTGAACGGTCTGTATTGATGACATTATAGTAAAGCTCTAAAGATTGTTTTTTCTTAACAGAATCAAGGGCATCTTCGACCATTTTTTGATTCAGAGGGGCCTTATCAAAGGGTTTGTTAGGCTCGGTACAGAACAGAGGTAAACCGGCCGGTGATACAGGTTTCTCCAGAATTGCAGAGAGATCGAGCTTGTTCTGTTTGGCTGTAATGCCCTGAGCCACGTCCAGTAAATCAGTCCGTCCGATTAAGTCTGTTAATTTTTCAACTCCCAATTCTGCCAGATAACCTCTTACCTCTTCGGCCAGACCGGTAAAATAGTTCATAACCATTTCCGGAACGCCCTTGAAGTATTCTTTCCGTAACTTTTCATCCTGAGTTGCCACTCCGGTTGCACAGTTATTCAGGTGACAGATTCTCAGGAATTTACAGCCCATAGCGACCATCGGCCCGGTACCAAAGCCGAAGCTTTCGGCACCTAATATGGCACCTTTAATGACATCCAGACCGGTTTTCAGTCCGCCATCGACCTGAAGCCGTATTTTGTGTCTAAGTCCGTTTGCAACGAGAGCCTGTTGGGTCTCTGCCAGTCCCAGTTCCCATGGGCATCCGGCGTATTTTACCGATGTGATCGGACTGGCTGCGGTTCCTCCGTCGTAGCCGGAAATGGTAATTAAATCCGCGTACGCTTTTGCAACGCCGGTTGCGATAGTTCCGACACCCGGCTCGGAGACCAGTTTGACAGATACCAACGCATCGGGATTGATCTGTTTTAGATCGAAGATAAGCTGAGCCAGATCTTCGATGGAATAAATATCATGATGCGGTGGTGGTGAAATCAGGGTGACTCCCTGTACCGAGTAGCGCAATCTGGCTATTTCAGCGGTGACTTTATGACCGGGAAGCTGACCACCTTCACCCGGTTTAGCTCCCTGAGCCACTTTAATCTGAAGCACATCGGCATTGGTTAAGTAGTGAGGCGTGACACCAAAGCGGCCCGACGCAACCTGTTTTATCCGGGAATTTTTTTCGGTACCAAAACGACGTGGGTCTTCACCGCCTTCTCCCGAGTTGGAAAATCCGCCCAGCCGGTTCATAGCGGTTGCCAGAGATTCATGGGCTTCCGGGCTTAGTGCTCCGATGGACATGGCTGCAGAATCAAAACGTTTAAAGAGCTCGGTTTTCTTTTCCACTTTTTTCAAAGATACCGAAGTGGTGTTTTTCTTTAACGTCAATAAATCACGCAGCGTTGCAACGGGGCGGGAATTCACCTGAGTTGAAAAAAACGTGTAGTCTTTTGGATCTCCGGAGCGGACTGCTTTTTGCAGAGTGTTGACGACATCGGGATTGAAAGCATGATATTCCCCGCCGTGAACGTATTTTAGTAAGCCGCCGTGTTCAACCGGTTTGCGTTTTGCCCAGGCTTTACGGGATAAATTGAAGAGATCCTGTTGAAAGTCTTCAAAGGTTGCTCCTTCGATTCGGGTTGTAACTCCGGTAAAGCAGAGATCCACCAGTTCCCGGCTCAGGCCTACGGCTTCAAAGAGTTGTGAGCAACGATAAGAGGCCACTGTCGAGATGCCCATCTTAGACATGATTTTATACAGGCCTTTATTAATACCATATTGGTAATTTTGCATTGCCTGTCGGTAATCTTTATCCAAAGCCCCTTCATTAACCAGTTTGGCAATGGTTTCGTAGGCAAGATAAGGGTATATAGCGGTTGCACCAAATCCCAGTAAAACGGCGAATTGGTGGGGATCTCTTACTGTTGCGGTTTCGACAATAATATTCGCATCGCAGCGAAGCTGTGCATTGACTAAACGGTTATGAATTGCACCTACAACCATCGCGGCAGGCAGAGGCAGTTTGCCTTTTTCAATGTTACGGTCCGACAACACCAGTAGTACGGTTCCGTCCCGGGTCAGCTCTTCGGCTTCATCACAGAGATCGACAATCGCCTGTTTCAGATCTTTGGCCTCCGGATTGTAGTTAATGTCCAGAGTTACGTTTTTGTAGTGTCTATCGCCTAATGCCAGCAGTTGCTGAAGATCAGAATAGAGTAAAACCGGAGAATCAAACGTCACCCGGTGAGCAAGACCGTCGGTTTCGTTGAACACATTCATTTCCTGACCAATACAGGTCGCCAGAGACATGACATGCTTTTCACGCAGAGGGTCAATCGGCGGGTTGGTGACCTGAGCAAATTTCTGCCGGAAATAATCAGTGATCAATCGTTCTTTTGATGACAGAACCGCCATGGGCGTATCGTCTCCCATTGAACCGACGGCTTCTTGTCCCATATCGGCAAGAACATAGAGCACCTGGTTAATTTCTTCGTTGGTCATGGCAAACTGTTTCTGATAAGTCTTAAGCAGATCTTTATCAAAAGAAGCATTACCTATTTTATCATCACCCTGTTCAGAGAACGGCGTTAAACGGTAGACATTGTGTTCCATCCACTCTTTATAGGGATGGCGGCTTTTCAGATCATTGTCAATCTCATCGGATTGCCATAATTTGCCTTCTTTTGTATCGATTACCAGCAGTTCTCCGGGGCCGACCCGGCCTTTTTGGGCGACTTCATCCGGGGCGTAATCCCAGATACCGACTTCTGAAGCGAGCGTAATTAAATTGTCTTTTGTAATGACATACCGGGCCGGACGTAATCCATTTCTATCCAGATTACATGCTGCATAGCGACCATCTGATAACACAATACCTGCTGGTCCATCCCAAGGTTCCATGTGCTTGGAGTTAAAGTCGTAGAAGGCTCTGAGATCAGAGTCCATATCAGGATGGTGTTGCCAGGCAGGTGGAACAAGCAGTCTCATTGCTCTGAACAGATCCATACCACCAGCAAGAAAAAGTTCAAGCATGTTATCCAGACTGGAAGAGTCAGAGCCAGTTTCATTAATAAACGGTGCAGCAGACTGAAGATCGGGGATCAGCGGTGACGCAAATTTATAGGCTCTGGCTCTGGCCCACTGCCGGTTACCCTGAATCGTATTGATTTCACCATTGTGAGCCAGGTAGCGGAACGGTTGTGCCAGTGGCCAGCGTGGTTGTGTATTCGTTGAAAAACGCTGGTGGAAAAGGCAGATAGACGATTCCATTCGTAAATCGGCTAAATCCGTATAGAAACGGGGAAGATCGGCCGGCATGCACAGGCCTTTGTAGACGATGACCTGCGTTGAAAGTGAGCAGATGTAGAAATCGTTATCATCAATGATGCGTTTTTCCATCCTGCGACGGGCAACGTATAAACGACGCTCTATATCCTGGGCTCTCCAGCCGGCAGGCGCGGAGATAAAGACCTGTTGAATGTCAGGTAACGATTCTTTTGCTATGGGGCCCAGAACATTTGAATTGGTTGGTACTTTTCGCCAGCCGTCAACGGCCATGGTTTCTTTTGATAATTCTTCGTTGACGATTTTTATTGCGGCCTGACTTTTGATCGGGTCAGTGTTTAGAAATATCATTCCGACTGCAAACTGTTTTCCCAGTTTCCAGCCTTGTTCTTGTGCGACGAGTCTTAAATACTCATCAGGTTTTTGCAACAGAAGTCCACAGCCATCACCGGTTTTTCCATCTGCAGCAATACCACCGCGGTGAGTCATGCGATCAAGAGCTGAGATAGCTGTTCTTACTAGTTTATGGCTGGTTTGACCTTCCATATGTGCAATCAAACCGAATCCGCAGTTGTCTTTTTCAAAACTAGGATCGTATAGAGTCATTGCAACTCTCCCTTTGCTTTCCGTCTGTCAGACAATAAATGACTAATAATTCTTTATTGTTTTTGTATGTGAATTTTTATTCGTTAAAAAAGGATAAAAACACAAACCAACTGAATGGTTGTATGGTAAGGATCTATCAAATTATAGCTAATATTAATAAAGATCAAGGTATTCGTGAAAAAATGTGAAAAAAGAGTTTTATTCATCTTATGAATGATAAAAATCAAAAATAAAAAATAATTATTATGTTTGTGACGAAATCGAAGAAAAATGTACTAATGATATGATTGTTTTTAATTCTGAGAATCAGAATAAAAAAACCGGCACTATTGTGCCGGCCAATGAGAATTGCTCGGAAGGAGTGTCATATCTCAAAAATCCCCGGCTCGAGACCAAACGTGCCAGGGAAAAATCACCTATGCAGATAACATAAGTGAATCTGCTTTTGCTTCAAGGTTTGTGGTGCCAGTTAAGTAGGCATCCACGGCACGGGCACTTTCACGGCCCTCGTTGATACAACGAACGACGAGAGATTGGCCGGTGCGCATATCACCTGCAGCAAAAATTCCTTTCTGGTTTGTCTGAAAATCCGTTGTAGCGACGTTACCACGTCCATCCAGTTTGATATCCAGTTGTGCCAGAACACCATCGGGTTCCGGGTGTAGGAAGCCCATTGCCAGAAATGCCATATCACATGGAATCACGCGTTCAGTTCCTTCTACCTCTTCAAAGGTCGGACGTTCACCGGGAGCGGCTTCTTTCCATTGGATATCAGCAATTCGCAGACCGGTGACCTCACCGTTATCATTACCGATAAATTCTTTGGTCAGAATATTCCAGTAGCGCTCACAACCTTCTTCATGAGATGTTGTGGTCTTCAGAATCATCGGGTATTGAGGCCAGGGCATATTTGCCGGGCGTTTTTCCGGTGGCATTGGCATAATTTCGACCTGAGTTATGCTCTCTGCTCCGTGGCGGTTGGATGTTCCGACGCAGTCTGAGCCCGTGTCACCGCCACCGATCACGACGACATGTTTTCCTTTGGCATGGATTTCTTCGGTTTTCAGATCCATGTCATTTGCACGACGGTTGTTTTGTGTCAGAAATTCCAGTGCAAAATGGACGCCTTTCAATTCACGTCCGGGAATCGGAAGATTACGGGGTACTGTTGAACCGCCGGTCAACAGTACGACGTCATACTCCTGACGAAGTTGCTGAGCATTAATTTCCACACCAACGTGAGCGTTGACAACGAATTTAATGCCGGCCTGTTCCATCAGGTTGATTTTCCGATCAATGATATCCATACCTAATTTGAAATCAGGGATTCCAAAACGAAGCAGGCCGCCAACTTTTTCATCGCGTTCGTAAACGGTCACAGTGTGGCC
This sequence comes from Vibrio salinus, assembly GCF_021272385.1. Classification (GTDB taxonomy): domain Bacteria; phylum Pseudomonadota; class Gammaproteobacteria; order Enterobacterales; family Vibrionaceae; genus Vibrio; species Vibrio salinus. Next base: position 482,776 of record NZ_JAJSDZ010000009.1, read on the forward strand.
GGCGCTGTTAAGCTGTTCTGCCGCCGCAAGGCCAGCAGGGCCTGAACCGATGATCGCAACGGTAAACCCGGTACGTGCACGGGGCGTTTTGGGTTTGGCATAGCCTTCCCTGTACGCGGTTTCTACGATATTTTTTTCTATATTACAGATGGTGATTGGGTCCTGATTGACGCCGAGAACACAAGCACTTTCGCAGGGAGAAGGACAAACCCGTCCGGTAAACTCAGGAAAGTTATTGGTTGAACTCAGAATGTTCCAGGCTTCTTCCCAGCTGTCTCTGTATACCGCATCGTTAAATTCGGGAATGATATTCCCGATAGGACAACCGTTGTGACAGAAAGGCACACCACAGTCCATGCAGCGAGATGCCTGGACATTGATCTTTTCACCAAATTCTTTGTCTAAAACAAATTCTCTGTTGTTTTGAATACGAACTGACGGATCTAATTTTTTAGGCAGTTCGCGTCCATGTTCTAAAAATCCAGTAGGCTTACCCATTATACTGCCTCCGCTTGCTGTTCTTTCATTGCCTGAGCTTGCTCTTTACGTTTTTGAATGACGCGTTTGTAATCACGTGGCATGACTTTTACCAGTGATTTTACGTTGTCTTCAAAGTTAGCGAGGAATGCTTTTGCAACGTCACTTCCTGTGAGTACCTGATGCTTGGTTAGCATTTCTGACAGAAGTGCTTTGTCTTCGTTATCGATAGGGTCAAGGTCAACAAGTTCTCTGTTCAGCTTGCTGTCAAAGTCACCATCTTTATCCCAGACATAAGCGACGCCACCACTCATTCCGGCGGCAAAGTTGCGGCCCGTTGCGCCAAGAACGACAGCAACGCCTCCGGTCATGTATTCACAGCCGTGATCACCAACACCTTCGACAACAACCCTTGCACCTGAGTTACGAACACAGAAACGTTCGCCGGCTTTACCGCGGATATAGGATTCACCCGATGTTGCACCGTAGAAACAAACGTTACCGACAACAATATTATCTTCGGCAATGATGGTTGAGTTTGCATTTGGATACAGAACCAGCGTACCGCCAGACAAGCCTTTACCCCAGTAGTCGTTGGCATCGCCTTCTACTTCAAATTTCACACCTTTGGCAAGGAAAGCCCCAAATGACTGGCCGGCGGAACCTTTGAACTTGACGTTCATCGGTTGCGGTAAGCCTTTATCTTTATAGACTTTTGAAATTTCGTTCGACAGCATCGTACCAGTGCTTCGGTCGGTGTTGATAATCGGGAAGTCAGCTGTTACCGCTTCACCGCGTTCAAGCGCCGGCGCTGCTGTTTCAATCAGTTTGCGATCCAGAATGGTATCCAGTCCGTGGTTTTGTTGTGTCTGGCAATAGATGCCATCTTCAGCACGGGGAGGTTCCATATAAAGCAGGGCAGATAGATCCAGATTTTTGTATTTCCAATGTTCAATGTCGTCACGAACTTTTAATTTGTTCGCCTGACCGACCATTTCATCAATAGTACGGAAACCCAGTTCAGCCATGATTTCACGCAGGCCCTGAGCCATATACCGGAAGAAAGTCACGACATCTTCAACACGTCCGTCAAACCGTTCACGGAGTGTTTTATTCTGTGTTGCAATACCGAATGGGCAGGTATTTGAGTGACACTTACGCATCATCATACAACCTTCAACGACGAGCGCTGCTGTTGCAACTCCCCATTCTTCGGCCCCCAATAGTGTCGCGATAGCAATATCACGGGGTGTTTTCATCTGACCATCAGCCTGAACAACAATACGGTTACGCAGACCGTTTTTCAGTAGTGTCTGATGCGTTTCAGCCAGCCCCAGTTCCCATGGCAGGCCGGTATGGCGAATCGATGAAATTGGAGATGCACCGGTACCACCGTCATAGCCGGCGATAAGCACCACGTCTGCTTTTGCTTTTGCAACACCGGATGCGATCGTACCCACACCGGCTTCGGATACCAATTTGACGTTTACCCGGCCTTTACGGTTTGCATTTTTCAAATCAAAGATGAGCTGAGCCAAATCTTCAATGGAGTAAATATCGTGATGTGGTGGTGGTGAAATCAGTCCGACTCCCGGAGTGGAATGACGGGTTGCACCGATCCAGTCATCGACTTTATTGCCCGGAAGCTGACCACCTTCGCCAGGTTTCGCGCCCTGAGCCATCTTAATCTGGATTTCTTCAGAATTGGTCAGATAGTAGGATGTTACACCAAAGCGGCCCGAAGCGACTTGTTTGATCGCTGAGCGTTCCCAGTCGCCATTTTCTTTGCGTTCGAAACGGATTGGGTCTTCACCACCTTCACCAGAGTTCGATTTTGCTCCCAGACGGTTCATCGCAATAGCTAACGTAGAGTGAGCTTCATAAGAGATGGAACCGAATGACATAGCACCGGTTGCAAAGCGTTTTACAATATTTTCAATAGGTTCAACCTGATCCACAGGAATAGATCCTGCCGGATTTTTGATGAATTCCAGCTGACTACGCAGAGTCACTGCTTTATTACCCTGAGTATCCACCGCTTTGGTGTACTCTTTGAACTGTTCGTAGTTCTGGTTACGGGTCGATTGCTGTAGTAACGAAATTGTCGTTGGGTTAAACAGATGCTGCTCACCACGTTGCTTCCATTGATAAACACCACCAACGTCCAGCATTTGTAGTGGGATTTCCCGTAATGGATAACCCACGCGGTGGCGGACAATGACTTCTCTTGCTATGTCATCCAGCGACAATCCCTGAATCCGGGTAACCGTACCGGTGAAATATTTATCGACAACTGATTTGCTGATACCAAGGGCTTCAAAAATCTGAGCACCGTGGTAAGACTGAAGAGTAGAAATCCCCATTTTGGAGAAGATTTTCAGCAGACCGGCATTAACACCTTTACGGAAATTATTGAACAGTTGTTCCGCTGGTGTTTCCGGATTCAGTTTATTAATCCGCTGCAGTTCAATAATGGTTTCGGTTACCAGATAAGGGTTAACCGCATTGGCTCCGTAGCCAACTAAAGTAGCAAAGTGATGAGTTTCACGAGCGTCGCCGGTTTCTACCACAATACCGCATTTAGAGCGGAGTCCACGACGAATTAAGTGGTGATGAACGGCACCGACTGCCAGCATCGCCGGAATAGCTGCATGGTTGGAGTTTGCCGCCCTGTCCGTGAGCAGAATAATGGAATAACCATCAATAACAGCATCTTCAGCGTATTGGCAGATCCTTTTCAGTGCTCTTTCCAGTTTGCCTGGTTCCCCACTGGCCTGGAATACGATATCCAGTGTTTTTGCCTGTAAGTGTTCGTTATCAATTGCCCGGAGCTTCTCCAGTTCGGCATTTGAGATAATTGGAGAATCAAGTTCTACTTTCCGGCAGTGTGCCGGTGATTCCGATAACAGGTTTTGCTCTTTACCGATGTAGGTCTTTAAAGACATGACCATGCGTTCACGGATCGGGTCGATCGGTGGGTTAGTAACCTGTGCGAATAACTGTTTAAAGTAGTGAGATAAATGCTGAGACTGATGAGAAAGAACCGCCAGAGGCCAGTCTGCTCCCATTGATCCCAGAGGTTCATAACCGGTTTCAGCCAGAGTCAGGATAATATCATCCACTTCTTCTCTGGACACGCCAAAGGCTTGTTGACGGTGTAGCAGACGTTCCGGTTTCGGCTGACTGTGGCCGGTTTCCGCGTGAGGTAAAGATTTCAAGCTTAGCAGGTTATCTTTGACCCATTTTTCATACGGTTGTGAATTGGCAATCTCTTCTTTTACTTCTTCATCAGAAATAATGCGGCCTTCTTCCAGATCGGCAATGAAGATTCGTCCCGGTTGTAAACGACCCCGGTAATCAACGTTTTCAGGTGCAATATCAACCGCCCCGGTTTCCGATGCCATGATCAGGAAATTATCTTTAGTCACCGTATAACGTGATGGTCGCAGACCATTACGGTCAAGTGTTGCCCCTACGGTAACACCATCGGTGAAGCAAACCGATGCCGGGCCATCCCATGGTTCCATGACGTTGGCGTGATACTGATAAAATGCACGGCGTTTCGGATCCATATTCGGATTTTCCTGCCATGCTTCCGGGATCATCATCATCAGAGCATGAGGCAGAGAGCGGCCTGAAAGAACCAAAAGTTCCAACACCATGTCAAAGTTTGCTGAATCGGAGGCTCCTTCCTGACAGATAGGAAGCAGCATGTCGATTTCTGCTTTGGTGAAAAGTTCTGACTGAAGAATCGCTTCACGCGCTTTCATCCAGTTCAGGTTTCCGCGTACGGTGTTTATCTCTCCATTATGGGCGATATAGCGGAAAGGCTGGGCCAGCCGCCATCTTGGGAAAGTATTGGTTGAGAAACGAGAGTGTACCAGTGCCAGAGCTGAAACCATTGTCGGATTTTGCAAATCCAGAAAATACTGTGGTACCTGCTCAGTCGTTAACTGGCCCTTATACATAATGGTTTTATAAGACATCGAGTTAATATAAAACTCATCACTTATATTAGACACACTTTCAAGGCAAACCCGAATGGTGTAATTACGCAGAACATACAGTTTGCGTTCGAGTTCCTCCGGTGTAATTCCTGGGCCACCGGAAATAAATACGTGCTCAAATTGAGGCTCTGTGCTTAATGGATCAGCACCAAGCATGGAGTTATCTGTGGGTAATACGCGATAACCTAAAATTTCAAGATCCAGGCGTTTGGCATTACGCAGTAAAATATCACGACATTGTTCGCGTTTATATTCATCTTTAGGAAACAGAACAACCCCAACACCATACTTTTCAAAAGAAGGTATTGTGATGCCTAATTTTACGGTTTCCTCAAGTAAAAATTCATGTGGTTTTTGTAACAGGATACCCGCTCCATCACCACTGCACGGGTCACAGCCCTGACCACCGCGGTGTTCCATACGGGCAAGCATGTCTAATGCCTGAGTTACTACTTCATGAGATTTTCGGTTTTTCAGGTGAGCAACAAAACCGATACCACAAGCATCATGCTCCAGTTCAGGAGTGTAAAGACCTTGTGAATTCTGTTGTCTATCTACCATAGATACATCCTTCCAGTTAGTGCGAGACGCAACCGTGCCAAGAGACAAACGCTCTTAGCCATATGATGCGACTGGTCCTTTGAGATCTAAACTGACATATGATTGTCAGTTTGAGTCCGTTCCGTTTCTCACAGGAAAATAAGTTGTGAGAAAAACAATCCATGGTGATATTCAAATTGTTATTACTCTTATTTCAGAGTTTTATTTGGTGGGGTATGAATATCACCGTCATTTCTATTTTTATTTATCTTTCAAAACTGATAAATATCAGAGTCGAAAACCTAAACATCCTACAATTTTGTTACAGCGAATTCCAATAGAAAATGTTATGAAACGCACTTTTTTTTGGAAAAAAATCGGTTCTTTCCATTACTTTTCTCTGACATTTTGTGTTAAATGCTGAAAAATCACCCCTTTATTGATATTTACCAGAATGAAACCTTTAATTACGGACTAAAATTGCCATTTAAAGCTCACAATAGTGATTCAAAAAATCTTTTTTTGAATGATATTTATTCTCATTTTGGTGTGAAAATTGAAACAATTGCACGAATTAGTCAATACCATAGGTCAGGACCTGAAACACAGATATGGCGAAAAAGTTCATAAACTCACTTTACATGGTGGGTTTAGTTGTCCTAACCGGGATGGGACGATTGGCCGTGGCGGCTGTACTTTTTGCAATGTGTCGTCTTTTGTTGATGAAACTGCGAAAGTGGTATCGATAAAGGATCAGTTGAAAGACCGGGCGGTGGAAGTAACCCGCGCCAAAAAGTATCTGGCGTATTTCCAGGCTTATACCAATACCTATGCGGAAGTTCAGGTTCTGGATAAAATGTATAAGGATGCCTTGCAGTCTGCAGATATTGTCGGATTGTGTGTGGGAACCCGGCCGGATTGTGTGCCGGATGAAGTGTTAGAACTGCTAAGCCGTTATCGCAAACAAGGGTATGAAGTTTGGCTGGAGTTAGGTCTGCAAACCGCTAATGACAGGACTCTGCATAAAATAAACCGGGGACACAATTTTCAAAGTTATGTGGATATTACCCGTAAGGCGAGAGAACTGGGGCTGAAGGTCTGTACCCACCTTATTGTTGGTTTACCGGGAGAAGGAAAAGAGGACAACCTCACTACGATGGCGCAGGTTCTGGATGTTGGCACTGATGGAATTAAGCTACACAGTCTTCATATTGTTAAAGGGAGTGTCATGGCGAAATCCTGGGAAGCCGGACGATTAGAAGCACCTTCACTGGAGTTTTATGTTGATACCGCCAGTGAACTAATCCGAATGACACCACCAGAAGTGGTTTATCACCGGGTGTCGTCTGCAGCAAGAAGGCCAACGTTATTATCACCGTTGTGGTGTGAAAATCGCTGGTTGGCAATGACGGAAATTGAGAAAGCATTAAATCGTGATGGAGCCCAGGGGTCACTGATTGACCGTCCGTTTTTCCGTTCTCCTCAGTAAACATGAAAAGTAGGGCAGCATAGACTTACTTTTTGAAATATGTGATAAAGATTAATTAATTGATATTACATTGGAGTTGTCAATGAAACCGATGAAGAATCTGGCGCAGTATTACGTCGACTTGCTTGTTAAATTAGGTATTCTGCGTTTTTCAATTTTATTGGCATTGGCACTCGTTGCTTTGGCTGTTGTTGTACAGGTAGGACTTACGCTGGTATTCAATGGTTTTGTGGACGATATTGATATCATCCGCTCCGTCTTTTTTGGTCTGATTATTACCCCCTGGGCCGTGTATTTTCTTTCTGTGGTCGTAGATCAGCTTGAAGAATCCCGTCAGCGGCTATCTAAACTGGTGTCAAAGCTGAAAGATATGAGGTTTCGTGATCAGGAACTGAATTACGAGCTTCAGCAGAATATTGCAAAATTAAATCAGGAGATAGAAGAGCGAATTAAAGCGGAAGAAGCACGGAAAGAAGCCATGGTGGATTTGGAAAATGAAGTTTACCAGCGAGAGAAAACCCAGATGGAACTTGCTGAGCAAAGTGCGTTGCTCCGTTCTTTTATTGATGCTTCTCCCGATTTGATTTATTACCGGAATGCCAATGGCATCTTTTCTGGTTGTAACCGGGCTATGGAAGAGCTGATCGGTAAACGGGAGAGTGAGTTGGTTGGTTTGTCGCCTCAGGAAGTTTATACCGAAGACGTTGCCTCATTAGTTATTGAAACCGATGAGCACGTATTTAAGAATAATTGTTCGATTACTTACGAACAGTGGCTTGAATATCCCGACGGCCGGAAAAGCTATTTTGAAATCCGTAAAGTGCCTTTTTATTCGAATGACGGTCGTCATCTGGGGTTGGTTGGGTTTGGCCGTGATATTACGGAACGTAAGCGTCATGAGGAATCGTTAGAAAAAGCCAGCCGTGAAAAGACCACGTTTATATCCACAGTCAGTCATGAATTAAGAACGCCTCTGAACGGTATTGTTGGCCTGAGCCGCATGTTACTTGATACTAAACTCGACGATGAACAGCGTAAACACATGCAGACCATCAATGTCAGTGCTGTGACACTGGGGAATATTTTTAACGATATTATCGATATGGATAAATTTGATCGTAGAAAATTAGAGCTCATTCCTGAAGCTCTTAATTTTGAAGATTTTATCGTTGAAATCGATAGTCTCGCTTCGTTAATGGCTGAGCAGAAAGGGCTTCGTTTTGATCTGGACCGACTAACCGATATCCCTTCTGTGATTGAAGTGGATGCAACTCGTCTGCGTCAGGTACTCTGGAATTTGTTAAGTAATGCAATGAAGTTTACCAGAGAAGGGGGGGTTGTGATGACGGTCAGTGCTGATATTCATGAGTCTGATGTTGAAATCTTAATTGACATTGAAGACACCGGAGTTGGTATTCCTGACGCGGAGTTAGAAAAGATTTTTGCAATGTACTATCAGGTAAAATCTGATAAAGGAAATCTTCATGCGGTTGGTACCGGGATTGGACTGGCTGTGTCGAAACAGTTAATGAATATGATGAATGGTGATATATCGGTTTCGAGTGAAGAAGGCTTTGGAAGCACATTCACAGTTTCTTTTACTGCGCCGCTAATTGATGACTCAATGTTGATAACCGAAATGCCATGTGAACAAAAAAGCTTGAATATTTTCATGGTCGAAGATATTGAATTAAATGTTACCGTTGCTCGTTCATTACTGGAAAGTCTGGGACATACTGTGACTGTTGCGATGACAGGGCAGGAAGCTCTTGATAAATTCCGTGTTGATACGTTTGATTTAGCTTTTCTTGATATTCAGTTGCCGGATATGACCGGGTTCGATGTCGCAAAAATAATCAGAGAGCGTTTTGAGGAGCAATCATTGCCGCCGCTGGTGGCATTAACGGCAAACGTTCTTAAAGATAAAAGTGAATACCTGAAGAAAGGGATGGATGATGTAGTCAGTAAACCCTTATCCGTTGCTGCAATAAAAGATGTCATAGACAAACTGGTTAATGATGATAACCGCCCTGAGGACATTATTAATGAAATGGATAAACAGTCTGGTCAAGAGATCTCGGAAATGGCACATGAAGAGCAGAAATACCATCAGATACTAGATATTGACATGTTGACCTCTTATGTTGATATTGTGGGAGTTAAACCGGTGTTAGACAGCATTGAAATGTTTGAAGAATTGATGCCTGGCTACATTGAGGTTCTCGATTCAAATATGATGGCTAAGGATCAGGATTCCATTGTTTCTGAAGCTCATAAGATCAAAGGTGCCGCCGGTTCAATTGGTCTTGCCAGAATTCAGAAAGTCGCGCAGAAAGCACAAACGCCGGATGCTCCTGCCTGGTGGGAAAACATTAGTGATTGGGTTGACGAGATTAAAAATGAGTATTCAAAAGATATTCAGCTTTTAAAACAATGGTTAGAAAGCAGGTAATCTATGAAGTCATATATATTAGCGGGTTTGTTAAGTATCGTATTAGCCGGATGCTCTAATGGGGATCGGGCTGAACTCGGTGAGTTTCCGAATTTCTCTGAAGTGACAGGCGCAGAGGTCGAAGTGACAAGCAACTTTTGGGTTGATGATACTCGGTCTCAGATGGAGGGGGATGTTTATCTTGTTTCTCACGCTTCGCTTCCAGCTGATTATGAGATAGAAAAAGTCATACTCTATCAGGGAACGAATGTGACAACGCTTTCCAAAAATCAATTAGATCTGGATATCAGTAATGAGAGTTTGTGGGAAATTCACTTTCAACTGAATACATTAAAGTTATCGTCACCGATTGATGTACTTGTCCTGCTGCATAATGACAGAGAAAAAGCATGGTTGATAGACAAAAACGTGTCAATCGACCGTGTTACGGGAAGCTAGGTCTGTATCCCGAAGATAGATATTAAAAAACCTCAGTGATTAATACTGAGGTTTTTTCTAGGTGAATTAAAAATCGCAGAGTGAGATTTTGGGGTTATGCCTCGATATCACCACAGAAGCGGTAACCTTCGCCGTGAATAGTGGCGATAATCTCGGGTGTACCTGTTACCGATTCAAAATGTTTACGAATGCGTCTGATGGTTACATCAACAGTACGATCATGCGGTTTTAGTTCCCGGCCAGTCATTTTTTTCAGAAGGTCCGCACGGGTTTGGATTTTTCCTGGATTCTCACAGAAATGAAGGAGGGCCCGGAATTCAGAACGTGGCAGCTTGTATGAATCACCATCCGGATTGACCAGTGAACGGCTGTTGATGTCAAGCTCCCATCCGTTGAAGCGGTATGATTCGACGTTGCGTTTTTCTTCGTGTACGGCATTCGTTGTCATCGAACGGCTGAGAAGGTTACGGGCACGAATGGTCAGTTCTCTTGGGTTAAACGGTTTCGTGATGTAATCATCGGCGCCAATTTCCAAACCAAGGATTTTATCCACTTCATTATCGCGTCCGGTTAAGAACATAAGAGCAACATCTGCCTGTTCCCGTAACTCTCGCGCAAGTAACAATCCATTCTTCCCGGGCAGGTTAATATCCATAATTACCAGGTTGATGGATTGTTCAGACAGTACGGTGTGCATATCTTCGCCATCGCTGGCTTCAAATACAACGTATCCTTCGGCTTCAAAAATACGTTTAAGCGTATTACGGGTGACTTGCTCATCTTCTACAATAAGAATCTGCGGGGTTTGCATCGGCGGTACCTGAAAAATTGTTAATAAGTTGTATCAAAACGAAATAAGCTATAGGTAAAGATAACATACTAATAAAACTATGTTGATATTAACCTAATGCACCCAAAAAGCATACTTTGATTCGTTTTCCGCCTTCCGTGGGGGTTGTGGCTGCTTGCCGTTGTTGTCTTGGGCTTTAACGGGCGTATTCTATATTCTTAACAGCATAGTAACAATGGTTAAATGTTCATTCCCTACAATTGTTTGATTTATATCAAGAGCTATTAACCTTCATATAACAATAGTAATATTTAGGAAAAACAGGAATATATAATGATTAAGCCTGAGCTCTGGCATGCTTATGCGGATACGGTTTTTGATCTATCCCATGAGATTTTATTTCCACAATATGCGATTATTACTGCGTGGAACCCTTTTAGCGACAGAATGTCTTATAAACAAAACTGCGCGAATAATGAGAAATTAAAAAAAGATCTCCGTAGTCGTCTTTATTGGCCCGTTATCGCAGGTGATCGCAAATTTGAATGGTATGAAGAGAGCTTTGCTGTTGAGATTCCATTACCGGATGCAATTCACCTTGGGAAAAAATACCGTCAGAATGCCATCTTTTATGTTTCTGCCGGAGAGTTGTATTTATATTCGTGTGTCGATGAATATTCGTGTCATATAGGGATTGCTGCAGAGAGATTTATAAAAAGCTTTAATGAGAATCATGGAGGAATAATGAAAGATATCACCCCAGTTATTTGTGATAAATATGCATCTGATGTCCAGTTACTTGATCTGCCACTGCATAACTTTGGTTACCGGAGTGTTTTTTTTGGTCAGGTTGTCACCGTTAGTTGTTTTAAAGACAGCGCTAAAATCATTGAACAACTGAGTCAGGATGGAAAAGGCAAAGTGTTGTTTGTCGATGGTAATGGCTCTTGTGATGCCGCTTTATTTGATGACCAAACTGCTGCTATCGCCATGAAAAATGGTTGGGAAGGCGTTGTTATTTATGGTGCATTACGAGATGTTGGTGCTTTGGCGGACAGAGACATTGGTATTAAAGCTTTGGCAGCCTGTCCTAAAAACTCGGCGAATCATGACTCAGGCCATGTCAATCTGACTTTAAGAATTGCCAATCAGTCTATCCAACCTGGAGATTACTTATATTCGGATTGGAATGGCATTGTGCTGTCAACCAAACCGCTCGATTTTTAATCTTTTTACTGAATTAATGATCGTTTTTTACGCTTTTACTGATTCATTTCCTGTTTAGCTAAAAAAACTTAAGTTTTGGTTGACTTGAGTAGCGTAAATAAGGTAAATGTAGAGGCAGCAAACATAAACTGATTAAAAAGTGAATTTGTAAATGAACGCAATTTGCCCATTAGTAATGATTACCACCATTATTATTACCGACATTACGTATGTTGGGGCAGGCTGCTGAGCGAAATTTTAGAAAAAAGGGCCTGCATTCAATAAGATGCAGGCCCTTTTTTTATGTCTATTTGAAGTATTGGAGGAAGGGATGCGTGTATTAAAGTTCGGTGGTTCGTCGTTAGCTGATGCCGATCGGTTCTTAAGAGCTGCGCAAATTGTGGCAAATAATTCCAAACAAGAAGAGGTGTCTGTTGTTCTGTCTGCTCCGGGAAAAACAACGAATAAATTGGTCGCTATTATTGAGTCTGCGCTTAAAAATGGTGAAGCAGAATTACAGATTGAAGAACTGAAAACCTCATTTGAACAGTTATTTAATACTATTCAGCAAGAACTACCGAATATCGATGGAACGGCTTTCCATGAAGTCGTGAATAAATCGTTATCTACGCTCCGTCAGTTTGTTCATGGCATAGGGTTGTTGGGTATGTGTCCCGATCATGTGAATGCCCGTATTATCAGTAAGGGTGAGCGTATATCAATTCAACTGATGAAAGCCGTGCTGGAAGCAAAAGATCAGAAAGCCCATTTAATTGATCCCGTTGAATATTTTTATGCTGAAGGCAACCATCTGGAAGCCATGGTCGATGTTGATATTTCAACAGAAAACTTTAAACGCAACCCGTTACCGGACAATCATGTAATTATTATGCCAGGTTTTACTGCAGGTAATGAAAAAGGGGAATTAGTTTGTTTAGGCCGTAATGGCTCTGATTATTCTGCTGCTGTACTGGCTGCCTGTCTGAGGGCCGATTGCTGTGAAATCTGGACTGATGTAGATGGCGTTTATAACTGTGATCCACGGCTGGTTCATGATGCACGCTTGCTCAAGTCACTGAGTTATCAGGAAGCGATGGAACTGTCATACTTTGGTGCTTCCGTTCTCCATCCCAAAACCATTGCTCCTATTGCCCGCTTCCAGATCCCATGTTTAATTAAAAACAGTTTTAACCCTCAGGGAGCCGGTACTCTTATCGGTCAGGATACAGGTGAAGATAATTTACCGATTAAAGGCATTACGACACTGAATAGTCTGACGATGGTTAATGTCTCCGGTCCTGGAATGAAAGGCATGGTTGGTATGGCAAGCCGAGTGTTTGGTGCCATGTCTTCTGCCGGCGTTTCGATCGTTTTGATTACACAGTCTTCATCTGAATATTCTATCAGCTTCTGTATTGAAACTGAGGATAAACATAAAGCAGAACAAACACTGGCTGAAGCTTTCGAACTTGAGCTTAAAGATGGCATCCTTGAACCGGTTGAATTTATCAGTGATGTTGCGATTGTGACTTTAGTCGGTGATGGAATGAGAACCACCAGCGGTATTGCTTCTCAGTTCTTCCGTTCTCTGGCCGAAGTGCACGTGAATATCGTGGCCATTGCTCAGGGGTCATCGGAAAGGGCGATTTCAGCGGTTATTTCTGAAGATAAAATTTCAGAAGCCATTAAAGCCTGTCATGAAAACCTGTTTAACGCTAAACATCATTTGGATGTCTTTGTTGTCGGTGTCGGTGGTGTTGGTGGTGAGCTTATTGATCAGATTGCCCGTCAACAACCAAAGCTGGCGGAAAGAGGCATTATCATCCGGGTATGTGGTCTGGCAAACAGTAAAGGGTTGCTGCTCGATGCTGAGGGTCTGCCTCTTGATAACTGGCGTGACAGAATGTCCGGTGTGTCAGAGGAATTCAGTTTAGCCAGACTCATTGCTCTGGTTCAGCGTAACCACATTATTAACCCTGTTCTGGTTGATTGTACTTCCAGTGATGATATTGCCAGCCAGTATGCGGACTTTATTTCGGCCGGTTTCCATGTTGTTACCCCGAACAAGAAAGCGAACACAGCCAGTATGGCTTACTATCAAGAACTGCGAAAAGTTGCCCGTCGTGCGCGCCGCCGTTTAATGTATGAAACAACGGTCGGAGCTGGTCTGCCGGTAATTGAGAACCTGCAGAATCTGATAGCGGCCGGTGATGAACTGGAACGATTTAACGGTATTTTATCCGGTTCTCTGTCTTTCATTTTTGGAAAGCTGGATGAAGGATTAACATTAAGTCAGGCCACTCAGATTGCAAAAGACAAAGGGTTTACTGAGCCTGATCCCCGGGATGACCTGTCCGGTATGGATGTTGCTCGTAAATTGCTGATTCTGGCCCGTGAATCCGGAATGAAGCTGGAACTTGATGATGTGAACGTTGAACTGGCATTGCCGCCGGGATTTGATTCTACCGGTTCGGTTGATGACTTTATGGCCCGTTTGCCGGAAGCGGATGAATACTTTAAACAGCTGCAGGCAGAAGCAGACAAAGAAGGCAAGGTCTTACGTTATGTCGGCGAAATTGCGGATGGAAAATGCCAGGTCAGAATTGCAAAAGTGGGTGAAAACGATCCAATGTTTAAGATTAAGGACGGTGAAAACGCACTCGCATTTTATAGCCGTTATTATCAGCCGATTCCACTGGTATTACGTGGTTATGGTGCCGGTACCGAAGTCACTGCCGCAGGAGTTTTTGCGGATGTGATGCGTACTCTGGGCTGGAAATTAGGGGCATAATATGAGCGAGCAGAAATCAGGCGTTGTTGTTTACGCACCAGCCTCTATTGGCAATGTTAGTGTGGGGTTTGACGTTCTGGGGGCCGCAGTGTCACCTATTGACGGTACATTACTGGGAGACCGGGTTGAGGTTAAAAGCAGTGACAACGAATTTTCTTTGAATTTAGTTGGTGACTTTGTATCTAAACTGCCTCCCGAGCCAAAAGACAATATTGTTTATGACTGTTGGGTTGTATACAAAAGAGAGCTGGAGAAAAAGGGAATACAGATTGAGCCACTGCAAATGACGCTGGAAAAAAATATGCCTATCGGTTCAGGACTGGGCTCCAGTGCCTGTTCCGTCGTTGCGGCGTTAGATGCTTTGAATCAGTTTCATCATAACCCATTGTCAGAAATGGAACTGCTGGCATTAATGGGGGAAATGGAAGGTAAGATTTCGGGTGGTGTTCACTACGATAATGTTGCGCCATGCTATCTTGGTGGTTTACAGCTTATGCTTGAAGAGCTGGGTATTATCAGTCAGGAAGTCCCTTGCTTTGATGAATGGTACTGGGTTATGGCTTATCCGGGCATTAAAGTGGCTACGGCAGAAGCCAGAGCCATTCTTCCGTCTCAGTACCGTCGTCAGGATGTTATCGCTCACGGTCGTCATCTGGCCGGGTTTATTCATGCCTGCCACTCTAATCAACCTGAATTGGCGGCTAAACTTATTAAAGACGTGATCGCAGAACCATATCGTGAGAAACTTCTTCCTGGTTTTGCAGATGCCCGTCGCTATGCTGCGACAGCCGGTGCATTAACGACAGGAATTTCGGGCAGTGGTCCGACGTTGTTCAGTATTTGCAAAGAAAAGAGCGTTGCTGAGCGAGTTGCTCGGTGGTTAGAACAGAATTATGTACAAAATGAGGAAGGATTCGTCCATATTTGTCGTTTAGATAAACAAGGTTCGAAACTGACAGGAAGTGAGCTATGAAGCTTTACAATATAAAAGAGAATGATGAACAGGTATCTTTTGGTCAGGCCGTTCGCCAGGGGCTGGGCCGAAATCAGGGATTATTTTTCCCATCAGAATTGCCAACGTTTGATGATATTGATGGGTTACTGGCGGAAGATTTTACGACTCGTAGTGCGAAAATATTGTCTGCTCTTATTGGCGATGAACTTGCTCCGGAAAAAGTCTCCGAAATGGTTAATGCGGCTTTTCAGTTTCCGGCTCCTATCAGTCAGGTAAAAGATGGCGTTTATGCGCTGGAACTGTTCCATGGTCCGACTCTGGCATTTAAAGACTTTGGTGGCCGCTTTATGGCTCAGTCTTTAGCTGCGGTATCCAATGGCGGTAAAATTACCATTCTGACCGCGACTTCCGGTGATACCGGAGCGGCGGTTGCCCATGCCTTTTATGGAATGGAAAATATCAACGTTGTGATTCTTTATCCAAAAGGCAAAATTAGTCCACTACAGGAAAAACTGTTCTGCACGTTGGGCAAAAATATTCATACCGTTGCCATTAACAGTGATTTCGATGCTTGCCAGTCATTGGTCAAACAGGCATTTGATGATCAGGCGTTACGTGATGAAATCGGTCTTAACTCAGCAAACTCGATTAACATCAGTCGTCTGATGGCACAAATTTGTTATTACTTTGAAGCCGCGGCTCAAATGAGTAAAGAAGAGCGTGAAAATCTGGTGGTGTCCGTTCCTAGTGGTAACTTCGGTAATCTGACGGCCGGTCTGCTTGCTAAAGCACTGGGTCTTCCTGTTAAGCGCTTTATTGCAGCAACGAATGTTAATGATACGGTTCCCCGTTATCTTGAGAATGGGCAGTGGGATCCAAAACCAACGATTGCAACAACGTCAAATGCCATGGATGTGAGTCAGCCGAATAACTGGCCCCGAATTGAAGAGCTTTGCCGTATTAAGCAATGGGGACTGGACACATTAGGTAAAGGCGCTGTTACCGATGAGCAGAGTGCTGAATCCGTTAAGGAGCTGAATCAGCTTGGTTATCTGTGTGAGCCTCATGGTTCGATTGCTTATCGTGTTCTCGGTGAGCAACTTCAACCGGGAGAAACCGGGTTATTCCTATGTACCGCTCATCCGGCTAAATTTAAAGAAGTGGTTGATGATATTTTAGGGACCGATATTGAGCTTCCTGCGCCATTAGCAAAACATGCCGCGATGGAATTGTTATCAGAAGAACTAGATAACGATTTTGAAGCATTGAAAACCGTATTACGCAGAGTTCAGAAATAATATACGGCAAGTTCACAGGTATAAAAAATGGCGCAAATTGCGCCATTTTTCGTTTGTCTGACAATTACAGAGATTCTGTAAAAGTACGAGCGATAACATCGCGTTGTTGTTCTGGTGTCAGAGAATTAAAACGTACAGCGTATCCGGAAACACGGATGGTTAGCTGTGGGTATTTTTCTGGATGATCAACGGCATCCATAAGAGTTTCCCGTTTCAGAACATTAACGTTCAGGTGTTGACCACCTTCAATTTTAGGTGCAGTTTCAATAGCAACTTCACGACTTTCGTATTCACCCAGCTCATTTAATGCGACGACCTGGTTTTCTTCGTAGCCAGAACCTGCAACACAACGAGCTTCGTTGGTTTCTGAATCAAGAAGCCAGATAGAATTGATAAGATCATCGTTAGCTGCTTTAGTAATTTGAATACCTTGAATCATTACGAACTCCTAATTTTAATGAGATTATTTGGTGTTTATTTTCAATAATTTTGCTGAGCTGCTCATTATATACCAAATAACCATACTAAAAATATTGATTTATATCAAGCTTGATTAATATATTGACTTGTTTGACGATCTTGTGAATTGATTAAAATCAACTAAATCTTCGTTAGTTTTGCCATGTACAAACTTTTTTAAAATATAAAAAATTGTTTATACGTAAATTTGTTGTAATTTTACTACATACGCTTTGAGGTTTGATGAAATGAATAAGCGATTGATATACTGTGATAAGGTTAATTAAACAAGAGATTTCAGGTGAATGAAAAGTGTGAAATGGGTAGGAGCACATGTATCCGCTGCCGGAGGTGTTCAGAATGCACCGCTCAGAGCAAATGAAATAGGGGCAACTGCTTTTGCTTTGTTTACTAAAAATCAGAGGCAGTGGAAAGCAAAGCCTCTGGATGAAACGACGATAACAGCATTTAAGACTAACTGTAAGAAATATGGTTTTAGTGCCGATCAAATTCTTCCTCATGACTCGTATTTAATTAATTTAGGAAATCCCGATAAGGAAAATCTGGAAAAGTCTCGCTTTGCTTTTTATG
This sequence comes from Vibrio salinus, assembly GCF_021272385.1. Classification (GTDB taxonomy): domain Bacteria; phylum Pseudomonadota; class Gammaproteobacteria; order Enterobacterales; family Vibrionaceae; genus Vibrio; species Vibrio salinus. Next base: position 500,269 of record NZ_JAJSDZ010000009.1, read on the forward strand.
ACGAAATGGCAAGGTGTGAGCAGTTAGGGTTAAAGCTGCTTAATTTTCATCCTGGAAGTCATCTGAAAAAAATGCCAGAACAGGATTGTCTGAAACGAATTGCCGAGTCGGTTAATCTTGCCCATGAGCAGGTCGGAAGTGTCATTACTGTTATCGAAAATACGGCAGGCCAGGGGACGAATCTCGGACACCGTTTTGAGCATCTTGCTTATTTAATTGAACTTGTTGAAGATAAAGAACGGGTTGGGATTTGTATCGATACCTGTCATCTATTTGCGGCAGGATATGACCTCTCAACGGCAATGGCTTGTGAGAGTACATTTGAAGAGCTGGATCAGGTTGTCGGTATGCACTATTTAAGAGCAATGCATTTAAATGATTCAAAAACACCTTTAGGTGGGCGTGTTGACAGGCATCATTCTCTGGGAAAAGGGCATATCGGTTTGGAGTGCTTTGAATTTATTGGTAAAGATAAGCGGTTTAATGGGATTCCCCTGATACTTGAAACGATTGAACCGACATTATGGCCTGCTGAAATTGATCTGGTACAATCTTTTCATTCATAAGATATATTGATTTTCAATTCTTGATAAGTTGGCATCATTTTTTCATAGCATAATATGAGAAAACGCTCTTAGTTACCAGTTAATTACATAAATGTGAATTTTGGAGGTCTTTATGTCTTTCTGCTCTGTACTTTGCGCAGCTGGTCGACCAGCACCCCGGATGCCAATGCCAAACCGTCATGTGAATGGTCAGGGACATCACCGGGCACCACAACGACCGTCTCATATATCGTACTGATTAATCGTTGAAAATGATGTCATGTCATCTGGTTTGTCGTTAAAATAGTTGTAAATTGGACAATTTAGGAATGTTTTATGACAAACCCAATTTCATGGCATGATGTAATCGGTGCCGAAAAGCAGGAGCCTTACTTCCAGCAAATTATGTCATTTGTTGAGTCGGAGAGACAAAGTGGTAAAGTGATTTATCCTCCCGCCCATGATGTCTTTAATGCTTTCCGGTTTACTGAATTTTCCGATGTTAATGTCGTTATTATCGGACAGGATCCTTATCATGGACCTCAGCAGGCTCATGGTCTCTGTTTTTCTGTACGGCCAGAAGTTAAAACGCCGCCTTCTTTAGTTAACATATACAAAGAGTTAGCAAGTGACATTCCCGGTTTTTCAATTCCTGAACATGGTTATTTAAAAAGTTGGGCCGCTCAGGGTGTATTGTTGCTTAATACGGTTTTGACTGTTGAGCAGGGTAAAGCGCATTCTCATGCAAATTGTGGCTGGGAAACCTTCACGGATAAAGTGATTGCCGTTATTAACGAGCAACGGGAAAATGTCGTTTTTCTTCTGTGGGGCGCTCATGCACAGAAAAAAGGACGAATTATTGACCGTCAGAGGCACCATGTTTTGACTGCACCTCACCCATCTCCACTTTCTGCTCATCGTGGTTTTTTAGGTTGTGGCCATTTTTCAAAAACAAATCAAATACTTAATAATGCAGGTAAGGCGCCAATTAACTGGCAACCAGTACTTAACTGAAATGTAAATTTTGTTTTTTCGACTGGAATCAAAGCATATTTCATCAATGTTTTATACAATTAGGTTGGCAAATGCATTGGAGAAGCATGATGATGATAGAACGGATCAGGCGTGAACATGGATATATGACGCGCCTATTAGCCATATTGAAAAGTCAGTATCAACGATTGCAAACAGAGCAAAAAGTTGATTATCGGTTGGTGAAAGATATAGTTGATTACTTATCTTCCCATTCAGAAACGGTACACCACCCCAAAGAAGATTTAATTTATCATTACTACGTAGAAAAATACGGTGATGATAAACACATTGCTGATCTGGCTGAAGACCACGTTGCGCTGGCTAAAAAAACACATCACTTTATGGATATTATTGAGATGATTTTGCAGGATGCCATCGTTCCTCAGGAAGTGTTTATGGAGCAGCTGGCTGAATTTATTACTTCTCAGAAACAGCATCTTGATTTAGAAGAAAGAGAAATTATTCCTATTGTAAATAAAACATTTGTCGCTGCAGACTGGGAGTTTCTGGAAAGTCAGTGGGAACAGAGCGAAGATGATCCTGTCTTTGGAGATAATATTGCCGATCGTTATAAACAGCTGGCTGAACTTGTAAGAAACTTCAAACAAGAAGAAAAAGTCTGAGCCTTGTGTTTTAGCTATATCATATCGTCTAAATCAAAGAAAAAATGAATAAAAAAGGCTCATAAGAGCCTTTTTTAAAAAAATTATAATTTGATGTCGTCTACATCAAGACAAACATCCATTTCCAACAGTTCTTTTTCTAATCGTCGTCTGTCTCTGATTTCCTCTATTTCCCGCCACATTCTTTTGGACGGTTTTGAACGTTGAGAGCGAATTTTGTTGATTTCTTTTTCTAGAAGTTCTACCAGGATTAAATCGTCCATAATTTAGCCTCTTTATGCCATTGCCAACAATATGACAGCTGAATAGATAACATACTTTCACTTAAATTAACTTTGAAATATTTCTCAAATATTTCTTAAATGTTTCTATTTGATGACGTTTTTTCTATTTTTCGTAACAAAATCACAAAAAATAAGAGGTAAAAACGTCACATAGTATTGTTGAGGTCAGGACATTGAGTGGAATTATGTAAATTTTTTTAACTTTCTTGAGGTGAATCTTCGATCAAAATTAAAATGCCATATTTCATTAAGACATCGAAAATTTCACAAATTAAGAAAAATTCCGGTCATCCTGACCAACCAATTTCCCTTTACAATGGTGTTGACGAAAGAATCTCTTTTTTTATGTCTTTTGTAAAGAATAAATTCAAATAATGTGTAAAAAATGTTAAATCAAAATAACCCCATGTTAAGTTTGTCTGGCATGTACAAAACTTGATATACATCAGTTAAGTTGATTTTTTGCTATTTAGATAGCATTATCCCCGAGTAAAAATAAGCAGTCCTTATTTTTATAAGTCAGAAAAAGGAAAACTAAGATAACGCTTCTTGGTTAGTTTCGAGTCAAGAATCAGAATGGATGTGCAACAGAATTAACAGACTCTAGTCTATGTCCGCCCGAGGTTTTTGTGACAGATTTAATCAATTTAATGAACGATCTTCTTTGGGGATCGATACTGGTTTACCTTCTTGTTGGCGTGGGGTTGTATTTCACCTTTCGTTTAAGCTTTATTCAGGTTCGCCATTTCAAACATATGTTTCTGGTGCTTAAAAATTCCCGGCGTGTTGATAATTCAGGAATCTCTTCTTTTCAGGCTTTATGTACAAGCCTTGCAGCCCGAGTTGGAACCGGGAATATGGCAGGGGTTGCGGTTGCTCTGACTGCAGGTGGTCCCGGAGCTATTTTCTGGATGTGGGTAACGGCCATGGTCGGTATGGCAACGTCATTCGCGGAAAGTACATTGGCTCAGCTTTATAAAACCAAAGATGATGATGGTAATTACCGTGGTGGTCCTGCGTATTATATGGAGAAAGGCCTTGGAATGCGCTGGATGGGAATTCTTTTCTCTGTTTTTCTGATGATTGCCTTTGGTCTTGTATTTAATGCGGTTCAGGCAAATTCGATTACAAATGCACTGACGACGGCATTTGGTTTTCAACCGGTTTACGTCGGCGTTGGAATTATGGGGTTATCGGCATTTGTTATTTTGGGTGGTGTAAGAAAAATCGCCCGGACAGCTGAGATAATTGTTCCTTTTATGGCGCTTGTTTATTTGGCGATTGCACTGTTTGTCCTGGTGATTAATATCGAAAAATTACCGGCAGTAATCACTTTAATTGTCAAAAGCGCATTCGGTTTTCAGGAAGCGGCAGCCGGTGGATTGGGGTACATGGTTGCCCAGGCGATGATTAATGGTGTTAAACGAGGGCTATTTTCGAACGAAGCGGGGATGGGGTCTGCTCCTAACGCGGCAGCATCTGCAACACCATATCCTCCTCATCCGGCTTCTCAGGGATACGTTCAGATGCTCGGTGTCTTTATTGATACGATTGTTATCTGTTCATCTACTGTAGCGATTATTCTCATGTCCGGAGAATATGTTCCACATGGAGAGGTTACGGGAATTGAACTTACCCAGAGAGCGCTTAACGCTCAGGTTGGTGACTGGGGGGGGATTTTTATTGCCTGTGCGATTTTTTTGTTTGCTTTTACCTCTATTATTGCCAACTATTCTTATGCAGAAACCAACTTAGTCTTTCTGGAGCGTAACCATAAGAAAGGACTGTTGATCTTCCGAATGGTTTTCCTTTGTATGGTGCTGTTTGGTTCTCTGGCTACGCTGCCTACGGTGTGGGCGATGGCAGATGTATCGATGGGACTGATGGCGATTGTTAATCTGGTGGCGATTCTTTTACTGTCAGGGATTGTTGTGAAACTGGCAAAAGATTACAACCAGCAACTGAGATCAGGAAAAGTGCCAACATTTGATGTTAATGATTATCCGGAGCTTAAGTCTCAGTTAGAAGAGGGAATCTGGGATCAGCCTGAAAATGGAGATGATTGATTCTATCTATTTCTGATATCGGAAAAGCCATGCAGACATTGCATGGTTTTTTTTGTTACTTTAGGATGGAAAACCATATAAAAATAAACAATCAGGAATTTTAAAGTCATGCTTATTGTCGTCTCACCAGCAAAAACATTAGATTACGAATCTCCGCTTGTTTCGGAGATCTTTACCGTCCCTGAGTTTACCGAACATTCACAAGAATTAATTGATGTATGCCGTCAGTTGACACCGGCAGATATCGCTTCTCTGATGAAAGTCAGTGATAAAATTGCCGGTTTGAATGCCGTACGTTTTGAAGAGTGGAGTCCATCGTTTTCCTTTGATAATTCACGGCAGGCTGTTTTCGCTTTTAAGGGCGATGTCTACACCGGTCTGGATGCTGAAACTCTGTCAGAAGAGGATTTGAAATACGCTCAGAGTCATTTGCGAATTTTATCCGGGTTGTACGGTATACTCCGTCCACTTGATCTAATGCAGCCATATCGTCTGGAGATGGGGACAAAACTGGAAAATCCACGAGGAACCAACTTATATCAATTCTGGGGGGATCGGATCACCGATAAGATTAATGATTCTTTGGGTGAACAAAGTGATCAGGTTTTAGTCAACCTGGCATCCAATGAGTATTTTAAGTCGGTAAAAACCAAGAAACTGAGTGGTAAGATGATAACGCCGGTCTTTAAAGACTGTAAAAGCGGTCGTTATAAGGTGATCAGTTTTTATGCGAAGAAAGCCAGAGGCATGATGGCGCGCTATATTATTGAAAACCGGATTGATGAGGTTGAGCAGCTTAAATCATTCAACACCGCCGGTTACTATTTTGTTGAAGCGGAATCCTCTGATAAAGAGTTTGTTTTTCACCGTGAAGAACGCTAATTCCCCATGTTCATTTTTGGTCGATACTCACTGTCATTTTGATTTTGATGCCTTTTCTTCTTCTTTTTCTTCAGAACTGGAAGAGGCTATTAACAGGGGTATCCGAAAACTGATTGTTCCGTCTGTCGGAGTTCAGAATTGGCGTCGGGTTGAAACGTTATCGGAACAATACCCCGGCATTATTTATCATGCATTGGGTATTCATCCTTATTTTCTGTCGTCAGTTGATGAGCGGATACTGACAGAATTTCAGAGTGCGGTAGACCGACGACAGAATTCCTGTGTCGCGATTGGTGAATGTGGTCTGGATGCGACGGTTAATATACCACTTGAAAAGCAGCAGGATATACTGACGGCGCAGTTTGATATAGCTATCAAGAGCTCATTACCCGTGATATTGCACAGCCGGAAGACCCATTCACAAATTGCCGGGATGGTCAGGAAATATCCGGCATTGTCTGGAGGCGTTGTGCATGCTTTTACCGGAAGTTATCAGCAGGCCAAAGTATTTGTTGATTTAGGGCTGAAAATTGGGGTCGGTGGGACGATCACTTATCCAAGAGCAAATAAAACCCGACAGGCTATCAGCCAACTGCCTTTAGAGAGTCTTGTTCTGGAAACCGATGCCCCGGATATGCCAGTCTCCGGACATCAGGGAATGCCTAACCATCCTAAGTACCTGCAACGAATCTTGCTTTCACTGACTGAATTACGTTCAGAAAAGGCCACCGATGTGGTGAAGCAGTTATGGATAAACAGCCATTCGCTTTTTCAGTTACCAATAGACAGGTAAGAAAAAGGGTATCAGGTCCCCTTTTTCTTATAGGATGTTTGCCTTCTCAGCCGGTGCTATTCACGTTCTTTAGTGTACGGAACACCGATTGCTTTCGGTGCAATAGCGGTGCCGATGAATCCGGCCAGCAGGAAGACAGTCAGAGCGTAAGGTAATGCTTCTATCGCCTGTACCGGTATGACGATGCCATCAATCGTCACGCCCTGCAAACGAATGGCTAAAGCATCTAAGAAACCGAACAGCAGGCAGGCACTCATGGCTGTGACCGGTCGCCATTTACCAAAAATTAATGCAGCAAGAGCCATGTAGCCTTTACCGGCACTCATATTCGGTAAAAACTGAGCAGTTTGCCCTACGGATAGGTACACCCCTCCCAAACCGACTAAAATGCCGCAAATGACCATTGCACTGTAGCGCATACCAATAACAGAAATTCCCGCTGTATCGACAGCAGAAGGCGACTCACCCACTGCTCTTAGCCGTAATCCGAAACGGGTTTTAAAAAGGACATACCATGAAATAGGGACGGCAATAAAAGCAATGTACTCAATAACGGAATGACCACTGATTAGCTCAGAGTACAAAAGGCCAATGATCGGCGTGTCTTTCACGGCATCAGCTCCGGGAAGCGTGATAGGGGCAAAACGGGCTGCCCCGGAAAGAGATGGTGTCTGACCTCCCTGATGAAACCAGTAACGTCCCAGCGTGACGGTTAATCCGGCGGCAAGAATGTTGATGGCCATACCGCTGACAACCTGATCACCCCGGTGAGTGATGCTGGCAAATCCGTGGATCAATGCCAGAAGAACAGAAACAGAGATTCCTGCCAGTAAGCCAATCCATGCCGAACCGGTGGTGTGTGCGACAGCTGCACCGGCAAAAGCGGCGGCCAGTAGCTTACCTTCCAGTGCAATATTGACGACACCGGAACGTTCACTGAACATGCCGGCCAGTGAGGCTAGGATTAATGGTGCTGCTACCCGAACTGTAGAGTCCAGCATGAGAATTATTGTTTCAAACATAACTTATGCTTCTCCTTGTGGTTTCACGGGCGCCAGACGAAGATAGAGTTTTTCTAACGACGGGCGGAACATGTGCTCTAAAGCGCCGCAGAATAAAATGACAAGTCCCTGAAGAACAACAACGATATTTCTGTCCACTCCATATTCAAAACTTAATTCAGCACCTCCCTGATACAGGAAGCCAAACAGAAGGCTGGCCAGAAAAATACCGATAGGATGGTTTCGTCCCATTAATGCAACAGCAATACCGGTAAAACCAAACCCTTCAACAAAATTCAGCTTTATCTGATGCAGTTCTCCCTGAAGAACATTCAGTCCAAAGAAGCCGGATAACATACCGGAAATAAGCATGGTGATAATAATGATTTTTATGTAGTTGATGCCGGCATAGGTTGCCGCTGAGGGGTTGGAACCAATTGCCCGGATTTCATAGCCCCAGCGGGTGTGCCAGATGAACAGCCAGACAAACACACAGCAGAGTATGGCAAAGAAAAAGCTGATGTTAAGAGGGCTTGATGCCATTTTTATTCCCAGCAACGCAAACACATCATGCATTTTGGGTAGCCAGCTGGCTTGAGTAAAAACCCGGCTTTCGGTTGCCATGGAATTTTCCGGTTTGAAAATATCAACCAGCAGATAGGCCATCAACGAGGCTGCAATGAAGTTAAACATGATGGTGGTGATTACAATATGAGAGCCCCGTTTTGCCTGTAAGTAGGCGGGAATGAAGGCCCAACCGGCACCAAACAGTCCGCCGGCTATGATGGCAACGGGAAAAATAATATACCAGGGCGCGACATCACCAAGCGTCAGACAAACAATACCAACCCCAAGTCCGCCTATGTACGCCTGGCCTTCGACTCCGATATTGAATAAACCGGCATGGTAGGCAACGGCAACAGCCAGTCCGGTAAAAACAAATCCAGTGGTGTAGTAGAGCGTATAGCCCATTCCTTCGGCGTATCCGAACGCACCTGTCCACATTACTTTTATTGCATCAAGCGGATTGATATCAATATACAAAAACAGCAGGGCTGAGACTAAAAAGGCAACGGCAATATTGACGGCCGGTAATAGACCTATGGATACCCATGCCGGTACTTTGGCTTGGCTCATGATGGCTCTCCAGATTTTTTGATATGGTTGGGAACGATGTTTGCCATCATCAGCCCTAATGTTTTTTCGTCAGCCTGAGAAGAATCGATTTCACCCACGATCTCCCCATCAAAGACAACAATGATCCGGTCTGCGAGAGAAAGAATTTCATCCAGTTCAACGGAAACCAGTAAAACGGCTTTGCCGGCATCACGACAGGCAATAATTTGTTGGTGGATATATTCAATCGCTCCGATATCGACTCCGCGGGTTGGCTGTCCGATCAGCAGGACATCGGGATTTTCTTCCATTTCTCTGGCAATCACCAGTTTCTGTTGGTTGCCTCCAGAGAAATTGGCGGTTTTCAGGTGAATATCACTCGGGCGGACATCCCACTTTTCCATGCTTTCCTGACAACACTCTTCGATGGCTTTTTTATTTTGTAGTAAGCCATTGTTGTATTTGTTCAGATGGTGATATCCCAGGATGTAAGCTTCCTGAGCCTCAAATTTGTTGATCAGTCCTTGTTTGTGACGATCTTCCGGAATGTGTCCGACACCCATCGCCCGAATCTTGCGGGGATCTGCCGGGTTCTGAGCGGTAATTGTGTGCCCATTGAGTTCTATTTTTCCGGAGGATGGTTTGAGTATTCCGGATAACAGACTGAGAATTTCGGATTGCCCGTTCCCTGATACCCCGGCAATACCGACCAGTTCGCCTTCCCGGACAGAAAAACTGATCTCCTTAACCCGGGTAACGCCAGAGCTGTCGATGTAGCTGAGTTTTTCGACACGAATTTTCTCTTTTTGGGGAATGGCTTTATCTTTTTCAACTTTGAGGCGAACTTTACGCCCTACCATTAATTCTGCGAGAGATTCACGGTCTGTGGTCGAAGTTTTGACATGGGCAACCATCTGTCCCTGACGCATGACGGAAACATTATCGGTAATCGCCAGAACTTCACGCAATTTATGCGTAATGATCATGACTGTTGTACCTTGTTCCCGTAATTTTTTCAAAATGCTGAACAGGTGATCCGCTTCTTGTGGGGTAAGGACTCCCGTAGGTTCATCGAGGATTAAAACATTGGCGCCACGATAGAGCGCTTTCAGAATTTCGACCCGTTGTTGCAGGCCGACAGGGAGTTCTCCAACAATCGCATCAAGAGGAACTTCAAGCCCATAATCTTTTTCGAGCTGTTGAAGCTTTTTTCTGGCTGATGATAAGCTTTCTTTTAATTTCCAGCCCTGTTCTGCACCCAGAATGATGTTTTCCAGTACCGTAAATGTATCTACTAACATGAAATGTTGATGGACCATTCCGATCCCGGACCGGATAGCAGCCTGAGAATCTGAGGGACGATATGGCTGTCCATCTACTTTCATATTACCGGAATCTGGCTGATAGAAGCCATAGATGATGCTCATCAGGGTTGATTTTCCGGCTCCGTTTTCTCCGATAATTCCGTGAATAGTACCTTTAGGAATCTGAAGATCGATTGCCCGGTTGGCGTGCACAGCTCCAAATCGTTTATCGATATTTTTGAGCTCAATTGCGTAGTCTGTCGTTCGGGTCACATTAACATCCTGAACAAAATTTAAAAAAATTAATACCTTAACGTAAGAAAAAAATAACAGTGTTATCTCTTATCAATACACGACAACGCCGCTATTGGCAGCGGCGTTATGGTATGGGTACTACTTTATGTCCTGATTAGTACGTACAGGTATTATTGCTCATATAGTCATGAACAACGATTTTTCCTGAGACGATTTCCTGCTTTAATTTCTCCATATAAGCTTTCATATTGTCGGTAATTAAAGCTTCGTTATTCTTATCTAATGCCCAGTCAACGGCACTTTCTTTCAGGCCAAGGACCTTTACGCCAGGTTTCCAGTCGCCTTTGATTTCTTCTTCCCAGCTATCTTTTGCCGCTTTGCCCACAAGTTTTACCATGGATGTCAGCATTGTTCCCGGATGAAGATGGTTTTGGTTTGAATCCACGCCAATAGCATATTTATGGGCATCGGCTGCCGCCTGATACACACCAAGCCCTGTACCACCGGCAGCGGCATAAATTACGTCAGCGCCCTGAGAAAATTGAGATTTGGCTAATTCAGAGCCTTTTGCCGGATCAGAGAAAGCTGCTGGTGTTGAACCGGTCATGTTTTCTAATACTTTGATGTCAGGCTTAGCATATTTTGCACCCTGTTCATAACCACATTCAAACTTACGGATCAGAGGGATATCCATTCCACCGATAAAACCAATTGTGCCTGTTTTGGAATATTTGGCTGCTAATGCCCCAACAAGGAAAGAACCTTCATGTTCTTTAAAGACAACAGACTGAACATTTGGTTTGTTTACGACCATGTCTAAAATGGTGAAGTGAATGTCAGGAAATTCTGTTGCTACTTTCTCTACCGCTGAACCCATATTGAAACCGACGGCGACAATCGGACTGAATCCGCGACTGGCCAGACGGCGTAATCCCTGTTCGCGCTGGGCTTCATTCTGAGGTTCGAATTCTCGTACTTTTACGCCTTCCGCTTCCATTGGTTTGACACCATTTTGGTAAACGGCTTCGTTAAATGATTTGTCAAACTTACCAGCTGTATCGTAAATAACAGCCGGTTTTGCTTGCGCAAGAACCTGAAATGAAGAAATTGCTAACGCAATAGTGGACAATTTTAGTATGGTTTTTTTCACCGCTTATTCCCTTTGTTGCACTGCTGTTGTGTTTGTCTTAAAACCGTTAAAGACAACGAGTATAAAATTTCGGATATTTTATCTTTACGTCGAAAAAAAGAAATCGATTAACCCCACATCAGTTCGCTTTTTCTGAGTTTTTTGATTTGACTCAGGATATTATTGTTAAATTTTTGTAATAAAAAAAGCTTTTTTTATTTTAAAGTGCTTTTTTATGAAAAACGGGGTCAGTACTAATCAGTGGACTGAGTTTTTTCGTGTTAAATTTTGTGAGATTAAGAGTTGGTATACAGTTAAAGTCGGAAAGTTCATTAATAGAGAGAAGAGGGAAATATTTATTTTTTTTGTGATATATATCTCAAAATTAAATGTACAATAAGAAACAAGTATGTCGTTTTATAATTTATATCACTTTTTTCTACTATATAATCTTTCGCCAAAGATAAGTTGACCATATGGTTGGGTTCTATCCGGTGGGGTTTGTATGGGTATTGTAATAAGTTTAGTGGGTATGGCGGTTTTAATCGGACTGGCTGTACTCATTTCAGATAATCGTAAAGCGATTAAATTTCGAACGGTTGGTGGTGCGTTTGCCATTCAGTTTTTATTGGGTGGCTTTATCCTTTACGTCCCCTGGGGAAGGGATCTGCTTGCCAGTATTTCCGCAGGGATTCAGCATGTCATTGATTATGGTAAAGACGGTATCGGATTTTTATTCGGTAGTCTGGTCAATTTCTCTGTTGATGGTCTCGGGTTTATTTTTGCCTTTCAGGTACTGCCGGCGGTTGTCTTTTTCTCCGCATTAATCTCCGTTTTGTACTACATTGGTGTCATGCAGTGGGTTATCCGTATTATTGGTGGTGGTCTGCAAAAAGCATTGGGTACTTCTAAAGCAGAATCATTATCTGCAGCGGCAAATATCTTTGTTGGTCAGACAGAAGCACCTTTGGTGGTTCGACCATTTATTGCCCGGATGACGGAGTCAGAACTCTTTGCCATCATGTGCGGTGGTCTTGCTTCTATTGCCGGTAGTGTTCTTGCCGGTTATGCGTCGATGGGTGTGCCTCTGGAGTATCTGGTTGCGGCTTCTTTTATGGCTGCTCCGGGAGGGTTATTATTTGCGAAACTGATTAAGCCAGAAACCAATGTCCCTAAAGATCATTATGATGAAGATGCCAATAGTGAGGAAGAAAAACCGGCGAACGTTATTGATGCTGCTGCATCCGGTGCGTCCGTTGGTATGCAACTGGCACTGAATATCGGGGCTATGTTGCTGGCATTTATCGGTTTGATTGCTTTGGTCAATGGTCTTCTGGGTGGTATCGGTGGCTGGTTCGGAATGCCGGGACTGAGTCTGGATGTGATTCTTGGATGGGTTTTTTCTCCATTGGCTTACATTATTGGTGTCCCATGGTCAGAGGCGACAACGGCCGGTGCCTTTATCGGTCAGAAAATCGTGATGAACGAATTCGTTGCTTACTCTAATTTTATTCCATACATTGGCGATCATGCTCAGGCAGTGGCAACGACCGGTCACATTATGTCTGAGAAAACACAGGCGATTATTGCTTTTGCTTTGTGTGGTTTTGCAAATATTTCTTCTCTTGCTATTTTACTTGGTGGATTGGGGGGGATGGCACCATCCCGTCGTAAAGACATTGCCAGAATGGGGATCAAAGCGGTGATTGCCGGCACATTATCTAACTTAATGGCTGCAACTATCGCTGGTTTATTCCTGTCACTCTAATAAAAAAGAGTGTATTCAGGAAAAAGGATTGCCCTTCATGCTTCGGTATGAAGGGTTTTTTATTGGCTCTGATAAAAAGAGTGAGACGCAAACCGATTGCGTACAGGTTCTGTTTTGAATGTGAAAAAGAACGCAGTAAGCTAATGGGATATCAGGTCAAGAATGTGAGATTTTTATGAGTGACTTAATTCAGGTTGCACAACAGGCATTATCTTTAATGGACTTAACCAGTCTGAATGATACGGATACCGATGAAACTATTTTGGCATTATGCCGAAATGCCTGTACACAGGAGGGGCGCCCGGCGGCGATTTGTATTTATCCGCAGTTTATTCCTAAGGCAAAGCAGTATTTAACCGAATTAGGTATCGGTGACCTAAGGGTAGCGACAGTAACCAATTTTCCGGAGGGTAAGGATGATGTTTCGCTCGCGGTTAAAGAGACTGTTCAGGCAATTGAACTTGGTGCCGATGAAGTGGATGTGGTGTTTCCTTACCGGGCATTAATGGATGGAAACGAGAACATTGGTTATGAGCTGGTTCGCCAGTGTAAACTGGCCTGCGGTGATAAATGCCTTAAGGTTATTATTGAAGTTGGCGAGCTGAAAGAAGAGTCGCTGATTAAAACGGCCAGCCGCATTGCTATTGACGCCGGGGCCGATTTTATTAAAACGTCGACTGGAAAGGTGCCAGTCAATGCGACACCGGATTATGCCCGTATGATGTTAGAAGTGATACAGGAAAAATCGGCACAAGACCGGGTCGGTTTCAAAGCAGCTGGTGGCGTGAAAACAGCGGAAGACGCAGAAATTTATTTGAATCTTGCCAACGATATGTTTGGTGAACAGTGGGTATGTCCGGAACGTTTTCGTTTTGGTGCATCCAGTTTATTAACGAATCTAATTAATACCATCAATGGTGTGGAATCGAACATTAATAATGAAGCTTCGTATTAATGTCTCATCGTTTGAAAAAGTAAGGAGATGTGATGGCAACGCCACATATAAATGCTGAACCGGGTGACTTCGCTGACGTTGTTTTGATGCCAGGCGATCCGTTAAGAGCTAAATACATTGCGGAAACATTTTTGGACGATGCGGTTCAGGTGTGTGATGTCCGGAGTATGTTTGGTTTTACCGGAACCTATAAAGGAAGAAAAGTATCGGTAATGGGGCATGGCATGGGGATCCCTTCCTGTTCAATTTATACCACAGAACTGATAAAAGACTTTGGAGTTAAGAAAATAATCCGGGTTGGAAGCTGCGGTGCCGTGAGTAACGATATTCAACTGCGGGACGTAGTAATTGGCATGGGAGCGTGTACGGATTCGAAAGTCAACCGCTCTCGTTTTAAGAACCACGACTTTGCTGCAATAGCGGATTATCATATGGTGAAGGCCGCGGAAGAAGCGGCAAAAGACCGGGGTATCGATGTAAAAATAGGTAATCTTTTTTCTGCCGATCTCTTCTATTCACCAGAACCGGATATGTTCGATATTATGGATAAGTACGGTATTGTTGGTGTTGAAATGGAAGCCGCCGGTATTTATGGCGTTGCTGCTGAATTCGGTGCCAAAGCTTTAGCGATTTGTACCGTTTCTGATCACATTAAAAATGGTGAGCAAACCTCTTCTCAGGAACGGCAAACGACGTTTAATGATATGGTGCTGATAGCCTTAGATTCCATTTTAATTGGTGACAAACAGCCATAATCCGTCATTTTCAGTCATAACACTAAGACAGCTATGATTGACGGGGATTTTTCAAAAGGAGGTTCTCGCCTCCTTTTTTGTAATCTAAACGACGGTTGTTTATCAGTAGTGTTATCAGTACACCACTTAAAAAACTAACCAGAATCATAAGGTACATATAGCGGTCACTTTTCCGGTAATGATGATCGGAAATGGCCGTGACTTTGCCCGTTTCAAAGGTAATCCGGATAAAGCCAATAATGCTATTGTTATGCATAATGGGTTCAACCAGTTGCTGTCTGCCAGTATTGGCAGCCTGAAGCGGAGCATCTAAACCCAGAATATCCCGGACACTTAACGCGGAGCTGCTTTTGGCCAGTTGAATGCCTTCTGAATCGTAAATAGAGGCGTCAAACACGAGTCGGTCTTTCGCCAGTTGATTAGTGAATTCAATTAATTTGTCCTGATTTTGCTCTTCAACAAACGAGCTGGCGGTTAATGCTGCCTGAGAAATTAACAGTTTTGTCAGCGTCTCTAGCTGATTAGCCTGAATTTTTTCATTTCCTTTACTGATCATTACACTGTTTTGCGCCGTAAAGTAAAACGTCGTTAGTACCAGTAAAATTGCGACGATACGCAGAACAAACTTAAAGGAAAAAAGAGAGCCATCCATATATAAAAAATCCAAATAAATTGAATATAAGCAATATTGAGACTTGCGTTTACAAATTGCAATAGGGTAACTTCATGGGACTTAAATAAATGGTGAAATTACATGGATGCATTAATGACGTTGCCGATTCATAAACACACTAACCTGACACGCCGTATTTCAAGACTGGCTTTTTCGACACCACTTGAGCGGGAAGGTGCTAACTGGATTATTTTTGGAAAGAAACTGACAGAAGCTCATTTCGAATGTATCGATTTTTATACCGGGTACTTTAATAAGGTTGTTGATGCATGGAAAGTCGGAACCTACGAAGTGGCTCTGATGAGTGGAAATATTTCTTCATTGCATGAAGAAGTACTGGAAGAACTGGAATTGGATTTTGCAGACATCTGGGATGTTCCCGATTTATCAAAGCCGGGTCTGATATTGATGGATATGGACTCAACAGCGATTCAGATAGAATGCATTGATGAAATTGCTAAATTAGCCGGTGTTGGTAAAGAAGTCTCGGAAGTGACCGAAAGAGCCATGCAGGGAGAACTGAATTTTGAGCAAAGTTTGCGTCAGCGCGTCGGTAAGCTTGAAAATGCGGATGCTTCGATTCTTGAGCAGGTACGAAGTGTATTACCGATGACGACTGATCTTCCCCCTTTAGTGGCTACACTGAAATCGTTGGGATGGAAGGTGGCGATAGCGTCCGGTGGGTTCACTTATTTTTCCGACTATTTAAAAGAGCGCCTGTCTCTGGATTTTGCCCAGTCCAATACGCTTGATATTATCGATGGAAAACTGACCGGGAAAGTGCTGGGACAAATTGTCGGGGCTCAGGTTAAAGCGGATATTCTGGTTAAGCTGACGGATGAGTACGGAATTGAAAAACAAAATACGGTCGCTGTTGGTGATGGCGCGAATGATTTGGTTATGATGGAAGCCGCCGGGCTGGGCGTGGCGTATCACGCTAAGCCTAAAGTAGAGGCGAGAGCTCAGACTTCCGTGAGGTATTCTCATCTGGGTGGAGTTTTGTGTATTTTATCTGCCGGATTAGCTAAACAGGGCAAATTGTCCTGGCAGAAAAGAGTGTAATGACAATCTTTATATGTGACAGGTCAGGGAGCCTGACAGGGTATCTCTGACCATTATGAACTTAATTCCAACCGGATTAGAACTTCTTCTGTTATGTCAATGATTTGCGCGTAACCAACCAAACTATTTATCTCTTTTTCAATGGATTTCGCATGAAATTTACTGACAGAGAGCAGCTCATCAAGGTCTTTTTGTAATAATGGGGTTAATGGCTTAAATATGGGTGACCCCGAAATATGCAAGACATAAATTTCACCAAAAAGCAGTGCGTCCCGGATATAGTCAATGCGTTCTTTGGTATTTTCAAAGTCAAAGCGAAGTTTTGTTTCCACCGAGTGCACTTTTGCACCAAAACGTTTTACTGAAATATAAATTTCGTTAGAAATCGGCTTTTCTCTTTCAACATGTTTCATTGGTTCAGCCATCAGAGTTTTGGTGTGCCCTTTGAAAATGGGTTCCAGGGAAGATGTCTGATCGGTTCCCAGTTTTGCCAGCAGGGATAAATATCCGGGAAGTGGATAAGTCACGCCAATGGCTTTTGGCGTTAGCGTGACACCTTTACGGGCAACATAGATTGGCGCGCAGTAAACGTTATTCAGTAAAATATCGTGAAGGCTCTCAAGTAACGCTTCACCAGGAAGTAACTCTTTGCTTTCCGCTAGCCGGTCCTGATTGCTATTAATTAACTTGTTTAAAAAAGCAACAATTCTGACGCTGAAACTTGAGCTTTCAATAGCAAGCTGAATTCGTCTTCCGGAGGCATCGGTCCGGATGACTTCATAAGGTACTCGTTCCAGTGAGACCGTTTTACTGTAGGATTTGAGTTCAATAAAATGTATGTGAACGGTTTGGCCAACCCGAATGTTTGCCGGCTGTTTTAACAGAAGGCTCAGTCCGCTTTTGGATAAGTCGACCGTTGATCCGGATATAACCATGTTATCGGGACTGATTATTTCCACGGGAGAAGCCAGTTTGTATCGCGGCTCTTTTCGTTGAGAACGGGTATCATAAAAAATGCACAGCGGATGCCCGGCTTGCTTTCTTGGCTGACGGTAGGCGTTCAGTTCTGAGGACGGAATTCTCGGTTTATCGACAAACAGATAATCACTGGATTCGTTATTCGTGTTGATCTCCTGCAGAAAACCGATGTGGGTGAGAGGAAAAATATGTTTTTCCAGTTGATCCGAGCTTTCCTGAAGATTTTGCCTGTCTTCTTCTGATATTTCAGAAACCGTCAGTCTGAATACCCGCCATGAATCCCGCTTTGCGCCCAGATGCCAGAACAGTTTCCGTTTTGCCGGAGTTCCTTCTGTTCTGATCATAGAAAAGAACAGTTTTTTGTCCTGATGCAGATGTTGGAAAGAATAGATGGTTGCTGTAGTACCGCTGGTTCCCGGCTTGGTCAATAATGCCATTCTTTTTGGAGAAAACAGGCCACCCAGCGTTTGCAGGTTTCTCTCATCATGCCAGTATTGCCAGATATGCTGATTATTGCCGGTCAGTAATACCGCTTTTAATTCATTTTTGTTGAAAAGAATGGGTAACTGATTTGCATTGTTTAAAAAGACGTGCTCATAGGCACGGGTTCTGGCCCGAATGATCTTATCCTGATTATTATGGCGGCTTTTCTGGGTTTCGCTGGTAAGGTGATAATCTATCACTTTATCAATGATATCCGTATCCGAGGTACGAACTGTCCTCAGAAAGTAAACCGAGTCATTTTCATAGG
Source organism: Vibrio salinus (assembly GCF_021272385.1). Taxonomy (GTDB): domain Bacteria; phylum Pseudomonadota; class Gammaproteobacteria; order Enterobacterales; family Vibrionaceae; genus Vibrio; species Vibrio salinus. Next base: position 518,244 of record NZ_JAJSDZ010000009.1, read on the forward strand.
ATTCATCAACACCGAGTATCCGGTATTCGACCGGGAATTCAATGCCTTGAATGTCGAGCGTTTTCTCTAACTCGACAAAGCGGACAAAGATGGTTTCCCCTAACTTGTAATTAAAGGATGACGGAACTTTAAATTTTGCTCCGGATGGGGAAAGATCGACGGTAACCGCATTTAATGATTGAGAACGAGGGAGTTCTATCTCAATCTGAGATGAGATTTTAAGACGGTTTTCCTGGCGTTTCAGGTCATAACCAAGCTGGATGGACTCGACATGAAACGGGTTGGATTCATTCTGAGTCTGGGGTTTGGGTTGAATTCCTTTTTCCCGCATAACCCTGAAGTTATTTTTTGTATTATACAGCGCTTCCCAGACACCCTGAGTGTAACCACCATATTTTTTGACGTATCTGTGATAATCGTTGAACGCAACATCGTCCAGCCAGTGAGCATAGCCGTCCAGTGTGTATTCTCTGCATTCCCCCTGAACCCGGCCTCTTAAATCAATATTCTTGGTGCACGGTTCCATTATCCGGTTGAGTTCCATTTTTACCAGAAGTTTGACCGACGGCGCGAGGCCTTCCGTCATATGAGATAAAATTACATCGAAATCATCGGAATAGTATGCTGGAATAAGTTTTTCGGTATAAGAAAGAATTTCTGACTGCTGCATATTTTTGTTAACGTTACATATCTCAACATAGATATCGTCATTATTTTGAAGATCTTTAACGATAATGGCTAACATCCAGCCTTAATAATAGATGGAAGTTCCCGTTGAGTCACATAAATAATTCTTTTTATCAATAAGAGGCGACATGGCGAAAGTAAAAAAAGCGTATGTTTGTAATGATTGTGGCGCGGATTATCCTCGTTGGCAAGGTCAGTGTAGCGCCTGTGGTTCGTGGAATACCATTTCTGAAGTCAGGATAGCAGCTTCCCCTCAGGTGGCAAGAAATGAACGTTTGACAGGGTATGCCGGTTCGGTAAATGAAGCGAAAGTGCAGGTTTTATCTGAAATTGATTTACAGGAAGTTCCGCGTTTCTCCAGCGGATTTAAAGAATTTGACCGGGTTTTGGGTGGGGGCGTTGTCCCCGGTGCTGCTATTTTGATAGGCGGAAACCCCGGTGCCGGTAAATCGACATTATTATTGCAAACCATGTGTTATCTGGCATCCCATATGCCGACATTGTACGTAACCGGTGAAGAGTCGTTACAGCAGGTAGCCATGCGGGCATCCAGACTCGGATTGCCGAAAGATAAACTGAAAATGTTGTCTGAAACCAATGTGGATCGCATCTGCCAGATTGCAGAGCAGGAAAGCCCGAAAGTTCTGGTTGTCGATTCCATACAGGTGATGCACGTTTCTGATGTTCAGTCATCTCCCGGAAGTGTGGCTCAGGTTCGGGAGTCGGCAACGGCGTTGACCCGTTATGCCAAGCAGAACAATGTGGCTGTTTTTATTGTCGGACACGTTACCAAAGATGGCACACTGGCCGGCCCGAAAGTCCTTGAGCATATTATTGACAGTTCTGTACTACTGGATGGCGGCGCGGATAGCCGGTTCCGGACATTAAGAAGTCACAAAAACCGATTTGGTGCGGTAAACGAACTGGGCGTATTTGCGATGACGGAGCGTGGTATGCGGGAAGTCAGTAATCCTTCTGCTATCTTTTTGTCCAGAGGTGAAGAAGAAACTTCCGGCAGTTCGGTGATGGTGGTTTGGGAAGGGACCCGTCCTTTGCTTGTCGAGATTCAGGCTCTGGTCGATTATTCCCAGTTAGCGAATCCAAGACGCGTTGCTGTCGGTCTGGAGCAAAACCGGTTGTCGTTACTATTGGCGGTTCTGCATAAGCATGGCGGCCTGATGATGGCCGATCAGGATGTCTATGTGAATGTTGTCGGCGGTGTAAAAGTCACGGAAACCAGTGCGGATCTTGCATTAGTGATGGCGTTGTTATCCAGTTTCAGAGACCAGCCATTACCCAAAGATGTGGTCATTTTTGGTGAAGTGGGTCTGGCAGGGGAAATTCGTCCGGTACCCAGTGGTCAGGAACGGTTAAATGAAGCCTTTAAGCACGGCTTCAGAAAAGCTATTATTCCGGTATCTAATATGCCTAAAGGCGGCATAGACGGAATGCAGATTCACGCGGTAACAAAACTGTCGGATGCAATTCAGGCATTTGATGAACTTTAATTGAATATGGAGTGAGCAAGAGAGGAAGGAAAGACTAAACTTATTTTGTTCACTGATGTGTGATGATATCGAGCCGGAATCGGGAAACGATACGGTAAAAAATAATTTAAGCCAAAAGGTTCGCGGGGCTATCAGTCTTGACAGATTATGGTATACTCTGCGCGCACTTTATACCTTATTAACAGAGTAAGACAATGACTGACTTATCAAAATACAGAAACATTGGTATTTTCGCGCACGTTGATGCGGGTAAAACTACCACTACTGAACGTATCCTAAAGCTTACCGGTATGATTCACAAAACCGGTGAAGTTCATGACGGTGAATCAACTACTGACTTCATGGAACAGGAAGCAGAGCGTGGTATTACAATCCAATCAGCTGCGGTAAGTTGTTTCTGGAAAAACCACCGTCTTAACGTGATTGACACCCCGGGACACGTTGACTTCACTGTTGAAGTATATCGTTCTCTGAAAGTTCTTGATGGTGGTATCGGTGTATTCTGTGGTTCAGGTGGTGTTGAGCCTCAGTCTGAAACTAACTGGCGTTATGCTAACGAATCTGAAGTTTCTCGTATTATCTTCGTTAACAAACTAGACCGTATGGGTGCTGACTTCTACCGTGTTGTCGACCAGGTGAAAAACGTTCTGGCGGCGACTCCACTGGTTATGACTCTGCCTATTGGTATTGAAGAAAACTTCGTTGGTGTTGTTGACGTACTGTCTCGTCAGGCTTACGTATGGGATGACACTGGTCTGCCAGAAAACTACGAAATCAAAGAAGTACCGGCTGACATGGTCGATGATGTTGAACAGTACCGTGAAGAGCTGATTGAAACTGCAGTTGAGCAAGACGACGATCTGATGATGGCTTACATGGAAGGTGAAGAACCTTCAATCGAAGACATCAAACGTTGTATCCGTAAAGGTACCCGTGATCTGGCGTTCTTCCCAACTTATTGTGGTTCTGCATTTAAAAACAAAGGTGTTCAGCTTGTACTGGACGCAGTTGTTGATTACCTGCCAGCACCAACAGAAGTTGATCCTCAGCCTCTGATGGATGACGCAGGCGAAGAAACTGGCGAACACGCTATCGTTTCTGCTGACGAAACTTTTAAAGCATTAGCATTCAAAATCATGGATGACCGTTTTGGTGCTCTGACTTTCGTTCGTATTTACTCTGGTAAACTGAACAAAGGCGACACCATTATGAACTCGTTCACTGGTAAAACTGAACGTGTTGGCCGTATGGTTGAGATGCAGGCTGATGACCGTAAAGAACTGACCAGCGCACAAGCCGGTGACATCATCGCTATCGTTGGTATGAAAAATGTTCAGACTGGTCATACTCTGTGTGATCCTAAACACCCTGTTACTCTTGAACCAATGATCTTCCCAACACCGGTTATCGAAATCGCTGTTAAACCAAAAGACAAAGGTTCAACAGAGAAAATGGGTATCGCGATCGGTAAAATGGTTGCTGAAGATCCATCATTCCAGGTTGAGACTGATGAAGATTCAGGTGAGACTATCCTGAAAGGTATGGGTGAACTTCACCTGGATATCAAAGTAGATATCTTAAAACGTACTTACGGTGTTGAACTGGAAGTAGGTCAGCCTCAGGTTGCTTACCGTGAAACCATCACTCAGGCCGTTGAAGACAGCTATACTCACAAGAAACAGTCTGGTGGTTCAGGTCAGTTCGGTAAGATCGATTACCGCATCAAACCAGGAGAGCCAAACTCTGGCTTTACGTTCTCTTCAACTGTTGTTGGTGGTAACGTGCCTAAAGAATTCTGGCCTGCTGTTGAAAAAGGCTTTGGATCAATGATGGCTGAAGGTGTGCTTGCAGGCTTCCCGACTCTTGATGTTGAAGTTGAACTGTTTGACGGTGCTTACCACGCAGTGGATTCATCTGCTATCGCATTTGAAATCGCAGCAAAAGGTGCATTCCGTCAATCTATGCCTAAAGCGGGTCCACAGCTTCTTGAGCCAATCATGCACGTAGACGTATTCTCACCAGAAGATAACGTTGGTGACGTTATCGGTGACCTTAACCGTCGTCGTGGTATGATCAAAAACCAGGAAGCGGGTGCAACAGGTGTACGTATTAAAGCAGATGTTCCTCTGTCAGAAATGTTTGGTTACATCGGTCATCTTCGTACTATTACTTCAGGCCGTGGTCAGTTCTCTATGGAATTTGAACAATACTCTCCATGTCCTGCGAATGTTGCAGAACAAGTGATTGCTGAAGAAAAAGCGAAGAAAGAAGCGAAATAATTTATTTCACTTTATTCTGCTATCGAAAAACAAGGGCCAACATGGCCCTTGTTTTTTATGTCCTGCTAATGAATGGTTTAGTATTCCGAATCCAATCTTTTTAATGCACTATTTCTGTATTGCTGCGGTGTCATTCCTGTGCGTTTTTTGAATATCCGGGAAAAGTAAGAAATATCCTGATACCCACACTGATAAGCAATCATGGCGATTTTCCCCGGCTTCAGTAAGTTCTTTTTAGCCAGCTCAATGCGTTTATTAATGATGTAATTTTGAAAGCTGATTCCTATCTGGTAGCGAAATCTTTTTGAAAAATAACTGATGGAATAATTCATATCCCGGGCAAAGTCTTTAATGGACAGATGTTCTGCCAGATTATTATCAATATACTGAGTGATATCGGTCATACTGGATTTGATCGTGCGGGGTGAGGTTTGTGAAAGGGGCAACTTTGTTGAGTCCAGCTTGCGGAACAATGCCAGAATTTGCTTGACCGTTTCTTTTTTCTTTAACTCGCCCACGGTAATGATCTGGATACTGTCCGTTTCGTATTCTTTTGTGATGAACTGAGAGCTCTCCTGAGTAATGACAATCAACTGTTTGTTTAAGTTAGTACAAATCTTTACCGCAGACTGAAGAGCGCTACGCTGTTCATTTCCTCTGCAATAGAAAAAAGCCAGATTGATGGCCGGGTCGGTTAATTCATCAACATCCTTTCCCTTATCCTGAATATAAAAATGCTGGAACAAACTTTTTCCGGTTAAGTGAGGCAATTTGTCCAGTTCACATCCGAACCAGTGAATAAGATGTTTATCTTTTCGGTCTATCATATTGATATAAAATTATTTTTTCTATCCTGTTGATTTAAAAGCATTACGGGAAAACCAGATGATATGTATTAAAATTAGCCAATGAATCGATAATTGCAAAAATTAACTAAGGTATCAGGTTCATATGTTTTGGAACGAAGTTAACAAAAATAATCATTGATACGAATCAAATAAAAAGCAAAAGAGAACAACAGAGTCCTATCCATTATCAACATAATCCTAAAGAATGGTTTTTATTTTTTATATTGTTTAACTGAATCATTGAAAAACGGGGGAAAACCTTATGAACACTCTACTGGCAAAATGCAAAGCCTTTTTAAAAGACGAAGAGGGTTTAACAGTCGTCGAATACGTTATCGGTGCCGGATTACTGGTGGCAGCGTTGACAGCGGTGTTTAGTGGTATGGGTAATATTCTGACTCAGAAAATTACCAACATTATTACTAACATCAACGAAAGCTAACTCTATCAGACTCTTAGGTGTTAGGCGTATTTCTGACATGGAACGCCAGGCTCATTAATGTTTAAGAGTCATAGTATATAGCCGAAAGTTTGATTCATAACTTTCGGCATGCATTGTTATGACATTATATTCGTTACTGAATATTCTGGTATTAGGAATGCTTCTTTTAATCGGAGTTTTTGATTTGAGGGAGCATCGTATTCCGAACCTGTGTGTATTCATTTTGTTAGTATTAGCCGTATCACTCAAACTGGATGGTATGTACCGAGACAATTCAGTCAGTTTGTGGTGGGACTTTTTCTCCGGCTGTCTGTTTTTTGCATTTGGACTGGTTTTGTTTCTGATGGGGGCAATGGCTCCAGGAGATGTCAAATTACTGGGAGTGGTCGGTTTTTTCCTTGGATGGAATGAAGCACTAAATGGTGCTTTTTATCTCTCGGTCGCCATGCTGATCATCGGTGTTTTTTACTATTTTTATTTTCGGGCACAAACCTGTCATCCGTCCGTATTGAGTATGGTAAAGGATTATTTTTCGCATGCAGAAATCAGTGTTCTGTCTGTGGGGGTTTTATTACGTCAGTGTAACAGGGTAAGGCTGGGACAATCCGATAAAAACATAATAAACCGGATGCCATTTGCTCCTGTTGTTGTATTAGGAGTGACACTTTTTCAATACTATAGCTGATAAGGAGTGTGAGTAATGAATTTGGTAGAAAATGGCTCGCACCTGACAGAATTAGTGCCACAGGCTTCAGCGCCAAAGGTGCCGACTTCGTTCGAGGACTTAAAAGTTCCCCGGACGGTGATTGAAAACTTATTGTTGAAGCAAATTTCTGCGTTCCCGAAATCGGATGTGATTTTTCTGACCCGGTCGATGGGTATCAGCAGTAATCTGGTTGAAGCTATGCTGGCAGACCTGAAAAGCCGATCATTGATCGAAGTGTATCAGGCCAGTCATACTTCTGTTTCTTCGGGGAATCCCATTCTTTATGCTTTGTCTGAAGCAGGGATGAAAGAAGCTGAAATTGCATTCCGGAAAGACGCTTATCTCGGAAAAGCTCCGGTTTCTCTGGATGATTATGCTGTGATGGTTCAGGCTCAGGATGTAAGGGCCAATCATGTTCAGAGACCTGAAGTGGTTCATGCGCTGAGTGATGTATATGGTGGTGAACGGCTGATACCCTTACTAGGTCCGGCCATAAACTCCGGCCGGGCATTATTGCTTTATGGAGGTGCCGGAACGGGGAAAACCTATGTGGCGACCCGCCTTCTTCGATCGCTCAATACCTCTGTTTACATTCCTTATTCTGTATTTGCGGCCGGGAATATTATCCGGGTTTATTCTCCCCAGCATCACCGGAAGGTAGACAGTTCAGATACGGTTCACTCATTCTCTCTGAAAGACAAATACGATCCGCGCTGGGCTTTGTGTGAACGTCCCAGTGTTCAGGTCGGCGGTGAACTGACCATGGACATGCTGGAAGTGAATCATACCGAGCATAACCGGGTCTGGCTGGCTCCGGTTCAGATGATGGCCAATAACGGTATTCTTATCATTGATGACCTGGGCCGGCAGCCCATGCCGGTGTCCAAACTGCTGAACCGCTGGATTGTTCCGATGGAATATCAGTACGACTACCTGACCTTACCAAACGGGCAGCAGATTTCGGTGCCGTTTGTGCTGACGTTGGCTTTTTCGACCAACCTGGATCCAGAAAAGATTGGAGATCCGGCTTTCTTAAGACGTCTTGGCTACAAAATTCAGTTTAATCCATTAAAGCGTGACGACTATCAGGCGCTGTGGGAGTCTACAGCCGATGACCGAACGTTATCGGTTACGAAAGAAGCCTTTGATGTTCTTTATCACCTGCATGATCTGCATCAGGTCGGTTATTACCCCTGCCTGCCAAAAGATTTAATCGGCATCAGCCGGGATATTTTAATTTTCGAAGATGAAGATCCTGTTATTACCCCCCAGATATTAGAACAAGCCTGGCAAGTCTACTTTACCGAAGATGGTAAAGGAGGAGGAAGACGATGAGCAAGAATCAGGTTGTACTGTTACTTATATTGTCTGTTCTGTTTGGTTTAGGTGCGGTTTTCTTTGCCAAAAAATGGATGGACACTCAGGTTCAGCCTCAGGTGGAAGTTGAACGTGTGGAGCGTGAACCGGTGGTGGTGGCTGCGATTGAAATTCCGGAAGGGACGATTATCGAAGAGCAGGAGTTATCGATAAAGCTGCTGGAAAAATCGTGGCGGAACGAATCTCAGTTTAGCGAAAAAGAACAGCTAATCGGCCGGGTGGTCGGAACGACGATTTTCCCGGATGAAATGGTGACGGCACCGCATCTGGCTCCGGAAGGGGAAGGTTCGACACTTGCCCATTTATTACCGGAAGACAAGCGGGCGGTGACGATTCGGGTGAACGACGTTATCGGGGTGGCTGGATTTCTTTTACCCGGTAATAAAGTCGACGTGTTAAGTACGGTCAAACGGGGGGCATACGCGAATACCCGCACCGTGCTGAAAGACATCAAAGTGCTTGCTGTCGATCAGACTGCCCGGACCAAAGAAAATAAACCCATTATTGTAAGAGCAGTGACGTTAGAGGTATCGCCGAAAGACGCTGAAAAATTGTTGTCGGCCAACAGCCGGGGAAATATTCAGCTGGCGTTGCGTAATCCTGAAGCAGTCGAACCTCCTGCTCCCAAATACTATGCAGCACCCAGCGTGACAATCATTAAGGGAACCGATGCATCGAACGTCCGGGTTCGTGAGTGAGTGGAGGTGGAATATGAAAAGAATAATAAATGTTATCAGCCTGATTTTCCTGTTGTGTTTTGGTTCTTTTGCCGCGGCGATGACAACCGGGAAAGTGGTTAAAGTGCCTCATCACAAATCGGCCTATGTTCAGCTGGTTGCCAAGGCGAAGCGGGTGTCTCTCGGTGACCCGAATGTGCTGGACATTATCATGCTTAAATCGAACGAAGTGTTTCTTATCGGTAAAAAACTGGGTTCGACCAATCTGATGGCATGGGACCGGCGCGGGAACCTAATCGAGTCGATCGATATTGAGGTCATCCATGATGTTAACAGCTTAAAGTCCAAGCTTCATGAGTTTTTGCCGGATGAGAAAATTGAGGTCCACAGTTCTCAGAATCGTCTGGTACTGAGCGGACAGGTTTCGTCTCAGAACAATATGATGAAAGCGGTCAAGATTGCGGAAACATACGCCGGAGCTCAGGCAGCAGATAAGGCCACTGGTTCGAGAAGTAAAGATATTGGTAAAACTAATGTGATCAACCTGTTGTCGGTCGGTGGGGCTCAGCAGGTCATGCTGGAAGTGACGGTTGCCGAAGTATCAAGGGATCTGGTCCGGCGTTTTAATACCAATTTCGGATTTTTTGAATCAAACGGCAAATTTGGCTGGGGCGGTACATCTGTCGGCAGTACGACCACATCCACCACCAGTGCGATCAGTACTGTTTTTAACAGTATCACGACCGACTCAACCGGTTTACTTACCACTTTTTTAGACGGTGATACGTTATTCTCTCTCGCTCTGGACATTGCGAAAACCAACAACACAGCCAAAGTGCTGGCTGAACCGACACTGACCGCACTCAGCGGTGCCAAAGCGGAGTTCTTAGCCGGTGGTGAATATCCGATTCCGGTGCCGGATGACGACGGTATTTCCATTGAATATAAAGAGTACGGTGTCGGGGTCAAATTTATTCCGACCATCCTCAGTGATAAGAAAATTAATCTGAATTTGGCGATTGATGTCAGTGAAGTGGCTGCCACCGGTAGTATTACTTATGGCAGTACCTCTACCGGAACCTACTCGGTTCCACCTTTTACCCGCCGGAGTGCGTCTTCAACACTGGAACTGGCTGACGGACAGACGATTGGTATCGCCGGGATGTTTAAAAATAATGTCCGGGACGTCATTTCCAAATTCCCCGGTCTGGGTGATTTACCCATCATCGGCCAATTGTTCCGGAGTCAGAATTATGTGTCCGGCGAAACGGAGCTGGTCATCCTTGTGACGCCTCATTTAGCCAAACCGATAGACAGAAGTAAAGTCCGTTTACCCACCGAAGGCTTTGTTGAACCGGGAGATCTGAAATATTACCTGTTGGGTCAGGGGGCTTATATCACGTCACCGATGAAGCGTGATCAGCTTAAAGTACAGGTCGACGATTCCTATGTCGAAGATATAAAAGGTGGCTCTGAAGGCGTATTTGGACATGAAATGTGAGGTAAACGTGATGAAAATGAATATCGTGTTTCTGTTTATCCTGACCGTACTGACGTTAGGGTGTACGTCAACTGAATACCAACTGGGTCAGTCTGTGGCTCAGATGAAGGCTGAGCAGATCTATAATCCGGGTGCAGCCAAAGAGAATCAGGGCTACATTCCTGATGGGCAGGGTGAGCGGATCGAAAGCTCTCTCAGCACCTACACCGGGAAATCTGATGATTCATTGTCGGGTACATCGAGTCAGGTTCTTGATGATTTCTGATGGGTGAGCACTATGAAAAAACAGTCGCGGTTAAATAAAAATGGCTCATCGATGGCCGGCCGGAAAGAAAAGGGACTGGTTGCGGTTTTTGTGACCTTTACGTTTCTGTTCCTTGCCGGTATTGCTGCTCTGGCTATTGATATCAATTATGCTTACATGGATAAGTCTAAGCTGCAAAATGCGGTGGATTCTGCGGCGCTGGCGGCCGCGGCAGTTATTAATGGTGACAATTCGGTTGATAACGGTGATGCGACAGTGGATTCCACTCTGGATAGTGTCATTGCTTTTACCGGAAATACGGAATTTTCGGACATTAAGAGTCACTTATCCGTAACGTACAGTGATGACCCGACAGACGGCGCTTCTTTTGTAAGTGCCGGCAGTTATTCGAGCACCAGTGAATATATCTATATCCGGGTTGCCATAACCGGTTATCCCATCCGTAATTTTTTTGTGTCTGTGTTTGGTCTGGACAAATATGTATCGGCCAGTGCGGTTTCCGGTCCCAGTGCACCAACCACGCCGAATACGGTGGTCCCGGTTGCGATTTGCGAAGGCGATGAAAGCACTCCTTCTGGTTATATTAACGGTGAAATCTATGCGGTTAAATCCAATAACTCGGCATTAGGAAACGGTAATTTTCAGTATCTGGTTTTAGAAGATGCAACCGGTGCGGACATTCTCAGTGAAAGTCTGGCCGGAGGGTATAACGGGAGTCTGCGTGTCGGTGATTCCATCTTAACGGAGCCCGGTGGTAATACCAATAAAGGGATTAACGGGATGAACTCCCGGCTGGGGACTCAACAGCAAAATAGTCTTGATGCTACCACGTTCCCGCCAGATAAATATGTAAAAGAACCGGCGGAACTTGCTGAGCTGGATAATGATGGCACAACCGTTCTCTATTATGAAGATGATCCTGGCAGTGCCTGGCATTACTCGGATTACAAAGATGAGCTGGCACAGTGCGCCGGAGGCGCAACAAACGATGACTGTACCGATTACTACGATGCAACTGGCGGTAATAACCGGCGGACACTGGTTGTCCCAATAGTGGACTGTTCAACCGGGCCTTCCGGACGGACCTATGTCACTATCACCAGTTTTGCCTGTTTTTTCCTGCTGCAGTCGATGGATAAAATCGGTAATGAACTGGCTTTGTTCGGTGAATTTATCGACAGTTGTCCGGTTTCGTCCGGCGGTGGATATGACCTTGATGACGGCACTCAGTACCGCATAGTCTTGTTTAACGATCCGTTAAGTGAAGGTTCCTGATATGAAAAGCCGTAGCCTGAAAAAACAGAAAGGATTATCGGCGATTGAGTTTGCGATCACCATGCCGCTTATTTTTATTCTGATGGGGGCCGTGATCGAATTGGGGTTGATGCTGGTTAAGTATCAGACACTGACAAAACTGGTTCAGAACGGAGCCCGTTACGCGGCGACAGAAATTTATGATGCTTACGGTATCCCTTATTCGGAAGCTCAGGAAAAAATCATTTGTGTGGTTGTCACCGGTTCGACCAGCAATCTTTCTGCCGGATGTGGTAACACCGAAGATAAGCCATTGGCTGCATTAGAGGAAAGTGATGTTACCGTGACGGAGAATGGCGATTATGTCAATGTGACCGCGGTATATCATTATTCGCCTTTTGTTGACTTTGCCGTTATCAAAAATGACTTCACTTTTGAGTTAAGTGCATCTGCAATTATGAGGATGACAAGATGATGAAGCGCCGGAACCGCCAGAAAGGTCTTTCAATCATTGAATTCACGGTTGTGGTGACGGGGTTCCTCATTGTGATTTTCAGCTTTATTGAATTGGGACTTTATCTCTATTCGATGCAGACACTGAATGATGTATCACGAAAAGCAGCACGGTTAGGGGCGGTGTGTTACCCCAGTGCGGATATTTCGACTATGGTTACAGAGGGGAAACCTCTGGGAATTACCAGTGAGCATATTCAGGTGGATTATCTGAATCTGAACAGTGGTGTTGAGTTTTCGAATCCCAAAGCGAACCCCACTAACGATGAAATCGGTTCTGTTGCTTATGTCAGAGCCACGGTCGTCGGCTTTTCTTTTCGTATGACCGGCATTCTTTCATTTTTGGGATTAGGCAATAACGGAGTATTGGCTATGCCTGGTTTAGAGACGGTTTTACCGGCAGAAAGTCTCGGGTTGCCTCACGATTATGACCCTGATAACCCGAGTTACGATACCTGCCAGTAGGGAGAATAAATGACAAACCTAAAGTCTGGTAGTGATGATATGTATTCGTCATCGCCTCTGCGGTTGAAAACGCTGCTTGATGTATGGGTGTTGTATTCTGATGACGAGTTTAAATTACACATGGCACGGGAGCTGGTTCAGTGCCTGGGGGTTAACTTTGAATTTATTCCGGAAGAAAAAGTGAATCCGGACTTGTTTAAAACCAATAATCTGCCGGATTTGTTATTTGTGCAGACGGGGCATGGGTGGGCGCAAAAAATTGCCAAATTACAGCATGCTGATATTGAACAGGATGAGCAGCATGAAATGTCGCTGGTGGTTTTTGGTGATGAATCGGATAACGAATCGTTGAGAATGGCGCTTCGTCTGGGAGCCTCAGATTATTTGTCTGATACTGCCAGTGCTAAGGATTTAATGCATCTGCTGACCGAGATTGCTGAAAATAAGATTTCCACCAGTAAGCTTGCAGAGTTGTTTGTTTTTATTAATACCAAGGGGGGGGCCGGGGCAACAACCATCGGGCTGAATCTGGCTGTGGATGTGGCGATGCATATACCGGAGAATGTTCTTTTTCTTGATTTGGACAGTCATTTTGGTGTTGCGGCCGATTATCTGAATCTGAATCCTGTGTACAGCGTTGTGGATGCGATCGACAGCCAGGAAGATCTGGACGAGATGTCTTTGCAGGGATTGGTTACCAAGCATGAGTCCGGATTACATATGTTGAATTTTAATCCGGAAACCCGGTTGGAAAACTATGAAAAGTCCAAACAGATAGCGGGATTGATACCCATTCTCCGCCGGTATTATAAATATATTTTTGTGGACTTTTCTCAGGGCATTGATGGTCTGTTTACCTCAGTATTGACTCAGGCGAGCAATGTGTTTCTGGTTACGCAGCAAAATCTGGTGGCGCTTAAAAATGCATCATCTGTTATCCGTTCACTGAAATTCGAATATGGGATTGCGGCAGAATCGATGTCGATTGTGGTGAACCGCTATGAAAAAAAACAGCAGATCAAACTTAAAGATATTCAGAGTTCGCTGGCCGGTGTCAATGTGATGACGATACCTAATGATTTTAAAGTGGCAATAGAGAGTACGAATTTAGGAAAGCCATTTGTGATGGCCAAACCCAATGCCGTGATTAGTAAATCGATACATGAATTCAGTGCTGGTCTGTGTCCTGATGTACAGTCTGAACAAGGTTGGTTGGATCGGTTATTCAGCTAAACAGGAGGGCGAGATGTTTTTCAAGCGAAAAAATATCAATCCTGACTTTCAAGATAAAGCCTTGAAAGCCGAGCAACAGTCTGTGCAGAAAGAAAGTGAGACGAGTGATAAACCGGTGAGCGCGGAGGGTACTTCAAGTAAACCGGATGAATCTGCACTGGCGGTGAAAAAAAAGACGGTTGATGAAGCGAGAAAACAACTGGAACAGGAACTGTCAGTAAAACACTACTACCATCAGAAGCTGCTGGAAATTTTAGATTTGGCGATTCTGTCCAGTCTGGAAAAAGATCGGGCTAAAAAAGAACTCAATGACGCTGTTGTTCAATTGATGGCCGATGATCCGACTCATACTTTAGGTGTTGAAGGCCGGAAACGGATCGTTAAGCAGATAGAAGATGAAGTCTTCGGGTTAGGGCCGTTAGAGCCTTTGCTGAATGATGCAACGGTGTCGGATATTCTGGTGAACGGGCCGAAAAGTGTCTTTGTGGAACGGTTTGGTAAATTAGAAAAAACGCCTTATACCTTTTTGGATGAGCGACACTTAAGAAACATTATTGACCGGATTGTCAGCCAGGTCGGGCGCCGTATTGATGAAGCCTCGCCAATGGTTGATGCCCGTTTGATGGACGGTTCCCGTGTTAATGCCATTATTCCACCATTGGCACTGGATGGAGCGGCATTGTCAATTCGCCGGTTTGCGGTCGATAAGCTGACTATGGATAACCTGCTTTCTTATAATTCTCTTTCTCCCGGAATGGCCACCTTTATTGAAGCTGCGGTGAAAGGCGAGCTTAATGTGCTGATTTCAGGCGGTACCGGTTCAGGGAAGACCACTACACTGAATATTTTGTCGGGTTTTATTCCTCATGATGACCGGATTATCACCATTGAAGATTCCGCCGAGCTTCAGTTACAACAACCGCATGTCATTCGTCTGGAAACCCGGCCGCCCAACTTGGAAGGGAAAGGGGAAATCAATCAGCGCGATTTGGTGAAAAACACTTTGCGTATGCGTCCTGACCGGATTGTTCTAGGGGAAGTCCGGGGAAGTGAAGCGGTAGATATGCTTGCGGCTATGAATACCGGTCACGAAGGTTCTCTGGCAACCATTCACGCCAATACCCCACGTGATGCATTAAGCCGTCTGGAAAACATGTTCTCGATGGCCGGATGGAATGTTTCTACAAAGAACTTACGTGCTCAGATTGCATCCGCGATACACCTTATTGTACAGATGGAACGTCAGGAAGATGGTAAAAGAAGAATGGTCAGCATTTCGGAAATCAACGGCATGGAGGGTGAAATTATTACCATGTCTGAGATTTTTAAATTCCAGCGTCAGAATGTTGATGAGCAGGGTAACGTGGTCGGTTTTTACACCGCAACCGGTGTAATTCCTCAATGTCACGATAAGTTATCGAAAAGAGGTCTTCATATACCTTTTGATATTTTTAGTGAGTCCTACCAGTAGGAGGATGCAATGCAAGATGATATTACAATCTTTCTGGTACTGTTGTTTTTTGCTGTGGTATTTATTTCTCAGGCTCTGCTTATTCCGGCAGTGGGAAATCAGGCCAGACATAAACTGCTGACTCATCGCTTAAAGCAGACAGAAGCACAACTGGATGAGGAATCCCGCTCGTTATTACGGGAATTTTACCTGAAGTCTCTGTCACCGATGGATCGCAAGCTGGTGTCGATTACTTTTTTTGCCAATATGCAGAAAAAGCTGGAAATGGCGGGATTAAGCATTTCTTTGTCCAGGTTGCTGGGGATCACTCTGGCCGTAGATATTTTGATATGTCTGACGTTGTTTGGATTTGATCAGCCATGGTATGTCATTTTGTTTGCCTTTTCGGTTGTGTGGATCATTTTGAATCTTCTGTTGGATAAACGGATTTCAGATCGGTTAACCAGTTTTGAAGAGCAGTTACCGGAAGCGCTGGATATCATGCGGCGGATGTTACAGGCCGGGATGCCGATTTCTCAGGCTATGGGGGAAGTCGGAAACGAAATGCCGGAACCGATCGGTTCTGAGTTTAAAAAGGCCTTTAATCTGCTTAATTTTGGCTACGATATGCGTCTGGCCATTATGCAGATGGCGGAACGGACTCCAACGGTATCAATCCTTGCTTTTTCCAGTGCGGTATTACTACAAAAAGAAACCGGCGGCAACTTATCGGAAAATCTGGAAAAAGTGTCCCGGGTATTACGGGCCCGTTTTAAATTGCAGCGGAAAATTAAGACCATTTCAGCAGAAAGCCGTATGTCGGCGTGGATACTGATTCTGGCGCCTTTCATCCTGTTTCTGGCAATGACGGTCATTCAGCCGGACAACGCGTCTTTACTTTATAAAGATCCCAGGGGGATCAAGCTGATCACATTCGGGGTGATCAGCTTATTCTTCGGTGCCTTATGGATGCGGAAAATCATCAATTTCGAGGTGTGATATGAATGACATACAAGCCTATTTTGAAGATCTGATTCGACTTGATCAGGAAACCTTAGTTCTGGGAGGTATTTTCCTTGCTGTCACTCTGATTGCATTATCCATTGCGTTATTCTTGCTTGGTTATCGCTCTAATACCAAAAGGAAGCTGGCAGAGATACGTAAATCAATGGATGGGGAAGCCAGAGTGACCGACGGGTCCAGAAAAATAGATAATACGCTGGAATCACTGGCACCTCTTTTTTCTCCGAAAAGTCAGAAGGAGCGGGATTCGGTTAAGAATCAACTGATGCACGCCGGTTTCCACGAATCTAGCGTTCTGACTCAGTTTTATGCGCTTAAAATGATGACCACCGTGATTGGTGTCGGAGCGGCGGCGGGTATTTTCTTTTTTGGTACGGATATTCCCTATTCGAATCTGCTTATGATTGTGGCGGCAGCGACCGGTTTGTTCTTACCTAATTTTGTCCTGCATCAGTTAGTGAAGAAACGGCAGTCAAAAATACGTAATGCCATTCCGGATGCGCTTGATTTGCTCGTGGTCTGCACGGAGTCTGGGCTCGGTTTTAATTCCGCGCTGAAAAAAGTTTCAGAAGAGCTGGAAATTTCACATCCGGATTTTGCGGATGAGCTTGATACAGTCTGTGCCAAAGTGAATTCCGGCGTTGAGCTGAATGATGCGTTTGAAGAGTTAGTCAAACGGACGGGTGTTACCGAGATTATGGGGTTGGTGAAGATGTTGGCGCATGCATCCCGGATTGGTGGCAGTCTGGCTCAGACATTGCGTGAATATACGGAAGACTACCGGGATCGGCGAAATCAGGAGATTGAAGAGATTGCGGCAAAAATTCCGACCAAAATGATTTTTCCACTGTTGATCTTTATCTGGCCCTGTTTCTTTATCGTTGCTGTCGGGCCGTCCATTTTATTCCTTCTTGATGCCCTGGGAGCTTAACTGGAGTGGTGTTATGAATATAAAAATAGTAATGGTATGTACTGCTGCGTTTCTGTTTGTGGGGTGTGCCGGTCACTCGAAGCAAAATACGATGCCTTTTGACAGCGAATTGTATGACGGTCAGGAAGTTGAAAGTTTTAATCTGAAAGACGCGCCGAAAACAGAAACGGAAGCAATAAAACGGGGAGATAAGGCTCTGGGGCAGAACAATGTGGATCTGGCGTTGTATGAATACATCCGTTCTCTGAAGCTACCAAAAGGGGTACATAAAGATAAAACGCTTTATACCATTGGGCAGATACATCAGTCCCGTCAGAATATTGCTCTGGCAGAGAAAGCTTATCTGATGGCATTAAAAGAAAATCCGGATAATGTGAAAGTACTGGAGCAACTGGGGGCGAATTTCAGTAAACAGGGTGATGTCGCGCAGGGTAAAAGCTATTTTCTCAGAGCCATTAATGCGGATCAACTGAGGATGAAAGCTGGAAGTCAACAGATAAAAGAGCCATTAACGTCAACCCGTATTAACGGCCTGACAGTTGATAATCAATCTCCGATCGTTGCTTATATGGGACTGGGGATATTATATGATGTCGATAATAAGCACGCTCTGGCACAGGGTTTTTACCGGAAAGCGCTTACTATTGATCCTAAGTCAGCGAAAGGCCTCATTAATATGGGGTATTCTTATTACATGAGCGGGGATTATGGTGAAGCCGCAAGGACCACCATAGCAGCGTTAAAACTGGCGAAAAACAATGAAAAGGCTCAGAATAATCTGGCTTTGATTTATCTGGCTCAGAATAAAGTACAAAAGGCCTTGGGTGTCTTTATGAGCAGCATGGAAGACTATCAGGCCTTAAATAATGTCGGGTATTTTCTGATGCTACAGGGTAAACCGGAAATGGCCATTCCTTATCTTCAGCAGGCTATTGATAAAAATCCGGTTTACTACCAGTTAGCCAATGAAAATCTAAAGAGAGCACTGGCTGAAATCCGGGCAAAAGACCGTAATTAAAGTTTTATATTATTAATATCCCGGAGACAGTATTCCGGCTTATTTTTCCCAGATAATAAGCTGATTTTTCGGCCAGTTTGATGCGATAAACTGATATTTATTTTCCAGTACCCGGCGCTTTATTTTGAGCGTCGGTGTCAGTATTTCATTTTCGACAGACCAGTCCTCTTTTGCGATGAGCACGCCTTTGATTTGTTCATGAGAATCAAGCTTTTCATTTATTTTGTGAATGATGGCTGAAATGGACTTTTCATAGCGGGCCTGATCCATCTTTTTGAACTTAAATGGCACAATGAGTAAGATTGGAGATGGCTGTCCGGAACCTATAAGACATAGGGACTCGAGTTTAAGTTTTTCCGAAATAAAGTGTTCGATTGGTTGCGGTGATACAAATTTGCCTTTTGCCGTTTTAAAAGAGTCGGCTTTTCTACCCAGAATATAGAGATAATCTTCGGTATCTTTTTCTCCTAAATCACCGGTTCTCAGCCATCCTTCAGACGTAAATGCTTCGTGGGTTTCATAAGGCTGCTTGTAGTATCCCGAAAATAACCCTTTGCTTTGCACCAGAAGTTCACCGTCATCGGCAATGTGAAATGTTACGCCGGGAGCGGCAACACCGATACTTCCCAGTTTCTTTTTGTTGTAAGGGAAATTGAGCGAGCCCAATGCCAGACTTTCCGTCATTCCCCAGGCCTCGGTGATATGCAATCCTAGCTGGTGATACCATTTTAGTATTGTCGGCGATATGGGTGCTGAGCCGCATCCCAGGACTCTGGCTTTATCCAGCCCTAACTCCTGAGCAATTCGGTTTTTTATTAACTGGCGGACAAAAGGCGTTTTCAGAGCTATGGACAAGGCTAACGGTGATATTTTACTGGTAATACGTTGCTGAAAAAGCGTCCATAAGCGGGGAACCGACAGAAAGAGGGTCGGCTGTTGCATCTTTACATCATTGATAAACGTATCCAGAGATTCCGGAAAAGCAACACTCAGGCCTGTTTCAATGGACGTTCCTAAAATATAGACCCGCTCTGTGATATGAGAAAGAGGAAGATAGGAAAATAGACGGTCATCGTGTTCGATACCGATTAAATTGGTAATTTGATTCACTGACCAGGTGAAAGCACTGTAGCTGAGTATTGCACCTTTAGGTGTGCCGGAGGTGCCGGAGGTGTATACGATAGACATAATATCATCGTCTTCATGTGCTTTCAGATTGGGTAAATCGGCATTGGATTGACGGATGATATCTTCATACTGGTAACGGCAATTCATTGAGAGCGGATAAGGGAACGAAATTGTTGTTATGTTCGGTAACATTTCCAGTGCCTGCTCAGTCTCCTGAGTTGAGTCCAGCTTTCCGACAAATAAAAACGTTGTTTCGCTGTGTTTAAGGCAATAGGAAATGGTTTCTCTGTTGGTGGTCGGGAAAATGGGTACGCTGATAAAGTGCCCTAACATGCAGGCAAAATCATAGATAAACCACTCAGCGCAGTTTTTGGAAATAATGGCGACCTTATCGCCGGGGGCTGCACCAAGTTGTTTCAGTCCATTTGCCAGAGCCGCAGATTTTGTCATCACATCCGCGAAGGTATAGGTATGAAACTGGCGATTAATTATCTGTTTTAAATAAATTTCATCCGGACGGTCTTTTGCCCATCGACTGAGATGTTCATCCGGTGTGAGCAACTGGCTGGATATTTCGGGTGTCGTCACCATAAAAATCAATATGCATTTTGTTGATATGTGTATCTATGAACTTAATGCTAAAACCTTATATTTTCCAGGGCTCATGCCGACTTTTTTCTTAAAAATCCGGTTGAAATAAGAAAGATCTTTATAACCACATTGAAGGGCAACAACAGCTATTTTTGTATTGGGTTGTTCTATCAGCAGTCGTTTGGCAAAGGCAATGCGTTTTCTGCACAGGTAATTCCGAAAAGAAACACCTAATAAGTTGTGGAATGTTCTGGAAAAATACGCCACGGAGTAACCGTATTGATCGGCAATATCATCTTCTCTCAGCTCTTCTGACAGCTGCATCTCCATCATATACAGTAACGAAAAGATGGAATCAGAATTAAGTGGCTCAGTGATAGTGATATCGTTGTTTTTCTGTTTTGACATCGGAGCTATATCGAGTGAATTAAATTCCCGGATAACGGCAGATAGTAACCGGAATGGAGGGGCTGAACCGGTCTGAAAGTTGATAAGCCAGACACCCGGATACAGAGAAATCAGCGGTACTGAAAAGTTGGAAAGACAAAGCAGTACATAGCCTTTCTGGCGGTATGTGAGTAAGTACGTTTTTAAATCTGCAGTCAGGGTAGCGTCTGTGATTCTGATTACCGCAATTTTGCTATGATCCTGAGCATGATCAGAGACCTGAGTCGGGTGAACAAAGCAAAAATAGGCTTCTAAAGCATCTTTTACATTGGATGGTAACTGGCTGAGTGGATCGCCAAACGTATGGGCAAGGTATTTATCAAACATGTGAGTTAATGTTTTATTTCCATGTCGCTGGGATCCGTTTCGGGATATTCGTTAATAATATCGCTCAATTTTTGTTGGTGCTGTCTTAAGGCATTAACACAGTGGTTGTCGATTTCTCCTCCTGAAACCATTTTTTCTAATTCCAGCAAAGCGTAAGCCACAGAACAGGCCTGTTTGTATGGCCTGTGACTGGTTAATGCGTCAAAGATATTGGCAACAGCAATAATTCGGGCGGATACCGGTATTTGCTCTCCCTGTAACCCAAATGGGTAGCCGGTGCCGTTTAACCGTTCCTGATAGTACGAAATGATTTCTTTCAGTATATTCAAACACGCATGAGAACTACAGCCTGTTTTTGAGATAATCTCTTCAACGATGTTAATACCTTTTTCAATGTGGTCGTAAACTTTGTCTTTTTCTGATTTTTGTAAATTCGCACATTTTTGCAGAACAGAGGGTGCAATGCTCAATTTCCCGATATCGTGAAAGCGTGAAAATATGATGATGTTTTCAATTTCTTCATCGCTTAATTCATAGACATGAGACACGCCGGTCGCAATCAGCTTAGTGTAATAATGCATCCGTTGCTGATGGTCTTTTAGTTGCGCCATGTGTCTTGGCTGTCGCTGTATGGTGCTGTTGGCGGCATCAAAAATAGTATGTACGGTTTCGTATTCCCATGTTGCTGCCTGCACAATAATATCGATGAAAGGCAGTAATTTTTCCTGAATATCATTGGTAAAATAATTTTCCACAGTGGCATTGATGAAAATAAATCCAATCAGGTCTTCTTCAAGGTAGGTGGGAATGGTCAGAGAGGATTTCAGGCCCTGTTCGATTAGCCATTGGTTATGATGGCTGGTGTTATCTAAATCTGAATCAAAGTTGTCAATAACACGGAACTTATGGTTTTCGGCGCATTCTTTCAGGGTAGGCAGGGAACTAAGTTTGTGTTCATAATGACGTAAAATACCTGTGCAGTACTGAGCACTGTCGGCATAGGTTTTGACCAGATCCGTGCTTTGTTCGTACAGAGCAAATGAAATTCGGTCTATTTGGGGAAAGTCGGATTGAATTTGATGAAGAACTTCAATAAGTTGCTGGCTTAAAGACCCTTTCCAGAAGGAAGGTCTTTTATGATCTTTTCTTGATAAAGTTCTCATGACTATCCCCCCTAATAATCATTATTTCCCGTTTGCTACTTTCCTATTTAAGTGTAGGCAAAAATGAATGTTTTTGGTGAGTAAATTATCAAAATGACGTATCAGTCACAGTAGAAATAAATTTATTGAAAAATGAAATAACCATTTCTTTTTAAAATGGTCTATAACCCTTTTAAAATGAAATAACCATTTCTTTTTAAAAGGGTTATAGACCATTTTTTATCAACATTTTTGTCATTACTATTTAATTGTCGAAAGCATGAAAATGAATGTTTTTATGCTACTTAGCTTGCCTTATCCGTCTTTACGTTTTGTTACTGATTCTTAATATAGAATGATGACGTTGAGAATCAGTGACTTGCCTGAATACGGATCATTTTAGTTGAATTTATTGTAAATTTGACTGAAATATAACCAGAAAGTTCAAAAAATCGTGCCGGAACATTTTTGTCTATTTTGATCTTGGTGTTATCCATCTATTTATTGGGCCTGTTTTTTAGCAGAGAGCATATGATAGGCAATGGCGATGACCAGATAAATAGCGATCCGTTCTGTTGAGATGAGATGCGTGGTTAAATACTGGCTGATACCGATGATGAAAAGAGGAATATATAAGCAAACTGCCGTGACAATGCCAGGTGAATATTTTCTGAGCCGAATGACACCTAAAATATGAAATCCTGCGTTAATTACCAGCATGGTTGCTACCCCCAGCCAGATTGATGCGCCGGTTTGTGTGTTTCCGAAGTACATTGCCAGAATAATAAACCACATCATTAATGTATTTATCCAGATAAGATATTCGGGGCCCCGGCCTTTTTCCTGAGGAGGACATAATTCCCGGTACCATGCAATGAAGCCGCCCGGCCATATAAATTCTTCTGTGACATGTAACATGGCTGCAATAGCCAGCAAAATTGATAATCCGTGAACATCCAACATAATAAATCTCTCCTCAAGTGCCATTCTGACTGGTGGTGAGACTCTAATCAGTGAAGACACTGACATTTCCCACAAATCAATGATGACATTGCAATTATAACCATTACAGCTGGAAATACGATACTGACGGCAGCAACGGCTTTGGCGACAACGTAGTGACTGAGAAACATTCTATCCATAATTTGTAGTAGTCCGCTTATGGACATATCAACAACAGAGGGAATGCATTTCTGGCAAACAGGCGTCCGGTCGGTGCAGTGAGAAACACATTTGTCTAAGCTATGTTCATTTTGCCTGTGAGCACCCAGAGTTGTACCGGTTAATGTTTGGGGAAGGATTTCGCAGGGCCTCTAAAGGCAGCGAAAAAGTGAAGTACTTTTTCTGTGGTCTGTTGTGCATGGATTATCATTACTTTGATTGATCAGCAGTTTGATTCCAATGCTGATCGGGACGATATTATCCGAAAAGTACTGGCGGCTGCCGAAGCCGGTTTTATAGTTTGAGCTAGGGTCAGTTGAGCTTTATCGTTCGTTTGGTATAACGGTCTCTTTTGTGACTTTTCGCAGCATTTTTAAAGAAGTTGCTGAGAATTTTGTTGCATTTATTGGAAAACTATTTCTAAAAAAATCAGAATAATAAATGTCGTTTGTTAACTTATTGATTATAATTATAACCCTAAATGGATTTTTTAGGGATAGCAATGAACAACATAAGACAGTCCGGTATTCGGTTTCAGATCCTGGTCAGTTGCTCGATTGTTTTGGGTATGCTGGTTCTTGCTGCAGCTCTGATCTCTCACTCCTACAATAGTACCAGAGCCATCTTGATTGATCTGGCGAAAGAAAATGTTCATCAGATAGCGATGAAACTTGATAGCCAGGTTGAGAGACATACTGAACCAGTGATAACTTCGATCAAATTCTTATCTCAGGATAGCCTTGTTGCTAGCCAGTCTCATGAGTCCAGGATGAAAAAAATTGGTTTGCTGAAAATGATTCTGGATGAGAATACAGTGCTGGATTCGGTGTTCATCTGCTACAAGAAT
The DNA here is from genome assembly GCF_021272385.1 of Vibrio salinus. Classification (GTDB taxonomy): domain Bacteria; phylum Pseudomonadota; class Gammaproteobacteria; order Enterobacterales; family Vibrionaceae; genus Vibrio; species Vibrio salinus. The sequence goes on from NZ_JAJSDZ010000009.1 coordinate 542,064, forward strand.
GGTGATTTTTTCCTTTTGCGAAAAATAAAGAATGACCAAACCCGTCACTTAGTTGGTGCGCCTAAGAAGTCTGAATATATGGTTCAGTCGGTAGAGAGAAACCGGCCAGGAAGGGGTAACTCTGCACAATGGATTTTTTTTGATAAGTTTTTTCAACGTTTATCTCAGATAAAACCTAAAGAGTTTCAGGCTGATGTAAGAGCCCGTGACTGGTTTGTTGGAGCAATGGCATCGGATGCCCCTTTTATCGGGAGTCCTCATCTTTTTTATACAACCAAAGAAGTCGGCGTGACGTTATCAATGAGAGCATCGTCTCCGGGTACAGTTGTCGGAGTAGATTCATCTATAGCGGAAATATCAGGTATGATGAAGTCTTTTGTGCCAGATGACCAAAGCCGCTTTGCTTTAGTGAATCAAAATTTACAGGTTATTGGTTTTCCTGAATTAAATAAGTTCGTTCATGAAACTGCTGATGGACATTTTCGCTTATCCAGAGTCAATGAACTCGGGATTCCTTTGTTCAGACAACTGGTCGAGAATAAGAAAACCAGTTCTATATTACAGCAGTACATGACCGAAGATGGCGTTTGGTTTGGACAGAGTATTAAAATTGGTCCCAGTGGAAAAGAACGCTGGAGTTTATTATACGGTATTCCTGAAAATGCGTTGCTTGAAAGAGCTCGGCGAATTTTTCGGGAACAATTACTCTGGTCTGGCTTGGTTATTATTGTTTTGTTGGCTATTGGCTGGCGTTTAGGCAAATTTATTACCAGGCCAATGTTGAGTTTATCAAAAATGATAGAAGGCATGAAAGCTTTCGAGTTTAAATCCGACCAGACCGTTAAATATCCGATTCGTGAAGTGAATATTTTGTCTCAGTCATTAAGTGACATGTCGGCTGCGATCAAAAACTTTCAGTCAATATCCATGCTGCTTTCTCAGGAAAGTGATTTGGATAAGATGCTAAACGGGGTCGTCAGTCATTTGGTTAAAATCACCTCTTCAGAAATGGCTGTGATTTATCTTTATGATTCAGAGAAAGAGCAGCTTGTACAGGCGACAAAAAGTCCCCGTTGGGGGAAACCGGTTATTCCTTGTCCTAAAGCTCAGAAAAGTGACATTGTCGACATCTGCCAGAAAGAGTTTGCCGGTGATGAATCATTTGTCTGTGTTCCTTTGTCAGATCGTCAGATGAGTATTACCGGTGCATTAATTCTTAAAGCCAATACCAGTGATACCGGTGATAGCAATGTTAACCAGGCTTTTCTGGAATTTGTTACCCGAATTTCCGGATCAGCGGCTACTGCGATTGAAACCAGAAAATTGGTTGAGGAACAAAAACAATTGATTGACGGTATTATTCGTTTGCTTGCTGACGCTATCGATGCCAAATCTCCCTATACCGGGGGGCATTGTGAACGGGTTCCGATGTTAGCTGAGATGTTAATAGACCATGCACAGGAAGAAATGAATGGTGTGTTTGCCGGGTTTATGATGGATGAAAACCAGCGGCGGGAATTTAAAATTGCGGCTTGGCTTCACGATTGTGGAAAGATTACAAGCCGGGAATATATTATTGATAAAGCAACAAAATTAGAGACGATTTATAATCGTATTCATGAAATACGGACCCGTTTCGAAGTTCTCTGGCGCGATAAAGAAATTGATTTCTGGAAGGGAATAGCAAACGGTGAATTACCAGATAAGCTTGAACGGACCCTGCGACAGGAACAGCAAACGCTGCTTGATGATTTTGCATTAATTGCGAAGTTAAATATAGGAGGGGAAACCGTTCAGGATAGTGATATAGCGCGCCTGAAAGACATTAGCCGGACCTCCTGGCAACGGCATTTTAGTCGTCGGATTGGTTTGTCCCGTCATGAAGCGGATAAGTTAGCAATCGGTGAGGAAATTTTACCGGCAACAGAAAAGCTGATTGATGACTTGCCTGAACATATTGTTCCCTGGGGTAATAAAAAACCACCGGTAGAAAAAGATAATCCAGAGAATATCTGGGGATTTGATATGTCTCTTCCAGACTATGAAATGAATTTGGGCGAAATTTATAATTTATCCATCGAAAGAGGCACTCTGACTAAAGAAGAGCGCTTTTTGATTAACGATCATATTGTGCAGACAATAAGAATGTTAACACAGTTGCCGTTCCCGGAAGGGATGAAAAATGTGCCTGATATTGCTGGTAATCATCATGAAAGGGTTGATGGGCGAGGGTATCCCCGTCGTCTGACCGGAGAACAACTGACCATTCCGGAAAAAATCATGGCGTTAGCGGATGTTTTCGAAGCGTTAACCGCAAAAGACCGACCATATAAAAATGCAAAAACGTTGTCGGAATCTCTGAAAATTTTAGCCGGGATGGTGAATGAGCAGCATATTGATAAAAACGTATTCCGTCTGTTTATTGAAAGAAAAGTATTTCAGGATTACGCCGAAGGGTATTTGCTTGATAAACAAAAGGATGAGGTTGATGTCGATGAATTGTACCGGCTTGCCGGTATTGATGTTTAATTCGGTGGTCATTCGGATACTCCGGTGGTAGTGATACTCACCGGAGTCGTTCAATAAAAGCTGAGCCTGAGTATTAATCAGGCATAATTTGCAACAAAGTCCAGAACCTGCTTTGTCATCCGTTTTTTTTCTGTATCACTGATAAAGCTGGCTTCAATGGCGTTTAATGTGAACTGAGCCAGATCTTCTTTTGTGGTGGGCAGAGCTTCAGCGACTGCGACAAAGTTATCTGTCATATAACCGCCGAAGTAGGCCGGGTCATCAGAATTGATAGTGACACATAAACCTTGTTTTAACAGAGAAACGACATTGTGATCTTTCATTTCTTTAAAGACTTTCAGTTTTGTGTTTGATAATGGACAAACGGTAAGTGGCATTCTGTTTTCAATCAGGTTTTTGACCAGCTCCGGATCTTCCACGCAGCGCACACCATGATCAATACGTTGCACATGAAGCATATTGATGGCATCAATGATGTTTTGTGCAGGGCCTTCTTCTCCGGCATGGGCGACAGCTAAAAAGCCCTCCTGTTTTGCCATATCAAAGACCCGGGCAAATTTTTCCGGTGGATGCCCGTCTTCTGATGAGTCAAGTCCGACACCAATAATGTCTTTTTTGTATGGCAAGGCCTGTTTCAGGGTTTCTATTGCCTGTTCTTCACTCAGGTGACGAAGGAAACACATGATTAACTGACTGGAGATGCCTAATTCTTCCCTGGCCTTTGTCAATGCTTTAGTGATGCCCTTAATGATAGTTTCAAAGGCAATACCACGTCCTGTATGCGTTTGAGGGTCAAAGAATATTTCGGTATGTATGACATTATCTTTCTGACAGCGAAGCAGATATGCCCAGGTTAAATCAAAAAAATCTTCTTCAGTAATGAGGACGTTGGCACCCTGATAGTAGATATCAAGGAATGATTGTAAATTCGTAAACTGATAGGCGGCTTTCACTTCATCTGGTGAATTGAAAGGAATGTCTACATGGTTGCGTTTAGCGAGTTCAAACATCAGCTCAGGTTCAAGCGAACCTTCAATATGAAGGTGTAACTCTACCTTTGGTAGATCATTTATAAAACGTAACATGTGTATGCCTCTAAAATGGAACAATTAAAATATAGGTAAGAATTGGTTATCAATGCTCTTTCATTTAATGATTATGTGAGCAACCAGAGAAACCGATAGCCTGATCTGGTGATTTGTGTTGATGATTAACGGATAAACGCTAATGATAAAAATAATTAAAGGCCGGTGCAAATGCACCAGCCTTTCAGGGAAATTCGTTTCCGTTTTAATCAGTTGTTAGAGTGTAACTGATCATTTAACTCGATGGCCGATTTATTGGCCAGACATTCAACCTGACCGGTTGAAGAGTTACGGCGGAATAACAGATCCGGAACACCGGCAAGATCTCGGGCTTTGATTATTTCGACTTCATTTCCATCTTTGTCCAGCATGCGGACTTTGGTTCCGGCTGTTACGTACAGGCCAGACTCGATAGTACAACGATCACCAAGAGGGAAACCCAGACCTGCATTGGCGCCAAGCAGAGAGTTCTCACCAATCGAGACCACGACTTTACCGCCACCTGACAGGGTTCCCATGATGGAAGCACCGCCACCGATATCCGAACCGTTTCCAACCATAACACCTGCTGAAATACGTCCTTCAACCATACTGACGCCAGTGGTTCCGGCATTAAAATTAATGAAGCCTTCATGCATTACTGTTGTGCCTTCACCAACGTGAGCCCCCAGACGTACACGAGATGTATCTGCAATACGTACGCCTGTCGGAACAATGTAATCCACCATTTTAGGGAATTTATCAACACAGTCGACAGTTAGAGTACGGCCGGCCAGACGTGCTTCTGTTTGTCTGTCTGCCAATTCCGGTAAATCGATTGGGCCTTCGTTAGTCCAGGCAATGTTGTGTAGCAGGCCAAAAATACCATCCAGTACGATACCGTGAGGCTGAGCCATGCGATGAGAAATCAGCTGAAGTTTCAGAAATCCTTCCGCTACTGACTGAGGTTTTTCATCCGTTGCCAGAATAACAAGCACAAGAGGCTGAGTTGACTCTGACGCTTTAGCAGAAAAGGCTGCACTTTCCGGTTGATCATTGGCTGAGAATACGTCGCTAAGCGCTTTCGCCTGCCCGGCTGAGATTTCAACAGACTGGTTACCTTCAGCATAACCGGTTATTCCCGCCAGGGATTTTATCAGCGCATCCGATGGGGTCATAACCGGTGTTGGGAAATAAGCTTCGATGATTTTACCGTTCGTATTTTTGGTTGCAATGCCGAGAGCCAGAGCAAAATGAGCCATAATTTCATTCTCCGTATGTTGGGTAGCGTCTGTGGATGAAGAAGCGTCTTTCATTCACCCGCTTTATTCGTTTTTGTTTGTTGGGTTCATCTTAAAGATAGTTAGAAATATATAAAAGACTTGCACAGGAGAAAGTCTGTAAACCGATATTTATTGTCTTTTTAGGGATATCTCTCTTTATAAAGAAAGATATCCTGAGATTTGATGTATAAGAAAGGAGCTAAGTGAAAGATCAGGCGGCATTATCTTCTGTGTTATCTGGAACGGCTTTCTCTTCTTTGACCGCTTTGGGTTTTTTAGGAGAAGGGCGGCGTTTGGCTCCAAGAGCAAATAAGACCTCTTCTTTGTTCTGGGCCAGATACAGGGCAAGCTCTTCCTGTTTTGCTTCATCATCGACTAATTCACTTTTACCTAACAGTGTAAAAAGCTCGTCTGCCATATCCAACATTTTATCGTAGGCATCTGCTTCTGCTTTTGAGGTAAAAGTCATTTTTTCTTCTCCATTACGCTCGACCACGTACTTGACGATTACAGCCATGGTTATTCCTCTACAATTTTTATCTGAGTTAACTGGGTTTTTATACAGTCTTTTGGCTCATGAGTCCAGAAAACGACACCGAACCGTGACGATTGTTGATGTAAGTGGACAGGTTTTACTCTTTTTTACCTTGCTGATCCCATTCAAAACAAAACTGTATAAATCGTTTCATCAGCGGACTTTGGTACTTTTCTTTATGTACCAGAAGCCAGAACCGACGTTTCATATCAAGCGGGATATTGAGTGTTTTCACCCGACCGTCATTTATTGCTGAGTGCGCTGCCAGTTTGGATAAACAGGCGTAGCCAATGCCGGCTGACACACTGTTTATCAGAGATTCTGTTGTGTTGAGCTGAAAAGCTTCATGCCAGTGTTCTATTCTCGGAGCGACGGCCCGGAGAAAGAATTCTCTTGAACCGGACCCGGCTTCTCTTAGTAACCACTCGCTGTTTTCAAGGCTGGACAAAGAGACCACGTCTTCATTGGCCAGTGGATCACTGGCAGAGCAGATTACGCACATTTCATCCTGACTGAACTGGGTTGAAATAATGTCCGGATGAAGTGTTTTCCCTTCAATCAGTGCAATGTCCAGTTCGTAATCAATCAGTCTCTGGCATATGAGGGCTGAATTAGAAATAAACAGGGTTTGTGACGTGTGTTTGAGTTCTTTTCTGAAACGGCTCAGAAGGTGAGGGGCGACCTGATTGCCTATTGTGTCGCTGGCTCCGACTTTAAGGAGGCCGGTAAGCTGACTTTCGTCATCGAACAAGTGACTGATGGTATTGGCTCTGTTCAGAAGTTCATCGGCGAGAGGTAACAGTTTTTTCCCTTCCTGATTGAGAATCAGACGGTGGTTCACCCGGTCAAACAACGCATGTCCAATTTGCTTCTCCAGTTCTGACAGAGCCATACTGACAGCGGCTTTGGACAGAAATAATGCTTCAGATGCCTCTGTTAATGTACTGTGTTGAGTGATGGCCTGAAAGACCCGTAACTGCTTTAAAGAGACATTTGTACCCATAGTGATCACCATTATAAACGCATACAACGTATCTTATTGAAACTGAATGAATCTGCAAACAGGAAAATATGAAATGAGGCTTTTCAGGTAAATCGCCAGGATTATTCTAGGGTTGGTTCTTTTCACTATGCTAATCTAGACGTCATGACTCTTTTGGCTTTGGTGTTTGAATTTGTTTACCGTTTACCACTCTAATAAACTTGAAACGTTAAAAATATTACTGGTTCATTTGATTCAGAGTGACCCGTACAAGAACCCATTTGAGTCAGAACGGATATTGGTGCAGAGTCCGGGAATGTCTCAGTGGCTGAAAATGGCTCTGGCAGACGAATTGGGGATTGCGGCCAATATAGAGTTTCCCCTTCCGGCAACGTTTATCTGGGATATTTTTACTGAACTGCTTGATGATGTCCCGGCGCATAGCGCGTTCAATAAAGAGTCCATGGTCTGGAAACTGGTTCAGTTATTACCAAAGCTAAAAGAACGGACAGAATTTTCACCGGTTAAACAGTATTTGGATCGAGACAGTTCTGAGCTGAATCTGTACCAGCTGGCTGAAAAAATTTCAGATATATTTGATAGTTATCTTGTTTACCGGCCTGAGTGGATAGACGCCTGGGAGCGTGGTGAAAACATCGGAGAAAATAAAGATATTCATCCATGGCAGCCGGTGTTGTGGCGTGAGTTATACCGTTATACGCTGGAGCTTGGCCAGTCTCACTATCATCGGGCAAATCTTTATCAGACATTGATTGAGCAATTACAATCTCAGGATCTGAGTCAGAGCTCATTACCTAAGCGTTTGTTTATTTTTGGTATAACGGCCTTACCGCCACGTTATATCGATGCGCTACGTGCTTTGGGGGAACATATTGATGTACATCTTATGTTTACGAATCCTTGTCAGTATTACTGGGGAGATTTGCGGGACCGGAAAACGTTAGCCTGGATTGCTCAGCAGCAGAGATTACGATGGATTAAGAACTGTGACTCCGTTACGCGGGGCGAACCGGTTTCTATTCTGAAAGGTGGGATAGAGGATAATGAGGAAGATTCCCTGCATCTGAAAAGTGCTGTTGGAAATGATTTATTGGCATCGATGGGAAAGCTTGGGCGGGATAATTTGCTGTTACTTTCTCAGACAGAAAGTGAAGAACATGAATTATTTATCGATATTGACCGGGTTAATTTACTGACGAATATTCAGGCTGACCTGTTAAATTTAGAAGAACATCAGAGTGACGATATTCTGCTTTCTAGTCATCATAAACCTGCAATGGATGTTGATGACCGATCGTTGTCTTTTCATGCCTGTCACAGTCCAATGCGGGAGATAGAAGTTTTACACGATCATTTATTGTCTCTTTTTGACGAGGATCCTGACTTAACGCCCAAAGACATCATTGTGATGGTCGCTGATATTAATGATTACAGTCCGGCTATTCAGGCGGTATTTGGTAATGCGCCGGGTGAACGTTTTATTCCTTTTTCCATTTCTGACCGTACCGCGGATCAGGAGTCGCCGGTTCTGAATGCCTTTTTGCATATTCTTAATTTACCCCGTTCACGTTGTCTTGCCTCGGAATTTCTGGAATTGCTTGAGATTCCTGCTGTTTCCAGACGGTTTGATATCAGTGATGAAGAGTTTATTCAGGCAAAACGCTGGATTGAAGAGTCCGGAATTCGTTGGGGATTAAACCAACATACGGCAAAAGAATTTGATTTACCTGAAACGTACCAGAATACCTGGGAGTTCGGTATTGCCCGGATGCTTACCGGTTACGCGATGGGGGATGAGGTCGATTGGATTGAAGTAAAAGGTGAATGCATTGCGCCTTATAGTGAAGTTCAGGGATTAAAGGCGGAACTGGCTGGTAAGCTCGCATTTTATATTGAAACCATTCGTCGTTACCGGGATAGGTTGAATATTGCCCACTCTATCGATGTCTGGCGGGATATTATGGATAACCTGTTAAACGATTTTTTTGCAGTCGATCTGGAGGAAGAAGTCGCATTCTATTCCATTCGTGAGTTGTTCGGTCAGCTTAAGGAACAAATTAGCGAATCGCATTACGCGCAGCCGATGACCTTTGATTTATTGGTTTACTATTTAACGCAAAAATTGTCCGGGACTCGTGTCAGTCAGCGTTTTCTGGCCGGGCAGGTGAACTTTTGCACTCTGATGCCTATGCGCTCCATTCCCTTTAAAGTCGTCTGCCTGCTGGGTATGAATGATGGCGTTTATCCGAGAAGTATTCCGGCAGAGGGATTCGATCTGATGGCGTTATCTCCCAGACCCGGAGACCGTTCCCGCCGGGATGATGACCGTTATCTGTTCCTGGAAGCGTTAATTTCTGCCCAGAGTTCTCTTTATATCAGTTATGTCGGACAGTCTGTCAGAGATAATACGCCCCTTTCACCGTCTGTATTGGTAACAGAATTACAGGAATACTGTTACCAGAATTACTGTCTGCATGGTGATGAAGATTTGGATGTTGATGCATCAGGACAGCGTCTTCTTCATCATCTGACGTTTCATCATTCAATGGTTCCTTATGGTCATGACGCTTTTTCAGGTGAAAAGCCGAGTTATGCCGCGGAATGGTTAACATCAGCAAAAAGAAAAACGTATAACGAAAGTGAACCGGAGCAGGATCTGGTGGATTACTGGCTGGATAAGACATTTCCGTTTGATCTGGAACTGACGGATTTTCAACGGTTCTGGTCTTTACCGGTTCGTTATTTTTTTAATGTTCGTCTGGGTGTCTATTTTGATGAGCCAGTGTCTGAGCAAAAAGATGAAGAGCCGTTTATTCTGAATCATCTGGAAAATTATTACCTGATGGATGCTCTCATACCACTGATGCTGCAAACGGAGACAGAAGCAGGAAAAGGATTTGAACATCTTCGTAAAAAATTATCTGCGCAGGGGAAGTTACCTGTCGGTGCATTTGGTGATTTAGACTTCCATCAGCAGGTGGTCAGGGTAACGCCTTTGGTCGAGGGAATTCGTGAAGTATGCGGAGGAAAACTGCCGGATCAGGAAATTGAACTGGAGTTTAAAGTGCCGGATACCGATCGTGGTATTCATTTGAATGGTTGGATTAGTGAGTGTTACCAGTCCGGTCTGGTTCGTTACCGGCCCGGCCGCCTCAGAGCTCAGGACTATCTGACCTGTTGGATAGAGCATTTGGCTTATGCAGCGATGGGGAATGTTTGTGTGACTCACATGATTGCTCTATCACCAAAACAAGAGCGAGAGCATCAGATTTATGAGGGTATTCGTGACTCTGAATGGGCGAAAGCCGAACTTGCATCTCTTGTGTCATACTTTCTTGATGGGATGAATAAACCTCTGGCTTATTTTCCCCGGACGGCATTGGCTGGTATTGAGTCGTTATTCCGTAAAGGGCAATGGACAGACGATGAAGACGGTGTTTTCGATAAAATGGCCCGGACGTTTTGTGGCGATGATTATTTTGATGGAGAGGGACAGAACGTTTATATTTCCAGGATTTGGCCCGAATGGAATGACGAACTGGCCAGACGATCAAGGCACATTACCGCCCGGGTTCTGGAAATCCCACGCAAATACGCCAGAGCATTTGGTTCAGAAAAGGGTGAAGAATAGGGTGGCCGCCAGATTTATAATTTTTGGTAGTAGGGTATAACTGTGCGGCCATAGGTCAGAGAGACCATAAACTGGAGAGTTAACTTGTAACTGATGTGGCGATGCTACTGAGTTTACCGAATTTCAACCGTGAGTCAGATCTCAAACCCTTTTTTATCAGTAGGTAACCGGTGCCGTTTGTTACATTTTTTTAGGTTGCATCACATTATTCGTTGTCTCAGAGAGGTGAAAAAATCAATGGTAAAAGCAGATGACCAACAGGCAGAAATTCTGAATATCAATACATTTCCTTTGTTTGGGACACGATTGATAGAGGCGTCTGCGGGGACAGGAAAAACCTTTACCATTACCGGATTATTTTTACGCCTTTTGCTTGGACACGGGAATCAGAATGCCAGCCCAATAGGCCCCCTTCGGGTTGAACAGATTTTGGTGGTGACATTTACTGAAGCCGCAACTACAGAATTGCGTAGCCGGATCAGAGAGCGGATACATCAGGCTCGAATTGCTTTTAGCCGCGGAGAAAGTGATGATCCGGTGATTCAGTCTTTGTTGGACAGTGTTTCGGATCGTATATATGCCGCCCGGCTTTTACTGAATGCTGAGCGGGAGATGGATTCAGCGGCGATCTATACGATTCATGGCTTTTGTCAGAGGATGTTATTGCAAAATGCGTTTGAGTCAGGAAGCCGGTTTATCAGTGAGTTTGTGACTGATGAAAGTGCTTTAAAAAGTCAGGTGGTTGCTGATTACTGGCGTAAGTATTTTTATCCGCTGAATTTGGAACTGGCAGCTGAAGTCAGACGTTTGTGGCCTCAGCCGGATGATTTACTGCAAAGCATTGGACGTTATTTGTCAGGGAAATCTCCCATGTTGAGCGCCCGGCCTTTAGAGGGCAGCCTGAAGGCACTTCATCAACAAAACCTTGAGCGAATTATAGAAATTAAACAGGCCTGGTTGAGTGTGTCCGGTGATGTTGAGCAAATACTGAATGAATCCGATATTAAGCGGCAAAGTTACAATAAACGTTATCTTCCGGCCTGGATAGACACATTGACGCAATGGGCCCGGGAAGAGACAACTTCTTATAAGATTCCGGATGCTTTAGAAAAATTCGGACAACAGATACTGATGGAGAAAACAAAAGTCGGTGGGCTCTCTCCTCAGCATCCTGTTTTTTCCAGAATTGATGATTTTCTGGCGGACGATTTATCGGTAAAAGAACCATTAATGGCGCATGCGATTGAAGTTTGCCGGGGGACATTGCAGGCGGTAAAACAAGAGAAATTACTGTTGTCTTTTGACGATCTTCTGGTTCAGCTGTCTTCGGCTATTGATCTTGATGTGCAGGGAATTCTGACTGAGCGTATCCGGTTATTGTATCCGGTAGCAATGATTGATGAATTTCAGGATACGGATCCTTTGCAATACAGTATTTTCAGCCGTATTTATCTGAATGATGAATCATCCGGTTTATTTATGATTGGGGATCCAAAGCAGGCGATTTATGCATTTCGGGGTGCGGATATTTTTACTTATATCAAGGCCCGGAACCAGGTTACGGCTCATTATACTCTGGCGACTAACTGGCGTTCAACAAAAGAGATGGTAATGGCAACCAATGCGCTTTTTGAACAGGCAGCGTCTCCTTTTTTGTATGACCAGGATATTCCTTTTCTTCCGGTGAGTGCCAGCCCGAAAGCCGGTCAGAATTATTGGTCCTTAGCAGGAGAACGGCAACCCGCCATCAATTACTGGTGGCCGGATGAAGTTTCCGAACTCTGGAGTAAAGCGGATTATCATTACTGTATGGCAGAGGCAACGGCCAGCCAGATACAGACGTTACTTGAATCTTCCCTGCAAGGGGAAGCATTGCTCATTGAAGGAAGTGATCGGCAAAGGATTCAACCCGGTAATATTGCTGTTCTGGTTCGTACCGGTTATGAAGGCAAGTTAATACAGAAAGCGTTAAATAAGCAGGGCATTGCCAGCGTATATCTTTCAAACCGGGACAGCGTTTTTCTGACCGGGGTTGCAAAAGATATTCTGTTATTGATGGATGCGGTGCTGAATATTGATGATGAAAGAAAGCTGAAGTCATGTCTGGCATCATCACTGTTTTCGTTAAACATTTCCTGGCTGGATAAACTGAGCGAAGATGAAGGACTGTGGGAAAAAACGGTAGCGGAATTTCACTTTTATGCCCGATTGTGGTCCGAGAGAGGCATTCTGCCAATGTTGCGTTCGGTATTACTGAAACGCCATATTTCGGAACGTTGGTTAAACGAAACCGGAGGGGAGAGAGCGCTTACGGATTATCTGCATGTAAGTGAGTTACTTCAGCAGGCCAGTTCCGAACTGGAAAGTCAGACGGCGTTAGTACGTTGGCTTACCCAATCGGTTTCCGGAGCAGTTCAGGGAGGAACGAACAATGAAGAACAGATTCAGCGATTAGACTCTGAACGGAATCTGGTCCAGATAGTCACCATTCATAAGTCGAAAGGGCTGGAATACGATTTGGTTTTTCTGCCGTTTATTATGAGTTACCGGCTTGCCGGTGAAGCCAGGTACTACGATCCGGATTCAGATCAGACCATATTGGATCTTTCTGCCGGTAAAACGTCGTTGAATCATGCGGATAAAGAGCGTCTGGCCGAAGATCTGCGACTATTGTATGTTGCACTGACACGTGCTGTTTTTGGGTGTTTTATTGGCGTTGTTCCGTTAAAACAGGGACGTTCTGCAAAGGGCGCGAGTGGGGCTCATCTGAGCGCATTGGGTTATTTGTTGCAGGATGGAACAGAAGGTATCGCAGACGATTTATATGAGGCCTTACAAAAACAATTACATACCGGATGTGCTGTTGCGATGTCACCACCGCCTTCTTGCCATTCTGAACGCTACTGTGAACCAGCTTCTGACGTAGAAGTTTTGTCAGCCAGTCAACTTCAGAATCGTGTGGAACGGTCATGGAAAATGACCAGTTATTCCGGATTAGTCAAATCACACCATCATCGGTTGGATGCCTCTTTCGAGTTGCCCGGTTTTGATATCGATTCCGCTGATGACGCTGAACTGACAAGTTTGGTGGAAGAAAACAAAACCATTTTTAGCTTTCCTAAAGGGGCAAGGCCCGGAACGTTTTTACACAGTGTTTTTGAGAATGTCGATTTTTCACTTTCTGTTACTTCACCGGAGAATGAAAAAATTCTTACGGATCTCATCGAAGGTGAGCAGCTTGACAGGCACTGGCTACCTGTTGTTCAGAAACTGGTAATGAATGTTCTGAGTACTCCTCTGGATGGTAAGGAATTGATTCTTAGTTATAAAACAGTTCATCACCGGTTGCACGAACTGGAGTTCTTGTTGCCAGTTGAACTACTGCATTCAGCAGTCATTAACCGGACTTTAAAACGTTATGACTCATTATCCTGTCAGGCCACTGAGCTGGATTTTCTGTCTGTGAAGGGGATGATTAAAGGTTTTATTGATTTAGTGTTTGAACATAAGGGCAGATACTATGTTCTGGACTGGAAGTCTAATTATCTGGGTGATAGTAGTGGTGACTATACACCGGATAAATTAGAGATGGCGATGATTGAACACCGGTATGATTTTCAATATCAGATTTACACAATTGCGTTGCATCGTTTTTTAGCGACCCGTATTCCTGATTATGATTACGAGACACATTTTGGTGGCGTTTACTATTTATTTCTCAGAGGAATGGATGGTGAAAGTTCAAATGGTATCTTCTATACCCGTCCGGATCTGACATTTATTGATGAACTGGACTCAGTTTTACATGGCCTGGAGATCAGTTCCCGAATATCCGGGGCCGGACAGATGGAGCTTGATTTGTAATGGACACACAGATGATTACTGAGCTACTTGACAATTTACTAAAACAAAAGATTATTCGTCCTCTGGATGTTCAGTTCGCCAAATTTATTTGTCAGCAAAGCTCTGGCTCATTGGCTCCTTATGTGTCGTGGCTGGCGGCCGTTGTCAGCTATGAACTTGGACACGGGCACATTTGCTTTTCTCTTGTGGATGATGATAGTAAAAAAGTGAACAATGTGTTTCCTTTCCCTGTTTCTCTTGAGGGGATCGAAACTGTCGTGGAATGTCTGAAACAGGTTGACTGGTTAACTCTGATTCACGACTCTCCGGCAGTAGGGCAACCCGGAGATAACACACCGCTGATTTTTGATGGTAAGCGACTGTATTTACACCGTTATTGGTTCTATGAGGCTTCTCTTGCAGATAAACTGCTGCAGTTTAACCAGAAAAATGGCTTATCTGTATTGGATATTCATGGGTTACGGGAAAGTCTGGACCGGCTTTTTCCCCGCTCATATTCCTATCTTTTTGAGCTTCTGCAACAGGCAGATAAGAATAATGATAATCAGATCCGTCGCCTGATTTGTGAGAATCTGGATATTGTGAAACAGGAACGAGTTGACTGGGTAGCCATTAAGGATGTTGTTCTTGGAGCGACAAGGGCCGAAGATTTACAGGTTTTGGATGAACTGATACCGGAGTCGGTGGTATTAAACTGGCAAAAAGTCGCGGCAGCAATTGCCATCAGCCAGTCTTTTGCTGTTATTTCCGGGGGGCCGGGAACTGGTAAAACGACGACTGTCGCGAAATTATTAGCAGCATTAATTGAAGCCTCTTCAGAACAACAGCCGGTGATTAAGCTGGTTGCACCAACAGGAAAAGCGGCAGCAAGATTAACGGAATCAATAGGGAAAGCCATTGATCGTTTACCGGTTTCTCCGGGAATAAGAGAGCGGATTCCGACACAGGCAGGAACCATTCATCGTTTGTTGGGGGCCTTTCCTGACCGGGCTAATTTCAGACACAATAAAGCCAATTTACTGCATTTGGATATTCTGATTGTTGATGAAGCATCAATGGTGGATCTATCATTAATGTATAAACTGTTTGATGCATTGCCACCGCATGCCAAAGTCATTCTACTTGGCGATAAGGATCAACTGGCGTCTGTCGAAGCCGGAGCGGTACTTGGTGATATCTGTTCATTTCAGGCTTATGGCTACAGCAGTAAACAGGCATCTGTTGTCGAGAAGCTTACCGGCTTCAGTGCATCCGTTGTTCAGGGACAGGTATTGTCTCCACCGATTGCCGATAGTTTGTGCGTTTTGCAAAAGAGTTACCGTTTTAGTGCTCGGTCCGGAATTGGTCTGTTGGCGAAAGCGGTGAATTCCGGAGACGAAAACGCTGTCAGAACAGTATTGGACTCCGGGTATCATGATGTCCACTTCTTTAATTTATCCGCGGCCAATTACCAGCTTATTTTGTCGACATTAATGGAAAAATATCAGGCTTATTTAACTATTATTTTGGATGAAAAGGCAGGGTATGAGGATACCGGTATCAGAGCTAAACATGCGCTTCGTGCGTTTTCTCAATGTCGTTTGTTATGTGCGGTCAGAGATGGTGATTTTGGCGTAAACGGTATTAATGAAAGAGTGGAACGGAGACTTTCGGTGCAAAAGAGAATTTGTATTCAGGATGATCTTTGGTATGAGGGGCGCCCGATCATGATTGTCAGGAATGATCACCGTCTGGGTATCTATAATGGGGATATCGGTCTCTGTATGAGAGACGATGATAAGCGGTTAAAAGTTTTTTTTGAAATGGCCGATGGGACAGTAAAAGGTATTTTACCCAGCCGTCTTCCACTGCATGAAACCGCTTATGCGATGACGGTTCATAAAAGTCAGGGAAGTGAGTTTGAGACAACGATATTGGTTTTACCCCCGGACTTTACCCCGGTGATTACCCGTGAGCTGATCTATACGGGAATTACCCGGGCAAAAGAGAATTTGTATTTACTGGGAAATTGGGGGGTATTCAACCGGGGAACAAAATTGCTGACCAGCCGTGCCAGCGGATTAGCGGATCGGTTATCCTGATATCTTTTACTTTTGAAATTTTATCAGGGTATACAAACCATCCTTGGCTTGTTCAATGAGAGATAACTCAGAAGAGTGCTGAAGTAAAAGAGAGGGATTTTATTTTGTAGCGCTCTTTCGATTCTAAAATGAATTCTTTCACCTGTTTTGATACAGGAAAGACACAATGTACATCCAGTCCTGCTAAGAAATCGTTGTCGCCCATATCCCAGAAACTTTGCAGAGAGTTACAGATAACAGTTTTCATAAATCCAATGCTCTTAATAACCAGTGATAAGTTTTAAAAGCAATCCTTGCTTACTTTATTGAGCAAAATAAAAATTGGGTACAGCTCACAAAAATCAATATGTCCATGTTGATTCGCGCAAATTTTACACAAAAAAAACAAAAAGGGAAGTGATTAATTTTTGTCCTGTTTTACGCAATCGATTTCAAGGTAAAAATATATTGGTTATGCAATGGGTTTTATTGTTTTTATTCGGCAAACCAGATAAATAAACTACCAATTAGTAAAAAAAAAGAAAAAATCACTTTTTGTAGCTCAGAGAGATTCGTTATTGTTAGAGGCAAATAAATTTTCATAGGAAGAGGGATACATCCCTCTTCCGGGGTAGGTTAGATTAATGACTACAGATCAACGGATAAAATTTTTGAGCGCCGTTGGTAGTTATAGAGATTTTTCTTTTTCACCGGGAGATTGTCGACCCCCACTTCGATAAAACCTTGTTCCCGGAACCAGTGCACGCTATGAGTCGTAAGGACAAATAACTGACTAATCCCCATTTTTTTTGCCTGATGTTTCATGTGGTTGAGGAGCAAAAGCCCCCGGTTTCCATCCCGGTATTCATTGTGAATGGCCACACAGGCCATTTCGGCCATTTTTTCATCGGGATAAGGGTATAAGGCAGCACAACCAATGATTAATCCGTCTTTATCAATGATGGTAAATTTATGAATTTCCTGCTCTAACTGTTCCCTGGAACGCCTGACTAAAATGCCTTGTTCTTCTAGTGGATGAATCAGCTCTAATATTCCTCCGATATCGTCGATATTTGCCTGCCGGATTTGTTCTGCGCTGGCCATCACAATCTGAGTACCGATACCGTCGAAAGAAAACAGTTCCTGAATCAGGGCACCATCTTCCCGGTAACTGACCAGATGACTCCTTGGTACACCGGCTCTGCAAGCCTTACCAGAAGCCCGTAAAAAGCGAATTTTACCTGTGCTGGTATCATCATGCCCTTTATTTTCGATTTCATATTTATGCAAAAGATCTTCGACATCTGAAGGGAAAAGTTCGGCGATTGAATTGCCTTTTTCATCAATGATGCCTTGTTGAGAGCAAAAACCAACCAATTTGTCGGCCTTCAGACGGATGGCAACCTGAGTTGCAATTTCTTCAGAAAGAAGATTGAAGCACTCGCCGGTAATAGAAGCGGCTATCGGACCGAGAAGAACGATGGAACCCTGCTCCAGATATCGGTTAATTCCATCGATATCTATTCTGCGAATACGGCCACTATGGCAGTAGTCAATACCATCTTCTACACCTAATGGCTGAGAAATAACGAAATTCCCGCTGACGACGTTTAACTGAGTTCCGGCCATTGGTGTGTTATTCAGACTCATTGACAGACGTGCCGTCACAGCAAGTTGCAACTGTCCCGCTGCCTGCATTACCAGACTGAGAGCATCGCCGGTGGTAACCCGGATGCCTTTATAGTAGGGCGTTTCACACTGATGATTTTCCAATATTTCGTTGATTTGCGGCCTTGCTCCATACACGATAACAACCTTGATTCCCAAGCTGTGCAGAAGGGCTATATCACTAATAATATTGGGAAAGTTTTCATGAGCTATTGCTTCACCACCTAACATGATCACCATTGTTTTTCCTCTATGAGCATTAACATATGGTGCTGACTGGCGGAAACCTTTTACTAGAGCTGTACTACGTATTTTCACAATGGCAATTGCGTTGGTTATTTATGTTTTAATAATGACTTTTTATTCAAAAATAGACAAGGTTTTTGATCCGAATTCTCAAAAAAATCTTCAATTTTTGACTTTCAATACTAGAACATAGTTATGTTAGAATTTTATGAACAGGCCGGTTCATGATTGTAGTCTGGTGCCGAATTTGCGATTCTTTTACCTCTTTTGTTGGATAATGGGTTTTCTGTGAAAAAAAAGCTGATATTTCTTGCGGTTATTACGTTATTGGCCGGATGTGTGAATCCGACCGATCAGGGACAACAATATAAGAACGGAGATTTACCTGATGTTTTGAATCAGTCTTATTTGGTGACATCCAATGTACCAAGGGACTTCACGGAATTTAAAGAACAAAGCCAGATGGTTCTGGATAAATCTCCATCCATGGCAAATGTATACGGTCCACTGTATAAGCAGTTGGATGAGTGGGTGCTACAGAGTGGTGATCCGGCTAAACTGGCCAAATATGGCATCCAGACCGCTCAGTTAGGTGGTGGGGATAACAAAGGGAATGTTTTATTTACCGGCTATTTTTCACCGGTCATTGAACTCAGACACAAGAAAGATGAACTATTTAAATACCCGGTTTACGGAAAACCAGAATGTGGTCAGGAATGCCCGACCAGAGCGCAAATCTACGCCGGAGATTTACAGGGAAAGGGATTGGAATTAGGGTATGCAAAAAGCCTGATTGATCCGTTTATTATGGAAGTTCAGGGCAGCGGTTTTGTTCACTTCGGCGATGATGACACCATGGAGTATTTTGCCTATGCAGGAAAAAACTTTAAGGCTTATGTCAGTATTGGCAAGGTTTTAATCGATAACGGGGAGGTTGCCCGTAAGGATATGTCCCTTAAAGCGATCAAACAATGGGTAAGCACTCACTCTGATACTGAGGTCAGAAATCTTCTTGAACAAAATCCATCGTATGTGTTTTTTGCACCCCAAAAAGTGGATTTTGTTACCGGAACGGCGGGGATTCCGCTGTTGCCGATGGCTTCCGTTGCCGGGGACAGAAAATGGCTACCAATGGGAACGCCGCTTCTGGCAGAAGTCCCTTTATTAAATGCCGATGGCTCGTGGAGTGGGACGCATCAACTGCGTTTACTGATTGTGCTAGATACCGGAGGGGCTGTGAAGGATAATCACTTGGATCTGTATCATGGTATGGGGCCAAGAGCCGGAGAACAGGCCGGTCACTACAAATATTTTGGCCGGGTCTGGAAACTGGGGCTCGCCAATTCGGCGACTCAGCTTCCTTGGGTGACGCCTCCGGAAAAGCTAAAATAGGCTCTGGACATTTTTACAGAGAGTGCGTATAAATCGCACTCTTGTTTTTTTGTGTGATTTTTTGAGTAGGAACCGGCCATGCGAACACTTGATACCCCTGCAACAGAAAGTTATAACCAGCGCTTTGGTGGAACCAGACGCTTGTATGGGGTTGCTCAGGTTGAAGTGTTACGAGCGGCTCATATTTGTGTCATTGGTATCGGTGGGGTTGGTTCCTGGGTCGTTGAGGCGTTGGCCAGAACCGGCATCGGTGAACTGACCCTGATTGATATGGATGACGTATGTGTTACGAACATTAACCGTCAGATTCATGCAATGAATGGAACGGTTGGCCAGAGTAAAATTGAAGTGATGGCGGAAAGGATTAAAATGATCAATCCTGACTGTAAAGTCAATTTAGTCGATGATTTTATTTCACCGGATAATCAACATGAATATTTATCCAAAGCGTTCGATTACGTTGTTGATGCGATTGACAGCATTAAAGCTAAGGCTTCGTTACTCGCTTATTGCCGGAGTAATAAAATTAAAGTGATTACGATAGGTGGTGCCGGTGGTCAGACGGATCCGACTAAAATTCAGGTCGCGGATTTAACGAAAACCATTCAGGATCCACTGGCGAAAAAAGTGAAAGATCGTTTAAGACGTTTTCATCATTTCCCTAAAAATCCGGCCCGGAAATTTGGTATTGAATGTGTTTTTTCGACAGAGCAATTGAAATATCCGCAAACTGATGGGTCTGTTTGCGCGGTAAAATCGACAGCCGAAGGACCTAAGCGTATGGATTGCGCCAGTGGTTTCGGTGCGGCAACAATGGTTACGGCAAGTTTTGGTTTTGTGGCTGCGGCTCGTATTGTCGATAAAATTTTGTTAAAGCATTGTGCGAACTAATGAGTAAATAAAGAATTGTATGGCTGAATTTCCTGATTGTCCGTTTGGTACGACGATAACCTCCGGGCAGATATTAGAAGCGTTGAATAGTAAAACAACGTGGGAAGATCGTTACCGGCAGTTAATTTTATGGGGGAAAGCGTTACCGGATATGCCGGAAGCACTACGCCTTGAAAATGTGACAGTGAAAGGGTGTGAGAGTCAGGTATGGATTGTTTCTCGTGAAGAACAAGGCCATTGGTATTTTTGTGCCGATTCGGATGCCCGGATTGTTAAAGGCCTGATTGCAGTTGTATTAGCTGCGGTTAATAACCGTACTGCCGATGAGATTCGGTCATTTAATATGGAAGCCTATTTTTCCGATTTAAAACTGTTTGAACATCTGAGCCCGTCAAGGGGTAATGGTCTGAAAGCCATTGTGGATAAGATTTATCAGGATATTAAGTGAATAATAAGAGAAATCAGAAAAGTATCAGCAACGTAGTTTAGCCAGTAAATTTTATTTAACATTGAAGTTTATTTTATCGGTGATTATAAAATATCAAAATCAACTGTTGGTAACGATTCAAACCCTGGCTTAGCAAAATAATATCCTTGCATTAAATCTACTCCAATATTATGTAGAAATAGCATTTCTTCTTTTGTTTCAATGCCTTCTATAAGAGGTGATATATTAAGTTCTCTTAGCATAGCTACACAGTTTTTTATAATAATCTGACGGGTTGAGTCTGTATCCACGTTTCTTATTAGTCCCATGTCAATTTTTACGATATCACTTTGGAAGTTTGCCAGAAGATTTAATCCTGAGTATCCAGCACCAAAATCATCAATGGCTGTTTTAAAACCTAAGCTTTTGTAATATTGGATAATATTTTTTATATGCTGATTATTTTCGAATTTTTCACTTTCAGTAAATTCAAACATGATTTTTTCAATAGGGAAGTTACATTTTTTCGCTACATTTAATGTTGTGCGAATACATCTCTCGGGCCGGTAAACGGCGTTAGGTAAAAAATTGATACTAACTAATGTTGTAATGTTTAACTTTGCTGCTAAGGTAATCGCTTTTATACGACAAAGCTGATCAAACATATATTGGTTTTCTTTATTAACCTTAGAAATGACAGAGTATGCAGGTTCATTATTGAGGCCTCGAACTAATGCCTCATACCCAAAAATGCGTTTGGATGAATATTCAATTATAGGCTGAAATGCCATAGTAAAATCAAACTCTAATTCATTTTGTTCTGCGCATTGTTTGCATGATAAATTTTGATAACTTTTGGGTTTATCCATGTTTATTGTTCTCAGCAAAATTCTGAAAGTTTAACTACTCTATTTGTAGATCTTAGTTGTTGATTGAACTGTGAGCAAATTAAAAGGATATTGTGACAAAAAGAGGTTGATATTATACAACTTCTTTCGTTTATCGTTGGTTATTCAAACAGTTCAATGGCTTTATCCAGAGCCGAAATGCATTTATCAATATCGTTTTTGTCATTGTACAGACCAAATGAAAGGCGAATGGTCCCTGATAGAGAGAGTGCATCCATTAATGGATGGGCGCAGTGGTGTCCGGAACGAACCGCTACTCCCTGTTGATCGAGCAATGTTGCAATATCCTGATGGTGAATGTTTTTAACAGTAAAGCTGATAATGCTTGCTTCAGGTTGGTAGCCAATGATGGCGACAGAATCTCTCTGGCTTAAACGCTGAAAGGCATATTCTTGTAAGGAGCGGAGATGGGCTCTTTTTTGCTCATAAGGTATTTTCTGGTACCACGAAACCGCTTCCGCCAGAGCAATAGCACCGGCTATATTGGGAGTACCGGCTTCAAATTTTGCCGGTGCATCAGCAAAGGTGGTGCCACTGAACGAGACTTTATCAACCATTTTACCACCACCATGCCAGGGAGGCATGGATTGCAGTAATGGGTATTTCCCATATAAAACGCCAATCCCTGTCGGACCATAAAGTTTGTGGCCTGAAAATACATAAAAATCCGCGTCCAGAGTCTGTACGTTAACCGGTTCATGAACAATGCCCTGTGCTCCGTCAACCACAACAATAGCTCCCACAAGATGCGCTTTTTTTATAACTGTTTCAACCGGTTGCCGGTAGCCTGTTACATTGGTGATATGTGCAATAGAAACCAATTTTGTGTTGGCTGATAATTTTTGTTCAAAGCTGTTCAGATCAAAACCACCATCCGGAGTGACCGGTATCTTTATGATCCGGGCACCGGTGCGCTGAGCCAGAAGTTGCCAGGGGACAATATTGGCATGATGCTCATTTTCACAAATTACAATTTCATCGCCAGAGTGTATAAAAGCATCGCCCCATGTGTTGGCAATAAGATTAAGTCCTTCGGTTGTCCCTCTGGTCCAGACGATTTCGTTTTCAGAGTCGGCATTGATGAATTGAGCAATGTCTTTTCTGGCTTGTTCAAAACTTTTTGTGGCCTTGGCGGTAAGGTGGTGGCTACCTCTGTGCACATTGGCGTTCGTGGTTAAATAGTATTCACCAATACAATCAATCACGGTTTTCGGTTTTTGAGTGGTTGCAGCACTATCCAGATAAACGACAGGTTCATCGGGGTCAGTCAGTGATGGGAATTGAGATTTTATTGTCCGGATATCAAACATTATTGCTCACTTCCTAACTGATGATAATTCAGCGTCGGATTGGTAATCATTGGTTCTGCAATGGTCCATGCGAATTCTTTTCCAGAGAAATGAATGATGATTTCCATAGCAAATTCGAGTGCTGTTCCCGGTCCCTGGCTGGTCAGTAAATTGTTATTCACATCGTAGGTCACCCGTTTACTGCGCCACTTGTTTTCAGGAATGTCATTTTTAAATCCGGGATGGCAGGTCATAATCGCATCGGGGAAAAGATTATGCTGCTGAAGAACAACGGCAGGTGCAGCACAAATTGCAGCGACTAACCGTCCTTCATATTTCTGTTGTTTTACCATTTCTACGAGTAAATCATTATCTCTGAACGTTTCAGAGCCTCCGAGTCCTCCGGGGAGTACAATGGCATCGAACTGCTCATCGGCAACGTCAATTAAACGTTTTTGAGCGGTCAGTTCTATTCCTCTTGAGGCCTTTATTTTCAGTTCTCCGGTAAATTCTGCACTTGCAACGGTCACGTCATAACCGGCCCGGATCATAATATCAATAATAGTGACTGCTTCCATTTCTTCTGTTCCTGAAGCAATAGGAACCAGAATCCGTTTTGTCATTTTGTTATCCCGTTACGTTCGAGTTCTTTTACCTGATTATATAGTTTTTCATTTTCCGGCACAGCTACATTATGATAACGGGCCCGTTTCAACAGATAGCCGGTGATGAATTCAATCTCGGTGACTCTTCCCAATGCGATATCCCGGTTCATTGAGGATAAATTTTCAGCTGTCGCCTGAATGACCGTGTTGATCTGGGATCTTAGCCTGTTTTTCTGAATGTCTATCCCTTCTGATTGCATCACCCGGGATATTTCATCAATGATTGTTGAAAGCATTGCCTGATTCTGTGCTTTTGCAAGATCCCCATTTTTACACTGCAGAATAGCGGTCAGAGGATTGATCGCACAGTTGACTGACAGCTTGTGCCATAAAGCCTGATAAATGTCCTGAGTCCATTCTGTGTTCGGTAAAGCATGATGAAACACATCAGCAATAAAACGGCACTGCTTCCCCTTTTCGTTCAGTCCCCCGATAATGGTGTTGCCACGTCCGGTATGAGCAACACTGCCGGAAGCGGTTAACATTGCGCCATGGCTGGTGGTTGCAAGAAGTGTTGGGTATTTTGCCAATGTGGCTGTGAGTAAGTCAGTCGTTCCCATTCCATTATGCATAAATAGCAGGATCGTCTCCTGGCTGAGGTATGGAAGTAACGGATGAATAGCGTTTTCGACTTGCCTGGCTTTTACTGTGATTAGAATAATATCCGCTTCTTTTAACCGGTGTTCATTGTTATTTTGCACAAGAAGAGATTCTGTTTTGTGTTCAACCGCGACGGATAATACCCGTTCAGTTTTCCGGCTCCATAGTGAAACGCGGTGACCGGCCTTATTAAGGTGATACGCCCACAATTTTCCAATGGCACCAGGGCCTAAGATCACAATATTCATAGTTTCTGCGGCAGGAATGGTTTTGGAAAGGATAATATTTGCGGTAGAAAATGCAATGTTCATTGAGTGCGTTATGATTATTATTGGAATTTGGTTGTTTTGCTGAACATAGGAAGGACGAAATGGAAGATATCATGCTTTTCCCCCTTGGTTCGATAGTCTTGCCTGAAGGAAAAATGAAACTTCGGATTTTTGAACCCAGATATAGGCGTATGCTTAGCGAGTGTGGTAAGCAGGGGAAGGGATTTGGCATATGTCTTTTTGATAGTAAAGCACCTGAAAATATTAACCCTCTGAGTGAGTATGGTTGTTATGTCAAAGTGGTTGATTTTAAATCTCTGAGTGATGGTATTCTGGGAATTACGGTTAGTGGTATGAAGCGGTTTAAGATTATCGGTGTCAGAAAAGAAAGTGATAATTTACGTATTGCTTCTGTTGAGTGGGTTCCTAACTGGGAATATGTGGAACTGGGTCATCAGTACCAGTCTATGGCGGATAAATTACAGGAAATTTATCGTCAGTTTCCGGAAATAGGTAATTTATATCAGCAACGTTTCTTGGATGATCTTAGCTGGGTAACTCAGCGGTGGCTGGAATTGATCCCGCTTTCGAATCAACAGTTTGATGATCTAAATGAGGATTTTAATTGCTGCAAAAGTGTTGGCTTTATTCATAATGCTTTAGAGCATATTAAGATTTAGTGCTGTCTTTTTGTTTTAGTTTGTCTAACAGATCCTGAAAGTAGTGACGCAAAGAATACAGCATAATTAAGCTTGGTATGACCATAACGGACGTTAAAATAAAGAACAGAGACCAGTTGTTCAGGGAATCAGCAAGCTCACCACTAAATGAGGCAAGTGTGGTTCTGCCCAGATTTCCTAATGATGCTAATAAAGCATATTGAGTCGCAGAAAATGCCTGTCCGGTAAGCAGTGTCAGAAAAGACACAAAAGCGATAGTTGAAAATGCTGTGGTAAAATTATCGACGATAATGGTGGCAAGAAATAATTGCTCATCAGGTCCGACAGAGGCTATCCAGGAAAACATCAGGTTACTGGCTGACATGGCTATACCACCGATCATCAGTCCTTTGATTATACCAAAGCGAACATTGACCATACTGCCGAGGAAAGTAAAAAACATGGTACTTCCCCAGCCCAGAAGTTTGGAATAATACCCGATTTGTTCGTTGCTGAATCCCACTTCTTTGTAGAATGGAATGGACATTCGACCGAGAAATGCTTCGCCAATTTTAAATAAGAAAACGAATAAAAGCAGTGTGATGGCTACCCGTGTTCCATTCCGGCGGAAAAAGTCTGCAAATGGTTCGATGGTAGTGACGGTTATCCAGGTTAATATTTTGGAATGAATAACCCTATCATAACGTTGCTCTGCTTTTTCCTGCAGGGCATCCCTGTGAGAGGTAGGTTCTTTCACCAGTAATGTAAATACCATCAATACAACGACGACCAGAGCCATGCCGTAGTACACTTCATTCCAGCCAATATGGTCTGCTTCAGTAAATGCAAGATAGCCCGGCAGAGAATAACCTGTCCACCATCCTATTACCGCCATTGCAGACGCTTGTGGTAGCTTGTTTTCTTCTGATTTTGGAAACGTATCAATACGATAGGCATCAATTGCTATGTCTTGGGTTGCGGAGAAAATTGCAATAATCAGAGCAAGTAAAGACGTTAACCAGATATTTTGCGCAGGATTTATACCGGCAATACCCAGTGTTGAAATTAAGACAAAAAACTGGCACGAGAGAATCCAGCTCCGGCGTTGTCCCAGCCATGAATACAATAATGGGAGTTTGACGCGATCAACCAGTGGGGCCCAGATAAAATTAATCGCATAGACAACAAAAATACTACCAAAGTAACCAATTGCCGAGCGGGTTAGACCTGCGTCTTTTAACCAGCCAGACATATTAGAGCCAATCAATACCCATGGAAAGCCACTTGAGCAGCCAAGCATAAAAACCCAGGCTAAGCGAATATCGGCGTAGCTTTTTATTGTGCTAAGCCAGGTTTTTCTATGCGTCATACCATTCCTGTTCAGTATCTTTCCTGGTTATTCAGAGAGGAGAGTCATGTTATTAATGATGATAGGGGTTTCAGGCACATCACGCATAAACCCTTTTCTGCCTGTTGGAATGGAAGCCATAGATTTCACGACGTCAAATCCTTTAATGACTTTACCCAAAACGGCGTAGCCGGGTGGACGCTGACTCGCGTTTAAAAAATCATTATCAGTAAGGTTAATAAAAAACTGACGTGTGGCTGAATCCGGATCCTGGGTTCGTGCCATTGCTATCGTAGCGGTATCGTTGGCTAACCCGTTACCGGCTTCGTTTTTTATAGGAGGGTAGCTATCCAAGCGTTCAAGATCCTGGGTAAAACCACCACCCTGAGCCATGAATCCGGGAATAACCCGATGAAATATGCTGCCTTTATAACTGCCATCTTTTACGTATCTTAAAAAATTTGCAACCGTAAACGGCGCTTTTTCTTTGTTCAGCTCAATCGTAAACGATCCCAGCGATGTCTGGACTTCAACCTGCGGCGCAGCCCAGACACTAACGCTAATAAATGACAGTAAGGCAATAAGCCCTATTTTCATCACTTAAAAACGCTCCTTCATGTAGTTTTGCAGTTCTTTATCGTCTGCCACTTTTTTCAATACCTGATCAACAAGATCATTCAATACGGTCTGAATTTCATCTTTTGATGCACTGAACATCGCCGTTCTTTTGGCTGTGCCGTTATACGTTTTTACCAGTTTTCCTGTTGGGGTTTCTGCGGTGATGGCCAGAACAACACTTCCATTCATCTCGTTTTCCAACATGGAGTGTTTCACTGTTACCAATGCTTCCTGAACTTCAAGTGTGATCGTGTTTTCACTGTTAACACTCATAGTAAAGCCCTGGGAGGCGAATTGATCTGAAATTGCATTTTCTAAGGCAATTCTTACATTCTGGCGGGCATGAATAGGCTCAATATTGGAGCGGCCGCTGTCGATTAAAGCAACATATTGTGCTGTACGGACATCTTTACTGGTTAGCGTGAATGACTTGTTTTTCACAATGTCACGGCTACTTAATGTCGCTTTTGGCATAAAATTGATTTGTGGCTGCTGTGGTGCAGAGCAAGCGGCTAGCAAAGCAATAGACGCTGTGATTAACAATTTTTTCATTAGACTGGTTCCTTTTTATTCCATTAAAGTGATGGACATCTATTGTTTGAATCTTTTGGCGTATCATTCAAAGCACATATTATAAGGCTACACATGATAGTATGTCTTGACGATGAAAAACTGAGTATAAAATCAAAACTTATCATTTAGTGTCTTGTAAGATAACAAATTTATCCTTTCAGGTGATAGTTTTTACCTTTCTTTTGTTAAAAAAACAGGCTCATCTTTCGCCGTTGACAAAACCTTGGTTAATGTATCACATAGTGCTGATTGTTTTTTATAAAAGAATCCTGGTTGCATATTGTGCAAAGTGGCGGATTTGCAAATTGGAACCGCCTTCCTGTTTTTATTCTCTGTCCTGTTTTGTTAAAAGTTTCTTGAGTAACTGTTTCTGACAATATTAGAATAAATATGACCAGATAATGATAAAATCGTTTCAATTTTTGTCCCTTTTTAAAATGGAGTAACTTTATGATTCAGGACACCATTGAGTCTAAATTGACTGAAGCATTAGCTCCCCATCATTTAGAAGTCGTTAATGAAAGTTATATGCATAATGTTCCTGCCGGATCCGAGAGCCATTTTAAAATTGTCGTTGTAAGTGATGAGTTTAAAGGTAAACGTCAGGTTGCTCGCCACCGACGCATTTATCAAATTTTAGATAATGAACTAAATAATGGTGTTCATGCTCTTTCTATGCATATTTATACGCCAGATGAATGGATTTCGGAGTCTGAGGTACCAGAAAGTCCCATGTGTCAGGGCGGCGAAAAAAAGGGTTTTAAGCAAAATAAAACCGGAATTGATAAATTTGACCGATAGCTAAAAATCAACAAATAGTTTGTGGGAATATTGACTTTTGTTGTGCGTGTCTCTTTTTTCTTTTAATTTGTGCGATGGTTCAAATTTATGTCTATTGACCATGAATTATTGATGAAATGTTAGGAGAATTGGAACCGTTCAATAGCTGTCAGTCGTAGCATCGTTATGCTAAAAGAGATAAACTACTGAACAGGTAGAGCATAGACTGCATTTATTTAAGAATGTGACTCATTTCTTTGTTTTTTACTCAGTAATGAGCCTAATGTCGTGTCTAAGGTTTTCTTAGTTACTAAAGTGTCTTTTAGTTCAAGATGACCTTACAATACACAAATCCAAAGAATCTTTTTCCCGATAAAGTAGTGCAAGTGCGTATGATTACAATAAAAAAGGGTTTGGACCTTCCAATCGCGGGAGCGCCTGCCCAGGTGATAAATGATGGTAGAACCATCACAAAAGTCGCCTTGCTTGGCGAAGAGTATGTTGGTTTAAAACCAACCATGTATGTTCGCGTTGGTGATGAAGTGAAAAAAGGTCAGGTTCTTTTTGAAGATAAAAAGAACCTTGGTGTTTTATTCACTTCGCCAGCTTGCGGAAAAGTTGTTGAAATTAACCGTGGTGCAAAGCGTGTTCTTCAATCTGTAGTGATTGAAGTTTCAGGTGATGAGCAGGTTACTTTCGACAAATTTGATGCAAAAGAGCTGGCTAGCCTGAAATCAGATAAAGTGAGAACTCAACTTACTGAATCTGGTTTGTGGACAGCGTTCCGTACTCGTCCGTTCAGCAAGGTTCCGGCAATTGATTCAACTACCAAGGCTATCTTTGTAACTGCAATTGATACCAATCCATTGGCAGGTGAACCTCAATTAATTATTAACGAACAGCCTGAAGCTTTTACCGCTGGTCTTGACGTTCTTTCTGTCCTGACTGATGGCAAAGTTTATGTTTGTAAGAAAGGAACGAGTTTGCCTCGCTCTGGCCAGTCAAATGTTCAGGAACATGTGTTCGACGGCCCTCACCCTGCAGGGTTGCCAGGAACTCACATGCATTTTCTGTATCCGGTAAGTGCAGAAAATGTGGCATGGAACATTAATTATCAAGATGTGATTGCTATCGGTAAGTTATTCTTAACCGGTGAGCTTTACACTGACCGTGTCGTTTCTCTTGCGGGTCCGGTGATTAATAATCCTCGTTTGGTTCGTACAACAATGGGCGCAAGCCTTGCTGAGTTGACGAACAACGAAATTCTCCCCGGAGAAGTCCGCGTTATTTCCGGCTCTGTTCTTTCTGGAACAAAAGCTTTCGGACCTCATGCTTATTTAGGTCGTTACCACCTGCAGGTAAGTGTTCTTCGTGAAGGGCGTGAGAAAGAGTTTATTGGCTGGGCAATGCCTGGTAAAAATAAATTCTCCGTAACTCGTTCTTTCCTTGGTCATTTGTTCAAGGGACAGCTATACAACATGACGACTGCTATGAATGGTGGCGAAAGAGCAATGGTTCCAATTGGTAACTATGAAAAAGTAGTGCCTCTTGATATCGAACCTACATTGCTGCTTCGTGACTTATGTGCAGGCGATCTCGAAAGTGCTGAACGTCTTGGTGCATTAGAACTCGACGAAGAAGATCTTGCGTTGTGTACCTTTGTATGCCCAGGCAAATATGAGTATGGTTCATTACTCCGTGAGTGCTTGGACAGGATTGAGAAAGAAGGGTAATTTCCATGGGGCTTAAAAAGTTTCTAGAAGACATTGAGCATCATTTTGTACCGGGCGGAAAACATGAGAAGTGGTTTGCTCTTTATGAAGCATTCGCAACTCTTATGTACACTCCAGGCACGGTGACATCAAAAAGCTCACACGTTCGTGATAACGCTGACTTAAAACGTATCATGATTATGGTATGGCTAGCGGTTTTCCCTGCAATGTTCTGGGGAATGTACAATGCTGGCGGTCAGGCTATTGCTGCGTTAAATCACCTGTATTCAGGTGAACAACTTACCGGTATTATTAACGGTGACTGGCATTACTGGATTACTACTGCATTAGGCGGCACTATGAGTGCAGAAGCCGGTTGGGGTAGTAAGATGCTGTTAGGTGCAACTTATTTCCTACCAATTTACCTGGTTGTGTTTATCGTTGGTGGTTTCTGGGAAGTACTGTTTTGTATCGTTCGCAGACATGAAGTTAATGAAGGTTTCTTTGTTACTTCGATCCTGTTTGCTCTTATTGTTCCACCAACACTACCTCTTTGGCAGGCTGCGTTAGGTATTTCTTTCGGTGTTGTTGTCGCTAAAGAAGTATTTGGTGGTACAGGTCGTAACTTCCTTAACCCGGCATTAGCAGGTCGTGCGTTCCTATTCTTTGCTTATCCTGCTCAGATCTCCGGTGATCTTGTCTGGACTGCTGCGGATGGTTTCTCTGGTGCGACAGCTCTTAGCCAGTGGGCTCAGGGTGGTCATGGCGCATTAATTAATAATGCGACCGGGCAGGCTATTACCTGGCTTGACGCGTTCCTTGGTAATATCCCAGGCTCAATGGGTGAAGTGTCTACTTTAGCTATTATTATTGGCGGTGCATTTATCATCTATATGGGTATTGCATCCTGGCGTATTGTTGCTGGTGTAATGATTGGTATGATTGCAGTATCTACTCTGTTTAATCTGATTGATTCACCAACAAATCCAATGTTCTCTATGCCATGGCACTGGCACCTTGTACTAGGTGGTTTTGCGTTTGGTATGTTCTTTATGGCGACAGATCCTGTATCCGCTTCTTTCACGAATAAGGCGAAATGGTGGTATGGTATTTTGATCGGCGCAATGTGTGTACTTGTTCGTGTAGCTAACCCTGCATACCCAGAAGGTATGATGTTAGCAATTCTGTTCTCGAATCTGTTTGCTCCATTGTTCGACCATATTGTTGTTGAGAAAAATGTAAAACGGAGATTAGCGCGCTATGGCAAGTAATAACGATAGCATTAAGAAAACGCTGTTTGTTGTTATCGCGTTGAGCTTAGTGTGCTCAATCATCGTATCAGTAGCAGCGGTCGGCTTGAAATCCAAGCAGGAAAAAAACGCAGTATTAGACCAACAATCTAAAATCCTAGAAGTATCTGGTGTTGATATGAGCAAAGGTTCGGTTTCTGAACTTTATGCTAAATATATCGAACCTAAACTGGTTGATTTTAAAACAGGTGAATTTATTGAAAAAACACCTGATGGTTTTACTGCTGAAAACTACAATCAGAGAGCAGAAGCGAAAAACAAAGCGACGTCAACCGCTTTAACTCCTGAGGAAGATGTGGCCGGAATTCGTTTTCGAGCGAATTATGGCTTAGTCTATCTGGTTAAAGATGGCAAACAGGTTAACCGTGTGATTGTGCCTATTCATGGTAATGGTCTGTGGTCTATGATGTATGCATTCGTCGCAGTTGGTACGGATGGCAACACTGTTGATGGCATTATCTATTACGAACAGGGTGAAACTCCAGGGCTGGGTGGGGAAGTTGAAAATCCAGCATGGCGAGCTCAGTTTGTTGGTAAAAAACTTTATGATGATAACCATCAGCCAGCGATTAAAATCGTGAAAGGTGGTGCACCTGCAGGCTCTGAACATGGTGTTGACGCTCTATCTGGTGCAACATTGACTAGTAATGGTGTTCAACATCAGTTTGATTTCTGGTTAGGTGATATGGGCTTTGGTCCATTCCTAGCAAAAGTTCGTGACGGAGGTCTGAACTAATGTCTAGTGTCAAAAATCTTAAAGAAAGCTTAGTTGGGCCAGTTTTAGATAACAACCCAATTGCGCTTCAGGTTCTTGGTGTTTGTTCTGCACTGGCAGTCACCACCAAGCTGGAAACTGCATTTGTTATGACTCTTGCTGTAATGTTCGTAACGGCATTTTCTAACTTTTTCGTTTCATCAATTCGTAACCATATTCCTAACAGTGTGCGTATTATCGTACAGATGGCGATTATCGCCTCATTGGTAATTGTGGTTGACCAGGTATTGAAAGCCTTCTTGTATGATATTTCTAAGCAGCTTTCCGTATTCGTTGGTTTGATCATTACTAACTGTATTGTTATGGGGCGTGCTGAAGCATTTGCAATGAAAGAAGCTCCAATTCCTTCTTTTATTGATGGTATTGCTAATGGCTTAGGTTACGGCTTCGTTCTTATTAGTGTTGCGTTTGTACGTGAGCTACTGGGTTCAGGTAAAATTTTCGGTTTAGAAGTGCTTCCACTAGTCAATAATGGTGGTTGGTATCAGCCAAATGGTCTGATGTTGCTTGCTCCGTCAGCATTCTTCTTAATCGGTTTCCTTATCTGGGCTATCCGTACATTCAAGCCTGAACAAGTAGAACCGAAGGAGTAGGGTTGTCATGGAACATTATATAAGTTTACTTGTTAGGTCTATTTTCCTGGAAAACATGGCACTGTCCTTTTTCCTTGGAATGTGTACTTTCCTAGCTGTATCCAAAAAAGTAAAAACAGCGTTTGGTCTTGGTATTGCCGTTGTTGTTGTATTGACTATCTCTGTTCCTGTTAACAACTTGGTTTATAACCTTGTGTTGAAAGAGAATGCTTTAGTTAAAGGTATTGACCTGACGTTCTTAAGCTTTATCACGTTTATCGGTGTTATTGCGGCATTAGTTCAGATCCTTGAAATGGTACTGGACCGCTTTTTCCCACCATTGTATAACGCACTGGGTATTTTCCTTCCGTTGATCACAGTTAACTGTGCGATCTTTGGTGGTGTGTCATTCATGGTTCAACGTGAATACAACTTTGGCGAATCAATCGTTTATGGATTTGGTTCAGGCCTTGGTTGGATGCTCGCTATCGTTGCGCTTGCAGGTATCCGTGAGAAAATGAAGTACTCAAATGTGCCTCCTGGCCTTCGTGGCTTAGGCATTACGTTCATTACCGTAGGTTTGATGGCGTTAGGCTTTATGTCTTTCTCTGGTGTTCAACTGTAAGTCGGGTAAACCGCAACTAAAAGGAATAGTCAATGGACATAATTCTTGGTGTAGTGATGTTTACTCTGATTGTACTTGTATTAGTGCTAGTGATTCTTTTCGCTAAATCTAAACTGGTACCAACAGGTGACATTACGATTTCAATTAATGGCGATCCTGAAAAATCGCTTGTAACTCAGCCAGGCGGTAAATTGCTTGGTGTACTCGGTGGCTCAGGTATCTTTGTACCATCTGCTTGTGGTGGTGGTGGTTCATGTGGTCAGTGCCGGGTGAAAATTAAATCTGGTGGTGGCGATATTCTGCCTACAGAACTTAGCCATATATCTAAAGGTGAGGCTCGTGAAGGTGAGCGTCTGGCTTGTCAGGTTGCAGTGAAAACTGACATGGACATTGAATTGCCAGAAGAAATCTTTGGTGTTAAAAAATGGGAATGTGAAGTTATCTCTAATGATAACAAAGCAACCTTTATTAAAGAGCTTAAACTTCATATTCCTGATGGTGAATCTGTACCGTTCCGCGCTGGTGGTTATATCCAGATCGAAGCGCCAGCTCATCATATTAAATACTCTGACTTTGATGTTCCGGAAGAGTACCGTGAAGACTGGGATAAATTTAATTTATTCCGCTATGAGTCGAAAGTTGATGAGCCGATCCTTCGTGCTTATTCAATGGCAAACTATCCGGAAGAGTTTGGTATCATCATGCTTAACGTGCGTATCGCTACTCCGCCACCACGTAACCCTGATGTACCACCAGGTCAAATGTCTTCGTACATCTGGTCATTGAAACCAGGTGATAAAGTGACTATTTCAGGTCCATTTGGTGAATTCTTTGCTAAAGATACTGATGCTGAAATGGTATTTATCGGTGGTGGTGCAGGTATGGCGCCTATGCGTTCTCATATCTTTGACCAACTAAAACGTATTAAGACAAAACGTAAAATCTCATTCTGGTATGGTGCCCGCTCAGTGCGTGAAATGTTCTATGAGGAAGATTTCGATCAGCTAGCTGCTGAAAACGAAAACTTTACCTGGAATGTGGCATTGTCTGATGCATTACCTGAAGATAACTGGGATGGCTACACTGGCTTTATTCACAATGTGCTTTATGAAAATTATCTGAAAGATCATGAAGCTCCGGAAGATTGTGAATTCTATATGTGTGGGCCACCAATAATGAATGCATCTGTTATTTCAATGCTTCATGACCTGGGTGTCGAAGATGAAAACATTCTACTTGATGACTTTGGTGGTTAATTAACGTTGTTTCGTAGAAAGTAGAGAAGATAAAAGGCTGACTCGTATGAGTCGGCCTTTTTTATTTAAGAAAAGTACTTATTTGAAAAAGATTCTTACCGGAAATATGACAAATGGAATCTTTAATCATGAATAAGCCTGTTACGACCCTGCTGTTTGGCAGCGTATAATTGTTGGTCTGCGATTTTTAATTTTTCATCAAGAGTGCCGGTGTATCGGGTTGAGCCGATACTGATGGATGTGGCTATTTGGTTATTCATATAGCGGATTTTCATTGAGCTGATCTTTTTTCTTATGGCTTCCAGAGCTTCATTAAGTGACAAAAAGTCACCTTCATAAAGAATGCAAAACTCTTCGCCTCCAAAGCGAACAACACAAGATGACTCAAAATAGATTTTGAGTATGTTAGCAATTGTTTGTATTACTTTATCGCCACAATCATGTCCATAGGTGTCATTCACCAGTTTAAAGCGATCAATGTCAATCATGGCGATGTAATAATCTGTATTTGCTTTGTTATTGGCTTTGTGGAAAAAGTAACGCCGGTTCCACAATCCGGTCAGTTCATCTTCATTTGCCATTTTATAGAGCCGGTCATTTGCCTCTTTTATACCTAACAGGCAGTTGATCCTGCAGTACAGTTCTTCTTGATTGAATGGCTTATAAAGAAAGTCGTTGGCCCCTGCTTTAATGAACTGAGCTGTGAGAGTGCGTTCCTCATTGCCCGACAGACCTATAACTGGCAGTGCATTACGGTCCTTTATTTTGCGGATTTCTCTGATTAACGTCAGTCCATCCATATTTGGCATATCGTGATCTGTGATAACGAAACTAATATCTTTATTCTGGTTTAATTTCTCGATAGCAATAAAACCGTCTTCTGCAACACATGTTCTTATGTATTGATGCTCCAGTAACTGGGATAAATGATTTCTTACCAGTTGGGAGTCATCAACAATGAGTGCATGATGGTTACGGTTATTTATAAGTCTGCGTAAAATAGAAAGCAGATCATTGGTCCAGGTCGGGCTGTCTTTTAAAATGTAATCCAAGATGCCTTTTTGAATCAGGCGATCCCGGTACTCTTCTCGGAATGTTGCGCT
Source organism: Vibrio salinus (assembly GCF_021272385.1). GTDB lineage: Bacteria > Pseudomonadota > Gammaproteobacteria > Enterobacterales > Vibrionaceae > Vibrio > Vibrio salinus. Next base: position 577,719 of record NZ_JAJSDZ010000009.1, read on the forward strand.
GAGAACGACAACACGAAGTGTTTTCTCTAGTGCAAGGTCAATAATTTCTCCGTTTAAAGCATCGGGCAAGCAGTAATCCAGCACAGAACACAGAAAACATTGATCGGATGCCAGAAGCTGACGGGCATCTTCATAACTGCTGGCAGCTATCACCTCAAAGCCATTTAATGTCAGCTGCTGAGTTACGTGTTTTAGAAAACTTGGACTGTCTTCAACGACCAAAACTTTTTCAGTCAATTAGCAACTCCTTTCTCATCTCCGATGTAAATAATAATAGCTCACTTAAAAAGATAAGACAGATAGTATGTTTACAACGAACTGATGATGTTACAGTGACGTCTGTTCCTTTTCAGCGGTATAAAAGTGCTGTATGTGTAATAAAGACAGAGTGAATGACGGGCAAACTGCTCAATTAAGGAAGATAATCCATGTTGATATGGATTCATTCTTTGCATCTGTTGAAGAGCGTGATGAGCCTGACTACAGAGGGATTCCGCTTGCTGTCGGAGGAAATAAAAAGCAGAGAGGAGTCATTAGTACGTGTAATTATGAAGCTCGTAAGTATGGTGTGCATTCAGCAATGGCAACAGCGCATGCCTTAAAATTATGCCCTCATTTAAAAGTTGTGCCCGGACGCATGTCTGTTTATAAATCGGTTTCAGCACAGATTCATTCAATTTTCAAACGTTATACTTCTGTTATTGAGCCTTTATCATTGGATGAAGCGTATCTTGATGTGACGGATTGTCGTGTTTTGCAAGGTTCCGCTACCCTTATTGCAAAAGCTATCCGGAATGATATTGAGAGTGAACTAAATCTGACGGCTTCTGCCGGTGTTGCACCGGTAAAGTTTTTAGCGAAAGTTGCCTCTGATATGAATAAACCGAATGGAATGTATGTCATTACTCCCGAAATGATGCAGAGTTTTATTGATACGCTTCCTCTGGAAAAAATTCCGGGAGTAGGAAAAGTAGGTATTACTAAATTACATCAGGCTGGATTTTTTGTTTGTGAAGACATTAAGAACAGCGATTACCGGGAGCTTTTGAAAACATTTGGCCGTTTAGGTCAGTCTCTTTGGAAAAAAAGCCATGGTATTGATGACCGGAAGATTGTCACTGAAAGGCAAAGAAAGTCTGTGGGGGTGGAGCGTACATTTAGTCAAAATATTGCAACTTATCATCAATGTCAGACGGTTGTCAGAGAAAAGCTGTATCCGGAATTAAAGCGACGGTTGGTTAAAGTGAGCCCGGATTTGACGATTTCCAAACAGGGAATGAAAGTAAAGTTTGCGGACTTTCAACAAACGACAATAGAACATGTGTATAGCCATTTGGATTTGGAGTATTTCAATGAACTTCTGGCAGAAGTCCTAACCCGTCAGAATGGCAGAGAAATAAGATTATTGGGGATTAGTGTTATGCTGAAACAGGATGAACGTCATGAGCAAATTAGTCTGGATTTGTGAACGTTTAGAGGTGGAACTTTTATTTTTTAACAGATAGTACCTGATTTTTCGAATTAATTATAAATGTTACTAATGTAAATAAAAATGGAATTTCACCATTGTTATTTTAAAGTAATTTTAACATTTGATGTCTATTTCAAATTAGACACAAAAATGAAACACCTAATTCATTTTTTTGAAAAAAAGAATATTGTTACCAACTCAATAGTTTGAAATTATCATAAAACAGAATGATGCATAAACGCATTCATAATAGCCCATTACATAAGGATTTCTTAATTTTTTAAGTTGTGATGAAACGCAAATAAACAGCACATGATAAATCCTCTCTCTTTTTTTTCATTACCTTCTTTTTTACGTTAAATAATTTAATTTTTTCTTAAATGTTAACATATTATTTATTTTGTTTTTTTATTATATTACAATAACTTAGTCGCATTTGATAACCATATCATTTATTTTGATTTTTATGATGTATTTATATCATTATATTTCAATTCAAAGCTTTCTAAAATGATATAATAATGATTTTTAAAATAACAATAAAGTATAAGTACTTGATTTAAATGTGTTTTTTTGATGATAATTATTGTTTTTAGTATGATATGATGAAAAAAATTGAAAATGATATCTCCATTGCAAATACATTTGTTTCGTTTTTTTTGATAATGAAATGAACATTTTTCAGGTGTAGTATCCGAATCGTAGTCAGATGAGAAGTCGATAATTTGAATTTTTGAGTTTTAAACAAGCTATCTAGAATCATCTATTTAATTACGAATGCATAAGATATGAATGCTAAATAATACCCAAGGAGATAATATGTTTAATATTGCTTTATTTGGCGCTGGTAGAATTGGCCAGGTACATTCAGCTAATATTGATAGTCATAAAGAAACCTGTCTGTATTCTGTTGTTGACCCTTTCGGTGATAATGCACAAAAATTGTGTGATAAATACGGAGCAAAACAGCAAACAACAGAAGAAGCGTTGAGCGATCCCAATGTCCATGGGGTTTTGATAGCATCGGCAACCGATACTCATGCTGAATTAATCACGCTTGCTGCAAAAGCGGGTAAAGCAATCTTTTGCGAAAAGCCAATCCATCTGGATATGGCAACAGTAAAAGAATGTCTTGCTACAGTGAAAGAATGTAATGTTCCTCTTTTCGTTGGTTTTAACCGTCGTTATGACCCTCAGTTCAGAAGAGTAAAAGAGCTTTTGGGTTTGGGTAATATTGGTAAAGCTGAATCACTTCTTATCACCTCTCGTGATCCATCTCCACCACCAGCTGAATATGTAAAAGTATCTGGTGGTATGTTCAGAGATATGACAATTCATGATTTCGATATGGCCAGATTCATCATGGGTGAAGATCCTGTATCTATCTATGCTCAGGGTAGTAACCTGGTTGATCCGGAAATTGGTAAAGCGGGTGATATCGACACAGCATTTATTGTTATGAAATTCCCATCTGGTGCCATGGCTACGATTACTAATAGCCGTCGTTCAGGTTATGGATATGATCAACGTATTGAGCTTCATGGCGAAAAAGGTCTTCTAAAAGCTGAAAACATCTATGAAAATGCTGTTCAGCAATGGAGCGATGAAGCTGGTTGTGTTTCAGCTAAACCAGAATTCTTCTTCCTGCAACGTTATGCTTCAGCTTATCAGGCTGAATGGAATCATTTTGTTGATGTTTTGTCTGGCAAAGCACAACCAGAATGTGGTGGTTATGATGGTGAGCAAGCTCTGAATCTGGCAGATAAAGCGCTTGAATCATTAAAAACTGGCAAAGAAGTAAAACTATAAAAATGATGAGCCGACTTACAATCCGTCGGCTCTTTTTCTCCAATTTATAATCGATAAATGTGAATTAATTAAGGGTTTGGAGGTTCTATGCTATCTCTCTTGTCTTTTCTTGCGTTTACCGGGCTGGTTGCTTTTATAGCCTACAAGAAAACGCATAATGCACACCTTACGGAGTCATCGGAAGGTTATTTCCTAGGCGGCCGTTCTTTAACAGGTGTATACATTGGTGGTTCTATGCTGCTGATGAACATGTCTACAGAACACTTAGTTGGGTTAAATGGTCTTTCATTCAGAACCGGGTTTATTGTTATGGCCTGGGAAGTAATGGCAGCACTGACTATTGTGTTATTTGCTATGTATTTTCTTCCTAAGTATTTGAAACTGGGTATTTCATCAATTCCTGAATATTTGGAAAGGCGTTTTGATAAACAGACTCTCACTATTACATCCATCCTTTTCCTTGCTATGTATGTCGTCTCGCTGCTTCCTATTGTGTTGTATACAGGAGCTTTAGCATTAGAAAGTTTGTTCCAGGTTTCCAATGTATTCCATGTTGATAAAACAACCGCTTTATGGTTTATGGTTTGGGGTGTTGGCCTTCTGGGTACTATCTATGCCGTGTTTGGTGGTATTAAAGCTATCGCTGTTGCTGATACAGTGAATGGTGTTGGTTTGATTACAGGTGGTTTAACCGTAACTTGCTTCTCACTTGCTTATGTCGGTGATGGTAATATCTGGGGCGGTCTGGTTGAAGTATTCCAAAGTCATCCTGATAAATTTAACTCGATTGGTAGCAGTGATTCACTGGTTCCATTTTCAACATTATTTACCGGATTGATCATCTCTAATATGTTCTTCTGGTGTACTAACCAGTCTATTGTACAAAAAGCGTTAGGTGCCAAAAACCTGGCAGAAGGTCAAAAAGGTGTTCTGTTATGTGCATTCTTTAAATTAGTTGTTCCTTCTATCATTATTTTACCTGGTATTATTGCTTATCATATCTTTAATGGTCAGATTGATAATCCTGACAATGCTTATCCGAACTTAGTCCACTTAGTTTTACCTGAAATGTTGGTAGGGTTCTTTGCCGCAGTTGTTGTTGGTGCAGTATTCTCAACATTTAGTGGAGGACTGAACTCTTCAGTAACACTGTTTACGGTTAATATTTACAAGAAATCATTGAAGCCTGATGCAACAGAAGCTCAAACGGTTAAACTGGGTAAATATTTAGGCTTGGGTTTAGCATTTGTAGCTATGGGGGTTGCTCCGTTAGTGGCAAATGCGCCGGATGGCCTATTCTATCTGATTCAACAGCTTCAGGGTATTTTTAATGCTCCGATTCTGAGTGTTGTATTGGTTGGGTTGTTAACTAAACGGGTTCCTGCAATTGCGGCAAAACTTGGTTTGGTATTCGGTATGTCAGCCTACATTCTGTTTAACTTTGTGATAAAAATTGACCTTCATTTCTTCCACTTACTGGGTATATTGTTTGTATTGAATGTTGTCTTTATGCTGATTATTGGACATTTTTATCCTCAGGAAGCATACGAAGATGTTTATACAGAACAAGTTGATATTAAACCGTGGAATATGGGTAAACCTGTAGCAACATTAGTTTGTCTGGCATCTGTTTCTATGTATGTGTTCCTTGCTGAAAATAAACCAGACTGGGTTCAGACAGTTTACTATATTGTTGCAACGGTTGCATTGGTATACATATTCGGTTCCATTGGTAAGGCTTTGATAAATGCACCTAAAAAAGTGCCGGAAGCTTCATAGCAGTAATGGTTAAAAGATAAAATTAAATATTTTCTAGTCTTATAAAATTAGTTATGTGAAATGTTAATTCCAGAGAGATTTTGTTTCTCTCTGGAAGCAGAAAGAAGATTCAGGAGAACATCATGGATAAAAATAAAGTAAAACTGGGTATCGCTCCTATCGCTTGGACAAACGATGATTTACCGAGTTTAGGTGGTGAAAACACGTTTGCTCAATGTGTCAGTGAAATGGCTCTGGCTGGATTTACCGGAAGTGAAGTAGGTAACAAATACCCTAGAGATACTGCTTTATTGAAAGAAAAGCTGGCTTTACGCGGTATTCAAATTTGTAATGCTTGGTTCAGCACTTTCTTTGCTGATGGTAAAGAAGATGAAACCATTAATGACTTTATGTCTCATATGAATTTCCTGCATGAAATGGGCGCAAAAGTGATTGGCTGTTCTGAACAGAGTGGCAGTATTCAGGGTACTGATAAAGCTGTCTTTGATGAAAAACCTTCTTTTAATGAAGATCAATGGCAAAAAGTGGCGGCTGGTTATAACAAATTGTCAGAAATTGCGGCTGAAAAAGGCATGAAAGTTTGTCTGCACCACCATATGGGGACAGCTATTCAGACTCCGGCAGAAATTGATAAATTTATGGAAGTGACTGATCCTTCTGTTGGGCTGTTGTTAGATACCGGTCATATTTATTACTCTGAAGGTAATCAGGAAGCAATCATTAATGTCCTGTCTAAATATGTAAAACGTATTCCTCACGTTCACCTAAAAGACATTCGTGATGAAAAACGGCAGCAGGTTATTGCTGAACACCGTAGCTTCCTTGATGGTGTCAGATTAGGTGCTTTCACTGTTCCTGGAGATGGTGTCATCGACTTTAAACCAGTATTTGAGATTCTTGATCAAAATGATTACGAAGGCTGGATGGTTGTGGAAGCTGAGCAGGATCCAAGCGAAGCGGATCCTCTTGAATATGCTCAGAAGGCACGTCAATACATTAAAGATACTGCTAATATCTAGTGTAACGTATTATCCTATATGCAAAGGTTTTCCTTATATAATCAAGTTGGATAACAACAATAATTGTGCATATCATTGTGACACTTTTATTTTAGGCTCCTTAACCGGAGCCTTTTTATTGTTGGTTGCTTATTGCTCAGGTTTTAAGGGGATATTTCACATGTACTGAAATCTTTTCTGGACTTGATTATTAAGTGGTTAAATATTACTCTGCCCATGAACAATAAAGATAAGAGTATATATGAGTAGATTTGCATTATTTTTTCTGATTCTTTTTTCCCCGTTTGTGTTTGCCGAACAGTGTCATTTTAATCTTAAAAATGAGCTGCATTATGACGGAAATAATGTCTCCATTGTTTTGGATAACGGTAAGATTGCAACGTTGAGTCAGGATGATCGTCTGATCGTTAACGATACAGATTATCCATTGACGTCAGAACAACAATCAATGCTAAGTCACTACAGACAGACTATTTCCTCTGCGATGAAGCAGTACGAATCGGTAATGTCTGAATATATGCAACAGCCGGATATATTGATCGATGAACTTTCATCCGTTCTTGGTGATAGTAATAACTTTGAAGTGCTTAGGAAAAAAATCCATTCTTTTTGGCATTCGGCTTCCAGTCATTATTATCAAAATGGTCAGTTTGTTGTTGGAGATGATGTTATTTCTCAGCTTGATGCATTGTGGGACAAAATGAAGGCTTTTTTTGATCATGAAACCTTATCTGATTTATGGGCTGCTTTTTCGGAAGGAACGGCCAATTTGGGAAATCTTACCTTTTCTGAGTTTGCTAGTCTGATTCAGGAACTAAACAGCAAAATTTATCGTCATTGGCAGCAGTTCTCTGAGAAAAAAGATCACCAGAAAAAGCAATTATGTGACTCTTTTAATCAGTTGATTGATCAAGAAAAATCAATACATGAATCAATTCCTGAACTGGAAAATTATCAGGTGTTTACTATTTAAACTGCATTTGGGGATAAATCAGATTGCTGTTTTACCGGATGATTTTTTTCTGTGTAAATATATTTTTACAATTCATAAATCTATAAATTGCCCATACCTTTAATAAATATATCGTCTCTGTGTTGTGTTATAGCATCTATTGCTTTACTGTACTAGTAAACTAGTTTGTTAGTGTGGTTGTATGACAGATTTAAACAAAAGAGAGCTTTTTGGCTCAAAATTAGGCTTTATTTTATCGGCTTCCGGTGCTGCAGTTGGTTTGGGAAATATTTGGGGGTTTCCTACTCAGGCTGCAAGTAATGGTGGTGGTGCTTTCCTTTTAGTTTACCTTATCTTAATCGCTGTGGTTGCTTTCCCCATGTTGGTTGTTGAATTAGCCATTGGCCGACATGGGCAGGCTAATCCGATTGACAGTATGAGAAAACTGACGGATTCCTCCGGTATTAAACCTTTAGCTGCCGGAGTTGGATGGTTAGGTTTGTGCGTTCCGACGGCCGTTTTATCTTTCTATAGTATTGTCGGGGGATGGATAATTTGTTTCTTTCTTGCTGATCTTTGTGAACTGGTTAATTTTAGTGATCAGGCTGCGTGGCTAGAAAAATTTAGTATTGAGAGAAATATATTTGGTGCGGTTATTTTTTATCTTCTGACTATTTTGATCGTTCAGGGAGGAATTAAGCGGGGTATTGAAAAGTGGTCTGTCAGACTAATGCCTTCTTTGTTTATTCTGTTTGCCGGATTGTTTGTTTACATTATGTTTCAGCCCGGTGCTGTTGATGGACTGAAGATGTATCTAATCCCGGATTTTTCCAAGATATGGGATAAAGATCTGCTCCTTGCTGCGATGGGACAAGGATTTTTCTCTTTGACCATTGGTGGTTGTTCAATGCTGATTTATGGTTCTTATCTGAGTAAGAGTGCTAATCTGCCAAAGATGGCGCTGAGTGTCACTTTAGTAGATACTGCTGTTGCCTTTATTGCTGGTTTGGTGGTTATGCCTGCGATGTTTGTGGCGATGGCTCAGGGAGTCGAGATTTATTCTTCCGATGGCAGTTTGTTAAATTCTGATACTTTGGTTTTCAGAGTTTTGCCTATGATGTTTGAAGGTCTGGGTTCTTGGGGAAGCATTGTATCTTTGATCTTTTTCCTGCTGTTAACGATTGCAGCATTAACTTCTTCAATTTCAATGCTGGAGTGCCCGGTTACTTTGGTAAGTGAACGTTTTAATGTCTCAAGAAATGTCTCAACATGGGGGTTGGGTATCCTGATCGCCCTGTTCAGCGGGGTTATTCTCTTTTCTTTTTCTTCTATGTTTGGTTTGGTTGCGACGCTGGCAACGCAATACCTTCAACCGATTGCTGCTTTGATGTTCTGCATCTTTGGCGGGTGGGTATGGAAAAGAAATAGAAAAGTGAATGAACTCAAGCAGGGATTCCCTGATTTTGAAAACCGTTTCTTCGGACGTATATGGCCGGTTTATGTCAAAGTGGTTTGTCCGGTTCTTGTTACGGCAGTGGTTTGGAATGCCATTTTTTAAATTTTACATTATTACTGTTATAAAATGGCCCCGTTCATAAATGATCGGGGCTTTTTATTATTTTTCGGGAATGTTTTCCAAAGTGGCGGTTAGCTGTTGCCAAAATTGTTCGACGGTTTTTATTTCTACCATTTCATCCGGAGAGTGGGGATGCTTAATGGTCGGACCGAAAGATATCATGTCCATATGAGGGTAGGGCTTTTTAAACAACCCACATTCCAGACCTGCGTGAATGACCATTATGTTGGGTTTATGGCCGTACATATTTTCATAGATGGATCGGAATAGTTTCATTATTTCTGAATCCGGATCCGGTTTCCAGCCCGGATACTGACCACTGAATTCAATTTTTGCACCCGATAAAGAAGACAAAGATGTGAGTATTCCTTCGACTTCTTCCTTTCCGGAATCAATTAATGAACGAATCAGGCTGATAATGGAAATATGTTCTTCTTCAGTTGTAATGACTCCGACATTAAGAGAGGTTTCAACAATACCGGAAAAATCTGAGCTCATTCTCATGACACCATTTGGAATGGCATTGAGCAGATTAATAAATGAATTTTGTGTGTTTTGGGTCCAGATATATGGCAATGTTTCATCAGTCATCGATAAAGACATATTGAGGTTCGTTTCGATTGAAGAAAACTCCTGTTTTATGCAATAGAGGTATTCTTCCAGGCTGATATTTAATTTAGAAAGTTTATGCTCCGGAATAACTCCGGTCAAAAATACTTCCCTTGGGATGGCGTTACGTAGCGAACCACCGGTAAATTTTGCCACTTTGATTTCTAGTTCATGAGCGTATTTAGCCAGAAACCGTCCCATTAATTTGTTCGCATTGGCCCTGCCAAGGTGTATATCAACCCCAGAATGACCACCACACAGTCCTTTCAGGCTTAGCTCAAAAGCTTTTATTCCTTCAGGTACTGGTTCTTTCTCCAGTGGCAGAAATATTTCACTATCAATTCCTCCGGCACAACCAACGTAGACTTCTCCTTCCTGCTCCGAATCGGTATTCAGTAAAATTTCGGCTTCGAGTAAATTCGGTTCAAGGTTTGAAGCGCCAGTCATGCCAGCTTCTTCATCAATGGTCAAAAGTATTTCAACAGGGCCATGTTGAATATTATCTGAAGCAAGAACCGCCAGACAGGCTGATAGGCCAATGCCATTATCCGCACCCAGAGTCGTTCCTTTTGCTTTTACCCACTCACCATCAATGTATGGTTCTATTGGATCAAGGGTGAAATTATGTTGTTTATCTTCATTTTTTTGCGGAACCATATCCAGGTGTGCCTGAAGTGCCACCGTTTTTCTGTTTTCTAAACCTTTTGTTGCCGGTTTTTTGATAATGATGTTTCCGATACGATCTCTGCACACTGTCAATTTTTGATCTTCTGCCCAACAGACGATTTCTTGTATTAATGTTTCTTCATGCTTTGATGGATGTGGAACCGAACAAATTTTTGCGAAGAATTGCCATACTAGATTTGGGTATAGCTGACTAATATCTGATTGGATATCCAGCATAATAAATCCTTATTTTATTATTTGTTAGTTATATAGTCTAAATTTTAGGTTATTTTTAAATATTAATTTCTTTTCACAATAAAGTACTGTCTGACAGGATACCACTCGGCGGCAGATTTCATATAAAAAATTACGTATCGGGTAGCACAGGATCTGAAAAAGTAAACTGTGATCTTGCATTTTTGAAAACAAAACCACTCAAATATGTAATAAAATTACAATTATTTTGGGGTTCAAAATTAAATTATTGGTTATATATTAATCAATAAGCATTTTATGTTGTAATAAATTTTCTTTATGGTATATTAATAACCATCTTATTGAGATCATTTGATCCTGATGAGAGTTGTTCGAGATGGCATCATTTATGATGACTGAATCGCTCCTGAATTTTTTAAAGCAGAATGAGGTTTGTTGCTCCAAGATATTTCCTCATGCTCTTTTGCCTGAACTGGTTCTTCCTGTGATTCTGAACTCGGACATTTTGTTCACCCCTATTGTATTGGAAGTCAAATAATCCACCGCCATTTCCTTATAACAAGGAAGTGGCGTTTTTTTATCTTTCAGATAGATAATGATTAATAATGCCTGTTTTTATTGGTTTTCTTTTCTTATTCGCCCATTTTACGGCAAGATGAGTTTTATTTAGATTAATTAATAAGCTTTAGATTTTGCTGAAATTAGGAAATAGCACTGCTAATTTTTACCGGATGGTAAGGGACCTATTTTGCATTACTCATTGACCAAAAGGTCAATTTTTATCGTGTTTTGGCTAGAATTTGCTAGTCTAACTCTCTATAATCGCCTCCCAATCGATTACGCAACCGTTTACTTTTATATCTTTTTAGGATTCGATCATGTTCGAAAAACTTTTTAAGCTCAGTCACTATGGAACTGATGTTCGTACAGAGATTATTGCCGGGATTACCACTTTCCTGACAATGGCTTATATTATTTTTGTTAACCCGGCCATCTTAGCCTCAACTGGTATGGATCAGGGTTCCGTTTTTGTTGCTACCTGTCTGGCAGCGGCGGTCGGTTGTTTGATCATGGGTTTGTATGCTAATTACCCAATTGCTCAGGCTCCGGGCATGGGTCTTAACGCCTTCTTTACTTATACCGTTGTTGGCGGTATGGGGTACTCCTGGCAAATCGCCTTAGCTGCGGTTTTCTGTTCCGGAGTTTTGTTCGTTTTACTTAGCTTATTTAAAGTGCGGGAGCTGGTAATTAATTCCATTCCAATGTCTCTCCGTGTGGGTATCTCTGCTGGTATCGGGCTTTTCCTTGCTATTATAGCTTTAAAGTCGGCCGGTATTATTGTAGCGAACCCTGCAACGATAGTGTCTTTGGGGGATATTACTTCATTGCATTGTTTACTGGCTGTTCTGGGGTTCTTTTTAACGATTGGTCTGGTTCATCACAATATAAAAGGAAGCGTTATGATCGCTATTCTGGTTGTTACCGGTATTGGCATCCTTTTAGGGGATGTGCCATGGCATGGTATTGTTGATGTTCCACCCAGTATTGAACCAACGTTTCTAAAACTTGATCTTGAAGGTGTCTTTACCGTTGGTTTGATTCCTGTCATTTTTGCATTTTTGTTTGTGGATTTATTCGATACTGCCGGTACTTTAGTTGGTGTTGCAACTAAAGCGAATCTGATTGGTAAAGATGGTAAAATTCCCCGTCTGAATCGGGCATTATTGTCTGATTCAACAGCAACTGTTATTGGTTCTCTTTTTGGTACATCGAATACAACATCTTTTGTTGAAAGTACGGCTGGTGTTGCTGCTGGTGGACGGACAGGTTTAACTGCGGTTGTTGTTGGAATATTATTTATTCTTGCTCTATTCTTTGCACCATTAGCTGGTATGATTCCTTCTTATGCAACGACAGGTGCGTTATTGTACGTTGCCGTTCTGATGATTTCCGGTTTATCTCACGTTAAGTGGGATGATTTGACAGAAGCGGCTCCGGCGGCAATTACCTGTATTATGATGCCATTTACCTATTCGATTTCTCAGGGCATCGCGTTAGGGTTTATTTCGTATGCACTGATTAAATTACTAAGCGGTCAGGGACATAAAGTGTCAATCACAGTATGGTTTATGGCTGTTATCTTCGCATTAGCATATGTATTTCATGTGTTTCACTAACATCACTTTTTGAATTGGGTTTTTGTCATGAGTAAAAAATTTCTAATTACCTGGGATAATATGCAAATGTACTGTCGTCAGTTGGCTGAGCTTCAAATGCCGGCAGAACAGTGGAAAGGTATTATTGGTGTCAGTCGTGGCGGATTGGTTCCGGCGGCGATTCTGGCGCGTGAACTCGGAATTCGTTATGTTGATACTGTATGTATTTCAAGCTATGACCATGACCATCAGCGTGATATGTCAGTGCTTAAAGCACCGGATCATGATGGCGAAGGCTACCTTATTGTAGATGATTTGGTCGATAGTGGCGATACAGCCCGTAAAATTCGTGAAATGTATCCTAAGGCTAAGTTGATTACGGTTTGTGCAAAGCCTGCCGGTAAAGAGTTGGTTGATCAGTATGTTGTCGATATTCCACAAGATACATGGATTGAGCAGCCATGGGATACCACGGTGTCTTATGTCGAACCGATTAATCGTAAGTTAAAGTAATAATTTGGTTTTATTTGACAAATGGCCCTGCAAAGGGCCATTTTTTTTATTACCATGAGGTCGGATAATGGTCCGCATAGGATTAACTTAGGTTTGCCGTTTTGATGACTATTCAGGGAGCTCTATATGTCAAAAAAAAATCTCTCCGAGAAACTATTTGATAATCACAAGCAGGCTAAAGAGACATCAGTTCTTACCACTTATATGCCCAGTAGTGAAAAAGTCATCGAAGAGAAAATTAAAAACAGCCCTAATGCCTGGTACCGGACATTACGTCGGATGCTATGGGCCTGGCAAGGGATCCACCCTGTCGATCAGGAAGAAGTGTTAGCCCGAATTGCTTCTTCGGATGCTTCCCGGACTTATGATCATTGGCTGGATACGGTTATGGGATATCATAGCGGTAACTGGGCCTATGAATGGAACCGGCTGGGGGCGCTTTATCAGCAACAGTCGCATGGACTGGAAAACGAAGAGGCAGCCAATAAACTGTTTTCCGCTGCCGTATGTTTTAGTATTGCCGGCTACCCTCATTTGAAGAATGACAGTTTGGCAATACAGTCCAGAGCTATGGCCGTCTCAGCTTATTCTGAGGCTTCTGAAAAAACCCGTTATTTAGTGAAACAGCTGGAGTTTCCTTATAAAAATAAAAAAATTATTGCTCATCTTCATGTCGCTAATACCGATGAACCACGACCTGTTGTTATGGTGAGTTGTGGGTTGGATAGTCTCCAAACGGATATGTGGCGATTATTCAGGGATTTTCTGGCTGAAAGAAATATCGCGATGCTGTCTGTGGATATGCCGGCAATTGGTTATAACTCTCACTGGCCGTTAACAGAAGATAGTTCCGTATTGCATCAGGCAGTGTTGAATCAGCTTCACACTGTTCCATGGATTGATCATCACAGAGTCGGTCTTATCGGGCTTCGTTTTGGCGGTAATGCGATGGTGCGGTTATCTTTTGTTGAGCAGACAAAAGTAAAAGCGTGCCTCACACTTGGAGCGCCAATACACGATATTTTATCGTCTCCGGATAAAATTAAATCCATGCCTAAAATGTACTTGGATGTGATGGCGTCCCGGATTTCCAGAAGTGCTGTTGACATCGATAGTCTGGTTGCTCGTTTACGAGCCTGGTCATTAAAATCACAGGGCTTGATTGGTGGCAGGAAAACACAGGTTCCAATTTTAGCTATTGCTATGGAAGATGATCCGGTATCTCCACTTTCTGACAATAAAATGGTTGCCATGTGTAGCCATGGAGGCCGCTCAGAGCAGATTAAAGCAAGAACATTATTTTCCGGATATGAGGAAACGTTAGATAAGGCAATAAATTGGCTTGAAAATGAACTAATTGAGTGACAAATAAAGAAAATTCCGATACATATATTATACCGGTTTGATATGTGTGCTTATTTATATAAAGGTCACTTATTCAGTAGATAAGGAGAATCGTAGTGTTAGACAGTATTAAGGAGCCGACTCATAATCGCTTGATCGCAACATTTAAAGCGGTTGGCCCGTATGTTCGGGAAGAACATTGTATCGATGGGTGTTATGTTTTCGATTGTTTGTCTGTATGCATTAACGATAAGAAAGAGCCCGAAAAGCGGGAGTTTTGGGGGTGGTGGATGGAGCTAACCAAAGAAGGTGAACATTTTAGTAGTGTTTCTCGTGTGGGGCGTTACGATTCTCGAGGTAAATGGGTTATTGAAGAGCCGGGGACTTCTGAGCTTGAAGAAGTCAAACGAACTCACGAAGTTTTTCTGGAGAAAATAAAAACAGCATTAAAAGAAAAGTTCGATTTAGATATTGAACTTAATTCCCTTTGATTCTTTACTCTCCCGTAGTCAGATTCTAATTTAAATCAAAAAGGCACAAATAAGTGCCTTTTGTTCTTGTTTATTCTTCCGTTGATTGCTAAAACGTTGTCTCTGATTTTCTTTATATTGGGCTATCATGACAACAAATCGAAGTGGAGAAACTCAACAATCCAAAACTGTGATTGTTAAGTTAGGGACAAGTGTTCTTACCGGAGGCACGCTTGCGCTGGATCAGGCTCATATGGTTGAGTTGGCCAGACAGTGTGCAGAACTTAAAAAACAAGGCCATTCTGTGGTTTTAGTGTCTTCAGGAGCTATTGCTGCCGGAAGAGAGCATTTGAATTACCCCGCACTTTCGCCCGCAATGTCAAGTAAACAACTGTTGGCCGCTGTCGGTCAAAGCCGGTTGATTCAGGTCTGGGAATCTCTGTTTGATATCTACGGTATCAAAATAGGTCAGATGTTACTTACCAGGGCCGATCTGGATGATCGGGAGCGGTTTCTGAATGCCAGAGACACGATTAATGCACTGATTGAGAACGATATCATTCCTATCGTGAACGAAAACGATGCGGTGGCCACTTCCGAAATTAAAGTAGGTGATAATGATAATCTATCGGCTCTTGTCGGGATTTTGTGTGGTGCTGAAAAATTATTGCTTCTTACTGATCAGAAGGGGCTGTTTACCGCAGATCCACGTAAAGATCCGAATGCAGAGCTTATCAGAGAAGTTAAGACCATCGATGATACATTACGTAAAATCGCCGGAGGAAGTGGAACAACACTGGGTACCGGAGGTATGGCAACAAAACTACACGCAGCTGATATAGCAAGACGTGCCGGTATTGAAGTCATTATTGCTGCCGGACGGGCACCGAATGTTATTATGAATTCGGTAAATGATATTCCGCAGGGAACAAAATTTCTCCCCATTGAGGAAGCACTGGAGAGCCGTAAGCGTTGGATTTTAGCCGGACCGTTGTCCAATGGAGATATTTTTGTCGATGATGGCGCTGTTAATGCTTTGGTGCAAAATGGAAGTAGTTTATTGGCAAAGGGCATTGTAAAAGTAGATGGTCATTTGTTTGCCCGGGGAGATGTGGTAAAAGTGTACAATCAGGAAGGCCATTTGATTGCTAAAGGTATTACGGCTTACTCAAGAGAAGATCTGGAGAAAATCTCCGGGAAACACAGTAAAGATATTGATACTATTTTAGGTCATGATTACGGTGCAGAGGTGATTCACCGTGATGACATGGTGATAATTTAAGAAACAGTGGGAATGTGATTGTGGATTTAATCAAAATAGGGAAAGCGGCTAAAGAATCCGCTTTTCAGCTTGCGACAACTTCGACTGCACAGAAAAACAAAGCATTAAGATTGATTGCTGATGAGCTGGAGCAAAATGCAGCAACCATTCTGACTGCGAATGAAAAAGATATTCAGTTGGGGCGACAGGCTGGGTTAACGGAAGCCCTTTTAGATCGCTTACTTCTGACACAAGAACGTATCACTGCAATTGCTAACGATGTCAGAAATGTGATTAGTCTTAAAGACCCGGTTGGGGCCGAAATTGACAGTTATGTTCTCGAAAACGGCATGTCCTTGTGTAAAAGACGGGTACCGCTGGGGGTTGTCGGAGTTATTTATGAAGCCAGACCAAACGTGACTATCGATATTGCTGCACTGTGCTTGAAAACCGGTAATGCCAGTATTTTAAGAGGCGGTAAAGAAACGTTTTTCTCAAATATGGAACTGGTTAAGGTTATTCAGGCTGCATTGAAGAAAGCTGAATTACCAATAGATGCCGTTCAGTATATTGAAAAGCCAGATAGAGAATATGTGGCTCAGTTACTTAAACTGGATCAATATGTTGATATGATTATCCCTCGTGGAGGAGCCGGATTGCATAAAATGTGTCAGGAAAACAGCACGATTCCGGTTATCATTGGCGGATTTGGTATCAGTCATATCTACATTGATGATTCGGCGGATATCAAACGTTCTGTCGATGTGGTAATTAATTCGAAAATTCAGCGGCCATCCGCCTGTAATTCTTTAGATACTTTATTAGTGAATGAACAAGTAGCGGCGGAATTTTTGTCTGAATTAGCCGGTAAATTAAAGGATTCAGTTGAGTTTGTTGTCGATGAAAGTGCCAAATCTTATATGACTGAAGCAGAAAAGCAACGCCCGGCTGTTGATGGTGATTTTGATACTGAATGGCTGGGGTATGTTTTAGGCGTAAAAGTTGTTACCGATGTCTTCGGGGCTATTGAACACATGAGGGTTCATAATGCGAGTCATTCCGATGCCATAATGACCAATGATCTGAATCATGCAGAGCTGTTTATTAATTCTGCCGGTTCTGCTGCGGTGTATGTAAACGCATCAACCCGCTTTACCGACGGTGCTCAGTTTGGTTTGGGGGCTGAAGTGGCGGTATCAACTCAAAAACTGCATGCCAGGGGGCCAATGGGGCTGGAAGAGCTGACCAGCTATAAATGGGTAGGTAGAGCGGATTATTTAGTCCGAAGCTGATTTCTGTGTTTCAAATCTTTAAAAAGGGGCATATCAGCCCCTTTTCCTTTCACTAACTCATCCGTTTCCGTTACACTTCCGTCCCAGAGTTATTAAATTAATCGTCACCTGATGAATAGCTGAAAAGCTTTATCATCGCTCAGGTCAGGAGGTTGCATGCATTGTCCATTTTGTTCAGCAAATGATACCAAAGTTATCGATTCACGTTTAGTCGCTGATGGTCATCAGGTTCGTCGCCGGCGTCAGTGTTTAGCCTGTAGTGAGCGGTTTACAACGTTTGAAACAGCAGAGCTTGTGATGCCACGGGTTATCAAATCCAATGGAAACCGAGAGCCGTTTGATGAAGATAAAATGGTAAGTGGTATGCACCGGGCTTTGGAAAAGCGTCCTGTCAGTGCTGATGCTGTTGAGTTGGCTATCAGTGTGATTAAATCTCAGATCAGGGCAACCGGTGAGCGGGAAGTCCCAAGCGAAATGATTGGTAATCTGGTTATGGAGCAGCTTAGAGAGCTCGATAAAGTTGCGTACATACGATTTGCTTCTGTATATCGCAGTTTTGAAGATATCCGGGAGTTTGGTGAAGAAATTGCGAAGCTTGAAGACTAAGATGTTATGACTATGTTTTCTTCTTTTGATCATCTTATGATGGCCCGTGCTATATCGTTAGCAAAAAAAGGGGTATTTACGACTCATCCTAATCCCAATGTAGGCTGCGTGATTACATCAGGGAATAAAATTGTGGGAGAAGGCTGTCATTTTAAGGCCGGAGAACCGCATGCTGAAGTTTATGCTTTGAGAATGGCCGGAGATAAAGCCAGGGGAGCAACGGCTTACGTGACGTTAGAACCCTGTTCTCATTACGGCCGAACACCGCCATGCGCAAAAGGGCTGATTGATGCCGGCATTAGTCAGGTTGTTTGCGCTATGCAGGATCCGAATCCTCAGGTTTCCGGCCGGGGAATTCAGATGCTGAGAGACGCCGGCATCGATGTCAGAGTCGGTTTGCTGGAGGCGGATGCGAGACACATTAACCGGGCTTTTTTGAAAAAAATGGAGTCAGGACGTCCCTGGGTTCAGTTGAAGATGGCCGCCAGTATCGATGGACAAACTGCTTTAGATAACGGAGAAAGCCAGTGGATTACGTCTGCTGAAGCCCGTCAGGATGTTCAGAAATTTCGGGCTCAGGCCGGTGCCATTCTTTCTACAAGTCAAACCGTGATTTCCGATAATGCCTCCCTTAATGTCCGGTGGAGTGACTTACCTTCATCAGTTAAGGAAAGTTATCCCGATCATTCAGTGAGACAGCCGGTTAGGGTCATCCTTGACCGACAACACCGTCTAAAACCTGATATGGCCCTGTTTCAGAGTGGCGGGGCTGCTTTGACGGCGGCAGAATCAGAGGCCGACGTGGTTGTTCCCTTGGACAGTACGGGCCGGTTAGACCTGAGTAAATTGATGGATGCTCTGGCCAATGATCTTCATATTAATCATATCTGGGTTGAAGCCGGAGCTACGCTAGCCAGCTCTATGATTCTGTCTGGAATGGTTGATGAGCTGGTTATTTATCTCGCGCCTAAAATGATGGGAAGTGATGGTAAGGGGTTATTCGGAACTTTTGGTTTCACTAGTATGAAAGATGTGATTGACCTGGAATTTACCGATATACGAATGGTGGGCAAAGACTTGCGGGTGATTGCTAAGCCTTTATATAAATTAGGGTAATAGTTATGTTTACCGGAATTATTGAAGCAGTGGGTACGATAGCTGCTATTACTCCGAAAGGGGAAGATGTCACCATTAAGGTGAATACAGAAAAATTGGATATGATGGATGTTAAGTTAGGCGATAGTATCGCGACTAATGGCGTTTGTCTGACGGTCATCAGTCTGTCTGAAATGACATTCTCAGCGGATCTTTCGTTAGAAACATTAAATAAAACCGGCTTTTTACAATATCAGGTTGGGGATTCGGTAAATCTTGAAAAAGCTATGCTGGCGACCAGCCGTTTTGGGGGGCATGTGGTTTCCGGACATGTCGATGGTGTCGGTGAGGTGGTTGAAAGAAATCACGTAGGTCGTGCTATTGAGTTTTGGGTCCGGTACCCGAGAGAGCTGTCGAAATATATCGCAGAAAAAGGGTCGGTTACCGTTGATGGTATAAGTTTGACGGTTAATGCATTGCGGAAAGATGCATTCAGGTTAACTATCGTGCCACACACATTATCAGAGACAACCATTGATCATTTTCAGGTAGGTCAGAAAGTGAATCTTGAGGTGGATGTGATGGCGAGATATATCGAAAGGTTATTGACGTCTCGGCAGGATAACGACCAACCGTCGTCGAAAGTTACCTTGGAATTTTTACAACAAAATGGTTTTGCATGATGTTAAATGCCCAATAAAGGGCTTAGAAAACATTTTTATACCAGAGAATTTTACAGGATTAGAGCAATGGCGATTAGCACACCAGAAGAAATTATTGAAGACATCCGTCAGGGGAAAATGGTCATTCTGATGGATGACGAAGATCGTGAAAATGAAGGCGATATTATTGTTGCTGCTGAAAAGGTAACACCTGAAATTATCAATTTTATGGCGACTCATGGACGGGGACTGATTTGTCTGACGATGACCAAAGAGCGATGTCATCACCTTGGTTTGTCTCCTATGGTGAAAGACAATACGGCTCAGTTTTCTACCGCTTTCACGGTATCCATTGAAGCTGCCGAAGGCGTAACGACCGGAATTTCAGCGGCAGACCGGGCGACAACGGTTTTAACAGCAGTTGCTCCGGATGCCAAAGCGGCTGATTTGGTCCAGCCAGGTCATATTTTCCCTCTGGCCGCTCAGGATGGTGGTGTACTTACCCGTGCCGGACACACTGAAGCCGGGTGTGATCTTGCTCGTCTGGCCGGGCTGGAACCTGCGTCTGTCATTGTTGAGGTTCTGAAAGAAGATGGCACAATGGCCCGCCGTCCGGATCTTGAAATGTTTTCAGAAAAACATGGTATCAAAGTTGGCACCATCGCATCATTGATCGAATATCGTAATAATACTGAAACTACGATTGAAAGAGTGGCATCATGTACGTTACCAACAAAGTATGGTGAATTTGAACTTGTCACTTATGAAGATACGATCGATAAGCAAGTTCATTATGCGCTCGTTAATGGTGAAGTCCAGAATTCAACCCCGCTTGTGCGTGTTCATTTAATTGATACGTTTACGGACGTATTAAAAAGCGATCGGAATGCCAACCGTAGCTGGAGTATTGATGAAGCGATGGAGAAAATCGGTTCTGAAGGTGGGGTACTGGTGTTACTTGGTAATGAAGAATCTTCTGATTTACTGGTTCACCGGGTGAAAATGTATGAGTTGCAGGATAAAGGTGAAGCGCCTGCGATGGCAAAAAAACAGGGGACTTCACGCCGGGTTGGTGTCGGTTCTCAAATCCTGGCTGACTTGGGTGTAAAAGACATGAAACTTTTATCCTCGGCTAATAAAAAGTATCATGCTTTAGGTGGTTTTGGATTGAACGTTGTTGAGTATATTGTTTGTTAGGACAAACAAATCTCAGCAAGCGTTTTGATTTTTAATTTGGTTATGATTGATGTGTGAATCGCTTTATTCTTTTTGTCAGACAGTCTTAGTAACAGCAGACAAATTAGCAATAGATATTGCGTGAGTATTTATGCTAGAATCCGGCGATTCTCACATATGAATAGTGTTAAAGGTAGGCTTATGAAAGTTATCGAAGGTGTTCTGCCAGCACCAAATGCAAAAGTTGCTATCGTTATTTCTCGTTTTAACAGCTTTATCAACGAAAGCTTGCTATCTGGTGCAATCGATACTTTAAAGCGTCACGGACAGGTATCTGATGACAACATAACTGTTGTCCGTTGCCCGGGAGCGGTGGAACTTCCTCTTGTGGCTCAGCGTGTAGCCAGAACGAAAAAGTTCGATGCGATTGTTTCTCTTGGTTCTGTAATTCGTGGCGGCACACCTCATTTTGAGTATGTGTGTAGTGAAATGAATAAAGGTCTGGCACATGTTTCGCTTGAATATAGTATTCCGGTAGCATTCGGTGTATTGACTGTAGATACCATCGATCAGGCGATCGAACGCGCAGGTACCAAGGCTGGTAATAAAGGTGCAGAAGCTGCACTAAGCGCACTTGAAATGATAAATGTTCTTTCTGAAATTGATTCCTAATGGGGGCCAGTGTGAAACCAGCCGCACGTCGTAATGCACGTCAGTTTGCTTTACAAGCTATTTATTCTTGGCAAATAACTAAAGAGAATGTAGCGACAATTGAAGCGCAGTTTTTAGCAAACGAAAAATATGACGATGAAGAACATCGTTCATCGGAGCCGTCACTGTCAGCACCAGAAACGGATGTGGATTATTTTAAAGATCTTCTGGCTGGTGTGGTTACGGCTCATCAGGATTTGGACAGCAAATTAAGACCTTACGTATCCCGCCCTATGCAGGATTTAGATATGATGGAATTGGCATTGCTTCGTCTTGCTATGTATGAAATGACACGTCGTCAGGATGTACCATATAAAGTGGTTATCAATGAGGCTATTGAGTTAGCAAAAGTGTTTGCTGCGGAAGAAAGTCACAAGTTTATTAATGGTGTGTTAGATAAAGCTGCACCACATGTTCGTCAAAAGTAATACCGTTATGATAAAAAAGGTCAGCTGATGCTGACCTTTTTTATTGGGGAAGGCTGATAACAGGCTATGCACTTTTCATTATTTTTACAGGCAGTTGGTGTGATATATGTCAGGTGAGTTCGATATTATTAAGGCTTATTTTAGTCATAAGCAAAGTGTCAGGAGAGATGTTGATCTTGATATTGGGGATGACTGCGCCATTGTCAGAGTGCCGGATAATTCCAGAATCGCCATTACGACAGACACCTTGGTTGCCGGGACTCATTTTCTGACCGGGGCAAACCCTGCATGGGTTGCGCATAAAGCATTAGCTTCTAATATCAGTGATTTAGCTGCCATGGGTGCCACGCCAGCCTGGTGTTCACTAGCACTTACTTTGCCTGAGGCAGACAACGAGTGGCTTCAGTCTTTTAGTCAGGCTTTTTTTGACTTGGCAGATTATTATAATATCCACCTTATTGGAGGGGATACAACCAAAGGGCCTCTGAGTATAACAATTACCATCCAGGGATTTGTTCCTTTCGAAAGAGCTATTCTGAGAAGTGGCGCGAAAGTCGGGGATTGGATTTATGTGACCGGAGAGCTGGGGGATAGCAAGGCCGGGTTGGATGTTATTTTAAATCCGGATCTAAGAAGCCATCCAGCAGGTGACGAATTGGAAAAAAGGCATTATCTTTCAACGCCGAGAGTCTTAGCCGGGCAAGCCCTGGTTAATGTTGCGTCTTCCGGTATTGATATTTCAGATGGTTTGATTTCTGACTTAAGACACATTCTCAATGCTTCCGGTGTCGGAGCCCGGTTAAATCTGGAGTCTCTCCCTGTTTCGGACGAACTGTTAGAATTTGTTAAGTATAATAAAGAACAGGCATTCCAATATGCCCTGACCAGTGGCGAAGAGTACGAACTCTGTTTTACTATTCCTGATTACAGCCGGGTATCTTTGGAAAGTGCGATGGCGTATACCGGAACCCGCTATACCTGCATCGGACAAATTCAGGCCGGTGATGAGCTGTCTTTGTATTTCAATCATACAAAAGTGAACTGGCAGTTGGCCGGATACGATCATTTTCTGAGGAAAGAATGAATAACAATCCGTTATCCAAAATCAATTTATCAAACCCTTGGCATCTTTTAGCAACAGGGTTTGGCAGTGGGTTATCTCCGGTTGTTCCCGGGACAGCCGGAACACTGGCATCTATACCTTTTTATTTATTACTGGTTCATTTTCCTGCGTGGCTTTACATTCTGATATTAGTTTTCGCGAGTATTATTGGCGTGAAAATCTGTTCTCAAACGTCTTCAGATATGGGGGTTCATGATCATGGCTCGATTGTCTGGGATGAGTTTGTTGGTTTTTGGATAACCATGCTGGTGGTTCCCCTTCTTAATTTGCCTGTTTTCGATTGGCATTGGATTGCGATTGGTTTTATCTATTTCCGTATTTATGACATGCTTAAACCCTGGCCTATCAGTTGGCTGGATAAAAACGTTCATGGTGGCGTCGGTATTATGATCGATGATATTGTGGCGGGGATTGCAGCGGGTCTTACTTTATGGTTCACGCATCTGTATTTTTGAAAGCAGTGGGGATAATGATTCCCCACTGCTGGTTTGTTTTTTCTGTTAACTAATGATGTAAGCGGTTGACATCGTGGGTAATCTCGTTAATTTTGGCGATGACCACTTTTTCTAAGTGTTTTAGATCGCTAAGTATTTTTTTCTGCAAGTCATGTTCTGTCAGTTTGTGTGCCTCAGTAATTTCATTTAGCTCATCCAAAACCAGTGTCAGGGTTCGGTTTATTTCGGTTACATCTTTGTATTGATGCGTTCCACTGTCGACGAGTATGGTTTTTTTTTGTCGTGGATATTTGAGTTTAATACTTTTGGCAAATAGTTCTCCTTCTTGTTTGTAAAAATAAATTTTAAGCACATCAGAAAGTGCTTCTTGACGGAGTGTATATTTTTGTATTTTGCTAGGTTCTTGAATGCCTAAATCAGTGAGATATTGATACATAGGGTGACCTCTCGGCTGAGTCTCGTTGCCATACTAATTGTTACTCACTTCTTAATTATTATGGGTTATGACTCCAAGTTTTACCGAGAGGAATGGTGATTTGTGTCTGAAATTTTGGGATTAAAATTAATTCCGCACCAGCTCATCGACATGTTCGGTTAATTTTTCTCTGAGCTCTGTCTGCTCTTCTTCGCTAAGCTGCCGGTTATTCTTAGTTGTGATAATGAATAAGTCTTCGGCTCTTTCTCCCATTGTTGTTATTTTTGCGGCAAGTAGGCTATAACCCATCTCAGCGAAAGTCGCTCCGACTGTTGCCAGTAAACCTGGCATATCTAGCGCCACAAATTCCAGTGGTGTCCGTTTTTTGCTTTTCGTTGGCAGAAAATCCACTTGTGTTTTAACGGTAAAATGTTGTAGCTGGCTTGGTGTCCGGCGGGTTTTATGCAAGGATGGTGTGCCTTTCGCTAATGCATTACGGATATTTTTGATGATGCTATCATGGCGTTCTTCATCAATGGTATCTCCGTTTTGGTCCAGCACGATAAACGTATCAAGAACAAAGCCATCCTTGCTGGTCATAATTTGAGCATCGTGAACATTGAATCCCCGTCGATCTAACTCGGCAACGACCGTTGCAAAGAGGGCATGCTGATCTTTGCAATAGACGAAAATTTCAGTCCCCCCCCGGGTTGCTTTTTTACTCACTAGCACCATTGGTGTATCCGGTGCCGGGTTGTTTAGAATGTGTGAACATTGCCAGGCAATCTGATTATGAGTATGACGCAGAAAATAATCGGCTTTAAATCTTTGCCAGATGACATCGATTTCTCTGGTTGTGAATCCTTCCTTACGTAGTAATGCTGAGGACAGATGCTTGTTATGTCGGATACGTTCCCGTACATCGACCGGATTTTCAAGTCCCCGGCGCATAGCTCTCTGAGTGGAATAGAAAAGCTCTGCCAGCAATGTTCGTTTCCAGCTGTTCCAGAGTTCCGGGTTAGTTGCACAGATATCGGCAACGGTCAGGCAAACTAAGGACTCGAGATATTCTTCATCTCTGACTATTTTTGCAAATTCGAAGATAACTTCAGGATCGTAAATATCACGTCTCTGAGCTGTAACGGACATTAGAAGGTGATTTTTGACCAGCCAGGATACCTGTTTCGCTTCCGGTTTTGATAGCCCGTGGTCAATACAGAAATCATAGGCTTCGACGGCGCCGATTTCTGAGTGATCACCTCCTCTTCCTTTGCCTATATCGTGGAAAATAGCGGCAAGGATGAGTATTTCCCGTTTTTGCAGGCGGGGGAAGACTTCACAACAAATTGGATGTTTGGGCTGATTGCCGGGATCTGAAAAGCGGTTAATGTGTTTTAATAACCGGATACTGTGTTCATCAACGGTATATACATGGAATAGGTCGAACTGCATTTGTCCGACAATATGGCTCCATTGGGGCAGGTAAGTCGCAAGGACACCATGTTGATGCATCAGGCTGAATGCTTTGTTGAGTGAGTTAGGATGACGTACCAGTTCTAAAAACTTGTCACGGGCAGCCGGAATGGTACACAGAAAAGTATTCAGGTGGCGGCGCGCGGTTCTCAGCTCACGCATAGTCGTAGGGGCTACGCCATCAATTGTTGAATCATTGGCAATCTGGATATACATATCCAGAATGGTTTCTGGTTTATCCTGAAACAGATGAGGAATCCTGACTTCGATCAGATTGTCCCGTTTTTGGAATTCGTCATTAATGATTTCCGGATCAAATTCTTCACCGTCATTTAAGATAGCCTGATCAAAGAGCTTTATCAGCATTCGGTTAAGTTCGGCAACTCTTCTTAGTGTCCGGTAAAACTCTTTCATCATTGTTTCAACCGGAAAATTACCTTCTCCGGAAAACCCTAAGCGCTCAGCTACGGGAGCCTGATAAGCAAATGTCAGGCGGTTATCGTAACGTTTCAGCTCCATGTGCAGAGCAAACCGGACACGCCATAAGAAGTCCTGACATTCCGTTAGCTCCCGGTATTCTGCATCTGTTAAAAAGCCATTGTTACTCATTTCAAGTAACGAGGTTGCGCCAAAATGACGCCTTGCTATCCAGCCAAGAGTATGGATATCCCGGAGCCCACCCGGAGTTGATTTGATGTCCGGTTCCAGATTATAGGTCGTATCATGGTATCTGGCATGTCGTTCTGACTGCTCCTGTATTTTTGCTCTGAAAAAAGCTTCTGTCGGCCAGAATGATTCGGAAAGGATAACCAGTTTTAGTTGATAAAAGAGGTCACTGCTTCCGGTGAGTAAACGAGCTTCCTGAAGATTGGTGGCAACGGTTAAATCCTCTCTTCCAATGTCGGAGCATTCATTGACCGTTCTGACGGCGTGACCGACTTCAAGTCTTAAATCCCATAGCAGAGTAATAAAGTCACTGACTTTCGTTTGTATTTCTGGTGAGATTTTATTTTTGCATAAGATAAGAATATCGATATCCGATAACGGGTGAAGTTCTCCTCTGCCATATCCGCCTACGGCAATAAGGCCCATTTTATCATCGTCAAACTGATACTTTTTCCATAATCGCTGTAGCAGTTCATCCATGTAATGCGATCGCCCAAAAACCAGTTCACTTACGGAATGACGTTGGGCAAATAAGGTGTTCTGGTATTCAGCAAATTGGTCCAGCTGATTTTTTAGCTGTGATATAGAGAGTTGATCGTCGGTTAATGTTGATGGCGATTGAAATGACATACCTGCTTCCGTGCAAACTAAATTCTGATGAGTGCAAATTTATCAGAGAATCCGATAAAAAAATATCCCTGAGCATCAGGGATATTTTTATGAGGGAAATGAAAGTGAAATTATGAATTATGCATGACTCTGGGAATGGATTCTTCTTCTCTTAATGTGAGTACTTCACATCCATCTTTGGTAACCAGTATGGTGTGTTCCCATTGCGCTGAGTTTTTCCCGTCAGCAGTATAGACTGTCCAATTATCGTCACTATCCAGGCGACAACCGAATTTTCCGGCATTAATCATTGGCTCGATTGTGAATATCATTCCTTCCTGCAGTATGGTCCGATCATTATTTCGGTAATGAACGACCTGAGGCTCTTCGTGGAAGCCTTCACCAATACCGTGACCACAGTAATCTTTAACAATAGAGAACTTCATCCGGGGATTATTCTTATTGTTTGTTTTAACATGTTTTTCAATCGCGGTACCAATTTCGCCAAGGCGTAATCCGGGTCTGACGAGTTTCATTGCCAGATACAAACTTTCCTGCGCTACCATACAAAGGCGTTTATCTGCCGGTGATACCTCTCCAACCATAAACATTTTTGATGTATCTCCGTGATAGCCATCCTTAATAACGGTGACATCGATATTCATAATATCGCCGTTTTTCAGAACTGCCGGACGTGAAATATCGCCAAACCGAGAATCTTCTACAGCAGGGATACCGTGGCAAACGATATGATTAATTGAAGTGCAAATGGATTTGGGAAAACCATGATAGTTCAATGGTGCCGGAATAGCATCCTGAACTTCTGTAATGTGCTTGTGGCAAATTTGATCGAGCTCTTCCGTTGTCACACCCACTTTTACATAAGGTTCGATCATTTCCAGTAATTCCGCAGCGAGCTTACCCGCTACGCGCATTTTTTCTATTTCTTCTGCGGTTTTTATTTTTACAGACATCGGCTTTCTCTACAATTTACCTGCACATATGTGCTAATCGCTATATTGTAACAATGAAGAAGGTTACTGCAAGATCATAACTGATATTCATTAGCATGTACGAAATAACGCTATAATCTTACGAAATTCCAGAATTTTTTCTGGTAACAATACCGTAAAATATGGTATAAATCGCGCCGGATAAGGGTTTATTATCTTCTGTATGGCGATATAGACAATTATCTTCAAACTGATTATTTAATTCACACACATTTCGACACGTATTCCGGGGTGCTCTTGAGAGTCGGTAATATGGGAAATGTGGAGGCCTAACCCCATAGAGGATTTAAAAATGGCAACTGTATCAATGCGCGATATGCTGAAAGCTGGTGTTCACTTTGGTCACCAGACTCGTTACTGGAACCCAAAAATGAAACCATTCATCTTTGGTGCCCGTAATAAAGTTCATATCATCAACTTAGAAAAAACAGTCCCAATGTTCAACGATGCACTAGCTGAACTGGCTAAAATCGGTGAGAAAAAAGGAAAAGTTCTTTTCGTTGGTACTAAACGCGCTGCATCTGAAGCGGTTAAAGAAGCTGCTGTTGCAAGTAACCAATTCTACGTTAACAACCGCTGGTTGGGCGGTATGCTAACAAACTGGAAAACTGTTCGTCAGTCAATCAAGCGTCTTAAAGAGCTTGAAAGTCAATCAACAGATGGCACATTTGATAAACTAACTAAGAAAGAAGCTCTGATGCGTACTCGCGAAATGGAGAAGCTGGAGAAATCTCTTGGTGGTATCAAAGACATGGGCGGTCTGCCTGATGCGCTATTCATCATTGATGCTGATCATGAACATATCGCAGTTAAAGAAGCTAACAACCTGGGTATCCCTGTATTTTCAGTCGTAGATACTAACTCTAACCCTGATGGCGTTGATTACGTTATTCCTGGTAACGATGACGCGATTCGCGCAGTTCAGTTATACCTAAACGCAGTAGCAGAATCGATCAATGAAGGTCGTAACAAAGATGTTGCAGCGATTGCAGCAGCTACTGAAAAAGACGGTTTCGTAGAAGCTGAATAATTGCGGCTCTAAGCCAATCCTGATCTTTACGACATAATTTTGCAGTATAGATTAGGTTATAGTTAGCATTAGGGGCCCGATAAAACAGGCCCCTAATTTTTACCACACAGAATCAACTGAGGAATAGAGAATGGCTGTTACTGCTGCTCTAGTTAAAGAACTGCGTGAACGTACTGGCGCAGGTATGATGGAATGCAAAAAAGCGCTTGTTGAAACCGATGGTGACATCGAAGTTGCAATCGAAAACATGCGTAAAAGCGGTGCTGCAAAAGCGGCTAAAAAAGCAGGAAATGTAGCCGCTGAAGGTATCATCGTAATCAAACAGGCTGACGGTGTTGCTGCACTTCTTGAAGTTAACTGTCAAACAGACTTTGTTGCTAAAGATGGTAGCTTTAATGCATTTGCAAACAAAGTTGCTGAAGATGCACTGGCAACAAAAGCAACAGATAAAGAACTTCAGGCTAAATTTGAAGAAGAGCGTATTGCGCTTGTTGCAAAAATCGGTGAGAACATGTCTATCCGTCGTGTTCAATACATCGAAGGTACTGCAATTGCTGCTTACAGCCATGGCACAAAAATTGGTGTTGTTGTTGCAGGTGAAGGCGATGCTGAGACACTAAAACACATTGCAATGCACGTAGCAGCTTCTCGTCCTGAATATCTGACTCCTGCTGATGTACCTGCAGAAGTTGTAGAGAAAGAAAAAGCGGTTCAGGTTGAAATCGCAATGAACGAAGGTAAACCAGCAGAGATTGCAGAGAAAATGGTTATTGGCCGTATGAAGAAATTCACCGGCGAAATCTCTCTTACTGGTCAGCCATTTGTTATGGAACCTAAGAAATCGGTTGGCGATATCCTGAAAGAAACCGGTGCTTCCGTTTCCGGTTTCGTTCGTTTGGAAGTAGGCGAAGGTATCGAGAAGAAAGAAGAAATGAGCTTCGCTGAGGAAGTTGCAGCCGCTCAGAAAGGTTAATCTTTGATTGACTGACAGAGTTAAAGACCGTAGCTAAGGCTGCGGTCTTTTCGCGATATAAGCCAGTTAATCGTGATGAATAATGCGTTATCGATATAGCGTTTATTCATGACTGTTAATCACACAACTCAGTTTTAGAAGGTAATAACCATGACAACAAATCCTAAACCAGCATATCAGCGTATTTTGTTAAAACTTAGTGGCGAAGCTCTTCAGGGTGAAGAAGGATTCGGTATTGATCCTGCTGTTCTTGAACGTATGGCTCAGGAAGTCAAAGAACTTGTTGAATTAGGCGTTCAGGTCGGTTTAGTTATTGGTGGTGGCAATCTGTTCAGGGGCGCTGGGCTTGCAGAAGCCGGTATGAATCGTGTTGTTGGTGATCATATGGGAATGCTGGCTACGGTAATGAATGGTCTTGCGATGAGAGATGCATTACATCGTGCTTACGTTAATGCCCGTGTTATGTCTGCTATTCCTTTAAACGGTGTTTGTGACGATTATAACTGGTCGACGGCTATCAGAGAGCTTCGTCAGGGACGCGTTGTCATTTTTTCTGCCGGTACCGGTAACCCATTTTTCACTACAGATTCAGCCGCATGTCTGCGTGGTATTGAAATTGAAGCTGACGTAGTTCTCAAAGCAACAAAAGTAGACGGTGTATTCACAGCAGATCCGGTAGCCAACCCTGATGCTGAGCTGTATGATAAGCTGACTTATAGCGATGTCTTAGATAAGGAGCTTAAAGTAATGGATTTGGCTGCATTTACTTTAGCCCGTGATCATAAGATGCCAATTCGCGTATTCAATATGAATAAACCAGGTGCGCTTCGTCGCGTCGTAATGGGTGAAACTGAAGGTACATTAATTTGTGCTTAAGTTAATGCCTGTAAGGTTAAAATAACAATCAAGGTGATGTTTGTGATTAATGAAATCAAAAAAGACGCTCAAGAGCGTATGGACAAGAGCGTAGAGGCACTTAAAAATAACCTGAGTAAGGTTCGTACCGGACGTGCACACCCTAGTTTGTTAGCTGGTATTTCAGTTGAGTATTATGGTGCCCCCACTCCTCTTAACCAGGTAGCGAATGTGGTAGCCGAAGATGCTCGTACTCTGGCGATTACTGTTTTTGATAAAGAGCTAACTCCGAAAGTTGAAAAAGCCATTTTGACCTCTGATCTTGGATTAAATCCGATGTCTGCCGGAACGGTGATTCGTGTACCGTTACCACCATTAACAGAAGAACGCCGTAAAGATCTTGTGAAAATTGTTCGCGGTGAAGCGGAAGGTGGTCGTGTTGCGGTAAGAAATATTCGTCGGGACGCCAATAGCGAACTGAAAGCACTTTTGAAAGATAAAGAAATTTCAGAAGACGAAGATCGTAAAGCTCAGGATGAAATTCAAAAACTGACAGATGTAGCTGTTAAGAAAATTGATGATGTTCTGGCTGCAAAAGAAAAAGAATTAATGGAAGTTTAATTTTTCATGCGTTTTAAAGCGCTGGGCTTATGTGAAGGCACAGCGCTTTTTTATTCAAAGCTTACGATAGTCAAAATTATTATATAATCATGCAGAATTTAACACTTTCGTCAGAAGCTTTACCAAAACACATTGCTGTTATTATGGATGGTAATGGTCGTTGGGCCAAAGAAAAAGGGAAACCAAGGGTTTTTGGCCACAAAAATGGGGTAAAGGCCGTTCGGCGAACAATTTCTACGGCAACTCAGTTAGGTATTCAGGCTATCACTCTTTTTGCCTTTAGTAGCGAAAACTGGCGTCGCCCTCAAGATGAGGTTGGCGTACTTATGGAACTCTTTTTTTCAGTATTAACCACCGAAGTAAAAAAGCTCCACAAGAACAATCTTCGATTGAGGGTGATTGGGGATTTGTCTCGTTTTAGTAAGCGGCTTCAGGATAAGATTGCATCAGCAGAATCCCTTACCGAAAATAATACAGGAATGGTCGTTAATATTGCGGCGAATTATGGCGGAAAATGGGACATTACCAATGCCGTTCGCCAGCTCGCTGAAGATATTTCTGGTGGAATTCTCTCGTCATCAGATATTACTGAACAAAGTATTGCCCAATATTTAACAATGTCGGATTTGCCTGATGTTGATTTGTTGATTCGTACCAGTGGGGAGTGTCGCATCAGTAACTTTATGTTATGGCAACTTGCTTATGCAGAGCTTTATTTTACACCGACATACTGGCCGGATTTTAATGAAGATAGTTTAGTTGATGCAATAACATGGTATGTCAACCGGGAACGTCGGTTCGGGTGTACTGGAGAGCAAATTAAAGCACTACTGGATAAATAATAAGGTTTTTAATTTGAAACAAAGAGTTATAACAGCTTTAATATTAGCCCCACTGGTTATATTTGGCATTTTTCTACTTCCGCTTCCCTGGTTTATGTTTGCGATTGCTATCGTCACATTAATTGGTTTTTGGGAGTGGACTCAGTTTATTAATATTGAAGCGAGAATAACGGCTTTTCTGCCAGCGTTTCTTGTCTCTGTAATTTGTCTGTATTTGTTTAGTTCATCGTATGGCATTCATCATCACCACATTAACTTTTATATGATGGCCTTACTTTCTGTCGCTGTTGTGTGGTGGTGTATTGCCAGTGTACTGGCAATAACCTACCCAAAAACCTGTGCCTTTTGGAAGCATTCGAAATTATTACCTCATTGTTTTGGCTTTCTGACTTTAATCCCTTTTTTCTGGAGTATTGTTGCTCTTCGAACTGAATTTATGGATGAGCAATTTTACCATGGTGCGAAACTGGTAATGTACGTTTGTTTCATTGTGTGGGCAGCGGACAGTGGTGCTTATTTTTCCGGAAGGTTATTTGGCCGGCACAAAATGGCGCCGTCAGTCAGTCCTAATAAAACGATTGAAGGCCTGATTGGTGGTATTATTGCTGCGATGTTTGTGGGATACCTTTTTGCTGGTTGGTTTGAGATTACTTTTACGTCAATGCTTTCAATGCTTAGTATTATTTTTGTCACTGTGGTGTTCTCTGTTCTTGGCGATTTGGTTGAAAGTATGTTTAAACGCGTTGCCGGAATTAAAGACAGTAGCCATATTATCCCGGGGCATGGTGGAGTGCTTGACCGAATTGATAGCCTCACCGCCGCATTTCCTGTGTTTGCCTTTTTGTATTTTTTAGTCTGATGTGTTCGTTAAAATAATTATTTTGCTTATTTATCAGGTGGTAATAAGAAGATAGTAATGAAGAAGATAACAATTCTTGGCGCAACCGGTTCAATCGGTGACAGTACATTTAAAGTGATGGAGAATAATCCGGATGATTTTTCCGTTGTTGCTTTAGTTGCCGGAACGAATGTTGGGAAAATGTGCCGATTGTGTCAAAAATGGCAGCCCAAATATGTTGTTATGAAAGATGAAGGTGCAGCAAAAGCGCTTTCACAGCAGCTAGTCAGTCTCGGTCTTACTAAAATTTGCATCGAATATGGTGTTGATGCAATGTGTCAGGTTTGTTCTTTAGATGAAGTCGATGTCGTTATGTCTGCTATCGTTGGTGCTGCAGGGTTGAGACCGACAATGGCTGCTATTAAAGCGGGAAAGCGAATTCTGCTTGCAAACAAAGAGTCTCTGGTTATGTCTGGTCAGTTATTCATGTCAGCGATTCGGGAATTTGGTGCAGAACTTCTACCGGTAGATAGTGAGCATAATGCTATATTCCAGTGTTTACCTGCCGAAGCCCAGGCATCTCTTGGCTATTGTGAACTTGATAATTTAGGAGTTTCTCACATTTTACTGACAGGTTCTGGAGGCCCTTTTCGTTATAGTCCCGTTAATTCGTTAGTGGATGTCACTCCTGAGCAGGCAATTGCTCATCCAAATTGGTCAATGGGTCCGAAAATATCCGTTGATTCTGCCACAATGATGAATAAAGGATTGGAGTATATTGAAGCAAAATATTTATTTAATGCTTCAGTTGAACAATTAAAAGTACTAATTCATCCTCAGTCTGTTATTCACTCAATGGTACAGTTTAAGGATGGGTCAACGATCGCTCAGATGGGGGAGCCGGATATGGCGACACCGATATCGCTGGCGATGGCATATCCTGATAGAATTAATGCGGGTGTTAATAAACTGGACTTCAGTCAAATTGGTGAATTGACTTTTATTGAGGTAGATTATCATCGTTACCCATGTCTGAAACTGGCTATTGACGCTTGCTATGAAGGGCAATTTGCTACCACGGCGCTGAATGCTGCGAACGAAGTTATGGTTGATGCATTTTTACAACGCCGTATCGGGTTTACTGATATTGCGGCGTTAAATGAGAAAGTATTGGAAAGAATATGCTCCGGAGAGAACCCTTCCAATCAATTAGATTTAGAAAGCATCATCGATTTGGATAACACATCCAGATTATATGCACAACAAATCCTGAATGAGTACTGATTATATGACAGGCATTTTGTGGAATTTGGTATCGTTTCTTATTGCATTAGGCATTTTGGTGACGGTTCATGAGTTCGGTCACTTTTGGGTTGCCCGTAAGTGTGGTGTTAGAGTAGAGCGTTTCTCCATTGGTTTTGGCAAGGCCATCTGGAAAAAAACTGGCCGGGATGGTACTGAGTACAGTGTGTCAATGATTCCACTTGGTGGCTATGTCAAAATGCTGGATGGCCGGGTTGAGGAAGTGCCTCCGGAATTGAAGTCACAGGCCTTCGATCATAAACCTCTAAGCCGAAAAGCAGCCATCGTAGCCGCCGGGCCTGTTTTTAACTTTCTTTTTGCGATTTTTGCATACTGGATTATTTTTATGGTTGGTGTTCCATCCGTAAAGCCAGTGGTTGGAACCGTTGTTCCTGATTCCATTGTGGCTAAAGCCGGTTTGCAAAAAAATATGGAAATCATATCGGTTTCAGGGGTGAAAACGCCAGATTGGGAAACCGTTAATATGGAGTTGGCTTCTCATATTGGTGATACTTCGATGCAGATGACTGTGGCATCACCAGATTCCATTGGTAATTCACAAAAGTTAAATATTAATCTTACCTCATGGAACTTTGACCCGGAAAAAGAGTCTGCTATCAGAGCATTAGGATTTGCTCCTTATACTCCAGATGTAACGACAACCGTTGCTCAGGTGATTAAGGGAGGAGCTGCAAAGGAAGCCGGGTTAAAGAACCGGGACGTAATTGTTAACGTGGGTGGACATCCGGCGACGAACTGGGCCCTGGTTGCAGAGCAAATTAAACAGAGTCCGAATAAACCTTTATCGTTAACCGTTCAGAGAAAAGGGCAAAACATATCTCTGACCATCGTCCCTAAAGAGAAAAGATTGCCTTCAGGAGAGGTGATTGGTTTCGCCGGAATTGCTCCAAAAATGGAAGCATGGCCGACTGGGTACCGTTATGAAATACAATATGGTCCGGTTGAATCCGTTGGAAAAGCAATAGAGAAAACCGGGCAATTGATTTCACTGACGGCCGTAATGTTGAAAAAACTGGTGGTTGGTGATGTAGGGCTAAGTAATCTAAGTGGTCCGATTTCGATTGCAAAAGGGGCAGGGACGACTGCAGAATATGGTTTTATTTATTTTTTAGGTTTTCTTGCGCTTATTAGTGTTAACTTAGGAATCATTAACTTAGTTCCCTTACCTATGTTAGATGGTGGTCATTTGATGTTTTTTGCAATTGAAGCCATTATAAGACGCCCGGTTCCTGAAAAAATACAGGAAATAGGGTATCGCATTGGTGGGGTTATTATTTTTTCATTGATGGCTATTGCGTTATTTAATGATTTTACTCGTCTGTAATCAATTTGCATTCGGCTAGTTTAGGTTGTGTTTAGGAATAATTAGAACAGAGATGGCAATAAAGAAGTTTTTTCTGGCAACAATGCTTTTAAGTAGCGTATCAGCTTTTGGTTCTGATAGTTTTGTTGTGCGGAATATAAAGGTCGAAGGGTTGCAGCGGGTAACTTTAGGTGCTGCATTGCTGAAAATACCAGTTCGTGTTGGCGATACTGTTGGTGATAAGGATATTTCGGACACAATACAAGCCCTCTATGCGTCAGGTAATTTTGAAGACGTAAAAGTCTTACGGGACGGTGGTGTGCTTATTGTTCAGGTAAAAGAAAGGCCTACTATTTCGAGTGTGTCGTTTTCTGGAAATAAAGCCATCAAAGATGAACAGTTAAAACAAAATCTGGAAGCCTCCGGTATTAAAGTCGGTGATGCGTTAGACAGGACGACTCTGGGAAACATTGAGAAAGGTCTAGAGGATTTTTATTATAGCGTTGGTAAATATAATGCGACGGTAAAGGCGGTAGTTACACCTCTTCCCCGGAACCGGGCTGATTTAAAATTTGTTTTTACTGAAGGCGTATCCGCGAAAATTCAGCAAATTAATTTTATCGGGAACACTGTTTTTAGTGACAAACAGTTGTTATCCAAATTTGATTTGGAAGCGGATGTGGCTTGGTGGAATTTTCTGACCAGCGATAAATATCAGAAGCAGGTGTTGGCTGGTGACTTAGAAAAACTGAAATCTTTCTATCTTGACCGGGGATATTTAAAGTTCCAGATTACATCAACTCAGGTCTCCATATCTCCTGATAAAAAAGGAGTATACATCACACTGACTGTCCATGAAGGAAAACCGTACCGGGTAAATGATGTGACGTTCAGAGGTGACTTAATTGGCAAAGATGCAGAATTTAAAGCACTAAATCCATTTCATAAAGGTGATACCTATAAAGGTTCCCTAGTGACTGGTATTGAAGATGGTGCGAAGAAAATTCTGGGTGAAGCTGGGTACGCTTATCCGAATGTCAGAACAACGCCGGTTTTTGATGATGATGACCAAGAGGTTTCATTGGTTGTTCATGTTGATCCGGGTAAACGAATTTATGTCCGTAATATTCGTTTTGAAGGTAATACGGTAACAAAAGATGAGGTGCTCCGCCGGGAGATGCGTCAAATGGAAGGCGCATGGCTAAATTCTAAAGCGATTGAAACGGGCAAAACTCGTCTGAATCGCCTGGGATTTTTTGAAACGGTTAATGTTAAAACGGTTCGGGTTCCCGATTCAGAAGATCAGGTTGATCTGGTTTATGATGTAAAAGAAGCAAACTCAGGAAGTATCAATTTTGGTGTCGGTTATGGTACTGAATCCGGACTGAGTTTTCAGGTTGGTTTACAACAGGAAAACTTTCTTGGTACGGGTAACAATGTCGGAATATCCGTATCAACCAATGATTACTCGAAAAATGTTACCTTGAACTATAAAGATCCATACTGGAATCTGGATGGGGTAAGTCTGGGCGGAAAAATATTTTATAATATTTATGAAGCCGGTGACGATGGTATTGTTGATTATACCAATGACAGTTATGGTGCCAGCTTAACGTGGGGCTTCCCCGCAGATG
The DNA here is from genome assembly GCF_021272385.1 of Vibrio salinus. Classification (GTDB taxonomy): domain Bacteria; phylum Pseudomonadota; class Gammaproteobacteria; order Enterobacterales; family Vibrionaceae; genus Vibrio; species Vibrio salinus. The sequence continues at coordinate 614,703 of NZ_JAJSDZ010000009.1, forward strand.
AGCTGAACCGTTTTGCTTTTGGCGTCGGCTTTACTCACAATGGTATCGGTAACTTATCGCCGTATTTGCAAATCGAGAAATTCCTCCAATCACAGGGACTTGATTTTAACAGCTCGGAAGTTAATTTTTCTACGGATGATTTTGATATCAACCTGACCTGGACACGTAATAATCTGAACCGGGGGTATTTCCCTACCTCTGGTAATTACCAGAGAGCTTATTACAAGATGACTGTACCAGGTTCTGACACTCAGTGGTTTAAGATGCAGTACGATGTTCGTCAGTATTACCCGATAACGAAGTCTGAAGATTTTACTCTGTTGTTACGAGGTCGTCTGGGTTACGGTAATGGTTATGGTAAAACAGGGGACAATGATAATTTGTATCCTTTTTACGAGAATTTCTATGCCGGTGGTTTTTCAACCTTGCGAGGCTTTAGCTCTAATACTGCAGGACCTAAAGCGGTATTTAAAAGCTATGCCGACAGTAATAACGGAACCTTGTATGGTTCTGATGAATCTGCCGGGGGGAATGCAACAGCGCTTGCAAGCGTTGAGTTGATTGTTCCAACACCGTTTGTTTCCGAAGAGACTCGAACTCAGATGAGAACCAGTGTTTTCTACGATATGGCCAGCGTTTGGGATACGGAGTTTGACTACAATAGTGCCGGGGCTGATTATAATAATGAGTACTATTATGATTATTCGGATCCTACTAACTATCGTTCGTCTGTCGGAGCCTCGATTCAGTGGATTTCTCCAATGGGACCGCTGGTCTTTGCAATAGCGAAACCAATTAAAAAATACGATGGTGATGATGAAGAGTTCTTCTCATTTACTATTGGCAGAACATTTTAATAAATGAGGATATTATGTTAAAAAACCTTGTAAAAGCGGCAGGAGTCAGTCTGGTTATTCTTAGCTCTTCTATGTACGCGCAGGCGGCAAATGCTGCACAGAAAATTGCTTACATTAATACGGCAAAAGTTTTTCAGGCTCTTCCTCAACGGGAAGTCGCATTACAGAAAATGCAAGATGAGTTTAAAGATCGTGCAAATGAGCTGAAAAGTCTGAAAGAAGAAATTAAAACGAAAGTAGAAAAACTGAAGCGTAACAGCTCACTAATGAGTAGCGATGAAATAGAAAAACTTCGTATTAATATCGGTCAGCTGGACAGTACTTACAAAATCAAAGCTCAGGCTTTGGAAAAGGCATCCTCTCAGGCGGAAGCAAAGGCAAAACATAAACTGTTTAAAATTATTCAGGGTGCAGTTGCAAAAATTGCTAAAAAAGACGGTTACGATTTTGTTATCGATGTTCAGATGATGCAGTACGGCAATCCGGCGTACGATATTTCAGATAAAGTGATTAAACAGTTAAAATAGAGTACTTATGACTATGGTTACGTTAGGCCAGTTAGCTGAGGTTACAGGCGGTAAGGTCATTGGTGATGAGTCAGTGGAAATCGTGTCTGTTGCACCAATGGGCAAAGCGGTCTCCGGACAAATTACTTTCTTGTCCAATCCCAGATACGCTAAGCATCTGGAGTCTTGCCAGGCGTCAGCGGTAATGGTAAAGGAATCTCAGCAGTCACTTTGTCCTCAAAATGCATTAGTTGTTGATGATCCCTATGTGGCTTTTGCCCGGGTTGCTCAGGTTCTGGATTCGACACCGAAACCAGCATCAGGTGTCGCCCCTTCGGCGGTTATTGCTGAAGATGTGGTGATGGGAAATGGGGTTTCTGTCGGTGCTAATGCCGTGATTGAATCTGGTGTCGTTCTGGGTGATGATGTTGCGGTTGGGGCCGGATGTTTTATCGGAAAGAACTCAAAACTTGGTAAGAATACTAGGTTGTGGGCTAATGTGACTATTTATCATTCTGTTTCTGTTGGTGATAATTGCCTGATTCAGTCAGGAACTGTGATCGGAGCTGACGGGTTCGGTTATGCTAATGAAAAGGGTGAATGGATAAAAATCCCTCAGTTGGGTGGCGTTGTCATCGGTAATCGTGTTGAAATCGGCGCTTGTACCTGTATCGATCGCGGTGCACTTGATGATACCGTTATCGAAGATAATGTTATTCTGGATAATTTGCTTCAGATTGCGCATAACGTTCATATTGGTTATGGGACGGCAATGGCTGGTGGAACAGTTGTTGCCGGTAGTACATCTATAGGTAAATACTGTATTATAGGTGGTGCAAGCGTGATTAACGGGCATATCGATATTGCTGATGGTGTGACCATTACCGGTATGGGAATGGTGATGAGAAGTATCTCAGAAAAAGGGATGTACTCATCAGGTATCCCATTACAGTCAAATAAAGAATGGCGTAAAACAGCCGCTCGTGTTCACCGTATTGATGATATGCATAAGCGCCTTAAGGCGGTAGAAAAAATGCTGGATCAAAATGCGGAATAAGAATGTTGCTTTTTACAAAAAGCTCGCCAATTGCGGGCTTTTTTTGATTATAATGCTGCATAATTTTGTTTTGAAATAGGAAGATGACCTTGACTACTGAAAAGAAAACGATGGATATCACTGAGATTCGTTCTCTCTTACCACACCGCTACCCGTTTTTGTTAATTGACCGAGTGACTGATTACGAAGAAGGTAAATACCTTGTCGGACTGAAAAATGTCTCGGTTAATGAACCTCAGTTTACTGGTCATTTCCCGCAGCTTCCGGTTTTCCCCGGTGTTCTGATTCTTGAAGCAATGGCTCAGGCTACCGGTCTTCTGGCGTTTAAAACATTTGGCGCACCAACTGAAAATGAGCTGTATTATTTTGCAAGTATTGATAATGCGAAATTTCGTAAACCAGTAACGCCTGGAGATCAGCTCATTGTTGAAGTTGAATTCTTGAAAGAACGTCGTGGTATTGCTTTATTTAATGGTGTGGCAAAAGTAGACGGTGACGTTGTCTGCTCTGCTGAATTAAAATGTGCTCGCAGAGAATTTTAATATGATACATGAAACCGCCCAAATACATCCCAGTGCGATTGTTGAAGACGGTGCCGTAATTGGTGCAAATGTAAAAATTGGCCCGTTTTCTTATGTTGATAGCAAAGTTGAAATCGGCGATAAGACGGAAGTCTTATCTCACGTCGTGATTAAGGGACCATGTAAAATTGGAAAACAAAATCGCATCTTTCAGTTCGCATCCATTGGCGAAGCGTGCCAGGATCTTAAATACAAGGGCGAAGATACCCAACTGGTTATTGGTGACCGTAATACGATTCGTGAAAGTGTAACGATGCACCGTGGTACGGTTCAGGATCGTGGTATTACGACGGTTGGTAATGACAACCTGTTTATGATTAATGCCCACGTAGCACATGATTGTGTTATTGGTGATCGTTGTATCTTTGCTAATAATGCGACGCTAGCCGGCCACGTAACTGTCGGAGATCAGGCGATTATTGGTGGAATGGCTGCCATACATCAGTTCTGTCATATCGGTGATCACTGTATGTTGGGTGGTGGTTCTATTGTTGTTCAGGATGTGCCACCGTACTTTATGGCTCAGGGAAATCACTGTGCGCCATTTGGTGTTAATGTGGAAGGTCTTAAACGCAGAGGTTTTGAAAAATCGGAGATTCACGCGATTCGCCGGGCATATAAATCACTGTATCGTAAAGGACTGACTCTGGATGAAGCAAAAGAAGAAATTGCTCAGGAAGCCGGGGAGTATCCGTCATTAGCATTGTTACTGGCATTTTTGAACAAGTCTGAACGTGGTATTATTCGTTAAGCTTGGACAGAAAGACAGAAAGACAGAAAGACAGAAAGACCGATATAGTCTCTGGCTAGCGGTCTTTTTTTCATATTGGAAAGGTCAACGGCCCGGATTATAAGTGAGCCCGAGTAGTAAACGAAATGACGGTAAATAATTCAGAATTAACAATTGGTATTGTTGCCGGTGAAATGTCCGGAGATACATTGGGTGAAGGCCTGATAAAGTCGATAAAGACACGATACCCTAATGCCAGATTTGTCGGTATTGGCGGGCCTGGAATGATTGCTCAGGGATGTGAAAGTCTTTTCGAAATGGAAGAGTTAGCCGTCATGGGGCTCGTTGAAGTTCTTGGACGACTTCCCCGGTTATTGAGAATTAAATCGGATCTTGTCTCTTTTTTTCAGCAATGTCAGCCTGATGTTTTTATCGGCATTGATGCTCCGGATTTCAATTTGCGTTTAGAAAAAGATCTGAAAGATGCAGGCATAAAAACAGTCCATTATGTGAGCCCTTCCGTTTGGGCATGGAGGCAAAAAAGGATTTATAAAATTGCTGCTGCCACGAATCTGGTGTTGGCTTTTTTGCCCTTTGAAAAAGCGTTTTATGATAAGTTTAACGTTCCATGTGAATTTATAGGACATACATTAGCCGATGCAATTCCTATGGACTCTGATAAGCTGCTGGCAAGAAAAGAATTGAATTTAGATCCCCAAAAGCGCTGGTTAGCCGTGCTTCCTGGTAGCCGTGGCAGTGAGCTTAAAATGCTGTGTGAGCCGTTTATCAAAGCCTGCCAGTTGATTGCAGAGCAGGAAAACAATATCGGTTTTGTTGTTGCGCTGGTTAACCAGAAACGCCGGGAACAGTTTATATCAGTCTGGAAAACGTTGGCTCCGGAGCTTAATTTTGTTTTGGTGGATGATACGGCCAGACACGTTATAGCGGCTTCGGATGTCGTTATGCTGGCATCGGGAACGGTAGCTCTTGAATGTATGCTGGTTAACCGGCCAATGGTTGTTGGGTACCGGGTTAATGCGATTACCGCCTGGCTGGCAAAACGTTTGGTGAAAACTGAGTTTGTCTCATTGCCTAATATTTTGGCCGATAAGCTTTTAGTGAAAGAATTTTTGCTGGAAGAGTGTACGGCTGAAAACTTATCTGAAGAAGTGGTAAGGTTGTTCAATAGTGATACGTCGGATTTAGAGGACGCCTTTTCTGAAATGCATCACTGGATACGAAAAAATGCAGATGAGCAGGCTGCTCAGGCTGTTTTACGCTTGATTGGGAAAAGTTGTTAGCATGAAATATGGTTCAAAAGAGTTAGAATCATTCTCATATCCTGATGGATTCCAGCGATTTGCCGGTGTTGATGAGGTAGGGCGTGGGCCTTTGGTTGGTGATGTTGTCACTGCCGCTGTTATTCTGGATCCGGACCGTCCGATTGAAGGTTTAACCGATTCTAAAAAGCTTTCTGAAAAAAAACGGTTAGCGCTATTTCCGGAAATCAAAGAAAAAGCATTGGCCTGGTCTATTGGACGATGTTCCCCGTCAGAAATTGATGAACTCAACATATTGAATGCGACCATGTTGGCGATGAAAAGAGCTGTGGAAGGATTATCCGTTCAGCCGGATTGTGTCCTGATTGATGGCAACAGAATACCACCCGGCTTAGCCGTACCGGCAACAGCCGTTGTTAAAGGCGATCTTCGGGTTGCTCAGATTAGTGCTGCCTCTATTCTTGCAAAAGTCGTTAGAGATGCGGAGATGGAAGAGCTGGATAAGCAATATCCTCAGTTTGGCTTTGCCAGACATAAAGGTTATCCCACCAAAGTGCATTTGGAAGCCATAGAGAAATACGGTGTTATTGACTCGTACCGCAAGAGTTTTAAGCCTGTTAAGCTGGTCCTGGAAAAAATGGTTGCGAAATGATCCCGTTTTTTATTTATGCTCTGAATCAGAATATTTTTCCAATAAACAGGTATTTTTAAATGTCAGAACCTAAGTTTATTCATCTTAAAATGCACAGTGACTTTTCCATGGTTGATGGATTGTCAAAGGTCCCGCCTTTGGTAAACAAAGTGGCTGAGATGGGGATGCCAGCGATGGCTCTGACAGATTTTACTAACTTATGCGGTTTAGTGAAATTTTATGGGGCGGCACATAAGAATGGTATCAAGCCCATTGTTGGTGCTGACTTTTTAGTTCAGTCGGAAGAATTTGGAGAAGAATTGACCCGGCTGACGATTCTTGCGGCGAATAATGTTGGGTATAAGCATCTGACATTGTTGATTTCAGATGCTTACCTGAGGGGAAATATTCAGCATCAGCCGGTGATTGATAAAGAATGGCTTATTAAACATAACGAAGGACTGATTATTTTAAGTGGCGCCAGACAGGGAGATGTCGGACGGGCTTTGCTGAAAGGTAATCAGGCGTTAGTTGAGCAGTGCGTTGAATTTTATCAGCAGTATTTCTCTGATCGATATTACCTGGAACTGGTTCGTACCGGCCGGTCAGATGAGGAGTCTTACCTGCATTTCGCTGTTGAGCTTGCCGAACAAAAAGACCTTCCTGTCGTGGCGACAAACGATGTGGTCTTTCTTAGCGAAGATATGTTTGAAGCTCATGAAATCCGGGTTGCGATTCATGATGGTTATACGCTGGAAGATCCTCGCCGGCCCAAGAACTATAGTGCACAGCAGTATCTTCGTAGTGAAGAGGAAATGTGTGAGTTATTTCGTGATATACCAGAAGCTCTTGAGAACACCGTCGAAATAGCGAAAAAGTGTAATGTCACTATCAGGCTTGGGAAATACTTCCTGCCAAACTTCCCGACAGACGGGATGGAAATTGAAGAGTATTTGATCAAAAAATCCCGCGATGGGCTGGAAGAACGTTTAGCGTTTCTTTTCCCTGACCCGAATATCAGAGCTCAGCGGCGGCCGGAATACGATGAACGTTTGGAAATAGAATTAGGTGTTATCAACCAGATGGGGTTCCCGGGGTATTTCCTTATCGTGATGGAATTTATCCAATGGTCAAAAGATAATGATGTGCCCGTTGGACCTGGCCGGGGTTCCGGTGCCGGGTCACTGGTTGCTTATTCATTAAAAATTACGGATCTGGACCCGCTGGCATATGACCTTCTTTTCGAACGTTTTTTGAACCCGGAACGAGTATCCATGCCTGACTTTGATGTCGATTTTTGTATGGATAAACGGGATTTAGTTATTGATCATGTTGCGGATATGTATGGTCGGGATGCGGTTTCTCAGATCATCACCTTTGGTACGATGGCTGCTAAGGCAGTTATCCGTGATGTTGGTCGTGTACTGGGACATCCATTTGGGTTCGTTGATCGTATTTCCAAAATGGTTCCGCCAGATCCGGGGATGACTCTGGAAAAAGCGTTCAAAGCGGAGCCAGCATTGCAGGATCTGTATGACAGTGATGAGGAAGTTCATGAACTCATCGATATGTGTCGCATTCTTGAGGGCTGTACCCGAAATGCAGGTAAGCATGCAGGTGGGGTTGTTATATCACCCACGACTATTACTGATTTTGCGCCTATTTATTGTGATGCAGAAGGTAAGCATCCGGTTACTCAGTTTGATAAGAATGACGTAGAAACGGCAGGCTTGGTTAAGTTTGACTTCCTTGGACTCAGGACTTTAACTATTATTGACTGGGCTTTAGGGTTAATTAATCCAAGACGGAAAAAGCAGGGGTTGGATCCTGTCAGAATTGAATCGATTGATCTGGAAGATCCGGCTTCTTTTAAAAATTTGCAGAACTTTGAAACAACAGCGGTTTTCCAGCTTGAATCCCGGGGTATGAAAGATTTGATCAAACGTCTTCAGCCCGACTGTTTTGAAGATATTATTGCGCTTGTCGCCCTCTTTCGTCCCGGTCCGTTACAATCAGGCATGGTAGATAACTTTATCGACCGGAAGCATGGCCGGGAACCGGTGTCTTATCCGGATGAGAAGTGGCAACATGAATCACTGAAGGAAATTCTGGATCCAACTTACGGGATTATTCTTTATCAGGAACAGGTCATGCAGATCGCGCAGGTTCTTGCTGGTTACACACTTGGCGGTGCAGATATGTTACGTCGGGCAATGGGTAAGAAAAAACCGGAGGAAATGGCGAAGCAAAGGGCTGTTTTTGAAGAAGGCGCAATAAAAAATAACGTTGACGGCGAACTTGCTATGAAAATCTTTGACCTGGTAGAGAAATTTGCCGGTTATGGATTCAACAAATCGCATTCTGCTGCTTATGCGTTAGTTTCGTATCAGACGTTATGGCTTAAGACGCATTTCCCTGCTGAGTTTATGGCGGCTGTAATGACTGCCGATATGGATAACACTGAGAAAGTTGTCGGACTGGTTGACGAATGCGCCAGGATGAAACTGAAAGTGCTGCCGCCGGATATCAATGCAGGACTCTATCGTTTTAATGTTGATGATTCCGGTGCCATCGTCTACGGCATCGGTGCTATTAAAGGGGTTGGAGAAGGTCCTATAGATGCCATTCTGGAAGCACGTGAATCCGGTGGCTATTTTAAAGATCTGTTTGACTTCTGTGCGCGTATTGATCTAAAACGAGTCAATAAACGAGTCATTGAGAAATTGATTTATGCGGGAGCATTAGATAGATTAGGCCCTCACAGGGCGGCAATGATGGCATCATTGGATGATGCGGTAAAAGCTGCGAGTCAGTATAAGCAGGCTGAATCATTTGGTCAGACGGATATGTTTGGCGTATTGACAGATGCTCCTGAAGACGTCGAACAAAAATACCGTCAGGTACCTGAATGGCCGGAAAAAGTGTGGCTGGAAGGCGAACGGGAAACGTTGGGTCTTTATCTTACTGGTCACCCTATCAATCGTTACCTCAGAGAACTTAAGCATTATACAAGTTGTCGGTTAAAAGATTTAACGCCAACCCGACGGGATCAGTCGATGACGGTCGCAGGATTGGTCATTGCCGTTAAGGTGATGACCACAAAACGCGGTTCCCGAATTGGTATTGTTTCTCTGGATGACCGGAGTGGGCGATTAGAAGCGATGTTATTTTCTGATGCGCTGGATCAGTATGCAGATTTGCTGGAAAAAGATAAAATTCTGATTCTTACGGGACAGGTCAGCTTTGATGACTTTAACGGTGGGCTTAAAATGACGGTCCGGGAGGTGATGGGGCTTGACTCTGCGCGGGAAAAACACGCAAAAAGTTTGTCCCTATCTGTTTATCGTGAACAGGTAGATAAACCTTTTTTTGAACGTTTTTGTCAAATACTGGAACCGCATAAGTCAGGTAGTGTACCAGTTCATGTATACTACCAACGAGAAAATGCACGCGCCAGACTTACTCTGGGAACGGAATGGCGGATTACGCCAAGCGATGATTTATTATACGAATTAAAACAGCTACTTGGCCAAGATCAGGTAGAACTAGAATTTAACTAAAATTTCAGCTTACTGTTATAAAGCTGAGAACAAAGGATCGGTAAATGAGCCTGAATTTTTTAGAGTTTGAAAAACCTATTGCTGAATTAGAAGCCAAAATTGAAGCGCTTAGAGATGTTACTCGTCATGGGGGAGACACATCTGTTGATTTGGATAAAGAAATTGAGTTGCTGGAAAAAAAGAGTATTGAGCTTAAGAAGAAAATTTTCAGTGATCTCGGTGCCTGGCAGGTCGCCCAGTTAGCCAGGCATCCTTTGCGTCCTTATACACAGGATTATATTGAAAAAATCTTTACTGATTTTGATGAGTTAGCCGGTGACCGTGCTTACGCTGACGATAAGGCGATTGTCGGTGGTATTGCTCGTCTGGATGGTCGTCCGGTTATGATTATTGGACACCAGAAGGGGCGGGAGACAAAAGAAAAAGTGATTCGTAATTTCGGTATGCCTAAACCGGAAGGGTACCGGAAAGCTTTGCGTTTAATGCAAATGGCTGAGCGTTTTAACATGCCGGTTATTACCTTTATTGATACAGCAGGAGCCTATCCCGGAGTGGGTGCTGAGGAACGTGGTCAGTCAGAGGCCATTGCCCGGAACCTGAAAGTGATGGCGGGTTTAAATGTTCCTGTTATCTGTAATGTGATTGGCGAAGGTGGCTCTGGTGGTGCTTTGGCAATTGGTGTCGGTGATTACGTGAATATGCTGCAGTACTCAACGTATTCGGTGATTTCACCGGAAGGCTGTGCATCCATTTTATGGCGTGATTCAGAGAAGGCACCTCAGGCCGCAGAAGCGATGGGATTAATTGCCCCTCGTCTGAAAGAGTTAAATCTGATTGATAGCATTATTGAAGAACCACTGGGTGGTGCTCATTCGGATCATGATAAAATGGCTGAGAACATGAAAGCGACGTTGCTTGCTCAGCTATCTGAACTTACTTCTCTGGATACTGAATCTTTAAGGGAAAGACGTTATCAGAGATTGATGAGCTACGGCTATTGCTAGCTGCATTGATAAATGTGTAAAAGGGTTGGTAACTGAACCAACCCTTTTTCTTAGGAATTTTTGCCAGGCTAACCAAAATGGATTTAGTTGAATCATTTAATCAAACACTTCATCAGTATCTGAAAAGTAAGAGTCGGATTGTTCTGGCACTAAGTGGCGGTATTGATTCCAGAGTTATGTTGCAGTTGCTGCATGAATTTGCTTTGATTCATCCTATGTATCCGGTCTTGGCTGTTCATGTTCATCATGGTATCAGCCCTAATGCGGATCAATGGGCGAAAATGTGCCAGATTTGGTGTCATGAAGTGGATATCCCATTTCATCTTGAAAAGGTCAGACTTGGTGATTGCCGGGGAAAGAGTCTTGAACAGATGGCAAGAACGGCCCGTTATGAAGCATTGAAGCACTATATTGGTTCAGATGACTTGTTGCTGACGGCACAGCATGGTGATGATCAGCTTGAAACCTTCTTATTAGCGTTGAAAAGAGGAAGTGGTCCAAAAGGGCTATCTGGAATGGCAGAATGTCAGTCATTTGATAATGGAGTATTGGTCAGGCCTTTTTTAAATTGTACCCGTCAACAGATTGAAACGTATGCGAATTATCATCAGTTAGAATGGGTGAATGATGAAAGTAATGATGATATCCGGTATGAGCGTAATTTTATTCGCCATAAAATCACCCCAATACTCGATTCCCGCTGGCCACATATTCGTTCGTCTGTACAGCGCAGTGCTGAGCATTGTGCCCGGCAGGAACAATTGATTGAATATCTTCTCGCTGATGAGTTGTGCCGGTTAATGGGAGATAAGGATAGTCTTGAGATTGATGCACTTACAAAGAAACCGGAGATTGTCCGGTCTCAGTTGCTTCGTCTATGGCTGTCTTCCCTTCAGGTTCTTATGCCAAGCAAGAAACATCTACAAATGATCTGGTCAGAAGTAGCTCTGGCAAAAGTGGATGCCAATCCGGTGTTAAGAATGGAAAATAAGCAAATTCGACGTTTTAACGGGCGATTGCATTGTCTTGATATATATACGGATATTTCAGAGTGGACATCTGACCTTCATATCGGTTGTCCGGTGGTTTTACCCGATGGTCTGGGGCGGTTAACTCTGAAACCAGTGGTGGAAGTGGGGCGGTTAAATTCAAAAATATTGAATGGCTCTCTAAGGGTGGTTTTCAATCCTGAAGGGGTAATGGCTACACCAGAAAAGCGTCATGGTAAAAAAACGCTGAAATACTGGTTTCAGGAATATGGTGTACCAAGCTGGTTACGTCGCCGTACGCCCATTCTTATGTCCGGTAATGAAGTGGTCTCTGTGGCCGGATTATTTGTTTGCCGTGCTTATGCCGGAGATGAGTTTGAATTAGTATGGGAAAATACCGATTAATCATCGTCAATATGATGGTAGGGACTCTATTATCTGTATCGTTAAAGTGATGAATCTATCATAGCTTTTCAAGAGACTGTGTTAGTATCCGTCACGGAGAATGTAATTTTGGTCTGATGTTTGCAAGAGCATCTGAGAGTAGTTATTGATTGTTTACCATAGCTAGTCAATAATGCCTGGCTATGAATTTAAGTTTAAGGGATGAACATGAAAAAAATAGAAGCTATTATCAAACCTTTTAAGCTTGATGACGTCCGTGAAGCGCTGGCAGAAGTAGGTATTACAGGTATGACTGTTTCTGAAGTTAAAGGTTTTGGACGTCAGAAGGGGCATACGGAGCTTTATCGAGGCGCTGAGTATATGGTGGATTTCCTGCCTAAAGTTAAATTGGAAATTGTCGTTTCAAGTGATGTTGTAGACAAATGTGTTGAATCAATAATTGAAACAGCTCAAACAGGAAAAATCGGTGATGGTAAGATTTTCATCACTGATGTTGATCGTGTTATTCGTATCCGTACCGGTGAAGAAGACGACGACGCTATTTGATTTTATTTTGACGATAAAGGGGCGTAAAACGCCCCTTTATTTTTTGCTTTGATATTCTTGTACAATAATGAAAAAGCGTATTGCGGCTGTTGCTTTACTTAGTATTGCCATTGTCTTGTCGTCATGGGTTTTGTCGACCTATCGTATCCCCGGAAATTTAATTTTAACCTCACCGGAAGCGAAAAACGGAACTGAACATCTGACCTCCTGTTTTTCGCCATCAGACAGAAAAATTCGTCCTGTGAATACACCGGACGGAAGCATTAAAGTATTGGTCTGGAATATTTATAAAGAAAACCGGAAAAATGCGTTGTCGTTACTGTCAGACTGGTCCCGTCAAAGACAATTGATCTTATTGCAGGAAGCGACAGTTGATGATGCTTTCTGGATGAATTTTCAGACAAAGTCACCATGGCATTTCTATCACGTTGATGCCTGGGAATATCACAGAGAAAAAAATGGCGTTTTGACCGGAGCTGTGACAAATTCGTCCCGTGTTTGTGGATTTCGAGATGTCGAACCCTGGCTTCGTTTACCTAAGTCATCATTACTGACTTATTATCCTCTGAGCAACGGAGAGTTACTGGCGGTTGCCAATATACATGCTATTAATTTTACTCTTGGTCTGGGGGCTTATCAAAAACAAATAAACCGGATGGTAACCCAACTGGAGCAGCATAAAGGGCCGGTTATTTTTGCCGGAGATTTTAATAGCTGGAACCGGGAGCGCATTGCTTTTTTGAACAAAGCGATGCAAAAGTTAAAGTTAAAAGAAGTCCGTTATCAGAATGATAAACGAAGAAAGCGTTTTGTTACCGGAATGCCTCTTGATCATGTGTTTTATCGTGGGTTAGTTGAAATATCAGCGGATGTTGTTCAAACGGATGCCTCTGATCATAATCCTGTTTTTGCTACTTTTAAAATTGCTGAGCCTCAGTAAGCCGGGAGACTCAGCCTTAAGTCAGATCATTTATACGCTAACTTTTGTAACATCGACATACAGTTTGATGCGCTGCCCTGGTTTGATGTATTTCTGATTTGACAGGTTATTCCATTTGACGATATCGGAAATATTTACTTTGAATTTTGACGCTATTTCACTCAGTGTGTCGCCATTTTTGATGGTGTAAAACAAAGAACGAATGATGGCGCCATTGGCTGATTTTTTCCATACTACCAGTTTTTTGCCCACTTTTAGTGGATCTCTGGGACTCATTCCATTCCATTTAGCCAGAGCGTTGTAAGATACCTTATGTTTTTTCGCTATGGTCCAGAGGCTGTCACCGGATCTGACGGTATAACTTACTTTGTAGCGATTCCCTCTTGCTCTTGACTGAATCTTAGCCAGTCGGTTGGCGACACTCAGTTCATACGTTTCCTCATCTCTGACGGAGGTCGGAATCATTAAATACTGACCGGCACGAATCAGATTAGAGTTAAGTGCATTTGCTTTTCTTATTACTGTTGGGGTCGTATTATTCTTTTTGGCAATGAGATTCAGGTTATCGCCAGACCTCACTTTGTAGCGTACCAGTTTCAGGCCACTTCCTTTGTAATCTTTGAGGGCATGATTAAAATGACTGACATTGCTAACCGGAATCAATAAATCATAAGGACCTTTTGGTGCAGTAGACCAGCGGTTAAAACCAGGGTTATAACTCTGCAGTTCTTTTACACTAATGCCCGCCAGCTGCGCAGCAATGGCCAGATCCAGTTGTTTATTGGGATTAACCAGTTGCAATGCCGGTTTGTTGGCTATTTTAGGCAGATTAAGACCATATTTTTCTTTATGGGCGATAACATCGGCTAAGGCTAATAGTTTGGGAACGTAGCTGCTGGTCTCTTTAGGCAGAGATAAAGAAAAAAAGTCAGTTGGTTTTCCTTTTCTTTTATTATATTTAATGGCTCTTGCTACACGACCTTCTCCGCTATTATAGGCGGCAATAGCGTTATCCCAGTTATTAAACTGACTATGAAGAGCCTGAAAGTAATCCAGAGCCGCATCGGTTGCTGCGTTAACATCACGGCGTCCGTCATACCAATAGTTCTGTTTCAGTCCGTAGAGTTTCCCTGTCCCGGGAACAAATTGCCATAAGCCCGCCGCGCGTCCATAAGAATAGGCAAAGACATCAAAAGCACTTTCGACAACCGGCAAAAGAGCCAGTTCTAAAGGCATGTGTCGTTTCTCTATTTTTTCTGTAATCAAATATAAGAAGGGTTCAGCTCTTTTGGCAACAGTTTCAAGATGGCGGGGATGTTTGATGTACCATGTCCGATAATAATCGATCTTTTTATTGTCTGGAACCGGCAGAGTGAATTGCATACTAATGCGTTGCCACAAATCATCCACATCCTTCGGAGAAATACTCTGATGCGATTCTGGCCGGGTTTCCACTGCACTGCCTGTCTGTGAAGTGGTAGTGACTTCACGATTTACAGCAGTATTTGTTATGTTCTCTTTTTGAGAATCTGATGAAACGTTTCGATTTGATTGAGTGAGTTGACATCCTGCTAAAAGAAGCAATATCGCCCAACTAAAAGATTTTTTCATAGATTACAGCCTTTTTTAAACCCGGCTGCTGATAATACTTGTCCTGCGATACCAGTTTCAAGAAAGAAATGCTTAAAATCCATTTTTCCACTCACGTAATGCTGTAAAAACAGACAATTCATCAGTCTCATCTGTGCGATTACTGACACTCTTAATGATTTCTTTTTCCTGAACCCGTAAAAAAGGATTGATTTGCTTCTCAAGTGAAAGATGCACTGGAATCGTCGGTTTATTATTGGCTCTCTTATGGTTTACTTCATCCCGGTACGCAAGTAACGCTTTGTTTTCCGGATCCACAGCTAAGGCGAAGGCGATGTTACTGGCTGTATACTCGTGAGCACAGTAAACCAGAATATCGTCAGGAAGATTTTTTATTTTATTTAAGGATTGATACATATCATTCATTGTGCCTTCGAATACCCGGCCACAACCGGCAGAAAACAGAACATCGCCGCAAAATAGCATATCATTACTCAAATAGCCGATATGGCCGGATGTGTGTCCTTTCAGATCCATTACTGTAAAAGTATGGTCAAAAAGATCGATGGAATCGTCTTCTTTGACTTTGTGTGTCAGAGAGGGAATCGCTTCATTTTCAGGGCCAACAATATTGATGGAAGGATAGTGACGTAAAAGCTCTGAAATACCACCGATATGGTCATTGTGGTGATGAGTGATCAGTACTGCTTTGAGCTCTAAATTATGTTCTTTCAGGTAGCGGATAACGGGCTTGGCATCTCCCGGATCGACAATAGCACAATATCCATCCCGATTTTTGATAAGCCAGATGTAATTATCGTTAAATGCGGGTATGCTTTTGATGTTTAACATGAGTTTTCTCCCATCATTTAGTTTTGCGGGGTCAAATGGAACCAGCACGGATTAAAAAAAAATTCGATATTCCTCACTCCTGGGAACAACTAAAAACAGGTCCTTGGGTCAGAGAGTCTATTCAAACACGTTTTGATGAATGGTGTCCAAAATTGTTTGGTTACCACTTATTGAAGCTGGGCGGATTAAGCTGCGAGCTTCTTAGTCAAAATTGCTGTATCCAGCACCAGATTCATCTTGACAGTGAAAATCCATTGCATACGATTATTGCTGATAGTTACCATCTTCCATTTTTAGAAAAAAGCATCGATGCAGTGGTGCTTGCACATCAGCTAGATTACTCAAATGATCCCCATCTTTTGTTAAGAGAAGTGGACAGAGTGTTAGTGGATGATGGTTATATGATTATTACCGGTTTTAATCCTATTAGCTTTGTCGGTTTAGCCAGTTTTCTTCCATGGCGTAAAAAGTACTTCCCATGGAGTGGGAGGATGTTTACGCCTAACCGTATTACTGACTGGTTAAGCCTTTTGAATTACGAGGTTATTGAGCGTGACCAGTATGCATTGTTTCCATTTGAAACTTACCGACCATTCTGGATATGGCTGGAGAATAAAGGTCAGTGTTCAAAGGCTTTGGGGTCGCTTTATTTTATTGTGGCAAGAAAACGAACTTATCCACTTAAATTAATTAAACCACATTGGAAATTTAAACGGTCGCTGACGCCGATACGTCTGAATTACAGAACGAAACTTAAGCCGTTTGACACCACGATTAAGTAGATGACAGATTTTCGTATTCTTCATCATGTTCTGCCGGGGATTCTGCTGCCGTACGGGCCAGTTCATCGCAGATTTCATTTTCTCTGTGCCCGGCATGCCCTTTGACCCAATGCCATTCAATTTCATGCCGTTGGGTCTGTTCATCCAGCAATTTCCATAAATCTGCATTTTTCACCGGCTTTTTATCTGCAGTTTTCCAGCCTTTTTTTTTCCAGTTATGAATCCACTGTGTTATTCCCTGACGGACGTACTGACTGTCAGATGTTAATTTTACCCGGCATGGTTCTTTTAATGTTTTCAGTGCAATGATTGCTGCAAGCATTTCCATCCGGTTATTTGTTGTCAGATGAAATCCTTTTGACAGATGTTTTTCATGTTCCTTATAACGCAACACAATGCCATATCCTCCCGGCCCGGGGTTGCCAAGACACGAGCCATCTGTGAAAATTTCCACTTGTTTGTTCATGATTTGATATCATACATATTAATTATTATCTGGATATAGTTTGACACAGTTAACCCTATGAGTACTAGCAGCAATTCTGAATATCACCGTATCGTTGTTCTCGATACGGAGACAACGGGTATGAACCGGGAGGGTGGGCCTCACTACGAAGGACACCGAATCATTGAAATTGGTGCAGTGGAAATTGTAAACCGGAAACTGACCGGTCGTCATTTTCATGTTTATCTCAAACCGGATCGGGAGATACAGCCGGAAGCGATTGAAGTTCACGGTATAACGGATGAATTTTTGAGAGATAAACCTGAGTATCCTGACGTGCACGATGAATTTCTGGAATTCATCAAAGGGGCAGAATTAGTCGCTCACAACGCGCCCTTTGACGTCGGTTTTATGGATTACGAATTCTCCAAACTGAATAAACATGTCGGTCAGACAGAACAGTATTGCAAAGTGACCGATACGCTGGCGATGGCCAAGAAAATTTTTCCGGGTAAGCGAAATAACTTAGACGTTTTATGTGATCGGTACGGAATTGATAATTCGCACCGGACGTTGCATGGGGCGTTACTCGATGCTGAGATTCTTGCTGACGTTTATTTGTTAATGACCGGGGGACAAACCAGCATTCAGTTTGCCGGTGCTTATAGTTCTGAAGGATCTGCCGGTGAAACCATAAAAAGGTTATCCGCAGGCAGAAAACCATTAAAGATTTTAACCGCTTCTGCCGATGACTTAACTGCACATGAAGAAAGATTGGACTTAGTTGAAAAGAGCGGCGCCTGCCTTTGGCGAAATTAGGAGATATTATGTTGCAGAGACTGTTACTCATAATCGGACTTTTGTTCGCGTTTGAGAGTGTTGCTGCAACAAGTGAAATGTCATTACTGGATAACCGTTTCAGAGTTGACCCTACCATCTCGCAAATCACTTTTGTTATCTACCGGAGTAAACCGTCCCGGCCGGTGGTATTAGTCAGGCCCGATGGGGTCAAATACTATTCACAACGGCATCCGGACAATGTCCGCTGGTATCAGGAATCGTCTATGGATATCGTTTCGATAGACAAGCCTATGCCCGGCCCATGGCAGGCTATCGGTAAAGTAACCCCTAAAAACAATATTAAACTCATCTCCAACCTTGAGCTGACTTCCCAGAAGTTACCGCTCAGGTTGTATCATGGTGAAGAGCTGAAGTTTACAGCCCGTTTAACCTCTAATGGCAAACCACTTACACTCCGGGATTTTCTTGACCGGGTTAAGCTGAAAGTTACGTTAATTAAGTATCTGGAAAATCAGGATAAACTTGCTAAGGAAGCCAGACCTGCTCCCATTGTTTTAGGTGAATTTAGTGATGACGGCCGTGGCCTTGATGAACGCCCCGGAGATGGCGTCTTCACTGCCAGTGTTACGATGTCAGCAGAACCCGGAAAATACATTGCCCGAATCACATCTGGAAATGGGGTTTTTTTAAGAGCTCAGGAACAGGAAATTCTGGTTTATCCCAATCCTATAACCACAACGTTTATTCAGTCCCGGATTGATAACGAACCTCATCACATTGTGGTAACCGGAGAACAGGCAACGATAGCTCCTGGTTCATTGTTGGTTCATGTTGATCACCGTGATTCTTATGACAATGTTTTTTCAGTGGAAGGAAAAGCGTCAGAAGAAGGGTTTACCGTTAATCTGTCCATACCGAATAAAGGTGAATTTGGCAATTTTAAATGGGATGGCCGAATTTATGCTACGGAGTTCTCTACTAACCGGCCATTACAGTTTACCATTCCACTGCATACGTATAGTGTCGTCGATGAAATTGACCTGGAAAAAACCCGCAAACTTCAGGAAGAAGCACTGGCTGCGAAACGTAAGCTGGAAGAGCAACAGGCTCAGATAGAGGCCCGGGAAGCTCAGCGTTCTAAAATGACGATTATTATCATTATTTTAAATGTTGTTGCTATCGTACTTGGGCTTATCGGTTGGATTGCTTATAAAAAAGTCCTCGCTAAAAAGGCACTTAAACCTGAAATGCAATTAAATATGCCCGAAGAATAAGAAGTTACACTCATTTTAAGGTCGACAGACTGTTTGGTTGCGGTAAACTCCACTATATTTTACTTTTATCCCTGAAAGTCACTTAACTTAAGTATATTCGAGAGAAAAGCCATGTATCACGATCTGATAAAAAATGAATTAACAGAAGCTGCTGATGTTCTTAATAAATTCCTGAATGATGAACGTTGCCTTGAACAGATTGAAGCTGCTGCGAAATTACTGGCAGATTCATTTAAACAAGGTGGGAAAGTATTGTCATGCGGTAATGGTGGCTCTCATTGTGACTCGATGCACTTTGCAGAAGAACTGACTGGGCGTTATCGTGAAAACAGACCGGGATATGCAGGTATTGCTATTTCAGATCCAAGCCACCTTTCCTGTGTCAGTAATGATTTTGGTTATGACTTCGTCTTTTCACGTTATGTTGAAGCGGTTGGTCAGGAAGGGGACGTGCTTTTGGGTATCTCAACGTCGGGTAATTCCGGAAATATTATTAAGGCCATTGATGCGGCGAAAGACAAAGGAATGAAGACCATTGCACTGACGGGGAAAGATGGCGGTCAGATGGCCGGGCTGGCTGATATTGAAATCCGGGTTCCTCATTTTGGTTATGCGGATCGCATCCAGGAAGTACATATAAAGGTTATTCATATTCTGATTATGCTGATTGAAAAAGAGATGGCTTAATTGCTGTTTTCAAAGAAGATAACGGGAGAATCTTTCAATGTGTGAATTGCTCGGCATGAGTGCAAATGTGCCGACTGATATTTGCTTCAGTTTTACCGGACTCATGCAACGTGGAGGGCGTACCGGTCCTCATAAAGATGGTTGGGGTATTACGTTCTATGAAGGTAAGGGTTTCAGAACGTTTAAGGACCCTCAACCGGGTTATCAGTCTAAAATTGCTGAATTAGTCCAAAATTATCCTATTAAAAGTTGTGCAGTGATAAGTCATATCCGTCAGGCAAACCGGGGTGGTGTGAATTTAGAAAATACGCACCCTTTTACCAGAGAACTGTGGGGGCAATTTTGGACATTTGCGCACAATGGCCAGCTTACCGGTTATCAAAAGTTAGATACCGGGAATCATCGGCCTGTTGGCGCAACCGACAGCGAGAAAGCGTTTTGTTGGCTTCTTAAGCGTCTTGAAGAGCACTTTGTGACGCCTCCGGATGATTTTAAGACCATTTGCCTGTTTATTGCCGAATGCTGTGATGAGTTAAGAACTATGGGCGTTTTTAACATGCTTTTGTCTAACGGAGAGCATGTGATGACTTATTGTACTAATCATTTGTACTGGATTACCCGTAAAGCGCCATTTGGTACGGCAGCCCTTATTGATGAAGACGTGGAAGTTAATTTTCAGGAAGAAACGACGCCGGATGATGTTGTCTCTGTGGTTGCTACTCAGCCGCTGACGATGAATGAAGTCTGGCATCGAATGAAACCAGGAGAATTTAACTTGTTTTACTTTGGCCAACAGGTTGCCAGTAATTCAGAGGAACTGAAAGACGTTCCTTTTGCAGAAAAGAAACCGGGTAATCAGGCGCCTCTGGAAGATTCTGAATAAAAAAACGGATGCCAGTTGTGCATCCGTTTTTTATTGTACCGGTTTTAGGGGCGCTTTATCTTTTGATAAAACCATTCATTCCCAGCGGTTCTCCGTCTAAGAAGGCTTTCCCTTCTTTCATTTCAAGACGATTTTCAACGAACCATTGAACGACTAGTGGATAGATAATGTGTTCTTTTTCCTGAACTTTTTTAGTCAGAGACTCCACTGTATCCTCATCGAGGATTGGAATACGGGCCTGCATGATAACAGGACCACCATCAAGTTGTTCTGTTACAAAATGAACACTGGTACCATGTTCTTCATCTCCGGCATGAATAGCCCGTTGATACGTATTCAGGCCGGGATATTTAGGAAGTAAAGATGGGTGAATATTTATCATTCGTCCAAGATAATGGCGAACAAATTCACCGCTTAATATTCTCATGTAGCCGGCCAGAACTATCAGGTCGGGGGTATGTTCATCAATTTGTTCCATTAAAGAACGGTCAAAAGCATCCCGGGTATCGAATGCTTTTGGATCAATAAATACGGCGTCCGCACCCGCTTTCTTTGCTCTTTCCAAGCCATAAGCTGTTGCTTTATTAGAAAAAACGGCAGTGACTTTGCCATCTTTAATGCTTGTATCACAAGCATCCAGAATTGCTTGTAAGTTAGTACCATTTCCTGAAATTAAAACAACTACACTCTTCATGAACTATACGATCTCTACTTGTTCTTCATCTGCTGTTGCAGCAGCGATATTACCTATAATCCATGCATTTTCGCCTTCTGCCTCAAGAAGTTCAACTGCTGATTCAGCCTGATCCTTTGGAAGAGCGATTATGAGACCTACGCCACAGTTAAATGTGCGGTACATTTCGTGAGTATCGACGTTGCCTTTTTTCTGAAGCCAGTTGAAAATAGCCGGCCATTCCCAGCTGTTACCGTTAATAACGGCTTTAGTTCCTTCAGGAAGTACCCGGGGAATATTTTCCCAGAAGCCGCCACCGGTAATATGAGAAATAGCGTGTATTGAATGCTCTGCAATAAGCTTAAGGCCTGACTTGATATAGATACGTGTGGGTTCAAGCAGATGCTCACCAACCGGTTTCCCCTCTAATAGCTCGTTTTTATCTGCTTTTGAGACTTCAAGGATTTTTCGAATTAATGAGTATCCATTTGAATGAGGACCGCTGGAGCCGACGGCAATCAGAGCATCACCTGCGGCAACTTTTGAACCATCAATGATATTTTCTTTTTCTACCACACCGACACAGAAACCAGCAACGTCGTAATCTTCGCCTTCATACATTCCGGGCATTTCTGCTGTTTCACCACCGATAAGTGAACAACCCGCCTGCAGACAACCTTCGGCTATGCCTGAAACAACGTCTGCTGCAGTGTCAACATCAAGCTTCCCTGTTGCATAGTAATCAAGGAAGAACAGAGGTTCTGCGCCCTGAACGATGAGATCATTCACACACATCGCGACGAGATCGATACCGATCGTGTCATGTTTATTCATATCCAAAGCCACGCGAAGCTTTGTACCTACACCGTCCGTACCGGAGACCAAAACTGGTTGTTTGTATTTGGTCGGTAATTCACACAGGGCGCCAAAACCACCAATACCCCCCATTACTTCCGGGCGACGAGTACGTTTTACAGCACCTTTAATTTTCTCAACAAGCGCGTTGCCTGCGTCGATATCTACACCAGCGTCTTTATAGCTCAAAGAAGTGTTATTGCCACTCACGGGGAAATCCTCGATTTTAAGTTGGATATGAAAACGGCGCTATTCTACAGGGAAAAGTTAAAAAGGAAAACGTTTGCGTGGTTTTTTTTCGACTAATTGGGTACTGAATGTCCTTAGAAAAAGTGTATACTTCGCCCGTTTGTTTATTAATACTGCCGGAGATGGAAATGAAAGTTGTTGAAGTGAAGCACCCTCTAGTAAAACATAAACTGGGTCTGATGAGAGAAGGTGATATCAGCACAAAGCGTTTTCGTGAGCTAGCGACTGAAGTAGGTAGCCTGCTAACTTATGAAGCAACAGCAGATTTTGAAACTGAGAGCATCACAATTGAAGGGTGGAATGGGCCTGTACAGGTTGAGCAGATCAAAGGCAAAAAGGTCACAGTCGTTCCGATTCTTCGTGCTGGTCTTGGCATGATGGATGGCGTATTAGAGCATATTCCAAGTGCAAGAATCAGTGTTGTTGGTATTTATCGTGATGAGAAAACATTAGAGCCAGTTCCTTATTTCAATAAGTTAGCTTCTAATATTGACGAACGTATTGCATTGGTTGTTGATCCTATGCTGGCAACCGGTGGTTCAATGATTTCAACCATTGATTTATTAAAATCGAAAGGATGTACTCAGTTTAAAATTCTTGTTTTAGTGGCTGCTCCGGAAGGTATTAAAGCTTTAGAAGAAGCTCATCCTGATGTTGAGCTTTATACAGCAGCTATTGATGAGAGACTGAATAGTAATGGTTACATCGTTCCTGGTTTGGGTGATGCCGGCGATAAAATTTTTGGTACCAAATAGTAATCGATTTCATTAGAACAATGAGCGCTATTAATAGAAGAGGAGAATACTCCTCTTTTTTTGTGATTTATATCACGAAATAGTGGTATAAAAAATAAGGTTTATTTCTCTTGTGCCGATACCCCTGTAGCTAAGTACGCAAATAAAAATGGGGAAACCCATTCCTTTCAAAGTAGACAGGCACTGCATAATAATATGAATAGAAAAAGGTTCAGTTGGATTCTTGTTGGTCTGATATCTCTGGGATTTATTGTAACGGGTTACATGTCATATAAAATGGCTCACGAAACTCTGGAAGAACAAATTCAGCAAGATTCTTTACCGCTCACCAGTGATAATATTTATTCAGAAATACAACAGGATCTAATTCGTCCCATCTTTATATCGTCACTAATGGCTCAGGACACATTCGTTCGGGACTGGACGATCTCAGGGGAAGTGAATTCACTGAAGATGGTCCACTATCTGAAAGAAATAAAGCATCAGTATAATACGGTGTCCAGTTTTTATGTTTCTGATAAAACGAAAAATTACTACCATTACAGTGGGGTGTTAAGAAAAGTCTCCAGATCCAATATGTCGGATTCCTGGTATTTTCGGGTTAAAAATCTGAAACCGGGGAAGGATTATGAAATCAACATCGACTCAGATACCGCTGATCCATCGAGGGTTGTTGTTTTTGTCAATTACCGTGTTTATGATTTTTCTCATAAATTTCTTGGTATTATCGGTGTGGGTTTGAGTTCGAATGCTGTTTCACAGATTATTGAAAAATATAAGAAACGCTATGAGCGGGACATCTATTTCATCAACGATTTAGGCGATGTGACGCTACAGGGAAAGACCCAGGAGAATTTTAGATCAATACATGATCGGCCGGGGTTAAAAAACATTGCTCAGAAAATTTTAACGTCTCCCAGTATGTCGGGTAGTTACCAGTTTAATGGGGAAACCCGCTATATAAGTAGCCGGTGGGTTGATGAGTTTCAGTGGTTCATCATTGTTGAGCAAAAAGATGAGTTTAATGGATTGATCCTAAAGCGGGCAATTATTAATAATCTGGTTATCAGTTTGCTGGTGGCCTTGTCCGTCATCATTCTTGCACATTGGGTCTTTAAAAATTATCAGTCACGGCTGGAAACCATGGCAACAAAGGACAAGTTGACAGGAGTACATAACCGTCAGGTGTTTGATGAACTGGTTCAGACAAAATGTGAGGTTACAACGGTTAAGGATGCGCCCCTTTCACTTGCTTTACTGGACATTGACCATTTTAAAGAGGTTAATGATACTTATGGTCATACTATCGGTGACTTTGTTTTGACTCGCGTTGCGGATACCTGCTTGTCACACCTTTCGGGTCGTGGAGAAGTATGCCGGTGGGGAGGTGAGGAGTTTGTGTTGGTATTGCCTTTTATTGATAAAGAAAAAGCACTTCAGTTATTGGAATCTGTACGAAAAGAGATTCAGAATCAGTCTGAGACACCCAATGTCACCGTTAGTATAGGACTGGTCGAACGTGAGCCGATGGAAAGAGTTCAGTCAATGCTAAGCCGGGCGGATAAAGCAATGTATAAAGCCAAGAAACAGGGCCGGAATAATGTTCAGTTTGGTTAATTCCGTATTCAGTGAATGTCAGTGAAATGACACGGCAGTCGTCGGTGACTGCCGTTTCGTCTGTCTAGCTATTTCTTAAGACTCAGTTTGCCGGCTTTACGGATCTTTGGCTGAGAAGAAGAATTACCGGAACGCCGTGATTCTTTAGCCTGACTTGCTGTTTTATTCGCTTGTTTCCGCCGTTTTGAATTTGGACCATAACGCAGATCATCGGCATTATGCCCTTTATAGGTTTTGTGTTTCTTTACCGGTACGTTTTGATTTTTATGATCATACAGTTTGGCATCCATCGCTTTGGGAATGAGTGTGCCGTCTTTCGATTGTCTGGATGCTTCCTCTGTTCCTACCGATTGTTCACAAAGCGAAAGTAACTGAGTAATTTCGTCCTGATCTAAATACCGCCATTGTCCGTTTGGTATACCGTCGATAGTAATATTCATTACTCTGACCCGTCTTAGTTTGAAAACCTCATAGCCAAGAGCTTCACACATACGCCGGATCTGCCGGTTCAACCCTTGTGTTAAGGTGATACGAAAAGAATAATTCGTTTCTTTTTTTACCTGACAGGGAAGGGTTACCGTATCCAGTATCGGGACACCGGAAGCCATCCGGGTTAAGAATTCATTGGTCACCGGCTTATTGACGCGGACAACGTATTCTTTTTCATGTTGGTTTCCGGCCCGGAGAATCTTATTAACCACATCACCGTCGTTGGTCAGGAAGATCAATCCTTCAGAGGGCTTATCCAGCCGGCCAATAGGGAATATTCGCGTTTTATGATTAACAAAGTCAACGATGTTGCCTTCAACATGACGTTCTGTTGTACAGGTGATACCGGCTGGCTTATTCAATGCGATATAGATGGGTTTTGCTTTGGGCTTTAGGGGTAAGCCCTTAATCAGTATTTCATCGTTATCGCTGACTTTCAGTCCCATTTCCGGTATTTGTCCGTTTACGGTAACTAAAGCCGCTTCAATGAGCCGGTCTGCTTCTCTACGGGAGCAGTATCCTGTTTCACTAATGTATTTATTTAGACGTTTAAGTTCGGATGACATAGATGCCTCTTAACGTTTCTCAACGGCAGATGAATAATAATGGCGGATGTGCCAGAAGGTGCAAGTTTAACATTAAACCGGGCTATTTAACCAAGTCGTTTTTGATGTCTTTCTTTCGTTTCTATTTTTTTATCCTGACTTTTTCGTAATAAAACGTAAGCGGCTCCGGTTCCGCCATGAAAACGTTGTGCACTGTGAACACACTGAACATTTTTAATCTGAGGTAACCAGTAGGCGACGTAGCTTTTCATTAAGGCTGGAGGATTGGAACGTTCACCTTTTCCATGCACAAGAATGACGGTCCGGATATCCATTCTCATGCATTTATTAAAAAAGTGGACGATTTCGGTTCTTGCCTGTTCTAAAGTTCGTTTATGTAAATCGAGTTTTGCCTGAATGGGGTATTTTCCAAGACGAAGTTTCCGGTATACCCCTTCCTGAACGCCATTTCGTTTGAATGCAATAATGTCTTCAGGTCTAATCAATGGCGCATTATCAAGAGATAAGTAATCAGGTTCTCCTTCGGTAACGGTTTCAGCAGCTTCTCTTTTGGCTAAATGGGCATCGGTTAACTGGTAAGCTTTTTTTAAATTGACCGTATCTTGTTTGATGGGGGTGATATCGCCCATCATCTGTTGAAACAGATCGCTATCGTCACGAGACATGAGCAGACTCCTTTACTTAATATACCCAGGTAATCTGGTCGGTTGCGTTTAAAGTATACCAGCTGATAAAAAAATTCGAATGAAATTTGCAGAAGAAATACCGGTAAAGCGTCTGAGAGCTAAAAATCCGGAGCAGACAGTTTATCTGCTCCGGTGCATAGCGTCCCGCTTAAACTATTGGGGCTAAGCGATCTAGTGAGGAGATTTGTCATTCATGACCTTGAGATATAGAAACGATATAAGCGCAAAACTAAAATTAGCCTGAAAGTCAGGAGCCATTTAGTTGAGACTGAAGTTTCGTCAAAGTGAGAAGACAAAATTAAAAATAACGGCTTGGATATGAAAGCCTTTTGATATAGATCAATATTGGAATATTAGTAATATCATTAGTTTTCGATGCTGTGCCTGTCCTCACAAATTTGGGTCTGGTTGTTATTTGTTCGAACGAACTGAAAATGACAAAAATATGCAATTAACTATTGCTTTCGGAAAAAGAATGAGTAATATACGCCTCGTTCCGGTGAATAGCGCAGTTTGGTAGCGCATCTGGTTTGGGACCAGAGGGTCGGGGGTTCGAATCCCTCTTCACCGACCATATTCTGAAACCCCGATTTATCGGGGTTTTTTCGTTTCTGATTACTGATTGTTTAATTTAGAAATCGACATCCGGATTTTTCCTGTCTTCCTTTTTGCACAACAGCAAATCCTTGTTCTTTTAACAGCTCAATCAGATTATCATTGCCGATCAGATGCAGTAACCCGACAGCAACAAGATATTTGCCGGATTTTTTTTGTTGAAAACGTTTCAGACGTCAGTTTTTTAGCCCAATTTTTATTTCTGTTTGTTTCTAAGGCTCTGCTTAGTTGCTTTGACATCGATGTTTGCCTGACCAGTTCATTCAGGTTTTTCTCATCTCCGGATTTCCAGCTTTTGAGCATGCATAATAAATTGTTCTTGTTGTGTTTCCAGTCATCCAGGGCAGATATTAGCAACTCTTTTCCACTGTCATTTTGTTCGGTTAGCATATCGAGTTGAGATTGAAGTGTTTCTAACCCATAAACAGGAATATGTTCTTTTTTGGCGAGAGCAATAAGATGGCGGTCAACGCCAAGAGCAGCGGAATATCCCAATTGATTTAGTTGCGTTATCTGGATAGTGATAGCAGCAGACCATGGGGGAAGATGGGATAGCCGGTAAGGAGATAATTGCAACTTCTTTGCAATCTGTTTTAGCTGATTTTTCTGAACATCGCTCAGAACATCTTCCGTCATGACGCTATCTGTTGGGTATGTTGGTGATTCTCCGGCATCCAGATCGGCTTCAAGTATTAACCCGTTGCTTTGTTTTAAAAAGCGGGTGACTTCCCGGGGAAGGGGATACATAGATTTATCTCCGACGTGAACGGTTCCTATCAGCAGGTATTCCACTCCTTTTTTCTCAGCCATCCAGTACATAGGGGTTGCATGACTAAAAAACGAGAAAAATAAGAAGCCTGAAGTAAACCAGTTTCGCAAACTCATATGTCCCTTATCCTGATGTGTTAATACATTAGTATTACATGATTTGTCGGTTTATTATATCGGGACCTGCTCTCCCTGAAAACGGCCTATTCAGGGAGAAATTCGTGGATTTGGGATTAGCTATCCGGGTCAAAGAATCTTAACCGGTTCGCATTACTTACTACGGTAATGGAAGAAAGTGCCATTGCTGCCCCTGCTATTACCGGGTTAAGAAGAAAACCGGTCAGTGGAAATAAAATGCCAGCGGCTACCGGTATTCCAAGCGCATTATAGATAAAGGCACCAAACAGGTTTTGTTTAATGTTTCTGAATGTTGCTTTTGACAGCTTAATGGCTTTGATTACCTGTTCCGGTGACGGGGTTAGTAATGTCATCTGGGCGCTTTCAATAGCTACATCGCTTCCTTCCCCCATGGCGATTCCAATATCAGCTTTAGCAAGTGCCGGCGCATCATTTATGCCATCACCAACCATTGCTACGGTTTTTCCCTGTTTCTGGAGTGCAGAAATGTGCTGAGCTTTTTCATCCGGAAGAACTTGTGATATAACCGTTTGTATGCCCAGTGATTTTCCGATTGCCTGCGCGACGGATGACTGATCTCCTGTTAGCATCACAGTTTCAATTCCCATTTGGTTTAACCGGCTTATGGTTTCTTTAGCGGCGGTTCTTAGTGTATCTGACAGAGCGAAGATACCCAGAAGTTTGTTGTCGATTGACAGGCCTATCGGGGTCTGGGCAAGTTGTTCGTATCTGACCAGTTCATCACTGACTCCGCTTATATCGATTTCCTGACTTTTCAGATAAGCAACCGATGCTATTAAGACGTTCTGATTATGATAGGAGGCAGACAGTCCGCGTCCTCGGAGGTTGTGAAAATCGTCAATGATCAGCGGGGTGATATTTCTTTCCTGAGCATACCGGCAAATGGCTTTCGCTAACGGATGATCGGAATTTTTTTCCAGCGCATAAGCAATGGACAACAGCTCCTGCGTGTTCTCGGTGAGCGCTTTAAAGTTCTGAACGTCCGGTTTCCCTTCTGTGAGTGTGCCGGTTTTATCAAAGACCACCGTATCAATTGTGCTGGCCGTTTGTAGTGCTTCTGCATCTTTGATGAGAATGCCCATTTCGGCCGCTTTACCGATTCCGACAGTCACCGATAACGGGGTTGCTAAACCTAATGCACAGGGGCAGGCAATGATCAGAACTGTGGTTGCGACAACCAGCATATAGTTTATTTTTGGGTCGGGTCCGGCAATGAACCAAATGAGAGCAGAAAAAATAGCAATGCTCACCACGACAGGGACAAAAACCGCCGAAATTCTATCTGCTAATTTCGCTATTTCCGGTTTGCTGCTTTGGGCAGTGCGAACCATGTGTATTATGCGGGCAAGCATCGTTTCTGAACCAATGCCGGTGGTTTTTACAATCAGGCTTCCGTCCTGATTGATTGTGCCGGCGGATACTTTGTCTCCGGATTTTTTTTCGGCCGGAATGGGCTCGCCTGTCAGCATGGACTCGTCAATATATGAACGACCTTCAATGATTTCCCCGTCTACCGGAATTTGTTCGCCTGATTTTATATGAATCACCATTCCCGGTTTGATTTGTTCGATGGGGACATTTTTTTCTTGTTCCTCGATAAGAACGGTCGCATTTTTCGGTTGCAGCTTTATCAGCGCCTGCAGCGATAACGTCGTTTTGGCTTTGGCCGTTGATTCGATGGCATGACCCAGTGAAATCAAACCAATAATCATCGCGCTGGCTTCAAAATAAACATGCCGGGCCTGAGCCGGGAACCAGTCCGGGAATAAGACGACAAATGTAGAGTAAAGCCAGGCTGCTCCGGTTCCCAGAGCAACAAGAGTGTCCATCGTCGCTCTTTTATGTTTGAGGGATTTCCATGCGTTAGTGTAAAAAGCTTTCCCGGATGTCATCAATAATAACAGGCAGAGAAGAGCGACGATGCCCCAGCCAATTTGATCATTCAATGTGGTTATCATCATACTGCCACCCAATACGCCCCAAAGCATAATCGGAAGGCCAATGAGCAGACCAAAGAGTGCATGCCGTTTGTGCTGCTTAATGATATGTTGCTGCTGGTTTTGCAATCTGGCCTGTTGTGTCTCCGGCTTATCAACCAGCTCCGCCTGATAACCAGTGTTATCAACCGATTGTAAAAGTGATTGTATTTCGATGTCACGGGAGGAAAAAACGATGGCACTCTGTTCTGCCAGATTCACCTGGGCTCTGTCAACATAGGGAACGGCTGTGAGTGCTTTTTCCACAGAAGAGACGCAGCTCGCGCAGGTCATGCCTTTAATCAACAGATGTGTTGTTACAGGGGAGGAAGTCGTCTTTTCGGAGTGCCGGTCTTTTTTTTGTGTCGCTTCAGAACCGATAGTTTTTTTGTTATCCGTTATCGGTTCTTCCTGTTCGGTCTTTGTTTCAGAAGATCCGGAAATGGTTATGTCTTTTGCTTCAAAGCCAACTTCAGAAACCAGCGTTTTTATTTGGGCTGGACTTAATGCGGTTTCCAGTGTCATCTGTTCTTTTTCCACAATGAGATGACGAATATCTTCAGAACTACCCAGATGTTTAGTCAGTTTGTTGACACACCCACCACAATGAAGCCCGGACAGCTGATAACTCTGTTTGGCAACGGAGTACCCTATGGATTCTATTTGCTGAGCAACATCCTCAAATGATGCCTCAATATCCATAGAAATAAAGGTGGGTGACAGCTGAGAAATTTCGACATTGAAAGCTTTTTTCAGACTGTTTTCCAGTTTTTTAGCGCAGCCCATACAGTTTAATCCACTCAAGGGTAGTGACATATGGTTCATGATCGTCTCTTTGTCTTTCAGGGGTTCTTTAAAAGATAAACCTTAACGTCGGGGGAAGGTCAAGAATAATCACAGATAGGTTTTCAGCTTTAATGATAATTTAAACGGGAGAGTCATTGTCGTTATTAACTTTCGGGTGCTAGAATACCGCCCAAAAAGTGACTTAAGCTGAATTCTCGGCTTAGTTTGAATCTAAGGTAAATCATATGACGGTTAAAACTCGTTTTGCACCAAGCCCGACTGGCTTTTTACATGTAGGCGGTGCCCGCACTGCTTTATATTCCTGGTTATACGCAAAAAACCAAGGCGGAGAATTTGTTCTACGTATCGAAGATACTGACTTAGAACGTTCAACTCAGCCTGCTGTTGATGCGATTCTTGAAGGTATGAGCTGGCTTGGACTGGAATGGGATGAAGGTCCTTATTACCAGACCAAACGTTTTGATCGTTATGATGAAGTTGTTGAGAAACTATTGGCTGAAGGGAAAGCCTATAAGTGTTATGCACCTAAAGAATTATTAGATGAAGTTCGTGCGGAACAGGAAGCCAATAAACAAAACCCAAGATATGATGCAAATCACCCTAAAATTAAAGCCGTGAATGATGCTGCGAAAGAGGGTGATCCCTGTTGTGTTCGTTTCCGTAATCCAACGGAAGGCAGCGTTATTTTTGATGATAAGATTCGTGGCCGGATTGAAATCAGCAATAGCCAGTTAGATGATTTGATTATTCGCCGGACGGATGGTTCTCCGACCTATAACTTTTGTGTGGTCGTTGACGATTGGGATATGAAAATCACTCACGTAGTCCGTGGTGAAGACCACATCAATAACACAGCCCGCCAGATCAATATTTATAAAGCACTTGGCGCAGAGATTCCTACTTTTGCACATTGTGCAATGATTTTAGGAGACGATGGGGCTAAATTGTCAAAACGTCATGGTGCTGTTTCTGTTATGCAGTACCGTGATGAAGGTTATTTACCGGAAGCGCTTTTGAACTATCTGGTTCGTCTCGGCTGGTCTCATGGTGATCAGGAAGTCTTTACCATTGACGAAATGATCCAGCATTTCAGTCTGGATGCGATCAGTAAATCTGCGTCAGCATTCAATACGGATAAATTACTTTGGTTGAATAACCACTATATAAAAACGTCAGATCCCAGCCATGTTGCTGAACATCTGGAGTGGCATTTTAACGATCAGAACATTAATAAAGAAACCGGTCCGGCAATGGAAGCGGTCATTAAACTTGTCGGTGAACGTTGTCATACACTGGTCGAACTGGCGCAACAGTCCCGTTATTTTTATGAAGATTTTACCGAGTTTGACGCAACGGCAGCGAAAAAACATCTACGGGGAGTGGCAAAAGGACCACTAACACTTGCTCTTGAAAAAATCGAAGCCATTAATGGCTGGACGGCTGAAAATCTGCATAAAGTAATCGAAGAAGTATGTGCAGAACTTGAAGTTGGAATGGGCAAGGTCGGTATGCCTCTCCGTGTGGCAGTTACCGGTGCCGGACAGTCGCCTTCAGTGGATGCAACGATGGCATTAATAGGTAAGAAACGTGTGGTTGAGCGTATCAAAATGGCGCTGGAATTCATTGCTCAGCGCGAAGCAAACAACGCTTAGAACTTTTTAGTCTAGTCCAAAAAAGAGTAAACCGTAGTGGAAACGCTGCGGTTTTTTTATTTCCAAACACTATATTTACCACTTAAATCGAACTGCTCAAAAAAGTAACAATTACTTGACATAGTGATATTTTAACCCTGTACTTAATACTATACATTACCTATATGCTAATTGCGCATAGGGTGTGAAACGTTCGTTTCTCGGACATTCATTTCAGAGGAAGATAACAATGAAAAAGTTGGCAGTCGTTTCTATGTCATTGCTTGCCGTATCGACAGCATCAATGGCGTCAATGGCAGATGGTATTTATGTCGGTGCAAAAGAGGGGGCATCCTGGTTTAACGGGGCATGTTCTTCTTCTGGTGCATGTGATGATAACAAAATAGGTCTGGGTGGTTTTGTCGGCTACGAGATGACTGACTATCTGGGAATCGAAGCCGGATACGATTATCTTGGCAAAATTGTTGGTTCAGGTATTAATAATCGTTCGGTTAGTGCTATTACTCTTGCACCGAAATTCAGTTTGCCTGTTTATGATCACTTTTCCGCGTACCTGAAAACGGGTGGTGCTTATGTTGATTATGGTCAGGAACAGGATATGTCTTATCTTGCTGCCGTAGGTGCTGAGTACGCAATTAACCGTCATCTGACAGCCCGTCTGGAATATCAGAAACTGACCGACATTAACAACGATGTCGTTAAAGCAAACAACAATTTCATTACCCTGGGTGTGTCTTATAAGTTTGGTGGTGCTGAGCCGGAACCCGTTGTTGTTCGGGAAGAACCGGTTGCTGAGCCTGAGCCGGAACCCGTTGTTGCACCGCAGCCAGTTGTTCATACGTACAAAAAATCACTGAACAGTTCTGACAGTTTCGCACTGAACAGTGCTGTATTAACCGATTCAGCGAAAACCCACCTGCAGGAAGTGATTACCTTTATGAATACATATCCGCAGGCCATGGTCACCATTGTCGGTCATACGGACTCAACCGGTTCTATGAAGTATAATCAGATGTTGTCTGAACAGCGCGCAAATGCCGTTGCTACGTACCTGGAAGAAAATGGTATTGATTCAACACGGATTATGGCTGAAGGGAAAGGTGAGCTTGAACCTATTGCGTCAAATGAAACCCGGATGGGAAGAGAGCAAAACCGACGTGTAGATATTACGATTCCGGAATTTGAATATAAAGTGGTTGAATAGCACTCATTATATTTATGGGCACAGGTCTGAGTAATAATGTTGTGCTTGCTGTTATTCAGGCCTATTTCAGATCAATGCTATTGAGTCTTCCCATGTATATCAGAATATCAAGGTATTCCTGATGGGCATCTAGGAGGGCTTTTTTCGTTTTGGTATAAGCTGCCAGTTTTCCGTGTTTATTGATAGAACAAACTACACTTTTAAAGTGGCACTTGCCATCGTTATCGTAAGTTCGCCAGGCTGCTATATAGCAGGCATCACGATACTCAGGGTTTTCTTTTGTCGGGCGGGGTTTATAGATGATTTTGGGTTCTAAGCTATGGGGAAGTCGGGTCATCAGAAACGGATCTTTCAGTAGCATTCGCCAGTGTTTTCCCCACATTTCTCTGCCTAACTCATTACGGAGCTTAATGGCTTTCTTTAGCCCTCTAGTTTCACCAATGCGAACGAAACCGACAACGGTGAAGTACCTTATCCTCCGGTGTATGGATATGTATTTTGTACGCTGTCTTCGCTTTTGAAATAAAGCGGTGACCGGTATTGGTTTCCAGGTTACTTTTTTTCATTCGCAGATATCTATAGTTTTGTTAATAACCATACTAGATCAAATTAAAGCTCAGGTGAAGCGAATCACTTTAGGTGTCGGGTAACTCTAACATTCGTGTTTGAGCCAGCCTGTCTGGATGTTGACAGGAGGCATTATTTTACTGACTAGTATAAAGAGGATTCAAGCTGTCAGTGTCTTATTTTTAATATTAATAATAAAACAGAAATATTTCATCTGAATGCTGAACCTCTGTATTTTCTGGCTGATCATGAGAGAGCTTGTGAATATTACAAGTTTAATCTCATTTTTGAGGCAGTTCAAACTCTCTTAACCAGTCTTTAAGTATTTCATTTACATATTCTTTTTTATCTTCGTTCAGGCACTCTAACAGGCCGTGCTGTGTTTCGACGTGAGCAACTAATGCCCTGTCAATCAGCTGCAGCCCTTGTGGTGTTAGCTGAATTGAAACACTACGTCTGTCTTCTTTATTATGCTGACGGGTGATCAACTGCTTATTTTCTAGTTTATCCAGACGGTTAGTCATAGCCCCGGAAGTAAGTAATAAGCTGCTGAGCAGCTCTGAAGGAGTCAACGCATAAGGGTTTCCTGCTCTTCTCAGTGTTGCTAATACATCAAATTCACCCAGCTTTAAGCCAAATTGATGGTGAGTTTGACTGATTTCTGTTTCCAGATGTTTACTTAGCCGTAGCAGACGACCAAGTATCCCCATGGGAAGCGTATCGAGTTCTGGCTTCTCTATAGCCCATTGATTCAGAATTCGGTCAAGTGAGTCCATTTTGATTCCTGAAGAGTAAATCTTCACATAAAGATACTTTACAATGAATAAAAAGCAACTATGATAACAGTTAAGATATATCTTAATGTAAAGATTCTTAATATGAATTTATTGTTGGCTTTTATTGCTTCTTTTTTGTGGGGTACCACGTATTCCGTTACTCAGGCGTATTTGTCCGGATGGCCTCCATTGCTTCTTGGTGCGCTGAGAGCGTTTCCGGCCGGTTTGATTCTTCTGGCCCTGAGGCCCGTAGTACCTTCTATTGGTGTATTGGTGAAACTCAGTGTGACCGGAGTCATTAACATTGGCATTTTCTTTATCTGCATTTTTGTTATGGCGCTGACCCTTCCTTCTGCGATCTCCAGCGTCGGAATGATGTCTGTTCCGGTTTTTGCCATGCTTATTCAATGGATATTAACCAGAAAAAAACCGTCAATGTTGCAGATTATTTCAGGTATTGGGTTGATTTTGATTGCCGGGCTGCTGTTTAACCCTCAATCAATTTCATTGAATCCTATTGGGTTGGTTGCTTTGTTGGTCGCTGTGTTATGCATTGTTACCGGGAGCTTACTGACTCAGAAAATGGGAATGAAGACGCATTGGTGGAGTATCGTGACCTGGCAGCTACTAGCCGGTGGTTTTATCCTTGTATTACTGTCTGCCGGTGATGCTTACATTCATCCGGATGAATATCTTTCTGTATGGAACCGCTTATCTTCTGATAACTTATCCGGGCTTTGCTGGATTATTCTGATGAATACTGCTTTTGCCTACTCATTGTATGTGTGGACATTACAGAAAATTTCGTTGGTTGAATTTACTTTTTCCGGTGTTGCTAATCCGATGGCTGGAATTTTGTGTGGACTGGTGCTATTAGGGGAAAGTTATTCTCCCTTTCAGTATGCTCTGATGGTGGGTATGATCGCGATGTCATTGTTGCCCAATATCGTTAAATCTCTTGTCGCCAGAAAGTCCGAAGGATCCCTGGCTTCAAAGAATTAGATGATAAAGGCAAAAGTTTTTAATGCGCTGACACTCATATCTACTGGTTCGATGTTGGTTTCTTCCAGAGAATATTTTACGTTTAAAAGCATTCTGGTAATCAACACTTCAAAAGAAAAGTTTGAGTGATCAAAAAGGGTTTCCCGGCCCTGTTTTATATAATTCAGCTCATTGATGGTGTTCAGATCCCTGGTTGGGTTTTTCATCAACTCAACTTGCCAGTTGTTTTGCCAGGTCAGAAATATATATTTTCCTTCGTTGTCTTTATTAGTGAGTATTTTCCATCTGACAACCTGTAAATATTTATACAATTGTTGTAGCGATTTAGAATTGTACTCAATTGCCGTAAATTTATGATCTGTGCTTAAATCGTATGCTTTATAGATGATTTTGTATAAGCCCAGAATGAGAAGGTCGTTACGATATTTCACATGCTCAGGGGAAAAGGCATAATGCAGATATTCGTTTTCTGTGGTTAGTTCTTTGTCATCCTGAATAAGATTGATGGTGTTTTTGCCGGAATCGATTTCCTGAACGATTTTATCTTTTAATTCCGGATCAAAAGAATAAGGGTTCCTGAGATCCAGTTTTCTTTTGTATGCTTTGAGATCTTCAATAACACCATCTTTATATTTATCTATCTCAGAAGCAGACGATGTCTGAATGATTTTTTTCAGGTCTCCCTGTTTAACGGAGCATCCCTGAGAGAGCAGACATAAAAAAAAGACGCTACAAATGTAAATGGCTTTTCGGAAAAACAGTGTATTTGTTGTCATTGGGTCATTTACTGCATCAAATCATTTCGTGTTATCGTGCTCAGTTGTTTATAGCATACTGAATGGATAAGTGTCTAATTATGTGTATTTCGATTATTATTTATTGTATGCCAGAATAAAATAACAAGGAAACATTTCATTACGTTAATTTGTTAAGTTTGTTAATAACAAGGCTTCAGAATTGAAGTCGAAGTTGCATTTGGTTTCGAATGACAGGCGACGGGAATGGTACGTTACCTGCGGGGATAGGCTCCAGAGGGGGAACGAGAGAATGGATAATTATTTTGATAAAGCCGCCGGTCTTTGGGATAAGGATCCGATGAAAGTAGATCGGGCAGCAACAACAGCAAGAAAAATTAAGAGTCTTTGTTTTCATTCTACGAACAGTGTGGTGGATTTTGGCAGCGGAACGGGGTTGCTGGGCGTTCATCTGAAAGATATTTTTGATCATGTTCACCTGGTCGATTCTTCAAGTGAAATGTTGCGAATAGCAGATGAAAAAATTGCCAAGGCAAATATCAGTAATATTTCGACGCACTGTGTTGATAAACTATCAAAGCTGGGAACCCGGTTTTCCGCGGTTACCACTCTGATGGTTCTTCATCATATTGATAATATTAAGGCGTTTTTTGCAGAGGCTTTTTCTGCACTAGAGGAAAATGGCACGTTGATTATTGCTGATCTTTATAAAGAGGATGGATCTTTTCATAAGAGCAACGCTTCATTTTCCGGTCATAATGGATTTGATACCTCTGAGCTTTCAGAGATTGCAGAGCAAGCGGGGTTCTCTGTTGAAAGTGTCGAGCCATATTTTGAAATCCGAAAAGAAAATTATCATAAAGAAGTAGTCTCTTATCCCTTGTTTTTGTTTGTTGCCATAAAACAAGGATAAATTTTTCAATCTCTTTCTTTTAGGTTTATCTGCTTCTTTCTATTATATTAACGTTCCTGAGTTTTGTTTCATTATGCATTGGGGAAAAATATTTTTCATCTTATCTGATAGGAAAGTCAAAAATGAGAATATGATATTTTATTGTATTTTTTATTGATACAAACAATCAGAATTCGACTACGTTTAATTGAGATCATTCTAATATTAGTTAAAGACACATCATAAAAGGATTATGGTGAGCATTTTGACGATCTTAATTAATAGGAAAAGTCGATGGAGCAGATTAACCGTTATTATACTATTC
This sequence comes from Vibrio salinus, assembly GCF_021272385.1. Taxonomy (GTDB): domain Bacteria; phylum Pseudomonadota; class Gammaproteobacteria; order Enterobacterales; family Vibrionaceae; genus Vibrio; species Vibrio salinus. The sequence goes on from NZ_JAJSDZ010000009.1 coordinate 652,491, forward strand.
TTGATGCATTACCTGATCATATTTTTGTATTCACAGAATCGGGTCGATATATTAAGGTTTTTGGTGGTGATGAAAATGCGACGGGTTTTGACTGTAAATCATTTATCGGGAAGCTGCTGTATGACGTCATTCCCTCCGAGCTGGCTGAGGTTTTCCTTTCCTATATTCTCGCAGCTCTCGAAACTGATAGTACTCAAAAACTAAAGTATAAATTTGATTGGCAAAGCATGCCGGATCTTCCTTCTAATGTTGATTGTCCATCAGAGCTTTGGTTTGAGGGTATCGTCAAACCACTGGGTTTTATTCATGGTGGTGAGCGGACCGTTTTATGGATTGCGAAAAACATAACTCAGCAATATGTTCTGGAACAGAAGTTAAAAATGTTGTCTGAAATTGATGAACTGACGAATGTTCTGAATCGCCGTTCATTTTCTTATTCCCTGAATGATGCTATTGATGAATACAGTCAGTTTGGCCGAGTTTTTTCGTTGGCTATGTTTGATATTGATAAATTTAAGCGGATTAATGACACTCTGGGTCATGCTTTGGGTGATGAGATTATCAGACATGTGGTTAACGTTGTTCAGGAGGAACTGCGATCATGTGATTCTATTGGGCGGCTTGGTGGTGATGAGTTTGCTATTATTTTAAGAGATTCTAATCAGGATAATGCGTATAAGGTTGCTGAAAAATTACGCTCAGTCGTTGAAAATAGTATTTGTGATCTTTGTCATTACGAAGTGCAGGTGACGATTAGCCTCGGTATTTCTGAAGTAATTCCGGAAGATGTTGATAGTCGTAATATTGCAACCAGGGCAGATAAAGCGATGTATCATTCAAAAATGAACGGATGTAACAGAACCAGTTTGTTTGATGAGAGTATTGATAAGTTGGATACAGATATTTCTAAGTGCTCTTGGGTTTCGATAAAAAAAGAGATTTAACATTTCATATCCGGTAGTTTCTTGTTATCTAAAAAATAACTGCTCACTTGTTCAATATATTATTTTAAATAGTGTATTGTTTTTAATTTTATTATTTATTTAAGAAATAAAATTAAATTTTATCACCTTAAATAAAGTATCTTTTTATTTTTTATTAATGGAATACTGTATGAATAATAATTGGAGTTGTTCACCCGGACTTGTTGTTAAAATGGAAAGAGGGCCGTTTCAGGATAATGGTGCTACGCCCTGGTATTGTGTGATGGGGATTGGGACACCGCCTCAGCCATTGTATATTTGTTTTGATACCGGAAGTAATTTTAACTGGGTGACGTCGTCGCTTTGTGGTCCGGATCGCTGTGTTCACTATGCCGGACATAAGTTTAATATTGAGTGTTCAGCGTCTTTTGACTGGATTGATCAATCAAAACAACTGGTGAGTTTCGGTCCCTGGGGAGATATGTATGCAGAGTTAGGTTCTGATTTTCTGTCATTATCCGGGGCTGAGTCATTAAATCTCCGGGCTAATATTTTGATGGCTTCTGAATACAATGCTATACAGTTTCAGGAGCTGGACTGGGATGGTGGAATCGGACTAGCGAGTAGTCAACAGAGTGCTCCATTTAGTGCTCTTCCTGGGAAGCTTCCGTTTCGTTCTTATGATGCATCAACGGTTTCTGCTGACGTTACTGAAAGTTTCGATGACGAGTTTCATTTTTTCCTTAAATTAATGAAGAATGGTATGGTCAGTAAAGACATGCCATTCATTTCTTTTATTAACGATTCGGAGCAGGGATACGTCGGATTTGGTGTTCTTGATGAAAATTATCAGGATTCTCTGGATTACGTTTTTCTTCCCTGGGAATGTTATCAGGAAGCGGCCTGTTATTTGTGGAGTACCGGGAATGCTTCAGTTAGTGTCGGTGGCGATGTTGTGGGTTCCGGTTTGTTCTTTGCGCTTGATAGCGGTTCTTCCCAGTTTAAGGGCGATTCAGGAACATTAGGCGTCTTACAAAAAATGACCGAATCGGATAATCCTGAGATTACCATAAACCTGAAAGATACAAATGGGAACGATTATGCTGAATTGAAGGTGACCAGTGACATCTATAAATGTGAAATTGAGGCAGGGCAATATAAAGGTGAGGTAAAAACGCAGTTTGAGCCATTAGCTAATGCCGACAAAATGTTGTTGGTCGGATCGGTAATCATGGATCATCTTTATACCGTTTATGAATACTCTGTACGTGATGAAAATCATCTGGATCCGGTTGGTATGTGGATTTTCAATAAACCGGACGGGCCTGTGATTATTACCAACCGGCAAGCCCGACCTGCTTCTATTTTTAATCGTGGTGGAGGAAATTCATGAATAATAATTTATCAGGTGTCTGGAATAATACTTATGGGTCGGTCATGACTCTCCGGGAAGATGGCAACCGGATCTTGGGGACGTATTCTTCGCATACTGGCTCTACCGGGACGTATTTATTGGTAGGGAGCTGCACTTCCCGGGCGCCTACTTCAAAAGCCGGTCAAAGTGTCGCCTTTTCAATTTTCTGGCGGAATGTTCAGGAAGGAACACCGGATGAAAGCTGGCACTGGACTGGTTCGATGACAGGGCAGCTTCTTGCCAGCGGAACCATGATCGTTGAAAATTCAATTGTGGTATCGGTTCCCTTTGAGCAATATCAAACCGGGAATTATGTTGATGAACTGACATTTACAAAACAGGATAATACGACCGATGCTTCTGAATTACAGTCATGCTTTTTTGGTAATGATGGCTCAGAACCGGGGCAGATTGCGTATCTGTTACAGGCAGTATGGGAGAATGCCGATACGCAGATAACGATTGGTCGGGTCAATTCAGAAACAGGTCTGACGGAAGCTGAATTAACTGAAAATGGAAAAACGGTTTCCCTGCTTGGATTTATAGATTGTTTTGCAGAAGCCGGGATGGCTCAGAGTTTTTCTTTTTCCGGATATGACAGTGAAACAGAAGAAACCATGTCGCTTTCCGGGCAGCTTAATCATGGCTGTAAAGATATCATGGTGTATAAGTGGTTATCACGCTCAACTGCACCGGATGATAGCTTTATGCAAACCAGAATTTGCTCTGTACTTTTAACAAAATATGACGAGTGACCTGATAATTCAGATAACTCATAGAGTGTTAAAATATGAGTTATCTGAATGTTGTGATGCTTCGTTTAAATTTTAAAAATACTCACTTCTTTATCCAGCTTTTCGATATTGGCTGAAATTTCTTCTGTTTTCGTTATTGAGAGTTCCACATTTTCCTGACTGTGTTGTGCCCGTTCCTTCATGCTGTTGACATTGTCGTTAATAATGGCAACAACATTACTTTGTTCTTCGGTGGCGGCGGCTATCTGGACAGAGAAATCGGTAATTTTAGTCACACTTTCTATGATTTTATTTAGTTCATCAACGGTATTTTGGGCGGATTCGGATGTTTTTTGAGCGATCTCTTTACCAGTTCGTACATTTGATACCGCCTGCTGAACCCCGTCATTGAGTTCGTTTAACGTAGAATGGATAGACGAAGTCGATTGTTGGGTTTTCTGAGCCAGTTGTCTGACTTCATCGGCAACAACGGCAAACCCTCTGCCACTTTCACCGGCTCTTGCAGCTTCTATGGCGGCATTTAAAGCGAGAAGGTTGGTTTGCTCGGCTATTCCCATAATTACATCCAGCACATTGTTTATGGCCTGACTCTTTTCCTCTAAGTCGGTGACAACAGCGGTAATATTTTCCATTGATTCCGAAAGTTCTTCGATGGTGGTGACCGTTTCCCGGATCCTTTCATTGGATGTGGAGACTGTCTCTTTTGAATAGCTGGATTCTTCCGATGATTTTTGGGACTGCTGAGCGACTTCATTGATGGCAATATTCAGCTCATTCATGGCTTCAGATAACTCATTGACGGCGGAGTTTTGTTCAGTAGATGTTTGTCCGTTTTTGGTAATCAAATCTGATACGGCCATATTGTTGTCTACGATATGGTGAGTTTGTGTGGTTATGTCTGTCATCGTTGAGCGGATTTTTTCTAAGAAATTGTTAAATGCCTGACTTACATTAGCAATTTCGGTGTCACCGTTAATTTCCAGTTTAAAGGTTAAGTCTCCCCCTCGGTCTGCCAGTTCCTGGAATTTATTTTTCAATTCGATAAGTTGTTTTTTAACGACTCTAGGTATAGCAAATAAAAAGAAAACACCGATAAGAATGGCAATACCAGTTGTGATGATAATCAGTTTTTGCTGTGTAATTTCTATCTGATGGGCCTGTTTGGTAAGAATGGTTTGCTTGCTACCGACTTCTTCGCCGAACTTGTCATAATACGTTCTGAGTTTACTGAATACAGTATCCTGCTTTTCGGAAAGGAGTTTGTAGGCTTCATCTAACCGGTTCTGTTTTGATAGCTCTAACACATCTTTGGTGATATTTTCCCATTGACTGAATGCATTGGTAAAATCTTTGTGATTGTCCGGGATTAACAGTACCCCATCGATAGATGCGTGCTTTCTGGCGTTCAGCATCCTATTGTATGCCTGATCTTTGTTTTCTGTATACAGGTCCAGATATTTCCCGGCACTGGCTTTGTCACCATGCTCCAGTTTAGCAATATAGTCTTTTAATGCCATAACAGACTGGTACAGATCCCGGTCTGCATTAAGTACCATGATGGCAGAAGGGGTTAAGTGGTCTGTCAGTCTAACCGTATTTTCTGAAAGTTCCGCGTTTGTTTGCAGTGCTTCAAACGATAAAATAATGATAAGGGTAATGAGTGCCAGTATTGGCATCGATATCAGTTGCGAAATTTTTAATTTTTTTATGTTGAGCATGAAGAAAAGTCCTGATGACTGTAAATGAAAGTAATACCTATAAATTTAGTCCAAAAAATCAGGGTTTCTATTAATAATCTATTAATAAATAGCGACTTTAGTGAAATAGCTCATACTGATATTCATTTTGATTTATATAAAATTCCGATGTAATCGAAATTGGTTTTTCAGCTTTTTGCCTTTTATGTTTATCGCTGTTATTTTTTTTGGTTAAAAAACAAACGAAATTTGTTAAAGGATACGTTTGCTTTTTTTAGGTCAGTAACCATAAAGTATTTGAGCTGGGTTGTCTGGTTACTTTCTTAACGTGTACTCATTTTATTGGTAGTCCTTTCTTAAATTTCTTCGCGTTGCTGTTGTACATTCTCTCTGAATTGCTTTTATGGTTCACTTTTTTACCATTTCTTGTTTGTCAGGCAAGTTTTTGCCTCAAAAATTATCGTGTTACAATTTTCTTTTTTGGGAGTTGTCACCTATGGCTAGGTTTGAAAAGTATGTATCCCTGATTATATTTACAGTTCTTGTTTTGGCTTTTTCTGTTGTAAATGGCTATCGATCGGATGGCGACACATTTGAGAAAATAATCAATGGCGTTGGAATGCTAGAATCTCTCCTTGTTCTCGTTGCGCTATTTGGGATCTATAAGGGTAAAGGTGCTGAGTTGTTTCCAGGTAAGCAATTGAAATTATTAGCTTATGGGGCTGTTATTATTACCTTTCTGACATACTTCTATCCATTATTTAGGTACTCAGAACAAAATAGCCGGGACTTTATGTCTACATTTGTTTATGACGTTGTACTGAACATTATTATTTTCATTCTTTTGATTAAGGAATCCAGAAAATGAGTGCTGTCAGTGTTATCTCTGAATTGAAAGGGGGTGCTCCGCTTTTAACGCTAATGAAGATGATCAAAGGGTACTTTGATAGTAGAAGTAGTGCTGATGAATTATATATGGATTTAATACCTGTCTTGCAGGATTTATTACGAGAGGGGCGTGGGTATGATGATCCTTCTGTTCAGCACATTGTTCATATTCTTGGTGAATTACAGCCATATGGTCATCGGAGAGATAATTTTAGAAAGAAATATCTGCAAGATGAATATGGTTTAAGAAGCTTACCCGCTGATCCCAGAGATATTATGGCGGGATATTGGTTCTAAAGTTGAACTTTTTTCATCATATGAAGCCTCGATTGTTCGAGACTTTTTCAATTTTATTGGCCATAACTTTAAAAGCATCAAACTGATCAGAGAGGACAATACTCGGATTCGCTAACCAATTTAACCGATCAAGTAACCGACCAAATTATACTATGGATAAACTGAATCAGAGATAAACACAATGGCTTATACCCCTCCTTTTACAATCACCAATGACATCCTTAATCTGGTTGCCGAAATCAGTAGGTTACTAGGTCGGTTAGAAGTATCAAACCCTGAAATGATGTCGCCACAGTTGCGTCGGGGTAACCGTATTAAAACTATTCAGGCTTCGCTTGCCATTGAAAACAACACATTAACGCTTGAACAGGTTACTTCTGTTATTGAAGGTAAGCGAGTTTTGGGGTTACCGCATGAAATTCAAGAAGTGACTAATGCATTTAGAACCTATGAAAAATTATCGGGTTGGTCTGGAAATTCGATTTCAGATTTACTGGAGGCTCATGGTTTATTGATGTATGGATTAGAAGCGCAAGCCGACACTTTAGAAATAGTGGCGTTGGCATTTACCGAGGCGAAAGTTTGATTCATATGGCTCCGCCCGCTGATCGAGTTCCGGTTTTGGTTGCAGAGCTGTTAGATTGGGTTAATAGAACCGATACTCATCCTTTAATAACCAGTTGTGTTTTCCATTATGAATTTGAGTTTATTCATCCCTTTACTGATGGTAACGGTAGAATGGGCCGTTTATGGCAAACATTATTGCTAAGTGAATGGCAACCTCTATTTGCTTACCTTCCGGTTGAAACTGTTATCAAAGAACAACAGGATGATTATCATCAAGCGTTATCTGATTCTGATAAGCAAAGTGAAGCAACTCCTTACATTCACTTTATTCTGAATGCGTTACTTATTGCTCTAAAAGAAATTGATCATAAACCTATTCGTAATATATCGATTGAATGCGATGTTGAATGTAGTGGATATTTTGTGCTGTTATCCGTACTTAACACTTTAGGTGAGGCATCGCTATCCGAAGTAATGGAAAAATCAGGGCATAAGCATAAACCTTCATTCAGAAAAACTTATTTACTTCCGGCTCTTGAGGCTGGATTTGTTGAAATGCTATATCCTGATTCCCCAAAAAGCCCGAAACAGAAGTACTTACTTTCTGAATCTGGAAGAGCATTATTTACAAAAAGTTAGTGCAATTTTCAGTATGTTATTTGCAATAAATTAAGAATTATTTATAACAGATTTTAAATGATTACCAATAACATTACCTGTCCATCTAAATACCATCGCAGTTATGCCAAGTCTGGTGGTATCAATCCTAAATGGGAAGAGTAAACCCCATTAGATGGCCAACAATACCTTAATTTGCTAAACAACAATCCAAAAAAGCAAAAGGGATAAGTGGTTACTAACCTCTTATCCCTTTCTTGATATGGCGCTCCCGAGAGGATTCGAACCTCCGACCTGCCCCTTAGGAGGGGGCCGCGCTATCCAGCTGTGCCACGAGAGCGTGAGGGGGTATAGTACTGAATTTTAGACAAAACTTCACCTTTCAATTTTGATTTTCTGTCTGTTTGCTCATATGATCGCCATCTTTACGATGGGGTGGGCGATTTGTTGAGGTTTTGTCCTCATTGATTTTGCGCATCACGTCGCCAATCTGTATGCTGTCTGCCAGCGTTGGCTGATCAATTTTTAGCTCAGCATTATCCTGATAAACCCGGGTGACGGTAAGAGTGATGTTACTCTGGGTAACTTTTGTCCGGGAAATACCTCTTTGATCGATAAAGGAACCCGTGTGCCAGAGCCTTAGTGTATCTCCGGCTTTTACTCCATGAATCCGGCCCAGATTCATGGTCACGGTATTACCAAATTTAGCGATGACCTCCGGAAGCGTGATCTTACATGACAGTTCCGCTTCAAAATCAAGCATCATATTCCGGCTGACTCTTAACAACATGTCTCCGTATGCCGACGCCCAAAACCGGGCACTGCGGGTATCGACCTGACTGGTTTTCGGAAATGGCCATCGAGCGACTTCACGGTATTTTCTCTGCATAACTTCATTGCCGGTTTTGCCATCGTAGACCCGGACATTCATAGAAAACTGGCGGTTTATCGTGTCGTCACTGTTAGCGGTAGCAGACAAATCGGTAATCTCGCCGCTGACTAAATATTGTGCCCCTTTGTCCTCGGCAATCATTTCAAGCCGGGAAGGGCTATGGCCGTCAAGGCGGTAATCCGTGGTACCGACAGAAACAAAACTTTGCGAGGTCTGATCAATTTGCCGGTTTAGAACACGGGCGAAATCGGTCCCTAAATCGTAAAGTTGTCCCATGACTGCCTGTTGAGGATTCTCAATATCGAAATTACTTACCAGGAAGGTTTTTTTGTATTGGTCGAAATGGCAACCTCTTGCCGATGGGTAAATGTCAATTCTTGCCTTTACATACATAATGCCGTTTTCTTTGCCGACTTGCTCAACCCATATGTAGCGGACTTCATGGTTGGTAAACAGAAATTCATCTTTTTTCGTATTGAGCAAAGGGAACAGGTTACTGACGCTGCCAATGTCGGCACCGGAAAATCTTGCTGCTTTATAAACCGCGTCTTCCAGGGCATGTATTTTCGCCTGATCTTCTGTTGCGACAATGGCTGAGCTGCCAGTTACCTCATACCAGGCTGCATCAGCCCCAGACACCAAACTTAAGGTGACAGTCAGGCTGGTAATGAGTATTGTAAGTAACTTTTTCATGTATTTTCCAGTTGGGTACGATTTTTGCTTTCAATTAGAGTAACTGTTGTTGGCAACGATACTCTTGAGGTCATACAAGAGAAAAAGCAAAGAGTGTTCCACTTTTACTGTCAAAAATCGGACACTCCTGAGGTTGCTAGAGACATTTGGAGAACTCAACATGAAACAATGGCTTATTTTTGTGCCTGCTTTACTGATGGCCGGGTGTATGGCACCCATTTACAATGGTAAGCAAGAATATAAAGGGGCCCAGTTTATGCTGAAAGAAAGTCCCAGACATACTATGGACTTCTTTGTAGAAAGCATGACTGAAGACCTGATTAAGTCGAATACCAGCATTACGGCCCGGACACCGATTGCGGTGACGTCCTTTGTCGATTTGCAAAACATGGATTCCACAAACTGGCTGGGTAATTCGATTACCGAAGGATTTATCCATCAGTTTCAGGAGCGTGGTTTTAAAGTCGTCGATTTCAAAACCACCGGTGATATTCAGGTTACTCACGAAGGGGATTTCGCCTTCAGCCGGAACTGGAAAGATTTGGCAAAAGAGCAGGATATTCAGTATGTCCTGACCGGAACCATGCTTCGTCAGGAAGGGGGGGTGCTGTTTAATGCCCGGGTCGTGGGGATGCAAACCCGAGTCGTCGTTGCCACGGCACAGGGCTTCTTGCCGGCCGATCGGATCGGGCGTGATTTAGACACATTGAATGCGATGCGTACCAAAGACGGTGTGTTGATTCGCTCAGACCCAACCATTTCTCAGCCTTATACCGTAATATTGAGACCATAAAGGAGAAATAGTGATGCGAGTGTTTTTGTTAATAGCTATTTCCATCCTGATGCTGGGGTGTCAACCATTACAGACGATTAAGAAAGATACTTATCTGACTGCAGTGGGGTATGCTTCCATCGGTGATCAAAAAGGCCGCAATGATGCCGAAAAGCAGGTTCGCGCGATGCGGGCTTCCAAAATTGATGCTTACCGGGAGCTGGCGGAACAGGTGTATGGCATGAGAGTCAGCGGCAGGGCGGATTTGGTTGACCAGCGTCTGGGGACAGAAGAAACTTCAGGCGCCGTAGATGGTATTATCCGTGGTGCGGAAGTGGTCCGGAGTTATAAAGTGGGTGACAGTTATGTAACGGAATTAAGGCTGAACATCCAGAAGATGGATGAACTGCGCAGTTATGGTGAAGTTCAGCAGGTACCCGATAAACGTCAGCAAACACTGTTTTAATATCGTTACCCATTTGAGTTCTCTACAGCAAAAAGCGGCAATGTTTGCCGCTTTTTGCTTCTTTGGTTTTCCGGAAAGGGATTACAGACGAAAACGTTATACTTTCAGGTTGGTTCCCAGAGTGGAAATATTGCTGGTTTTGCCGTCCGAGCTGTAGGTCATGCCTGTTTTCCCCTGGCTCTGCTGCATCAGGTTTTTTAATTTTCTGAAACTGATTTGTGCTCTTTCCAGTGCTTGCCCGTTAATGTCATTGGCTTGCTGGCAAACGGCAACCGTTTCTTTTATCTTGTCAACCCGCATCCGCAAATCATCGTCATCTGTCAGGCTCTTAACATCGGGATGATTTGCTAAACGTTGGTCAGTTGTATTGAGTTGTTCTACAAGTTGTATTTTTTTCTGAGCTATTGATTCAATATCTGCTGATACTCGGGTGGCAATAGCAACCTTCTCATTTTCAAGAAGGGCAAGTAATTCCTGAGCATTATGTAACTGAAAATCGAGTAAATCAGTTAGTACAGCCATCTGCGAATTTTCCTCTTAAACTAACACGGAATGTCGAATTAGTTCAGACCCCCCAGTTCTTTTTCAAACTTAATCATGTTATCAGCGAGTTTATCTGCATCAACAACGTAAGAACCATTGGCAATGGCTTCTTTTATTGCCTGAACTTTTGCGTCGTCGAAAGCAGGGGAAGATGCCAGTTTATCCTGCATTTCTCCAAGCCTCTTACTTTGTGAGCTGATAGATACTGCATCATCATGATTAGAAGCTTTATCAGCACCGTGGGCTTTTGCTTCAGATGAATGATTATCAGCGCGTTGACTGCTTCTGCTCGTATTGGTTAACGAGTGACCAGAGCGGATGTTATCAATGCCTGCCATAACTTGAGCCTTTATTAAATTAACTATTTCGTACCGTCATTATCGACATACTTTATCGATACTTTAGCATTTTATTCAGTAAAATGGTCTTTTTTTGTTCTAAAGCTTAGAATCGTACCGTCACTTCACCACTTCCGGAAACAACCGCGTCGATAATCCTTTTGGATTTATTATTTCTCACGCGAATTTGTTCGCCAAGATTACCATCACTTAATGCTTTTCCCTGAGTGGTAATTTGTAAGCCGTTTTTCCCTGCTCTGATAGTAACATCTTCATTACGGCATACGACACAAATATCTCGGCTATTGATAATGTCACCACTGGGGATGTTACGTTTAACCTTTGAGCCTACTACCTGATTTATTGAAGAAAATCCCTGTTGACGAAAGCGGAGTAAGCTGACCATAGAGAGCCTGATATCCTGATGACTGACCATTTGTCCTTTCGTTAAAGGCGTTACTGCAGTCACGGCAGGAACCGTTACGCTAAGTTTTACCGGAACGTAAACCCGCCAGTTTTCGTCTTTACATTCAATAAGAACAGTGACATTGCTTGCAGAACCATTTTTTGATGATGAAAAAGCAGAAAGTCCTGTTGGACAATCACTGACTTGTAGCCGATTATCTAAGTTAGCAGCATTAGCGGTAATGCTCCCGCCAGCAGGCAGAGAAAATGTTTCTAAAACATAGTTCTCAGCCGTTTTTTTAATGAGTTTAAGTTGTTGGATTGTTGCTGAATGAGCGTTTAAACTAAAGAAAAATAATAAAAAGACGATAAAGCTGTATAAAAGTTTACAGAAAGCTCTACACTTAGTAGTAGAAAATGAAGTCAGAAGCAGATTGGAAAACATAACTTTGTTTCTCTGTTAAGTAAACGCTACATGTAGACTAACATGTTTTAGTGCAAAAGTTTGAGATGGAGATGAGCTTATGACAGGTGTTCTTGATTCTGTGAATCAGCGTACACAACTTGTCGGTCAGAACCGATTAGAATTGTTGACCTTTCGTTTGAATGGTATGCAACGTTATGGAATCAACGTTTTTAAGGTAAAGGAAGTTCTTCAATGCCCTCAGTTAACAATGATGCCGAATCTGCACCCGCTTGTTAAAGGGGTTGCTCATATTCGCGGTCAAACTGTCTCAGTAATTGACTTAAGCCTGGCAATTGGTGGCCGGGAGACAACAGAGATTGAAAAAAGCTTTGTGATCATTGCTGAGTTTAACCGTACTATTCAGGCGTTTCTTGTTAGCTCCGTTGAGCGCATTATCAATATGCAGTGGGAAGAAATTTTGCCACCACCGGAAGGTGCCGGTAAAAGTAATTATCTGACGGCTGTGACAAATATAGATGGGGAACTGGTTGAAATTTTAGATGTTGAAAAAATTCTTGCTGAAATTGCACCTGTCGACGAAACAATGGATACTAGTATCGCAGAATCGATTGATGATGCGATCCAGGAAAAAGAATATGTTAAGCGTATACTGATTGCCGATGACTCCACAGTTGCGCGTAAACAGGTTCAAAGAGCAATCGAATCAATAGGATTTGAAGCAGTTTCCGTTAAAGATGGTAAAGAAGCATACGAAAAGCTTTGCGAGTTGGCTGAAGATGGAGATATTTTCGATCATATATCGTTAGTGATCTCTGATATAGAAATGCCGGAAATGGATGGTTACACACTGACAGCCGAGATTCGCCGAAATCCAAAACTGAAGGATTTGTATGTTATCTTGCACTCATCATTAAGTGGTGTATTTAATCAGGCCATGGTTGAGCGCGTTGGAGCCAACTCGTTTATTGCTAAATTTAATCCGGATGAATTAGGTAATGCGGTGAAAGCTGCCTTAGTGGTTGAATAAGAGAGATCAATGACAGCAATAACAATAAGTGACCAGGAATATAAAGAATTTTGTCGTTTCCTAGAATCACAGTGCGGTATCGTTCTGGGAGACAGCAAACAATATCTGGTACGAAGTCGTCTAAGCCCTTTAGTTAATAAATACAACGTTTCTTCGTTATCAACGTTACTGAAAGATGTGGTAACCGGACGTAACAGGGATATGCGTATTGCAGCGATTGATGCAATGACAACAAATGAAACTTTGTGGTTTCGTGATACCTACCCTTTTGCCGTTTTGTCTGAAAAAATCTTGCCGGATGTAGCTACCAAAAAGAAACCCATTAAAATCTGGTCTTCTGCCAGTTCATCCGGTCAGGAACCATACTCTATTGCGATGACCGTGTTGGAAACACAGCAGAGAAAACCGGGTTTGTTGCCGAATGTTTCGGTGACGGCAACGGATATTTCAACGGTGATGTTAGATATGTGCCGGGCCGGAATATATGACAATTTAGCGTTAGGCCGGGGGTTGTCCATGGAGCGTCGACGGACTTTTTTTGAAGAAGTCGGTGACGGCCGTATGAAAGTGAAAGACAATGTGAAGAGGTTGGTAAACTTTCGTCCGCAAAATTTAATGGAAAGCTATGCGTTACTGGGCAAGTTTGATGTTATCTTTTGCCGCAATGTTTTGATTTACTTTTCGTCTGACATGAAATCAAAAGTATTGAACCAGATGGCGAACAGTCTTAATCCCGGTGGATATTTGTTATTGGGTGCATCGGAGTCATTGACAGGATTGACGGACCGTTTTGAAATGGTCAGATGTAACCCGGGTATTATTTATAAGCTTAAATAAGACGATTCACTTATTGAGAGCCCGGCATTTGCCGGGTTTTTTATATAAAATCTTTCTCATACAATTTGTGGACTGAACTTTGCTTACCTGCAATACGGTTAAATCAATTTTATAATGCGCCAGAAGTTGGTATGTTAATTGCTTTAAAATATACATGGCTTTTTGCTTATTAGGGTTTGGAGTTTGATATGGCAATTTCTTTTGATAAAGCATTGGGGATTCATCAGTACACTGTTGGTGTACGTGAACGCAATTCAGAAGTAATCGCGAGCAATATTGCCCAGGCAAACACCCCGGGATATAAAGCGAAAGGTTTAGATTTCCAGAAAGCACTCAGTGCAGCGGAATCAGGGGCAAGTGTGAATCTTGCCAGAACCGATGGTCGGCATATTCCTGCCTCCATGGCAGCAATAGGGGAAACACTTTACCGTGTTCCGACACAACCGGATACCGGAGACGGAAATACCGTAGATTTGGATTTGGAACGTAATTTATTTATGCAGAACCAGATTCGCCACCAGGCTTCGTTGGATTTTTTAGGCGGAAAATTTAAAAATTTAACGAAAGCGATTAAAGGAGAGTAATTAGATGAGCTTATTTAATGTGTTTAATGTGACGGGTTCAGCAATGAGTGCGGAGTCGGTTCGTCTAAATACTACTTCCAGTAACCTTGCTAATGCGGACAGTGTCGCCAGCTCAGCAAAAGATACCTATAAAGCCCGACACGCGGTATTTGGAGCAGAGTTGAGTAATGCAAGGAATGGAAACGATTATACAGTCCCGGTGAAGGTCATGGGAATTGTTGAGAGTAATAAACCCCTAGTTGCCGAATACAATCCGGAGCATCCATTGGCAAATGAAGACGGATATATTTACAAACCCAATGTGAATGTGATGGAAGAAATGGCAAATATGATTTCTGCTTCAAGGGCTTATCAGACAAACGTTCAGGTGGCGGATGCGAGTAAGCAGATGCTGCTGAGAACGTTGCAGATGGGTCAGTGAGAGTTTAGGAGATAGCATATGGCCGGAGTAAATAATGTTGGTCAAAGTGGCTTGTCTTATATTGATCAGTTAAAAGATCTCCAGGATAAAAGCAAGAAAGATGAAGTCACCGGTAAGCAGGATCTTAAGCAGGAAGATTTCTTATCGCTATTGACCAAGCAGCTTTCCCAGCAGGACCCGTTTAAACCTGTTGGTAATGATCAGATGATTGCCCAGATGGCATCATTTGCCACTGTTGATGGTATTGGCAAAATGAACAATCAGTTTGAAAGCTTAAATTCATCATTGACATCTAATCAGGCTTTGCAGGCATCATCACTGGTTGGACGCGATGTTCTGATTAAAAGCCCTCATAGCATGAAGAAAGATGATGGTGGAATGGCTGCGATGGTCAAATTACCAAAATCAGTCGATAACCTTTATGTCCGGGTTGAGAATCAGGCTGGTCAGCTTGTGCGGACTTTGGATGCGGGGGCGAAACCTGCTGGTGATAACCGCGTCGAATGGGATGGCAAAGATGAAAAAGGCAACCCTTTGCCGGCCGGTCAGTACAGGATTAAAGCGGCAGGATTGGTGGATGGTAAGAGTACAGAATTTGAAGTATCGACGTATGCAAACGTCAATAGTGTCCTGCTTGGAAAGGGTAATGGTAACGTACTGCTCAATCTGGCTGGCTTTGAATCGCCAGTTCGACTTGCTGAAGTACTAGAAGTTGGCAAAGCGTAACCGACGCTAGCTAGATAGGAGAATTTACGATGTCATATATATCTCTAAGTGGTTTATCCGCAGCTCAGTTAGATCTGAATACCACGAGTAACAACATAGCTAACGCCAATACGTTTGGCTTTAAAGAGTCTCGTGCGGAATTTGGTGATGTGTATTCTAATTCACTGTTCACGAATTCTAAAACGACTCCTGGGTCAGGTGTTCAGGCAAATAAAATTGCTCAGCAATTTCATGAAGGGTCCAGTATTTATACGAATAACCCGATGGATTTGCGGATTTCCGGTACCGGTTATTTTGCGGTCGCAAAAGACAAACTTGTTCCGCAGCAAAACGAACTGACCCGTAACGGCGCTTTCCATCTCGATAAAAACAACTATATGGTGACATCGAATGATGAATATCTGATGGGTTATCAGGTGAACAAAGATACTGGAGACGTTTTATCTTACGAGGCTTCACCGGTAAATATTCCGGCGGAATTCGGTAAACCGAAACAGACGGCAAATATTGAGGTCGGTGTGAACCTTCCGGCAAACGGCAAACTGAAAGATCCGGCACTGTTTGATTATACGGATCCGGAAACGTATAACCGCTCTACGTCATCGACCATTTATGACTCGATGGGTCAGGCTTATAAGATGACGTCTTATTATCTGAAGGATCAGACTCAGGCAAATACCTGGCAGGTTTACTATACTGTTACGGATAAAGAAGGCGAAAAACCAATCAATATCGTTGGTGGTGATGCAACGGCAGGATCGGGTCAGACCGGACATACTCTGAAGTTTAATAATGATGGTACATTGGCAAGCATTAACAGTGGCCAGAATGTGGTTTCCGAGCCTCTTGGCGCCGGTGCCAATCCTCTCAATCTGAATGGGGCTGATATTAATCAAACCCTGTCTTTTGGACTGGATGCCGCCACTCAGTTTGCAGCGCCGTTTGAACTGACCAAATTTGATGAGGACGGAGCGACAACCGGTTTCTTAACCAAAGTCGATTTTGATGAGAACGGTAGTATCCTCGGTACTTATTCAAATGGTGAAAATGTGATTCTGGGACGTGTTGCCTTAGTTCGTGTTGCCAATGAACAGGGACTGGATAAAAAAGGTGCAACCCAGTGGGATACCACTCAGGAATCGGGTGATAAAATCTGGGGGGAATCGAATAAAGGTTCTTTCGGTACGATTACCAGTGGTACATTAGAGCAGTCAAACATTGATATGACTCAGGAGCTGGTGGATCTGATATCGGCTCAGAGAAACTTCCAGGCTAACTCCCGTGCACTGGAAGTGGATAACCAGTTACAACAAAATATTCTGCAAATTCGTTAATCCACAAGCGGTAAATCAGCGGCAACGCGGATTTACCGCATTGCCGTTTTTTTATCTGATACGGCAAATAACCGTCCTTCTATAATCCATCTATATTTTCCTATCTTAATGATAATTAAATAAAAAATAACATGGCACATAATTTGCTTTTTCTAGTTTGTATAACGAATTAGGAGCGGAAAAATGGACCGTGCTTTATACCTGGCAATGAGCGGCGCTAAGCAGAATATGCAGGCAATGCAATTACGGGCAAACAATCTGGCTAATGTGAGTACCACCGGTTTTCGTGCTGATTTAGCTCAGGCAAGAGCCATGCAGGCGTATGGCGAAGGCTTACCAAGCCGTGTATTCAGTATGACGGAACGTCCGGGGAGTAATTTTGCTCAGGGTAGTGTAATTACAACCGGGCAGGATACAGACATCACGGTTCAGGGCGATGGCTGGATTTCCGTTCTGGATGCCACCGGTAAAGAAGGTCTGACCCGCAATGGCAATCTGTCAATTGATAAAAATGGCTTGCTGCATAATGGTCAGGGGCATCTGGTGCTAGGTGATAACGACGCTCCGATTAATCTGCCTATTCCTCTGAGTAAAATCGAAATTGGCAATGATGGCACGATTTCGGTTCTGCCTAAGGGAGCGCCGGCCAATGCCATGGAAATTGCCGGACGAGTGAAATTAGTCAAACCGGATGACCGTTCATTGTACAAAGATACCAACGGTTTGTTCAGAGCCAAAGATCCCAATCAGACATTTACGGCCGATGCCGGAGTTAAGTTACTGACCGGTGTTCTGGAGGGCAGCAATGTGAATGCTGTTGGTGAAATGACGAGTTTGATTGATTTGCAGAGACAATATGAAATGCAGGTCAAAATGATGAGTACCGCTGAAGATATGGACAAAACGTCCGATTCATTACTTCGTACAAGTTAATCTGAGAATTAGGAGACGATTATGCAGCCGGCTTTATGGGTGAGTAAGACAGGGCTTGACGCTCAGCAAACAAATATCGCCACTATTTCAAATAACCTGGCGAACGCTTCAACGGTTGGATTCAAAAAGGGCAGGGCTGTTTTTGAAGATTTGTTCTATCAGAATATCAACCAGCCTGGCGGTCAGTCATCACAGAATACGGAACTACCCAGCGGTCTGATGCTTGGGGCCGGGTCTAAGGTGGTTGCGACGCAAAAAGTCCATACGAATGGAAATGCGCAAACAACATCAAACAGCCTGGATATGATGATTGAAGGTGATGGTTTCTTCCAGATTCTGTTACCGGACGGCAATATCGGCTATTCCCGCAATGGCCAGTTTACCCTGAACTCTGAAGGGGCCATTGTTACCTCCGGTTCCGGTTATCCGTTGCAGCCGGAAATTGTGATTCCTCAGGATGCAATTTCCATTACTATCGGTAACGATGGTGAAGTGTCAGCACGTGTTCGCGGGCAGCAAAATAACCAGGTTCTGGGACAGATTACAACCGTAGACTTCATTAACCCGGGTGGCCTTGAACCAATTGGTCAGAACTTATATCTGCCAACAGGTGCAAGTGGTGATCCTCAGGAAGGGGTTCCCGGTCTGGATGGGTTGGGAAACATTCGCCAGTCAATGCTAGAAAGCTCAAATGTTAATGTGACGGAAGAATTGGTTAACCTGATTGAAGCGCAGCGGGTGTATGAAATGAATTCCAAAGTCATTTCGGCCGTTGACAAAATGATGAGTTACGCAAATCAACAGTTATAGCGGTAAGGAATAAAAGAGGTTAATCACGATGAGAACGATTATTTTCCTGTTAGCAAGTGTGCTGTTGCTGTCCGGTTGCGAACTGATACCAACGACAAAAGACGATGCCGTGACGGATCAGGGTACCACGCTTGTGGATGCGGTTGAAGGTGATAAATCGGAAGACAATTCGTCATCTGGTGGCCTTTTGACGAATGCCCTGAGAAGCCGTAAGGATCCGGTGGCCAATGATCCGGCCTGGGCTCCGATACATCCTAAAAAGCATCGTGAGCATTATGCTGCTGAAACCGGCTCTTTATTTAGTCTGACAAACAACAGCAGTTTATATGATGACTTAAAACCCAGAAAAATTGGCGACATTATTACCGTCACTCTGAACGAGAATACCAAAGCGGCAAAAAGTGCCGATGCGGATCTGGCTAAAAATAATGACGCTTCCATGGACCCTTTGGAAATGGGCGGACAGGAGCTGAAAATTGGTGATAATAATCTGTCCTATAAGTTAAAAAACGGCAATAAATTTTCCGGTAGTGCGGCTGCGAACCAGAGTAACAGCATTTCCGGTACGATTACGGTACAGGTGATCGAAGTGTTAGCCAACGGTAATCTGGTGATTCGTGGTGAAAAATGGCTGTCCCTGAATACCGGCGATGAGTATGTCCGGCTGAGCGGAACCATTCGTCCGCAGGACATTACTTACGATAATACGGTTGCTTCTGACCGCATTGCAAACGCCAGAATTCAGTATTCCGGTACCGGAACCAATCAGGATATGCAGGAACCGGGAACATTGGCACGATTTTTTAATGTCGCTCTTTAGGTAATATTGAAAGTCGAAGTTTTGACAGAATCGAGTTGTAGGGTGATGACATGAATAAATGGCTTATCAGTTTAGTGAGTCTTTTGCTGGTTTCCTGGGGAGCGGATGCAGCGAGAATTAAAGACGTTGCACAGGTTGCCGGAGTCCGTAGTAACCAGCTTGTCGGTTACGGGTTGGTAACAGGACTTCCTGGTACTGGTGAGTCGACTCCATTTACAGATCAAAGCTTCAATGCCATGTTGCAAAATTTCGGAATTCAGTTGCCGGAAGGAACCAGCCCCAAGGCAAAAAACATTGCTGCTGTCATCGTTACGGCAAAGCTCCCCGCTTTTACCAAACAAGGTCAGACGATTGATGTCACCGTGTCATCCATAGGATCAGCAAAAAGTTTACGCGGCGGAACGCTGATGCAAACCATGCTGAAAGGGCTTGATGGAAAAGTATATGCCGTTGCTCAGGGAAATCTGGTTGTCAGTGGATTCAGTGCTGATGGGGCCGACGGTTCAAGTATCGTCGGGAATAATCCGGCGGTTGGTATGATCTCCAGTGGTGCGATTGTTGAACGGGAAGTTCCGACGCCATTCAGCCGTGGGGATTATATTACCTTCAATCTTCTGGATTCGGATTTTACCACTGCTCAGCGTATGACTGATGCGGTGAATAACTTTTTAGGGCCGGGTATGGCGTCGGCGGTTGATGCGACTTCTGTAAAGGTCCGGGCCCCAAGAGATGCGAGCCAACGGGTTGCTTTCTTATCTGCGATTGAAAATTTGGAATTTAATACCGCAGAGGGCGCAGCAAAAATTATTGTGAATTCCCGGACTGGAACCATTGTTGTCGGCCAGCATGTGAGACTGAAACCCGCTGCGGTGACTCACGGTGGCATGACTGTTGCAATCAAAGAAAAACCGACAGTCAGTCAGCCTAATGCACTGGCAAACGGTGATACAACTGTTGTCCCCGATTCTGATATTTCAGTGACGGAAAAGCAGGGGAAAATGTTTAATTTCCAAACCGGTGTGACGTTGGATGATTTAGTCAGGGCAGTGAATGAAGTGGGCGCAGCTCCTTCAGATTTGATGGCGATTTTGCAGGCACTTAAACAGGCCGGTGCCATCGAAGGCCAGCTGATTATTATTTAATTAAGGAGAGAGAAATGGCTGATAGTGTCAATGATATTAGTTTTACTCAGGATTTAACTCAACTTGATAAATTACGTCAGGCTGCTGTCAACGGTAATAAGAGCAGTGAAAAAGCGGCGCTTAAATCTGCTGCTAAGCAGTTCGAATCTATTTTTTCGAACATGCTGTTTAAATCGATGCGTGACGCGAACTCGGAGTTTAAATCAGATTTGCTGGATACCCGGACGCAGGATTTTTACCGTCAGATGTTAGATGAGCAACGGGCCAGTGATTTAAGTAAGTCAGGTAGTCTCGGTCTGGCTGATATGATAGTGGCTCAGCTATCGGCCGGAATTCAGGGAACGAATCCGTCCGGAAAAGATGGTTTGCAGCAAGCTCTCGAACGGGTTCGTGAATCAAATAGTCGTTCTTCCACTTCCGATCTGAAGGACATTTTTTCTGCGGGTGCTGCTGTAAATAGCGCTACACAGACAACAAATTCGGAGTTTAAAGGTCCACGGGATTTCATCAGTAAACTGAAACCTTATGCCGATAAAGCCGCGAAATCTCTGGGTGTTGATCCATCACTATTACTGGCTCAGGCCGCATTAGAAACCGGCTGGGGTGATAAAATGGTTAAAAATTCGTTAGGTAGCAGTAATAATTTGTTTAACATTAAAGCGGATAAAAGTTGGCCAGGTGATAAAGTTGCCACACAAACTCTGGAATATGAAGGCCGGACGCCGGTGATTGAAAACGCGTCTTTCCGGGCTTACGATAACTTCCAGGACAGCTTTAACGACTATGTTCGTTTCCTGAACTCGAATCCACGCTATGAAACTGCGCTTCAGAATAGTAAGAGCAGCAGTGATTTTATTCGCGGTATTCATAGCGCAGGTTACGCAACGGATCCTGATTACGCTGATAAAGTCTTACGGGTTAAAAATCAAATAGATCAAATGAATTCATCTTTGTAAATCCACAGGTATTTTGCCTGACTTTCTGCTTTATTTGCGCCAGTTCTTCTGGCGCTTTCTTTATCTGTCTCTTAAGTGGCACACATATTGCTTTATTTAGTATGTCTTTCTTTTTGGCAAAGATTTAACTTCGGGGACTCCTATGGCGTCTGATCTATTAAATGTTGGTACTCAGAGTGTTTTAACAGCACAACGGCAGTTGGGAACGACCGGTCATAACATTTCTAATGTTAATACCGAGGGTTACAGCCGTCAGTCGGTTATTCAGGGTACAAATATGCCTCGTCAGTACGGGGGTCAGACTTATGGTATGGGTGTTCATGTGGAAAATGTTCGCCGCTCATGGGATCAGTTTGCCGTTAAAGAATTAAATCTTGCCACTACTGACTATTCCAAAAAACGCGATACCGAAGAAAATCTGAATATGCTATCTGGCATGCTTTCTTCGGTGGCTTCCAAAAAAATTCCGGAAAACTTAAATGAATGGTTTGATGCCATTAAGACTTTAGCTGACACTCCCAATGATGTCGGTGCCCGCAAGGTGGTTCTGGAAAAAGCCAACTTGGTTGCACAAAACCTGAATGATTTCCATGACACCGTCAGGCGGCAATATGAAGTCACGAATAAAGGGTTAGAAGTCGGTGTCAAACGGATTAACCAACTGGCAATCGAACTTCGGGATCTTCAGCGTTTGATGATGAAAACACCGGGTCCTCATAATGACCTGATGGATCAGCATGAAAAGCTGGTTAAAGAATTATCTCAGTACACCAAAGTGACCGTTACAAAACGAAAAAATGCGGAAGGATTTAATATCCATATCGGCAACGGTCATACATTGGTTTCCGGCACAGAAGCCAGTCAGTTAAAACTGATTCCTGGCAAGCCCGATACTCATCAGCTTCGGTTAGCGATGGTTGAGGGGAAAGGGATCAAACCCATTAGCCACAGAGATATCGATGGAAAATTAGGCGCATTATTTGATATGCGTGATAATCAGATTCCCCATCTGTTGGATGAAATGGGACGTATGACCACTGCGCTTTCCTATGAAGTCAATGATCTTCAGTCTCAGGGACTGGATTTACGTGGTGATATCGGTCAGAAAATGTTTACGGATGTTAACTCGGAAGAGATCGCCAAATCTCGTGTGGTCACCGGCAGTAATTCAGAAGCCGATATGGAAGTGTATATCGATGACATTACGCAGTTAAAAGGTGGGCAATATTCTCTTCTTTATGATGGCAGTGATTACATTACTACTTTACCGGATGGTGAGCAGAAAGTATTAGAGCCGTCTGGTGGTGAATTAAATATTGATGGTCTGAGAATCAAAATTAACAATGAGCCGGAGAAAGGCGAACGGATTCTGATTCGTCCGACACGGGATGCGGCACGCCAGATTAAAACTATGTTTAATGACCCGACAAAAATTGCCGCTCAGAGTTATGAAGCATCGACAACTTTTGCCCTGGGTACGGCAGAATTCAATATCCTGGCCGCCGGGGATTTACGGGAATTCGAAGTGGATGTTTCGGATTTAGGTAACACATTCAGCGTTAAAGATAAAAATGGCAAGGTGGTTTTAAAAGATGAGGACTACCCACCATCCGGTCCGGTGACTGTGATGGGGACTACTTTTGAATTAACCGCTGGCGCATTACCAAAAGATAAGTTTACTGCCAACCTGGTACCGTCAGAAGGTGATAACGGTAACCTGCGTAAAATGCAGGATCTGCAGACCGCGAAAAATATGAATGACAATGAGTCGACACTGATCGATCTATATCAGGACTTAAATACCAATGTCGGACTCAGAATGTCGACTGCTTCACGTCTGACTGATGTGGCCAGAATAGAAAAACAATCGGCTGAAGAACGTATTGCTTCGGTATCCGGGGTTAACCTGGATGAAGAAGCGGCCAATATGATGAAATTCCAACAAGCGTATATGGCGTCTTCCCGGATTATGCAGGCGGCAAATGATACGTTTAATACCATTCTGCAGTTAAGGTAGGGAGGAAGATAGATGTTTAATCGTATTGCAAGCTTCCATAATTACCAGGCCGTTCAGAATGATTTGCGCCGTCAGGAAGCGAAAGTTCATCATAATCAGGCTCAGTTAGCGTCCGGAAAAAAGTTGTTACAGCCAAGCGATAATCCACTCGCGACTCATTATATTCAGAATGTCGGACAGCAGGAAGAACAGCTAAAACAGTATCTGGATTCAATTATTCTGGTCAGAAATCGTCTGGAACATCAGGAAGTCATTATTTCCAATGCGGAAGAGTTTACCGATGACGCTAAACGAAACATTATGGAGATGATTAATGGGTCACTATCCTCGGAAGACAGGATAGCCAGAAGACGCGAGCTGGAAGAGCTGAGAAATAATATGCTGAATCTGGCAAATGTTCAGGATGAATCCGGTAATTATATTTTTGCCGGAACCAAGCCGGATAACCAGCCTTTTTTCCGGGATAAAGCCGGAAATGTGACGTATTCGGGGGATGATTACCAGAGAAAAATGCGGATCTCTAACAGTCTGGAAATGCCATTTAATGACCCGGGTAATAAAGTGTTTATGAACATAGAGAATCCGTTTGGTAATTATGAGCCGGACTATAAGTTACAGGAAGGGTCGGAATTACTGCTGGATAAAGCAGTGAATACCGATCCGGATGATGATTCTTCTTATAAAGTGACATTTGTTGATCTGGGTAATAACCAATTTGGTTATGACCTGGAAAAGAATGGCAGTTCTGTTCAGAGTGGAGAGTTTAATCCTAAAACCGGGATTCAATATGAAGGTCTTACGATTCACTTAAAAGGTCAGATTACGAAAGGGGATTCGATCGAACTTAACCGCCGGGACACATTCAGTGTGTTCGATACCTTTAAAAATGCTTTACAGGCAGCAAAAGGCTCGGTATCGGATGCGTCTAACTCAGCAAAGTTACAACAGTATACAGCAGAATTTCAGGCAGCATTTACCCATATCACCAAAGTCAGAACGGATATCGGGGCTCGCCTGAATACACTTGATCTCCAGGAAGAGCAGCATCAGGACTTTAAGGTCAGCCTGGCAAAATCAAAAAGTCAGTTTGAAGATCTCGATTACGCAGAAGCGGTCATTGATTTTAATGAGAATACCCGAGCGTTACAGGCATCTCAACAGGCCTTTGGTAAGACAAAAGATTTAACACTTTTTAACTATATCTAACTTTCATTGCCTTATGTGCATTGGCCATAAGTGCGAAAGGAGATTGGTTTTCTCTGCAAATCAGGGCAATAGCCGGAAATGCAGGGTGGCAAGAGCGGCAAGCAGGCGGCAAAGTTCCGTTGAATTTTTCCAGATTCAGTTTGTGTTGATTGCCAATATTAAGGAAGTATCAATAACTGATATTTAAGTTATTGAAAAACAATAAAATAAAAATTTAAACAAAAGTTGGCACGCTAAATGCTTTAGTTTAAGAAAAGCTGTTAAACAGTTTACGTTAAACGGCATTGCAAATGTGGCAAGTTATTTACGGTCAGTGCTTCCCAACGAGAGTAAAGCTGACCGCTTCGCAAAAGCTTGCGAACTCATTAGGAGAGCAAAATTATGACCATTACAGTAAATACCAACGTGTCAGCAATGACTGCACAGCGTTATTTAAATAAAGCCGGTAATGAGCTGAATACTTCAATGGAGCGTTTGTCTTCCGGTAACCGGATTAACAGTGCAAAAGATGACGCCGCAGGTATGCAGATTTCTAACCGGTTAATTGCTCAGTCTCGGGGGCTGGACGTCGCCATGAGAAATGCGAATGACGGTATTTCGATTTCCCAGACTGCTGAGGGGGCAATGAACGAATCAACCAGTATCTTGCAACGTATGCGCGACTTGGCTCTGCAATCGGCTAATGGTACTAACTCACTGTCAGAACGTAAGGCTCTGAATGAAGAATCACAGGCATTGCAGGACGAACTGAACCGTATTGCTGAAACCACTTCTTTTGGTGGACGTAAGTTATTGAACGGAACATTTGGACAGTCTGCATTCCAGATCGGTGCCAGTTCCGGTGAAGCCATTATCATTGGTTTGACGAATATACGTGCAGATGATTTTCGGATGGGCGGTCAGTCATTTGTTGCTGAGCAGGGTAAAGATAAAAACTGGGGCGTTCCTCCAACAAGCAGAGACTTAAAACTTGAGTTTACTGATGGTAAAGGGGAACCTCAGACAATCGATATCCTGACAAAACCCGGTGATGACATCGAAGAGGTGGCGACTTATATCAATGGTCAGACAGACAAAGTGAAAGCGTCTGTCGATGAAAAAGGTAAGTTACAGTTGTTTATGGCAGAACCGGATATTCAGGGTAACCTGTCTATCTCTGGAGGTCTGGCTTCAGAGTTGGGTCTTAATGGTGGACCCGGTAAGAAAACAACGGTTCAGGATATTGATATTACGACGGTTGGTGGTTCTCAGAATGCGGTTGGTGTGCTGGATTCAGCGCTGAAATATATCGACTCTCAGAGGGCTGATCTCGGTGCGAAGCAGAACCGTTTAAGTCACAGTATTAACAACCTGGCGAACATTCAGGAAAACGTGAATGCATCGAAAAGCCGTATTAAAGATACCGATTTCGCTAAGGAAACAACGCAATTAACGAAAGCACAAATATTACAGCAGGCAGGTACTTCAATACTTGCTCAAGCTAAACAGTTGCCAAACGCTGCAATGCAACTATTGCAGTAGTAAAAGTACTTCATTTCCGAACTCAGACGTGGGTCTGGATTTGAAGTTACTTTGGCAAAGTGTGATGACAGGTGGGTACTAAGCTCTCTCAAGTTTATTACTGCTTAGTATCTATCCTTAATCATACGCCCCTGGTCAGCCTAAATGTGAACATTTCTCTCGATCTCCACATTGGCTATGGCTACCACAAATAGCCCCGGTTCTCTCAAAGGAAAAGGGGCTTTTCTTTTTTTGTCTGCTCCACCCCGGCCGTTTCTATTTATTCTTTAGTGTATTAAGCCACTTTATTTCTGTTTTTCCTTCTATCCCTATCTTTTTCTCCATTTATGACGTTTTTTTTAAAAAAAATTATCTTTTTCTAAAGGAATCTGAATTCTCGTCGCTAAAAGATCGAACTTTGAGAGAACTAATGGTTTTCCGAGACGTCGGAAGCCGATCGGAATTTCCGCGAAAAACGGAAAATCAATAGGAGAAACCACTATGGCGGTTAATGTAAATACGAACGTTTCAGCGATGACGGCACAGCGTTATTTAAATAGCGCAACCAGTGCAATGAATACATCAATGGAGCGTTTATCATCTGGCTATAAAATTAATAGTGCGAAGGACGATGCGGCAGGATTGCAAATATCCAACCGTCTGACCTCCCAGAGCCGGGGCCTGGATGTTGCTGTTCGTAACGCAAATGATGGTATCTCTATCGCGCAAACGGCTGAAGGTGCTATGAATGAGACCACCAGTATTTTGCAACGTATGAGAGACTTGTCACTTCAATCGGCGAATGGTTCAAACTCCAAATCTGAGCGTACTGCAATTCAGGAAGAAGTTAGTGCATTAAACGACGAACTGAATCGCGTGGCTGAAACTACCTCCTTTGGTGGGAATAAGCTTTTAAATGGTACGTTCCAGACCAAGGCTTTCCAGATTGGTTCTAATAGCGGTGAAGCTGTTATGCTGAATCTTAAAGACATGCGTAGCGATAACAAAATGATGGGTGGCACCAGTTATGTTGCGCAGAATGGGAAAGACAAAGACTGGAAAGTTCAGGATGGAGCGAATGACTTTACGATTTCTTTAACAGATAAATCGGGTCAGCAGCAAAATATCTCAATTAATGCGAAAGCGGGTGATGATATTGAAGAGTTAGCTACGTACATTAATGGTCAGACTGATATGGTTAGTGCGTCAGTCGATCAGGATGGTAAATTGCAGCTCTTTACTGATAATAACAAGGTTGACGGACAGGCAACATTTGGTGGTAGTCTTGCGGGTGAACTGGGTATGTCTGCTGGTCAGGCTGAAACAGTTGATACCATGGACGTCACTACTGTTGGTGGAGCTCAACAAGCGGTTTCCGTTGTCGATTCTGCATTGAAGTATGTAGACAGTCACCGGGCTGAACTTGGTGCATTCCAAAACCGTTTCAATCATGCTATCAGTAATCTTGATAACATCAATGAAAACGTTAATGCTTCCAGAAGTCGTATCAAAGATACTGATTTTGCTAAAGAAACGACTGCGCTTACAAAAGCTCAGATTCTTTCTCAGGCATCCAGTTCTGTTCTTGCTCAGGCAAAACAGGCGCCGAATGCGGCACTTGGATTACTTGGATAAAAACGTTTATTCAGCGAATAAAAATCCGGCATTGGCCGGATTTTTTTTGTAAAATTTCTGAGAAATAAAAACGACAAAACCCGGCTAAACCGGGTTTTATACGATACAAACAGAGGATCAGTTCTGATGTATCCACGTTATTTATCAGCATTTCGCTTAAATAACGTTATATAAATGGTGGCTACGACGGGATTTGAACCTGTGACCCCATCATTATGAGTGATGTGCTCTAACCAGCTGAGCTACGTAGCCACTCTGATATTATGCTTAAAAACCAGATAATTAACGGCTTCTAAGAAATTAATGGTGCGGAAGGAGAGACTTGAACTCTCACACCTTGCGGCGCCAGAACCTAAATCTGGTGCGTCTACCAATTTCGCCACTTCCGCATCGTAGTTATCAAAGCTCTTGCTTAATAACGTTGTCAGATTCTGGTAATTATTGCTACCAGAAAACAATGAATATGGCAGGGCTACCTGGATTCGAACCAGGGATGACGGGATCAGAACCCGTTGCCTTACCGCTTGGCGATAGCCCTGCAATGTTTAAGCATAGCCACCTTAATAGTATGGTGCGGAAGGAGAGACTTGAACTCTCACACCTTGCGGCGCCAGAACCTAAATCTGGTGCGTCTACCAATTTCGCCACTTCCGCATCGTAGTTATCAAAGCTCTTGCTTAATAACGTTGTCAGATTCTGGTAATTATTGCTACCAGAAAACAATGAATATGGCAGGGCTACCTGGATTCGAACCAGGGGATGGCGGCATCAAAAGCCGCTGCCTTACCGCTTGGCGATAGCCCTACAGTGATAGTTTGACACTATCAAATCATGGTGCGGAAGGAGAGACTTGAACTCTCACACCTTGCGGCGCCAGAACCTAAATCTGGTGCGTCTACCAATTTCGCCACTTCCGCATCGTAGTTACCTGAGTATTATCCCGGCAACGTTGTAAATATGGCAGGGCTACCTGGATTCGAACCAGGGGATGGCGGCATCAAAAGCCGCTGCCTTACCGCTTGGCGATAGCCCTACAGTGATAGTTTGACACTATCAGAATCATGGTGCGGAAGGAGAGACTTGAACTCTCACACCTTGCGGCGCCAGAACCTAAATCTGGTGCGTCTACCAATTTCGCCACTTCCGCATCGTAGTTGCCTGAGCATTATCCCGGCAACGTTGTAAATATGGCAGGGCTACCTGGATTCGAACCAGGGGATGGCGGCATCAAAAGCCGCTGCCTTACCGCTTGGCGATAGCCCTACAATGATAGTTTAGTACTATCAGAATCATGGTGCGGAAGGAGAGACTTGAACTCTCACACCTTGCGGCGCCAGAACCTAAATCTGGTGCGTCTACCAATTTCGCCACTTCCGCATCGTGGTTATCAGAGCTTTCGTCTAATAACGTTGTATAAATGGTGGCTACGACGGGATTTGAACCTGTGACCCCATCATTATGAGTGATGTGCTCTAACCAGCTGAGCTACGTAGCCATCAATTTTGAGCGAGACAATATAGCTAATCTCTACCCGTGTTTCAATGAGTTTTCATCAAAACTTAAAAAATGGCAGGTCTACCTGGATTCGAACCAGGGGTGACGGGATCAGAACCCGTTGCCTTACCGCTTGGCGATAGACCTGCAGAGGCAGTTTAAAACTACCAGAAACAATGGTGCGGAAGGAGAGACTTGAACTCTCACACCTTGCGGCGCCAGAACCTAAATCTGGTGCGTCTACCAATTTCGCCACTTCCGCATTGTTTTTGTATCATCACGTCAATTTGACCTGATAATGAATAAATGGTGGCTACGACGGGATTTGAACCTGTGACCCCATCATTATGAGTGATGTGCTCTAACCAGCTGAGCTACGTAGCCACTCTTTTCTCTACGTTTCTAAATCGCGAGAACGGAGCGCATTATGCGGATCTGACTGTTGAGCGTCAACAGTTTTTTTGAATAAATTTCCAGAAAACGCCCGTTCGACTTTTTTTTATACAAAGAGGTGTGTTTCTGATCAAAAACCAGCATAAAATCAAGCTGGTGAAGATGTGGCGTTCATTTTGAATAATAAAAAGGTCAACCGTAGGGTTGACCTTGTCATTGAATGAGGAAGGGTTATACGTTGAAGCGGAAGTGAATGACATCGCCATCTTTAACAATGTAGTCTTTTCCTTCCAGCCGCCATTTACCGGCTTCTTTTGCACCCTGCTCACCTTTGTATTCAATAAAGTCATCATATCCGACAACTTCAGCACGGATAAATCCTCGTTCGAAGTCGGTATGAATTTTACCGGCAGCCTGTGGTGCTGTTGAACCAACAGGTGTTGTCCATGCCCGGACTTCTTTTACACCAGCGGTGAAGTAAGTATGCAGATTCAGTAATTCATAACCGGAACGGATAACACGGTTCAGACCGGGTTCTTCAATGCCCAAATCGGCCAGAAATTCATCTCTTTCATCGTCTTCCAGTTCAGATAGCTCAGACTCAATCGCCGCACAAACCGGAACCACAACATTATTTTCTTTTTCTGCGAACTCACGAACGGCATCAAGATATGGATTATCTTCCAAACCATCTTCATTGACGTTAGCAATGTACATGGTTGGCTTCAGTGTCAGGAAGTTCAGATAGGCAATGGCGGCTTTCTCTTCTTTCGACAGGTCTACTGAGCGGGCTGAGCCCCCTTCTGTCAGAACAGGAAGCAGTTTTTCCAGAACGGTTAATTCAAATTTAGCCGCTTTGTCTCCGCCTTTTGCTCTTTTAGTCTGGCGTTGCATCGCTCTTTCACAGGAGTCTAAATCCGCAAGGGCTAACTCAAGGTTGATAACTTCGATGTCTTCCAGTGGAGAGACTTTACCGGCAACGTGAACGATATTTTCATTCTCGAAGCAACGTACAACATGGCCAATCGCGTCTGTTTCGCGGATGTTTGCTAAGAATTTATTACCCAGCCCTTCACCTTTTGATGCTCCGGCAACCAGACCCGCAATATCAACGAATTCCATTGTTGTCGGTAAGATGCGTTGTGGGTTAACGATTTCAGCAAGTGCATCCAGACGTAAGTCCGGGACCGGTACAATACCTGTATTTGGCTCAATAGTACAAAAAGGGAAGTTAGCTGCTTCAATCCCTGCTTTGGTAAGTGCATTAAATAGAGTTGATTTACCTACGTTTGGTAAACCCACGATGCCACATTTAAAACCCATGTCTGTAAACCTTATTCAATTTTGAAACTGTGTAAGCGATTTTGTGCTTTAGCCAGCCCATCTTTAAGTAATATATCTAAACAACGAACAGATTCGTCCACTGTTGCATTCAGGCATTCCTGTTCTTTTGCCGGAGCTTTCCCGAGAACATATCCGGCCACTCTGTCTTTATGGCCCGGATGCCCGATACCGATTCTTAACCGATAGAATTCTTTGTTGTTGCCAAGTTTGCTGATGGTGTCTTTGAGACCATTATGGCCTCCGTGTCCACCACCTTTTTTAAATTTAGCGACCCCGGGAGGTAAATCAAGTTCGTCATGAGCGACCATGATTTCCTCTGGATTTATTTGGTAAAACTTTGCCAGAGCGGAAACCGCTTTACCGGATAAATTCATAAAGGTGGTTGGAATCAGTAAACGAATATCCTGACCATCTTTCATAATTCGGCCTGTCAATCCAAAAAACTTTGGTTCATTTTTTAGTGTTACATTATTGATGCGAGCTAATTCTTCAATTACCCATGCGCCTGCATTATGTCTTGTTTTTGCATATTCAGGCCCTGGATTGGCTAGCCCAACAAGTAGTTTAATTTGTTGACTCACGGTCAGGCTCTCTCTGGAATATAAAGGCGCCGTATAATAGCACAGAAAATTTTCAATAGGAGCATGTTTGTATTCTTAAACGAAAAAGGCACGCATTATTGCGTGCCTTCAATAAGCAAATGCTATTATGTCAGCTTACTGGTTAAACATTGCTGAGATAGATTCTTCGTTACTGATACGGCGAATGGCTTCTGCCAGCATGGTAGACAGTGTCAGTACGGTGACTTTTCCGGTTGCTTCCATTTCTTTGGAAAGGGTAACAGAGTCAGTGATAATAACCTGATCTAGTACAGAGCTCTTAATGTTGTTTGCAGCATTGCCGGAGAAAACTGCGTGAGTTGCGTAAGCAAATACACGTTTTGCACCACGGTTTTTCAATGCTTCAGCGGCTTTACATAAAGTACCACCGGTATCGATCATATCATCAACGATGACACAGTCACGGCCTTCAACATCACCGATAAGGTTCATCACCTCAGCAACGTTTGCACGTGGGCGTCGTTTGTCAACGATAGCAATATCAATGTCTCCCAGTGCTTTTGCTGTTGCACGGGCACGAACAACACCGCCAAGATCAGGAGAAACAACAACAGGATCTTCCAGTCCGCGTTCTACCATATCTTCCAGCAGTACAGGAGTACCGAAGATATTGTCAACGGGGACATCAAAGAAACCTTGAATCTGTTCAGCGTGAAGGTCAATAGTAAGAACACGGTCAACGCCAACATTGGAAAGAAAATCAGCGACAACTTTTGCTGTGATAGGCACACGGGCGGAACGTACACGACGATCCTGGCGGGCATACCCAAAGTAAGGGATAACAGCTGTAATACGACCCGCAGAAGCACGACGCATGGCATCAATCATTACAACCAGTTCCATTAGGTTGTCGTTTGTCGGGGCACAAGTAGATTGAATAATAAAAACATCGCTACCACGGACATTTTCGTTGATTTGTACTGCAACTTCTCCATCAGAGAAGCGGGATACAGTAGCATCACCAAGGGAAATATACAGACGGTCAGCAATACGTTGGGCTAGTTCAGGTGTGGCGTTACCAGCAAAGAGCTTCATATCAGGCACGGTGGAAACCTCAGGTTTTCGTCCAGTATTAAATGGTTTGGGTCTCGGAAGATTGACATCTCGCCAGTGCCTCTTTCAAAGGGGACGTATTTCGCCCCTGAGCGACAAAAGCAAAGACATTACCGGGTAATCGGGCATAGGCTTCCTGAGCTTTTTTTGCGCTGGAAAATTCAGCAAAAACACAAGAACCTGTACCGGTCAATCTTGACGGCGCGTATTGTAGCAGCCATGAAAGTTGCTTATCAACCTTTGGATATAGTAAACGTACAATTTTTTCGCAATCGTTTCCGTAGTTTTGATCTAATAACGCATTTATAGGACGTTTGGGTGTGTTTCTGGTTAAATCCGGATGAGAAAAAATATCGGCGGTAGAAATGCTTACGTCAGGGCGGATGACTAAATACCATTTTTCTTCCGGGGATACCGGTGTTAATTTTTCTCCGATTCCTTCTGCAAATGCAGCAAAACCTTTAACAAATACAGGAACATCTGCCCCAAGCTTAACCCCAATGCGGGCCAGTTCATCATCGTTTAAATGGGTTTGCCAAAGATAGTTTAATGCGACCAGCGTTGTAGCCGCATTGGACGAACCACCACCAATTCCGCCTCCCATCGGAAGGACTTTTTTCAGATGAATGTGGGCACCCAAAGAGCAGCCGGTCTCACTCTTTAACGCCGCCGCAGCCCGGTAGATAAGGTTGTCCCTGAGCGGCACGCCCTCTATCTCTGGGCTTAACGTGATTTCTCCACTGTCATTTGGTGTGATACTTAATTTGTCACCAAAATCAAGAAACTGAAACAACGTCTGCAATTCGTGATAACCGTCTTCCCGCCGGCCGGTAATATACAAAAATAAATTTAATTTTGCCGGCGATGGCCAGTGAGTACATTCCTGAGTCATGATTTGATTTTCCATTTAGAGATGACCAGATGAAGTTTTGTTGCCGAATGTTTCAAAGATAGCTTATAAGGTAAAGGAATGACATCTTGGTTCAGTTCAACATTTTGATAACGGCGGTAGACAACGGACCACGGTTCCTGAGCATTGTTGGTCACTGTGCTTAATGTATGGTTTTCATTAAAGGTATAGTTATCCGTGGGGTTTGGCAGACCTAACAGCCAGTTTTCCAGTTCGGATATGGGGATTTGTAAACCGATGAGTTGTTCAATTAACAGGTCAGGATTTTTGTTCTCATAATGCTCCCCCTCGTAAGAATCGATAGTAGATAATTCGGGGGTGATGGTCATTTTCATTACCGTCTGACCAAGAAAAGTCGAGAGGCGTAAATGGCTGGTGGTGCCAGTTTTTGTTAATTGAATATTCAGAGAACGTCTTTCTGTCGGGGTAATGTAACCAAGCTGACCGGTAATGGTAAAATTTGTTATCTGAGAAAGTAATTGCTGATGCTGCTGCCAACGAACAGGAGTATTTGCCATTTGGATTGATGAGCAGCCGAATAAAGCCAGACAAGACAGAATAATGGAAAAAAACTTTAGTTGCATAGGTACATGAAACCTGAGTTAGAGTGAGAACACGGAGCTCACTATAGCATTGAACATCACCTTTAAGTAAAACAAATACGTTCAGTACTTTTATTCTGTAGGGGCATACAGTAAAATTTCTTTTTTGAATGTCTTAGCTGTCAGAGATATCCCTGTTAATGTCTTTACTTGCCATTGGTATTAATCACAATACTGCGTCATTAGAGTTACGCGAAAAAGTAGCGTTTGGTCCGGATAAATTACCGGAAGCGCTCAGGCAACTGCGTCAGCAGGTTGAGGGCAGTGTAATTATATCAACCTGTAACCGGACTGAAATTTATTGTGATGCGCGTAAAGCCGGTAAAACTCAGATGGTTGACTGGCTGTCCGAGTTTCATCAGGTTGACAGCAAAGAGCTGAAACCCAGTTTATATATTCATGAAGATCATGCGGCGATTCGACATTTAATGAGGGTTTCCTGCGGCCTTGATTCTCTGGTTCTTGGTGAGCCTCAGATATTGGGGCAGGTAAAACAGGCTTACTTACAGTCAAGAGAGCTGAAAGCGGTCGATCCGGTGCTTGACCGGCTTTTTCAGAAAGCGTTCTCGGTGGCCAAACGGGTTCGTACCGAAACGGAAATTGGCGGGCATGCCGTTTCCGTTGCTTATGCTGCCTGCACTCTGGCTAAGCATATTTTCGAATCTCTTAGTTCTTCAACTGTATTACTGGTCGGAGCCGGAGAGACGATCGAATTAGTTGCCAAGCATTTGGCATCGAACGGTTGCCAGAATATGATTGTGGCAAACCGTACCCGGGAAAGAGCTATGGGACTGGCAAGTCAGTTTGGAGCACAGGTTATCAGCCTTCAGGAAATTCCGGATTATTTGCCGAAAGCGGATATTGTCATTAGTTCAACTGCCAGTCCATTGCCGATCATCGGCAAAGGTATGGTTGAAAGTGCCATAAAATCACGTCGCTATCAGCCGATGTTATTGGTTGATATTGCTGTTCCGAGAGATATAGAAGCACAGGTTGGTAAAATTCGGGATGTTTACCTGTACAGTGTGGATGATTTACAGTCAATTGTAGACAGCAATATGGAGCAGCGTAAATCGGAGGCGGTTCAGGCCGAAGCCATTGTCACTAAGGAAAGCGACGAATTTATCAGTAAAGTTCGTGCTCTTCAGGCTGTTGGCAGTATCCGGGAATACAGGGACAGTGCAAATCAGATCCGGGATGAATTACTGGAAAAAGCATTACAGTCTATCGCATCCGGAGTGCCACCCGAAAAGGCACTTCAGGAACTGAGTCATAAATTGACCAACAAACTTATTCATGCCCCAACCCGCGCATTGCAAAGCGCGGCTGAGCAGGGCGAACTGGCGAAATTAGCCATAATCAGACAGAGCATAGGCTTAGATGACCTATCCTGATCCTATCATTTTTAAGAAGAAATTATGAAAGCGTCTATTTTAGCGAAACTTGAGTCGCTCGTTGAGCGTTATGAGGAAGTTCAGCAATTGCTGGGAGACCCGGATATTATCGGGGATCAGGATAAATTCAGGGCACTGTCAAAAGAATTTTCTCAACTTGAGCAGGTAACCAAATGCTTTCAGGCCTATCAGCAGGCACAGGAAGATCTGGAAGCGGCAGAAGAAATGGCAAAAGAAGACGATCCTGAAATGCGTGAAATGGCTCAGGATGAGATTAACGATGCAAAAGAAAAAATTGAATCTCTGAATGATGAGCTGCAGATACTATTGTTGCCAAAAGACCCTCATGACGAACGTAACTGTTTCTTAGAAATCCGGGCTGGTGCCGGTGGTGATGAAGCGGGGATTTTTGCCGGTGATTTGTTCCGTATGTACAGCCGCTACGCTGAGAGAAAAGGATGGCGTGTCGAGGTCATGTCATCAAATGAGTCAGAACAGGGTGGTTATAAAGAGATCATTGCTAAAGTGAATGGTGAATCGGTTTATGGTTCCCTGAAATTCGAATCAGGCGGTCATCGAGTTCAGCGAGTACCTGCTACTGAGTCTCAGGGACGGGTTCATACATCAGCATGTACTGTTGCGATTATGCCGGAAATTCCAGAAACGGAAGCCCCGGAAATCAAAGCAACAGATTTGAGAATTGATACATTCCGCTCATCCGGAGCCGGTGGTCAGCACGTTAACACAACCGATTCGGCTATTCGAATTACTCACTTACCAACCGGTACGGTTGTTGAGTGTCAGGATGAACGTTCTCAGCATAAAAACAAAGCGAAAGCGATGTCGGTTCTTGCTGCACGGATTGCTCAGGCTGAAGAGGCTAAACGTGCCGCTGAAGTCTCTGATACCCGCCGTAACCTTTTAGGAACCGGAGACCGGAGCGATCGGATTCGTACTTACAATTATCCACAGGGGCGGGTATCCGATCACCGTATTAACCTGACTTTATACCGTTTATCGGAAGTAATGGAAGGTGATATGGATTCTCTGATTGAACCGGTTATTCAGGAACATCAGGCCGATCAGCTGGCAGCACTTGCCGATCAGAATTAAACCAGTATGACCGCTTCCGTAAAGCATACCATTGCAGAACTTTTGAAATCAGCCACTGATGCACTGACGGTCAGTGGCAGTCCGTCACCTTCCGTTGATGCGACCGCGTTGCTGAGTCATGTCCTGCAAAAGCCCAGAAGTTATTTTTTGACCTGGCCGGAAAAAACGCTGACTTCGGAGCAATACGACGCATTCAGTAAAGTGCTGGAGCGCCGGACTCACGGAGAACCGGTTGCATACATTACCGGAGAACGTGAATTCTGGTCGCTGAATCTTTCTGTTTCCCCTTCGACGTTAATACCACGGCCGGATACCGAGAGATTGGTGGAAGTAGCACTGGAAAAAGTGAACGATTGTGACGGTGCCGTATTGGATCTGGGTACCGGAACCGGTGCGATTGCGTTAGCGCTGGCCAGTGAGTTACCGGACAGAGAGGTGTTTGGTGTTGATATCCGGGAGGAAGCAACAGTACTGGCGCAGAATAACGCCGCTAAGCTAAACATCAGAAATACCACTTTCTGGCAGGGAAGCTGGTTTGAACCGGTTATAACAGGTATGAAATTTGCTTTAGTTATATCAAACCCTCCTTATATTGACGGAGATGACCCTCATTTAAAAGAAGGCGATGTTCGTTTTGAACCAAGCAGTGCGCTCGTCGCAGATGAACACGGTCTGGCGGATATCAGAACAATTTCCGGGCAGGCAAGAGATTATCTGGAAATAAACGGCTGGTTGTTGTTTGAACATGGTTATAAGCAGGGTGAACAGGTAAGGGCGATTTTGAGCTTATTTGGTTACGATGAGATTGCAACGGAGCAGGACTATTCAGGGAATGACCGGGTTACTTTCGGACGTTATACAGGTTGAACTGAGGTAGATGATGTATTTACTGGTTAAAAATGTACATATTTTGACGGTTCTGATTAGTGTCGTTTTATTGACGTTCCGGTTTGTGTTAATGCTGCGTGATTCCGGAAAAAAACACCATCGCTTCCTGAATGTTTTTCCACATGTTAACGATTCCGTTCTTTTATTATCCGGTGTGTATCTTATCTACCTGACCGGCTCCCTGCCATTTACCTCTTCAGCTCCATGGCTGACAGAAAAACTCATGTGTGTAGTGGCGTATATTGCTTTAGGGTTATACGCTTTGAAGTTTGGCAAAACTAAGTGGCTTAGAACATTTGCTTTTTTAGGTGCTCTTGGCTGGATATTTATGGCTGGTCATATATCGATGACCAAAGTGCCGACCTTTATGTAATGAAAGAGAATAACGTTATGCTGAATTTATGCGACGAAGACTTTGATGCCATGGAGCTTGTTGAAGGGGCTCTCGCTTTAAATAAAGCCATAGATGAGTCCACAAGTGTCGATTGGGCAAAGCAGGAACTACAACGGTTATTGAAAGAAGCAGAGCTTCGTTTGGTTTGTGAAAAAAATGAAGAGCAGCGCTTGAATGCGTTTCTGCGGTTATTTTATGTGGAGTGGGGATTTTGTGGCGATCAGGAAGCCTATTTCCATTCTGGAAATGCCTTTATTGATAAAGTCATGGAAACGCGTAAAGGTATTCCGTTAAGTCTGGGGACATTACTGCTTTATTTTGGAAAGCATTTGGGTTTTTCGTTTGCTCCGGTGACGTTTCCAACTCAGTTTTTGATTCAGGTTACCGGATGCGGCGAGTCGGTTCGTTATATAAATCCTTTTTCCGGTGAATTTGTTTCTCAGCATGTCCTTCAGGCATGGTTAATCGGTCAGCAGGGGGCATTTGTTAAATTAAAACCTGAGCATCTTGCGGTGGCAGATAATCCTTCGATCATCGGTCGTTGGCTTGCGTTACTGAAAGGTGCATTGATGAGAGAAGAACATTACTCACTGGCATTGAAGTGTACTAATATAGCATTAGGTTTTGTACCGGATGATCCCTATGAAATTCGGGACCGGGGATTTATTTACCAGCAACTGGAATGCCCTCAGGTTGCTGTGAATGATTATCAGTATTTTATTGACCAATGTCCGGATGATCCGGCTGCTGAGTTGCTGAAAGGACAGGTAACGGCATTGGAAAACACGCACGTAACACTGCACTAATTTCAGAATGAGAAAGAGAATGGAACAGAAAACAATAAAAGTTGGTGATATTGATGTCGCAAACGATAAACCATTTGTGTTATTTGCCGGAATGAATGTTCTGGAGTCCCGTGATCTGGCTATGCAGATATGTGAGCACTATGTCAGTGTCACCGATAAACTGGGAATTCCTTACGTTTTTAAAGCCTCTTTCGATAAAGCGAACCGCAGCTCTGTTCATTCTTACCGGGGACCGGGCTTTGAAGAAGGTATGAAAATTTTTGAAGAGCTGAAAAAGACATTCGGCGTTAAAATCATTACTGATGTTCATACGGAAGCCCAGGCACAACCTGTTGCCGATGTTGTTGATGTGATTCAGTTACCGGCCTTTTTGGCCCGGCAAACGGATTTGGTTGAAGCAATGGCAAAAACCGGTTCGGTTATCAATGTTAAGAAACCTCAGTTCATGAGTCCCGGGCAAGTGGGGAATATTGTCGATAAGTTTGCTGAATGCGGAAATGATAAAATCATTCTGTGTGAGCGGGGAGCCTGTCATGGATACGATAATTTAGTTGTGGATATGCTTGGTTTTGGTGTAATGAAAAAAGTATCGAACGGAAGTCCGATCATTTTTGATGTTACTCATTCTCTTCAGATGCGGGATCCGACCGGGGCTGCTTCGGGAGGTCGGCGTGAGCAAACCGTTGAGCTGGCTAAAGCGGGTCTGGCAACAGGAATTAGCGGATTGTTTATTGAAGCTCATCCAGATCCTGATAAAGCTAAATGTGATGGTCCGTCGGCATTGCCATTGAATAAGCTGGAACCGTTCCTTGCGCAGATGAAAGCATTAGATGATCTGATAAAAAGTTTTGATGTCATTGAAATAGACTGATCCTCTTGTCGTTGTACTCGTTTTAATCCCTTGCTCTTTTAATGAAAGCAAGGGATTTTTTGATCCTCTGATAGTTAATCTCATTGTCCGGTAGCCGAGTTCAGTGATTTGTTATATAACTTAGAATTATTATCATGCGCCGGAGTATTTATCCGGCGTGTCAGTTTGTCAGTGGTTACGAATCTTCAGGGAATGCTCATGGTCTGGGATATGATAAAAAAATATATTGTTGTTTCACTTCTTGCTATCGCAATTATAGGGTGTTCAGGCCCGACACCAAAGGATGGACATTGGCAGAAAAATCAAACGTATCACCTTACGGTTCTGCATACGAATGATCATCATGGCCGGTTTTGGACGAATAAGTATGGTGAGTATGGTATGGCGGCGAGGAAAACTCTGGTTGATGATATTCGCCGGGAAGTGAAAGCCGAAGGCGGGAGTGTTCTGCTGTTTTCTGGTGGTGATATAAATACGGGCGTTCCTGAATCTGATATGCAGGACGCGGAACCGGATTTTAAAGGAATGAATAAAATTGGCTATGATGCGATGGCATTGGGGAATCATGAATTTGACAACCCTTTGTCCGTGTTAAGAAAACAGCAAAGCTGGTCAAATTTTCCTTTTTTGTCTGCCAATATTTACGACAGAAATACCGGTAAACGTCTTTTTCCTGCTTATAAAATGTTTAATGAGCAGGGCATTAAAATTGCTGTTATTGGTTTGACGACAGAAGATACAGCAAAAATTGGCAATCCCCGTTATATGAAAGATATTGAATTCCGGGATCCGAAAACCGAAGCGAAGAAATTGCTCGAAGTGATTAACCAGACTGAACAGCCGGATCTGATTTTTGCTATTACACATATGGGTCATTATCAGAACGGAAAATTTGGCATCAATGCACCTGGTGACGTTTCTTTAGCCCGGTATCTGAATGAAGGGGCGATGGACATGATTATCGGCGGGCATTCTCAGGATCCGGTCTGTATGTCAGGACCTAATGTGATTAATAAACAGTTTAAACCTGGAGATGCCTGCCGCCCTGATTACCAGAATGGTATTTATATCGTTCAGGCTCATGAGTGGGGGAAATACGTTGGCCGGGCGGATTTTGATTTTAAAAATGGCAAATTAACACTGGTTCACTATGCTTTGGTTCCTGTGAATCTGAAAAAGAAAATCAAAGTGAATGGTGAGTCCAAACGGGTGTTTGTGACCTCAGAAATTCCTCAGAATAAAGATATGTATCAATTCCTTAAACCGTATCAGGATCTTGGTCAGGCATCACTATCTGAAAAAATCGGACGTACTGATGGAAGATTGGAAGGGGACAGGAATGTCGTTCGTTTTCATCAGACCAATCTTGGCCGGTTAATCGCGACGGCTCAGATGGAAAGGACGCATGCCGATTTCGGAATTATGAATTCTGGCGGTGTAAGGGATTCGATCCCGAAGGGTAACATTACCTATAAAGATGTTCTGAAAGTTCAGCCATTTGCGAATGAGGTGACGTATGTTGATATGAGAGGCGATGAGTTACTGGATTATCTTTCCGTAGTTGCAACTAAGCCTGTTGACTCGGGTGCATACGCTCAATTTGCCGGTATCTCTATGCAAGTCAGTAATGGTGGTGTGTCGGAGGTCATGATAGACCATCAGCCAATCGATATTGATAAAATGTATCGTTTCTCTATTCCAAGCTATAACGCGGAAGGTGGGGATGGTTATCCGAATTTATCGGGTCATTCCGGTTATGTGAATACCGGCTATGTCGATGCAGAAGTATTGAAAAATTATATTGAAACACATTCTCCTCTTAATACGGACTCGTATGCGCCTTCCGAAGAGATTATTTATGAATAATTGATTTATAAGTGTTTTAGAGTTAGCTTAAAGGCGACATATCTGTCGCCTTTTTACGGCGATATTTTTCTCTGGCATTTCTGGGTGGTACTTATGACACCGGCAATCAATTTAGTAAAAAAGAAAAAGATTTCTCATCAGATTCATCAATATGAACATGATCCTCACAGTGCAAGTTATGGTTTAGAAGCAGCTGAAGCGTTGGGCCAGGATCCGGATACGGTATTTAAAACACTGTTGTTTTCTCTTAATGGCGATGCTAAAAAGTTGGCTGTTGCCATTATTCCCGTCGATCATAAACTCAATTTAAAACTGGCAGCAAAAGCCGCAGGAGGGAAAAAAGCTGAAATGGCTAATCCTGATATTGCAGAAAAAACAACCGGTTATATTGTCGGTGGTATCAGCCCCCTAGGACAGAAAAAAAGTTTACCGACGTTTATTCATCATAGTGCCGAGTCATTGGACACCATGTGCGTGAGCGGGGGACGTCGCGGTCTGGAAATTGAGTTGGCACCGGATGATTTGGCCACTCTGACCAGAGCAAAGTTTGTAGATTTGTGTCTAGAGTAGGCCTGGTCAACAGCTTCTTATAACTACCTGAATCAGAGTTCACCGTTAAATAACCGGTGAACTCCCGTCAGATTAAGGATTAATCTTCAATTTGAGCATTGTCGACAACGTGTTGTGTTTCGCCAAAATCTTTTGGTAAAACCAGATTAAGCAAAATCGCAACGATACCGCACAGGCTGACACCTTGCAGGCTGAACTTCCCAATTCCAAATGCCATTCCGCCAATACCAAACACAAGAGTGACTGCTACAATAACCAGATTACGTGATTTGTGCAGATCCACATTGTTTTTGATTAGAGTATTGAGACCAACTGAAGCAATAGAACCAAACAATAAAATCATGATGCCACCCATAACCGGAACCGGTATGGTTTGCAGGATAGCTCCTAGTTTTCCGACGAGAGCCAGAACAATAGCAGTAACCGCTGCCCACGTCATGATCACCGGGTTGAATGCTTTTGTCAGCATAACGGCTCCGGTGACTTCACTATAGGTTGTATTTGGTGGAGCGCCAAGAAATGCAGCAGCCATGGTAGCGATTCCATCACCGGTAATGGTGCGATGTAATCCGGGTTTTTTCAGATAATCTTTACCGGTTACATTTGAAATAGACAGAATATCGCCTACGTGTTCTACCGCCGGAGCGATAGCAACAGGAATCATGAAAAGGATTGCATTGATGTTAAATTCAGGAAAAGTAAAGTTTGGTAATGCAAACCACGATGCCTGATGAACGGCATCAAAGCTTACCACTCCAAATGAAAGGCTGAGAACATAACCGACAACGATACCACCAAAAATAGGCAGAAGCTTAAACATGCCTTTCGCAAACACACTGATAAAAATAGTGGTTAGCAGGCTGGCACATGAGATCCAAATGGCGAGTTGCCCATTAACAAGCTGAATCGAACCGTCACCGCTTTTACCCAGAGCCATATTGACTGCCGTTGGCGCGAGTCCAAGTCCTATAACCATGATGATTGGGCCCACAACGACCGGGGGTAATATTTTGTGGATAATGTCTACACCCTTAAGCTTAATAATGCCGCCTAATAGTACATAAACAGCACCAGCTGCCATCAGACCGCCCATGGTTGAAGCAATACCCCAGGCTTGAACACCGTACATAATAGGAGCAATAAAAGCGAAAGAGGAAGCGAGGAAGATGGGGACGGAGCGGCGGGTGATAAGCTGAAATAAAAGGGTACCGACACCAGCTCCCAAGAGAGCAACGTTGGGATCCAAACCGGTAAGGAGCGGAACCAGCACCAGAGCCCCAAATGCGACGAAAAGCATTTGAACGCCCAAAATGGCATTTTTCATGATGATTTCCCTGTGACTATGCAAATTTCGGGGATTCTATCACCTATTTAATCGTTTGCCATCACTATTTAAGCAAATAATTGACCATCTGGATAAGGTCTGTGAATGATTAATTAAATTTACTTAGATCAGATTCCTTGCCGAGAATTGAAGAGTTGCTTATGATCGATGAATCATTTTTTGGGGCTAACATCTTATGCGCTATTTTATTTTTGTTATTTTAGGGATTTTTTCTTCCTCATTGCTGGCCAGTGTGAATGTCGATCTTTATCACACACAGGTCACTTTGCAGGAAGGTCAGTCAGAACATGATGCTGAAGTTACCGGGTTAGAAAATGTCATCATTAAAGCCAGCGGTAATGTTAGCGCTGCTCAGAATGTCGTAATAAAAAAAGCGCTATCTAATGTAAGTCACTACCTGACAGAACTGGGGCACGATAAAAATAGTGATAATCAGACGATTGTTAAGCTGGGTTTTAACGGAAAACATATCAGAGAACTGCTGACCCAGGCACAGTTACCTTTCTGGCCGGCTTCCCGTACTAACATTTTAATTTGGTACATTAAAGACGATGGATATCAGCGTTCGATTGCCTGGGAAAATGTGGGATCTGATGAAGTTAAATGGATTAAGCAGTCTGCTGAGTTAAGAGGTTTACCTCTGACCGTTCCTGTTGGTGATTTTACCGACATTATGAATGTTGAAGTGTCTGATTTATGGGGCGGATTTTTAAAACCAATCAGTGAAGCCAGCAGCCGGTATCAGCCTGATGCGGTTTTAGTTGTCAGGGCTCAGGATAA
Source organism: Vibrio salinus (assembly GCF_021272385.1). GTDB lineage: Bacteria > Pseudomonadota > Gammaproteobacteria > Enterobacterales > Vibrionaceae > Vibrio > Vibrio salinus. The sequence goes on from NZ_JAJSDZ010000009.1 coordinate 696,577, forward strand.
TCGTATTCGCTGGACTTTGTATGATCAGTCACCAAAACAAATTATAAAAGATTCTTCATCTCCACTGATTGGTTCTGTTGCGCTGTCCGGAGAAAACGGAATCAAAGCGGTTGTTGATGATATTGCCCGGTATTATGCCCGTAAAAATGGAATTTTGATTTCGGCTCAAACGTCGGAATCTTCAGTTGAAGTTGAGTTCAGCAATCTCAAGAATGCCATGGATTTCTTTACGTTGGAAAATGATCTGAAAGGTTTGTCATCAGTGGCATCGATTGATGTTACTCAGGTATCCGGAGAGCGGGTGTTATATACGGTGCATATTTTGACATCAGTAGAAAACTTTGAACAGGAGCTCTCTAAAAATCATCATTTGATTAAGATAGGTTCGCCGGGTTCAGAGTCTGTACCGAATCTTCAGGAAGATGCTTCTGGTGTGTTGAAAACATCATCTGAGAGCGTGATGGCAACTGAAGTGGTTTCAGGAAGCGGTGATGCGTCTCCGGCTCAACCTGAATCCGGGATTTTGAGATACGAATGGCAGTGAGTCATAGCATCTGACCCAATAGACAAAAAGGCTTAATCTGGTTTGGTTAAGCCTTTTTTCTGATATTAAAGAATTTCAAGGACTTTTTCGGGAGGCCGTCCATGTCTGGCTTTTCCATCAGAGACGACAATTGGTCTTTCAATTAATTTGGGGAATTTGACCATTGCATCAAATAGTTGCTCATCTGTGACAGAGGCATCGCCCAGATTCAGCTCTTTATATTCTGCTTCTTTGGTTCTCATCATTTTGCGGACAGAATCCAGTTCCAACTGCTTATAAAGTGTTTTAAGTTCATCTTTATTCAAGGGTTCATCAAGATAATTAATAATTTCTGGTTCAATCCCTTTTGTCTGTAGCAGTACAAGAGTTTCACGGCTTTTTGAACATCTCGGATTGTGGTAAATAACGACCATAATTTCTCCTTGAATCTATTGTTTTAACGCTAAGAACTGAGCTCTTTTCGCCATGAGCTGGTCGATTCTTGCGTCATACCTTGCCTGTTCTAAACTTCCTAATTTTGCCAGTTGGCTGGCTTGTGAATACAACTGTATGGCCTGATCCCAGTCAGCTTTCAGAGCATGTAATTCTGCTCTTGATGCCAGTTCTTCTGCCTGGTTTCCTGTTTTTGCATCCGCTTTCGATAGCAATGACCACCCAATCGTATCCTCCGGATGATCATGAGTATAGCGTTGTAATACCTTAATTGCCTTATTGTTTTCTTTTGCTTCTAAAAGAGCATTGGCATAATTGACCATAATCACATTGTTGTCGGGACTTTGCTGTAATGCGGTTTTTAACAGACTGACGGACTGCATGGGTTTTTTCAGACCAATATATAAATCAGAAGCTGCGTCCAGATAGAATAGGTTGAGGGGAGCTGAGGTCAGTAATTTTTTAATAATTGGTTTTGCTTTATTGAATTTCTTCGTATCCAGATAGACAAGTGCCCGCCCGTATTCCATTGCAGAATGAATCGTTGAGATGTTTTCTTTATCATGGCGGTTTATCCAGTCCAGTGCTGCATCATCTTCTAAACCGGTATAACGGGCAATGATTCTGACTCTGGCTAATTGGTATTGCAAAGATGGAGCCAGTTTTACATGCTTATAATGATTTGCTCTTTGACGACTGTCTGTAATTCTTGACTGTGGCAGGGGGTGAGTCAGCAGCATGGCTGGTGGTGTACTTGCATAGCGGTATTCATCTGCCAGACGACCGAAAAACCGGGGCATAGCATAAGGGTTAAACCCGGCTTTTGCCAGAGTTGCGATACCAAAACGATCCGCTTCTTTTTCGTTAGCCCGGGTGTAATTAATCTTACTCTGTATAGTTCCAGCTGTTGTGGCTGACAAGGCTGCGACGCCAGCCTGAGGGGCTGCTATTGCCAGTAACAGAGAGCCAGCGAGTGCTGCGATGGTTGCCGGTGTTCGTTTTGCTTCGGCTTCCATACTCCGGGCTAAGTGGCGTTGGGTTACGTGCGAAATTTCGTGAGCCAGAATTGAGGCCAGTTCACTTTCTGTCCGAGTGTGAAGAAAAATGCCTGAATGAACGGCGACATGCCCGCCAAAAAAGGCAAAGGCATTAAGCTCTCTGTTTCTGATCAGAAAAAAGTAAAAGGGTGTTTTGACATTTTCAGAATTTGCAACCAACCTGTGGCCGATGGCGTTTATATAATCGCTCAGGACCGGATCATGAATGATAGGTTGAGAGGCACGCATACTGCGCATATAAGCATCGCCGTATATTTCTTCCTGAGCGATGGTTAAGGTTGCACTGGCAACGGTACCAATATCAGGTAAATCAATATCTTTACTGTAGGCGAGCGGAGACAGGCAAACAGATGCCGATATACATAAACTAATCAGTTTTTTAGAAAATTGACCCAACTTCATTTTTACTCTGTCTTTTTACTGGATAAATATTTAGACCCTGATATAACAATAGAGTTTCTCTACATGGTTACACTTACTGACATTATAAATTTTTATCATAGGTTACTGACTATGGTAACTACTTTAAAAGTCTATACAATAGAATCCCTATATTATAGGTAACCAGAAATAATGAAACCATATAGTATTGATTCTTGTAGCATAATTTAATTTTTTATGACAATGGTATCCAAATCCTGATGAGCACTGCATCTTCTGCTGGTTTGGGTATATTCCGATACTACAATAAATAAATGAATATAAGTTCAGGTTAGTTTTAAAGGGACTTCAAAACATGTTCGATATGATAAACCGTTGGTATAAGAGACGCTTTTCGGATCCCCGGGCTGTGAGTCTGTTTGCGATTCTTTTTTTTGGTTTCATTGTCATCTATTTTTTCGGCCATTTAATCGCTCCATTACTGGTGGCTATCGTATTGGCTTATCTGCTCGAATGGCCGGTTTCCAAACTGAGTCAGTTAGGTCTGCCGCGGACTCTGGCGGTGATTTTAGTCATATTGTTGTTTGTTGGCTTTATGCTATTGGCTTTTTTTGGGCTGGTTCCGACAATCTGGGAACAGGTCGGGAATTTGCTTAATGATATTCCTAGCATGTATGCACGACTGCAGACTTCCATTGCGCATATCCCCGAACAGTACCCTGAATTAGCGAACCTGAAAATTGTTGAATCTGTGATGGATAATGCAAAAGATCAAGCGTTATCAATGGGGGAAAAAGTGGTGAAAGGATCCTTTTCATCCCTGCTGAGTCTGGCAACCTTGTCTATTTATCTGATTTTGGTCCCTTTGCTGATTTTCTTTTTATTGAAAGATAAAAAGGAAATGATAACCACGTTGGGTAGTGTGCTGCCTAAAGAAAGAGAACTGGCTTATCAGGTTTGGGTGGAAATGAATCAGCAGATATCCAACTACATCAATGGAAAAGTGCTGGAGATCGTTATTGTCGGTGGTGTCAGTTATGCAACATTTGCACTTTTGGATCTCCGTTATGCGGTTTTACTTTCTGTCGCTGTGGGGTTTTCAGTCCTGATTCCTTATATCGGCGCTGCCGCTGTGACCATCCCTGTAGCGATTGTTGGTATTTTTCAGTGGGGATTTACATCGGATTTTTACTGGTTGCTGATTGCATACGGAATAATCCAGGCCTTAGACGGGAATGTTTTGGTACCTGTTTTATTCTCTGAAGCGGTAAATCTTCATCCGGTTGCAATTATTGTTGCGGTATTGGTGTTTGGTGGTTTATGGGGATTCTGGGGTGTCTTCTTTGCCATCCCGCTTGCTACTCTGGTTAAAGCGGTATGGAAAGCTGTGCCAGCACAGGAAGAGGAATCTACCTCTCAATAGGTAAGTGAAAGAATGTAAGTTTATCTTTTTGAGGGAAAAGTAATTGTTAGTATCGGTAGGGCTAAATACCTTGTTACAAATTTATTTTTCTACCTTATGGAATCATAGTTAAAGATGCCGTCTCAACTGCCGATAATAGCATATACTTTAAGGGATTTAAGCTTTTGGGAGACATGGGTTGTGATAAAATTTAGTCATAAAGTCGTCGCCGCCTCATCGGCGTTACTGTTTGCAACAGTGGCGCTTCTTAGTATTCAGCAGCTAACGACAGTAAAAGATGAAGTCACCAGTCTGGTTAATGAAAGTCTGAACGAAATTGTAGGAGGAGTAGAAGATACTATTTCTGCTCAAATGAAGGGAGGCCGGCAGTTTGCCTTATCGATTACTGATGCCATAGAAATTGATCCTCATAATACTGATTTTGTAAAGACACTTATTGAAAAACCTTCCATTAAAAAAGCGGTTGCCGGAATTGGCATTGGCTATGAAAAAGACGGTTCTGTAGTCGAAAATATAGATGGCTGGACACCTGACAGCAGCTATGACCCCCGGGTCAGGCCCTGGTATACCAATGCCAAGCAGACCAAAAATATTTTTGTGACTAAGCCGTATTTGGATGTAGCAACCAAGACGATGATCATTTCAGTGGGAACCCCAATCCAGAAAGATGGTGAATATGTCGGCTCCATGTTCTTTGATGTTAATTTATCCGGTCTGGCTCAACTGGTTAATAAAGCGAGCCTATTTGATGCCGGATACATGTTTATTGCAACGGATGACGGAATCACAATAGCTCACCCCAAATCGGAATTCAATGGCAAAAAAATTAGCGACTTTCTTCCTAATGTGATGATTAAAACAGGGCTTCAGGATGTAACGATTGGAGGTTCCCCCTATCTGGTGAAATTTGTGCCGGTACCGGGAGAAAGTTGGTATGTCGGAGCTGTTGTTGATAAAGACAAAGCCTTTCAGGCTATCGGAAAAGTGCGTAACAGCTCGGTTATCTATACCATTATCGGTGTTGTAATCAGTTTACTTATTTTGACTTACCTGATTAAAGTGCTGATGAAACCTTTGGGGGCTCTAAATGAAGCTATTGAGGATGTTGCTTCAGGAAAAGGAGATTTAACGAAACGTTTGGATGAAAATACGGACCCGGAATTCGCTCAGTTAGCCATTGGTTTTAACCAATTTATTGCTTCATTGCAAAATCAGATGAAACATTCTAAATCAATCAGTAATGATCTTCATGCCGGTATCGATACAACACTGGCGAATGCGGATAAATCAGTCGAAGCCATGCATAGCCAAATGCAGGAACTGGAGCAGTTAGCTACGGCAATGAATGAAATGGCAGCTTCGGCTTCCGAAGTGGCAAATAATGCTCAGGGAGCAGCTTCAGCTGCTCAGGAAGCCGACAATGCTACATCTGAAGGCTCCTCTGTTGTTCAGGAGACGACGGATTCTATCGATCAGCTTGCTGCACGAATTGATCAGGCGGTCGAAGAAGTTCAAGGGCTTGAATCTGCGACAGCTAATATCGAGACGATTTTGAAAGTGATTAACGATATTGCTGATCAGACAAACTTACTGGCTTTGAATGCGGCAATTGAAGCGGCCCGGGCCGGGGAATCCGGTCGGGGGTTTGCGGTGGTTGCCGATGAAGTCCGGACACTGGCTCAGCGTACACAGCAATCAACAACAGAAATTCGTTCGATGATTGAACAATTACAATCTGGTGCAATGGCGGTGTCGTCTGCGATGAAAGAGAGCAAAGACACGACGGTTTCTGCTGTCGAAAAATCTCAGTATGCCAATGAAGCGTTGCAAAAAATCCGTCTATCCATTCAACATATTAATGATATGAATATGCAAATAGCGGCGGCGGCGGAACAACAGAGCCAAGTAGCGGAAGAAATTAACAACAATACCTTTAAGATTAAGGATTTGAGTAGTCAGGTTGCGGAATCTGCAAGAATGTCTAATGAGCAAACTCAGGAGCAAGCGGAGAAAGTGCGGGAGCAGGACAATTTATTAAACAAGTTTATTGTTTAATTTTAAGGTTTATTGTACACAGTAATGAAATGCCGGCAATTGAGCGTTTGCCGGCATTTTTATTTTTCAATGGCGGTTATTGATTCAGGTAGTCAAGAACGACCTGGTGGTGATCTTTTGTTTTGAATTTATTAAAGACATGTTCAATGACGCCGTTTTCATCAATCAGAAAGCTGATACGGTGTAATCCGTCATAGACTTTCCCCATGAATTTTTTTTCTCCCCAGACACCATAAGCTTCTGCTGTCTGATGGTCTTCATCTGAAAGTAATGTGAAGTTCAGTTCATCGCGTATTGTAAACTTATCCAGCCGGGCTACTGCGTCGATACTGACTCCAAGAACGACGACATTCAGATCATCCAGTTGTGTTTTTATATCACGCAGTCCCTGAGCCTGAACGGTACAACCGGGCGTCATGGCTTTCGGGTAAAAATAAAGGAGTACTTTTTTCCCCTGAAAATCGGATAAAGAGACGGTTTCACCGCTTTGATTCTGTAATGAAAATTGAGGAGCACTGGCTCCCGCCTGTAATGTATTCATTATTCTTTTTCCTTCTTTTTCTGACTTTACGTTAACCTGATATCAATTTAGCAATTTATCGGGTTAATTTTATTCTGGACATGGTAGCATAATCGGTATTATCTATAGTCTTATTATATTGGTTTTATCTGTCCTTTTTCGCTCGGTCATGCATAACAAAGTTTGTGTTTTAGCTCTATACCTTTCCTGAAAATTCTATTTCGTTAGGAATGAGTGATGAAATTTTTAGAACCAGATCAATCAATAATAAATATTCACTAATTTAGCAAAAATAAGCGCAATGAATCACTTGTGTTTATTCATCGCATTACAGTACCATGCAGGTAGTATCAACCTAGGGAGAAAGACATGTTTTCTGGAAGTATTGTCGCATTAATTACACCTTTTAGACACGATGGCGAAGTAGATTATGTCAGTCTGAAGAAGCTGGTTGATTTTCATGTAGAATCAGGGACCGACGCTATTGTTTCTGTAGGCACTACAGGCGAATCTGCGACTCTTAGTATTGAAGAGCATGTCAAAGTTGTTGAAAGAACTGTTGAATATGCTCAGGGACGTATCCCAATTATTGCGGGTACAGGTGCGAACGCAACACATGAAGCATTAACATTTGCTCGTTTGTTGAATAACACTGGTATTGCTGCTTGTTTGAGCGTGACGCCATACTACAACAAGCCAACACAGGAAGGTATGTACCTTCACTATAAAGCGATTTCTGAAGAAACCGATACCCCTCAGATTTTATATAATGTACCAGGCCGCACTGGTGTTGATTTACACCCTGAGACGGTTGGTCGTTTGTCAGAGATAAAAACCATTGTCGGCATCAAAGATGCGACAGGTGATGTAAGCCGCGTTAAAAAACATCGTGAACTTTGTACTGATGATTTTGTCCTACTCAGTGGTGACGACAGTACCGGTCTTGAGTTTTTAGAACTTGGCGGTAATGGTGTTATCTCAGTAACCAATAATTTAGCAGCAGCAGATATGGCTAAAATGGTTCATTTAGCACTGGAAGGACGTTTTGATGAAGCGAAAGAACTGAACAAACGTCTGCTTGGACTTCATAAGAATTTATTTATTGAATCCAGCCCAATTCCAGCAAAATGGGCTGCTGAAAGAATGGGAATCATTGAATGTGGGCTCCTTCGCCTGCCAATGACACCGCTTTCTGAATCAGCAATTCCAGCTGTTGAACAGGCAATGAAGGACGCAGGTCTTCTATAATTGCGTGAAATTTAGTATGTTTGCCGGGGTAATTACCTCGGCTTCCTATAGGAGTTTCAATGAAGTTTTCTTGTCAGCTAGTGAGTAGTACACTAGCTGTTTTAGTTTTATCCGCTTGTTCAAATAATGCTGTTGAGCGTAAGCAGGCAGAAGATGACTATGCATATCTGGATACCACGGCTCTTCATGCGTGGAACTATCCGAAAAATGCGACGCCGGAAGTTTATCCTCAATACGCTATACCATCAGGTCAGTATCATGGTGAAACGGGAGAGGCCGTCGATATCCGTCCACCTCAGGAAATTCTGGAGCTTCTGTCCGGAGTCAGAATTCAGCAAAAAAATAAAACGGCTGAATTGTGGATGGTAAAACGCGGGTTAGCAGATAAGCTCTGGTCTCAGATTATTTCTTTTCTGGATTCTTCCGGAGCCCGATATTCACGTCAGAGTCATGTTATTCAGACTGACTGGGTATCCTGGTCACCCAAGGATGAGCCGTCTCCTGTTATCGGCCGCTATCAGTTTGAGAAGTTAGCCAAAGCGAATCAGGAAGGCATTCAGATACGGCTTTTGGATCTGAAGCAGAACAGAAAGTCGCAAATAAATAATGTCTCACTTGCGAATCGTTATACTGCAGAAATGGCTAATGCCGTGGTTATCCGCTATGACGCCAAAGCCAGAAGTGATGAGGCGACACGCATTCAGAATCAGATGAATAATATCAATATTCAGATGGGAACGGATCGCAGTGGGTTACCTGTTATTATCGCCCGGGCGCCTTTTAATGTTACCTGGCAGCGTTTGCCGGTATCGTTGATGAAAATCGACATGATGTCTCAGGATAAAGCTGAGTCTCAAGGGACGATTAAAGTTGAATATAAGACACCGGATAATGATGTGTGGTCTTCGCTGGGTGTTAAGCCAGTTGATCTTAAGAGCGGGACTTATACATTCTTGTTAGGGGATTTAGGAAACCGGACATCAATCAATATCACCGATTCGAAAGGTAAGCCTGTTACAGAGAGTGCACTGAATTCTTTTGTGCCAGTGCTATCGAAGCTATTAGAGAAATAGTCTTATCTGTTATTTGAATATCCAAGGACACTGCTAATGTTCAGTGTCCTTTTTTTTGTTTTCTGTTTCTTCGTCGTTAAGCGCTTTGCGCCGTTTTTTGTCCAGTTCGATTAACCGGTCAAGATCACTTTCTTTCTTTTTATATGCATCCAGATTTTTTGGTGTCAGATATTTGAAAGCGGCCATATTACCAATCAGTATAATCATGATTAAAGGTATGATGACCCATGGAGAAGTCAGTATATCCATCGGAATTACCATTAAAGTGACAGGTTACTAATATATTGAGTGTAGAGGCTTTTTAACCTGGGTAAAATAAACTTTTTTCCCAGAAGCGGTTCATCTCTCAGTTGTTGGGTAATTAATTCCACACTGAGGCTTTTCAGACAATCGCTTGCAACTGGACGATAGCTTAGGTGCCAGGGTTCGATAGCCACTCCGCCAAGATCTTGCTCATAGGGGAAGTAAAAACCATAAGTTACTGCGTGTTTCACCAGCCATTGGTAGAATGGCTTTTGGTGAGACTGAAGGTATTCCCAGGGTTCCAGTTTCATCGTAACACCATCAGGCAGTCCTGCCCGGTCATAAACATCAAAGTCGGTTCCCCAGTGATGACGGCTGGTTCCCGGCAGAGCAGACCATTTCATAATAGCGTGGATTTTGTCTTCGGCATTCAGGGTAAAGATATCCACCGGGTGACTATTGCTATCTAACACGGTTCTTTGCCCCGAATATTTTCCGTTCCAGATGGTAAGCTGCTGCTCAAAACTCCTGAACCCACTGGCAATATGAAAGTCGAACCCATCTCGGTTTGCGGCATGTATTAACTTTGTCAAATCATCAGTGACATTTTGATGTATGAGAAAGTGCTTTCTGCCGATAAGCTGTGAGCATAAGTGAGTTGTTACTTTCCCTGTCAATTGGTCAGGAGTCATTATCACGCCAACAGGTTCTCCATGATTTTTTCATACATATCGGTCAGTTTTTCTAAGTCGGTGATACTGACACACTCATTGACTTTATGAATGGTGGCATTGACCGGTCCGAGTTCTATTACCTGAGATCCCATCTGAGCAATAAAGCGTCCATCGGATGTACCTCCGGTGGTTAATAATTCCGGTGTCTGATGATTAATCTGAGTGACGGAATCAACAACAGCATCTAGTAACGGTCCTTTGTCTGTCAGGAATGGAAGACCATTCAGTACCCAGCTCAGCTCGTAATCAAGACCGTGCGCATCCAGTGTTGAATGCACCCGGCTCTTTATTTCGTCTGCGGTCAGCTCTGTACTGAACCGGAAATTAAACTGAACATAAAATTCACCCGGAACCACATTGGGTGCACCTGTACCGGCCTGAACGTTTGGAATCTGAAAACTGGTCGGCGGGAAAAAGTCGTTGCCGTTATCCCATTTGGTTTCTGTCAGCTCTGCAATTGCCCGAAGTGCTTCGTGGATTGGATTACGGGCCAGATGTGGGTAGGCTACGTGCCCCTGAACACCTTTCACGACCAAATCACCTGTCAGAGAACCACGACGTCCGTTTTTTACCACATCGCCGACATGGTTGGTACTGGAGGGCTCGCCAACGATACACATATCTATAATTTCATTACGTTCTCGGAGTGTATCAACAACACGGGTGGTTCCGTTAATAAACGGACCCTCTTCATCGGAAGTAATCAGAAAGCTGATTGAACCTTTGTGGTCAGGATTTTTTTCCAGAAACCGCTCAACGGCGATAATCATACAGGCAAGAGAGCCTTTCATATCGGCAGCACCACGTCCGTGCAGATGACCATCGATGATAGTAGGTTCGAAGGGGGATGTATGCCACATCTCTTCATTGCCAGCCGGAACAACATCGGTATGACCTGCAAAGGTAAATAACGGTGCTTCACTGCCTTTTCTTGCCCATAGGTTAGTCGTATCTTCAAATACCATGACTTCAATTTTAAAGCCTAAAGCGTTAAGACGTTCGATCATGACTTTTTGGCAGTCGGCGTCTTCCGGGGTAATCGATTTACGACTGATTAAGTCTTTAGCCAGTGCTAAAACAGGACTGTCTGTCATCCTTGGTTTCCTTTATTCTGAAAATAGTTTTGCATATTGCTCTGGTTTAAAACCAATGTGATATTTCCCATCAATACAAAGAACAGGGCGCTTTATCATTGCCGGATATTCTACAAGAAGTTTTACGACAGATGTGCCATTAATTTCGTCTTTTTGTTCCTGTGAAAGCTGACGGTAAGTTGTTCCCCGTTTATTTAGTACGCTTTCCCATCCCAGTTGGTTACAAAAAGTGGTTACCATATCTTCATCGATTCCCTGCTTACGAAAATCATGAAAAGAATAGGAAATCTGTTGAGCTTCCAACCATTTTTTTGCTTTTTTTATCGTATCGCAGTTGGAAATTCCATACATGATGACTGACATACATTCTCCTTGGAAAGATAGTTTGATGTATCCCTAAATCCTATCAGGAAGTGATTGATTCCACAAAAATATGCCCGGGATTCACTATTCTGCAAATAACTTAGCAAAACCAGTGACATGACTGAAAGATCTATTGATCGAGCGCAACACACGTTAAGCGAAAACAGAAATAATGGTGTTGCACGATATAGGAGGTTTCGATGGAATTGAGTCCTGTTTTTGCTCGGAGGTTGTATTTAGCGTATCTCGTTGAAAATACTGAAAGGCCCAATGTTCCTAAATTGATAGAGAAAACGGGTTGGCCACGCCGTACAATTCAAGATGTATTAAAAGCGTTACCTGGAATCGGTATTGAGCTGATGTTTATTCAAGATGGTCGTCGTCACAACGATGGATACTATAAGTTATCTGATTGGGGCCCTTTCGATAGTCAATGGATTTTAGAACGTCAAACAGAAATTGAATCCAGCATTGCAAGATAATAAAAAAGCCAGATTTTCTGGCTTTTTTATATTCAGGCAGAATTAAGCCATCTGGATGTGAATGCGATCTCTGCTGCTGAAAATGATGTTCTCTTTCTCATTTCATGTGGATACCGTCTATTCTTTTAGTAGAGACGTTTTGTATCGGATATGGAATGAAAAAAGCAGAAAAGACTCCTTGTCTTCGTGACGCGCTTTCTGTTTCCCCAGAGCAAAGAAAGCAACATAACCTGCCTTACACTGAAAACGGTATCGTTTATAAAATTTTAGATGAAGATGACATTGAAAAGGCATCTGACTGTCTGACGACATCGTATTTTAATGATCCTAAAACAGAAATTGCTGCGGGTACTCATCACATTGGGTTTCAGGCGTATTTCGACCAATTCAGACCTTATTTTAAAGGTATTTGTTTACGGTCTTCCTGTGAAAGTAAAGGGCCATGTCTGATAGCGGAAAATGAGTCCGGCGATATCGTCGGTGTTTTAATTACCAATCAGTATGAATTCCGGAAACATGAATTTGACCTGTTTTCTGACATTCCTGTTCCGCCAGAGTATGGTGCTGTTACTAATATGATTAATCGTCTGGTGAGGGAAACAAATGAAATGTTTCCTGAGCTGAGTACGCATAAAACGCTTCACTTGTTCATGGAAAGTGTATTGCCGCAATACCGGCATCGAGATATAGGGTTAAATTTGGGCATTTTGTGTCTGGAGAGAGCAATAAAAAGTGGGTATCACTATCTTGTCGCGGAAGTGTCGACAAAAGCAACTCAGCATATGTTAAAGAGTCTGTTTGATTTTCAGATTGCAGCCAGAATCGACTACCAGAGCTATTGCTATAAAGGGGAGAGGGTATTTGCGAATCTGATGAATACGGAAAATGAACTGAGGTGTCGTTCTTTTATCTCAATGGTAAAAAAACTATAAGATGCAGCCAGTATTGACTGCATCCTGATTTTATTATTATCCCTGTTGACGGATTAAGTAATCAAAGGCCGATAAGCTGGCCTTAGCGCCTTCACCCATGGCAATAATAATTTGTTTGTAAGGAACTGTGGTTGCGTCACCAGCGGCAAATACGCCGTTCATATTGGTTTCGCAACGGGCATTGATTTCAATTTCACCACGTTGAGATAATGCGACTGACGAATCTTTCAGCCATTCGGTATTGGGCACCAGACCAATCTGGACAAAAATGCCGGATAATTCTATTTGTTTAATTTCGTCAGTATTACGATCTTTGTATGTCAGTCCTGTTACCCGTTTGCCATCTCCGACCACTTCTGTGGTCTGTGCCATGGTGATAATATCAATATTAGGCAGTGAGTTTGCTTTGTTAATCAGCACCTGATCGGCTCTTAACGAGTCTGAGAATTCCAGAACCGTCACATGTTCAACGATGCCGGCTAAATCAATCGCGGCTTCAATGCCTGAGTTACCACCACCAATAACGGCGGTTTTCTTTCCTTTAAACAACGGGCCATCACAGTGCGGGCAGTAAGCAACGCCTTTATTGCGGTATTCCTGCTCTCCCGGTACATTCATTTCACGCCAGCGTGCGCCCGGGCTTAAAATTAAGCTCTTGCTTTTTAATCTGGCACCACTTTCCAGGCTGACCTGAATATAGCCGTCATCTGTATGCTCAGCACCCATGATTTTGTCAACCTGTTGGTCTTCGACGATATCGACACCATATTCATTCAGGTGCTCACCTAAATCGGCAGCCAGTTTCGGACCTTTCGTTTGTTTTACTGAGATGAAGTTTTCGATGGCCATGGTGTCCATGACCTGTCCGCCAATACGTTTAGCAACCAGACCGGTACGGATTCCTTTGCGAGCTGAGTAGATGGCAGCGGCACTACCACCGGGGCCTCCACCGATAACAAGCACATCAAACGGGTCTTTCTTACTGATGTCCGCTGCGGCTTTTTCCGCGGCGCCATCGTCTACTTTGGTTAGAATTTCAGACAGAGACATACGACCCTGACCAAAGACTTCGCCATTCACATAGACCGTCGGGACCGCCATGATGTCACGTTGTTTGACTTCTTCCTGAAATAAAGCACCGTCTATCATCGTTACTTTTATGTCCGGATTAATGGCTGCCATCATGTTGAAAGCCTGAACCACATCCGGGCAGTTCTGACATGACAGAGAAATGAAAATTTCTACGTCCAGTTTTTTGTCCAGACGGGCAATTTGCTCGATGACACCGGATTCCAGTTTTATCGGATGCCCACCTGAGTGAAGAAGAGCCAGTACCAGAGAGGTAAATTCGTGTCCCATTGGTATGCCGGCAAAGCGTAACTGAGTGCTTTTATCCGGATTGGAGACTGTCATCACGGGTTTTCGTTCACTGGCTGAATCGTCACGGGTGACGGAAATAAATGAACTCAGTTCTGCAATTTCATTTGCCAGTGATTCGATTTCCTGTGAAGCCTTGCTGTCATCTAGACTGACCACTAAGCGGACATCTTGTTTAAGATTCGCAAGGTATTGTTGTAATTGTTGTTTTATTGCCTGATCTAACATGGTTAATTCATCCTGATTACTAAATCTTGAGTGGTCACTCTGGATAAAAGATTTAAGGGGAGAGCAGACAGAGATCTTAGGTCGTCAGGGGAAAGATCTCCGGTCCGCTCTCAATTTTTCTGATTTTTGGCCGGGAATTTTCCAGCCCAAAAGTCAATGATGGTCGGCCTGCTTAGATTTTACCGACAAGGTCTAGTGATGGTGCCAGAGTGGCTTCACCTTCTTTCCATTTTGCAGGACAAACTTCACCCGGGTGAGCGGCAACATACTGAGCCGCTTTAATTTTACGAAGCAAATCTTCAGCATCACGGCCAATACCTTCAGCAGTGATTTCAACGGCCTGAATAATGCCTTCCGGATCGATAACGAAAGTCGCGCGGTCTGCAAGACCCTGACCTTCACGCATTACACCGAAATTGTTTGTGATAGTTCCGGTTTGGTCGCCAACCATGTAGTAGTTGATTTTGCCAATCGTGTCTGAGCTGTCATGCCATGCTTTATGAGTAAAGTGAGTATCGGTTGATACAGAAAATACTTCGACGCCCATCTCCTGAAGTGTTGCGTAATGATCTGCAAGGTCACCAAGCTCAGTTGGACAAACGAAAGTAAAGTCAGCTGGATAGAAGAAGAATACTGCCCACTTACCTGCGATGTCTTTTTCAGAGATTTCTACGAATTCCCCCTGTTTGAATGCCGTTGCGTTGAATGGTTTAATTTGAGTGTTAATCATGCTTTACTTTCCTTTAAATAATATTAGTTGTTCATTGCAGTATCTTGCGTTCGGAAAGTATATTCCCATCCCCGGGAGTTAAACGGAAATCGCTTGTTTCTATTGAATTGATAGGTGAAATCAATGCATCTCCGCCGGATGTAGAGTGAGCCGGTAGTTTTTGTTTATTTCTTCTACTGAGCGATTATGAATTTATTATTTCTACCGTATCTTTATTTGCCATAAAAAGGATAAAATACGTTATTCTTCAATTGATTCGTTCATTTATGAACGCTTTGTCCGGCAGTCCTATGTCACCATCAAAAACAACACAAACCAGGCAAATTCTGGCACTGACTGTTGCCGGGTTTATTTTTCAGACGACGGAGTTTGTGCCTGTCGGATTATTGAGTGACATTACGACTGAATTTCATATGTCGGTTGAAGGAACTGGCTGGATGCTGACGATTTATGCATGGATTGTTGCTTCGTTATCTCTGCCCTTGATTATTCTTACCCGAAAAATTGAACGGAAACAGCTGATGATTGGGGTTTTTATCCTCTTTATTTTCAGCCATATCTTTTCGTTTTGTGCCGGTACATTTGAACAATTGTTGTTTAGTCGTATCGGTGTCGCTGTGGCTCACTCTCTCTTTTGGTCAATGACGGCCAATCTGGCAATTCGCCTTGTCCCGCCGGAGAGAAAGCCATTTGCATTAAGTATGATTGCGACAGGGACTTCCCTGGCTTTAATTCTGGGGGTCCCGGTGGGCCGGATTCTCGGGCAGTTTTTTAGCTGGCGAGTGGCTTTTGTTGCCATTGCCATAATGGCTTTGCTTGTCCTGCTTGCTCTGATACGTCTGTTGCCAGTATTGCCCAGCACGTTCAAAGGTTCAGTCAGGCAGGTTTCTGAGTTGTTCAGGAGCCGGTTGCTGCTACTCTTGTATCTTTTTACGTTTCTGGTTTTTGTCAGTCATTTCACAACATATAGCTATATTGAGCCTTTTCTGAAAAACGTTGGACACTATGCAGAGAATTCGGTAACACTATTTTTGCTGTTGTTCGGGGTGGCAGCCATGGTCGGAAGTTTTTTATTTAGCCGTATATGTCGGTATTTTTCTCCAAAAGCCCGGTTTATCTGTTTTACCGGCATTGTTTTGTGCTCGATGTCGCTGCTACCTTCGTTAGTTTCCAGTGTGCCATTGCTGTTTATGTTGATTATGATTTGGGGGTCAACCCGGATTATGATGATGCTGTGCTTACAGTCTGCGGTGCTTTCAACAAATGATAAGGGTGGAGATTTTGTGATGGCAGTGTTCTCAAGTATTGTGAATATAGGGATTGGGGGCGGCGCATTAATCGGCGGTAATGTTATCCGGGAATACGGTTTAACGAATATCGCATACGTCAGTGTTGCGATAGGTGCTGCTGCGATTTTCGTTCTTTATCTGATTCTGTCAAAAAGTGACGGAGAGCTGTCCTGAATACCGTTAAATAATGCTTTGGTAGCCAGTTTCACCGATTGCTTTATGTCTTTTTCTGTCCGGTTAAACTCCCATACCGCATAGATAATTCCGTCAATCAGACGGGCAACCCAAATCTCCGGTAGTGTGTTATCAATCAGACCTTCTTTTTGTGCCAGCCGGATGAGATCAATCATCTCGGATTCCTGACGTGAATACAGAGCCTTAATTTTTTCAGACGGGTACTTTTCCGGCTCGAACTGGCACATCAGTTTATATTCTTTTTCCAGGTGAAGCATCGTTTCAAAAAGTAACTCGAAAAAGTGTTTTGTACTTCGTGCTTTCGATTCTGCTTTTAGCAACTTGTTGTCAATTTCTGTCAGACAGCGGATGAGTAGGGCTTCGAGTAATGATTCTCTGTTGGGATAAAGCCGGTATAGCGTCGCTCTGCCAACCCCGGCAAGTTTTGCAATATCCGTAAATGGTGTATCCGGATTTTCGGTCAGTGTCAGAAGAGCCGCTTCCAGAATAGCGTTATTGGATTTTTTCAGCCTTGCATCATTGAATTTCACTTAGTTGCCTTTGTCCTGAAAATGGGAGTGTCTTTCTATCTTACCAAATATTTATGAGACGCGCTTGTATCATAAAATAAAATTAACTATGATACATATGTGTCTCATAAATTATCTGTGTTTTGCCAAAAAAGATGGGCATTTTGACTGAATAGATCACTTCCGGAGCCGTTGGCAATGAAAAAGTATGTATGGAAAGTATTAATTCTCAGTGTTGGAGGATTGCTGCTTTTATGGAGTCTTTCAGAAAAAAGCCGGAATATACCTCCGGAACATCAGAATGAATCCATTCCCGGAGTCTCTGTGATTAAAGTGATACCGGCACAATCGTCTTTATCTGTAAAAGTATCGGGCATCACGATGGCTCGGTGGCCGCTGTTAATGAAATCAGCTGTTTCCGGACGGGTTATTTCGATAGGCGGTAAAACGTCTCCTGGCGATCATCTGGAAGAAAAGCAGACGTTGTTAAAGATATCGCCGGTGTCATATCAGGTCGCTGTGGATGACGCCAGAACAAAAGTCGCAAAAGCTCAATTTGAACTGATGAACTATCGTCATAAACAATACGTAGCGGAAAAAATCTCCCGAGGAAACAAGCTTTCTTCATTTGGGCGTTTTGAGCCACATATCAGTATGGCCAAGTCAGAACTGACGTCTGCCAGAACGGAGCTCGCTTATGCTCAGGAAATGCTTGAACAGACAACGGTTAAAGCCCCTTATCCGGCCATTATGGTGAAAAAAATGGTGGTCCCCGGACAGTGGGTAGATGCTGGCGAGTCAATGTTTCAGATTGTATCAAGTGAATCCGTTGATGTGAGAGTTGAATTATCCAGGGGGGATTGGCAGCGGTTAAAAAGAGTACTTTCCGTTGGATGTTCAGCAAAAGTGACGGCATTTCCCGGAACCCGTTGGGATGCCAGTATCCGGTATATTTCTCCGGTTTTCGATGAGAAGACCCGTCAGAGAAGTCTTGTACTAAATGTCAAACATCCGTTTGTCGGTAATGATCCTTTGCTTCCGGATCAATTTGTAGAGGTTCTCTTTTCTGTACCACTATTGCGAGATGTTGTTGAGGCACCTTCATCGGTGTTAACTCAGGATGGCCAGGTATGGAGTCTTGTTGAAGGGCGGTTGAAACTTGAGCGTATTGAGCTGATAGAGGAAACACCGGGGAAAGTCCGTTTTCGTTATAAGCAAAAACCGGATCAACCTCGATTATTAGTTCGTTTTCCGCTGAGTTCGATGTTACAGGGGCAAAAGGCCCTGCCGGAGAAGACGGAATGAAAACAGCAACAAAGTGGTTTATTGATAACCCGGTGGCAGCGAATTTGCTGATGATTTTTATACTGGTGGCCGGCTTTCTGACAATGGGCACATTGCGGGTTGAATCTTTTCCACAAATCCCTCCGACCCGGCTGACGGTTTCCGTAGAATACCCCGGAGGGACAGCCAGACAAGTCGATGACGGTATTACTCAGCGCATAGAAAATGCCATCAGAGGGATCGCCGGTATTAAAAGTGTGATTAGTGAGTCAAGACCGGAATCGGCCATCATTTATATCAGGAAAGCAACGGGGGTCAACCTTGATCGGCTTATTGAAAATGTGCGGAATAAGATAGACGGCATTAAAGGTTTTCCAGCACTGGCTGAGCGCCCGGTTATTCAACGGGATGAATTTACCAACCTGGCTGCTTTTATACTCATTTATGGCGGACATGACCAAAATCTTCTGCAGAAAGTGGCAATTAAAGTCAAAAATAAGCTTCAGAGTAATGCCAGTATTTCTCAGATAACCAATTTAGGTAAACGCAAACAGGAACTGCGTATTGAGCCTGATTTAGAAAAATTGAAACAATATGGTTTGGATCCGACGGTGCTTTCCGGGCGGATCAATCAGTTTTCAACGGAATTCAGAAGTGGAAAACTGAAATCTTCGTCCGGGGTGATTGTTCTTAAAGGCGATCGTTATGCTGATAATTTACTGAAACTGAAAAATTTACCGATTGTCATCACGCCGGATTCAATAGTCAGACTCAGCGAAGTGGCTAATGTGCTCCGGACTTATCAAAACGATGACAGCATCGTGCGGTTTCAGGGAAAACCAGCCATTGCTCTGATGATCTCTACCAGCACAAAGGACAATTTACTTCATGTCAGTGACGCAATAAAAAAAGAGCTGAAGTTATTACAACCGGCCCTGCCTTCCGGTATTCAAACTGACGTCATGGCGGATATGGCTCCTTATATCGATAACCAGCTAGAGATGCTCGGTTCAAATGCTATTCAGGGACTCATCATTGTTGTGATTATTTTGGGATTGTTTCTTGAAGTCAGACTGGCACTTTGGGTCGCGATGGGTATTCCGGTATCGCTTGCCGGAGCGATTTGGATGATGGGTCTGCCTTATTTTAATTACAGTATTAATGATATTACACTGTTCGGTATGATTCTGATCCTCGGTGTTCTGGTGGACGATGCTATTGTTGTTGGTGAAAGCATACATCAGGAACGGCAAACCGGATTATCCCCGGCTGAAGCGTCGTTAAAAGGTGTTGATTCGGTTTCGGTCGCAACGGTTTTTGGTGTATTGACGACGATTGCGGCTTTTTCCCCCATGCTATGGATTGAAAATGAACTGGCTAAAGTGCTGGCAGGGTTCTCCGGCGTGGCTATTTTAGCCCTGATTTTTTCTCTGATAGAAAGTAAATTCATTCTGCCAACACATTTGTGTTTTCCTGTCAGTTCGGAGCCGAATCGGCATCGTTTCTCCAGAGGGCTTCAGTATTGCCGGAAAGCGGTCAATGATGCGCTTTGTTATATCAGTGATTCCGTTTATTGTCCGTTACTGACTTCGGCGTTAAAAAACAGAGTGACAGCATTATCGGTGTTTTTACTTATTGCCCTCAGTGCTTATATGGCTGTCGTTAACGGGCATATCCGCTCTGCCTTTTTTCCGGATATTCCCGGAAGGTACGGTACACTTATTGTCAAAATGGATCAGAGTGCTTCACCTGAGTTAAGTAAAAAGCATATCGCTCATCTGGAAAAAGCGGTACTAGCTACGTCAAAAGCATTACAGGATATGTTTAACCTCCACCATCCGCCGGTCAGTAAATATTTTGTTTCCCGGGAATCTCTGGACAAACTGGAAGTAGATATCGAACTTTCAAATGAGGCGCTGTCGGCTATTCCGGGAGATAATGTATTGTCAGTATGGAAAGCAAAAACGGGTAATCTGGAAGGCAATGTTTCAATGCAGTACACGTTATCCAGTGAGTTTGCCGGAAGCTCTTCACTGGTTGTGTCTTCTCCGGACCGGGCGCTGGCTAAGTATGTGGTGGCGAAAATTGAAGCTCGTCTGAAAGCCATTAAAGGGGTGAAAGATGTTACCGATAATGGCTCATCGGGAAGAAGACAGCTACAGGTTGTGCTAAATAACAGAGGCATTCAGTTAGGTATCAGTCAGCGAGATATTGCCAGAGTCATTGGCAGTACTTATGGTGAAATTGAGCTTCACCGTTTACTGGAAAAAGGCGAGGAAGTATCGGTTGTTGTCCGGATTCCCAACCGGGAAAGAAAGACGTTAACTCAGTTAGCGTCGACTCCGGTTAAATTGAACGATGGCAGCTATGTTTCTCTTGGAGACATCGCAAAACTGACTTTTTCTCATCAGGCTCAGATCATTAACCGGCGTAATTACGATGAAGTGATAGAGGTTTCCTGGAGACAGGTGCAGAGTGTTATTTCAGCCGAGGAAGTTTTAAACATATTAAACAAAAATGCGATACCTCAACTTCAGAAAATGTATCCGGAAGTGAAAATTTCCCGGTCGGGAGCGTTTGCTGAGCAGGACGATGTTCAGCATGGTTTCCGAAAAGCCATGTTACTGACATTATTGCTTATTTATGTTCTTCTTGCTGTGCCTTTGAAGTCGTACTGGCAACCTTTCATTATTATGTCAGTGATTCCATTTGGATTTGCCGGTGCCATTTTCGGGCATGGTCTGATGGCGTTACCGGTGAGTTTACTCTCTATGTTTGGGATGATGGCGATGACAGGGGTCGTTATCAATGATTCTCTGGTACTACTGACCCGGTTTAATCAGCTTTACGAGTCCGGTTTGGGGGGTAAGGTGGCTCTTATTGAGGCGGGAAGAAGCCGGATGAGAGCGATTTTCCTGACAACATTAACGACAGTCTGTGGTTTGCTCCCATTGTTGTCTGAAACATCTGAACAGGCACAGTATCTGAAACCTGCGGCTGTATCGTTGGTGTTTGGTGAATTATTTGCTACTCCGATTACGTTAATATTAGTTCCGGTTATTCTCAGTCTGGGTAAAAAGCTATCCGGTTAGGGCTCTTAATTCTTTTCCAGTTTATGAGTGCTTGAGCCGCGATAGAGTTTAAAACCGACATCGATAGCCATATTTTGTGAAACGGTGCCTCCCAGTAGTGAAAGAATTTGCTCACCGGCTTTTTTCCCCATTTCTGAGTAGTTAATCCTGGCACAGGATAATCTGGGGTAAGTGTGTTCACATGAGGCGGACCCATTGAGGCAAACTATGGAAAGATCCTGAGGAACTTTGATTAGTTTCCTCTGACACTCGAAAAGGACGCCCAGCGCGATTTCTTCATGACTGCAAACCAGCGCATCAAGGGTAGGATCGCGTAATAGCAGCTTCGATAGTCCATCACTTCCCAGTTCGAATGAAGCGGTTTCCGGTGCCGTCAGAAAGTGGTCAGGGGCAAGGTAATTCTCTATCAGGGCACTTTGCCATCCATGAAGCATATTTTGTAGTACGGAATGATGATCTCTGGCCCCGATAAAGCCGACATTTTTGCATCCCCGGTGGAGAAGGTGTTTGGTACAGGCTTTGGCAATTTCAAAATGATTAGCACCGATGCAGTGATAACGGGAGGCGTTATTAAACTCTGCGATTTCAATGACCGGTGTTTCCGTTGATGCAATGAGGTTATGTACTGTTTCACTGTGTTGTGAACCAAATAATGCGATAGCATCGGGGCGACTTTGCATGAACGTTGAAAGCAGCTTTTCTTCCAGTTCCGGTGAATAGTCACAATAACCCAGTAGTAACTGGTAACCCTGTTGATTCAGTTTTTTCTGAAAACCCGGTAAGAACAGGGAGCATGCTTTGTCGGTTAAAGAGGGAAGAATGACGGCGATCATTTTGCTTTCACCAGAAGCTAACGCGCCGGCAGCTTTATTCGGTATGTAGCCTAACTCTTCTATTACCTGCTGAATTTTTTCTCTGAGCTTCTCTGAAACCAGCTCAGGAGTTCTCAACGCCCTGGATACGGTCATACTACCTACACCGGCTTTTTTAGCGACATCTGCGATTGTGACTTTGCCTGATCCTTTTCTCTTTCTTGTTTGACGCATTACTTTATATCAATTTCCTTTATTTCACTGAGTGAATAATAACACGACAGAATGGCTTTGTTTGCATTTACTTCATGCTGTTTTTCAGTCTTTTAAGATAAAATGATAGCGCTATCACAAATAATGATAGCGCTATCAGGTAGCGCTATCGTTTGTGATCAAACCTAAACTTTTCTACTCATTTGCCCGTTACAGTAGGCTGCATTGTTCATTGCCAAAGTTCAGATACTTATGCTTACAAAATTATTAACACCAGATGTGATTCACATTTATCACGACGATTTTGACTGGCGTACGGCGGTCAAAAAAGGGTGTGAACCGTTGATCCGAAATGGTGCCATCAATGCAAGTTATGTTGATGCAATTTACCGGTCACATGAAGCTATAGGACCTTATTATGTTCTGGGACCGGGAATTGCGATGCCTCATTCCCGCCCGGAAGATGGGGTTAACCGGATAGCATTGTCATTAACGGTATTTAAACAAGGTGTCTCTTTTGGTTCTGAAGAAAACGATCCGGTTCATTTGCTTGTAACTTTGGCCGCTGTCGACAGTAACAGCCATGTTGACACTATTGCTCAGTTAGCCGAGCTATTTATGAACGATGAGGATGTACGGAAAATATGTGGGGCTGACTCGGTCACTGACATAACAACAGTGCTGGAAAAATATCGAAAACTTTAACCTGAACGGAAGGTAACAGTATGAAAATAATGGTAGTTTGTGGAAATGGTCTGGGCTCCAGTTTGATGATGGAGATGTCCCTGAAAACCATTCTGAAAGATCTTGGTATTGATGCCGAAGTCGACCATACCGATCTCGGTTCGGCAAAGGGCATGCAGTGTGACATTTTTATTGGTACTAAGGATATTGCCGAACAGCTTCAGTCTATGAATGTTGAGCCGGTTATTGTGAGTCTGGATAACATGGTAGACAAAGGGGCAATGAAAGAACGTCTGTCGGAAGGACTCAAAAAAGTGAATGCGCTTTAGGAGGTCATATGGAATTTTTCAAATTTCTCATGAACGATGTGCTTTCTGAGCCTGCTGTATTAGTTGGGGTTATTTCTCTGATTGGTTTGATTGCACAGAAAAAATCGGCTACGGAATGTATCAAGGGGACAATAAAAACCATCCTTGGGTTTGTTATTCTTGGTGCGGGTGCCGGACTGGTTATCACATCTCTGGGTGGGTTTGCTCAAATATTTCAGCATGCCTTTCACATTAGTGGTGTTGTTCCAAATAATGAAGCCATTGTGTCTATTGCACAAAAAAGCTTTGGGCGTGAAATGGCAATGATCATGTTTTTTGCCATGGTCATTAATATTGTGATTGCCCGGTTTACTCCCTGGAAATTTATCTTTTTGACCGGTCACCACACACTGTTTATGTCGATGATGGTGGCGGTTATCCTTTCGTCCAGCGGAATGAAAGGTGTTCCTCTCATCGCTTTGGGTTCGGCTGTGGTTGGGGTTACGATGGTCTTCTATCCTGCGATTGCTCACCGGTACATGAAACAGGTAACCGGTTCGGACGATGTCGCTATCGGGCACTTTTCTACGTTGTCTTACGTACTTGCCGGTTTTATTGGTAGTAAATTCGGTAATAAAGAACATTCCACCGAAGACATGAACGTTCCCAAGAGTTTACTGTTTTTGCGGGATACGCCTGTAGCCATCTCTTTTACGATGGCGATCATTTTTATTGTGACGTGTTTGTTTGCCGGTGGGGATTATGTTCGTGAAGTCAGTGGCGGTAAACAGTGGTTTATGTATGCGATCATGCAGTCAATTACCTTCGCGGGCGGCGTATACGTTATCCTGCAGGGGGTTCGTATGATCATCGCCGAAATCGTTCCAGCTTTCAAAGGTATTTCAGACAAACTGGTTCCTGATGCTAAACCGGCACTGGATTGTCCGGTTGTTTTCCCATACGCCCCTAATGCTGTGCTGGTTGGATTTCTGTCCAGTTTTGTGGCTGGGGTTATCGGTATGTTTTTGCTCTATATGCTTCACATGACAATTATTATTCCCGGTGTGGTTCCGCATTTCTTTGTTGGTGCGGCAGCTGGCGTGTTTGGAAATGCAACCGGTGGTCGCCGGGGGGCTATTTTAGGTGCATTTGCTCAGGGTCTGTTGATTACCTTCCTGCCAGTTTTCCTGTTACCGGTTCTGGGGGATCTGGGCTTGGCAAATACGACCTTTAGCGATTCCGACTTCGGAACGATTGGTATTCTGTTGGGACTGATTGTGCGTTAGCTTAGAATCTGACTTGACCTTATTTAAAACACGGGGCGCTATAGTTCCGTGTTTTTTATTGTAGGGTAGACCTGTTTCAGGTATATGGTCGACAGGTGTTATGTAATTTCAAGCTATTACACTGAAAATACGATAAAATGCGCTTTTGGGTAGGAGATTAAAGCAAAACATCGGGTTGTGATTATGACAGGTAAAAAAGAGCTGTTTGTATTTGATATGGATGGTGTTTTACTCGATTCGGAGCCTTATTGGCGCAGAGCGCAAATTGATTTGTTAAGTCGGTTTGGCGTTATCATTACCGAAAAAGACTGTATTCGGTACACAATGGGAAAACGAATTGACGATATCTCTGAATTCTGGATAGTGCGTTTTCACTTAGATGTCTCACGAAGCCATTTCGCAGAGCAACTTCTGAATATGACGGCTGCACTGATTCGTACACATGCTGAAGCCCGAAAGGGAATTGATCAACTCATCGGCTTTTTACAACACCACGGTTTTCGGATAGCACTTGCGACTTCCTCAAGCCGTCCTATTATATCAGCGGTTCTGAACAAACTTGGCTTAAACGATGTTTTTGAACTGACATTAAGTGCTGATAGCGTAGAAAATGGAAAGCCTGCTCCAGACATCTATCTGGACGTGTGTCATCAGTTAAAGGTTGAACCCGAAAATGCCTTTGCACTGGAAGATAGCCTAACGGGGGTAACCGCTGCCGTCAGAGCAGGAGTGACGACAATCGCCATACCTGAAAAGGTGACGCCTGAGTTTTATATTGCCAGCCATCAGGTTTCAGACATAGAAGATGTAATTGACGTTATTTCCGGGTATATAAAATGATTCTGTAATTCATCAAACTTTGGTTTCATCTGTCAGATTCTTTTAAAAAAACGTTAGAACATATTGTTGTCCAACGGCGTCATAAAATTTTGCAAGAGACCAAATAGGTGAGAAGTGTTTTACTGACTCACTTTCTGTTTTTCAAGTGAAAGTAAAAAGCAATTTTGTACAAAACTAACCGGAGCAAATGGGGTAGACTGGCATTTCAGGGAAAGAGAGTAACCAATGCCAAAACGAACAAAGAAATTCAAAGAAGATGCAAGTTTTACCATCGCTGCTGAGTTGGGTGGGCTGGAAATGCTGCACGCAAAATATAAGCGGCAGAATTTCTCTCGTCACAGCCATGAAGGTTACACCATTGGTGTGATAGAGAAAGGTGCGCAGTCGTTCTATCGTTCCGGAGGGAATCATTTAGCACCAAAAGATCATATTATATTGGTCAATGCTGATGAGGTTCATACCGGACATTCAGCAACCGAAGGTGGCTGGGAATACAAAGCAATATATCCACTTCCTGAGCAGTTTTCGGCAGTGACCCAGGGAATTGGTGCTCATTCTTCAGTTCCTTATTTTCCTGAACCGGTAGTGCATGACCCGCTGGTGGCTCAGCAGTTACGGCTGGTTTTTTCAACTCTTGAAAATTCAGATAACCGCTTGCTGAGGGAAACGTTGATCTATGGTGCGTTAGTCAAACTGATGGCGCGCCATAGCCGGAGTCGTCAGGATTATGAGATAAAGAAAAAAGGCCAGAAACAGGTTTTAATCGTAAAGACATTCCTCGATGATTTTCCTCAGGCTGATGTTTCTCTGGAAGAGCTGGCATCACTGGCTGGTTTCAGTCCTTATTATCTGGTTCGGGCATTTCAGAAAGAATTCGGCCTTCCTCCTCATGCTTATCAGATTCAAAGTCGTCTCCGGTATGCAAAAAAACTGCTTCGGGCCGGGTACGTTATTTCCGATGCCGCACAGGAAGCCGGTTTCCATGATCAGAGTCACTTTCACCGGCATTTTAAACGGGCTATGGGTATTACACCGAAACAATTTACTCAATCGCTCTCTTAATGCTACATTCTTTTTTGCGATACAGGACAATTTTGTACAAGTATTGGTCCGGTCTTTGTGGCGAAATGAAAACATTAAATCAACAGGTAAAGCGTTAAGATAAATAATGGATACTGAATTTATAGATAATCCTGAAATGACGGGGCAGGCAAAATTATTTGCTCAGGGGGCTTTGGCAATAATGCCTTTGAGTATAGCCGTGCTCCCGTGGGGATTACTGGCCGGATCTTTTGCCATTGATGCCGGATTGAACCCTCTGGAAAGTCAGGCCATGTCGGCCGTTTTATTTGCCGGTTCTGCTCAGCTTGTTGCTACCGGTATGTTTAAAGCCGGTGCCGGGCTGATTTCCATGTTGCTGGCGACATTTTTTATTACATCCCGGCACCTGCTTTATAGCGTTACTATGAGACAGAAAATCAGTCCGTTACCCTTGAAATGGCGGTTGTGTTTAGGTTTTTTACTAACGGATGAGCTTTTTGCCATTTGTGGTCAGCAGTCTGAGAAACAGTTTAATCGCTGGTATGCGTTAGGGGCCGGACTGAGTTTTTATCTCGTCTGGAATCTGGCGACGTTTGTTGGCATCGTGGGGGGAAGTTATATCCCGGATTTAAATGGGTTGGGCTTAGATTTCGCAGTAGCAGCAACTTTCATTGCTTTGGTCATTCCGCATGTGGTTAGCTTTCCTGTTGTGATGGCCGTTCTTGTTTCACTTGGCTTGTCTGTTACCCTTAATTTTTTCGGTACTGAAGGTGCGCTTATGATCTCTGGTTTAGGAGGGATGTCGGCCGGATATTGTGCTGAGAAGCTGGGAGGCAGAAAAGAATGATCCTTTTATCGATTTTTGCGATGACAGCCTTGGTGTTTTTAAGCCGTTATCTGTTTTTAGAGCCCGGTTTGCCATTAAAGATTCATCCTGAGTTTCAGCGCTTTCTGAAATATTCAAGTCCGGCAGTTCTGACCGCTATCTGGGCTCCGATTGTTTTTATGCCGGAGGGGAAAGGGTTTTGGATTACGCCGGATAACCCATATCTCCTGTCTGCTCTGTTAGCGGCATTGTTGGCATGGAAAACGCGGAATGTGTTACTGACAACAGTTATCAGTATGTTCGTCTTTTTGTTTTTGAATCTGGTTGTATTTTAAAAACGAATACACTGTCAAATCACGCTAACGGGATGAGTTTTGCGAAGGTTCATTCCCGTTAATGTTACCGATTCCCGTTTTTGGTCCGCTATGCCAGTAAATATTGATGCAGCTCGTCCAGGGAACTGACCTCCATGTGTGCGTTTACTCCATCTGGTGACGGTACTTTTTCTGTATTCAGCCAACAGGTATCAATGCCGGTATTTAGTCCGCCGAGAATATCTGAATGAGGATTATCACCGACCATCAATACCCGGCTTTTATCTGGATTTCCCATCAGGGTTAAAGCATGTTCAAAGATCCTGCGGTCAGGTTTGGCGATACCGATTTCTTCTGAAATGATTACGTGTTCAAAATAAGGCGCTAACCCGGTTTGTTCTAAACGGATGGACTGTAAGTCGGAGAAACCATTGGTAATGATTCCCAGTTTGACTTTCTGACTCAGCTTTTCAATCAGTTCTCTGGCTCCGGGTAGTAATGTGCAAATGTCGCCCATTGCCTGCATATAGGAATAGTTTAATTCCTGAGGGGTGGTATTGAGTTGTTCTGCCCAGATTTTAAAGCGGCGGGTTTTCAGCTCAGAAGCGGTTATATCGCCATTTTGATAATGAACCCAAAGAGGCTTGTTTACCTTTTCATAGTCCCGGAAAGAGTCATCTGTCAGTTCGACTCCTTTTCGTTCCAGCATTAGTTTGATTCCGGTGTATGAACCAAAGTGGAATAAAGTTTCATCGGCATCAAAAAGTACCCAGTCATACTGCATCAGATTCTCCTTTTATAAAGGCGGTATGATAATTGTTTTTTATCTGGATGATAATCTCGGTTTCTGAAAAAGATTGGAGAGTAAAAGTTGACAATGATTATTTTAAGTCTCAGATTGATGAATGGATCTGTCCGTGAATCAACGGTAGAATCCATCGCTGATCAACACAGTGAGTACGCCATACGTGAACAGAAAAAAGAAAATTAACGAGACACTGAAGAAAAAGCTGAAAAAGAAAAATGCGAAATTACACAAGAGTAATAAACCTCGCTATATTTCTAAAGCTGAGCGGGCGAGACTGGAGCAGCAACAGGCGTTGGCAGATAGCCCGGTCTCAGAAGAAAATACCGCAGATAGTGACTTATCACTAAAGTGAGCAACGGGCAAAGTGATGGCGGATATGTGTCAGCCATCACTTTAATTTGATTAAAGTTTTGTTGTGAAGGTGCCTTCAGGAACAACTGGAAGGTACTTCTGATAAAATTCTAAATATGCTTTTTCCGGTTCCAAATCTTTGAATAATTCCGGATACATTGCTTTGGCGTAAAACTGGAGCATGGCCCCGTCAAGGATGGTACGGCAGGCTCCATGGTAAGCACCGTATATACGCTGATTTTTTACTGCATTGATGGATGACCAACCAGTACGCTTCATGAATCCGGCCAGGCGTTGTTTGGCCAGGTTTTCATCGATATCCTGTCCCATCAGCATGGCATCATCGGCACTGCCCGATTCGTAACCTGTAATAACAATGACGTCCGGGTTGGCGGCAATGATCATTTCAGGGTTCAGTTTTCCCCACCACTCTACATATGGGTCGGCAATGTTGTTACCGCCGGCCATGGTCGCAATGGCACCCCACATATTTTTACCGAAAGTGAAGCCTTTTTCACTGACACCTGCAGCTCCGTATTCTGTGTAGATTTTGGGTTTCGGCAAGTTGGCTTTTGCCAGTCTTTGACTGATTCTGTCTGCATTTTGCTGATATTCACCGGCAATTTTCGCTGCGCGTTCTTCCTGTCCGGTAATGACACCAATAATTTGAGTGCTCTTAACATGTTTTTCGACTGTCTGGGCGTTGTAATCAACGACGATGACAGCAATTCCGGCCTGTTCCAGACGTTTTATTTCTGATGTCAGTGCTTTATATTGCCAGTCTGCCAGCATCACGACATCCGGGTTCATACTGATAACTTTTTCAACGGAAAAGGTATTGGTATCTACGCTTCCTGTGTCCGGAATGTCTTTCAGCGAAGGGCGGTGTTTGACATATAAGTCCCAGTTTTTCGTTCGGGCTTTCCAGATAGTTTTGGACATACCGACCACATGGTCATAGGCAGTTTCTGTTCCGATGGCCATATAATCTTCCGGATAAAATCCAACAACGACCCGTTTGGCCGGAGCATCAAAAGTGACGTTTCTGCCCAGAATATCGGTGACGGTCGTGACTTTTGAATAGGTAACCGAGCTAAACATTAGGACAGCAATACCTAAGAGCTGTTTTAACATGAATGACTTCCTTTTGTTTTTAATGTTATTTGTGAGACTGAAGTTTTGCATCTATCAGACCCGTTATAATATTTAATGATAAAAGAAATGCAAATTATTATTATTTGTATATAATACCAGCCAGAAATTTTGATACTCTGGACGTGGTAAATAAGTCATTTATGCCGTTTGTGAGGATTGAACATATTGTAGGAAAACAGATTCAGGTAACAAAATGCAATCAACGATGTTTTTACAGGCAGTTGAACAGCAAAGAAAAAATGAACGTAAACGGACAGTAATGATTGCAGTGTTTGTTGTCCTTCTTCTGACGTCTTTTGTGCTGGATATAATGACAGGACCGTCTATGCTTGATGCCTCCCGGGTTATCAATGCATTGCTTGAGTTTACGGGATTACCGTATCAGGTTGATCCGTCAACTCAGGTGATTGTGATTAATCTGCGTCTGCCGATTGCTTTGATGGCGATTTTTGTCGGGGGGGCTCTCGGGATTGGTGGTGCAGAAATGCAGACATTACTAAATAACCCGATGGCGAGTCCTTATACTCTGGGTATGGCTGCCGCCGCCGGTTTCGGTGCAGCAATTATGTTATATGTTGGTTCATTGGGTATGAACAGTCTTTATGCCGTACCGCTAGGGGCGTTTATCTGCTGTATGCTTTCGGCTTGTTTTCTGTTTGCCCTGGCTTCAATGCGTCATATCGGTTCCGGTCAGTTAATACTGGCAGGGATAGCGCTTTTGTTTTTGTTTCAGTCTCTGTTATCACTGGTGCAGTTTGTTTCATCACCGGAGTTAAGTCAGCAGATTTTGTTCTGGCTGTTTGGCAGTTTATCGAAAGCCACCTGGGTTAGTATGGCAATTACTGCCGTTGTTATTATTATCGGTTTTATTTTATTAATGAAGGATGCCTGGCAGCTAACAGCCCTACGAATGGGAGAAGAGCGGGCGAAAAGTGTGGGTGTCAATGTAACGAAGCTGAGGGTAAAAACCCTATTTATTGTGGCAATGATGACCGCCACAGTGACCAGTTTTGTCGGTATTATCGGATTTATTGGTATTGTGGCGCCAAATATTGCCAAAATGCTTGTCGGAGAAGATCAGCGTTTCTTTTTACCCCTTTCTTTTCTGATTGGTGCCTTTTTACTTTCTGCTGCGTCGGTTTTGTCTAAGACGATCATTCCCGGTGCTTTATTTCCGATAGGAATTGTAACGGCTATTATTGGCGTACCTTTTTTCTTTTGGCTAATTATTGCTAAGCGGGGAATGTGATGTTAATTGCGGAAAATATCCATGTTTGCATCGGTTCCCTGAAACTGGCGGATGGTCTGAGTTTTACGCTTCGTCCCGGGCAGATAACGGCAATTCTGGGACCGAATGGTACCGGGAAAAGCACATTACTGAAAAGTTTGTTTGGTGATATCCCATTAGATAGTGGTGATATTCGTTATGAAAGCACGACCCTGAGTAAAAAATCACTGACATTCTGGCGTAGCCGGTTTGGTTATATGCCTCAGGATATTCATTTTGATATCAGCCTGACGGTGATTGAAGTTGTTTTGCTGGGAAGGCTGGATAGCCTTAGTCTGCGGGTTGATGACGACATGCTGAAAGAAGTGCTGGTCATCTTAAATGATATGGGGATATCTCATCTAGCCAACCGGGATATCCGGACATTAAGTGGTGGCCAGTGTCAGATGGTTCTGTTTGCTCAGGCACTGATGCGTAACCCGACAATTATGATGCTTGATGAACCTGTCAGTGCTCTGGATTTGCATCATCAGCATGTGCTTCTGGAGCATTTGCGCAGCAAGACAAAAGAGAAAAACTATATTTCCATTATGGTTCTTCATGATTTGAATCTTGCTGCTCAGTATGCAGACAACCTATTGGTGCTGAAAAATGGGCAGTTAGCCGCTTCCGGCGCTCCGGAAGCCGTGCTCAATGCAGAATTAATTGAAGATATTTATAACGTGAAAGCTCAGGTTCAGGTTGATCCGGCCGGTACACCTTTTGTCCGGACGTTTCGTGCCGAATAGGGTCGTAGCATTTAAGAAGCAATATACTAAGTAAGAACAGAAATAACTCTTTGTAAACACAGCTACCGCATTAATTAAAAAACCCACACCGTTACGTGTGGGCTGATTTTGTTGAAGATGCAATCAAGAGCGTTAATTATAAGAACGCTTTGTATGGCAGTTCTGGTTCGTCGGTAAATACGTCTCTAAAACCGCGGAAATGTTGATAATGCATGCGGTCTTTATCCGTTGGGAAAGTATATTTACCGCCAACCTGCCAGAAGAACGGAGCGAATTGATATTCGAGGCGATTCTTTTTCATATTCCATAGAACTTCAATTTCCCGGGTATCGGCCTGGAAGTTGGACCATATATCATGGTGGAATGGAATAACAATCTGACAGTCCAGAGATTCACCGGCCCGGCAAATATCAGATGCCGTCATTTTGTCTGTCACGCCTCTGGGATTTTCACCGAAAGAAAGCAGGGCGACATCAATGTTGTAGTCATTACCATGTTTGGCGTAATAGTTAGAATAGTGGGAATCACCAGAGTGATACACAGAGCCACCGGAGGTTTCAATTAAATAATTAACGGCGCGCTGGTCCATACCATCAAGGATTTCTTTATCATAAGAAGAGGTTCCCTCAGGAAGGGTAACGAGAGCGGTCCGGTCGAAGGAGTCTAAAACCCGGATATTCATATCCCCGACGTTAATCACATCCCCGACTTTGGCTACGATGCAACGCTCTTCTGGTACTCCCCAACTTTTCCATAGATTAACGCATGCCTGAGGACCAATAAATTTCACATGATCTCCACAATTTTGTAAAACGGCGGCTGCAACATTAATGTCTATATGATCGGCATGGTCATGTGTTGCCAGAACGGCATCAATGTCTTTAATGCCAAATGGGTCAAGTACAAATGGTGACGTTCTGAGATTGGGCTGAAGTTCGCGTACTCCTCCCATTCGCATCATTTGATGCTGCTTTTTCATTAGAGGGTTGCTGTGGGTTTTTTTACCTGCACCACACCAGAAATCGATACTAATATTCGTGTTACCGGCACTTTTCAGCCAAATGCCGGTACATCCCAGCCACCACATAGAAAATGTGTTTGGTTCGACAATAGTACTTTGAATTTCTTCGTTCAGCCAGTTTCCCCATTCAGGGAACGTGTTTAAAATCCATGATTCGCGAGTGATTTCATTGATGTGATTCATAATAATACCTTTTGCTTCAGATTCTTATAAAATTTAGGGTGCAAAGAGCCGGCGCTTAAAGCGACTGGCCTTAAAACGTGTAATCCGGTTTTGATGTTAAGTGTTATTGAATAATTAGGTCAGACGAGCAATACTTCGGTTCCTTGAGTCTGCAATGCTTTTACAACCTCAGGATCGGCATTTTTCCCCGTTATTACAATATCTATCTTGGAAGCCGGGCAGAACAACATTCCTGTTTTCTGACCGACCTTAGAGCTGTCAACGACAACGACCAATTTCCCAACCTGCTCAAGCATTTGTTGTTCAGCAACCGCTGTAAGCATATCCCGTTTATAGAGCCCATTTTCGGTCAGCCCCTTGCCACTAGTGAACATCCAGTCACCTGCATAGCCACTTAGTGCATCCGGAGCAGGATTGAGGAATATGTGTTGTGCTTTGTTATACTGACCGCCTATGATGATGACGTTTTCATGATCACAATTAATTAAATAGCTGGCTAGCGGGAAGTAATTGGTTAATATTTGAATATCTTGTCCGGCCAGCTTTTGACCTAACATAAATGCAGTAGATCCACAGTTAATGACGACACTATCACCGAGCTGGCATAACTCTGAGGCTTTTGTCGCGATAGCCGATTTTTCATGGTAATTATCAGTATTTGCAATATTAAGAGGTGTCCAGTTTTTCTTTTGCCCTTCCAACCGCTCAGCGCCATTGCGAATTTTTTTTAATTTACCCAATTCATCCAGTTTGGCGATATCTCTTCGGGCTGTAGCAGGAGATACGTTGAATTTATCAATGATGTTAGCCACATTAATCGTTTTCATCTCATCCAGAAGAGAGAGGATCCCACTGTGTCTCTGTACTTCATTCATCTTATCACCTTTATCATTCATAAAATGACCACTTGTGATTGTATTTGATTTATTATGATTCTATTAATCATAGGTTATTATGTCAAATACTTACATAAAATAATAAATATAAATATATTAAATATATGAAATAAAAGAGTTTTATTTGAGTCTGATATATTGTGTGTGATCTGGTGTACAAAAAACGTCCTTTTATGAGTGAATTATAGATCAAGCTCAAAATAATCAAAAATGATCATTGTATGATTTATTTTGATTGTTATTGTTGTTGGCGTGAGCAAAAGAGTTGAGTGCAATGATTAAAAAAACAAGTTGTACTTTGTCCAACATATTATAAATACAAGGGGTCGGTTATGGAGTTTCTCTATCATGTATTTTATATCTTCTACAGTCAGGTAATGACAAAAGCACCATTGCTGCTTGGGTTGGTCACCCTGATTGGTTACTGGTTATTGCGGCGTGACAAAACCACAATTTTAAGAGGAACGATTAAAACGATTGTGGGGTTTATGCTAGTTCAGGTTGGGGCCGGAACACTGGTTTCCGGGTTTAAGCCGGTTATTGAAAAACTTTCTGAGTATCATGGTCTGACGGGATCAGTCATTGATCCTTATACCACTATGATGGCAACGATGGAGACTCTGGGGGATAAGTATTCATGGGTTGGATACTCTGTCTTGCTGGCATTGGCGATCAACATTTTGCTTGTTCTTTTCCGACGCTATACCGGGATTCGGACCATTATGTTGACCGGACATATTATGTTCCAACAAGCCGGGCTTGTTGCGGTATTTTATTATGTACTTGGCGCAGGAATGTGGGAAACCATTATTTATTCAGCCGTTCTGATGGCACTTTATTGGGGGATTTCTTCCAATATTATGTTTAAACCCACAGAAGAAGTAACGGGGGGAGCCGGTTTTTCTATTGGTCATCAGCAACAGGTTGCCTCATGGATTGCAACCAAAGTAGCGCCAAAACTAGGGGATCGGAATGAGAGCGTTGATCATTTAAATCTTCCTAAATGGCTTCATATTTTCCACGATAGCATTGCTGCTACTGCAATTGTTATGACAGTATTTTTCGGAATCATTCTATTATCGTTCGGTTTAGATCACCTTCAGGAAATGGCAGGGAAAACAAACTGGGCAATTTATATTCTGGAAACGGGTTTGAAATTTGCGGTGGCTATCCAGGTGATTGTCGCCGGTGTGCGTATGTTTGTTGCTGAATTATCGGAAGCGTTTAAAGGTATCTCTGAACGAGTGATTCCAAATGCTGTTCTGGCAATTGATTGTGCTGCTATTTATGCCTTTTCACCTAATGCTATGGTGTTCGGCTTTATGTGGGGGGCCTTAGGCCAGTTTACTGCAGTGGGTGCCCTGCTTGCTTTTAATTCTCCGATCATGATCATTCCCGGGTTTATTCCGATGTTTTTCTCTAATGCGACGATTGGTGTCTTTGCAAACCATTTCGGTGGCTGGAGAGCGGTAATGAAAATCTGTTTTGTTATGGGAATTATTGAAGTAACCGGTTCTGCATGGGCCATTCACCTGTTCGCCCAACATGGTACAGAATTTAACGGATGGATGGGAATGGCGGACTGGGCACTATTATTTCCGCCAATTATGCAGGGATTGTCTGCCTCACAATGGTTCTTCTACATCATTTTGGCTTTTTCCGCTATATACATGTTTTTTGCATCCAAAAAATTGCGTGCCGAAGAAGACGCTGAAGGTTTAGTGAGCGTTTCTGAAGAACCAGAAGTCGTTGCCGCCGTTGAGCTGGCTGTTGCGGAAAGTGATGGGGCTCGTCCTGTCAGTATTCTTACTGTGTGCGGTAACGGGCAAGGCTCATCTATGATGATGAAGATGAAAATTGGCAACTATCTGGAGAAAAAAGGCATTCCCTGTGTCATGGATTCATGTGCCGTATCTGATTATAAATCTAAGCTGGCGACCACCGATATTATTGTTTCATCGAAGCATTTATCCGGTGAAATGGAACCCGGTGAAGGCAAGTTTGTTCTTGGCGTACAAAATATGCTGAACCCAAACACCTTTGGCGATGAACTGATTAATTTAATTAATAAAAATTTTGCAAGCCGGTAAAAATATTCAGAAATAAACCAATTATAAAAACCGAAGGAGTATTCCTTCGGATATAAAAAGCGGAGAAGCATTATGGGACTGAAACAACTATTAATAGAAAATCAATCAATTAAATTGCATCAAAAAGCAGGTGACTGGAAAGAGGCGATTAAAATAGGAACCGACATGCTAGTTTCCTCTGGTGCTATCAAGCCCGAATATTACGATGCTATTGTCAGCAGCATCGAAAAACTGGGACCTTATATTATTATTGCTCCGAATCTGGCTATGCCTCATGCACGTCCTGAGCAGGGGGTGATTAAAACGGCGTTTGCTCTGGTTACACTGGATACTCCGGTGATTTTTGATGGAGAAGATGACCCCGTTGATGTACTGATTACCTTAGCAGGCAGTACATCCGATCAGCATATGGAAGGTTTAATGGAAGTCACGCAAGTACTTGATGACGAAGACAGTCCGACAGGGATTAATCTCGACAAACTGAGACGCTGTAATACCAGTGAAGATGTGTACCGGATGATTGATAACGCTTTAGCTGAAGTCGCATAAGGGAGAAATGTTCGTTATGTATGAGGATTTAAAACAACGGGTACTGGCTGCGAACCTTATGTTACCGAAATACGGACTGGTGACATTCACCTGGGGAAACGTGTCTGAAATCGATCGCGAAAGGGGGGTAATCGCAATCAAGCCTTCCGGTGTTGAATATGACAACATGAAAGTTGATGACATAGTTGTGGTAGATTTAAATGGTGACATTGTTGAAGGGCACCTAAATCCATCGAGTGATACCGCGACTCATATTGAACTATATAAAGCATTTCCTGGATTAGGAGGGGTCGTTCATACTCATTCTAAAAAAGCGACAATTTGGGCTCAGGTGTCTGCTGATATCCCAGCACTGGGAACAACGCATGCAGATTATTTCTATGGCGATATCCCTTGCACCCGAAATATGTATCCCGATGAAATTGCAGAAAACTACGAAAAAAATACCGGATTGGTTGTGATAGAGGAATTTAATCAGCGCCATATTGATCCTATGTCGGTCCCTAGTGTCATTGTTTCTGGTCATGGACCTTTTTCCTGGGGGAAAGATGCCTCAGATGCCGTTCATAATGCCGTTGTTCTTGAAGAAGTCGCGGATATGGCTTTGTCAACAAGGCTTCTTAATAGCGGCATAAAAATTCAACAGGAATTATCCGATAAACATTATCTTCGTAAGCATGGCGAAAATGCGTATTACGGCCAAGGTTAAAACATAGCCGTAATGAGACGTATCGTCTATCTGAGTTCTGACCAATATCAGATTAGCAGAAAACCGTGATTGAAAAGGTACAGCATTCGTGTGTTGGTTTTTGGGTAAGTCAGTAATGAACGGGAAGAAAGGAAAAAATAGTATGAATTTTGAAAAATTGCATTTAGATGAAATGAGAAGGTGTTACTGCGCGAGTTCTATCGAGATTAATGGTCAGTTGAATGTCATCTTAGCATCGGAGGACCCGGAAAGCCCTTGTATTGCCTATTCAGGGGAACATTTTGATGTTAAAGAAACGATTTGGAATGACCGGGGTGGATGCATGAGCATTATTCCAATTCCGAATAAAGAAAATGAATTCCTGGCTGTGAACGAATTTTATCTGAAAGTAACGCCATCGTTGTCAAAGTTAGTTTGGGGAAAGCGTACGGAAAGTGGTTGGGAAATCAAGGATGTTCAAAGTCTGCCTTATCTGCATCGTTTTGATATTTATGATGTTAATGGCGTGAATTATGTGATTGCAGCAACCATTGCGAGATCAAAAGAGTCGAAAGAAGACTGGTCTCATCCCGGTCAGGTTTATATATCGAAACTACCGGATGATCCCTCGGAGGGGCTGGAATTCACGGAAATATTAGATGGTTGTTTCAGAAATCATGGTTATTCAAGAGGTTATGATGAATCAGGTCGTGTGGTTGGTTACTTCGGTTCTGATTCTGGTATTACGAAAATTACCCCGCCATACGCAGGGAATGAATGGAAGTGCGAAATCATCATGGAAGGAAACATTAGTGAGATTGCGCTTGTTGATATTGATAACGATGGTGTGGAAGAAATTATGACCATTGAAGAATTCCATGGAAATCGTGTTCAGATTTACAAACGTATTGATGATCATTACACAAAAGTCTGGACATACGAGCCAGAAATCGATTTTGCTCATTCATTAGTTGGCTGTAAGCTGGCCGGAAAAAACAGCTTTGTCGTTGGCATCCGACGTGTGGATTCTGAGTTATTTGTTGTTCAGCACAACAACGGAAAATACGAGGTCACGGTTGTTGAAAAAAACGTTGGCCCTGCAAACTTAGCTGTCGTAAACCGGGAACAGGACGATTTGATCATTGCCGCAAATCATACTGCGTCAGAAGCCGCTGTTTATCAGGTTACTCAATAATAAGGGCGTAAAGAGCGTCACGTTATTCGCAAAAGTCATGCATGGCTAAGGTTCAAAGTATGTACAAAGTTCTCGCATTAGATCTTGATGGAACCGTACTGACCGATGATCAAAGCATTCATTCTGAAGTGAAACAGGCCATTATTGAAGCCCGGAAACATTGCAAAGTAGTGATTGCTACCGGACGGCATCATACCGCCGCGAAAGCCTATTATTATGATTTAAAGTTAGATACGCCAATCATTTGTTGTAATGGCGCTTATGCTTATGATTACCAGACGGAACGAGTCATTAGTGCAAATGCCATCAGTCAGAGTGAGGCGTTAACATTCATTGAGTTAGCAAAAGAATTTCAAATGAAGCTGGTTATGTTTGCAACAGATGAAATGACCTATTCAAAACAGAATCCGGCTGCTTATATGAAAGCGTTAGAAAGTTGGTCTCAGCAGTACCCGGTGAGTTTGAAACCACAGATATGTGGGGTGGAGTCATTTACCGATAGTGTCCGGCAAAGTCAGTATATTTGGAAATTCGTTGCGGAGGGTAGTCCCAGTTCAGTGGAACGCTTATCGGCATTAGAGTGGGTACAGAATCATTTCAGTTGCGAATATGCCTGGTCTAACCGAGTCGTATTTTTTGCAAAAGATAACAGCAAAGGTCACCGGTTAAATACTTATGTTAATTCATTGGGATACTGTGATTTCCATGTTATGGCAATCGGTGATAACGACAGTGATATTTCAATGATCGACTATGCTGCTTTGGGCATTGCAATGAAACATGCCGATGACGGTGTAAAGTCTCACGCAAAAATAATCTGTTCAACAGATAACAATGGAGCCGGGCTTGCTCAGTTAATACGTGAACATATAAAAGGGTAGAAGAATGACGAAATCAATAATTCACACGTTAAGGATGTCATTATGTATAAAGAGTTAAGTCGTCACCGAATAGGAATTTATGAAAAAGCCCTGCCAAATGATCTGGGATGGGAAGAAAAGCTTCGGGTAACGAAAGAGCTGGGTTTTGATTTTCTTGAAATATCAGTCGATGAATCCGACGAAAGACGCAGCCGTTTAGATTGGGATGATGAAACTATTTATAACTTGAGACGTTTATGTGAACGTTATGATATACCTTTACAATCGATGTGCTTAAGTGCGCACCGTAAATATCCGTTTGGTTCTCATGATCCGGCTATCCGTCAGCAGGCGGTCATACATATAGAGAAGGCGATTTCTCTTGCCTATAAGCTGGGTATCCGGGTTATTCAGCTTGCGGGATACGATGTTTATTATGAACCTGCTGATGAAAAAACACATCTGAGATTTATTGAAGGGATGAAGCTTTCGTCAAAATTAGCAGAAAAGGCAGGCATAATGCTTGCCGTGGAAATTATGGATACCAATTATCTTAACTCGTTAAGTAAATTTGAAATTCTTAACCGGGCAGTGAATTCCCCTTATTTTACCGCATATCCCGATGTCGGAAATATTACCGGGTGGAATTATGATGTGTGTACAGAACTGGCTATGGCTATGCCTCATATTACGCAAATCCATTTAAAAGATACCAAGAAAGTGAAGCCGGGTTATGACGGTCAGTTTAGGGATTTGGTGATTGGAGAAGGCGAGGTTGATTTCGATGCGATTTTTAAAACGTTCAAGGCCACCAATTGCGCAGTGCCGTTAGTGATTGAGATGTGGGCTCACGATGAGGATTGGAGGCAAAATATTATCCACGCACAACGACGGTTAAATACCGCATGTGAACAAGCGAGGTTGCCTGAGTTATTTGCCGAATAAATACCAGATAAGTGAAGCGTTGTTTATAAGCCTTGTGTCTTATGATGCTTATTCATGTTAATTCATTGACATTGTAATTAAATAACGACAAGATTCGGGCATCAAATTCTCTCCCATTCCTGTTATTTAACTGTATGTCACTGAAATGAAATTACTTCACCTACAATTGTTTTGGTATGAAAAGCATCATACTCTTCTCGAAATGGAGGATTTACCTCAACTTACACCGAATCAACAGGCTGAATTGAAGCAGTGGATTGCTACCCGGCGAAAGATTTTGAGCTTTGAAGTGCATCAACAATCTTGGGTAAAAGTGAATATCGATGGACACTCTTCACTACTGGTCTTAAATCCGACCGGGCAGCTATCGGAACAAGATTTATTTAGCGATAAAAAGTTGTCGGGCATATGGAAAGTAGTGGATGGTTTTCTTTTTATTAAAATTATCAGTGGTGAATTTATTGTTGAATACCAGATAGTGGGTAATGAAAGAGACAATATTCATTGTGGTATTGAATACATCAATGGG
This sequence comes from Vibrio salinus, assembly GCF_021272385.1. Lineage (GTDB taxonomy): Bacteria > Pseudomonadota > Gammaproteobacteria > Enterobacterales > Vibrionaceae > Vibrio > Vibrio salinus. Next base: position 737,473 of record NZ_JAJSDZ010000009.1, read on the forward strand.
AAAGTAAGTACTTATAGTAAGTTTATGCAGTTGAAACCTAAAATTTAACCGATTGATAAAAAGAATCGTCTTATTTGTTTACGCTTTATATAGCCATCATTTGTTTTCTGCAAATACGGCGCGAGCGCTTTTCTGTGGATACATTATTAACTGACTATGGAGAGTTGTATTATTTCTGCTGTTCAAGTTATTATTTTGTCCTACAAAAGGATTAAATCATGTCTAAGAAACAAGAAATAAAACCATCTCAAAGAACACAAGAAGAGGCGATGGAGATAGCCAAAGCGACACAGCGTCCTGGTCAAAAAAAGGCAGAAACGCAGCTTATCGCTCAGGGTATTGAGAAAGGCATTGCACTCTACAAAAAGCAACAAAAAGCAAAGGCGAGGGCGGCGGATAAAGCGAAAAAGCAAGAAGCGAAATCAAAGGCCAAGCTTGAAGATAAGATACCTGAGGCATTAACAGAAACCAAGACTGAAACGAAGGCACCGCTTTTGCCATGGGGGCTGTTAATTGCATCATGGATTGTTTTTTTGTTTTTCTATTTTTAAGGTAGTTTTGCGTTGCCGCAATTTATTAAGTTGCCAGCTGTGTATATGATGAGCATTGTGAGTAAATAAAAACAAAAGGAAAAACGATGTCTCAATGTCAAAGTGCGATTTTGCCGGAGGCCGAGCCGTTTGCGCTTTATGCTTTGTTTAAAGTGACAAAGGATACACAGGCGGTACTGGACGCACTCAAATCACTACCTCAACTTGTTGACGATATTAACCGTCAGCAGCCGGGGGCGAAGTTAACGTCTTCTATTTCATTTACCAAACCATTCTGGGAAAAACTGAATCAGCCAATGCCGGATGAATTGGAAGATTTCCGCGAACTGGGGAAAGGTGATGTTGTCGCACCTAAAACCGAATGTGATTTTTTGATTCACTGTCATTCAGTGCGCCACGATCTGCTTTTTTATGTGTTACGCCAGTTTGTATCCGGTGTCGCGGATAAGGTGGATGTGATTGATGAGACATACAGCTTCCGGTATCTGGATGCCCGTGACATGACCGGGTTTATTGATGGAACCGAAAATCCGAAAGACGATGCCCGTAAAGAAGTTGCGATCATTCCGGAAGGGACCTTTGCCGGCGGCAGCTACGTTTTAGTTCAGCGATTTGTTCATAACCTTCCTGCGTGGAACCGGCTGAATATTTCTGCACAGGAAAAAGTGGTTGGCAGGACGAAACCGGACTCTGTTGAACTGGATAATGTGCCGGCAGCATCTCACGTTGGCCGGGTTGATATAAAAGAAGAAGGCAAAGGGCTGAAAATTGTTCGCCACAGTTTGCCATATGGAAGCGTAAGTGGCGATCACGGATTACTCTTTATTGCCTATTGTCACACCTTACACAACATGAAAATCATGCTTGAGTCTATGTATGGTGAAAATGATGGTAAAACCGATCAATTGCTTCGCTTCACCTCAGCCAAAACCGGCGCTTATCTGTTTGCTCCGTCTGCGGATATGTTGCAGTCATTAGCATTGGCGTAGAATCGCTCTTCTCTATTATAAAAAGCCATAGAAAAACCAGTGCCACCGGTACTGGTTTTGTTGTTATTTACGGTTTATTCCGGCTAACGATGCTGACCATACAATAACCATAAGTCCTAAAGTTTCTTTTTTGCCTGCCGACAGCATAACTGGGTACTTATTGGTCTTTTTTATGGCAATTACGATAAATACAAACGTTCCGGCATTGGTTGCTCAGCGTTATCTGTCGCAGGCAACTGAGAAGGCGCAACACTCTTTTGAACGGCTTTCGTCAGGAAAGAGGATTAATAGTGCCCGGGATGATGCTGCCGGTTTGCAGATATCTAATCGTCTGACCACTCAGATGCGGGGGCTGGATGTCGCTGTCCGAAATGCGAATGATGGCATTTCTATTATGCAGACGGCGGAAGGTGCCATGCAGGAGAGCACATCATTAATTCAGAGAATGCGGGATTTGGCTCTGCAGTCATCGAATGGGGTTAACAGTCATCAGGAGCGGGAAGCTCTGAATCAGGAGTACCGATCATTAAATGACGAACTTAACCGGATTGCGGAAACGACCTCATTTGGTGGTAAGAAGCTGCTTAACGGTTCGTTTGGTCAGGCTTCTTTTCAGATCGGAGCCGGATCCGGAGAGGCGGTTCAGATTCATTTGAAAAATATGCGTTCGGATTCTATTGATATGGGCGGTTTCAGTTACCGGGCCGGGTATAAAGCCGATAAATCCTGGCAGGTAAAAGACGATAGCCGTGACCTGTCGATGAGTTACTTAGATCAATTCGGTCAGCAGCAGACGGTGTCTATCCTGGCTAAGACCGGAGATGATATTGAAGAACTGGCGACGTATATAAATGGTCAGACAGACGCGGTCAATGCCTCGGTGGATGAAGATGGCCGTCTTCAGTTATTTATGGCGTCAGGGAAAACGTCCGGAACGGTTTCTTTCAGTGGTGCTCTGGCAAGCGAACTGGGCATACAGACGATGGGGTTTGAAACAGTGAATTCCAGTCGTATTGATGATGTCGGTGGGGCTCAGCGGGCCATATCACTATTGGATGCATCAATGGGGTTTGTGGACGGAGACCGGGCTCAGTTGGGCGCATTACAGAATCGTTTCAGTCATGCCGTATCGAATTTAGAGAACATTCATGAAAATGTGGCGGCATCAAAAAGCCGGATTATGGATACGGATTATGCGAAAGAGACCACGTCTTTAGTGAAGCAGCAAATTTTACAGCAGGTGAGTACTTCTGTACTGGCTCAGGCAAAGAAACAACCGAATATTATTTTATCTCTGCTGAAATAAAACCGCTATGTATCGTTCCTTTTGCTGGAAACTTTAGCGGAAAACAGCCATAAAATCGTCTTTTTTTGCTGTTTGTCTATAAATTAACCTCAATCACTTTTTTTTCAAAAAAAACGAAAATTTTTCCTCAAGGATTTCTCCCCTGCGCCGTTATTAAAAGTAACTTTGAGAGAACTGCTTGGTTTTCCGAGACGTCGGAAACCGGAAACATCGGAAAATCAATTGGAGAAATTATCATGGCAGTAAATGTAAACACTAACGTATCAGCAATGACGGCTCAACGTTACTTAAATGCAGCGACAAATGCTCAGAATACAGCGATGGAGCGCTTATCATCTGGCTTTAAAATCAACAGCGCCAAAGATGATGCCGCAGGTTTGCAAATCTCGAATCGTTTGACTTCTCAGAGTCGTGGTCTGGAAGTTGCGGTAAGAAACGCAAATGATGGTATTTCGATTGCACAGACAGCTGAAGGTGCAATGGATGAGACTACCAGTATCCTGCAACGTATGCGAGACTTATCATTGCAATCTGCAAACGGTTCTAACTCAAAATCGGAACGTGTTGCGATTCAGGAAGAAGTCGGTGCTCTGAACGACGAATTAAACCGGATTGCAGAAACTACCTCCTTTGGTGGTAATAAATTGCTGAACGGAACTTATGGAACCAAAGCATTCCAGATCGGTTCGAATAATGGTGAAGCTGTTATGCTCCATCTGGATAGTATGCGCAGTGACGTAATAGGGATGGGTGGTACCAGTTATAAAGCCGAAAATGGTAAAGATAAAGACTGGGCCGTTCAGAATGGTGCTAACGATTTGCAAATCAATTTGACCGATAAAGATGGTAATGCTCAGACGGTCAATATTAATGCTAAAGCAGGCGACGATATTGAAGAGTTGGCAACATACATCAATGGTCAGACAGACTTGATTCAGGCTTCTGTTGACCAGGATGGTAAATTACAGGTTTTTGCCGGTACAAATAAAGTGTCCGGGCCGGTGTCTTTCAGTGGCGGTCTGGCCGGTGAACTGAATATGGGCCCAGGGAAAACAGATACGGTTGACACTATGGATGTGACAACTGTTGGCGGTGCACAACAATCCGTTGCAGTCATCGACTCTGCCCTGAAATATGTAGACAGTCACCGTGCTGAACTGGGTGCTTTCCAGAACCGATTCAACCATGCAATTAGTAATCTGGATAACATTAATGAGAACGTGAATGCTTCTAAGAGCCGGATCAAAGATACCGACTTTGCGAAAGAGACCACAGCGCTTACCAAAGCACAAATTCTGTCTCAGGCTTCCAGTTCTATTCTGGCTCAGGCGAAACAGGCTCCGAATGCCGCACTCAACCTGCTTGGTTAATTCCTCAGGTCACAAATTTGACAGTAAAAAATCCGGCCATAGCCGGATTTTTTTTGTTTATAACGGACTAATAATAAATTTATTATATTAACTCTATGAATATAAAGGCTAAAAAAAAGACAAATTTTTTCTAAAGCTTCACTCCATACGGCCGTTAAAGAGAACGAGAGAAATGAATGTACTAATACGAGGTGAGAGACGTAGAGGTGCATTAACTTGTCCGTAAAGGAGATCAAAACATGGCAATTAATGTTAATACTAACGTTGCCGCAATGACGGCTCAGCGTTATTTGAACAATGCTGCCGAAGGAACACAGCGTTCTATGGAACGTTTGTCTTCGGGGTATAAGATCAATAGCGCGAAAGACGATGCAGCAGGGTTACAGATATCGAATCGTTTGACGTCTCAAAGTCGCGGTCTTGACGTGGCGGTGAGAAACGCAAATGACGGCATATCGATAGCGCAGACGGCTGAAGGGGCGATGGATGAAACCACGTCAATTTTGCAACGTATGCGTGACCTGTCACTTCAGTCATCGAATGGATCGAACTCGCGATCCGAACGTAAGGCTATTCAGGAAGAGGTTTCGTCACTGAATGACGAACTCAACCGTATCGCAGAAACCACTTCTTTTGGTGGTAATAAACTTCTTAATGGTACTTTCGGAAACAAATCGTTCCAGATCGGTGCTGATTCCGGTGAAGCGGTACAGCTCACTATGGGAAATATGCGTTCCGATACAACCGATATGGGTGGTAAAGTCTATGTTGCTCAGCAAGGGCAGGCAGCAGACTGGACCGTTGGTAACGCGACCGATCTGACTTTGAGTTATACTAATAAAGCAGGGGAAGCGAAAAATCTTACTATCAATGCAAAACAGGGTGACGATATTGAGGAGCTGGCTACTTACATTAATGGTCAGTCTGATGATGTGAACGCCTCGGTTGGCGATGATGGTAAGTTGCAACTGTTTGCGTCGACACAGAAAGTCAGTGGTGATGTCACCATTGGTGGCGGATTGGGTTCAGAAATTGGCTTTGGAGCCGCTCAGGATGTCACCGTTAAAGATATCGATGTGTCAACAATTGGTGGTTCTCAGTTAGCCGTATCGGTTATTGATGGTGCGTTAAAAGCTGTTGATAGTCAGAGGGCGGAACTGGGTGCATTCCAAAACCGTTTCGGCCATGCGATCAGCAACCTCGATAATATCAATGAGAATGTAAACGCATCGCGCAGCCGGATTGAAGATACGGATTATGCACGTGAAACGACCCGGATGACAAAAGAGCAGATATTGCAACAGGCAAGTACCTCTGTTTTGGCTCAGGCTAAACAGTCACCATCTGCAGCTCTGAGCCTGCTTGGTTAGTAGGTCTTAATGAGCTTTTGGGTCACACTAGTTGTATTAATAGGTAACCCATGAGGTGGAGGGGAGATTGTTATGGAAATATCATCCTACACATCGAACATCCAGCCTTACGGCTCACAAGGTGGCACTAAACTTGCTTCAGAAAGTGATAGTACTAACAGTACTCGAAGCATTTCGGCGCCACGGGATACAGAACGCTCTGAAAAGCTCTCAGAAAAAATTTCTGAGCAGGTGAAAGAACGGCAGGCTGAGTCAATTGAAGCCGCTCAGAAACTTGCGAAAGAAAGAGAGCGTATCAATGAAGAACAGAGGACTAAAATTACGGAACAGATGCAAGATTTTGTATCGTCCATTAATAAAGGTCTTTCTTTTCGGTTTGATAAAGAATCAGGACGCGATGTGGTGACCATTTACGAAGCTGATACCGGTGATGTAATTCGTCAAATTCCCGAAGAAGAGATGCTAGAAGTACTGAGGCGCCTGGCCCGGATGAATGATCAATCAGGTCTTCTGATGACACAGGTGTGAATGTTACTTTCGAGGTGATGAAATGAGTTTAGGCCCTGTGGGTATCAATACTGGTGGCATGGATGTGAATTCCATGGTCAACAAAATTGTCGATGCTGAGCGCACGCCGAAGCAGCAAAGCATCGATAATAAGCGTGCTCAAAACAGCGCCAGTATCAGTGCTTACGGCCGACTCAGGGAGTCGCTGGATACGATGAAAGGTCTGATGACTAATTTTCGTCAGAATAAGGCTTTTGCTCAGCGAAAAGTCGATACTTCCGATGAAAAAGTGGTATCCGCTACGGCGACAACCGATGCTATAGCAGGAAGATATGCTATCGATGTGTTGCAGCTTGCTCAGAGCCATAAGATTGCATCTGATGTGTTGTCAGATGATGATCGGTTTGGCCCTGGCAAGCTGCAGATTTCACTAGGGAAATCAAAATTTACTGTTGATATCCAGGCGGATTCCAAACTCAGGGATGTCGTGAATGGTATCAACAGTTCCAAATCCAATCCCGGGGTTCGTGCGTCTATCATTAACGATGAAGACGGTCCCCGTCTTATTATGGCGTCTAACCGGTCCGGCAAAGATAACAACATACGGATCAATGTAGATGCCGCATCTGGTAATCCACTGAAAAAACTGGAATACAAAACACTTGAGCAGAGAGTAAAGGACATTGAATCTGCACGTGTGGAGGCTCAACAATTACTGAATCCTCTTACGGCGAAGGAGCAAAAGCTTGCCGCCAAAGTTGCCGAAAAACTCGAATCAGCGGCAAGAGCTGTCGATAAATCCGTTGCTGAAGAAATTCAAAAGGCCGCTCAAACGCAGAGCAGTGATGCATCTGGTGCGTTAAAAGACGGCGTTACAGCAGATAAAACCGTTACCGATGCAGCGAAGGCGAAAGCCGCTGATGCTATTAACCAGTATAAGCGTCCTGAAGATCGCATCCCTGGCTGGACGGAAACGGCTTCCGGAACACTGTTAGATTCTTACAGAGAACCGCAGCCTGAACTGGATGATGCGGCCACAAATAAATCAAAAGACGTTCCGGGGTGGAGTAATACCGCGTCTGGAACCCTGTTTGATTCGTATGTCACGCCGAAAGAAGCTCAGGCACAGCTAAAGAAAAAGCTGGATGAAGAAAATCAGAAAATAGAGCAAGCCGTCGAAGCCGGTACGATAACGCCGGAGCAGGCAAAAGAAGCGGCTCGCCAGCAAATGACGCCGGAAGAAAGAAGCTATCTGGATAAGGTTGAATCGGTTTACGATCAATTGAAAGAGGCGCAGTCGGATTACGATGCTTATCAGGGGATGACGGAAGTCCAGCAGGCACAGGATTCCGAGGTATTACTGGATGGTGTCGCGAAGCTTTCCAGTAATAATAATATTATCGAAAATGCTATCGATGGTGTTAACCTGACGGTAAAAGGAAAAACATTACCAACAGAAAAGCCCGCAGAAATCGATATTGAATATGACCGGGATAGCGTCCGGAGTGATATTGAGAAATTTGTTAATTCGTATAATCAATTCTATAGTTTGTCCAAGCAGCTTAGTAATGTTGATCCGACAACTGGTAAAGCGGGGCCGCTTGCCGGAGACAGTATTGTTCGGAGTGCAGATTCAAGGCTGAAAAGGGTGTTCTCTACGGAAGTAAAAGAAGCACCGGAAAATTTAAAAACCCTGACTGAATTTGGTGTTACCACCACTCGTCAGGGGACTCTCGAAATTAATCAGGATATGCTGAACCGCCAGTTAAACAACAATTTTGATAAACTAGGCGAGTTTTTTGGTGGTCGGGATGGTTTCGCGAAACAAGTGGAAGACGCTATCCAGGGTTTAACCGGAGTAACAGGCTCTATCAGAACCAGAGAGAACAGTTTAAAGGATCAGAGTCATCGTTTGGATGATTCACAGGAAGCATTGGATCGTCATATGGCCAGTCTGGAAAAAAGGACACATGCTAAATTCACGGCGATGCAGGATGCAACCAGTAAAATGCATAGCCAGCTTGCTGGCATGATGAATGCGCTGGGTCAGTAATATGGATTTAAGATTAGAAGCCATTGGTGATATAGATCACAATATTGATACTTTGCTTCAGGAAAATGAAATTAATTCTGAAAAAATATCGCAGTTAGTCGATAAAAGGGATCAGATATTGCAGGAATTGTTATGTTCGGTAGAAGAGAATTCTTCTCTGTTTAAAACTGAAGAGTGGTATGAAACCATTCAGAATACAAAAAGGCTTGTTGGATTGATGCAAAGTAAAACAGCATCTTTAGGTGAACAGTTAAAACGTTATCGACACGGTAATAAATCAGTTCAGCAATACAAAAAGTACTTATAAAGAGGAAAGCTATGCGTGGTTCTTTACAGGCTTACAAAAAGGTATCAGTAGACAGTCAACTGAGCTCGGCCTCGCCGCATAAAGTTGTTCAGATGTTGATGTCTGGTGCTATTGAACGCCTAATACAAGGTAAAGCTGCTATGATTCAGGGCAATATACCTGTAAAAGGCGAGCGTTTAGGTAAAGCTCTTGATATTATTATCAGTCTGAGAAGTTGCCTTTCAATGGAAGATGGTGGCGATATAGCGAAAAATTTGGATCAGCTCTATGAGTTTATGATTACGCAGGTAACAACGGCGAATCATGATAATGTGCCAGAGCCTATTGATGATGTGATTGAAATTATTCGTGAAATCAAATCTGCGTGGGATCAAATTCCGGCAGAATATCACAATCTGACCGCTACGAATGAAGGTTCATAAGCAACTGACTGATTTTTAAACCAGTATCACATGAAATTATTGGTTGGTTGCCTTATTTTTTTTATCACCTAGAATAGAAGCTACTGATTAATCAGTAGGTTTGTGTTGCTGAAAGTTAATATTTGACTAATGTTAACTAGTAGAGATATGAAATCGTAGACTTTGTATCTTTATTTATCAGCAATAATAATTTTACTTAAGGTGATCGTACTTATTCCATGCAAGGTTTAGCAAAACTGCTTGTCATCGAGGATGACTCTACTATCCGGCAACAGCTCCAAACTATTCTGGAGTTTATTGGTGAGTCATGTGAAGCGATTGACTCATCTGGTATTGGTGATATCAATTGGTCTGAAAATTGGGCCGGATGCATATTAGGATCTATAACAGGGAAAAAACTCACTAAACCTATGGAGCAGTCTTTACACAAGGCCAGCCATATTCCATTACTTCGAACGAACCACCAGTGTTATTCTCTCGATAGTTTTACGAATTATGTGGGAGAGCTGGATTTTCCCCTCAATTATCCTCAGGTAACGGATGCATTAAATCATTGCCGGACTTTTCTTGGTCGGCGTAATGGCACGCTGTTCAATCCCAGCCGCAAAAATATGTTATTTCGCAGTTTGGTCGGTCAGAGTGAAGGCATTCAGGAAGTCAGACATTTAATTGAACAAGTTTCCGGAAGCGATGCAAACGTTTTGATCCTTGGATAATCCGGAACCGGTAAAGAGGTGGTTGCCAGAAATATTCACTATCATTCACCTCGTAGAACCGGACCTTTTGTTCCGATTAACTGCGGTGCAATTCCGGCTGATTTGTTGGAAAGTGAACTGTTCGGCCATGAAAAAGGGGCGTTTACCGGTGCCTTGACATCAAGAAAAGGTCGTTTTGAGCTGGCCGATGGTGGTACGCTTTTCCTTGATGAAATCGGTGATATGCCGATGGCTATGCAAGTTAAGTTACTTAGAGTATTGCAGGAAAGAACGTTCGAACGTGTAGGTGGCAACAGTACGATAAAGGTTAATGTTCGTGTTGTTGCTGCGACTCACAGAAACCTTGAAACCATGATTGATAAAGAATCTTTCCGCGAAGATTTATATTATCGCCTTAACGTGTTCCCAATTGAAATGCCGGCTCTGAAAGATCGGGTTGAGGATATTCCATTATTGATTCAGGAGCTACTTACCCGTATGCAGGCAGAAGGGGCTCCCAAAATTGGGTTTACTCCAAGAGCCATTAATTCCCTGATGGAGCATACATGGCCCGGTAATGTGCGTGAATTAGCCAATTTAGTTGAGAGGATGATCATTCTTTATCCGAATAGTCTGGTTGATGTGAATCATTTACCAACGAAATATCGGTATAGCGATATTCCTGAATTTCATCCGGAAAACAGTGCTGGTATGCCGGTTGAAGAGCAGGAAAGAGATTTGCTCGCCGGGATTTTTTCCGAAGAATTTAAGGTAGAAGATATCAGTGCTCTGGATGATATTGTAAACAATAGCAATTCACCACAATCTCTTCCTCCTGAGGGAGTTAATCTTAAAGAGTTGCTGGCCGAGCTGGAAATCAACATGATTAATCAGGCACTGGATGCTCAGAGTGGCGTGGTTGCCAGAGCCGCAGATATGCTCGGTATGCGCAGAACTACGCTGGTTGAGAAAATGCGAAAATATAATATGCAGAGATAGAGTTAATCAGAGTCAATATATTGTCGTGATTTTATTTTAACTTTAACTGTATGATATTTATTAAAAATAAGGCTTGGAATGCTTTTTGCTTCTAAGCCTTTGTTGTATTTATTAGGCAGATATTCGACATGGAAGACTCTCAACTTCAAGAGCAATATTCACATCTGGACTCTCTCGAAGATCAGGTCGCCCGTTATAAGCAGGTACTGAACGTGATGCCTGCGGGCGTGATTCTTCTGGATACGCAGGGGGTGGTCAGAGAAGCCAATCCGGAAGCTCACCGCTTACTGGAAGTTTCTCTTGTCGGTGAACGTTGGTTTTCTGTTATCCAGACGGCGTTTGATCCCCGCGAAGATGATGGACATGAAATCTCTTTGCGTAACGGGCGTAAAGTCCATCTGGCAATATCTGCTTCTAATACCGGACAACTGATACTCATAACGGACTTAACGGAAACCCGTCTTTTGCAGTCCCGGATAAGTGATTTACAGCGTCTTTCTTCTCTTGGACGTATGGTTGCTTCTTTGGCTCATCAGGTGAGAACGCCACTGTCCAGTGCCATGCTATATGCTTCTAATCTTGGAACATCGAATCTGCCGTCTGCAACAAGAGAACGCTTTCAGACGAAATTGATGGACAGATTGCATGATCTTGATAAGCAGGTGAACGATATGTTGTTGTTTGCTAAAGGTGGAGACAATAAAGTAGTTAAACCATTTTTGGTCAGAGAGCTGATTGATGAGTTTCAGCCAATGGTAGAAACTGCATTACACGCAAACAAAATTGACTATGCTTTAGAAGTAGAAGCGGATGAAGAAGTGCTTATGGGCAATTCCAATGCCATTGCCTCGGCACTGAGTAATCTTGTGATGAATGCGATTCAGAATTCAGGAAAAGGCGCTCAGATTGATGTATTTGTGCGTCCGGTTAATGATAGTTTAAAAATTTCGGTACAGGACAATGGGCCTGGGATACCAAAAGAGTTACAGAATAAAATTATGGAACCTTTTTATACCACCCGATCTCAGGGAACCGGACTTGGACTTGCTGTTGTCCAAATGGTTTGCCGAGCTCATGAAGGTACTCTGGAACTTATATCTGAAGAAGGTGACGGTGCCTGTTTTACCATCAGTTTGCCAATCACAACAGCGATTCAATCTGCTGAAGCGAAAGGAGAAGAGTAATGGCTCAAAGTAAAGTATTAATCGTTGAAGACGATGAGGGTCTTCGTGAAGCGCTGGTCGATACTCTTGCTCTTGCCGGTTATGACTGGGTAGAGGCGGATTGTGCGGAAGACGCGTTAGTTAAACTGAAAACAGAAACCATTGACATTGTTGTTTCGGATGTCCAAATGGCCGGTATGGGCGGTCTGGCATTACTACGCAATATTAAGCAGCAATGGCCAAATTTGCCCGTTCTCCTGATGACAGCATACGCCAATATTGAAGATGCTGTCGCTGCAATGAAGGAAGGGGCGATAGATTATATGGCTAAGCCATTTGCTCCTGAAGTCTTGCTGAACATGGTCAGTCGTTATGCGCCTGTGAAAAGTGATGATAACGGCGATGCGGTTGTTGCTGATGAAAAGAGCCTTAAACTGCTGGCTTTAGCTGACAAAGTTGCCAAGACTGATGCCAGTGTCATGATCATGGGGCCGAGCGGTTCGGGTAAAGAAGTGATGTCCCGGTATATTCATAATGCGTCATTGCGTAAAGATGGGCCATTTGTTGCGATTAACTGTGCTGCTATTCCTGAAAATATGTTAGAAGCCACGTTGTTCGGATACGAAAAAGGGGCATTTACGGGGGCGATTCAGGCTTGCCCCGGGAAATTTGAGCAGGCACAGGGCGGAACGATTTTATTGGATGAGATCAGTGAAATGGATTTAAGCCTTCAGGCTAAATTACTGAGGGTCCTGCAGGAACGAGAGGTTGAAAGACTGGGGAGCCGTAAGAGCATTAAGCTGGACGTCCGTGTTTTGGCAACCAGTAACCGGGATCTCAAACGCTATGTTCATGAAGGTAACTTCAGAGAGGATTTATATTATCGTCTGAATGTGTTCCCAATTACCTGGCCATCTTTGAGTGACAGACCCGGAGATATCCAGCCTCTGGCAGAACATCTGATTGAAAGGCATTGTAAAAAACTGGGTCTTCCGGTTCCGGTTCTTGAAGAAAGTGCGGTCCGTAAATTATTGGCCTATCCCTGGCCGGGCAATGTCCGTGAACTTGATAATGTGGTTCAGAGGGCTCTTATTCTCACTGAAAACCAACAAGTTACCGGAGAACATATCCTTCTGGAAGGCGTTGACTGGCAAGACTCCGATGGACTACAACAATTAGTTGCTGGTGACAGTTCTGATGTGGTGCCTTCTGTCAGGACTGTTGCAGAATATGAAGAAAATGGTGTGTCTCATATGTCACTAAACTCCGGGAATTCGGGCTTAGGTGGTGAATTACGTGATCAGGAATTTTCCATTATTCTTGAAACCTTAAAAGAATGTAATGGTCGTCGTAAGGAAATGGCGGAAAGACTGGGTATCAGCCCCAGAACTCTGCGCTATAAGTTGGCTAAAATGCGTGATGCCGGTATCGAGATTCCGGGCTGACCGGATTTGAGTCATGGCACGCTAATTGCTGAATAGTTATTAGAATGTCAGAACAAGGTCAAATCTTTGGCGGTGAGGCGAATATGAGACTAGATGGTTTACAAAATGAAATGCAGGCGATGATGGTTGAAGCGTCGAATCGTCAGCCTGTAGCAACCAGCCAGACTGTTGGTGCCGATTTCGGTGAAATGTTATCTGATGCTATCAACAATGTGAATCATTTACAAAAAGCCTCCAGTAATCTTCAAACCCGATTTGACAGGGGTGACGAAGGTGTTTCCCTTTCAGATGTCATGATTGCCAGAAATAAATCCAGTGTTGCTTTCGAAGCAACAATTCAGGTTCGCAATAAATTGGTCGAAGCTTATAAAGAGCTTATGAACATGCCAGTATAGTTTGTCGTAGGTATTTATCGTGGCTGAAGAAAATCAATCAACAGATCTGGCAATTCAGGATAGTTCCGACAGTACCGCATTAATGGCAAGCGATACTGATGGCCTTGAGAGTCAGAATCTGGATAAAGATGAAAAGAGCTCCTCTCGTTTCGATTTTGGTTCGGGAGATCTGGATCTGGTCCGCCAAATTGTTCTGGTGTTATCGATTTCTATCTGTGTTGCATTAATTTTGATGCTGTTTTTCTGGGTTAAAGAACCGGAAATGCGGCCATTAGGTGCTTATGATACAGAAGAGCTGATTTCCGTTCTGGATTATCTGGATAAACAGAAACAGGAGTATAAGCTGGACGGGAACACCATTTTGGTTCCTGACAGTGATTACAATAGCCTGAAACTGAATCTTGTCAGAGCCGGTTTGAACCGTAATCAGGATGCCGGTGATGATATTCTGATGCAGGATATGGGATTTGGTGTATCACAACGTCTTGAAATTGAAAGACTGAAATTAAGCCGTGAAAGACAGCTTGCTAAAGCGATTGAGGAAATGACGCAGGTTCGTAAGGCAAGAGTGTTATTAGCCATGCCGAAACAGAGCGTTTTTGTTCGTCAGAATCAGGAAGCATCCGCTTCCGTCTTTTTGACACTGAGAACCGGAGCAAATTTAAAACAACGGGAAGTTGACGCTATTGTCGATATGGTCGCCAGTGCGGTTCCGGGAATGAAAACCAACCGGGTAACAGTGACAGACCAGCATGGTCGTTTATTAAATTCCGGTTCTGAAGATCCGGTATCTTCGGCAAGAAGAAAAGAACAGGAACTGGAGCAAAAACAGGAAGAGGTTCTGAAAAATAAAATTGACTCGGTTCTTATCCCCATTTTAGGCCTTGGAAATTATACCGCTCAGGTCGATGTATCTCTGGATTTTAGTGCCGTAGAGCAAACCCATAAAAAGTTCGATCCGGCCAACCCTGCAACCCGAAGCGAATATACTGTTGATGATTACAATAATAGTAATACCGTAGCGGGCGTCCCGGGAGCATTAAGTAACCAACCACCGGCAGACTCGTCTATTCCTGAAGATGTGGCAAAAATGAAAGATGGATCGTTGCTTGGTCAGGGTTCTGTTCATAAAGAAGCCACCCGAAATTATGAAATTGACACAACGATTAGCCATGAAAGAAAGCAGACGGGAGTGATTGCCCGACAAACGGTGGCCGTTGCCGTGAAAGATCGTGAAGTTGTCAATCCGGATACAGGAAAGGTGACGTATGTTCCATTGACGGATTCGCAGCTAAAATCTATTAAACAGGTGCTTATCGGAGCAGTCGGTTACAACGAAAGTCGTGGTGATTTACTGAATGTATTAAGTATGCCATTTGCTGCTCCAGACGTAGAACCGGTTGTTGATGTACCTATCTGGGAAAATCCTAACTTTGGTGAATGGGTAAGATGGCTGGCAAGTGCTTTGGTTATTGTGGTTATTATTCTTGTACTTGTCAGACCGGCAATGAAAAAGCTTATTAACCCAACTGTTGAAGAAGATGAAGATTTGTATGGACCGGATGGCTTGCCAATTGGTGCTGACGGTGAAACCAGCTTAATTGGCAGTGATATTGACAGTGCAGAGCTCTTTGAATTCGGTTCTTCAATTGATTTGCCGAATCTGCATAAAGATGAAGATGTGCTGAAAGCGGTTCGTGCTCTGGTTGCAAATGAACCTGAGTTGGCAGCACAGGTTGTGAAAAACTGGATGGTAGAAAACGATGGCTGATGATGACGCAAAAGAAGGCGGAGATATCGTACCCAGTGTTGATATATCTGAAATGAGTGGTGATGAAAAAGCAGCCATTCTTCTCCTGAGTTTAAACGAAGAAGATGCCGCTGGTATCATCCGTCATTTAGAACCTAAGCAGGTTCAGCGAGTTGGTAGTGCAATGGCCAGAGCGGCCGATTTAAGTCAGGATAAGGTTGGGGCTGTGCACCGTGCTTTTCTGGAAGACATTCAGAAATACACCAATATTGGTATGGGTAGTGAAGACTTTCTGCGTAATGCTCTTGTTACTGCCTTGGGTGAAGATAAAGCCAATAATCTGGTTGACCAGATTTTGCTGGGAACCGGATCAAAAGGTTTGGATTCTCTGAAATGGATGGATCCACGACAGGTAGCTTCCATCATTATCAACGAACACCCTCAGATCCAGACAATTGTATTGTCTTATCTGGAGCCGGACCAGTCGGCTGAAATTTTAGCTCAATTTGCTGAGCGGGATCGTCTGGATTTGATGATGCGAATTGCAAATCTGGAAGAAGTTCAGCCATCGGCTTTGGCAGAGCTGAATGAAATTATGGAAAAACAATTTGCCGGTCAGGCTGGTGCTCAGGCTGCGAAAATTGGTGGTCTGAAAGCGGCGGCTGAAATCATGAACTTCTTTGATAATAATGTTGAGAGTGCATTGATTGAACAGATGCGAGATCAGGATGAAGATTTGGCTACTCAGATTGAAGATCTGATGTTTGTCTTTGAAAATCTGGCTGAAGTGGATGATCAGGGTATTCAGAAACTGTTGCGTGATGTTCCACAGGATGTTCTTCAGAAAGCCCTTAAAGGAGCTGACGATATCCTTCAGGAAAAAATCTTTAAAAATATGTCCAAACGTGCGGCTGAGATGATGAAAGACGATCTTGAAGCGATGCCGCCAATCAAAGTCTCGGATGTGGAAGCCGCTCAGAAAGAAATTTTGGCGATTGCCCGTAAGATGGCAGATAACGGTGAGATCATGTTGTCTGGCGGCGCTGATGAGTTCTTATAATCAACAATTAATATCGTTGGGTATGGTGTTATGACATCAGAAAGAAAACGGGGTTTTTTAAGGCCGGGTAAAGACCTTGAACAACAGGATGCTCAAAAGTGGGGACTTCCCGATTATGGTGATCATCACCGGGAAGCAAAGCCCAGCGCCTTAAACTACGATCCAACATGGATGCCGGATTTCGAAGAGCCGGAAATCCAAGAAATTAAACCTTTGACGGAGATGGAGATAGAACAGATTCGTCAGGAAGCCTATCAGCAGGGATTGCATCAGGGACAGGAAGCCGGTTTTAAGCAGGGTTACGAAAAAGGAAAAGAAGAAGGTCATGAAGCCGGGGAAACAGAAGGCCGTCAGGAAGGGATGGAGAAAGGTCTGGAAGAAGCCCGGGATGTTGTTTCTCAGCATATTGACAGTCTGATTAAACTTGCTGACCAGTTCAGTCAGCCGTTAGAGCTGATGAACAGTCAGGTCGAAAAACAGCTTGTTGATATGGTTATGGCTCTGACTCGCGAAGTGGTTCATGTCGAGCTTGAAATGAATGAACAAATCATTCTTGATACCATCAAAGAATCGGTCGAATCTTTACCTGTAACCGGTCATGCCATTACGTTAAAACTTAATCCGGTAGATGCAGACATCGTTCGTCAGACTTATGGTGAGGAAGCGCTTACTTTAAGAGAGTGGACTTTAGTCACTGAACCGGCTCTTGACCGGGGAGATGTACAGATTGAAGCCGGCGAATCAAGTGTCAATTACCGTATGGAAGAACGGATTAAAACGGTTCTGCATAATTTTTGTGGTTCTAACCGACATCCAAAAGGTGAATAAATATGCTGGCACTAGCGGATCGTCTTTCTCAGTACAAAACAGAAGGTCTTTCCACCCGGCCGGTTGCATCCGGTCATCTTGTCAGAGTCGTTGGTCTGACGTTAGAAGCGACGGGGTGCCGGGCTCCTATAGGCAGTTTATGCCAGGTTGAAACCATAGCAGGCTATATGGAAGCAGAAGTGGTTGGTTTTTCAGGTGATCGTCTTTTTCTGATGCCAAGTGAGCAAATCACCGGGGTTCTGCCCGGAGCGAAAGTCACACCATTAACGGAAGCTGCTCAGTTATCTGTCGGGATGGAACTGCTGGGAAGAGTTATTGATGGTGTTGGTAATCCTCTGGACGGATTGGGCCCAATTTACACCGAGCAGAAAGCGTCTTTTAATGTCCCGTCGATTAATCCTTTAGCAAGAAAACCCATTTCTGAACCACTTGATGTCGGAATAAAAGCCATTAATGGTCTTCTTACCGTTGGCAAAGGCCAGCGCATTGGTCTGTTTGCTGGTTCCGGTGTTGGTAAATCTGTGACATTAGGAATGATGACCCGGGGAACCACGGCTCAGGTGGTTGTCGTTGGGTTAATTGGTGAGAGGGGCAGAGAAGTAAAAGAGTTTATCGAAGAAATCCTTGGTTTTGATGGCAGACAGCGTTCGGTTGTCGTTGCAGCTCCTGCGGATGCGTCACCATTGATGCGGCTGAAAGGGTGTCAGACGGCACTGACGATTGCGGAATATTTTCGTGATCAGGGGCTGGATGTACTGTTACTGATGGATTCTTTAACTCGTTTTGCGCAGGCTCAGCGTGAAATTGCGTTATCTGTCGGTGAGCCTCCGGCAACAAAAGGGTACCCGCCGTCTGTATTTGCAAAACTGCCGGCATTGGTAGAACGAGCCGGTAATGGTTCGGATGGGCAGGGTTCCATCACAGCATTTTTCACGGTTTTGACAGAAGGTGATGATCTGCAGGATCCGATAGCGGATGCGTCAAGGGCGATTCTTGACGGTCATATTGTGCTGTCTCGTGAATTGGCAGATAGTGGTCATTATCCGGCGATTGATGTTGAGAAATCTGTTAGTCGTGTTATGCCTCAGGTGACCACCGATGAACACGTTTTGATGTCTAAAGCTGTCAGACAGGTCCTTTCAGTATGTCGGAAAAATCAGGATTTGGTTTCTATCGGTGCCTATAAAGCAGGTTCGGATCCGGCGATTGACAGTGCATTTACGTTGAAACCACGAATCGATAATTTCTTACAGCAGGCAATGAAAGAATCGGTTCCATATGATATGTGTGTCGGAATGCTGAAAAGTGTGCTTCAGGTAGAATCAGAGTCTTAGCCTTATGGAAAATGCACTGGAGTTTTTACTGGATCAGGCAAAAGAGAAGGAGGAACAGGCTGTTCTTGCTTTAAACAGTGCCCGTCAGGAGCTTGATAATTATTATGTCCAGTTGAAGCAAATTGAGCAATACCGTCTGGATTATTGCAGTCAATTGGTTGAGCGTGGGCAAAATGGTCTTTCGGCCAGTCAATACTGGCATCTGAACCGTTTTTTAACTCAACTTGACGAAACACTGGCTAAGCAGAGAGAAGCTGAATCTCATTTTAAGCAGCAGGTTCAGAATTGTGAGGAGCATTGGCTGGATGTGAGGAAGCAGTCCCGATCCTACGAATGGTTAATTGAAAAAAGAAAAGCGGAAAAAGAGCTGCTGGAACAGAAAAAAGAACAGAAATTCCTTGATGAGTTTGCAACATTACAGTTTAACCGCCAGAAGATGCGGAACAATTCTTAAGATGGCTTATTATTTGCATTAACCAATACAGATAAAGGTAACAGGGCTTTGCTGAAAATCAGGTCTCGTTATCTTGTGGGTATGGTTCTCCTGACAGTGAGTGCAATATATGAAAATTAATTTTGGCTCAACATCCGATGTCCCAAATGTAAAAACCGGTCTTAAGGCGGATGGGAAAAGTGAACAGAGTAGTGATGAAAATGAAGGTTTTTTCAGCAAGTTAGCTTCATTTTTTTCTGGGGATAATGATGCCGGGAGTCAGGTTGATTCTGTGAAAGAAGGAACAACTGTGAAAGCCGGAGCCGATACCGGTGAAGGTGAGCTGCCTGTCGGGGATGCGGCGAAAGCTCAGATTGACAGCGATACTCAGGTTAAAAATTTAGAGTCTCAGGAAGGCATGGAGTTAGCATCCGATCTGGCCGGAAATTCGGAATTTATTGCTGATCAGAAAAGAAAACCGGACGTGGAATCGTCAAAGGTTTTGGTTAAACATTCTGATTCAGATCCGGCTATGGCTTTATCGAAATCGGGTAAAACCATACAGCCTGCGGATGATGTATCTCAGGTTATGGATGAAGGAAAACTGGTTCTCAATCGGCTTAAAGAGGCAAATGCTACTTTATCGCCCGGCAAGGGTTTGCCTCAGACATATAAAGGCGATGAATCTGACCTCATCAGTACCGATACAAAGCTGGGGGAGAAAGAGATCGCTCCAGAGGTTCAGGCTGATATGAATAAGTTCGCCTCTGCTGAAAATGTGAAAAAGAATGCTGAGTCGGAATTTGATTCAGTCGCAGAGCAATTAACGATGGCTTATCCAACCAAAGAAACACAGCATATAGACAACATTACACACCATAATAAAGATCATAAGGGTAAACAAGCTGATATTTTAGCAAACGGTTCTTTACCAGTAGGCAATCCGGTACCGGGTTCCATTTCATATGCTCAAAAGCCAGAAGGAGCAGATTTAGTGGATCCTTCTCTGGCTGAAAATGCGGAATATCAACTATCGGATGAGTCTGCTTTAAGCGGTATCGATCTGAATCAGGTTCAGGCTGTGAGCCAGAATGGATATTTGCAAAAAGTGACACCGTCAGATGCTGTTAATATGGTTAACGCTATTGATGCCGGTGTTTCTGATGCTGCTGAGGTATCTCCTCAACAATTGCAGAAAATGACAAAGAGAGAGAAGGAGGCGTTGTTAACCCAGCATGGATTGCCTCCGTCTCTGGCAGAACTTCCGTCTGAGAATCCGGCCATGTATTTTGCTCCTGGCGTAGCGGCAGGAATGATGGATGAAAGCAGTCAGTCAGCCTCCATAATGTTTGTTGATACGGATGGTAAGGTGATTGATTTAGGGGTACTAAATAAACCGGAGTTAGAAAAATTGGCGCACAGGCATGGACAGACAGTGTCTCAGCTAATTTCCGGTGCTATGCAGACTAATGTGACTCAGCATCATCAGTCACAACTGGTATCAATGCAGATGCCAGAAAAACAGAATGCCGATTTTTTACAGTCCGCAACGAATTTGGCGCCAAATTCAGCGATGAATAATGCAGCCATGAATGAAGCTGCATCCCAAATGACGAAAAATATGGCGAAGTCATTTGAGCATAAAAATGGATTGGTAAATATGGAGCGTTTTTCGGATATTCGGGAAATTGATGGCGATAGAGTCGGTAAAGATGCCCATATAGCACAGCAGATATCGACGATGAGTAATCAGAGCACTCACTCACTTTCTCAGGTTAGCCGGGCTGACGCTTCTCAGGCTCCGGTTCAGATCAATAAAGATAATGCATCTGATCAATTGGCAGAGCGAATTAATGTGATGTTGTCTAAAAATCTGAAAAATATTGATATCAGGTTAGATCCCCCTGATTTAGGGAAAGTTCACATTCGCATGCATATGAATGGTGATGCTACTTCAGTTCAGTTTACCGTGGCTAACCACCATGCCCGTGAAGCACTGGAAAGTTCGATGCCAAGATTGCGTGAAATGCTGTCACAGCAAGGCGTTCAGGTCGGTGATACGGCGGTTCAGCATCAATCCGGTCAGCAGCAAAATGGCTACGCAGCCTCAGGTCGTGGTCAAAATGGTCAGCCTCAGAGTGATGGTTCTGCATTGGATGCGGGATTTTGGGAAGAAAATAATGAGTCAGATGTTACACTTAGAGTAAATGTACCCTCGCCAAAAGATGGTATAAGCTATTATGCTTAGAGGTTATTTCATTCATTCTATCAGGTAGATAATTTATGGCAGAAGAAGACGAAGTTCAGACAGAAGAGCCCAAAGGTGGTAAAAGCAAATTAATGATCATCATCATTGCCGTGGTCGTTCTGCTTCTTGGTGGCGGTGGTGCTGCATTCTTTCTGATGGGCTCTGGTGGTGATTCAGCGGGAGAAGATGCTGCCGTACAGGAAGCTCCGGTCGTGACAGAGCCCGTGGTCTATGTCAGTTTGGCTCAGCCGTTTGTCTTTAATGTGACGGGTGATAAGCGTGATCGGATGGTTCAGATTAAAGTACAGCTGATGGTCAGAGGTTCAGATAATGAAAGCGAAGCCCGTTATCACTCTCCGTTAATTGAGAGTACATTATTATCAACGTTCGCGTCGGCAACGGTTGAACAGCTTAGAAGTCCGACCGGAAGAGTTGAACTTCGGGATAAAGCAACGGAAGATATCAGAACAGCGCTGAGTAAAGCTGTGGGTAATCCGGTAATAGAAAAAGTGCTGTTTACCGATTTTGTTATGCAATAAAGGGTGGTTAGGTGACCGATTTATTAAGTCAGGATGAGATCGATGCGCTACTTCATGGTGTTGATGATGTAGAGGAAGAAGAGGAGCAGGCTACCGACTCCCCGGGTGCGGTCAATTTTGATTTCTCTTCTCAGGATCGTATTGTTCGTGGTCGGATGCCGACCCTTGAACTGATTAATGAACGTTTTGCGCGGCATATGCGTATTAGTTTATTTAACATGTTGCGGAAAACGGCTGAAGTCTCTATCAACGGTGTTCAGATGATGAAATTCGGAGAATACCAGAACACGCTTTATGTACCTACGAGTCTGAACATGGTGCGTTTCAGACCACTGAAAGGGACGGCATTAATTACGATGGAGGCCCGTTTGGTCTTCATTATGGTTGAAAACTTTTTTGGTGGGGACGGACGTTTTCATGCCCGAATTGAAGGCCGTGAGTTTACTCCGACTGAAAGACGGGTTGTTCAGTTATTACTGAAACTGGTTTTCTCGGATTACAAAGAAGCCTGGTCTCCGGTTATGGGCGTTGAATTTGAATATCTGGATTCAGAAGTAAACCCAAGCATGGCGAATATTGTGAGTCCCACGGAAGTAATTGTCGTGAGTTCATTTCATATTGAGGTTGATGGCGGAGGCGGTGATTTTCATGTTGTCATGCCTTATTCGATGGTGGAGCCTATTCGTGAGTTGCTTGATGCCGGTGTGCAGTCGGATAAAATGGAGACCGATGTCCGGTGGAGCTCTGCTTTAAAAGAAGAAATAATGGACGTACCGGTGAATTTCAGGGTGAATTTACTGGAAAAAGATCTTTCTTTGAGAGACTTAATGGAATTACGGCCCGGAGATATTATTCCGATCGATATGCCTCCGCACGCTTTAATGTATGTCGAAGAGCTGCCTACTTTCAGGGTTAAGATGGGGCAGTCCGGTGAAAATATAGCAATACAGATTTCGGAAAAAATAAGACGACCTGATGTCGTAAAAACCGATTTGGCTTTCCTCACAGAAAATATTATTTCCGAGCTTGAGGAAGAAGATGATATTGAACAAGTACAACATGAAGACGAATAAGGTGAATTATGTCTGAGTCTGATGATCAAAAACTGGCAGATGAGTGGGCAGCAGCTCTTGGCGAAGATCCTGATGCGCCTGAAGTTGACGTAGATGAAGTCTTATCGGCACCTTTAGAAGAGTTAAAAGATACTTCAGAACCGATCTCAGAAGATGAACGGAGAAAGCTCGATACCATCATGGATATCCCGGTAACGATATCTATGGAAGTTGGACGTTCACAGATCAGCATCCGTAACCTGCTACAACTGAACCAGGGTTCCGTGGTTGAGCTGGACCGGATTGCCGGAGAGTCTCTCGATGTACTGGTAAACGGAACGTTGATTGCCCATGGTGAAGTGGTTGTGGTTAACGATAAATTTGGTATTCGACTGACGGATGTCATCAGTCAGACTGAACGAATTAAAAAGCTTAAATAGTGTTATGAAACGACTATTTCGGTGGTATTTGCTACCAATTGGTATGATGAGTTCTTTTTCGTCACTGGCTGCAACAGATAGCGGCCAGTTTGACGTTTTTACAGCTTTCGGTTCTCTGATCTTTGTAATAGCATTAATTTTATTTCTTGCGTGGCTGATGAAACGTATGCGGATACCAGCTTTAGGCCGGGATAAAGATTTTGCGGTTATTCGTCAGATACCCTTGGGTGCCCGGGAAAGGTTAATGGTGGTAAAAGCAGGAGAGGAACAGTTTGTTGTCGGAATGACACCACAATCTATTCAGTTGATTTCCAGGCTGGAAACCCCTCTCAGTGATGAGTCTGAAATGGCGTCGGGGAAAATGCTTTCATCATCGTTTGCGAAACAACTTAATCAATTGTTGAAGAAAAATGAAAAATAGTAGTCTGCTTAAGGGTTGGCAAATGTTACGGCATAGTTTTTTGCTGTGTTTTTTCATGCTGATTTCATCGTTTCCTGTGTTTGCTCAGACCGGTTCAGCTCAACCGGCTAGTTCGGTTGTCACAAAAAGCATTTCATCTCAGGGGGTAACAACCAGCTCAACAGCCGGGCAATTCAGTAATGGTGGTATACCGGCGATTACGATGAAAACCAATCCGGATGGTAGCGAAGATTATTCAATTAATCTGCAAATCCTTGCGTTGATGACGATGCTGGGTTTTTTACCCGCCATTGTGATTCTGATGACATCTTTTACCCGGATAGTGGTTGTGATGTCGATTTTACGTCAGGCGATGGGACTGCAACAAACGCCGTCGAATCAGGTCATTATCGGTATCTCTCTGTTTCTGACTTTTTTTATCATGTCACCGGTATTTGATAAAATTAATCAGCAGTCCGTTCAGCCCTATCTTAATGACAAAATATCGGCCAGGCAGGCGTTCGACAGCGCTCAGCAACCTATGAAGCAATTCATGCTTAAACAAACCAGAATCAAAGACTTAGAGACGTTTGTTCATCTTTCAGGCTCTGATGTTAACGATCCTCAGGATGTTCCGATGTCGGTATTGATTCCTGCGTTTGTAACATCCGAACTGAAAACGGCATTTCAGATAGGTTTTATGCTGTTTTTGCCGTTTTTGATTATTGATCTGGTGGTAGCGTCGGTCTTGATGGCAATGGGGATGATGATGTTGTCACCCATGATTGTATCACTGCCATTTAAGCTGATGCTGTTCGTTTTGGTTGATGGGTGGAATCTGATACTGTCAACGTTGGCCGGCAGTTTCTCTCTCTAGGAGAAGATTATGACACCAGAAATTTTTGTTGAAATCTTTCGGGACGCTCTGTGGATAGTGCTGCTTATGGTGTCGGCTATTATCATTCCCAGTCTGTTGATTGGTTTAGTCGTTGCTGTTTTTCAGGCTGCGACATCCATCAACGAACAGACACTGAGCTTTTTACCCCGTTTGATAGTCACACTCTTATCGTTAATGCTTTTCGGCCACTGGATGACCCGTATTCTGATGGATTTTTTTCATACTATGATTGAGCGCATTCCTCAGGTCTTGTTTTAGGGGATTACGGAATGGAGTATCCGACTCATCTGGTTCTGGAATGGATAGCCAATTATTTCTGGCCCTTTATCCGTATTGCTGCGATGCTCATGGTTATGACGGTGACTGGTGCCCGTTTTGTTCCTGCCCGTGTCAGGTTGTATCTTTCTCTGGCGATTACTTTTGCTGCGATGCCGGTTATTCCCGTAGTGGATATTTCGACACCTTTGTTTTCTCTTGGCGGTTTTTTAATTACGTTTAATCAGATTCTGATTGGTATTGCCATGGGTATGGTGACACAGTTTATTGTGCAAACGTTTGTTATGCTCGGGCAAATCATTGGTATGCAGTCGAGTTTGGGTTTTGCTTCAATGGTTGATCCGGCCAATGGGCAGAATACGCCACTGCTTGGTCAGTTTTTTATGTTCTTAGCCACTTTATTTTTTCTGGTTAGTGACGGACACTTAAAATTGATTCAACTTGTGGTTTATAGCTTTAAAACCATTCCTATCGGTTCCGGCGGCTTGCAGGCCGCGGATTACCGGGAAATGGCAACATGGCTTTCAATGATATTTAAAGTGGCATTAAATATGTCGTTATCGGGCATTATTGCTCTGTTGACGGTGAATTTATCCTTTGGGGTGATGACCCGGGCGGCACCACAACTGAATATCTTTTCACTAGGTTTTGCGTTTGCATTAATGGTGGGGTTACTGATTTGCTGGTATATCGTATCCGGGCTGTACACTCATTATGAGCAATACTGGCAATATGGTGAGCAGGAGCTTTGCCGTATGATTAAAATGAACTGTTAGGAGAGCATAATGGCTGAGTCTGACGGTCAGGAACGCACCGAAGAAGCCACCCCCCGAAGGCGACAGCAGGCCAAAGAAAAGGGACAGGTGGCCCGGTCAAAAGAGTTAGCATCGGTCTCTGTTCTGGTGGCCGGTTCCGTCGCGCTTATGTGGTTCGGTAATACGCTTGCCCGTGATCTTTTTACCATGATGTCACGTCTTTTCAGTTTAAGCCGGGAAGAAGTATTTGATATGACTAAGCTGCTTGATATTGCCTCTGGGGCAATCATAGCAGTCGTACTGCCTTTGATGCTAATACTGATTATGTTGTTTATTTCTGCATTATTCGGTGCAGCAGGACTGGGTGGTATCCAGTTTTCTGCAGAAGCAGCAAGACCAAAACTCAATAAGCTGAATCCGTTAAGCGGCCTTAAACGTATGTTTGGTATGCAGAGCTGGGTTGAGTTGCTGAAATCCATTTTGAAAGTCGTGCTGGTTGCCGGTGTCGCTTTTTCCCTTATTCAGAGTTATCAGCATGATCTATTCCAGCTGAGTCTGGATATTTTCCCGCAAAATATCTTTCATGCTTTGGATATATTGCTTAATTTTGTTTTACTGATTAGTTGTTCTCTTTTAGTCGTTGTGGCCATTGATATTCCTTTTCAGATCTGGCAGCACGCGAATCAGCTGAAAATGAGTAAACAGGAAGTGAAAGACGAATATAAGGAAACAGAAGGGAAACCGGAAGTTAAGGGGCGTATCCGGATGTTGCAGCGGGAAGCCGCTCAGCGCCGAATGATGGCGGATGTACCGCAGGCTGATGTCATCGTGACCAACCCGGAGCATTTCTCTGTGGCCCTACGCTATAAACAGGGAACAGATAAGGCTCCGGTTGTCGTTGCGAAAGGGGTAGATCATATTGCAATGAAAATTCGTGAAGTGGCAAGGGAAAATGATATTTATATTGTTCCGGTTCCCCCGCTGGCTCGGGCTTTGTACCATACAACGGAATTGGAGCAGGAAATCCCGGATCAGTTATTTGTGGCGGTTGCACAGGTGTTGGCGTATGTCTTTCAGTTAAAACAGTATCGTAAAAAAGGCGGTAAGCGTCCGGTTCTGGATGAAGACACAATGAATATACCGCCGGATATGACCTATTAATGATTTCCTGTTTTATCTTTCCGGGATAGAGAGAAGAATCAGCAGAGCACCATCACCACCAAATTCCAGAGGGGCCTGATGGAAAGCCATGACATCCGGATGTTGTGCCAGCCATAGAGGGACCTTTTGTTTGAGTATGTGTTTGCCAATGCCATGCTGAACGCAGGCACAATGTACTGATTCTTTCACACAATAGGCAATCATTGCTCCTAGTTCCCGTTTGGCCTCTTTCTGAGTCATTCCATGCATATCAAGAAAAACATCCGGAACGTAGACACCACGGCGCAATTTTTTTAGCTCATATTTTGATACATCACTTCTGGCGTAGCGGGTTGGTCCGTCTTCGTTCAGAAGGGGCATAAATTCATCAGAAAAATAAAAACCACTGTTGTCGGCTTCCCTTGATTCCTTGTGAATTTCTTTGTGTTTAACGTTTCTGTTTGGTTGCTTGATTATGGTATCCTGTCGCAACTTTTTTACGCCCTTTACTTCCTCACGAAATAAAGCGAAGTCATCATCAGAATAATTATCTTTATTGTCTGTCATTGGCTCGTTTTATGTCATATTTTTAGAGAGGTCGTATTGTAGCGCTTTTTGGAGGAAAGTTTGGATAAGATTTTTGTAGAAGAAGCGGTTTCTGAGCTTCATACACTTCAGGATATGATTCGCTGGGCGGTAAGCCGTTTTAATGCTGCCAGCCTATTTTATGGTCATGGTACTGATAATGCGTGGGATGAAGCAGTACAGCTTATTTTACCGACCCTGTATCTGCCGATTGATGTTCCTCCTCATGTACTTAATTCCCGCCTAACCAGTAGTGAACGTACTACCATCGTTGATCGGGTAATTCAGCGAATAAATGATAAAAAACCCGTTGCTTACATTACTAATAAGGCCTGGTTCTGTGGTTTGGAGTTTTATGTCGATGAAAGGGTTCTGGTGCCACGTTCTCCTATCGGAGAGCTGATTCAGCAGCAGTTTGAACCCTGGCTGACAAAAGAACCGGCGCGTATTATGGATTTATGCACCGGTAGTGGTTGTATCGCAATCGCCTGCGCTCATGCATTTCCTGAAGCAGAAGTCGATGCCATTGATATTTCTCTGGATGCACTAACTGTTGCCGAGCAAAATATTCAGGATCATGGATGCGAACAACAGGTTTTTCCTATCCGGTCTGATTTATTCCGGGATTTACCGAAAGAACAGTACGATATTATTGTTACGAATCCGCCTTATGTTGATGAGGAAGACATGAATAGTCTGCCGGGGGAGTTTTTACATGAGCCGGAACTGGGGTTGGCTGCCGGTTCAGATGGACTGAAACTGGTCAGAAGAATTTTGGCAAATGCCCCCGATTATTTGTCTGAACAGGGTATTCTTGTCTGTGAAGTTGGTAATTCTATGATACACATGATAGAGCAATATCCGGCGATTCCATTTACCTGGCTGGAATTTGAAAATGGTGGCCACGGAGTCTTTTTACTGACCAAAGAGCAGTTAGTCGAATGCAAAGATGAATTCGCACTGTATCTGGATTAACGGTAGCTCATTTATTCAACAAGAAATGGGTCTTGTAGTCTTTACATCCTGTTCGTTTAAAGACACTATGAGGCCAACAAAAACAGAGAATATGCGCAAAGGCAGACACACTTTGCATCAGGAATAGAGGAACTCATGGCTGGAAATAGCATTGGACAACATTTCCGTGTGACGACGTTTGGAGAAAGCCACGGTATTGCTTTAGGTTGTATCGTAGATGGTTGTCCTCCGGGGCTGGAAATTACAGAAAGTGATTTACAGAAAGATCTGGACAGGCGTAAACCGGGGACATCCCGTTACACGACACAGCGTCAGGAAGCCGATCAGGTGAAAATTTTGTCTGGCGTTTTTGAAGGTAAAACAACCGGAACGTCTATCGGACTTTTAATTGAAAATACGGATCAGCGTTCAAAGGATTATTCTGATATTAAAGATAAGTTTCGTCCGGGGCATGCCGATTATACGTATCATCAGAAGTATGGAGTTCGAGATTATCGCGGTGGTGGTCGTTCTTCGGCCCGGGAAACAGCGATGAGGGTAGCCGCCGGAGCGGTTGCTAAAAAATACCTGAAACAGGAATTTGGCGTTGAAATACGTGCCTACTTGTCTCAGATGGGCGGCGTATCTATCGATAAAGTGGATTGGCACGAAATTGAAAATAATGCGTTTTTCTGCCCTGATGCGGATAAGGTAGAGGCGTTTGATCAACTGATTCGTAAGCTGAAAAAAGAAGGCGATTCAATTGGTGCGAAGATTCAGGTTGTTGCTACTCAGGTTCCGGTGGGGCTGGGTGAGCCTGTTTTTGACCGTCTGGATGCGGATATTGCCCATGCATTAATGAGTATTAATGCTGTGAAAGGTGTGGAAATCGGCGATGGCTTTGATGTTGTAGGTCAGCGGGGTAGTCAGCACAGAGATCCATTGTCTCCTGATGGTTTCGGAAGTAATCATGCCGGCGGCATTTTGGGAGGAATCTCAACGGGTCAGGACATCGTTGCGAGCATCGCGCTGAAACCGACCTCCAGTATTACGGTCCCTGGGGATACGATTACAAAATCCGGAGAATCGACTCAGTTAATCACAAAAGGGCGGCATGATCCATGCGTTGGTATCCGGGCTGTACCCATTGCAGAAGCTATGTTGGCAATTGTATTGATGGACCACCTCTTAAGACACAGAGGACAGAATCAGGGTGTGACGACCGAAACACCAAAAATTTAATTGCTTTAAGCTAAGCCATAGCCCTTTAGAATGTCCATTCTGAAGGGCTTTTCTTTTTATACTATTATTCCTGTTTCTGTTTCCCTTCTTAATATAAAAGATTTGTTACTTTCGTCCGGAATTTATCTATCAAAAGTTCGCAGATAGTTTGTGTTTGGGTATTGCCTGAACTAATTTTACATTATGTGTTCTGTTTTATAGCTAGTCGTTGATCTTTTGTCCGGTGGATATCAGCCATCAGGGGTTTTTTATGAACTTTAATAGCGTCAAATTCAGACTAAGAGCCGTTGTAATACTGGTGGTAGTTTCATTTTCAATCATTGCTTATGTATCTATTGAAGCAATGCAGAAAACATCGGATGCCATTGAAAATATGTATTCGAATGGAATGATTAATGCCAATCGGGCCAGTGAGGTACTCAATCTGGCCGGAGATGCCAGAAGTCAGTTATTGCTGGCGTTTCAGCACGAACCAAACAGTGAATTCCTGACTATGCATAATCACCCGGTCTCTATGCATTTGGATAAAATTATGGATTCTCTGAACCAGATAGACAGGTTAATTCAGAATGACATTATGAAGTCAAATCTGACCGGGAAGCAAAAAGAGCTGATTAATGCTTTTTACTCTGAGTTTAAGAAATTAAATAAAATGGGTTTTATGGTTTCTATCAATGAAATTCGTAATAACCGTTATAACAATGCAAATAAAGTGCTACTAACTGTAATTAATCCAAAATTCATGAAAATCAATGAAATAGGACGGAAATTTCTCAATGAAGAAGTTAATGAAGGTAAGGAAACCTATGAACAGGCGGAAGAGGATATCGATACTTTTATTGTGGCATTATCAATGATTGCTCTGCTGGTTGCCGGAGTGATTTTAACTCTGGTTTGGTTAATTCTGAGCCGGGTTGATTCAGCGTTGACGAAAATTGAAGTTGTCGCCAGAGATGTGTCTGATGGCGACCTGACCCGACAGGTTAAATTACAGGGCAGTGATGAATTTGCTATTTTGTCGGATTACGTAGATGCAATTGTGTCTAAATTTAAGGAAGTCATCGCTAGCATGAATGACAGTGCGCTACAGTTATCGGCTACTGCGGATGAAACGTCTTCGATTGCTACCCAAACCAAGCAAAATGTGATTGAACAGCAGCAGACTCAGTTAGTAGCAACAGCCATTAACGAATTTTCATCGACGGTTCAGGAAGTGTCGATCAGTGCAGCCTCTGCTGCTGAAGCTTCAGAGTCGGCGGAAAGTGCAACTGAAGAAGGCAAACGGGTTGTGCAGAAATCCATAGATATGATTCATGCTTTGAATAATTCTATTTCTGAGTCCAGTGACAGTATTCAGCAGTTATCGCAGCAAAGTAATCAGATTGGAAGCGTTGTCGATGTAATAGAAGATATTTCTGAACAGACTAATTTATTGGCACTGAATGCAGCCATTGAAGCTGCCCGGGCCGGTGAAGCCGGAAGAGGGTTTGCGGTGGTCGCCGATGAGGTTCGTTCGCTGGCTGTCAGGACTCAAAAATCGACTGAAGAAATCAAAACGATGATTGCAAACTTACAATCTGGCAGTAAAGATTCTATGCAGAAAATGGAAGCAGGCTCTGAGCAGGCTCAGGTTACTGTTGAAATGGCGAATAAGGCCGGACAGGCTCTGGACGAAATTTCGGCCAGCGTAGAAAAAATTAATAGTATGAACATTCAGATAGCGACAGCCGCAGAGCAACAGAGTACCGTGACAAATGAAATTAATCAGAATGTGACTTCTATTAATGATATTTCCATCCAAACGGCAGAGGGCGCAGAACAGAGCAGTTCTGCAACGTTAGAATTAGCGAACCTTACAACAAGTATGCGTGAGAAAGTTTCCCACTTTAAATATCTGTAGTGCCTTTCCTTGTTTATTAACATAAATCATAAGGCTCTGACTCGATGAAAAAGTCAGAGTCTTTTGTGCCTTTAATCTTTACCTTGTCCCCTAAAATAAGGAGAATGGCCAGCCATTAACGTAAAGTTTCAACTGTGATGATTATGAACCATCAATATCAGGATCTGATAACCATTTTTAATCAGACGTTTTCTTCTCAATACAATACCAGATTGGAGCTTGGGGGGGATGAGCCTGTCTATATGCCGGCAGATGAAAAGATACGTTACCACCGCATTATTTTTGCCCGTGGTTTTTATGCCTCTGCATTACACGAGATTGCTCACTGGTGTGTTGCCGGCAGAGAAAGACGGCTGTTGGAAGATTTTGGTTACTGGTATGAGCCGGATGGGCGCTCAGAAGAAGTTCAGAGGGCATTCGAAAAAGTTGAGGTTCGTCCTCAGGCATACGAGTGGATTCTTTCTCAGAGTGCCGGATTTTCATTTACTGTCAGTTGCGATAATCTGAACGGTGATTTTGAACCTGATCGTTTGACTTTTATGAACGCGGTACAAAGAGAAGTTCTTGATATCCTGAGTAATGGATTACCAAGGAGAGTTTTTATGTTATCTGAAGCGTTAAGGATGTTTTATCAAATTCCGCCGTTATCGGTTGAACAATTTAAAGTGAAATAAGTGAACGAGTTATGATTATAGAATATGAAGAAAAACTACTGGAATTAATCGATGCCCGTATTGAGTCAGCCTCTGATGATGAGTTGTTTGCCGGAGGATATTTAAGAGGCCATATTTCGCTGTCTGCTGCATCGTGTGAAGAGGAAGGCGTGACTGATATTAGCTGCTTGTGCCAGAGAATTGATGACAGTCTGGATGACGCTAAGTCTGAGCTGACACCCGCAGATCAGGTTGTAGTTGTCTCTTTGTGGTCTGAGTTGCAGGCTCAGATGGCTAAGTTCTAATTTTTTGAATAAGTCTGACCAATTATTGAGATTGTTGCTTCACCGACTCTTGTCTATTCTGTAACTATTGAAACGAGAGAGGGAACAATTATGAAAGTTATCGCCTTTGGAGCCAGTACCAGCTCAACGTCCATTAATAAATTTCTGGCTACTTATGTGGCTGGTTTAGTACCGGGTGCGGATGTCGAAGTGCTCGACATCAATCACTATGATGTCCCTATGTTCAGTGAAGATAAAGAAAAAGAAATTGGTCAGGCACAAGGCGCAAAAGCCTTTTTAGACGATTTGTCAAAAGCCGATGCCCTGGTTATTTCTTTTGCAGAACATAACGGGCATTACCCGGCAGCGTATAAAAATCTGTTTGACTGGGCAACCCGCATTAATCAGAAAGTGTATCAGGATAAGCCCGCAGTTTATCTTGCTACATCTCCCGGACCAGGTGGGGCACAGTCTGTATTAGGCGCTGCAATTGGTTCTGCTGGATATTTTGGTGGTAATGTGAAAGGTTCTCTTTCCGTTGCCAGTTTCTATGACAAAGTCGATTTGGGAGAAGGGGTCGTTACAGATCTCGCTCTGGAAACCCAGTTAAAAGAGCTGGCTGAAAAATTAGCTTAAATAAACAACACAAGGGCCTCACTGTTATCGGTGAGGCCCTGCTTTGTTCAGATTGACAGGATTAATCGACTTTTTTACCTTTACGAAGTTTTCTTATCCACATTCTCGATGGGTGAAGTTTTTCTGTTAAATCTACGGCGAAGGGAAGTGGATCGTCAGCCATCAGTGATGCAAGATATTCTGCAAGTAAGGGCGCGGAACAAAGTCCCCGGGAACCGAGTCCCAGAAAAGCGTAGAGGTCTGGATAACAGGAAATATCTTTTGCATTCTCCGGAGTTTGATTTACCAGATCCGCATACTGCTCTTTTATGATTTCCGGAGCAGACAGATTTCCGACAAAGGGAAGGTGATCCCGGCTCACACACCGTATTCCCTGCCGTGATTGGTTACCTTCGACATTCACTTCCTGAGTCCATTGTTGAGCAGGCAGGCAGTGTACCAGCTTCTGTTTATTCTCTTGTTGCGCCGCAGGGTCGAACACGGTGTCCAGATGGTGCTTGTCGTAACTGGCGCCAATACAGTGATGTTGATTTTCGGGGTTGCATGGGGTCATATAGCCGTCATAACACAATACGGTACGGATCTTTGACAAAACAGGCGTTGTTGGGATGTGACTGACCTGACCTTTGACCTGAGCCAGGGGAAGTTTTTTTGCCTGGCTGAGCTTGTTAAATTCGTTTCCGTTGGCGAAGACAACCGATTGGTGTCTGAATGACTGTTCATTGACATGAAGGTACCATTGGTTGTCACGGCGTGTAACGTCGGTTACTTCGTGCTGATAACGAATGGTCAGGTTGCCTGTGGATTCCAGTGCTTTCAGCATCTGTCCGGTAAACTGAGCAGGGCATAGCCATCCACCAAGCGGATAAGAAAGACTTTCTGTATCAGTATTCAGTCCGAATACGCTTTCTGTCTGCCTTTTATCGAGTTTCGTGATCAGTTCCGGATGGTAGTCCCCATCAACAATGTTATTTAATTTTTTTGTTGATTTATCATCCCACATAATCTGAGTGACACCGCACCAGTCGTGGTCGAAGTCTAAGGTTGTTGCTGCCTGCCGGACTGATTGGCGGGCGAACAGGAATGCACTGGAAAATATGCGGGAAATTTCGTCATTATTTTTGGTCAGTAGCGGATAAATGGCCCCCTGCCGGTTACCGGAAGCACCCTGAGCCACTTTTGAATCTTTACAGTAAAGAGTGACATGGATACCACGTTGAACCAATGATTTTGCCAGGCAGGCACTGGCGATTCCTCCGCCGATAATTGCAACGTCTTTGAGTTCTGAGGTCGGATAACTGCGGTACCAGGGTAAAACATTTGTTTGACGTGCTTTATGAGATAATGTGCCTGCTATCATTTCTCTTTTGGTTCCAAAGCCTTTAACTTTTTTCATATCATAACCGGCTTCAATGAGTCCCCGGCGAACAAAGCCAGCAGCAGTAAAAGTAGCACAGGTGGCGTTATTTTTACTTAAGTTCGCCATGTTATTAAACAGATTCTGGTTCCACATTTCCGGGTTTTTACTGGGAGCAAAGCCATCCAGAAACCAGGCATCAATAATTCCGTTTTTACTGACCGGAATTTGAGGCATACAATCTTTGATGTCACCAAACCAAAGATCAAGAGTTATCAAACCTCCTGCTAACACAACTCGATGACAACCCGGTACAGCTATGGGATAATATTTTTGTAGTTCTGACGCGTATTTTTTCAGTTGTGGCCAGGCATCGTGAGCCCGGATAAGATCCGGAAGCTGAATGGGGAATTTTTCGAAACTGATAAAGTGTAGCTCTTTTATGACAGATTCTGGATTCTGAAGACGAAAATCATCAAATAATTGCCATGCAGCCAGAAAGTTGAGTCCTGTTCCGAATCCGGTTTCACCAATGACAAAGCGTTTGGAGGAAAATTCATTCCAACGTTCTGGCAAGTGATTCTGATGTAAAAAGACATACTGGGTTTCGGCTAACCCGTTTACATTTGAAAAATACACATCATCAAATTGATCTGAAACGGGTGTACCGGATGCATTCCAGTCAATATTTGCGTTAGTTATGGAAGCCATGTTGAAGAAATTCGCTATATCTAAGACAATAATTGCAATGAATTGTACGAATTTCTTGGAAAGCTGACCACTTTTGTTATGCTTGTCCGTTATTATTTAGCAGTATTTTTATTTATAGGAATGACAAATGAAACGAGTCGTAATCACCGGTATGGGAATTATTTCAAGTATCGGTAACAACGTCGAGGAAGTTCTTTCATCTCTGAAGGCAGGTAAATCAGGAATTACTGCGTCAGAACAGTTCAAGGAACAAGGACTTCGTTCTCAAGTCTGGGGAGATTTAAAAATCAAACCAGCTGAGCATATTGACCGCAAAAAAATGCGTTTTATGGGCGATGCGGCTGCTTATGCATACCTATCATTAGAGCAGGCTATCGCAGATGCAGGCCTGACTCAGGAACAGGTTTCTGATGTTCGGACCGGTATTGTTGCAGGTTCCGGTGGTGCGTCTGCACTGAACCAGTCTGCAGCGGTTGATATTCAACGAGCTAAAGGTGTGAAACGTGTTGGTCCATATATGGTTCCACGTACCATGTCGTCTACTGTTTCTGCGTGTCTGGCTACGCCATTCCAGATTCGTGGTGTCAACTATAGTATGAGTTCAGCCTGTTCAACATCGGCTCATTGTATTGGCCATGCGGCTGAGTTGATTCAACTGGGTAAACAGGACATCGTTTTTGCCGGTGGCGGTGAAGAACTGGACTGGACAATGACGATGATGTTTGATGCGATGGGCGCATTATCAACAAAGTATAACGAGACTCCGGACAAAGCTTCCCGTACTTATGATGCTAATCGTGATGGTTTCGTTATTTCCGGTGGCGGCGGTATGCTGGTGGTTGAAGAACTTGAGCATGCGCTTGCCCGTGGCGCCAAAATTTATGGTGAAATTGTGGGTTACGGTGCAACATCTGATGGTTATGACATGGTGGTACCATCCGGTGAAGGTGCGGTTCGTTGTATGAATATGGCAATGGAAAATGTTGACGGTGTTGATTACATTAACACACATGGCACATCGACACCTGTAGGTGATACAAAAGAATTAAGTGCTATTCAGGAAGTGTTTGGTGATAATAGCCCGGCAATTTCTGCAACTAAAGCGATGACTGGCCACTCACTGGGTGCGGCTGGTGTCCATGAAGCCATCTATTCAACGCTGATGTTGGATAATAATTTTATTGCGCCAAGCATCAATATCGAAAACCTTGATGAAGCGGCTCAGGGACTGGATATTGTGACTGAAAAACGTGATCAGGAACTGACAACTGTCATGTCAAACAGTTTCGGTTTTGGTGGAACGAACGCCACATTGGTGATAAAAAAATATCAGGCGTAATTCCATTATCGATTGATACCCACTTATGGAAGCCATAAGTGGGTATTTTTATGTGCATTCCTCGACTCTTTTTTTCCTGAGAGTACAATCCTCCATACAAAGTTACAGTTGATAAAAGAAAATGAAGATCCTGATAGATGAGAATATGCCCTATGCCGAAGGATTATTTAGTCGGTTGGGGACGGTGGTTCTGAAAGCCGGTCGTCAGATGAGTGCCGATGATTTGATTGATGTTGATGCCCTGATGATTCGCTCGGTTACAAAAGTAGACAAGACGCTGATTGAGAAAGCAAACAAGTTAAAATTTGTTGGAACGGCAACGGCCGGAATGGATCATGTCGATCAGGCTTTGTTAAAAGAAAAAGGCATTTTTTTTACGGCTGCACCGGGATGCAATAAAGTTGGCGTTGCCGAATATGTTCTTAGTTCACTGATGGTTCTCGGTCAACAACAAGGTTTTTCAATTTTTAGTAAAACAGTTGGTATTATTGGTGCCGGTCAGGTTGGAAGCTATTTGTTCGATTGCCTTTCAGGGATTGGTATCAATGTTTTACTTAATGATCCGCCAAAACAATCCGAAGGCGATACCCGTGTATTTACACCGCTTGGTGAGTTGATAGAGAAATCGGACATCATTACTATTCATACGCCTTTGACAAAAACAGGAGAATGGCCTACATATCATATGTTTGATTCTGAGGTGCTTGATACAATGCGGGCTGATCAGATATTAGTGAATGCGGCCCGGGGCCCGGTTGTTGACAATCGGGCATTAAAAAACCGATTGTTACGTAATGATGGTTTTACCGCTGTTCTGGATGTCTTCGAGCAGGAACCGGTAGTGGATATGGAGCTATTGCCTTTGTTAGCCTTTGCTACGCCACATATTGCCGGATATGGTCTGGAAGGGAAAGCTCGTGGAACGACAATGATTTTTAACCGCTATTGTCAGTTTCTGGGACTGGAACACTATGCCGACCCTGCGGAATTATTGCCGGTTGCGCCGATACCGGAAGTGTCAGTATCAAAACCATGGGACGAGTTCGATTTGTATAATCTGATTCAGTTGATTTACGACGTCCGTAGAGATGACAGCATTTTTAGGCGAAACATTGGCTCTGAAGGGGCCTTTGATAAAATGCGCAAAGAGTATTGGGACCGTCGGGAATACAGTGCAGTAAAAATTAAAGGCCAACAAGCATTTGGTCTTGAATCATTACAAAAACTTGGTTTTAACGTAGAGGTAACACATGAGCCAAATGTTTAATATTGCCATTTTAGGGGCTTCAGGTACGGTTGGTGAAGCGATGCTTGAGGTTCTGGAACAACGTGAGTTTCCAGTTGATACTCTTTATCTGTTGGCGACAGAAAAGAGTGAAGGAAAAACATACCGGTTTAAAGGCAAGACGGTTCGTGTACAGGATGTTGAAGATTTCGACTGGTCTCAGGTTCACATCGCATTGTTTTCGGCGGACAGTGAAGCGTCTGAACGCTGGGCTCCGGTTGCTGCAGATGATGGTGTCGTTGTTATCGATAATACAGCCCGTTACCGTTATGAATATGATGTGCCGTTGGTTATTCCGGAAATTAATCCGGAAGCCATTGCCGATTTTCGTAACCGGAATATCATTGCCAACCCAAACTGTTCGACCATTCAAATGCTGGTTGCATTAAAACCTATTTATGATGCAGTGGGTATCGACAGGGTAAATGTGACGACCTATCAGTCAGTCTCCGGTGACGGGAAAGCCGGAATCGATGAACTGGCTGGTCAGACAGCCAAACTGTTAAATGGACTACCGGCAGAACCGGTGCAGTTTTCTCAGCAGATAGCATTTAACTGCATACCACAGATTGATGAGTTTCTTGATAATGGTTATACCAAAGAAGAAATGAAGATGGTTTGGGAAACTCAAAAGATATTTAATAATTCCAACTTAATGGTGAATCCGACTTGTGTTCGTGTGCCAGTTTTTTATGGTCATGCAGAAGCATTGCATATTGAAACCAGTTCTCCAACGGATGCGGAACAGGTAACCCGGTTGCTGGAACAGTCAGAGAGTATAGATGTCTATACCGGCACAGAATTTCCGACTCAGGTTCGTGATGCTAATGGAAAAGACACGGTTTTAGTCGGACGGATCCGAGAAGACATCAGTCATCACAGTGGTATTAATTTATGGGTGGTTGCAGATAATGTCAGGAAAGGGGTGACGAATGCGATTCAGATAGCAGAGTTATTGATCCGGGATTATATGTAAAATTGCGGATGTGTTGAGTTAAAAAAACCACCTTAATGGTGGTTTTTTATTAAGATTTTTTCTTATGTGCGTTGGGGTCGTCTTTGCATTTTTCATCGGCACAACGACCGTACAAATACAAACTGTGGTTTGTCAGTTTTACATTATACATTTCGGCAATTTCCTGCTGACGTTTTTCGATAACATCATCAGAAAATTCAATAACTTCTCCGCAGTCCAGACACACTAAATGATCATGGTGGTGCTGCGTTGACAATTCAAATACAGACTTCCCACCTTCAAAATGGTGACGGGTAACAATACCGGCATCGTCGAACTGGTTAAGAACCCGGTATACTGTTGCAAGACCGATTTCTTCACCTAAATCGATTAGCTTTTTGTATAAATCTTCAGCACTAATATGTTGACATTCCGGCTGTTGTAAAATTTCCAGAATTTTAAGTCTTGGGAGTGTGACTTTTAATCCAGCATCTTTTAGCGCTTGATTGTTATCAGACATATACTTTCCTGTTGATAATCTGTATTTGTTACAGAAATGGTTTATTAGGAATATTATAGGCGACTAAGTAATAACAATAAACCATGAACTTAACAAGGATTATTAATACCTATTTCCCGTATCGTTTTAAGCACAGTATTCGATTCAAACAATTTTTCACAAGTTTTCTTCGTAATAATTGTTCTACATCGTGATACAGGCCCCTATTATTGGTTGATACAGAAGCCAGTATGTTAAATAACTGTTATTTAATCTTCCAGCTCGGCAAGACACATTTCGTCATATACCTGATTTACCCAGTTTTTGACGCGTTCCTCGGTTAATTCAGGCTGACGGTCTTCATCAATGCACAGACCGACAAAATGGTCATCATCAACCAGTGCTTTCGATGCTTCGAATTCATAACCTTCTGTAGACCAGTAGCCGACAATAGTAGCACCTTTGCCTTCAATAATATCTCTCAGAGTTCCCATTGCATCACAGAAATACTCTGCGTAATCTTCCTGATCGCCACAGCCAAACAAAGCAACCAGTTTGGTAGAAAAATCTATGTTTTCTAATTCAGGGAAAAAATCATCCCAGTCACACTGAGGCTCACCGTAGTACCACGTTGGGATACCAAGCAGCAGAAGATCGAAATTATTAATGTCTTCCAGACTGCTTTTGGCAATGTCTTGTACGTGAACGAGTTTTTCTCCAAGTTGCTTTTGAATCATTTTAGCAACGGTTTCGGTATTACCAGTATCACTACCAAAGAAGATACCTACACTTGCCATAGATTATTACCTTTCTCTAACTTAAATTGACGAGGATAATGTCTGACGTTACATCGCTGAGTGTTATTGTCATATCCCAGAATAATCCGCGAACTATACCATTGTTATTGATAATTGTTAACGGGGTTTTCTTTTTCTGATCTTAGTTTGCATTCGTTGACACAGCATAAAATTTACTGATGGCTCTCAGAACTTCTTTTGGCTTTTCTGCGTGAAGCCAATGGCCTGTTCTGGTCACAACGTGTGCTTTTGCGCATGGAAACTGCTGTCTGATCCGTTCCTGATGCTCTGGTAGTATATATTCCGATAACTCACCTTTTATGAAGAGGGTGGGTACCGAGACTGGTTCAATAGTATTCCAGCCTAAAATATTCCGATAATGCTTTTTCAGTGCATGTGCGTTGAACCGCCAATGCATTTCCTGCGTTTCATTATCTTTATATAACGATTTGCTTAAAAATTGTCTGACGCCTTCAATCGTGATGTATTCTTTCATTATTTCCAGTGCTTCGCTGCGTGAAGCCGGACGACTGGCCTGGACATTTTCTATTGCAGTGAAAACACTGTCGTGACGGTTCTCGGTATAGCCAATCGGAGCCATATCCAGCACGACCAGAGATAACACCCGTTCCGCTAATATAGAGGCCATTTTCATCGCTACTTTGCCGCCCATCGAATGTCCTATGAGCGAAAACTTTTCGATCTGTAATGAATCGATGAGATGAATCACATCCTGAGCCATTTCCGGATATGAATGATTTTCGCTGTGGAAAGACAATCCATGATTGCGAAGATCCACACTGATGACCCGATAGTTTTTTTTCAGTTCCCGGGCAAGAATGCCTAAATTATCCAGATTGCCAAATAAACCGTGTATCAGGACGATGGGATGGCCTTCTCCCTCTGTTTTATAGTGAAGTAATGCTGACATTTTCTCTTAATAGTATAGGGTTTAACGTAGAGTATCGTTGCAGATCTCGTTATAATCCTAAAGAGTTTAAACATAGAGATTGTGAAAAGCGAATGAAAACAATTGAGGTTGATGAGGAATTATACCGTTATATAGCAGGCCAGACCCAGCATATTGGGGAAAGTGCGTCGGATATTCTCCGCCGTTTACTGGGCGTGGATCAATCAGAACAGCCGCTGGTTATGGCTAAAGAAGACGTTAAGCCGGGGGTTTCTGTTGAATTAGCCACGGCTACTCAACCCGAAGGCATCATTGTCAGTAAAGATGCGGGTAAAAATAGTATGCATGATTCTGTCAAAGCAATGAGAGAGTTGCTTATTTCAGATTCTTTTGCTGAACGTAAAAAAGTCATTGATCGTTTTATGTTGGTTTTATCAACACTATACCGACTTGATGCTGAAAGTTTTTCTGAAGCAATGTCAGTAAAAGGCCGTAAAAGAGTGTATTTTGCAGATAATGAACATACCTTGCTTGAACATGGTAATACGACAAAACCAAAAGCGATTCCGGAGACGCCTTTCTGGGTCATTACAAATACAAACACAAGTCGTAAGCAGCAGATGGTGGAACAGGTGATGACTCGTATGAACTTTTCTGCAGATATCATTGAAAAAGTGT
Organism: Vibrio salinus; assembly: GCF_021272385.1. Taxonomy (GTDB): domain Bacteria; phylum Pseudomonadota; class Gammaproteobacteria; order Enterobacterales; family Vibrionaceae; genus Vibrio; species Vibrio salinus. Next base: position 778,983 of record NZ_JAJSDZ010000009.1, read on the forward strand.
CTAATGCCATTTAATTTGTTTCAAAAGTGAGATAAATCACTTTTGAGCATAAAACTATTCTTTTATCATAGTGTTATAAATTTATTATAAATTTAGCTTCCAGTAATCTATAAACAAAGGATGTCATATGGCTAATCACCCACGAGCAGGACAAAAAGCACTTCAGGAGGATTTACAGAATATCCCGGCGTTAGTTGCAAATTACTATTTATGCCAGCCTGAAGCTGGTAATGATGCGCATAAAGTTGAATTCGGAACGTCCGGTCATCGGGGAACATCAAATAAAACCACGTTTAATGAGAACCACATACTTGCTATCGCTCAGGCTATTGCTGAGGTCCGGACTGAGCAGGGGACGAACGGGCCTATGTTTGTCGGAAAAGATACTCACGCGTTGTCTGAGCCCGCGTACTCAAGTGTTGTTGAGGTTTTGATTGCGAACGGAATAGAAGTTATTGGTCAAATTGATAACGGATATACACCGACCCCGGGAGTCTCTCATGCTATTCTGACTTACAACTTGAGTCATGATAAAAAAGCGGACGGCATTGTTATCACTCCATCTCACAACCCTCCTCAGGATGGTGGTATAAAATATAACCCAATCCATGGCGGTCCGGCAGAAGCTGAATTAACTCAGGCGATTCAGGATCGTGCTAATGAAATTATTGCATCCGGTCTTGCTGCAGTGAAACGTATTGATGTTAAAACGGCAAAATCGTCAGATCTTTACAAAGAAGTGGATTTAATTTCGCCCTATGTCAATGACTTAGTAAATGTCATTGACATTGAAGCAATTCAGAAAGCAAACCTGAAGATTGGTGTTGATCCATTAGGCGGAAGTGGTATTGAGTACTGGAGACAAATCGCAGAAACCTATCAGTTGAACATTTCTCTGGTTAATGAAGCGATAGACCCGACATTTCAGTTTATGTCTTTAGATAAAGACGGGGTCATTCGTATGGACTGCTCATCGCCTTATGCCATGGCTGGTTTGTTATCTCTGAAAGATGAATACGATTTAGCGTTTGGTAATGACCCCGATTATGATCGTCATGGTATTGTGACGCCAAAAGGATTGATGAATCCGAACCATTTCTTAGCGGTATGTATCGATTATTTATACCGCCACCGTTCTCAGTGGAAAGCGGATGTTGCAGTGGGAAAAACACTGGTTTCCAGTGTATTGATTGACCGGGTGGTTGCTGATTTGGGCCGCGAATTGTGTGAAGTACCGGTTGGGTTCAAATGGTTTGTTGATGGGTTGCATTCAGGTCGGTTTGGGTTTGGTGGTGAAGAAAGTGCCGGCGCTTCATTCCTTAGAAAAGATGGTACACCATGGTCAACAGATAAAGATGGCATTATTTTATGTTTGCTGGCTGCTGAAATTACAGCTGTGACCGGTAAGAACCCTCAGGATTACTATGAGGAACTGGCAGCGAAGCATGGTGAATCGAAGTACAATCGGATTCAGGCTGTTGCAAATGGTGCTCAGAAAGATGTTCTTAAAAAGCTGTCTCCGGAAATGGTATCAGCAGAAACATTAGCCGGTGACCCGATTACGGCCCGCCTGACTCATGCTCCGGGTAATGGTGCAGCGATTGGTGGTCTTAAAGTAACCACTGACTATGGCTGGTTTGCGGCAAGGCCATCAGGAACCGAAGATATTTATAAAATTTATTGCGAAAGTTTCAAGGGTGAGAAACATCTCAAATTGATTGAAGACGAAGCGCAAAAAATTGTAAATCAGGTTTTTTCAGACGCGGGTCTGTAAGAATCATCGTTAAAAAAATCAGGTGCTTTTGCGCCTGATTTTTTTTATCTGTTATCCGGCCAGTGTTCAGGAACGATAAACCAGAACGTTCCACTGGCTGACTGGTAATGCGTAAACTGAGTATGTGATTGGACGTTTTTGGTTATTGCCCCATTATGGCCTGCCATCCATTGCCATTTTTCTAATGGGTATATGGGTTCAGGTATTTGGGATACTTCATTTCGGTAGCACCAATGGCCGGTAATCTGACTCTGGTTTACCGGAAATTCAAAGCAATGTGTCGGAATGCGTTCATTTCTGAAAGGATTTGTATACAACCTTCCCTGCATAAGCAGTTTAGGATCAACGTTTTCCCATTGAGGAAAACGTTCTCTGAATACAGATGTCTGATTTATCGCCAGTTGATGGTGGAGCATACGATCCAGTTTTTTATCCAGTCTGTCCTTAGGATTAGGACCATACCAGAGTTCATCGTGGAGCAGGTAAAACTTAATCGCTACTTCCCAGTGTTCAATGTGCTGTGTTCGAATGTTGTGAGCGATGAAGTCGATGGCTCCCAGTGTCTTTTTATCCCTGATAAGCTGAATTTCCTCAGCCAGTAACTGGTACTCCGGTGACGCATTGAAAAGTTCTGAACATACATGTTGATAAATAAATCCCAGACGTGGATTTCCCTGATAAGCATGATGCATTGATAGTGGAACGGAAGAAAAAGGAGCATTGTCTGCAATGACAGAATTGCCCTGTAAAAGGCCTGGGTGCGTCATTATCCAATTTGCTATCTGATCAAGCTCCATATTTTACCTCGTTTGAACTATGATAACGGGCATTGTAGCCTGAAAGGTGAACGCTAATGAACTGTCCGCAGGAAATATAATGAATAATATACAATTGGAATCATTACTGAATCAGACACTGTCTCCCGAACTTATCAAAGACTATTGCCCTAATGGATTGCAGGTTGAGGGGCGAGAAGAGGTAAAGACCATTCTGACCGGGGTTACTGCTTCTTTAGAATTAATTGAAAAGGCCATAGAAAGTAAAGCTGATGCTCTTTTGGTTCATCATGGTTACTTCTGGAAAGGAGAACCGGAACCGATTCGGGGAATGAAGGGGAAAAGAATTCGTGAGTTGATACAGAACAATATAAATTTGTATGCGTATCACTTGCCATTGGATATTCATCCTTCTCTGGGAAATAACGCCCGGTTGGCTCAGTTACTGGATATTGAGGTTACGGGTGGGCTGGAAGATTGTCCTCAGTCAGTCGCAATGGTCGGAAGGTTTCGTCAGGCCTTGACCGGAAAAGCGTTAGCCGAAAGAATATATCGTGTTTTAAATCGTCAGCCGTTACACATTTGCCCACAAAACGATAAACCAATAGAGACGGTTGCCTGGTGTACCGGTGGTGGGCAGGATTTTATTGATCTGGCTGCCAGCAAGGGAATGGATGCCTTTATTTCCGGTGAGATATCAGAACGTACAACGTATAGCGCCAGAGAGCAGGGGATTCATTATTTTTCTGCGGGACATCATGCAACAGAAAGGTATGGCATAAAAGCGTTGGGAGAATGGTTGGCGGAACATCACGGATTTAATGTGATATTTGCTGATATAGATAATCCGGTTTAAAAGAAAAGAGCGGATATTAATTACCCGCTCTTTTTATTTTAATATGGAACCAAGAAATTAGTCTCTTTCGTGCTGAGGTTTAAAGTTGCGTAATTTCTGGCCGGTATAAAGCTGTCTTGGACGACCAATACGACTTTCAGGGTTACTGTGCATTTCATTCCAGTGCGCAATCCAGCCAATGGTTCTGGACATTGCAAAAATAACGGTAAACATAGATACCGGGATACCGATAGCTTTAAGAATGATACCTGAATAAAAATCGACGTTAGGATACAGTTTTTTATCGACAAAATATGGGTCAGAAAGAGCAATTCGTTCCAGTTCCATTGCGACATCCAGAAGAGGGTCATCAATGTTCAGCTCTTTCAGTACATCGTGACAGGCATTTCGCATCACTGTAGCACGAGGGTCGTAGTTTTTATAAACCCGGTGACCGAAGCCCATTAAACGGAATGGATCATCTTTATCTTTCGCCCGTTTGATGTATTCAGGGATACGATCTACGCTGCCAATTTCTTCCAACATCCGTAAGCAGGCTTCGTTTGCGCCACCGTGAGCCGGTCCCCATAGTGATGCAATCCCCGCGGAGATACAGGCAAATGGGTTGGCGCCGGAAGAGCCGGCAAGACGAACTGTGGATGTTGATGCGTTCTGCTCATGGTCCGCATGAAGTGTGAACACTTTATCCATTGCGCGGGCAACAATCGGATTAACTTCATAGTCTTCACAGGGTGTAGAAAACATCATGTGTAAGAAGTTTTCTGCGTAATTCAAATCGTTACGCGGGTAAATGAATGGCTGGCCAATTGAGTATTTGTAACACATTGCTGCCAGTGTCGGCATTTTTGACAACAGACGATAAGCGGCAATTTCACGGTGACCATCGTTATTAATATCAAGAGAGTCGTGATAAAACGCGGCAAGAGCACCGACAACACCCACCATGATTGCCATAGGGTGAGCATCTCGACGGAAACCATGGAAGAAACTTGCGATTTGTTCATGGACCATCGTGTGCCGTGAAATGATATAGGTAAATTCCTCGTATTCTTTTCTGCTGGGCGCTTCGCCATAAAGAAGAATGTAACAAACTTCTAAATAATCTGCATTGTTGGCTAATTGATCTATCGGATAACCACGATGTAACAGAATTCCCTTATTACCATCGATATAGGTTATTTGCGATTCACAGGATGCAGTGGCAAGAAAACCAGGATCAAAAGTGAAATACCCGTTAGCTCCCAGTTTACGAACATCGATTACCTGAGGCCCCATAGCGGCATCAATAATCGGCAGCTCGATTGGCGCTTTGCCTTCAATATGAAGGATCGCTTTCTTATCTGCCATAACAATCTCCTTTGTTTATTATTTAATCCGTCCAGGATGTTTGCGAGCAAATTCTTACCTCGGAACGGAATAAAGTCAATTTTTCTGAACGGTTGTGTGCACTGAACACGATTTTTAATTTCTAGAAAGTTAAAAATTTGTACTTGTTAGCATTAATTGTTAATTCATTGGTGCTAAAATGTTTCTTGCTTTGTACTGTATGATGGTTTTTCGCTTGAAATTCCTGTTTTTTCTGAAAACAGTATAGGGTAAAAATAGTCGTATATGCTTATTTAGTGAATTTGATTGTATATAAACGCTCAACTATAACATTCAAATGTGAGAACTTTGTTAAATAATTACGATTATGAATTTTTTTGATAATTACAAGATATTAAAAGCTCTTAATGAGCTAAGAGAGTAAGTCCGTGAAGCAACTTAAGTCAAAAAATATAGCACGTAATTTGTGTAATATTCATTTCCCTTCTTTATTTAAAATTTTTATTCGTGATCTTATCCTCGATATGAAGCAATTCCGTACCAATTGCGAGAAAGTTCATCCATACTTATTGACAAAATGCAACATATTGTTTTTTTACAAAAACAAGCCTCAATGATGCATTTTGTGTCTTTGGTTGTCGTGGTACTATAAATAATGTAAGTATTTGTCTTAGACAATATTTTTACAAATACATTGATTTGGCTGAATCTGCGTTGATTTAATTTTCAATATATAAAATATCAGCTCAATGTTACAAGCTCTCAGGCATTGATTTTTGTTGATGCGAAATCAAAACGAATGGTAAAGGGAAAATATGCAAAACGGCGTGATGAAGGCATGGCTCGAGTCTTCACACTTGGCTGGCGCCAATGCAACGTATGTAGAAGAACTCTACGAACTCTATTTAAGTGATCCCGATTCGGTAAGTGAGGAATGGAGACGTGTGTTTGATGAGTTACCGGCATCAAATTCTGTGGTTGCTGAACAACCACATTCGCGTGTCCGTGATTACTTCCGTCGACTCGCTCAGGAGACAAAGCATTACAATGCCCAAGTTAGTGATCCCGATGTCGATGCAAAACAAGTAAAAGTACTCCAGTTAATTAACGCGTACCGATTCCGCGGTCACGAAGCGGCCCGGTTAGATCCTCTCGGTTTATGGCAGCGTTCCCCCGTTGCCGAATTGAATCCTTCTTTTCATAATCTTACTGATGACGATATGCAAGAAACCTTCAATGTTGGTTCTTTTGCCATCGGTCAGGAAACGATGAAGTTGAAAGACATTTATGAGTCTTTGAATAAAATTTATTGTGGTTCCATCGGTGCGGAATATATGCATATGACGGATACCGAGCAAAAACGATGGATTCAGCAGCGTTTGGAGTCTGTGGTTGGTCAGCCATCATTTTCTAAACTGGAAAAAATTACATTTCTTGAGGAATTAACGGCAGCAGAAGGGCTGGAGCGTTATCTTGGTGCTAAGTTCCCCGGAGCAAAACGGTTTTCCCTTGAAGGGGGCGATGCGCTGATTCCGATGATGAAAGAGTTAATTCGTCATGCCGGAAATCAGGGTATGAAAGAAATTGTGATTGGTATGGCGCACCGTGGACGACTAAACATGCTGGTAAATGTTTTAGGTAAACGTCCTCAGGATTTGTTTGATGAGTTTGCTGGTAAACATGATGAAACATGGGGAACGGGAGACGTAAAATACCATCAGGGATTCTCCGCTGATTTTGAAACGGAAAATGGTCCGATTCATTTGGCTTTGGCCTTTAACCCTTCTCATCTGGAAATCGTTAATCCTGTGGTGATGGGTTCTGTACGTGCCAGACAGGATCGTCTTGGTGACCGGCATGGACAGCGTGTGTTGCCGATTTCAATCCACGGAGACTCGGCGATTGCCGGTCAGGGTGTGGTTGCAGAAACGTTTAACATGTCTCAAGCCCGTGGATTTAAGGTGGGCGGAACCGTAAGAGTTGTTATTAATAACCAGGTTGGATTTACGACGTCTAATCCTCGTGATACCCGTTCGACCATGTATTGTACGGATATTGCTAAAATGGTTCAGGCACCGATTTTTCACGTAAATGCCGATGACCCGGAAGCCGTAGCTTTTGTTACACGGGTGGCTTTGGATTACCGCAATACGTTTGAGAAAGACGTCGTTATTGAGCTGGTTTGTTACCGCCGCCATGGGCATAACGAAGCGGATGAGCCGAATGCTACTCAGCCGTTGATGTATCAGAAAATTAAAAAACACCCCACACCACGTAAGATCTATGCCGATACCCTGATAGATAGGGATGATTGCGATATTGAATTAGCAACTCAGTTAATTAACGAATACCGGGATGCACTGGATCATGGTGAAGTTGTTGTGAAAGAATGGCGTCCAATGGCGATGAGTACGGTTGACTGGTCCCCATATTTATCCCGGGAATGGGATGAAAGCTGGGATTGCACCATTGACCGGCAGCACTTATACGAGCTTGGTGTTCAGGTTTGCCAGTATCCTGAAAGCCATAAATTACAGAGCCGGGTTGAAAAGATTTACAAAGATCGCATGCTGATGATTAATGGTGAAAAGCCGGTTGATTGGGGTATGGCTGAAACGCTGGCCTATGCGACTTTAGTGGACCGGGGTAGCCGCATCCGAATTTCGGGACAGGATTCAGGAAGAGGAACATTCTTCCATCGTCATTCCGTATTGCATAATCAGAATGACGCCAGTGTCTATGTACCATTGAAAAATGTTCATCCAAGTCAGGGACCGTTTCAGGTAATTGATTCCGTCCTGTCTGAAGAGGCGGTACTGGCATTTGAATACGGTTATGCAACCGCTGAGCCGGAAGGCCTGACAATTTGGGAAGGCCAGTTTGGTGATTTTGCTAATGGGGCTCAGGTTGTAATTGACCAGTTTATTTCTTCAGGTGAGCAAAAATGGAAAAGACTTTGTGGAATTACAATGTTACTTCCACATGGCTATGAAGGACAGGGACCAGAGCATTCCTCTGCTCGTCTTGAACGTTATTTGCAGTTATGCGCTGAACAAAACATTCAGGTTGTGGTGCCATCAACACCGGCTCAGGTTTACCACATGCTTCGTCGGCAGGTGGTTCGTCCGATGCGCCGTCCGTTGATTGTGATGTCACCCAAATCTTTATTAAGACACCCTCAATGTGTTTCGTCATTAGATGATTTGGTCGATGGAACGTTTTTGCCAGCTATCGGTGAAGTGGATGATATCGATCCTAAATCGGTTAAGCGCGTCGTTTTCTGCGCAGGTAAAGTCTATTATGACCTGTTAGAGAAACGTCGTAGCAACGAGCAGGATGATGTGGTTATTGTTCGTATTGAACAGTTGTACCCGTTCCCGTTAGAGCATGTGCGGGAAGTCATCGCATCTTATACTAATGTTGAAGATTATGTCTGGTGCCAGGAAGAACCTCAGAACCAGGGCGCCTGGTATTCAAGCCAACATAATTTCCGGGCTGCCATTCCTGATGGTGCCATTTTGAAATATGCCGGACGACCCGCATCGGCGTCGCCAGCCGTTGGGTATATGTCTGTACATATGAAACAGCAAAAAGCGTTAGTCGAAGACGCATTAACCATTGAGAAGAACTAGAAGTAAAAGGAAAATACGATATGACAATTGAAATTCTGGTTCCAGATTTGCCTGAATCCGTTGCTGATGCCACTGTTGCGACCTGGCATAAAAAGCCTGGTGATGCGGTTGAAAGAGACGAAGTACTGGTTGATATTGAAACCGACAAGGTGGTATTAGAAGTCCCGGCACCTGAATCTGGCGTGTTAGAAGCCGTTATTGAAGAAGAAGGGGCAACCGTATTATCAAAACAGCTGATTGCCCATCTGAAACCCGGCGTTGTTGCGGGTGAACCAACAAAAGATAAACCACAGGAACCTTCTGAAGAAACAGACGAGTCTTCCGGGGAAGAAAGCAGCGACTGGCTGAGTCCGGCCGCGCGTCGTTTACTGGCTGAGTATGGGCTGGAAGCGAAGGATGTTAAGGGTACCGGTGTTGGCGGGCGAATTACTCGTGAAGACATTGATGCGCATTTAGCGGTACTGAAGTCGAAGCCTGAAGAAACGACTAAAGCTGCTGATGTGGATGAATTGTCGGGTGCTGATGCGCCTCGGAGCCAAAAACGAGTTCCTATGACACGTTTGCGTAAACGGGTCGCGGAACGTTTGTTGGAAGCAAAAAATAGTACGGCCATGCTAACCACTTTTAATGAAGTGAATATGAAGCCGATTATGGATTTGCGTCATCAATATAAAGATTTGTTCGAGAAAAGGCATGGTATACGTCTCGGCTTTATGTCTTTTTATGTGAAAGCGGTGACGGAAGCGCTGAAACGTTATCCGGAAGTGAATGCTTCTATTGATGGGGAAGATATTGTTTACCACAATTTCTTTGACATCAGTATTGCGGTGTCAACACCTCGTGGTCTGGTCACCCCTGTTCTGAAAAACTGCGATTTGCTTAGCGTGGCTGAAATTGAGAAAGGAATTAAGGATTTGGCGATCCGCGGACGGGACGGCAAATTGACCGTTGACGAATTAACCGGTGGTAATTTTACCATTACCAATGGTGGTGTGTTTGGTTCACTGATGTCGACACCAATCATTAATCCACCTCAGGGTGCTATCCTGGGGATGCATAAAATTCAGGATCGCCCCATGGCGGTAAATGGAAACGTCGAGATTCTTCCAATGATGTATCTTGCTCTTTCTTATGACCACCGCTTGATTGATGGCAGAGAGTCGGTTGGTTTCTTAGTCACCATTAAAGAATTACTGGAAGATCCGACTCGTTTAATACTGGATGTCTAAAAATATCCACCTAGGTGTCTAGACGGCTAAAAAGATTCAAGCTAGACTAAAATAAGTCTGGCTTGTTGATCTGACGGCTGTCATTAGTCAACAGAAACTTACTTTTTAAAGTACCCTACAGACGTTTCGCTTATATGTGAGTTGTTGTTATAAGCAAATGGAAAACAACTACAATGGAATACAATAATGAATTTGCATGAATATCAGGCTAAACAGTTATTTGCAGAGTTCGGATTACCCATTCCAGATGGATACGCCTGCCGAACTCCTCAGGAAGCTGCTGAAGCAGCGGGAAAAATAGGAGGTTCTAAATGGGTAGTGAAATGTCAGGTTCATGCCGGCGGCCGAGGGAAAGCCGGTGGGGTGGAACTTCATGATTCCAAAGAAGGCATTCAAGACTTTGCTCAGAAATGGTTAGGAAAAAATCTGGTGACTTTCCAGACGGACTCCAATGGTCAACCGGTATCTAAAATTTTGGTTGAAGCGGCTTCAGATATTGCCAATGAATTGTATATCGGTGCAGTTGTTGACCGTTCTACCCGACGAATCGTATTTATGGCTTCCACGGAAGGTGGCGTTGAAATTGAAAAAGTAGCCGAAGAAACACCGGAGCTTATTCACAAAGCCTCAATTGACCCTCTTGTCGGCCCTCAGCCTTTTCAGGGACGTGAGCTGGCTTTCAAACTCGGTTTGAAAGGTGAACAGATAAAGCAGTTTACCAAAATCTTCCTTGGTCTGGGTAAGATGTTCACTCAGTATGATTTAGCCTTACTTGAAATAAACCCTCTTGTGATCACCGGATCCGGCGATTTGCTGTGTCTGGATGGAAAAATCAACATTGATTCCAATGCTTTATACCGTCAGCCAAAACTTCGTGATATGAATGACTTATCACAGGAAGATGAACGGGAAGCGCATGCAGAGCAATGGGGGCTGAATTACGTTGCACTAGATGGCACTATCGGTTGTATGGTGAACGGTGCAGGTCTGGCGATGGGAACCATGGATATCGTTAATGTTCATGGAGGTAAACCGGCCAACTTTTTGGATGTTGGAGGTGGCGCAACAAAAGAGCGGGTAACAGAGGCGTTTAAAATTATTCTGTCCGATGACAAAGTGAAAGCTGTTTTGGTAAATATATTTGGCGGTATTGTTCTCTGTGATTTGATTGCCGACGGAATTATTGGCGCTGTAGAAGAAGTGGGGGTTTCTGTACCGGTGGTTGTTCGCCTTGAGGGCAATAATGCAGAACTTGGCAGGAAAAAACTGGCAGACAGCGGATTGAATATTATTGCAGCAACTTCTCTTAAAGAAGCTGCAGAGAAAGTTGTTGCTGCTTCGGAGGGAAAATAATGTCCATTTTGATCAACAAAGATACAAAGGTCATATGCCAGGGTTTTACCGGTGGTCAGGGATCATTTCACTCTGAGCAGGCTATCAGTTATGGGACTCAGATGGTTGGCGGTGTTTCTCCGGGTAAAGGAGGACAGACTCATCTGGGGTTACCGGTATTTAATACTGTTAGAGAAGCCGTAGATGCGACAGGTGCGACGGCTTCTGTTATTTATGTCCCGGCACCTTTCTGTAAAGATGCTATTCTGGAAGCCATTGATTCAGGCATAAAACTGATTGTGACGATAACGGAAGGGATACCGACTCTGGATATGCTGGAAGTGAAAGTCCGGTTAGACGAGTCGGGCGTGAAAATGATTGGCCCAAACTGTCCGGGGATTATTACTCCCGATGAATGCAAAATAGGTATTATGCCAGGACATATCCATAAAAAAGGTAATATTGGCATTGTTTCCCGCTCCGGTACGTTAACTTATGAAGCGGTACAGCAAACTACGGACGAAGGTTTTGGGCAGTCTACCTGTGTTGGTATCGGTGGCGATCCGATTCCCGGACTAAATTTCATCGATATATTGAAACTGTTTCAGGATGATCCTGAAACGGATGCAATTGTCATGATTGGAGAAATAGGCGGTACAGCAGAAGAAGAAGCAGCTTTGTTTATTAAAGAGCATGTGACTAAACCGGTTGTTTCTTATATTGCCGGAGTCACTGCTCCTCCGGGTAAACGAATGGGTCACGCCGGAGCTATCATTTCTGGTGGTAAGGGCACGGCCGCGGAGAAATTCGCAGCGCTGGAAGCGGCTGGAGTGGCTACCGTGAAGAGTTTATCGGATATCGGTAAGGCGTTACAAAGCGTTAAAAACTGGTAGTCTCTGATGGCTAAGTAATGAATAAAACAAGCTTCCTTGATGGAAGCTTTTTTATTTTTCATTAAGTGCTGGCACTGGTTATTCCCTATTTCGGCTGAGTTGAGACAGTAAAAAGAAGCCACTACAGCAGACAACGACGGATGGGCCAGCCGGTGTGTCAAATTGCCAGGAGGCGTACAGGCCAAGCAGTACGGAAATCATTCCAATGATGGATGCAAACAAAGCCATCTGCTCGGGCGTCTTTGACAGCTTTCTGGCGGCGGCTGCCGGTATGATCAGCAAAGAGGTCATGATTAATGCTCCAACAAACTTCATCCCCAGAGCAATCACAACCCCAACCATGACCATAAGAATAATGCGCATTAAATCGGTATTAATGCCTTCCACTTCCGCCAGTTCTTCGTTAATACTGGCCGACAGTAACGGTTTCCATAAATAAATAAGGATGGCGGATATCACCACAACTCCTAGCCAGATAAACATCAAATCGGTTGGCGTAACAGCAAGAAGATCCCCAAAGAGGTAACTCATTAAGTCAACACGAATATTATCCAGAAAAGAAAGGGAAATCAGTCCGATAGATAATGAGCTGTGAGCGAGAATACCTAATAAAGTATCTGTGGCGACGACTTTTTGCTTTTGCAATCCCACCAGAATGACGGCTAAAACAATACAGCAAACCAGTAATGCAAGGTTAAGGTTTACATTAAGAAGAAATCCAAGTGACAATCCCATTAATGAGGCATGAGCCAGAGTATCACCAAAATAGGCCATTTTTCGCCAAACAACAAATGAGCCCAGAGGGCCTGCTATTAATGCAATGCCGATTCCGGCAAAAATAGAAGGCATCAGAAATTCAAGCATAGATTAATGACCGTGAGGATGATTAGGACAAGTATGATCGCGAACAGCATCTGTTTCTGGCTGCTCTGCAAGGTCATGATGGTGGTGGTGTTCATAAAAAGCAAGAATCTCCCTGCTCTTGTCACCAAACATGGCTAGATAATTGGGGTGGTTCCGGATATCAGTAGGCGCTCCTGAACAACATATATGATGCTGAAGGCAAATGACATCATCTGTTTTTGCCATGACCAGATGGAGATCGTGTGAAACCATAAATACAGCACATCCGAATCTGATTCTGACGGTATTGATCAAATCATACAGTTCAATTTGTCCCTGAACATCGACTCCCTGAGCCGGTTCGTCGAGAACCAGAACATCGGGTCTTTGAAGCAGCGCTCTGGCGAGTAATATTCTTTGAGTTTCTCCACCAGACAAATTGTGCATGCTGGATTTTAACAGGTGTTCGGAGCCGACAAGACTGATGGCTTCAATTACTTCCTGCTTACTGAATTTTCCAGCCAGAGATAAAAATCGACTGACAGAGAGGGGCAAAGTATCGTTTAATCTCAATTTTTGCGGTACATAGCCAATTCTTATTTTCTTTTCTTTGAGGATTTTACCTTTGGTTGGTGCTTGAAGGCCTAACAACACGTTTACCAATGTTGATTTTCCAGCACCGTTGGGACCGATCAAAGTTGTTATTTTCCCTTTAGTTACAGTCAGGCTAATATTATCTAATACGCGGCGTTGGTTAAAATCGACACAAATATGTTGTAATTCGATCAAAGGTGTCATGGACGAACTCATTTGCAATTCTCTGGTGTTATAATATAACATTCTGCATCTTCTGATTCTACCTTGTCGTAAGAGGGGGCTGTATGCTTTTTCGTAGTTTATTATTTCTTATTGTTTTTTTGTCTATAAGACCTGTTTTCGCATTGACGGTATTAACAACCATCAAACCCATTCAGATGATAACACTTGAGTTAACGGAAGGGGTAACTCAACCGCAGGTGTTACTTTCATCGACGGCTTCTCCACATGATTACGCGTTAAAGCCTTCTGATGTTCGTCGGCTCAATCAAGCCGATTTATTAGTTTGGTTCGGAGACGGACTGGAACCTTTTCTAAAACAGATTATCCAGAAAAAAGATCCTTCAAAAGTTATTACGTTGAGTCAGTTGCCGAATGTTAATTACCATCAATTTGGAGACGATCATGAAGATGATGGACATCATCATGGAACCGTCAATCCTCATTTCTGGTTAGGGCCGGATGTGACAGAACAGGTTGCAGTGTCTTTAACTAAAAAGTTAAAAACAGTCGATCCGGCTCATGCTGCGGTTTATGACAAAAATTTGGCTCATTTCCTGAATCAGCTAAACGGAATTGATGAGCAAATTCAGACAAAACTTTCTCCGTTAAAAAATAAGCCTTATTTTGTTTTTCATGATGCCTATGAGTATTTTGAATCGTTTTTTGGTTTAAATAACATGGGACATTTTACGGTTAGCCCTGAACGCAGACCAGGAGCGAAAACATTGGTTCATATCAGACGGACATTAAATCAGTATCATGATGTTTGTATTTTCTCCGAACCGCAATTTACTCCTGCCATTATCAATAGTGTTACCAGAGGTACTGATGCAAAAATAGGACACCTGGACCCATTAGGAACCGATGTTAAATTGCAGAAAGGGAGCTATTTTACTTTTTTGAATGGTATTGCAGCGCAGTTTGAGCAATGTCTTAAGTAGGTATTCAGAAAGAAAATAAACGTGGTATAGCGGGGGAGCTATACCACGGACGCAAACCGTCAGTTGTATTTGGTATCCGGGCTATCCGGATACCAAATACGTACTGAAACAAAATTCCAGTGAAATGTAAGTAGATAGGCTAATCTCAACTAGGCAGTGCTACAAAGCACTCAAAGGTAGATAAGCACGGGGGATACTAGCACTAAAAGTTCGCCATGTGTGTCTCATTATCGAGATGAAATACCTGTTTCATCTTTCAGTGAATTATAAATATTTTTCATCTTTAAAAATCTTTTTCTTTCATATGGTTACCATTGCCCATAAAGATACGAAAAAAAAGTTGATTTATCTCAACGCGTGAAGCATCATTTGAGCCTACTATCACTGATAATACAAACCCTTCTCATTACGAATTAATGGTGTTCTTATGAAGTTATCTCACTTGAAAAGTGGGCAGTCTGGTTCGATTGTCGCTTTTAACAGTCTGTCTAATGATGTTCGTAAGCGCTTAATGATTATGGGTTTGCTTCCCAATACGGAAGTGACTGTTATTCGCCGGGCCCCGATGGGAGATCCACTTCAGTTAGAAGTCAGAGGTGTATCTATTGCGGTTAGAGAAAGTATTGCAGCATCGATTGAGGTGGAAGTAGTCTGATGAAATATAATATTTTAACCGTAGGCAACCCAAACAGTGGTAAGACGACGTTATTCAATGGTTTGACTGGTGCTAAGCAACAGGTTGGTAACTGGGCTGGGGTGACAGTTGAGAAGAAAACGGGTAAATACACTCATGCCGGCAATGATTTTTTTCTGACGGATTTACCGGGAATTTATGCGTTAGACAGCGGTAATGACAGCAATAGTATTGACGAGTCTATTGCGGCACGTTCTGTCCTTACTTACCCAACTGATTTGATTATTAATGTCGTAGACGCGACCTGCCTTGAAAGAAGTCTGTACATGACTTTTCAGCTACGTGAGCTTGGGAGACCGATGGTCGTCGTTCTCAATAAAATCGATGCGCTGAAAAGAGAACGCCTAATCATTAACAGCAAAGGGCTCGAGAGTATTCTTGGATGCCCGGTACTGGAAATTAGTGCTAATAACAAGCATCAGGTTAATGAAATGAAAGAGAGTCTGCACAAGCTATTGGTGCAGGGCATTCCAATGCGTGATTTTACTCTTAGTTATGATCAGCAGTTCGAAAACGCCATTTCAGATCTGGAGCCGTTGTTTTCCGAGCATGTTGTGGCCAGTCGTGCTCTGGCGATTAGAGCATTGGAAAATGATAAAATGGTGATTAATGATCTTTCAGAACAAGATCGCAATACCATTCATCAGTATCAGAAACAGAGCCACGTTGATATTGATCTTCATGTCGCTGATACCAAATATACTTATTTACATGAGCAGTGTAAGCGCATCAGACGATCAGAAGGTAAGTTAAGCCGTAGCTTTACTGAAAAAGCAGATGCATTAGTGCTGAATAAATGGTTCGGTATACCATTCTTCTTCTTAATTATGTACCTCATGTTTATGTTCTCGATTAATATTGGTAGTGCTTTTATCGACTTTTTTGATATCAGTTTTGGCGCTCTTTTTGTCGATGGCGGACACTACCTTTTAGATGGACATTTGCCTGTATGGTTAGTAACCGTGATTGCTGATGGTATCGGTGGAGGTATACAGGTTGTGGCAACCTTTATTCCGGTTATTGCCTGTCTGTACTTGTTTTTAGCTGTTCTGGAAAGTTCAGGATATATGTCCCGGGCTGCATTTGTACTGGATAAAGTGATGCAGAAAATTGGCTTGCCGGGAAAAGCCTTTGTGCCTATGGTTCTTGGTTTTGGTTGTAATGTGCCGGCTATCATGGCTACAAGAACATTGGATCAGGAGCGGGAGCGTAAGTTATCTGCTGCAATGGTTCCGTTTATGTCATGTGGTGCCCGTCTGCCGGTGTATGCGCTTTTTGCTGCTGCATTTTTCCCTGATAATGGTCAGAATGTGGTTTTTCTGCTTTATTTCCTTGGTATTCTGGCAGCTGTGTTTACTGGTATTGTTCTTAAGAAGACATTATATCCCGGGTCCAGCGATAGCCTGGTAATGGAAATGCCTAATTATGAAATTCCAACTGTACGAAATGTCATTATTAAGACCTGGCAAAAGCTTAAGCGTTTTGTTTTGGGGGCAGGTAAAACCATTGTCATCGTCGTCGCTGTATTAAGCTTTTTGAATTCCGTTGGAACCGATGGTACGTTTGGCCATGAAGACAGTGAAACCTCTGTATTATCAAAGGCTTCTCAGGTGATTACTCCGGTTTTTGAACCCATCGGTGTGAATCATGATAACTGGCAGGCCACAGTCGGTATTATTACCGGTATCTTCGCTAAAGAAGCCGTTGTTGGGACTCTTAATAATTTATACACATCTGTTGAGTCAGATCAAACAGAATACAACTTGTTTGGCAGCCTGAAAGAAGCTGTGATGTCTATCCCTGAAAATTTGGTCGGTTTGAGTTTTACTGACCCCCTTGGTTTAGAGGTGGGTGACGTTAAAGATCAAAATGTTGCGGCTGAAGAGCAGGGAGTTGATTCTTCAATTTTCAGTAATATTCAGATGAATTTTGTATCGGGCGGTGCTGCGTTCTCCTATCTCATCTTTATTTTGCTTTACACTCCTTGTGTTGCGGCTATGGGCGCATATGTCCGGGAGTTCGGGGCGAAGTTTGCGAGATTTATCGCTGTATGGACCTTTGGCCTGGCGTACATTTCGGCAGCTCTGTTCTATCAGTTGACGAAAGTTATTGAGCAGCCACTTGTTAGTATTCCCGTTATCGTAGGGATACTTGCGATGTGTTATGGCATCTACAAATGGTTATCGAGAAGGGGGCAAAGGCTTCAGACAGCTGAATTAGGAGCCTTATGATTTTACATGAATTAAGAAACTATATTGCTGAAAAAGGGATGGTGACACGTCACGAGTTAGCGAAACAGTTTGCTTTAAGTGAAGATGGTGTGGATGCTATGCTGGATATATGGTTAAAAAAGGGTGTAGTTTGTCGTTATGCCGATACCGATTTAAACAATCATATTTCAAGAGTCAGGTATTGTTTAAATAAAACGGATAGTATCCCGATGAAAGTTGTTCTTTAAAAAAAGCCGCTGTAGCGGCTTTTTTTGGGGCGGAATAATACTTGTTGACTATACGGGAGAAAACATTTCCTGGTGTGTAAGATAAGCGATGATTTTGTCGGCCATAGCCTGCTGTTCAATGTCTTTCCTTTGTTTGCCTGATGTATTTCCCCATACCGGGCCAGGCCATGCTTCATCATTTTTGTATCTTGCGATGTGATGATAATGAAGTTGAGGCACCAGATTCCCTAATGCCCCTAAGTTAATTTTGTCCGCATGAAGTGCTTGTTCCAGAAAATCAGAAATGCATTGAGATTCAAGTAAAAATTGTTGTTGCTCTTCCATTTTCAGATGATGGAATTCAACCAGATTTTCTTTCTTGGGAACAAGGATGATCCAGGGAACGGCACTGTCTTTATGCAGCAAAATAAGAGAAAGTGGAAATTCGCCAATGATAGTTGTGTCTGCTTTAAGTCTGGGATGCAGTTGAAA
Organism: Vibrio salinus; assembly: GCF_021272385.1. GTDB lineage: Bacteria > Pseudomonadota > Gammaproteobacteria > Enterobacterales > Vibrionaceae > Vibrio > Vibrio salinus. The sequence continues at coordinate 797,027 of NZ_JAJSDZ010000009.1, forward strand.
TGCCATAATTAAACTTCCTTATATCAAATAAAAAAGGTTGGCGTAGCCAACCTTTCTGTTGCATTGTGTCTTACATTTTTTCCAGTGTGTTGATACCCAGAAGTGCAAGACCTTGTTTGATTGTTTTTGCGGTTAGTGCGGCCAGTTTTAAACGGCTTTGTTTCAGTGCTTCCGTCTCTGCGACCAATATCGGGCAAGCTTCATAGAAGCTGGAGAATTGTCCGGCAAGTTCAAACAGGTAACTACACATCAGATGAGGCTGACCTTCCCGGGCAACGGACTGCACAGATTCTTCAAACTGAAGCAATTTGGCAACCAGCGCTTTCTCTTTTTCATCATTGATGATGATGGCCCCTTCCAGGTTATCCATGCAGATACCAGCTTTCGCAAATATTGACGCAACACGGGTATAAGCATATTGCATATATGGCGCAGTATTACCTTCAAAGGCCAACATGTTATCCCAATCGAACACATAATCTGTGGTTCTGTGTTTTGACAGATCCGAATATTTCACGGCTGCCATTGCTACGGTTGTGGCGATTTTTGCTTTTTCTTCTGCGCTTAGTTCTGGATTTTTCTCTTCTATTAGACGGCTTGCACGCTCTTCGGCTTCATCCAGTAACGCCGCAAGGCGTACAGTGCCACCTGCGCGGGTTTTGAATGGCTTACCATCTTTACCCAGCATCATGCCAAAAGCGTGGTGTTCCAGAGAAACGTTTTCAGGGATGTATCCTGCTTTACGAACAATCGTCCATGCCTGCATCAGATGCTGGTGCTGGCGGGAGTCGATAAAGTAAAGGACCCGGTTTGCCCCCAGCGTTTCATAACGATATTTCGCGCACGCAATGTCTGTTGTCGTATACAGGAATCCGCCGTCGCGTTTCTGTATGATAACCCCCATGGGCTTGCCATCTTTGTTTTTATACTCGTCGAGAAAAACCACCTGAGCGCCATCGTCTTCTTCAGCCAGACCTTTTGCTTTCAGATCGGCCACAATGCCCGGCAACATGTCGTTGTACATGCTTTCGCCCATGACGTTATCACGGGTCAGGGAGACATTCAGACGATCATAGTTCCTCTGGTTTTGTTCCATGGTAATGTCGACCAGCTTTTTCCACATTTGAGCGCAGAACTCATCACCACTCTGTAGTTTTACCACATAATTACGGGCTTTTTCTGCGAAGACTTCGTCTTCATCGTAGAGTTTTTTTGACTCGCGATAAAATGCTTCCAGATCGGAAAGTTCCATAGAAACGGAGTCGGGTGATGCCTGCTGAACTCTCTCCAGATTCGCGATGAGCATGCCAAATTGTGTTCCCCAGTCACCGATATGGTTTGCACGAACGACTTTATGCCCAAGAAATTCCAGCGTCCGGACGACAGCATCACCAATGATAGTAGAGCGAAGGTGACCCACATGCATTTCTTTTGCTACGTTGGGTGCTGAGTAATCTGCGACGATCGTTTGAGGGACTTCTTTCGCAACCCCTAACCGGGAATCGTCTAATGCACTTTCTGCCTGTTGAGCTAAAAAGTCATCATTCAGGAAGATGTTGATAAAACCGGGACCGGCAATTTCAGTTTTACTTGCGATGTTACTTAAATCGAGTTCATCTAATACTTTTTGTGCAAACTCACGAGGATTGGTTCCGAGCTTTTTCGCAACGCCCATGACGCCATTTGCCTGGTAGTCCCCAAATTGGGGTTTTGCTGACTGGCGTACTGCCGCCGGACTGCCACTTGGTGCGCCTGCTTTTTCTAGAGCCTGAGAGACTTTTTCATTTATCAGTGCTTGAATATTCACTCGCTTGTCCTTCAATTCGTAGAATTGTTTGGTTATGCATCCGTTATTCTGTATTATCGTGATGCATATCTCGATCTTGTTCAAAAATTGGCGCACATGATACCAATTTTATCTGCGCTCTTATAGATGAACAGACGAATTTTATTTCATTTACGTTTCTATTCATTTATTACCATACCGATAGAGCAATCATCAAGGTCTGACCCCATAATGACAATGTTAAAAATCGCAGACAATAATTTATTGCCTTCTTATTTGCTCACATGTGTTGATGAGTTTATGGTTGAAATAGAAGCATTGATCCGGCATCTTTCTCTGGAACTGTCAGATGGATCACATTGCATTGCGTGTTAATGATGAGGTGACGGCCCGACAACTGGAAGCGCAATGGTACTCGTTGGGAACCGTATTATCAAATGCCGACATTAACGGACGCCCGATCTTTATTTTTAAGCTTCGGCAGACAATAAAGGCATCATTATGGCAAGTCAGGTGTGTTGAGTTTCCCTACCCTAAGCCGGGGAAGATCGAAGATATTATTGAATCCGAACTGGCTTAGTCTCAGTCTTTCGGCATTAGCTGAAATTCTTTGATTGAACCTATCGGCTGTCCTAAATGAAGATGGACCTGTTCTTTATGGGCGAGCCCCTGAGTGTGCATCACCAACCGGTTTGCAGTGCGTGGCTTCAGCTCTCTGATGATAAACCGAATCATATCGACTCTTGATAATGCACGCAGCGATTCAAGAACTCTTTCTTTTTGATTAAATTCATAGTCTTTGTTGCCGATTGCAACCCAAAGTCTCTGTGCCCGGCTTCGTAATGTTGGGTCCGGCGTAGCTATCTGGTTCCACAGACCGCGTTTACTGCTATGCCATTGGTATTCATTCAGTTCAAGTAATACCATATAAAATGCATTGAGAAACTCATCAATGGCATCCATTAGTTGCGCAGGACCGGCGTTTGGTGACTGGACATAAAGAACAATGCCCGGGTGTTTATTTAGTGGCAGGTTACCGGTACCGACCATGTAGCCAAGTTGTTGTTTTGTCCGGATTTCGTTGAAAAACGTTGCAGACATAAGATGATTTGCCAGTGAATATAGTGCGATGTCTTCAACGCTGGTGTTTTCACTCTGATAGTAAACAACAACCGCAGAATCGTCCTGATTACAGGTAATTTCACGGCTGAATGTTCCGTGTTTCCCAAGCATGACTAAGGGACGTAATGACTCTTCATACGTTTGCTCTTTAAAGCTGAGAGCATTGCGGAGCGTGTTGCCGATTTTTAATGCGTCCTGTTTATGCCAGTCACCAAAAACAAACATTTCAATATGCAGATGATTCATCATTTCTTTAACGAATTCATCCAGTTCACTGACATCAATGGTTTCAAGAGCGCTCAGAAGATCCTCATAAGGGGGATTATTGGGTTGCAGCAAACCTGTCATGCAATTAAATAATTGAGAAATGGGACGATCTTTTGATGCATTTGACCAACTTCTGTGAAGTTGTTGCTTAATAGATTCGAATCGTTTGGAGCTGAATTCCCGGGTTGCAAATTTATTGAGGATCATTTTCAGCAATTCCGGTTGCTTCTGACTAAAACCGGAAATGGAAAGAGTGACGCCTCCCTGATGAGTATACATATTGTAATTGATTCCAGCGATTTCTGCCGGATAGGTCTGTTTCGCCAGTGTATCTAAGAACATTTCAACGCACAGACGCGTTATGACAATATTTCGAGTGTTCTTCACTGCATACGGGCTGTCGATAGCGACATAGATGACACCTTTAGGTACCCGGAATTCGGTATCCTGCATATGCCACAGCCTGAAACCGGATTTCTCTTCTATAATTTCGGGGATTATCTGATCGGGATTTTCAATGGCCTTAGGAATCAGGTTGTTGCAAATGAAAGGATTTTCTGGTGGAAGCTGGATATCTAGATCATCAGCAGATTGCTGGTAAAACTGTATCTGTTCCGGAGTAAATTGGTTCACTGAGTATGGAGTAAAATACCATTTTGCTTCCAGATCAAAGCTCCCTTCTTTGGCTAACAGTGTCGCTCTCAAATTGTCAGGAGTCAGTTGGGTCAATACCTTGGCCATAATATCGACTTCCAAGCCATCCATCATGTAGTCGCCGTAGATTGTGTCATTCTGGTCGTAATGTTGCATGTTCATCGCCAAATGACTGACCATATCCAGTGGGCGGGAGGTTTCCTGAAACTGGAAGGCTGACTCCATCACTGCACGTTTTTCATCATAGCGCCAGGATTGAAACCCTTCTGAATCGATTAGCCGGATATAGTTAAATACCGCCTGAATGATATCGTCGGTATGCTTTAGTCCGGATTCAGTCAGTTGCATGCTAATGTTGAACTCCCGGTAGTTACTGCCACTTGCACCACCACCGGCAGATAAACTGTTAATCCATTCTTTATTTTTCAATGCAAGCATCAGACTTCCGGGTCCTTCATATCCAAGTAAATGAGCGAAATAAGATAGGGGTTTTGAACGGTAATACTTCTGCATTTCCGGAAGCGGGAAGCTTAAGATTAATTTTCTTATGTCTTTAACAGGATTTACTTTTATGAACAATGACGTATGGTCTTTCGTTACATAAGGTTCGGAAAGTGTTTTTCCGGATAAAGAATGGTTGGGTACTGCTGAAAAAAACGTCTGACACCAGTTTTCCAGTACATCCAGTTCTTGTGGACCGACGATGGCCAGAGTCATGAGATCAGAGGAATAATTTTTTTTGTGAAACTCTAAAATTTCTTCCCGGATGGAAGTATCGTTTCTATCTGCCAGAGTCAGACTGTTTCCAACTGAAAATTTAGCGAAAGGATGTGCCTGATTTATCGTTTCTTTGTGTACCTGATATAAACGGCGTGTTTCATCCTTGAGTTTAAGACGATATTCTGATTCTATTGCTTGCCGCTCCTTGTCCAATGCTTCTTCATTGAATAAAGGCGCAGAAAAAAATTGGGAAAATCGCTCAAGCGCTTCATGAAAGGCTTTTGGAGTTATATCAAAGAAGAAACAACTGTGTTCTGTTCCTGTCCAAGCATTATGAGCTCCACCATACTGGTTAATAAAATTTTGAAACTCACCAATTTTAGGGTATTTTTCTGTTCCAAGGAATAACATGTGCTCCAGGTAGTGAGCCAGTCCTTCTCGAGAGATCGGATCATCGAAATGTCCTACGTTGACGGCTAATGCTGCTGCAGACCGAGAGGCATTTTCGTCGTGAATCAACAACAAACGTAATTTGTTACTTAATGTTAAGTAGCGGTAGGATTTTGAATCGTTTGGGCTGATACGCACGGTCGATGGTCTCCTGAGTTTTTTGTCTTTTAAGTATGTCTTTGATTTCTATCGAAGCAAATAGCAAGACAAATTTTTATGAGAAACACGTCATTTTAATTGTTTGGCTTGAAATATGATAGACGAAGAAGAAAAAAGTCTTCGTTAACGAAATTATAAACCAGCGAAGCTTCCTGAGGATAATTTGTTGGTCAACAGGTACCAGAGAATATGAAGATTTTTATTATGCGTCATGGCGAAGCCAGCCATATGGCCAGTAGTGATGCAGAACGTCATCTGACCATGCGTGGCAGATTGGAATCATTATCAGTAGTTAAAGACGTGTTTGACCATAAACTGACAGTTGATAAGGTGTTAGTTAGCCCTTATATCCGGGCCGGGGAGACCTGGGAAGAAATCTCGTCCCATATCTCTTGTTCTAATGTTGAAAAATGCGAAGATGTTACGCCTTACGGTCAGGCTGATAAGGTTTACGATTATGTAATGGCTTTAATTGAGACCGAAAATCTGGAGTCTGTTTTTATTGTTTCTCATTTACCGTTAGTCGGTTATATGGCAAGTGAATTTATTACGGATATGGCACCGCCAATGTTTCCGACATCGGGGTTGGTGTGTATCGAATTTGATCCAGAGACAGAAACCGGGCAGCTTTTGTTTAAACATCACCCTTAAGGTTTCGTTTTTCTTATCCAAGCACTAAGCCATATTTTTGACATTTCTATGGTGCAATAATTGCATGGTCGCTGTCATATCTGTGTTTCCTCATAAGGCAGCGACTGTTTAATGAAGTTTTCTTTGCCATTTGCTAATAAATTACCACCAATTCCACGGAAGAATGTTCCAGCAATTGGTGCGCCAATTATGGTTCTGGCCACGTTAGCGATGGTGGTTTTACCTATCCCTGCGTTTTTGCTCGATTTATTCTTCACCTTCAATATTGCCTTGGCGATGGTCGTTTTACTGGTGACGGTGTATACCCGCAGACCATTGGATTTTGCTGCATTCCCAACAGTATTGCTTATTGCTACATTGCTCCGGCTGGCATTGAACGTTGCTTCCACCCGGGTTGTGTTGCTTTATGGTCATGAAGGCCAGGGAGCTGCCGGTAATGTGATTGAGGCGTTTGGTAATGTTGTAATTGGTGGTAATTATGCGGTCGGTTTGGTGGTCTTTCTTATCTTGATGATCATTAACTTTATGGTGGTGACCAAAGGTGCCGGACGTATTTCTGAGGTAAGTGCCCGTTTTACACTGGATGCCTTGCCTGGTAAGCAAATGGCGATTGATGCCGATTTAAACGCTGGGCTGATTGACCAGGAACAGGCCCGTACCCGTCGTTTTGAAGTGACTAAGGAAGCGGATTTTTATGGCTCAATGGACGGTGCTTCGAAGTTTGTTAAAGGGGACGCAATTGCAGGTATTTTAATTCTGTTTATCAATATCATTGGTGGATTGTCTATTGGGATGATTCAGTACGATCTGGCCTTTTCTAATGCTATCCAGATATACACACTTCTGACCATTGGTGATGGATTGGTTGCTCAGATTCCATCGCTTATTTTATCCATTGCTGCTGCGATAATGGTAACCCGTCAAAATACCGATGAAGATATGGGGCAACAGGTTATCTTCCAGATGTTCGATAAGCCCAAAGCGTTAGTAATTACCGCTTCAATTCTGGGGGTGATGGGCATTGTGCCTGGAATGCCACATTTTGCTTTTCTGTTGTTGGCATTGTTGGCTGCTGGTGGTGCTTATTTAATCCATCGTAAACAGAAAAAAGCTGCAGAAAGTCCGGTAGTGCCTGAAACCACGGAAGCAGACTCCCCGACCCAGAAAGAACTTTCCTGGGATGACGTACAGCCAGTTGATGTAATTGGGCTGGAAGTCGGATATCGTCTTATTCCTCTTGTGGATAAGGATCAGGGGGGAGAGTTATTGGATCGGGTGAAAGGGGTCAGGAAAAAATTATCGCAGGATTTTGGTTTTTTAATTCCTCCTGTCCATATCCGGGATAATCTGGAACTGACACCAAATAGCTACCGTATTACGCTGATGGGGGTGGCGGTGGGAGAAGCCGAAATCCGTTCAGATAAAGAACTGGCCATTAACCCCGGACAGGTTTATGGGAGCATCGATGGTGAAACAACGCTTGATCCGGCATTTGGTCTCGAAGCCGTCTGGATTAAAGAAGACCAGCGGGAACACGCTCAGGCCTTGGGGTACACTGTTGTGGATGCTTCTACCGTACTTGCCACGCATTTGAGTCAGTTACTTACCAATAATGCAGCTCAGTTAATCGGTCACGAAGAAGTTCAGAATCTTCTGGATCTCCTTGCCCGTTCAGCACCTAAGCTGGTAGAGAATTTTGTTCCTGATCAGCTTCAGCTTGGGGTGGTTGTTAAAGTACTGCAAAACTTGCTTCATGAAGCGATTCCTATCCGGGACATCAGAACCATCGTTCAGACACTTTCAGAATATGCAAGTAAGAGTCAAGAACCCGACGTCTTAACAGCGGCAGTCAGGATTTCACTGAAACGATTAATTGTTCAGGAAATCAATGGGATAGAACCGGAATTGCCGGTGATTACGTTGGTTCCTGAGCTGGAACAAATATTGCATCAGACAATGCAGGCTTCTGGTGGAGAATCTGCCGGTATTGAGCCAGGGCTGGCTGAACGGTTGCAGTATGCATTGAGTCAGGCAACGCAGGAACAAGAACTCAAAGGTGAGCCTGCTGTGCTTCTTACTTCAGGAGTTCTCCGTTCAACATTAGCCAAGTTTGTTAAAAACACGATACCAAATCTGCGGGTTCTTTCATATCAGGAAGTGCCTGATGAAAAACAAATTAGGATTGTACAAGCGGTTGGAAATTAGAATCCTTGTATAAAGTGAGATCGATGGTGGATAGCTGCTTTGAAAATTAAACGATTTTTTGCCAAAGATATGAAAACAGCATTGCTTCAGGTGAAAGAGGAGCTTGGGGTCGATGCGGTGATTATGTCCAATAAAAAGGTCGCTGGTGGCGTTGAAATAGTGGCTGCTGTCGACAACAATGAGGCGGCGTCAACCAGGCAAGTCTCAAGTTATGATTCCAGACCCCGCCACCAGCCGTCGGCTGCTAGTTATTCTCGGGGGAAAAGGCCCGCTAGCAACAGCCGGGAACTTGCCGATGACAGGGTGCAGTTAAGCGCCGGAAAACATTCCGGAGCGGAAGAACAGCCCGCTTCGATGTCCAAGCGTTTTGCAAATCTACTTAAACAGTATAATTCTCCGGGGGGCTCACGTGATGATGAGGACAATGAAGATTCGTTATCGGCTTTGTTAAAGCGCCAGTCAGGCGCCAAATCGTCGTCCCCCAGCCGTTCTTCTGAATCAGCCCAAAAGCGGGCACCGGAACGTTGGCCTGAAATGGCTTCCAATAAACGAAAGAGCCCCGGAAGAAAACCGCTCGCCAATCATTCCCTGGATGAGGGGGATGATGTGTCAGGAGATGAGCTTGATGCCCTGAGAGAAGACGTGACTTCGATTCGCCGTTTACTCGAGCATCAGGTATCCGGTTTGATGTGGCAGGAAGTTGAACGACGGGAACCTTTAAGGGCGATGTTGATAAAGCGTTTGGCCCGAATGGGGTTGTCTCTCGAATTGGCAGATCAGCTCGCCTGTTATATACCGGAAGAAACGCCCCCGCCTAAAGCCTGGAAGGCGCTATTAAGGTTAGTGTCTGACCAGATCCCAATTGTAAAAAAAGATTTACTAAAACGAGGTGGTGTTGTTGCACTTCTTGGTCCGACAGGTGTTGGCAAAACCACTACGGTTGCTAAGTTAGCGGCAAGGGCTGCAATGGAGTTTGGTTCCGATAATGTGGCACTTGTAACAACAGATACATTCCGTATCGGTGCTCACGAACAGTTGGCAATTTATGGAAGGATTATGGGGTGTCCGGTAAAAGTTGCTAAAGATTCTAGTGAGTTAGCCGATGTTATATACCAATTACGTAATCGTCGTTTGATTCTTGTCGATACAGCAGGTATGGGACAACGGGATGTCAGGTTGTCTGAGCAGTTAGACACCTTAATGTCAGAGAGTGGAGAAGTGATCCACAGTTATCTGGTTTTGCCTGCAACAGCGCAAAGAAAAGTGCTGCAGGAAACCATTGATCATTTCCGCAGGATTCCGCTTTCTGGCTGTATTATGACGAAACTGGATGAATCTTTAAGCTTGGGTGAATTTCTCAGTGTTGTTGTCCAGAATGCACTTCCGGTCGCTTATATAGCAAACGGGCAGCGTGTTCCCGAGGACATTGTTTTAGCACAACCCAAGTACATGGTAGCGAAAGCAAATGAGTTGCTTGAAAAGTCTGCGGACAACGAGCCTCACTATTGGTCCAGTGATTCAGACAGACTCTAGGCGGCGAAGAATATGGCGAACAAGATGACATATGATGATCAGGCAAGTGGTTTACGTCGGTTAAGTAAACCTACACTGACCAAGGTAATATCAGTTACCGGCGGGAAAGGCGGTGTCGGCAAAACCAACGTGACTTTAGGCATGGCTATTTGTATGGCTATGCAGGGGAAAAAAGTCATGGTTCTTGACGCTGACTTAGGATTAGCGAATGTTGATGTCATGCTCGGTATTCGCCCTAAGAAAAATTTAGGCCATGTACTTGCCGGAGAATGTGAATTAAAAGATGCTATTCTTGAAGGACCGCATGGTATAAAAATAATACCGGCGACATCCGGCACTCAGTCAATGACAGAGTTAAGCCATGCCCAACATGTTGGGTTGATTCGGGCTTTCGGGTCTCTAGAAGAAGACATTGATGTGCTGCTTATTGATACCGCAGCCGGTATTTCAGATATGGTGGTCAGCTTTTCCCGTGCTGCTCAGGATGTGGTTGTGGTGGTATGCGATGAGCCGACATCCATTACAGATGCCTATGCTTTGATGAAATTGCTGAGTCTGGAGCATCAGGTTCAACGTTTTAAAATTGTGGCAAATATGGTGAGGAGTTATCGTGAAGGGCGAGAATTGTTTGCTAAGTTGACCTTAGTCACAGAGCGGTTCTTAAATGTCAGTATAGAACTCGTAGCATGCATTCCTTTAGACGATAATGTTAGACAGTCGGTGAAAAAACAAAAAATTGTTGTGGATGCGTTTCCACGTTCACCAGCGTCTTTAGCGATTAGTTCATTGGCAAGTAAAGCACTTACCTGGCCAATTCCAAAAACCCCAAGTGGACATCTGGAGTTTTTTGTTGAACGCTTATTAAATCGCTCTGAAACCGTAGAGGAGCCGTTTAGTGAATAAAGCGTTAACTTACGACCAACATGGAAATGTTAAGAGTCAGCAGGCGTTTTTAGAAAAATACTCTGTTTTAGTAAAAAGAATTGCTCACCATATGATTGGACGTTTACCGCCAAGCGTTTTGGTTGAGGATCTTATTCAGGCAGGCATGATAGGTTTACTGGAAGCACAGAAAAATTACGATGGACGTAAAGGTGCCAGTTTTGAAACTTACGCTGGTATCCGTATTCGTGGTGCTATGCTGGATGATATTCGCCGTGGAGACTGGGTTCCGAGGTCGGTACATAAATACAACAGAGAAATCAGTCATGCCATATCAGTATTAGAAGGACAATTGAATCGTGATCCAAGTGATACTGAAGTGGCAGAGTTCCTGGAAATGACGTTAGATCAGTATCATAGTATCCTAACAGATATAAATTGTTCTAGAATAGTAGGAATTGATGATCTTGGTGTTTCTGAAGACGTTATCTCTTCACCCGATATGGCCGGTGATAACACACCGTTTAAAGGTGTGGCGGATGAATCGTTCAGAAAAGCATTAGTTGAATCAATAAAATCATTGCCAGAACGTGAAGCTTTAGTACTTTCACTTTATTATGATGAAGAATTAAACTTAAAAGAAATTGGCGAGGTGATTGGTGTCAGTGAATCACGAGTCAGTCAAATCCTTAGCCAGACAATGCAACGTTTAAGAACAAAACTTAGTTCTTGGACTCAGAATGACTAACTATCACTGATCTCATACTCAGTGGAGGTAATTTTGAATAAAAATATGAAAATATTAATTGTTGATGATTTTTCAACAATGCGCCGAATCGTAAAGAACCTACTTCGGGACTTAGGCTTTAATAATACCCAGGAAGCGGATGATGGTTTAACGGCATTACCGATGCTTAAGAAGGGAGAGTTTGACTTTGTTGTCACTGACTGGAATATGCCCGGAATGCAGGGAATTGACTTGCTGAAAAATATACGGGCTGATGAGGAATTGAAACATCTTCCTGTCTTAATGATAACGGCTGAAGCCAAGCGTGAACAGATTATTGAAGCGGCTCAAGCTGGTGTAAATGGCTATATAGTAAAACCATTTACAGCTGCTACCCTTAAAGAAAAACTCGATAAGATTTTTGAGCGTCTTTAATTAACGTTTAATAATTTTAAAGTTTTACCATATTTATCCGATTCATAATGTGTAAAAGGCTACTTCAGCATGATTACATTAGAACAAGCCGAAAAACTCGTTGAGCTTCTTAAAGCAGAGCAGCAAGAAGAAGCAAATGAATTATTAGTTGATATCTGTAAACGTTCATCGGAGCTCCCTATATTTGAACAGATAGGTGCTTTGACCAGAGAACTTCATGATTCATTGATTGACTTTCAGTCAAATGAACGAATGCAGGTGATTGCAAACGATGAAATTCCCGATGCCAGAGATCGGCTGGAGTATGTGATTTCTAAAACAGAGGTCGCAGCGAATAAAACAATGGATTCGGTAGACAGATGTATGCCGATTGCTGACAGTATGCATGAGGCCTTACTTAAAGTTCGTCCTAAATGGAATGAACTGATGCACGGTCGGATAGAATTAAGTGAATTTAAAACGTTGTGTCACGATGTCGATGAATTGCTTTCTCAGGTCGAAGGGGATAGTTCGGAACTGAGAGGCCAGTTGACGGAAATTTTAATGGCACAGGATTTTCAAGATTTAACCGGTCAGATTATTCGTCGGGTTATAACGCTTGTAACTGAAGTAGAGCAAAGGTTAGTCGAAATATTAACTGTTTTTGGTGCACATCAATTAGAAGAAAGTTCAATTACAAATTCAAAAAGAGATTCAAAATCGCCGAGTGAGCCGGAAGGTCCGATTATTAATCCTCACGAGCGTAATGATGCAGTCTCTTCTCAAGACGAAGTTGACGACCTGTTGTCGAGTCTTGGTTTTTAGGGGTACCTTATGAGCTATGATTTAGATGAAGACATTCTACAAGATTTCTTAGTTGAGGCTGGAGAAATATTAGAGTTACTTTCCGAGCAACTTGTTGAACTGGAGAACAATCCGGAAGATAAAGATCTTCTTAATGCCATATTCCGTGGCTTCCATACGGTTAAAGGTGGTGCCGGATTTCTTTCGTTGAACGAATTGGTCGAAACGTGTCACGGTGCTGAGAATGTCTTTGACATTTTGCGTAACGGTCAACGTTCCGTATCCGCAACGTTGATGGATACAATGTTACGTGCACTCGACACAATTAATGATCAGTTTAGTGCGGTGCAGGAAAGGGAACCTCTAGAGGCTGCCGATCCTGAATTGCTTGAAGAGCTCCACCGGTTATCCAGTCCGGAATCTGCAGATGAAGAGGTTGCTGATGCTATCGAAGAAGCGGCACCATCTGAGCCGGAAGTGACAGTGGATGAAGTGGTTGAAGATGAGCCTGTTCAGGAACCGGAAACGAAGACGGATGTTGGCCCTGTTGATGAAATTACTCAGGATGAATTTGATAAGCTTCTAGATGAGTTGCATGGAAAAGGACATGCACCGGGACAAACAGAAACAACGCCTGCGGCCAGTCAGCCTGAATCATCTCAGACTAAGGCTGACAGTGGCGATATTACTGACGATGAATTTGAAAAGCTGCTAGATGAGCTTCACGGATCAGGGAAAGGTCCATCTGTATCGTCTTCTTCTGCCGCTCCCGTTTCTGATACACCATCTAAGCCTGCAGAAGAGCAAAAAGCAGCGAAGCCGGCCTCGGTTGATAGTGATTTGATGACAGACGCAGAATTTGAAAAGCTGCTAGATGATCTTCATGGTACGGGTAAAGGCCCATCAGCTGAAGAGCTGGATATGGCAACAAAACCTGCTGCGAAACCCTCCGCGCCTAAGTCTGAAAAAGAACCTGTGAAAGCAGCGCCTGCGGCTCCAACACCAAAAGCTGAAGTTAAAGCTCCGAAAGCAGCACCTGCCTCTGGTGGTGCTGGAACACCAGCTAAACCGCCAGTAGCTTCTGCTAAGAAAGAAGTTGCTAAAAAGCAGACCCCTCAGGCCGAAGCTACCGTTCGTGTCGATACGTCAACGTTAGACACCATTATGAACATGGTTGGTGAATTGGTACTGGTTCGTAATCGTTTGTTAAGCCTTGGCTTAAATAGTAATGATGAGGAGATGTCTAAGGCAGTCGCAAATTTAGATGTGGTTACGGCGGATCTTCAGGGTGCTGTTATGAAAACCCGCATGCAGCCAATTAAGAAAGTCTTTGGCCGGTTCCCCCGGGTTGTGCGTGATTTGGCACGTAATCTGAAAAAAGACATCGTTCTTGAAATGCGCGGTGAAGAGACAGACCTGGATAAAAACCTGGTTGAAGCATTAGCTGACCCATTGATTCACCTTGTCAGAAACTCCGTTGACCATGGCGTTGAAATGCCTGATGAGCGTATTAAAGCCGGCAAGCCGAAAACCGGTAAGGTGATTTTATCTGCGTCTCAGGAAGGGGATCATATTGAACTTTGCATCATTGATGATGGTGCAGGTATGAATCCGGATAAGCTTCGCGGTATTGCTGTGAAGAAAGGGTTGATGGATGAAGATGCCGCTTCACGCCTGACAAATAAAGAGTGCTTTAACCTTATCTTTATGCCTGGGTTCTCCAGTAAAGAGCAAATTTCGGATATATCAGGCCGTGGCGTTGGGATGGACGTTGTAAAAACGGGCATTAATACTCTTAATGGTTCTATCGATATTGATTCTGAGGTGGGTAAAGGAACTAAAATTTCCATTAAAGTTCCTCTGACTCTGGCTATCTTACCTACATTAATGGTTGGTGTTGGCGGTAGTCCGTTTGCGTTGCCTCTGGCTAGTGTGAATGAGATTTTCCATCTGGATCTTAGCCGGACAAACGTTGTTGATGGACAGTTAACTATTATCGTGAGAGAGAAGTCTATCCCATTATTCTATCTGCAGAACTGGCTGACACCTCAGAAAGGGTTTGTTGATGCCAGAAAAGGTCATGGACACGTTGTTATTGTTCAGATTGGTAGTCAGCGGGTAGGTTTTGTTGTTGATACTCTGATAGGTCAGGAGGAAGTCGTTATCAAACCTCTGGATGACATGCTGCAGGGTACGCCTGGTATGGCAGGGGCAACAATTACCAGTGATGGTCATATTGCGTTGATACTTGATATTCCGGATCTATTAAAAAATTACGCAGCAGCATCCCGTATATAAGTAATTCTGTTAAAGAAGGAAAACTATGGCGATTAGAGTTTTAGTGGTTGATGACTCCAGTTTTTTCAGACGCCGTGTCAGTGAAATCATCAATTCTGAGTCGCGTTTAGAAGTGATTGACGTTGCGACGAATGGTAAAGATGCGGTTGAAAAAGCTAAGCGCCTTAAGCCAGATGTGATAACGATGGATGTGGAAATGCCGGTATTGGATGGCATTTCCGCTGTTCGTCAGATAATGGCAGATAATCCGACGCCCATCTTAATGTTTTCTTCACTGACTCATGATGGGGCGAAAGCAACATTAGATGCTCTGGATGCCGGAGCGATGGATTTTTTACCTAAGAAATTTGAGGATATTGCCCGTAACAGAGACGAAGCTGTGTCGTTGTTACAACAGCGAGTGATTGAGATATCAAGGCGCAAGGCGTTTATGCGTAGAAGAGTCTCTCCGCTAAATACGTCTCGTAGCGATACGTCCCCGACAACGGGGAATCGTCCTCAGACAACACCCTCACGTCCGCTCAGACAGCCAGTAAGAAGTAATCTCTCAACGGGTCAGGCTGTTTCTGTTGCTGCGAAATTTAAGGCGACAGGCAAAAAGTACCAGCTAACCGCAATTGGTACGTCGACCGGTGGTCCGGTGGCTTTGCAGAAAGTGTTAACCAAGTTACCGGCTAATTATCCTCATCCTATTTTGTTGATTCAGCATATGCCGGGTACGTTTACGGCTGCATTCGCCAGCCGTTTGAATTCACTGTGTAAGATTTCAGTGAAAGAGGCAGAGAATGGGGATCAGCTTCGGCCTGGTGTTGCTTATCTGGCTCCGGGAGGGTTACAAATGATGCTGGACGGACGGCCCGGTGCTGCGAAAATTCGCATCCTTGATGGCGGCGAAAAAATGAATTACAAACCTTGTGTTGATGTGACTTTCGGTTCTGCAGCAAAAATTTATGGGGATAAAGTTCTTTCTATTGTATTGACGGGAATGGGTGCTGATGGCCGGGAAGGGGCCAGAATGCTTAAGTCAGCAGGCTCGACGATTTGGGCTCAGGATGAAGAAAGTTGTGTGGTTTACGGTATGCCTCAGGCTGTTGCAAAAGCGGGTATTTCTACCGAAAGCTTACCACTTGAGAGAATTGCGGAAAGAGTGTTGATTGAATTGGGTATGGCATAAGGGGTCATAATGATCGTTTGGAGTATCGCGAATCAGAAAGGCGGTGTTGGTAAGACTACGACAACTATTACGCTTGCCGGCTTACTATGTCAGCAGGGAAAAAGAGTGTTGCTTGTTGATACCGATCCTCATGCTTCATTAACCACTTATCTTGGTTATGACTCTGACGATATGGATAAGAATTTATTTGATTTATTCCAGATAGAGAAGCTTACCCAGCAGTCGGTACAATCACTGATTATCAATTCCGAAATAGGAGGTCTCGATATTATTCCGGCCCATATGTCACTAGCGACACTTGATCGGGTGATGGGTAACCGTAGTGGTATGGGATTGATTTTAAAGAAAGCGTTATTAGAGCTAAAACATATTTATGATTATGTTTTAATTGACTGTCCTCCCATTTTAGGGGTGATGATGGTGAATGCATTAGCGGCAAGTGATCGAATCCTGATTCCGGTTCAGACCGAGTTTCTGGCGATGAAAGGCTTAGAACGGATGATCCGGACTTTAGCGATTATGCAACGTTCCCGTAGTCGTGAATTTAAAGTTACGATAGTTCCGACTATGTATGACAAGCGTACAAAGGCATCACTTTTAACGTTAAATCAGCTTAAAAAGGATTATCCGGATCAGGTTTGGAGTTCAGCGGTTCCTATTGATACCAAGTTCCGGGATGCAAGTTTGAAACGTCTTCCTGCTTCCCATTTTGCAAGTGGTAGCCGGGGAGTGTTCGCATATAAACAGTTACTGATTTATTTAGAGAGGCTGGCGATAGATGAGTCGTAATGTATTGTCTGGAGAACAAGCGCTTACGGATTATTTCTCTGCTTTACTGGATGAGTCAGAGCAGTTAGAGCCAGTTCAAGAAAATGAGGTTCGGGAAACCGGAGATGTCTCTGTTGAAGACCATTTTGAACCACAATTAAAAGTATCAGAGGATGAAAAAAGTTCAGATACCGATGTGGATTTTTTGCCTCAACCGGATTTAAAGGACGTTGAAAGATTATTAGGGCAACTTGAATCCGTTAACCCTGTCACTGAAATTGAGCATGTTGAAGACATTATTGAAGAAAATACAGAAAAAGTAGTTTCAGACTATAAGCAGCATGAACAGGTTCAGGAGGAATTACAAGAAAGCATTACAACAGAGATGGATCTGCCGGATGTTGATATTACTTCTGATGAAGTATCGCAAATTGAGGCGATGACAGAAACATCTGAAGATGAAGATAGTGTTACTTCTGAAGTGATTGATGAATCAGTGACTGTAAGTAGTGAGGTAGCAGTTCAGGGAGGAGGGGCCGGCGGCCTCTCAACGGACTGGGAGAGTGTTAAGCGCACCTCTGATTTTCAGGTTTTGTATTTTGATGTAAATGGTGTCACTTTTGCGGTTCCTTTGGACGAGTTAGGTGGTATCCATAAGTTAGCAGAATTAAATCATCTGCTTGGCAGACCGCAATGGTATCTGGGATTACAGACAAACAGAGACATGCAGTTGGATGTTGTTGATACTGCTTGTTGGGTGATGGCAGATAAGCTGACTGATGAATCCTATAAAGATGGTTACAGTCATATTGTTATGCTGGGGGAAAGTCTCTGGGGATTAGCCTGTGGCGAATTGAAGGGGACAGAGTTTCTTGAAACTGAACAGGTACGTTGGCGTGAGCAGGTCGGAAAACGTCCCTGGCTTGCGGGAATGGTAAAAGAAAAAATGTGTGCTTTAATCAATGTTGAGGCATTAATAGCTATGCTTAATGCAGGCCTTGATGTTAAAGCACTCGATGAATAGAGCATTAATGTCGGATACGACTTTAGAGAGGATAAGGTATGTCTCAATCTAGCGAAGTAGTTGAAGTGAAAAAGGACCAATCCAAAGACGAAGTTCTTCAATGGGTTACGTTCCAGTTAGAAGAAGAAACGTACGGCATTAATGTAATGCAAGTGCGTGAGGTATTACGCTATACAGAAATAGCACCTGTTCCGGGAGCGCCTGATTACGTTCTTGGGATTATCAATTTGCGTGGTAACGTGGTTACCGTCATTGACACCCGGTCTCGCTTTGGCCTGATGGAAGGTGAAGTCACGGATAATACCAGAATCATTGTTATTGAATCTGAGAGACAGGTAATCGGTATTCTGGTAGATAGTGTGGCTGAAGTGGTTTATTTACGTTCTTCTGAGATTGATACTACGCCAAGTGTCGGTACGGAAGAAAGTTCTAAATTTATTCAGGGCGTAAGTAACCGTGATGGTAAACTCTTGATTCTGGTTGACCTTAATAAATTGTTAACCGATGAAGAATGGGATGAAATGGCTCATCTGTAATGCTGGATAGTTTGATTAATAACACTCCCTTACTGATTGGTGGGGGAGTGGTAATATTATGTGTTTTTCTATTCTTGTTATGGTTATTGCGTTTTAGGAGCCATACGAGAGTGAAACTTGAGCATCTGCGACAGGAAAACCGAACTCTGGGGAAAGATTTACAGAAAGCAAATAAACAGATACTGGAGTTGCGTTCTATTTCTGTCGGTTTAGGGCAGAGTTTTTCAGAACAGCAGGATATTGTGAGACTTCTTGCCGAACGAATTTCTGAGTTAGAACAGGAAGATCGTGATGGGCGTCTTTACAGCCGGGCATCAAAAATGGTGAAACTGGGCGCTGATATCGATGAGTTGATAGAAGAGTGCGAGTTGCCAAAAGCTGAGGCTGAACTCATGCTATCGTTGCAGAAAAAACTGGCTGGTCAGGAGGCGATCCCACCTCTCGAACAAGCTCCCTCCTCTGGCAAAGGCACCTCTAAAGCAGCCCCGAAACGTAGTTCTCGTCGTTCTGTTCGTTAATTATTTTCAAATGTTTAGAGGAAGCATCACTTCCTCTTTTTTTTATTTTTACTCATTGATATCTTGACGTTATAATTTCTTTTTGATTAGTAGATAAACGTCGTTAATGATCGGATGATATCATTCAAATCAAAAAGATAGTATTATGAGACGGGTCGCTAATATGTGTGATTAATGAGTTAATGAAATTGATGCCAGAACTAAAATTAAATCAAATCAGGTACATTTTTATTGGTTTTGTTGTTGTCTTTATGCTGGGGTGTAGCAGTGCCAAAGAGGCAGGTGAAACTCAACAGAAAACAATTACCAATGTTAAGAATATGCCAACCTCTGAAGATGAGGTTAAATATGTTTCTAAGATTAATGATCCTCTTGAATCTTTGAACCGGAAAACATGGTCTCTGAATTATGATGTTTTGGACCCGTATATCATCAAACCGGTTTCTCTTGCATATGTTGGCTATGTCCCTCATCCAATTCGTCTGGCTATTTCAAACGTTTTTTCTAACTTAGACGAACCTGCAAGTTTCGTTAACAACCTCTTGATGGGAAATTTCAAAGTCGCCGTAAATCATTTTAACCGCTTTTGGATTAACAGTACCTTCGGTTTGTTTGGATTGTTAGATATTGCTTCTGCTGCAGGTATTGAAAAAGAAGGCCAGACAGCATTCGGTGATGCTTTAGGTCATTATGGTGTCGGAAACGGTCCCTATATGATGTTACCTGGTGCGGGTCCTTATACTCCGAGAGAAGCAACTGATCTAGTGGATTACACTTATGCACCATTATCTTACCTGAATATCTGGGCTTCGATAGGTAAGTTTGTCTTTGAAGGTATGGAAACGAGGGCGGCTCTTGCCAACCAGGAAGCTATGCTGAAAAACTCACCAGATCCTTACTCTCTGGTCAGAGGTATTTACTATCAGCGTCAGGATTTTAAAGCAGACATTCAGGATGATAAGTTTGATGAAAAACAGGAAGAAATGTTGGATGATTATCTAGATATGCTTGATGATGAGTAATCCAGTTTTATTTCAATTTATCATGCCGTCATTATCCTTCCACTAAAGTATTCGTTTTCAAGGATATATTCCGTGTTTCTTATGACATCTTCAAGGAGCTCATTACTGGGTTCCTCGTAAGAAGCGTTAGGGAAAATACCACCAACTCTGATATTAAAAGGGGTTAGCTCTTTAGCCCAGCTTTGAGTAAATCCTGATACCATTGATGTCGTGTGATCGATGCCATGACTGGCTTTTGTTTCTTCTGAATTGGCAATAATATTAACGACAACTCCTCCTTCTTCATTGTTTCTTACTCTTTGAGCAAATAGTTGTGCGAATGAAAATAAAGTTGTTGCAATAGAAGAAATGTTGGAAGAGAAATCTTCAATTGGATGGTCATCCGTTATTGATGGAATTTCCGGTTTAGGCCATAAGTTAATTAAAACATTGGGTGAATGTTCGCAGTGTTGATCAATCCATAAGAAAAACGCTTCTATTGATTGGGTACTATAATCTGTAACGTTGATACAGTCGACATCTTCCGAAATACTCCTGCACCTCTGATAGGTTTCATTTAACATCGGTTCACAACGGTCAATCAAAATAAGCCTTGCGCCCAGTTTGCAAAACCGCTCAGCTAACGTTCCACCGACCAGAGAGCCTGCAGATGTGATGATAATAGTAGATTTATTAATATGCATTCTATAATCCCGCTTTGAGCAACACCCTTGTTGCTAATGTATAAAAGCATGGCTTAGTAACGACTGAGTGGTTGTGAATGGATTCGCATATTTGACGCTGCAAAATAACTGGTGTGCTAAACCTTGTAGAGACTCACAAAAATGCTTCGGGCTTAACATGTATTTACAATATTTATCTATCAGGAGTGGGACATTAATTGGTCTCGTCGCTGAGCATCTATCAACTGATGGTAGAGTTCCTGACTGAGTACTTCAGCCTCTGCCTGTTTGTTCATCCTACGGATAGTGTGTCCTGACAGATTATGGTACACGTCTTCCTCTAGTCCCTGAGTCTTTTCCGGGCGATAACACAGTGCTTCAGGTGTCAGGTAGTGGTTAAACTTAGCGCTGTATAGTCCTGCAGAATGGAACAAATCCGCAATGTGGGCAGATGTTTTGTAAGAGTCCGGGGTTGAGATAAGCGGTTGTTCCTGAGGTACGGACAATTGTTTTCTTATCCTTTCACTGTCTGAATTATCCGGTGAGATTGTATCGATGGGAGTTGTTTCACAAGCGTCGTTGGAGAGCATTGCCAGTAAAAGAGCAAAATCTGCCCTGCGTTGTTCAGAAATGGCCAGATTGACGCTGGTGCCGCATTGAATTTCGGTTATCAGATTTGCGCTGATAAAATCGGTTTTGTTCATTCATCTCTCCACTTGTTAATTATAATAGCGACAGAGACTTAGAAAGCTTTAGAGGTTGTTGATGTTGAGTAAAAGTTTTTACAGCGAATTCAGAATGACTTAAGTAAGGTGGGTCGTGTGGATTACGATAAAAAAGCCCGCATGAGCAGGCTTAATTACCTGAGATATTTAAAATAAGAATAAAAATCTTATTTAACTAGATTTTCGGCAACAAATTCCCAGTTAACCAGTGCCCAGAAAGCGGCAAGATAGTCAGGACGAACGTTGCGGTAATCTATGTAGTATGCGTGTTCCCAAACATCAACAGTAAGAAGTGGAGTGATACCTTCTTCTGTCAGTGGTGTTGCCGCATTTGATGTGTTTGTGATTGCAACTGAACCATCTGCTTTTTTAACCAGCCATGTCCAGCCTGAACCAAAGTTATTAACGGCAGATTCAGTGAATTTTTCTTTGAATTCCTCGAATGAGCCAAATGCAGCGTTAATCGCATCAGCAACTACACCAGTAGGTTCATTTCCGCCTTTTGGAGACAGACAATGCCAGTAAAACGTATGGTTCCAAACCTGAGCTGCGTTATTAAAAATACCACCAGTTGACGTTTTTATAATGTCTTCCAGAGATTTGTTTTCAAATTCAGTACCGGGGATCAGGCCATTGAGTTTTACCACATAAGTGTTGTGGTGTTTCCCGTAGTGAAAATCGAGAGTTTCTGCTGAAATGTGCGGTTCTAATGCATCTTTTGCGTAAGGAAGAGCGGGTAGTTCAAATGCCATTGCTGGATTCTCCTTTGTGTTGAAAGAGTTTCTCTTTCATTGCTTCCGATTGTAATAATTGTCTTTATTCGTCAATACGGCTGACTTGTGCTATATTTTAGCAAGTTTTTACTTTATTTAAAGGTTTTTTCGAAAAATATAGAACTATGTTCATAACTATTTCTACTATTCTAGAAGAAATTAGATACCTTGGACGACGTTAAAATAAAGGATTTTAGTGCCAATAAGCAATATCCATAATTATTATAGGCTTTTTATTCTTTATTAATTCTTTAAAATAGATAGTTATAGCAAAGAATCTTCGAGAGGATGCAATGGAAACAATAGATAAAATTAAGAAGCAGATTGATGAAAACCCAATCCTGCTTTACATGAAAGGTTCCCCAAAATTACCAAGTTGTGGATTTTCTTCACAGGCATCACAGGCATTGATGGCTTGTGGTGAAAAATTTGCCTATGTGGATATTCTGCAGAATGCAGATATCCGTGCCGAGTTACCGACTTATGCCCAATGGCCAACTTTCCCTCAGCTATGGGTGGAAGGCGAATTGATTGGCGGATGTGACATTATTGTTGAGATGTTTCAGAAAGGCGAATTGCAACCACTGATAAAAGAAGCTGCACAACGGGCGGATTCCGGCTCAGACAATAAAGAAACTGTATAAAATTACAGGTTAATTTGCTATGTTTAAGCCACGAATTATCGTGGCTTTTTGTTATGCCTTATTTATATATTGCTGAAAAACCAAGTTTAGGACGGGCAATCGCTGATGTGTTACCTAAACCCCATAAAAGAGAAGATGGTGCCATTCGCTGTGCTAACGGTGATGTGGTTACGTGGTGTATCGGACATTTATTAGAGCAGGTTGAGCCGGATGAATATGATGCAATATATAAAAAGTGGTCTTTGGACTCTTTGCCAATTCTTCCCGATAAGTGGCTGCTGAAGCCGAGAAAAAGTGCGACAAAACAATTATCAAAAATAAAAAAACTGCTGAAGGAACCTTTAGATATTATTCATGCAGGAGATCCGGACCGGGAAGGTCAGTTACTTGTTGATGAAGTGATCGATCATTGCCGGGTTATTCAAAAACGAAAAAGCGAAGCCAGGCGTTTATTGATAAATGATTTAAATGCATCCGCCGTTCGACAGTCCATGAAGCATATGCCTCTGAATTCAGAGTTTATTCCTTTGTCTGTTTCAGCGCTGGCACGTTCCAGAGCTGACTGGCTGTATGGTATGAATTTGTCCCGGGCTTATACCCTGTTAGGGCAGAAAGTCGGGTATCGGGGCGTTTTGTCTGTCGGACGGGTTCAGACCCCGGTATTGGGATTGGTGGTTCGCAGGGATGAAGAAATAGTGAATTTTGTTCCACATGACTATTTTATGCTTCATGCTCTGATTCCCTTCGCCGGTGAGCATGCCAGCGGCGATATTAAGGCAAGGTGGAAGCCAAGTGAGGCTTGCTCTCCCTGGATGGATTCAGAAGGGAGAGTTCTGAATTTAAAACTGGTTGAGAATGTTGCTCAGCGTATAAAAGAAAAACCGGCGATCGTTAGTAAAAGTGAGCATAAAAAAACAAAACAAAACCCACCTTTACCATACTCACTTTCTGCGTTGCAGATTGATGCATCCAGACGGCATAACCTTAATGCGCAGCAAACTCTGGATGCCTGCCAGTCTTTGTACGAAAAACATAAACTGATTACTTATCCCCGTTCTGATTGTCGTTATCTGCCTGCCGGGCATTTTAAAGAGGCAGACAGAGTGCTGGCGGCGATTGCCAAACAAGATCCCGGGTTGCAGGCGTCAGTTTCTGATTCTGATACTCAATTACGTTCAAAAGCATGGAACGATGATAAAGTAGAAGCTCACCATGCAATCATTCCGACCAGTAAAACAGTGGCCTCCGTGGTTCTCAGCGATAAAGAAACGAAGGTGTATCATTTAATTGCACGGCAGTATCTTCTGCAGTTTTATCCTGCCGCTGAATTTTCAGAGAGTCGTCTGGAATTTTCTATTGAAGGTGGAAAATTCATTGCTTCCGGAAGAGCGCTTATTGCCCCTGGCTGGAAAAAAGTGATCGGTTTTAGTCATGAAAAACAGGACTGTGATGCTTTAGTTCCCCCCTTAAAAGAAGGCACGGAACTGCTTTGTCGGGAAGGCATGATTCAACAGAAAAAAACAGAGCCACCGGCTCACTTTACAGAGGCAACCTTACTAAAGGCAATGACAGGGATTGCAAGATTTGTCAGCGATTCGTCACTTAAATCTATTTTACGTGAAACGGATGGATTGGGGACGGAAGCAACAAGAGCCGGAATTATTGATACTTTAATTCGCCGTCAGCTTATGACAAGACATGGGAAACAAATTCTGAGTACACCTGCGGGTAAAGCATTAATACATGCCTTACCCGATACAGCAACTTATCCTGATATGACAGCCCACTGGGAAAAACAACTTCATGATATGGCAGAAAGAGGTCAGGCATATCAGCCTTTTATGAAAGAGCTAACCAGTAATATTACTCAGTTGATTGATAATGTGAAGATTCAGCCTGTTCCCGAATCTATGAAGATTCTGTCGACTCAGAGCAGTGGATTTACGAGAAAGGCCGTCAAGAGAACCAGACGAAAATCGCGCTAATATTGAGAGTATGTTTCCCTGCGTGCTTTACATTGAGCAGGGAAACCGAATCAAACGTCGCAGCTTATTTTTGTGACAGAAACTGAGCAAACCACTGCATTACGATCGACGAATGTGGAGGAAGCTCAAGGCTGGTCAGAGCATGATCATACTGATCCATGGTCAGTAGTGGTTTTTTTCTTTCCACCAGTTTTCGGTCAAACTCAACTGAGAATTCCGGGTGTCCCTGAACGGTTAAAATATGGTCGTCTTTTGACAGCATATAGTTGGGGCAAAACTCACTTGAGGCAATAATTTTCATGGAGTCAGGGATGTCAATAACCTGATCCTGGTGACTGACCAACAGATTAAGAACATCCAGATGAGGCGTCATCCACTGAGGGGACTCATGTACTTCGTTGACACTCATGCCGATTCCCCAGCCTTTTTCCGACTTCCGAACTGTACCTCCAAGAGCAAGACTGATGATTTGATGACCGAAACAAATACCAATTAGCGGTTTTTTTTGTTCGTCACAGAGACGAATCCAGTCGACCAGTGAATGAATCCATTGCTGGTCAGAATAGGCATCGTGCGTACTGCCGGTAATGATATAGCCGCCACAATCATCATTTTTATCCGGTAACTCGCAATTTACTGCATTAAATAATGTAAATTCGAAAGAAGCATGAGGACTGAGAGTTGCCATAATCATATCGGCATATTCACCGTAGTCCTTTGCTAAATCTGGTGCGACTTTATCGCATTCAATGATTCCAATTTTCATCATAGAGACCTGTCCTTGTATCTGATGAGCAGACAGAAAGTATCTGTCTTGTTGTCTTGATGCATTTCCGAGAATGATTTAATATAATTAACACTATCGTAATTATTTTTATCAATTTGGTAAACAAAAATTAAAATATTTAACATTTAGGTCAGAAAAGGAAAACCTGACTGCGTTTGTAATTGCATCCGGTTAATGAAGGGAATTCAATCATTTCATTAACTCTTTAAATCATCATAGATCAATCGGGCGGAACAAGGAATATTATGGATAATCAATCTTGGCACGAGTTTGCAGAACAGCTCACCTATTCAACGCAGGCGTTTATTAACGGAACTTTAACAAATTCAGCTGAAGGACGAACTTTTTCCTGTATCAATCCGGCAAATGGCGAGTCACTTGGTGATGTTGCTCGGTGCGGTGAAGCGGATGTGGAATTAGCGGTAACGGCTGCCAGACAGGCTTTTAACAGTGGTTGTTGGTCTGAGCTTGCCCCGTCTGAAAGAAAAAAGAGCCTACAGAAATTTGCACAGCTAATTGAGGCTAATATTGAAAAACTGGCGTTGTTAGAGTCAATGGATGCAGGAAAACCCATTTCAGATGCTATGGGTTATGATGCTCCGGCTACTGCCCGGTGTATAGCGTGGAATGCTGAAGCGATTGATAAAATTTATGATGAAGTTGCTCCGACATCTAGCGATGCTTTGGCTTTAGTGACTCGTGAGCCGGTTGGTGTTGTTGCAGCGATCGTTCCCTGGAATTTCCCGTCAGTGATGGCTTCCTGGAAGCTGGGTCCTGCGCTGGCCGCAGGAAACAGCGTCATTGTTAAGCCTTCGGAAAAAAGTCCGCTGTCGGCAATTTATCTTGCTGAACTGGCGTTTGAAGCCGGGATTCCGGCCGGTGTCTTTCAGGTACTGCCCGGATTCGGGAATGAAGCGGGGCAGGCACTTGCTCTTCATAATGATGTTGACTGTATTACATTTACTGGTTCAACGGCGGTTGGGAAAAAATTAGTCACATTTGCTGGTGAGTCCAACCTTAAACGTACTTTTATGGAGTGTGGTGGTAAGAGCCCTCATATTATTTTCGATGATGTTAAAGACATTGATAAAGCAGTAGCAACAGCAGTTTCTGCTATTTGCTACAACCAAGGTGAGGTATGTACTGCAGGGTCCCGGTTACTGGTTCATCGATCTATTTATGATGATGTTGTGAGTAAATTGAAAGACGGTGTAAAAAACTGGCAGCCAAAGAATCCGCTAACCATTGATAGCTCGATGGGAGCGATTATTGATGAGCAACAATTATCCAAAATTCTGAGTTATATCGATATTGGAGTTAAAGAAGGCGCAACGCTTGTTTGCGGTGGTAAACAGGTATTGCAGGAAACCGGGGGCTTTTTTGTTGAACCGACGATCTTTACGAATGTAACGCCTGCGATGAGAATTTCCCGTGAAGAAATATTCGGTCCGGTGCTGTCAGTGATTCCATTTGATACGGTAGATGAGGCTCTTGAGATTGCAAATGACAGTGAATATGGGTTGGCAGCAGGATTGTGGACAAGCGATATTACTAAAGCGGTTCGCTGTTCCCGGGCATTAAGAGCCGGGACCGTATTTGTAAATAACTGGGATGGCGGCGATATGACGATGCCTTTTGGAGGCTATAAGCAGAGTGGTAATGGGCGGGACAAGTCTCTACATGCCATTGAAAAATATACAGAGTTAAAATCAACCTGGATTGAATTAGATTAAACAGGTTGGTGAACAGAAAATGGGCCCCGGGATGTGAGGCTCATTTTTTATGTTCAGAAATCGCAAAGGGAGATTAAAACGTGCTGGGAGTTGCTGCACTGATCAGTTCACATTCTATCTTGCCTTTGTTACGAAACCGGTGTGGTTTCCTGGTTTCAAAATAATACGAATCTCCGGCTTTTAATGTTTTGCTTTGATTGCCGATAATAATTTCAATCTCGCCCCGCAGAACGATGCCACTTTCTTCACCGTCATGTTTCATAAAATCAGTGCCGGTGTCGGCTCCGGGTGGGTATATTTCACGCATCATCGTGAGTTTCCGGTTAGCCCGCTGACTTCCGACAAGCATCATACGAATTTCACCATCACCCAAATCAACCAGTTCTTCGGCGTTGTAAAAGATTTTTTCCTGTTCTTCTATATCCATAGTGAAAAATTCCCCCATAGATACGGACATTGCGTCCAGAACCTTTTTGAGTGAGCCGACTGACGGATTCACCTGATTCTTCTCAATCTGAGAGATCATGGAGTTGGTAACCCCACTCAATTTCGCTAGTTCTCTTTGCGAAACTCCTTTCATTATACGAATGGCTTTTAACTGGCTACCGACATCCATAAACTTCTCCAAACTAGGTAATAGAACGCATTTCCTTTCGTCGTTTTTTTTCTGCTCTTGCAATTAGCCACCAGGCTAAGAAGGTAGCACATGATACTATAAGAATCATAAGTGTAGCCAGTGCATTAATTTTAGGGCTGACCCCCAAACGAACACTGGAGAACACGACAATAGGCAAAGTTGTTGCGCTTGGACCGGATACAAAACTTGATATAACAAGGTCATCTAACGACAGCGTAAATGCCAGCAACCACCCGGCGAACAGGGCAGGGACGATAGTTGGGATGGTAATTTGAAAAAAAACTTTCCATGGTGGAGCACCTAAGTCCAATGCCGCTTCTTCTATTGACTGATCGAGTTCCTGTAGCCGGGAACTGACCACTACAGTGACATAAGCGGTACAGAATGTGACATGCGCGATCCAGATTGTTATCATCCCCCGGTGTGCGAAGAGGTCAAAATATTGTCCCAGTGAAATGAACAAAAGTAATAATGATAAGCCGGTTATGACATCCGGCATAACTAAGGGGGCGGTGATCATAAAGGCAAAGCCGGTCTCACCTTTAAATTTCCCAAATCGTTGAAGAACAAAAGCGGCAATTGTGCCAAGGACAACAGCAGCAGAAGCGGCCAATACGCCGATCATCAGGCTGAGTTTTAAGCCACCGATAAGCTGACTGTCCTGAAACAGTGCTCCGTACCATTTCGTGGAAAATCCGGCCCACACAGTAACCAGCCTGCTTTCATTAAATGAATAAGCAATAAGAACCACGATAGGAATATAGAGGAAGGAAAATACTAATCCCAGCATTAGCCATTTCCATTTATTGTTATAAACAGGAATTGCATTCATCAGGCATTCTCCAGTTCTCGTTTCTGATAGCGATGGAACCATAGGATAGGTACCATCAGTATAAGCAGCATGATAATGGCAACCGCAGAAGCGACCGGCCAGTCCCGGTTGTTAAAGAACTCTTGCCACAGTACCCGTCCGATCAAAATTGAATCCGGCCCTCCGAGTAGTTCCGGAATAACAAATTCACCTACGGCCGGAATAAAGACCAGCATCGAACCGGCAATAATGCCTGACTTCGTGAGTGGGATAAGTACCTGAAACAGCACTTTTACTGGTTTGGCACCTAAGTCAAAAGCAGCCTCTACCAGTGAATAATCGACTTTCATCAATGCGGTGTAGATGGGCAATACCATGAAAGGTAAATAGGTATAAACAATGCCGATGTAGACAGCTAAATCAGTGTGAAGGATTTTTAACGGTTCGTGGATTAATCCGATATTCATCAGCAGGTTATTCAGCAGTCCGTTATTTTTTAGCAGGCCTATTAATGCGTAAACCCGAATAAGGAAACTGGTCCATGATGGTAAAATAATTAGCATTAACAGGACATTACGGGTGGATGACTTTGAATGGACAATCGCCCAGGCTGTTGGGAAACCGATTAATAAACACAGAAATGTGGAGATTAAGGCAATTTTAATGGATAGAAGATATGAGGATGCGTATAAATCATCCTGTACTAAATAGAGATAATTGCCAATATTCAGAAAGACCTGTAGCTGATCGTTCAGATAGCTGAACAAATTGGAATAGGGTGGAATGGATAGTTGTGCCTCAGTCAGACTTATTTTAAAGACAAAGATAAATGGCAGCAAAAAGAACAGTAATAACCAGGTATAAGGAACGCCGACAACAGTATAACGGGCAAAGGGTATCGCTTTCATTCGATTAATAATATTCATATTGTTAATACTACCCCGCTTTCCATTTCCCAGTAGAGACTGATTGGATCATTCCATGTCGGCATTTGTGTATTAACACGATTAACATTCTGTACAGTTGCTGTGACTAACTTACCACCTGGCAGACGAACGTGATAGATAGACTGACTCCCCAGATAGGCGATATCTTCTACGATTCCGGAGCAGGTATTCCCCTGACTGAGGGATTCGCTGCACAGGTACATTTTTTCCGGGCGAACGGCAACCATCAGTTGTGTTCCCGGGGTTGCGGAGATGCCATGATTCAGGATGATTGGCTTTTCCAGGTCGTTACAGATAATTTCTGCCCGGTCGCTGCGTACGAAATCTAAGGTACCTTCAAAAATGTTAACTGAGCCAATGAATTCAGCACTGAAGCGAGAGTTTGGTGATTCGTAAATGGATTCCGGAGCGCCAATTTGGACAAATTGTCCCTTATTCATAATGGCAATGCGGTTAGCCATTGTCATGGCTTCTTCCTGATCGTGAGTTACCATGACACATGTCACCCCCACACGTTCAAGGATATCAACAATTTCCAACTGCATTTTTTCACGCAGGTTCTTATCTAATGCGCCCATCGGCTCATCGAGTAATAATAATTTGGGTTTTTTCGCCAGACTTCTGGCCAAAGCTACCCGTTGCCGTTGCCCGCCTGACAGCTGATGCGGTTTCCGGTTTGCGTACTCACTCATGTGAACGAGTTTAAGGAGTTCTTCAACAGTGCTGTGAATTTCTTTTTTAGGAATTCCATCCTGCTTCAGACCAAACGCAATGTTATTAAATACAGTCATGTGTGGAAAAAGCGCATACGACTGAAACATCATATTGACCGGCCGTTTATAGGGTGGAATTTTGGAAAGATCTTCGCCATCAAGGATAATTTGTCCTTCGGTTGGCGGTTCAAAGCCAGCAAGCATTCTCAGGAGAGTGGATTTACCACAACCGGATGCACCCAGCAAAGCGAAAATTTCACCCTGATTGATTTTCAGATCAATTTTGTCTACGGCTGCCTGTCCGTCAAATTCTTTTGTTAGCCCTTTAATTTCCAGTAATACTTTTTTTTCAGGCTTAGGGGCCAAATGGAGAGCCAGTTCACTCTCGATTGGTTCTGATTCTACAGCTAACACAGTCATAACAACTCCTTGTTTGCGTAATCTGTCTGTCCCCAGACTTGCTGGGGACGGTTTCCATGATTAGTTTTTAACGAAGTCAGTCCATGTACGGGTCAGGACACGTGTAACTTTCATCGGTAGCATCTTGCTTGAGTACAGTTTTTTCTGAACTTCCGGTGTCGGGAAGATACTTGGGTCGTTCAGTATTTCTTTATCCACGAATTTGCGTGATGGAATGTTTGGATTGGAATACCAGACATAGTTTGTAATATCCGCAATAATTTTTGGTCGTAAGATAAAGTTAATAAACTTCAGTGCGTTTTCCGGGTGTTTTGCATCCTTTGGAATTGCCATTAAATCGAACCAGGCTAACGCGCCTTCATTAGGTATTGAGTATGCAATTTCAACGCCATTTTTTGCTTCCGAAGCCCGATCGGCTGCCTGCATGACATCACCTGACCATCCGATAACCGCACAGATATCACCGTTAGCTAAATCATTGATATACTGAGATGAATGGAAATATGAAATGTAAGGGCGAATTTTTTTCAGCATTGCCAATGCGGCTTTATAATCTGCCGGATTGGTTGAGTTTGGATCTTTCCCGATGTAATTTAGTGCAGAGGCCATGATTTCGGTTGGTGCATTCAGAAATGCGACACCACAGCTACTCAGTTTTTTCATGTATTTGGGCTGAAATACCAAATCCCAACTATTTACCGGTGCATCATCACCAAGCAACTCTTTGACTTTTTTAACGTTATAACCAATTCCTGTTGTACCCCACAGATATGGCACCGCATATTTATTTCCCGGATCTACAGAATCCGAAAGCATTTTCATAAGTTGTGGATCTAGGTTTTTATAGTTAGTCAGCTTACTTTTATCCAGAGGCATAAATGCCCCTGCTTTTGCCTGACGTCCGAGGAAGTCATTGGATGGAACAACCAGATCAAAGCCGGTATTACCGGATAAAATTTTTGCCTCCAATACTTCATTTGAATCGAAAACGTCATAGACAACTTTGATGCCGGTTTCTTTTTCAAATTTACTGATGGTATCTTCGGCAATATAGTCTGACCAGTTGTAAATGTTCAGAGCTTTTTCTTCTTCAGCATGAACAACTGAGACAACTGAGGCTGCCATGAGTCCAACCAGAGCCGTTTTTTTGAGTTTGTTAAACATATTATTCTCCAATCCATGGGGTTGATATGTTTGACAAGACTTATAAGTTAGTCAGGGTCTTGTCGAGTGCCAGTTTTGCCCGTTCAACGAGCAAATCGATTTCATCTTTGGTGATGATCAGTGGAGGAGAAACTATCATTGTGTCTCCCACTGCACGCATGATTAATCCATTTTCAATGCAGTGTTCCCGGCATTGCATTCCTACTTCCAAATTTTTGTCGTAGCGCTCTCCGGAGGTTTTATCGCGAACGATCTCTATTGCACCGACCATTCCTTTTGATCTCGCTTCTGCAACAAGCGGATGTTGTTCCAGTTCTTTCCATTTATCGGCAAAATAAGGAACGATGGATTCTTTTAGTTTTGGAATAATGTTACGGGCTTTCATTTCTTCAATGTTGGCAATAGCAACTGCGCAGGCTGCCGGATGTCCTGAGTAGGTAAATCCATGAGCAAATTCCGAATCAGCGGCATTGAGGACTTCAGCGATATTATCGCGAACCATTACTCCTCCAAGAGGAAGGTATCCGGATGTAATCCCTTTTGCCATACAAAGAAGATCGGGACGAATATTGTAAGTTTCGCTTGCAAACCACTCACCAGTTCGCCCGAAGCCACAGATAACCTCGTCGGCAATTAACAAAATTTCATATTTGTCACAAATTCGTTGGATTTCCGGCCAGTAAGATTCGGGTGGAATAATCACGCCACCCGCGCCCTGAATCGGTTCTGCAATAAATGCGGCGACATTGTCTTCACCTAATTCCAGAATTTTTTCTTCCAGCTGACGTGCCCGTTCTAAACCAAATGCTTCAATGTCATCCCCTTCACATTCACCAAAAGCGTAGGGTTGGTCGATGTGCACAATATCAGGAATAACACATCCTGTTTGTTTGTGCATGTACTCCATGCCACCCAGGCTTGCACCGGCAATCGTACTGCCGTGGTAAGCGTTTTTACGGGCAATGATGGTTTTTTTATTGTTTTTACCAAGGTTGGTCCAATAGTAGCGAACCATGCGGATAACTGTGTCGTTGCACTCAGAACCGGAACCGGTGAAAAAAACGTGATTCATTCCATCAGGAGTAACCTCCGACAACAGTTTGGCCAGTTTAGCCGCTGGTGGATGTGATGTCTGAAAAAACAGATTGTAGTAGGGAAGTTTGCCGAGCTGCTCTGTTGCAGCATCAATTAAAGGCTGACAACTGTAGCCTAAATTAACACACCAAAGCCCGGACATTGCGTCAAGGATCTCATGACCATTTTCATCATAGATATAGATGCCTTCCGCTTTTTCGATAATACGTGAGCCTTTTGTATTTAAATTATGATAGTTACTGAATGGGTGGAAGCAGTGTTCCGCATCATATTGAACTAATTCAGACATTTGAAAATCCTTTTTCATTTACATCAAAGTTGGTTAAACATTAAGTAACAGGAACTCTCGTTCCCAGGAACTGATGACCTGGAAGAACGTTTGATGTTCTTTACGTTTGATTGCGATATAGGCCGCAACGAAACGTTCACCTAAAACTTCTTTTAATTCATCGCAGTTGTCTAACAACGTCAGTGCTTCCTCTAATGTGTGTGGCAGCGTGTATGGGTGCTGACTGGTATCATCAGTAGAGATGGATGTCGGCTTGATTTTGTTTTTAAGGCCTAGATACCCAGAGGCCAGGCTCAGAGCCATTGCCAGATAAGGATTGGCGTCAGCGCCAACGTAACGGTTTTCAACCCGTCTGGAATTTTTGCCGGATACCGGAATTCTTAAGCCAACAGTACGGTTATCTTCTCCCCATTCAAGGTTTGTCGGAGCGCAGTCTCCAAATATCAACCTGCGGTAAGAATTGACGTTTGGGGCAAAGAATGAGATAGCAGCCGGGGTGTATTTCTGCATGCCTCCGATGAAGTGCATAAAGAAATCACTGTTTGAGCCGTCCTCGTTACTGAACAGATTTTTTCCGTCTATGTCCAGAACGTTCTGATGGATATGCATGGCACTGCCTGGTTCCTGCTCCATTGGTTTTGCCATAAAAGTGGCATATACATCGTGTCTCAGAGCGGCTTCCCGTACGGTTCTTTTAAACAAAAAAACCTGATCAGCACTTTCCAGCGCGTCACCATGGTCAAAGTTGATTTCCATCTGAGCGGCACCCGATTCATGGATAAGCGTATCAACATCTAATTTTTGAATTTCGCAGAAGTCGTACATTTCTTCGAACAAGGGGTCAAATTCGTTTACAGCATCAATACTGAAAGATTGACGGGCGGTTTCAGGCCGTCCGTTACGTCCGATTGGTGGTTGCAGCGGATAATCCCAATCGAGATTTTTCTGGACTAAGAAGAATTCCAGTTCAGGAGCAACAACCGGAGTCCAGCCTTCTTTCTCATAAAGCTTTAATACTCTTCTTAATACGCTTCGGGGTGCAATATCGGCGGGTTCGCCTTCAGAGTCAAAGCAGTCATGAATGATTTGGGCGGTGGGTTCTTTTGCCCAGGGGACAAACCGGATGGTATTAAGGTCAGGTTGCAGCTGCATGTCACGTTCAGTCAGGTCAACCATACTGTCATCATCAGGCCATTCTCCGGTCACAGTCTGAAAAAACAGACTTTCAGGAAGACGCATCCCCTGATCGTGAATGTACTTATGTGCCGGAATGATTTTTCCTCTGGCGTTACCTGTTATATCTGGAACTAAACATTCAACTTCGGTAATTCGGTTTTCATTAAACCAAGATTTGATGATATCCATATCAGTCACTGTCCATGTTTAACTGTAAAGTTTTTTGAAACATTTATGTAACAACTTAAATCCTAGAATTGCCGAAAAATTGGTCGCTTGTCAATTGCTTTGTTAATTATTTTTATAAAAAATAACTTTTTTATGTTCAATGTAAATGATGTGTTGCAATATATTTAACATTGTGTTTATTTAGAAATGGTCTGTTTTTTGAGCTGCATGAAAAGGATATCGAAAATGGAGCAAGGAAGAAAAAAATGGATGACGGCAGAAGATCTATCTGTTGCTGATAGATTTATAGAGCAGAATCCTGATATTAATAGTATTGATTTGATTTTGTTCGACATGAATGGAATGGAAAGAGGTAAGCGCATTCCAGTCTGTATGCTTCATAAAGTCATCAAAAATGGCGTTTGTATGCCAGCATCAGTATTTGCATTAGACATTACTGGTGAAACTGTGGAAGAAACCGGACTTGGTTTCGAACTGGGTGACGGCGATCGGCTTTGTCGTATTGTGCCGGGGACATTAAACGTAACTCCATGGAAAGAGGGGGTGGCTCAGGCGGTCATTACCATGCTTAACAGGGATGAGACACAGGGATTTTTTGCGGATCCACGTAATGTGTTGCATCGTCAGATTGGGGAAATGACCGATCGCCATTTTTACCCATGTGTTGCAGTCGAATTTGAATTTTATCTTCAGGACAACAAGTTAGATAAAAATGGTTGTCCTCAGCCCCCCATCATGCCTGTCAGTGGTAAGCGGATGACGCAAACGCAAGTGTATTCTCTGGAAGAGCTTGATGAATTTCGTAGTTTTATTGATGAAGTCATTAGTGTTTGTGAAATCCAGGATATTCCCGCTTCTAACATTATTGCTGAATATGCACCAGGTCAGTTTGAAGTGAATCTGAAACATAGCAAAGATGTTTTATTAGCCTGTGATCAGGCGATGTTGATGAAGCGGGTGATCCGGGCTATTGCTAAAAAACATGGTTTTGAAGCGAATTTTATGGCGAAACCTTATACTGAACATGCCGGTAATGGTTGTCACATTCACATCAGTATGATGGATGCAATGGGGGTGAATGTTTTTTGTAATCAGCCAAAAGTTTTCGAAAATGCCATTGGTGGTATATTGAAATGTATGCCTGATACGATGGCGGTTTTGGCCCCGAATGCCAATTCTTTTCGCCGTTTCCAGCCGAATATGTTTGTATCGTTGTGGCCAAACTGGGGATGGGACAATCGCACTGTTGCTGTTCGTATTCCCTCCGGTAATCTTGAAGATACCAGAATTGAGCACAGGTTACCTGGTGCAGACTGTAATCCATTTTTGGTTATTGGCACTATCATGGCAACGATGCTTGAAGGCATTGATAAGAAAATTGAACCTCCTGAAGCCATTGAAGGAAATGCGTATGATAAAGAAGGCGAAAACTTTTTGCCTCTTTCCTGGCCTCAGGCTTTAGAACGTTTTCACAGTAGTGAGGTCTTAAGTGAGCGTTTAACCCCCCGGTTCTGTCGGGTCTATCACGAGAGTAAGCATAGCGAACAAATCCATTTCTTTTCTAAAGTATCACCACTGGAGTATGAGTGGTACATGTAGCGGAGTGCTAAATTAACGGTTAAATTTTGTAAGTTAAGGATAACAGGTAATGAAACAACCACATGCAGATTCATATTATGCATTTAGTGCGAACCAGTCATTCGATTTTCCGGAATTAACAGGCGAACAGAAAGCAGATGTTTGTGTAGTCGGAGCGGGAATCACAGGGACTGTTGCTGCGATTGAACTTGCCAAAAAAGGCTATAGTGTCATTGTTCTTGAAGCTGAAAAAGTTGGCTGGGGTGCTTCCGGGAGAAGTGGTGGTCAGGCAATCTTTGGCTGGGCCAGCGAGCAGGATACGTTAGAAAAACTGGTCGGTGATGAGGAGGCGAAAACATTATGGGATATGTCGCTTGAAGGGTTAGCGACCACGAAATCCTATATTAAAGAGTATAACATCGATTGCGATTGGCGCGATGGCATGGCTCATCTGGGTGTAAAGCCACGACATGAAAAGGAGCTGAAAGCCTGGTATGAAAGTCTGACCGGTAAGTATGGTTATGATTCTCTTGAACTTTGGGATAAAAATGAAGTTCGTCAGCATATTGACAGCAGTCGCTATACCTTTGGCATGCTTGATCATAATAGTGGGCATTTACATCCACTGAATTACACACTGGGTTTGGTTAAAGCAGCAAAAGAACTTGGTGTTACTTTCTATGAAGGAAGCGCTGTACGGAAGATCAATCATGGTGATAAGGTTCGGTTGGATACTGAGAGAGGTCACGTTACAGCAGATAATGTTCTTTTAGCCTGTAATGCTTATATGAATGGACTGGAGTTCAAACTTGAAAGCCGGGTAATGCCGGTGGGTACGTACATTTGCGCCTCTGAGCCTCTTGGAAAAGATGTAGCTTTAGGATTAATGAAAGATCATATTGCCGCCTGTGATATTAATTTTGTATTGGATTACTTCCGGTGTTCGGGTGATTACCGGATGCTATTTGGTGGTCGCTGTAGCTACTCCGGTATTGATCCCCGCAGTATTGAAGGCTCAATGCGTAAACGGATGGTGGATGTTTTTCCACAGTTAAAAGAATCAAGAATTGATTTTGCCTGGGGAGGTTTCGTTGGTATTACAATGAACCGGGCGCCATATTTTGGCCGGCTTAAGAAAAATGTATTTTACGCACAAGGCTTTTCCGGCCATGGCATTGCCGCAACCAGTATGGGCGGTAAAGTGATGGCCGAGGCGGTGTCCGGTACTGCTGAGAGAATAGATGTTTTTGAACATATATCCCATATGCCGTTCCCCGGCGGAAGGGTCTTCAGAACTCCGGCTTTAGTACTAGCAATGACTTACTATCGGATCAGAGATTTACTGTAATCACTGTTGGTTGTCTATTCTATTCCTGCTTTTAAATAGAAAAATTTTCTAAAAAATAAGGATTTTAAAGTAAAAAAAACGAAAAACTTTCTTAACTGCAAGCGTATATTTGTTTAACCGGATACAGAAAAAAGGATAAACAGATGAAAGAGCAGGTATGGGATAAGTTGATTAATATCACTAAAAAAGAAGTGGTACCCGCTTTAGGATGTACAGAGCCCGTTTCCGTTGCTCTGGCTGCTGCCATTGCAGCAGAGAAATTAACCGGTGATCTGAAGTCTGTTGTTGCTTATGTTTCTCCTAATCTGATGAAAAATGGTATGGGGGTTGGTGTACCGGGTACAGGTATGGTGGGATTACCGATTGCAGCCGCTGTGGGTTCGATTGCCGGTGATGCTGAGGCAGAACTGGAAGTATTAAAAAATATTACTGACGATGATGTTGAGTCAGCAAAACAGTTTTTAGATAGTGGGAGTGTTTCCGTTCATGTTGCTGATATTTCACAGGCTTTATATGCAGAAGTCATGGTAAGCAATGGAATAGACACCGTTTCAGTAACGATTGCAGACAGCCATACACAGGTAGTTCAGATTAAAGAGAATGGTATTACCACTTATATACGGAAAACCGATAAGGTTTCATCTTGTGAAGAGGAAACTGATAATCTTTTTGAAGAACTGTCAGCCAGAGATATTTATGATTTTTCGGTGAATGTCTCTGTTGAAGATATCGAGTTTATAGAAAAAGCTAAAGAGCTGAATGATGCTCTTTCTCAGGAAGGATTATCAGGTCATTACGGTTTGCAGATTGGTGCTACTTTTCTGCGTAATGTTGAAAGAGGACTGCTTTCCGGTGGGTTACTAACAGAAGTGCTTGCCCGGACTTCTTCAGCTTCCGATGCCAGAATGGATGGAGTAATGAAGCCGGCGATGAGTAATTCCGGTTCCGGTAATCAGGGCATAGCTGCAACCATGCCAGTTGTCGTCACAGCTGATTATCTGAATAGCTCTCGTGAGAAAACGTTACGGGCTCTGATTATGGCGAACTTAATGGCGATTTATATAAAAAGTTACCAGAATAAATTATCAGCTCTTTGCGGTGCAACCACGGCTTCGATGGGGGCTGCCGCTGGTATTACCTACCTGATGGGCGGGAGCTATAAGCAGATTAGTTATGCAGTGAGCAGTATGATAGGTGATATTGCCGGTATTATCTGTGATGGCGCAAAGACCAGCTGTGCTATGAAAGTATCTTCATCAGCAGGAGCGGCAGTCAAAGCCTCTTTGATGGCTCTTGATGATATTCATGTGTCAGGTAATGAAGGTATTGTTGCCGATGATGTGGACACATCTATCCGAAATTTATCCATTTTGGCTAATGGCTCAATGATTCAGACGGATGTTCAGATTTTGGATATTATGGTTCGGAAAAGTGCTTGACAGTATATAAAACACATTGCATTAATCTGAATTTACGGTTCAACCAATGAAAGAGAGTGCTCTGTTTTATCCGGCTTTTACGGTCAACCATGAGCAATTTGAGAATTCAGAATTTCTGGTTTCTACTTCAGTATTAAATGAGCTGGTGCAGTTCCGTCCTTTCATTTTGGAATGATACATGGCTTTATCTGCCCGTGAGATAATGCTTCGGACATGGAAGTCATCTGCTAATACTTCTGTCACGCCGAGACTGGCCGTTACATTGACATTGTATTTTCTAAGTTCGCAGACACTTTCTTCTAATTGGATACGGAGTTTTTCTGCTACGAAAAAGGCATTATCTATATGTGTATCTCTGAGAATAATAGCGAACTCTTCTCCGCCAAATCTCCCGATAGTATCGCATGAACGCAATTCTTGCAGGCAAACGTTAACTACATGTTTAATAACTTCATCCCCAGCCGCATGCCCCAGAGTGTCATTGACTCGCTTAAATTTATCAATGTCGAACATGATTAATGAAAACACACGTCCAAACTGATGGTATTCGTCAATGGCGGATTTCAGTGTATTGGTTAATGAACGACGGTTAAAGATAGAGGTTAATTCATCTATTTCTGATAAAGACTTGAGTTGTTGTTCAAGAACATGTTGTTGGGTTATGTTTTTAGCAATCCATAACACGGTTTTTTCCCCGTCATGTATCAGAGGAAGGGGTTTGATAGTACCTTCAAACCAGATTTCCTGAGGTTTGGGCACATCTGCAGGTAAATCGATCATATCCTGCTCATCAAATTTGTACTTTACTTTTTGCGTTTGGTTTGTAGACAATGATGTACGGATGTAAAACAGAAACATATCTGACATTTCTTTCGGGGTAACATCATGCAACTTTTTTCCTATGAAGGGTTTACAGTCGAAACCAGTCGCATTGTCTTCACCACCGAAGACATCAACATATATCCCTGATTCTGAGAAAATAAAAATGTGATCTGGCAGCGTGTCTAATATTTTAAAATAACGACTTAGCAGTTCTTCATTTTCAGATGTTTGTCTATTTTCCAGGTGATCAGATTTGTTCAATATGAAATATCCTTTTCTAATACCCACAAAAAGCCATCATACCATTGCTCTTATAAATTGAACATCGTCCATTTTTATTTACCGCATATTATGAGCTTATCCGTATGTTAGAAAGGTATAGGCAGATAAGCGATTATATCACCTATCATTGGTTCTTTGATGACAAATAATGAGTAGTATAAGAACCTCATTGTCAACTACTCATTATTTGTGTGTGGAATGTGGTTATGATAATAATGCTGTTTGAGGTTCTACGAAATTCAGTCCGTGACTTTTCGCAACGGATGCATTAGTTATCTGGCCGTGAAACACATTTAGTCCATTCAAAAGGTGCTTGTCGTTTAAAAGGGCTTCTTTATAGCCTTTGTCAGCCAGTGCAACAATATAGGGTAAGGTTGCATTATTCAGAGCAAAGGTTGAGGTTCTCGCTACGCCTCCGGGCATGTTAGCTACGCAGTAGTGAACGACCTCATCGACGATATATGTCGGTTCCTGATGTGTGGTCGCGACAGAAGTTTCAGAGCAGCCTCCCTGATCAATAGCAACATCGACGATAACTGAACCTGGTTTCATTTTTTTAACCAGTTCTTTTGTAATGAGCTTCGGTGCTGATGCACCCGGAAGAAGAACTGAACCAATCACCACTTCAGAGGATGTGACGTGCTTTTCAATCGAGTCAGCAGTGGAATAAACCGTTTTCACTTTTCCTTGATAAATCGTGTCTACTTCCCGTAATGCATCGATATTTTTATCCAGAATAACGACCTCAGCTCCTAGACCTGCAGCCATTTGCGCCGCATTTCTTCCCACAACACCAGCGCCTAAAATAGTTACTTTTGCAGATTCTACACCTGGGACACCGCCTAGTAACATTCCGCATCCGGAATTTGATTTTTCTAGTGATGTCATTGCAGCCTGAATTGACATTCTTCCGGCAACTTCTGACATAGGAGCCAGTAATGGCAGCGTTTTTTTATCGCTGGTGACGGTTTCATAAGCAATACATACCGCTTTGCTTTTCATTAAATCCTGAGTCTGAGGTGCATCAGGTGCGAGGTGAAGATAGGTAAACAGAATCTGGTCTTCACGAAGCATCGCACGTTCAGATGCCTGAGGCTCTTTAACTTTTACAATCATGTCGCATTCGGAAAATACGACTTCAGCATTTGGAGCAATGTTTGCACCGGCATCAATAAAATGTTGGTCAGAAAACCCGATGCCGTTACCGGCATTGGTTTCTACCATTACTTTATGACCACGTTCAACCAGCTCTTTGACACTGGCGGGAGTCATTCCGACTCGGTATTCGTGGTTCTTAATTTCTTTAGGTACACCAATTAACATATATTTTCTCCAGAATCTGAATTATGTAACGTGATTGTGAGCAATCCATTTATAGGTTATTTATTCTGATTTAGCAACGATTACATAAATTATTTGCCTGCCATAGTGAGATTGTGATAGTTAATTACTCTGAATTATTTTTTAAATTAGGTTTATTATTCCTTGTATTATTTGTGATTTGGCAAGAATTACTGAATTTTAGCAATAAATGTTGAAATATTTTATTACAACTTTATCAGTTAATTAACAATATTGACTTAGTGTAATGACAGGTTAGATCGTATTTCACTAAAAAAAGTGGGTACTGCGCTAAAAATATTTTGTTTGACTATATTGATTGAGATGAATTTGGGGGAAGGATTCACGAATTAAGAAATAAAAAAACCGCCGTAAGTACGGCGGTAATAAAAGTGGCGGAGAGATAGGGATTTGAACCCTAGATACGCTACAAACGTATGCCGGTTTTCAAGACCGGTGCTTTCAACCACTCAGCCATCTCTCCGTAGTGGGAAGAATACTATCGATATCTTATTAATATGTAAAGTGTTTGACGTGTTAATTGCTCTATTTATAGGCGATTGATTAAGGTTTTTTGATGAAGTGCTGTTTTTTAGTGTTTCAATACAAAAAAAGGAAGATTCTCTTTCGAAAATCTTCCTCAGGTGTATGGTCGGACTGAGAGGATTTGAACCTCCGACCCCCGACACCCCATGACGGTGCGCTACCAAGCTGCGCTACAGTCCGATGAACCTCAATCTAATTGCTTTCATTCCATTAGTCAAGTCTGAATCAGTGCTAATGTAATGATTTAATTGCTTTTTGTATAAAAACGCTGCAATTCGGTCAAACCTTGCATCAAAATGGGTAGTGTCGGTGTTTTATCTGGTTGTCTTTTATAGTTTTTATCAAATACTTTAAAGTTACCAAATTTATCGATGACCGTTGTGTTATTTTTCGTAATCAATGCAAGTTCACGAGCGTCTCCGGCTAAAATCCACCGACGTGGTTTTTCACTAAATAAATTTCGGCCACTACTGTAATCTGACGGATTGGAAGATACCCCTAACAGATCTTGCAATAATGTTACTGACACGTCTAAGTGGCTTGTCTTGTGAGTGAATGCACTTGCTACCCGTCCTGGCCAGTGAATAATGAGAGGGACTTTTAGCTGATAGTTGCTGTAGTTCGTGTTAGAACCCCATGAGTTTGTTTTTGTTTCGTTGAATTCCGTACCATGATTCGAAGTAATAATGACAACTGTTGAATCTAATAGTTTATTTTCATTAAGTCTTTTGAATAACAGGCTCAATTCTGAATCAGCAGTCTGGACTGACAGTTCATAGTTTTCTTTTAGATGCTGATCCGGAGTTTCTTTACCTGGGTTGGTTTGGTGTATGGCATCGAAGTCCTGTACAGTCACTAATTCTAAATAACTAAACCACGGAGAATTCGCTTGTTGTTGGGTCCATGATGACCATTGTTCAATTACCTGCTCATCTTTTGATTCGTCGGGTTGATTAAACGGTATTTTTTCTAAAGGTAATCCTCTGAACACAGTTTTTGCGTAGAGCGAATCATCAAAGTTATCACCACTGAATAAACCAAAGTGGTAATCCTGTTTTTGCAGCGTGCTCATGAGTACCGGTAAAGTCCCCTGAACGGCGATACTACCGGAGTAACTGCTTGGTAGACCATAAAACAGGCCAAAAATGCCAAACATATCGTTACTGGAACTGTAATGATTGATGAAATTTAAATTCATGCTGGCAAAAGCGGAAGCATGAGGCATGTCTTTAGGGTTCAGGCTGTCACTTCTCAGGTTATTGACGCTGACTATAAGAATATTCAGATCGTTCGGACGCCTGTCAAACGAAAGTGGTTCAAGAGGGTAAGAAACCAGATCCACATTTTCTTTTTTCTTTTGTTCGAGTTTCCGGCGATATTCTTCTCTGTCTAACAGGCCATGTTTTTCCATGAAAGACTTCGCTGTCATCGGATAGGACAGCGGAAAATTAGATCGTTGACTGGTCACCGGTGTATAGAGAGAGGCATCTGACCATACATAAATTAAATGACTGCAAATAAATGCGACAAAGAAAATGGCAGCTAACGGACGACCGATATGTTTGTGGGAAAGTCGTCTTTGCTTTCTCCATACCCACTCAGCCAGCCCCAGTTCAATGGCGAATATCAGCGGAAGCAAAATGAATAAGTGTTGTAAATCGGCTGAAATAGCGCTGTTTTCATCACTGAAAATTAATTCCCAGACCACCGGGGTTAAGTGGAAATTAAAGGACTGATATGTTTGCGTATCGATAAGTAGAACCGTTAGCCCAAAAGTTGAGAAACAGACGGAAACAAACCGGAAAATCCGGCTTGAGGGTAATAGAAACGTCAGTGGGAACAGGATTAACAGATAAAGAGCAAATACAAGAAAGCCAAAGTGGCCGACCCAGGATACAGCCAGATACAGTTGCCCCAAAAAGGTGTCAGGCCACGGCGATTGGCTGATGTAACGCGTGCCAATCAGCATTGCTGCAATAATATTGAAAAAAGCAAACCAATGACCCCAGCCAACGAGTCTAGATACACGTTCTCCGTAGGTATTTCCGCTATCTACCATTTTGTATTCTTATCCGTTTTAATTTTATTTAAAAATTAGTGAACTGAACCTTCAATCGATGACATTAATGCTTGAGCGAATTTTTCCGCGATAACCGTTCTTTGTTCTTTAGATATTTTTTGGTTAATGACATTTGTTGCAATATTGCCGGCAATCATCAAAACAAGGTCTGACGAAGCATTATGCTTATCAAACACGGCGGCAACTTCCGCAAGTATCGTTTCGATTTTTTGGTCACTGTATTTAGATTGTATAGGCATATGGACTCTAATGGTGATAGAAAAACGTCTTATGATACCCTACTATAGCTACCAACTGAAACCAGAACACATACAAAATCTTATGAGCCTAGATCTATTTAACGTTATTTTGCATCAAGTTTGCAAAAATGAATCGGAAGAACTGGTAGTTAACTACCGTTCTCAGGCATTGGAAAATAATACCGCGACGAGTAATTTAGTTGCTGAATTACATCGTGTTTTTAATTCTAAGTCAGCAAAAGGCTTTGGTATTTTCAGGTCTGACAGCGAAATGAAAACCTGGTTGCAGGAACTGAAAAATAATGAACTGAATTTTTATGATTTTTCACAGGTTGCCGGAAATAAATTAAAACAGGAGCTGGCAAAATACCCGTTTGCTGATGAAGGTATTCTGGTTCTGGCTGAATATCAGTCTTTGGCAACCCATTATTTATTCATCGGTTTGTTACCTAATAGCCAAAGCTTGAAAGTAACCGAAGGACTGGATATCAGTGCTACTGATTATCTTGATATTAATCATATGGATATCGCCGCAAGAATTGACCTTTCACTGTATGACTCCGAACCGGACTCGAATCGATACCTGAGCTTTATTAAGGGTAG
The DNA here is from genome assembly GCF_021272385.1 of Vibrio salinus. Classification (GTDB taxonomy): domain Bacteria; phylum Pseudomonadota; class Gammaproteobacteria; order Enterobacterales; family Vibrionaceae; genus Vibrio; species Vibrio salinus. Next base: position 841,769 of record NZ_JAJSDZ010000009.1, read on the forward strand.
AGTCGGACGGAAAATCGCCGATTTTTTCCTTGATTTTCTGCAGGCAGAGGTGGGGCTGGATACAAAACAACAGAATCAGGTGTTGATGCAGGCGGTAGACGATTTTTGTACCGACTCTAAGCTGGATAAAGAGGAATCCACCAGTTATAAAAAGCAGGTTTACGACTACTGTAATGAACAGATAAAAGGTGGTGAAGAAGTCAGTATCAAGGAATTGTCAGGTGAACTTCCCGGCCATACCACTGAAAACAGCAGTTTTTATCAGTTTACTCGTGAAAACGGTTATGAGCTGGAAGAAAGTTTTCCCGGAGATCGGTCGACAGTGAAAAAACTGGCTAAGTATGTTGGGGCAGGAGGTGGTTTAAACATTAGTTTTGATAGCCTGTTGCTTGGTGAACGTGTTTTCTATGATCCGGAAACCGATACGCTGACCATTAAAGGCACGCCGCCGAATCTTAAGCACCAGTTGACTAAATCATAAACCAATAGAGCAGGGGTTGGGAGGAATGAACCAAACGATTGCAGATTTGCAGGTGGTATCTAATACATGTCACTCAGAAATTGATATTCGTGTTCTGAGAAATTCGATGAGTAATGACTTCGGGGCGATAAAGATGCTGTTGGAGATTTTTGTCGCTGATCATTGTAAAGATGGTCATTTGATCCGGCATTGTATACAAGGTCATCGTTTAGCGGAGGCAAGAATAGCCGTTCATAGCCTTAAAGGGGTTGCTGGTAGTGTTGGTGCAACCGGACTCAGAGATGTTGCCTGTCATCTGGATCAGATATTAAAAACGCAGAAGAATCCTACGGAGCATCATCTGAAAGCACTGGAACATCGGTTGGCTCAAGCGGTTATATCCGCTAATTATCATATAAGTGTACTGACGGGTAGTGAATAACAAACATTAATTTGTTATCTCTGGTGTATTTTAGTTTCTGATGAATATCTCTTTGTCATAAAGTAAAAAAAAAACTGATAAATATGTTAAATTGGGGTTGTGATTTCCCCCAAAACCACTTATAGATGATGGGCTTTAGTTTAACAAGAATACACGGAGAGTTTGTACAATGAGAGTAGGTTTAGTTGGATGGCGTGGCATGGTTGGTTCTGTACTTATGCAACGCATGGTTGAAGAAGGTGATTTTGACCTGATCGAACCAGTTTTCTTTAGTACATCACAAGTAGGTATTGCTGCACCGAACTACGGTAAAGATGCAGGATTACTTCAAGATGCTTATGATATTGAAAGCTTGAAATCATTAGATGCTGTCGTTACCTGTCAGGGCGGTGGTTATACTGAAAAAGTTTACCCGGAATTACAGAAATCGGGTTGGAAAGGTTATTGGATTGACGCCGCTTCAACATTGAGAATGGCTGATAACTCAATAATTACATTAGATCCCGTTAACCTCCAGCAAATCCAGGAAGGTATCCAAAGCGGTGTTAAGACGTATGTTGGTGGTAACTGCACGGTCAGTCTGATGCTGATGGCACTTGGTGGCCTTTTTGAGAAGGGGCTGGTTGAATGGATGAGCCCTATGACTTATCAGGCGGCTTCTGGTGCCGGTGCCAAAAATATGCGTGAATTGATTTCTCAAATGGGTGTTATCAATGACAGTGTTAGCAGTGAGCTGGCTAATCCTGCCAGCTCTATTCTGGATATTGACCGTAAAGTGGCGGAAACCATTCGTTCCGATTCATTCCCGACGACTGAATTCGGTGCCGCACTTGCTGGTTCTTTGATCCCATGGATTGATGTTAAACGTGAAAATGGTCAGAGTAAGGAAGAGTGGAAAGCCGGAGTTGAGGCGAACAAAATTCTTGGTCTTTCTGATACGCCGATTCCAATTGACGGTACCTGTGTCCGGATCGGTTCCATGCGCTGCCACTCTCAGGCGATTACGATTAAACTTACTCAGAATGCACCATTGGATGAAATTGAAGAGATCATTGCTTCTCACAATGATTGGGTAAAAGTGATTCCTAATGAAAGAGATATTACAGCTCAGGAGCTGTCTCCGGCGAAAGTAACCGGTACGCTCTCTGTTCCTGTCGGTCGGTTGCGTAAATTGGCGATGGGTGATGAGTATCTGAATGCGTTTACAGTTGGCGACCAATTGCTTTGGGGTGCTGCTGAGCCGTTAAGAAGAACCCTTCGTATTATTCTGGCTGAAAAATAGATACCAAACTCTTCTAAAGACTCTGAAGGGCTACCTCAGAGTCTTTTATTTTGTCCGCTGTTTTTGTGAGTTTCTGATGACATCGGGACAATCCGCTTATCCGGTTCCGGAAGTTGACTACCGCAATATTTACAATACATAGCATCGGCATCATGGCCGGATGTTGAACAGTTAGGGCACTTAACTAATTCTTTGTGAGAAGCCATTTCATCATGAATATGAGCTGTTATGATGCCCGTCGGTACTGCAATGATTGAGTACCCCAGCAGCATGGTCAATGATGCGATGGTTTTACCCAGTGCAGTTTGGGGAACAAGGTCACCATAACCAACAGTAGTGATCGTGACAATTGCCCAGTAAATACTTTTTGGAATGCTTGTGAAACCGTGCTCCGGCCCTTCGATAACATAAATTAAAGAACCGAAAATTGTGACTAGAATGGTGACTGCACTGAAAAAAATAAAGATTTTCCTGCGTGCCAGATAAAGGGACCTTAATAGTAAATTAGAATCCTGTAGGTACCTGACAAGTTTTAATATCCGGAATATTCTCATTATTCGTAATAATCTTATGACAAATACGTAAGAAGCGGCCGGGAAAAAAATGGTCAGATAGGTTGGTAAAATGGCTAAAAGATCGATCACACCATAAAAGCTTTTTGCATAAGCTACCGGCTTTGGAGAGCAATATAGCCGGGTCAGATATTCAAGTGTAAAAAGAGCGGTAAACAAATATTCCAGATATCTTAGTTCAAGTCCCCAGTCATGGTGAATGACTGGAACAGAATCAAGGACTAATACAGCCAGAGATAACAGTATTGATACTATTAACGTAATATCAAACCATCTGCCGTGTAGGGTATGAGTTCCAAAAATGATTTCATACAGACGTTTTTTTAGTGGTTCTCTATTCATAGAAATTATCTGGTCAGTAAGTCTGTTTTTAATAATAAATCGATTCCTATTTCTATGCTAATTCGCCAGGGCTTTTTGTCGATGTCGGTTGAAAGTGAGTTGCCATCTTTTGGGACTACAGGCTCTATTGTCTGCGCAAAGTTTGTCTGTTCTGTTTATTTAAACTAAATTTCATAGGATGTGATGCTGACGGGGAATCTGACCGGATAAAGTGTGTTTTCACAGAGGCCGAAGAAAATAAAATCTGGTTTTTGACCGTTGAATTCATCCAAGAATGACGAACTCCAAGAGATGCTAATTGCCTGTTTATAGGGTGAATTACAGATGTTGCGTTGCAACATTTATTAATCGAAAATAAAGGGTGTAATGTAAATTTTCTAAGATTAATATCAACCCCTTACCGGGGAAACAGGAGTATTGTAATTATAGAAGCACGTTTAATTTGCGTAACATTGGTCAAAAAGGATGCAATATGAAAATTAGTTACACTTTGATACAAATATTTCATTAAAGAGACTTTTGAATTGAGTGTTTCGGTATATTTTTAGTTGCGTGAAATAATTAATTTAATCAATAAAAACAAATAATTATTATACTTTTGTTTGGTTAGGAATATGTGGCTTGTGAAATTAAGTTTCATAACTGATCTGAGTCAATGTTTTCAACTCTTTAAGGTCTATACTGCGGACTTGAGAGCTTTTTAATAAGGTTAAGAAAACAAATAGTTATGTTTTCGGCGTTATGTGGGACTAATAGGCTTAATAAAGAGTTTTTAAATATTTATTAAATTTAGGAGATTCATTATGCCTGTAACTAACTTGGCGGAACTTGATGCTCTCATTGCCCGTGTAAAGGCGGCGCAAGCGGAATTTGCAACTTTCTCTCAGGAGCAAGTTGACAAAATTTTCCGGGCAGCATCTTTAGCAGCCAACCAAGCTCGTATTCCTTTGGCTCAGCAAGCTGTAGCTGAATCGGGCATGGGTATTGTTGAAGACAAAGTTATTAAAAACCACTTTGCATCTGAATATATTTATAACAAATATAAAGATGAAAAGACCTGCGGTATTCTTGAAGAAGATAACAGCATGGGCACGATCACTATCGCAGAACCTGTTGGTATTATCTGTGGTATTGTTCCAACCACTAACCCGACTTCAACAGCTATCTTTAAGTCGCTGATTGCTCTGAAAACCCGTAATGCAATCATCTTCTCTCCTCACCCACGCGCAAAACAATCAACCAATGATGCTGCGAAACTTGTTCTTGAAGCAGCTATTGCAGCAGGTGCTCCAAAAGATATCATCGGTTGGATCGACCAGCCATCTGTTGAGTTATCAAATGCTCTGATGAGACATGACGAGATTGCGCTTATCCTTGCTACTGGTGGTCCGGGTATGGTGAAAGCTGCATACTCTTCAGGTAAACCTGCAATCGGTGTTGGTGCTGGTAATGTTCCGGTTGTTATCGATGAAACGGCTGATATCAAACGTGCGGTTGCTTCTGTTCTTATGTCAAAAACATTTGATAATGGTGTGGTTTGTGCCTCTGAACAGGCTGTTATTGTTGTTAAAGAAGTATACGAAGAAGTTAAAGCTCGTTTTGCTTCTCACAAAGGTTATGTTCTTTCTAAGGATGAAGCCGCAAAAGTACGCAAAGTACTGCTAATTGACGGTGCATTAAACGCGAAAATTGTTGGTCAGCCAGCAGTGAAAATTGCTGAATTAGCTGGTGTAACCGTTCCTGCAGATACGAAAGTTCTGATTGGTGAAGGTTTGAATGGTAAAGTTTGTCACGATGACGAATTTGCACATGAAAAATTATCGCCAACACTGGGTATGTTCTGTGCTGATAATTTCGAAGATGCCGTTGCTCAGGCCATTACCATGGTTGAGATCGGTGGTATTGGTCATACTTCAGGTCTGTATACCGATCAGGATGTGAACGAAGATCGTATCCGTTACTTCGGTGATAAGCTGAAAACAGCTCGTATTCTTATCAATACACCGACAACTCACGGTGGTATCGGTGATCTATACAACTTCAATATGGCTCCGTCTTTGACACTAGGTTGTGGTTCCTGGGGTGGTAACTCTATCTCTGAAAACGTGGGTCCCAAACACCTGATCAACAAGAAAAAAGTGGCTAAGAGAGCTGAAAACATGTTGTGGCATAAACTACCTAAATCCATTTATTTCCGTCGTGGTAGCCTTCCTGTTGCCCTTGGTGACCTTGAAGGTAAAAAACGCGCATTCCTTGTAACTGACCGGTTCCTGTTTAATAACGGTTATGCCGATGAAATCGTAGAGCTTCTGAAAGCTCGCGGTATGGAAGTTCAGACTTTCTTCGAAGTAGAAGCTGATCCAACGCTTTCTATCGTGAAGAAAGGTGCCGAAATCATGAACAGCTATCAGCCAGATGTGATTCTTGCACTTGGTGGTGGTTCACCAATGGATGCGGCGAAAATTATGTGGGTAATGTACGAGCACCCGGAAACCGCCTTTGAAGAATTGGCAATGCGTTTTATGGATATCCGTAAACGTATCTACAAATTCCCTAAAATGGGTCAAAAAGCTGAGCTTGTTTGTATCACTACAACATCAGGTACTGGTTCAGAAGTGACGCCATTCGCCGTTGTAACAGATGATACGACCGGTGCTAAGTATCCATTGGCAGACTACGAGCTGACACCGAATATGGCTATCGTTGATGCTAACCTGGTTATGAACATGCCTAAGTCTCTGACTGCCTTCGGTGGTTATGATGCGGTGACTCACGCACTGGAAGCCTATGTGTCTGTTCTTGCAAACGAATACTCTGATGGTCAGGCACTTCAGGCACTTACTCTGCTGAAAAACTACTTGCCTTCAAGTTATGAACATGGTGCGAAAGATCCTATCGCACGTGAAAAAGTTCACAATGGTGCGACCATTGCCGGTGTAGCATTTGCCAACGCCTTCCTGGGTGTTTGTCACTCAATTGCTCACAAAATTGGTAATGCCTTCCACATACCTCACGGTTTGGCGAATGCGCTGCTGATTTCTAACGTTGTTCGTTACAATGCGAATGATAACCCAACAAAACAAACTGCTTTCTCTCAGTATGACCGCCCTCAGGCTCGTCGTCGTTATGCAGAGGTTGCAGATCATCTTGGATTATCAAAAGCCGGTGACCGTACTGCACAGAAAATTGAGCGTCTGTTAACTTGGTTAGATGAGCTTAAAACTGCACTGGATATTCCAAAATCAATTCAGGAAGCCGGTGTTTCTGAAGCTGATTTTCTTGCCCAGCTTGATAAAATTGCAGTGGATGCATTTGATGATCAATGTACAGGTGCTAACCCTCGCTACCCATTAATTACTGAAATTAAAGAAGTACTTCTTGCTTCTTATTACGGTAAAGCGTTCGTAGAAGGTGAAACTTTCGAAGGAACTTCCGTGATTAAGAAAAAAGAAGATCAGGAAGCTGTAAAAGCAGCACCAAAAGCAAAGAAAGAAAAAGCAAATGCTTAACGAGCTCTTGCGAGTAATTTAAGGCTTGCACTCTTTAGCCCCAACGTAGTTTGGGGCTTTTTTGTGCTTGAATTGCAGATATAGAGAAAGCATTTATTCTTTTATTTGTTTTAAAATTTCGCTGACATCGAAGTGATATTTTTTAATATTTGGGTTCTGGTATTTTGAAAAATAGGTGAAATTAATCTCATTGTTATCTAATGCGTACAATAGTGTATTGATGTCTTGATAGTTATTTTTGTCAATTGGATACATTGGGGATTTTATTTGAAGGCCTTCTTTATTTTTAAAATCAATGCCATGAAAATAGTCGTAGAGTAAAATTGTTACCCACGCTGCTTCTAAAAAGTGTCCGCCGACATTAACAGCCATTTCTCCTTTCTTTACGGCCTCTATCCCTTCTTTCGACCAGTTAATTCCAGCAATAAAAAAATCTTTTCCCGGTGTTAGTTTCAAGTGTTTTGCTGTTTTTATTATTCCAAGAGCAATATCATCACCGCCGGTCCAAATTGCATTCGCATCAGGGTAGCGATTTAATGCTCCGGTATACTTTAGAATCGCTTCGCTTTGTGACCAATTTCTGGTTGTGAAATATTGATATAGGTGTGCTTCCCTTTTTCTTTCTTTTAATGCTTTTCTCAACCCTTTTTCTCTTTCAATGGCTGCCCCATCAGAAACAATACCATTGAAGGCGATAAGTTTGATTTTTCCGTTTGAATTCTGTTTACCAGCGTTCAATGCATCATCAATAATTTTGTTGGTAATAAGATAACCTGCTTGCTGGTCATTCGGTATCATTTCTCCTAACCAGGTTTTGTATTTTTCTCTTGGCTTTCCAATTAATTGATACCCTTTTTCAGATAAGGGAGCGTTAATCAAAAATGAGGCAACATTGTTTTGATCAGCAAGCTGAATGAATTTTTCACCCTGTTGTTTATAGTTTTGAAAGATAACCGCATCAACTTTATCAGCTCCGGATATAGCGGACTCTAGCTGTCGTTTCATTTTATATGGGTTATTATCAGAGTAATATACCAAACAACGAATTTGTAAGTCTCTGCAGGCATCTTTCATGAAGGCTTCGAGTTTTGGCCAGAAAGAGTCTGCTCTGGGGGCAAACAGTGCGAATGTGAGCTGTTTTTCGTTTGTGTCTGCCTTGATCGAAACAGGTACAAATAAAAGTAAACTAATTAACCATACAATGTGAGAAATACGATTAGATTTAACCATTATATTGCCTGTATTTTTGAAAGTAGGTGAAGCTGGATTTCGCTACAAATAGGCTTTCGTGTCAATTATAAAAAGGATAGCTCAGAAGAGCTTCTTTCACAAAGAATGAGGCAATGTATTATGCTTTGTATCAGTTGTCGGTATTTATTTGCTTTAAGAGGCTACCAACATCAAACTGATAATGTTTTACTTTAGGGTTGAGATGTTTTGAAAAAGACGAAAAATTAATTTTGTTGTTATTAAGTGCTGAATATAAGCGATTTATATCCTGAAAATTATTTTTATCTATCGGGTACATAGGCGATTTTATATGTACCCCTTCGTCTTTAAAGTCTATTCCATGGAAATAGTCATACAGCATAATCGTTGCCCATGCCGCCTCAAGAAAGTGGCCGCCGACATTCACAGTCATTTCCCCTTTTTTGACAGCTTTTATTCCTTCTTCAGACCAGTCAATACCAGCAATAAAAAAATCTTTCCCCGGTATTAAATCAAGGTTCTTTCCTGTTTGTATTATGGCGAGGGCAATATCATCATCACCTGCCCATATCGCATTTGTATCAGGATAGCGGCTTAATGCACCTGTATATCTCAAGATGGCCTCTTTCTTGGACCAGTTTCTGGTGGTGAAATATTGATAAAGATGGGCTTCTTTTCTTTCATTGAGCGCTTTTCTTAACCCTTTTTCTCTTTCAACGGTTGCGCCATCAGATGCAGTACCATTAATGGCAACAAGCTTAACTTTACCATCGATATTTTTTTTATTAGAGAGCAAGGCTTCATCAATAATTTTATTCGCAGTAATATAACCGGCATATTGGTCATCCGGTATCATTTCACCCAACCAGGTTTTGTATTTTTCTCTTGGCTTTCCGATTGTTTTATATTCTTCATTAGACAAAGGGGCATTTATGAGAAATGAAGCGACATTATTCTGGTCGGCTAACCGGATAAAAGATGCACCCTGCTGTTTGAAATTCTGAAAAAGGACAGCATCGACTTTGTCCGGACCGGTAACCGCATCTTTAATTTGTCGTTCCATTTTGTAGAAATTATCGTCTGAGTAATATACGCGACAATGAATATTTAAGTCGTTGCATGCATCTATCATGAAGGCTTCAAGTTTTGGCCAGAAAGAATCGGTACGGGGAGCAAAAAGAGCGAAAGTCAGTTGTTTTTGTGTTGCTTCTGATCTGACTGGAATTGAAGCGGATAGTGATAATATGATGAAGCAAAATAAGAAAAAAAATCGGTTCGAGCTATTCATAGAAACACCTGCATCAATTGAGAAACAAGTCATGTTATCCGACCGTTATGGTCTCTTTATAGAAGAATAGCTGAAAAAATGAATGTAGGAGACATAAGCTAACCACTTATGTCCGTTAATGCCTTATATTGGTTAAAGTCTCAGCGGGATTTATAAACAGAAAGGCAATAGTCATTGATTTGTTTTTTAACAAAAACGGAACCATGTCGGTATTGTTGCCGGCATTTTTCTCTTCTTATCAGATACTCGGCGTCCTTATAAGACAGTTTGAGTCTGAAAATGCTATATGGCGCTGCTGTTAAGCCCAAAATACTGGACAAGATTATCCATACGGGTGTGAGAGAATATACCTGTTCAGACCAATAGGAACGAGAATAGTCACTCATTATAAAGTGCAGAAAATAAGGGCTGATATACATGAAAGAGCAACAACCGGCAATCATATAAATGACAAACTCAGTTCTGAACCAACGGTTGAAATGTTCCAGTTTTGGTTTTGATAATTCGTCTATTTTTTTCTGTATGTCATCATCTGAATATTCCGGGAGCGAAAAAACAGGCGTCGTATTTTGATGGTGTCTCATATTAGGTTTCATTCATTTCTTTGGGGATAATGCGATTAAGCCGGCTTCAGATTGCCGGCTTATTTTTTCAGCCGGCAAGAACGTCCGTTGCAACTTTATAAGAAGGATCTTCTTTAACGTTAATTTCAATCAGGCTTCCGGCTTTTTTCAGCAGCGAATGGCAATCGGGGCTAAGATGCCGAAGGTGTATGGTTTTGCCAAGAGCGGCGTAGCGTTCAGCAATGGTCTCTATAGCATCAATTGCCGAGTGATCTGCTACCCGTGATTTTGCAAAATCAATTATGACTTCAGAGGGATCAGAGTGGGCATCAAACAACTCCAGGAAATGACTGGCTGACCCAAAGAAGATGGGGCCGTTGATGATGTATTCTTTCTCACCTTTGTTGTTGGTATGCGTAGATGCGTAGATATGTTTAGCATGATCCCATGCAAACATGAGTGCAGATGCGATGACACCGACAAATACTGCAATCGCAAGATCGGTAAATACTGTCACGATAGTGACTAAAATAATGACGAAGAAATCTTTACGGGGCACTTTTCTGGCGAGCCTGAATGTTGCCCATTCAAAGGTTCCGATAACGACCATAAACATTACGCCAACCAGCGCTGCCAGTGGAATCATCTCAATTAATGATGATGCAAACAGAATAAAGACAAGTAGCATCACTGCCGCGACAATACCGGACAGACGTCCACGACCACCTGAATTTATATTGATCATTGACTGGCCGATCATGGCACAGCCACCCATGGCACCAAACATCGAACAGGTGATATTAGCCATACCCTGACCGATACATTCACGATTGGACTGACCACGGGTATTGGTCATTTCATCAAGAACTGTCAAGGTTAGCAAAGATTCAATAAGGCCGATTGAAGCCAGAATTAATGCATAAGGCAAGATGATTTTAAAGGTTTCCAGATTCCAGGGAACGGATGGCATGGAAAAGGTAGGCAAAGTTCCGGCCAGAGTGGCACTTTCATTACCAGCCATTGTCCTCAGAAAGTCAACTACCGTCCTGGTATCCAGATTCAGAGCCTGAACGAGAACTGTAACAGTAACAATGGCAGCCAAAGATGAAGGGACGGCTTTTGTGAACTTTGGTAAGAAATGAATAATTGCCATCGTCAGCAGTACCAGTCCAAACATGAGGTAGAGATCTTTACCTGCCAACCATGTGAGAGAACCATTAACATCCGGCATTTTGAACTGGCCTAACTGAGCTAAGAAAATGACGATAGCAAGGCCATTCACAAAACCAATCATGACCGGGTGGGGGACCATCCGGATAAATTTACCTAGTTTCAACAGCCCTGCAATGATCTGAAATATGCCGGCAAACAGAATAGTTGCGAACAGATAATTGACACCATGAGTGGCTACCAGACTGACCATAACAACGGCCATTGCACCGGTTGCTCCAGAGATCATTCCTGGCCTGCCTCCAAAAATTGAGGTGACCAAACCAACGATGAAGGCTGCATAAAGCCCTACCATGGGGTCAACACCGGCAACAAATGCAAAAGCAACCGCTTCAGGAACAAGTGCTAACGCCACGGTAAGTCCTGACAGGACATCATTTTTTACAGACATGTTTGATTTTTCGATCATGATTTCCATTAGTTCAAGTAAGTGAATTAAAGAACATCAACTGTCTGACCAATATTATGGATATGAAAAGTTACAGGTAAATTGGTAGTAATATCGGTCGAATTTCAGTCAGAACGGGGCATCCTACAGAAAATTGTGATGAAGTTCAACTAATCAAAAAAATAGCCCCATAGAAGGGGCTATTGGTAGGGTAATTGTTACGTTTTAGGTTACGACATAGCAGGTTTTGACATCTCAGCATGGGCATGAGTTGTCGCGGCCTGACCGCCAGCGCTGCGGCCTTCATAGCGTTGTTCGCGTAATGGTGCCGGTTGGATGTTAATTTGCCGGATATCATCAATTGCCGGAGCTTTTGCCATTAGAGAAGACGCATGACCCTTAATCCGTGATGCTGTGGTAATAACAGCAGACTGCTTAACTTCAGCGACTGGCGCTGTTTCTTCTGCAGCCGGTAAATCAACATCAATTGCCGGTGCGGACTCAGTTGCTTTTTCTTCTGATGCTTTTGGTGCTTCTTCAGGAGCCGTATTCACATTGACTTCAGTTACAACCTCGGAAGGTGTGCCATCCGGATTGTCTGCTTTAACATACGCATCTGTTGTTTTACCTGAAATGACGATTTTACCCATTGCCAGTTCTGGTCTGGCAACACCACTAGTAATGACTGGTGAAACTGCAGATACAGTTGCTTCTGTTTCACTGCTTTCAAACTGTGGTTTGGCTGGCTGGAATGCAGGTTTTCTTGCCAAATCGTATTTTGGCATTACTTTACCCATTGCCATTTCCGGAGATGCGACGCCGCCTTTTCTCAAGCGGAACGGATTCGGCCGACGATCTCTTCCTCTACGACGTCGTTGACCATTGGCCCGCAGGTGACGTGGTGAACGGCGGGAACGACGTTGTTGAGGTTTTGTTGCAGTATCCTCGGCAGATGAATCTGGCAGATTGTTGTCTGGCTGGATCTGTTTCTCTGAAACCGATTTATCCTGCACTTCATTTTGTGCACTAACGGTATCTGGTGATAATTCTTCAGTTACTACCGCATTATTTTCAGCTTCAGTAGGCTGTACCCGGACTTTTTTCGTCAGTTTTCTTCTTTCTCGACGTTGCTTAACCGTTTTCGTCCGTTGAGATTCAGAAGATTCACTCTCGGTTTGTTTCGGTTTGTTATCCTGACGGGCCTCTGATGCCAGTTTTTTACCTTCTTCAAGAAGCTCATTATCTCGCGCGTTGTTTCTATTGCGGCGATCCTGTTTGCCTTTTCTTTGTTTAGGTCTGCGTTCTTCCTGAGATTTCGGTTTATTCTGCTCAGTTTCTACTGCGGATTTATCAGTTTGTTTACGGCGATTGCTATCATTTGGTTTATCACGATTGTTACGTCTACGCTGATCATTTCTGTTCGGGCGACGATTCCGCTGATTATTCCGGTTGTTTTTTGACTGATTAGAGTCTGATTCTTTGTCATCCGTTTCTTGCACCTGCTCATCTGAGCCTGCAAAAAGCTTGCTTAAGCCTGTAAAGAAACGGGAAACAAGACCTGGTTTTGGTTCTTTCGCACTTGTCGAAGGCGCCGGCGCTGATACGGTTGGAGATGAGAATCCTTTCAGTACAGGTTCTTCTACTTTACGGGTTTTAACTTCATCTTCTTTTTCTTCCAGTTCCGCTTCTTTCATTGCTTCCAGTTTTTTCGGAATCAGATAGGAAAGCAGATCCTGTTCATCTCCTTCACGGATACGAATAACGTCAAAATGAGGTGTCTCCATATCAGAATTAGGAACGATGGTGATTTTTACATCCTGAATACGTTCAATGTGATTTACCGAACGACGTTTTTCATTGAGTAAATAAGAGGCGATGGGAACCGGAACAACGGCAAGCACCTGAGATGTATTATCTTTTAGTGCTTCTTCTTCAACAAGTCGAAGAACGGATAAAGCAAGAGATTCATTATCGCGGACAACACCCGTGCCGGAACAGCGGGGACAAATATGGTGACTGGCTTCAGCCAGGGAAGGGCTCAGACGTTGTCGAGACATTTCCAGCAGGCCAAAGCGGGAAATACGTCCTATCTGGACGCGGGCCCGGTCTACTCTTACCGCTTCACGAAGTCGACTTTCAACTTCTCTTTGGTGGCGAACAGGGGTCATATCGATGAAATCGATAACAACCAGTCCTCCCAAGTCACGCAGACGTAGCTGTCTTGCGATTTCGTCGGCGGCTTCAAGGTTTGTATTTAACGCCGTTTCTTCGATATCACCACCTTTGGTTGCCCGTGCTGAGTTGATATCAATAGACGTTAAGGCCTCGGTTGGGTCAATAACGATTGAGCCACCGGAAGGTAATCTGACTTCGCGTTGAAATGCCGATTCAATCTGGCTCTCAATCTGGTAATGACTGAATAAAGGGACTTCTCCGTCGTATTTTTTGACACGGGAAATAAAGTCCGGACGAACCAGTTTTATGTGCGATAAAGCGCGGTCATAAATAGTATTGCTATCGATTAATATTTCACCAATATCACGGCGTAAATAGTCACGAATAGCACGAACAATGACATTGCTTTCCTGATGAATCAGAAATGGAGCAGGATTTGAATTTGCAGCCTGTTTAATCGCATTCCAGTGATTCAGGAGTACATTGAGATCCCATTCAAGTTCTTCTGCACTTTTTCCAACACCGGCAGTACGAACAATCAGTCCCATTCCCTGTGGCAGGTTTAGAGTGCTTAATGCTTCTTTTAATTCTGTGCGTTCATCGCCCTCTATTCGGCGGGAAATACCACCGGCCCGAGGATTATTTGGCATCAGAACCAGATAGCTCCCTGCCAGAGAAATAAACGTTGTTAAGGCGGCGCCTTTGCTGCCTCGTTCTTCTTTCTCGACCTGGACAATAACTTCCTGACCTTCACTCAGGACTTCCTTAATACTTGGACGTCCCTGATAAGTATAACCGTCAGGAAAATATTCTTTTGCTACTTCTTTTAGAGGCAGAAAACCGTGTCTTTCAGCTCCGTAATCAACGAAGGCGGCTTCCAGACTAGGTTCAACCCGGGTGATTCGGCCTTTATAAATATTGGCTTTCTTTGACTCATGCCCGGGGCTTTCGATATCAAGATCGAAAAGACGCTGACCGTCGACCAGCGCAACACGCAACTCTTCTTTCTGAGTTGCGTTTATTAACATTCTTTTCATTTAAAAGTCTCGTTATAATTCTTTGCTTTTTGTTTATTTTTTCTTGTCGCTTTTTTCATGGTGCCAGATCCCATGGCTAAAATTGCAGCCTCCCGGCTGGAAGGGATGCTCTAGGGGCACGACAGTAACCACAGATAGACAACAACCTGCGATCCGCTCATTACGCGAATAATACTCAACATGAAAGCATGAGTAGAGCAACAAGAAGGAGTGCATTATTGTTAAGTCTTACGCCATTTGCTGCATAAACAATGTGCCGTTCTACTCACATTTGCTCAAAAACAAGGCGGCCATGATTAAAACTCCGCCAATGCTAATACCGCAGATATGAACTATAGCAGTGGTGCTCAATTTCAGCAATCTGCTTTGTAAAAAATATAACGTTAATTGCATGGTATATTTTAATTTTTTACGTTATAACGGTTTGTTTTTGAAAAGATTATTGACTTAACTGTTAATAAGTCTGTGCTAAATATGCTTATCTCTCTACCATTCCGATGCTGAGAATGAGAAAATGCAGACAAAATGCGTTGGTTAGTGGTTGTTGAATGACAAACAATATGGCAAACGTAATTCCTCCGGAACATATTATTGAAACTTCATGAGTGACATTAGAACCCAGGTCCAGTTGGTCGATGTTGATGCCGATATGGCAGGTCAGCGAATCGATAATTTTTTACGGGCTCGATTAAAGAGTGTGCCCAAAAGTGTGGTTTACCGAATTCTCAGAAAAGGGGAAGTTCGCGTAAATAAAAAAAGAGTGAAGGCCGAATACAAAATAGCAGCGGGCGACGTGGTCAGGATTCCGCCGGTCACGATTTCTGAATCGGCAACAAAAACCGAACATGTGAGTGCTAAATTGAACAAAGTGGCTGAATTAGAGCACTGCGTTTTGTACGAAGATGATCATCTTCTGGTATTAAATAAGCCATCAGGAACAGCCGTTCATGGTGGTAGTGGCTTAAAATTTGGCGTGATTGAAGCATTGCGGGCATTAAGGCCTCAGGCCAGATTTCTGGAGTTGGTACACCGGATTGACCGTGATACCTCAGGGATATTGCTTGTGGCGAAAAAACGGTCTGCACTGCGTCACTTGCAGGCTCAGTTTCGCGAAAAAACTGTTCATAAATATTATTATGCGCTGGTCATGGGAGTATGGAAGAAAAGTTGTCATACTATCAAAGCACCTCTACTTAAAAACGATGTGAATAGCATCGTTAGGGTTAATCCGAACGGAAAAGCGTCGGAAACCCGTTTTAAAGTACTGGAATCGTTTGAAGAAGCGACACTCCTTCAGACCAGCCCGATTACCGGGCGTACGCATCAGATTCGTGTTCATACACAATATGCCGGACATCCGATTGCCTGGGATGATCGGTATGGTGATCCAAGATTTGATGCTTACACCGGTAAATTGGGTTTGAATCGGCTTTTCCTTCATGCCGCTCATATCCGTTTTACCCATCCGGGTACCGGCGATATCATGGAGATCGAAGCGCCGATGGACCGGATGTTAAAGCAGGTGATTCAGAAACTCAGAGCGCAGGCAAGTTAACCGGAACAGCGCATCTGCTGCTCCGGTAAAACTATAAGACAGAGAATCCTTCGCGATTGAGAAGATCAATCAGTTTGATTAGGGGTAATCCGATTAAGGTGTTGGGGTCATCACCGGTAAGACGTTCAAACAGAGCGATACCCAAGCCTTCGCACATAAAACTTCCAGCACAATTGAGCGGTTGTTCTTTATCGACGTAGGTTTCTATTTGTTTACGTGATAACTGACGGAAATGAACATCAAATGTGTCGATGACCGATTGAGTCGTTCCTTTCCCGGTATTGTGCAGCGCCAGACCGGTGATAAAAGTAATGGTTTGCCCACTTTGAGCCAGTAACTGTTCTATGGCTTTTTCTTTGGTGAGAGGTTTGCCCACAATGCGGTTATTGACGATACATACCTGATCGGAGCCAATAATCAGGCTTGGCTCAGAAACACGGCAGGATTCTGCCTTGGTTTTTGCCAGCCGCAACACCAGGTCTTGTGGGGATTCATTTTCTCCGGGCGTTTCATCGCATTCCGGAGAAGCTATTTCAAAAGGGACCATTAACTTTTCCAGAATGGTGCGACGATAAGGGGATGTTGAGGCAAGAACTAACGTTGGATTTTTCATTGTTTTCGAAAATTAACGGATGGAATAGTTTTCGATTATACGATAATAATAGCCGCTTCATGGCTTTTATGCCGATGCGGGAAAAAAAGTCTAACTTTTTGCCCTTTTTCTTTGACTAAATTTGATTTGGAAGATAATATTCGCGCCCTATGCAAAAGGTAAAAATACCGCGGACGATTGATCCGTTAAAAGCTGCTCAAAAAAAACTGGACTACAATGGTATCATTCAGACCAGTCTTTTTAAGCGCTTAGAGGAGTCAGTCGCAGGCGTTAAACGCGACGCAGAAGTCTCATTGTCATTTGAGATTGATGAACAGAAACTGGTTGTTATCTCTGGTAAAGCTAACATCGAAGTTGATTTAGTCTGTCAGCGTTGTAATGAGGTGTTTTCACATACGTGTGAAGTAGAATTCACTTATACACCCAATACAGGTGATAAAAGTGAAGAACAGATCCCAGAAGAGTACGATTTGGTAGATCGGAATGAGTATGGGGAAATCGACCTTATTCAACTTGTTGAAGATGAGTTCATCATAGAATTGCCTCAGGTAGCAATGCACGATGATGCGGATTGTAGCGTTAATTCGGATAATATGGTGTTTGGTGAAATTCCGGAAGAAACTGAGGAAACGAAACCGAACCCATTTGATGTTTTAAAGAGCTTGAAGAATCAGTCTTATTCTTAAGCATTAACACATATAGGAGTAGGGTCCATGGCCGTACAACAAAACCGTAAAACACGTTCTAAGCGTGGTATGCGTCGTTCACATGATGCGCTGACAACTGCAGCTCTGTCTGTAGATGCGACTTCAGGTGAAACTCATCTACGTCATAACGTGACTGCTGACGGTTATTACCGTGGCAAAAAGGTTATCAACAAGTAAGGTTGACCTTTGCATAATTTAACCGTTGCACTTGATGCAATGGGCGGGGATTTTGGTCCCCGCGTTACAGTGCCTGCCGCCGTGCAGGCACTGTCACATTTCCCAGAGCTACGAGTGATTATCACCGGTGATCGGAACGATATCACCCAACAGTTGTCTCAGTTAGGTTACTCTGAAGATTCTCGAGTGAGCATCGTTCATAGTGATCAAGTTATCTCTAACCACGAAAAACCTTCTCTGGCTCTAAGGCACCGGCTAAACAGCTCTATGGGTGTTGCTATCGATCTGGTTGCAAATGGTGAGGCTCAGGCCTGTGTAAGTGGCGGTAATACAGGTGCTTTGATGGCGTTATCCCGCTTTCGTCTCAAACTGTTACCCGGTATTGATCGTCCGGCATTGGTGACTGCACTACCTACGGAATATGGCAAGAGAACATGGATGCTTGATTTAGGTGCAAATGTTTCGAGCGATGCTGATTCATTATTCCAGTTTGCTGTGATGGGGTGTGCGTTGGCTGAAGAGCATTTGGGACGTCCTCCTAAGGTTGCGATTCTGAATATTGGCGAAGAAGATATTAAGGGTAATGATCAGGTTAAACGTTGCGCAGAAATGTTGAAACAGGCAGAATCAGTAAATTTTATTGGCAATGTCGAAGGAAATCAGTTACTAAGTAATATAGCTGACGTTATTGTCTGTGACGGTTTTGTCGGTAATGTATGTTTGAAGTCCTGTGAAGGGACGGCTCAGCTTTTTATTGATAAGCTAAAGAGCAAAATGTTTGGCTCATCAATAAAAGGTTGGATTGCAAAAAAATTGTTTGCTGATTTGTTTATGGAATTAAAAACATTGAACCCCGACCAGTATAACGGTGCAAGTTTGTTAGGATTGCGCGGTATTGTTGTTAAAAGCCATGGAAGAGCGGATGTATCTGCTGTCGTCAATGCGATTGGAGAAGCGGTACATGAAATAAAAAGACAAGTACCTAGTCGTATCAGCGATCGGTTAGAAGCGGTTTTACTCGAGAGGCATTATTAGTCTTCATGTTTAGCAAAATTTTAGGAACAGGCAGCTACCTGCCGTCTCAGGTGCGTACTAACGCTGATTTAGAGAAAATGGTAGAGACAAGTGATGAGTGGATTGTCACCAGAACGGGTATCAAGGAAAGACGTGTCGCAGCAGAAGATGAAACAGTTGCAACGATGGCGTTTTATGCCGCAGAGAATGCTATTGATATGGCTGGTATCGATAAAAACGATATCGATATGATTATTGTAGCAACAACCAGTGGAAGCCATGCGTTTCCGTCTGCTGCCTGTCAGGTTCAGGCTCAACTGGGTATCAAAGGCTGTCCGGCATTTGATGTTGCAGCTGCCTGTTCTGGGTTTATGTTCGGCCTGTCTGTTGCTGATCAGTACATAAAAAGCGGAATGTGTAAAAATATTCTGGTTATTGGTTCTGATGCCTTGTCCCGTACCTGTGATCCGACGGATCGTTCAACCATTATTTTGTTTGGTGATGGTGCCGGGGCCGTTGTAATTGGTGCGAGCAAAGAACCAGGCATTTTATCTACTCATATTAATTCTGATGGTGAACACGGTCCTCTGTTAAGTCTGGAATATCCTGAAAATGGTGACGCTTCAGATAAATGGCTTTATATGGCAGGTAATGAGGTATTTAAAGTCGCTGTTACTCAGTTAGCTCGTTTAGTTAAGGATACATTGGCTGATAATGGTATGGAAAAGTCTCAACTGGACTGGTTGATTCCACATCAGGCTAATTACCGGATTATTACCGCGACAGCAAAGAAGCTTTCCTTACCAATGGAACAGGTTGTTGTAACGCTTGATAAGCATGGCAATACGTCTGCAGCTTCTGTCCCCAGTGCTCTGGATGAAGCGGTTAGAGATGGTCGAATTAAACGGGGTCAGACACTCCTTTTAGAAGCTTTTGGCGGCGGTTTTACGTGGGGTTCTGCGTTAATCAAATTTTAATAAGATAAAACAGATAACTTATTGAAACGACACTATTGAATTAGGGGAAATTTATAATGAGCAAATTTGCTATTGTATTCCCAGGCCAAGGTTCTCAATCTGTGGGAATGCTTGCTGAACTGGGTGAACAGTATGAAATTGTGAAGGCAACCTTTGCTGAAGCTTCTGAAGTGCTGGGTTACGATTTATGGGCACTGGTTCAGAATGGACCTGCAGAAGATTTAAACCAGACATTTCGTACTCAGCCAGCCTTGTTGGCAACATCCGTTGCTATCTGGCGTGTTTGGCAAAAAGAAGGGTATGCGCAGCCTGAAATGCTGGCAGGTCATAGCTTAGGCGAGTATTCAGCATTGGTATGTGCCGGTGTGATTGATTTTAAACAAGCAATTAAACTGGTGGAGTTACGTGGACAGTTAATGCAGGAAGCAGTACCCGCTGGAGTTGGTGCAATGTATGCCATCATTGGTTTGGGTGACGATGCTATTGCAACTGCATGTGAAGAAGCGGCACAGGGTGAAGTCGTTTCACCTGTCAATTTCAACTCTCCCGGACAGGTTGTTATTGCTGGCAATAAAGAGGCAGTAGAACGAGCAGGCGCTTTATGTAAACAAGCCGGCGCAAAGCGTGCACTACCTTTGCCTGTCTCTGTCCCTTCACATTGTGCTCTAATGAAACCAGCCGCTGACAAACTGGCAGAAGCACTGAAAAACATTAATTTTAATGCCCCTGTGATCCCGGTGATAAATAATGTTGATGTTGCTACGGAAATTAGCCCTGAAAAAATCAAAGATGCACTGGTCCGTCAGCTTTATAGTCCGGTTCGCTGGACAGAAGGCGTTCAGAAAATGCACGAAGAGGGCATTGAGAAATTATTTGAGGTTGGTCCTGGTAAGGTGCTGACTGGCTTGACAAAACGTATCGTAAAAACACTTAGCGCTTCTGCTGTGAATGACATCGCATCATTAGAGGCTGCTAAGTAATAACAGGAAAGGGAGCATGAGTAATTTCATGAATCTAGAAGGTAAAATTGCGTTAGTGACAGGCGCCAGCCGTGGTATTGGCCGGGCTATCGCCGAATTGCTCGTTGAGCGTGGTGCCACAGTGATTGGCACGGCAACCAGCGAAAATGGCGCTGCTGCAATTAGTGAATATCTTGGGGAAAATGGCAAAGGCCTTGCCTTAAACGTTACTGATGTTGAATCCATTGATGCAGTACTTAAGTCAGTTAATGACGAGTTCGGTGCGGTTGATATT
Source organism: Vibrio salinus (assembly GCF_021272385.1). Lineage (GTDB taxonomy): Bacteria > Pseudomonadota > Gammaproteobacteria > Enterobacterales > Vibrionaceae > Vibrio > Vibrio salinus. The sequence goes on from NZ_JAJSDZ010000009.1 coordinate 862,563, forward strand.
TTGGTGAATAATGCCGGGATTACCCGAGATAATCTCCTTATGCGAATGAAAGACGATGAATGGTTAGATATCATGGATACGAACCTGACATCGATTTTCCGGTTATCCAAAGCCGTTTTGCGTGGAATGATGAAAAAACGTGCGGGACGTATCATCAATATTGGTTCTGTTGTTGGTACTATGGGCAACGCAGGTCAAACGAATTATTCTGCAGCGAAAGCCGGCGTTATTGGTTTTACAAAATCAATGGCAAGAGAAGTCGCTTCTCGCGGTGTCACAGTTAACACTGTTGCGCCTGGTTTCATTGAAACTGATATGACAAAAGCGCTGAATGATGAGCAAAGAGCTGCTACACTTACACAGGTTCCAGCTGGTCGCTTGGGTGACCCTCGTGAAATTGCCTCGGCAGTTGCATTTTTAGCTTCATCTGAAGCTGCGTATATTACTGGTGAAACGTTACATGTTAACGGCGGTATGTACATGGTATAGTGTTTTTTTGAGATAATTAAAAAAGATCACTTTTTAATCGTTTCGTTGAAAAAACATTAAGTGCGCAACTTTTGTGCATGATTTAAGTCAATTATGGTCTGAATTTCGGTTAAAATCGTCAATTTTGTGGTTTGACCAGCTATGACCCTCTTGCAACTTTCCCTAGTTCTAATAAACTACGGAATATCGCATTGAGCGAAATCTGTAAAGGAAAAGAAAAAATGAGCAACATCGAAGAACGCGTAAAGAAAATCATTGTTGAACAGCTAGGTGTAGATGAAGCAGAAGTTAAAAACGAAGCTTCTTTCGTTGAAGATCTAGGTGCTGATTCTTTAGATACTGTTGAGCTGGTTATGGCTCTTGAAGAAGAATTCGACACTGAAATTCCTGACGAAGAAGCAGAGAAGATCACTACTGTTCAAGCTGCAATTGATTACGTAAATAGCGCTCAGTAATCTATCTCGCCAGGCGGCCTTCTGGCCGCCTGTGTTTTTTTGTCTCTACCCCTCTCATAGAATTGTTCAATTCCGGAGAAATGATTGTGTCCAAGCGTCGTGTCGTTGTCACTGGCATGGGAATGTTGTCACCAGTTGGCAACACAGTAGAATCTTCGTGGAAAGCCCTGCTAGAAGGTCAAAGTGGTATTACTAATATTGAGCACTTTGATACAAGTGATTTTTCAACTCGTTTCGCGGGTCTTGTCAAAGACTTTAACTGCGAAGATTACATGTCAAAAAAAGATGCCCGTAAAATGGATTTGTTTATCCAGTACGGTATCGCAGCTGGCATTCAAGCCCTAAATGATTCTGGTCTTGAGATTACAGAAGAAAACGCACCGCGAGTCGGTGTGGCTATCGGTTCAGGTATTGGTGGCTTAGACCTTATCGAAAAAGGTCATCAGGCACTGATGGAAAAAGGTCCTCGTAAAGTAAGTCCATTTTTTGTTCCTTCTACCATCGTTAATATGGTTGCAGGTAACCTTTCCATTATGTGTGGTCTTCGCGGTCCTAATATTGCGATTTCTACAGCATGTACAACTGGATTGCATAATATCGGTCATGCTGCCCGAATGATTGCATACGGTGATGCGGATGCAATGGTTGCCGGTGGTGCTGAGAAAGCCTCGACTCCACTGGGTATTGCTGGGTTTGGAGCTGCAAAAGCGTTATCAACACGTAATGATGAACCACAAAAAGCCTCCCGTCCCTGGGATAAAGACCGTGATGGCTTTGTTTTAGGTGATGGTGCAGGCGTTATCGTGCTGGAAGAGTACGAACAAGCAAAAGCTCGTGGTGCTAAAATTTATGCGGAACTTGTTGGCTTTGGGATGTCTGGTGATGCTTATCATATGACGAAACCAACAGATGATGGTTCCGGCGGTGCATTAGCCATGGAAGCGGCAATGCGTGATGCCGGTGTTTCCGGTACACAAATTGGCTATGTTAATGCACATGGGACATCAACGCCTGCCGGTGATATGGCTGAGTTACGTGGTGTCAAACGAGCACTGGGTGAAGATGGTTCTAAACAGGTATTAGTGTCGTCAACAAAATCAATGACAGGTCACCTTCTTGGTGCGGCCGGTTCAGTTGAAGCGATTATTACGATTATGTCTTTGGTTGATCAGATGGTACCTCCAACGATTAATCTGGATAACCCGGAAGACGATATTGATATCGATCTTGTTCCTCATACGGCTCGTCAAGTCGAAGGAATGGAGTACGCTATTTGTAACTCTTTTGGGTTCGGTGGAACAAATGGTTCACTGATCTTTAAGAAGATTTAATCTGCCAAACAAATTGGTTGATTCGCTTGTATCGAAACGGCTTAATGCGTAGCATTGAGCCGTTTCTTTTTTCAGGTAGGGTTAAATGTATTGGATTAATGGACAGGTTGCTGATTCAATTCCGTTAAATGATCGTTCATTTCAGTATGGGGATGGCTGCTTTTCTACCATACTGACTTGCAATGGTAAGCCTGATTTATGGGATTATCATTTAGAGCGAATGCAATCGACATTAACCCGGTTATCTATTGAATCTCCGGACTGGAAGCAGGTGAGTGATTGGATTAGCCAAATTGCATTTCCAGATACCAAAGCCGGCATTAAAATCCATATTAGCCGTGGTCAGGGCGGTCGGGGGTATAGTCCAAAGGGCATCTGTCAGTCACAAGTGACCATTAGCCGTTTCAGATATCCAGCTCATTATGGCTTATGGTGTGACTGTGGTGTTAAATTGGCCATCTGTAAAACCCGTCTTGGGTTGAATCCATTGCTTGCCGGGATGAAACATAACAACCGTCTGGAGCAGGTTCTGATTAAAAATGAACTGGATAAACAGGATGCGGATGATGGTATTGTATTGGATATTCATCAACGGGTTATTGAAACTTCAATGGCGAATGTTTTTTGGGTATCTGATGGTAAGCTGTGTACACCGAAATTAACGATGGCTGGTGTCGAAGGTGTAATGCGTCGCCACGTTATCCAAACCGTTGGCCAAGCATCATTATCCGTAAATGAAGGTGAGTTTTTGTTGTCGGATCTGCTCAATGCTGAAGAAATTTTTATTTGTAATTCACTGCTTGGGATCGCCCCTGTTATTCAGCTAGAAAGCCAAAATCAGTACTCTATTGGCTCTATTACCCGATATTTACAGGAACGGATTATAAAGTGATAAAGAAGTTAAGTATAAGCCTGTTGATTATTTTATTTTGTCTGGTCATCGGGGGGAAAGTTTATGTGCATTCCTGTGTTCAGACTTATCTTGAACAGCCATTGAAACTAGAAAAAAACGAATTATTCACGATAAAACGCGGCGTCTCTCTTCACTCTGCTTTGAATAATATGGCTCAGCGTCATTGGATCACGTCCTCCTGGGTTGCAAGGTTTTTGCATCGCCTGGAACCTGAACTTACCGCCATTAAAGCTGGTACTTATCAGTTAGCCCCGGATGAAACCTTAAAGCAGGCACTGGATGATCTTATCGCCGGTAATGAGCACCAGTTTTCCATTACTTTTGTTGAGGGGAGCCGTTTTTCCGAATGGCGTCAGAAACTGGCGAGCGAGTATGGTCTTGAGCATACGTTAAAAGGGGATACAGAAAAGCAAATAGCTGTAAAGCTCGGTATTGAAAAAAATAAGCTTGAAGGTCTTTTTTTAGCCGAAACTTACCATTTTACTGCCGGTACTAAAGATATTGATATTTTAAAACGTGCGCATACAAAACTGGAAGCGGTGTTATCGGATGCGTGGCAAGGCAGAAAAAAAGGATTGTCATTAAAGTCACCCTATGAAGCATTGATTCTGGCTTCTATTATTGAAAAAGAAACGTCAATAGAAAGCGAAAGAAAACAGATTGCGTCTGTCTTTATTAATCGTCTGAAAAAAGGAATGCGTTTACAAACCGATCCTACGGTTATTTATGGTATGGGAGATAAATATCATGGAAATATCCGCAAGAAAGATTTATTAACCCCGACTGCATATAATACATATGTTATTAAAGGGTTACCTCCTACACCAATTGCGATGCCGGGTAAGTTGTCCATTCAGGCTGCGTTACAGCCGGATGAGACTCATTATCTTTATTTCGTTGCGAGTGGTAAGGGAGGGCATGTATTTTCAAATACTCTGGCAGAACATAACCGGGCGGTTCACCGTTATCTTAAACAATTAAAAAAGAAAAATAACTGATGAAAGCTAAATTTATTGTTGTTGAAGGACTCGAAGGTGCGGGAAAAAGTACCGCTATACAGACTGTTGTCGGGGTTTTGCGTCGGTATGGAATTTCAGATATTGACAATACCCGTGAACCAGGCGGAACGGTGCTGGCTGAAAAAATGCGTGAGCTTGTTAAGCAGGATCATGAAGGTGAAGTTCTGCAGGATATGACCGAGCTTTTGCTGATGTATGCGGCCAGAGTGCAATTGGTGGAGAATGTGATTAAACCTTCGTTAGCGAAAGGCCACTGGGTTGTTGGCGATCGTCACGATATGTCTTCTCAGGCTTATCAGGGCGGTGGCCGAATGATCAGCTCAGGTACTTTGCAGTCGTTGCGGGATATTACTTTACGTGGATTCAGACCGGATTTGGTTTTGTATCTGGATATTGATCCTAAGATTGGGTTGGAAAGAGCAAGGGGCCGCGGTGAGCTGGATCGTATTGAGAAAATGGACCTCAGTTTTTTTGAGCGAACCAGAGCCGCTTATCTGGACATTGCTCACAAAGACAGTAATGTTGTCATTATTGATGCAGGCCAAGCGATAGATTGTGTCAGGGCTGATATCGAAGTAGCTCTTGAAAACTGGCTGAATTCTGAAAAGGTATAGTGGTATGTATCCCTGGTTGATTCCGGTTTGGCAGCAGTGGTTAGAATCAGTAAACCATAATCGTTTGTCTGCATCTACGCTGTTTGTTTCTGAAAAAGGGCTTGGTATTGAACAACTGCTCAAATCAGTTGTGAAAGGTATTTTGTGTCAGAATAGTAGTGAAGGCTGCGGTTTTTGTCACAGTTGTCAGCTACTGGAATCGGAATCTCACCCTGATTTCCATTCAATCCGGCCGGAAAAAGAGGGAAAATCAATCACGGTAGAGCAGATTCGCCATGCAAACCGGTTAGCGATTGAATCATCTCAGTTGGGCGGTTACAGGGTTATTTTGATTGAACCTGCAGAAGCAATGAATGAGTCAGCTGCAAATGCGTTACTAAAGACCTTAGAAGAGCCGGCAGAAAAATGTTGCTTTCTGCTTGTTACTAATCAAATGAGTCGTATTTTGCCTACCGTTTTAAGCCGGTGCAGAAAAGTGGCGCTGAGCACTCCAGATGTCAGGGAAACCATGAGCTGGTTGGAACAGCAGGGATGTGAGCAGGTTTTTCCGTATGTGGTGAAGATAAATCATTATGCGCCATTAGAAACGTATAAATTTTTGCAGCAAAACCTTGCATCTGAATTTTCTGAAACGGAAGCACAATTTTTATCTTTTCTGGACAAGCCTGTTATTCAGCTTACTTATTTGGTTCAGTTATTAAAATCCAATCCTATCAGGAACTTAACCTGGTTTTGGTATTCACTGACGGATGCCCTGAAAATTCATCAGGGTATCCATATGCCTGATTTTATACCGGAAAGTCAGGAAATTGCCCGTAAAGTGTCTTATGCTTTATTGCACAGGCAATTAAAGGCTCTAACAGTTGTCATTCATCAATTGTCTTCTCAGACAGGATTAAATGATGAATTATTGATCACAAATTGGTTATTAAATTTTATTGAGGACTCATGTTTGTAGATTCCCATTGTCATCTGGACAAACTCGATTATACGGAAAGACATGCCGATGTTGCCGATGTTTTAAAAAAAGCACAGGACGTAAATGTTGATCATGTTCTGTCGGTTGGGGTTACTCTGGATGCTTTCCCCAAGATGATAGAGTTAATTACTCCCTTTGATGCTGTTTCTGCTTCCTGTGGTGTTCATCCACTGGACGTTGAAAGTGAGTTTGCACTGGATACATTTAAAGAGTTTTGCCGGCATCCTCGTGTGGTTGCTGTTGGTGAAACCGGATTGGATTATCACTATAAGCCGGAAACGGCTGAGCTGCAAAAATTGAGATTCAGGCAGCAGGTCGAAGTCGCAACCGAATTAGATAAGCCACTGATTATACATACGCGCAATGCCAGACAGGATACACTTGATATTTTGCGTAAAGGGCATGCAGAAAAGTGTGGTGGAGTGATTCATTGTTTTACTGAGGATGAAGCTTTTGCCAATGCAGCGATGGATTTGGGCTTTTATATTTCAATATCCGGCATTGTGACTTTCAGACAAGCGACAGAACTGAAAGAAGTCGTTAAGAATTTGCCATTAGAAAGGTTGCTCATTGAAACGGATTCTCCTTATCTGGCTCCGGTTCCTCACAGAGGCAAAGAGAATCAACCGGCTTATGTTGTTGAAGTTGCTTCTTACCTTGCTCAGTTAAAAGGACTTTCTATTCAACAAGTGGCAGAACAAACATCTAATAATTTCAGAAAGCTTTTTTTAAAAGAAAAAATATGATTGGCATTTCTTTAATGCCATAGCTTTGGATTTTTTGAAAATTTCATCCTTTATATTTAAAAATTATTTTAAAAACAAAGTGTTATGTAGATATTATCTTGGTTGTTAATAAATCTGAAATTTCCGTTACAATTCTAACATTTGCCTTATTTGATTTTTGATGAAAAATTAGGTGTCTTTCTTATTAAATAACATATTAATCAATAAGTTGTATGTAGTTTTGGTATTTTGATTCACAAAATGCAACTGTGATCTGCATTTTATTTTAGAACTAAAATTAATTTGGCTATGGAAAAGTTGAGTGCGGTCAATATATATTTAGAGCCGAAAAATATAATGCGAACTATGGCATTAGCCATTTTTCACACTAAGTAAGACGCTGTGGGGGTGAGCTACTTAGTGTTCACAATAATATTAATTAGAACTTAATCAGGAGCATATGATGAAAGGCTTTTTCAGTAAGCTATCTCAATCAATTATGTTACCAATAGCGTTGTTACCTGCTGCAGGTATCATGCTAGGGATTGGTGGTAGTTTTACCAACCCGACAATGGTAACGGCATATGATATTGGCATTTTACAAGACGGCACGGTACTTAACAGTTTCCTTCAAATTATGACTGCCGCAGGTGGTATTGTATTTGCTAACTTGCCAGTAATGTTTGCAATCGCAGTTGCTATCGGTTTCGCCCGTACAGAAAAGGGTGCAGCTGGTCTGGCAGCCGTTATTTCTTTCTTGGTCATGAACGTTGCAATCGCAAAAACGTTGCAGGTTGCCGGAATGATCGATGGCGGTTCGGTTGTTTTAATGGGCGAAAAATACAATGGTGTGTTAGCAAATACTTTGGGTATTAGTAACACACTGAGTATGGGTGTATTTGGTGGTTTGATTGCGGGTGCTATTACCGTTATCCTTCATAACAAATACCATGATGCCAAATTACCTGATTATCTGGGTTTCTTCGGCGGCGCTCGTTTTGTACCAATTATCAGTGCATTTGCAGCATTGTTTTACGGTATTGCATTAACCTTTATCTGGCCATTCTTTGGTGCAGCTTTCGGTGCTATCGGTCACGCTCTTGGTGAACTGACTGCTTCCGGTCACGGTTATATTGCATCATTCCTGTTCGGTATCATCGAACGTTCTCTGATCCCAGTTGGTCTGCACCACGTGTTCTACTTGCCACTATGGCAGACAGAAATCGGTGGAACAGCGACGATTGCCGGTGAAGTTGTAAAAGGTACTCAGAACATCTTCTTCGCTTCTCTTGCCAGTGGTGATTTTTCACACTTCAGTTCAACTAACTTCATGACTGGTAAATTCTCGTTCATGATGTTTGGTTTGCCTGCTGCAGCTTATGCGATGTATACGCTTGCAGATGATGAAAACAAAGCGGCTGCCGGTGGTCTGTTATTCTCAGTTGCTCTGACTGCATTCCTGACCGGTATTACAGAACCTATTGAATTTACTTTCTTGTTCTTAGCTCCCGCGTTGTACTACTTCATCCATGTACCTTTGGCTGGTGTTTGTTTCATGCTGATGGATATGCTGGGTGTTAAAGTTGGTATGACGTTCTCTGGTGGTTTCATCGACTTCTCGTTATTCGGTATTCTACCGGGTGTGACAGGTGTTGATAACCACTGGTACTACATCATTGTTGTAGGTATCGCATACGCATTTATCTATTTCTTCCTGTTCCGCTGGTTTATCCTGAAGTACGACATTAAAACTCCGGGTCGTAAAGGAAGCGATGTTGCTGTGGTTACTAAGAAAGATTATCAGGCAGCAAAAGCAGCCGGTTCTGACAGTGCATTGGTTGAGAAAATGATCGAAGCTCTTGGTGGTGCTGATAACCTTGTTGACGTCGATGCATGTATTACACGTCTTCGTGTCACGGTTAAAGATGGTTCATTAGTGCAGGATAACAGCTACTGGACTCAGGAACTGGGTGCGAAAGGTTTGGTTAAAGTGGGTGACACTGGTATCCAGGCAATTTACGGTGCACAAGCTGCAACTTATAAAGCGCAAATCAATTCACGATTAGGTCGATAATGGGCTTTAAATTCAAATATCGGCGAATGGGGTCGTTTATACTCGACCTCGTTATTGTAAAGATCTTTGCCCAGGTGGGCATGGATCTTTATCTTGGGATCGTTGCCTATTTAGGTAAAGGTTCCGGTGTTTCTCTTTCATTCACCGACTCATTAGCATTACCTGTGTTACTGACTTTATATATAATGTTACTGCTGGTGTTTATCGGGGTTTATATGGGGTATCACTGGGTTTGTTATGCTTTTTTAAAGACATCATTATCCCGGTATTTCTTAGGACTTAAGGTTGTTTCGGATAAGGGGCAACCCCTTGAGAAAAGTCTTTATATGAGAAGGGAGTTTGAGAAAATTGTGTGGAGTGTTGCGACATTAGGGTTATATGTATTCTACTGTGGTGCACAATATCTGACGTTTTCAAACCCTCCCATGCATGATAAGAGAAATCATACGCAGGTAGTTGAATCTTAAATAAACGCCATTTTTACTTGTTTAATCCCTTCTCAGTGAGAAGGGATTTTTCTTTGTCTGTCATTCGTTGTTTTGTCTGTTTCTTCAAATTAGATTTACGTCTTACTGACATCTTTATTTGTTTCTCTTTTTACTCTGATAGTTTTAAAGAATATTGAATCCAGAGGAAGAGAATGGATGAAAAAGATAAAAATTACTGTAGCCGTTGGGGTCTTTTTTGCATTGACGACAAGCGTATTTGCCGCATCCGATAATAATTATATTGATCTTGCCGGAAATGATATTGCTGTTGGTATTGCTATCGATCAGGGATTAAGTGCTGTTCTGGAACTTAATGATCAGGTAAGAGTGACTGCCGGGACAAAAGGATTGGCGCTCGATTATATTTTGACTAGCGGGTGGTTTAGTAACCCTGACTTACCGGTTGAATGGTATGTGGGGGCAGGCGGTTGGTCTCTGTGGGATGATGATGATTACGGAGCAAGACTTCCGGTTGGTTTAAACTGGTCTTATACGAAAAATGTCAGTTTTTACGGTCAGTTGCAGCCACAGTATGATTTTGGTGATGATGATGAATTTGAGTTAGGTGTCTCAGCAGGCATCACGTATCGCTTTTAATCTATCTCTTTAAAATAAAGCCCGCAACATCAGTGCGGGCTTATTGGTTTATTGGAAATATTTAGTGTTTACTTGTTGCGATCTTCATGCAGATAATTGCGCCACCCCAGGTAAAACCTAAACCGATCACCATCATAACAATTGCTGAAAATTCCATTATTCATACTCCTTATATTTATATGCTTCCCCAAAGCCTGCGATGATCCAAAGAGCGAAAATAATAATCCAGCCCAGAGACAGATCATAGCCGCCATAGCCTTCAGTTAACAAGGTATGAACTTTCGTGACCAGAATAATCGCAAGGATAACAGGAGTAACGAAACGTAGGCATACATCAAACCAAACGCTAATTGTGAAATCTGAAATTGAGTTAACATATCGTCTGGTGTCTGAAATTTTTGCAATCCAGGTCATCAGCAAGATTTCAATTAAACAACAGCTGATGATACCGATATTGTTGGTAAAGTGATCGACAAGGTCAAGTAACAGCAGACCGCCATTTGTTGCGAATGCCATTGAAATAATGAAACCACATCCCAGAACAATATTGGCTGTTTTCTTACGTCCCCAGTGGAATTTGTCCATAATTGCAGAGACAACGGCTTCAAGAATTGAAATCAACGAGCTTAAACCAGCAACAACCAAAGCAAAGAACAATACCGGACCAAGAATGTATGGAGCGGGTAACAGGTTGATGGCTTCTGGCAGAGTAACAAAAGCAAGCCCCACACCAGCAGATACCACATCTGTAATGGCTTTACCCTGAACCTGAGCCATATAACCTAAAACAGAGAAGATCATGATACCGGCAAGGATAGAGAATCCACAGTTGATCAATACTGTCATAAATGCGTTATTGGTGACGTCAGATTTTTCAGGCAAATAACTTGAATAGGCCAGCATAATTGAGAAACCGATACTCAACGTATAGAAAATCTGGCCGTAAGCCGCTGCCCATACCTTCACATCCCAGATTTTGCTAAAGTCTGGTTTGAACATATAGTTCACACCATCAAGAGCTCCAGGCAGAACGATCATACGGGCAATCAAAGCAAGCACCATGACAAATAAAATTGGCATCATGATTTTTGACATTCTTTCAATACCAGCTTTAACGCCACCAACAATCGCAGCATAAGTGATTGCCCACGCAATTGCCATGACCAGTGCAATTTGCCACTGAACACTTCCCAAATTTGTTGGTGAATTATCACCAAGGTTCAGGTAAGTGCTAAAGAAGTAAGCATTGGTATCAGTTCCCCATCCTTGATTGAAAGACAGGACGAAATATGAGATAGCCCACCCTACAACCGCTACATAATAGACACCGATGGTAAAAGCGACACCAACCTGAAACCAGCCTAACCACTCAAATCGTTCATGAATTTTAGTTAAGGTTTTTGGTGCTGATCCCTTGTACTTTTGTCCCATGCTGAATTCCAGAATCATGAATGGGATACCTGCAGTGATCATGGCAAAAAGATAAGGGATAAAAAATGCGCCACCACCATTTTCATATGCCATGTATGGGAAACGCCAGATGTTTCCCAGGCCGATTGCAGATCCAACAGCCGCTAATATAAAACCGGCCCGGGATCCCCATTGTTCTCTCTTCATCGATTACTCCTTCAAAAATGTACTGAGTTATGAAGTCGTCTATTTATGCCAGATGACAAAGAAATAAATGGGTGCTTTACCATTATAAAAATGAACCATTATTTATATTTCTACTACTTTGTCTGTATTAGTTATAAGTACTGCAAAAATAGATAAACTCAGACTATTGCTCTTTATGTTTTGATGTGTGTTTGCGCTAGGTAATATCTTCGCCTGCGCTTAATGGTCGAGACTACATATTTCTCTTTTGAAAGGCAATAGATTGTAATTTTATTACTAAATTTTAAATTAGGTTTTTATTTTTATATTTTATTTATATATGGCGTTATTGTTTGTATTTTTTGTTAAATTTTGCTCTTGTCTCCATTAATTCTTTTATGTTTGAAATTAAATTTTGTCCTTTTGGTTAGGTTTTTATGCGTGAATATCCATTCTAGCTAGTGATTAACGTGGTTGATGGTGATTTCTGATGAGAGCGTATATGTTATTATACTTATATAAGTTGACAGAATATTATTCTGTTTAACTGTATTTATTATGCCTTTGATCACCTTATGAACACAGAATAAACTGGATACAGAATATCTAATATGCATCAGAATTCAAATGGCTATATAACAATACACCTTAATTGTGATCAATTGATCATATTTGTGAGTGTAAATGGATAGAAGTTGTCAGTTTCTATTTTTTATGTGTATGTTGAAATAGTTGTCTCAATGATAGGAGAAGAGTATGGACTTCGATATGAAATTCTCACTGGGTATTACTGCAGTGGTTTTTTTCTTCCTTATTGCCTACGGTGTCATTGCGATTGTTGCTTAGGCATTTTGATCACCAACAAACGCACAAAAAATAGTTTTTGTTCTTTGTGCGTTTTTTGTATTTGTCCAGAACAGCCGGCTTTTTTCTTACCTCATTCAGTTGTCTGAAATTTCTTTTGTCCCTTTATATTGAGTCTAATAAACGGGAAGTATTCTGATGCAGTTTGTAGCGCCTTCGACGTTTTGTATGTCGCCCTGAGTGATGATGACGATATCCCCAAACTCGAGATAATGTTGTTCTTTTAAATTGTCTATGGCTTCAAGTGCTACTTCGTAGCCTGAGTCCTGTTGACTATTAAAATATATGGGAATAACACCTCTATATAGCGAGCATCGGTTAAGAGTTCGTTCATTACTGGATAAGGCGAATATAGGAAGCTCCGAATTTAGCCGGGATGTCATTAATGCTGTACGGCCACCTTCGGTCATGCAGATCATGGCTTTAATGCCTTCCATATTATTGGCGGCAAAAATGGTCGATAGCGCAATGGTCTCTTGGGCAGTAATGAATAAATTATCAAAGCGATAAGTCTGCTGGCGTACTTCGGACATTTTTTCAGCACCGATACAAACGTCAGCCATCGCTTTTACTGTGGCAACCGGGTGTTTCCCGGCTGCGGTTTCACCGGATAACATCACGGCATCGGTTCCATCCAGAACGGCATTGGCAACATCCATGACTTCGGCCCGGGTTGGCATTGAATTTTCCATCATGGATTCCATCATCTGAGTCGCAGTGATAACAACTCGGTTCAATTCTTTGCTGCGTTTGATTAATTTTTTCTGTACACCAACTAATTCCGGGTCCCCAATTTCGACGCCCAGGTCTCCGCGGGCAACCATGATGACGTCCGAGGCCATTATTATGTCATCGATATTTTTACTATCGGCAACGGTTTCTGCTCGTTCAACTTTGGCGACAATTTTGGCTTCCAGTCCGGCATCTCTGGCTAGATCCCGGGCATATTTGATGTCTTCGCCCGTCCTCGGAAAAGAAACGGCCAGATAGTCTACTTTCAGTTCAGCTGCTGTAATAATGTCCTGTTTGTCTTTCTCTGTCAGAGCCTGTGCGGATAAGCCGCCGCCTTTTTTGTTGATGCCTTTGTTGTTGGATAGTTTTCCTCCAATGGTCACTCGCGTGTGAATTTTAGCTCCGTCTACCATAATAACTTTCAGTTGGATCCGTCCATCATCAAGAAGCAGAATATCATTCGGTTTTAAATCGTTTGGCAGCGCTTTATAATCGATACCAATACTTTCCTGATTACCATCACCTCGGGGTAAATCTGCATCAAGGGTGAATCTATCCCCGACCTCCAGAAAAATGTGGTTGTCCTTAAAGGTAGATATGCGGATTTTCGGGCCCTGTAAATCACCTAATATAGCAACTTGCTTGCCTAATTTTGCTGCAATTTCCCGGACTTTTCTTGCTCTTTGTTTATGTTCTTCTGGTGTGCCATGTGAGAAGTTCATCCTGACAACGTTAGCTCCGGCTTTGATAATCTCGGTTAAGTTATCACCAATATCTGTTGATGGGCCTAACGTTGTAACGATTTTAGTTCGACGTTTTCTATTTACCATCATTTTTTCCCAATTAGTGGTTTATAAGATACTATCTGATAAGTATATGCAAGATATTAAAACCTGCTTAATTTCAAAGATTGCTGGTCGATATTTGATCATATGACTGAAAGAAAAATGACGGGAATACAGTAACTTTTGAACAGAGACACAATATATCCAATTTGTACGTGATGATGGTCACGCTCGGTTACTAAATTACTTCACAATTTCTTCGCAAAGTAAAAAAATTACAGAGATTCAGTTTTGAGGAGAATGAGATGTATACGGCTCATCCGGGCCACGTTGATCATATTAAACAGGTTAATGCGGGACGGGTATATCAATTGATCGATCAGTATGGACCTATTTCCAGAATCGATTTATCCAAATTAAGTGATTTAGCGCCTGCAAGTATTACTAAAATTACGCGTGAACTCATTGCTGCTCACCTGATTCATGAAACCATTGTTCAGGAAGCATTAAGCCGGGGTCGGCCTGCGGTTGGTCTTCAGACCCGGAACGAAGGCTGGCAGTTTTTTTCGATAAGGCTTGGACGGGGTTACATGACGCTGGCTTTGCATGAGCTTGGCGGAGAAGTGTTGATTGACTCAAAAATTGAAATCCATGAAACGGATCAGGATGATTTACTTGCCCGTATTCTTCATGAAATTAATGAATTTTTCCAAACATATTCATCACATATGGAACGACTGACCAGTATAGCCATTACATTGCCAGGAGCAGTTAACGGAGAGAATGGTGTTGTCATGAAAATGCCATTTTATCAGGTTAAAGATTTTGCTCTAGGTGTCGAGATATATAAAGCGACAGGTGTACCTGTTTTTATTGCAAACGATACCAGAGCGTGGGCTCTGGCGGAAAAATTGTTTGGACATGCTCAGAATAGTGATAATTCTGTTTTGCTTTCTATTCATAATGGGTTATCTGCGGGTGTCATGGTTTCTGGCCGGGTTATGCAGGGTCGGTTTGGGAACATCGGAGACATGGGGCACATACAGGTTGATCCTATGGGAAAAATTTGCTCATGTGGTAAACGTGGCTGTTTTGATACGGTTGCCAGTTCCCAGGCTGTCAGGGAGGAAGTTAAATCCCGTATTGAATCGGGAGAGGTATCTGTTCTGAGTAGCTCAGACGAAATTACGCTGGAAGCAATTTGTCATGCAGCCTCTCAGGGAGACACTTTGTCTTGTGATGTGATAAGAAAGCTGGGGACTTATCTTGGGAAAGCGATCGCCATTCTGGTGAATATGTTTCACCCTGATAAGGTGCTTATCGGTGGTGTGATTAATCAGGCGAAAGAAGTGTTATATCCAAGTATGTTGCAGTGTATTTCGGATTTATGTCAGGAAGAAGATGTAAAAGCGCTGGATATTATGGAGTCCCGTTTTTATAAGCAGTCCACAATGCCGGGGGCAGCGTTAATAAAGCAAGCATTATTCGATGGCTCTTTATTGATGAAAGTGACAGAAGGGTGAATTATCTTTCTATCATTAACTGAAACTTTTCTACTCATATCCTAGATTTATCATAGGAAATGGTCCACAGTGTATAGGACAATATTCCTTGTTATAGTGTAAGGAATGATAGATAGTTCATACTTAACTGATGGTTATTATTTAGCTTAATCAAGTGAGTATATGGGTAGCCGGAAGTCTGGGTTACGGGTTGTTAAGTCTTTACGTCCATGGAAATTTCTATGTCCAGTGTATTAAATACGGTTGATCAGCGCACGAACTTAGTCGGAGAAAACCGGCTTGAGTTGCTTTTGTTTAGTCTGAATAGTCGGCAAACCTTTGCTATCAACGTTTTTAAAGTTAAAGAAGTAATAAAAGTCCCCGTTCTTACTAAGATGCCAGGAGCTCACCATAATATTATTGGGGTGGCTTCATTAAGAGGTGTATCGGTTCCTGTCATTGATTTAAGGAGCGCTATCGGCTTTCCCTATTCCGATTATGGCGAAAGTGAGCAAAATTTAATTGTTACGGAATATAACCGTTCTGTGCAGGGTTTTTTAGTCGGTCAGGTGAAACACATCATTAATACGGCATGGACTGAGATTCAGCCGCCTCCAAGAACTGCTGGTAGGGCAAATTATCTGACCGCGATTACCCAGATCAAAAATGTAGATCCACCGGAACTGGTTGAAATCATCGATGTTGAGAAGGTGCTCGCTGAGATTATTCATTACGATGTTTCTATATCACAGGAAGTCCTTGATGAGGAACTGGTGAGAGAAATGCACGGAAGGAAGGTGTTGATCGTCGATGATTCTTCCACTGCCAGAAATCAGGTCCGGGATACGTTATCTCAGTTAGGACTTGAGATTATAGAATGCCGGGATGGCAGAGAAGCATTGAACTTGCTGAAACGCTGGAGCGATGAAGGTAGAAAGGTAACAGATGAGTTGTTATTACTAATAACCGATGCTGAGATGCCAGAAATGGATGGTTACCGGCTTACTTACGAAATACGACAGGACGAACGGCTGAAGGATTTGCATGTTACACTGAATACGTCTTTAAGTGGCAGCTTCAACGAATCCATGGTGAAAAAGGTGGGATGTGACCGCTTTATTTCCAAGTTTCAGCCAGACATGTTAGTTGAGGTAGCACAGGACCGGCTGAGAGAGCTGTTAACAAAATCTTAGCCAATGGTTGTGTAAAAATTGTATCTTCCGGGATGGCCTTTCTGAGCCATCCCTTTTTATATTCCTCATTATATTCACTGTATTAATATAACATATTTAAGCAACCAAACACATATTATGTGTGCTAAGATATACATTGTATATTCTATAAAACTGATATTTGTTAGGAAAATACAGTTCAGTTCAAAAGTGTCTGGTTAATTTATTGATATTTAAGGTCTTAAAGTTCTGTTGGTGTGAGAGCAACATGATCATAAGGTAATAAAATTCTGGGGTATTTTGTAACTTATTTATATATGGATATGAATATGAAGCTTGCAAAAGAAGAATTGGCTGATTGTCATGATAAAAAAGAAATTTCGTTCACATGGAATCCGGGTAGCGATGAGTTTAGCATCGATGATAACCGGCTCAGTTTGATTTTGGGGATAACGTCGTCTATTTCGTCTGTTCAGGACTTTTTCGGAATTTTTTCCGATTCAAATAAGGCATTATTATTTAACTTATTTGAAAATGTTGTTGAAGGAAAAGAGCCGGACCCGATTAAGATTTGCCTGGTTAATCGGGTCTCCGGTATTAGTTTAGACTTAATTTCAGTAAAAAAAATTACTGAAAATCTTGTTGCCGGGGCTATGACGCCTTTGGTTTTGTCTCCTACTCATGAAGATGTCTCTTCGTTTTTCTATCAGATATTCGAAAACTGTCATCACGGTATTATTCTGGCAGATGAAGAAACACGTATCATCGCGTGTAATACTTATTATGAGCAATCTCTGGGTTATAAAGTCGATGAGCTGATCGGTAGAAAAACGTCAGTCTTCAATGCCGGTAAACATGGTCAGGTTTATTACCACGACATGTGGGAAAAACTGGACAAGCAGGGATACTGGAGTGGACTGATACTCAGTAAAGGTAAATCCGGTAATATTAAGCCACAGGAGCTTCTTATTCAGAGGTTGGTATCGGTCAGTAAGCACATTTACTATTTCGGGATGACCTATGACTTATCCGATAAACTTTACCGGGTCGCAGGTATTGAGCATGGAGGCATTGAGCTTCTGACGCAACTTCCCGGGGAAGATGAGTTCTTCTCAAAAATTCAGGATTTAGTTTCTGATTTGAAAGAAGAGCAGGGAATGCTGGTTCTTTCATTTGTGCCTCTGTTTGATAAACAGGACGAGTTTGAATACAAAAAACAACTTGCCAGTGCTTTAGCCTATTATGAACGTGAATGCGCTGCCGGTTTTATTAAGAAATCGGTGTTTACTATTGCTATCATTTATCAGTGTTCTGCCGATAAACCCCATGCAATGTCCATCTATGAAGCAATAAGAACGAGGTTTAATGAGATAAAAAGAAGAGTCTCTGCTGATGTTTACAGACATATTATGGATTGTACTATTGGTGTCTCCGTGCTTGGTCTGGATGCCAATAATGAAAACAAACTGATTTCTCATTCATTACAGGCTATGTATGAGAGGCATACGCAAAATAATAATAACATTTGTTTTTTTAACCGGACATTACATGAAAATGTGGAGCGACGTGAAGTTTTGGAGGAAATTGTCTCCAACTCGATTGAGTTCAAAACGCTTGAAGTGTTTTTCCAACCGGTAATTTGTACATCACAATGGCGTGTCTGTAAATTTGAAGCACTTTGTCGGTTTAAGGATTATAACGGAGATCTGCTGAATACTCAGGAAATGATCAGTATTGCCGAAGATATGGGACTGATATCTGAGTTGGATCTTGTTATGGCTGATAAAGCGATTGGTTACAGGGATGTTCTTGTCGAGATGTTCGGTGAAAATGTCGAACTGGCCATAAATATTTCTCTTAATTTTGAAAAACCACTGAAATCATTTTTTACTGATCTGCTGCAGGTTTTTAAAAGACACACTCGCCATTTACCGTATATCACAATAGAACTGACAGAGCCGGCTTATCTTGATTGCCAGATTAGGGCAAAAGAGAGCGATTTGCTGTTTGATCTCAGGGACAAAGGACTCAAAATTGCTATTGATGATTTTGGCACGGTTTCCTGCCTGAAAAACGGTCATTTTGATCTGCTTAAAATTGACAGGGAGGTGGTGAAGGATCTGACGAAGGATTCTGATAATTACCATATCGCTAAAATGGTCACTCAGTTAGCGCACACAATGAATATTGAAGTCGTTGCTGAGGGGGTTGAGAACAAGCAGGAAGCTGATGCACTGAATGACCTGAATGTGGATTATATGCAAGGTTTCTACTTTGAACGGCCTTTACCGATAAATGCGTTATCGGTTGATATTGATACGAAAGGTGAGAACCCGGTTCCGGCGTCAAATCTATTCAAACCAGAAAGAGAAGATGTGGATCTTATTGTTTATCCGCCAGTGCTATCGCCAGAGCAAACATTAGAAGCGGCTAAGGCTTTGTTTGATAATCACCCGTTCAGCACATTACCGGTTATCTTAGACCGGTACTGCGTCGGTATTATCACGAGAGAAATATTTAATTTATATTCTACCCCATCATTAGGAACGGATAGGGAAACCATGCAGGATTATCGATCACTGACGAAAGTGGTCAGTTCTATGATGGAATCGTCGATTACTAAAGTGAGTGAAACACTCAGCACTGATGAAATGTCTGAAAAAGTAAAACAAGGTCATCGGTTCCCGTGGGTTGTTGTCAATGATGCCGGAAAATATGTTGGCATTATCGATACGATGAGTATGGTCCATTATTTAAACGAGCAGTTAGTGGCGTCATGTTAAGCCGTTACAATCCCATCAATTATCTTTTCGTTCCGGAATAATTGATGGGATTTTTCACCGGCTATTTTAATTTAAACTGGTTAACTACAGAGACCAGTTTTTCGTTCATCTGAGAAATATCATGTGCCTGTTCGGATACCAGATTTCCGTTTGCACTGAGTTTTGTGACAATATCATTGATTGCCGACATATTCTGATTGATTTCTTCAGTGACACTGCTTTGTTCTTCTGCCGCAGTGGCAATCTGAATACTTAAATCTTTAACGTTGCTTATTTTATCGGTTAATTCGTAAAGAATGACATTGACTTCTTCTGTACTTTCAAAGGTTTCCTGACTGGTTTTTTGAGTGTTTTCCATTTGCTGGACAACATTCGCATTTCCTGAGAGTAAACGTTCCAATGCTTGTTCTATTTCTTCTGTACTGGATTGAGTCCGGCTGGCCAGGGCTCTGACTTCATCGGCTACGACGGCAAATCCACGTCCCTGTTCACCCGCTCTGGCGGCTTCAATGGCAGCGTTAAGAGCCAGAAGATTCGTTTGTTCTGCTATATCACCGATGACGCCGAGAATATTACTGATATTTGATGTTTCTTCGGTCATTTTTTTCATACTTTCGGATGTGCTACCAACGTTTTCAACCAGTTGAGAAACTTTTTCCTTGTCTTCACTTAATACTTTTATGGATTGCTCGCTGAGACCGGCGACATCCTGAGTTGAGGCGGAAGAATCACTGGCATTCTGAGCAACAGTACCGGCAGTCGCACTCAACTCCTCTATTGCCGTCACAACCTGCTCGGTTTCCTGTAGGTGCCGGTCAAGAACCTGAGTGTTGTCATCGCTGGTGGATTGTAGTTGGGATACGTTGCTTTTCAGCTCTGTCGATACCTGATCAATTTGCAGCATAAGCGATTGCAGTTGCTCAATAAATTTATTGATACCATTTGCAATTTGTCCAATTTCATCGGTACTGCTGACATTTAACCTCTGAGTCAGGTCTCCGTTACCACTGGATAAGCCCATAATGGTATCTTTTAATGCAATAATAGGCCGGTATAACGTGTTTAATACCAGAATAACAATAACGATGCTTAGAATAACTGAACCTAGTGTGTATAAGATGGCTTCATGCTTAATTTCTTCAATGGCCTCAAATACAACGCTTTTGTCAAGTCCAACGACTAAAAACCAGTTTTTATCGCCATATCTTAATTTTTCTGAAAACATGACTTTATCAACACCACTAAGGTTGTAATTAATGATATTCGAATCACTGGTTATGATTTGGTGAGTAATATCGGAAAGCTGACGGACAGAGGTCATTTTGTCTCCGGTTTTTAGTGCCGAAGAGGTGCTGGCCAGCACCGTTGAATTCTGATCCATAATAACGGCAGATGCCCCCTTGAGTGCTTTAAATTCCTGTACTGTTTCTTTTAAAATAGTGAGCGGAATATCGGCCAGAATAACCGTGTCCGGTCCGGCTTTTCTTCCGATGCTGACCATTAGTTTATTCGTTGCATCTTTATATGGAGCAGTATAAATAAGCCCGGACGAATTTATGGCCTGTGAAAACCAGGGTCTTTGGGTTGGGTTATATGACGGAGGATTTTTAAAATTTTTCCAGCCAGGAAGGGGATACGAACAATAAGCATCACCGGAAGTAAAACCGACGGTTAAATTTGCTATATCACCGGCTTTTGCTGCAACACGCATTCTTTCTGCATGATTGTCTGTGTAATTGTGATTTTCATAATCTTCGGCAATGTTATTAACCGTTGCCGATTTATTGGCAATGAATGCTTTTAGTTTATCGCGTTCAGCCCGGACTCTGTTTTGAGTTTCACTATAAAGATTCTTTTTAAATACGGAACTGATCGATTGATAATTGAGATAATTTGAAATCCCGACAGCTAAGGCTGTAATACCGACTAACGTCAGGATCAATGTTTTTTTAAAGCCCAATGTATTCATGAATTTCCTCAGATGTGTGTCCAACTAGATAAATTGTTATGATTTATTTTATAGAGGATAGATATGAAATAAGATGTATTGTTAAAATTTGCGTGTAATTGCTACGAAAAATAAGATTTGTCCGACAGTTTTTGGGAGTCATTGATAATGCCGGACAATTTTTTCAGACCCTAGGCTGTGCATCAATACATTGGCCATGAATATTTTTTCCTTCCGGTGCCATCAGATATAAATACAGCGGTATGATATCTTTCGGTGTTTTTAGTGTTTTCGGATCTTCAGATGGAAAAGCCTGGGCTCGCATACCGGTTCTGGTTGCACCGGGGTTGATGGCATTCACTTTGATTTGGGATTCTTTTAATTCATCTGCTAATACCTGCATCATTCCTTCAGTCGCAAATTTGGAAATGGAATACGTTCCCCATGATGCCCTGCCTACATGACCAACTGTGGAAGACGTAAATATAATACGGGCATCACTGGATTGGCGAAGCAGTGGAAGAATGGCCTGAGTCAGTAACAACTGGGCTCTGACATTCACCGACATAGCGTCATCGAACACATTAATGTCGATTTCTTCCAAAGGGGTAATGGTGCCCAGTAATCCGGCATTATGTAAAACACCATCAAGATGGCCGTGTTGTTCTCTGATGGTATCAGCAACCTGAAGGTAATCTTGTTTTTGTGCTGTCTGCATATTCAGTTGAATAACTGTTGGACGAGGATATCCAAGCGCTTCGATTTCTCCGGCTGTGTTGTTTAATTTGTCGGCTGTCCGGCTTAATAAAATAACGGTTGCACCATATTCAGCAAAGCTGATTGCAGCCTGTTTTCCTATTCCATCACCGGCACCAGTTACCAGAATTATCTTATTTTTAAGTGCTTCTTTCTTAACCGAATAGCTCACATTTATCTCCTTCTGTTATGATTTATATAACAACACAGGTACAATACACCAAATCACAAATAAGAGGATTAAAGCATTGGAATTTTTATTGGACTATGGCCTGTTTCTGGCCAAAATCGTGACGTTTGTTGCTGCAATAATTGCATTGCTTGTGGTTGTTAAAGCTGTAAATGGAAAAGGTCCAAAAGGCGAATTAGAAGTCACTGATCTGACGGAAAAAAATAAAGAAACCGTAAAGCATATGGAAGCCCATCTGCACGACGATGCCTACCTTAAAGCTCTGCATAAATTAGAGAAGAAAGAAAATAAAGCCAAAAATAAGTCGTCGGAAAAAGCGATGAAAAAGGCGGCTAAGGCCGGTAAACTGGAATCCGCCCGGGAACCCCATCTTTTTGTGCTTGAGTTTAAAGGCAGTATTGACGCGAAAGAAGTGTCGTCATTAAGGGAAGAAGTAACGGCGATTCTGGCAGTGGCGAAAGAAGGTGATGAAGTTCTGTTAAAATTGGAAACCGGTGGCGGTATGATTCATGGTTACGGGCTGGCTTCTTCTCAGTTAGACCGTATTCGTTCCGCAGGGCTTCCACTGACTATCGCGGTAGACAAAGTTGCAGCCAGTGGTGGGTATATGATGGCCTGTATTGCGGATAAAATTGTGTCCGCTCCGTTTGCTATTGTCGGTTCGATTGGCGTTATTGCACAGCTGCCAAACTTTAATAAATTATTGAAAAAGCATGACATTGACTATGAACAACTTACTGCCGGAGAATTTAAGCGTACACTGACCATTTTTGGGGAAAATACGGAAAAGGCCCGTGAAAAATTTAAGCAGGAACTGGAGGAAACTCATGGACTGTTTAAAGATTTTATCCGCGAACACCGTCCAAATCTTGATGTTGATAGTGTTGCAACCGGTGAGCACTGGTTTGGTACCAAAGCAAAAGAATTGGGGCTGGTGGATGAGATTAAAACATCCGATGATCTGATCGTTGATGCGTGTAAAGAAAAAACAGTGCTGGCGATTCAGTATGTTCAGAAGAAAAAACTGACAGACAAACTGGCCGGTGTTGCCGGTGAAGCGGCAGAAAACGTTTTTATGAGGCTGTTAAGTAAAGGTCAGCGTCCATTTATGTAATTAACTCATAAGGTATCAGCTTGAGAATGGCATGCTGATACCTTTTTATTTTTCCCCTCGGACTATCTCCTGTTTTTTTATTCTTTTTATCTTCCTTGTTTCATATGCATCTTTTTGTCATGATTTTATTGTATTTTCTAAACTTTAGCAGATAAGTGTCGACATTAACTGTAAGAAAAAAAATTCAGTTCATGGATGAGTGTACCGGGGAGTGTATGAAAAAATTAGGTTTGAAACAGATACTACTACTGTCTGTTTTGTCACTGGTTGGAATATCGGTGGCGATTTCCAGTTATATTTCTTATATAAAACAGGAAGAAAATTTATCGGAGCTGATCATTGATTCCAGCGATGAATTTGTTGCCGATCAGGTAAAAATTGTCGAACAGTTTATTAATGAAAAAGTGGATGGTTTGAGGGAGCTTGGCAAGATTTATCAGGATAAGGATCTTCCGGGAAAGGGCGCAAAAGATTACATCGGCCTGGCAAAAATCTTCGCCAGTACCATGAATACGGGCAGTTCTTTTATTGGTTTCGAATCTACCGGAAACGCATATTGGAACCTTACCAGCTCAAGCTGGCCTGATCATAAATTCGAAGACGATATCCGGAAAATGAGTTATTACCAGGATGGCCGAAAAGCCGTTGAACCGTCACTTACTGAACCTTATCCCGATGAAGCCGATCCCAGTATCTATTGGATAAGCATGGTCCAGAAGATAAAAGAAGGCATGATTGGCGCAGATATGCGGTTAGGTTTTCTAAATAAACTGGTGATTGATGCCGCAAAAGCAAAAGGGGCTTTAGTGTTAATTCTGAATCAGGATAGTACAGTGTTGGCATCGTCTTCCGAAGAAAAAGTGAAGTCGGGAGCGAAAGGGAACGAATTAGACTGGTTTAAAGGGATGGCTAATTCGGTTATCAATCATGAGAAAGCGATGATTGAGTATACTGATGGGCAGGATAAAGTCTTGTTCTCTCATAAGATCAAGGTGGCCGATAAAAACTGGTATTTTGTGTTAGTTGTTAATAAATCCGAAGTATTTCAGTCCTTAATTTCGGCCCGAAATACTTCGGTTATTACCGCTGTTGTTGCGATTTTCGTCAGTCTGATTGTGGCGTTTTTTGTTATTCAGTTTCTTTATCGGCCGATATTGTCTCTGAAGGCGATGATAGCCAGTCTATCGAATGGAGAAGGGGATTTGACGCAGCGGTTGGATGTAACATCGGATGATGATTTGGGGCAGATTGCGCATAATGTCAATCAGTTCATTGGCAATCTTCAGAAAATGATGCAGGAGATTCATCAGTCATCGCTCACTCTGGATGACAATATCAGCCAAATGAAACAGCTTTCTGAGAATAACTCGGCTATCCTGAACCACCATGTGGTTGAAACCGAGCAGGTGGTGACAGCGATTGAAGAAATGAACGCCACGGCAGAAGCGATGGCCACCGATATTGCTCATGCTTCCGACTTGGCTCAACAAACAAACACTAAGAGTAATGAATCCCGCGATATTATGACAAGCTCGCAGGAAAATATATCCGCTTTGATTGATGGCGTGGAAATGTCTGCTAAGTATGTGCAGAACATGAGTAAGGAAACCGAGAACATTGATTCCATTCTAACGGTGATTGGTGATATAGCCGGGCAGACGAACCTTTTGGCATTGAATGCGGCGATCGAAGCGGCTCGGGCCGGAGAGCAGGGACGTGGATTCGCGGTCGTGGCCGATGAAGTCCGAAATCTTGCAACCAGAACCATGTCGAGTACCGAGCAGATTGAAGAAGCATTATCCCGGTTATTAAAAGGCAGTAAGGATATTGTCGGGGCGATGGAACATACGAAGCAGAGAAGTCAGGAAACTGCGACGGAATCCGAAAATGTATTCAGCAGTCTGGAAGGTATTACTCAATCGATCACTGAAATTAACGATGTGAGTAGCCAGGTTGCAGCTGCAGCAGAAGAACAAAGTAGTGTGACTCATAATGTCAGAACGAATATGAGCTCCCTCAATGATATTGTGAACAATCTGGCTGAAAATGGAGAGAAAGCTCTGACCGGAATGAATGATATTACTAAAGTGAACCAGCAGTTAATTTCAATCGTGAAGCGCTTTAAATTATGATTCAGAAGAATGTACCCTGCAAATATGAAATAATATGAATAATAAACCCTGCCTAACTGGCAGGGTTTATTTCTTTATACAAGACATTGCTTTTTATCACAGAATTACATTTTATAGCATATGGTGAATATCAATAGTTTGCATACTTTGTTTAACTCTCTAATATTAAAAGAATAACATTTCAGACAATTCTCTTAATGACAAAGATTTCAGACTGCTTGACTTGCTTTGTCAGTACTACCGGTGATGAATAAGGACGATGTGGTATGCAGCTTGGATGTAATAAGGTCACTAGGCTTTTTGGTAAGTCTTACATTCCCCTGGCTATTGTCATCATGGTTATGATTTCGGTCGTTTATTATATCGATGACAAATCCCGTTCAGATCTGCTTAAGAGTGAAGAATTTCAAATTATTCAGCAACAGGAGAAAATTATCCTGCATGAAGTTGAGCATGTCACGACGGACTTGAGGGTATTGTCTAACAACTACTTTCTTAAGCAATACCACCGGGGAGACAAGCTGGATATTTTACCTGTTGAGTATGAATTTCTGGTGCTGATTAAAGAAAAAGAAGAATACGATCAGATTCGTTTTATTGCTGCTGACGGTAGGGAGAAAGTCAGGGTGAACAGAAATGCCGGCCAGGTTTATGTTACTCCTGAAAGTCAGTTACAAAATAAATCGGAGCGGTATTATTTTAAGAATACGATTCAGCTGAATCAGGGAGAAATGTTTATCTCCCCTTTTGATTTAAATATTGAAAATGGCCGGATTGAGTTACCGGTTAAATCTGTACTACGCTTTGCTATGCCGGTTTTTAATTCATCTGGTGTAAAAATCGGTATTGTTATTATCAATTATACCGGTTCTGATATTCTTGAATTACTTAACGGACTGGGTGAAAATAAAATTGGTATTACTCTGTTACTTAACCGGAACAGTTATTATTTAAGAGGCTTTAGCCCGGATGACGAGTGGGGCTTTATGTTCCCGGGAAAAGAGGATGTAAATTTCAAAGCAGAGTTTCCGGTTGCCTGGAGGAAAATACTGAGTAAGAAACAAGGGCAATTTATTGATAATGATGGATTGTTTACTTATTCCATTATATATCCGTTATCTGATGGCGTACATTATCATACGGGAATGTCTGAGACTCGCAAGACAGGGGCAGTACAGCATGCCACTCATGATTTTTTCTGGGTACTGATTTCTTATGTTACTCCGGTTAAGCTGAAGTCCCGGGGCTGGGTATTGTATCTTGTTAGTGGAGCTTTTATGCTGGTGATTCTTGGTTTCTATTCATGGAAAACCGCCCAGGCCAATTGTCAACGAATTGAAGCGGAAAAAGAGCTGGAACAGCAAGCTACCCACGATGACCTGACACATTTGCCTAACCGTAAACTTTTGTATGACCGGCTGGAACAAACACTTGCTCAGGCAGAAAGGCAGAAGTTTCCATTTGCTTTGTTTTTTATTGATCTGGATAACTTTAAACCGGTTAATGATACATATGGTCATGAAGCCGGAGACATTGTTCTGCAGCAAACCGCATTGAGAATGCAGAGAGTGTTACGTAAGTCTGATACTCTCGCACGGGTTGGTGGTGATGAATTTGTTGTTTTAATCCCGGATATCGGTGATGTGGATGATCTCGACATTATTGCGAAGAAATTAATCTCGGTTGTTAATGCACCGGTACTGATCAAATCAGACAGAGGCGTGATCGATCAGTTTATAGGGGCCAGCATCGGAATCAGTCTTTACCCTGAAAATGGCCGGGATGCGGATATCCTGATGAATGCCGCAGATAAGGCAATGTATAAGGCAAAACAATCCGGACGAAATCGTTTTTATCAAGCCGGATAATTTGTCAGGGGGCTAAGCGTTGTTATGATCTTACGGCTACTTTTTTTTCCTGAATCGGTTATACGTGTGGTAGCTGAGAGATAATATTGTGCCCCAGATTAATCCCGTTAAGTGAGCCTGAATAGCGACTGGAGCCTGGATTAACTCCTGGGTATACGTCGCCGGACCCATAAGTTGTTCCCAGATGACTTTGGCTGTTACACCTGCAACCAGTATCCAGCTATGGCGGTGGCCATGTAAATACTCTTGTAAGGCAAGATACATAAATACGCCATGTAATGTACCGGAAAGGCCGACGTATTGCTGTAGAGATGTGAACATCAATCCGAAGCCCACGCCCAGACTAATTAGTATTGTAATGGCAAAATAATGGCAGGCCGATGGCCGGAATATTAGGGCAATCAACCATAATGCGGCCAAATTCATAATGCAATGTTCAGGGTTGGTATGAGCAAAGTTTCCTGTTAGGATGCGCCACCACTGGCCTGTTGAGATGGATGTTTTATCCCAGACAAAAAACGATGTTGCCGGTTCGAAAAGTGCAATCACGCTTGGTATGCTTAACAGGGTTAAAATGGAATAAAGGTTCACATGTCTTCTCGTTATTGTTCTCAGTGTGGTAAAGCGCTAAAAGCCTGTATTTGTCAGTATATTATGCCGCTGAAATCAGAGGTGGAACTGATCATACTACAACATCCTACAGAAGCGCACCGTCCGATGGGAACAGCCAGAATTCTGAGCTTATCTCTTAACCATCATTATCACATCGTCGGTGAAAATTTTTCAGATAATAACGAGTTGAATCAGTTGTTGGAAGATACAAACTACCGGCACTATATTCTTTATCCTAATGAAAATGCCCGGGAAGTGGACGCTCATAAAATCATACTGGGAGAGAATAAGAAAAAAATACGGATCATTCTCCTTGATGGAACTTGGAAAAAAGCGTTTAAGATGTGGCAACTCTCCGCAAATTTGAAAGCGTTGCCATCTTTAAAATTGCCAGTGGATCTTAAGGGGAACTACCGAATCCGAAAAGCGCCCGGATCAAACAGCCTGTCGACAGTGGAAGCCGGGTTTCATATCTTAACCCTGTTACAGCCAGATAAAGATTTCACATCATTACTCAGAACATTCGATCAAATGATTGATTTTCAGATTAGTCAGATGCCTTCCGGGGTTTATGAGCGCAATTATCTTAAAGACTAATTTTATCAGTCATTGCGGGATGAAAATAATTCCTGATGCAGGCGTTGGGCGTAAGCATCGGTCATCGCTGCAATATAATCACAGATTATAC
Organism: Vibrio salinus; assembly: GCF_021272385.1. Classification (GTDB taxonomy): domain Bacteria; phylum Pseudomonadota; class Gammaproteobacteria; order Enterobacterales; family Vibrionaceae; genus Vibrio; species Vibrio salinus. Next base: position 890,989 of record NZ_JAJSDZ010000009.1, read on the forward strand.
GCATTCCCTGACTTGCCTGTTTTTCTGCATCACGCCATTTATCCTGTGTGGATTCAGGGAGTAATCGTTCGGGTGCAGTGGTTAACGCCTCGAATAAGTCCATAATAATTTGCTGTCCCTTATATTCAAAACGCTGAACTTTAGGAATATGTATTACATACTGACTGACAAAAGATTTCAGAACACTAAGAATCTGAGACATGGATGGAGTGAGATACGCATTATAAGCAAGCAGAGGGAATGTGAAGTGGCCACTGACCGGATGGATTTCCACACTGGTAAGTAAAGCATTGACCAGACTGCCAATCGCATCTTTGCGCAGAAAGTGCTTGCCGGAAAATAGATGATCCGTAATCAGTGGTAGGTTGTCATTCAGCCATTCATCATTGCAGTCCCGTAATGCCGGATAGGCTGATAACATCCATCGGTCCCGGTCTATAATCCCCAGAACAATGGCATCCTCCAGATCATGAACGCCATAAGCAATGTCATCGGCCAGCTCCATGATAGAAGCATCCAGAGATTTAAACTTTGTTCTGGCATGTTCGTATGGCGATGAAACCACGGTTCGGTGAACCGAGAGTTCTGCTTTGTCCTGACTGGACAGTGGGTCAAGAACCCAGTCAAAAACTGTGTGGTCACAGTCAAAAATACCTTTTGCAGGTGTCCAGTCATCGGCTTTTAGTTGTCTCTGGTGGCGGACGGCATCAGGATGTTTTCTCGCCTGAACCTGACTGAGTAATGCCGGATACTTCATTAAACCGAGCAATGTCCTCCGGGCTAAATTCATCCCATGATGTTCAGTGTATGGTTCAAGGCAGGTTACGATACGGAAAGTCTGGGCATTGCCTTCAAAACCGCCATTTTCTCTCATTACGTAGTTCAGTGCGATTTCGCCACCATGCCCGTATGTAAAAGAACACCCACTTAAATATCAAAAAATGTATGTAATATTGTAAATAGTTACTACACTTAAAAAAGTTATTAGTGAGAAGAGTGAGTATGATTCATTTTCAAAGTGAGAAATTTAAAACTATGTTGTTCTGTGATGACAGGGGAATTCCTCTAATCATGCCAGACCTATTTTTGTACTCGCTCAATAGAAATAAGAATGTCTATGAAGCAACTTGGTCTACCTCCCTAGATCAGCGTCGTGTTAAAACTGTAGAGTTGAAAACTGTAAGAGTCAGCAATAAGACGATTATTGAATGTTCTTATGAATTGAGAAAGTTTCTATTATGGTTAAATGAATTCAGTGAAAACAAAAATCATATCTCTCTTGATAAACATCACAATTTGCCAGAGGAAATTCTAAATTATTATGTAAATGACATTCTAATATTTGATAAAAGTAAAAGTGAAAAAATGGTTGAAAAATCCGTCAGCGCTCTCAGATGTTATTACAACTACCTTACTTATCACGGGTTTACAAGCTTTAAAAACATAGAAATGAAAGGTGCTAATAGAGGGATTGCAAGAGATAATGCTCGAAAACGTAATGTTGTTAAATATCTATCTACGAGATTACGAGCTGAATTATTTGCTAATGCACATACATTGAGAGAAGAATGCTTGTTGAGAGCTGGAGCTGAGTGCGGCGTAAGAACTGAGGAAAATACGGGTTTTTTGCTAGAAGATTTCAAACTGGGAACTACTGTATACCGTGGTATGAAATCTCTTTTCAAACTGCTAGATGATAAGTCTTTTAACGACAAACAAGAATTTGAATATTGGTTGCAAGGAAAATATTCCAAATCACGAAAAAATGGCCAAGGAGGAAAATCGCGATGGATTTATATTCCAAGAGATGTATTGCAGCGATTCAAGCTATATTTTGAATCAGAACGGCCAGATTGTTGTCATAATAGCTTATTTGTAACAGCTTCATCAAATGGCATAGTTCGTCCAATTGCAGGCTATCAAGCTACTAGAGATTTCGCGTTAGTTAGAGAACGAGTGATACAAAAGCAAAATCAAGGGTTACTTCATAATAGCATGGACGTACTACAACAAGGACACACATATCACATTCTTAGGCATTCGTTTGGCACGGATACATTTTATGAAATAGCGGAGGAGAATGGTTTGAAAATTGAAAATGTAACGGCAATGGACAAACCATATTTAGTTGTCGCCGAATTACTTGGCCATGAAACTGATGGGAAATATGCACCTCGGACGACAAGAACATATATTAGGTCGGTAAAAGAGAAGATGAGACAAGAAAATATTGAGTATTGCTTATGAATGATAAAGTTCTGGATGATAATTTAATTAAACAGCAAGATTTAATGCTTTCAGAATTCAAATTAAATCAAAAGGTAACAAATCTTACTTTTGAGCCGTTAAATGTACTTAAATTTGTTGTTCCTAGCTACAAAGGCTCCATGGAACGAATCATTGAATTAAAAGAAAATGCTACTCATGAAGAGCGTCTTATATTCTCCGCATTATATACGTCTAACTACATTACATTTGTTTTGGATAAAGGAACTCTATCTGCACGACAGACATTGTCAAACATTGTTCCTAAATTTATAGATTTTCTTAATAAGACTGATTTTGAAATATTTGATAGGGTAAATATATTCAAAAAGTTTGAAGCATTTAGAGTCAAAAATGATGGAATAAAAACGCAAAGTACCGGACTTAAAGATTTGATTAGACTTCTAAACGATGCTCTTAACTATACTCCATTCGGAAGCGATTATTTGAACCCGAGTGACTATAGATACTTAGATTTACTTAGCAAAACCAAACCAGCAGCGAGTGATGAAAGAGTTCAAACTACACTTACGGACTATTTTGGTTTCCATTCTTGGTTAATTCGAGATGACGTAGGTGTCGGTATAGAACTTTATGAAAGAGTTAAATCACCAAAATTATTGATGTCTTCATTTCTGGTGACCATTAGCACAGCATTGACGCAAATTAATACTTCTAAACACGCTTTAATCGAAGTGTTTAAATCTGCAAATATAACAGTAGATGATTTTCCTTCTTTAACCCCGGTTCCTAAAGCTAGCGATTATGATCAAGGTAAGGATAACAAACAGTTTAAGAAGGATTGTGCCGCACATAAAGTTGAGACTCTTAATTTCAAAAGAGATTTTTTCTTTAAGCTGTGGTCGGTTTTGCATAATGTTGAACGTACTGAAAGTATAGATATAGCGGTTGAATCTCTAATCTATTCACAGTGTACTGAAGTTGCTATAAATTTTGCAAAAGAGTCTTTTTGGGAAAATGGTTTAATCCCGCAACAAACTACAAAGATTACTAAAAAAGTAGTTACCATTTTTAAGCAGGCTACAGATAATTCGTTATTGTTCACACCTGATTTTGTACTCAAGTTATTAGAATTTATTAATTCAGATGATGAAAAAGTTCCTATCAGCTTTGGGGAAAATTATCTATTCTCGTTGCTTATGGCATATCAAACAGTTCCCCATTCCGATATTCCTCGTATTAAATCAAGTGATTTTAGACTTTCAAGGAGACAGAATGGTGAAGTTATCTCGATAGAGTCGGATTACTTTAAATCTCGAGCAAGAGCTGTTCATGAGATCGAGACTGTACGTGCTTCGTCAAACCTTGGCAAAGCTATCCTTTGTTACTTAAAGGATAAAACCGGTAATTTTACTGTTGAAACAAAACTGGTAGATGATACCAACAACGCGCTTCAAGCCAAGCTTGGGCCAACTTCATCAATTTCTGTTTTCTATAGTTATCTAGCTCGGTCTTCAATAAGAAACATCATTGATTACAGACTAAATGATGCTAAATGTTCCCCGGTTTTTATTGAGTGTACCCTCTTCATTTGTAAAATTGGTATTAGAAAAGATATATATGAGAGAACTGGAGAAGACTGGGCTTTAAATTGTGAGACGCCATGCGTTACACGAATTTTTAGTTCCGAAGCTATTAAAAACACCAGAGTTCACTCCGAAAGTGATTCTTTTTATCCGACTAAAATAACAAACTATCTTTCCCATACTAATGAAACGGAGCGGGCGAATTATTTAAATGAACAAAATCATACATGGGAAAACAACTGTTGCCGAGCGACTCGCTTAGTAATGAACGATCTCGAATTAAATGTACTAAGACCCAGCCGTTCTGATATTGAAATGTATAATCAAGATATTAATTCAGTCTTATTGCTTGTTACTACTAGAGCTGAGAGTACATTATCCCGACTCAAAGTTGTAGCTAATACAAATGAGGGTAAAGTCGATGAGCTGGGTTTTCTATATGACCGTGATTTTGTGGATGGTGATTTACCCGATACAATCTATTTAACAAATACTCCTGAGACAGTTTTAAAACTATTACATTACGTTTCTGAGCTTGAACGGTGTCATACTCGACTCTTGGAACGTTCTCCTGAGTTCCTTTTTTTTAATGCTCTTCCTACCGCCGAGTGGATCGAGACTGTTTTCTCTAACCGATTATTTTTCCGTGAGACAGTTACTGAAGGACAGATACTTTATGCTAAGACGAAAGAGCATTTGCCTCCGCTATTTACCGCATATACAGGAGGTTACTAATGTTATATTCAGAATTTCACTCAGATGCAAGTGACAAAAGTAAGAGAGCATTTTTACGTGAATGTAATGATATGCTCAGAAAGATTGATCCAACTTCTAAAGCCAAAGTTGAAAAAGATGAATGGACAATTCCATTTTCAAAAATGGAAGATAATAAGTCTTCTAATCTCAACGTTACTCTTAACTTTTCTGACTTTAAACGAGACGCTTTGAAATTCAAAGATTATTTTTCCATTCAACTCAATAATAATGAATCCGTTGTCGTGAATGCGTTAGGTTTTTCTAAGTGGTTTTTATTGAAAATTATTTCTGATAAATCGTTAAGTTATCGTAGTAAGTGGGTACTGGATATTTTGAAAATGCAATTTGCGTTTTTAACTGAGCGGCTATCTACGGACCTGAATGAGTCAAATTTAGAAGATTTCTTTAGCCTGCTTTTGACTCATGATTTTGAAAATGGTGGCTTTATTCGAAGGCTCTCTGCACCCGCTTATGCATCAAGACTTAAATTTGTCAATTTGGTGGAGTCTGCAAGGATTTTGAGATCATACGGTATAGAAGAACTTGTTGGAAACCTCACTAGCTTAGAAATTAATACCGCGCTTAATGAAGCATGTTTAGCACAAATAGATATGACCTTAGCTGACTATAAAGAGGGAGGGTCATTTGATTTTCTTACACTTGATGTTGGTCGTTATTACATTGATTATTGCGCAAGTTTCTTTGAAGCACATGTTGCATTTTCTACTGCATTATCAAATGCTTTAGTGGATGTTGGATTAAATGTCAGTGAAAGTGGAAATTCTAATAAGTGGAATGACTGTTTAGATTTTTCTACAACAACATTATTAACTAGTAAATTGGTAAAGCAGTTTAGGGGCCACTACAACAATATTGTTTATGAAAGAACTGCTTTTAATTTATCTACAATAGAGCAGATAACTTCAGAATTAGGGCTTGATCCAAATCGTTTCGATACATATGAGTTTGTACGAGCAATGCTATATTCGAAGTTTTACGAGCCTAAATTAAAAAAGCGAGAGTTCATTTTAGCTGAGTATCTTGCTACTTTGAAAAATGAATCGACTGATGAAATTGTAAACTTTACTTTAGCTGACTTTGATTCGGTGTGTGATAATTTACTTTTACAAATGAAGATTGATGAATCAGAGTCAGTTGCTTTACTTATTCGCTATGCAACTAAGTTTAATCTAACAAATCGCTTAACTGTAGAAAAATTTTTATTAGATGTGGAGTCGGCGGGTATCACATTTTTTGTTGCGTTGACTGGCTGGAGACGGGGGGAGTATGGGTTTACAGTTGCAGCGTTAAAATCTGAAGTGAACAAAGATATTAAAGATGCGGTGTATACCCCTTTTCGCTTCTACTTGAAGTGGATATCACCAAAGACAAATGGTGATACGTTGCTAAGAAGAGAGATTACTCTTTCGGCTAGTGTTTTAGTTAGGCAGTTAGATGCACTGACGAAAAATGAAAGTAACTTTTTTGCAATGTCATCTAAACCTAGGAAAGAATCTACCGATATTGGTCAAATTATTTACGATGCAGTAACAAGACTCTGGTTTTATTTTCCATTTAAATATCAATTATTTAATGATTTAGATAATCTTCAATGTATTGATGGCTCGGTCGAGTTTAAATCAGGGGTAGGAAAAAAACAGTATCTTGAGCTTAAGAAAAAGTACAACTTGGAAAATGGACTTGTGAAAGACCTAATTTCATTAAGAGACAAGCTTAGAAATGATGTTACATTGCAAGAGTTGTCTGTACGTTCTTATTCGATTAATAAAAGTACTGTGCGGTTTGAAGAAACTCTCAATCGCTTTATTAATAACACCCTAGATGAAGCAGATAGAATGTTATTAGAAAGAAATTTATCTCAGGATACATTAACTGCACTCAATTCTATTAAGTTAACAATGGATGTCGTCGCGAGTATTAAGAACGAACTTTTAGCTGATACATATTCCGTAAGCCCTCATGCATTAAGACATATTTGGGCTGAATCAGTATTGCGTCGATATAAAGGTGACGTAGGGAAGTTTATTCGCGCAAACTTTAAACATATCGATGAGCGTTTTTTTATGGCCTATCTGAGAAATAAAGAAGCAAAATCGATAATGGATATAGCTAAACGTACAACTATTAACTCTGTTGTCAGACACCGTATTAAAAGTCTGAAAGATGAAAAACGTGTTTATTCAGGAGGGTTCGATAGATTCATTAACAAGGCTGCTAAGATTACTAAAGTACTTACTCAGAGTGAGTATGAGAGTTTATCAAATGATATTGCTGAAAGCAGAATTATTGATATTAGTCCTAAACCGTGGTCTACATGTCTACCTAGAAAGGGAACATCTACCTCTGCTAAATGTTCTGTCGATGGTATATTACAACGATATAACGCGTCCCCCTCACTTTGTTTAGGTTGCATAAATGCGGATATCGAAGAAGGAAATTTTGAGGGAATTGTGATTTATGTGAAACCAGATGTTGAAGCATGCAGAAATCCTGATTTACCCGCTCATTTTAAGAAATATCATTTAGAAACAGTTAAAACGGCATTGAAGCGAGTTTTAGAGCTTGAGGCAGGAAGTAATGTTGAAATGAGGTTTAAGCCATTTATTAATCACCTTCAAGAATCAATAGAAATTGCCAACCGCTCCATTAGGGGGGATTAATGTCAGAAAATTACTATAAACAGTTTCTAGGTGAAGATAACCCTGTAGAAAAAGTCTTGAAATCGGAATCTAAGCAGCCTGAATGGGTTAGTTTTCATCCTACGGCTAAAAAAGCTTACGAGGCTATAAATGAGCTGAAGAATATAAAACTCAGGTACATCAAAGGACATACAAAAAAAACTCATTTTTCAAAAAAATCATTATGGTGCATCACAAAGTCGGAAGTAGCTAACCGACTAGAGGTTAAGCCACAGCCTTTATTCAATAGCAATACATTTTCTTTAGGCTTAGCTAAATATTATGATGAAGTTGTTCAATACCTTAAGTTAGAAGTAGATAAGCAATTGAGCAAAAAGAAAAAAGGATTACAACATCGAACTAAGTCTGAGCTTAAGGAAAGTACGATAGATTTAAATAGTAGACTCGATAATCTTCAAAAAGCTAATTGTGAATACCTTTTTCAACAATTATTAGATGGAATACCTTTGGATATAAAAAGGAAATTGGGGCTTTATTGACTAAATTAGTCCGCGAAGATTTTTACTTATTGAAAATGGACGAGTAGCTAATAATCTCACGAAAAATTTGAGGTACGAATAGGTATGGATTACAACGTAAAATTAAAGCGAGATCGGTTTAGGCCTTCAACAGCACCAAAGGAAACATTTGATGATGAAATGGAGTCCGATAGAGGACGAGCGATAAATTCCGCAGCAGTAAGGCGACTTCAACAAAAAACACAAGTATTCCCACTTGAGTCCAATTCAGCGGTTAGAAGTAGACTTACTCATTCACTCGAAGTTCAACAAGTTGGAAGATTTATTTCAAAACTAATACTGAAAAAGATTAAGCAAAGAGGGGAACTTAAGACACTAGGATTAGATGGCAAAGAAGACGGCTTTATTAGTGCTGTAGAGATAGCTTGCTTGTTACACGATATTGGTAATCCTCCTTTCGGTCATTTTGGTGAAGAAGCTATAAATCATTGGTCTAAGAAAAAGCTAAAAAAGATATTTGTAGATAAGTTTGGGAAAAGTATCACAGATAGTGAAATATTTAAGGATTTAATGATATTCGAAGGGAATGCTCAAGCTATTCGTTTGTTACACAGTATTCAGGAACTAAACTTAACGTTCTCCCAGGTAGCCTGTCTTATCAAATATACCAGGTCTGCTCATGAATCAAAGCCGGGTGAAAATGACGACTTTTTTTACCGAAAGAAAAAGCCAGGATATTATTTTTCTGAAAAGGACTATGTATCGAAACTATGTAATAGTTTGCAAATTGACCTCGGCTGTCGTTTTCCCTTGGCATATATAATGGAAGCTGCTGATGATATTTCTTATTGCATCGCAGACCTTGATGATGCAATAGATAAGAAAATTCTAAACGTAGAGCAGTTGCACGAAGCCATTTGTAACACTTGGCAGTCATTTGGTAGTGAATTGGGCGTCAGTCAGGATATCGTTGATAAAGGATATTTGCCACGAATAGCCCAAGATGCATATGTCAGGTGTGGTTCTGAAACTCACAACAAGAGCCATGCGTACATATTAACTTTACGAACCAAGTTGATTAATGATCTAGCGAACTATGCTTCTGATAGGTATTTGGATAATCATCAGGCGGTTTTTGATGGTTCTTTAGACGAATCTCTCCTTGATGGAAATGATGAATATAATCTGGCCACGGAAACTCTCAAAACAGTAGCTAAAAAGTATGTATTTTCAGCAAAAGAGGTAGAGCGCCTTGAGTTGAAGGGGCACGCTATAATCTCAGGTTTGCTAAATATATATACTCCACTTTTAGAGTTAGGCTTTGATGAGTTTAAAGTGCTTTCTACAAATGATGTTCTGAAATCTTACCAAGTCGAGACTCGTTTGTACCATGGTTTATCTAATAAACAAAAACGTATGTATATTGACAGCACAAAATATTTGTTTGATAAAGAGAATATTAGTGAACATGAGCAAGCACTTGAACTTTACTTTCGAGCACGCTTGTTAATTGATTATGTTAGTGGAATGACAGATCGGTTTGCTTTAGAGGAATATCGAAGCTTGTCCGCTATTGGTTAGTTACATGCGATGGATGTGAATTTTATAGTTAGGAGGACTAAAGCTATGCAATCTGTGATTATGGAATTTAAAGGAAATATAGATCAATTAATATGAATTAGTCTTAATGCAATCTGTCATTTTCGTTACCTCGATGTGGCTAGATCTGACAGGTTGCCCTAAATCGGTTCTGCCCCATTTTGTTTTTCGATCATGCCCAAATTCGTGGGATTTCGCCTTCTTCAGTACACGTATGTTATGAATTTGGTTGACTATTTTCCTTCAAGTGTCATGATGAATCTTATTAGGACGACATGTTCCACCTTTGTATTCATTATCTTAAATTTTAGTTAATTAATCAGTCAGTTACTGCCATCATGTCCATATTTTATCTCTGCCAAGTGTGGGCATTGTCCGTTGAAAAAAGACTGTTATGTTACTCAAAAAAATGGCGAGGATATTATGTTAGAAATTATAGGGAAGTATCTTTTAGACGAAGATAGTCCCCTGAAACGAGCTAAGTTTATAGATGGGAGATTTACTTATATTCCCGAAAGTAATGTGGATAATTATATTATAGAATGTGGAAAGGCAGTGGCTGCTATAGATCATGCGGTAGATAAATCAAAGCAGTGCTTAAGTTTAATAAACTATGAATACATACGTTTAATCAATAACGATGAATATAATCTAGCAGATTACATAGAATTCCATATAGAGAATTATATTATTCGCACTCATTCTATTTACGATAGAACTCTAATATTTATTAATAAGCTATTGCAGCTTGGTATAGATAATTCCCATATTGGGCATGAACTATTAGTTAGTAATGAAAATGTGAAGAAATATAAAATCAATGAAAGCATGAAGAGTCTGAAAAAAAGATTTAAAAAATACCATAATATTAGAAATATGATTATTCATCATGATAAATATAATGATGAAGAGTTCGAGGAAATCAGCTTATACCATAAAACTAATGAACTGTTGGAAAGAAATAATCAAAAAGAAATGATTAATAAAGAAGTTCTAGATTTTGTGACAGAAGACTATCTTAAAGAAAAGCTACAAGAGTTGTCTTCTAACTTAGATAGTATATTAGAACAATTAGTGATCTTATTGGAACAGTCGTTTGAAGTATATGAAGGTAAGAAGCGTCAACTAAAAGTAACATAACAAGACGAAGCAATTGACAAAATACATGTCACGAATTTTGCTTCGCAAAATATAGTGCCAAGTATTTTGCAACTGTTCTTTGCGTTATGTTTTTTACAAATGGAGAGAACAAATGGATAAAATATTCAATTTGTCCAACGTTTCAGAAACTGAAAAGAAAGAAATGTTGGAGAATAAAGTCGATTTCAGTAAAAAAAATAGTCAAATAGCTTCAGAAAGTAGAAAGAATAGTAAAAGTGGCAAGTGTTTGTATTGCAAAAAAACAACAACAAGTTATTGCAACTCTCACTCAATTCCAGCGTCATTTTTGAGGAACATTGCTAATGGTGGAAAGTTATTAGCTCACGGTGGGTTAATTGATCTTCCTTTGTTAAATGCAGAATCTGGAGTAAATAATGCAGGCACTTTCCAAGTTATCTGTAGAGATTGCGATGGGAAAATTTTTAGTAATTACGAAAGTAAAGCTACTTACGACAGTGAAATTAAGCAAAAAACGCTTGCTCAGATCGCAATGAAAAACTATCTAAAAGCTGTTAGCCAAAGAGCATTTGAAATAGCGTTTCATGATCATCTATCAGATGATTCCGGTATTGACCTAAGTTCGATCAATAATATCAAAGATATTGACCTAAAAGAGAATGTCCGAGGCTTTGAGCGTGCAAAAAAGGTAGACGCGAAATGTGTGCAAGATGAATACTACTTATTTTTCTATGAAAAGCTCAATTACGTCGTACCTATTGCATTTCAGCATAAAATAGCACTTGCAGTGGATTTGGAAGGAAATGTTATAAATGATCTTTATAATCATGATCCTAAATATAAAATGCAACATTTGCACCTAGCCGTTTTTCCTCTTGAAGAGACCAGTATTGTTATGATGTTTATAGACAAAAACGATACTAGATATCGTCAGTTTATCCGTCAATTTAACAAGTTAGCACTAGAAGATAAGTTGGCATTATCCAATTACATGATCTTCTTATATTCGGAAGACTTCTTCCTTTCGACTTCACTTGATGAAGAAATTGTTAACGATGAAACTCTTAAACGTGTTTCAGGCAGCCTAGGTTTTGCACTTATTGGTCGAAATCCTATAGACAGTCTTAAAGAGAACTATAAACTATCTGAATTCAAAGATATTCCTAACTTTTTATCTCAAGATCTTTCAGTAGAGCGAAAATAAAACATAATAGACGTTGGTCTCTATAGGAGAATTTTATGAATCGCAATGAAAAGTTTGAAATTGGAAATGATCCTACTCTTTCCTTAGATACCAAAATTTCAAAGCTATATAGTGGTTCTCAAGTGACTCGGGCGTTAATCGGAGGAGTTCCTTGGGTTGGTACATATATAGATAATGTACTTACCGACAAGGCTCAGGGTTTTGCTCAAAAGCGTTTAGAAGCATATATATCTGAGCTATCAGCTCAAGTTGAGGAGTTGAAACTTCAATCGATTGCTCAAGATGATGAAGTGATATTTGATTTGTTTCAATCATCACTTGATAAAGTGGCAAAAACGAAATCAAGCGAAAAGATAAAACGATTTGCCAGTTTATCTGCTTCATGTCTAAATGGAGAGTGTTCATGGGATGAAACTGAAGCAGCACTGAATCTGGTCAATGAGTTATCTGATATCCAAATGGAAATACTGAAAATCGCTCATCAGAGCAACGGGTACATATTAGTGGAAAAAATTCCTACAGTTTTGACCTCACTAACTAAGTCATCTTCCATGTTATTTTGTGCTGATCTCGTATCAAAAGGGTTACTAAAAGATCAAGGTGTATCTCATTTTGATACAGGAGCAATTGAAATGCTCTCATCGACAGAACTAAATGACTGGTTTCTAAAAAGGGTTCGTAGCTTGAGCAGTACCGAGACATAACAAGGCGTTACTAGGTCTTGCGCTAAAACAAAATTGTCCAACTCCGGTTTTCAGAGCTGACAGCCAAAATCAAAATTGCCCCATTTCATTTTGCGATTATGCTAAACCCCGTGGAATTTCCCCTTTCTCTAACACACATGCTCTATATGTTTGGTTGACTATTTTTCTTCAAGTGTCATGATGAATCCTATTAGGACAACATGTTTCACATTTGTATTCATTATCTGAAATCTTGGGCAATTAATCAGGCTATTACAGTCGTCATGTCTATATTTAATCTCTGCAAAATGTGGACATTGTCCGTTGAAAAAGGACTGTTAAATACCTAAAGGAGTAAAGATGTCCCTCATCGCTAACACACCTAAGCCGCCATACTACGCGGTAATTTTTACATCTCACCGCACTGAAGGTGATAGCGGTTATGGCAAAATGGCAGATCGAATGGTCGAACTAGCATCAAAACAACCAGGTTTTTTGGGCGTGGAATCGGCACGAGAGGATGTTGGAATTACTGTTTCATATTGGTCAGATCTTGAGTCCATAAGGCAGTGGAAGGCAAATGCAGAGCACCAAGAAGCCCAAAAGCTTGGTCATGACAAATGGTATTCATCATTCAAAACCCGTATATCGAAGGTAGAGCGCGACTACGGTATTTAACAAACCAATTAATCCGACCTCAATACGCTGCGCTCCTTTCGCGGCTTGTTGGGGCATTACTGAATTTTAGTCCTAGATCGAAAATGTCCAAAAATGTACTGGTGCTGATCTCGGCAAACACACCTTTGCCCCATTTCCTTTTACGAAATAATTAATTTAGGTATTGTCTAAACATAATCCTATAATTCAGGTAATAATTTAATACTGGCGTCATTGCATAATAGTGATGAGTAAGCCTTAAGAGGCTATTAGTTAAGACATTGTCGGTATTTGTGATGCCTTATTGAATAAAATTTTTATTTCTACATGTAAATCAATGCGTTGACAATGTTTAATAAAGTAGCATTTACATTAGGTGGACAATGTCATGTGGACACTGTCCACCTAAGAACTGTTAGTTTCTCTAGGTCAGCGATATGGGAAGAATTGGTAAAAAAATCAGAATGAAATGTTTTAGGAAAATGTTATCTGATTTTATATTAAATAGTATAAGTCTCAGTTCGGAGGAGCTATTTGTGAGTAAAATATATAAGTATTTTAACAATGACGTATTAGATCTGGTATTTGACCGCGATGGATTTTGTGGAGTTAAATGTTCATTACCAAAAGACTATAATGATCCATATGAACTATTTTTGGGAATGGATCTTAATACTCCACCAGAGCTATTAGCATTTTATTATGATGTAATTAGTGAAATTCCTCAAAGCCCTACTACATGTTTTTCATATTCACCAATAGTTTCCCCAATGTGGGCTCATTACGCTAATAACCATTCTGGTTTTGTATTGGAGTTTGACCTAGAGGGTATGCAAGAATATTTTGAAGGTAATCCTATTTGGGATGTAACCTATCGAAAAGAACCTTTAGAACAGTTAAAAAATATTTTAGCACGGGCGGTTGAAACATTAAAACCAAGACATTCGTATGATCTTCAAGAAGCTGTATTTGTAGAGTCCTACTTTTCTAAATACGTGGATTGGAGCTACGAGCAGGAATGCCGTCTCGTAGATTTAAAAAATAAAACAGAAAATATTGCTGGTAATGATATTTTATATATCCCTTATGAATTTATAACATCAATTATTGTTGGTCCTAAATTCCCAGATGATAAAGTTGAAACGTCGAAAAAAATATCGAAAGACGCTGGTTTGGATTGGTATGAATTAAAAATAGGTAAGAGTTATCCGAAACCATACATGATAGATTTTGATAAAAAATCATTTATTTTTAATAACTCAAATATTGTTTCATCTGAACACTGTTGTACAAATTGTTCAGAGCCCTTAGAAGTAGATAGACAGTTATGTGCTTGGTGCAGCATTACCGAAGCTCATAAAAATGATGCTGCTATGAAAAATCCATTCCGAATGTTGAACCAAATTGGAAAATTGGATGAATATATGGATGCTATGGGGAAAGTAGGGCGATAAAAAAGAAACTAACAAATCGCAGCAATTGACGATGATACATGTGGATTTGGCTATATCACTTAGTACATATGAAAATATTTTGACTAACTACTGATTTAAAATAATTGGAGCTATGTTAATGAATGAATTTAACAAAAACAATTCTGATGCTGAAGGTAAAAAATATGACCCTGATGGCCATGAATTAGTTAAAAATCAAAATGTAATTTTTATAATCTTACTCATAATATTCTTTGTTATATTGATTTCAACTTGTACAGATAGTAGTGATTTATCGAGCAGTGATGATGCTGGTGCAATACCAGTTATCATGCTTATGGTATTTGTATTTATTATATTTGGAATTATTAACAACATTACAAAGTACAATCATAAACAAAAAATCGAAAAGGAAAAATTAGAAGAACAAGACAGGGATAGAGAAATGCAGCATAAAATATATATGAATAGTGAGGAAACTATCAAAAGGAGTCATCAAATCATGAAATCAATAAATGAGGCAAGCATTACTGGAGATATAATAATTCAAGGAAATAAAGCGCCTGTTATTATTAACTCAACAATTGTTGATTCGTTTAATAAGATTGGTAAAAATGACCCTGAACTTGCTAATGCCCTGAAGGTATTGGGCGGCTATATCGAAAACTCAAAGGATAAAGCTGCTGGGATAATATTTGATAGTTTACAGGGAGAAATATCGAAAGATGATCGCGATAGTTCCACAATAAAATCATATTGGGATGGATTGATCTCAATATTACCTGAAATAAAGGAGTTGGTTGGTGTTGTCAGTGCAATCACAGGATTGTTTTTATAGTTTTGTCATTTATTGAAATCAGGTTATCCAACTTGTGGTATTAGTGATTGCTGCATATTGGATTTAAGTATGATTACCAAATTCTATTATTATTAAAGATACTTAACAAGGCGTTTCAATTGACAAAATATATGTCACGAATTGTGGTCCCAAAATGTAGTGCCATATATTTTGCAACTGAACTTAGCGTTGATGTGGGAAACACATCGAGTATTCATTTTAGTCTTTGCAATACTAAAAGTAATTCGAAAGCTGGTAATTTACTTCTTCTGCTAAAACGAAATTGTCCAATTATGAGTTATGATATCAGCAGGCCTACTGTGTGATCTAGTCGTGACTAACCAGCGGATATGTAAGATCGAGTATGAGTTACTACAATTAATATTAACCGATGATCATCTTTACTTAATTTTTGGTAAAGAACCTAGGGCGTGTTGATCTTTGCTGTACATATTTTATTCAGCAATACATAGGTAGCCACATTATCGTAAACGCCAGTGATACCATACTGGCGTAATTCCTTGCTAACTTGTCATATCTCGTTGATATTGAACGAAAGTGCTTAATTCTTGCAAAAGCATTCTCAACCAAGTGTCGATACTTATAAAGGCACCAATCAACGCTTTCTTTATCAATATCTTGCCCATAATTTCTCTTTGGTATGATGGTTTCACCGCCTTTTGAGTCAACATATGATCTCAACGCTTCACTGTCATAACCTTTATCAGCGATGAATACATTCACTTCCTTCAGGTGGTTAACGAGGCTTTCAGCACGAGCAATATCATTTCTTTGCCCTTCTGATAGCTCAAAATAGATAGGCAATCCACCACTATCCACGACCAAATGAATTTTGGTTGAGTTACCGCCACGGCTCTTTCCAATGCACTCACTATCTGGTGTTGCTGCACCTGAACTGTGCTGGTGAGCTTTGACTATCGAGCCGTCTGCAAATACCCAGTCATAATCAGAAAGCTTTGATAACTCATTGAATAATATATCTAACAAACCTTTCTTCGACCACAGGTTAAAACGACGATAAACGGCGCTCCAGTCACCAAACTCAGTAGGCAGATCTCGCCAGGGAATACCAGTTCGCAATCGGTAAAGAATGCCTTCAAAGGTCATTCTATGTTCAGATTTGTTATAAATGCGGCCTGTACTCATCATTATTTGAAGTAGCTTTTCCCACCGCTTATCAGTTAGCATTAGTCTCGGCATGGTATCGGGTTGTGTTTTTACTTTTGGCGAAGCAAATTATAACGCTTTACCATGCCGCTCAAAAATTCATCACGAAAGATCAACAGCCCCTAGAGATAAATACTTTGTTGATTTAACGGTTAATCAGCATAAATTTTTTGTTCGGTATTTAGATGCGGATACTCCTTTGATCGCATCTTACCTTCCCAATGGTCGAATAGAAGATGCTATTGAGATCGAAACATGTGTGATTGATGAATTGCAGCGTCTAAATTTTATTCGGAAGGTAGAAATTTATGATGAGGAGGCTGAATCAAGCAGACCTCATAATCATCCTCAGGATTGCTTAGTCACAATTGATATTTCAACGAAAGGAACTGCCCTATGATTTACCTTCTTAGTACATTTGTTATTTGAATTCATAACATTTTTATCCAGCGTTGATTCTAGATATCTATTCTTATCATATCATCAATGCACTTCGGATCTTCTTTAGGTAGTAGATCTAAGATCGAACAATCTAAAGCAGCAGCCACTACATAAACTTTTTCTAAAGTTATTCTTTTCTGGGCTCTTTCTAGTAGTCCGATATAGTTCTTGTCGAAGCTACACAGCAAACTTAGTTTTTGTTGAGAAATGTTTCTTTTAACTCTTTGTTTTTTCAGGTTTTTGGCAAATTCTTTCGCAATTATGTTCATTTTTATTCTTTAGGAAAGTTTGAGTCACCTACAAGTTGTGACCAAAACCCTTTTATGGAACATTTGCGCTATGTGTTTCAACCTACTATAGTAGGTATTTTGAATTGTGGAGATTAATCATGATTGGAGTTAGAGAGCCATTCTATAGCGCTCTGATGAATTTCACTGAAGGCGTATTTTTCATAGATGAATTTATATTAGAGATCAAACAGGTGTGTGCTCTCAACGGTGAGGAAATTATCGTTAGTGATAAAGAACTAAGACATATGGTTCATAATCAGTTAGCTAGACTTTTAAATCGTGGTCTCCTTATTTTTTGTTCTCACAAGTGGAAGAGAAACGCTCTTTACCAAAAGGTTGACGATTTTAATGAGCATGTCGAGTTACTAACAGGTAATGCTGTTGTTAAAGATTGTACCGAGAAAAAGCATATCGAATACTCTAAAGGTCAGTTGAGCAAGGAGCTTCAAGAAGTCATGGAAAATGCTGCTTCTTTAGAAAAAAGAAAATTGCAGCTCCATGGGCAAACGGAAGGATACCGACTTGCTGGCTCTTTACTTCCTGATATCAAAGACTTACTCGAACAGAAGATTGAGCTTGTAAGCACAGAAGCGGAAAAAATAAACGGAGTTTTATTAGCTCTCAACGATGCTATTGATACAGCAAAGAATCAGAACTTAGCACCTTGATTTGCGATTTCTAATTAATAGTTAGAACCGTTTTGGGAATGTGTAACTAGAGAATGATGACGACTTATTGTAAATCAGCACTACTGATTGAAAATCCTTTACAGATTGAGGAGCTGTTGACTCATTTCGCAAGAGAGTATCTCCGGGCTAAACGTGTAATAAAGTTGGACTACAGGCAGTACACCATTGACGCTGGAGAGAATGACATTAGAGCCGTTGTTATTGATGAAGAAAAAGCTCTGATTGCGTTTTGTTGCCGGTATGCCAAGGACGTTGAGATATATGAGTCAAAAATTAAGCAATTTGCTACCGAGCATCAGTTAAAAATCATTTCTAGAAGTAATAAAAATAATGAGTAAGGGAGATTAGATGAAATTTATTCCAGTTTCCGATCTTCATTTGGATTTTTTCACGATTAGGCGGGATTTTTGGCAAGATTTTGATAATGAAGCAGTATTAATCTTGGCGGGTGATGTCTCGAACTCACTGGCTGGGATAAATTACATAAAAAACGTACTTTGCCCGTACTTTCGTGCCGTTGTTATGGTGGCAGGAAATCATGAATGGTATTCCTGCAAAAACCTTATTGCTGAGTTGGATAACTACACATTCAGTAAACGTTATCAGACTAATGTGGACTATTCGATGGTGATGAAAAACTCGCCATTGGTCCGTTTGAAAGAGCACGCAAACAGAATAGAAAACTTCTATTTTCTAGATAATGAGTCTCTTGTCATTGATAAAAAACTGATTTATGGCGGAACTCTATGGTTCCCCATTCATCTTCTTACCCAAGAAGATATTTTCTGTTATTCATTCTTTATGAATGATGCTAAGTATTTGAATTACCGCGTTATTGAAGAACAGTATAAAGCGTTTATATATAATGCACCGCCAAAGGCAGATATCATCGTTTCTCATCACCTCCCGAATTTACAAGCTTTTGCTTTTCAAAAAGATGCACAAAGTGATATAGCCCAGTTTTATCATGCAAACCTGACGGATGAGTTTGTTAATCGAACTAAATTTTGGCTTGCTGGTCATCACCATCAATCTGTTGAAAAAGAAATCGCAGAGGGTGTCCAATTTATTAGTAATGCAAAAGGCTATCGCCCGATAGCTCCAGGTGTTCTGAAAAACAAAGTCTACAACGTTTAAAGATGAAATATAAAATGACTATGGCAGCGCAACAGGCATTTGATCGGTTGGTTACTAATGACTTCCGTCATGCATCTATCGATGATGTTAAAATAGTAGCAATTGCGATATGGCATGAAGACTTCATTCCTGATGTCAATGACCTTGATTCAGTAGACTCCGCTAAAGCCGCGTGTTACGTAATTGATAAGCTGATGAGATTTAATTGCGTGGATGGCGAACAACAAAAAAAGCTTATCAATGTCTTAAATTCGGTGTCGAGGCGATTTGAACTTATCCCGCTTCTTGATTTAGAAAGGAATCAAGGCTTGGATTTGCTTGCAAGAAAATGGGGACTGAAAAGCGATCTTAAGCTAATGACCAGGAAATTGCTGTACTATCAAACAAGACATTACAAACACACCCCTCTCCATATAAAAGCCAAGCGAATTCCTGGCCGTTATAAAGATCAAGTGTCAATTCCGAGCGACTTTGATGACGAATTCGACATCTTTAAAGATATGATTGAATTTGATCCTGAGTAAGAGGCAGGAGTAGCAACTGGATTCTGACTCTTATCCGTTTGGCTCGAGCACAAATTCGGTTAGGTTGCCTTCTCGGCAAAGGCCGTGATATCACAGGGGATAAAACATCGCGGTTTAAATCTCTGACAAAAACGCTTCTATATCTTCAAATGATTGAGCATGCATCCGCGATGCCTTGTTCTCCAATTTCCAGAAATTTCAACAGCGCTATTGCTTCATCATTATGCTTTATCTGCTGATCACACAGTTCGTTATCATCACGTTCTTTCATACATACCACAATCGACTGATAGATAAGTAAGGGGGCTAGTATAGCATCCATCACGGTGAATAGTGACTCACAAACATTCTATATTGGATGCTCTCCACTGAAATGGCAGCATTCACATCAGTACGCTGCCATTTCTAAAAGGTTTATGCCCCTTTCCTTGTTAGCACCGACAGTAACTCCAACATTCTAACTCCATCGTCGCATAAAGGAAGCTAATCGACTACTTGTAACCAAGAGTAGTTACACTGAATTATTTACAGGGCTACTAAAAACTTTAGTTTTAGTTCGAGTCGTCCAATTAGGGAAGTATTGATCTTCCTTCCCTTTGAATCCTTCACGTGGAAGGGCTTGCAATTTCAAGATGTCTTCACTATCAGCGGGGTTTACTATTTGACTCGGTATTGGGGGGGGACCGCTTCAGTGAGTCCAATTCAGTCGCAGTGTTGCTTAACTTTGCGTGTAGCGTTTCTCGCAATTGTTTCGCTTCTGCTGTTGCTTTTATACAACCACCTCCTTCCTCGAAGTTAGTTCTGAATTCGATTTCAATGATTATCTGGTCTTTGTAAACGTTGGATGAGCCGTGAACTGGGGGAACTTCATGAACAGTTGAAATTACGTCTGCCATGAACTTCAAAAATGACCCTGTTTACAAAAAATCATGACAACTGGTATACACACGAAAATAATTTTCTAAAATAAGGCGTTAGGCATAAAAATCTGAGCGTGCATGAGTTAGAGTGGTAAAAAATACTGAAGAGATATCAATACTATGAGAATGGAACCCTCTCACATTAAGAAGTCTAAGGATAAAGCAAATACTTTAAGCTATGCCGATAACAATTTAGTTCAAGAAAAGTTTAGATCGTTTCTTGAACATGAAAATAGTGATGACTTATCCTCATTAAAATCCGACTTTAAGTCACTACAGTTTGAGTCTGAAGAGGGTGATATAGCCTACGAACTTGTTAAGGGACAATTGAGTTCCCCTTCAATAGAATATATCGAGTTCGATTCCAAGTTTTCAGATACGATTACTAAAAATGCGCGTAAACTCGAGTCAAGAGGTACTCGGGATAAAAAAAGAACTCAGGTGTTTCCAGCGCTTGCTATCATTGCATCACTACTTCTCTTGTTTCTTGGAGACAAAGCATTCTTGGGTACTGCTCAGGAAGTGGTCACCAAGTTTATCCAAAATAATTTTTTCCCGGAACTTAACCAAACACACTTCACCATCTTCGCTTATTTTGTATTTTTTCTGATTTTGGTTTGGGCTTGCTACCTTTTCATTAATAGTCGGTGGGGAACATCAGATACAGATCACTCTGAAAATATTATCAGCCTTTTAAATGAAATAAATCAAGGCTGTAAATTTTCTGATTCAGAATATTTAAATAAAAGCCGTGCTTTTGAGTACTTTTCTTATTTAAAACATATCAATCGTAAGTATTCAAAAAAAGGTGGTAATAAAGTTATTGTTTTCAGAAACCTTTCTGAATCCGAGTTAACTTACTTACTGCAATTAATTGATAAATACATCTATAACATTACGGTTATCCACTTTTTAGATATAAACGATAAGGGAAATGTTGGAAGGACCAACAGTTTAGTACAATCTGTAGAAAAGATGAAAATCCGCCCAATTAGTCGTAAGCTACTGTCTAAGTTTTGGCAAGAATTTGGGGTAGACGAAAATACCGCGGAAAAACTTTCTCTAATTATGCCCCCAAACTATGAAGCGATTTGCTATGTCGCATCTCAAATTTTAAAAAATGGCGAGTGTATTGATTACATCGACATTAACAACCTAGAGTCATACTGCAATCCGGCATTAAACTGGCAAAAGAACTGGAATAGTGTTAAAGACGATGATAGAAAAAGAACCATACTTGACCTGAGAATGCTTGTATCTTTAATCGGTAGTTGTACCTTTGAAGAACTTAGCAGCTTTTCCAGTGCTGTATTGCAGCAACCTCTTTCTGATAAGTGGAAGTCCGAACTTCTCGATTGCGCATATATCTTTGATAATGGTGGTAGATTCCGATCTCTTTCTTTTTCCCGCTCTCTTTTTTATTCAGTTTATGATGATAACAAAGAAAGATATGAAAACTACGTTAGATTTGACCGCTTTCGCTCTCATGCTCTAGAACGTAGGTGGTTAACATACATAGATTCTGTATCGGTTATTGACTCCAACTCAAAAACATCAAACAGTAACTTTGATTATCTACTTGAAGTCTTTGCCCCAAGGATATTAACTACCTTAAATCGAATAGAAGTTAGAGATTCGATTGTCGGTGTTTTATCCCCTGCCAACTGCTTTGACGATGTAATGAAGTTCCTTGCGCGAGACGAAAACTTTTCGAAAGTAAGAAATAGCTACTTAAGGGGCTTGAGACATGCCTCTTATGGTGTGGTTCAGGCTGTTCAATATCTCAAAGAGGTTAGCTGTGATCCTGATTTTATTGTCGCTAATTATCCATCATGGTTGGTTCTTAAGGCGGACATGCTCAGAGGAGTAGGAATAGGCCTAACAAGTGATGCCCTAAAGTGCGCCAATATCGCTTTAGAAGAGTTTAAAAAACGCCAAACCTCAAAGGAGTTTAATCATAGGGAACAGGTTTACTTTTTTAATATTTTGTATTTCATTGCTTCAAGCTATCAAACCAAAGTATTTAACGCACAGGTACTTGGCCTGATAGAATATGGCATTGAAGAGCTCAGAGAGCTATACACCAATGAGATAGACATAGAGATCGCAAATAGGAGAGAGTTAGAAGCACTGTATATTAAGTACGTTCTTTTGACGAGAAAAAGAGTTCTCCGAAACAGAGCCTTCAAACACCATGAAACCGCCATAGATGATATTCTAGGACACAAGTTTGAGAATGTCGTTGAAGACTATCAGGATCTATATCACTCCCTCCCTCGTCTGGAACTGTGCACTCGTTACTGTAGCTTGCAGTTAGATAAAGCAGATTTATTTGACAGGTTAAGCGTCCTTGAACAAGTGATCCCTCAATTGCGTGACATCAGTGAAGATAACCCTAAGTCAGGGGAAGCAATGAGTCTCTTCTTATCCGGGATTAAGGGATACGCTTATATATTGAGCAAACTGGGTGATGAACACAAAACTCAGACAAACGCAAACATCCTGCTTAATGAAATTCGGGACTATTTGGATAAGTATAAACAGCGGCGAAGCCATATAGGCGAACATACCACTATAAAGCCATCATTTGTTATAACTCTACTGGACAGATTGAAAGACGCTGTCCTAGTCGGGGTTGAGTTTGATCCAGAACTCTTGGACAGAGACATTTTGGTGTCTGTATTCCAATATCTTAACTCAGAAGCCGAAAGGCATATTGCTGATGAGCGGTATAGTCCGCTAGATGTAAATGAAATTGACGAGTCAAGGGTAGTTATCGAGGAGTTCCTAGCGGGCTATGACTGCGAAAGTCAGATAGACAGTAGTTTCCTTAGCTCCGCTCAGGTGTCAAAGCTACAAGACTTAAGTAACTCTTTACTGATGGTTATCAGCCGACACAAATACAACAAAGATGGTGAAAATACTGGTCAAAGAAGTGCGCTCAATGAATTTTATCAGATAAACCAACTGCTGTGGATTACGAAACCGACCACGTACGAGTTCATATTTGCACAGGCACTAGCGATGAAAGTCTCAAATGGTTCCTATGCTTACCCCTCATTTAAAAACAATATTGCCAAAATTAAATCAGAATCCAACAGAAAAGGGTTAAATTTGATTATGGATATAGTGTATAAAAGTGTTGCACTCTACAGTACCTATGAAACCGTTGAGCCTAATCTCATCTTACCTTGTCGGGTATTGAAGTGGTCAAAATTTGGTGTTGTTTGTGCTACCCAGCAAGACATGCATAAAAACTCCAACAGGCTTTATGTTCCAAGAATAGTACTCGAAAATAGCTACAATGATTGTGAACGGGACTTCTGCTCCCCAAATATAAGTAAATTGTTGGATATAAAACCATACAATGAGGTTAAAGATCACTTGCCTAATTACGTGTTTGTGCAGTCTATGGGTAAAAAAGTAGGAGAGAAAAGACCTTTATCCAAAACTATGTTTGATACTATGCAGATGGTTAGAGAGCAGGACAATACCAGCCTTAGAGCATTCTCCAAGTTTATTGAAAATAGTGACTCAATTGGTACGATGAGAGGCGACACTTTCTTGCAGAGTGTTTTAAACAATTTCTTCATTAGTTTCCATTCTCCTAATTTTCAATTTGATGATAAAAACACCTTTTTAGCGATGAACAAATCCTGGGCTTTGTTACTGGTACCCAGTCGCTGTATTGATTACTATCTGAATTCAATGATACGCAGGCAGATTTACTATATGACTGGCATTTACAATATCACTATCCTGCCTGAAGGGTTGAGCGCTGAAGACATAGCATGTCAATTAACAGAGCTATTTCGAGTACCTGCAATCTATGATGCCAAGACCAATACATTGAAGTGTTATACTGAACCCAGAAAAAACAAGAGCTTACTCTTTCTCTGTAACACCATGAAATCTAAATTTGATACTCAGTACATGGTAGAAAAAGAAATCTGGAACGAACTTCAGGAATTAGCCTGAGCAGCCAAAGCTAAGTTAGGTACTGCTTTTAGCAAGTGATTGTGTAACCTTCCCTGTTTTAATGATAAGGCACGTTAGAGTTTTCCCGCTTTCGTGTCTTGCTAGATAATTCCATCACGTAAGATTATTTAGGTGTTGTGGGGGCTGTACGATTTGGCCGAACTGTACAACAGATTAGAGAGTTGCTTCCATAACAGAATCATATCGATGAACATAGCATTACGACTACAATGAATAGATATTGTTGGTACTAGAAGTTTTGACTCTTCCTTGGTCTGATAAGTTTGAAAAACGGTAATATTAAATACTGCTGTGGAATAGAAAAGTATCTTAAGCAGTCAGGAAATTTAAGTTGTATCTAAGAATTTGTATGTAAATTTGGCGATGTCATTATTAAAAATCTAATTATTATAATTAGTTAGATGTTTTTGAGTACAAAATTATTACTTTTTTGGGATTTTCTTCCAAAAGGTGGATGACCAATGTCATGAGCAAGACACAATGCATCAATCAGGCTGTCACATGGCAGTAAATCTGAAAATTCCGGTTGTTTTATACTTAACTGGGCAACAATGCCAGTACCGATTTGAGAGGTTTCTAAAGAATGGGTTAGACGGGTACGGTGAAAATCATTCAGATTAACACCATGAATCTGAGTTTTAGACTGCAAGCGGCGAAAGGCTGCAGAATGCAGAATCCTGGCTCTGTCCCGCTGGAAAGGCGTGCGGTGATCATTCAGGCGTATTTTCTTTTCATCGTTAAAGCGCCCCTGCCAACGGATATCTATAGGTGTTTTCATTCTTCTTTTCTCTTTGTGCAGCGCTGATTTATCAGAGACGGATTCTGTTGTGATATCCCATCCCGGTAGTCGTCATTAGACTATTTGTGGTCCGGCTCTTTATCAAATTCTCTGTTGATATAAAAGAACTTACTGTAATCAAAGTCAATATCTTTTAGGTATGGATTCTTCAAAATAAACAGTTGCCGGTGGGAAATATCGCTATAAGATATGCTGTCAGAATACATCTTTTCCCATAATGATATCAGGCTCCCATCGTGGTAGGCCCTCATAATGCCTTTGGTTAGTCTTTCAATTGCCTGTTTGTTGTTTTTGTTAGTGTAAAAGAAACGGGGTAATGGATAAAAGAAGACAAATCGTTTGTCTACGATTAATTTTTCTATATGACTAAATTGGTTGAACTCATTCTGAATTTCATTGATTCCACGGCAAAAAAGATCAAACCGACTTAGTGCAACAGCATAAAACTTTCCCGTGTAGTTGTTTATTTCATGAACATTAAAACCATTGTACCGGAGTATTTTTACGTCCATCCAGCCTCTTCCCTGTACATGTGTGAATTGTTTCAGCTCTTTTAAAGTTGGTTTGGGTGATAAATGGTGATTTGCTTTCGGTGAGATAAAACATACCCGGTACCCGACGATGCCTAAATCAACAGGGAAATGAACATAATCCATATAATCCGGATATTCACTGTCATAGCTGAGTCGGATAAAAAAATTTTTCCGGCTTTGTGTTTTGAGCACTTCTAATGCACGGTCATTGTTCATAGAACCACTGGGCACCAGTTTATAATCGCCGTAGTCATTTCGGGTTTTTTCTAACGCAAGCTTTAATAAAGCAATTTGATATTGTTTACGTTTGTCATCCTGATTTTGAGGGGACCGGTAGGTGATTGTTAGCGTTGTATCTGCCTGCGATATTGAGGACTGAGTTAAATACAGGCAGAGAGAGATGAGAATGTAAAACCATTTCATATAAGCATCCATTCATAATGACCGTGATTGTAATGAAGATTAGCAGTTGTCAGAAAGAAAAAGGTGATGTGGCTTTTAAAATTTTCGGGATTCTGCTTGTGCACCGTTTTTTGATGGTCATTCTGATGATAGTTTTTGAGCGAAATAGCCATAATTATCTGGGACAGATATCTAATATTTTCAGTTTGTTACAAAAAAGTAAGAGTTAAGTTCTTAATTCATGGGAATAATATTTAACCTTTACTATTATTATATGTACAAATATGTCATTAACGGTTGATTAATAGAATGAAACTTTCTCAACAACTTATAGGGCTTCTTATCGTCGTGATAATTGGTCTCATCTCACTAGGTGCGTATGGGTTGCATGCGATGCGCGATAGCCTGATAGACAATCGTAAACACGAATTGGAATCGGTACTAACCTTTGCTACAAAACAGGCAGAGCATATTATTCAGCAGGAAGAGGCAGGTAAACTAAGCAGGGACGAAGCAGAACGAAAAGTAGTAGATGTCCTCTCTCAGTTTCGTTATGGCAGTATGTATATCTGGGCAAACGATAATAATGCGATTGCCCGTGTCCATGTTAAGCCGGAAAAAATTGGGGAATTCCAGTCTTCTTATCAAGAACATATGAGAGTGTTAAAGGATAAGAAGTTTGCTTTTGTTGTAGAAGACAACATGAAACCGGGTACCGATGAAATGGTGACAAAAGTCAATGCCGTTACCAAAATTCCTAAATGGAACTGGGCAATGGGACTCGGAGTTTACATGGATGATCTGTCAGCCACTTACTGGAATTTTGCCCTTAAGTTTATTTATATTTCCGTTGCTTTAATTATGATTATTGCTGCGATTGTCGGATACGTGTCCCGCTCTATTTTGAGGAAAATTGGTGGAGAGCCGGATTATGCCGTGCGTATCACGAACAAAATAGCGAAAGGCAATCTGAATGAAGTGGTAGAAGGCACGTTTGACGATGACAGTCTGCTTGGATCTATTAAAAAAATGCAGTCTTCTTTAGTCAGTATGGTTTCTAGTATACAAAAAGCGTCTACCAGACTGGAAAGTTCAACGAACCAGCTTGCATCGGAGTTTGCGGTAATCTCAGATTCATCCCAGAAATCTTCTGATGCAACCATATCAACATCAGCTGCTATACAGGAACTTTCAAATTGCATACAGGAAATCACCCAGAACGCGCAGTCGACAGAAGAAAATTCTCAACGCTCGCACGAAACCAGTAATTCCGGGGTGGATTTAATTAATAAATCGAATGCGACGATCGCACAAATGTCTGAAAGGATTCAGTCTTCCGTTGATGATTTCAAAAAACTACAGGAGCAGACCGATCAGATTGGTAATATCGTGGAAGTGATTAGTGATATTGCGGAACAGACTAACTTACTTGCTTTGAACGCCGCCATTGAAGCCGCCCGTGCCGGTGAGCAGGGAAGAGGGTTTGCGGTGGTTGCAGATGAAGTGCGGACACTGGCATCCAGAACGGCATCGGCAACCGATGAGATTACCAATACCATTTCGGTTGTTCAGAAAGATACGGATACAGTTGCCAATGCATTAACGTCCGTTTTACCTATGGTTGAGGAAAATATGAATATATCGGGGTCGGTCAGCGATGTGTTCAGTGAAATTAGTGAAGGAACCAATAATACCTTATCCATGATTCAGGAAGTGTCCAGTGCGACCAGTGAACAACAGGTGGCATCTAATGAACTCGCACAACATGTTGAGCTGATTTCTGAAATGGTGAGAGGAACAGCTCAGTCAGTTGCTCTTTGTAATAAGACCGTTTCAGATTTGGATGCACTATCAAAAGATCTGTTAAACAATGTAAGTCTGTTCTCAACAAAGAATTAATGACAGGAATGAGTCTGGAATGAAACGTAAAGCCCACTGGTTATGATGATCGGTGGGCTGATTTTGGGGTTTATGAAGAGAGTCGCTATCCGGAAATTTTATCAAATGTCGTGGTGCAGCTATTACAGAAGACATCCATAAAGTCTTTTACCTCCGGCAGGGTTTCTATAAGCTTCTCGATCCTTGGATCAAGCCCTTCTTTGACGTGCAGGAATTCGTCATTATTAAATCTTAACTCATTTAATGTTTTGATATACGCCGCCAGAATATCCGCTGCTTTTACAATGGATTTATAATCGGCATCCACATTTTTCTGAACCAGCAAATCAGAAAACTCACCCTGCAAGTCTTCCGGTAACGTTTTTAAACATTCTTGTTCGGCAATGTCTTCCAGTTTTTTAAAGGCGGCAGTGAATTCCGGACTGTGATATTTGGTCTTTGAATTCATGTCCTGAAGCTTTGTTTCCGATATTTCATGGTAGATAGCGATGACGGCTGCTTTTTCAGGGTTAAGGTTCCCACCGTAGCGCTTATTGCGGATAACCGTTAGTAAATGAGCGATAACGGAAACCTGATGAGAGTGCTCGGAGACATTTTCTTCCTGAAAACAATGCATTAATGACCAACGTTTGATAAGAGGCATACGGGTAACCCATGCCATGAATGTACTTTGTTTTTTCACTTAAGGATCCTTGTGGTAAGCGCTGACACTTATGGTGTTAATATAAAAA
The DNA here is from genome assembly GCF_021272385.1 of Vibrio salinus. Lineage (GTDB taxonomy): Bacteria > Pseudomonadota > Gammaproteobacteria > Enterobacterales > Vibrionaceae > Vibrio > Vibrio salinus. The sequence continues at coordinate 919,820 of NZ_JAJSDZ010000009.1, forward strand.
CAGGCTCACTTCAGTTTACCGAAGTGAGCCTGTTGTGCCTACTAGTGATTATAAATAAGGTTATTGTTTGTAGGTTGACAGGAATTGTTCAAACCGGCCAATTGCCACTTCCAGTTCATCGACATAAGGTAGTGTTACAATACGAACGTGGTCAGGCTTAGGCCAGTTAAATCCGGTTCCCTGAACCAGCAAGACTTTTTCCTGTATCAGAAAATCCAGAACCATTTGCTGGTCATCTTTTATGTTGTATTTTTTTGTGTCAATTTTTGGGAATAGATACATCGCCCCTTTGGGTTTGACGCACGATACTCCGGGGATCTGATTAATGAGTTCCCATGCTCTGTCTCTCTGTTCCAGTAAACGTCCACCGGGTAGGATCAGTTCGTTAATGCTCTGATAGCCACCTAATGCTGTTTGAATCGCATGTTGCATCGGGACATTCGCACACAAACGCATAGAGGCTAAGATATCCAGACCCGAAATGTAGTTTTCGGCAATGTGCTTGGGACCGGTGATAAACATCCAGCCACCACGAAAACCACATACTCGGTAGGCTTTGGATAATCCGTTAAAGGTTACCATCAGCACATCGTCGGCCAGCGTTGCAATCGAAGTGTGAGTAGCACCGTCATAGAGAATTTTGTCGTAAATTTCATCAGCAAAGATGATCAGCTGATGCTTACGGGCAATTTCAACCACTTCCATTAAAAAATCACGTGAATAAACAGCCCCGGTTGGGTTATTCGGGTTGATTAAAACAATGCCTCTTGTTTTTGGGGTGATTTTTTTTCTGATGTCATCAAGATCCGGAAACCAGTCCGATTCCTCATCACAAAGGTAGTGAACGGCTTTGCCACCTGACAGTGCTACTGATGCCGTCCAGAGCGGATAATCCGGAGCCGGAACCAGCATTTCATCGCCATTATTCAGTAATGCCTGCATGGACATAACAATCAGCTCTGAGGCACCATTACCGATATAAACGTCTTCAACCGTTAAATTGCGAAGTCCTTTGCGTTGATAATACTGCACGACGGCTTTTCTTGCAGGGTAGATACCTTTTGAATCACAATATCCCTGAGAAGTGGGTAAGTTACGAATCACATCGACAAGAATCTCATCCGGGGCATCGAAACCAAACGGGGCGGGATTACCGATGTTTAGTTTCAGTATTTTGTTTCCCTCTTCTTCCATGCGCTTAGCATGTTTTAATACAGGTCCCCTAATGTCGTAGCAGACATTATCGAGTTTGGACGACATCCCGATATTTTGCATTGTGAGATTCCTAGATGTGATTGAGTTTCTTTATTAAGTTACACCAAATTGATGTTTAAAAGAATATATATCTAGGGTCTGTTGACCTTTTGTGGCCGATTTTTGTTCACTCTGAACGGGTTTTGATCGCGGCGCAGGGCATGTAGCTTAGTTATTCTAAGCAAATGGCCTGCAACAAAGAGCAAAGCCCGTTCAGATGAACCCTTCGGGCAGCGTTTGATGGTGATTTAGTCAGCGTTGGGTCATGATTCATGTAGATCACTACACTTCACATGCCCCGCCTTGCCTAAATCACCATCAACTCGCTGCAAAAACCATCACCAAAGATCAACAGACCCTAAGAACAAGTCGATTTTAAACTAGAGCTTTGTGTGCAGGTGATTTAAAATCCACTGCGTTTATCTTGATTTGCGATAGTTCTCTCAATAGAGTAGCGCACTATTGCTTGTCAAACCTTCGGAATTTGAGGTTGCTTTGTCTGATTTTTACCATTCTATAAATACACTGATTCAAAAAGTTGAGTCTGCTGAAGCCGGGGTAACCCGTTGTTCACAAGTTTTAGATGGAGCGCCCCAATTCGGGTTAGTTGACTGGCTCGATGCCCAGCCGGTTTTCCCTAAGTTTTACTGGCAACCCCGTAACGCGGAAGAAGAAGTCGTCGCATTAGGTCAATTGTGTACTTTTCTTGATCCTGCACCTGCCTACCAGATTCTGTCAGAGAACCAGCGGATTTGGGGGGGGCGTTCTTTTGATGGGCGGACCGATAAAAACCCGCGTTGCATGTCCTCGTTTTTCTTTTTGCCTCAGGTTGAACTCATTCGTCAAAACGAACATTGGCAACTGGCTGCCAATATTAATGACGATAAAGAAAAAACGCTGGATTGTCTTCGTTCGCTGCAACATTCCGTGTCTCCTCTGATGCCTGTTGAAGCTTCGGTGTCGACGTTGTCTCATTGCCCGGATAAACAGCAATGGTCCGGCTTGATAGATAAAGCTCTGAACGAGATTAATGAAACGGCGGTGAAAAAAATCGTACTGGCCAGAGAAACCACCCTTGAGCTGGTAGAGCCTATTAAGCCGGCTCAGCTTTTAAAAATGAGTGCCGGGAAAAATCACGACAGTTATCATTTTCTTCTGGCACTGGATGAGAAGCATAGCTTCCTTGGTTCAACGCCTGAGCGCTTGTATCAGAGAACAGAGAAAACCTTATATACGGAAGCACTTGCCGGTACCAGCGGGCGGGGTGAAAGTGAAGGCGAAGACAGAGAGCTGGCAAGCTGGCTAAAGAATGACGTCAAAAATCTGGTTGAGAACCAATATGTTGTGGATGATATTCTTGAGAGGCTAACCCTATGTGCGGATGAAACCCGGGTGGACAATCAGGTTCAGTTGGTGAAATTGCGTAAGGTGCAGCATTTGAGACGCCGGATTGAGGCCAATTTGAAACCGGGTATTAATGGTGTCCATTTGTTGGGCGCATTGCAGCCTACAGCTGCAGTAGCTGGTTTGCCCAGACATGAATCAAAACGGTTTATCGAAAAATATGAGCCATTCAGACGAGGCTGGTATGCAGGCTCAGTTGGTTATATCAGTCATCAAAAAGCCGAATTCTGTGTTGCAATACGCAGTGCCTTAATTCAGGGTAATATTGTTAAACTGTATGCCGGTGCCGGAATTTTACCGGGTTCAGAAGCGGAAAATGAGTGGACAGAGCTGGATAAAAAAGTGTCTACTCTGTTAAGTCTTATTACGGATCAATATCCTCAGGGAGCCGCCTCGTGATAGAACATCGCCCGATTATCAATCGATTGTGGAGTCAGGTTCTACTGGATGAATTATCTCGTCTTGGTGTCGAGCATGTTTGTGTTGCGCCGGGTTCCCGATCTACCCCGTTAATTGTTGAGGCAAATGACAATAAAAAACTGACATTACATTCTCATTTTGATGAACGGGGATTAGGCTTTCTGGCCTTAGGAATGGCCAAAGCCAGCCAAAAACCGGTGGCGGTTATTGTGACATCAGGTACGGCTGTTGCAAATTTGCTTCCCGCTATCGCAGAATCTCACCTGACCGGTGAAAAGCTGGTGGTGTTAACGGCTGATCGTCCGGTTGAACTGATAGATTGTGGTGCCAATCAGGCAATCAACCAGATTGGAATTTTTTCTCATCATGTGACTCAGGCAGTGAATTTACCCTCACCAACGGCGGATATCCCATTGAGCTGGTTGCTGACCACTATTGATGATGCCATGTTCCGGCAATCCCAACTGGGTGGAGCGGTTCATATTAACTGCCCTTATCCGGAACCTTTGTATGCAGATGCTATTTCCTGGGACGATGCCTGTTATGGTCCGGAACTGAAACAATGGCTGAATTCTCAACAGCCATATAATCTTAAGCTGTCTGGCAGTGATGTTCATGAGTTTGCCGGTTTATCGGATGCGATGACAAAAAAAGGTGTCATTATTATTGGTTCAGTTTCGCTTGCTCAGGCCGAAAAGGCGAAATCTCTGGCAGAGGGACTGGGCTGGCCGGTGCTTTGTGATCCTCAGTCGGGGATTTCCAGTGACTGGGCTTATTATGATATCTGGATGCAAAATACCCGGCTGAAAGAAAAACTCAGCCAATGTGAGGTGATCATTCAGTTTGGCGGACGTCTGGTTTCTAAACGTTTAAATGCATGGCTGAGTTCTCAGCTTAAGTTGTCAGATTGTCGGTATTGGTATGTTTCACCGTGCTGGTCGAGGAATAATCAAAGTCATTTGGTTCAGACGCACATCGTGACGAATATTGAAACATGGATCGATCGGCAGCAGAAAGTGCTGAAAACAAAGCGTTGCCTTCATTCCGGTTGGGCTGATGATTTAGCTCACGAGCTTCATCCATTGCCGGCGCTTATTTCTGCTGTGGCTGATGAGCAGACTTCTGTTTGCGAGCTGTCTCTGGTATCAGACATTGCCCGTCTTGGGAATCAATGCGATGTGTTTATCGGGAACAGTTTAATTGTTCGTTTGTTTGATATGTTTGCCCGTTTCGATTCAAGGGAGACTTATTCTAATCGTGGCGCTTCCGGTATCGATGGGCTTGTCGCGACGGCCGCTGGTGTTCAGACGATAACAAACCGACCTATGATTCTGTTTATGGGTGATACTTCCCTGTTGTACGATTTGAATTCGATGGCATTGTTATCAAAAGTTGTTTGTCCGTTTGTTCTCGTTGTGACCAATAATGACGGTGGTGCCATTTTTGACTTGCTGCCGGTACCTAAAGAACAGAAGCAAAGGCTGTATCAAATGCCTCACGGGTTTGGGTTTGAGCACGCATCCCGTCAGTTCGGATTAGATTATCATTGTCCGGGGACTCTGGACCAATTCCAAAATGTCGTTAATAATCATATTTTAAATGGCGTAGGTGCGCTGGTTGTTGAGGTGAACGTTCCCAATGAACAGGCAGCAACGCATATCAGGACGATTGTGGAGCAGGTTAATGCTATATAGTCATTATTATCCGGCTGCATCATCTCAGCAGGAAAAACCAACACTGGTTTTTTTACATGGTCTGCTTGGAGATGGGCATGACTGGGCCGATGTGATTTCTCAGTTATCCGGTTTGGATGACTACCCCTGTCTGACGATTGATTTATGTGGGCATGGGCGTAGCCGGTATAAGAGTTGTCACGGATTTGATCATATCAGTGAATTAATTGAATCAACGGTCCGGCAGCGTGTCGGTGAATCGGTCCCGGTTATTCTGGTGGCCTATTCTCTTGGCGCCAGAATTGCCATGTATGCAATAGCCAAAAGAAAATGGCCCGGTATTAATGTGGTTTCTGCAGTTATTGAAGGGGGGAGTTTTGGTTTACTCTCTCAGAAAGACAAAGATCTCCGGTGGCAGAATGACATGTACTGGGCAAAGCGTTTTGGCTCTGAACATCTGGAGCAGGTCATTGCCGACTGGTACGAACAGCCGGTATTCGCTTCACTGGATGATGAACAGAAAGATGAAATGATTGTGCAAAGAAGCGATAACCTGGGCGTTTCCGTTGCAGAAATGCTGCTTGCTACCTCTCTTTCCAGACAACCTTATGTTTTAGAAGAGCTTAAATCCCAGCCAATTCCTGTGTTGTATTTATGTGGCGGTAAAGATACGAAATTCCGGAACTTCGCATTGGAAAGTGGTCTAAACACTCAGGTGATTGATGGTGCCGGCCATAATGCCCATAAAGAGCAACCAGAACATTTTGCACAATGCATTAACGATTTTATTTTCAATACTTTTAAAGTGAACAGTTCGCAATAGGAACACACATGACAATTACTGTAGGAATCACAGAAGAAGAACTTTATGCCCCTGTTGAATGGCAGGATTGTACCGGTGAATATGAAGATATTCGCTATGAAAAATCGGTGGATGGTATTGCGAAAATTACCATTGCCCGTCCTCAGGTACGTAATGCTTTTCGTCCTCAGACTGTGAAAGAAATGATCCAGGCACTGGCTGATGCCCGCTATGATTCATCGGTTGGCGTAATTATTTTAACCGGTCTGGGGGAAGATGCATTTTGTTCTGGCGGAGATCAGAAAATTCGTGGTGACTACGGTGGTTACAAAGATGAGGAAGGAACTCATCACCTGAATGTGCTGGATTTTCAGCGTCAGATCCGGACTTGTCCTAAGCCCGTGATTGCCGCTGTTGCCGGGTGGGCTGTTGGCGGTGGTCATGTGTTGCACATGATGTGTGATTTAACGATTGCCGCAGAGAATGCCAAATTTGGTCAGACGGGACCTAAAGTCGGTTCCTTTGATGGCGGTTGGGGTGCGTCTTATATGGCTCGTATCGTGGGTCAGAAGAAAGCCCGTGAGATTTGGTTCCTGTGCCGTTTTTATGATGCTCAGGAAGCATTGGATATGGGATTGGTGAATACAGTTGTTCCTTTGGATGATTTGGAACAAGAAACTGTTCGCTGGTGTCGTGAGGTTCTGCAACATAGCCCAATGGCATTACGTTGCCTGAAAGCCGCATTGAATGCCGATTGTGACGGACAGGCTGGTCTGCAGGAATTGGCCGGAAACGCCACCATGCTGTTTTATATGACGGATGAAGGTCAGGAAGGACGGAACGCATTCAATGAGAAAAGACGTCCGGATTTCAATAAATACCCAAGAAATCCATAGACCTCTCTCTATTTTACGGCAGTTTATTATAAAATAGGTGTCATAATTTTATGCAATACCGGGTGGTGAAACCCCGTTTTATTGTTGCTTTGTTCATATACAGCAGGCTGGAGATGTCGGCTTGTTGTATAAAAAAGAGGTTATCATTGTTATGCGTAGTGCAAAACTGTATCGCTATCGGTTACCTATGGATAGTGGGGTGATTTTGCGGGAAGAGAAACTTTTCGAACGCGAAGGCTTTATCGTTGAATTACATGAAGATGGTAAGGTCGGCCGCGGAGAAGTGGCTCCTTTGCCCGGCTTTAGTCTTGAATCAGTTCAGGAAGCCGGTATTCAGATACAGGAACAGCTTGCAGTATGGGCCCGTGGTGGTGATGTGGTTGATTTTGACCGGTTATACCCCTCGGTTGCTTTTGGTCTTTCTGCTGCTCAGTATGAACTTCAGGGATTGCTTCCTCAGGAAGGTAACTATTTCAGTGCGCCTCTTTGTTCGGGGGATCCGGATGGATTGGTTGAAAAATTACAGCAGTTACCGGGTAAGAAAGTGGCCAAAATTAAGGTCGGTTTGTACGAAGTGGTCCGTGATGGTTTAACCATCAGTTTCTTTCTTGAATCCATTCCGGGGCTTTCTCTTCGCCTTGATGCGAACCGTGCCTGGAATTTAGAAAAAGCCAAGAAATTTGCCAGTAAGATACCGCCGACGTTGCGCCAGCGTATTGCTTATATTGAAGAGCCATGTCAATCACCAAGTGATAGCATCACGTTTGCGATTGATACAGGCATTGCCGTTGGCTGGGATGAAACCTTACAGCAATCATTGCGTGATTCGGATTTCCGGCTGGAAGACCTGACGGGCGTCAAAGCCATTATTATCAAACCAACTGTGATTGGTTCGGTTCAGCGGTGTCAGTATTTGGTCGAAAAAGCGAAAAAACTGGGTATTCAGCCGGTGATAAGCTCAGCACTGGAGTCCAGTCTGGGTCTGTGTCAGTTGGCACGTCTGTCCCGTTGGTTATTACCTGATGAAGTTCCGGGACTGGATACTCTGAATTTGTTTAAGCAGCAACTGGAAGTGAGCTGGCCTGACAGCGAATTACCGGTGGCTTCGTTAGACGATCAGGAACTGATTTGGCAGTCTTAAATACTTTGGTGGAAGAAGGCCTGTGGCGGCATTGGTCTGAATATTATTCGGAAGATGTCGACGCTCTTATCTCTCCATCCGGACGTTACTCCTGGGCCGGACTGGATGAAAAAATAACGCAATATGCTTCCCTGCTTCACCAGCAGGGAATTGGCTCTCATGATGTTATTTCGGTCATTGGAAAAAACAGCGAGTTATCGGTTTTTATCTTTCTTGCCTCTCTTTCGTTAGGGGCTTCAGTCGCGTTTATTGCACCGCAGACAGAATGTCAGTTGCTTAAAAAGTTTGAGACGCTGTACCGGGAAGATCAGGTGGTTAATCTTATTTGTCCGGATTCTGATGTTAATTGTGAGTTGCTGAAAGAAAAACGTTCTTCTGTGCGTATTCTGGATGCCAGTTTTCCTGTCAGCCCGCTTTCTGCTGAGATACCTGAATGTAAGTTTAATGCAGACCGCTTAGCCTCTCTGATCTTTACGTCCGGTTCCACGGGAGAACCGAAAGCCGTCGCTCATACTTCTCTGCAGCATCTGTATTCAGCGGATGGACTTTTGCAGAAATTTCATTTTTCACATCCGGACTGCTGGCTGTTAAGTTTGCCTTTGTATCATGTTTCCGGACTTTCTATTCTTTATCGCTGGATGCTGTCCGGTGCAACGTTAAAAATTGGAATGGGTTCGTTATCTTCTGATATTAACGGTGTAACGCATGCTTCTCTGGTTACTACTCAGTTACAGCGGTTGCTTGATTCTGATGTTTCCCTGTCGCTGACTCATGTTTTGCTTGGCGGGAGTGATATTCCAGTTAAGTTATCAGACGCGGCATCTGCATCCGGTATTGAGACCTGGGTTGGATATGGGATGACTGAAGCGGCTTCAACGGTAACCGCTAAACGGGCAAACGGTGAATGTGGCGTCGGAGCTATACTCCCCAACCGTCAGTTTAAACTGGAAGACGGACGAATCTGGATTGGAGGTAAGACACTGGCCAGTGGCTATTACCGTCAGGGACAGTTAACCCCTCTGACCACTGACGGAAAGTGGTTTGATAGTAAGGATCTTGGTGAATGGCAATCCGGGGAACTGGTTATTAAAGGCCGGGTTGATAACCAGTTTATTTCTGGCGGTGAAAATGTTCATTGTGAAGAAATCGAATCGGCGCTGGTAAAACATCCCCATGTACTGCTGGCAATGATCATACCGGTGAATCATAAAGAATTTGGTGCCCGCCCGGTTGCTCTGGTGAGAACGTCCTGCGAGCTGGAAAAAACGGATTATGAACAATGGCTTAAAGAACGGTTAGAGAAATTTAAATGGCCTGTTGAGTACTATCCGTTACCTGATTCTCTGATGGGCCAGGGGATAAAGCTATCCCGTCCGGCAGCCCGGAAATGGCTTATGGAGCAATACCCTCACTACCAGTAATGCTGAATTACAAAGTTAAGTTATGAGATAGAGCAAAACGGCATTTCGGATTTTTATACCCAATATTCATAATAATCTCGGTAAAGTCACTATCGAGGAATAATAATATGTTTACAAAAAGTATCTTAATTGCCGTAGTGCTCCTCCAGTTAGCCATTGCTGTAACAACGTCGGGCAGTGTTCGTTCGTTGGCTGAGCTTTCTGCATTTTTGGTCATTGTGGGCATGCTTTGGAATCAGCCTCGCCATTCATTGCCTAAAAAGTTGTATTAGCCGAATGAGTCATAATCCACATCAGTGAGCAAACCGAAATTGTCACCCACAGTCCGATACCGTACAGCAGTGGTTTAGGGCCGGCTGCTTTCAGACGGCTTAATGACAGTCCGCATCCAATCAGGAATAGACAAACAACCAGTGTTTTTTTCGCAATTTGGAAGATGATGGTATACCAGTCATTAAACTGAGGCAGTTGATCATGAATAACAATGGCAACGCAATAAAACAGGATAAAATAAGGAATCGTGATTTTTTTAGATTCGTTTTTAAACAGAAAAGCACTGATTAATGCCACCGGAATGATCCAGAGTGCCCGGGCCAGTTTTAATGTGGTTGCTGTTTTAAGTGCTTGTTCGCCATATGCCTGCGCAGCTCCGACAACGGAAGAGGTATCGTGAATTGCGATCGCCGCCCAGGTTCCGAATTCGTTTTGAGTCAGATGCAATATGTGGCCGATCAACGGGAATAAGAACAAAGCAATTGAATTAAGCAGAAAAACCGTTCCCAGTGCCAGTGCCATCTGGTCATCATCGGCTTTAATCGCCGGTCCGACAGCCGCAATGGCACTACCACCGCATATTGCTGTACCGGAAGAAATCAGGTATCCGGTTTTTTTAGTCAGGCCAATTTTATCACTTACGAAGAATCCAACGATTAGGGTAAAGAAGATGGAAGTCATAATAAGACCGAGACCATGAGACGTTACCGTTAATGCTTCCTGAAGGGGAATACCAAAACCTAACCCGATAATGGAATATGAAAGAAGTTTTTTGGTGATTTTTGATAAAGGAAGTGATTCCGGAACCAGACCAAGAGCTGTCAGAAGAAAACCGATAACCAATGCAGTAGGAGAATTTACCCAGGGGGTAAAACAGGCAACAATGCCTAAAATAAAAAAGAGATAACGAAGGGGATTCATATACATACTTCCGTTGTGGTAAACAATGGATGCATTGTATATGAAAGTTAGTGGTCAATAAGTCTTAATGTTTTTAACATATGTTCAGTAAATCTGAACATATGTTAGGAGACTGCTTCTTTTATCAGTTTTTCGACATCGGTTTGCAGGCGAGTGCTATTGGCATGTACAGCATCCACCGCTTCACCCACGTTGATAAATAATGGATGACGGCGAAGTCGAGGGAACCCTTTGCAGGCCTGGCCTTTGGCCCGGCTGAAGTAACATCCCCAGACGCCCTTTAAACCTATGGGGATGACCGGAACGGGATTTTTTCTGAGGATAATATCGGTTCCTCTTAAAAAGGGTTGTAATTCCCCATCGGGCGTGAGTTTTCCTTCCGGAAAGATACAGACCAAATCGCCTTTTTTCAGTGCATCTCCTACATCATTAAAGGCTTGTTTTACCATTTTGGCATTACTGGCGCAGATTGGGATAACGCCGGCTTTACGCATTAATTTCCGGATTAGTACATTGTTGGCATAGTCGGCTTCCATGACAAAACGGATAAGTCTTGGTGATGCGATGTTAAGCAATAACGCATCCAGATAACTGACGTGGTTACAGACAATCAGCGCAGCTCCCTGAGCCGGGAAATTCTCCGTTCCCTTAAAGCGGACTTTGTAGGCAAACCTGAGCAGAAAGTTGATAATGACTCTCAGAGTATAAACAGGCGTTTTTTTCAGCAGATAAAAAAACACTACCAGATTGAGCAAGGCTAACAGTTCAAACAATCCGGCAATGGACATCTTTATTACCGTAAGACAGACGATACCGAGAATGGCACTGCCAACCATAAATAACGAATTGTAAATATTAAGAGCTGCAATTACCTGAGCCCGTTCTTCCGGTCTGGCCCGTTTTTGCAGCAAAGTATACAGCGGTACGATGAATAACCCACCACAAATACCAATCATCAGTACGCAGGCAAATAAAGGCCACATCGTGCTGTCTGAAATAAAATGAACAAATCCCGGTTGTGGCTCCGGATGTTCAGGAACACACTGAGTGAGCAGATAGCCAAACAGAGAAATACCGAAGGAGGAAAAGGTAACGATACCGATTTCAACACGCCCGAAGGACAAACGTTCGCAGAGTAGGGAACCCGTGGCGATACCGATAGAGAATAATGCCAGCAGCCATGAGACAGCCGATTCATTTCCCGCAAGAGTCCATTTGGTAAAATTCGGAAATTGGGTCAGATATGTTGCACCCAGAAACCAGAACCAGCTAATGACATAAATAGTAATTTGTATGATCGGGTCCTGTTTGCAGATAGACAGTGTTTTTCTTGTCTGTTTCCAGGGATTAAAACAAAAACGGATACTGGCATCTGCTGCCTGAGCGTAGGGTATTGAACAACTACTGAAGTAGCCCAGAATTGCAATAATAACTACTACTGCAGCGGCGAGTTGTCTCGAATGCTCTGATGAAGCAATTACACCGGCTAGCAACGTGCCCAGTAAAATGGCAATAAAAGTGCCCATTTCTACCAGAGCATTTCCGGCGACCAGTTCCTTTTCTTTCAGGTGTTGGGGCAGTAAAGCATACTTTACCGGGCCGAATAATGCCGATTGCGTCCCCATCAGAAACAGCAGAATCAGCAGAATAAAATAGCTGTTGGTGAGAAATCCGATGGCACCGCAGGTCATGATGATAATTTCGAGTAATTTAATTTTCCGGATAAGCCGACTCTTTTCCAGCTTGTCGGCCAGTATTCCCGATGAGGCAGAAAAAAGAAAGAAGGGCAGGATAAATAAACCGGCGGCCAGATTGATAAATAAACTGCTTGTGATAGTAAGCTCATCTGCCCCGGCAAACGCAACGAATAACAACAGCGTATTTTTAAAGATATTATCGTTAAAAGCTCCGAAAAACTGAGTCGCAAAATAAGGGAAAAAACGGCGGGTTTTTAACAGGTGTTGGGGAGCAAGTGACATACTAGGCCTAATTTCACCAGGTTTTCAGGTACTGGGTCAGTAAATTATCAATTAGTGCTTTACCGTCTACATTGGTACCGGCAAAAAATTTATCATCGACACTTAGTAGAGTAATACCATGGACACCGGCCCACAGTACCCGGCTTGCTTTAATTACTTCTTCCTCAGAATGTGTTGGACCGATTTGCTTTAATAAGCCTTCCAGCATTGTTGTCATGGTGTTGATTCGCTCTGTCTGCCAGTCAGGCAGCGTTTCACCATTCATATTATGTTCAAAAATGAGCTGCCACCGGTATGGATAACGAAGTGCGAAACTATGGTAGCAGTATGCCAATTCTTTCAGGGCGTCGGTTGGGGACTGGCTGGGACAGACGACGGCCTTTGCTTCCATTGCCAGTTCGTCAAGTGTTTGTGCAACAGCATGAAGCAACAGCAGATTGTAGTTGCCAAAGATATTTACCAGTGTACTTGGTACGTAGCCAATCATGTTGGCAATTTTTCTTAAACTCAATTCGTGATAGGAGTGATCATTTAAAAATTCTTTTACGGTGTTAAGAGTAAGATTGATCAGTTCTTCTCTTGTGTGGTCGTTTCTGCGTGCCATCTATCTGTGCCAATTTTGAACAACGTTCAATATGATAGTAACCGGGGAAACGACCGTCAACGGATTCTTTTGCAATATCCTGATACATGTTTGATGTGCCGGATTGTTTTCATGTCCGGTTTAAATAGCTATGATGTTATTTGTACCCTCGATGCTAATAAGGAAAATAATGAAACGCTTGTTTTCTTACGTTGCTGTGCTTTTAATTTCGTTTTCGGTCATTTCTGTTTCATCAGTTGCTGAAGCAAAGAAATTTGGCGGAGGCCGGTCGTTTGGTTCTGTTTTTAAAACAGCTCCTGCACCTAAAAAAGCAACAACGAATACATTCAATAGTAATAAATCATCAACGGCAGCCCGTAGTTCAAACAAACGGGGACTCATGGGAGGCATTCTCGGCGGATTGCTTGCCGGTGGTCTGTTAGCGGCCTTTTTCGGTGGCGCGTTTGATGGAATACAGTTTCTGGATATTCTGATACTGGGTCTGGTGGCTTACTTTATTTTTAAATTTCTGCGCGGAATGCTTGGAGCTAAGCAGGCAAGCATGAATCAGCAGCAACCAGCTTTTGGAAATATGGACCGGGACCCCCATGTTCAGTCTCATGTTCATAATTTTGAGCAGAGTGATTCTCCGTCCGGAGGATTTGGAGCAGCGGCGCATTCGGATGTGCCTCATAATTACCCGAACGGCTTTGATAAGGCGGCTTTCATAGAAGGAGCCCGGGAGCACTATCGGATTTTACAGGGTGCCTGGAATTATAATCAGCTTGATACTATTAAAGAGTATGTGTCTGAAAGCTTGTTCAATGATCTTCGTGATGAACGGGCAAAGCTGGACGGTGAACAGCATACCGATGTGATGTATGTTGATGCGGAAATTGTGCGGGCGGATTACGATCAAAACAGAGCGCATCTCAGTATTCAGTTCAGTGGCCGCTACCGTGACGCGGTTGAAGGTATCGAAGAAAACATTGAAGATGTCTGGCATCTTGAGCGGGACTTAACCGCCGCAGACGCCCCCTGGATTATTATTGGGATACAGGGGTAGTCTTCACTGTATCGTATATAAATGAGAGGCCTGAGCATGTTAATGCTCAGGCTTTTGTTTGTCTGTACCATGAAAATGTGTCAGGACATAGTCGATCAGAAGACGAACTCTCAGAGGTAGGTTGTCTCTGTCCCGGTACAGCATATAGAGGGTTCTCGGTTTGCTGAACCATTCTGGTAACACTCTTTTTATTTCACCGGATTCAATGATTGGTAAAGCATGATAGTCCGGGAGGTATCCGATTCCCAGCCCCTGTTTGACGGAGCGGGACAGCATTTCTATGTCGTTGGTTTCGAAACGGATATGGCTGGTTGGCTGATAGCTGAATTGTTCACCGGTTTCCGCGTGTTCTAACTGCCAGGTGGTCATCGGATCGCAGAGAACGGCGGGGAAGTTCACTAAGTCTTTCGGGGTACAAAGACCGGAAGTGTCCATACCGGGTGAGCTGCAAAGAATAAAATGAATGTCTTTGAGAGGGCGGGAAATCCAGTTTTGGACGACCGGGCACCCAACACGGAAAACCACATCAATACCTTCCGATTCGATATCCAGTAACTGATTTGAAATACGAAGATCAATCCGGATATCGGCGTATTCATGAAGGAAAGAATAAAAGACATCTTTCAGGTATTGGTAACTGGCATTGATCGGCGCCGTAATTTTTATTTTTCCGGCTGGGTGGGATTTTTCTTTGTGCAAGTCATCGTCAATATTGGTCAGATCGTCAAAGATGTCTTTATAGCGATTATAAAAACTGCTTCCTGTATTGGTTAAGGTCACCCGGTGTGAATCCCGGTTCAGTAACCGGACTTTGATTTCCGATTCCAGCTTATTGATTCGTCTGCTGAGCGTTGACAGAGGAATACCCAGCTCATCCGCTGCCTTTTTGAAACTGGTGGATTTTGCCACTGCGCAGAAATAAAACAAATCATCTAAAGAATACCTTGATTTCATATTTGATATTTACCGTCTTATATTTGCAGGTTTATTCATAATATGAAATCTATACACTGACTTCATTGGTTTATCAAGTGATGGAAGAGAAAAATGAAGTCAGTATCAAAACCCGTATTTATGCTCATATTATGCGCCTTTTTTTGGGGAAGCTGTTTTCCTTTTGGAAAAGAAGCACTTCAGCAGGTGCATGCCTATACTCTGGTTATGTGGCGGTTTGTCATTGCTGCCATTTGTCTTGGTATTTACATTAAATTCAGTCGTATTTCTTTTGGAAAAATGTCTGCCCGGCAGTGGTTGATTGCCATTGGTGTCAGTGTGATTGGTGTCGGTGGTTTAAATATCGGTTTGTTTACCGGGTTAGCGTCAACCAGTTCGACAAACGGGGCGCTGATTATGGCCTTAAGTCCGTTAACCACATCTATTATTGCCTGTTTTGTCCATCGTCAGTTCCCAACAAGAGTACAGGTCGTCAGTTTGATTGTGAGTTTATGTGGTGTTGGATTGGTGATAACCAATGGCAGTTATGCGGTTATTCGTGACTTTGCGATCAATAATGGCGATATACTGATATTTAGCGGCATGTTGTGCTGGAGTTTTTATACGTTTGCCAGCCAGTCCATCAGCCGCTGGATGCCGGTGATTCCTTATACGTTTTTGGGCATGTGCAGTGGTTTTGCTGTGATCGGGGGGCTTTGCCTGTTTTCAGGTAGCATTCATCCGGTTGATGAATTATTTTCCAGCTCAGTGACCGGCATTCTGGAAGTGGTTTACATCGGGTTGTTTGGTACCGTTGCCGGATACCTGCTTTGGTTGAGTGGGGTTAAGACTTTAGGTGCATCTACCGCCTCTCTGTTTTTTAATTTTGTTCCTGTCTTTTCAGTGCTGGTATCAGTTACTATCGGTCAGGCCGTTACATCAACTCAGTTGTTGGGAATGGGCATCGTTATTATCGGATTATTGATTCCCCGCTTATTAACCTTGAGACTATTTTGGGTAAGAAAACTGGCGTAGGGAAAAAACCAGGTTTTTGATTTAGGATGAGAGAGAATTCAGAACATAAACAGTACACAGATGTGATGAAGGTCGAGACTGAAATCGACAGGGCTGTCTATTATCAAAGACAGAGCACTGTTTAGCTTCGTATTATTCAGTCTGGAGATCGTTTGTTATTCGATCAACGGTAAAGGTATTGAAGAAGCCCGTGGCAGTTTTGCCCGGGCTTTGTCGTATTGGAGAGACATTATGGATGAACAATATCAGCAGTTACCTGATGAGCTGAAACAACATATTGATGCCGCTGTTTTCAGTCGTCTGTTGAGCCATCTTTCTGACCACCCGGAAGTGAAGAATCTTGAATTAATGCTGGTTTCCGGCTTTTGCAGGGATACGCTTGCTCAGTGGTATATTGAAGAAGCGAAAGCCAGAGGATATGAATGTTCTGCCGCGGCGGCGGAATCCAGAATCTACACACCAGATGAGAATCAATAGCTATAAAATCATTGCTGGTAATGATTACCCGATAAATTGACAAAAATATCCCCATCCAGACGATTATTGGTTATAGTCAGAAAATTGTATTTGTCAGGTATTCATCTATGAATTTCGATGAGATAGATAAAAAACTTCTCAGGTTAATTCAGCATGATGGAAATATTTCGCTGAATGAACTGGCTGAAGAAGTAAATTTAACCACAACCCCCTGTTGGAAGCGCTTAAAACGCCTGGAAGACGAAGGTGTAATAAGAAAGCGTGTAGCGCTGTTGGATCCGGATGTTATTGGTCTGTCATTTACTGCTTTTGTTATGTTGAAAACCAGTGACCACTCACATCAGTGGTATCAAACGTTTGTTGATACGGTTGCAGATTATCCGGAAGTCATGGAATTTTACCGGATGGCGGGTGAATACGACTATATGCTGCGGGTTCTCGTCAAAGATATGAAAACCTTTGATAACTTTTATAAAAAATTGGTCAATAGCATTAAAGGACTCAGCGATGTTACTTCTACGTTTGCAATGGAGTCATTAAAGTACACCACTGAACTTCCTTTCTGAACAATATACCGAGATTATCATGCGCATAGTCAGTCGGGTACTAACCAAACAGCCAGGCAATGATAAAAATGACAGCCATAAAAATGGCCATAAATTTAATCAGCGGGCCGATTTCCCGGGTTCCGCCTTTTGGTGGTTCATTACAGCATCCCATTAGTCAGTCTCCATTATGTTTGATGACAAAGATACTGTAAACCTTACCCTAAGGGAAAAGTAAAGAATTAATAATCCCGGTAGCGCATGACACCTTCCTGTACCGCACTGGCGACCAATGTTCCCTGTTGATTGAATATTTGGCCTCTCACCAGTCCTCGAGTATTACTGGCAGTTGGGCTTTCGATGGCGAACAGTAGCCACTCATCCATATTAAACGAACGATGAAACCATATGGAGTGATCGATGGTTGCCACCTGAAAGTTGGGTGTCAGCAGGGAGACACCATGTGGGTGCAAGGCAGTTGTCAGAAAACCCCAGTCAGAAGCATAACCCAGCAGGCACTGATGCATGAGTTGGTCTTTTGGCAATTCACCGGTTGCTTTAATCCAAAGGTATTGTTTTGGCTCTGTTTTTTTGGGGTTGATAGGGTCAATGACATTCACAGGACGAACCTCGATGGCTTTCTCCTGCGTAAAGCTTTCAGCAAATTTCTGTGGAAGTAGATGGGCATATTTTTTAATAAGCTCTTGTTCTGAAACGTAATTTTCCGGACCCTGAATATCCGGCATCGGATTTTGGTGCTGAAACCCGGGAGCTTCGCCATGGTAAGAGGCGGTAAGATAGAAGATTGGCCGTCCGTTCTGTATGGCTTTCACCCTGCGGGTGCTGAAGCTGCGTCCGTCACGGAGTTTATCCACATCGTAGATAATGGGTTTTTCGGGATCACCGGGATAGAGAAAGTAGCTGTGCATGGAATGGACAGTGCGGTCAGCCGGCACCGTATAGCGTGACGCTGACAAAGCCTGACCGATAACCTGCCCGCCAAAAACCTGTGGCAAACCAATATGTTCACTGTTACCACGGAACAGACATTCTTCCAGTTTTTCCAGATTTAACAACTGGAGTAGATTGTTGAGAGCTTGACTCATATTGCCTCTGATGTGTCTTTATGAAGCGTACAGAAAGTGATATCAAACTGCTCTTATCATTAAAAATCAAGTTTAATTACAATTTAATGTAGGGCGCTTTGCGGCTCCCAGCGGTATTGTCGCAAAGATACACTGCCAGACTGACGTACTGTGATTTCTTCTTCTGTCAGTTTATTTAACTGACGCTGATAGTCTTCCCCTTTTAATGAGATACATCCTTTACTGTTCACAACCCGGTACCAGGGTAACTGAGAGTCAGGGGGTATTTTGCTTAGTGCTTTACCAACGTGCCGGGCATATCCGGGAAAACCCGCCATTCTGGCCACGTCGCCGTAAGTGGATACTCTTCCTTTAGGAATCGAGTTTACAACGGAAAAGACAGACGCTAAAAAGTGATTCTGAAAATGGGAATTTTGATTCATCTGCAACTCCACCTAAAGTGAAAGATAAAATTGTACAATTTTTTATTCTCTTGTGCTTATTATTGTTTGAAACTTATACAATTGGTCAGTTTTTAGTGTATTATTGACCCAATTTATTAAAAATAAAAACAAATCACAACGTCATGAAAAAAGCCATACTGGTCCTGATTAGTCTTTTCTGGCTGACGACCATCGGCAGTAATGCTCAGGCTCGTGATGAGACACAAGCCTCCCCAACCTACAGAATCGGCATCGAAGCAGATGATGTCACTACACGAGTTTTGTTTAATTCGGCAGCTTATCATTTCGATTTTAACGTGCAGTACGTCAGATATCCGAGTTTTGATGCGATTTTAAAAGCCATTGAAACCGGGGATGCCGACTTTGCTGCTAATGTAACTTTTACTCAAGAGAGGGCGAAACGTTTCGAAATATCAAGACCGACAAATATTGAATACACTTATATGTTCAGTAAGCATGGTGCCAGGCTGGATGATATTTCATCGATTGGTGTACCGGAAGGAACCATCTACGGTCAGCTCATCCGGGATCATTACCCACAGATGAAGCAGATATCTTATCTTGGCCATGACGCCGCAGTTACGCTTTTAAGAAGTGGGGCAGTAGATGGGGTCATTGACGCCATTAATCAGTTAAAACCGATGTTGTTTAAGGGATTTGAAGCCGAAATCTTAAATGATCAGCTTCCTATTAAACCGGTGTCTATTATAGCTCCTTCCGGCAAGCATTCAGAGTTACTGAAGAAAATTCAGCAGTACGCATATTCAGCAGATCTACAACGGATGCTGAGTTCTTCAATTAAAAAATATCAGCTCGATATCCGTAAGCAGGCACTCCGGCTGGCCGTCAGAGAAAGTGGTTTGGATATGCAAAGGATTTACCGGGTTAAGCTGGAAGATCTGAGTGAGTATACCATCTACCACAAGAACGGTGATGTGGATGGAATTAGTGCTGATGTCGTGTTTCAGGCCTGTAAGATGCTAATGATTAAATGCGACTTACTCAGCCAGTCTGGCGAATCGTGGGAAAACATGTATTCGGAGCTATTGCAGAAGAAAATTGACATTCTTTCGCCGACCATTATTTCGGAACGCCGAAAAAAACACATGTATTTTAGTGATCCTTATTATTTCCCTGAAGTGGTGCTGATAAAACGGGAGAATTACAAAAATAACGTGTACAGCAATATCTCGGAATTAATTACCGAGAGAATCGGTGTGATTAAAGACGATTTTTTCGATACATTATTAACCAGAATGTTGCCGAACAAAGTGCTTTACCGGTTTTCGAGTCAGAAAAAACAGATTCAGGCGCTTTTGGATAAAAAAGTGGATTACATTGTATTAAGCCGGATTAATTATAATCACTTGTTACGTAATTCCGATACCGTTTTCCCGATTCAGGAAGATACTTTAATTGGTAACTTCTATAAGTCTAAGGTTGCGATCGCCTTCCCTAAAAATGAAGAAGGCAGATTACTTGCTCCATTGTTTTCCCGCGCTATTCACATGATTGATATGTCGAAAATAATCACTAAGTACAATGTGCTTCCAGACTGGCGTGCAACGTTAATTGCCGAGAAACGATTTAACCGCCATAGTTTGTGGTTTCTGTTCGGTTTGTTACTGGCTTTGGCCGTGGTGGCTTATTATCTTCATATTCAGGCATTGACCGATAACTTAACCAAACTGAAAAACCGCCGGGCTTTGTACCGTAAATATGTTCGTGGTATTTCTTCACGTCATACTGTTGTCTATCTGGATGTAAACCGTTTTAAGCCCATTAACGATACGTTTGGCCACGAAGTGGGAGATAAGGTATTAATGCGGCTGGCGGAAAGAATTATGGCCCACTGGAAAGGAACTGGATACCGGATCGGTGGCGACGAATTCATTCTGGTCGGAGACAGTAAGGGGGAAGAACTGCTAGAGTCGATTGCTAATTTCGAACGTTTTGTTTTTATCGATTCTGATCGTAACCTGAGCTTTACCGTGACGGTTGCGGTCGGGATTTCGCAAAACAGAGAGCAGCAATATATGGATCTGGAAGATGTTCTGCATCATACCGATATTGAAATGTACCGTTCTAAATACAAATCCCGGAGTTTTAAGTCCGCTTCCATCGATATGTCTGAGCCGGATCAGGAGCAAAAATGGGCCTGAAAGTAGAAAGTGGTTAATCACTAAGCGATTAAATTATATGTCGCTCAAATTAAGGGAATATCACTTGCAATGACGGGTTCGTTGTTTAATAATCACCGCACTCTTAAGCAGAGTAACAAATAGAATCTATGGAGGCTCTGGTCCTCCCGCAACACTAGTTTGTGAACCTGGTCAGGTCCGGAAGGAAGCAGCCACAGCAGATGACGTGTGTGCCGGGATGTGGCTGGGGCCTCCGCCCTTTTTGTCGCTGAAAGCATAAAGTGTCCTATTAAAAGCATAAGCTGTCCTTTTAAAACTCATAAAATGTCCTAAACTTAATTTGGTTGTTTTATTACAACGTTAAGGGACAAGTTATGTACGTTCGAAATCTTCGCAAACCATCTGCAACTAAGAATGTATACAAGTTTGCAAGTTCTAATACCAATCACACTAATTAACTGGTCAATATAGTCCAATCTCTAAAACAGAGCGAAATGACTCTACTTTTGTCTGCACAAAAACGATTCCAAGCACTACACAGCTTGTCGACAATATCGTCATAACATTCAAAACACCTATTGCCTATTTCGTTCTGACGTAACCAACTCCATACCTGCTCTATTGGGTTGAGTTCCGGCGAATAGGGCGGTATATGAATGACAGTCAGGTTCTTAAATGAATCAGCAAGATAACTTTGATGCCAACTGGCTTGGTCCATGATGACGACAGCATGTTTGTCTGTGGGTGTTGATTGTGAAATAAGCCTGAGTTGCTCTTTCATTGCTTCCATGTTGCTCATTGGAACAACAATAGCTTCCGCTTCTCCGATATTAACGCATACCGCCCCAAATAGGTATGCATACTCAAATTGCTGCTGTTGTACCGCTCTGGGGCGAGTCCCTTTTTCTGCCCATATTCGGGTTGTTGTGTTGCGCTGGCCAAATCTGGCTTCATCTTGAAACCAGATTTGAACATCTTTTAAAGCAACATGTCCTGGGATCTTAAGGATCGTTTCTATTAGGAATTTTTTTAAAAGCTTCTTGCGCTTCTACTGATTGTTTTGGGTGCTTTGAACGCGTTGTTATCCAAACTAAATCAAGTTTTCTCAATATCTTATAGATGCGGATAAGCTGTACGATAGGCCAAATTCTTCATGGATGAATTCAATAATATCTGTCCCCTGCAGTCTTCCACCTTCAGGTTTAATCGCATTGGAAGTTATGTACAGCTTTAACTGAGATAGCTGATCTTCAGTCAGTCGTGGAGGACGGCCTGTATGCTGCTTTTCTACCAAGCCTTCAACACCATTCTTTAAATAAGCCGCCACCCAGTTATTGACACTGGTACGGCTGACTTTTAAATATTTGGCGATCTGAGTACGGCTTTTTCCATCCACAAAATGGGATATAGCAAGAAGTCTCGTACGCATCCTGGCATCAGATGTTTCACGAATAAGTTTTGGGAAGTTAGGGGTCGTCATATCAGCTCCTATTGAAGCTGATATTAGATCATAAAATTAGTGTGATTGGTATCAGATGGGTAAATCGAAGAGAAAAATCACCAACTGGAAAGAATACAACCAAGCGCTCGTAAACCGAGGTTCGCTGACTTTCTGGATGAATGACGCCGCAATCACCAATTGGTACTGCGATACGCCGTCTGGACGCAGAGGTAGAAGCAATGAGTTCAGCGATTCCGCGATAGAGACTGCCCTGATGCTGAAAGGAATTTTCAACTTGCCACTCCGTGCTCTACAGGGCTTTATTGATTCGCTGTTTCGTCTGATAGATGTAGATTTGCGTTCACCGAATTACACCAGCATAAGCAAACGAGCACGAACAGTAGAGGTGGACTATCGCCAGCCTCGGCGTTTTTCAAGATAGTTGTCACTACTTGCTTAGTTATTAAGCAACTTCTCTTTCTGGATTCAAGTGAACCTCTCCTATCGGTTCACAGTTCCTGATCTTTCCTTTTTATAGCCTTGAGCATGGAGTTATAGTATTTGGGTTTATTTTTAGACTTTTGCTCACGTTCAGGGATATTAACTTGATTGCTATCTTTATTGTGACCGTGTCTTGTAAGTAAAGTGACACTATGATCTGCTTCTTGTATCGCATATGCCATCCTCTCATATGCATCTTCAAGTTCATATATGTTGGCTCTTTCTCCCGCCAAGCATGATACAAGTTGCTTTAGTTCTTCAATATTCTTATCTATTCGGCCGTATTTGCACTGCTGCTTAAAGATAGCTGACGATACATTGTAACAACATAAGTAATCCAAACGAACAAGACAGTATAGAGTGCCATGATTCTAACATTACCTGACCATGCAGAGCGACGCCGAATTATCAAAAAAATGCATAAGACAAAGGATAAAGACCATTATCGCCGTTTGAATGCCATATTACTTCTGGCTGACGGACAGACTGTCACAAAAGTTCCTCTGCTTTCAGATACGTTGGTAGAGATAAAAAGAGTCATTATTATATCAATGCCTTCTTATATGGGGGCAATTGTCGTCGATAGCTTTGATAAAGAGTAACGTCTTAATTATTTCTTTATTCTCGTGAAAATTTTTTTGTCTCCCCTCTTGAAGTCTATTTTTCTTGTCCCTATATAGCAAAACGAAAGCGCAGTATTACGTTTTATTGATCATAATGATGTCTTTTATTTGAGTAATTATAGGAGGCTAACCTCATGAATATTCGACCTTTAAATGATCGACTGATTGTTGAAAGACTTGAAGCGGAGAATTTGTCTGAAGGAGGCATTGTACTTACATCGCAATCCGTTAAAAAATCCAATAGAGGTAAAGTCGTTGCTGTCGGTTTAGGTCAGCGGCTGGAAAACGGTGAGAGGGCGGTACTGGATGTCAAAGTCGATGACATCGTTATTTTTAATGACGGGTATGGGGTAAAAGCGGAAAAAATTGATGGTACCGAGTACCTAATTCTTTCTGAATCTGATGTGTTAGCAATTGTCGAGTAATCAAACTATCGTTGTTTTTTGAGGAGATAATCATGACTGCAAAAGAAGTTTTATTTGCTGATGAATCGCGTCAAAAGATGCTTAAAGGCGTTAACCTACTGGCTGATGCGGTTAAAGTAACATTGGGGCCAAAAGGCCGAAACGTGGTGCTTGATAAGTCTTTTGGCGCACCAACCATTACCAAAGATGGTGTCTCTGTGGCAAAAGAGATTGAACTGGAAGATAAGTTCGAGAATATGGGCGCGCAGATGGTGAAGCAGGTTGCGTCTAAGGCTAATGATGAAGCTGGTGATGGTACAACTACGGCAACGGTTCTTGCTCAATCTCTGATTAATGAAGGTCTGAAAGCTGTGGCTTCGGGTATGAATCCGATGGACCTGAAACGAGGTATTGATAAAGCGACTGAGGCTGCGGTAGATAAACTGAGAGAGATAGCGCAACCATGCAGTGATAAGGAGTCGATTACCCAGGTTGGCAGCATTTCAGCTAATAGCGACAGAGCAATCGGGGAGATCATCGCTGAAGCGATGGAGAAGGTGGGACGAAATGGCGTGATCACGGTAGAAGAGGGGCAGGGTCTTAATAATGAGCTTGCCGTAGTTGAGGGCATGCAGTTTGACCGTGGCTATTTGTCACCTTACTTTATTACTAACCAGGAATCGGGCAGTGTTGAACTGGATAACCCCTACATTCTGATGGTGGACAAAAAAGTAAGTAATATCCGCGAATTACTACCGGTACTGGAAGAAGTAGCCAAACAGTCCCGCTCGCTATTGATTATCGCAGAAGATATTGAGGGCGAGGCGCTGGCAACACTCGTTGTGAATAATATGCGCGGTATTGTACGTGCGTCGGCAGTTAAAGCGCCTGGCTTTGGTGATAACCGTAAGGCGATGATGGAAGATATCGCTGTACTTACACAAGGAACGCTTATCAGTGAAGAGCTTGGTCATGAACTGGAAAAAGTGACGTTAGAGCAACTGGGTAGCGCGAAGAGAGTAACCATCACCAAAGATGCCACTATTATCGTGGGAGGAAAGGCCAGTGAAAGTAGCATCAGAGATCGCATAGCCTCCATTGAAAAACAAATTGCCGCAACCAGTTCTAATTACGATAAAGAGAAACTGCAGCAGCGCATTGCTAAGCTGTCTGGTGGTGTTGCCGTAATTAAGATCGGTGCAGCGACAGAAGTGGAAATGAAGGAGAAAAAAGATCGGGTTGACGATGCTCTGCATGCGACTCGTGCCGCAGTTGAAGAAGGCATCATTGCCGGCGGTGGTGTTGCCCTGACGAAGATAGCCAATGAGTTAGCCGATTTGACCGGTGACAACGACGACCAGAATATGGGCATTCGAGTGGCATTGCGTGCAATGGAAGAGCCGTTGCGCCAGATTGCAAACAATGCGGGTGATGAAGCCTCGGTGGTTGCTAATGCGGTGAAAGGCGGTGATGCTTACTATGGATTCAATGCAGCAACGGGGCAATACGGCAATATGATCGAGATGGGGATTTTGGATCCGGCTAAGGTTACCCGTTCAGCGTTGCAGTATGCAGCATCCGTGGCTGGTTTGATGGTTACCACTGAAGCGATGATCTCTGAAAAGGCGAAAGATAAGGAGTTGGCACAGTAACTTGAGCATGAGCGGGCAAGTTATGCTCGCTCTTATATACGTTAATATTGCTGGGTACATAGAGAGTTCTGGGTTTATAAAAACTAGATATTTATTAACCGGCTTAATAAATATCTTTTATATAAATAATCTTGATCTATTTACATCTCAGCGTTATATAAATAAGTGAAAAGGTTGTCTTACTAGAGACTTTTTCATAAACATTGTTTTTGTTATATGTTGCTTCTTTGGAGGATATATTATGAACTCAATTGACCTATCTCCACTATATCGTAGTAGTGTTGGATTTGATCGCCTGGCTTCACTGATTGATCATGCATTAACCAGTGATACGGCCGTGAGCGGTTATCCCCCATATAATATTGAAGTTCTGAATGAAAACCGCTATGCCATTACTCTGGCCGTAGCTGGATTTGTTCAGGAAGAACTTGATATTCAAGTCGAAAAAGGTGTATTGACTGTACGCGGCCATAAGGATGCAGATAAAGAGCGGAAGTATCTTCATCAGGGGATTGCCAATCGAACATTTGAACGTAAGTTCAATCTGGCTGATTATGTTGAAGTCACCAATGCGGACCTTTCTAACGGTTTGCTAACCATTACTTTAGTGAAAGAAATCCCTGAAGCGATGAAGCCAAAGACCATTGCTATTAATCAAAATAGTAAGGTACTAGAGCACAAAGCTGAAGAGAAAATCACCCAAGATGGTGCAGCCGCTTAAATTTAAATAATGATAGGGTACATGTTCTGTACCCTATCATTTAATGCTTAGAAAGAAATGATAGGGTAGGTATTACCAGACAAATTTAGTTGTAGCAGTGATTCGTTTTTTAACATTAAAGCGGGCGAGTTAGTCCTATGTTTATTGGCTAAGGTGCTTTTTTGGTGTCATCACTTATTATCGAGGTAAGTTCGGTATTAATAGAATCACTGTCAATAGAACTAATCAAACGCTGGTGCACAAACTTGTTCAGGTGTGCATTATGGACCGTCTTTACCATCCACTTAACTCATTGTTTGAGATACTCGTAGAGTGTGTGCTTAACTATGATGGCTTATATAGAAAAGTGCCAACCAATAATCGTGTTACTATACTTTAACTAATTCATGATTAGCTAAATTAGCAACGTTGCAGACTCATTTCTGTCCAAAACCTTGTTACGATGGCAAGATTAGTCGTGTGATTTTGGGTATGATTACATCTGGTTCTGTATGTGGTTTTCTTTCACAAGATTCATTGGAGTTAAGCTGAAACAAAAAATAGGACACCTTATGCTTTCATCTTAGGACACAATATGGTTTTACTGTGTTATTAATGGCTTGGTTTATAATGGGGTGTTAGGACATTTTATGCTTTCAGCGACATCTTGATATGTGCAAAATAAGTCAGCAAATTTGCACACTAAGTCAGCATAGACTATTTTCTGTTGTAGGTTTACTACAAAAGTTCTTTCACATGGAGTCTTCTAGCCAAGAAACTGGGCTGAAATCTCAAATTCTCAAAAACTTATTTGACGAAGACGATGACTGCCGACCCTCAATTGATACTTTCCCTGAAAAATACAACAAGAAGTATTGTAGCGGCCAATAAAAATTGACCGCTATTTAAGATGCTTTCAACAGTTAACGTTCATTTTCCGGTAATAATGGCGGAATGGAAGGAACCATGGGTGCGTTATCAATATCTTCCTGAGTCATTTTAAACTTTTCCGGGTAATGTTCCCGGCTGATACGTCGTAAAGGTTCGGTTGAACGCCAGGTGTACAGGCAGTGTTGGCATTGGTAAACTTCCCAAACATCAGGTACCTGTGATTTTGCGAGTACTTCAATATTGTTCTCACCACAGCGTGGACAAATCATTATTTACTCTCCTGTTTTTGTGCAGAGATCATTTCAGTTAATTTGGTTATCCATTCTTTTGTTTCCGGTAGATCTTTTACTGGTTGGCTGAAATGACCTCGATTATCTGGCGCAACGGGAGTTGTTGCATCGATGATGAGTTTATCGGTGATTCCTGCAGGGGATGAGCCTGGATCCAGCTCAAGAACAGACATATTGGGTAATTGAACTAAATCTCCTGCCGGATTAACTTTTGCAGACATAGCCCACATGACTTGCTGTAGGTCGAATGGATCAACGTCTTCGTCAACCATTATGACCATTTTGACATAACCCAGACCATGTGGGGTTGTCATTGCCCGAAGCCCAACGGCTCTTGCAAAGCCACCATACCGCTTTTTCGTTGAGATAATGGCTAATAGGCCGTGAGTGTACATTGCGTTTACGGCTTGTACTTCCGGAAATTCTGCCTTTAACTGTTGGTATAAAGGGACACAAGTCGCCGGTCCCATCAGGTAATCGATTTCGGTCCAGGGCATACCCAAATATAAAGATTCGTAGATAGGATTGGTTCGGTAAGACACTTTATCGATGCGAACTACGGTCATATTTCTCCCGCCGGAATAGTGACCGGTAAATTCTCCGAATGGTCCTTCTATTTCACGAATCCGACTTTCAATCACCCCTTCAATAACGACTTCTGCCCCCCAGGGAACATCAAAACCTGTCAGTGGTGCTGTCGTGATGGGATACGCTTTTTCGCGTAGCGCTCCTGCCATCTCGTATTCAGATTGATCGTATTTTAGTGGTGTTGCTCCCATTAGGGTAATGATCGGGTCATTACCCAGTGTGATAGCAATTGGTAAATCTTGCCCTCGTTCTTCCGCTTTATTCAGATGAATGGCGATATCGTGCATTGGTACTGGCTGTAAGCCCAGTTTACGTTTTCCTTTTACCTCTAAACGATAAATACCCACATTTTGTTTACCAAAATTATCAGGATCTGTCGGATCGCGAGAAATGGTACATGCCTTATCTAAATAAAAACCACCATCGCCATCGTTGAGGCGAAATAGCGGAAGAATATCAAATAGGTTGATGTCATCCCCTTCTGTCGTGTTTTCGGCCCAGGGTGGGTTGTCACGTCGCTCTGGTGCAATCGGATAGTTGTCCCACCGACGGATGAATTCTGAGATTTGCTCACTGACAGGCGTTTTCGGTGGTAGGTTCATCGAGATCGCATGATTTTGCCAGGAACCAATGGTATTCATTGCTATACGAGCATTGGTAAAACCTTCAATATTATCAAACCATAATGCAGGCGCACCTTCACCAATTCGGCCGGTCGCATTTGCGGCTGCAGCTATATCGGGTTCTGCTTTTACTTGTTCAGAAATTCTGAGTAATTGCCCGTTATCTTCTAATGATTGCAGGAAACTGCGTAAATCATCGTATGCCATAGTGTTTTCCTTTGTAAATTAATCTAAATCTTCTGAAAAGGTGAGTCCTTGCCAGCGTTTGGCTTCTGGATAATCCAGATCGAATTGATCTAAAACGCGAGCGACGATGTGATGCTTAATATCATCGATAGATTTGGGATGGTTATACCAGGCAGGCATGGGTGGAATCATCGTAACGCCTTTTTGCGCAAGGGCTAACATGTTCTCTAAGTGAATGGTACTCAGTGGGGTTTCCCTTGGGACTAACACCAGCTTTCGGTTTTCTTTCATCACAACATCTGCAGCCCGAGCCACTAACCCTTCTGCATATCCTGCGCGAATACCTGCCAATGATTTCATGCTGCAGGGGATAATTATCATACCGTCGGTTTTGAATGAACCGGATGAAATCGCCGCTGCCTGATTTGATGAATTGTATGTGACATCTGCAAGAGCACTGATTTCACGTGCACTGTAGGGGGTTTCTAGTTCAATTGTTGTTTTTGCCCAACGAGACATTACAAGGTGCGTTTCTACATCAGGCATCATTTGTAGTGCTTGTAGCAGACTTACCCCCAAAGGAGCTCCGGTAGCGCCAGTCATTCCAACGATAAGCTTCATATATTTTCTCTATATCAATCATAACCATATAGTTCGTACACGAACAATGTACTTATGCTATGTTGTGATAAAGGGAAAATCAATAGAGATGCATAAAAAAGTTCGTCAACGAACCTTTTTATTTTCTAACGGTATCACTGGCTTATAGATAAGTATCCTGTGATATAATTTCCGCTAGCAATAAGTAATTTGGGATTATCTACAAAATGCAGTTTGAGTCGGGCCATGGCATTTTCCATTTGATGCGTAAATTAATTCAAGAACATACAGCAAACTGGCAGAGTGAGGTTTCTGGTCTTACTAAGCCACAATATTCCGTTATGCTTGCTGTATCTTTAAATCCTGGAGTTGAACAGGGTGAGTTGATGGAGGCATCTGTCTCTACAAAAGCGACATTAGCAGAGATCGTCGG
Organism: Vibrio salinus; assembly: GCF_021272385.1. Classification (GTDB taxonomy): domain Bacteria; phylum Pseudomonadota; class Gammaproteobacteria; order Enterobacterales; family Vibrionaceae; genus Vibrio; species Vibrio salinus. The sequence continues at coordinate 949,265 of NZ_JAJSDZ010000009.1, forward strand.
TAGACTGGAAAAACGAGGCTTAATTTATCGCCAAACCGGCGAAAAAGATAAACGACGTCGATTTGTCTATTTGACTCAGGACGGTCTCAAATTGCTTGAGCAGGAAAAAGCAAAAGCAAACTATGTTGATAATATTTTCCTATCTCGTTTATCAAAACAAGAGCAATCAGAGTTTATACGATTATTGAACGTGATAGTGACAAAGCCATAATACTCACTAAGGCTGATTTGCTCTACTGATAAAATCATCTAATAATTCATTAACAAGTGTCTGTGTTATTTTTATTTTTGAACTGTCGGCGTTATCTATATGGATACCGCAGGTGACATTTACAACGCAATTAAAGGTAGCGGATAATTTTTGAGCGATATGGTGAGCTAATAAATCTTCTTTGTGGCCTAAGACACACATAACCGATGTTGATGCACTGATTTTATCAGGGTTTTCGAGACTGGCTCTGGGTTGTGATAACGCTGATGCGCCAATATGGGCTTTATCCCCTCCTGCAATAACAATGACTAAGTCATTACCCACAGAGAGAGCCAATAGTTCGATGCTAATGTTATCTTTTTCTTTATACAACGATTGTGAAGATATGAATGGTTTCATTTTGTTGAACTCGATTGAAAAAAGGATATTAGCATTTTTCTCATTGGTAACGAAATAATAGGAAATTCATCTGCTCACAGTGATTTAGCCCTGAACAGTATGCTCAATACGTTGCGCCATTTGATTAAACAGTCGGCTCAGATTCGCCACTGCTTCGACTTTGGGAATTGGAGTGCGTTGGGACAATTCGCCCTTACCAAATAGATAGTAAGGTTGCCAACTGGATGGTTTCGGGGTAACGTCGTGCTAGTAGCCCTGTTATGTTCGCCGGGATTTGCCTTTTGAACATTTGTGTTGCTTTATAAATTGTGTGAAGAAATTAAGTGATAGATGAGTTTTTATGAAAGATGTAAAGGGTGTATTCCGTAACCTTGAAAAAATGCTGCGTCAGGCAAGCTGGTTTGATGAGGATTGGGAAATCTATAACCGGGGCAGCTACTTACAGCTCTATAAACACAGTTGGTTTAACCATAATCAAGGTGGTATTCACTTCGAAACGTTTATCGAAGCACCACAAATAAAACAGAAATCGTTCCCGGTGTGTATGCATGCCGAGGAAGACTGCCCTGAACAATCTGAGTTCATTCGCCAACTTATCGAATTAGAAGGACAGCGTATATCTGGCTGGAAGGGATATAAAATGTTGGACAGCAGCTATGGCATCTGCCAGAGAACGTTGCCACTGAATTTTAAGAGTCTGGAGCAGCGGTTATTCGAAGAATTTAACCGGCTCCGTACCCTCGAAGCCAGCGTTGAACAAATCTTACTTAAGCTTTGATATTGAGCGGACGGAAAGGCAACCAAGAAAGATGAAGAAACAAAAGAGCCCTTGTATCGATATCTGTGATTTTTCACATGCTAAAGGCTGGTGTCTGGGTTGCGGCAGAACTCGTGAGGAATGTCAGAAATGGAAAACAATGAAACCCTATGCGGTAAACATTCTTCAAAAAGAGTTGCGTAAGAGAATGTCTCAAATGAATACAGAAGCCGATCATTAAGCCTTTGCTGGGCGCTTGTTATGGCTGTTCGTCACGCCCTCCCTCAAGACTGAGCAAAAACCGCGCACTCGCTTCCTGAATGGCGGTTTTTTTATCGTCATTCATCCGGTCATACGTTTTATACATCATCCCCAAACGGGCATTAGTGCGCAATTTTTCCCGGTTTCGGGCCAGAAAATCCCAGTAAAGATAATTAAACGGACAGGCATCCGGGCCCGATTTTTGGGCTACTTTATACCGGCAATTCCTGCAATAGTCGGACATTTTATGAAGGTAGCCGCCACCGGCAGCGTAAGGTTTACTGGCCAGATAACCGCCATCGGCAAACAGGATCATGCCGGACACATTCGGTAGTTCTACCCATTCAAATGCATCGGCATAGACGACTAAAAACCATTCATTGACCTGTTTGGGATCAATGCCGGTGAGCAGGGCAAAGTTCCCGAGCACCATCAAACGTTGAATATGATGGGCGTAGGCATTGTCGCGGGTTTCCTGTATGCACTGACGCAGGCAGTTCATGTCGGTGTCACCATGCCAGTAGAAATCCGGTAAATCGCGGGTGGCCTCAAAGTAATTGTGACGGGCATAACCCGGCATAGTAAGCCAGTAGATTCCTCTGACGTATTCTCTCCAGCCCATAATCTGGCGGATAAATCCTTCAACGGCATTTAAGGGCGCGTTGCCTTGCGTGTAAGCGTCTTCTGCGGCTTTGATACATTCGATCGGTAGCAACAACCCTGCGTTGAGGTAAAAACTGAGATGCGAATGGTACATCCAGGGTTCGCCTTCGAGCATGGCGTCCTGATAATCGCCAAAGGACACCAGTCTCTGTTCAATAAACTGTTCTAAGACAAGCAGCGCCTGCCGACGGGTGACCGCGAAACAGAAAGGTTCCAGTCGGCCAAAGTGAGAGGAAAAATGTCGGGAGACCAGTTGCATCACTTCCGTGGTGATTTCATCGGGTGGAAAGGTGCTTTGCGCCGGGATATTCAGACCGGTTTTTGGTGGTTTCCGGTTTTCTGCATCATAATTCCACTTGCCGCCAACCGGAGCTCCATTATCCATTAAAATATCGTATTGCTGGCGCATTTCACGGTAAAAGTATTCCATTCGCATCTGTTTGCGACGACCGGCCCACTCTGCAAACGCTTCTGGCGTACATAAGAATCGCTGGTCCGGGCGAATGTCCACCGGAATGCCCAGTTCAGACGACCAGTTTCGAATATCCTGTAACACCCGGTATTCGCCAGGGTGGGTGACCACTATCTGCGCCGGGTGGTATTTTGCAGCCAAGCGTTTGACTTCACCGCGAAAACTGCCGCTGTTGTCCGGATCATCGAGCTTGACATAGACGACCGGATACCCCTGTTCTGTCAGTTCCCGGGCAAAATGGCGCATGGCTGAAAAGAGGAATGCAATTTTCTTCTGATGATGTTTGACGTGTGTGGCTTCCTCGCGGACTTCACACATCAGAATCACATCGTCCAACGTATTGCAGCCTTCAAGACTGGAGATTGATTGAGATAACTGATCGGCAAAAATAATCCGTAATGTGCTCAAGGCTGAATCTCCTTTCCGTCCCACGCAAAACAGCGACCGCTTTGTTCTGGCGTCAGGTGATGGATGACATTCAGAAGGTGCCGGGCCGATTCTTCCGGGGTAAATAACTGTTTTTCTGATACCTTACTCTGAAAGGGTTGCGATAAGCGGCTATCGACCGTGCCGGGATGCAGCCCGGCGACAATGGCGTTTTTATTCAGCCTGCCGGTCTCGATTGCGGCATTTTTAATGATCATATTTAAGGCCGCTTTCGAAGCCCGGTAGGCATACCAGCCACCCAGCCGGTTATCGGAAATACTGCCGACACGGGCAGACAGCACAGCAAACACCGAGCGTTCTTTCCGGTTCATGCGTGGCAAAAAATGCTTGGCAAACAGGGCGGGGACAATGGTATTAGCCTCAAAGACATCGTGCAGCTTTGCTGCGGTCAGCTCTTTTAACGATTTTTCGGGCATCAGATGTCCGTGATGCAACAGACCTGTCGCGACCAGCATCAAATCCACAGGGGCAAGCTGTGTTGCTGTTTGTACCGCGGCGTCAATGCTGTTTTCATCAGTATAGTCAATGGAGTGTGTTTTGACTCCGGCAAGCGTCGGCTCCGTTCCTTGCCGGGAAAACGCATGAATGGTGGCATCGGGATAGCGTTCAGCGACCTGCCGGATAAATGCACTGCCAATGGCACCAGAACTTCCGGTGACGACGATGTTTTTGTATGTCATGATTTCAGCCTATCATCAGCCTGATAAGCCAGGCGAAGACAGACAGAACGGACACGCTGCCAACCCAAAGGCCTATCAGCCAGAGCCACTGTTTTACTTGTGTATGCATTAGTGATAACCCTCCCCATGTTTGAGTCTTCCGCGGAATACCCAGTAAGCGTAGGCGCTGTAGCCGATGATTGTCGGCAATAGAACCACCGTTCCTGCCAGCAGAAACATCTGGCTGTTTGCCGGTGCTGCTGCCTGAGCATAGGTGAGGGAATACGGGATAATGTAAGGATAAGTGCTGATAGCAAACCCCGCAGCAGAGATCAGAAATAGCCCGATACCATACAGATAGGCGTGGAACCCTCTGTGCTCCTGCAATGCTTTGAACAGTCGCCAGATAATCAGGACCGCCCCAAACGGAATAGACAGATAAATCAGCGTGTCAGGCAGGTTAAACCACCGGCGGTAAATCATCTCATTCGTCAATGGCAGCCACAGGCTGATCACGGCAATACAGATCACCATGCCGGCTCCCCAGCGTTTAGACACGCCTTCATAGCGGGTAGCCAGATCTTTGGGTAATTTCATCATCAGCCAGCAGCCACCAAGCAGGGTATAGGCACAGATTGTACTGAGCCCGCAGAGCAGCGTGAACGGGGTCAGCCAGTCAAACCACCCGCCTGAATACGCCCGGCCTTCGATTTCAATGCCCTGAAGTAAGGCGCCTAACATCATTCCCTGCATCACGGTTGCGAGCAGAGAACCGGTGAAAAAAGCGGTATCCCAGATAAATTTTCCTTTTCTGGTTTTAAACCGGTACTCAAAAGAAACACCTCTGAGTACCAGTCCGAGTAGCATGATGATCAACGGAGCATACAATGCCGGCGCGACGACTGAGTAAGCCAGAGGGAATACGGCAAACAAGCCACCCCCGCCCAATACCAGCCAGGTTTCATTGCCATCCCATACCGGGGCGATGCTGTTCATCATCAGATCCCGCTCGGTTTCCCCGGAGGCTGAGGGAAACAGGATACCGATGCCCAAATCAAAGCCATCAAGCACGACATAAATCAATACCGCCAGCCCGATAATGCCATACCAAATCAATGCAATATCCATGAATGCCTCCTTAAGACAGCCGGTTTGGGTGCGATGCCGGTGGGACATCAGAGCCATCAGGCAGATGGTTATCCGGCGGCGTTTCATAGCGGGTCGGAGATTTGCGCATGAGTCTGATCAGATAGAAAAATCCGGCGCCAAAGACAAACAGGTAAACAATAACAAAAGCTGTCAAAGAGGCGCCGACTGCAGTGGCATCCACAGGTGATGCGGACTCAGCTGTCCGCAGCAGGCCATACACAGTGAACGGTTGCCTGCCGACTTCTGTGGTGATCCAACCGGCCAGCACGGCGATGAATCCTGACGGCCCAAAGGCCACACACAAACGATGAAAACGCGGAGATTGATATAATTGCCCTTTTTTGCGCAGCCACAGGCTGAACAAGCCAATGGCCAGCATGCCGAAGCCAATCCCAACCATTACCCGAAAACTCCAGAAGACAATCGAGACCGGCGGATGGTCGGAGGCCGGAAAGGCATCCAGTCCCTGTACTGTACCATTGAGATCATGGGTCAGAATCAGGCTGCCCAGTTTGGGAATGGCCAACTGATATTTCATTTCCTGTGCTTCTTCATCCGGGATACCAAACAGAATCAGTGGGGCTCCCTGATGAGATTCAAAATGACCCTCCATGGCAGCGACTTTCGCCGGTTGATGCTCCAGAGTATTTAAGCCATGCATGTCTCCGGCGAGGATTTGCAGCGGTGTAACAATCGCAGCCATCCACATCGCCATAGAGAACATGGTTTTGGCCAGTGGATTGTGCGGGGCTTTTAGCAAATGGTAAGCGCCGGTTGCCGCCACAACGAAAGCCGTGGTCAGATAGGCCGCCAGCAGCATATGGACCAGCCGGTACGGAAATGAAGGATTGAATATGATCGCCAGCCAGTCCTGTGGCACATATTGCCCGGCGTCGTTGATGGCATATCCGGCCGGGGTCTGCATCCAGCTGTTCACCGACAGAATCCAGAAGGCAGATAAAAAGGTGCCGAAAGCAACGATACAGGTGGAAGCGAAGTGAAGTTTCCGGCCGACTTTATTCATGCCGAACAGCATCACACCCAGAAAACCGGCTTCAAGGAAGAAAGCAGTGAATACTTCATAGCCCATCAGTGGCCCGAGGATCGGCCCGGTTTTGTCGGCGAACACACTCCAGTTGGTGCCGAACTGATAACTGAGTACAATCCCGCTGACCACTCCCATGCCAAAACTGACAGCAAATATTTTCACCCAGTATTTATATAACTGGATATATTTATCCTGGTCTGTTTTCAGCCACAACCCTTCCAGCACCGCAAGATATGAGGCCAGGCCAATCGTAAAAGCAGGGAAAATAATATGGAACGAAACCGTAAAAGCGAATTGAAAACGTGCCAGATCGATTGCTAATGTGTCCATCTCCACTCCTCTTAAAGTAACTCTAAACGGGTAGGGTAGATTAATATACTGTTAATTTTTGATATAAACAGATTGTAGACACAAAAATAGACATATACAAAGAAATTTAATGTATAAGTATTGATGCATAGTTAGATACATTGAAGATAGGATCCCGGCCACGTTTGCGGGAAATATTGTGGAGAAGATGATTTCTTTTTAGTGATTTATCACGGTTAAGTGTAATTTATATACTTAACGTTCATTATTTCTGTGGATTATTTCACGTTAATATGGGCTCGATGAGGTGGCCATATTAGTACGTCATGATGCGTATAGCTTTTCCTTAATTTGCTTCCTTAACCATGCACAAGCAGGGTCATGGTGCTGTCTACGGTGCCAGTACTGATAAACGGTAAATGGTTTTAGGTCTACGGGCGGGCGGTACATTTTCAGTTCATATCGTGTCAGGAAGTGTTCCGCCAGTTGTTTAGGAATCGTTGCCAGATAATCCGTCTTTTCAAGCACCATCGGAATAACCGACATATGCGGTATCCGCAGCGCGATTTTCCGTGTTAGTGAATAAGCGGCTAGTGCTGTGTCTATATTACTTATTCCTTTCCCCTCCAACGAGAACAGAACATGCGGGATCTCACTGTAAATATCCAGAGTTAACTTGCCTTCCCGTTGAGGGTGGTTTTTTCTGGCTAAAGTGACATATGAATCCTCGAATAACTGTTGCTGATAGAGCCCTGCGCCGGTCAGGTCCGTCGAAATGGTGAGATCGATCCTTCCATCCCTTGGCTGTTCGTACGCATCCGTATGATCAATATGCGTCGTTACCAGTGATAGTTTGGCGATTGTTCCTGAAGTAATCTTGTCAGGCTCGGCAGGATGACCGCTCCATAATAATCGCCAAGCATTAGTCTAAAACTGCGAGTGGACTCATCAGTAAAAATGCTCTCAGATGACAAGCAATCCCTGAGATTATTGAGAGAGTCAGTCACTACGCCCGCTATGGATTCAGAATAGGCGGTTGGTATCATTCCGTCTGTTGTTCTGACAAACAGTGGATCATTGAGCTTGTTACGCAATCGCTTTAACGCATTACTTACTGCAGGCTGGGTGAGATTTAACCGCTCGCCTGCCAGTGACCAAAATGCTCTTTTCAGATAAATGACGCGGATCCGGTTTCTGTGGCTGACATGGATTAGGGCGAGAGGCGGGTTCTGTTTCTATACTTAATACGGGTATGGTAAATGCGGAGGTTGATATGACGATAATAGCCCGCCTGGACCGCTATTTGAATGAGCAAAATATCCACTATCAAACTGTGAGTCATTCTCACAGTAATAGTTCATGGCAGAGCGCGAAAACCGCGAATATATTACCAATGAACTTAGCAAAAGGTGTGATATTAGAAGACCATGAAGGGAAGCATCTTATGGCTGTTTTACCCGCGAATGCGAAATTGAGTTTGTCTGTCTTAAATGAAGAGATGAAAGCAACGTACCATTTCGTGAAAGAACAGCAAGTGTATAAACTTTTTGATGATTGTGAACATGGTGCGGTTCCGCCTGTGGGGAATATTTACCACATGACATCAGTATGTGAGCAATCTCTTACTGAGTTAGATCATGTTTATTTGGAAGCTGGCGATCATGAGACCTTGATCAAGCTGGACAGGGAAGCTTTTAGAAAACTGATGAATAACAGTAAGTGTTTGCGTTTTGGTACTCCGGTCTTCCACTAAATAAGAGCCGGGAATCGTTGCCCGGCTTTCTTCATTAATATCTTCAGAATTATTTGTTTGATTCTTTAGCTCTGCAAAGTAGCAAAAGGTTATTCTATATCTGTCTATGTCAAACAGAGATAATTGTTCAAAGGCACAGAAACAAGCATTGATTCGTGCATCCGAAAGTGTACCTGAAGTTGAGAAGAAAGCGTTAGAGACTTTGATCCACTCAGCAGATTATCAACACTATATACAAAATCTGGAGACTAAAGAGATAGAAAAAATTCAGAGGATATTTCCCCAGCCTTTTGATTCTATAAAGATAGGGAAAGAAATCGGTTTAATTAAATAACGGTGCGGTCAACGACTATAAATAAGGCCGGAACAGACCTTATTTATAGTCATTCATTCTGTAAAAAAGAAAGCCATAAATCCATTGAGAAAAACATGGCACGCTCTGCCTTTCCCCTGAAATAATATGGTTGAATAATCCATGTCCGTCGGTTCATTATGACTTTTTTTGATGCAGTAATTACTGTCTTCATGAACCAATGTAAGCCTTTCTTCTTTCATTCCTGATAGTAGTTCGTTAATGCATTGTATTTGAGCCGATATGATTGGCTGATACCCATTGACGTTATCCAATGACATAAAAACCCATCCTTAAAAACTGGTATTAAAAAATAATACTAATGATTGTTTATATAATACACCTATTTCGACAAATAATGAAACTGTGTTAGTATAAAATTTGTTTTATATTACAATGGGAAGGGACTTTTATGGAACATGTCGGACGTCGCTTAAAAGAGATTCTCAAAATGAAAGGGATTAGTGCTTCTCAAATGGCTCAGGATCTGAACGTTGGGAAAGGTCACATCAGCAATATTATCAACGGACGGATTCAGACGCCTAAGAAACATATCTCGGCAATTGCGGAGTATCTGAAAATTTCGTCTGTCTGGCTTTTGACCGGAGAGGGAAGTCCTGATGCAGGATTTGACGGGCTGACTTCTTTACTTCCCATTTATACGATGAAGCATTTTAAAAAGAAATCGATTGGTACCTTTAAAATTTCTGGAATGACATTCACAGAAAACCATTATGGATTGGTTGATATACCTACCTTTCCTGATGGTCAGGTTGTGATATTGAGTCCAAAAGTTCAGGGGGATGGGTATTTTTTAGTGGAGGAACGGCAGGAGTTCGCACTCGCACAACGAATAGACAAGTTTAGTCATATTGAATGGAATTATTTGTCTGGAAATCAACCAGACAATCCGTCGGTGTTAGGAAAAGTAGAAGCAATAATAATGAAAGAGTTAATTAATTATGAAATGGCTTAAAATAGTAAAATCATCAGCAACAAATATTACGTATCAGTCGGATACGGGGACTACATTAAATGCACAACCCAATGATTTATTGAAGAAAAATGTGCTTTTATTATTTAATAGAAAAGATAGAGCCACTATTAGGGAATTAGCCAGTTGTTATATTTCCCATAAGGATGAGTACGATTTTCTCTGGCTGGGTGGCTTATATGCTTTTTACATAGGCATTTTATTAGTAACAACACTTTTTTCACCTGTGACGATCCATATATTGGGTACTGTTCAGCCGGGTGGGATTCTGATTTTTCCATTGACCTTTGTTATTCTCGATTCGGTAAATGAAATCTTTCAGTATCGATATGCCCGTAGATTGACGTATTTAACCAGCGCCATACAGCTATTTGCTTGTGCAGCAGTATATATATGTCTTAACGTAAATACATACTCCCCAGCATTTCACAATCATATGGATAGTTACCCTTTGTTGTATTTGGTTAGTGCATTTACATTACCTATAGCTGATCAAACGAATAATATTGTTTTCAGGCTGATGCGATACAGATTAGCAACATGTCCGCTTTGGTTAAGAAGTGTCGTTTCAACTGTCACAGGACAATTGACGTACACTATTGCGTGGATCACTTTATTCTTTGGCACCTCAATTGATACGGCTCTTCTTACCCGTATTGTAGATAATTATGGGTTTAAGGTTATTTATGCTGCCTGTCTGGTTCCTATTACTTATTTAATTGTTGCTGTCTATCGGGCTCGTAAACCTGCAATAGAGAACCAGCCTTCGGTTGTCGGTGAAGTATAAGGTGATAATCTGAATACGATTTAACTCGGAGCCACATTATTGTGGCTCTTGTTTTTCTGAGTTATTTAAGTTTTTCACTTTATCGGTTTGACTGAATGTATTGAGCATTTCGATAAGTTTCGGGTTTGGCATTTAAGGCAATAGCCATTACCATAGTGACCCTGTTTAAAGTGTGTTAATGGTAATTTATGTCTTTTCCTCCATGTCCGAATTGTTCATCTGAATATGTTTACGAAGATCAGCTTCATCTGGTATGTCCTGAGTGCGCCTATGAGTGGGATCCTTCAGAAATTGAGGAAGCATTAGCATTTAAAGATGCTAATGGAACCGTTTTAGCCGAAGGCGATAAGGTGACATTAGCAAAAGATCTGAAGGTGAAAGGCAGTTCACAAACGTTGAAAATAGGAACTAAAGCCGTTATTAAACGTATTGTTGATGGCAAGGATCATCAGTTGGATTGTAAAATTGACGGGGCCGGCGAAATGTGGGTAACCGCCAGGTTTGTGAAAAAAGCCTAATCAAGGTAATGGCTTAGCAATGAAACCAAATACAATGACTCCTGACCCTCTTATTTGTCCTTTATGTGGTCAGCCCAATTTATGTGTCAATTTAGGGGATAGTGATGTGATGAAATCTTGCTGGTGCAATGATCCCTCGATTGTATTTCCGAAAGCGTTGTTGGCTCAGCTTCCTCCGGAAAAAAGAGGAAAAGCCTGTATTTGCAGGGCATGTGTTTTGAAGTTTCAGGGCGAAAAATCCGGATAAAGTGATTCGGGGAAAACGCATAAGCTAACTTTATATATAACTGGTCTGGACAGTTAAGATAGGGAAAGGTATTCTTCATGTCCGAGATCTCAATGGGGAAACCAAATGGGGATAACAGCTCTGAATTGTGCGTTAGTCGCGGCAACGGTTTTATCACTGACATATTCGCAAACCTCAGTTGCCAATACCGGAAAAATAATTACCTGGTATAAATCGGAATTTCCACCATTGAGTATCGTAAACGGTCCTGATGCAGGTAAGGGCTATTCAGACCGTATTGAACAGTTTTTGTTTAAAAATCTTAAGGGATATGACCATAAGATTTTAGTGGCACCGGTCAAGCGAACTTTGAGAGATATGGAAAAAGGGGTGAATGCCTGCGCAGTAACGTTGTTGAAAACCCCTGCCCGTGAGAAATTTGTGGCGTTTACCCGACCGGCCCGTTTGCTTCTTCCTAACAGTCTTATTATTCGTAAATCTGATGTAGAAAAGATTAAGCCGTTTATCGGATCTGACGGCAAAGTATTGCTGGAAGACATCATTAAGTCTCACTCGTTCCGGATTGGCTACACTAATGGCCGTTCTTATACTAAACCCATTGATAACCTTTTAAATAAATACCAGACATCGGGTGTTTTTGTTGATCGCCTTGGAAAGGACAGTCCTAAAGGACTGCTATCGATGTTGTCTAAAAAGCACATTGATGCAATATTGCAGCAACCGGTTGAAGCTCAGTTTAATGCCCGGACTCTTAATATGGAAAACAGTATTAAAGTATTACCCATCCGGGAAATAAAAGATTATACAGTCGGTTATATTGGGTGCTCTAAAACCCCCTGGGGAAAAGAAGTTGTCAGAAAAATAGATGCTCTAATGAAAGATGCCGTTAAACGTAACGATTTCCGGAGCTTTTACGAGACGTTTTTGGATGATGAATCCAAAATTCGTTACCGTAAGGTCTATAGCAAGTTCTTCAGGGTAAATGGCTAAGGCCGGTAGTGATCGTTTATGGTATCGTTTAAGAATACACCTCTGATGGTCAGAAGCCAGCTATGGTTTCGTCAGACAGTACTTACGGTTACTCTGGCAATTCTGTTGGGTATTATTATCAGCATGGTAACAATTGCCATGGACTTGATGGACGAGCAGGCAGCGACAAGAAACCATGCGAAAAATGTTGTCAATTCGGTTCGTCAGCAAGCAGCACAAGCCGTCTTCAATGTTGATCATGTTCTTGCAAAAACCGTCACAGATGGTCTGAATGAATATCAGCTTTTCAGTAAAATCAGAATTATAGATGATGTGAATGAGGTGATTAGTGTCAGTAAGAAAGACGTAAAAACGGGCACTATGACGGATATATCTAATTTATTATTCGATACAGAAAAACCTTTGGTCTTCGCTGTCATTTACCCTGGTGTGGTCGGTAATATTGGTTATATAAAGGTATGGCTGAACAGTAATTATGTGGCGAACCAGTTCTACCAGCGGTCATTCCGGAATCTGCTCGGCAGTGTTATTCGAAATGTGTTATTTAGTGTCTGTTTGCTCAGCTTGTTTTATTTTACTCTGACCCGGCCACTCCTGAGTATTGCCCGGCAAATTGAAAATATTGATCCCAAAGAACCTAAAGATAATCTGAAAGTAGACTATTTTCATCAAAATGATGAACTGGGACATATGACTAGCCTGCTTAACCTTTTACTCAGGCGTTTGCAGAATGTCCAGAAACAACACGAAGATTCTGAAAAAGAGCTCAGAGAACATAAAATTCAGCTTGAGTCACTGGTTGAAGAACGAACCCGGGAACTAATGTCCGCAAATAAAAAACTGGAAGAGCTGGCTTCGACAGATCCTTTAACTGGGATTTTAAACCGTCGGGCTTTCAGGGAATTGGCTCACCGCGACCTGAATCTTGCGGAAAAAGAAGAAATACCGGCTTCTGTTTTGATGCTGGATCTGGATCGGTTTAAACTCATTAATGATGTTCATGGTCATCGGGTCGGAGATCGGGTTCTTCAGGAGTTTGTTTGTTGTACCCAAACCATCGCCAGGAAGTATGACTTGCTGGCTAGGTATGGGGGTGAAGAGTTTATTATCCTGCAGATTGGTCTTACCGATGAAGAAGTGAGTAATGTTGCCCAAAGAATTTGTGATGAATTTGCAAACACTCCCATTAAGATTCAAAGTTCTTACTTCAACTTCTCTGTGAGTATCGGTATGACAACAAGTACCAGCTGTAAAACGTATGATTTAGAAATGCTGGTAAATCAGGCGGATAAAGCTCTCTACCGGGCTAAAATGAATGGTCGTAACCGGGTAGAAGTTGTTTAGCGTTATCCTTCTGAGTTATTTTTGTTATTTGCATCAGTTAATTTCTTCCTGCGATTCTACGTATAAACGTCCGACCTCACAGTGTTTTATTATTACCCTTGTACCGGCTTTCAGGTTTTCTTTCGACCGGACTTTCCACATTACGCCGGAAAAACGGGTAGCACCTTCTTTTCCGGCTTCAAGATCGTTATCTAAGACAAAAGTTGTACCCACTAGTCCTATGTCTGTCTGATTTTTGTCAGAATCGGATTTTTTCTTTATAAACAGGAAGAAAATGACACCAAGAATAAAAGCAATGACACTGATCCACAGCAGTTTTTGAGTTGGGGTGGTCACATGTTCCCATTCAAGGTAAGTTAATCCGGCAACAACCAGGCAGCCACCACCAAAAAAAGAAAAGAACAGAGTACTCCATCCAAGAACAAACATATCCAGTATGATCAACACAATACCAATAGCGATCAGCCCATAAGGCTGGTTGAAAAATTCAATGATCATTTTTATTATTTCCGGCTTTTACAAAGTGTTATATCAGAGTACTGATAACAGGTTCGGCACCTGTTATCAATAAGAAAGCAATGGTCAGATCTTCGGTATGCGATCTGTTACGACTTTACTTTGTGCTAGCAGGGAGGCCAATCCGTTGCCCTGATCCGGCAATACGATGACACTCGACTCTTTGGCAATGGCTTTTTTCGCATCGATATCTTTCAGGGTAACATCGTAACTCATAGCCATTTGGTTATTTGACTCATTCAGTGCCTCGCCAATTGCAGCAAACTGTTTGGCCTGAGCTTCTGCATTAATCCGGATGGCTTCGGCCTGAGCCTGAGCGTTTATTCTGATGGCTTCGGCTTTTGCGGTGGCTTCCAGAGTGATTTGTCTGGCTTCCCCTTCTGCGGTCAGAATTTTAGATTGCTTTTCCCCTTCCGATTTTGCGATTTCCGACGCTTTAGCTCCCTCTGCTTCAAGAATGGATGCCCTTTTCTGACGTTCAGCTTTCATTTGCTGTTCCATTGCGGCCATGACGGATTCAGGTGGATTGATGTCTTTGATTTCATATCTCAGTAACTGAACGCCCCAGGTTTCAGCTGCTTGATTGACGCCTTCAGAGACGGCAGAGTTCAGTTGGTCTCTTTCTTCGAAGATGGCATCCAGTTCACGTGATCCAAGAGCAGAACGAAGGGTTGTCTGTGCCAGTTTCGTGATGGCAAATTCATAATTTTCGACGCCATATGAAGCCTGTTTGGGGTCAATGACCCTGTAGTAGACAATACCATCGACGGTGACAGAAATGTTGTCTTTAGTAATGACGGTCTGAGCGGCCGTATCTCTTGGTATTTCTTTTAATGAATGCCGGTAAGCAATTTTATCCAGAACAGGAATGATGATATTTAACCCGGAATTCAGTGTCCGGGAATATTTTCCCAATCGTTCTACCACATAAGCATGTTGCTGAGGAACGATGATAAAAGCCATTCGGAGCAGAAGAACAAAAAAAACAACAATAACGATTGTTGTCACTAAACTAGACGATATGTAGTCCATGATGGTTACCTTTTACAATTTTGCTTAGCAAACGATCTCATAAACTAAAGTATTAGGGATAGTGCTAAATTTGAGAATTTACTTTTTTTTGGATCAGGGTTCATAGATTGAGACAGTTCTGATGTTAATTTTATCGCCTCTAAATATCAATAAGTTAGAAATGACGGTGCGGGTGTATCCGGTAGGCAACTACGTTGATGAAGATGAATGGTTGATTAGTCACGGGAATGGCACTTGGTTTGGGGGTGAGTGTGTTGTTGCTAAAGAGATCCGGTTTACTGCCGGTAAAAAATAGGGGCATTTCGCGCCCCTATTTCCAGACCTCAAGGCCGTAATAGCCCATCAGCTCTGCATAATGCCTGATTTTTTCTTTGTCTTCCGATAGCATCGCTTTGTATAACTCCCGGGTTGCATTCATCAGTTTTGCATTATTTTCTTCAGCTTGCTCGTGCTTTAATGAAAGAAAGTCTTCATTATTCAAGTGATTAACCTCTTTCATTGAGGACGGGGACTTAATCGTGTTACTGTCAGCCAACATGTTAGTATCTCCGTAGTCATTATTGATTGCTCAATAGGGGCCCATTGGATAGTGGTAAGGTACTCTCTTTGTATTAGAAGATTAGCATCAGGACGTAGGAACAACGTTAAGATTTGATGTCATTAGAAATACAGTTTTAATTTTAAGGCGTTAGTGCTATTCGTCAGTCTTCCTTATCTTCCTCTCCTATATATGATAGTACATCAGCAGAAAGTTGAAGGGCTGTATTGGCAGAGAGTGATGTTATCCAAATTTTTGATGAAACGGATAACAGGATTAAACAAATTTTCAGTTGCCAGGGTAAATCATAATAAGTCAGAAATAGATTTTCTATTGAGCCGTATTAACCTTCTGAACCACCAGTTTTCCTATTCTTCTTGACTCTGACACTACTGTCAGACTTTAAAATAAACGTCTGTTATAAGGAGAATATCAAATGATTAAATTAATATGCATTGTAAAGCGGCTACCCGAATTGAGTTACGACGAGTTTCTGGAGCACTGGGTAAACAATCATGCCCGGTTGATAAAAAAACATGCCAATGTATTAAGCATTGAAAAATACGTTCAGAGTCATGCGGTGCGCTCGAATCGCGCTCAGTCTGATATTACTTCATTAAGGAATATGACGGACGTTGAATTTGATGGGGTCGCTGAGCTTTGGTACCCAAGTATGGAAAGTCACCTGAGCCGTAAAAACAGTCCGGAAGGCACACTGGCGCTGGCTGAAATCATTACTGATGAGAAGCGGTTTGTTGATTTGTCTCAATCGAGAATGTGGTATAGCAATGAGGTGACCGTGATCTAAATCTGAGGTTTTCCGGAGAAGCCTTAATTATCGCCTTTCGCTTTAATGCTAATAATATGTGTTATCATTATCATTTTTGAGTGTTGTACTCATCTGTTACATGTACGCTAACGTGTCGAGCAAAGGGATACAACACTGGCTTGTCAGTGATATAAGGCCTTTAAATAATGAAAACAAGAGATGAAAATCAGGTAGAAATCCGCTGGACAGAGAATGATGTTCCTCATATCGAAGCCGGTAATTATGAATGTCTTGGTTACGGTTATGGTTATGTTCATGCTCGGGATCGTTTGGGCGAACTGTCCGGCCAGGCGATTGCTTTGCGTGGAGAGCGTTCGAAATACTATGGAGCCGACGGTTTCTCAACCATTGGTTTTTTAAAAACAACTAATCTTAACTCTGATTTAATGTTTCGTATGCGGTTGCCGGATGACTGGGTTAGGGAAGAGTCAGAAAAGCTAGGCCGGAATACCCGTGATTATATCCGGGGATACGTTAACGGTCTTAATGATTATGTAAGAGACTTGTCTGACGAAGAAAAAGAACGGCTGAGTGCCGGCGAACCGCTTGTTACGTTTGAAACTGCGGATGTTATCCGCGCAGCCATGCGCTTTGGCATCATGAAAGAGCTGGTGGAAATCGGGCCTTATATTGTTTCCTCTGCCGTAAAGGGGCGTAAAGCAGGATCTGAGGTTTCAGACTATTCGCCTCATGCAAAACCAGTTGAAGTGGAAGGCGGGTTTGGCAGCAATGCCTGGGCGTATGGTGGTGACGTGGTTGAAGGTGAGGGGGCCATTATGCTTGGTAATCCTCATTCGGCCTGGAAACGGACACCTCATCAGCAACGTATTTATATGCATCAGTATCACCTGACGATTCCCGGAGAGCTTGATGTCGCAGGAACCTCTTTTCTGGGTTTCCCTCTTCCGATGACCGGTTACAACTCAGATGTGTCATGGAGTATTTTAGATGCAGCATCCGTCACGCCATATGTTTTACAGAAAATGCAGACAGACTTATCGGGAGAACAGCCTTTCTATCTTATGGATGGCGAAAAAAAACCGCTATCGGTCCGGGCGGTTTCTGTCGATGTGCTGGAAAATTCCGGTAAGGTGGAAACCCGGATCTATGAGTTTTTTGAATCTGAACTTGGGTTTATTTATAAACTGCCGGACCGGCCGGGAAAGCCTGAAGGCTGGTATTCCATTACCAATCCCGGAGAGAAAAATGCCCGGGGGCTGGATCAGTTTCTGAATGCAGCAAAGGCGACGTCCACCCGTGAGTTTGTTTCGGCCATTGAACATAACCGGGGTATTTTGTGTCAGCTTGTGGTGGCGGATCGTCACGGTGATGTTGCTTATGTTATTGCTGGTAATGTCCCACCGGTAACGGATGAGGAAATGGCGGAATGCCATATTGATGATGAAACAGCTGCATTTAACGTACTGGACGGTACCCGGTGTCGCTGTTCTTTTCGTGATTCCGGTAACCGGCCTCTGCAGGCTCCGGTGTCATTCTATCCAACGGTGATTTCGCGGGGCATCATTCACAATACCAATAACAGTTATAAGTTTACAGAGTTCGGAAAAGTACAACCGGATTATCCTTCAGTTTTCGGGCAGCATAAAGCCGATCATCAGATAGGCAAACATATTGCCGCCGGGTTAAGGTATGACCCGAGACTTGAAATGTCTGCCCTGAGAATGAAAGAAATATCGCTGAAATCGTTTATTACGCCGGATAAGGCACTACAGGTTATTTTTGATAACCGCAATTATGTGGCTGAACGATTTTTGGATGATATTTTGGCTTTGGGTGGGCAGTCTGTCAGTGAAAAAGCCGGAAGAGGGTTGACGGTATTACGGAAATGGGACCGGAAAAACAATCCGGACAGCCGGGGCGCTTTGTTATTTCACCAATTCTGGAACCGGATTGTACAGACCGATCTTCTCAAAGTGGCGGGCAGCGGTGATCCGGAAGCGGGATCGAAACTTGAAATTACGGCCGGGAATGAACCTGTGATCATCTGTGCGCTGGAAAATGCGGCCGATGATCTTACTGGTTTGGGTTTTACTCTGGATGAACCCTGGGGAAATGCGTTATATCAGACAGCGGAAGGTGCCCGCATTTCTTTGCATGGCGGTTCTTACCAAGAAGGATTGCTTAACGGAGAAATGCCGGCTCCACTGACGGAAGCCGGGTTTCCACATATTTTGTTTGGCACAGCGTATATCCAGCTCGCCCGGTGGGAAAATGAAAGTATTGTGGTAGACGCTCTGCTCAGTCACGGTCAGCGTGATGGTGTTGAAACGTCAGGGCGAACGGCACAGTTAACGATGTTTTCAAATAAGCAGCTATACCGCATTCCTTTTTTACCTCAGGAACTGGAAACCACCGGTATTACCGGTTCGTTGTGTCTGGCGGGCTCGGGAAGCTGTGTTGGCTAAGACGCCACCAGCATTGTTCCGAAGCCAATCAGTCCGACACTGCATGTCTGGTTTACTCGGTGCCCGAACTTTTTAAGCAGCTCGTTTGCTTTGCCGGAAGTGACCAGACAGGCAACCACAATAAACCAGAGACTATGTAGGACGATAATGTAACTCCCATAGGCAATAACAAACGGCATATTCCCATTGTCTGGTGAGATAAGCTGGCTGAATATGCTTAGAAAAAACAGCATTGTTTTAGGATTTAAGGTGTTACAAATAAATCCCTGAATAAAGAATCGTCGGTGATTTTTCGTTATTTCCCGTTCTTTTTTGAACGTCAGGTTGAGCCGGGAAGTCCGTAATCCTGATATTCCCAGATAGATTAAATACGAAGCCCCTGCATATTTTATGATACTGAGTAAAATGATATTCTGTGATATAAAGTGACTTATTCCGATAACGGAATAAGTCACGTGGATACAAACGCCGCTGCCAATACCCAATGCGGTGATGATCCCGGCTTTCCGCCCGTGCATGGCGCTGTTTTTGAACATTAATACAAAGTCAGAACCGGGGCTCATAACAATTAACAAACCAAATATAGCCAGACTTATTACTTCCATATTGTTTCCTTTTGTTTCCGTGTTATGTTGAAGATTGTATCGGTAATCTGCTAAGTTATAAGCGAAATAAATACACAAATTATGTGAGAAAAAGTCACATGAGACATCTTAAAGCTTTTCATGTTTTTCATATTACAGCCGGATCATCCAGTTACAGCGAAGCGGCTGGGCGATTACATATCACTCATGGTGCCGTAAGCAAACAAATCAAATTATTGGAAAGTCATTTATCGCTGACCCTGTTTTATAAACAAGGCCGAAGAATGTGTCTGACTCAGGAAGGGGAATTACTGAAACACTATACGGATATAGCCTTTAATACGCTTGAAAGTGGCGTGAAAAAATTGACGCAGGAGCATCGCCGGTACCTTGAGATCTCCTGTGAGCCGACATTAACCATGCGGTGGCTGATGCCCAGATTGTCACTGTTTTTTCAACACACTGGTATTGATATCCGGTTATCAACGGCGGGTGGCGCCATTTCTCTGGATAAAACCGGATTATCTCTGGCGATTCGTCGTGATGATTTTGATATTAATCCGGAATATACCGTGTCCCGGTTAGTTCCTGAATGGGTTGGGCCCGTACTTTCACCTCAATATTGGAACAAGGTGAAAAATACGCCGGAGATGATGGTCTTTCTGCATAGTGAAACGAGGCCGCTGGCCTGGAAAGAGTGGGCGACTGCAACCCAACAGAAACTGACACTGAATCAATCCAGCCAGTCCTTCGGCCACTTTTATTTTTGTTTGCAGGCAGCTACGGACGGACTGGGAGCGGCGATTGGATCTTACCCCCTGGTTGTTGATGATCTGAAGAACGGGCGGTTGATTGCGCCATTCGGATTCGTCCGTTCCGGGCATCACTATGTTCTGCTCAGTCATAATGAAAAACCGGAACCAAACGAGCTGATCTTTTTGAACTGGCTGCAAAAGACGATGGCGTTGTGCCAGCCAGACCAAAACGGATGTTAATTGGCTACATTTTGTTTGTTAGTGTTAACTTATCGGGACGAGCAAAATATTTTTCTGAATCTACGGTAACGGATGGTTTGTTTATTTTACAGCAGACCATCCCGGCTATGACGTTGTGGGTCACAGCAGTCGACATCCGTTACCGGTGGTTAATGGTGCTGACTCGTAAAAGGGCTGTCTTTGTCCAGTGCGTGAGAGAGTTCTACGATCGATAAAGCCAGACTGGATTTTATCACCTGCTCCTGACGTAAGAGCTGTAGCTGGTAAAATTCATCTGACGTATCGCCGGTATATTCGGCAACAAACTGCTCGAACTGATCAATCCCCATGGTCTGTACTGACGTTAATTTTTTAACGGCAGCGATGACTTTTTTATCACTAAACTTATATTCGTAAGCATCGTTGTTTAGCTGATTTCTTATGTGAATAAATGCATCGATATCGTGATAGACGTTTTCAGGTAAGACACCTAAGCCAAATAACAATTTTATACGTACAGAGAGATCCCCAAGTGGTCCCGATGAATCGAGCAGCGGATTAATGACCGCTTTTACCGCTAAGTAATCACTTCGAAATATTCGCTGGACCAACATATCGACTGCATCTTCGAATATTTCAACAGCAGAAATGAAAAACACTCTGACTGAAGGGGCCTCATTAAGCCTTTCTATGATCTCTGATTCTTGAATATTGTCGGACATATAAAAATAATTTGTTTGTGAGGGAGTATTACTCCCTCAATGTATTTATTAAAGAATTTGAAATATGGATTCAACTTCCCGGGCTTCTTTGCTGTCTTTATCCAGATCAGCATAATGAGCCAACGTGTTACGTACTCCGTTTGTTTGCAAATATTCCTGTAGCTCTTCTGCCTGCGGATCTGAGCTGTTCTGATATTTCAACGCAGCCGCAATGCCTTTCAGTAAAGCTGAATTATCTGACTGATACTCTATGGTTCCGTTTAAAGGTTTTACCAGCCGGTCGTTTTTACCTAATTTTCGGATCGGCTGACGACCAACGCGATCTACTTCATCGACTAAATATGGGTTGGCAAAGCGAGACAGGATTTTATTAATATATGCTGCGTGTTTTTCTTTATCAAAACCATACCGCTGCACCAGAACTTCTCCGCTTTGCTGCATTGCGAGAGTGACGTCTGCCCGTATTGAGGCATCTTCGATGGCTTCTTTTATGGTGTTGTAACCATTTAAGCAACCAAGATACGCTGTTATACAGTGACCGGTGTTAAGAGTAAATAGTTTACGCTCAACAAATGCCATTAAATTGTCGGTCGTTTCCATTCCTGAGATGGCCGGAATTTCTCCTTTGAACTGAGTCTTATCGACAATCCATTCACTGAAACTTTCAACGGTAACATCTAGGATGTTATCGGATGGTTCGGCAGGAGGAACTATCCGGTCAACGGCCGAATCGACAAAACCGACGAAGTTATCACAAAAGTGTGCTGTCTGTTCGTCAAGATATTGATACACCTGTTCTTTCAGGTGACTGGTTCCGCGGACCATATTTTCGCAGGCAATAATATTTAATGGTGAGTGGTTATTGTTTGCGGCTCTGACATTTAGACCATCGGCAATACTTTTTGCAATAATATCAAGAACATTTGGACCAACGGCGGTGGTGATTATATCTACGTTGGCGATGAGTTGGATCAGATCATCAGATAAAGAGCTGACAGCCGAAACATTTTTTACTGTCTGAATTTCGCATTTTTCACCTACGACTTTAACATCGTATTGGGTGTCTGTTTTAAGTTTATTAACAATGGCTTCGTTGACATCAGCAAAAGTGACATGAATGCCTGCATCTGCCAGTAGTTTTCCTATGAAACCACGGCCTATGTTTCCGGCACCAAAGTGAATAGCTTTCATCGTGTTATACCCTATAAATTGAAAGAAGAGACCAACCCTAATGGGGAAGGCTGGCCTCTAATGGAGCAAATTGAAATTTATGCGCCCAGAATCGAAAGGACATCTTCAGTATTTGTAGTCGAGCGAAGTTTTGCGATTGCATCTTCGTCATCAAGCGCATTGGTAATGGCTGTGATAACGGAAATGTGTTCATCGTTTTTCGCGGCAATGCCAATTACGATTTTTGCGATGCTATCTTCGTCATCACCAAACTGAACACCTTCAGGGTATTGACAGATTACGATGCCGGTTTCTTTTACTTTGTCTTTTGCCTCGACTGTGCCATGAGGAACCGCAATGGACTCTCCCAGATAAGTGGATACCAGTTTTTCCCGGTCAAACATTGCGCTTACGTATTCCGGTTCTACATAACCGAGTTCGACCAGTTTGTCTCCGGCAAATTGAATTGCCTCTTCTTTTGTTGCGGCAGAAAGACCCAGGCAGACATTTTTTGATTCAATATTGAATGGCTGCGCATTTTCTGCCGGTTTTGTGGTATCCGCTGTCGTTTTAGGAGCTGATGCTGTGTTGGATTTTAGTAATTGCTGGACAAGATCGTCGTAGGTTGCACCATCCAAAAAGTTAGTCAGCGAAATATGATTCGCATTTGGCGCATGTGTTTTCGCCCGTGCTGTCAGATCCTTATGAGTGACCACGATATCAACATCCTGAGGCAGGCTGTTGATTGCAAGGTTGGTGACGTCAATATTCAATCCGGCAGCCTGCACTTTTTTACGAAGCATGCTGGCACCCATTGCGCTTGAGCCCATTCCTGCGTCACAGGCAACAATGATTTTTGCCACATTGCTGAAATCGGTTTTGGCTGTTTGAGCAGATATGCCTTTGGATTCTGCTTTCATTGACTTCATTTGAGAAGTCGCGTTTTCAAGTGCATCATCATTATCTGTGTCTTTTTGAGTTTTCATCAAAAATGCAGCGACAGCAAAGGACACGGCAGTTGCCGCGAAAATAGCACACAGCACTCCGACATAAGAACCTTTCGGTGTCATTAGCAGAACAGCAAAGATAGAACCTGGAGAAGCCGGAGAAATCAGACCCGCATGGAACAGAGTCAGAGTTGTTACACCTGTGATACCACCGGCAATAACTGCCAGGATCAGGCGAGGGTTCATCAGGACATATGGGAAGTAAATTTCATGGATACCCCCAAGGAAGTGAATGATGGTTGCACCACCCGCAGTCTGTTTAGCCGTACCTTTACCAAAGACCATATAAGCAAGCAGGATTCCTAACCCAGGACCTGGGTTCGCTTCAATAAGGAAGAAGATAGAACGACCAGTCTGCTCAGCCTGTTGGATACCCAGAGGAGTAAAGATACCGTGGTTAATGGCATTATTCAGGAACAAAATTTTTGCCGGTTCAACAAAAATTGAGGTTAATGGTAATAAGTGTGCACTGACTAATGTGTCAACACCATGCGACAGAGCGACAGACAATACTTTGACAAACGGACCAATCAGGTAGAAAGCTGCGATAGCACACAGCATACCAATGATACCGGCAGAGAAGTTATTGACTAACATCTCAAATCCGCTTTTAATTTTGCCGTCAGCCCGTTTATCAAATGTGCTGATAGCCCAGCCACCCAGAGGGCCGGCAATCATTGCGCCCATAAACATTGGGATATCTGAACCGACAATAACCCCCATAGTGGTAATAGCACCGACAACTGCGCCACGTTCGCCGCCAATGAGTTTACCGCCGGTATAGCCAATTAAAAGAGGTAGTAAGTAGGTGATCATTGGCCCGACGAATGCTGCTAGTGTAGCGTTAGGTGTCCAGCCTGTTGGGATAAAGAGTGCGGTGATGAAACCCCAGGCAATAAATGCCCCGATGTTCGGCATTACCATGTTTGATAGGAATCGGCCAAAATTCTGTACCTTGACCTTAGCATCTGGTGATATCATGAGAAGTCCCCGTTCGATGTTCTGTTGATATTTTTGTGTTTTACAAACCGGCTCTGCAAAGCCGACAAGATTGTTTAAAGTTCAAATTCAATCTAGCACATCTTTTGACTCAGCAGTCTCGCTCGGGGGTTTTGTGACCAGAATCACGTATTTATTTGTGAGGCTAGAAATTTTTTGTGACTAATATCACTAAAATGATTCGTAATTTTATTACAAATTATTGTTTTTTAGTTTGTCAAAAAATATTTAACGATCTAGATCTCATAAATAGAATTATCAATAGTGAATTTAGTGTGATATGTATCACATTAAGAATATCTTCAAAATGAGCACTTTTTTAAAAAGTGATCTAACTCTCATTGCGTTTTTTATTTCACCATTCGAAATAAATATCTAAAAAATTTGTCGTTATTTTGTAATTTATCTACATATAAACTTTCACATCGTATTACCTGTTTAGTAAAGATTGTTATCAGTTAAAGGTGGCGGATTTGTGAATCAATGATGGTTTCGGTATTTGTTGAACCTTGCTTTCGGGCTAAGTTGTCTATAATAAGTAAAATAGATAGACAAATGTTTCGAAATGACTATTATATCTTTCCAACCGAAATTTAATTAGTATTTTAAATGTCAAAGCGAAATACAAAACAAAGACGGCATCTTATTTTAACTTTATTGCAGGATAAAGGAGAGGTAAGTGTTGATGAATTATCCAAAAGTTTCGAAACATCGGAAGTAACCATCCGGAAAGATTTATCGGCTCTTGAGAAAAATGGTCTTCTTCTTCGCCGTTATGGCGGCGCTATCTCTCTACCGAAAGAAGTGATAGCAGAAGAATTAACTCAAAAAGTTTCAAACCGAAAGCTTTATATTGCGAAAGAAGCGTCCGCTCTTATTAAAGACCATCACCGAATCGTCATAGACAGTGGCAGTACTACGACCGCCGTGATCCCTCACTTAAATGAAAAACAGGGATTGGTTGTGATGACCAATTCTCTAAATGTCGCCAATGCCCTGCGCGAGCTGGAGAATGAACCTACGCTGTTGATGACGGGCGGCACCTGGGATCCGCATTCCGAATCTTTTCAGGGGCAGGTTGCCGAATCTGTTTTGTGTTCTTATGACTTTGATCAGCTATTTATTGGTTGTGATGGAATTGATATGAATCGTGGCACGACCACATTCAACGAATTATTTGGGCTGAGTAAAGTAATGGCAAATGTGTCCAGAGAAGTCATCGTGATGGCGGAATCGGACAAGCTCGGGCGAAAAATACCCAATCTTGAACTAAGCTGGGAAATTATTGATGTTCTGATTACCGACAGTGGTTTGTCGGATGAACAAATGCGTGTCATTGAATCCCATGATGTTCAGGTTATCCGGGCTCAGAATTAGCCAGTGTCAAACGAATTTAAAGGTTAGGAGTAAATTAAATATGTGTGGAATAGTCGGGGCTGTAGCACAACGGGATGTTGCTGAAATTTTAGTAGAAGGTTTACGTCGTCTGGAATACCGGGGTTATGATTCTGCCGGTGTGGCAATTGTCGACAGTGATAACAATCTGACAAGAATTCGCCGCCTGGGTAAAGTTCAGGAATTGTCGGATGCCGTAGAAGTCGCCAGAGTCACCGGTGGAACGGGTATTGCTCATACTCGCTGGGCAACGCATGGCGAGCCTTCTGAAATTAATGCTCACCCACACGTCTCCGGCAATATTTCCGTTGTTCATAACGGCATCATTGAAAACCACGTTGCCCTTCGCCAGTCATTGCAGGCAAAAGGTTACATCTTTGAATCTCAGACCGATACAGAAGTGATTGCTCACTTAGTTGCCTGGGAAATGAAAACAGCAGACAGTTTAGTTAAGGCAGTTCAGAAAGCCGCTAAGCAGTTAGAAGGGGCTTATGGTACGGTTGTTCTGGATAAAACCGATCCTTCGCGCCTGGTCGTTGCCCGTTCCGGAAGCCCGATTGTTATTGGTCTTGGAGTTGGTGAAAACTTTCTGGCGTCTGACCAACTGGCATTATTGAATGTCACACGCCGCTTTATGTATCTGGAAGAAGGTGACGTTGCAGAAATTACCCGTCGTGAAGTTCGTGTATTTGATTATAAAGGTGACGCGGTTGAACGAGAAGTGTCCGAGTCAACGGCTGAACATGACGCCGGTGATAAAGGTAAATACCGTCATTTTATGCAGAAAGAAATTTATGAACAGCCGGTTGCGATTACCAATACGATGGAAGGCCGTTGTACTAAAGATTCTGTGATTGTTGACAGTATTGGTGTTCATGCTGCAGAAATACTGGAAAAAGTCGAGCATGTTCAGATTGTGGCCTGTGGTACTTCTTATAATGCCGGTATGGCTGCCCGTTACTGGTTTGAAGGCGTTGCCGGCGTCAGTTGTGATGTTGAAATCGCCTCTGAATTCCGTTACCGCAAGTTTGTCACCCGTCCTAACAGCTTGCTGATTACGCTTTCTCAGTCTGGAGAAACGGCCGATACACTGGCTGCATTACGTCTTGCCAAAGAAAAAGGTTACATGGCTGTAATGACCATCTGTAATGTGGCCGGTTCATCTCTGGTCCGTGAATCTGATATTGCCTTTATGACCCGTGCCGGCGTCGAAATCGGTGTGGCATCGACCAAGGCGTTTACTACTCAGCTAACAGCAATGCTAATGTTAGTGGCTGCTATAGGTAAACAGAAAAACATTGTGGATGCCGCGCAGGAGAAAGAAATTGTTACCGCTTTGCATGAGCTGCCGACACAAATTGAAAGTGCTCTGAAGTTTGATAAAGAGATTGAAGAACTGGCGAAAGATTTTGCCGATAAGCATCATACTCTGTTCCTTGGTCGTGGTGAATATTATCCGATTGCTCTGGAAGCCGCATTGAAACTGAAAGAAATTTCTTATATTCACGCAGAAGCCTATGCGGCCGGTGAACTGAAACACGGACCACTGGCACTGATTGATGAAGATATGCCGGTTGTGGTTGTGGCTCCGGGTAACGATTTACTGGAAAAACTGAAGTCAAATATTGAAGAAGTTCGCGCTCGTGGTGGGCTTCTTTATGTCTTTGCTGATGAGAATACCGGTTTTGAATCGGATGACACCATGAAGATCATTTCAATGCCTCATGTGAATGAGATTACGGCGCCAATTTACTATACAGTTCCAATGCAGTTACTTTCCTATCACATTGCCCTGATTAAAGGGACCGATGTTGACCAGCCAAGAAACTTAGCGAAAGCAGTGACGGTTGAATAAACCCATTGTAAGAGAGTAATAAAGTCCCATATTAAAATGGCAGCGTTCTCATCGCTGCCATTTCTATTTCTAAATCGAAAATTACCCCTAATCAAGTTAGTTAACTTGATACTCTCTATTATCTGATTTTTGTTTAGAACAATCATTTATGATGCAAAATGACCTAATGAAATAATGGTAAAAAGTCCAACTTTTAATAATTAATGAAATTTAAGGAAAGAATCATGTGCGATGATAATCTAAAAAGTATTATCTTGTTTTGTTAAATTTTATTTTAAAAAAATCAAATTGCTAGGTTGATAATAATGAAGATTACACAAAAAAGGTCGTCAAAACATATTACTTTTACATTTTACGATACTTATTTAAATTACCATGCAGAAGATAAAAATGATGAGAAGGATTTATATATACATTATTCAGAATTGACAGATAAAACTTCAGAGAGCGTTGATAAAATAGTTTGGTACGAGCGGGCAGGAATTTTCTGGTGTTTCATTGGCATTATTCAAATTGGACATGCTGCTTATTTAGACTTACCACTGACAGGAAAAGGCTTTTGGCTCGGGGTAGGGTTACTTAGTCTATTAGTTGGACGTTTTACAAAAGTAAAATATACCAAAGTAGAAACAAAGTTCGGTTTCTTTCATATCCTTCATGATAAAAATCATAATGCAGTACTTCACGAGTTACAGGCAAGACGTAGCTTAATCATGGAAGATGCAGAAAATAAGGAAGACGATGTTGAAGCTAAAAAACAAACAGTCTGGAACGGTGTGATCAATGCCGCTTCTGCTATCACTAACAACGTCACTGAAGTTTTAGATTTCTTAAAATTAGCTCAGAAAGACCTCGATCCTACAGATGGCGATTCGAAGTTTTGGCGTAAAGCGAGAATTACTTTTGATAATAGATTTAGAGAACCTGATGAAATAGACGGCTCTGATCCCACCGTAGTTCCTTGCGTGATATTCAAAACAATAATGGAAGGATTTGGTTTCATGGAATCGTTTGACTGGAAAGAAATCTACTCTCCAGACATGTTAATTGAGAAGACGAATCAAGTTTTAACCACATTGTCGCTAGATACGATTTCTCAGCAAGAAAGTTACGATATGAATAAAGAAGTAAAAGAAGCTGATGATGACCCTGAACTGATTTCTCATATAAGCGTTACCAAACTAGAGAAGATAATTGGGAACAGAGGGCATAAAGCATTATGGTTTGATGAAGGTGGCGATTCCTTTATGTTATTTATTGTTAAGCCAGATGTGTACGATTCGTTGGTATCGACCGAACTTGATGAAATCCACAGGTTTACAGTACAGCCTTTTTAATTTTCTTTGTTTTGATAAAAGTTACATTGTAATCAGCTTTATTATTTTGTAGTCCCAAAAGTTATTCGAAATAAGATACCAATCAAAAATTGATATGTACCATAATAATGGACACTGAGTTACGTGACTTTGCCATATCTAAAGTAATTTGTGGATTGCTAATTTAGAAAAATCACTAAAACACTTCTGTCCATCAACGTGTTAGCTAGATCTTAGCTGACACGAATCTGCCCCGAAATGCTTTAGGTTAAATATTCTATAGCAAAATCTCTGACCGAACTTGCCATACTTTTTCTTATGTTCGCTACCCGCCTTGGCGTCGAATTAGAATATGCCCTAACGCTCTCGGAGAAAACGAACTGTAAAGAAGTGTTGGTGCAGGCTTTTCATTGATCTTGAAAAGCCTTTACCCCTCTCCGTTTTACAGGAGCTGACTGAAAAATGTTGGCACCAAGCTTGTTTATCCTTGACCTAATTTTGTCACTAAGAGTGATTATCGTTAAAACTTACCTAGGGTCTGTTGATCTTTGCTGTACACATTTTGTTCAGAAATACATCGGCAACCACATTATAGTAAACGCCAGTGATACCATACTGGCGTAATTTCTTGCCAATTTGTCATATCTCGTTGATATTGCTCGAAAGTGTTTAATCCTTGCAAAGGCATTTTCAACCAAGTGTCGATACTTATAGAGGCACCAATCAATACTTCCTTTGGCTATGTCTTGTCCATAATTACGCTTTGGTATAACAGTTTCGCCACCTTTTGAGTCCACATATACCCTTAAAGCTTCGCTGTCATAACCTTTATCAGCAATGAAAACATTTACTTCCTTTAGATGGTCAACGAGGCTTTCCGCCCGCGCGATATCATTTCTTTGGCCTTCTGATAGTTCGAAGTAGATTGGCAATCCACCGCTGTCCACGACTAAATGAATTTTTGTTGAGTTACCGCCACGACTCTTTCCTATGCACTCACTATCTGGCGTTGCCGCACCAGTGCTATGTTGGTGAGCTTTGACTATCGAGCCGTCAGCGAATACCCAATCATAGTCAGATAGCTTTGATAATTCATTGAATAATAAACTTAAAATACCTTTCTTAGACCACAGATTAAAACGACGATAAACAGCACTCCAATCACCAAATTCTGATGGTAGATCCCGCCAGGGAATACCTGTTCGTAATCGATAAAGGATCCCCTCAAAGGTCATTCTATGTTCAGGTTTATTATAAATGCGGCCAGTATTCTTCATTATTTGAAGTAGCTTTTCCCACCGCTTATCAGTTAGCATTAGTCTCGGCATGGTATCGGGTTGTGTTTTACTTTTGGCGAAGCAAATTATAACGCTTTACCATGCCGCTCAAAAATTCATCACGAAAGATCAACAGACCCTAAGAACTCAGAGATTCGTGGGTTTTCGTGATGAAAAAAGCGCTCAGGGTTCTCATCGGCGACAACAATGCCATTTTCCATAAAGATTATGCGGTCAGCAACGTCTCTGGCAAAGCGGATTTCATGAGTGACGATAATCATGGTGATGCCCGATTTGGCCAGATTGCGCATAACCGACAGAACTTCTTCTTTCAGCTCGGGATCAAGCGCAGAAGTGGGTTCGTCAAATAAGATCAATTCTGGTTCCATAGCGAGGCTGCGAGCAATAGCGACACGCTGTTTTTGCCCCCCAGAAAGTTTACTTGGGTAAAGACCAGCTTTATCTTCCAAACCGACCTGACGTAATAAATCGGATGCTTTTTGTATAGCCGTCTGCTTAGCTACCTTTTTAATTGTCACTGGCCCTTCTATGATATTTTCAAGCACGGTAAGGTGAGGGAAAAGGTTAAAGGATTGGAAGACCATCCCTGTTTTCAGTCGTAATTGTCGAATGGCTGCTCTGTCCTGTTTAGTTAGCGGAGTGTCTGCGGTTTTCTCAATTCGATTTCCGCAAATATTAATGATTCCGGTATCGGGCTCTTCGAGAAAATTTAAAGAGCGCAGTAAGGTGGTTTTACCAGAACCGGATGGTCCTAATATGGTGACCACTTCACCACTTTTTACGTTGAAATCAACTTTGCGCAATACCTCTAAATCGTCAAAGGATTTGGCGAGACCCTGAACGCTAACCTGTAATTCATTTTTCATTTCATGTGCCTCGTTAATTTCACTTCCAACCAAACTTGTAACAATGTAAGTGATTGATTGATAACCCAGTAAATGATGCCGACCATTAAGAACATTTCCATATACCGGAATGTGGTAGCGCCGATAAGTTCAGCAACACGAGTGAGTTCAACAACAGTGACCGTCGATGCCAGAGAGGTATCTTTCATTAAAGCAATAAAACGGCTACCCAGTGGAGGAAGAGCAATACGGAATGCTTGTGGCCAGATGATTCGCCTCAGACAGGTCCAATACCCTATTCCCATCGACTCGGCAGCTTCCCATTGCCCCTGGTCGACACTATTAATACCTGCACGGAAAATCTCACTTAAATACGAAGCAGAAAAGAGAGTTAATGCCAGTAATGCCGCAGGAATGGGTTCTAAATTAATACCGTAACTGGGCAGAGCAAAGTAAACCAATAAAATTTGTACCAGTAATGGAGTACCACGAAAAATGGATACATAAACAAAAGCAATGACATTCAGTATCCGGGAGGCAGAGTTGCGCATTAGCGCAACTCCCATACCAACGATACTTCCTAAAATAAACGAGGAGATACCTAAGCCCAGAGTGACCAGAATAGCTGTCTTTAGCAGAGGTAACGCCCGAATAAATAAGTCGTACATTATTTAACCTCAGCCTTCGCTTTCTTGATATCATCGATCATGTTGTAGTCTGGGCCAATATATTTGTGGCTTAACTTATCAATAGTGCCGTCTTTGATCATTGATTCAATCGCTTTATTTATCGCTACCTTCAAGCTGGTGTCTCCCTCAGGTACTGCGGCCGCAGAGAGTTGGAAAGTCAAAGGCTCACCAACAGCTTTAATTGGTAGATTATTCGCTTTTCGATATTTTTCGCCGCCAAAGAAAGAGGAAATGACTGCATCAATACGACGGTTACCTAAATCGGAAAAGACCAGTCCGCCGTTTTCATAAGCTTTGACCTCTGATTTGGTCAGATGCTCACGTGACCCGGACTCATTTGTTGTTCCCGCTGTAGCACCGACTTTTTTGCCGGCTAAATTAACTTGTTCATGGATGTCTTTATTGTCATCCATGACAAAGATTCGAAACTCTTCAACACCGTATGGTTCTGTAAAATCGACCTGTTTATCGCGTTCAGCGGTAGGTGTTAAATCATTCATGACTACATCGTATTTTCCTGTTTTTAACCCTTCAATAAAGTTTTTAAAGGAATCGGCAACAAACACAATATGTTTGATACCAATACGTTTCATCACCTCTTTTGCCATTGCCACATCATAACCATCGGGTTGGTTCTGATCGTTTATGTAGCTCCATGGTGGGCTTGCCTGGGTGTTTGCAATGCGAACTTCACCTTTATCAAGCAATGTCTGTAAGCTGCTGTCTGCGTAGGTATTACTACTGACGATGCCC
Organism: Vibrio salinus; assembly: GCF_021272385.1. Lineage (GTDB taxonomy): Bacteria > Pseudomonadota > Gammaproteobacteria > Enterobacterales > Vibrionaceae > Vibrio > Vibrio salinus. The sequence goes on from NZ_JAJSDZ010000009.1 coordinate 981,573, forward strand.
AAAGCACAGAGTGAAAGGAAAAGAGAAGTCATTTTCTTCATTTTCAAAAGTCCTTTTATTGAGGGTTAACTAATATTATTTTGGTTCGCTAGAACCGTTTAGAGAGCATGCTGCCAAGCGTTTAGTGCTTTCTGTAGATCGGCAATTAACGTGTCGGCATTTTCCAAACCGATCGAAACTCGAATGATCGCTTTGGAGGTTGGAGAATAGTGACGAGCTTGCTGTTGCTCTGCCGGATAGTAGGCGATTAGACTGTGAGTTCCCCCCCAGCTTGCGCCAATTGGAAACACTTCGAGAGTGTTAAAAAATGCGGCAATTGCGTCATCACTATCTTCTTTGAGAGTGAAAGAGAACAGGCAACCCGCACCGCTGTATTGTTGTTTCCAAATCTGATGGCCCGGATCGGATTCCAGAGCTGGGTACATCACTGTTTCTATTTGCGGTTGTTGTTCAAGCCACCGGGCAATATGCTGAGTCTGTTTGCTTTGTTCACGCAAACGAAGTTCAAATGTTTCTATACCGCGCAATACCAGAAATATGTCATCTGGGCTCACTGCCTGACCAAGAACACTTTGGGTTTCACGTAATACATCATAATCATCGAAGTTGTTTAAGCTGATTGTACCCATGAGCAAATCGGAATGACCGCCGAACATTTTGGTTGCCGCTTCAATAGACAGATCAACACCATGATCAAGAGGCTTGAAAAATAGAGGACTTGCCCAAGTGTTATCCATCATGGTTTTTACGTTGTGTATTTTCGCCACAGAGGTAATTGCATCGATATCTTGCATTTCCATCGTGACGGTTCCTGGTGATTCCAGACAAATCATACGAGTGTTAGGGCGGATCAACTCTTCAATATTTTTACCAATGGTGGGGGGATAGAATTCGACTTCAACGCCCATCTGGCTTAACCATTTACGGCTAAATGTTTTTAAAGCGCCATAGCATGAGTCAGAGATCAGCATATGATCGCCACCGCGAATAAATGCCATTGTGGCAGTCATCAATGCACTTTGGCCTGATGGTGTGATGATGCAGTGTTTAGCCCCTTCTAACTCGGCCACGCGAGTTTCCAGTTGTCGAGAAGTTGGTGTGCCGGTAATACCGTAGCTGTAACCGTCGGGTTGTCGGGATTTACGGCTGATGAAATCTTCAAAGTTATCGAATAAAACGGTTGATGCTCTCCAAACTGCTGGAGATAAGCTAGCGAATGAATTATTTTTGGGATCTTTAAACTGCATAGTAGTCTCTGATAAGTGCGTGATGTTAATTAGGTGTTATCCTGATTTCCTTTAGATTACATATTTCGTTATGATTACATCAACACTAGAAATTATTTACCTTATAAGCTGAGGTTATACATTTGTACCGAGAAATAGAGATTTTCCGAGCAGTAATGCTTAATGGAAGCACTAGTCAGGCAGCGAATAAACTGAATATATCCCAACCTGCTGTGAGTCAGGCGATACGTAAATTGGAAGCATATGCAGGATTCAATTTATTCGAACGAACTCGTGGACGTTTGGTACCAACAAGAGAAGCTCAAGGTTTAATGGTAGATGTTGACCGCCATTTTATTGGAATGGAGGCTATAGAACACCGCATTAAATCGTTGAAAAACATTGATGACAGCAGATTGGCGATAGCAGCCTATCCCGCTTTGGGTAATCAGTTTCTGCCACGAACGATTGCGTCATTCAGCCAAAAAAATGCCGATGTACAAATTTCATTAAGGGTATCCAGTTCAAGGGATGTTTACGATCAAGTGGCTGCCGGACAGGTTGATTTTGGACTGATGGCAAACGAAATACCCACTTCAGGATTAGAGTCTTCCACATTTTTGTCTTGTCCCGGGGTTATCATTATGTCTCGGCGTCATCCACTGGCAAAAAAAAAGCTCATTACTCCAGAAGATCTGGTTAACTCACGGTTTCTAGCGTTGAACACAGAAGATACAGCTCGAAAGCAACTGAGTGAAATAATGGGGTCACTTAATCTGTCTCTTCCTATCCAGGTTGAAACTCCATATTCTATAACTATTTGTGAAATGGCACGTCTGAATCTTGGGGTAGGGTTGGTTAATCCGATAGTTGCTTACGATTTTATGCATACCAATATTGTTATTCGGGAATTTAGCTACCCAATAAAGTTCACTGGTTTAATGGTTTTTCGACCAGGCTCACCACTATCAGATAGTGCTCGTAATTTCACACGTGCTTTACGTATCCAACTCGACAAAGACTTAAAAGAGGTATTGGATCAGTACTAGAATTTATTTAATTAATATTTGAAGAATTTCTGCTGATTCAAAGGATGCCTTACCCAACTTACACTGGTTAAAATTAAGGTGCTAAACCGTTTCTGCCCCATTCTGCGTTAACATAATTACTTAGTGGCAGATCTTGCCACTGGAATCACCGTACTTTTTCTTATGGTTAGAAGCAGAGAGACCGTGACAGAAAACTCCCAAATTTGGGCTCGCGCAGGATTTAAATGATTCATCGCCTAACTTGTCATTATCATTTTCTGAAAATTTTATTATTAAATGATATTTAAATTCCTAAAAACTTGTTGTATTTGTAATCGGGTTATGGACGTAAGGGATAACTACATGAGTACACCAAGTTATTTATCAATAGTCGGTTCTAATCAAAGGTTAATATAGAGAAGTTTTTGTAGGCGTTGAGTAAAAAACTAACAAACAAGGATAAGTGTCGCGAAGCCGACACTTTATCTGGGTGTTGAACAAGTCCAAGCCACTTCTTTATAGTAAATTGCAGGTTTGATTTTAAGCCCATTGTGGTGTGTCCCCATAAGCGCTTTCTTCTAGATATGTTAAATCCAAACTTGCTTTTCTGATGACACAGTAACTTCAGTCTGTTCTTCGCCGGTATGTGCGGTAGAAGATGGCTCTACCATCATGAAATGGGTATCAGGTTGCGCTTTAGGACAGTGTTCAACCCCTTTTGGAACAACATACATTTCACCTGGGTTAAGGACTACATCTCCAGCTTTCATCATTAAAGTTAGCTGTCCTTTAAAGACGATAAAAAGCTCATCTTCATTTTCATGTTGATGCCATACAAGCTCGCCACTCCCTTTTGCTATTTTAACTAATTGCCCATTGGACTCGGCTATAATTTTTGGAGTCCATTCTTCTGAAAATAGACTAAATTTTTCACTAATATTTACTTTATTCACGGAACTTTCCTTAACATATCAACGCCGCCACCAAACCTAAACCTTTGCGCTGTAAACACGAATCCCAACCTTGAACTGAAAATGCCAAGCGTAGCGAATCACTCTTGAATAGTTTGCATCTACATGTACAACGTAATAACACATTGTGGTGTGTATCCCCGTAAGCATGGTACAGCATAACTCTTATGAAATCTCGCATAAGATAAAAATACAATTCCGCCGAATAAGTGAGCGGTTTTGTCCAAATCCACGCCAATCGACCACCGATAGAAACGGTGGTCGTTAACGTTTGAGGATACTAAAAGTTATCCGAAGGGTAGAAACAAGCCTGTGGTCGTAACTCGAAAATGTCCATCAACGTGTCAGCGAGATCTCCACTGTCACGAAACAGCCCCATTTCATTTTGCGATTATGCTAAACCCCGTGGAATTTCCCCCTTCTCTAACACACATGCTCTATATGTTTGGTTGACTATTTTTCTTCAAATGTCATGATGAATCTTATTAGGACAATATGTTTCACATTTGTATTCATTATCTGAAATATTGGGCAATTAATCAGGCTCTTACAGTCATCATGTCTATATTTAATCTCTGCAAAATGTGGACATTGTCCGTTGAAAAAGGACTGTTAAATACCTAAAGGAGTAAAGATGTCCCTCATCGCTAACACACCTAAGCCGCCATACTACGCGGTAATTTTTACATCTCACCGCACTGAAGGTGATAGCGGTTATGGCCAAATGGCAGATCGAATGGTCGAACTAGCATCAAAACAACCAGGTTTTTTGGGCGTGGAATCGGCACGAGAGGATGTTGGAATTACTGTTTCATATTGGTCAGATCTTGAGTCCATAAGGCAGTGGAAGGTAAATGCAGAGCACCAAGAAGCCCAAAAGCTTGGTCATGACAAATGGTATTCATAATTCAAAACCCGTATATCGAAGGTAGAGCGCGACTACGGTATTTAACAAACCAATTAATCCGACCTCAATACGCTGCGCTCCTTTCGCGGCTTGTTGGGGCATTACTGAATTTTAGTCCTAAATCGAAAATGTCCATCAACGTGTCAGCGAGCTCTTGGCTGACACGAATCTGCCCCAAATCGGGTTAGATTAAATGCTCTTGTCTACTATCTCAACGTTAGTTTGCCTTAGTTTTTTATTATTATAGGAATCGATCTTAATCCCCATATAAATACCAGATATGATCAATAAAATAGAAGAAAATTCAATTAGACTTGGTAATGCTTGATCTACTAAATAGCCATAAAACAAACTGGATAAGGTTTCGAATATAATTATTTGTCCTAATAGTGTCACAGGAATATTTCTGGATACGTTATTCCATAGTATGGTTGATAACCACGATACAACGATTCCCAAGAATAAACTACTAAAGATATATTCATACATGACACTTGACTCAAATAATAGTGACGTGAGGTTTGGTTTACATAAAAGTAGCAGAGGTATAGCAGCAATACTTTGAATAAAACAACAGACTCCAATGGCTTCAGACCATTGTATTGATGTTATAGACCCATTTTTTTTCAAAAATGTAACATTACTAACACCATAGAAAGTCCACAATACTAAAGAACTAAATGCAAAAACAACCCCAAGAATTATATTATTCATTTCATCTGGAGCGCTAGTAATTGAAAACTTGGATATATTAACAAGGAATAATCCTGTTAGTATTAATAATACAGGGAAAACTATCGTATTTAATCTAACTGGTTTTTCGATAAAACAACCAATTATTATCATTGAAATAGGAATTGTTCCAACAATCAGAGTGGAAATAGTTATTCCACATAGATGTATTGCGGTTGTTAAAAATAAATAATAACCAACGTTACCAGTAAAAGCGAGTAAGAAAGCAGTTTGCCATTGTCTTTTTGTAAGTGATTGTCTAGTTTTTACTTTTGTTATATATAGAAAAACTGAAATAATTCCATAAGTCAAATAACGACCTAAGGCTATAATATTTGGATCTAAAGAAGAAAAATAATAAGGGATTAAAAATGCGCTACCCCATATAAAATTCACAATAATTCCAAGAAAAATATAGTTACCTGAGAACATAGAAACCTCATGATTCTATAGAACGCCTAATGGTCAGTTATCTGCTACTTAGAAGCTAGAATGATTGTTTATATGGAAACACTATTGCAAGCAATCTTTGCATTTCAATTTATCAACAACCAAACTGGCAATTGCTAAGTCTTGTGCTCCGATACCAGTCAAATCAACAACAGTTATTTTGGCTGATGTAAAGTCTGCTTCTGGATTCTTTCCTGCCAAAAGATGTGGAAGTGAAATATCAGAGTCCTCTTTTACCAATTTTTCCCGTACAGTTACGCCAAAATCACCATGATGAAGACACTGCTGATGGTTATCAGTCACTATATAATCAGCGTCAGCCAAGATTTGAGGGTCAATTTCGTTCTTACCTGGGCTATCAGCTCCCACCGCTATAATATGTAGACTCTCTGGTAAGTCGTCTTTGGTAACAATTGGCTGTGTAGCTGGTGTTATGGTCACTAGGATCTGGCTTACCTCGCATACTTCCTTGGCTGAATGCATAGCTACAGCAGTTACATCGAAGTCACGGTTTAACCTTTCACATAACTCAACACTCGAATCATAGGATCGTCCAGCTACAGCAATGCGCTTTAAGCCCATATGCTGGGTAATAAATGAAGCCTGCCAATATGCCTGAGTTCCTGTTCCAATGATGCCAACGCAAGCTTCTTTATCTACGGTTTTTAAAGATGCAGCCAATGCACCCGCTGCGGCAGTGCGAATCTGAGTTAACCAACCGTCATCATTCAACATTGCTATAGGGCGACCAGTTTCAGACGACATAACCAAGCTAAGCCCACTATTTGCTGGTAAGCTTTTCTCGGTATTCTTATAGAAACCAGACGCAATTTTAATAACATAGTAAGGGTGTTGACCCTTTTGAGCTGCCTTTACATGGCAATCACCAAAGAAGCTACCATCGCTTTCGTTAAACAACATTTGCATTGGTTGTGGTTGGCTGACCAACCCTGCCGAGAATGACACAAATGCATCTCGTACAGACTCAATTGCTTCTGGTAACGAGACTAAGGATTTAATATCTTCTAGCGGGACAATGACCATCATTTACTTCCTAGCGTAGTCAGCGTAGTGCTTTTCAAAATGTTTGCGCATAGCGGCTAAACCATCTTTGAAAATTTTGGCACGACCAAAACCAATTCTAAATCTATCCTTTGAAACATCTGTTAGTTCAGACATATAAATAGAAGATGGCAACAGAAGAACACCACTTTCCTCAACTAAAGAGCGGCAGAATTCCTCGACACTTCCTGGTCCTGTGTAACGTGGAAAAGCGATACAACCACCTAAAGGACGTTGCCACTCTACAAGTCCTGGGAAGTCTTCGAACAGAGCTTCTAACTCAAGGACATTTTCCAGCATCATGGCACGATTACGAGATAGAATAGTATCTCTGTTCTTGAGCGCAATTAGGGATAACACCTCCGACGGAGCAGAGTTACAGATAGACAAGTAATGTTTATAGCGCTCTACTCTTAGTAGAACTTCTTTGTCCTTAGATGCCATCCAACCAATTCGAAGGCCTGGTAGCCCGTATGCTTTGGACATAACATTTAGCGAAATACCTTTCTCGTATATATCAGCTATTTGTGGCATTCGAACTTCTGGGTCTAGCTCGACACCTCGATAAACCTCATCAGACAGAATGTAGATCCCGTGGTCTCTACAGACCTGAATAAGATCATCCATCTCTTCTTTTCCCATTATGTATCCAGTTGGATTATGTGGGAAATTGAGACTAATCAGCTTAGTGTTTGGACGAATAGCTGCCTTTATATCTTCGATATCAAGATGCCATCCGCCTTTCTTGCTGGTGTTTTCACGAAGAGGAACGCCAGTAACATCACAAATGGTTAGTGGTATTGTTTCAGCACTCTGATAGTTTGGGGTTGGAACGATAACGTGATCTCTGCTTGTAAGCATACATTTAGCCAGTGCATATAAGCCTTCCCCTGCTCCTGCAAGACACAAAACCTCATCGGGGTTTATGGTCTGATACGTATTAGCAATCTCTTGTCTTAGTTCAGCTGATCCCCAAGTTGGTGTATATCCTAACCAAAGGTTTTCAAAAGCTGCACGATCCTCTTCAGTAGCCATCGAAAGTAGATCATTAACAGTCATACTTTCTAGGTCTGATGCAGTCATGTGGTGCTCAGCCGTAAATTCCCATTCTGAGAAATAGACCTCTAGTTCAAAATCTCTCATTGGCTTTGGTTTAGTAATCATTGTGTGTACCTGTTAGTTATCTTCTGGCTGCTTTACTGTTTTCAATAATTGATAAAAGCCAGCTCTTGATATACCTAAAGCTTCTGCTACATATTCAGCAGAGCCTCTATATGAAAAAATGTCAGCGACAAAAAGGTTTCGTATTATTTCTATCCGATCCTCTTTTTTAGTTTGTGCCAGTCGAACGCCTCTTTTTTGGACAGTTTCAGCAATGATTAAATTTGCATTCTCACGCCAATCACTGATCACGAATGCACTGTGTTTTTGTGCATCCACAGTGATCAGTTTTTGCAAGTGATTGAGAGAAAGCTCTAGTCCATCTACTTGCATATTGATGCACAAGAGGCCTACTGGTGAGCCGTTTTTATCAGTCAACAGTGAAGAAACTGACTTCAACTTCGAGCCATCAGGATTAGACTTCCTGTAAGGCCCAATCACGTTATTGTTGTCTAGCTCTTTTTCGTAGTTTTCCGTTTCTAGTTGTGAATTGTCTCCTACCTTTCGAGGGGTAAAAGCATTCTCAATATGGAAAACCGTATTTGTCTTCAGATCATGAATCACGACTTCGACTAGGCCTGGCAACAGGGCACTAAGCGCTTTAGTTATTGGAATATATTGTTCTAAAATACTAGCCATTTATACACTTTGTCCAAAAATAGATAAATTATCTTACTAGATTTTTTCGGCTTTTACAAATCTAGTCGATTTTTATTAACATCGAATAAATCAAACCTGCCAATTTGCAGTACGAGAACTAAACCAGTGAGAGCTGGAAAATATTTAGCCCACTTGCTATCTGAATGGTTTTAAGTCTCTAATAAACAATGACTTTCACATTCGAGATTGAGAGGCTCATCCTGCAAGCTAAATTACAGTTAGGTGCTTTAAAAGATTGGGCTAGACAGATCGCTATGAACGAATGCTAAGTAAGCTCTATATGATTCAGAAAGGAGGAATAGGATGGCGCTTGTTATTATTACTTTTTCTAACTGATTTGCGTAAAATTAGGCTGATTATTCTAAATCGTTTATGTCCAGAAACGTGTTTGAACCAGACACTGAAATATCTCCCTATATCAACACTGCCGGAACTATTATAAAATACAGCTCTATGGTTAGATTTTTACAGTGACAAAGGAGAAATATGCTGCAGAGAGCGAGTCAAATGTATATGTTTCATATCCTTGAAACGACGGGCAGTTTTACAAAAGCGGCTGCAAAATTAGATGTTTCTACCTCTCATGTCAGTAAGCAGCTTACTCTTTTAGAAAATGAGTTAGGTATTCAGTTAGTCCAAAGAACAACCCGTAATCTGATCCTGACCGAAGAGGGCAGAAAATTTGCGGCGTTTTGTACTCAAATATTTGACTCTGTTCAAAATGCACAAGCGCAGATAACGGATGATAGGGACCATATATCCGGTACTGTAAAACTGGCCCTTTCCCGCTCCTTTGGTACGCTGCATGTGATACCGGTTCTGGACCGTATGCAGAAGCGTTACCGAACGTTAAACTTTGAGATAACCTTGTATGATCAAAAGGTGAATATGCTGGAGGAAGATATCGATTTATGGATTACCACGCATGAGAGCCTGCCTGACGGCTACGTCGCTCAGAGGATTACGGATACAAACTTTGTATTGTGCGCAGCCCCTGACTACCTGGAGGCGAATTCTGTCCCTCATCATCCTAACGATTTGTTAAATCACAACTGCATCATATATCACAGCAAAGAGAGCAGCTTTGGTGTGTGGCCATTCAGGCGGGGCCCGGAGCAGGTGGATATCCATGTATCCGGTAATTATCGTGTTGATCTGTCAGAAGCGGTCAGGGACGCGGTTATCGCCGGAAGGGGCATTGGTTACATAGCAACTTATTTACTTTCCAATGAGTTTGAAGAAGGGAAACTTATCCAGCTACTTCCTGACTGGAAACCGACTCAGGAACTGCCGGTATATGCGGTATATCCCAGAAGAAGGCATCTTCCGCTAAGATTAAGTACGCTTATTTCGTCTCTCAAAGAGCACATCGGCTCGCCTTCTTATTGGGATAAGCAGTTGGATAAATGGGTTCGGATATAACCGTGATAGCTGAGGTGTTTGATCCGAGAAACGTCGACACAGGCTTCTGAGTCACCAGAGAAGCCTGAGACCATATCCTGCTGTTTATAAATCACTGTTTCCGTCAGGAAAAAATCCTTATCTGAATGGCTATTTATCCCATCCTCTTTTTTTTCTATTTTCTTTGTCAGGATAGGATACCAGTCTGAGTCATTTTATGATCGGTTAATTCGTGTAACTGGTATTAACCCGCCCACTAATTTATTACCTGGAGATAAAAATGAGTGATTTAAAATCAGTCGCGTTGAAAGCACTTAAGCTGATGGATCTTACTACTCTGAATGAGGACGATACCGATCAGAAAGTTATCGAGCTGTGCAAAGCGGCTAAGTCCCCGGTTGGCAATACGGCGGCGGTTTGCATTTACCCGCGATTTATACCGATTGCTAAGAAAACCCTGCGCGAGCAATGCACACCGGACATTCGTATTGCCACCGTGACGAATTTCCCCCATGGAAATAGCGACATCGATATTGCCGTTGCAGAGACCAAAGCCGCTATCGCTTATGGCGCTGATGAAGTGGACGTTGTGTTTCCTTACAGGACATTGATTGCCGGCGATGAAAGCTGCGGCTATGAACTGGTCAAGGCGTGCAAACAAGCCTGTGGTGAAAAGCTTCTGAAAGTTATTATCGAAACCGGTGAACTGGAGAAGCCGGAACGGATCAAACGTGCCTCTGAAATTGCGATTCAGGCTGGCGCTGATTTTATCAAAACCTCTACCGGCAAGGTCGCGGTGAATGCCACCCCGGAAGCAGCCCGCATTATGCTGGAAGTAATTCGCGATATGAAGGTCTCTGATAAGGTGGGCTTTAAGCCGGCGGGTGGCGTTAAAACAGCCGAAGATGCGAATGCGTATCTGACCATGGCTGACGATATTCTGGGTAAGGGCTGGGCCGACAAAATGCACTACCGGTTCGGGGCTTCCAGTTTATTGACCAATCTGCTTAATACGCTGGAAATCACAAAAGAAAGCGCTGACCCATCGTCCTACTAATAGCGATGTGTGTCTGACACCCTGTACTGAAACCCTACATTCAAATGCTCTTAAATACGAAGAGCTCAGGAGTCTATATGTTTTTGCCTCAGGAAATTATCCGTAAAAAACGTGATGGAGAAATCTTAACCCGTGAAGAGATCCGCTTTTTCATTCAGGGCGTTGCCGATAATACGATCTCAGAGAGCCAGATTGGCGCCTTTGCTATGGCGATGTTCTTTAATGACATGACGATGGAAGAGCGTACCGATCTTACCTGCGCGATGCGGGATTCCGGTATGGTCATTAACTGGGAACACATGAGCTTTGATGGTCCGGTTGTGGATAAGCATTCGACGGGCGGTGTCGGTGACGTGACCTCACTGATGCTGGGTCCCATGGTGGCGGCCTGCGGTGGTTATGTTCCGATGATTTCCGGAAGGGGGTTGGGTCACACCGGTGGCACGCTGGACAAACTTGAATCCATTCCCGGGTATAACATTACTCCGGATACGGAAACATTTCGCTCCGTTACTCAGGAAGCGGGGGTGGCGGTGATAGGGCAGACCGGCAATCTGGCTCCTGCCGATAAACGGATTTATGCGGTGAGGGATATCACCGCAACGGTCGACAATATTTCGTTGATCACAAGCTCCATCCTGTCCAAAAAGCTGGCCGCGGGGTTGGATTCTCTGGTGATGGACATCAAGGTTGGCTCCGGAGCCTTCATGCCTACGTATGAAAAGTCCGAAGAGCTTGCCAAATCAATTGTTGCTGTTGCCAATGGGGCCGGAACCAAAACAACGGCAATCCTGACCGATATGAATCAGGTTTTGGCTTCCTCTGCGGGTAATGCGCTTGAAGTCCGTGAAGCGGTTCGTTTCCTTACCGGCGACTACCGAAACCCACGGCTGTTTGAGGTAACCATGGCCCTGAGTGCGGAAATGCTGGTACTGGGGAATCTGGCGGAGACGACTGCAGATGCCAGAGACAAACTGCAAACCGTTCTGGATAATGGCCGGGCTGCTGAGTGTTTTAACATCATGGTGGCAAGGCTGGGAGGCCCGGCAGACTTTACCGGAAACTACGAGGCTTATCTGGACAAAGCGGACGTTATCAAACCGGTTTACGCTAAGGTGGATGGCATTGTGTCTGCGATGGACACCCGTGCGATCGGCATGGCCGTTGTGAGTATGGGAGGGGGACGACGGGTTCCAACAGATAACATTGACTATGCGGTTGGGTTTGACCAGTTTATAAAACTGGGCGAAGTGGCCAGCCGGGATAAGCCGCTGGCTGTTATCCATGCCCGCAGTGAAGCTCAGTGGGCTGAGGCAGCTTCTGCGTTGCAGCAGGCGATAACCGTCGGACCGGATGCCTATATCGCGACGCCTGATATATACCGCCAGATTCGGGCGGAAGAGGTTTAATGGCTAACATGATAAGAAAGGTAGACTTTCAATCCGGTCGAAAGTATCTGCTTTCAACTGAGAAAACAGACACTGATTTTCCTGACGGCGAGAATAAAAACCGGAAGCCTTTGCTGTGGTTTGCTTTATCATTTTTGGGGCATCATGTCATGTCTGGCCGGATGACATCAATTCCCCTTTTCTGTAAATCTTCAACAATCTGAGCGGGTAAATCCAAATCAGAAATAATGTAATGAAAGACGCCTATAGGTAGGGCATGAAAAGGGGCTACTTTCCCAAATTTTGATGAATCTGAAATGAGGTAGCATTTATTTGCAACTTCTGTGATCGTTTTTTTTACAATGACTTTATTTTCACTTGGTGTTGAGATTCCTTTCATGTTCCATGACGATGTTGATATGAATGCAATATCAATATTCATAGTATATAAAAAGTCAGAGACTTTGCTCCCTACAGCGGATTGGTTTGCACGATCGATTAGTCCACCTGTATGATAAATTTTACTCTGGGAGTTGTTCATTAAATAGGTAGCAATAGGGAAATCATTTGTGATGAAAATGAGGTCGTCCCGGTTTGCTAATTGTTTCGCGACTTCTAACGAAGTTGTTCCTGCATCCAGATATATTGTTGTATTTGCTTGCACTTGGTCTGCAGCCAGTTTACCGATCTGTTCTTTTTGATGTACGCGTTCTGTAATTTTTTTGGAATGAGGCAGTTCTTCGTGTAATTGTGTTGGTAATTTAACCCCACCGGAAATAGATATTACCTTTCCTGACTTTTCAAGTTTTGCAATATCACGTCTTATTGTCATATGAGACACATCGAGAATGTTAACTAATTCAGTGATGCTTATGATGGGTTGTTCTGTTAATGCAGACAGAATTGCTCTATGGCGTTCGGCTGGAATCATTCGTTTTTTCTCTTATCGGAATCTTTATTCTTATTATCTATCTTGTGTGAAAAATTGTGAATTAATAATTAATGAATTTGACTCAGATGTTGTTGGTTGGCATTAAGATGCACATAAATTCACAATTTTTGTTTATTTTTGTGAATTTATGTGACGTGAGCGTTAGATTAGTGATAATGCGTAACATATAATCACACTATAAGGTGTAAATCATGAATGAAAGGTATGAGAAAAATATGAATAACGAAAATAATAAAGGCGTAATGGTGATTGGCCTGGGGTCTATGGGAATGGGGGCTGCTAAGTCATGTGTGAAGGCTGGTCTGACAACTTACGGTGTAGATATAAATACAGAGTTGCTAAATGAACTGAAAGCGTTTGGTGCCGAGGCTGTTTCCACAAACGCAAGTGATTTTGCCAGTGTCATTGATACTGTCTTGCTCTTGGTTGTCAACGCTTCTCAGGTTAAACATATTTTGTTTACCAGTGGACTCTGTGAAAATTTGTCAACAGGCACAACAGTTATGGTTTCCTCTACCATTTCAGCGACAGATGCAAAAGACATCGAAGTGAAGCTAAAAGAAAAGAATCTTATCATGCTGGATGCCCCGGTCTCCGGTGGCGCGGTGAAAGCCGCTGCCGGGGAAATGACGGTGATGGCGTCCGGTAGTGAAAAAGCGTTTGAAAATCTGGCCCCAGTTTTAGGAGCGGTAGCAGGGAAGGTGTATAAAATTGGTCAGGACATTGGTCAGGGTTCAACCGTTAAAATTGTTCATCAGTTATTAGCCGGGGTACATATTGCAGCCGCTGCAGAAGCGATGGCGCTGGCTGCACGGGCAAATATCCCTCTGGATACTATGTACGATGTTGTTACGAATGCAGCAGGTAATTCATGGATGTTTGAAAACCGAATGCAGCATGTACTGGATGGTGATTATTCGCCTAAATCGATGGTCGACATCTTTGTTAAAGATTTAGGATTGGTCTCGGATACAGCTAAGGATCTGAAATTTCCGCTTTATCTGGCTAATCCGGCACTAAGTATGTTCGTTAATGCGAGCAATATGGGTCTTGGAAAAGAAGATGACAGTGCAGTTATCAAAATCTTTTCTGGTATCGAGCTCCCAGGGGGTGACAAATGAGTGTCAAACTTGGTGTGATAGCGGATGACTTTACCGGAGCGACCGATATTGCAGGTTTTCTGGTCGACAGTGGTTTAAGCTGTATTCAGTTAACAAAAGTTCCTACAGAGATTGACGCCAAACATTCGGTAGATTGTGTCGTGGTTAGCCTCAAATCCAGATCTTGTGATTCGGCACTGGCAGTTTCAGAATCTGTTTCTGCATTACGCTGGCTGAAAAAGCAGGGGTGTGAACAGTTTTACTTTAAATATTGTTCTACCTTCGACAGCACTGAACGGGGAAATATAGGCCCGGTAACGGATGCTCTACTGGATGAACTTGATGAAGATTTTACGGTGGTTTGTCCTGCTCTTCCGGTTAATGGTCGCACGGTATTTAATGGTTATCTGTTTGTGTTTCAGGAAATACTCAGTGACTCCGGAATGAGCAAACACCCAATCAACCCGATGACAGAGTCAAATTTGATCAAGTTGATGGAAAGACAGTCAGCCGGAAAATGTGGATTGATTGACTACCAAACTATTGAAAATGGACCTCAGTCTGTTGTTGAAAAGATTGAAGAACTAAAAAATCAGGGTAACCGATACGCGGTAACTGATGCATTTACGGTTGAACATTTACAGACCATCAGTCAGGCCACGCGGAGTCTTAAATTACTGACAGGTGGTTCTGGTTTGGCTCCGGGAATAGCGAGTCATTATGCTTCCGGAACTCAAGATTTCGCTTCAGCGAGTCTGATGGGTTATCCGGAAAATGCTCCTACCATCGTTCTGTCTGGTTCGTGTTCTGTGATGACTAATAAGCAGGTTGGGGTCTATAAACAATTAGTTCCATCATACGAACTTAATATTGTTGATTGTCTGGATAATTCTGATTATGTCGAAATTGTCACTGAATGGGTGAAAGGTAATCTTGATTCGACACCTCTGGCACCAATTGTGTACGCAACTGCCCAGCCGGAAGAGCTGAAACGGATTCAAGACCGATATGGCATGAAAGAATCCAGTGAGGCTGTTGAAACCTTTTTTCAACGATTGGCAGAGCGTTTGAGTGATATCGGTATTAAAAACTTCATTGTTGCCGGAGGAGAAACATCGGGAGCAGTCACAAAAGGTCTTGGAGTCAATGGTTTCTATATCGGTCCACAAATTGCTCCAGGTGTTCCATGGGTTAAATCTATTGATGGTTCTATTTCTCTTGCTCTGAAATCAGGAAATTTCGGTGATGAGCAATTTTTCAAAAAAGCACAGGACTTTTGGTTATGACTGAACATGAGTTAAGAAAACAGATGGTATCTCTGGCTCGCTCGATGTTTGAACGTGGTTATTCAACCGGAGGTGCGGGTAATTTGTCATTGAAATTGCCCGATGGCAATTATCTTGCTACCCCAACAGGTTCTTGTTTTGGAAGATTAAAAGAAGAAACGCTTTCGGTCATTGATATCGAAGGAAATCTTCTTGCCGGAGATAAACCATCAAAAGAAGTGCAGTTTCATTTGGCCATATACAAACAGAATCCGGATTGTAATGCGATTGTGCATTTACACTCCACTTATCTTACGGCGTTGTCGTGTCTGAAAAATCTCGATACTGACAATGCGATCAAAGCTTTTACTCCATATTACGTAATGCGTATCGGACAGTTACCCGTGATCCCGTATATCAAGCCGGGTTCACCTCAAATCGCTGAGGAGCTCAGTAAACGAGCGAAAGATTTCAGGGCTTTTCTCCTTGCCAATCATGGACCGGTGATTACCGGAAGTAACTTTGAAGATGCGGTCGATAACGCGGAAGAACTTGAAGAAACAGCAAAATTGTATTTTTTACTAATGGAGCATGAGGTGAATTATTTGACTGATGCGCAAGTTAACGAATTAAAAGAGGTGGGTAAATAATGGCTAAGTTCGCTGCAAATTTAACAATGATGTTTACGGAAGTCGAGTTTTTAGAACGATTTGAGAAAGCGGCACAGGCAGGATTTAAAGCGGTTGAATTTTTATTTCCATATGATTATGAACCGGAACAATTAGCGCAATATATTGAGAAATATAATCTTGAACAGACTCTGTTTAATTTATATCCGGGGGATTGGGTCGGTGGTGAAAAAGGGTTTGCTGCTCTTCCGGGAGAAGAAAAACGTTTCAAAGACTGTATTGAACAGGCTATTCCTTATGCTGTCGCCATGAAATGCAAAAAAGTGCATGTGATGGCTGGTATCGTGAATCCCCAATATACCCGGGAGCAACACGAAGAAACCTTTATCAACAATATTCGTTATGCGGCTGACGAGTTTTCAAAACACGGCATTAAGGTTGTACTGGAACCTCTGAATAGCCGGGACGTACCGAATTATTTTATTTCTCATCAACGAGAAGCTGTTGAACTGATTCGCCGGGTTGAACGTAAAAATGTCGGGTTACAGTTTGATGTTTATCACGCTCAAATCATGGATGGGGATTTATCAGTGTTAATTAAAGATCTTGCTCCTTATATCGGGCATGTTCAAATTGCTTCCGTGCCAGACAGGCATGAGCCAGATGAAGGTGAACTGAATTTTAACCATATCTTTGATGTTCTTGATTCAGCCGGTTATGACGATTGGATCGGTTGTGAATATAACCCAAGGGCAACCACAGAGGAGGGACTGGCCTGGTTTAAATTGCGTAACTAATAAAAATAAAAAAATCAATTAGTTAATGATAAATCTAATTCAATAACGTGACAAAAGGGTAAAATTATGGATGGGGCAATCATTGGTATAGTGATAGGCATTGTCACTATGATGATCATGATCATCAAAACTCGGATTCCGGTAGCTTTAGCCATGATCGTAGCATGTTTGATCATGGGTTTATTTGCCGGAATGGTACCAGATGCATTAGTTAGTGCGATTAAATCCGGATTCGGGGGAGTACTTGGCGGAATAGGCCTGATCATTGCCTTTGGTGTAATGATGGGGGCTTGTTTCGAACGCTCCGGAGCCGCAGTTAGGATGGCGAAAACATTCGTAAAAATATGTGGAAAAGGCCGAGAAGATATCGCGTTGGGTCTGACTGGGGTTATCGTCGCTATTCCAGTATTTTGTGACTCTGCGTACATCATCTTACACTCACTGGTCAGAGCGATTTCCAGAAATACCGGACGTTCTGCCGTAGGGCTAGGAGTTACTTTAGCTCTTGGTCTTCTGATTACTCATGCATTGGTTCCGCCGACACCTGGCCCTATTGCCGTTGCTGGTATTCTAGGCGTTGATTTGGGTGTGTATATGGTGTGGGGGCTCGCTGTTTCCATTCCGATGATGTTGCTGTCGATTATTTATATTCGCAAAGTAGGTAAAGAATACTATCGCGTACCAAGCGATGACGGCTGGATCACGTCTGAAGCTGACTGGGCAAACTTAGAGAAAATAGAAGAAGTGGATGACTCTAAATTACCGGGTAACTTTATCTCCTTTGGCCCCATTTTTATTCCAATTGCCCTGATTTTGGCAAACACTCTTATTAACAAAGGAGACTCTACATTCCACACGGTGATCAGTTTACTTGGTAACCCAGTCGTTGCAGTTGGTATCGGTGTCATCATTGCGCTGTATGGACTTACCACGCATATCGATCGTAAAGATATGATTGGCTCTATGGATGATGCGTTATCAAGTACAGGATTAATTCTTGTCGTGACAGGTTGTGGTGGTGCGATGGGGGCGGTACTAAAAGCATCAGGTGCAGGTCCGGTTGCTGCTGAAGCGATTGCTAGTAGTGGTATTCCCGCATTACTGGTTCCTTTAGCTATCTCATCAATGCTTCGGTTGATTCAGGGGTCTGCAACAGCATCTATGATGGTAGCCGCAACGATGAGCCTGCCTTTAGTCGAATCTCTGGGCTTGGATCCTGTCTTTGTCGCGTTGGCATGTGCAGTGGGACCGGTTGGTTTTTCTCACTTAAATGACTCTTACTTTCATATTATTAGTCGTACTTTAGGGATTTCTGATTTACCGGATCAGCTAAAAATTTGGACAGTGAGTTCAACGATAGCCTGGGCCATTGGTTCTAGTATCGTGTTACTTTTGAATCTGATTTTTGGCAGAGGCGGTACAGTTATTGATCCTATTGTGCCAATAGTAGTGCTTGGGATCATTGTTATCTGGATTAAAATGAAATCAAAACCATCTGCAACACAGCAAATCGCAGAAAACTAATCCTTTACTTACCAATTTTAGACAGGAGAGTGATTTACTCTCCTGTCTATACTCAGTGAATAACCTACGATAATTTTTTTTGAAGCATCAAAATTGTATAATGCAGACAATGAGTTCCGGGATTGGTCGTTCATATCGTGACAAATACAAAACAGAATGAAATTGTTGACTCTTCAATCAGGCTTTTTACCCAATGCGGTTATAACGGTCCGAGTATTGATAGAATCTGCGAAGAAGCTAGTGTTTCAAAAATGACGTTTTATCGCTATTTCAAAGATAAAAATGCGCTCATCGAGAGTGTATTGAGCCAGAAGCGCACGCAGTTTGTTGAAGCGGTAACTGATATCGAACAGTCTGAATCTGGCGTAAGAAATAAATTGTTTACCATTTTTCAGTACTACGAAGAGTGGTTTAATAGTGAGAATTTTAATGGATGCTTGTTCAGCCGGGCCTTATTTGAAGCTGGTAATACCAATAACCACATTAAGAGTCTGAATGCTCAGTTCAGAACTGAGATGCTGAAAGTGTTCAGAAGAATTCTATCTGAAACACTTAAGCCGGAAGCCGCTGAAAGAACATCATTGATGATCTTAATGTTGATTGATGGCGCCATCATTGCACAGGGGTCAAACAGAGATACACCTGCGAACAAAGAATATCCGCCAGTCCTTGTTGCCTGGCAAGCTGCAAAAAACATTATTTATGCAGAGGGGGGGCAACTAGATTAGCTTTTTTCTTTCGCTTGCTGGAGCAGAACCATATTCCCGTACCTATGAGCAGAGCACTGATGATGTGGTAGGTTTTCAGATTCACGTCTAAAAATAGAATACTGAATACTCCGCCAGATAGAGGAATGATGTGAGTGTATATTTCTCCTCTTGTCGCGCCTATTTCACCGATGCCTTTATTCCAAAACACATAAGATAACCAGGATGGGAAAAGTACCAGATACAGCAAGCCTGTCAGAAATTCTTTGTCTGTATAAGACGACAAGTCAACAGCCTGTTTAGCAGATACGTGGTACCAGACTATAGGGATTAGCATGATTGCTCCAAGGAGTGAGCTGGTTGTCACGAAGGCGTTACCCGGAATAGTTTTGTCTTTTAGGCGTAAAAAAGAGCAATAAATTGCCCAGCTCAGGGCTGAACCCATTGCCCATAAGTCCCCGGTATTAATATTATGAAATACACTGGTATCCGTTATATTTCCCTTCATAACCAAAAAGAAAACACCAAAAGTACTTAAGATGACGCCACAAATATTATTCAAAGTGATCTTATCCCGGAAAACAATACCATTGATGATTAAGACTATTCCCGGTGTAGCAGACATATAAATGGCAGCATTTAAAGACGTTGTTGTCTGTAATCCAATGTAAAGGGTGAGAGGGAAGAATACCTGACCACATAATGAGAGGAAAAATATGGGTATAAAGGCGCGTTTGATCTTGTGCAAATTCGTAAAGAGTTGTTTGTAATACAAACAACTCAGAAGTAATGCTGTCAGTAACCAACGGGCTTCAGTCATAATAATAGGATCTGCCTGAGAAACTAATACATGACCAATTACATAATTTCCTCCCCAAAACATAGCGGCAAGTACTAACAACAAATAAGGCATATATCTCTCCAATAGAAATCTGGCATTAAGATACTATGTAGTAACTTAATTTATTTGTGATAAAAATCTCATTATTCGGCATTTTTATCGATTTTTTTTCTAAAAAGGATGGTTTTAATCTATGGAGGACACTCAAGGTGTACTACATAGTATAGTTTTGATCCATCTGAACACCGCATCTTCCGGTTGCCTGGGTTATATGTGCCATTTATCTATTATTGAGGTTGTTATTTAAAAATGAGTAAATCACAGGAATAATTTCTTGTCCGTGAGTTTCCAGTGCAAAATGTCCGGTGTCATAGAAACGGATGTCTGCATTTGGAATATCTCGTAGCCACGCTTTTGCACCATCAGGTAAAAAGTAGGGATCATTTTTTCCCCATACGGCAAGTAACGGTGGTTGCCTATCGCGAAAGTAGGCTTGAAAGTTAGGGTAATTTTCTACATTCGAAGCGTAGTCAAGAACCAAATCTAGTTGAATATCTGCATTTCCCGGACGAGAAACATGTAAACATTCGAGGGTGTAGCTGTCTGGAGAAACCAAACTACAGTCTTTTACACCGGACAGATATTGCGATTTAACTTCTCGAGCTGTTGGGAAGTCGTTGAGTGTTGCGCGATTTTCGGGGGAAGGATTATCCCAATATTTTTTTATAGCAGCCCAGCCATCAGCAAGTCCTTCCTCATAGGCGTTTCCATTTTGCGAAATAATGGCACTGATTCGTTCGGGATGTGCCATAGCGAGACGCCATCCTACAGGTGCTCCGTAGTCGTGTACGACAATGGCATAGCGTTGAATGGTTAATTGTTCAGTAAATTTGTTTATTGTCTGAGTAATATTTTCAAAAGTATAAGAATAGTCTTCCCGGGCTGGTGATTCTGTGAATCCAAATGAAGGTAAATCGGGAGCAATAACATAGAAACTTTTTGCTAATGCGGGGATCAAATCTCGGTACATGTAAGAAGATGCGGCAAATCCATGCAGAAGCAATACACAAGGATTAGCTATATCTCCGGCTTCGCGATAGAAGATTCTTATATTATCTACCTGCTCGTAACGATAGTGGGTTTGAAATATATCAGAGTTATTGTTCATGAAGATTCCCTTGTAACTAGTAAAATGTATATTTGAAGGTTACATATTTTTAATGTAACCTGTCAACATGATATTTAAGGGTTACTTAGTTATGAATTTAAACGGTTCTACCTCGGCTCTCTTTCTGGCAAATAATTTGGCTTTAGATTTTATTAATACATCTTATGGTTCGGGGAGTGGTTATTGTGATTGTTTTACCGATGATGAAAGTGTTGTTGTATGGCTAAAACAAGCCGATCAATTACCAGCAGAATCGTTGATAAAAATTCCGACCGGATTAGTACAAAAAGCAAAGGGACTAAGAAATTGTGCAAGAAAAATTGTTCGATCTGCGAGTGAAAATCAGCCAGATGATTTAAATTTAGTGAACGAAATTTTGAATTTTGGATGGCCTGAGCAAAAATTGGAGTGGGATGAGAAGCAGAAACAATATATTTTTACTCAATATCGCAGAAGTGATGAGGTGGATAGTTTACTTTATCCTGTTGTGGCAGCGTTGGTGCAACTGCTTTGCAGTTCGGAGCTTAAGTATGTTAGGCAATGTGAAGCTCATGATTGTACTTTAATGTTTTTGGATACAACAAAGTCGCATCGCCGACGCTGGTGTAGTATGGCGTTATGTGGGAATAGAATGAAAGTTGCAGCCCACAGGAAAAGAGAGAAAAAGTAATATTATCAGTTTGTTGTAAGTTAGGCGGTCAGTAAAGCTTCACGCTATAAAATCAGCATTCATTATTGTGTGCTTCAGTGTTTACTATTTTTATTATTGTGACCCTGACAGGGCGCTTAGGAACAGTTGTTAATTTTTGTTTATATCAATCCTTCGGTCAGCATGTCTAATAATCAGACATGCAACGCTTGAGTTAGAAGGCTTTTCTTTATCTGTCTTATTTCCCCTTTGATATCTTAGGCGGAAAACCAAAATACCGTTTGTACATATAGGAAAAGTTGGATGGGTAATCGTATCCTGTTTTGTAAGCAACCTGATTGACGCTTATTCCTTCATAAAGTAACTGACGGGCAGCTTCCATTCTGGTTGCCAGTAAAAACTGGTATGGAGATGAGTGCACTATTTCCTGAAAGAGCTTTCTGAAACGATTTTCTGTGATGCCGCTTCTTTGGGCTAAAAAAGCAACTGAAATGGATTGATCGTAATGATTCTCGATAAAACTGACGGATTCTGCAATGGCATTTTCTTCAGAAGGTGTCCTTTTTTTATTATCAGCTCTCTGATTCATCGTTTCGCTCAGAAAATCACTGACTAAATTGCACACAATGATTTTCCTTTCCAGTGGTTTTTCCAGATGGTTGCAGACTCTAAGAGTATTGAGCCGGGTTAAAAAGGCATTGGCTGCTGCCGATATGGGAGCCTGCCGAATATGATAAATGCCATTTCCCTGAACAGATGATAAAAAATCTAATCCATAATGCCGGTAAGCTGGTTTGGAAATGACAATACGATATTGGACTGTCCGTTGGTTTTCCCGAAAAATCCTGATTCCTTCGCTGGTTTGAAATAGGCAGGAATGGCGTTCACCACAGGTGAATTGTAAATCGGGATTTAGCTGTTTGGGGTGGAACCCGGATGCGCCTTTTAGCGTATAGGTCATACAGAAACGGGTGGAGTCGTGTTCCTGATGGGAAGCCTGGCTGGTTTTTGATTGAGTGAAAAAATCGGAATACACGATCTGAATATTATCATCAATGGACAACGTTTCGTGAAAACCATTTCCGTCTTCCATTGGAATAGTTTGTTTTGTCCAATGAGAAAGAAACGGGAGCCTGTCTGATTGCGTCTGATTCATGTTCATCATGTAACCTTATATCCTTTCAGGCTATGTCACCACAGCCACCATAATTCATACGAAAAAGTATGAAATTCATATCAAATTAAATGAGAATGATTATTAATTGTTGCTAGTGTACACCTATGAGCTTAAATAACCAGGCAGGTAATACACGATGAGTGCAGAAAGACATCCACTACAGCAATATTGGGATTTGTACGGAGCAGGGATCAAAGCAAAATCGCTGGATATTGCGCTTGAAAAGAAATTGTTTGATTTTCTTTATGATTATCAGTCAGTGGCGGTTATTGCCGTCAAAATGGCTTTTGATGCCGGTATGGTCGAACCATGGTTAACACTGTTGTGGAGTATGAATTGTCTGGATCGGAAAAAAATTGATAGCCGTGGATTTATGTACAAACGTTCTGAACTGGCAGAAAAACATCTATGCCACTCCTCTGATGAGTGCTGTATTGATTCGCTTCGTTTCCGGTATCGTACACTTAGCCTTTCTGTGTCGTCACTGGAATTGGGTTTAAAGGGACTTATTTATAACCCTGCAAAACAGACGCAGACCAGTGTTCAGGAGGGATGGGCAGCGGCCGCTGAGAAGCAGATTAAGCAGGAGCAGAAAAATGTGTCGTCGCATGTTTTAACAGAACTGCTACCGGAATTACCGTTCAGAAGTGAACCTGAGAGTTGTCTTGATATTGGCGGTGGGGCGGGATTTCTGCTGAAGTCTCTTGCTGATTATTTTCCACAGACCCGGACGACATTATTTGATTTTCCGGCAACCGTGAATGTCGCTAAGGAAAATCTTTGTAACTCGTTATGTTATGACCGGTTTGAATTTATCTCTGGAGACATAAATCATGATGTGATTCCCGGTCACTATGATTTCATTTTGTGCTCTTCTGTTTTCCACTTTATCAGAGATTTACCTGCACTGATTCTGAATATGTGGGAGATATTAAATCCGGGCGGGATGATTCTGGTGTTGCATTCTGAACTGACGGATTCGAAAGAGGAAACGGCTCAGGTTTTACCGTTCTATTTGCCGATGAAGACAAGGAAACTGTATGTACCTCAGCAGAATGACATTATATCCCGTTTTATGACAATGAAAGACAGTCGTCATGTGATAACGAAGTTATTACCCGGCGCTCCAATGGCTCCGCTAT
This sequence comes from Vibrio salinus, assembly GCF_021272385.1. Taxonomy (GTDB): domain Bacteria; phylum Pseudomonadota; class Gammaproteobacteria; order Enterobacterales; family Vibrionaceae; genus Vibrio; species Vibrio salinus. The sequence goes on from NZ_JAJSDZ010000009.1 coordinate 1,005,567, forward strand.
GGGCGCATGGCTTTGTTAAAGAAGGGAGACGTTAGTTAAGTGTATTGTGCTTTTTAACAGAGGCATAAGTCACCCTATTTACTTGTTGTTATTGAGTTCTTGTATAAGTCATTACGGAAATAATGATTATAAAAGAACCAAAAATAGTGAGTAAAGGCATTGGAGTCTGAAAAATAATATAGTCAAACAACATTGTGACAGCAGGAATGAAATAGAACAGGCTGCTTACTTTATTTACAGAGCCTTTAGATATCATATAAAAAAGTAGCAGTAATGCTCCTGTTGAAACAATGATTATCATCCATAGAACAGATACAATAAATGTAAGGTTTCATTCGACATGCCAACCATTACAGAGGGAAATAATGAGAAAGATGATAGAAGCAAAAGCATTTTGCACTAATGCTGAAATGGCGGGATGCACGTCGATTTTTTTCTGGTAAGTCGAGCCCAGAGTTATGGACAGAACGGCTAAAAAAGCAAAAAGTAATCCGGTCCAGTTAAAACTACTAAAATCCTTGGAGCCAAATAAAGAAATAAACAATCCGACAAATGCAATAACTAAGAGAATCAACGCCTTAATGGTTATTTTTTCTCTGCTAAATAAAGGTGTTATCAGCGGTTGTATACCTAAAATTAATGCTACTAAGCCTATTGCAAGTGCATAATGTATTGATAGGAAATAAAAGGACTGATAGAGAACCTGAAACAGAAGACCATTCAGACACAACATAAGAATATCATTACGACTTAGTGAGTGTTTTAAATTAGTTCTGATATCAGAAAAGAATAAAATACTTAATACCAGACAGAAAGAACCTAAAGATCTTAATGCAAGAAATGACCATACCGATGAAAATTCTAATCCTGTTTTCACGAAAAAAGCTCCGCTGCTCCACATAAATAAGAAAAGTAGTGGCGCAATCTTTTCTAAACTCATCATTAGTTAGTTTCTCCTTTTGAACATGTTGTTTTGATATTGGTATCATAGATATGCTTATCATTTAAATTAATAATGAAGATAATATTTATCAGAAAGTGAGATATATGAATTTAGATACTTCTCAATTAAGAACTTTTATTACAGTTGCCGAATTGAAAAGCTTCTCAAAGGCATCAAAACGTTTGAATAGAGTTCAGTCGGCAATTAGCCAGCAGATCCAAAAACTTGAAGCGCAAGTTGGTGAAAAATTGCTTACGAGAACAACGTCAAAAGTGGAACTTACTTTAAAGGGTGAGTTATTACTCAGTTATGCGGTACAAATTCTTAATATTAACGATAAAGCTATTTATGAATTAAAGGGTGAGCAACCAAACGGCCGTTTAAAAATTGGTACATCTGATACTTATGCAAGCTGTTTTTTTATGGAATTATTAGAGGTGTGTGCTGATTTGTATCCTCAAATTGAAATTGAAGTTCAGTGCGGATATAGCAAGGATATATGGTCTCTGTACGAACAGGGAAGGATTGATCTTGTTTTAACTCAGAATTGTCCTAACCATATTTCTCACGAGGTACTGCACATCGAGCCTTTGCGATGAGTGTGCTCTAAAACATCCGAAGTTTATAAGAATCGACCTGTGCCGCTGGCTCTTTTCTCTGAAGGATGTGGAGACAGAGAAGTGGCCCTTGAAGCATTAAATCAGAAAAGAATTGATTTCACGATACACTTTTGCAGTACAAGTTATGCAGGTGTTTTAGCCTCCTTAGCATCTGGTCGTTGTGTTTCTGCAATACTGGCAAGTACAGTTAACAATAACTTCAGAATTCTTGGTGAAAAAGAGGGGTTTCCTCAACTGAAAAAACTAGAGTTATCGATAGCATACAGAGAACAGGATAACACTAAGTCTAGCTATTTATTTGCTCAGTTGGTAAAAGATTATTTTTATAATAAAAAATTGTAAATTTTGTTTTTATTCTATTGAGCAATTAAGTTTTGATATTGGTATGAATCTCTAAGTAAATAATATGCTCCTTAGGTTTATGGCCAGGCCCGTTTTTTGGTTTCACTGTTTGTTTTCACCAGCTCGAGTGTTTTTTTGGATTTATCTTCAATTGCCCTAAGACTTTGTGTCACTGTATTCTGAAATTGTAACTGGCGCTGGTCCGGCTGACTTGCTGAAGGCGAACGAAGCTGATGAATTAACTGAACTAACTGCTTATTTTGATTTTCAAGTGCTTCAACTTTCGCAGAGAGCATTTTCAGAGAGACATTTTGTTCCTGAATTTTTGATTCAATGCTATGAAAGGCTTGTAATATCTGTCCTATGTTCGTATCTGGCATCGATTACCCTCTCTCTGTTGATGGGGGGGGGTTAGACTAATGGATTTGAGCTAATCACATCAACGGCACATTATCTGAATTTTGCTATGGGCGAAAAGGTAGATTTTATCTACCCGTACATTCAAATCTATCCGCAAGGTTATTAGTCGTTCTTTAATTATAGAACGAAGATCTCAGTATCATTTTTTCTTTGCCCGTGGATATGTGGTTTGTTGTCAGGTATTACCGGGGCTGTGCAAAATAAGGAACTGAAAAATAAAAAGTGTTCTGTTTTTTGTCGCCTTATCTTTGCTCATAATTCTTTTTTGAAAAATGTCTGGATAGGAAATAATTGTGAGGGGCGTAGATGAAAATCGAACATGTTGCAATCTGGTGTCAGGATCTGGAAAACATGAAATGTTTTTATGAAAAATATTTCAATGCATCCAGCAATGATAAATATGTCAATCAAAAGAAAGGATTCTCTTCTTACTTCCTGACGTTGCCGGAAGGTGCCAGAATTGAATTGATGAAGATGGATTCTATCGACGTTTTTCAGGCAGAGGTCGGCAAATTATTTACCGGACTGGCGCATATCGCCTTTTCGGTTGGGTCGGTTGAACAGGTAGATGCTATGACAATGGCATTCCGGTCTGATGGCATTGAGATAGTAAATGGTCCGCGCCGGACCGGTGATGGTTATTACGAAAGTGTTCTTTTGGATCCGGAAGGCAATTGTATTGAGCTGGTGGCGTAATTTGTTCACTGTTGCTCATGAGCCGGAAAAACCGGCCATGAGCAAAGTGAGAGGGGGTAGGTTAACGTGCCGGTGATAACTACTCTATTGCATCAGTTGATGAAGATGTGCATCTGGCAGGTTTTTGAGTTTTTTACTTTGCACCAGAAATAACTCAGCACAGGCCAGTGCATCACTGGCGGCAGAATGTGACAGATAACCGGGAAGCTGATAGTAGTGACGGAGATCATCCAGCTGATAACTGCTGTGTGCGCCACTTTTCCCGGCATAGCTAAACTGCTGCTCTATCCGTAATGTATCAATAAAATACGCAGGAAGATCTTCAATCTGATACTGGTTAGAAAAGTAGGCCTGAATAAATGCTTTTTCAATACAACACCCATGAGCAAGCACGACTTTACCGGTAATTCTTTCCAGAAGCCGGTTCATTCCTTCTGTTAACGTCATTCCCTGCGCGAGATCCTGAGGAGTCAGTCCATTTATTTGTGCCGATTCTGGTTTGATGTATTCTCCATGGCATATGTACCATTCTTCTGAGCTGGCGAGATCAACCCTCTCCAGAGTCAAATCCACCATACCTATGGATAAGATTTTATCGGTATGGGCGTCTACGCCTGTGGTCTCAAAATCCAGTGCGACGAAACTTAATTCGTTCACTGGTGTTTCGCAATCTATAAAAGGTTGTTCTAAATAGTGCTTCAGAGGGGCTGGCCATGAGCTATTAACGTTTATCGCTTGTCGCTTTTGCTCCGGAGTCCGCTGGTGGTGCCATTGTTTAAACCAATGCGAAAACATAGTTATGCCCCTTTTACGAATTTCAGCTTCGCGACGTCTTGTAGTTCGCTGATGATTTTAAATGCTTCTTTTAGGTGCTTCCGTTCGAAACTGCTGAAATTATCGGGAGCAATGTGATTGTCCGGGGTCGAACCGGAGAGAATCGCATTCAATTGGTGACGAAACCGTACCTGAGTAATAAAACGGTATGCACCTATGATATTTTCAGCGCTGTCTTTTGATAAGGTGCCGTGCTCTGCCGCATAACGGAAACGTTCTTCAGTTCCGGTCAGCGATCCGCCGGCAGACAGACTGAAAATACGTGCTAAATCAATGATCAGATTTAATGCGTATTTTTTTATATTTAGCGTGTTGCTGTTTTGTCCGCCTTTTTCCAGAACCAGATTATTGAAAATGCCCAATGGGGGCTGAGTGTCGATCGCATCCCGAACCAGAGCTGGGATAAAATTTCGGCTTTTCTGAATACATTCATGCAGATGCTGCTGAATCTGATCGACGAACTCCCGGTTTCCGTGGATGGCCCGGACTTCAAGAAACACACTGATGCTTAACAGTTTGTTATATTCCGGGCTGGCAATCCACTTCTGATAGTATTCTTTCCAGCGATGGATTGGTTGACACCATTTGGGCGACGCTGCCATGTATTTCCCGTCACACAATGGGTAACCACAGGCGGCTAATCCGTTACATACCCGCATAGACAGGTGAGTAAAATACAGTTTGTGCTCTTCCGTTGTATCATCGGAAAGTACTATTGCACTGTCCTGATCGGATAACATGTGCACTTCATTTCTGGCATGGGAACCAGCCACCAGCCAGGCATAGTCACAGGGTGGCGGGCCAAGTAATTCTTCATTTAACTGTATTAGACGTCGGGTAAAGGCATCCATGATCATTGACATGACTCGGCCCTGGATTTCAGCGCTGACACCGCTTTCGACTAATGCCTGAAAAATCGTCTGCCGTTCTTCTTTTAATGCTGCCAGAGCATTAATAGAGCTGGCATATTTAATTTTTTCAATCAGGAACAGAGACTGAGTACGGTGATTATGAACAAGATGAGTCGTGGTCAGAAGTCCTTTGACCTGATCGCCATGGACTACAGGTAAGCAGCGAATGTTGTACTGCAGCATAAGAGAAATGGCTTGAATGACTTTTGCATCTTCCTCAATCAGCACCGGGTTTGGGGTCATCACATTTGAGATAGACTCTCCGGTGTTGATATCGGCAGCAACGACCGAGCGGGTCATGTCACGGTCAGTGACCAGACCGACAATATCACCGTCTTTCATTACGACCGCACAGGAGCTGCGTTTTTTACCGCACATTGCCTGAGCGACACTTCGGATCGACTGGCTTTCTTCGACGATAGTGATGTTTTCGCTGGCAATTTCCCCAACGGTGCGGAAGAACAGGCCTTTTTCTTCCTTCCGGCATACGTATTTGACGGCAGAACTCAGTCGGATGTTGGCTTTAGCGGCAAAGTAGTCCGCAAATTCCGGATGGGCTTCACTGACTAGTTTAAGCTCTTCATGAGGAATCAGGTAGAGGAGAGAATCCTCAATAGCCTCGGCCTGATAGCCGTCTTCAGAATTATCCAGTGGTTCTAAAAAGGTAAACCCAAACTGGTCATCCTGTCCCAGCCGGGCTCTCAGGTCTCCATTAGGTGTTCTTTGCTCAATTGCGCCTGTCCGGATGATATACAGAAAGCGATGGTCACATAAGGCACTAAAACCAATGGTTTCACCTTTAACAAGGTATTTTACTTTGACAGAGTTAGCGATGCTTTCAACCACGGAGTCTGGCAATTTATCAAAAGGGTCTATTTTGATTAAAAAGTCATAGATATTTGGAGTGACGGATGTGCCCATGGCTAACCTCTATAATGAACCGGTGTTTCAATATTTAATAAAGTGGCAAAAAAAGCAGCTCTTCGCTGCCTTTTGTTTCTTCTGTTTACGCCGGGTAGCTATGGTAGCCCAGTTGTTCAGAAATATTTTTGCCGGCCTGATGCATTAATCGGACGTAATATTCCATGCGTTTTTCATCAAAGCGAATAGTCGGAAATGAGATGGATAGCCCTGCTATAATTTGACCAAACCGATCATAGATCGGTGCTGCAATACAACGAAGACCAGGTTCTTGTTCTTCGTTATCTTCTGCATAATGTAAATCACGTACTTTTGCCAGCTCGATTAATACCTGATCGGTATTTTCCAGTGTTTTCTTTGTGTGTTTGATGAATTCAACATCGCTTAAAACGTCCCGGATAAAGCTTTCATCACGTTCAGAGAGCAGCATTTTACCAATGGCTGTGCTGTACAAAGGATTACGGCGGCCTATACGGGACTGCATACGAAGGTTGTAGCCGGAGTCAATTTTGTGAATATAAATGATGGCATTTTCATCCAAAGCTCCCAAATGCAGAGCTTCGTTAGTCTGTTCTGATATGTAGCGCATTTCTTTATCTGCCAATTCAATCAGATCGACATATTCTAATGACTTTGCCCCTAGCTCGAACATTTTAAGTGTCAGAGAGTATTTATCTGCTTCACCTTCCTGAGAAACATATCCTAAAGACTTCATCGTCTGCAGAAAACGGTAAGTTGTTGCTTTGGACATCATAAGGCGTTGTGACAGTTCTGAGACACCGATGGCTTTTTGTTCACCAAGGGCCTGAAGAATATGAAATACTTTTAGTACTGATGAAACTGCTTCAGGCGGAGTCGATTTTTCCATTTTTATCCCTTCAATTCTTAGTTTTCTTTATTATATCGCTGAATTTCTTAAGAACCAGTATTTTTAAAATACCTTTTCAAAAATTTGAAACCACGCACTCATAAAGATCAAAAAAACACGATCCCAGTCAATTTTTTTAAAACAGCTTTTCAAAAATTATTTGCAAACGTTTTTTTTTTGAGTAAAGATAGGACATACAACGTGAGGCAACGACGAATTGTCGGGTCTCGACATTACCTACTACACTGAGGAAAGCGATATGTTTCTTGATTCATTTAACCTAGAAGGAAAAGTGGCCATCGTTACAGGTTGTGACACCGGTCTTGGTCAAGGTATGGCGCTTGGTCTTGCAAAAGCAGGCTGTGACATTGTTGGTGTTAACATTGTTGAGCCAACAGACACCATTGAAAAAATAAAAGCTGAAGGTCGAAAATTTATTGATATTCGTGCCAATCTGATGAAGCTGGACGATATTCCAACAATTGTTGATCGTGCTGTTACTGAATTTGGTCGTATTGATATTTTGGTTAATAATGCCGGTATTATTCGTCGTAATGATGCTATCGAATTTTCTGAGCAAGACTGGGATGACGTAATGAACATCAATATTAAGTCTGTGTTCTTTATGTCTCAGGCTGTCGCAAAACAGTTCATTGCTCAGGGCGAAGGCGGTAAAATCATCAACGTAGCTTCTATGCTTTCTTTCCAGGGAGGCATTCGTGTTCCGTCATACACTGCTTCTAAGAGTGGTGTAATGGGCGTAACCCGTTTGATGGCAAATGAATGGGCAAGTCACGGTATTAATGTAAATGCAATCGCACCTGGATACATGGCAACGAATAATACAGCGGCATTACGTGCAGATGAGCAGCGTAGTAAGGAAATTTTAGATCGTATTCCAGCAGCCCGTTGGGGAACGCCTGAAGATCTTGCCGGTCCTTGTGTATTCCTGGCTTCAAAAGCAGCCGATTATATTAGTGGTTATACCATTGCAGTTGATGGCGGTTGGCTGGCACGCTAGTCCGTTAGAGAGAAGGTGGTTGTGTGGATAACGCAATATTAGCGCAGTTCGTAGGGTTCATTAGTTTTGGTTTGGGATTGTCGGTCTTCTACCAGAAAAATGATAAGCGCTTAAAAATCTTAATGTTGATTTTTAATCTTACTCACCTTCTCCATTTTTTATTGCTCGGTTCGATGGTATCTGCGCTCAGCGCGTTACTGTCGGCCTTAAGAACGACCACAGCAATATTTATTTCGTCAAAAAAAGTTGCGGTGTTCTTTATTGCAATTAGCCTGGTTAGTGGTTATTGGATGGCAGAACATTGGTGGGATATGTGGTCGGTTGTCGGAACGGCAATTGGTACATACTCGGTGTTTTGCTTATCTGGTATTGTGATGCGCATTGGTTTTCTTCTGGGCGCATCGTGCTGGTTAACCAACAACATTCTGGTGGGGTCGATTGGAGGAACACTACTGGAAATGACGTTGATTGCAATGAACTTACTGACAATATACCGTTTATATCGTCAGCAAATGAAGTCTATGATTAAACAATCAGGTTATTAGGTGAACTATGTTCGTATTTAACAATGACATTCCAATGGAAGATCTGGGAGAAGGCGTTTCACGCAAAGTACTGGCATATAGCGATAATATCATGTCAGTGGAAGTTCACTTTGAAAAAGGTGCTATCGGCGCGATGCACTCACATCCTCATGAGCAATTGACTTACGTGTTGTCAGGAGCATTTGAATTTACTATCGGTGGTGAAACGAAAGTTGTCAGAACCGGTGACACACTATACAAAGAGCCAAACATTGAGCATGGCTGCGTTTGTTTAGAAGCGGGTGTTCTTATTGATACATTCACCCCTATGCGCAAAGATTTTGTTTAAGAATTGAAATTGGAATGCGGGTTGGTCCCGCAGGAGTAATACATGAAAATTGCACTAATGATGGAAAACAGCCAGGCAGCGAAAAACGCGATGGTGGCTGGAGAATTAAAATCTGTAGCAGGTGGTCTTGGACACGATGTCTTCAACCTTGGAATGGTAGATGAAAATGACCATCACCTTACTTACATCCATTTGGGGATCATGGCCAGTATTCTACTAAATTCAAAAGCAGTGGATTTCGTAGTAACAGGTTGTGGAACCGGTCAGGGCGCGATGATGTCATGTAACATGCATCCGGGCGTGGTCTGTGGTTATTGCCTGGAACCTTCTGATGCTTTCTTGTTTAACCAGATTAACAATGGTAACGCGCTGGCGCTGGCTTTTGCAAAAGGTTTTGGTTGGGCTGGTGAATTGAACGTTCGTTACATCTTTGAGAAAGCATTTACAGGTCCTCGTGGAGAAGGTTATCCGGTTGAGCGTGCTGAACCACAAAAACGTAATGCCTCTATTCTTAATGGTGTGAAAGCTGCTGTTTCAAAAGATGTACTGGAAGGGTTGCGGTCAATTGATCAGGAATTAGTGAAAACTGCAGTTGGTAGTACTCGTTTCCAAGAATGTTTCTTTGCGCACTGTCAGGTGCCGGAGATTGCTGAGTATGTGAAGTCTTTACTAGACTAAACAGCACTCTTTTATCGGGAAGTAAGTTCAAGCCAGCCATTGAGCTGGCTTTTTTTATGCCTTGTTATATCTGATTATCTGAGAAGAGAGAACATGTCTACTGAACCGATTATTTCGATGAGAACCTGGTTTCCTGATCAGCTTGTTATTCCTTTGTGGCCGGAACCGGACGCCATGCCTGAAATGCAGCAGTGTTATCAGGAAAGAAGTTCTGATCCTGAAAGACCTGACCGGGCAGTTCTTAATATTACCCGCCCGGAGATTGTTGTATTTAAGCCTGAACATCCGAATGGTATCGGAATTCTTTTGTTGCCCGGAGGTGGTTATCAGCGAGTGGCGGTTGACCGGGAAGGAACCGATACGGCCCGAGTTTTAAATAAGGCCGGATTTACAGTATTTGTGATGACATACCGGATGCCGAACGAAGGACATTATTTAGGGCCATTAACGCCGTTGGCTGACGCTCAGAGGGCGATACGTCTGATTCGTTATTTGCCTGCCGCCCACTATTTATCTCATGTTGGTGTTTTGGGATTTTCTGCCGGAGGGCATGTAGCGGCAAGTTTAGCGTTACAATATGCCAAAAATCTGTATCCGGCACAGGACAGAGCCGACAGTCTGGAAACCAGGCCTGATTTTTGTGCACTTATGTATCCCGTGATTAGTATGGACAGCACGATTGCTCATGTGGGGTCAAAAACAGAATTGCTCGGTTCATTGGAAAATGATGAAGATATTACGCTTTTTTCTTTAGAAAAACAGGTCAGTGTATCGGTAGCACCGTGTTTTATTTTGCATGCCAGCGATGATGAATCAGTAGTAGCTGAGAACAGCATAGTATTCTGGCAAGCGCTAAGAGAGTATGGCATTGCTGCAGAAATGCATTTGTTTGAAAAGGGCGGTCATGGATTCGGAATACAGGGAACCGAAGGACTTCCTGTTGCTATGTGGCCTGAATTATTAGCAGATTGGTTACAAAAATGTTGTCAGGAATGTGTTGGGTAGATCTAAGTCACAAAATAAATGAACCGTTGTTTTATTTTTATTGTTAAATGTTGTTGTTATTGTAATAATAACAACAACGAATACTGAGGAGATCCCCATGAATCCAGTTAGCCGTGTTGCCATTATCGGTGAATGTATGGTGGAACTAAAAAAAAATAACGGTGTACTACAGCAAGGATTTGGTGGCGATACACTAAATACGGCTGTGTATTTGTCCCGTTTAACCAGAAAACAGGGTATTGAAACATCTTACGTAACCGGCTTAGGGCGTGATCCGTTTAGCCGTGAAATGCTGGCGGCATGGCAGGAAGAAGGTATCAATACAGAAATGGTTTATCTTTCTGAGGATAAATTGCCTGGTGTTTACGCAATTGAAACTGCAGATGATGGCGAACGTAGCTTCTTTTACTGGCGTAATGATGCCGCGGCTAAATATTGGCTGAGAGACTGTGCATTGTTATCTCTTGTAAAAGCCTTGTGTCAGCATCAGATGATTTATCTTAGTGGGATCAGCCTTGCCATTATTTCTGAAGATTGCAGACAAATGTTGATTGAGTTACTGACGATGTGTCGTCAAAAAGGTGTGAAAATTGCCTTTGATAACAATTTTCGTCCAAAACTCTGGGCGAGTACAACAGAAGCCCGTGATTTTTATTCTGAAATTCTCAGTATCACCGATATTGCGTTTTTGACTTTTGATGATGAAGTTATGCTATGGGGTGATAAACACGAAGATGAAGCAATCAGCCGTACGAAAAACTTCGGCGTAAAAGAAATCGTGGTAAAACGCGGAGCAGAAGCGTGCTTTGTTGTAACTCAAGAGAATCAATACTCAGTTGCAGCGGTCAAAGTCGATGCGGTTGTTGATACCACTGCCGCCGGAGACTCTTTTAGCGCCGGTTATCTTGCCAAACGAATTTTAGGCGGAGACGAAAAAGAGTCTGCGTTGGCCGGGCACAAAGTGGCTGGTACCGTTATTCAGCATCGTGGTGCAATCATTCCACGAGAAGTGACACCTATTATCTAAGGAACGTAAAATGAAAGATCTCAATCAACAACTTTCCGAAATTAAAGTGGTACCTGTTATCGCAATTAAAGATGCAGGTAAAGCCGTCAAGCTGGCACAGGTTCTGATGGAAAACGGTTTGCCGTGTGCGGAAGTGACATTTCGGACCGAAGGTGCAGCTCAGGCGATCAAAAGCATGCGTGAAGCCTTCCCGGATATGTTGATAGGTGCAGGAACGGTTTTAACCTGCGAGCAGGTTAATGAAGCCATCGATGCCGGTGCTGATTTTATTGTCAGTCCGGGTTTTAACCCAACCACTGTGAAATACTGCCAGCAACGTAACATCGTTATGGTGCCGGGTGTCAGTAATCCAAGTCTTGTAGAACAGGCAATGGAAATGGGCCTGAGAACCCTGAAATTTTTCCCGGCAGAAGTGTCTGGTGGGGTAGGTATGCTGAAAGCATTGGCAGCTGTTTATCCAGTTAAATTTATGCCGACAGGTGGTGTAAACCCGGGTAATGTGAAAGATTATTTGTCTTTGCCATCTGTTTTAGCCTGCGGTGGGACCTGGATGGTACCCGGTGATTTAATTGACAATGAAAAATGGGATGAATTAGCTAAGCTGGTCCGCGAAGTCGCCGGTATTATTGCCTGAGTATTTACCCCATGACCCGAATTATTTTTTTCATCTACTTTCTTACTTTCTAGCTTAAGGTTTTACGACCTTTTCAGCCATTCTGGCAACGCCTGTATTTTTATACGGGCGTTTTTTTATTTTGCGTAGACAGCTCTTTTGTTAAAGGTCAACAGACCTTAGAAAAGGAAAAATATTCATGTGATAAAGCCAATAAGAAGAAGGCAGATCATGATATCAAAGTTGTTCATGGTCTATGTCTCATAAAAGCCTGTGAAAAACGATTATTATCGTTCATTTCTATATAGTAAAACAAAGATTGATATAAAACAAAACAACATTTCAATAAAACATAAGCAATGTGTTACCCATTGATATATCTGGGCTGCAGAGGTACATGCTCCGTTCTCTTCTTAAAGAGAAAATTATCAGCAATGCAGTTTTTAGATAAATGTTAATAGTGAGCTATACAAGGGTGATCATTATCACGTTTGGGAGGGAAAAATATAAAAATGAACCGATGTTTTGATTTTTGTCTCGCATGGTTTTATTTTTTTAGTGTATAGTCTAAAAAAAATAAAACGATGTTTTGAGGTGTTAAACATGCAATATGATTATTTAGTAATAGCAGGCTATTTTGCTCTTATGGTGGCAATCAGTCTGATATTTAAAAAAATGGCAAGCAATAGTACCAGTGACTATTTCCGTGGGGGCGGTAAGATGCTGTGGTGGATGGTAGGCGCCACTGCATTTATGACCCAATTTTCAGCCTGGACTTTTACCGGTGCAGCAGGTAAGGCATTTAGCTCCGGTTTTGAAATCCTGGGCGTATTCGTAGGTAACATGGTTGCATACGGATTTGCTTTTTTCTATTTTTCACGTCGTTTCCGTCAAATGCGTGTGGATACCCCGACTGAAGCCGTAAGACGTCGCTTCGGCAGCACAAATGAACAGTTTTTTACCTGGGTGATTATTCCGTTAAGTGTTCTGAATGCCGGCGTATGGTTAAACGGTCTGGGTGTATTTGCTTCTGCCGTATTTAAAACAGACATCAACATGACTATCTATGTTACCGGCGCAGCCGTACTGCTGGTTTCTCTGATTAGTGGTGCATGGGGAGTTGTAGCATCTGACTTTATCCAGTCACTGATTGTTGCCGTTATCTCTGTCGCCTGTGCGATTGTGGCTTTGGTTGTTGTGGGTGGCCCGGGTGAAATTCTGACGAAGTTCCCTGGCGGATTCATTGTCGGTCCGGACATGAACTATCCGATTCTGATTGTGGGTTCATTCCTGTTCTTCATCGTGAAACAGCTTCAAAGTATCAATAACATGCAGGAATCTTACCGTTTCCTTAATGCGAAAGATTCTAAGAATGCATCGAAAGCGGCTCTGCTGGCGCTTGGTATGATGTTTGTCGGTGCCATGATCTGGTTTATCCCGCCATGGGCAATTCGTATTCTGAATCCGGATGCCGCCCTTGCGTATGCAAACTTAGGTAAAAAAGCAGGTGACGCGGTTTATCTGGTCTTTGCCCGTGATTATATGCCGGTTGGTACTGTTGGCTTGCTGATGGCCGGTCTGTTCGCTGCGACCATGTCTTCTATGGACTCAGCACTGAACCGTAACTCAGGTATCTTTGTTCGTAGTTTCTATGCCACTGTGGTTCGTAAAGGACAGGCAACGGATAAAGAACAGCTTCGCATGGGTATGATTGCCAGTGTGATCAACGGTATTCTGGTCATCCTGTGTGCTCAGTTCTATGTCTCACTGAAAGGATTGAGTCTGTTTGACCTGATGATGCAGGTTGCAACCTTGCTGCAGTCTCCGATTCTGGTTCCGCTGTTCCTTGCTATCCTGATTCGCAAAACACCAAAATGGGCCCCATGGGCAACGGTTGTGTTCGGCTTATTCGTGTCGCTGTTAGTTGTAAAAGTACTGACTCCAACCGTTGTTGGCGGATGGTTTGGTATGGACAACCTGACTGGTCGTGAAGCCGGTGATTTGAAAATCATGACAACTATCGGTGCTCACCTGATTCTGACTGCCGGTTTCTTCTGCCTGACCACATTGTTCTATAAAGAAGAAGACGATATCAACCTTGAACAAACCAATGAATTCTTTAAAGACGTTGATACAGAATGCATTGCGGAAGAGGGTCAGGATATTGTTGACCGCATGCAACGCGCCAAACTGGGTACATTGGTTACTTACATGGCAGCGGGTTTAACTCTGATGGTCTTGATTCCAAATCCATTGTGGGGACGTTTGTTATTCCTTGCCTGTGCGGCTTCTGTCTTTGCGGTTGGTTATGCTCTGAAAAGGAGTGCCAAGCTTGATGAGAATTCATCACGCATTCGGGCAATTCAATAGAACACTAATCAGTAATTATTAATTTTGGTTGCCTGTGAGCGGGCAACCATTTGTGGAGATGTATTATGGCTAAAGGTGATGTGATTACACTCAACTTTGAAACATTTGTTGATAGTGATACAGAGGTAAAAGTAACGCGTTTAACACCAACAAACGTTATTTGTCACCGTAACTATTTTTACCAGAAGTGTTTTACTCAGGATGGTAGCAAGCTGTTGTTTGCCGGGGATTTTGATGGCAACCGCAACTACTACCTGGTGAATCTTGAGACACAGCAGGCGGTTCAGCTAACCGAAGGGAAAGGGGACAATACGTTCGGTGGCTTTATTTCGACCGATGACCGCTCTTTTTTCTACGTGAAAAATGAACTGAACCTGATGCAGGTTGATCTGGAAACATTAGAAGAAAAGATCGTATATACCGTTGATGACAAATGGAAAGGCTATGGCACCTGGGTCGCTAACTCTGAGTGTACGAAGCTGGTGGGTATTGAAATCCTTAAAGAGGATTGGCAACCCCTGACATCGTGGGAAAAATTTGCAGAGTTCTATCATACCAATCCGACTTGCCGGCTGATTAAAGTAGATATTGAAAGTGGTGAGCTGGAAGTCGTGCATCAGGATACGTCATGGCTGGGTCACCCGATTTATCGTCCGTTTGATGATTCCACCGTTGGCTTCTGCCACGAAGGGCCTCACGATCTGGTCGACGCCAGAATGTGGCTTGTGAATGAAAACGGCAGCGATGTACGTAAAATCAAAGAACATGCGGAAGGGGAATCCTGCACGCACGAATTCTGGATTCCGGATGGCAGTGCAATGGCTTACGTTTCTTACTTTAAGGGACAAACTGACCGTGTGATTTATAAAGCCAACCCGGATACGTTAGAGAATGAAGAAGTCATGGTGATGCCACCTTGTTCTCACCTGATGAGTAATTATGATGGTTCATTAATGGTCGGTGATGGTTGTAATGCGCCGGTTGATGTATCGGATGCAGATAGCTACAACATTGAAAATGATCCGTTTTTGTACATATTGAATACCAAAACGAAATCAGCACATAAATTATGCAAACACAGCACATCATGGGATGTTCTCGATGGCGATCGTCAGATCACTCACCCTCACCCATCGTTTACACCAAATGATAAAGGGGTTTTGTTTACCAGTGATTTTCAGGGTGTACCCGCGATTTATATCGCAGATATGCCTGAGTCATTAAAAGCGTAAACCTCTCTACCATTCAGTCCCCGGAGTTTTGCCTCATTCTCCGGGGACTGATCTCCTGAGATTATTTTCTTTTTATATCTGAAGGAATACCGGGATCTGCAGATTCTTCAGGTGTTAAGTTGTCTTTTTCTTGTTTTTCGTGCTCATGCATCGCTTTAATCAGTTGCCGATCCAGTTCGGCAAAGAACCGGTCCTCCTCTGCCTGACCTCTTAACCTGAGTTTGTCTGTAAAGTCCATCAGAAGGTACCTCTTATTTTACCTACTGATATAAGTATAGATAACGTTTGAGGTAACGATTTTATTTTCGATATTTTATCAGAGAAAGAAGTGTGGTCTGACGCACTTTTTATAATGAGAAAAATCCAGTGTTGTTTTTTAATCCCGCCGTAGCGGGATTTTTATATTTCAGGAAGATGAATAACGATTTTATCGGTTAACTTTGAAATGACTCATGTGTTGACTCAATTGTTGAGCCAGTACTCTGAGCTCCTGACTGGCATTCTCTGATTGTTCACACGTATCTACTGTTTGCGTGACAGCATCGTTGATATTTGCGATGTTGCGATTAATTTCATCTGAAACTGACACCTGTTCATTTGCTGCACTGGCAATTTGAATGTTCATTGCATTGATGGTGTCAACCGTGGAGGTAATTTCCTGTAACGATGTTCCTGCCTGTTCTGCCTGTTCGACGGAGTAACGAGAGCTATCAATGCTGTTTTGCATAACGCTGACAGCCTGTTTGGAGCCCTGTTGTAACTGCTCGATAATATGCTGAATCTCTTCGGTTGATTGCTGAGTCCGACTGGCCAGAGCACGGACTTCATCGGCGACGACTGCAAATCCGCGTCCCTGCTCTCCGGCACGAGCAGCTTCAATTGCGGCGTTGAGAGCTAACAGATTAGTTTGCTCTGCAATACTGCGGATAACCTCCAGTACCGTATCAATATCTGTACTTTGCTGCTCCAGTTGTTTCAGTACTTTTCCGGTTTGCTCAATGTCTTCTGACAGATTATTGATACTATTAATGACTGACTCTACGTCAGATTGCCCATGCATACTCGCTTTATTGGCTTTTTCGGTTGCTTCTGCTGCTTCTGATGCACTTTGCGCTACTTCCTGAACGGTTGCGACCATTTCATTCATCGCTGTGGCGACCAGTTCAGTTTCCTGTTGCTGGCGCTGGATATTATTTCCGGTTTGTTCTGTCACCTGAGACAGTTTTTCAGCCGACGAATTCAGAGATTGAGAAACCAGATTCGCTTCAACGACCGTATCATGTACTTTGCTTACAAAGTAATTAAACTGACGGGCGAGTTCGCCAACCTCATCTTTTGCTCTGTCATTCAGCCGTGAGGTCAGATCGCCGTCACCATGGGCAATGTCTGCCATGGCCTCTGTTGCCCGGTTGATTGGGTTTGTTATCCCGCGGGCGATAAAGTAGGCTGCAATTAAGCCAAGAATCAGTGTGATAATTGTTCCCGTAATGGTTTCGTATATCAGTCCGTGCTCTGTTTCTAGGTTATGACTCCTGTCCATGGCGATTTCAATAACGGCGATCGGATTTCCCGAGTAGTCCGGGATAACTTTGAGGTAGGTTGCCAGTGGTGTGCCTTTCAGTTCTGTTTTTCCTTGCATGTAATCTTCTCGCCCGTCAAATACGGCCTGAATATCGGCTTTATTGCTGAGCATAACACCACCGGTCGTAGAGGCAAATGTGTTAATTTTTCCTGAATTGAATGTGTAGAGATTGATGTCAACGCCAAAGGTATGTTTGAACTGATCAAAAAAGGTTTGATCAAATGACATACCGAATTCAACCGAGCCAAGATGGTTATGTTGATAATTGACCGGGACAATACCACGGATGCCAATTCCTGCTATGCCTTTTTCCAGTCCCATAATGGTTTTTTTTGACTGATTGGCTTTAACAACAGTCTTACGAAAAGGGGTAAGGTCATCCCCAAATTTTGCAGGCTTATGTGCCCGGAAAAAAGACGTTGCCGGTGGTGTATGAAACTGGAATTGTCTTACACCATATTCTTGTTCAAGGGTTTTAAACATAGGTACAGTAAGTTTAGCCAGTGACTTCCGGTCTCTGTTGGCAAAGCTGCGTTGTATCCCCGGAGTCAGTGAAATAACTTTCGCCAGTCCTGTTGCCAGGTTTCCATTACTTTCAATCCTTGCAAGGGCAATATTGTAAAGTACTTTCAGTTCTCTCATTTCGGCTGTCCATAAAGCATTTTTAGATTTAGTCAGTGCCATTGTGATCGTTAATGCTGAAACCAGAATCATCAGCAGACTGATAGCAGCCATTACCCTCGTTTTTATTTTAAACTGATCAAACATACTGTTTCCTTTTATGTTTTGTGTTCCCTTTTAGTATCGGTAAGTTTTTCTATTTATTAATCTATCAGTTTAATTCGTTTGATCTATGACAAATTTTTATAAGTGAAAGCATGCTTATAAAACTTAGCTCACAAAAAATCCCACCAAAGCGGGATTAATAAAATATCAGCGGTAACGTGGTTAACAGCAATGCTCCCATAATGATGTTGAAAAGGCGGTTATAGGCCGGTTTCTGAAGCTTATTTGACACCAGCTTGCCAATGGTTATCCACATAAAGGTGCCGGGAATGGTGGCGGTGTTAAACATCACGATGCCTAACAGAGCGGATGGCCAGAATAAGTCGCCGCTTAATGTAAACACTGAACTGGCGGTTATCAGACTTGCCCAGGATTTGGGATTGACGACCTGAAAGGCCGCCGCCTGAATGATGCCCATGGGCTTTGCGTTGTGGTTGACGGTGTGTACTTTTGCCAGCGCAATTTTTAATGCCATGTAGATGATATACCCCGAGGCCACATACGTGCACACGGTGTGCATGACCGGCCAGTGTTTAAATAGTTCGCCCAGCCCGGAAAGAATCGTCAGATGAAGGAGTGTCATACCACAGCGGATTCCCAATACGTGTGGGAGCGTTTTTCGGATACCGAACTGAGCACCGGAATGGGCCAGCAAAATATTATTTGGCCCCGGTGTCACCGTGCTGATAAAGCAAAAAAGCATAATAGAAGGCAGGATATTGAATAGTGCACTGTCCATAGTGTCTCCTGAAAGAGTGAGTTTAAAAATCAAATTGTATTAATACAATATTAAGCGTATTCTTATTTGTACCTTTTCATATGATACAAATTTGATCAATAAATTTATTGTTATGAATACAATTGAAGCCATCAGCACGGACCAATTTCAACAGGCCTGTATGCAGTACCCAAAATATCAGGCGCTGGCATGGGTGATTGAGCAGGCGATCCATGAAGGCAAGCTGGTTAATAAGCAAAAATTACCTGCTCAGCGGTTATTGGCTGACGCATTGGGCATTACCCACGGGACAGTGACCAGAGCGTATGCGCTGCTTGAAAAGAAAGGGATAGTCACGGCAAGACTTGGGGCCGGAACCTATGTCCATTTGCCGGGGGCGGCTTCGGACGGGGTAAAGAACCGGGCTGGAATCAAAGAATACGATTTTGCATCGAGTATGCAGCCGATGCTTGGTCAGCCCATGTTGATTAAACAGGCTTTGGTTGATTTGTCTGGCGATCTGAGTGCAATTGAGGATGTCATGACGTATGCGTATCAGGGACTGGATCGGCACAAACGCGCATTTTGCTCCTGGTTTGCGTCAAAAAATATCAATGCGGAACTGTCGGATATTTGTTTTACCAACGGGGCACAGCAAAGTATTTTTACCTGCATGCAACTGCTTACCAACCGTGATGATTGGATTTTGCATGAAGAATTAACCTATCCGGGGGTGCTGCATGCGGCTCAGGCCTGCCAGGTGAAAACGGCGGGGGTTCCTTTTGCTGAGGGCGGCCTGGATTTGCAGATGCTGGAGCAATATTGTCAGCAATATCAGCCCAGACTGTTGTATCTCACACCCAACATGCAAAATCCGACGAACATCAGATACTCAGACGATCAGTTGAACCACTTTGTCGCGCTGAGCCGGAAATACCAATTTTACATTTTAGAAGATGATGTCAATTACTGCTTACCGGAAGACTGGCGGTTACCTTTGCAGCAGCGTGCCCCTGACCGCGTGTTTTATCTGACCAGCCTGTCAAAATATGTGGCCGGGGGACTGCGTATTGCCTGTACTCTTGTGCCGGAACAGTGGCAGAAGACGTTTAATGAATCTATACACAGTCAGTGCTGGATGATTCCATCACTGAATTTTGAGCTGGCCAGCCGTTTTCTTGGCAGTGATGATTTCAGGCAGAATCAGGCGTATTTAGCCGGTGAGATGCGTTATCGTCAGCAGGCGTTTTCATCAATGGCACAGCGCCATGGCCTGATAACCCGTAGTGGGGGGCTGAATATCTGGCTTACCCTGCCGGAGGATATCAATATCAATCAGTTTCAACGTTTGTTGATAACACAGGGTATCAAAGTCAGGCCGGCCGATTTGTTTCAACCCGCTCATTCGGCACCGCCTCAGGAATATGGTTTCCGGATATCGCTCGGTGGGTTTCATTCCCGGCACGATTTTGACGAAGGCGTAGCGGTGTTTGAACAGGCACTGATGCAGCTTAATCAACAGCAGGATGTGGTGATCTGACTAAGTCTTCTATTGTTGAAAGTGATGCCCTGTCAGTTCATGGAGGTTATATACGATACCACCGATTGAGATAGTCAGTAAGAACAAGGAAGTGATGAACGTAATGTGCTGTTCGTATTGTCCGGAAACCCAGCGTTTTACGGTCAGAATGTAGGCTGACATAACGGTGTAATCAAAAATGATCCAGAGGCATGAGAGTGTCATGATACTGGTCGAAAATTGCTGAGTTATCGGGATGAACTGAGGGAAAAAAGAGACAAAGAAAAGGATGTCTTTGGGATTTGAAATGCCGGTTAAAAAGCCTTTAACAAACCCACCCTTGTGCGTCGGCGTTTTTGCGGTTTTTTTGTTTCGCTGGAAGCAAGAAAGCAGGCCGGTGACAGCATTGTATCCAATGTATAACGACCCCACGATACCCAAAAGAGAAAGAAACCGGGGAGGAAGAGAGACCACGCCGGCAAGGATCAGGGTGGCGAGCGCGATCAGAAACAGGGAGGCGATATTGGCACCTACGGCGGTCACAAAGGCTTTGCGGCTGCCATGGCGTGCTGCGGTTCCGGTTATCAGGGCAATCACCGGGCCAGGTGTGGAAAGCAATAAAATAATGGCAACAACATAAGTACTGATCAGCGGAAAATTCATTGTCCTTTTCTCTCCGGAGTAGTGTGTGTTTTTTAGCATTATTACCACGGCGTCAGCTATTGAAAAACGGAAAAAACTGAGGCTTAATATGAGTAAAACTCACAATGGGATGTGTTATGACGTTGCCACCTCTCTATGCTTTAAGGGCATTTGAAGCTGCCGCTCGTCTTGGCTCGTTCAGCAAGGCTGCGAAACAACTGAATGTGACGCCTGGTGCGATCAGTCGCCATATCCGGACTCTTGAAGAATGGTTTGAGTGCGATCTCTTTACGCGTAATGGCCCTCACATTAGGGTCACCGATTCCGGCCGGGCGCTAACCGGGCAGTTGACGGAAGGCTTTTCCTGTCTGGAACGGGCCTGCGATTCGCTTCGCAGTAATCGACGGGAAATCCGTTTAAAAGCCCCGTCGACACTGACGATGCGCTGGCTTTTGGATGTGTTGACTTCGTTTCGTGAGAATTACTCAACACCGGTTGTTGAGATCACCAGTGTCTGGATGGATAAGGACGCGGTGGATTTCAGTTGTGAGCCTTATGACTGTGCCATTTTACTGGGAAACGGGCAGTTTGGTCCGGAAACGGAAAGCAGTCTTCTCTTCGAAGAGTGGCTGACTCCTGTTTGTGTTCCGGAGCTGGTCAGACAGGCACAACAGAATCTTCCGGATTGTGAGTTAATTCATCCATCTCCCGATCGCCGTGACTGGCGGCGGTGGCTGAAACGAACCGGTAAATTCAGCCAGTTAAATCTCTCCCGGGGTAAAGTCTTTGATACCCTTGAACAGGGGAATCTGGCAGCAATCCGGGGTCATGGTATTTCCGTGGGTGACGTTTTACTGAGTCAGGAAGCCATTTCTGCCGGTCAGTTGGCGTTGCCATTCAATGAGGCTGTTGCGACCGGAGAAAGTTATTATCTTGTCTGGCCGAAAGACACCACCCGCAGAGATAATATTGATTTATTCTATCACTGGCTGAAAGGGGCGGTACCCCGGAATGAACAGGAAAATATTGATTGGCTCAGATGATCAAAAGGAAAGAAAATGACAAAAGTATATCTGTTTGACTGGGGTGATACATTAATGGTGGATTTCCCTGATCTGCCGGGAAAAATGTGTGACTGGGTTAACGTTGAAATGGTAGAAGGTGCGGAAAGCGTGTTGTCGCAGTTATCGGCTAACGCCCGGATATTTATTGCGACCAATGCGGCAGAGTCCAGTGAGGATGATATACGGAAAGCGTTTGAAAGAGTGGGTTTAGCACAGTATATCACGGGATATTTTTGTAAAGCGAATCTGGGCATTGGTAAAGGCAGCCCGGAATTTTTTTATAAGATAGCTGAGATACTTGGCGTCCCGGCAGAATCAATCACTATGGTCGGGGATTCCATTAAAAACGATATTGAGCCGGCACTAAAAGCCGGGGTTGCCGCAGTTTGGTTTAATTCCCGTCAGCATACGCCGGAAATTTCCACTACCGGTTACCGGCAGATTCATTGTTTACATGAGCTTTGTTTGCGTGATTAGTCTTTTAATGTCTGATACCCGGCCCAGATTCGGGTGGCAGTCGTAATCCAGCACAGGCTGCCAAATATCCATGCAATGACGGCAAAATGGGCAGGGAATAGACAGAAAAGAATCAGACAGGCAATGGTTTCTGTCCCTTCTGTTAATCCGCCTATGTAGTACAGTGATTTCTGCCGGTACACCGGATTTTCTATGTTCCTTTTTCCTGCCATTACAGCAAAACTAAGAAAACTTGAGCCTGTGCCGATAAATGAAAAAATCAAAAAAGCGCCGGCGATGGCATTGGCGGATGGGTTTGCCAGGACAAAACCGAAAGGAATCAGTGAGTAAAAAAGAAAATCCAGCGTAATGTCAAGAAATCCCCCACAGTCTGTGATTCCCTGACGTCGGGCCAGAGCGCCATCCAGACCATCAAAAATCCGGTTGAGTAGGATAAACCCTAGAGTCCACAGGTACTGCTCCAGTATCAGGGCCGGTAATGACAGTAACCCGATAGCAAAACCGGTAACGGTAACCTGATTTGCCGTGATGCCGGTTTTGTCCAGTAATGATGATAAAGCCGATAACGGAACTCGAACCATTTTAATGGAATAACGATCTAGCATTCTGATTCCTTATGTGGATTGATATCGGTAAGCGGTTCTGTGACGGAGCGATCACCGGTTTCTTTTGCATCCCAGGGCCAGCACAGGACAACGCCATCTTCCGGTGCGTCATCCCGGTCATGCGTGACCATAATCGCGGGTATGTTTTTTGCCCGTATTTGTTCGAAAACAAGCTGGCGGAACTCGGTACGCAAAGCTTTATCCAGTTTATTGAAAGGCTCATCAAGCAGAACAGCCTGAGGTTCGGACAACAACATTCTCATCAGGCTGACTCTGGCACGCTGACCTCCTGAGATCTGCTCCGGCATATGGTCGGCCAGAGACTGCAGATCAATGGAAGCGAGTGTCTGCATGGCCTGTTCACGCCTTTTTTCTCCTTTATATTTTTTGGGTAAACCAAACATCAGGTTTTCCAGAATGTTCAGATGAGGAAACAGTAAATCATCCTGAAACAGTAAACCGATTTTACGTTCATTCGGAGGAAGGCTGACGACCGGCCTGTCATGCAGCAAAATGTTTCCTGACATTGTGAATTCCGGCGCTAAGTGACCGGCAATCGCCGCCAGTAATGTGGACTTCCCGCACCCGCTGGGCCCCATAAGTGTATAGACATCTCCGCCACCGACGGAGAAGGAAACCGGAGGAAATAACCGGGTGCTCTGATGATGAATACTAAGGTCGCTGACTGACAGAGTCATGGATTCTCCTCCGGTTGAAAAATAACGCCAGGCTGAAAAAGACAAGTGGTAATATTCCCTGAAGCAGTCCGTAAATCGCCATGACTCTACGATCCTGACCACTGCTCAGAGCGACCGCTTCTGTTGTCAGTGTGCTGATGCGCCCGGCCCCCAGCATTTGTGTCGGAAGATATTGTGCCAGACTGACGCTGATTCCGACAGCGAGGCCGAAGATAATTGCAGGCTGGACCTGTGGCCGTTTTACGTGCCACCATGTTTGCCAGGCAGTTTTCCCCAGACTGCGGCTGCACATATCCAGACGTATATCGTAACTCCGCCAGGTGCCGTCAAGAGTGAGATAGAGATAAGGAAAAACAAAGATAAGATGACTCCACATTACCCATAACTGGTAATGTTGCCCCGGGATAAGGAAGGTTGAGACCTGAATACCAAAAAGCAGGGATAATTGCGGTGTAATAAGCGGTATTGTAAACAGCCAGACAGGCAGTCCCCGATGGTATTTACTACGGAATTCAAGACACGAAACAACCAGGATCAGTGCCAGAATGGAGCTGACCGTTGCATAAAAAAGGCTGTTTCCGATAAGTGTGATGATGTTCGATAGTTCCTGCTCCCAGAACCGGGAGCTTAGCTGAGACGGTAACAGTGCCGGGAAACGCCAGCGGAGAGCAAAAGAC
Source organism: Vibrio salinus (assembly GCF_021272385.1). GTDB lineage: Bacteria > Pseudomonadota > Gammaproteobacteria > Enterobacterales > Vibrionaceae > Vibrio > Vibrio salinus. The sequence continues at coordinate 1,029,709 of NZ_JAJSDZ010000009.1, forward strand.
CATAAGATCAATATGGGGAAGGTGAACAGCGGAATGAACAGGAAAAAAGGCAACCGGGGTGGTTTTGTTTTTTCATGTCGCCGTTTGTTCGATGAGGCACCGCTGGTTTGCCATTGTCTGCATTTTTGTAAGATGAACCATTCCACGCTGCGCATAAGACATAATACCATTGCGGTCAGTCCCAACATCAGCAATGCGCCTGCTGCGGCGCGGGGAAGAAAGAAAATATCCGGTTCATTGAACCATTGCCAGAGGACCACCGCTAAAGTAGGAGGCCGGGTAGGTCCTAAAATAAGCGCAACATCCACCACGGAAAGCCCGTAGGCCGCAACCGCAAACAATGGTAAACGGAGTCTCGGCATCCAGAGTGGAAATATGACCATTCGCCAGCTCTCAGACCGGGTATACCCCAGGCTTTCGGATACGGCGCAAAGGCGCTGGACATTGAGCTGACGTAAAACCGGGATGCTCATGATCAGCAGAAAAGGGGTTTCCTTGATGGCAAGCATCAGTATCAGACCGATTCCGAACGGATCTTTAATGAGATTCATCTCCCCGTCAAACGAGATTCCCATAGCTTCCAGCACCCGGAATACCCATCCTGTTGGCGATAGCAATAGAACCAGACTGATAGCCAGAGCGACATGCGGCATTGCAAGCATCGGTGATAAGCTGCTCTCCAGTTTTTCCCAGAGTGGCTTTCCCCAGTGATGGCTTAGAATGACATAGGTCAGAAAGAGTGCCAGAAGCGTACTGCTAAACCCGGTAAAAAGCGTTAAGGCAATCGATTCTGTCAGGTTTGGCCAGTCAATAATTTGCCGGAAAGCTTCTGTTCCTGGTGCCATATACCCCAGAGCAGGCAGCCATGAAATGGCCGGTAAAAAGACACCGATTACGCCAGGTATTAATGGAGCAAAGCAAAGAAGCAGAGCAGTTGTGTAAATCAGCCGAATCATAAACCTCCGGGAACAATAAGCGGATGACACAGTACGTAGAACGCATCAATGGCCATAGCGTCTCTGCCATTCTGTCTCAATAGCCAGTAACCAACTGGGATGTGGCTCTGGAATGGATTTAAATAGTTTGCTGCTCTTTTGACCGGCTTTGGCTAACACGTCTTTGTTAAGGATTGATGGATCGCCCCAGATATGTGTATCGGCTTTTCTTGCCTGAGCCTGCGGGCTTATCAAAAAATTGATGGTGACCAATGCTCCGGCTCTTGCCTTGGCGTTCCATGGAATTGCCAGGAAATGAATATTAGAAAGTGCACCCTGTTCAAAAGCATAGGTACTGGCTGTTTGGGGTAATTTCCCATTTTCTATTGCTGCTTTTGCAGCGTTGGGGTTGAAAGTAATGGCCAACAGTAATTGCCGGTCATCCAGTAACTGGATCATCTGGCTGCTACCGGACGGGAACTGTTTCCCTTGTTGCCAGGCGACCGGATTGAGCTGATCCAGATAGTGCCATAAAGGGGCTGTCACTCTGTTGAAACGGTTTTTTTCACTTTGAATATCAATGGGTTTGTATAATTCACCGGGTTCCGGTGTCAGTTCAAGTAACGCGGCTTTAAGAAAGCTGCTTCCGTGAAACTCCGGAGGCTGGGGATAGGTGATCTTCCCGGGAAACGCATTTGCCAGACTGAGTAAATCGGAAAAGCTGCGGGGGGGATTACTGAGTGTTTGGGTATCGTGGATAAAAACCAGTTGGCCGACACCCCACGGAGCTTCAAACCCTTCTGTTGGTTCGGTAAAGTCTTCAAAAACCGGGAGGGTTTTATCGACCAGCTTCCAGTTTGGTAATCTGTCGACAATCGGGCCATAGAGCAGATGATTTTTTTTCATGGACTGGAAGTTTTCACCATTGATCCAGACTAAATCGACACTGCCATCCTGATTTTTTCCGGCGGTTTTTTCTGCCAGTAAACGTTGAGTTGTTTCGGCAATATCGGTAACTTTGACATGTTTTAGCTGAACGCCATACCGGTTTTGTAGTTGTTGGTCTGCCCAGCGCAGATAGTCATTAATTTCCTGGCTGCCACCCCATGCATTAAAATAGACGGTTTGTCCTCTGGCTTCCTTTAATATGGTGTCCCAGTCCGTTAAATTCTGAGCGTTTGTAAGAGTTGATACCAGCAATACCAGCAATCCTGTGAATAATCTCTTCATTTTCTTCCTCCCTGTTTTTTATTATTTATAAGTAATTGATTTATTGGCTATGACGCATCCAGTTGTGGTATTTCTCTACTATGCGGAGTAATCCCTCAGGAGCATGCGTCTTTTTCCACTCTCCTGCGGTGTATTTTGCTGCTTCACTCATTGTGGGGTAGGGATGGATGGTTCCCAATAGTTTGTTAAGGCCTAATCCGTGTCTCATTGCCAGTGTAAATTCAGCCAACATGTCACCGGCCCGGTCTGCGACAATGGTGACACCAAGAATTTTGTCTTTACCTTTAGGCGTAATGACTTTAATAAAACCATAGTCTTCCCCATCCGTGATTGCACGGTCAAGATCGCTGAGTTTGTAGATTGTGATCTCATATTTATTTTCAAAATCAGAATGTTGTTGACGGGCTTCTGTTTCATTTATACCTACCCGGGCAAGTTCCGGAGAGGTATAGGTTACCGCAGGAAGAACCGAATAATCGGCTTTGAATTTTTTAAACTGACCGAACAGTCCGTTAACGGCGGCATACCACGCCTGATGCGCGGCAGCGTGGGTAAGCTGATACGGCCCGGAAACATCGCCAACGGCAAAAATATTAGGGTATTTGGTTTGTAAATAGTCGTTAACTTCTATGGTGCCTTTTTCTGTTGTTCCTATCCCTAGATTGTCCAGCCCGAATCCCTCAACATTGGCAACCCGGCCAAGGGCCAGCATGACGGCATCAAATGGGATGACGGACGTATTTTTTTTGGTGTCTTCCAGACAGACCTGTTGAATGGTCTGCCCGGATGGGTCATTGAGAGACTCGAACCGGACGGCTTTATAGCCGGTTTTTATGGTCACCTTGTCGTTTTCAAGACGTTGTCGAACTAACTGTGCGGCTTCGGTATCTTCACGGATCAGAAGCTGCTCTGCCATTTCTATCAGCGTAACCTGACTGCCTAACCGGCTGAAGCTCTGGGCCAGTTCGCAGCCAATAGGGCCCCCGCCAAGAACCAGTAACCGCTTGGGAAGTTCTGTGAGTGACCAGATGGTGTCCGAAGTATAATGGCGAACGTCACTGAGCCCGGGAATGGCGGGTATCAAGGGTCGCGCGCCCGTCGCAATGACAATGTTCCGGGTTGTGATTCGGGTTCCCTGAACGGAGACTTCCCAGGGGGAAAGAAGCGTCGCTTCGCCTTCAATGCAGTTCACTCCCAATTGTGTGTAACGTTCCATGCTGTCGTGAGGTTCAATGGATTTGATCACGTGATGAATCCGGTTCATGACTTTGCGGAAATCAACCTGAGCCTGCCCGGTATGAATGCCGAATTGTTCGGCATGGGCTATTTCTTTCATGGTATGGGCAGCGCGGATGAGGGCTTTTGATGGGACGCAACCGGTATTGAGACAATCACCGCCCATTTTTTCTTTTTCTATCAGGGTGACTTTTGCTTTAACGGCGGCGGCAATATAGGCACTGACCAGACCGCCGGCACCGGCACCAATGACCACCATATTCTGATCGAAACGGTTTGGTTTGGTCCAGGGGGTATAAACACGACGCTGTTGTATCCATGCCATCGTTTTTTTAGCCAGCAATGGGAATATCCCCAATAGAACCAGTGATATCAGAATCGGTGGCGACAGGATGCCACTGAGTGACTTGAGCTGTCCGATCTGGGTTCCTGCATTGACATAGACCATGGTGCCCGCCAGCATGCCTAACTGGCTGATGATGTAAAAGGTCCGGGTTTTCATGGGCGTGAGAGCCATCAGGATATTGATCAGAAAAAAAGGGAAAACGGGGATCAGGCGCAGGGTAAACAGATAAAAAGCGCCGTCTTTTTTTATGCCCTGATTCATGGCATTTAACCGATGGTGAAATTTGGTTTGTACCCAGTCGTGAAGCAGATAACGACTGACCAGAAAGGCCAGTGTTGCCCCGGCAGAGCTGGCGAAAGAAACCAGAAGCAGGCTCCACCAGAAGCCGAACAATGCCCCTCCGAGTAATGTCATGACTGCCGCGCCCGGAAGGGAAAGGGCTGTGACGATAACATAAATAACAAAATAGACCGCGCTGGATTGTAACGGATTGCCGGCGATGACCTCCTGAAGAGCGGACTGCTGACTCTTTGCATTCTCAAGCGTGAAATACTGTCCGAGGTCGAACGCATACCATGTGCCAATCAGGGCGAGAACGACTCCCAATACAATGATCTTCCGTCGGTTCATAGTTCAATCCTTTTACTGGTTTTTATGTGGTGTTGCTACGTCGTTAATTTCAGTTTGTTCCGGTTGTATGGGCAGAGAGCAAAAACCTTGCTCCGGGACATCCAGAGCCGTGTTAAATTTGGCAGACAGATTCTGAAAAGCAACCAGTGCGGTAAGTTCAATGATGGCATCGTCATCAAACCATTGGTGCAGTGCTGTGAGCATGTCATCACTGACTCGTTGACCGGTGATAGTCATGGCTTCGGTGTAACGGAGAACGGCCTGTTCCCGTTCCGTGAAAAGCGGGCTGTTTTGCCAGTCCGACAAGGCTTTGATTTTTTCGATGGAATCACAGCGTTCCGCCAGTTTCATGCCATTGGCATCTACACAGAAAGCACAGACGTTTAACTGTGAGGTTCGTACGCAGATGAGTGAGCGTAAGACATCCGGAATAGGGGAGCTTTTTCGGTCCAGATAGCCAAAGAATCCGGCGACCAGCCAGAATAATGCCGGTTTTCGTCCCCAGAGTTTTGCCGGGTTCAGCACTTTTCCGTAATGGCGTTTTTGCAACCAGAGTAATGGCCGGACAAGCAATGAATAGTCATTTTTGGTGCTGATTCTCACGTGAGTCTTCCTTGTTAACTATCTGAGGGATAAATAGTAAGTGTAATCTATTCTCATTTTTATGCAGATTGATAAGCATGTAATGCTTATGATTTTCTGAAAGTCGGATTCAGAAGATCGTCTAAGATATTTCTTTATTAGGATGTGAACAGATAAACAGTCATGATGTCATTTTTTATGAAAAGTGTAGAGTATATTGTGTGTGTTAAATCATAAATACACGTGAACTTATCTGTAATGGAATATAAGAATGGGCAAATTGAAGAATCGTAATTTTATGGTCACCGGTGCGACATCCGGTATTGGAAAAAAACTGGCTAAATATCTTATCAAATCCGGCGCAAATGTGGCACTTTGTGGTCGTTCTTCTGAAAAACTGAAAGAGTTGGTTTTTGAATTGGAAGAGTATGAAGGGAATATTTTTTATCAGTCATTTGATATCTCGGACTATGATCGTATTGTGGAATTTGTCTTACAGGCAAAGGCTCAAATCGGTGAAATTGAATTTCTTGTGAATGTTGCCGGGGTGAATTCGGCCAGAGCAAAAGTTGAAGCAATTGATATTGCGGATTTAGAGTGGATGATCAAGGTGAATATGATCGCGCCATTTGTGTTTATGAAGGAAGTGTATAATCAGTCAATGAAACCCAAAGGCAAAGGTACCATCATTAATGTTATGTCAACAGTTTGTCAGTTTAGTAATGAAGGTATTGGTGCGTATACCGCATCCAAATCCGGATTTGATGCGCTTACCGGTGTTTTCCGTAAAGAAGCAAGAGTTAACGGCGTTAAAATTTGTGGTATTTATCCGGGAGGTGTAGATAGCCCTTTCCGGGAATCAGATCGTCCGGATTATTTAGCGATAGATGATGTGGTTAATTCCATTCTCTATATGATTAATCAAAGCGACAATGCCTGTATCGATGAATTAGTCGTACGTCCAATGGTTGAGCGGAATTTTACATAAATAAGGAATGCAGTCTGTTTCATTTTTTCAGTACGACCGTGGTTTTGTGTGATATATGAATGTCGTCTAAGCTTATAAAATAATTTATTTAATTATTAGGGTTTGTTGTTTTTCGATGGTTAATTTTTGTTCACTCTGAATGGGTTTTGATCTCGATTCAGGAGATGTAGCTTAGTTATTCTAAGCAAATCGCTGCAAAAATCATCACTAAAGGTAAACAGACCCTAGAAGTACCTATGGTGTAAAATAATATGTCAGAGAAGAACGAACCGGGAGATTTTCATCATAGAAAGGAAATCTCATTTACCTGGCAATTAAATTCGGGGCAATTTCATTTAGATGATAATTTGTTTGCTCAGGCATTGGGTATCACGGTATCCATTTCTTCAATTAACGATTTTTTGAGTATATTTCCCGGTAAAGATAAACAGCTTGTTTCTGAAATGTTTAAGCAAGTCAACGATGGTCATGATCCAAAACCAATAAGAGCTTGTATTGTAACAAGAAAATCTAACGTCAGTTTAGCGCAGATTTCGGCAAAAAAAATCACCGAGAATCTTGTTGCCGGCGCTGTCATCCCAATGTTTCTCACACACACGATTGAAGATTTCGCTTCTTTTTTTCATCAAATTTTCGAGAACGATCATCGTGGCATTATTGTTACCGATGAAATGACACGTATTGTTGCCTGTAACTCCTATTTTGAAAGATCGACGGGTTACCGGCTTGATGAACTTCTTGGAAAAAAAACGTCCACGTTTAATGCCGGTAAACACGGAGAAACCTATTTCTCTGAAATGTGGGATAAGCTCAGCCAAACTGGGTTTTGGAATGGTTTAATTCTTAGTAAAGGTAAGAGTGGTGTTATTAAACCTCAGGAGCTTCTTATTCAGAGATTGGCATCCACCCGTGGGAAAATGTACTATCTGGGATTGACACAAGATCTATCCGATAAACTTTACCGGGTTGCCGGTATTGAGCATGGTGGTATTGAACTGCTTACTCAGTTACCCGGAGAAGATGAGTTTTATTCGAGAGTAAAAGATGAACTATCGGAGATAAAAGACGAGCAGGGGATGTTAGTACTTTCTTTTGTTCCTGATTTTGATGATGATTCTGAATTTGAACAGAAAAAACAGCTGGCCAGCGCGCTCGCTTATTATGAAAATGGTTACTCTGCCGGGTTTATTAAAAAAGCTATTTTTACCATTTCAATTGTCTATTCACGTAGTAAAGATAAACCCCATTCGCTTTCTATATTTGAAACGATAAAAGAGCGGTTTAGTAAGATTAAAAGCCGGGTTGACGTCGATGTGTACCGGAAAGTAATGAATTGTACCATCGGTGTTTCTGTGCTGGGGCTGGATGCCAATTCCGGTAGTAAACTGATTTCTCACTCTCTGCAGGCAATGTATGAAAAGCACACATCAAACAATAATAATATTTGTTTTTTTAGCCGGGCGCTTCATCAGAAACTGAGAAGACGGGAAGAACTGGAAGATATAATAAGGCAGTCGGTTGAAGATGAAGCTATGGAGGTATATTTTCAGCCAATTATCTCTTCTACCTTGTGGAAAGTCCGTAAGTTAGAAGCATTATGCCGTTTCCGGGATAATGATGGGGAACTGCTTAATACCGAAGAGATGATCAAAGTTGCGGAAGACATGGAGTTGGTCTCTGATTTAGATTTAGCCATTGCAGATAAAGCCATCCGGTACCGGGATGAACTTGTCGCAAAATTTGGAGAACACGTTGAGATAACCATTAATGTGTCCATTAATTCTCAGAAGCCAATAAAGCTGATCTTCAGTGATTTGATGGCTCTTTTTGAAAAACATCAGCGTCATCTCCCCTACATTAATGTTGAATTGACGGAATCAGCGTATTTTAACAGCGAGCCAACTGGCTGTGATTTACTATATGAGCTTCACAAGAAAGGGATTAAAGTGGTCATCGATGACTTCGGAACCGGCTATTCTTCTTTTTCATACCTTAAAGATAATCATTTTGACTTACTGAAGATAGATAAAAATTTTATTACTGATCTGACGGTAGGATCTCATAACTACTACATCATAAAAATGATTACCAATCTTGCTCATATACTGAATGTTGAGGTGGTAGCGGAAGGGGTAGAAACGTTACAGGAAGTGACGATCCTTAAGGATTTAAAAGTCGATTTTATGCAGGGTTTTTATTTTGAAAAACCGTTGCCGGTTAATCTTCTTTCCAGAAACATTAATTTTAAGGATGAGATAAGGGAGTTAACAGGGCTTACAGACGAAAATGTTGAGCTTTTTGTTTATCCCCCGGTGATGTCGCCAACCAATACATTACGAGAACTGAAAGAAGTCTTTGATAACAGGCATTTTCATACACTTCCGGTTGTTCTTGATAAAGATTGTGTCGGAGTGGTGACTCGAGAGCAGTTCAATTTACATGCTACCCCCACGATGGGAACGGACAGAGAAACAATGCAGGAGTTCAGGGCTCTGGATAAGATCGCCAGTGCCGTGATGACTTCTTCTGTTACCCGGGTTCACGAAACGATTAATGCCGGTGAAATTTACGAAAAAATCCGTAACCGAAATGCGTTACCCTGGGTCGTGATTAATGATGCCGGGCATTATGTAGCCATTATTGATACGACTAGCATGATCCATTATTTGAATGAACAATAAACCAGATTTGTAATAATCGTTATACCCGGTAAAAGCATTCGATTGTTTTCCGTTATTTGTATTGCGAATGGTTCTTATTTACACTTATGGTTCACCCCAAATTGTGGAGAAGTAAGGATGATAGCTGAAAATGCCGGGAAGCGGGAATTTGTTCAAGTTGAAATAGACATTAAGAAACTTGAGTTCTTATTGAATCAGGGGCATTTATGTGTTTCTGATTTACATTGTTTAAATAGTGACAGTAAAAGATGTATTTGGGAGTTATGCCTTTCCTCCTGTTCGAAACGAATGCAGTGCCATTTCTCTGGGATTGAACATTATTCGGACAGTGAGCCGCAGTTAACCAAAATTGGATGCAAACAACACACTTGTCATGAGTTTATAAAGCAGGAGCAGATTATCAAAGTCACATAACTGGCCGGTTTGTGGCGATGGGCGAGAAATTAAGAATGTCATAACTCCCACAGTCCATTTTATAGATAAGCTTATGAGGTCTTTAGCTGTATATCATCTGTTTTTTTTAGATTTAAAACCTGAACACTCTCGTTAGAAATGGCGGGGAATCTTCATTTTAATTTGTCTCTTGTCTTATTTTATGTAATAAATACAGTTTGTTATGGTTTTTTAATGATACTTACGTATATGCGAATATTAAATGTGAATATTTCATCGTATTCTGTTTTTTAACAAAACAACAGAAAGTAAGGTGAATGCCATGACCAGAAAATACACGTTTTTTGTCCATATGAATGCCCGTCAGGAGTGGTTAAAATTAACCAGAGATGAAAGAAATGCTTATTTCGATATACTGAAAAGAGAGATTTTTTCAAAATACCCTGAAGTTTCGGTTCGTTTATTTGATGTTGAAGCTTTCAGTTCCGTATGCAGCGATATTGCTATGTACGAAACTGAAAATATTCAGGATTATTATTTTCTTATTGAAGAGTTGCGTGACAGTAAAATCTATACGGTTCCATATTTTGACATTGTTAATATCTTTCCTGCGATAGAAGATGGATTTGTCGAGTTTGAAGAATGCTCATAATCGGGGAAGATCTTCATTTTGACTATATCAGGGCTTGCATCAGGCCCTGATATAAAAGGTTTATTGTCTGTAATAAAACAGCACATTTAGAGAAATCTGTCTGCTGTTGATGCCGAATGAAGTTTGTTGAGAAAATACCCTATATTTATTGATAATTGTATCTATACTATTAAACAAGGGACGATACCAGATTGTATGGAATAATTTAATTCATGAGTGGTAATGATAACGATATTAATTTAAAAGCGATTACGTTTATTTCCTCAAAAAGTGCCGGCGCGAATATTCGAATTTATCGCTACACTACCTTGAGCGTTCTTTTTACCTTTTTACTGTCTCATTTTATTATCGTTTATAACGATTTTATGAACCTGAAATACAATGAAAATACGACATTTGAATTATTTGAGAGAGCCGCTTTTCAGGTTAAAAATACTCTGGATCTGGATATTTCAGTATCGACTCGCTGTACTGAAAAAGTTAGTAATGTTTTTAAAGATATTTTAAAGACTTACTACTATATCGGTGATATCGGTTTAGTCAGAAATGGAATGATGTCTTGTTCACTTTTTTCAGGTAAGTATCCCATTAAAGTCAGTAATGACAAGAGAAAAAATGGAGAAATAGACATTCTCCATTTTAACAATACCAAAAGTGTCTACGATAATATTGCCTTTGAACATAACGGAATTGTGGTCTTCTTATCGAAAGCTTACCTTCGGCAAGTCAATAAGTATCCATCAGGAAAGGATGGTTCAGGTATTGTCATTCATAGCAAAGACAGAAGTTTCATTTATAACTATATTGGTGATATTGATAAATACGATTTAGACTTTCTAAAAGCTTCTAATATCCATGACAGTGACTACAGTTTTTTATATAAACCCAGTCTGGCATTAGAAAGATGCAGTCGGTTTTTAAAAATATGCACTACCGCACTCGATAATCAGGTTGGTCTGTATGGTTTAAGCATTGATAAAATTATTTATTTATTTCTTTTAGGGCTGTCTGTCGGGGTTGCTGTCAGTTACATTCAACAACTAAGATATAGTGGTATTCGACATTTCCTCCGAAAATTAAAAAAAGCATTAAAAAATGAAGAGATAAGAACAGTTTATCAGCCACAGTATGCGTTATCCAGTAAGCAACTCACGGGGATTGAGGTGCTTGCACGCTGGAATGATATTGAATATGGATATGTACCACCAGACATTTTTATTACCGTATGTGAAGTTAATGGATTAACCAAAAAAATGACGAACCGGGTTATTCTGAGTGCGTTAGATGATGTGGGAGAATTGTTAAGAGCAAACAGAAACCTCACTATTTCGTTTAATATTTCAACCGATATTTTTACTGACGCTGCATTTATGGCGCAAATGTCAGAGATACTGGCCCGGTTTGATATTGCGACCAGTCAGGTGATTCTGGAAATCACAGAGAGAACAACAAGTGATCAAAGCCAATTGGTGTCGGCCCGTAAAGCGCTTCATAAATTGGGGTTTAAAATTTCCATCGACGATTTTGGTACCGGTTTTTCTAATTTGTCGTGGCTTTCGACATTAGAACCCGATGAAATAAAAATTGATAAAATGTTCACTCAATCCATTTCGTCACAAAACGTGAATACTTATGCTCTCAACGGGATTATACACATGCTTAAGGAATTAACTGTCAGCATCGTAGCGGAAGGCATTGAGACAGAGGAACAATATCGAAGTTTGAAGGACAGCCTTTCTAACGTGTCGGGTCAGGGGTGGTATTTTTCCCGGCCTGTTGATATTAAAACACTTTCGGAATTAGTACGTTCTTCTTCGATAAAAGAAAATAATAATGAGCTGAAAAAGGATTAACGGAATTCCGATTTTCATCGCAAATAAGAATGCTTTTAATTCGATCCCGGAAGAATCAATATACCGGCCATGGCCTATGACCCAACCCCACGGTTTAAGGATAAAATAACCATTTATTTTATCCTGACGTTGCCCTGTTGATGGATTGATATTGTCCGTCATTTCAAAGATAACACCACGTTCAGATTTCGATATATGCCGGATATAAGAACTTTGGAAAGAACCAATCTTTGATGGATCAATGTGGTATACAGCAACACCTTTATTATCATTCGCCCAGAAATAAAACCCCTTGTGGGATATTGATGCTAAATACCTAATGAGCTCTTCCTGTTTCTCTTTTTTAGAGAGTTTTTCCTTCTGGATAATGTCTGTGCTTTGTTTTTTTACAACATTTAAAAATCCGGTGATTTCTGCGCGGTAAACGTCTTTATAGATAGACGAAATTTGTAGGTTTGTTGAATAGGTCAGAGCGGATATCAGAGCGATATTAAACAGAAAAAAATAAATAATATTCAGAATATTGTTACGTTGTCTTACTTTTGATGTTTTAGCCATGGTGCCACACTAATTCGTTGTTAAAATCGATTGCGCTCTCTGCATTCAGATAGCGAAGATGTGGTACTTTTGTGAAGAACAGCTTTAAGTCTGTTCTTCACTTTTCTTTATAAGTTAGCATCGTCAGTGGGGATGGGCAACCCCATGTAAAGTGATTGCCTTTAGTTCTGAACAGGGGGCTCCAGAGCTGAATGATTATCTATATGTGTTTTACGCATCATTTCAACGGTTGGATAGTCCGAGGTCTGCTTCATCGTCGGATACGTAAACATATTAATTGATTGTAATACACTGTAACGACTTACCAATTGTTCTATGATGACAAAAACCAGGCCAAGCCAGATTAAGCTAAAACTTATGAGTTTAACTTCTGAACATGCTTCATGAAAGGCAAAAGTGGCAATCAGAAACTGCAGACTTGGCTCAATATATTGCATGATGCCTATAGTGCTCATTTTGGCATTTCTCAATGCCAGTGAATAAAGTAAAAGTGGCAAAATGGTGATTGGTGCAGCACCGATATAAAGTAGAAAATCTTGCAAGGGAAGAGTAAATGAAACACAACCGACTGTCTGTTCTTTGTAAAGAAGATAGATGGTAGCGACAGGTAGCATTGCAATTGCTTCGACGTACAAAGACGTTGCCCAATTGTAGCGGACGTATCTCTTGCACCAGCTATACAGAGTAAATAGTAGGGCGAGCATAAATGCAATGTATGGTACGTGCCCATATTGGAGCGACAGAAAAACGACGCCGCTTAATCCTAAAATTAATGATAAAACCATTCCATGTGAGAGTTTTTCCCGGGAAAATACTATCCCCAGTGTGGCTAAGATTAGAGGACTAATGAAAAAACCCAGACTTGCGTCCGTTGTTCTGTTATTTACGACAGCCCAGATAAAAATGTACGAAGAGGTACTAATCAGCAACGCACCAAGGATGCAGAAAAAGAGTGAACGATGATCCGCTAAAATTGCTGAGATCTGTGGCCATGACCGGTTGACTGCATATGCGATTAATCCACACAAAGGGACAGACGCAATAATACGTAAGGCAAGCAGCTCATCCATGGCTGGGTGCGATATAAATTGATAGTAAAGCGGTGAAAATCCCCAACATGCAAATGCAAACGCCGCCATTACGTTACTTAAACGCATTTCTATTCTTCTCTTCAGTGTAAAACGATGGATGGAATGGGAAAAAAGTGGCGGCATTCTAACCACTTTTATTTAAAAGTAAATAGCATTTAATGTCGAATATTAAGCTTATGTTTTTATTTTTGTTTGTTTTGTTTTTAACTTTTTGTTTTGTAATGAATAAATTATTATTTATTGGCATAAAACTTCTTTCTAAGATGTTTTTTTACATATGCTTAGTGTTCAAAATATTCGTTTAGGCTGAATCTGGTGTATAGAGGAAAATTTATATCTATTTTTCCGCTGAGCAGGGGATGTGTTTTTTCTATTTATATTAAACAATCTGGCAGTCATTAACCGGGTCAGCAATGAGCTGAAGATAAGGGTTCAGCGCCGGAATTTAAGAATGTAGCCTTTGAACTTTACAGTCAGCTATCTCAGATGGCAGATAAATGACAAAACGTAGAAATGATTCAAAGATTAATTGTTCTTAGGTTAAAACTTTGAATATTAAATACAACTGATTTAGAAAATTAATTCTGCTTGTTTTCTGTTAGTTCAAGCACCTTTTTGTGTACCTCGGCAAATGGATAGTGTGCTAATTTCCCGAACCCTTCCATTTTTGTTGCTTTTAAGCGGATGCTTAGTGGTGTGGTAATCCCGCACAGAAAGTGACTAATGGCTTTGTCTGATAATCTATTTGATCCGGCCTGTTTATAAGGATGAATCCAGGTTATCAGTTGCTGGGCATTTATAGGTGGACGTTCCTGCTGGTTTAGCTGTGCAATCCGGCCGGCACAGACAGAGCAATGATGACATTCTTTTGGCGCATTGAGATCAGCAAAGTAACTGGCAAGCGTATAGCTCAGACATTGATGGCTTTGGAAAAAATCAATCATATTATGGATTCGCTGGATTTCATTTTTTTCTTTCAGGATAAATAAGTTATATAGCCTGTCTGCCAGTTCTGACTCTGGTTTCTGTTTGTCCAATACGCTGTAGACATCGGTGATTTGTTTGTTTTCCAGTTCTATCCATCCTTTTCCCTGAAAATACTCAAGTGCTGCAATTACCCGTTTTCTGTCGGCATGAAAGGTTTGCCACAGTGCTTCGAAATCGATGGTGTACCAGAGGCGGGCTTTTAAAGTGCATTGAAACACCGCTTCAACAAAAGATCGTCTTTCTCCACTGAAGTAATTGGTAATATGTTCAGTACTCTCAATTAATTTAAACCGGTAAGTGGCAAAATAGCTGAACCTTGACTCGATTATGTTATCCATTTCAAGGTAAACCAACAGTGTTTTTAATGGAAGCTGGCGGATATTGCTGTCACGTGACAGACTACTGAGCATGACTTCCCACTGGTTTGTGGCTGAATATATTTGATGAATAACATATTCAATAGAAGACTTGTCCGGTGTATCACCGTAGACAAAGTTTTCTAATACACTGACGTGGTCGGTGTTCGCCAGAATGATGCATTCAGATGGCTGACCATCCCGCCCGGCCCGGCCGATTTCCTGTGAATAATTTTCAATGGATTTGGGTAAGTCAAAATGAATAACGTTCCGGATATTGGCTTTGTCGATTCCCATACCGAATGCAATAGTAGCGACGATACAAGTTGATGTGTCCTGCATAAATCGCTGCTGGATTTGTGCTCTGAGCTCATTATCAAGACCTGCATGATATGCAATCGCATTGATTCCGCTTTCCTGAAGTTTTGTTGCGATGGTTTCAGCCGTTTTCTGTAACGTAACATAAACGATGGTGGAGGCCTCAGGTGACTTGTTAATAATGGAATGTAACTGATGAAACTTCTCTTTTTCAGAACAGGGGATGATATTCAGGTTTAGATTCGGTCGATAAAATCCGGTAACAATCACTGCTTCATCCGGAATATCAAACTTTTTGCTCATATCATCAATAACCTGTGGGGTCGCTGTTGCGGTTAGTAGTAGTACCTGAGGAATTTTGAGCCATTTTCTATATTCGGGCAGCTTCAGATAATCGGGCCGGAAATTATGCCCCCATTCTGAAATACAGTGAGCTTCATCGACAACAAGAAGAGAGATTGGTATTTCGGAGATAAAATGTCGGAAACGTTCGTTTTTCAAACGCTCAACAGAAATCATTAAAATTTTCAGCTTGCCGCTTTTTACCTGGTGCATGATAGCTTGTGTCGTATCAGTATCCTGACCAGAATGAATGCTGTCTGCCGGGATTCCTTTACTGCGTAGAAACTCGACCTGATCTTTAATCAAAGCCAATAAAGGCGAAATAACCAGTGTCAGATGCGGTAACTGCATGGCCGGAAGTTGGTAGCAGAGCGATTTTCCTGAACCTGTCGGAAATATGGCGGCAGCGGATTGGCCGTTTAGGATATGACGGATGACATCTGACTGACCGGGGCGCAGAGAATTAAAACCAAAGTATTGTTGCAGCAGTTGTTGCATGTTTTTTGTCCTGATTGCGGCCGATGATATGAATTTTTAACAGAGTAACCTAGTATGTTGATATAGCAATATGATAAGCCGATACATCCTGAAAGAATTTTTCTATCGTAGTATGGTTTCGTTTTTGTCCACGGCTTTTATGCCCTCATTACGATCAAAACTGTTTAGAGTGAAC
The DNA here is from genome assembly GCF_021272385.1 of Vibrio salinus. Lineage (GTDB taxonomy): Bacteria > Pseudomonadota > Gammaproteobacteria > Enterobacterales > Vibrionaceae > Vibrio > Vibrio salinus. The sequence continues at coordinate 1,045,560 of NZ_JAJSDZ010000009.1, forward strand.
AAACATCAACCACCAAAGGTCAGCGACCTTAGTGTGTCTGATCTTTTATTTTTCATATTAAGTGGATGAGTCTGCCGTCGCAAAAGGAAGGGGTTTGCTATACTTTCATCGGTTACTGTTCATCCTCTTTGTTGGCGTGATACCCGGGGCATTTTTGAATCCGGAAATAGCTTCAGTATAAATAGTCTTGTTTTATCGGAAAAGTGAGTTATTCCGCCATTTTTATATTGTTACAAATAGAATTATTGATATATGGATAGTTGACGGTTGATTTTATAGAATACAAAGCTTTGTGATTTTATTAAATGTTTCTTGTCTAATTTATGGTAATGACAGTGACAATATAATTTAAGGCCAGGCTTGAAATTCGGAGTGGAATTATGTCTGCTGTAAAACAGCTTCTGTCTAATTTAAATATTCGTACCAAGCTGATCATCCTTTTTGTTTTTATTAAAGTGATTCCATTAATTCTGCTTGCTGTGATAACACTGATAGGCATCCATTCTCTTTATGATTTTTTTATCAATAATACCGCTCAGGTAAAGCAGACCACGAAAGAAATAGTGTCTTCAACAGCGAATACTGCGGTGGCAGACAGTATTCTTGCTCTGGATAGAAAATCTCAGGAGTCGCTGGAGAAAATGAGTGGTCAGATTGCACAGTCTGTCGCTGATTTTCTATACGAGCGGGATGATGATATTCGTTTTCTGGCAACGCTTCCTAAAAACCGGGAAACGTACGAAAATTTTATGCATGAGAAACTGGGAAGAATTATCCGAAGCCAGAGCGATAAGTACCGGTATGATGATACAGCATCGAAATGGGTCAGGGTTGATAAATTAAGTACAGAAACAACGTTTAAAAGAGCGGATTTATCCGATAATGCCAGAGAATTTAACCGTATTGATCCGGTTAAATATGCCACACAGAGTTTGCCGCTTTATAAAGAAATAACGTTTTTTGATCTTAACGGAAAAGAACAAATAAAGGTTTCTTCTCTTAATCCGGAAAAAGAAGACATCAGTAAACCTCAAAATACTTATATTAAAGCTGAAACGTATTTTGCAGATGTTCAGAAACTAAAAAAAGGGCAAATTTATGTTTCTGATGTCATTGGTGCGTATGTGCCCAGCAAAATTATCGGAACGTTTACTAAAGAGAAAGCAAAAAAAGCAGGTATTCCATTTGAGCCTGAAAAATATGGTTATGCCGGACGGGAAAACCCGGTAGGGAAGCGTTTCGAAGGTATTGTCCGGTTTGTTACACCGGTTTATGAACGCGGGCAAAAAGTCGGTTACATATCTCTGGCGCTGGATCATCGTCATATTATGGCATTTACGGATACTGTTGATCCTCTCAGTTACTCTCCTATGGATGTATCCGACGCCAGCGATGGGAATTATGCATTTATGTGGGATTATAAAGGTCGCTCAATTTCTCATCCACGAGATTATTTTATTGCCGGATTTGACCCAGCCACAGGGAAAAGGGTTAAGCCTTGGTTGTCATCTGAGGTTGCCAGGGCATTTGATGCTTCTAAATCATCGGATATCAATGCCTTTCTGAAAGGTTATCCGAAATTTGATGCTCAGTCGTTATCTAAAACGCCGTCTCTGGAAGGTTTGCAGCAGGGATTGATCGGATTGGACTGCCGATATCTTAATTTTGCACCTCAGTGTCAGGGATGGATGCAACTGACAGAAAATGGTGGTCAGGGTTCATTCATTATCCTATGGAGTAATGTCTGGAAGTTAACAACCGCAGCAACTATTCCTTATTACACTGGGCATTATGGTAACACCCCGAGAGGGTTTGGTTTTGTGACGTTAGGGGCTAATGTCGATGAATTCCATAAAGCTGCCGATAGAACTAAAGAAAATCTGAATAGCATTTTGGTCGAACAACTGAGCCATATTGATGCCATTGTTGGAAAGGCAGAGAAGAGAACCAAAGATGAAACAGACCTTCTAATCAACCAACTTACTATTTCAACGCTCGTGATGATTGTATTTATGATAGTGATTGCCATCTGGCTCTCCAATTTGTTGAGGCGCCGATTGCAGGAACTGATTTTAGGAGCAAAACAATACAGCCAAAATAACCTTTCTTACCGTATTCCTGTCGATTCTCATGACGAAATAGGAATGTTGTCGGATTCATTTAATGATATGGCCGGCTCTTTACAGAAATACATTCGGAAAGAGCGGGATCTGAATCATTCTTTGGAAGCTCGTATTGAAGAGCGAACTGAGCAATTGACCGTACTAAACCGAAGAATTCAGCAGGAACTGACGGAAAAAGAAAAACAGGAACAGCAGCTGAAAATCTATGCAAGAGTATTCAGCAACACGACAGAAGCGATCGTTATTACCGATGTTCAGGGTAATATTGAGCATGTCAACGAAGCGTTTACGCTCATGACCGGTTACCTTCCTGAGGATGTGATGGGTAAAAGCTACAGCCTGCTTCGCTCTAATCACCATTCTCTTCTCTTTTACCGGAAAATATGGCAAACCGTCTTTTCTAAAGAAAGCTGGGAAGGAGAAGTCTGGACCAGTAAAAAAGATGGCACACTTTATCCTGTACTGGCGATCATTGTTCCTATTCTGGATAAAAATGGCAATATTACTAATTTTGCCGGTATTCAGCATGACATGTCAGAAATCAAGCAGAATGAACAAGAACTTCACCGGCAAGCTTATTACGATTCGTTAACCAATTTAGCTAACCGAGCCCTGGCTTATGACCGGCTTGAACATGCATTGGTTAATGCGAAGTCTAATCAAACGAAAGTCGCTATTTTGTTTTTAGATTTGGATAAGTTTAAGCAGGTGAATGATGTCTTAGGTCATGATGCCGGAGATTCGCTGTTATGCGAAGTCGGGAAACGGTTATGCAAAGTATGCAAAGAAACCGATACTATCAGCCGTTTAGGGGGCGATGAATTTTTGATTATTCTGGAAGGTGTGTCTTTTTACGAAGATGCTATCCACGTTGTTGAAAATATTATTAAGGAACTGGAAAAGCCCTTTATGGTTAATGATCAGGTGATTCACTCATCAACAAGCGTGGGCATTACTTTTTATCCTGATGATGGTTTAACGGTTCGTCGTCTTCTCAAGAACTCAGACATTGCAATGTACAGGGCAAAAGCCAAAGGAAGGGGTGTCTATGAGATTTTCACTGAGGAGCTGGGTCAGCAGGTTCAGGAATCGGTATTGCTGGAGCAGGCTTTAAAAGAAGCAGTAATCAATAAAGATTTTCTAATGCATTATCAGCCTATTGTTAATGTAAAAGAGCAGAGAGTTATTGGTGTTGAAGCATTAATGCGTTGGGAAAAAGATGAGAAATTGTATTCTCCGGAGCGGTTTATTGAAATGCTTGAGCATACAAAACTGATTGTTGAAGCGACGGAAGGTATGATGATAACAGTCTTTGCGTTAGCGAAAATGCTCAACAATCGTTATGAGCAAGACATTTATGTGGCTGTGAATATTTCTGCAATGCATTTTGCTCTGGATGATTTTTGTGACCGGATAATAAAACTGGTCGAATTATCAGGTATTAATGCTTCACAGATTTGTCTGGAAGTGACAGAAACGATTTTTTTACATGATATTGAGGCTGTTTCTAAAAAACTGAGTAAATTAAAAGAACTTGGGTTTCATGTAGCGTTAGATGATTTCGGAACCGGGTATTCTTCCCTTAGTTATCTGAAGCGATTACCTCTGGATAAAATAAAAATAGACAGGACGTTTATTAATGGTCTTCCTGATTCGACAGGAGATGTAGCCATTACCACGTCAGTTTGCTCCTGGGCGGACAATTTTTGTATGGATGTGATAGCCGAAGGTGTTGAAACAGAAGAGCAACTTGCCTTTTTAGAACAGCTGGGTTGTAACAATGTTCAGGGGTATTTGTTTGCTAAACCTATGGCTGAGCATGAACTTCTGGACTATCTTGATGAAAATGGATGGTCGGATACCGGGAATGAATGGTAAACAGACAGCTTGTTTCATTTTGCAGGCTGTGATGATAACGGTTTATCCATATCACCTTTACAATAGTGAATGACAGGTTGCTCAACAATTGGTATTTTTATCATTAATTAAACGGGTAATATTCTTCCTCCTGAGAGGCAAAGAAATCGCTTAAGCGGTAAGTTTTTGCCTTCTTTTTTCTTTGCACCCGAATCCTTCTGGTTGATAAAACAGCAATATTCTCTTCAGTAGCGTTAAAGTCTGTTAATTTTGCTGTTTTACCTCTGCGTTTAATATCTTGGTCTGCTTTTTGCTCTGTATGAATTATGTTATTTCGTAGTCGGCATGTTCTGACTGAATACATAAGAACCGTATGTATGGAGATGAGTATTCTGTGAACCAATATTATCGGGGCAATACAAGTCGTAAGCTTTTTTGTATCAGTATTCTTTTAACGATGTTTCTGTGTGCAAAAGCATTTGCGAAAAGTAAGGATCTTGAGGAAGCCGGAGATATTTTGCAATGGGGTATTCCGGTGACCGCCGGAATCATTTCAAGTGTAAAACTGGATGGCGAAGGATTGGTCCAGCTTGGAGAAGGAGCGATGTGGACCGCAATATCGACTCATTTTCTCAAAGTGTCCCTAAATGCTCAAAGACCAAACGGTCAGGATTTTAGTATGCCTTCGAGCCATACTTCTGCTGCTGCTCAGGGGGCTGCATACCTTCAGTTCCGTTACGGTTGGAAATACGGTGTTCCTGCTTATCTGTTAACGGGGTTGGTCGCGTATTCCCGGGTAGATAATGATTACCATTATTGGCGGGACGTTATTATCGGAGCAGCCCTTGGGACTGCAATACAATATTCGGTAACACTGGGTGGATTTAGTGTAACGAATTTAGCCATAGCGCCATATTTTGATGGTGATAGTGTCGGTTTGTACGCATCTATGAATTTTTAGTAATAATGAGCTGGTTTAGTTGTTTTACGAGTCAGGACGAAAAGTAAAAGAGAAAAATGATATGAAAAAGTTAACCTTACTGCCTTTGTTAGCATTGGTGTTTGCTCCTTCAATCTGGGCTAATTCTATTGTATATGGTGGGGCATCCATTGGCTCTTCCGATTACAATAATGATCGGTCAGTAGCTTATAATCTTCATGCCGGTATTGGTTTTATTCCATGGATAAGCCTGGAAGGCGGCTATACTTATCATGGCAAATTTGATGCGGTTGGTGGCGACATCGAGGCCGAATCTGCTTATGCCGCAATAAGACCCAACGTTACTATCGGGGCACTTCAGTTGTATGCTAAAGCCGGAATCAACTCCTGGATTCTGGAAGGGGATCGGGGGGTGACGATTCAGGATGACGATGGTTTCGATAAAATGTGGGCTGTGGGCGCAGATTATTCTTTGATTGGTCCTATGGCTGTCGGTCTGGAATATTCAAATTATACGTTGGGTAATAAAGACGTTAAAAGCATTAATGCGACAGTGACATTTTACTTCTTCTGATTTATGTCGTTCTGAGTCGGAATTCGGTCAATTAACAGCACAGTCATATTCTTCCTGAACATTGTGATGACGGAATTTTTGACGAATGTTGTTAATTGACTTACTCAGGTCTTTGATCGCAACCGGCTCAGAAAAGTAGTACCCCTGAAGCGCCAGATAGCCTTTCTGTGTGATGTATTTCGCGTGTTCTTCTGTTTCAATTCCTTCGCAGCAACAATAAAGATTTAGCTTATTTGCCAACTCCAGAATTGAGCTTAAAATGGCGTCGTCTCTGCTACTCATAAAGGCGTTTGAGACAAATTTCCGATCGATTTTCAGTGTGTCAATTTCAATCAGGCTTAGGTAGCTCAGCGACGAATATCCTGTTCCAAAATCATCGAGAGCAATGCTTCCCCCCATTTTTCTGATTGAAGAGAAGAATTGATTTGCCAGTTTGAAATCTTCCAGATAACTGGATTCGGTAATTTCTATTTGTAATGACGTGATACTTTGTTTATATCGTTCTAGTTCAGACAATATAAATCCATGCATTTCATTACTAATTAAATCTTTAGAGGATAAATTAAAAGAAACCACAATATCGTCACCGCAGATTTTCTTTAACAGTGCCAAATCTGAACAAACCTTTGAAATCACCCATTTTGTAATTTCGCCTATTTTCCCACCCTGTTCTGCAATAGGAATAAAGAATTCCGGCAGGATTTCACCCAGACGAGGGTGGTACCAGCGTATTAATGCTTCAAGACCTTCTATTTTCCCAAATGTAGACACTTTAGGCTGGTAGAAGAGTGAAAATTGCTTATTCGTGATGGCCTGAGGAATCAGGCTAATGATTTCTTCCTTTCGTTTTTTCTTATTCAACATGACGTTTTCAAAAAACGTAAATTGTCCTCTACCGTTGTTTTTTGAAAAATACATGGCTACATCGGCGTAGGAAATTAATGTATCCAGGTTGTAGTCCGCCTGACTGGCTTTGGCGATACCAATACTGACGCTTGTGGTTATATTCCAGTTATTGACCATGATCGGAGACTGAAATTCATTAACGATCTTTTGAGCTACCTGGATAGCTGAGTCAATTTGAGCTCCTTCATTCAGAACGATGAGAAATTCATCACCGGCAAGCCTGGCCAGAATACAATGATTGTGCAGACAGGTAAGTACTTTTTGGCTGACAATGTTTAGCAGAGCGTCGCCGGTTTCGTGTCCCATTCTGTCATTAATGTTTTTGAAGCTGTCAATATCAAAATACAGAATGGACAAGTCCTGATTGCTGGTTTTTACTTCGGCTAAATCTTCGGTTAGTTTCTCGATGATAAACCGCCGGTTAGGTAGTCCCGTTAACTGATCGTAGTTGGCAAGCTTGTTGAGTTTGTTTTGTTGTTCGATCAGTATTTTATTTTGTTCATGATTAATTTGGTATTCATTATTAATCGTTTCCAGCATGGCATTGATATCATCCGTTAAAGTCGCGACTTCGTCGGAACTTTCGGAAGTAAATCTTAAGCTGTAATTACCGGTTACTTTAATTTTCTTTGTAAATTCAGATAAAGATAACAGAGGGTTAAACAGTTTTTTAAGCAGAAACCAGGTTAAAATTAAAGTAACCAGCAGAACGATTCCGACGACTGGCAAGGCAATTGAAATGAGAGTATTTCTGCTTTTAATGATTGGAGCATTGAAATCATGAACCACGAGAAGATAACCTTGTGGATTATCGTGTTCGCCAATGGGTTTTAATATCGCCAGTACATCCCGTTGCTCAGAAGTGACGTAGGGCAGAGATTTTATCTCAGGTAAGGTAGATAAAATGTGTTTTATCCGGCTGTGTGACACTTTGTTTATGTTGACGTACTGGTTGATTTTATTCCAGTTTCTATCGTAAACATAGGAAAAAAGAATGTGATCATATTTTTGAAATGTCAGTAAATTATTTTTTATTTCAAAAGATGAATCCTGATCACCAATGTAAAGTAACAGTTCGTCAGCGACATTAGCCGTCAGTGCATCCAAATTACTTTCTACGGAATTAAGATAGATTTGCTGATGTTGTTTAAGAGAGATGGCAAATACCAGTAACGCACAGAGTACAATTGATATTGTACTGATTAACATGAATTTTGTGCGGATGCTGAGTTGTATCATTGGTATTCCGGTTTCAGGGTAATCTTATTTTTGACAAAGAATTTTCATGTCATCAGGCAGTGACTGTTTGGCGGTTATGTAACCTATCGTATTGTCATGTGAAATGATATAGCCAATGACATCTTTTTCAGTATTAAACTCTTTTGGGCGTCTTTCGCTTTTACCGGAAAACAGTAACTGAGCCCAGTAAGCCTGTACACGGCCTTCTGTTAATCCCAGAATTTGAGTATTAAATAAAGTTCGGGCGCTGTTTCCGACAGAGAGATTGACGGGTTTAAATTTTCGGCTCAGCGTTCCACCTAAAAAAATCTGTCTGACTTCATTTCGGGATAAATGGTCAATTTGTGATGATACATTGGTAATGACGTAGATGTCAGCCGCGCAGGCAGATTGGCTCATACTTAGTGAGAGTATGAGCCCAACACATGAGCATAAAATCTGCAACCGTAAACTCTGACAGAATCGTTTCATTAAAAGACCCACTGTACACTTAATTTATATAGTGCTGCTTTTCTGTCAAATCCATCTTTTATTGAAGTAAAATAAGACTCTTTGTCTTCATAGCCGTCTATGTAGCTGATTTCTGCTTTTAATGCTATCTGAGGCTTTATGTCCCAGCGGGTACCCAGAGTCCAAACTCTGACAGAATCATTGGCCAGAAAGGACGTGATAGGAGATAAAGCTTCGATGTGCCGGTATGACTCCATCGGCTCATTGTATTTTACCCTGCTGTCGGCATAAGTCAGGCTGAACGTCCAGGGAAAGGTAATATATCCACCGGTTAAATAGTAACTTTCCATATCCGGGGCAAAATCAATGTCGCCAGTTTTGATTTGTACCCATTCCGCGCGGGTGAAATATTGCAGTCCATCGTAAGACACAGAAGCCTGTGAGACATCAAAAAAGCCTTTCGATGAAAAATCAGCATCGTTGACTGAGCTGGCCAGAGAAGACAGTTTGTTGGCTTCTGAGATACTTTTTGCATTTAAAATGGCTATGCTCAGATACGATTTGGCCATGTTTATCAGGTTATCGACATTCATGTTGACTTCTCCCCGATGTTGCGATATCCGGAACTGAAAATTGTTATAATTGATCTTCCCGACCAGGCCGCCAAAGAAATTTACCCGGTAATCGGTGTTGAGGCCATTCACATCGGTATTATTACTGTATGTGCCAATGTAGGATTCCAGAGACGTATCAAAATCATCGAAGCTATTTCCCCAGGAAATATCCACTCCGTCATATGTTTGGAATAACCAACCGTTATAAGACTGTTTTGGTAGTGTAATCCAGGGATAGGCATAGCTGATATCATTGGCATCGCTGTAAGCAAGGAAGGGCGCTCTCATTCTTCCGGCTTTCAATGTCAGATGATCATTTGCCAGCCAGGTAAGGTAAGCCCAGTTGATGATATCGTCGTTATAATCTTTGTATTTTTTATTATCATCTTTAATTGTGCCCTGAACAGTGGCACTAAATGTTTCATTAAACTGGTAGGAAACCTGTAAGCCCAGTAAGCTATCTGGTTTCAGAGAGAGAGCATCAGTATACCCCCGGTAATTGGCTTGCTCTGTATCGAGTTTCCCGACAGAAATACTGCCGAATCCTGATATGGACCAGGGCGAATCATTTGCGGTTTCGGCTAGGGACAAGACTGGAAGTAATGACAGGCCAATAATTAATAACGTATTGAATAATGGCCGAAAAAATAAAAATGAGGTAACCACTACGAAAGATCTTATTTTTAATATGTTAATGGCGGTTTTATGGCGATCGTCAAAAAACCAACGAATAGTTGATATAATACTCTTTTAGTGAATGAATTAGCAAATATTAATAAACACAGGAGAGGGATGATACAGCAGTTGAGAAGTGAAAATCAGAACCAACATCTTATTATCTAGCATGCCGAAGTATTTCGTGGACTTCGCGCAGGCTAGTGATGGTCAAATTAAAATATGTTATGAAGCCTGATACCGGCTTCTGACTTTTCAGGGGGAACTAACTTTTATGTGTTGTTTTCTGACGATTTAGCTGGAACCAATGACGTTGGCGTCCTGTTCTTTTCGACATAACATTCTCCTTATTATTTAAGTAACCAGTTGAGTATAGGCAGAAGATATTAATTTTATGTGAAGCTGAATTGAAATTTTGAAGACAGTCACGATCTGTTTTTGGATAATTGTGATCACTGAAAAACAAGTTTCTCTGTATCAACCTGATTTTGCTCAATGAATGTACTGTTGGTATCACTATATATTTGCGTTTTATTTGTGAAACTAATAATAAGGTTTATTAATAATGCGGTGGTGGGTATTAGGTTTACTGTTGTCGTCAGGATGTTCCTGGGCGGTAAATACAGAGTGTTTGTCTGAGCGAACACAGGCATTGGAAGTAGTTTGTCAGACTCAGTCTCTGAGTACAATGAATCATATTATCGGTATTCTTTATAAAAAAGATTTAAAGCTGGCCGGTTCTGAAAGTTTAAAGGCGGAGCAGGAAGCCTGGCTTGAGTTACGTGACCAGCGTTGTCTGGATAAAGAATCGTGTGAAGACTCGATGATCGAGAGGATTAATCAACTTTTAATCCACCTGACGGAACGTCGTGTGAAAAATTTGCAGAAGGGTATGGATTTACCTGATGGCTCCGGGCTGGATAATTATTCAAAAGATGCACTTAAGTTAGTCGGGCAGGAACATTACCATCCATGGAAACGCAGAGCTGTTTTAAAACCGACCGTGAAAGCTTTTGAACCTGTTGCAGCTGTATTTGGCAATGAGGTTTTTGTTTTTTACAAAACATATACATCTAATTACCGGCAGATAATTCATGAGCTGAATTTGATGACGATGCAGGGATACCAGATTGCATCCGGTGATGAATACAGTATGACAGTAAAAGGTAATCAGCTGCTGTTTGTTCATACTTCCGATAAGGAAAAGGTTCAGCTGTATTCTTACACGATTGGATCGAAAATGTATCCGACCAAAAAAGGTCAGATTACTTCTGTTGATTTTCAGAAGATGATGGGACGCAGTGATCGTACCAAGCGTTGGGCACTATCTCACGATGGGCGAAAAATTGCAGTAATTACCTCGGAAATTAATCATATGTCTACCGACTCATCTCTTTCTGAAAACGTATCCGGATATATAAAGGCAATCACAGAAAAACTGGATATCAAGGCAATAAAAGATGATCGTACTATAGCCGTTTATGACAGTACCAGTGATCAGGTAACACTTATGCCTGGTATTCTGGATGGTGCGAAGGAACGTATCTGGTGGCGGATTTTTGATATGGTTTGGACGGATGATGATACCCAGATCTATTTTGATAACGAGGGACAACGTTTTGCCTGCATATGGCAGTATGATTTAGTGTCTAATCAGGTAACGAAAATTGTGCCAGAACATACGGCCATTACCCCATATCCTTTTAAATATAAAGGTCAGCCATATATTGTTTACATTCAAGCCAGTGGTGGTTATGACGGGAAACTGATACTGGCTACTCCTTCTGAGTAATATTTTGAAAGCATTGCTGTTCTGCCTTTTGCCATGATCCCCCTGAAAGGCAGGACGTCAAATCCATTCTTTTTGTGAATGTATTTCTTCCTCTTATATATTCTTATTATTTGTAATATTTCAAATTATTGCCCATATTTAAAATTTTATTTTGAATATATAGTTGGTTGCCAAAATAAATATTCATTATATTTAATATAAATAGTTAATAATTTTTAGTTGTTTCTTCTGATTGTTTTTGTTTTTTTATTTTAAAATATTGATTTTAATGGCTTTATCTTTTATTTTGTTTTTAATATTTATTTTTATCTAAAAAATACATATTCATTGGTATAAAGATCTGCTTGTATTTGTTAATTTAGATCATTTGTTTGTATTTTGTGTAAAGAGTAGGATTTGGAACCTTTTGGTTCAATATCTAAAAAATACAATGACAAATACACATCAAATTTTAGGGCATCCCAGAGGCCTGTTTCTTCTTTTTGGTACTGAGTTGTGGGAGCGATTTTCCTACTATGCAATGAGAGCAATTCTTGTTTTGTACTTAACTGATACAACAATTCATGGCGGTCTTGGTTGGACGGAAAAAGAAGCACTCGATTTATATGGAATTTATACTGGGCTTGTCTATATCACTCCTCTGATCGGTGGTTGGTTGGCGGATAATTATCTGGGTCAGAGAAAATCCATTTTGATCGGCGGTACCCTGATGGCTATCGGTCAGTTTACTCTTGCCCTGCCTGTTGGTTTTTTGGGTTTAACGGTGGTTCACGGTTTTGTGCTTGGACTGGTATTTCTGATTGCCGGTAATGGATTTTTTAAACCGAATATTGCAACAATGGTTGGAGATTTATACGAAGAGGGAGATCACCGCCGGGATGGTGCGTTTACTATTTTTTATATGGGAATTAACCTTGGTGCTCTGATTGCTGGAATTATCGCCGGAGCAGTCACCAACGAATTTGGCTGGAAAGCGGGATTTGTTGCCGCCGGGATCGGCATGTTAATCAGTGTCGTATTACAAATGACTCTGGCCCAGCGTTGGTTGGGTGACATCGGTCGAGTACCATCAGCTGTCAGTGATGCAAATCAAAAGCACCAAACAAAATCCACGCCTCTGACAAAAGAAGAAGTCGATCGCCTGAAGGTGATTTTGGTGATGGGGTTATTTGTCATTATTTTCTGGGCGGGTTTTGAGCAGGCCGGTGGTCTGATGAATTTATATACCCAGCAATATACTGATCGTATGGTGGGCAATTTTGAAGTGCCAACAGCCTGGTTTCAGTCATTGAATCCATTTTTTATTATTACCTGCGCGCCAATTATTGCTGCCATCTGGGTAAAACTGGGTTCGAAGGAACCTAATTCTCCGGTGAAGTTTGCGATGGGACTTTTCTTTTTAGCAATCGGCTTTGTCTGTATGGTCGGCGCCGTACTGGAGCAGGGGGGGGATGTGACGGTTAAGACTTCCATGTTGTGGCTGGTCGGTGCATTTTTCTTTCACACCATCGGTGAACTGTGTTTGTCTCCAATCGGCTTGTCTATGGTGACCAAACTGGCTCCGCTCAGACTGGCCTCTCTAATGATGGGGGTGTGGTATGGTTTTAATGCTGTTGCAAATTATGTTGCCGGTTTGATTGGTGCTCATGTCGGCGAGCTGGGTGCATTATCTATCTTTGGTGGCATTGCGGTCACTGCGATTTTGAGCAGTATTATTCTGTTGGTATTTTCCACTAAGCTTGTTTACTGGATGCATGGTGCAGAACAACCTAAGACTTCCGTTGATTCAGAGAATCCGCTAAATACTCAGGAAGCATAAGCATCAGTCTGAAGTAAATACCCTATCAAACCGATCTAATCCGGCAACTTTAGCATTGGCTTTTCGTTGCCATTTAGAACGATTTGCAACCAGCCATTTTTGCTGACAATTGGCGAGGATGGCCTGGCTGACATTGGCTTCCCGCAATTCATACTCCATGGCCGTTTCTTTGATAGGAGCACCTATATCACTGCCTGTGGGATATTCTCTGACGGCTGCACAGCCAATAATGCCGATGTCAGCAAAATAACGGCTGAATAAATTTGTGACACTTTCGCCGACAATATCGCCGTCATTGGATCGTATTCGTCCTTCCGGAAGCCAGATTTCTGTGTTGTTGTACTGCGACAGGGTGTAGGCGGCTTCGAAATTATTGGTTACAACTCTTAACTCTTTATGATTTAAGAGTTTTTCTGCAATAAAAGCAATGGTGGTACCAATACCTAAGAAAATAGTGCTGCCGTCAGGAATTAAGCGGGCCACTGCTTCGGCAATTTGTTGCTTTTCTGCCTGGCTGGTTCTTTGCCTGGAAAGAAAACTCCGGTTACTTAATGTGATGGGAAGGCCAACACCACCATGGTGACGACGTGCAAGGCCAAGAGTACAAAGCTGATTGATGTCCCGGCGAATAGTCTGGGTTGTGACGCTGAAAAGAGCGGACAGATTCTCAATCGTGCAATATTCATTTTGGTTAATACATTGGAGAATTTTTTCCTGACGAACAGATAAATTGTGCATGTGGCACCGGTTTTTTAACGAAGAAAGTTAATGGGCATAACGATCTGGGGTATCTGTGATCATCATATCTACACCCCATAGCCAGTAGTTTTGAACGTCCATAGGATTGTTAGGTGTGTAGCAATAGAGCTGATAACCTTTTCTCTTGATTTCTCTTGCCTGATGTTCCGTTAAATAACGGTAATCACAGTGGACACTGTAGGCATCCAGTTTCTTAAGTAATGTAAAGGCATCCCCGGGTATTTCCTGCCACAATAATCCCCGTCTGATTTCAGGAAGTATCGTTTTAATGTGTTGTAATGCTTTAATGTTAAAGCTTGAAAACAGAATTTGTTCCGGCGGAATCTTTACCGCACGGATAACTCTGGCAATTTGCTGACAAAGCAATTGCTCGTCATCGAAAGGATAGGGCTTCAGTTCGATGTTCAGTGACGTGTTGCTTGATTTAGCAATCAGCAACACGTCCTGTAAAGAAGGAATAGTTTCATTGGAAAATTCATCACTGAATCCATTTCCGGCAGAAAATTGTCTGAGTTGCTTCAGGGTATGATCCGACACTTTCCCCTGACCGGATGTACAGCGGCTCAGCTCCTGATCATGGATCACCACGGGGACATTATCTGCGCTAAGCTGGACATCTAATTCTATCCACTGACATCCAAAGTCGATTGCTTTTTTAAATGCGGCAAGAGTATTTTCCGGTGCCTGACTTGAAAAACCCCGATGTGCCATGACTCGCATATATTCTCTCCCTAAAGATCTCAGCTGAATAAGAGAATTCCAGATGATTATGACAATTTTATTTCATTAAAATGAATAATATACAGTTTCGGATAAGTTCATTTATTTGTCATTTCGCCGTCATTTTTATTGCGTAATTTTCATTTGAACGCACATTGAGCGAATTTAAATCGAAAACGAATATTCGCTTGAGACTTAAATCTTAACGAAGACATTTCAGGGATATTTAGAATGACGCTTAAACAACTTGTCGGTCTGGCTGTTGCTGCAACTCTGGTGAGTTCTCCAGCCTTTGCTAAAACAGAAATTCAGTGGTGGCATGCAATGGGTGGTGCACTTGGTAAAAAAGTGGATGAGATTGCGGCAGATTTTAATGCCAGTCAGAATGAATACGAGGTGAAGCCTGTATACAAAGGGACTTATGCAGAGACAATGACAAGTGCCATTGCGGCTTTTCGTGCCAAGGAACAACCTGCGATTGTTCAGGTGTTCGAAGTAGGTACAGCAACCATGATGGGGGCGAAAAAGGCTGTGTACCCAGTCTATAAGCTGATGAAGGATGCCAAAGAACCTTTTAATCCGAATAATTATCTTTCTGCGGTTACCGGGTACTATACAACGAACGATGGAAAGATGCTTTCTATGCCATTTAACAGTTCAACGCCGGTTTTGTATTACAACAAAGATATGTTTAGAAAAGCCGGTATTACTCATCCGCCCAAAACATGGGATGACATGGGGGATGTGTCCCGGAAGTTGCTTAAATCCGGTGCGAAATGCGGTTTCACCACAACATGGCAATCATGGACTCAGATTGAGAACTTTGGTGCCCGTAATAATGTTCCGATGGCGACAGAAAATAATGGTTTTGGTGGACTGGATACTCAATTTGAATTCAACAGCAAACCATTTGTCGATCATATTTCTCAAATGGCTAAGTGGTCAAAAGAAGGCATTTATAAATATGGTGGTCGCCAGTCAGAAGGAATGCCGTTGTTTTATACTCAGGAGTGCGCGATGAGCATGGGGTCATCAGCGGGGCTTGCCGGTATAAAAGAAAATATGAAAGGTATCGATGTCGGCGTTGCCCAGTTACCTTATGACTCTCACTTGGTGAAAGAACCTCAAAACACGATTATAGGTGGTGCATCGTTGTGGGTATTGAGAGGTCATTCGAAAGAGGAATACAAAGGGGTCGCAAAATTCTTTAAATATCTATCCAGTCCTGCAGTTCAGGCCGACTGGCATCAGTTTACCGGTTATCTTCCAATCACTAAAAAAGCTTACGAGTTAACCAAACAGCAGGGATTTTATAAGAAGAACCCCGGGGCTGAGGTTGCCGTGATTCAGATGACTTCTAAGAAACCAACGGCCAACTCTAAAGGCATTCGTTTTGGTAACTTTCTTCAGACCCGTGACATTATTAATGAAGAGTTAGAAGCGGTCTGGTCAGGAAAAGAATCCGCTAAAACGGCACTGAATAATGCGGTTGTCCGCGGCGATAAACAATTAAGACGTTTTGAACGTACTCAGCAATAAGTTTTTCACTTTCCCGGCGGGTCAGAATGACCCGCTGTTTTGATTAAGTTACTGAAATATTATGATCTCATCTCAGGTTATATTTAAGCATCGCTGGTTACCGGTGATACTACTGATGCCTCAATTACTGATTACGTTTATTTTCTTTTTGTGGCCGGCCGGTCAGGCGATTTTTCAGTCAACACAACTGGAAGATGCTTTTGGTATGAGCAGTGAATTTGTTGGAGCTGAAAACTTTTTGCGTTTGTTTACCGATATTCATTATCTGGAATCGTTCGGAACCACATTTGTATTCAGTATGACCGTTTCATTTCTTGCTCTGATAAGTGCTTTGGTTCTGGCCTGTGTTGCGGAAAATATTGTCCGTGGAGCGTTAGCTTACAGGACTCTGCTTATCTGGCCTTATGCTGTTGCTCCGGTGGTTGCCGGTGCATTATGGCTGTTTATGTTCGATCCGACGATTGGTGTGATCAGTGAAGGACTGAAATCTCTTGGTGTTGACTGGAACCCCAAGTTAAACGGTACGCAGGCATTAATTATGATTGTGATTGCCTCAACCTGGAAGCAGGTGAGCTATAATTTTTTATTTTTCCTTGCGGCGCTTCAGTCGGTTCCCAAATCTTTGCATGAGGCTGCGGCGATAGATGGCAGTGGACCTGTCCGCCGGTTTCTGACCATCAGTTTTCCTCTGATTACACCCACGGGTTTTTTTCTTCTGGTAGTAAATTTTGTATACGCATTTTTTGATACGTTTGCGGTTATTCATGCCATGACTCAGGGTGGCCCGGGTAACAGTACGTCCACTCTGGTTTATAAAGTGTATAACGATGGGTTTCTTGGTTTGGATATGGGGTCATCGGCCGCTCAGTCGGTCATTCTGATGCTGATTGTCGGTGGGCTGACAGTGATTCAATTTAAATACGTTGAGAAGAAGGTGACCTACTGATGGTAGAAAGGCGATCTTTATTCCGGCTGTGTTGCCACCTGATTTTGATTCTGGGTATTGTTTCCGTTGCATTCCCGGTGTGGCTGGCGGTGGTTGCTACTACTCACGAAAATGGTGAATTTGCGACGGGAGCACCGCTCTGGTTTGGGCATTTAGGGTTCGATGTTTTCAGGCAGTTATTTCATTCCGGGGAAAAAGTAAATAACTCAGATTTTCCGTTAACATTGATGTTAACGAATTCACTGATTATGGCTTTATGCATTACGGTTGGGAAACTGATAATTTCCATTTTGTCTGCATACGCCGTGGTGTTTTTTCGCTTTCCCGGGCGAATGCTGGCTTTCTGGATCATTTTCTTTACGTTGATGCTTCCGGTGGAAGTAAGGATTATGCCGACATTTGAAGTGATTACTAATCTGCATATGTTGAATTCTTTTTATGGCCTGACGATTCCTCTTATTGCCAGCGCCACAGCGACCTTTTTATTTCGCCAGTTTTTTATGACGGTACCGAACGAACTGGTTGAAGCGGCCATTATCGATGGTGCCGGCCCCTGGCGGTTTTTCTTTGATGTTTTGCTGCCATTATCGAGAACGAATATTGCGGCGCTGTTTGTTATCACTTTTATTTACGGCTGGAACCAGTATCTGTGGCCATTATTGATTACTACCGATATTCATTATTACACCATTGTGATGGGAATTAAGCAGCTACTGAATGTGAATGACGGTCTTGTGGAGTGGAACAAAATTATGGCAATTACACTCATTGCCATGTTGCCTCCGGTACTGGTCGTGATTGGAATGCAAAAAGCCTTTGTTAAAGGCCTAGTTGATTCGGAGAAATAGCAGATGGCTACGTTAACGCTAACCAATATAAAAAAATCCTATGCCAATGGCTTTCAGGCTATTCATGGCGTTGATCTTGATATTGATGATGGTGAAATGGTTGTGCTTGTCGGGCCAAGTGGTTGTGGGAAGTCAACATTATTACGCATGATTGCCGGACTGGAAGAAATCAGCTCTGGTCTGCTCAAAATTGACTCACTTCAGGTTAATGATATAGAGCCAGGTAAGCGGGACATTGCCATGGTTTTCCAAAATTATGCGCTTTACCCTCATATGTCGGTTTTCGATAATATGGCTTATAGTCTGAAAAACCGGAAGGTCCCGAAAGATCAGATCAAAAAAATGGTCCGGGATACCGCTAAAATGCTGGAGCTGGATCATCTTCTGGACCGGAAACCAAAGCAGTTGTCCGGTGGACAACGCCAGCGGGTTGCAATGGGAAGAGCCATTGTCCGCTCACCAAAAGTATTTTTATTTGATGAGCCTTTGTCTAATCTGGATGCAAAATTGCGGGTTCAAATGCGTCTGGAAATTAAAAAATTACAACGTCGTTTAGGAACAACTTCTGTCTACGTGACTCATGATCAGGTCGAAGCGATGACGTTGGGAGATAAGCTGGTGGTACTCAACAAAGGCAATATAGAGCAGGTTGGTACACCAATAGCGATTTATCAGAAACCGGCTTCTTTGTTTGTGGCGACATTCATTGGGGCTCCTGCGATGAACATTTTAGATGCAGACATAATGGCAGACAGTATTGCGGTGGGTGCGTCTCATATTCAGCTATCAACAAACTGGTGGAATTTGGGTAATGTAAAATTAGGTATACGCCCTGAGCATATCCAAATTGTCGATCATGCACCAACGACACACGTTGAAATTGAAATGATAGAGGCTTTAGGTGCCGATCATCTTTTGTATTGTCGACTGAAAGACCAAACTAGCCAGCCATTGGTTATCCGGGCTCAAGGGGAGCAGCAGTTTGAAGTCGGGGACACACTGGGTATCCGGGTAGATTTGGCAAATTTACATTTGTTTGATCCGGAAAGTGGCCGGCGTTTGCCTTCGCCATCGTATGCAGAGCAGGAAAGTGAGATCGTGAATGGTTAAAACAATTCATCAACTTACGGCAGAAGAAGCGAAAAAGATCCAGTGGTTGCTGACGGATGTAGACGACACATTAACATGGCGGGGGCGACTTCCTCCGGAAACACTTTCGTCACTTGACCGTTTGCACCGCTCCGGTATTCGCGTCATTGCCGTCACCGGTGCCTGTGCCGGATGGTGTGATCACATTGCCAGAGTATGGCCTTTACATGGTGTGATTGGTGAAAACGGTGCATTTTGGATGCGCAGAAGTGATGATGGATTTTTTACCCGCTACGCGTATCCACTTAAAACAATGAGTATCCATCAGATAAAATTAAGAGAAAAAGTGACCGGGTTGCTGCAGGATTTTCCCGGTGTTGATTTTGCCGTTGATCAACCTTACCGAATTTGTGATGTAGCAGTTAATCTAAGTCAGGATAGAAAGCCTGTGGAAAAACACATTGCTCAGGAGTTAGTAAAAAGAATCAAACATCTGAACATTGATGGTGAGCCGGTTAATGCGATGATGAGTTCAATTCATATTAATGCTTGGGTTGGATCGCATTCCAAGCAAAGCAGTGGTGAGAAATTTTTGAGAGAAATGCTCAATAGTGATGATTTTGATCTGGAGACAATTACTTACGTTGGTGATTCTCATAATGATGAATGTATGTTTCAGTGGCTTCCGTTAACATTTGGTGTGAATAATATTTTGCCTGTGTTAGATGATTTAATTTATCAGCCCGGTTATATCACTGACCGCAACGGTGGCTACGGGTTTTCTGAGTTAGCTGAAACGTTAATGCTGCTACGAAGAAGCTGAAGAGTTGGCGTCTAACCGATAGAATAACCGGGCCAGATCCGCAATATTTTCATCGATGTTTTCTAATTCAGCATTGCCAAAGCCCAATATCGCGCCTTTCCAGCTTCGCTGAGTTGGGTAGCTTTCATATTCGGATAATGGTTTCAGAGTAATCATATGGTTTTTAGCGTGCTCAGACCATGTGGATTCTGCAATGTCTTTTTCCCATATAATAGTGACATGCAGCCCTGCCGGTTGGCTAATGACTTTGATATCCGCGCCAAAGTGATAATTGAGACTGTTTATTATCATTTGGTGTTTTTCCTGATACAGACGACGCATTTTTCGGATGTGTCTCTGTAAATGTCCTTCAGTCAGGAATTGAGTAAGAGCAAGTTGATAAGTGGTTGCCAGCTCACCACCCATTGCCTGTTTTATCTGACAACATTTTGTGATCAAAGATGAAGGAACGACCATATAGCCAAGTCGTATGCTATTGAACATAATTTTACTGAGCGAACCGATATATATGACGTTGTCCGAGTATCCGTATTCGTGAGCTAACCCCTGTAAGCTTGGATAGGGCTGATGCGCAAACTGAAACTCACTATCGTAATCGTCTTCAATGATAAAGCTATTTTTTCCCGATGCCCATTCAACTAATTCAAGACGCTGAGTAACAGGCATTGTCATCCCCAGAGGATATTGATTACTTGGGGTAACATATACAGCTTTTGCCTCGCTGTCGGTCAATGATGTCAGATTCCAGCCTGAATCTTTATCGATTTTAACCGGTGTGTTTTTCATATTAAACAGTTCTATAACCGAGCGGACACTGGTGTAGCCGGGGTCTTCAAAAGCAACTTCTCCTCCGTAAGATGCGGTTGCCAGTAAGGCTGTGGATATTGCCTGCTGAGCGCCATGAGTGATAATGACCTGATCAGGAGAACAGTAAACACTCCGGCTGGAAGAAATGTAGTTTGCAATGGCATTCCGAAGAGAACTTAACCCCTGAATGTTACTGTAGCCCAGATAGCTCCGACGTTGTCCGTGTTGATGAACCAGTTTTGACCAGCGTTTAACCGGAAACTCTTCCAAATCGGGAACACCCGGTGCAAATCCCCGTTTCATCGTTTCATTAACCGGGAATCCGTTTTGGTCAGGTTTAATATTTTCTCCGACATAAAATTGTTCCGGTAAGTTGACAGCTACATAAAATCCAGAGCCAACCTGGCTTTTAATGTAACCTTCAGCAACGAGTTGTTCGTAAGTGGCAACGACGGTATTTCTGCCAATAGCAAGTCTGGTTGCCAGCTCTCTGGTTGATGGTAATTTAGCACTACTTTTCCAGAGGCCGGAAACGATTTTATTACGAATAGCGTTAAAGAGTTTTTCTTGTTTTGTATGTCCCTGTTTTGTCAGGGTTAAATCACCAATATCAATAATCAAACTGGTGCCACTGTATGTTATAAAACGACTCTTAGGTAGAGTATCAATTTTCGTTTAGATGGAAAAACAATTTCTTATCAAACATTCATATAAGATAATGAGACAATGGATAAACGTCAGAATGTTTAAAAGTAAATGATAAAATTGAAAGTTTCAAAATAATTGAAATACAATATCCAATTTTATCAAAAATGCCTATTTTTCTTGCACTTATTCGCAAAAATGAGTTTCCATCAATTTAGACCATCAGAATGACTGGCGATATAGTATAAGAATGAGTAAAGTGCTTACTCTGTTGTATTGGTTTATCTCTTTCAGAGCTAAACAAGTAGTTGTTTTTACATAGAACTGATTTTGGCATGAGATATTTGGATAACAATAATAATATGGCCTGCCATTACCTGAGGAAGATACATGTTGACGATCAGAGAAATGGATATATCGGATTATGATTCTGTGATCAAGTTATGGAGCGATACGGAAAACCTTTCGTTACGGGATGCTGATTCCAGAGAAAACATTAAGCAATATCTGAAAAGAAATTCCGGATTAAGTTTTGTGGCTGAGTGGGATAAAGAGATTGTTGGTGCCGTATTGGTTGGAACGGATGGAAGACGGGGGTATTTACAGCATCTTGCTGTTGCTCCGGAATACAGAAAGCAGGGAATTGGTCAGGCTTTAGTAGGGAAGACCATTCAGGCACTAAATAATATTGGTATAGCGAAAACACATTTGTTTGTACTGAGCGATAATGTGGGAGCGCAAAGTTTTTATCAGAGCTTAGGCTGGTATCCCCGTGATGAAATTCGTATGTTTTCGTTTAATAGTTCCGTTAATCTCAATATTTAGTTACAGTCATAGATATTGTATATATGAATTAATTAAAAGAAGAATGCCTTATAGGCCCGGAGATAAAAATGAGTGCAGATTTTAGCGTAAAAGCATTAGTAGCAGTGTTATGTGAGTTGGAAAAAGAAGGGGCTGATGTAGAAGCTTTTGCACAGAAAGTTAAAGCAGGCATTATGGGTGAGGAAACGTATTCTCCATCCGGAATGGCAAAGAAACTGCAAGTTGCTGATGTTATTGATCAGGCAATTGAATACACAAAAAAATATTCAAATTAGTGGTGTTTCCCTTTCATTCCTGAGTACCCGAATTCGGGTGCTCTTTCTCTAAAACTATATATTCAGTCGGTCGGTTATATTATTATTTTTACTCAGAAAGTTTCATAAAATTGTGATATTAATATCATCCGTATTTGGTTTAATTTTAGATGTAGACTAAAGAAATGAGAATATGGAGATTGACATGATTTTTTATTCATTAAATGAATTGATGAAAATGTGGGGTACAAGGCTGGGACTGTTACTGATGGGGTGCCTTTGTTTTCAGGCATCAGCAAAAGATCTTAGTATTGATGTTTTTGCAATTCCTTCTCAACCGGTGAAAGAATTGGTAGCGCACACCAGTCAGGCATTGAAATCAAAGGGAATGACCAGTTTTTATGAGAAAGGGATGCCGGTTCATGTTACATTGTATTTAACGGAATTTCCTGAAGAATCGATCTCAAAAATAAAGCAGTCTGTACAAAATCTTGTGAAAAAGACAAAGCCGTTTCCATTAGTTGCGGACGGGATAACGGTGACCAAGGGAAACTGGGTCTTTATTGATATTCAGCGTAGTCAGGCATTGCAGCGTTTGGCTGATCAGGTCACAATGGCAATTGAACCGTATCGTGTAATGAATCCTGAATTACCTCAATGGGTAAAAAAATACCCTGGAAAGCTGGCGGCTTTTGAACGTTATGGTAGCCCGAATGTTTTCCAGAATTTTCAGCCTCATCTTACATTATTGGCTGCAGAAAAGAGTCCTAATCTTCCGGCATTTGAACAATTGATGAAGAAGCAACCTCCGAAAGCAAATGGAGTGGTAACCGGGTTAGGCATTGGTATTACGGATAAATGGGGTCAGCAGAAAGACGTTTTGGCGACTTATATGTTCCGCTAATCTGCTTTTTCCGGGAGTGCTCATTTCAAACACTCCCGGTTTTGATATTTATCTGAATTTTTTATCTTTTTTGTCCGAATACATTAATTAAGGCTCCGGATATAATTAATCCACCTCCCAAATAGGTCCAGATTGATGGAATCTCATTAAATACCCAAACCCCGATTAATCCGGAAAAGACAACCTGAATGTAAGAATAGGCTGAGGCTTTTCCTGCTGCCTGAGTTTGCATCGCTTTGGTTAATCCGTACTGGCCAAATTGCGTACAGATACCAATAAGCACCATTAAGATAAGGACGTGCATATCCGGAATAACAAAATCATGACCGATCAGTAATACCGAGACAGGAAGTGCGATTAACGGGAAGTAAAAGATGATAACCGAACTGTCTTCTGTATTGCTGAGTTTTCTGACGATAACATAAGCGATAGCGCTTCCGAATGCACCTAATATGGCAATACCGACGCTCATAATAGGTAATTGATAAGATGAGTCAGACTCCATTCCGGGTAAGACCATTACGGTTAATCCGGCCAGACAGAAAACAATGCATATGATTGTCGGAATCTGAATTTTTTCTTTCAGAAAAATGACCGCAAGAACAGCTGTAAAAACAGGATGAACGTACTGCAGGATGGTGGCAGCGGCAAGCGGAAGCGTTGTGACGGAATAATAGACACACATCAACGCAATGGTGCCGACAGTCCCTCTTGCCAGAAGTAGTTTCTTATTTTTCCCCCAGACAGAAATTCGTTTTCTTTTGACATCCAGATAGCTGATGATTAATGAAACGAATGCTCTGGCAGCAACAATTTCAAAAAGCGGAATATCGTGAGTTCCCACTAATTTAACGAAGGCCGTCATTAATGAAAAACCAAGAGCAGAGAGCAGCATGAAGCGTACTCCGACGGGAATAAGAGTTTCGAAACGGTTAGGCATAGTAATATGGGTAAGAACAATCAGGGGCAGTAATGTATCACATTCTCATAAAAATAGCAGGATGTAATAAGCGGACGGACCGTGGACAAGCGTATTTATAGAACAGAGCATTGTTATGAAACTGAGCTATTATAAATAATAAACGTCAGAATTTGGATACGGAAAAATGGATCAGGCATATAAGTTAAATGTTGATTTACGTCAGATGATTTTGGCTATTGAAACAACAGTTTCTCTGGTGGGAATGAATGATACGAATCATGGGAAACGGGTCGGGTACATTGCCAGTGAGATCGGGGCAGAACTTGATTTTAGTGAGCCAGATATTCAATTCGCTTTTGAACTGGGGATGCTTCATGATTGCGGGGTTTCGACAGAGCAGATGCATTCAAATCTGGTAAATCATTTTGATTGGGATGGCGCAGATACGCACTGTAAAATTGGTTACCGGCTTCTTCATATGTTTGAACCTCTTTCTAAGTTTGCAATTCCAATTCTTTATCACCATACCCCATGGGAAGAGTTACAGACACTGGATATTAGCAATTATGATAAGCGCATGGCGAATCTGACCTTTCTTGCTGATCGTATTGATGTTCTGGCTGCCTCACATTATGGGACCGACATTTTACTGGCCAGAGCTGATATTGTGGATGCGGTTGTCCGGTGTTCAGGCCGTTATTTTAATCCTGAATTTATCAGTGCGTTTTTAGATATTGAATCGAGCGAGGCTTTCTGGATTTCGCTGGAGGACCGGCATATTGCTCGTTATACCTGGGATATGGGAAGTGTACCCGGTAATCAAATGTTATCTTTGGAGCAAATAAAGCATTTGTCTTTGATTTTAGCCTATATTGTGGATCAAAAGAGCCACTTTACTACGCAACATTCGGTAAGAGTGGCCGATCTGGCAAAATATATATCTTCGATATTTGGCTTGCCTGAAGAGCGTTGTGACAAGATAGAAATTGCCGGCTTATTGCATGATTTGGGAAAGCTTCATGTCCCGGATGATATTCTCGAGAAAAAAGGACCTTTGGATAAAGAAGAACGATCTGTAATGAACCGACATAGCTATGAAACTTACGAAATACTTCGGCATATTGATGGATTGGAAGATATTGCTCGGTGGGCGTCTTATCACCATGAAGGGCTAAATGGAATCGGATATCCGTTTCATCCGGAGAAAAGGGATTTAAGTATTGAAGCCCGGATTATTTCAGTTGCCGATGTGTTTCAGGCGTTAGTCCAGGATCGGCCTTACCGGAAAGGCATGTCTCTGAAGCAGGTTACTGACATTCTGACCGAAATGTCGGAATCTGAAAAACTGGATAAAGAGATTGTCAGCCGTGTTATTAATGCCGGTGAG
Source organism: Vibrio salinus (assembly GCF_021272385.1). Lineage (GTDB taxonomy): Bacteria > Pseudomonadota > Gammaproteobacteria > Enterobacterales > Vibrionaceae > Vibrio > Vibrio salinus. The sequence continues at coordinate 1,071,017 of NZ_JAJSDZ010000009.1, forward strand.
TCGTGTTATGCGGTTGCTATGGGGTCGGATCCGAATAAAAATCAGGAATATATGCGTTCTATCTCTTCATAAAAAAACAAGTCCACGGTTACCGTGGACTTGCTGTATAAGAGGGGGCACATTTAGAACCAGGTTTCCATTTGCAGGGCAAAGACGGTTTCATTGTTGTTACCCATACCAACATCAGTACCGTTGATTGTATAACTATCATTAAGACTGGTATCCCAGTCTATGTAGCTGACCGCAAAACGCAGTTCTGGTCGGTCAAAAAATCCCGCCTTGGTATCCATTTTAAATGTTGGAGCAATGGTTGCTTTATAGAAGCTGCCGTCTGTTTTTACGCTGCCATTATTCAGGTCCATGTACTGATATGTCCCTTCGTAGACCATTTCAAAGTTTTGGTTGAATTCCTGGGCAAGACGTACATTCAATGATGACCAGACATAACGGTCATTTTTCTCATACATGTCATCGCTGTATTCGGCAAGCAGTGCCGGAGCTATGCGCCAGTTATCTGCAAACCGGGTGACACCGTAAGAATACAAACGAATAGCGTTCGCGTCTTTTCTCAGTTTTCCATCCGAACCGATATTTTTCACTTCAGCGCCTAAACCGTGACCATAGATGATTCCGGTTTTAGAGAAACCGTCTGACAGACCATAGAAGCTATCTGCATGATAGCCGATTAAGGTGTGAAAGCCGTTCTCTCCGATGTCATCATCACTTTCCTGATTATCTTTGGCTACGATTCCATTTAACATCACCTGCCACTTACCAATGTGGTTATTCATGGTAAGCGTGTAACTTTCAATATCTTCACTGGTATTGTTAACATCATTGAAGTCATGGCCATAAACTGAAAAGCTGGTTTTCCAGTCATCAGAAAGCTGAATATCATAAATCCCTGCCCCGGTACCAGCTAAGTAAACGATATCTGAATCAATAAAGTGGATGTCAAAGTTATCGCGATCAAAACGTTTACCAGCCCAAATGGACGCATTTTTCAAAGCACCATCAAACGATGCCAAATTAGAAAATTCCGCAAATACCTGACGAACGTTCAGATCACTGTCGTCGGCTGTCCATGGATTTTCTGATTCGACGCCATCCGCAATCATCAGTTTGTAGTAAGACTTTGTTCCATTATCTGCGACACGGTTATGGATTAAGTTGGCTTCGACATAGGTATCATCTTCTACACCCAGACGGCCAATATGTCCGCCCAAAGCGCCAACCGGACTCATCGTTGCACCGATATCTGTAGCACCATGCAGGTTTTGATCAATGGATAAACCACTACGGGCATAGCCGGTAAATTGAAAATCTGATGCAGACTTTTGAGCATCTGATGCCACTTTTTCCGTATTGGCCAGTCTTGCTTCCAGTTCATTGACACGGGCTTCTAAAGAATCAAGCTCGCTGTTAGCGCTGGCATATTGCAGAGGTAGCAGTGCGCAGCTTATAGATAGGGCAATTAGATGTTTCTTGTTCATGTTGTTCTCCAATAATAATAAATAATGATTATTTTTTTGCAAACGTTCCCATTCATTATTTAAAAAAAATCCGGATTAATTAGGTTTATTTGTAATAAAAATCTTCTAATTCCAGATTGGTAAATAATATATGTTATTTTTTATTGGGATCGTTCCCTAAACTTTAAGGAGTAAGAAATCAGTCACGGAAAAAGGGAAAAATTGTCTGAAAAGTGATACGAAGCTCTCTTTTTTAGAGTTGTGTTATTAGCAGAAATGAATAGTCAGGAGAGCTTTTTTGCATCAATTATGTGCATTTGCACCAGAGATGAGAGATGTAGAGTTGAGAGACTAGTAGCAATGGATTCGTTCCAGATAGGTGCTTTGCTTTACCTGATGTTGATATTCCATAGGTGTGGCATTGACCAGCTTCTTAAACTCTCTTAAAAAATGAGACTGATCGCTAAAACCCAGATCACAGGCTAAGTCAGAAAAGATAACCCGGTCACTATGGTTAATGTCGTAAATAGCTGATTGACAACGGATTGCCCGACTGAACCCTTTCGGTGTCAGGCCGACATCCTGTTTGAAAAGTCGCTGCAATGTACGAGTAGAGTAGCCGGAATATCTTTCCAGTTCTTTTATCTGAATATTGCCCTTTTGCTGACAGATTTTGGCAACAATTTGTGTTGTGAGTTTTGATGGTGATCTGGCGTCAATCTTTTTAAGAAAGGCATTGACTATATTAATTTGCTGAGAAAAGTTTTCAGCAGTAATGACTTGTTCGAAAAGGCTTTGAGTGTTCGGAATAAGATCCAGCATATTGTATTGTTTTTCAATCAGTTCTTCTGCATCGATTTCGAGGAAATCAGGAAAAACTCCGGGAACGAATCTGACCCCAAAATAGGGGTGATTTCTGTCAAATTCAATTTGCCGGGCCTGTAGTGTTGTGCCGCACACCATGGCAGATGGTTTGTCCGGATTGCAGTAAAAAATCAGGTCAACACATCCATCCGGAATTGCAATGGTCGGGCTTTCCGATTTATTTAATTCAAATCTGTAGAAATGGGAAACAACCGGATTTTCGACAGTTAAATTGGTTAAAAAGGTGTCCGCACTCAGAACAAACCAAGGCTGTTTTGAATGAATTCCGGAGATATTGTGACTGATACAATTCGCTGACATGACCAACTCCTTTGCTCATATACTGCTTTTTCTGCAAGCAAATCAAGTGCCAGAATTCATGTTTGTTTTTTTAGCATCGAATGTCGCAAAAATTCAATACGAACGATTAAACCCTTCATAGTATGAATTTACTGAAGCAATAAAGAAGAATATTTCTGGTTAGTATAAATTTGCTTGAATGATGGACCAATGACTCTTAAGTCAATGAACTATAAGGATATAGATACCATGTCGAATAGTACGAAGATTGATTTTATTTACCTTTCAGAGCAGGACATGATTAAAGCGGGTGTGACGAACATGCCTGAATGTGTCGATGCAATGGAAGAGATGTTCAGGTTACTTCATTCCGGTGATTACCGGATGGCAGGAGAAAATAATGATTCTCACGGTGCTATGGTGACATTTCCGGAAGAATCCCCATTTCCGACGATGCCTAAACCGACCGCAGATCGTCGTTTAATGGCAATGCCTGCTTATCTTGGTGGTGATTTTCAAACCTGTGGTGTTAAGTGGTACGGTTCAAACATCGCGAACCGGGAGAAAGGGCTTCCTCGTTCTATTCTGATGTTCATTCTGAATGATATTGATACAGGCGCACCGCTTGCTTACATGTCTGCGAATCTTCTTTCTGCTTACCGGACCGGTGCCGTGCCGGGGGTAGGGGCTCGCTATCTCGCTCGTAAAGACTCTAAAGTGATTGGCCTTCTTGGTCCCGGAGTGATGGGGAAAACAGCAGTTGCTGCATTTATGGCGGAGTGCCCGGATATCGATACGATTAAAGTGAAGGGCAGAGGTAAAACCAGTCTTGATAGTTTTATGACATGGGTAGCGGCCAGCTTTCCTCAGATAACCAAAGTGGAAGTGGTTGATTCAATAGAGGACGTTGTTCGTGGTTCTGACATCGTTACTTACTGTAATTCCGGTGAAACAGGGGATCCGTCAACGTATCCTGAAGTGAAACGTGAATGGGTAAAACCGGGGGCGTTCTTAGCAATGCCTGCCTATTGTCGTCTGGATGCAGGTATGGAACGTTCGGATGTTCGAAAAGTCCTTGATAACACAGGTCTTTATCAGGCCTGGTTTGAAGAAGTACCAAAGCCGGCTCATCAGTATATTCCAATTATCGGTGTGCGTTTTATGGATATGGTTGATGAAGGCAAAGTAACCATGAACGAGCTTGAAGACCTGGGTGAGATTGTGGCGGGTGTGTCGCCAGGACGCAAGAATGATGAGGAAATTGTCGTGATGTCAGTCGGTGGTATGCCGGTAGAAGATGTGGCATGGGGAACCAAAATTTACCGTAATGCGATTGATAAAGGGCTTGGTGTGACATTGAATTTATGGGAAACCCCTGAACTAAGTTGATTCAGTTAAAGGACAGTTATATCAGGGAAAGGGAAGAGAAATGACGCATATCATGAAAATTAAGTCTGGCTCTAAATTTGAAGAGATTGCCAGTTACTCCAGAGCAGTGGTCGTCGATAACTGGATTTTTGTTTCGAATACTGCCGGTCGTAACCCATTAACCGGGGAGATGCCCGACGATATTTTTGAGCAGACAGAACAAATTTTTATCAATATTGATCGGGCGTTAATCTCAGCCGGGTCATGTATGGCAGATGTGATTTCAGCAAAAGTTTTTATTCAGGACCCTTCTCATGTGTCGTCTGTTATGGAGTTTTTCGGGGGTAAGTTCAAGGATATTGATCCTGTGGTTACGGTGACTTGTCCTCCGCTGGGCTCAACCATTTATAAAGTTGAGATTGAAGTGACTGCATACCGGGGAGCTTCAAAACTCGATGCAGAAAGAATTCATATTTCTTAGTAATACATGTTGTGGCCGTCGGGCTCGGGTTTCACGGCCATTAGGGGATCTTTATGATAAAAACGCTTGAATATATTGATACACCGAATGAGTTACCTAAATCGACAAGTATTGTCATCATTGGTGGCGGAATTGTTGGGGTTAGTGCTGCATTGACACTGGCGGAACGTAACATACCGGTTGTATTAATTGAAAAAGGATTTATCGCCGCTGAACAGTCAGCCCGGAATCTGGGGTGGATCAGGAAAACCAATCGTCACCATGATGATATACCTTTGGCATTAGCTGCGGATAAGCTATGGGCTTCAATGTCAGAGCGGGTTGGTTGTGATGTGGATTACAAGCAAAGTGGCATTATGTTTCTTTCGTCGACAGAAGAATACAATGCGGTTCAGGAAGCCTGGCTAGAATCAGTAAAAGACCATAATCTTGACTCCAGACTTTTGTCATCAAAAGAAATCGATGACATGGTTCCCAGGGGGAAAGGTAGCTGGAAAGGTGGATTGTATACAAAATCCGATGGCAGAGCAGAACCTTCAATAGCCACCAGTGCAATGGCAAAAGCCGCAATCAAAAAAGGCGCAGTGATTGTTCAAAATTGTGCAGTCAGAACATTATCGAAATCCGGCGGAAAAGTAAGTGGTGTTATCACTGAAAAAGGTGAGATTCAATGCGATCAGGTATTACTGGCAAGTGGGGCCTGGTCGAGGCGCTTTCTGGGAAATCAGGGTATTTCAATTCCTGCTCTGCACTTGATTTGTTCTGTATTACGTACAAAACCAATGTCTGGTCCGACCGACATTTCTGTGGCAGGGCCGGATTTTTCTTTTCGTAAACATCTGGGTGGCGGGTTTGTCATTATGCAGAGAGGGGCAATTGAAGCGCCGTTGACTCTTGATCACTTGTTAATTGGACATCGTTATCTGAGCCAGTTAAAAGAGCAGGGAAGTGCATTACGTATTTCATTAGGGAAGCACTTTATAAAAGATTTAAGAGTTCCCCGGCGTTGGTCCGGTGAGTCTCCTTCATTTTTTGAAAATATCCGCATTATGGATCCAGAGCATAATCCTGCGTTAAATCAGGAAGCATTAACAAATTTGCGTAATGCCTGGCCAGAATTTAACAGTGCTCAGATTGACGAAGAATGGGCGGGGCTCATCGATGTCACACCAGATTCAAAACCAATCATAGACCATGTTGATAAATTGCAGGGGTTGACCATCGCAACCGGATTTTCCGGACATGGGTTCGGAACTGGTCCGGCAGCCGGTCATTTAGCCGCGGATCTGGTGAGTGGGGTGGCGCCGATTATTGATCCGTCACCTTACAGGTTAGGCCGCTTTTAGGATAGAAAGCGGGAAATTAGTGATATAAGGAAGAAAGCTATGAGTGAAATGATTGACTCAGGTAGTATCGGACATACTGAGGGACCAGAAACGAAAACCCCGGAGAGAAAACTGGGTTTACCGACAATGATGGGAATCTGCATAGGTTTGGTTATTGTTCAGGGGGCAATGATCTCAGCAATGCAGGGTATTGCCATTGGAGGCATGGGGTTTGTTGCGGCTATGGTGTCAGCATTAATCCTTGCTCAGTTTAATGCCATGAGTTTTGCCGAGCTGTCATTGATGTTTCCGAACGAGGGAACACTGGCGACTTATACTCAAAAAGCGATTGGCCACTTCCCGGCCATTCTGTCTGTTTTTGCCGGATATGTTGTTGTAGCTGTATTAGCTCTACCTGTTGAAATGGTATTGGTTGATGCCATGATTGATCAGTTATTACCTGGGCTAATACCGGATAAAGTGGTTCCGTTGGTTATATTGGCGGTGTTGTGTATCACAAATCTTATTGGGGCTGATGTATTTGCTCGTGTTCAGAATTTACTGGCTTTTGTTCTGGTCGCAGCATTAATATTGGTTGGATTAGGTGCTATTACCGGATTTGCTGAACCGCATCCACGCCTTACCGGAGCAACTGTTGACTGGAGTTTTACCGGTGTTTTTAATGGGAGTTTTGTTGGTCTCATTGCTCTGGCAATGTGGCTGATGGTTGGAGTTGAGTTTATCTGTCCGATGATTAATGCGGTAAAACAGCCGAAGAAAAATATTCCTAAGGCCATGCATTTTTCTCTGTTTATGATTTTTCTCATTTTTCTGGCTTTTGTTTACGGCGCCAGTTTATATATGAATGTTGATACATTATTGAAATCTCCCCTTCCATATCTGGATTATATCAAGGATGTATTTGGGAAAGCCGGTCTTTTGATGGCAACTGTGATGGCTCTTGCGGCTACATGCAGTACAATGAATACGATTTTGGCGTCCATTCCAAGGATGCTACATGGAATGGCGGTACAAGGGCAGGCTTTCCCTCAGCTTAAAGCGACAAATCGGTTTGGCGCACCATGGGTTGCGATGGTTCTGCTGGCGGTTGCTACCTCAATTCCTTATCTGATTGTTGATGTCGACTCTTTAATCGTATTGGTTATTGCGGCAACAACAAGCTGGCTTCTGGCTTATATGGTTGCTCATATTGACGTCATAGTACTGCGCAGACGTTATCCCAATATGCCACGACCTTACCGGACACCGTTTTACCCTGTTCCACAGATTTTGGGAATTGTTGCTATGGGATATATTGCACTGCATAACTCTCCTTCCCCGCAAATGACGACATTGGTTTACGGTATTACCGGTGGCATTTTGCTGGCGATTGGTCTGGTTACCGCAGTGTGGGTTAAATTCTTTATGAAAAAAGGGTTGTTTACACCTGATGTAGATAATTAGTATTTATTTTTCATAGTATTATATATATATGTGGGTCAGATGATTATCTGGCTCTTTTTTTATACATTAAGCATCTATCAAATTAGAGGCGCGAAATCTATAGATAAAACTAAAACTAAGGTTTACATCTTCATGTAAAGTCTGAAGAATAAGTGTTTGGTAAAGTTGGCGCAAACTTGTCGGGTTCATGGATTGTTTAGTTTAAATGAACCTGGTGCTGTCAGTTAAGGACTATTTTATGGCATTTGTTAATTCTGGGTTTCATACGAGTTCTCGTTTTAATACTGTCTTTCACATTTGTAGCTTTCTTACCATCATTTATAGTTTGACCATGTTGGTTCCAGTGCTGGTGTCGTGGTATTTTCGTGATGGCTACATTACACCGTTTATGTACAGTTTTGTTCTTTCTCTGGGGATAGGTGTTATTGGCTGGCGTTTGACGCAGGAGCAAACTCATTATTTGCAAAAGCGCGATGGGTTCATGGTTGCCTGTTTGTTTTGGCTTATTTTTTCCGCTCTCAGTGCTTTACCGTTTTATCTGGATGCCCGACTGAATTTAAGTCTGACCGATGCTGTATTTGAAGGAGTATCTGGCATTACTACTACGGGAGCTTCGATTTTTTCTGATATTGATAATCTTCCGAAATCGATTTTGTTTTATCGTGCTCAGCTTAATTTTCTGGGTGGGTTGGGGATTATCGTTCTGGCTGTTGCTGTGATGCCTTTCCTTGGTATTGGTGGTGCCAGACTTTATCAGGCAGAAATGCCCGGACCTATGAAAGAGGAAAAGTTAACGCCCAGGCTGGCCGATACTGCACGTAGCCTTTGGGGTATATACAGCTCACTGGCTTTGGGGGGAACACTTTTCTTTCACTTTGCAGGGATGAATTGGTTTGATGCAATATGTCACAGTCTTTCAACGGTATCGTTGGGTGGGTTTTCAACGCACAGTGACAGTATCGGTTATTATCACAGTCTGCCAATTGAATTTGTTGCGGGTGTCTTGTCTCTTTTTGCCGCTGTGAACTTTTCTCTGTATTACATTGCCATCACGAAGCGAACATTGAAACCCATTTGGTCAAATCCGGAGTTTAAGTTTTTTATTAGTATTTTGTCGATTGTCGTTGGGATCAGTGTTATTGAATTAGTCCGAAGTAAAATGTTTGGTGTTCAGGACTCATTAGTTCACGGTTTCTTTCAGGCAATATCTGTTATGACAGATAATGGACTGGGTTCAGCAAATTATCCTAACTGGCCGGATCAGGTTGTTATTTTGCTTCTGGGTGCCAGTTTTTTTGGTGGTTGTTTTGGTTCAACCTGTGGTGGGATTAAAGCGATGCGGTTTTTTTTACTGTACCGTCAGTCAAAACAGGAAGTGCATCAGTTAATACGAACCAATGCGATATATACAACAAAAGTCAGTGGTCAGGCTGTGTCAGACCGGGTTATGCGATCCGTTTGGGGGCTGTTTTTTATCTATATCTTTTTTAGTTGCATGTTTATATGGGGACTGGTTGCTCTCGGAGAAGATTTTGAAACGGCATTTGGAACCGTTGCTGCCTGTATTAATAATATGGGCATCGGATGGGGAACAACATCGTCTGGGTTTGAGCCGCTGCATAGTAGCGGTAAGTGGTTGATGTGTCTTGCGATGTTATTTGGCAGGCTGGAAATCTTCCCTATACTAATTATCTGCTCTCGGTCGTTCTGGGAGTTTTAAGTGGCTTACGGCAGTAGAAGTGTAACCCAAGCTTTTTGTGAGGAATAAAAAACAAGCCAGTAAATTATGAGAACTGACTTGTTTCTTTATCAATCAATAATGATCAATGTGAACTCATGATTTTTTCTGCGGCTTGTTTATAATTTAAGCCCGCTTTTCGTAATTTTTCTGAAGTTTTCAGTAAATTAGCATGAAGTTGAGTTAAACTCTCACGTACAGCTATCTGAGCTGATTTTTCATTTTCTTTGGACATGATAAAATTCCTAACGATAAATTAACCTACAGCCATTACCGTTAGCCAGACATGTCGTTGCTTTTCTAATAAAAAGACAATCTATTATTATATACGAATACTTTTCATGTTCGGTTAAATTATAACCACATTTGTATGCTTACACCAGAGTGTGGGTTATTTATGTGTCACAAATATGATAAAAATATGATGATATGGTTTCAGGTTTAATTCATATCAGTCCAGAGTAGTAAGGACCTTCTCACACAGTTCTTTTAATGCAATTAAATCTTTGGTATTTAATTGTAGTTTGCATACCATTGAATCAGGAACGGATCTTGCGTTCTCTTTTAACTGTTGTCCTTTCCCTGTCAGTAATAACACTCTGATTCGTTCATCATATTCACTTCGTTTCCGGTGAAGTAATTCTTTTGCTTCCAGCCTTTTTAACAGAGGCGTTAATGTTCCAGAGTCAAGGTGCAGTTTCTCGCCTAATTTTTTGACGCTGATGCCATCATCCTGCCACAACACCATCATAACCAGATACTGAACGTAGGTGAGATCCAGCTCTTTTAGTAATGGCCGATATGCACGAATGACAGCATTGGCGGCACTGTATAACGGAAAGCAAACCTGATTTTCCAGTAAAAGGGGTTGATCCGATTTGTTGTTTACTGTTTCTGTATTGCAGCTATTCATCATATTCTTCAGGCAATAAAAAAAATAAATTGTGCACAATATACTTGCATTTCATCTATAGATCGAATTAAAATTGCATAAAATTAAATAGTGTAAAATTAAATTGTGCAATATTAAGGTGAAATTATGAAAACAATATATCAGACAAAAGCAACCGCTCTGGCTGGTCGTAACGGTAAAGTTTCTTCAGATGATGGGCTATTGGCAGTAGATCTAACGTACCCTAAAGAATTAGGTGGTGCTGGTGGTGCTACCAATCCTGAGCAATTGTTTGCGGCAGGTTACTCTGCCTGTTTTTCCAATGCGATATTACATGTTGCACGGGAAGCAAAAGTATCGCTTAAATCTGCACCGGTTACTGCAGTTGTTGGTATTGGTTCTAATGATGATGGCGGTTTTGCTCTTAGCGTGAGTCTTGAAGCTGAGTTGGATTTACCTCAGGAACAAGCCATTGAAATGGTAAAAATGGCTCACCAGGTTTGTCCTTATTCAAATGCGGTTCGTGGAAATATCGAGGTTTCTGTTTCTGTTAACAATATTCAAATATAAAATGGTTTAAAGGTCGTCCAGGTAATAAATGGGGAAGATTTTATTTTCTTCCCCATCAATAGTAGGACTAGTTGATATCAATTTTCGTGCTACTTTCAGGTTTGTTGTCCAGTTTTGGAACCACGACTTCCAGTACACCGTCTAGGAATTCGGCATAGATTTCTTTTGGATCAATATAATCACTTAACGTGAAACTACGTACCATTTTCCCTTGAAAGCGTTCCTGATGGATAACTTTGTCTTCTTCTTTTGTTTCAACACATTTTGAAGTGTGAGCTTCAATAGTTAATACTCCGTTAGTACAGGTAACGGAAATATCTTCTTTTGCAACTCCGGGTAGATCCGCGATAATTTCAAACGCGGTTTCTTTTTCTACCACGTCAACACGTGGAGAGAAAGAATCATGTTCAAAGTTAGAGCGGACGGAAGGAAATGCATGATCAAATAAACGATAAAAATCTGACCATGAGTCTCTTGGTATTAAGCTCATATTGCCCTCCTGTTAATCTCTATCCAACTTACCACTATAAGTGTAGATCTCAGTCTGCAATTCGCTAACTGTTTATTGATAAAATTTGATCATTATCAATAGTCATTTTTGAGCATTAAATTTGTTTATATATCATGAAGTTAAAGTCATTTTAGTCTGAAGGTTGAGAGCGGGATGCACCAATGAAGAACGGTGAAAAATAGCCGGAAAACAATAAAAAATAGGTGGTAGGTATGAAATGGTATTACTTATAAAAATAATGTATTGAAATTTTGTTCGTTTTCTTTAATGATTCCCTTTACTTACCAAGTGAAAAGCAGCGTATAATTCTGCCGTTTTATTATTGAACACAACACAATGGATGTATTAATTAAATGATAATAAATAAATTTAAAAAAAATGTATGCTCGGTGTTAACCGCGACTTTATTTGCAAGTGGGTTACTTATATCGGCGAACGTTTCTGCAGACGAATCTACCGTTAGTCAGATTCTGAAATCGGGAGAGCTGAAATTTTGTTTTGAGGCAGGATACATTCCATTCGAAATGAGAAGTAAGGATGGACGGTATGTTGGTTTCGATATTGATATTGCTAAGCATATGGCTCGTTCTATCGATGTGAAGTTCGTCCCTGTCAATACGGCATGGGATGGAATTGTTCCGGCACTAAAAACAGGCAAGTGCGATTTCATTGGTGGAATGACGGTGACACCTAAACGTAATATGAGTGTAAACTTTGCAAATCCGTACATTCAGGTTGGTCAGACAGTTCTGATTTCTCCAAAACTTAAGGGAAAAATCAAAAGTTATCGTGATTTGAATAACCCTAAATACACCATTTCAACTCAAATGGGGACAACCGGAGCGGAAGCTGCCAAAAAATACCTGTCAAAAGCAAAAATCGACTTATATGACACTTCTGCTGATGCGGTACTTCAGGTAGCCAATGGTCAGGCTGATGCGTTTGTTTATGATTTGCCTTACAACGCAATGTATGAAGCACAACATAAAGGAAAGGTCGTTCATCTGGATGAGGCATTTACTTTTGAACCTCTTGGATGGGCAATTCGTCAGGGGGATCCGGATTTTCTTAATTTCCTGAATAATTATCTGCAGCAGATAAAGGGCGATGGGACTTACGATCGTATTTATAATAAATGGTTTAAATCCGATAAGTGGATTAGCCGGGTACAATAGCTGATTGGAAGCCAGAGTTATCTCTGGCTTTTCTATTTTTAGCTGTTGTATAAAGTATTTTTGAAGGTACCTGACTGGCTCAGCAATTATGGTATAAATTTCACCGTTGTCTGTTACTGTTCTTACATTGGGCTGTTAACGTGTAGATCCATTCAATTGTCACCGGACTGATGTTATGCGTAAAACGATTTCTGTTGTTATACCTTGTTTCAATGAAAGTGAAGTGATTGATTTTACCGTAGATAAATTACTTGCGGTTACTAATGGAATCAGCAGGTATCGGTTTGAACTTATTTTTGTTAATGATGGCAGTACCGATAAGACGGAAGAAAAATTATTAGCCTACAGTCGTCGTTACCACAATATACGAACCATTTCTTTCTCCCGTAACTTTGGTCATCAACCTGCGGTAAGTGCCGGACTTGATGCGAGCCGGGGAGATGCGGTTGTTCTAATCGATGCCGACTTACAGGACCCGCCTGAAATCATTGAAGATATGATTGATAAGTGGGAGAAAGGCTATGATGTTGTTTATGGTACCCGTTTATCTCGTGAAGGTGAGAGTATATTTAAGAAAGCGACGGCAAAACTTTTTTATCGTCTTTTGAATAAATTGTCGGAAGTATCGATTCCTCTCGATACAGGTGATTTTCGTCTGATGGACCGTCAGGTGGTCGATCAATTAACAGCGATGCCTGAAAAATCAAGGTTCATCAGAGGCATGGTGAGTTGGATTGGTTTTAACCAGACGTCGGTAGCCTATGAACGTTCTCCCCGTTTGGCAGGAGAATCTAAGTATCCGCTTCGAAAAATGCTTAAGTTTGCCTTTGATGGTATTCTTTCTTTTTCAGTAAAACCCCTGAAACTGTCTATTATGATGGGTTTTTTGTGCTCAGGGATCGCCTTTTTTATTCTCTTATATTCTGTTTATGTCCGTTTGATGACCGAACATTGGGTCTCTGGGTGGACTTCCTTATTAGTGTCGGTTTTGTTTATTGGTGGGGTTCAGCTAATCTCTATAGGGATTCTCGGAGAATATATTGCCAGAATTTATAATGAATCGAAGGGACGTCCTCTCTATATAGTGAAAAAAACAGATAAAAGGCAACAACGTGCAGAACATAGTCAAGCTGCTTAATGCTTATTTCAGTGCTGAGTTACTTCAGAAATTACGCTTCAGTGTTGTGGGTGTTATCAACACAGTTGTTGCTTATCTTAGTTTCGTTATCTTATTGTATTTACTAAAATATTATCTGATTGCCTCGGTACTGTCTTCTTTTATTGGTATGATGGTCAGTTTTATCCTTAACCGACGTTTTGTTTTTAGAGCCGCAGCAAGAAAAGGGCAGTTTATCCCATTTTGCGTTGTTAATCTGGTCTCCATTTCATGCAGTGCCGGAGCCGTGTATATATTTGTCGATGTATTAAATATTTATGTGTATTTAGCTCAGGCAATGTCAATTGGTGTTTCTATGGTGATTAATTATCTTGGTTATCGTGCCGTGTTTACTTATGGGATGGAGGTTAAATGACCGATTTAGTCCACCGTCTGCAAGGTGCTTATAGCCGGAATCAAAAATGGAATGTTGCCGGGTATTTTGTCGTTTTTCTCTGTATTGTCGTCACGTGTTTTAATATGCATATTGCTTTGCTTGAGACTGTTGCGCACGATGCATTACCATTTATGGAAAGTTATGCCGGAAAGTTTACGTCAGAGGGAAGGTGGATTAACTTTATTTTGTTTCCTTTATTGCGGCAAATACCTCAGTTGATTGCATTCCCATTGTGCAATGTCTTTGTTTTTATTTTTGGTTACCAGGTTATTAAACCTCTGATTCGTGAAAAGTGGCTGGTGGTTTGTTTCGCTCTGACTTTAGTTCATATTCCCTATTTTACGATGTTATTTAAGTGGCCAATGACATTGGTTGCCGGTATAGGATTATTAGCATTATTTGCCTGTTTGCGTGAAAAAATTTCGTTTACGGCAATGTTTCTGACATCGGGAATACTCCTATTTGCTACTTATCCTGCTTTTTATTTTCTAATACCTTTGATTTACATTGCTCGTTTGTCAGAGGGGAGTGCGAAACAGATAATTAAATTTGTTTGTATCTGGATCGCTGGTTATATACTTGGCTACGTCGTAGCGCAGTTAGCCGTGTATTGGTACACATTATTCATAGGTGGTCAGGGGCATTTTATTGAGTTCGCTGGCTGGAGAAAATCGACGCCCGTTCATAACCTCATCTCCCTGTTTGATAATATAGAAAAAAGTGCCGGAAATTTTGAGCGTAATGCTTTGTATCTTTCCAGATTAAGCCCATTATTTTTTATTCCGGTATTCCTGATTTTTTTGATCAATGTTAAACAGAAATTCAAATATCTTTTGGTTGTATTTTTCGTCATCTTTTCTATTTATGCCAGTGTCATTGCCCTTGGCGTTAAGGTTCCGCTTCGTTCCGGCATCACTCTTCCTATTGGTCTTATCATGATTGCTTTACTGACGCCGACATCACCGGGAAAAGTGTTGCTGATGATGACTCTTTTTATTCCTTTTTCGTATTCAACATATGGGTATAACTACGCTTACCATGAAAAGCGCGTCGTGTTGAGAGGTATTATTGAACCGGCCGACCCTAATGGTTATCTCAAAATGCCAGAACGGTTTAAAAAGGTGATTGTAAAAGTAGATGAGCAGAAAACCAGTCAGTATTTTTATCAGTTAACGAGATCAAAAGCGTTTAAAAATACGACGAATTTAAGAGAGCATTATATAAAACCCTACTTATATACCTATGGCTGGAAAGAAAATGAAATAGCTGTGGTGGATATTTCGGTTGCACATGTAACCGGTAAGGCCGATGTTGAAACAAAAGGGGATAATTTGTATTTAATTATCAATTAGCGGATTGCTCTGATGTAAAAATAAAGTTTGTGCTGGATGGATTTGTTAATAAAATTATTGATAACGTTCTATGGATGAAGACAATCGCTATCCTAGTACTGGAAAAGTTACGGACGATGCAGCGTATGTCAGATTTAGGTGCCCGGAAATGAGTGACCCTGTTGAGGTTATTATATTGATAAATTAATCATTGAACTGTCGCCATGTCTTAAGCCAGTAATCACATCCTCAATTTTTAAACGTTTGATTAAATCTCCTGTTGACTGATCACTCAATGAGATATAAGTCTGACCGTTCGAGTTACTTAGCTCAGCCTGTAGGTGGATTTTATGAAATTTTAACAGGTTGTTGAGATAAGAAACGGTGTTCATTTGTAAAAATGGATCATTGGGGTCTATAGTATCAGTCTGATCATTATGATTGTTCTGTAATTGTTCCGGTTTTTGTGGCATCTCTATTGTACTGGTGGTTGCCGGTTTATTTTGCTCGGTATGATGTGATTGGGCAGGAGCATGATGGGTACCAATCACTTGCTGTAACTGAGATATATTCACAATGACTCTCCTGTGAAATGTTTAATTTTTAATCGGCGGAAAGGCGTGGCGCTTAATCAGTTTTTTGATTTTTCGTGATATACGTCAAATTATTATCTGCAAAGAATAAATTTTTACATAATCATTCGACCTTTTTATGAAATGTTGATGAGATAAATCCTTCAATAACGGATTGATACCAAAGTTTGGAGAGGGTTTCCGTCATAGCAACGTAACCATCCTTTCCCATGTTCGCTGAATAGTGAAAGCGTTTTTGGTTGAGTAATTTGTTATCTTGTGACCATAACGTCCAATATCCGGCGATGCTGACGTGTCCCTTTTGGCTGGCATCGAACTTTTCTAATGAAATCGTAAGATAAGGCGCCGTAATCTGGTATTGGGAGGGGGCTATCCACTGAACATTGGGCAAACGGGTAGCCAGATATGTCAGCGTATTCTGTTCCAACTGAGTTTCAATGGACTCTGCCCACAGATGATGCGTTGCCTGATAAACCTGACCGTCCTGATTAACCAGAATAATGTTCTGCTTTTGCAGATAATTCGGAACGGATATGGATTTCAGCCTGTATACATCGCCATGCTTTTCTGATGTGGAATTTGAACTGACGTTCACGGGATAAGGAAGCAAATACTGTTTGATTTGCGCTTCATCGGGTGAAGAACAGGCGGTCAATAACAGGCCAAAGGCCAGAATGACGAGTCTATTTTTCAATGTTGGCATCATGAGTCTGTCCTACTTATTATTGGCATGGGGTTGTTTATCTTGTACCTCTGAACTGCCGAAAATCAACGAGTTGGGCTTTTGTTTTAATTGCTGAATCAGAGGTTGTAAATCTTCCAGATCCTGTTTAAGTATTTTCAGGGTTTGATCCAGACTTTGTCCAATTTCCCCTTGGGCCTGGTAATGCTGCAAGGTTTTGTTTAGTGAATTCAGAGAGTTCGATAATTCGGCAGGCAGAGCCTGAGTTTCTTTCTGTGCAAGCAGGGCATCGACTTTTCTGCTGATGCTGTGAATCGAATGAATGGCATCTGTTGCAGAGCGTAATGTGGTATTCAACTCTTTGACTGACTTATCAAGAGGCAGTTTTGATAACGTATCGAGCAGTGTTTCCACTTTGTGTTGCATGGAGGCAAGGCTGTCGTTGGTGGTTGGAAATACCGGATACCCCGCATAATGTTTCAGGTGGAAATGTTTGTTCGGTCCGGTAAAGGAAATAGAGACCAGTTTTGCACCCGTCAACAGATTACTGGTCGATAGGGTTGCACTGATTCCAACGCCGAAGGATTGTATGAACTTTTCTTGCCATTGGTTTAATGACAGAGCGGCATTTCTGAATTTACTGAACCTTTGAGGTTCGATGTTGATCAACACCGGAATATGCGAAATTTGCTCTTTTGACAGCGCATCTATCGTCATGCCACTAAAGGGGACTTCGGCTACGGTTCCGATGCGCAGTCCGTTAAACTCAACAGGAGCACCGGGTTCAAGTCCGGACATATTCCCTTTGAACAAAGCAATAAAACTCAGGTGCTGATCGTAACGATGGTTGATGGCATCCTCTTTCGTGCTGAATAGCTGAAATTCGGTCAGGTCTTTGACTGGTTTAGGCTGAACATTCGAAGACATTGACCCAAAACTGATACCGCCGGAGATAAAGGTTTCCAGAGAGTCGACTTTAACCTCCAGTCCTTTCGCCGATCCTTTGACGGAGAGACCGGGAGTCATCCAAAACTGGACGGTGTTATTGATTAATGAGTCATAGGGTGCTTTGATGAATAATTGATAAGTAATGGCACTTCTTTTTATGTCGAAGCCAACATTTTCAATATAGCCTACCTGATATCCTCTAAAGTGAACCGGCGCTCCGACATCAATCTTCGAATTATTTTTTGAGAACAGCCGGATACGGATTCCATGGTCATCGGATGTGGATAAGGGGGGTTGAGAGAGCATATCAAACGTTATTTGTCTTTTTCCATCCGTACTTGGCTGCATATTGATGTATGAGCCGGACATGATTGTACTTAAACCACTTATACCTTCTCGTCCCACTCTCGGTTTCTCAATCCAGAATTTGGTATTCTTGGTCAGGAGTTTTTCTGTTCCTTTTTTCATCTGAACAGTAATGATGGCATTTTCGTAATCTTCGCTTAGTTTGATTCCTGTTACTTCACCTAAATCTACATTGCGGGCTTTGACTTTTGTTTTTCCAGCTTCCAGCCCATCGGCATCGTGAGTTACAATCGTTATCTGGACACCCTGTTCAGCCCAGTTGGAATATAACATCCAGGCGGCGACGACCAGCGCAATGAATGGGACGAACCAAATCGTATTAAAATGAAATTTTTTTGTAGACTCTAAATTATTGTTCTGGGGCATCGTGTTTCTCCTGAACGTCCCAAATTAAGCGAGGATCAAAACTGAAAGCTGCCAGCATCGTGAGAATAACAACAAATGAAAAAGACAAAGCGGCTCTTCCGGGGATAATGTTCATCAATGTACCTAACTGGACTAAAGCTGCCAGTATGGCAACAACAAATACATCAACCATTGACCATTTACCCACAAATTCAGTAATGTGATAGATTTTTTGTTTTTTGGCGGGTGGAATATGCGTTTTGAATTTTGTATTCCAGCATAACCAGAATAACGACAGAATTTTTGCCAGAGGAACGATGATGCTCGCTGCCAGAATGACCAGCGCTACCGGATAAGAGTGCATTTCCCACAACAGAATAATTCCACCGATAATGGTTGAAGGTTCAGCCTGCCCTAAAAACGTGGTGATCATTATGGGGTATAAATTGGCCGGGATATATAAAATGGATGCTGCGCACAATAAAGCACAGGTTTTAGATAAGCTGTTTTTTTTTCTGCTATGGATAAGGTGATGGCACCTTGGGCAGCTTTTCTCGTTGTGAGGTACTAGTGCGCCACAGAACTGACAACCGGTTAACTGTTGTGACCGGGCAGTTCCGTGATGATATGTTATTTCTTCACTTTTCCCTTTCAATTGGTTCCAGAACCACCGTTTATCTACTAAAGACACAATCCGGATTAGCAAAAGAGCAAAACAACAGAATGCCCAGAATGAGTGTCCTAGCTCAATTTGAGCCAGACTTTGCAGTTTAACGATGGCGACTAAGGCACCCAATAAAAAAACATCGACCATCAGCCACGGCTTGAGACTTTCCAGTAAATGAACCATCCCGTATAGCCGTAATGGGAGCTGTTGATGGGATTTTATCATTAGCAGCAGAAGAATAACAAAGCAGAGATAAAGAAATGGGAAGACGATTAAGGGCAGGGTAACAATGATGCCAAGTAGTGGGTGATGCTCGACGGAAAGATTAACAATACATTCAATGAGAGAAATATGTCGTTCAACACCGTTCGATGCAAAACCCAGAAAAGAAAAACAGAATGACAATATGAACATAATGACGGCAATGGCACTGTTTAGCCATAACTGAAGAGCTAGCTGAGGATAGTGTGAGTATAAGAGATGCCCACATCGTTCACATCGCAGACGATATCCGGTTGGAATTTGAGGAATTTGATTTATCCAATCACATATTTCACAAGCCGTGCTGTTTTCTTCAAACCAATGTTTATTGGGGTGATGGCACACTCTGAAAGTCCTTTATGAATAGCAGTGATTAGCCAACAAAGTATAACTCTAAAGGTAAAAAATAGGTTAATTCTTTGAAAAACTTTCTATTGTCATAAATAAGACATTATTGGTGATGAATTAGTGCACAAGCTTACAATTGTGGCCTAAATTGGTGCATATTTGATGATTTAAGTAGGAGAATATTAATTAAATATCTTAAACTCATTACTTTTTGTATCGATTAAATATAAAAATAATTTTGTAACATACTGTAAAAGTATATTTTTTTAAAAATAATCATTAGCAATTTATTGCCAAAGCATGATTAAAATTTATTTATATTCAGTCTGGAATCAACTATGCATCCATTATATCTGCAAGGGAAAAATAAGATAAAAACAATTTGTAGAGACTATTGTTTGTTGATTATGAGGCTAATAGTGATGAAATTAATAACGAAAAGGATGTTGATCGCCAGTTTGCTTTGCTGGCCAGTACTTAGTTTTGCGGATGACCCGATCACGGCTGATACGGTTCAGAGCAATTTGAATTTTGTATGGACGCTGATTGCGGCTTTTTTGGTCTTCTTAATGCAAGCTGGCTTTGCCATGGTTGAAACCGGATTAACCAGAGCCAAAAATGCAGCCAATATCATGATGAAAAATATGATGGATTTCTGTA
Source organism: Vibrio salinus (assembly GCF_021272385.1). GTDB lineage: Bacteria > Pseudomonadota > Gammaproteobacteria > Enterobacterales > Vibrionaceae > Vibrio > Vibrio salinus. The sequence continues at coordinate 1,090,931 of NZ_JAJSDZ010000009.1, forward strand.
TAGGTTCATTAGCATTTTGGGCTGTCGGTTTTGGCCTTATGTTTGGTGCCACTAATGGCCTTTTTGGTACATCTGATTTTTTCTTTAGTGGAGCAACCGGTGATGATCAGGCATGGAATTATGCTTTCTGGATGTTTCAGGTGGTTTTCTGTGCGACTGCTGCCACCATCATTTCTGGTGCCGTTGCAGAACGGACTAAATTCAGTGCTTATTTAATTTACTCGGTTTTTGTTTCAGCCATTATTTATCCGGTGTTTGGTAGCTGGGCCTGGGGTAGTTTGTATCATGGTCAGGGTTGGCTGGAAAATCTGGGTTTTATTGATTTTGCCGGTTCAACAGTGGTTCATTCGGTTGGTGGATGGCTGGCTTTGGCTGGTGCCATTGTAGTTGGCCCTCGTTTAGGCAAATACGATGCGAATGGTAAAAGTAAAGCGATTCCGGGTCATAATATTCCTCTGGCTTCACTGGGTGTGTTTCTCCTTTGGTTCGGATGGTACGGTTTTAACCCGGGCTCAACTACGACCGGGGATTCTTCTATTGCTTCTATTGCGGTTACAACAACCTTAGCAGCGGCAGCTGGCTCCGTTTCTTCTATGCTGTATACCTGGATTAAATTTGGTAAGAGCGATGTTGGTATGACGCTGAACGGCGCCTTAGCCGGTCTTGTCGGTATTACTGCAGGTTGTGCAAACGTATCGCCGATTTCGGCTGTTATCATTGGGGTTGTTGCCGGTATTTTAGTGGTCGTTTCTGTGTTGGCACTGGATAAAATGAAAATTGATGATCCGGTTGGTGCGGTTTCTGCTCATGGTGTTTGTGGTGCGTGGGGGACTCTGGCTGCGGGTATCTTCGATCAGGGAGGATTCTCACTTTCGGTTGTCGGCGTTCAGTTACTTGGTATTGTCGCCTGTTTTATCTGGGCATTCGGTACCGGTATGATTTTATTTAAGGCCATTGATGCTGTTATTGGTATGAGAGTATCCCGTGATGAAGAGCTGGCCGGTCTTGATTTCTCTGAGCATGGTGCAAATTCTTATCCGGATTTTCATACCGTGAGTGACGTAGCCGATTATCCTTCCAATTCAAAGCCGGGGGGTAAAACGGTGAAACGAGGTTCTACTGTCGCTGCGAAGGATTCGGCAGTGCAAATCTAATCTGTTTTGTTTCATTGTGAAAAAACCAGAACGATGATGTTCTGGTTTTTTGTTGTCATCATAAAGCCGGCGTTGCCTTTACAGATCGTCGGCAACGGCTCGTATGGCGGCCAGCACATCTTGTCCGAAGGCCACACTTCGTTCAGGAGACCATCCGTAGAATTCATTAGGATGGAGAATGTGATCTTTAAATGGCATCTCGATAGTGTTGGAGAGACAGTGAAATTGTTCGGCTACCCATTTGGACCCCACGGTCAAATTCGCCATTCCCGGTTCGTTTTTCGGGTAACCGTGCTGATCCTGAAATTCCGGTGTGATGGTCAGCAGAGCGTTTTTAAAGGCTGTTTCCAGATGGGCCATTTTTTCATCGTACGAAGGTACCCCTTCTGATCCAGCAATAAAGTTGTAGGGGATCGCTTCGTCTCCGTGAATATCAAGAAACATATCGACACCGGTTTCAAGCATTTTGGCCCGGACATAATATACTTCCGGGCTTTTTTCCGGTGAAGGTGCTTGCCATTCCCGGTTGAGGTTGACACCGACAGCATTGGTTCTCAGGTGTCCGCGTATGCTGCCATCCGGGTTCATGTTGGGAACAACATAAAATACCGCCTTATCGAGTAACGCCTGCGCAACGGTATCGGTATCGTCCAGCAGGCGTTGAAGCAAGCCTTCGGTAAACCATTCCGCCATGGTTTCACCTGGGTGCTGACGTGCGGTAATCCATATCCTTTTTTTGTCTTTATCCGGTTCACCAATGGTTAAAAGACTGATGTCGTTTCCATCCAGAGTTTGCCCCAGTGTTTCTAACTGACAGTCGTGATTCATCTGGGCCTGATGCAGTAGATCCTGATGACGTTCATAACTGTAAGGCGCAAAGTAAGCAAAATACATCGAGGAATATTCTGGTATGACGGAAAACGTCAGTGTGTCACCATCAAACGTTGCCGGTATGCGAAACCATTCTTCACGATCATAAGAGGCCACGACATCGTAGTTTTTCCAGCCGTCCGGGTAGGCCGAAGCTGATAAATTGAGAAGCTGAAATGAGTGGCGTTCCTGCGGGGTTGATTCCAGCCGGAAATAGAACCATTGCGCAAATTCGGACTGATTATCCGGTTTAATGGTTAACCGGATCGAGTCTTTGGATTGTGCATCCACCACCTGAATATTGCCACTTTCGAAATTGCTGAATATTTTCATGATATTGTGCCGTTAACGAATGATATTAACGACACATTAACAATAATTGTTTGTGTTTTAAAGGTGTCAGAAACCGGTATTATTCTGAGCGATCTTTATTGGCTTTAAATAATGAACTGATTAATTCTGTCGGCATAGGGAACAGAATGGTGGAGCTTTTTTCTCCGGCAATTTCGGTTAATGTCTGAAGATAACGAAGGAGAATGGCATTCGGTTCTTTTGCCAGTTGATTGGCTGCCTCAACCAGTTTTTCCGATGCCTCCATTTCACCGGCCGCGTGGATAACTTTGGCTCGGCGGACCCGTTCGGCTTCGGCTTGTTTGGCGATCGCCCGGATCATGGTTTCATTCAGATCGACATGTTTTATCTCGACGTTGGATACTTTGATTCCCCACCCATCGGTTCTGGCGTCCAGAACTGACTGGATATCGTCATTGAGCATTTCGCGGTTGGATAGCATTTCATCCAGATCATGCTGGCCCAGAACCGATCTCAAGGTTGTTTGCGCTAACTGAGAAGTGGCCTGAAAATAATCTTCAACATTGATGATCGATTTTTGAGGATCGAGAACCCGGAAGTAGATAACGGCATTGACTCTGACGGAGACGTTATCCCGGCTGATGACATCCTGACTGGGTACGTCCATCACCACGGTACGCAGATCGACTTTGACGATTTGCTGAACAAACGGAATCACAATGATCAATCCCGGTCCCTTTACGGCCTGAAAACGGCCAAGAAAGAAAATTACACCTCGTTGATATTCACGCAGAATTCGGATCATGCTGAATGCAATCGCAATGAGCAGGACAGTGCTCAGAAACGGCGTAAGCATTCCGCTGGAAAGTATTAATTCTATCATTTTCCCTCACTCCCAGTTCGCTTGCGAACGTGTAAAGTCAGACCATTCACCGCATCAATGATCACCATGTCCCCTTTATGCAGGGGGCGATCACAGGTTGCGGCCCATCGTTCACCCCGGATTAGCACAAACCCCTGAACAGAAAAACTGTCGTCGACCTGAGCTTCAGAGCCAATAAGAGCTTCAATTCCACTGACAATTTTTTTGTGTCTGATACGCCAGAGGGTTTTCAGAACGAAAAGGATGAAAGCGCCAGACATAACAGCAATGGAATAAATCAGGTTCATTGAAATTTTTAACTCCGGCAGATCCGTATCCATCAGGAATACGGATCCCAGAGTGAAGGCGATGATTCCGCCAATACCGAGTAAACCGAAACTGGGAATCATGGCTTCAGCAGCCAGTAACGCAATACCAACGAGAATGAGCCCTAAACCAACATAATTGACCGGCAATAGCTGAAAAGCATACAAGGCGACCAGTAATGCAATGGCTCCGGTGATGCCGGCAATACCAAAACTGGGGCTGTAAAATTCTAAAATCAGTCCGTAAATGCCAATCATCATCAAGATATAAGCGATGTTGGGATTCGTGATGGTGGTCAGGAATTGATTGCGCCAGTCGGGTGGGGCGGTTTTCAGCGTGACGTTATTGAAATCCATCCTGTGCGATTTATCATTCATTATAATGGACTTATTATGTAAGCTTTTGAGCATCGCCTCCGGAGAGTCGGCAATAAGATTAATAACGTTGTTTTCTAACGCCTCATTGGCTGACAAGGTGGCCGCTTCCCGGACGGCTTTTTCTGCCCATTCGGCATTTCGCCCTCTTAACTGTGCCAATGATCGAATATAAGCAATGGAGTCATTTAGGACTTTTTTTTCCATTGCGCTGGGTGACTTATTGTCGCTTTCTTTTTCCTGCTTTTGTTCACCGGTCGTTCCACCGATTTGTACTGGCGTTGCTGCACCCAGAGTCGTTGCCGGTGCCATGGCTGCAATATTGCAGGCATAGAGAATGTAGGTACCGGCACTTGCTGCACGTGCTCCCTGGGGGTAAACAAGACAAAGAACAGGAATTTCAGAGGCAAGAATTTGCTGATTAATTTTACGAAGACTGGAGACCAGCCCTCCCGGCGTGTCCAGTGTAATTATAATTGCAGGCGTATTTGGCTGATTGTTGAAATACCGGATTTCATTGATGACATAGTCACCTACAGCTGGTCCGATAGCACCACTGATATTCAGTACCGGGACTGTCCTGGGTAACACATTGTCAGGTTTCATTGTGTCGGCAGCAGGCAGATCCGTTATTACAATGAGACAGCCAAGTACTATCCCGATTATCCAACGATACATCTGACTTTCCACTATGACATATAGTCAGAGTATAGTTCATGTCGGTATGATTTGTTTTTCTTATATACTCCGGAACGTATTGGTCAGAAGAAATAAAAGGGAGTTACGCCGAGATATTAACCGTTTCAAATGTGAGTGATTCATGAAATTGTTCATGAAAAGCAATAAACTCTTTGGTGTATGACTGTTCACAGTGCCATTCATGTGCTTCTTTTGACTTCCAGCATTCAATGAAGATCAGTTTATTTGGATCATCTGTACAGGTAAAAAAATCGTAAGAAATACAGCCGTCTTCTGCCCTGGTACTTTTCTGCGCATCTGGCGCTTTAGCCAGAATTTTTTCAAGACTGTTTGGCTTTAATTTTATAGTGATAACAAATTTATACATGATGAATTCCTTGTCCTGATATCTGTTTCCTGATAATTCAATCAACGCATTAATCTAAAGACCAGTTCCGTTTCCGATTGCTCTGACTATTGACTATATGGAACCATGAACTGGGAACCGGTTCCTGTCAGTCAGTAACACTAATATTTATATTATTTTTCAAAGCGGGCTTTATATTACGTCGTACTTTAAGCGCTAACAATCCCAGGCCTAAGAATATTACCGTCGGGGGCTCAGGAACCTTTGTTGGGAAATGCCCCTCAAAAGAATGCAAATGAACTTCACCATGTTGAGTAAAACGGTTTACTACTACTGAGCCTTCAATAGGCGTCCAGTTTGTCAGGTGGGCATATGGGGCAAGTAAACTCCCGTTGAGTAGTTTCGTTAGGTTGATTGTTTTTGCTTCGTAAAAATTCCAAATGATTTTTTCGCGTAAGGCGTTACTTAATATTTCACCCACGGCATTAGCATAAAATGTTGAATCGTTAATTTCAGTTCCGGAAACATTAATAATGATCGCTGCAGGTGATTCTTCGTTCAGATTTACATCGTATTGTTGAATATTCTTATTTCCAAAAAAATCCGAATTTGAAATATTAAATACAGCAATATCACTGTTAATACTTCCAATGTCGAATGAGGCAATGCTGCAGCAAACAAAGGGAGCTGTTAATGTGGAATTAGAGTTTAAACTACTTAAATAAGCTGAAAAAGATGTGAGTTCTGATTGTTCCTGGGAAAAATTGTGGCCGGATGTCGCGTTTATTAATGAGCCACCACCATTTAAATTAACCGTACCGTTGGTATGGCCTCCAACCAAGACATTTTGGCCGTTGTTGATGTTCACTGTTGTTCCGGCTTTAAGATTTCCACCTATTGTCAATGCGTTTTCACTTTTATTTTTAGTTGAAAGCTTTGTTCCATAGTTGGATGCTGAACCACCCAGATTGCCGCCGACAAATGTTTTTCCCTCGACTTCGCTGGTCGAATTAAGATTATCAAAAACAATAAGATTGTAATTTCTTATTAGTTTGATTGGGGAAGCTACAGTATGAAAACTAACCAAACAAAAGGTCAGCATTAATACGAATTGACATGTCTTCAATTCTCTTTCCTTCTTATTATTAATTTATATTTTTATCACTTAACCAATAGGTTAATAGTATACATTTAATGTGATATTAGTTCCATGGGTGTCTGTAAATCAGCTAATTTGTTCTGTCGTAAAACAATGTTAAGTGAATGGTTTTTTATATATTATTAATTAGTTGTTTAATAAACATTAAAGTCAACCGGGTATTAAAATATAAATAAATCTTCTTCACTTGATGAAAATGAAACAGGTCTATATGATAACGGTAGATTATTAATGTTTGGATTAACAATGAAAAAGAAAACATTCATCAATAAGCATGGAACACGAGTTTTATTTTTAACGCTTTCCTGTTTGTGTTCTTCTTATGCTTCGGCTGGTGCTTCAGTTGGGTTGGGTGGCGGATTTGGTCATCATTCAGAATATAAAGATTATGATGGTGATACTCAGTATTTCCCGCTGATTAATTACGAAGATAATATGTTTTATTTCCATGTGTTATCGGGTGGAATTTTCCTTCTGAAAGATGATTATAATGCCGTTACTCTGGGGCTCTCATATTTTCCGAAAGAATTTGATGCCAGCGATTCAAGTGACGTGCGGTTACAGCTATTAGATGATCGTGATAGCACCGGAATGATTGACATCGGATACCGTTATATGGACCCGGTTTTAGGGACCATATCGACTCGTATCTCTGCCGATTTTCTTGATGAAACCGATGGTGGATGGAAAATCGATATGGGTTACAGCAAAAGGTTACCAGTGTCTGAGTTTTTTATGCTTACCCCCGGATTTGGTGTGACTTGGTTTAACGATGATTTAAATGATCACTTGTATGGTGTTAGTTCAGTTGAAGCATCGCGGTCGACGTTGAATGAATATCACCCGGACGGTTCAGTATCTACTTATGCGGAATTGTCTGCCGATTTTATCATTTCCGAGAGTATCAGTTTGTCTGCCAGCGGCCGGTATACATGGTTGGATAGTGAGGTCACAAACAGTCCAATGGTTGACAGTGACCACAGTGTCGGGGCTTTTGTCGGTATCAACGTTTCATTCTAAATCGCTTAAAAAAGTTTTTAGCCGTTTTTTCGTTTAAAAATTCATAGTTAATTGTCGAACTTTTTGACTATGAATTTTTGTTGTTTGCCATACAATAACGTTCAGTTCATTTTATTATTAATATCGACTTCGGGGCGGGGTGAAATTCCCCACCGGCGGTAATTTGTGTTTATTCATGCATTAAGCCCGCGAGCGCCTGTTTATTCTGATATGCAGGGTCAGCAGATCTGGTGAGAATCCAGAGCCGACGGTGATAGTCCGGATGAAAGAAGATCGAAACAAATACACACAAGGATTGCTCTTGTGTGTATGAGTGTGATATTTCAATCATCACCCTGTTCATCTTTATATTGGGAGAATCTAAGATGACAGGTACATTTTTTATCATGATTGCGTGCCTGACCTGGGCATTGGATACGCTGATCCGCTATCCATTATTAGGTCATGGTTATTCTACGTTGCAGATCGTACTTTTCGAACATTTAACCCTGGTTATTTTAACGGCTCCTCTGTTGTGGCGCTACAGGGCCGTATTCAGCCGGTTTAACCGATTGCAATTTGTAAGCTTGTTCTTTATCGGCGGAATTGGTTCAGCAGTTGGTACGCTGGCTTTTACTCAGGCTTTTTATTATCTGAATCCAACTGTTGTGATTTTATTGCAGAAGCTTCAGCCAATAGTAGCAATACTGGCGGCATCGTGGTTTCTTAAAGAAAGGATCCAGAGGTATTTTTTATACTGGTCAGTACTTATTATTGGCGGTAGTTGTGTCATGATCTGGCCCGATATTCATTCGCTGACAATGGGTAATCTTCACTACGGTAATGATCTGAAAAATATTGTTTTGGGGTATGCTTTCACTTTACTGGCCGTGTTTGCATGGGGAGTGGCAACCGTCTGTGGCCGATATTTATCGGAATGTGATATCCCGGGTAACGCTATTATGTCCGGTCGTTTTTTGTTTGGTTTGATTGTGCTGTTGTTGTTCGCAGCTTGCCAGCCTGATCAAATTCAGTATGTACCATTTTCAGTGACAGGCTCTATTGTTCTGATGGCTGTACTTAGTGGTTTACTGGGAATGGGGTTTTATTATCTGGGGTTAAAAGATACGCCAGCCCAAATTGCAACATTGGTGGAAATGACATTTCCGGTTTTCGCTGCTGTGATTAACTGGAGTTTTCTGGGAATAGATTTAAATAGTTTTCAGGTGTTGGGTGGCTTACTTTTAATTTGTGGAAATATCGGATTACGCTTACAGACTCTTACCAGACAGCAAGCAGCTCAGTTTCAGCAGGCCTGAGTTTTATTAATTGATAAATGATGATCGCGGAGCAGGATGGCTCCGCAATGGTTTGTTTTAGTTAATATCAATATGATGAGTGGCTTCCGGGTGACCGGCTTGTTTGGGAACAAAAATTTCTAATACGCCATCATGATGCTTTGCATAAATTCCACTGGTATCAATGTTACTTCCAAGTGCGACGGTACGTTTCATGAGACCATTGTGTCTTTCCCGATGTATGAACTTATCGTTTGGTTTTGCTTCCAGTTCCTGAGAGATTGATGCATGAATTGTCAACACACCCTCATTACAATCAACGGAAATATCTTTTTTTGCAACTCCGGGAAGGTCAGCGATGATTTCAAAAGCGGTTTCTTTCTCAACTACGTCAATGCGTGGCTCAATAAAGGAATCGTTGTCAAAATTATGCCGATGTGTCGGACATGCCTGATCAAACAAACGATAAACATCAGATAACGAGTCTTCGGGTAGTATGCTCATGGTTATCCTCCTGCTTATATAACCTTTCGCTTTAAGTGTAGCGTTCACTTTATAATTGAACAGGTTAAATTCACTAAATTGTTAGATAGCTTTAGTATTTTATTGTGTACTATTATTCTTATTTATTGAATGAAAAAATTTTATTTTTCACACTTATAAGATTCGATTAAAACAGATGTATCCATTCGTCCCAGCCCTTTTTCCTGAAGTGATTGGTACCTGGTATCAACACTTTCAGTTAAAGGTAATGCCAGAGAGTGAAGTTTAGCTTCGTTTAAGCAAATGCCTAAATCTTTGCGCATCCAGTCAATGGCAAATCCAAAATCAAATTTTTCCTGTGCCATTGTTTCTGCACGATTTTCCATTTGCCAGGATCCGGCTGCTCCATGTTTTAACACATCAACGACCTGACTGATATCCAGACTTGCTTCTTTAGCTAACAGAATGGCTTCGCTTAGTCCTTGCAATATACCGGCAATACATATTTGATTTACCATTTTGCAGCGTTGCCCCTGACCGTTTTCTCCCATGAGCGTTGCTTGTTTTCCATAGTTCTTCATTACCGGAAGGATTTGGTTATAGATGGCTTTATCTCCGCCACACATAATCGTAAGGCATCCATTTTCTGCACCTGCTTGTCCGCCGGAGACCGGGGCATCAATAAAGTGAATGTTTTTTTCTGCACATGCCCGGGCCAGTTCAACGGAAAGAGTAGCTGATGTTGTCGTATGGTCAACAAGGATTGCACCAGCATTTAAACCGGCAAGAATGCCATCTGCGCCATATACAACACTTCGGACGTCGTCATCGTTTCCTACACACATAAATACAACCTGACTTCCTTGTGATGCGTCTTTCGGGGTTAGTTTAAAATCCCCACCATATTGTCGGGTCCACTGTTTTGCTTTTTCTTCGGTTCGGTTAAAAACGGTTGTTTTCAATCCCGAATTCTGAAGATGCCCTGCCATTGGATATCCCATGACGCCTAGTCCAATAAATGAAACGTTATTTATGTCCATTGTTTTCTCCATGATTAATTTGTGTCTTTTAGATGCTCACCTAAAAGAATTATATTAATACATTCAAATTAACCTATGTCAATAAGAGCTTGTTTAATTATTTATATTTATTAACACATGTTTTGCATGTTAGTATTTACTGCGTTCGGTACAATGTCTTAGTGATAAAGGTTTACCCGTGAGTGAAAGTAAATTCGAAAAAATTGCGCTGATTATAGAAAAAAGGATCATTAGCGGGGAATATCCTCCAAATTTTAAGTTGCCTACTCATAAGTCACTGGCCGCTGAGATTGATACGACACCGGCTACGGTAGCAAAAGCATATAAATTACTTATTGATAAGAAGAAAATAGAATCTTTCGTTGGTCGTGGCTCATTTGTCTGTGGGCAATCATCACTTGAGAAAGTGATTCATCCGACTGATAATGATTCCGAAATTAACCTTTCTATTTTACAACCGGACTTGCTGGAAAATGTCACGGAGTTGTCATCCGCATATAGTCGATGTGCTCAGGCTTTTACTCCTGATTTGATTGGATATGCGGAGCACTCTGGTCATGAAAAACATCGGTTGGCTGGTGTTGCCTGGGCTAAATCATATGGTTTGGAGTACGGTTCTTCAGAGAATACATTACTTGTTGATGGTGCTCAGAATGCATTGGCTCTTGCCATTATTGCATTGACGAAACCAGGCGATACTATTGCTGTTGAATCTCTGACATATCCGGGGATTCTTGCTATTGCAAGCTTATATCGTCGAAATGTGTGCCCTGTAGCGATGGATAATGAAGGTATGATACCTGATGTGTTGGAAAAAGTGACAAGAGAGTCCAATCCGGCTTTGGTTATTGTTGTTCCTTCTCATCAGAATCCGACTGGTGTGACGATGTCGGAAGAACGCCGGAAAGCGATTGCGAAAGTGATTTTAAAGTCTGACTGCTGGCTTGTTGAAGATGACATATACGGATTTTTAAATTCTGATGTAATTCCGGCAATTTGTAACAGAATACCGGACCAGGGAATTCATATTACCAGTTTGTCAAAGGCGATCAGTCCGGCTATGAGATGTGGTTTTATGAAAATGCCAGAAGCGTTGGTGTCACAACTGGCTTCTCATATCCGAACCAATATTTGGTTATCTTCGCCCTTAAACTATGCGGTTGCATCGTATCTGATTGAAAACGGCTGCGCTTATGATATGGCAGAGAGACAAAGAAAACTGGCAGTACGAAGACAAGCGATTGCAAGGGACTTGTTTTCCTGTATTTCAGGTAGTCTGGCGGGTTTTCACATTTGGTTACCATTGCCGGAAAAATGGACAGGTGACCATTTAACTATGGAAGCAAAAAACAGAAATGTATTGATAAGTAGTGGCAGTTATTTTAGCTGTGACGGACATGATCCTAAAAATGTGCGTATTTCACTAATGTCTGTCAGTAACGAACAACAATTGGAAAAGGGATTAAGTACGTTATCTGATTTAATGCATTCAGAAGCGCGTACGTTTTTGCCTTTTTAATTTAAGCAGGTGGTCAATAAAGCAGACCACCATCCATATTTTTTATTTAGTGGCAATGACCACCATGACAGTTGCAGCCTCCGGAGGTTTTTTTACTAAAATAACCGGATATTTTTACAATAAGATCTTTTACTACTATCACGGCTAATAATATTGATGCGATCCAGGTTATAGCGGAAGGAATAATATCATTACTGCTTGCAATCTCGCTGCTTATGTTGATATCCCAGATTTCGATGAGAAAATTTGCAAAATAGCCAAAACCTATAGCAACGACGAGTACGCCTGTTAAGTAGCTTACCAGCGTATGCCAGCCCAGTTCTTTTTTTACAATACCTAAACTTGCTATATTGGTTGCCGGACCTGCCAGTAAAAAAACCAGAATGGCTCCGGGTGAAACACCAGCCAACATTAACCCAGCTGCCAGAGGCGTTGATGCGGATGCACAGATATACATCGGGACTCCAATTAAGGCCATTATTATCATGGCTGCCGGACCCTGACTAATACTGGCCAGCGCGTTATATGGAACCGTGGCTACGACAATTGCTGAAATGATCAATCCTATTACCAACCAGCCTGATAAATCTTCCAAAAGTTCTGTAAAAGCGTATTTTTGTCCCTGCCATAATTTACTTAAAAAAGGTTGTCTATTGTCGATAGGGGTTGGGTTTTGGCACCCACAGGACCGACTGCTGCATTCCGATTCTATCTTCGATATTTTCAATATTTGAATTTTATTTTCTTTTTTGTCCTCATTCAGAAGTACAAGTGCGGCAGCAACAATGGCGGAGCATACGGCAGCAATTGGACGAATAATGGCCATGAATGGGCCCAGAAGTGCATATGAAATCGCAATAGAATCCACACCGGTTTCCGGTGTGGAAATCAGAAATGCAGTTGTGGCACTTTTAGAGGCTCCGGCTCTGCGCAGACCAACCGCAGCAGGGATGACACCACATGAACAAAGCGGAAGAGGTGTTCCGAGTATTGCGGCTTTTACTGCCGGCCACAATCCTTTTCCCTGTAAGTGTTTTCCAATGTTTTTGCTGTTAATAAACGACTGAAGTAATCCAGCAATGATAAGTCCGAGAACAAGCCAGAATGCTGCATCTGTCCAAAGATCAATAAATGCATGTCCTATATTAACCAGAGTTGTCATACACTATCTCCAGATTTGCAAATGAGAATAATTATCTGAAGTAAGTGTAAACCTTAAAGTAAACTACAAGGTCAAGTATTTTTATGAAAGGGCGTGAGAATGCCGTTTATTGTATGTTCCTACTAACTGATAAAGAACAATAAGTAATATACACAATGTCAGAGCAATTCTTGTTGCTCCAAGTACTCCCTGCCAGCCCCAAGTCTTATAAAAAGGCTCAAGAAAGAAGACCCCGAAGCTTGCTCCTGAGTAATAGAAGAGGCTATAGAGTGCCTGAGCACTGCCTTTTGAGGTAGTGACACTTCTTCCAATCAAAGTACTGGCCTGAGCATGACAAAAGAAAAAACCGATAGAAATCATTACCATTCCTATGACCATTGTATATATGTTTGACCAGCTCATCAGGAAGTTAGCTACCAGCATAATACTGATACCAACAATAATTCCTGCAATTTGACTGTGTTTCCTGGCAAATTTTCCGGCAAGCGAAGAGCTGGTGGTTCCCCCTAACAGGGTAAGAAACATAAGGCTTCGGATATCGCTTGGCAGATTATAAGGGAAATCATCTAAAACAATCATCAGGTAGTTAGATAAGTTGACGAAAGTGCCAAATGCAAGTCCGATCAATAAGTAGAGGATCAGCAATTGCGGTTTTTTTAAGTGTCTGCCATAAGCTTTAAGGCTGTGACTGATTTTTAGTGGTGCTGGCTTAAAGTGTTTTTGTTTAGGAAGGAGGAAGAAAATAACAGTAAACAGAATAAGACTGATACCGGCAATGACATAGCCTGCATTCGCCCATCCGCCAAGGTATTCAGAGCTAACCCCACCAAGTAATCGGCTACTAAGTCCGCCGACGGTATTTGAGGCGACATAAAAACCGACGGCACCCGCTAACCAGCTTTTTCTGAGCTCTTCGCCAAGTAACGGTACGGCCAGAGCCGGGCAAACAGATAAAAACACACCTTGTAGAAATCTCAATGAAAGAAATAGCTGATAATCCTGAACTAAGGGAAGAGTAAAGGAGATCATCAGCCCGATTGCAGTTCCACTTAGTAATATCTTGCATCTCCCAATGGCATCTGACCAACTGGCAAAGATAAGCAATCCCAGCCCCATACCGAGCAGAGGGGCAGACATGGCTAAATTGGCAGATAATGAACTGATTTGGAATTCTCTCTGTAATACCGGTAATAACGGCTGTAGCCAGTAGATATTTGAGAATGTGACTACAGAACATAGGCATACTGAGATAACAAAACGACTGAAGTGGGGGATATTTTTCACTGTTTTCTACTATAAATTGAAATGGTTGAGGACTAAATGGTTTACTTTTTCAGAATAGCGATTGCGGAGAGATAAATAAAATATGTTGTATTTATATTTTCCATAGATAAAATTTATACCCTATTATAAGCTTCTGGCATCCAAGTAATTTTCGCGTGTTAGGTTGAATTAACGATGGAATTAAGACAATTACGACATTTTATCTCAGTGGTTGAAGAAGGGTCGATTTCTGCAGCGGCCAGAGCGTCAAATTTGGCTCAGCCAGCGATAAGTAGCAGTATCAAAAAATTAGAGCAAGAATTAAAAATGCCCCTTTTTAACCGTCGGGACAGGGGGATTGAATTAACAAAAGCAGGCCAGGAGTTTTTATCTTATGCCAGACAGATCATTAATCATGCTCAGGATGCGAAACTCGCTATGCAGGCAATGGAAGGGTTGGATCAAGGGCAGGTAGAGATCAGTGTTCCCAGTATGCTTGGTTCTTACTATTTCCCGCCTCTCCTGATGGCTTTCAAGCATCAGTATCCTAATATTGATATTAATGTTCTTGATACCGGAACGAGAAATATCCGAAGATTACTGCTCGATGGTGACGTGGAGTTAGGGGTAGTCGCTGATAAAGATCTGACTCCTGAACTTGAAAGTGGCAGTTTAATTCGAGAGGAAATGGTGGTGTGTATGGCCGTTGATCACCCTCTGGCAGAAAAGGATGCCATAGAGTACGAAGATTTTCTCTCTCATGAGTTAGTTTTATTCCGGAGAGGGTATTATCATCACAGCCTGCTCGATAAAATCAGCAGAGAAGTGAATATTAAACCTAAAGTGGCCTTTACCAGCAATTTACTGCCTCTGATCAAGTCGGTTATCCGGCAGGGATATGCCATTTCGCCAATGTGGCAGGTTGCAATTCAGGACGATGACCGGATTGTCACAAGGCCGTTTGCAGAAACGTTTGAGATTGATCTGAGCCTGGCCTGGAGAAAAGACAGCTATATTTCCCGGGCCAATCAGGCATTCCGTGATTTTGTTTTAAAAGAAGTTGGCAGTTTATAAACCGCAAGGCAGCCGTATCTTGTTCTTATTTCTCTGCGACAGCGTGAATGGTGAGTTTTTCTCCGACCGCGTCCAATAACGCGTCATCGTTTTCCGTTTCCTGATCGCCAGAAGGTTTACCTGTGTATTGATCTGAGAACAGATTATCATGAAAACCTGTTACTGAGTCGAACATACTGTTGTCATCAGCATAGTGACATTTCACCATTGCAGTGGCCGTAATCAGAGATATCAACGTCGATAAGCATAAAATCATTATTTTCTTTATTGTGGTCTGATTACGCTTTTTTATTGCTGCTATCGGTTTTACTACCACATGACCTCCGCTTTGGATTAGTCGTAACTACGATATATACCATCGCGGAATTGTATCAGTGCATGAGTCTTATTGATAAGATTTACGATAGCATTTTGTAAATTCGTCTGGGTCTTCCGCCAGTATTGTAATCCAGTTCCAGTTTGAGGGTACCTTCGGATTCTAAGTACTCGAGATAACGTCGGGCAGTAATGCGGCTAAAGTCCATGATTTGCCCCACTTCTTCAGCCGAGAACTCCGTGAGTCCCAGTTCATTGATGCGTTGACGCAGGCGTTCCAGTGTGGATGTGTCTATTCCTTTTGGTGTACGTCGGCGGGAGTGTGACGTCGGTGATTTTCCTAACAATGTATCGATACTGGCCTGATCGACTGTCGTTTGATTTCGAAATGTTTCAATTGATTTCAGATAATCATCGAGAGCCTGATTTACTCTCGACATGCGGATGGGTTTAACAAGATAGTCAATAACTCCGAGTTGAACTGCTTTTTCAACAACAACAGTATCACGGATAGCGGTTGTCATGATGAAATGACAGGACTCATTCTCTGTACGTAATTTTCGGATAACGTCCAGTCCGTTACCATCCGGTAAAGTGATGTCAACAAAGACTAACTCAGGCGTATATAATTTGAACTGGTCTAGAGCTTCGCGGCACGTTTCGGTGACGGTAACAACCTGGAATTTACCATGATGATTAATTGTTGATTCCAGAGTGTAACTTGCACGAATATCATCCTCCAGAATCATAACACGGGTTTTATTTTTCATCTGTGACCACTTTTCTTTTCTAAATATACGCTAAATAAGGTTGAATTATCTTCTGTTCTTTCCCAGTCAATGCTACCGTTCATGTAATCGACAAGTTGTTTTACCAAATACAGACCGACACCATTTTGTTCGTCCGTATCTTTGGAGGTTACTCCAAATTCTAATATATTATGTTCAATTTCGCTTGGTACTCCAATACCATTATCTTCCACTTCAATCATAATATGTTGACTTCTGTCACTGATATAAATTGAAATAAAGGGTGACGGTTGCTGATTTCGGTTTTCCCAGGCAGCAAGCAGAGCATTATCTATTAAATTACCGAGAATAGTGACAATTTTTTCGGAAGTATCTTTTTCATAAGGGGAAAAGCTGCTGTCGTTATCCAGCTTAAAATGCACGCCCATTCTAGAAGCTTTATTAAATTTTGCCAATAATAATCCCGCAACAGCAGAATTGGAAATCGTTTTAACGATCTGATTAATTATCGATTGGTAGCCGTCGGCTTCCTGCTGAATAAAGTCGATACACTCATCATATTTTCCAATTTGAAGCATACCTGATAATACATTTAATTTATTGGAATATTCGTGAGTTTTGCTTCTTAATAATTCGGAATAACTTTTAAGGTAGGTTAATTCGTTTTCCAGATCATTATTATTTGATTTGGCAAAAAAAACAATGACATGACCACTTAATTCTTTTGATGTGATAATCGGGTAAATATCAGCCTGATATAATAATTTACCCAACATAAATTCCCCTTGTTGAAAATGCTCCGGTGTTTGTAATACCTGGTGACTAAGAGAAGAACTGTAGCGGGATAATAATTGCCCTATATAATCAGAACGGCTGAAAACCCCCATCGATAACATTCTTATTGCCCGATCGTTAATGAGTGTAATTTTCATATCTTTATCGATAGCAATAATAGCATCACGAATACTATCGAAAACCATTTCATGTTCGCGAAATTTATTGGCAATGTATTCCGGTTCGAAATCGAAAAAGGTACGTTTTATTTTTGTTAAAAAGGCCACTGTGACACACAAGCCGACTAAATAAACGATAACAATTAGTGTAATTATCTGGATAAACTGCCTTTGAAGAATGTCAGAGATTTGTTCAGTAAGATAACCAATACAGACAGCGCCTATGATTTGTCCATTATCGATGATCGGTGCAAAGTTACGGATTGCTTTTCCCAATGATCCAGTTTCTATCGTGCTGTATTCCTCGCCTTGTTTTAAAACCTGGAAGATATCTTTACCAACGAAATGTTTATTCACTTTCAGTGGATCTGGGTGGCTTAGCCGGATGGCATTTTTATCAACGACGACAATAAAAGAAGCATCAGTTCTCGCCCTGATGTTTTCGATATAATGTTGCAGTACGTATTGAGGAATACCCTGGTTTTTTTCCCGCACAGAATCAATAACAACCGGATCATGAGCAACCACTGCGGCGAGTTCAAGACCCCTGGCCTTCAAACCATCGTGATAGGTATGCTGTAATAGGTACAAAATAGCCACAGTGACGATAATCACAATTGATGAAGTGGCTGCAACGGTACTTAATGTCAGGTAGTTCTTTAATTTCATAGTTTGGATTAATTGGGTTTCTGCATTTTGCAGATAGTTATTATGGATCGATCTTGTGTTTGATTCGTTTTAGATTATCACGTAATTAATATTTATATAAATTATGACTTATCTAGACCCATTTTTTGCTGATATAGAATAAGAAAAGGCTGATTGTATTACCAATCAGCCGAAAAATATATCACCAAGACCTTCAATTAATAGAATAAACAGAGTTTTATTCTATTAATTTAGTGCCATAGACAAGAAGTAACCAATGATGGTTGCTGTTGATACGGCAAGAAATCCTGGGATGATAAAGCTGTGGTTTAGTACATATTTACCGATGCGGGTTGTTCCGGTTCTGTCGAAAGTGATCGCTGCCAGATCACTTGGATAGAATGGGAAGAAGAAATATGCGTAACAAGCAGGCAATACACCAATCAGTACTTTTGGCGGAATTCCTAAAGAAAAACCAAGAGGTAGCATGATGGTAAGAACGGCTGCCTGACTCTTCAGGAATGCAGATACTGCAAACATGGCGAACGCAAATGCCCATGGGTGTGCTGCAACAATGCCGCTGATCATTCCAATCAGGTAATCTTCGTGGTGAGTAATAATGGTTTCACTCATCCATGCGATACCAAAGATAATGACAACTGCAGTCATACCGGCGATGAAAACGTTACTGTGAACAATTTTCTTTGGTTGAATTTTAGTTGTCAGAAGGATGACGGCACCAACCGCAAGCATTAAGAACTGGATAGCAACTGACATTTTCACGCCATGCGGCAGAAGTCCCAGTGTTTTACCGAATAGTGCAACAAAGACAACGACTGCGATACCGCCAAGGAAGATACCAAGACCTTTGCCTGCAGTATGTTCAATATCCTGTTCTTCGTTAGTGCCATCGTTATCTTCAAGTTCTGCGACGAATTCAGGATCTTTCAGACGAGCCTGAAATTCAGGGTCTTTATCCAGATCTTTACCGCGTTTCAGGCTCCATGTGCAAGCCACCATCAGACCACAGAAAGTAGCTGGAATGGTGATTTTCAGAACATCGATCAGACCGATATCAAGGTTATTATCGGTTGCTGTTGCCATGACAACGGCTGCAGCCGCTGCAATAGGGCTGGCAGTAATACCTAACTGAGAAGCGACAGATGCAATTGACATCGGACGTTCAGGACGAATGCCTTTTTTATAGGCAATATCATAGATAACCGGTAGAAGAGGGTATACAGAGTGACCTGTACCGACCAAAACGGTTAAAGTATAAGTACAGATAGGACCTAAGAATACGATCTGGTTAGGGTGTTTACGCATTAATCTTTCTGCGTATTTGACTAAAAGTTTAAGACCACCAGTCGCTTCAAGCGTTGCAGAAGCTGCAACTACAGACAAAATAATCAGCATTACGGCGACAGGGGGTTTCCCTGGTGCAATACCGAATACGAAAGCCAGAATGGTTACGCCAAGGCCACCAAGCAGACCAAACGCGACGCCTCCAAACCGGATACCAGTGAAGATGACGGCCAACAACAATAGCATGTGAACATAGAACATGTTGATACCGTCGAATAAGTGTATTATTGACATCTTTTGTTTCCTATACAGCGAGGCAGTTTCACCTGTAGGGAAGTTCACTGCCTCATTAAGTCGTTAAATCATAAATACAAACACAACGCCAAGTACAGTGATAGCAAACGCAATTGCATAACACAGGAACTTGACCAGTGAACCAGTGTGGATTTTCAAATCATGCATACCGTGGTGAAGACGGTGCATACCATGCCACATTGGCAGCGCCAGCGTCAGAATGACAAAAATGCCACCAATAAAGCTGCCGGCAAAATCCGCCACTCTGTCATAGCTGAGTGCGTCCGCATCCAGAATACCCAGCGGTGCCAAAACACCAAGTACAAGGATTGTGACCGGTGAAATTATGGCAAACCAGGTACCACCAGCACCAAACAGACCCCACCATACCGGCTCGTCGGAACGTTTTGGATGTTGATTAATCACAGTCTTCTCCTTATACCAATAGCAATACGATGATTGAAATCACGACAACCGCTGCCCACTGACCGCCAACAATCAGTTTTGTATCAATCTCTTTGCCGTTCAGTTTGATTGGCATGACTTTCGGCAGCATGCCGAAAAATGTATGCGCGTGGTAAAGTGACCCCAGCAGCGCAAGAATATCGATAATGATGACAACCGGGTTAGACATAAATGATAACCAGCTTGCCCAGGCTTCCGGGCCCTGTACCAATGCACCCAAACCAAACGTCAGGAATACCGTAAACAGGAGCAGGGGTAATACCG
This sequence comes from Vibrio salinus, assembly GCF_021272385.1. Classification (GTDB taxonomy): domain Bacteria; phylum Pseudomonadota; class Gammaproteobacteria; order Enterobacterales; family Vibrionaceae; genus Vibrio; species Vibrio salinus. The sequence goes on from NZ_JAJSDZ010000009.1 coordinate 1,110,865, forward strand.
TTCCTTCACGTAACATGTAAAAACGGTAGAACGGATTGTTGTTCCACCAGGTCCGTTTCATTTCTCTTACATAAGGCTTACGATTACTCATCTTCTTATGACTCCTGTGGTTTTAGCATGGCAATCACAAAGTCTTTTGATGACTCAAGTTTGCCCTGGTTAACTGCTGCTGCAGGGTCAACGTGTTTCGGACACACTTCAGAGCAGTAACCGACAAACGTACAGCCCCAGACACCGTTTTCACCGTTGATTATATCCATACGCTCGGCCTTACCGTTATCACGGGTATCCAGATTGTAACGGTGCGCCAGCGTCAGCGCCGCAGGACCGATAAAGTCAGGATTCAGACCAAACTGAGGACAGGCTGCATAGCAAAGACCACAGTTGATACACGCCGCAAACTGTTTGTAACGGGCCATCTCTTCCGGTGTCTGCAGGTTAGTGCCGTCTTCCGGTTTGCGGTCGTTACCAGAATGTAAGGTTTAATGGCTTCCAGACGCTCGATAAACGGAGTCATGTCCACAATTAAGTCTTTCTCAATCGGGAAATTCGCCAGCGGCTCAATCTTGACACCATTCGGATAATCACGCAGAAAACGTTTTACCACGCCAGTTTCGGTACGCCACCAATCATCATGCCGCAAGAGCCACAAATGGCCATACGACAGGACCAGCGGAATGACAGGTGTTTGTCCAGATTGTCTTTGATGTACATCAGCGCATCCAGAACCGACATGGTTTCATTGAATGGCACTTCGTACGACTGTAGATATGGTTCAGCATCCTTTTCAGGGTCATAACGCAGAATATCTACCTTTTGCATGCGTTGTGGGGTCATTATTGCCTTCTCCTCTGCGCTTTTTGCTGCCGCCGCTTCTTCCGCTGCTGCTTTTTCTGCTGCATCACCATACAGACGCGCTTTCGGTTGCGATTTGGTAATCGTTACCGGAACTGTAGTCAATCTTCGGTGCGCCCTCTGGGTGTAAAAGGCCAGCGAGTGTTTTCAGATAATAACGTCATCCCGTTCCTGACAACCTTCGTCTAACGTTGGTGTGCGCCACGGATTCGTGACGGTTAATCGCAGAGTGAACCATTGCTTCTGCAACATCTAAGCCATAACCCACTTCGATTGCATAAAGAAGGTCAGTTTTAAATACATTGCCTTTGTCTTTGATGCTGATTTTTTTGTAACGTTCTTTCAGCTCAGCCAGTTTGTCGATGGTCTGCTGCATCAGGTCTTCCTGACGGTAAATACCACAACCGGCTTCCATGCTCTGCCCCATCTCGGTACGGATGGTTGCCCAGTTCTCGTCACCTTCCTGAGTGCGGAGCGCCTCAATACGGGCTTCCACTTCTTTTACCTGTGCCGCGATTTTCTTATCATCCCAGCCGGCAAACTTGTCCACGTGTTTCACCGCGCTTTCGCCCGCAACCCGGCCAAGTACCACGAATTCCGCCATTGAGTTAGAGCCCAGGACGGTTAGCGCCGTGCAATCCGGAAGACGCACATTCACCCACCGCAAACAACCCTTTAATACGGGTTTCACACGCCGGGTCAACTTCAATACCACCCATGGTGTAGTGAACCGTCGGACGAATTGGAATCGGCTCTTTCGCCGGGTCTACGTTAACGTACGCTTTGGCCAGCTCACAGATAAACGGCAGACGCTCTTCCAGGTATTCTTCACCCAGATGACGAAGGTCCAGATGCACCACATCACCCAGTGGGTGCTGAAATGGTGTTGCCTTTCTGTTGCTCATGCCAGAAAGCCTGCGACACTTTGTCTCGCGGACCTAATTCCATGTATTTGTTCTTCGGCTGACCCACCGGTGTTTCTGGTCCCAGACCGTAGTCCTGCAGATAACGGTAACCGTTTTTGTTCAGCATGATACCGCCTTCACCACGACAACCTTCGGTCATCAGAATACCGGTACCCGGCAGACCTGTCGGGTGATACTGAACAAATTCCATATCACGCAGTGGTACGCCGTGACGGTAAGCCATCGCCATACCATCGCCCGTAACAATACCGCCGTTGGTGTTGCAGTGATACACACGACCCGCACCACCGGTTGCCAGTATGACGGATTTGGCTTTGATGATGACCATCTCGCCTTCTGACATGTGAATAGCAAGCAGACCCTGAATTTCATCGCCGTCAACCAGCAGGTCAACCACAAAATATTCATCAAAACGTTTAATTTGTGGGTACTTCATTGAAGTCTGGAACAAAGTATGAAGCATGTGGAAGCCGGTTTTATCCGCTGCAAACCAGGTGCGTTCAATTTTCATTCCGCCAAAACGACGTACGTTCACTTCGCCGTTTTCTTTACGGCTCCATGGACAACCCCATTGTTCCATTTGGGTCATCTCGCGGGTTGCGTTTTCAACAAAATATTCCACAACATTTTGTTCACACAACCAGTCGCCACCGCCAACCGTATCATTGAAGTGGTTATCCAGTGAATCTTCTTCTTTGATGACAGCCGCTGAGCCGCCTTCCGCTGCAACGGTATGCGAACGCATTGGGTAAACTTTAGAAATCAGAGCGACTTCCAGGTTTGGATTTGCTTCGGCTGCTGCAATCGCTGAGCGAAGACCGCCGCCACCGGCACCAATGACCGCGATATCTGTGGTAAAAGTTTGCACAGTTATCCTCCAGTGAGTAATAGAAATTGTGTAGTGTAAATTATCACTTTTATTGTTCTTATATATCAGTGTTGTACACCGAAAAAAACGTGATTGACTATATTGTGGGTAGTCTAATACTGGGAATAGTAAGAAATATTGATTTTGCTTATTTTGTAACTATCTAAACCTTTTGTAACTTCTGTAACCCAAAAAATACGTTCCAAAAACTTGTTATTTGGAAAAAAAATTCGTTCTGATCTTGTGTTTTTTATAACCGGGGAATTTTTCATCGTTGTCAGATACCGTTTTTTAGGGGCATGTGCTAGTTATATAAGGTAGGTATCTGTGATGGAAAGGTAGGGGATATGGATAATAATCATATTATTTTGAAGCGTGGTGACATCACTCAGTCGAATTCTGATGCGATCGTTAATGCGGCAAATGTGACGCTGCTGGGTGGCGGTGGGGTCGATGGTGCCATTCACCGAACGGCCGGTACCGGGTTATTGAAAGAATGCAAAGCATTGCCTGATATCGATGGCGTTCGTTGTCCGGTTGGGGAGGCACGGATAACCAAAGCGGGTCGTTTAAAATGTCAGTATGTTATCCATACGGTTGGACCGAATTATTTTTCGGACTCAAACCCGCCTTATCATCTGGAGCAGGCCTACCGCTCATCATTATCACTGGCATTGCAGATGGATTTATCAAGTATCTCATTCCTGCTATATCCTGTGGTGTAT
>NZ_JAJSDZ010000010.1 GCF_021272385.1 Vibrio salinus
TGTTATAGCTTCTTTAAGGCTTTCTGTACTTTCAAGATAACGAGAATATCCCAATGCCTTTGCCTGTAGGTTCCATCATACCGACGATACGCTTTGCTAATCCGTGTCCCGTGCTCCCGGTAAAAAATACATTTCTGCAACTCACAATACGCTTCATTTCCTTTCAAAGGTGCATATCCACCGCCACCAATCACTCTTCACTTCCTGTTCAATCACCCAATACCTGATCCGGTTTTATGTAAACTTGTACATATCACACCAACGTCGGATCAGATACGCCATAACCTTTGTCCGGCGTTAATCCATATTCAGCCGATACCTTGCGTATAACAGAAGCAATATCTGCGTTATCGCCCGGTTGTCACCGGGCGATAATATAATTTTCTGACTGGAATGCTTCACCAGACCTTTGAGGTAGTTTTCCATTCCCAGCTTTACCTGCTGCTGCTCCGGATTCACTTAAACTGCCCTATCACCCGGGAAAAAAAATCAGATTGCTGCCGGTCTAACTGTTCAAGCACAGCGCATCCCTCAGCAGTAATGTCGGCAACCTGGCGTCTTTTATCACGCGGGTCTGGCTGAACAGACACTAACCCTGCCTTCTCAAGACGGACACCGTCCGGTGGCGTTAGATTATTTATCCACAACCAACTGCTCAGATAGCTGGTTGACAGACATAGGCTGTAAACGAATTTCTCCCAAAGCATGAGCCTGAACGGGAGTAACGTGGAGCATTCCGCACTGTTTATCCAGCATTCCGAGCAGGCGAACCATCTGACGGGAATACTGACGTAATAATGAATCCTTCATTTGGCATAATCCTTACATAAAATTGCGCACCGCAACCAAATTTAGTTGCGGTGCGCAATTTTGTCAAGACTAACCTGAATAAGACAGCTAACACATTTTAGTGAACAAAAACGGTAGCAAGTAAAAATCCGAACGGAACCGCAGCAATAATGCCGGAAATTCCGGGCAGGAAGAAAGGATGATTCAAATGAAAAGACCCATTCCATTTCCGGCTCAAAAACGAACCGGTATCATCCGTTTGCGATAGCAAATGCGGTGGTCGGATAATAATATTGGTAAATATACAAGGCACTGACCGCAATGAAGCTTGCCAGAATGGTTCCGGCATCGACACCAATTGAAGCCGCTATAGGGATAAGAAGTGCACTGGTCGCTCCCTGACTGAACAATAGAGCGCTGGTACAAAAACAAACACAGAGACAGAAGAGAAACGGATAATGATGCAAAACCGTTGCCGCAATATCTTTAATCTGACCGATATGGCCCCGATAATAGTTGAACTCAGCCATACACTACATACCCAAAATGACAATGGATTGATTCAGCCCCATCGCGAAAAATTGGTGCCTGTTTAATCCGGTTTAGGGGTACTTTACAAAATACAGCCATACCATACCAGAGAAACAAAAAACATCGTAATAATAATAATGTCTTTTGAACCTAAATGATGACCGATAACAGACTTAAACATCAGCATAGCAACAATAAAGATAACGCCCCCAAGGAAAAGAAAACCGAACGTTTCGCTTCCGGTGTTATAGGTTCATCGGTATCTTCAATATCATCTAAATTAACCAAACCATTTTTCACGCGTTCAAGATAAATGGGATCGTCTTTTAATTCACAACCTTGTCTGCTGGCAACAAATGCCGCAACGATACAACCAAATAATGCGGATGGGAAAATCACAGCCATTGCGTCAACAAAGCTGACCCCCATTTTTTCCACGACAACATACATCGCCGCTGTTGCACCGGAAATTGGAGACGCCGTAATCGCAATCTGTGACGCAACAACCGAAGAACTCAGTGGCTGACTTGGCCTTACACCATTATCTTTCGCGACTTGTTGTATAACATTTAAAACAGACATAGCGGTGTATCCGGTACCTGCCAAAGTAGTTAAAACAAACGTAGTTGCAGGTGCAATAATGTTAATATATCTGGGATTATTTCTTAATAATTTTTCCGCACCATTAACCATGTATTTCATTCCGCCGGCTTCCTGCATTACGGAAAGTGCTAATAAACGGACATAATAATCAAAATAACAGAAACAGGGATATTTCCGGGAGCTAATCCCAATATATAAACGGCCACAACCATTCCTAATCCGCCGGCTAATCCAACACCGACACCGCCTAATTTCGCTGCCAGGATAATACATCCCAACAGCAGTAAAACTTGAACAAATAACATGGGGTAGATTCCTTAATCGTTATTATTTTAATAATTAAAAATGTCACAAAATATAAAAAACTCATCAAAGTATTATTAAAATAACCGATAGAAACCCAAAATTTGAAATGCCTAATATTTACCATCAATAAAAATATCGCATAGGCCAAATTGACGAAAGTCAAAGTATCAATAACATTTTTAAGCTACGAACTGCAGCTCATGCAGAATATTTATCAGAGCTAATATTTCGGCATTTCCTAATTAAATAAATCAGGATTATGTTATTCACACATGTTAGCAATCCAGTAAAAGGTAACAAAATGTTAGCGACCAAAGAAGAATTTAGAACGGAAGAAGATCTATTAGGGAAAATGCAGGTTTCCTGCATCTGCATACTATGGCATTCACAGTCTGCGGGCACGCAAAAAACTTTAATATCTCATCTACTACCATCGCAGATGTTCCTGATTTAGTGAAAGGTATTATTTTCACAAAAAAGCAGCAGCAAAAGCCAATATGGAACTCGGTACCATTCAAAAAGAAATTGGAAACTATATTTTAAAAGCCTGTGATGCCGTATTAGTATCAAATAAATGCATCAATGACTTTATTTCCGATGTGTATCAGGGCGGCGCAGGTACTTCCGTCAACATGAATGCCAATGAAGTTATCGCCAATATTGCACTTGAACTGAAAGGGCATAAGAAAGGTGAATATCATATCATCAACCCTAACGATCACGTGAACAAAAGTCAGTCAACTAACTGTGCTTACCCTACCGGTTTCCGTATTGCGGTCTACAGCAGCGTGATGAATCTGATCAAATCCATCGAATATCTTCAACACGAAATCGATGAAAAAGCAATGATACAAAGACATTCTGAAAATGGGCCGAACTCAGCTTCAGGATGCTGTCCAATGACTGTCGGTCAGGAGTTTCATGCTTACTCAACATTGCTAAAAGAAGAACTTAAAAATATAAAAAATACCGTTGATCTTCTGCTTGAAGTCAACCTGGGGGCAACCGCTATCGGCACTGGCCTGAATGCCATTGAAGGATATCAGGAACTTGCTGTGCATTATCTGGCTGAATTTACAGGCTTTAACTGTACACCGGCTGAAGACTTAATTGAAGCGACTTCTGATTGCGGTGCCTATGTTACTGTTCATGCTGCGCTAAAACGGCTTGCCGTTAAATTATCCAAGGTTTGTAATGACCTGCGTTTACTTTCTTCAGGACCAAGAGCCGGACTGAATGAAATCAACCTTCCTGAATTACAGGCGGGTTCCTCAATCATGCCGGCAAAAGTAAACCCAGTAATACCTGAAGTCGTAAATCAGGTATGCTTCAAAGTTATTGGTAATGACACAACCGTGACTTTCGCCGCTGAAGCAGGACAGTTACAGCTTAATGTAATGGAACCGGTTATTGGTCAGGCTATATTTGAATCCATTTCTTTATTAAATAATGCATGCCTGACTCTGGCAGATAAATGTATCAAAGGAATTACGGTTAACCGTGAGATTTGTGAAAACTACGTTCTGAACTCAATTGGAATTGTCACTTATCTTAATCCGTTCATCGGTCACCACGAAGGTGATATCGTCGGAAAAATATGCGCTCAAACCGGTAAGAGTGTCCGTGAAGTGGTTCTGGAAAGGAAGCTTCTGGGCGAAGCGGAGCTTGACCAGATCTTATCCGCATCAAACTTTATGCAACCGAAATATACAGCAAATTTATACAAATAACCCCTGAAAAATGCCAGCGAATTGCCGCTGGCATTTTCATATTTATAAGGATGCAATCTATGTTGAAAACGTCTTTGGGCAAGAGTCTTTTATTGAGTTCAATTTGTTTTAGCTGTTTTACTACAGCCGGTGAACTACCTAATATTGCCATTTTAGCGACAGGCGGCACCATCGCAGGAGCCGGACAAAGTGCGACAGATTCCAGCTATACGGCAGGTAAAGTTGGCGTAGAACAATTGGTAGCAGCGGTTCCTGAAATCGAAAAGTTAGCAAACATCACCGGAGAACAAGTGGTTAGCATTGGTTCTCAGGACATGAATGACGAAGTTTGGTTGAAACTGGCAAAGCGTGTTAATGCCTTACTGAAAAGAGACGATATTGATGGTGTTGTGATTACACATGGTACAGATACCATGGAAGAAACTGCCTATTTTCTTGATCTGACAATAAAAAGCGATAAACCAGTGGTATTGGTTGGCTCTATGCGCCCTTCTACCGCCAAAAGTGCAGATGGTCCAATGAACCTTTACAATGCAGTTGTCACAGCAACAGACAAAGATTCTTATGGTCAGGGTGTCGTGGTTGCTATGAATGACGCAGTATTTGATGCTCGTGATGTCACAAAATCAAACACAACATCAGTCCAGACATTCAAATCACCCAACTACGGCCCTATAGGTTATATTCATAACAGCGATGTTCAGTACGACCGGGCACCCCGTCACCGACACACCACTCAAACCCCTTTTGATGTATCCAAAATCAACCATTTACCCAAGGTTGGTATTGTCTATAACTACGCTAACGCATCGGCTCTGCCGGTTCAGGCATATACTCAGTCGAAATTTGATGGCATTGTCAGTGCCGGAGTCGGAAACGGTAACATGTATCACACTGTATTTGACGCATTAGAAAAGGCCAGTAAAAACGGCATTGTCGTCGTACGTAGCTCAAGAACCGGTAGCGGTTCAACGACACTGCATGCAGAAGTCAATGATGATAAATACGGCTTTGTCGCATCCGGTACACTAAACCCTCAGAAAGCACGTATTCTTTTGATGCTGTCTTTGCTTGAAACCAAAAACTACAAAGTCATTCAAAAGAATTTTTCTTTGTATTAAAACGAATACACGAAAAGAACACAGACTTAAAAAGCCTCATACGAGGCTTTTTAATCTTTGTATCCACAAATAACCTTACCCAACCAACAACGTTCCACAAAGGTCCTTAATTGGGCATATCTGCTTTAATTCATTCCAAATAGTTTCACAGGTTTCATGAAGTCTTGTGTGGTACCGGTAAATATACAACTCCATAGCGATTGGCTTTCTCTCTGTAAGAATCACCAATTTTTTTTCTTCTAACTCTTTGCGAATAGAGTAATCCGGCAGCCAGCAAACCCCTTGCCCATTTAAAGCGAGAGCTTTTATAAAGTTGGTCATGGAAGCGGAACAAATACTATTTTGAGTCAGCTGGGCATTATTCCTCTGAATAATTCTTCCCATATAACTTTCCGGAGTATAGTCAAGACAGGGAACTTGAGCGTTATCATCGTTATCTAAACTAAACAGTGGATTACCCTTACCATCCGTTCCGGAAACACAGTACAGGTAACTCTTACCTAAATAAATGGATCGGTAGGGTGAAACCTGTAATTTATCTTCGTAAAATGAAAACAGAAAATCACATTTTCCATCCACGAGAAGATCAACTCCATCTTTCACTTCATTTGCAACGACAGCTAAACGGGTACTGTTCTGCCTTGGTTTAAAAAGACTCTCATGCAATTTGGGTAATAATGTAATTGCGATAGAATGAACGGCACTCAACCTGACGGTATGGCATCCACGAGATAGGCTTCCTGAGAGACGGTTGGCTTCTTCTTCAAGCTGCCCCAGAATTGAAATTGCTGTTGATTTAAATTGTCGCCCGGCGACAGTCAGTTCAATTGGCGTTTTCCCTCTGAAAACCAGTTCAACACCTAACTCAGATTCAAGTGATTTTATTCGTCTGCTAAATGCGGGTTGCGTGACATTACGAATTTCAGCAGCTTGAGAAAAACTTCGGACATCACTGAGCGCTAAAAAATCTTTTAACCATTTTGTTTCGATATTATTCATTTTGTAACCGAATTACTTTTTGATAATCAAGTATATTGGCACTCCATGCATGAAGATTTTAACAATTAATATCCATTTATTAGCTTATTAAAAGTACAATTTACAAATTAATTCTAATAAGACTAAGTCAAAAACCGGGATCAAAGAATAACACAAGTTAGTTTTAATTCTATTATTTTAGTTAAAAAAAGATAAAAAATGCAACCACATGATTTATATATGAAATAATTTTTTCAGTTATACAGATCACAATGTAAGAAAGATAATAATGCTTTATTTTAATCCATATGTATAAATTAGCATTTCTTAAATGAAATAAACCCATTTATCATGTGGTTTAATTATAAAAAATAATAACATAAAAATAAACATATTATCCAAACGTAAAACATAGGTTATAAAAATGAACTTAATTATAAAATTATTTTTCGGAATAATATTCGGAATTATAGTTGGTCAGTTTATGCCTGACTTTCTAATCCAAATATTAATAACAATCAAAGCTTTTGTTAGTCAACTTATAAAATTTGTTATTCCCTTGCTAATATTGTTCTATGTTACCAGTGGAATAGCCGGACTTCCAAAAAACTCAGGAAAACTCTTGTCCAAAACTGTCGGGCTTTCCTATTTATCCACATTACTGGCTGGTATTTTTGCATTTACCGTTGCATCAACTCTTTTCCCTCCCCTTTTACACGGTGCAGGCAAATTACCAGAAACCGGTACGGTATTAGGCCCATTAATAAATCTGCAAATTCCACCCATGATGAACATCATGACAGCTTTAACCATTGCTTTTATGTTTGGTATCGGAATCTCACATAAAGGCTACGAACATCTGAAAATAGTCAGTGATCAGGGTCGGGATGTTGTTGAAATGTTCTTAAACAAAGTAATGATCCCCGCCTTACCACTTTACATCGCGGGTGTCTTTGCAGATGTGACAGCAAAAGGAACCATTTTTGCCACATTAAAAACATTTAGTCTGGTAATTCTTGCAATCATTGTCATGCACTGGATATGGCTGTTATTTCAATTCTCCCTTACCGGAGCTATCCTGAAACGTTCTCCGTTAGGTATTTTAAAAGTAATGTTACCGGCGTACCTGACTGCAGTCGGTACTATGTCTTCAGCCGCTACCGTCCCGGTCACTTTACGGCAAACGAAAATGAACGGCGTTTCCAAGTCAGTCGCAAATTTTGTTGTGCCACTCTGCGCGAATATCCATATGTCCGGCTCAGCAATCAGTATTGCGGGGGTTTCCGTCGCCGTCATGTTAATGACAGGATACTTTCATCTTATTTCACTGACTCACGCTTTGCCATTTTTAGCAATGTTGGGGGTTACCATGGTTGCAGCCCCCGGAGCACCGGGTGGAGCAGTCATGGCTTCTGTCGGACTCCTCGGTTCTATGCTGGGTTTTACTGAAGAAATGATTGCGCTTCAGATTATTCTTCATCTGGCACAGGATAGCTTCGGAACAGCCTGCAATGTCACTGGGGATGGTGTTATCGCACTGCTGATTAACCGGATAGAAGAAGAGCAGGAAATAGAATCTGTTGGCGACTCAGTCATCTAACTAAAGGTTACCGCGCAACAATACGAAAAGAATAACGCTCCACAAATAATATGCGCTGCCATTAATAGCAGCGCATTCATAAACGTTCAGTCAGAGAAACTTAATTGTTTTCTAACACTTCCTGCGTCTCAACTTCAATAGGATCCAATGCCTTAAGGTCTACAGCCTGCTCAAAGGCTTTTAAACGTTTATAAATAGACAACAGTTCAACGATTGTAGTCCAGGAGTTAACCAGATACTGGAACGAATTCTCAACCTGACCGAATGCATTTAATATCCTCTGCATAATACCGAGAGTAAATACACCGGCTACAATGGAAGGCGCTAAAGCAATCATGGGAATAAACGCCCCAAACTGCAGGTATCCATACCGAACAATATTAAAATACACATAATGCCAGTAAAGCTTGAAATAATTCTGCCGGACATTCCCAAACAGCTCCTGCAGTGTAACCGGCTGAGCCCGCTCTTCATGGTCTTCGCCGTAAACAAGCTCTTTACGATAAGCCGCTTCAACCTTCTGATTTTTAAACTCAAGTCCCGGCAGTTTTATCCCTGCAACGGACAACAATAATGTCCCAAAGATTGACCACAAAATAGCAATAAACACCAGCGCCTGAGGGACTTCTCCCACCAGAGGCAATTCTTTGACATAACCGGACAACCCCCAGAGAATGGGTAAAAATGCTATCAGCGTCATAACGGAATTTAACAGGCTGACACCCAGACTTTCCATAATAGAGGCAAAACGCATGGTATCTTCCTGAATACGCTGGGAAGCCCCTTCGATGTGACGGACATGCTGCCACTTGGAGGTATAGTAGTCCGTCATAGCTGTTCGCCAACGGAAGACAAAATGGCTGACGAAAAAGGCATTACAAACCGCAACAATAATAGCTACCATCAGAATAATTAACACCGTCGACAACTCTGAATAAAATTTCGTCAACGTAATGCTATTCGGTGTGGCAAGTGCTTTTTGAATCAGATTATAAAATTCTCCGTACCACTCGTTTAGCCTGACACTCACTTCGACCTGAAACCAGGTAATAAAGACAATCAGAGCAGAGCCAGACACAGACCACTTGGCCCATTTCTGCCCGCCCCATATCATCCAGACACCAATAAAAATGGCGTAACAAACAGCCATATACTGATAAAGCCATGCGTTCGTCGCATTCTCTGTCAGTTCATGAAAATGCATCTTAGCCAACTGATTCGCATTTGCCGCTAATGAATCTGGATAATCAATACCGAATACGGATGCCATACTCAACTTTGGCCCCAGCCCCTGAACAACGGTATACCAACTAATAACACACAATAATGACCAGAAAACAAAACTGAAAAAAAACAACTTAGGTTTTGGAAAAAACGAATCAAACAAAATACTTACCTCTTATCCATCAGCCAGTAGCAAAATGGATATCCTCTCCACCTGAATAATCATATTTTTGTGTTCAAATTAGACATTTTCATTACAGAATAATGTCTTACCCTAACTACGACGACGAGTATTGATTAATTTGACCAAAGAAGTAAACAAAAATTCAATTTAAAAATAAGACTCGATAACAAAAGTATTGACTGAAAAATGACACACCCTGTTCATTGCTCATACTTAGCGTTCTTATTATGTGTAGTAAGTTTACTATTTCGATTTCATATGTGAGCGTAATAATGCAGAAACTTATTTCAGCAGCGGCAATAATGGCTTTATTATTTTTAGTATGGGGAATTGGAATTGCCAATGTAATGGCAGATAACGCATCAACGACAACCCGGAATAAGGAAAAAAAACAAGCCCAGCATCATCCGGTAAATAAGCGTTCCGGACAGGCAAGAAATAAAGGGACGATCAGAAAGCCCTCAGACAAAGAGAAATCGCCTGACTGGAACAAAGACTTTCAGAAAATCGAGAAAGAAATGAAAAAAGAACAGGCTGAGCTAAAGTCTCTGACCGAATAAACAATACCGAGAAATCAGCATCAGTAAAGTCGGCTAAATTCTGCAAACCCAGCTCTTTCAAATAACTAAACAAATCACTAACCCTAATTTTTACGACTGCCTATGTGTTGCTGACTTATGTGTCGTTGTAATTTATACACTCACTGCCAGCAATTTTGAGGTTGAATACTTAGCCAGAAGCACGACACCTTCCTGTCTGGATATTTATCACCTTGTCTTCACCGATTTACAGGAGTGTATTCAAGATTCTCCGGAGCAAAAGGACGAATTATTAGCATTTAAAGGCTGGATGACCCGGTATAGTGAAGGGTATTCTTCCCACAAACTCTTTCGGCTTCAACCGTAGCACAGAGTCTGCCTGTGAGGCAGACTCTACTTGCCGATTTTCGCCAGCATATTGGCATTCATAAACCGGCTGACTACAAACATAAAAATGACAGAAGGTATCAGCAGAATTAATGCTGTTATTGATGCTATCTGATAATTCCCTTCCATACTCGCCGTATACAAAAGTAATGGCAAGGTATGTACATCCGGAGCACCGACAAAAAACGTTCCGGTAAATTCATCCAAAGACTCAAGAAAAACAAAAATGCCACTGGCAATCACACCGGGCAACGCCTGAGGAAACGTAATTTTCCAGAACGTATACATTCCGGATGCACCTAAATTCCTCGCAGCCCTTTCCTGCAATACATCCAGGTTTGAGAAAGCCGCCACACAAATCCATACCGAAAACATCAAGCCATGTACCGAATGAACCAGCACCACCCCCAACAATGTTCCATTTAAACCCAAGCCATAGAAAATACGGGCAATATTCACATAGACCGTTAAATTAGGAAAAGCCTGTGGCAACAAAAACAGCAGCATCCATAAAAAGCGCAAAGGCATAGAACGTTTTGATAATGCATATCCCGCCGGAACCGATACCAGTAGGCAAACCATCACCGTCGAAACCGCGATAAAGACACTGGTTGACAACGAACCGGACACATCACTGTATGGACTGAAAACCTGATGCCAGTACTTGAGTCCCCACTGACTGGGCAACGAATGCGGAAAATACCAGACTTCGGCCACTGTCCAGATCAGCAGATTCAAAATGGGACCGAAAATCATCAGGGCAAACAGCAGAATAAGAACACCGTGCAACCAGCGAGATAGATGGATTGAAGGCATCCTAGGTATTATTTTTATCGCATATTTTTCTTTTATACTGATTCCGTTCACGACGATGCTCCTTTTTCTTTCAGGCTGTGGCGGAGATAGAACCAGGCAAAAACCGCACATATCAGATACGAGATGATCCCTAATGAATTGGCCACGTGATAATCACCATAAGAATTAATACGAAAGGCAATATCTGCCGTCATCATCGTCGGAGACCCCGTCCCTATCATCAAAGGAACAGATAAAGCAGACATCATAGTAACGGCGGATAACACGAGTGTGACACCCAGTGTCGGAGCAATCTGAGGAAGAATAATTTGAAATAGAATACGAACCCGGGAAGCCCCTAAGTTCTGTGCAGCACGTATTTGTGTATCATCCAAAGCCGCCATCGCACCGGAAATTAACAAGGTTGAAAACGCCAGTTGTTTCCAGACAAACGTAATAATAATCCCACTGCCCCCCAAAAAAGAAACCGTATCAAAAGGGGTCAGCATTCCTGTCGCCACCAGAGCGTTATTCATTAATCCGTTTTTGGCTAAAAACGTTCTCATCATCTGAGCCGTCACAATAAGCGGAATAAATAAAGGGATCCGGTACAATACCCCCAGCCATTTTACCAGCGAATAAATCGGTGATAGTCTTAAAACAGATGCAATCGCAACCGAAATAATGGCAAGAATGCTCAGCGAGCAAAAGACAATAAAGACGGTATATCCGATGTCGCGGGAATACAGCCCGAACGACTTACTCATGTGCTCAAAAGTAAAACCGCCGGTTGACGAGGCAAACGCCGAATATAAAGAAAAACATAAGGGATAAATAAAGAAAATCCCGATAATGGATGCCGCCGGTATCACCAGCCAGACTAATAATGAAGAAGAACGGTACATGGAAAAACTCAAAACCTGACAGTATATAAGCTTCTGCCGCCGGTAGACTCTGACTCCGGCGACAGAAAATAAAGGAACGAAATCAAGCTAGTTAGCTACATTACGTTCATACCCTTCTTTAATGTCATCGAAATAAGATGCAATAGGAAAATTCTTACCGTATTTCGATAAATCATCCGGTGTTATTTCCGCGAACAATTTATTCCAGGTTGCTTTATCCAACTGAGGTTTAACGTATTTTGCATCAATGCCGGGATACCAGTTAAATCGTTTCACAATGCCTTCCGCCTGAATTTTCGGACTGGTTGCCAGCGCGATAAATTCTTTAGCCAACTTGGCGTGTTTCGCTTTTGCTGGTATCACATAGTACATTGGTTGCCCTGGCATCCCCGGTGCAATCAAAGCCAATTTCATTGATGGCGGTAACTTCCCGTCAGCTTTCCAGCTGTAGAACATATCAACCCAAACCGGCCCCATGAAAATTTCACCGCGGTTGAGCATATCAAGCGTACCGGCATTACCCGGTGTAAACGTGACATTCTCATTAAAGGCTTTCAGTTTTGCGTACGCCTCCTGCCATCCGGATTCAACACTCTTATCATATGGCATGCTGGACAAACGCTTTGCATCAGTGCCGTAAGCATAAATCCATCCGGTCACAAAGCTAACACCAGACATACCGTTCTTGATTCCGTTGTAGCCAAATGCTTTCGGATGCTTCTTCGTCCATTTCACCAACTCATCATAAGAAGACGGTGGATGAGCGATCATATCGCTGTTATAAGCAATGGCCGTCTGACTGTGGAACATTGGCATCACATAACCATCCACATTCGTCCCCAGTGCATTTTTGGCACTATCACGAGAAACCATACCACCGGTTTTAATATCAGAACGATACTGTTCCAGCAGGCCATCTTTGACCATATCACCGCCAATTTTCTGGTGAACAACAGCAACATCGATATCCCAGTTCTTCGCTCCACTACTCTTTTGTGCATCCAGCTTTTCATAGATTTTATGAGAACCGGCATCACCCGGTCCTGTGCCGACAACGTTAATTTTGACACCGGGATGAGATGCCTCAAATTTCGGTGCCAGATAAGATTTAACGTAATCAACCATATTCTGACTTCCGGCGGATGCCACATTCAATGTTGTTTCAGCATTTGCCCACCCTGATAGTGAAATACAACTTAGTGCGCTAAGCCAAACAACCTTAGATTTCGTATGCATAATATGTCCTTAACAATGTGCCTGTAACGAAGTTTGTCTTGGGTTATGATTTAAATCGAAAATGTGAAGTGCACTTTGGGGTACATGCACTCTCACGGGCGTATTTTCTAAAATAGGGTCGCAGTGATTCACTGCCAGTGAATAACCAGCACAATCAATCTGAAGCCGGTAATAACTTCCGAAAAAGACACTCTGGGCCACCTTGCCAGATAAAATTAATCCGTGAGCCGAATAGGAACGAATCGGTGTGTATTTCGCCAAAGGTTCCAGCGATGCCTCTTCACTACGAAAATAAAATGAACGGTTTCCTTCCGGAACCGGCCATGACAAATGGTTATCAACCCCCATAAAATCCGCAACAAAAGGAGTTTTAGGGTTTTGATAAATCTCTTCGGGTTTTCCTATCTGTTCAATTTTTCCCTTATTAAGTACAGCGATCCTGTCCGCCATAACCATCGCTTCTTCCTGATCATGAGTCACAATTAAAGAAGTAAAACCCAGTTTCTTCTGCAACTGCTTAATTTCATGGCGTACCTGCATACGGACTTTCGCATCCAGGTTGGATAAAGGTTCATCCAGAACAAGAATATCCGGACGAATAGCCAGTGCTCTTGCCAGCGCAACCCGCTGACGCTGACCACCAGATAACGCCGTCACTTTATCTTCCTTCCGGCCCTGAAGACCAACCAATACCAACATCTCATCAATACGGGCTGAAATTTCTTTTTCCGGCCGCTTCTGCACCTTTAGTCCAAAGCCAATATTCTGGCCAACCGTCATATGAGGCCAAAGTGCATAACTCTGAAACACCATGGTGATTTTTCTTTTCTCTGCCGGCTCTGAGGTTATGGGAGCTTTATCAAGCCATATTTCACCACCCGTTACGGGAGTAAAGCCACATAACGCATTTAACAATGTTGTCTTTCCACAACCGGAAGGCCCCAGTAAAGCAATCATCTCTCCATCATGAACCGACAGGTTAAGATCATTCAGAACGTATGTGTCCCCGTATGCCACCTGAAGATTTTCAATTTGTAACCTTGTCATCTTTCCCTCTGATGAAAAAATTTATTCACTCGTTGTCTGTTATCTTTCTATAATGAACACGTGTTCATCAATCTGTAAAAAAAATGCAAACTGCAACAGACATGATGTAAATACTTTCCATTTTATTTATGACAATTTAATTAAGTTAAAAAGAAATCTTGGTGAGAATTGATGAAAATAGAAGTGATTGGATGCGGTAGTGCATTTTCAAAACAAAATAATACATCGTCAGTATTAATTTCAGATTATCATAATAATCAGTGGCTTATTGATTGTGGCCCAACAATACCCCGGGCTCTCTGGAAAAATAAAACCGACATAAATAGTATTCAGGTAATTTATTTTACTCATATTCACCCAGATCATTGCGCCGGATTACCGGCCCTCCTGAATCAGTGGAAGAGCTTCAAAAGAACTCAACCTCTTGATATTTTCTGTCAACAAGAGCAAAAAGAACCACTTCAGTCATTATTACAACTGGCTAACTGGCCAGATGACTCATTGTGTTTTGACGTTCGATGGCATCCAATCACGGATCATTTTCACTGGAAAACATGGGAAATAAAAACAGCAACCACACAACATGAGGTCACAAACCGCGCTCTTCGTATACAAGCTGATTCTCAGTGTCTCTTTTATAGTGGCGATGGCCGTCCGACACCAATGACCAAAGCTCTGATGATCGGGGCAGATCTTGCTTTTCAGGAATGTGCCTGTGCAGATCCCCTACCGGAAGAATCCTCGCACGGCGATTTCTACTCATGTCAAACACTGATTGAAGAAACCGGGGTATCCGCTCTGGGGCTTTACCACTGTTTCGATGAAACCATCGAAGACATTCACCAACGGGCAAATACCGCTCCCGGCCTGTTTCTCAGCCGGGATGGGCTTATCATCGACTTAGCGGACAAACATCAACTAGAGTCACTAACACAATGTCAAAAATAAAAAATACCGTTACGGCTCAGGATGTGGCAACTCTGGCCGGAGTATCACGCTCCGCCGTTTCCCGAACATTCAGTAACAATGGCAGCATTGCAGATGAAACCAAAGAAAAGGTGCTGACTGCCGCAAAACAACTCGGTTATCAGGTTAATTTTCTGGCTCAGGGATTAAACCGGCAACGCAGTAATTTAATCGGACTGGTTGTTGCTGAATTGACGGACCCATTTCGAAGCACGTTACTGGAAGCCTTATTAAGAGAAGTTCAGCATCAGGGCTATCAGGCCCTCGTTACTGAAATCAGGGATGACAATGAACTGGATGACGTTATACGCCGATTCACCCAATTCCGGGTTTCCGGCGTCGTTGTCACTTCCGGGCAACCGCCGATTGAAATCGTTGAAGAATGCATTTCCTCAAATATTCCGGTCGTTGGAATTAACCGGCACGCCTCAATCCCCAACGTCGATTTTGTCTGTTCAGATAACCGTCACGGTATCCGGCTTGCTGTCACTCACCTGATTAATTCAGGACGCCGGAACATTGGCTGGCTGAATTGTGAAAAATCGACCTGGTCAGGAATGAATCGTGGAAGCGAGTTTGAAGACTTAATGGTACAGTTACAACGCTCTGGCCAGATAAAAACGTATAACTGTTTTACGACCCATTCGGGGGGGTACAAAGGCGGACTGAAAGCGGCGGAAAAATGGATTAAATCCGGCCCTCCCATTGATGCTCTTCTCTGCTCAACCGCAATGATGGCCTGTGGATTCTTAGACGGAATAAAACAATCTCCCGTTAAAGTTCCGGATGATCTTCAGGTCATTGGATTTGACAATACACCTATAACATCTCAACAAAGTTACCAGTTAACGACGATCGCACAGGATACCAAGGCAATAGCCAGACAAACGTTGGAATTTCTAAAAAGCCGGGTTGGAAATATTGGTATCGGACAAAGGATTGCCAACGTTCCGGTCAAGCTAATCATCCGGAAATCGGCACCATGAAGAATTTTAATATCGAAGCCTGTCGGATAACTAATTATAAATAATACATATAAAATATTATCAATACATTATTACCACAAATTACAACTCACCCCCGGGAAAGTGTCCTAATATATATTATGTGAACTATCAATAAGGAATTTCCTATGTTGACTGCACTCCGCATAAATACACTCCGGACACTAATTTTTCCTTTCCTGTTTTTGTTTTTTATCGGGCTCACTACCAGCATCGCTAATGCTGCTACCCCCCAGGCAAGAGCGGCGCTGGAAAATAACCCAGGCTTAGCGTATTCGACCAATTCGGTGCTTATCCGCTTTACATCCAATGCCCTTCCCAACCAAAAACAGCAAGCCAGACAATTGGTGAATGGGACTCTGATCCGGGGATATGGCATCGTCAACGCCCTTGAACATCTTCAGCTTGGTCCGGGACGGAATGTGGATAAAGCCATTGAAACGCTGCAACAACTACCATTTGTCAGTTATGCAGAGCCGGACTATGTCATTCGCCCAGATACCAATGATCAATATTATGGTCTGCTATGGGGACTGGAAAATACGGGGCAGGATATCCGGGGTGTCACCGGCGTCTATGACTCTGATATCGATGCCGATCTGGCCTGGTCAACAACAACAGGAAACCCCGATCTTATTGTTGCCGTCATCGATACCGGAGTTGACTATAACCACAATGATCTCAATGAAAATGTCTGGATCAATCCCGGCGAAATTGCCGGCAATGGCATCGATGACGATGGTAATGGCTACATCGATGATATCTACGGTTACGACTTTTTCAGCAACGACAGTAACCCCATAGATGAGGAAGGTCACGGAACACACGTCGCTGGCACCATTTGCGCGGAAAGCAACAATAACATAGGAATCAGCGGGGTTGCCTGGCAGTGTAAAATAATGGCTTTGCGTTTTCTCGGCCCCAATGGCGGTTATACCAGTGATGCGATTACGGCCTTAGACTATGCCGTTGCCAAAGGCGTAAAAATTTCCAACAACAGCTGGGGTGGCGGTGGCTATTCTCAGGGATTGTACGACGCCATTAGCAACGCTGCCGCCAATGGACACGTATTTGTCGCCGCAGCAGGGAATGGCGGGGCGGACTCTATTGGTGATGATACAGACATACTTCCACACTATCCGTCATCCTATAATCTGGAAAATATTATCTCGGTTGCCGCAACCAATAACCGCGATCAACTTGCCGGCTTCTCTAATTACGGACTAAACAGCGTAGATGTCGGTGCCCCCGGCGTCAATATTGTCAGCACTATGCTGGGCTCCTACTACTGGTCAAGCGGCACCTCGATGGCCGCTCCCCACGTTGCCGGGGTGGCGGCATTAATACTAAGCCTGCATCCTGACTGGGGATATACGGAAATAAAAGATCGGTTGCTTAGCACTATCCGGCCGGTTGCCGTACTGTCCGGAAAAACAGTCACCGGAGGCGTGATCGATGCTCAGGCTGCGACCACCGATGCAACCAGTGTACCCAATGCCCCCGATAACCTGACAACCACCGTCGTTTCGCATGACCAGATAGCTCTGTCATGGCGGGATAACGCCGACAATGAACTTGGGTTTGTGATTGAACGGAGTCAGGATTCCGGCCAAAACTGGAGCGAATTAGTGAATCTGGCCGCCAACACTGAGAACTATAACGATTCGGAGCTGGATGCCGAAACGACCTATACCTACCGGGTGTATGCTTATAACAGCGTCGGAAATTCGTCCAATTCCTATCTGTCATCTGCCACAACCGATCCGGCTCCGGACGGACAGGAAATCTTGACTAACAGCGAACTGTTTTCCGCAGGCAGTGTTGAAGGCACTTATGTCGATACATGGAATGCAGATGGGGTTTACCAAACTCTCACAGAACGCCGTTCTGGCGGAAAACCGTCCAACCGGTACAGTCTGCTTCAACATACCTGGGTGTTTAATGTGCCGGCGGGTAGCTCAACGTTATACCTGAATGCCTGGTCGGACATCTCCACTGACGGCGATATCTTTGAATTCAGTTACTCTCTGGATGGAAACACTTTCACCGATCTTCTGACGGTGTCAGGGGGCAGTAACGCTGACTGGCACTCGGTCAGTTTCCCTCCGGGTACCTCCGGCACGGTTTATATTCAGGTTAACGATAGTAATCATACCGCAGGCAATCTGGAGCTGAATACCATCTTCGTCGATAAAATGTATATTTTGTCTGAATCAAACACAGGTACCATTCCTGCGGCCCCATCAGGACTGGCCGGAACCGCAACAGTGGAAGGACAAATCGACTTAACATGGACGGATAATGCCTCCGATGAAAGTGGATTTGAAATCGAACGTTCATTAACCGGAACAGGAAACTGGTCTTTGATTAAAAGCGTTACAACGGATGTGCAGGCATACAGTGATGAATCCGTTGCCTCTGAAACCACTTACGACTACCGGGTCAGGGCTTTCAATGGTGCCGGTTATTCAAGCTACAGCAACCTCATTTCTGTCACTTCTCTGGCCACAACAATGGCAGATCTTGAACTGACAGGAAACAGCTATATTTCCGGCTGGCAGTATGTTGATCTTCAGTGGAATAACCCCGAAATGGTCGTCGATATCTACCGCGATGGAAATACCATCGCAACGCTGGCCGGTGGCACTTACACCGATGCAAAAATTGCCAGAGGCACCGGGGTTCAGTACACATATCAGGTATGTGAAACAGAAACCGACAATTGCTCAAATGTGTTTGTCGCATCGTTCTGAACACTAACAGTACCGATCCCGTAGAGCGAATGGCAGCACAAATTTCCGTGCTGTCATTCATAAACCGCCTGACTTCATTCGATTGTTTCTTCCCTTATCCATAACACAATTCAACTAATACCGCATACCTCTGCATAGCGAATAATTAATTGTGCGTTATAGCATACAATGATATCTTTATCTTCGTGCGCTATCACGCACATTGACGTATCGGAACAGAAAATCAGGGAAAGAAAATGATAGGAAAACAATTTAACATAAGTCACTTTACTGCTGGTTTTACAGCAGTATTAGTCGGTTATACCAGTTCGGTGGTCATCATTATTCAGGCGGCTACAAATGCCGGGGCAACTCCTGCACAAATTGAAAGCTGGTTACTTACCTTAGGAATTTCCATGGGGATAACCTCTATCGGATATTCATGGTTTTATAAAATGCCGATTCTTATGGCATGGTCAACCCCAGGAGCCGCAATGCTGGTAGGAGTGGTCGGACAATATCAGTTAAATACCGCCATCGGTGCCTTTATAGTGTCAGGACTACTTATTCTCATTACAGGCCTTATCACGCCTTTAAGTAAAGCGCTTGAACGCATTCCACCTCAACTTGGAGCTGCTATGCTGGGTGCTATTTTACTTCCATTCTGTCTTGAAGAATTTAAGACTCTCACAAATACACCATGGATTTTTATCAGTATGTTCATCAGCTTTTTACTGGCTAAGCGTTATATCCCTAAATACGCAATGCTTGTGCTTTTGGTTGTTGGTGTTGTCTGTACTATCGTAACAGGCAATTCAGAGATTAGATCAACCAAACTTTCTATCGCACAACCAGTCTGGATAACACCACAATTTGATGTTTCGCCAATCCTTAACCTGTCCATTCCTCTGTATATCATAACAATGATGTCGCAAAACTTACCCGGACTCGCCATGATGAAAAGCTACCAATATCGTTCACCGGTAAAACCCATATTAATAGGAACGGGGTTAGCCAACATTATGTCTGCCCCTTTTGGCGGTTTTAGTATCAACCTTGCTGCAATTTCTTCTGCTATCTGCATGACTCAGGAAGTTGATTCTGATAAAACACAACGATATCGCGCGGTGCTCTGGGCTGGGTTGTTTTATATTATTGCAGGTACATTCGCTACAACTGTCGTTGCCATTTTTTTATCCCTTCCACAAGAAATCACTAAAAATTTAGCCGGATTTGCACTATTGGGAACATTACTGATGTGCTTACAAACTTCCTTTAAAAAAGAAAGATACAAAGAATCGGCACTCCTAACTTTCCTTATCACTCTTTCAGGTGTCAGTTTCTTAGGAATAGGCGCCACACTATGGGGGTTGCTTGTCGGACTCATTCATCTGAAAATAACAAAGACTGAGTAACAAACCAGTATCATAAAGAAACGTCATTTACACTGATGCCGTTTCTTTATATTGCAACACAAAAATCTACAGTCAAAACTATTCAAATATCGAGAACAACACATAATCAATCAGGTTCAGAAAAATAATTAAAGCGTGTTCAGATGAATTATAAAAGAGAATAAAAACAAAAATTTTTAATTATATTTTCATAAAATATAAAAAATCACTAAAAAATGGTTAATAGTATTGCTCATGTAAATAAAATTATATTCGAAATTTTTGAACATTGAGCACTATTTTTTGCTCTATCTTCTCCTGCGAGCCCGCCCTATGATATCCCCAACGAAACAAAACAAATACAAAAATTGGAGAATGTATTATGAAAATTATCGCAACTGCAGCCGCTCTATCAGCATTAGCTTTAGCTTCCCAGGTTTCTGCTTCACCGCTGGAAATGGATATCTATACCGTAGGTAACGCTGCTCATGTTACCGTTACCGAAAATGGTCAACCAGCAGCAGGGATTCCAATTTCCGTTGAAGGACTTACCAGCCGGACTATAAAAACATCAGCTCAGGGTTCAGCCATTATTCAAAACTACAACAATAATGCGTCTACCTACACGTTTTCAATTAAACAGGCTGACGGCTCAACTATCACAACCAAACGCCTTTTAAGCCGCCAGCATTAAATAGTGGTAATAGGCTAACGTTGATACCCCCTATGGCTCAGCCCTCTTCTGGCTGAGCCACTTCTTTTTCGCACAACATCTGAAAGCAATTCATTTTTTAATATTCAAAAGCCCCCCTCCGGAATTCTGTAAGACAAACCAAGACTTAATTCTTTAAAAATGGGGAAGAATTAGTAAAAATAGCTGCAAACTTAACCCGATATAATGGACGTAGCATGGATAATCTTGATTTAAAAATTCTGGCAATTTACAGAAAAGATACCAAAATCAGTGCAGAAAGAATTGGCTCCACCGTTGGCCTTTCTGCTTCTGCGGTTCAGCGGAGAATTAAACAATTGAAAAGCAGCGGTGTTATTGAAAATGAAATTGCAGAGCTAAAAGCCGAAAAATTTGGTATTCAAATGCAATTCATTATCAATGTGGATCTGATAGATGAAAGAAATGAGGATATCCGGCAATTTGAGAAAAAAATGTATTCGCACCCAAGTGTCCAGCAGTGTTACTACGTCACCGGAACGGTGGATTTTTGTATTATCATTGCCGTAAAAGATGTTTCCGAATTTGACCTCTTTACTCAAAATATGCTGATGTCCGACAAAAACGTAAGAAGCTTTACATCACTGTTAGTCGTACGAAACTCGAAAACCGACTTATCCTCATTTATTGATCACCGGGTTGAGTAATAAACACCCTCTTCCGGTAAACGGCGTACATTTCCTTTTTCACGCTCTTTTCATGCACCGAAACGGCAAAAAACAACACCATTAGCCAGCCCGATTTCTTAGGATAATAAAAAAGTCCAATAGTGAGGAAAATAACATGTCAGACCTTTTATCTATCCTGACCCCGGATAATGATCCTACCGGGTACCTGAGAAAAAAAGCCAAGCCGGTCACCGAATTTTCTGATGAGCTGAAGCAGATCATTACCCAGTTGCATCAGACTCTAAACCATACCCGGGAAGTACTGGGTTTTGGTCGGGCTCTGGCTGCTCCACAAACAGGTATTTCACTGAGAATCATTGTGATGAACCTGGGAGCCGGACCGATAACCCTGATTAACCCTGAGATAACATGGTGCAGTGATGAGATGCAGCAAGTCTGGGACGATTGTCTGAGTACACCGGAAGTCATTGTTAACATAGCCAGACATGTCAGCATCAGCCTTCGTTTTCAGGATCCGGAAGGTATAGCTCATCATTGGGAGCACCTGCCTGCAGACTTGTCTGAATTATTGCAGCATGAATACGAGCATCTTGATGGAATACTGATGATTGATCATTCATCATCAGATAACACCCGCCCTGCCTCAGAAAAACACGCTGTTGTTTTAAGAAAGAAAGAACACCGAATTTCTCTGTCCGCCATTCAGCAAGCGGCCATTGAGATTGACCCTGTGTTTACACACAGCCCTCTATCAAAATCGGATTTTTTCAGTCGACGGTTAAGCACAAACATCTGGCTGAAAGATGAAACCCAAAACCCGATTGGCTGCTTTAAAGGCCGGGGAGCCGAAAATTTTTTCTCATCAACAAAACCACAAAATAATCCGGTTCCCATCGTATGCGCCAGCGTCGGTAACTGGGGACTGGCTCTGGCATGGAGTTGCCATAAAAGAAATTTCCCGCTTTATGTCTTTGTTTCGGAAAATGCAAACCAGAATAAAGTCCAAAAAATTAAAGCATTAGGGGCAAAAATAATAACAGCAGGTAATGACTTCGATGCCGCCAAACAGAAAGCAAAAGATTTTAGTATAAAAAAAGGTTATGACTTTTTAGAAGATGGGAAGGATGTCTCTGTTTCTGAAGGAGCCGGAAGCATTGCTGTTGAACTATTCAGCAATGGGAAACATTTTGATGCGGTATATGTTCCGCTCGGGAATGGTGCATTAATTAACGGGGTAAGCCGGTGGATTAAAGCATGCTCTCCAATGACGAAAGTAATCGGTGTTGTTCCTGAAGGTGCCGATTCTATGTTTTTAAGCTGGAAACAAGGACAGGTTATCCTCCGTGAAACCGTAAATACGATTGCTGACGGACTGGCAGTCAGAACACCAATCCCGGAAGCTGTCGGGGATATGAAAGGCATCGTTGATGATATCATTCTGGTTAGTGATAAACTGATATTAAAAGCGATGGAATATGCAGAAAAGAATGAATCAATCATTCTTGAGCCATCAGGTGCTGCAGGACTGGCGGGCATACTTTCAGACCGTAATGAAAAAAATCTGAATGGCAACATTGCGGTTTTACTAACCGGTGCAAACCGGGCCTAACCTCATTAAGAGTCAGTGAACTCAAACTGGCTCTTATACACGGTATAACCCAGGAAATGCGATCAGGACATATTGATTCTCTTCCCATGGCATTTTCTTCTTATGCATTAATATTTCTCCTCTTTGGAGAAAGCTTTTGATGTGTCATATACTTTTAGAAAACAAAACGACATTTCCCCGCTACAGACAAATACGTGATTTTCTCTTTAACAGAAAGATTTATCTGTAAAATGCTGATTCGATAATCGGGGAAAGTCACCTGACACTCATGAGGCTAACCATGCTTAAACCGGAAAAACCCAAAAATGAAGCCGAAAGGTTACATGCATTACGCACTCTGCAAATTCTTGACACATCACATGAAGAACGATTTGACAGAGTCACCCGCATGGCAAAACGCATGTTTGGTGTACCCATCTCTCTGGTCAGTCTCGTCGACGAAAACAGACAATGGTTTAAGTCCAAACAGGGTCTGGATGCGTCAGAAACCCCAAGAGAAATATCGTTTTGCGGACATGCGATTAATCAGGATGGATTGTTCATTATACCAGATGCTCAGGAAGATGACCGGTTCGCAGATAACCCGCTGGTAACAGATGCGCCCAATATACGCTTTTATGCTGGCTGCCCGTTAAAAATACGTGAAGGTATCAATTTAGGCACATTATGCCTCATCGATTCCAAGCCCAAATTACTCAACGAAGAAGATCAACAACTCCTCGCCGATTTGGGAGCAATGATAGAGCAAGAGATCAAATCCATTCAGTTAGCCACTTTGGATGAATTAACACTCATTTCAAACAGACGCGGCTTCCTCACTTTATCTGAGTACAGCAAAAAAGTTTGCCACCGGAAACAAATGAGTATGACCATGGTATTATTCGATCTCAATAAATTCAAACCAATCAATGACAGATTTGGTCATCACGAAGGTGATTTTGCTCTGTCCAAATTTGCCGAAGTCATGATAGAAACATTCAGAGAAAGTGATGTTATTGGCCGGTTAGGCGGCGATGAATTTATTGCCATGTTAACGGATACTGATCAAACTCAGGTAGAAAGCATTCTGAACCGTTTTGGAAGTGCGATTAATCTCATGAATAATAAAATCAACAAACCTTACCGAATCGAATACAGTTACGGGGTAGTGAGTTTTCCCTTCGACACAGGGAAAACTCTGGAAGAAATGATAGAACTGGCCGATTCGGCAATGTACGAACAAAAAAAAGCAAACAAAAGAAAATAAAATGTCTGAGGGAGATCGATCTTAAATGTCCAACACTCAGTTAAAGTAAAATTATCGATGTCGAACTAGGTACTGGTGTCACGATTGTTGAGCCCGGAAACATTTATGGATGCAAACTGTCAGATAACGTATTTATCGGACCATTTGTCGAAATACAGAAAAACACGTCCATCGGCGAAAAAACCAAAATCCAGTCTCATACCTTCATATGTGAATATGTCACCATCGGGAAAAACTGTTTTATCGGACATGGAGTCATGTTTGCTAACGACCTGTTCAAACATGGTAGACCTGACCCGAACCCGGATAATTGGGGACGTACCATTATTGGTAATGATGTTACAATCGGCTCTAATGCCACCATTCTTCCAGTGACGATCTGCGATGGTGCCGTCGTAGGTGCCGGCAGTATTGTCACAAAAGACATTACAGTTAAAGGCATTTATGCGGGAAATCCGGCTCGAAAGTTCAGAGATTTACCCGCATAGCCTCCACTAGCGGGATGCCCCTGCTGTGAATGCCAGAGAACTGCCAAGAGACATAAAAACGCCACCGACAACCCGGTTAAAGTAACGAATATTTTTTGCATTTGATAACCAGGGACCAAACCGGTACCCCAAAATGGCATACATAAACATTGATGAGCAATCAACCACAAACCAAGTACTTGCCAATATTGTGTATTGTTCAAAATGCGGAGTCGCCATATCGATAAAACCGGGAAACAATGCGGTAAAAAACAGAAGGTCCTTGGGATTACTGATTCCGACCATAAAACCTTTTTTAAATAGGGATAAGTAAGAAAAATTATCGGCAACGGAAAAGTTCGAATCACGAAATAGTTCCGCAGAACCACTATCGCACCATGACTTCCAACCAATATAAATCAAATACATTGCCCCTAAAATTTTAAGTACAAAAAACAGCTTTTCAGAGGCAACTAAAAGAGCACCCAGACCTGCCGCGGAGACAGTCATCAACACTAATGCCGCAATGGCGCCACCCAATACAGTTGCAATCGAATTTTTTTTCCCGAACTTCAGACCGTCAGAGATACAAAGAAGCGCTGAAGGTCCAGGAGTCAGAATTAATAAACTAATAACACTTACGTAGATAAGCCAGGTACTTATTTCCATGTTTCCTCAAGTAAAATTGAATCCAATCAGGTGATAAGAATAACAATATACATAAAGCACTTTCAATAAAGAATGAAACCATTATTCCCCCTCGGAAAAACGCTGGTGATAATAGTGCCAGAGAAACAATGCCCCAACACTTCGCCACGGCGTCCAGCGGTTCACGATTTCCCGGGCCTGAGCAGGCGTCGGTTTCTCGCTAAGGCCTTTCAACCTTTCCAGAGCTACCAGAATACCCAAATCATTCGCAGGAAAAATATCTGTTCTCCCCACCGAAAACATCAAATAAATCTCCGCACTCCAGACACCCAGTCCCTTAAGCCCGGTGATAGTTTTAATTGCATCTTTATCACTTAGTGTTTTCAGCCCATCAATATCAAAACTCCCTTTGAGAACGGCCTCAGATAAGCCTTTGGCATAATCAATCTTCCGGTATGACATTCCGGCCCGTCTCAGGCTTTGCTCTGAAATTTCTGAAAATGCTTCTGGGGTTACTTCATCCATCAATGATACCACCCGCCCCATGATTACTTTTGCAACGGTGGTCGATACCTGCTGACTGATAATTATGGACAAAAATGCTTCAAATCCGGTTTCAGGCATATACCTGGGGGCAGGCAAACCAACCTCATCCAATGCATTTTTAACATCCGGATCAACAAGACTCAATGCCGTCATACCATGCTGAATTGTCTCTATATCCATACATTGAGTTCCTTATACTCATAAAAATACGATAGCCTGTTCCTTTTATGATTGATACGTACCTAACCTGATCCATGATTCAATATTTAGGTAAGCCAGATATAAATTCATACTACCGAAACAGACTGACTCAGACTATCCGAATATTGCGGCAAATTTTTATGATTTAGGTATCACTGACTATTTAGTATTATCCGGCAATAACCGGATAGAAGAATCTGAAAAAATATGATGAGATAATTCCCATTGCAAACCCGTGATAGTGAGAACAAACCATGACCATGCCAAATGAAGGTACAATGAAAGCCGCAATAAAAAACCGGGACAAAAGCTTCGATGGTCAGTTTTACTATGGCGTCATTACTACTGGTGTGTTTTGCAACCCATCTTGCCCGACTAAAACGGCAAAGCCGGAAAATCTAAGATTTTTCCCGGATATTGAGTCGGCTATACAAGCCGGATTCCGCCCATGTAAACGATGTGAGCCTGTCGGAGAAAATACCCGGACTCAAAAGCTGATAGATGTAGCCCGTTATATTGAACAGCACGTTGAAGACAAACTAACATTGACCGGCCTTGGGAAGCTCGCCGGGCTGTCCCCTTCCCGGTTACAAAAAGTATTTAAAGACGTGTTCGGTGTATCTCCAAAACACTATCAGGATGCTGTAAGAATGTCCCGGTTTAAAGATTCGCTAAAAAACGGGGAAAGCATCACTGATGCCATCTATGCCTCCGGATTCAGTTCTGTCAGCCGGATATATGGCGAAGGCACCCGCAACATCGGAATGACACCAAAATCCTACCAATCCGGCGGGGAAGGCGAAGTCATCCATTACGCGTGCCGGGAAACCGCCCTCGGCTACATGATGATGGCGGCAACTGACAAAGGCGTGTGTTCAGTTCAGTTCGGAGACGATGAACAATCATTAATCGCCCTGTTATCAGAGGAGTTCCCCAAAGCAACCCGGAAACTTTCTGAGGCTCAGGACAAACCCGAACTGGATCACTGGATCCGCGCCTTAGATCAGCATATCAGTCAGGGCGGCCCCCGGCCGGATGTGCCCCTTGACATCCGGGGAACCGCATTCCAGATAAAAGTCTGGCAATTTCTTCTCAGCATCAAAGAGGGAGAGGTGATGAGCTACGGCGAAGTCGCTGAACACATAGAAAAACCTCAGGCCGCCCGGGCCGTCGGAACGGCATGTGGCAAAAACCGGATCGGCATTCTGATCCCCTGTCATCGTGTGCTGAGAAACGACGGTGCTTTGGGGGGATACCGTTGGGGACTGGAGCGCAAACAGGCTCTGCTGAAAAAAGAACGTTCTAAGACCCCTTCTTGAACATTTCACAATCCATTGATAGAATTGCCGCGCCTAAACTATCCGCAATCTCAAAACTAAGGAGGTACTCAATGAATTCTATGACTCAATCAGGAATCCAATACCGTCCTTACGTCGCCGGAGATGACTAACGTCTCGACCAATGAAGTAAGGACGACACACTTATTTTTGTCGGAATTACAACTATGTTTCAAACATTAAACGAAGCCACGGCCAAACCGGTTGTATGGTCATCTTATACCGCAGAACTTTTGTGGACAGACCCTCATATATCCAAACAGATGCTAACGTATCATCTTAACCCTGAACTAAACGTGTCATCGCGACCCTTTGATTTTATCGATGAATCCGTTGACTGGCTTATTTCCGAATGGGGTTTGAATGAGCACTCAAGTATCATTGATTTCGGCTGCGGGCCCGGACTCTATACCTACCGTCTAAAAAGCAAAGGAGCAGGGCATGTCGCTGGTATTGATTTTTCAAAAAACTCTCTGAACTATGCAATTCAACAGGCGAAAGCAGCAGACCTGAATATTGAATACCACCAGAGTAACTATCTGAATTACAACGACACCAGAAAATTTGATTTAATCACATTGGTGATGTGTGATTTCTGTGCTCTTAATCCGGTACAACGATCCTGTCTACTGGATAAATTCCGGACAATGCTAAAATCGGATGGAATCATTGCTCTGGATGTTTTTACATCAGCAAGATTCAGTAAACAGGCCGAATCCGTGAATCTGATTAAAAATCATATGAATGGTTTCTGGAGTGATAATGAATACTGGTGCGTTCATTCTTCCTTTGCCTATCAGACTGATCAGGTCTGGCTGGATAAATTTGTCATTATCGAAGAAGGGCGAAGCCGAACTGTCTATAACTGGCTTCAACATTTTAGTATTGACACGATGCAAAATGAACTTGAAAAACACGGCCTTAAAATCCAGTCAGTTTACCGAGATTTAAGAGGACGACCGTTGGATGACGGAGATGAAATGGCATTCATCATCAGCCACCGGTAATCAAACACCGGGATTCATACGGGGTGACAAGCCCCGTTTTCTCCACCCCACTACCACCTCGTATCGGCACTCAGATTTACTATTCAACCCGATGATAAAAAACACTTTTACTCAACAAAAAACGGCGTTATCGTGTATTCAGATAAAGACGGATTCAGCAATAAAGTTCTAAAAAACAAGGAAAATCAATGGATATCGAATATAAAATCAATCACCCGATCACAGCAGAACAGTTTATCGAACTATTGAAAAAAACGTCGCTGGGCGAGCGCAGGCCTCTGGATAATAAAGCTCTGATTAAAGGAATGCTCGAAAACGCCAATCTTATCATCACAGCCTGGAAGCATGAGCAACTTGTTGGCGTCGCCCGGTCCGTTACCGATTTCCATTATTGCTGCTATTTATCGGATCTGGCTGTCGATGAACAGGTTCAATCGGAAGGCATAGGCAAAGCGCTGATCCAAAAAACAAAAAAAGAACTGCACCCGGCCTGTAAAGTCATCTTGCTGTCTGCTCCTCAGGCGCAGAATTACTATCCGAAGGTAGGATTCCAGCCTCATAACAGCGCCTGGGTATTATCCGATCAGAAATAGCAGTTTCTGTCACTTCCACTAAAAAAGTGAAGGATTCCAATGACATTTGAAAAAAAGATAGCCGATGTCTTTCGTTTAACCGATGAAAACTGGATGAGACATGCCAACCCGTTAAGTGTCTGGACACGGTACTCCGTTCTGCCATTAATTATCATGGCTTTCTGGAGCCGTCTCTGGATTGGCTGGTGGTGTTTACTTCCCGGAACCTTGTCCATACTGTGGATGTTTTTAAATCCCATTGTGTTCAAGGCCCCTAAAACGACGAAAAACTGGGCGTCCAAAGCCGTATTAGGTGAGCGGGTTTACCTGAACAGAGACAATATACCTCTTCCGGCTCATCACAACACCCCCTTATACACTATTCTCAATGGCATTTCGTCGGTTGGGTTTCTTCTCGCTGTCTGGTCAACTGTTTATTTCTCGGTATGGGGCGCGATATCAGGCATAGCAATGGCCTATCTGGGGAAAAGCTGGTTTCTTGATAGGATGGTCTGGCTATATGAAGATATGAAAAACCTCAATCAAACCTATCAAAACTGGGAGTATTAGACGTTTGTCTCAGACTGAGTCAGTTTCTGATCAGCAGACAGACTATATAACAAACGGCTATGTCGGTACCGGCTGGGAGTCTGATCAAACATGCCTTTAAAAGCATGTATATAAGCAGAATCCGACGCATAGCCCAGTTCTACTGCTATTTCCTGTATTGCCATACCGGTATCCAGCAATTGTAAAGATAAAACCAGTCTGATATTTTGCCGCCAGAGCGAAAATGACAAATTGAATTCTTTCGCACAAAGGCGTGATAGCGTTCTCTCAGATGCGCCCACTTTTTCTGCCCAGTCTTTCAATGTAAATTTCAGATCCGGCTGTTGTCTGAGTTGATTAAAAATTGCCATAAGCCGGCGGTCTTCCGGAATTAACAGCGGAATTTCATAGTGTTCGGCGGTTTCAATTTGATCGTTTAGCACCGCCAGTAAATGCGCAATGGATGCTTCCGATTGATGAGCCGTTCGCTTATCAAACAATAATAAAAGTAATTCT
Source organism: Vibrio salinus (assembly GCF_021272385.1). Lineage (GTDB taxonomy): Bacteria > Pseudomonadota > Gammaproteobacteria > Enterobacterales > Vibrionaceae > Vibrio > Vibrio salinus. Next base: position 30,129 of record NZ_JAJSDZ010000010.1, read on the forward strand.
TTTAAAAAGGCGGTCACCAGACACGACTTGGGGGTATCACCATAATGGATTAAAGCATTGGGGTTCAGGTAAATAGCAAAAAACTGCGTATCGGTCACGGCCACCGATTTATGCACGGTATTGGCAGGAATGAATAACAGCGCATTATGCGGAACAATCGCCCGCTTATGGCCCATATTTGACTGCAACAATCCGGTAAGCGGAAACACAATCTGATGCCATGGGTGTGAGTGACTGTCATCAAGATAACCGGCTGGCATGTCTATCTTTTTCGTTATCAGTTGATGGCTGGCATATTTCTGAATGAGTTGATTGGCTTTCATTATTGGCAACTTATCGATGTTTTATGTCTGTTAATATAAAACATGCCATTTCTTTTTTATATAGCATTGTCAGCAAAGATAAGACAAGGAAAGAAAATGCGTATTCATTTTATTATTCACGAAGTATTTGAAGCCCCGGGTGCTTATGAATACTGGGCAAACAAGAATCAGCATACGATCACATACTCCCGTGTATACGAAGGTGACCAACTTCCGGAAACAGTGGAAAATATCGACTTCCTCATTGTTATGGGCGGCCCACAGAATCCGGCAACAACGATCGAAGAATGTTCTCATTTCAATTCAAAAAATGAGCAAGCCTTTATCGCCAAAGCGATAGAAAAAAAGAAAGCTGTACTTGGTATTTGTCTGGGATCGCAATTGATTGGTGAAGCACTGGGAGCCCAATATGACCATAGTCCCGAAAAAGAAATCGGGAAGTTCCCTATTTTCTTAACTCAAAATGGCCTGTCGCATCCCTTATTTTCTCATTTTGGTCAGACACTTTCCGTCGCTCACTGGCACAATGATATGCCAGGACTTACCCGGAATGCGGTCATCATCGCCTACAGCGATGGGTGTCCAAGGCAAATCGTCGCTTATAACGATTTGGTGTTCGGTTTTCAGTGCCATATGGAGTTCACAAAAGAGGTAGTCGAACAGTTAATTATCCATGACACTCCTCAACCGGGGCAGAAATTCCCTTTTGTTGACAGCCCGGATAAGTTAAAGAACTATGATTACGACGACATGAACCGGAAACTGTATGCGTTTTTAGATAAACTGACCATATATTACCAGTCAATAACCAAATAACCGGTTTCTTATCTGCCAGTACATTCAACAAAATGTATAATAAGTATATGATCCAGCGGATGAACACAGAGAAGATTAAAATGGATTTACAAGTCAGGGAAGCCACCGTAAAAGACATCAGTGTAATATCAGAACTTGGACGTACAACTTATAAAGATCATTTTAGCGATATATGGCACGACATCGATACATTTTTAGATAACGATTTCACCGAGGATGCAATCCAGACATGCATTAATTCTCCATCTGAATCACGCTATTATCTGGCCATGCATGAAAACAGATTAGTCGGTTTCGCAAAATTAAACTTAAATACAGAACTGCATGACCGAGGATGCCCCTGTATTGAGTTGCAAAAAATTTATCTTAAAAAAGAGTGTGTCGGAATGAATATTGGTTCCATTTTAATGGAGAAAGTCGCAAAGCTGGCCTCTGAAACCCGCAGTAAATATATCTGGCTGGATGTATTGAAAACCAATACTCAGGCTCAAAATTTTTATCAAAAACATGGCTTTCATGTTATCGATGAAATCCCATATAAAACCGATAAATATGAGATTGGCATGCTGGTTATGGCTAAATCATTACACGGAAATAAGTGATTTTTCGGTTCAAAAAGGCTTCAGAACCGCTACGAACTTAAACCATTTTCTGACATTTGATTAAAACGATGTCTCACAAATAAAATTAAATCAAAAATTGAATAAAAATATGGAATATCAGTCACTAAGAGAATTAATTGGACATCAGGTTATCGGTGTTCTGGGAACCTATACCGAAGATGCAGAAGGTATGGATGTCTATATTTGTGGTATCGAAATTCAGTCCGATACCCAACTGAAACTGTCTTTCCCACATGGTCACAGTTTATTACAGAATCAACCAGTCACTCTGCACCTTGATAACCGTACCGGTATCTCTGAATATGATGCAGAACTTAACGTAAATCGTTTATCATTCAAAGGAACGGTGGAGAGATTCAACGAATACGAAGCAATCGTCAGTGCGGTTGAATATCAGGTCTACTATGGATTGTCCCTCATTAAAGCGTTTCAAATTGAGAACTACGAGTTCCCGGACGATGACCGGCCGTCTAAAGCTCTGCCCATTTCACTCATACAACAGTCACCGGTTATTGATGCAACAGAGCATGATAATAAAATAGGTGTTCTGCTCAGCTTTGCAAAACAAAGACCCCATACCACGGTGATGGCATTTTTATCTTCTGAGGAAGATGATATCTTTTTTATTACTTTCCCTTCGACGTTTAAAGGTCAGGTTCTGAGCCGCGATAACCGCTGCTACTTTGCCATCGATAGCCGGGCGACATTTACTTTCGAAAAAGCCATTGAGTGGAATTACAGTATCATCAGTGGTGAAGTTTATGAAATACCAAAGTCATCGCCGGTATTCGAACAAATTCAGGAACTCTTTATCGCTAAAAATCCATGGGAAGTCGGTTTCTTTAGTCATCCGGACATTCAGTTATATCATTTAAAAGCCGCGCACGTTGTCTGTCCTAAGCGTTCGACAAACATCATGTAATCTTTCGAGACCAATTGCTCCCTTGACACATTATTGGGTTAATTATATGGTTGTGTAGTACAACCATATAAGGGGGGAAGATTCTATGATTTCATCGCTATCGGTTGAGTCTATACGCTCATCATCAAGACAACTCGTACGAGAATTAGGCTTTATGGGAGGCGCATTTGCAGGCACAAATCTGTCTCCCTCGGCCGTTCATACATTACTGGAAATCGATAAAAACCATGCGGTTACTGCCCGATATTTATGTGGTTGTCTCCAACTGGAGAAATCCTCTGTAAGCCGGATGCTTAAAAAGCTCTTGCAAACGGGAGATATTATGGAAATACCGCATTCCAATGATGCAAGAAGCAAACAACTGATACTAACACCCTCAGGTGAGAAAAGGGTTGCTGAAATACATAAATACGCCCGCAATCAGATAGTGCAGGCGCTGAAAAATTTAAATAAGAAAGATAAAGAAACCATCATCAAAGGATTAAAATTATACGCTGATGCGTTAGCCGGTGAGTCATGCTCAGAGATTACTCGCCCGGAGATCAAAATATCAACCGGCGATTATAATGGAATGATTTCTAAAATAACGGAATTGCACAGTTCCTATTATTCAAAAACGGTAGGATTTGGTTTGTCTTTCGAATCTACTGTTGCAGGCGGTTTAGCAGAATTTAGTCAGAGACTGAGTAAACCTCAAAACGAAATCTGGCTGGCCAGACAAGGAGATGAAATCGTTGGTTCTGTTGCTATTGATGGTGATGATTTAGGACAAAACAGGGCTCATCTTCGCTGGTTCATCGTAAGCGAAAACTCAAGAGGAACAGGCGTTGGCCATCGTTTACTCAACGAAGCACTTAACTTTGTTGATAATGCAGGATTTCGTGAAACTCATTTGAATACCATCGAGGGACTGGGCGCCGCACATCATCTGTACATTGCCAATGGATTTTCCTGCACAGACGAACAGTATGGCCATCAATGGGGAAAACAAATGAAAGAACTTCGTTTTGTCAGATTAAACCCATCAACACAAACAGACTGAGTATTGTCAGAATATGGCTAATCTAACCGTCCAATAATGTGACTATCAGAAACGCTGCCAGAAAGATCAGGTTTCAGCAGCGTACTCTTTGTGATTGATTATTCAACACTTAATGTTTCACTTATTTGTATTAGCCGACAAAAGTCCTCAGAATCCCATGCTGATCGTCCAATAAATACACCATCTATATTTGGTTTCTTTAAAAGTCCTACAGCATTACTATGATTAACGCTACCACCGTACAAAATATAAATAGAATCCGCTATTTCCTTATCATACATCTCTGTAAGTGCTGTCCGGATAGCCGAATGAATGAACTCTGCCTCTTCTTCTGTCGCTGGTATTCCTTTATCACCAATAGCCCACACAGGTTCGTAGGCAATAATCACAGAAGATAACTTCTCATGAGGAACATTATGTAATGCAATTTTTACCTGACGAACAACCGATTCCACCGACACTGACCAGTTTTTTTCCTGTTCAGTATCTCCGACACAAATTAAGGGCCTTAAACCATGTTTCAAGGCAGCCAGTACCTTTTTATTTACTGTTTCGTCACTTTCATTAAACCAGTGACGTCTTTCCGAATGCCCTATTTCAACAAGAGTAGCACCACAGTCTTTCAACATGATCGGTGAAATTTCTCCGGTATAAGCACCGGCATCATCCCAACACATATTCTGCGCCCCAACAAGAACTTTACCAACATGAGCCATTCTGCTCACTTGCTCAATATATGGGAAAGGAGGAATAACAAAAATCTGATGATGACAATTTGCTGTCTGCAAATAATCCACGACATTTTCTATCCATTTTGTAGCCTCCCGGCCGGTTTTATTCATTTTCCAACTGGTTCCGATCCAACAAGGTTTCATAATATCTCCTTAATCGATTGACGGTTAAAAACGAACCGCATGAAATTCAGAATCAATTTCTTTAATACGATTGACTTTAGGTGTTGATGGACCATCGGAAAACTCAGCTTCTAACCAGGTATCCAGGATACTTTTGGCCAGTTCAGGGCCAATAACTCTTGATCCCATGGTGATTATTTGAGCATCATTACTTTTTCTGGCTCGCTCAGCTGAAAACGTATCATGACAAAGCGCAGCGCGGATACCCGGTACCTTATTCGCGACAATACAAACACCAATTCCCGTACCGCATAACAGAATTCCTCGGTCAAATTCACCTTTTTTAACAGCTAGTGCCACATTCTTAGCGATATCAGGATAATAATAAGAATCTTCGGGTTTTAATCCCATATCACAGAAATTAATATGTTTATCTGACAAATGTTTTTTTATAATTTCCTTTAATTCAAATGCAGCGTCATCACATCCGATTACTATTTTCATATTTATTTCCTTTTGTTTACGTGTAGGAGTCCCTGTATGAATTTCATTCACACAGGATTAATTAAATAAGTGATTTTAAATTTATTAAATAATATTTAAATGAAATTAATTTTTGAATTTACAGAAAGTAATAATTCTTTATTTTTATCACTCATATTACTATCTGTATATATTTCTTCGAATTGCTCTAGTTCAGCTATTTTAAATAGCGCGTTATTCCCATATTTACTGCTATCAGCAACTAAAACGCTTCTCCTTGAGCTGTTCATCATGTCTATTTTTAATGTCGATTTATGCTCCGTTGGCGCTGTGACTCCATATTCTATATTCCAGAAGTTACAACTAATAAATGAAATATCCGTAATAATAGACTGAAGTAATTTTCGCGCATGGTCTCCAATACACGATTGACTGGAACTGTCTATTTGCCCTCCAAATACAGTTACTTCTATTTGCTTGAACTGACTTAAAAATAACGCAATTCTTAAATCTGGCGTAATAACCCTCAATGGCAAATGAGTAATGTTTTTTGCAATTTCCATTGTTGTTGTACCAGCATCAAGAATAATAGTATTTCCAGACTCAATTAATTTTGCAGCCTCTTTGCATATTCTGGATTTCTCAGATTTAAATAATGCATTCTTTTCTTGAAAAGAAAGTTGGGTTGCTACGAAATTATTTAATGTCACACCTCCGTGTGTTCTTCTCACAACCCCCTGGCTATCGAGCTCAACCAGATCCCGACGAATGGTTGCCGGTGATACATTGACATAATGAACCAGCTCCTCCACTGTCGTTAAATTCGTATCTTTAAGATAGTCAACAATTTCTTTAAATCTCTGTTGTTTTTTCATCAAGAAGTAACACTCACTTATTCAATTCACTATTCAATTTACCCACATAAGAGTAAGGGTTGGAAAGATTGTAATAACAACTAGACAGCATATCAAAGTGAACAATGGAATCAGTGTCGATTTCACCACTTTTTCAACCTGAATATCTGCAACCTGACTTGCAGCAAATAATGTTACCCCTAACGGAGGTGTAAACATTCCTATCGCCAAATTTACGACCATAACCACACCGAAATGAACAGGCTCAATACCATAGCTAACAGCGATAGGGGTTAGTATAGGTGCTAACAATAAGATTGCGGCGGAGGTTTCAACAAACATACCAACAATCAACAACAAAACATTCACTGCCAGTAAAAACTGTATCCCGGTTGAAAAACTATCTGCAGCGAACGCAGATAATGTTTGGGGTATATCCGAGCGGCTGACCAGAAAACTAAGTAATGATGCAGCGGCGATAATAAGCATAACCGATGTTGTGGCCAACGCAGATCGCTTCAAAATTGTAGGGATATCTCTTAAGGTAATTTCTTTATAAACAAATAAGCCTAATATCAAGCCATAAATAACGGCAACAGCCGATGCTTCGGTAGGCGTAAACATACCACCATAAATCCCGCCAAGAATGATGGTAGGCATCAATATAGCCAGAACAGCGTCTTTTAAAGTCCTCCAGAAGTTTTCCCTGCCAACAGAATCATTTTTTCCATGGCTGCCTACCCAACACCACAAGATAACCATGACGATCAGCGCTGCACCCATCAAAAGCCCGGGACCAATAGCAGCAAGGAAAAGTTTTCCGATCGATGTATTTGTACTCACACCGTACATAATCAAAGGAACGGAAGGAGGTATAACAATACCCAAATTAGCAGAAGAAGCCTGAATCGCAGTCGCCATCGGTTTTGGATAACCGTGCAAAATCATGGCGGGCAGAAGAATAGAACCAACAGCATAAGTTGTGGCAACGCTTGAACCGGATACAGCAGCAAAAATCATACTGGTAATGACACAAGACATTGCCAGCCCACCCTGTATATTTCCCACAAGCGATTTAGCAAACTTTACCAAGCGTTTGGACACACCACCCTGCCCCATTATATTTCCGGCAAGAATAAAGAGAGGTACCGCCATCAATGGAAAACTATCCAATCCGATAAACATCCGCTGAGGAATCAGGATCAAAGGAAGATTACTGAAGAAATACAACCCTACTGCACTGGCAATGACAATTGAAACAGCAATCGGTACGGATAACGTAATAAAAGATAATAATAGAGAAACTATAGCAGTTGGCATAATCAAACCTCAGTTGCATCATGAATCTTTAAGGTATCTGAGTCCACTCTTCTTTCTACATTAACCCAATGCCACTCAATTAATGCAGGTAAAGAAAATAATGCACCAACAGGAATGCTGATATAAAGCCAAAAAGCAGAAATATTAACCATAGAAACATTCTGCGACTTAACTCTGATCGCCATTTCCCACCCATACCAAATTAATATCATCAAAAAAAGAATAATTGAGAGTGTTACCATTCTTTTAACCCACAGGCCCAATGCATTCGGTAGCAAATCCACAAAAAAACCAATCGTGATCATACTTCCTTCTCTGAATACGCACCCCATAGTTATATAAACCATCCACACCATCATAATTCTGGCTGTAATTTCAGACCATGTTGATGGAGCGTCAAACACAAATCTTGTAATTACCTGATAAAAAACTAACAAGGCCATTAAACCAAGAAGAACGGCTGATACCATAAGTACAGAATAAGATAACCATCGATTAAATCTGATTATAAACATCGACATAATTAACTCCTTAAGACCAGAGCATGCACTCTGGCCTCAACATAACGTTTGCTATTGCATAGACTTAATTTCAGCTAAACGCTTAGTAAATCCCATTTGTTTAGCTAATTTTTCCCTCATCGGCTCTGTTGCAGTAATAAACGGATGTATATCGACTTTATCGATTGTCATACCTCTTTTTTTCAATTGATCAAACGCTTCGCTTTCCAGCTTCGCCCGGGTCTGGCGCATCACAATTGCCGCTTTATGAGCAGATGTTTCAACCCACTTCTGCTCCTGACCGGACAACCCATCCCAATAACTCTGAGACATTGCGATAACAGCAGGACTGTATAAATGCTGTGTCAGTGATGCTTCCTTTTGTACTTCGTATAATTTAGACGTTACAGCTAAATTAATTGGATTTTCCTGTCCATCAATTGTCCCTTGCTGCAACGCGGTGAATACTTCTGTCCAGGACATAGGCACCGGAGATGCCCCCAACGCTTTAAACGTCGCAATATGCACTTTATTCTCCATTGTACGAATTTTACGTCCCTTCAAGTCCCCAGGTTTAAGAATGGGTTTACCGTTATAGGTAATCTGCCTGAACCCATTCTCTCCCCAGGCAAGCCCTTTAATTTGATAGCGCGACATACCATCTAATATTTCCTGGCCTATATGGCTATCCAGGACTTTATGAGCGTGTTGATAATTTTCAAATACATATGGGAAATCAAATAGATAAACATCTTTATCAAAATTCCCGAGCGGCCCTGTAGATGAGATCGTCATTTCGATGATGCCGAGCTGCAAACTTTCTACCACCTCACGCTCTCCACCTAAGGCTCCGGCAGGCTTTAGAACAACATTAAACTCATGGTTACTTAACGTTTCCAGTTTCTGTTTAAATGCTTTTGCCGCCTCACCATGTTGAGAATCAAGAGTCTGAGTAAATGCGATATTAATCGTCTTAGCAGAGGAAAGTACCGGAGCCATCAGTAACCCTCCCAGCGCTATGTATTTAAAGAGCTTGTAATTATTCATTGTTATTCTCTCACTTTGTTTCACGTTTCATTCAATAAAGGTATCTGTCAGTTAGGTAATAAGCTGGATGCTGTGTGCAAGCTCTTCTTTGTTAAATACCTTTTTCCAGTCTGGATACAACAGTTTCCCCAACCCATTTTCGATGGCTTTATTACAGGCATCAGAAAACTGACCTTCAACTTCATCGAACATAACTGCAGACAGTATATTCATATGACCCAGCAGGAAATCCCGTGCACAATCATAAGAAACCCCAGCGTCAATCACTTCGTCCATAGCCTGACGCATCGCAGTCAGTAACGTGGCACACACAGTTTCTGTTAAACCGGGCTCAAGCATTGCCATCTGGTGCAATGTCACACGATAAGAGTCCTTAATAGGAGCAAAAATGGTCTTAGCAATATCTTCACCTAAATCCCACGAAGAATCTGGCCCCTGAAGCAGAGTGGAAACAACGCTTTGTTTAGCATATAAGCCACCGAAATGATCATTTCTGGCATTTTCATCCAGCTCTTTATTAAAAATAATTGGATGACATGGGTGAGTAATAAAATATACCAAGTCTTTTCTGTCAGGAAGATGTCCTGCAAACGGTGCTGCAGCATCAAGAATAACGACCATAGTTCCAGAATTGAGGTGTTCGCAAACTTCCGCGCTTATCTTTCCGATCAACGTATCCGGAACAGCAAGAATGACCACATCCGATTTCTTCAGACATTCCGTCTGATCCTGTGGTCCGATAGCATCGATATTTAACGATTCTTTTAAACGTTGACGCCCTTCTTCACTGATTTCCACATGATTTACTTCATAATTCGATTTTTGCAGGTTTCTTGACAAACGCATACCCATTTTGCCACCTGCTCCAATTAAAGATATTGTGGTCATATTCACTCCATTCTTTTTTCTGTTATTTGAAAAATAATCTAATGCCAATGCTAACTCCTTATGAGTAGAGGCATATTCCTTCAGACTCTTATTTCGCAGGCAAGAGTCCCATGCCTGCCGGATAGCTTTGACACCCCCCTGAGCCCCCAATGGATGCCCATGTATGCCACCGCCTCCCAGATACATTAGATCCGTCGATTTATTAGTACGAAGATAGGTTTCCGGAACCTGCCCACCCCATTGCCCAGAGCAGAAGACGGGTAAACAGGCTTTCATCTCACCAAGTGGCTGCGTCACATCTTCATATGCCTGTATAACTGAATCATTGTCCTGCCAGTACTTGCCATCAATACCGTTAATTTGCATATGATCAATCCCGAGCATACGCCAGACTTTTTGCCAGACTCGGAAAGAAATACCCCATTCGCTTCTCTCATTGAATGCCAGCCCATTCGTATGAGCATGCAAAATCACATCGCTAAATTTACTGATGGAGTCTAAGCCACAAATTCCAACCTGATTGACGTTTATCACTGCGGCATCACCGCCTTTTTTTATTAAATAATCATGATTTCGTTCAATTTCACCGATGTCAGAGTGGCAAATGTTAAATGCATAGAGCACTTTTTTTCCGGTTTTTTGCTGCCAGTCATGAATGACCGGCATAATAGAATCAATTCTGTTTTTGACACTTGAATATGGAGGACTCTGTAATTTTTCATCGTCTTTTATAAAGTCGATATCGGCTTCCACTAATAACCTGACTAGTTCCGCACTATCTGATGGAGTAATACCAATATTAGGTTTCAATATTCCACCGATTACAGGACCATGATGTATTCCCAACTTTTTATAAGTTCCTGAAATACCATATTTAGGCCCCCGGAATTGACTTATAAATAACGGTGAAAAATGAATGTCTTCAACCATTAAACTATTAATTGGCTTTATTGAAGAAACACCGCCACATGCAATAGTGAAAATAGCCGATAAATCATAACCTGATAAATCAATTGGATATGAAATAACGATTTTCCCCTGATACTGGAGTCCGTTAAAGATTTGTTCAACGGAAATAATATCAGCGCTAAAATTTCGAAACGCTTCTTTTGACACTTCAGGAATTTTAATAAATGTTCCGGTAGTCTGATCATTACAAATTTTCTCTGCAATTTTTTCCAAACTTAAATAACTGCTTACACGATACGTAACATTAAATCTATCCATGGTTATTCCTCACCGTTAAGCAACTTTACAAAAAAATCATCACCACCTAACTGTCCGCCTTTAAGGGCGACTTCCAGTCCATCAACATTGTTTTTTCTGGAATAAGTTCGGCACAAAGGAACTCCGGGACAAAAAGGTGCAACAAATGTCAATGCATCAACATCCAGACACTGCAAGCAATATCCTGAAGTATCACCGCCTGCCACAGCTAATCTGTCAATCATCTTATTATTCGCAAGCTGCACCGCTATATCTCCAAGAAATTGCCCGAGAATCTGATCAAAAGAATCACAGTCACTTTCTTTTATTAGCGATAAACTTTCGTCGGTGGGTCCCTTAGCCGAATAAACCAATGGTGAGATGTCATCAGCTAATAACGACATACAATATCCTGTTACTTCATCTAAATAAGAGCTGCGCTCACTTGGATTTAAGAGACGGGAGACTTTGAGTTTGATCGGTGAAAAACCATGTTCGATTGCGTAGTCGATTTGTGCACTGGTTATTAGCGAGCAACTACCTGACAAAGCGAGAATTCTTTTTTTACTCTTGATAGCAATATTCTTAATATCAGTGTCTTTAGAATAAATGGCATCTTCGAACCCTGATGAAGACACAGTAAAATGAGTTCCGCTCTGACTATGCTCCCTAATCAAAGCCCCAGCACAGGCCAGAGATTGAGCATCATAGGTGTCAAAAATAACCACTTTTTCATTTCTGATATAATCGGACAAAATTGAGCTTGTGTTTTCCAGGTGATACATAGATAGATTAAGAGACACACAATTATCACTACCCAATGCCTTCATGTGTTGAATTAAATTGGATTCATTCATTGGTGTTGCCGGATGGCAGCTCATTACCGGATGTCTATCAATGGAAAACACTTCTCCTTTATAATCCGCAAACAATTGGCCAAAACATACGTATCTTTTAATTTTAGGGGTACCAACAAGAATAGAAGTCCAGGCAGGCTTAATGATATCGACACCGATATGCATTGCTGCGGATATATTTCCTTTTGAAACATTTGAATCGAAAGTTGAGCAAACTTTATAGTGAACATATTTAGGATTCATCGAATTAAGGAACCGGAAAACAGCCGGTAGTTCAGTATTCATCCATTTGGGATCTTTACTCCTGCTCACGCCTGCCAGACCAATGCATGAATACTCTTCAAACTGAGCCAGTTCTGATGGCTCTGGAATTCGCAACCATAATACTGTCCGCTTTCCTTTAAGACTCAGACTCTCTAAAACGTCTGTAGAACCGGTAAAATCGTCACCATAATAAACTAACTCTTTTTTTCTGGTTAACACCGTTGTTTCTGCCATTGTTCTCACTACCTATTTGTCAAACATTTACCAAACAACTTATGTCATTCCAATCTCCACAAGCTGATTATTTACAATCATTCAATCAAATTAAATCATAAATAAACAATAAAGATTTATGATTAACATTCAATCAACAACTATTAAAAAATTGACGAAATCCACAAAAATAAATCAAATTGAAATAAAACACTAAAATAATACTTTATTTTAAAATTTTATTTTAATATTTAAACTTATGATTAAGTTAACAGAAAATACTGAATTGATTAAATACATTCACAAATGATTAAATTCAATCAAAATGGGATTATATGATGGATGAACAACTTACGTACTCTTTCGTTAAAGTAACCGAGGCTGCTGCAATAGCCAGTTATGACCACTTGGGACAAGGACATAAAAACAAAGCAGATTTGGCTGCAGTGGATGCGATGCGTTATGAACTGAATCAAATGAATATTGATGGACGAATTGTCATTGGCGAAGGAGAAATAGATGAAGCTCCTATGCTATACATTGGCGAACTACTGGGTCAAGGTGGAACCGCATTAGACATCGCCGTTGACCCTATTGACGGAACCCGAATGGTAGCGACTGGTCAGGATAATGCAATAACCGTCCTTGCTGCCACCCCAAAAGACCAAATGTTAGCTGCACCAGATATGTACATGGAAAAACTGGTAGTATCTCCTCAGGCTAAAGGAGTCATCGATCTTGAACGGCCACTCATAACAAACTTAAGAGATATTGCTCGGGCATTATTTAAACCTATAAACCAATTACGTATTGTCACCTTAGCAAAACCACGTCATCAGAAAATGATAAATGAGCTGAGAGACCATGGGGTTCAAATCTTTGAGTACCCTGATGGTGATGTAATCGCCAGCTTACAGACTTGCCTTCCTTACGGTCCTTTTGATGTCATGTACTGCATAGGGGGAGCCCCTGAAGGGGTAATATCAGCAGCTGCCGTCAAAGCTCTGGGTGGAGAAATGCAGGGAAGACTCCTTCTACGTAGTCAGGTAAAAGGAAAAAATGAGCAAAACCTGTCACACGATTCGATTGAATTAGAACAATGTAAAAAATATGGTGCGCAGCTAGGAAAAGTTTATTCAATGAATGAGCTTATTTGTTCACAAGATATCCTATTCTGTGCAACAGGAATTACGGATGGTCACATAAACACCGGAATAAAAAAAACTGATCGTACAATAAGTTGTGAAAGCTTACTGATAGATGGCTGTGGTAACGTCAGGTTAATCCGTAATACTAAGCTATTACCCCCTAATGCGAATCGTTCAGTCAAACCCGTGCACTTAAAAAGTACCGCCTGATACCCGGGACTTGGGGTACATGATTAGGGCCTACAGGCCCTAACGACCAGACTCTGCAATAAAATTTCCTCTGGTAACTCACTGAAACATCCCCAGGTATTCCCACCATACATAATCCAGAGGAGCCAGAATACAAAGAGTAATAATGGTTAACGGAACCGTAATTTTCATTGCATACCCTAAACGCTCATTAGATAACTGCATTCCGACGGTCATTGGACCTGACTGAAAAGGAAACAGAATCGTTGAAAAGCCGATAACCTGTGTCATCAGAACTGCACTGACACTTAAACCGGTGATATCAGATAGCTGATGCGCCATAGGCGTCAGAACAGCTGGAACCCCCGGAAGAGTAGTCACAATCCCGGTAACAAACGACATCACACAAAGAGACATAAAGTTTGTAAAATCAGCCCCTTTTGCCAAGGGTAAAACGTGTATTAACCACTGAGCGATAACGTTACCTAATCCGGTATGTTTCATCACAGCGCTCAGTCCCAGAATTCCGGCAATAAAAAGTAATAAACCAAAATTAATATTTTTTTGAAACTGACCGGGCTCCACCAACTTCAGCCCTGGTAACATCAATACAACAGAAGCAACTAATCCAATCCAGGCCGGACTGATATTGTGAATAGAGTCGGTCATCCAAAACAATAACGTCATAATCAAAATCCCGGAAATCCAATACCGTTTTCTTCGCTCTGTTTTTGTACCGGAATCCGAGTGAATTTTCTCAGAATGAAGACATGTCTGATATACCGGCTTGTCTGGAAAAAACAAAACAATCAATCCGGTAATCAACGCACTTTTAACAATACCCAGAATGGGATAATGAAGTAAAAGATAATTAGCATAGGTAAGATTCAAACCATATAGCGTTTGAGCAGCCCCTGTCAAAACAAGGTTAGGGACATTCGCCGGCAAAATAGCAAAACCAGGGACATGGCAGCCCAATGTTAAAGCTAATGCAATTCCTGTACGCCCTTTACTCCCTGGTACAAATCCAACCTGATCTGCCAGTGCCATACCAATTGGCACCATAAGAACAGCCCTACCCAAAGAGGATGGCATCAAAAAGCCAAGCGCCATGGTAAACAACATCACCCCAGACACTAAAACCAGATAACTTTTTGAAAAATAGCGTTCAAAAAGCTGGCTTATGTACCCACTGAGTCCAACATTTTTAATCGCAATAGCAATAATAAATCCGGAGAAAACCAGCCAGATAGCCGCTGAAGAAAATCCGGAAAAGACAGCAGCTGGCGGCGCTATTTTAAAAATTAACAAAAAAGCAAAAAAAGCAAGGCTAGTCAGATAATTGGGAATAATATTGGTACCCCACAAACTAAGCACAACCAATACCAGACCAAACGTTAATGATTGCTGCTGATTCATATTCTCAGGAGATAAAATTGAGATCACGACAGCAAATAAGAAGACGACAAAGACAATCCATTTTTTACACGACATAACGTAAAACCGTTCAGATTAAAGAGCTTTCGTATTATTCTAATCTTTCCAGATAAATAGAAAATATCGATATCATGACAATAGATAACGAAAATTCGACAAACTATTATCCGTCGGGTCCCGGCCACATTGATGACCCATCGCGACTTATCATTGTCCACGGAAAACAATTTGATTCAGGCGAATTAACCCGTCCGGCTCACTCTCATCCCAGAGCACAATTGGTCTGGTCAAATCAGGGGATAATGAAAGTCACGGTTCCCGGAGCAAAATGGCTGGTCCCTACCAGTCATGCCATATGGGTTCCGGGCGGTATTGAGCATGAGATGTCAGCTAACACAAAAATATCCACCTGCTTCATTTTTGTTGATCAAAATGCCTGCCATTCTATGCCAGATCAGTGCTCCGTTTTACATATGACAAAACTGATGCAGCAGCTATTGATCCATTTCTTAAATTTATCAGAATCCGATGTCCCTGAAGAACAAAGACTTCAGCATCTGTCTTTAGTGATTCTTGATGAATTAGCACAATTATCTGAAACACCTCTCGATCTACCGGCCGGATACAGTGAACGTTTCAAACAAATCACAACGCATTTAATGCAAAACAAATCCGGTTCATTTACTTTAAGTCAGATAGCCGATAACTTTGCCATTGGTTCAAGAACACTAGAGCGCCTTTTTAAGAAAGAAACGGGACTTACTTTTTCTGAATGGATACACAAAATGAAATTCATCCAGGCTATTGAACTACTCAACGAAAATAAAAGCAGCATAGAAATTGCCGCAACATTAGGGTATCGATCTACCAGCGCTTTTATCGCTGCGTTTAAAAAACGATTCGGCACTACGCCACAGGAATATCTTAAATTAACCCGGTAATAATAAAGATCCAATTCACATTACCAACCGAAAATACAACCTAATTTCTACTTTTCTTCTGTTTTTCTTATTATTTATACATAATTTTCAATATGAATTGAATAAAGTGAATTCACCAGAACAATAAGTCTCCGTATTAAACATAAAATTGTCACTATTCATCACGATCTATTAGTATATAAGACATAAATTGAGCTCAGATATAACCACATATGGCATTTTTTAATTTCAAACGCGCATCTATTAAACAAAAAATCAGTGGCCTGTTCATTGTTTTACTGACATTTTTATTTTGCGTCATCATTTTCTCTATCTACAAATTAAAAATTCTGGAGCAGGACCTGAAGGAGGTTGCTTACCTCGATATTCCACTAAACCAAATCGTTACTCAAATCGAATTTATTGAAATGGAACAACACCTCCAACTGGAAGAATACCGACTAGAACAGGATAAAACAGCTCAGGATCTAAAGCCTCACCAAGAACTGGTTTTACAAAAGAGAAAATTAAAAAAATTATTGGACAGAGCCGTTGGACTTCTCGACACAAGTTTAAACAAAAAAACCATTATTCTGGATGAATCCGATCATGAACATGTACTAAATCAATTAGAAAAATACCATTCAGAAAGTGAAGCTTATGAAAAACATCTGAATTATATTTATAGTAAAGACAGTGTAAGCGAAGACGAACTGAATAAAGTGGAACGGTTTTCTTTCCGCCTGGAAAAAGAAGAAAAATCATTGCTTTCTTTGCTGAATAACTTATCGACCAAAGATTCATACTATACCGAAAAACATGAAGAAGATTTTTTTATCATCAACTCTTTCCTTGGTATTTGTGCTCTAATTCTGGGCTTTTTCCTGACCGTCTATATTATCCGGCTTATTATGAACCGGGTGAACAATATTCAGGATAAAATAAAGTCATTTGATGCCTCATTAAATGAAACGGCTACGGTTAAATCACCAGCTTCTCAGCAATTAAAAACCAAGGACGAACTGGAAGAACTTGAATATGATATTCAGGCATTAATGTCAAAACTAACCAAAGAAATACAAACCCGGGAACAGGTAGAGAAACAACTTCTTAAACTGGCAACACGAGATAAACTTACAGACCTGTTTAACCGCCATAAATGGGAAGAAGAAATCAACGCACATATTAAACGGGCACAGAGAGGCTATCCGTTCGGTCTGATCTTTTTAGATGTTGATCATTTCAAAAAAATCAATGATCGCTATGGTCATCCTACCGGCGATCAATTACTTATCAGACTCGCTAAAGAACTAACCGAACGCTTAAGAGATATTGATTTAATTTTTCGTATGGGCGGAGAAGAATTTGCCATTATTTGTCCAATGAAAGATACCTCTCACACACAGAAAATCGCAGACGAAATACGTTCACATATTGAACGTTTAAAAGTCGATGGACTGCCGGGCTTTACTGTCAGCCTGGGAGTATCTACTTACCGCGAAGACGATACGGCAGCCACTTTATTTAAACGGGCAGACATAGCACTGTATAAAGCCAAAAAGAAAGGGAGAAATCAGGTAATCTGTGAGAAAAATGATCTCTAATCGTTGAAAAGCTTCTCTTAGCGACCCACTCGCCGACCTTTCCTGGCAGTCGCTTATTCACTAACTAGCTGTTTTAACAAGTCAATGGTATTGGGACTGAAAACCCGAATACCATTTTGTCTTAAAAGTGCGGCTGTCACGCCTTCCCCAACCTTCTTTATCCCGTTGAAACTGCCATCATAAATGAGGGCACTTCCACACGATGGGCTTGCTTCAGTCAACAAAGCGTAACGAATATTTTCCGATAGGCACATTGCTAATGCTAATTTAGCACCATGGAGAAAGGCTTGTGAAGCGTCGCTGCCCTCCAGATCAATAACCTTTGCTTTCCCAATCAGAACGTCAGCACCTGTTCCTATGTTTATTTCTGCTGAAGGCCTTGGAATAGGCAATCCTGCGGCGACTTCCGGACAAAATGTCACAATGTTAAAATGAGTCTGAATCCAGTCTGAATCTGAACTGCTCATGTTTACACAGCTAGCGTTATAACGTACTTTACTCCCCATCAAACAGGAGCTCACTAATATTTTGTCCAAATAATTTCCCTCATTTTCAGAAACAATACCGATTTATTGTTGATTCTGAGCCTTATTGATTTTTAACCAAAATGCTTCCTGACACAGGTTAATGAAGTTCTTAGATTTGGGTGAAACGTTTAAATGTTCAGGCTCTGCCAACACTTCATAATTAATAAAACATTCTTCACAAACAATATCAGGATTGGTATCTCCAAGTTCTTTTTCCATGCATTTCCTGATAACAACACCATTTTTGAACGTGAAAAGTTGTTCAGAATAATGGGAAACACTCCAATCATCTTCAACTGTTTCTTGCTCCACTGTCTGCTTAACAATCCACTCACTTTCAGGAGAATTTTTAATCAGGGATACATAAGTAAACAAATTGTCCATTATTTCTCTCCCTTCAATTTTTCTAACATACACCAGCTCAGATCCTGTCCAACTTATGCGTCACTGCAATATAATGAACTTCCAGATGGTTGAGTTCAACACCAGTACAAGTACTATACTCAGAAACAACTTTACGAGCTGAATGCATTTTAAACAAATGTAAAAGACTCACACTGTGTAAAATCGTACTTATAATAAATCAGGCTGGTGACTCATGGACATGTTTGGACTGTTTATCCTTCAGGTTGCTCTGTTTTCGATATTTCCTTTGTATTTTACTTCACTGTAAGGCCCTGTCAGAAAAGTATCTTTCTATATTTATATTTCGTTGGTGCTGCTAATCGGTGGTTTTTTCGGTAATGTTTATTCTTTACCCGTTGCGTCCGGCATCAATGTCTCTGGCGGTAACTTATGTTACGGCGCATTTATGATGGCAACTGTACTGTTTGTTCTGATTGAAAAAGATCTGTTCATACTCAGACATATCGTAAGGCTGGTTATTTTTGTGGATCTTTTTAATGTGCTATTTTCTTCTCTGGCCGCAAAAAGTCTGCAAAGTAGCGGTATTATTAATCCTCATAACACATCCTCGTCTTTATTCGACATATCAATACCATTTATTACTTTAGGTGGGGTTTTAATCATATTTGAGCTGTTGTCATTACTGTTCATTTTTGAAAAATTAAAAAAAATTAACATTAATCCTATCTTCACGGCAATTTTATACATCATCGCTTTTATCGCCATATTATGTTTCGATGGAATAGCTTTTCCTCTTATTGCCTTTGGATTCAGTCCGGAAATTGTTACTATCGTTTTCGGAGGACTGGATGGAAAAATCCTCACAGCAGCATTTTTTAGCATCCCGCTTTTACTGTTTGCTCTCATAAAGCGGCAATCTTTTATCTATTACCTCGAATCTGACCATTTCCGCTGGAAACTGTTATTTAAAACCAGCTCACAGCTAATGGAAGAAATGACAGAAAAAGAGTACAGCCTTGATCAGGCAGCAACCGTGTTTAAAAACTCAAATTATGGCCTGGCTTTTGTTAATAATTCCGGACATATTCTGCAAGCAAATCAGTCATTCACCAAAATGCTAAAATTATGTCATGACGATGTGACCAATGGCAAAAGTGTTATCACTTCGCTATTTCAGCATAACGGATTGTTAATTAATCACTCCCAGGTGCTTTCAGATAAATGGCGCGGTGAAGTTACATTCGGTGAAAAATTCAGACATCAGGGATTACTGTCCGTCACCAAAGTCATGTCAGAGACGGAGAAGCAGGCAACTTATGTTTTTTCTCTGGTCAATATTGATGAACAAAAAAACATTCAGAAAAAATTAAATCATCTTGCCCTTCATGACCAACTGACTCAATTACCAAACCGCCGGGTCCTTGATGACAAGTTATCATCTCTCGAAGGTCAACCAGCC
Organism: Vibrio salinus; assembly: GCF_021272385.1. Classification (GTDB taxonomy): domain Bacteria; phylum Pseudomonadota; class Gammaproteobacteria; order Enterobacterales; family Vibrionaceae; genus Vibrio; species Vibrio salinus. The sequence goes on from NZ_JAJSDZ010000010.1 coordinate 49,991, forward strand.
AGCCTGTTACTCATTGATTTGGACCATTTTAAAGACGTCAACGATAGTTACGGCCATACTTCCGGAGACAAGGTTCTCAAAGAAATCGCCACCAGACTGTTACTCATTCAAAATGAATATGTAAAAAACTCCGGCTGTCTGTGTCGTACCGGTGGTGATGAATTCGCCTTGCTGATTCAGTCATATGATATTGAGATTACAAAAGAGATCATCAAGTCAGTTCAGGAAAAGCTCCGGAAAGCCATTGTGTTAGATAATCATACCGAAGTGTATATTTCAGCCACAATAGGAGTTAGTTTTCAGTCAATTGGCAAAACCCGGGATCTTCTTCAGGAAGCGGATGCCGGATTATATGAAGCCAAGCGGAACCAAAGAGGAAGCTATGGCATCTACGAAGACAGACTGACCAGAGAAAGCCAGAGAAAACTCACTTTGAGCTCAAAACTGAAAGTTGCGCTTGAGAATGATGCACTTGAAGTCTATTACCAACCACAATACGATCCAAAAACCGAAAAACCAGTAGCATTGGAGGCATTAGCCCGCTGGAATGACCGCGAGTTAGGATGGGTGTCTCCGGAAGAATTTATTCTGGTTGCCGAGGAAACCGGCCTCATCGAAAAATTAGGCAGTTATGTTTTAAGAACAGCCTGTCTTAATGGCTGCGAATGGACAGAGAAGGGGTTTTCAGAATTAAAAATATCGGTCAACGTTTCAGCCTACCAGGTCCGGTTAGGGCGGTTTATTACTCGGTTGGAGAACATTTTAAAACAGACAAATTATCCACCTCATCTTTTAGAACTGGAACTTACGGAATCTGGTTATATAGAACGGGAAAAAGAAGTATTACCGGTACTGGAAAAAATAAAAACGCTGGGAATCGGTCTGGCAATTGATGATTTTGGTACGGGCTACTCATCTTTATCCTATCTCTCTAAAATGCCCTGGGATACATTAAAAATTGATCGGAGTTTTGTTTCTGATATACCGGAAAACCCGGAACAATGCCAGCTAACATCAACCATCATACAAATGGCTCATGCACTGAAACTGAATATTGTTGTCGAAGGTGTCGAGACCAAAGAGCAGCTAGACTTTGTCTCCGGAAAAGGTTGTCAGCTAATTCAGGGATATTATTACTCACGGCCATTGCCGAAAGCAAAAATCACAGCATTACTGAAAGCCAATCCGGCACACAGTGGCTCATAAATCAAAATCATAAACCGGGCTTGATACCAGAAGCCGTTTTAACGCCTGAAGTCCTTTCATCATTTGACTTTGATTCACTGCTGAACTTAGCGACACCCGGATAGCCGGTAGAATATGACCGGCTGGCGGCGTAAATTGCTCGGCCGACTTAATCAAAATATTTTCTTCCTGCGCAGATTTCATAAAATCACTCAAACGCCAGTTTTCAGGTAAAGGCAGCCAAATATGAAAGCCGTCACCATGGGTATCAGGGGATACATCACCAATATACTCAAGTGCAGACTGCATACGCTGAGCGCTCTCTGAGCGAATATCTCTCAGCACCACATCAAGTTTCCCAGAGTAAATCAATTCGCAAATTAATCCGGTTAATAATGGGCTTGTCATCCAACTGTGGTTTTTTAAGACAACTGAAAGTTGTTGAAACAACGCTTTGGGCGGCTGGATATAGCCAACCCGTAAACCCGGCGCTAAACATTTAGAAAAAGAGCCGATATGAATCACCCTTTCCGGCGATAAATTCACAAAAGGAACAGGAGAATTCTCTGGCAGAAATCCGTTTACGTCATCTTCGATGATATATACATTGTGGCGGTCACATATTTCAATGATTTCCTCACGCCGTTCAGTCGGCATCGTCAAAGTCGTCGGATTCTGCAGCGTCGGATTTAAATACACAAACCGCGGTTGGTACTGAACACAGGCATTTTCCAACGCAGAAGGCAACATTCCATCACTATCAAACGCCACCCCTTTTATAGTAATCTGCTTATGACGAGCCATGCTGAATAGGCCCGGATAGGTCAACGTCTCTGTTAAAATGGTATCGCCGGACCGGGTAAATGTATCCAGAATCATCTGAATTCCATGTTGGACACCTGACGTAAATAAAAACCGTTCTTTTTTAATGGCCCGACCTTTCTCCTGCAACCAGGATGCAACAATTGCCCGGTGAGATTCACAACCAACAGAAGGCTGATATGCTAACAATGGCATTAAAGATGAATCCGATTCGGATAATGCCACCATAGCACGACGTATTGCTGAGTTCTGCCCCACCGACGGTGGTACGTTGTATGCAAAATTCCATTTATCCGACTTTCCATCACCCAGTCCATCGAACTCCCAGTACCCTTTCTGTTTATCAACGACATAAGTTCCAGCGCCCACTCTGGCTTCCACGGCCCCAAGCCGCTCCGCTTCTGCATAAGCTCTTGTTACTGTGCCAACCGTCACCCCAAGTTGCTCAGCTAAAGCCCTGTGGGTCGGCAATTTATGATTTGGCTCTAAAATACCTTTGTTTATCAATTCAGAAATCTGCCCGGCAATTTGTTTATATATTGCCGTTCCACTTTGCTTAGATATGTCTATCTTTATAATTGTCATGGTAACAATAAATCATTTGTTTATATTAATAACCATTGATACCATAAAAATTAAGACATTTAAACTTAAAAATTAAAATTGTATCGATACAAAAGGAAATAACAATGGACAGTTTAAAAAACTACCCAATTTCACTCTATGAGGCACTCAAAGCAAAATCCGTCATCTCTGGATATCTCTCGGCGTCACCATTATACAGATATGAAAACCTCAGCCAGTTTCTAAACTGCAACGCCTACATTAAACACGAAAATTACAATATGACCGGTAGTTTTAAAATCCGGGGAGGACTCAATCTGATGTCACACATCAGGCAAAATCATATAAACGGAGTAGTTACCTTCTCAACCGGGAATCATGGCTTATCCGTTGCGACATCGGCCAGTATGAATAACATTCCGTCCATTATTGTTGTCCCGGAAGGAACGCCACGAGCTAAAGTTCAACTAATCGAAAATGCCGGCGCAAAGGTTATCGAAGCCGGTAGCAACTTCGATGAATCTGCCAGAGTGGTTTTAGATATCAATGAAAACAAAGGGTTTTATAATGTACACCCAGCAAATGAACCATTGTTGATCAATGGTGTTGCGACTGAATTTCTGGAAATTCTGGACAAGCTTCATAATATTGATGCCATTATTCTTCCTCTGGGAGGAGGAAGTGAAGTTGCAGCTGCAATCACGGTTTTCAAAGCTTTGAAACCCGCAATTGAAATTTATGCAGTTCAGGCCAAAGCTTCTGATGCGGCCTATGTATCATGGAAATCTAAATCAGTTTGTGAGCGTGATAACACGACGTTTGCCGGTGGCTTTGCAACCGGGACAGCCTACTCAACAACATTCAATATTTATAAAAATTCACTAACTGATTTTGTTCTGTTAAACGAGAACGAAATTCTGCAAGGCATCGCACTGTCCGCTCACTACACACATAATATGGTCGAAGGGGCCGGAGGAGCAACACTTATGGCGGCCTGGAAGCTAAGAAAACAATTAGAAGGAAAAAATGTTGTTATGCAGTTCAGTGGAGCCAATGCCTCTGCGGAGGAAATCAATCGGGCTCTTAATTTATCAACATTCCGGGATGGACAAGTCATTATCAATGGAAGCGAATAATTAATAATGTTAAATCAGCAGGTTATTAAGTTGAGGAAGTGCACAAATTTGCGTTGCTATAAAAAAATAAACCAGCGACGTGAGCAAGGTATACAAACTGTCAATCTAAAGTAGTAGACTTTGCCTCAGTGGTAGAAAATATCTGCAAAACCACAGAATGAAGATATGACGGTGGATCATTCAGGAGGAGGACTAATTAGCGGGATGGCTAGAATTACCGGCCTATTTTCTCATTTAGCGAGCAATTGAAAAATTGAAGAGGGAGCTAAAGCCTTATCCAATTCAGTTTGATTCATACTGACGGTAATGAGGCAGAGTATTAATAGGATTTTATCATCGTTGCTTTAATAGAGTTTATTAAAATAATAAGGTGATCCTATGATGATTATCGGTAAATTAAATCAGGTATTGCAACAATCCGCAGATGGTCATATGGCAGTAATTGAAGTACGGAATCTTGAGCCCGAGGCTGATACGGATGTAAAAAGTCTTCTCAGATTTAAAGATAAAGTAAGCAGAATAGATATTGACGATGATACTATTTACGAATTACATGGTGACTATGTCAAGAATGACAGGTGGGGACGTGTTTTTGCCGTCAGCGCAATTAAATCTGTTAACTTGGATAGAATGAGACATTTACCGGCAGCCTTAAGGTTGGTAACCCTTATGGGTAAATAATGGTTCGCCTGTAAGACGAAAACATGAAACTATCGGTGACACGATTAAATAATTGCCATCGATAGTTTTTTGGTTACTTTGTCACCTAATATCCCTATCCTTTTTATCTTTATTAGCTTTCTGCTATTGCTTTCGCTGAAACAGCTGGCCTGAACAAACTGACCGCAACAAATACAAATAACCCCAGCAACAATGTCGGAATAATAGGATGAATCCCCATCATATCAGGCTTGATAAACATTAAGGCAATATACGTTCCAAGACCGGTTACCATGGAACAAATAGCTCCCGAAGCTGAAGCTCTGACCCAGTACAAACCCAAAATTAATGGCCAGAGGAAAACGGCCTGTAATCCTCCTAAGGCCATCAGATTAAGCCAGATAATCATATCCGGTGGGTTCGTTGCCGCAAAAAACACCAACAGAGCAAACACACCGGTAATCCATAATGATAATTTATTGAGCTTACGTTCCGCATTTTGCTCTTCCAGTACTCTTGGGTTTATATAATTCATATATAAATCTTTCAGTAAGGTAGCAGAAGCCTGAATCAATTGAGAATCAATGGTTGACATGATTGCGGCCATCGGGCCGGCCAGAAAAATCCCCGCAAACATGGGAGGCAGCACTGTCATCATCAGGGTTGGCATAATTTGGTCAGGGCTGCCGACATCCGGAACAATAGCCCTTCCCAACGCACCGGATAAATGGGTACCTAACATGAGTAAAGCCATCATAACGGTACTAATGATCATACCTTTATGAAGAGAACGGCTGTCTTTGTATGACATACAACGGACAGCAGCATGAGGAAGTCCAATAACACCGAAACACACCAATACCCAAAAGCTCAGAATAAATGGCTGGCTGATAAAATGATCCGGACCATAAGGTGTAACCAGAGCAGGATCAATATCATGCAATTTAGTCATGATATGCCCAAGCCCCCCACCAGTATAAATAACACCACATAAAAGAACCATTGTACCAATAAGCATCATGACTCCCTGAACGGTATCTGTTAATACCACAGCCCGGAAACCACCAATCGTGGTGTAGAGCGCAACCGTTCCGGCAAAAATCATCAATCCGACTTCATATGGTAAGCCGGTTACGGTTTGCAATAACCGGGCACCACCGACAAATTGCACTACCATGGTACCGAAAAAGGCAAGTAACAACGTCAGTGAAGCAAGAATCACCACCGCTCTGCTTTGAAAACGGGCAAACAGAATATCATTCAGAGTCAGAGCGTTATGTTTACGGGCTTCTATTGCAAACCGTTTGCCCAAAACACTCAATGTCAACCATGTGGCTGGAAGCTGAACCATAGCAAGTAATACCCACCCCAGCCCCATTTTATAAGCGGCTCCGGGACCACCAATAAAACTACTTGCGCTCGCATAGGTCGCAGCCAGAGTCATTGCCAGAACAAATCCCCCCATACTGCGGTTGCCAACAAAGTACTCCTTTAGAAAATTACCAGCCTTTTTATGTTTTTGAGTCAAAAATGCTAATGCAAAAACAGTCAGTATATAAATAATAAGTGGAATAATAAGAGAACTATTCATAATCAGTGTCATTCTGTGGTTCTAAAGGGGCATCCCGGTAAATCACTTTCACCATCAGTGCACATAATATTGTAAAGATTACCGGCCCAACAATACAGGAAAGCAAAAACCAAAGAGGAAATCCCCAGTACAAAGCAGGCATTGAGGAATCGCCCGGAGCTGGTGAAAAACCATAGGCAGTCACATACCACCAGACAAAATATCCTAAGGCAAGAGCCACAGCCCAGATGGCTTCTCTTGTTGCCTGCTTATATATTTTTTCGATCTGCATTAATAACTCCATAAATCTAAGAAAATGCATGACGATGTTCTTCTTCACCCCATGACAAGGCAATCACTTTTCTGTTCGTATAAGGACCATCGGGTTACCATAGTCAGAACAAGATACCTACAAAATTTTGCGCATAATTTACCTCTCCGTGGTAATCAGTGCAATCAACAGGCAAGGTCAAAGGCAAATTTCACTGTTCTCATTAAGAAAATCAAATGCTTCAGTGAAAACAATTTCAGCAAACAGTATCGGTATTGAGAAAATAATTAGTTTTTTCAGTAAATCTTTGATTTAATCCTTTCTCAACGCTTTTTTATCGCCGTACTTTCGAGATCGTTTATGTTTTCCAATTCATTTATTAAAAGAAAATTAGCAATAGGTAATACTGTCGCTCTGATTGTTATCCTGTCCTATTTTCTGTTTTCAGAGACCACCAGTATTGCTCACATAATTACCGCGCTGTGTTTAATTGGTTTGCTCAACGTTTATATTGTGTGTCATGCCCTTTATCATTTTGTCAATCAAATAGATAAAGACATTTCATCTTATCTAACAGATAAAGGGGCTTTTCCGTTTACTACCAAAAAAAATCATCCTTCCACTCTCTTATCAGGGAAATTGTCTGTTTTATTTAAATACAATGATGAGAATGAGAAAAAACTCAAGCAAATCAAAATTGAAAATGCTCATTACGAAGCTGAGATAAACCGCATTAATTCTGACAATGAAAAGCGGCGTTCTGGCCAGGAACAGATCATCAATGAAAAAGAGACAGCCCTGAATGAGTTGACGAATATAATGCAACAACTCTCTCTAGACGTGGCAGAATCATCAAAATACATACTGACCATCAAAGAAGATGTAGCAAAAAGTTGTCAGAACCTGTCAGCATCGGTATCAGCGACAAAAGACGATGCAACATTCATAAGCAACTTCAAAGCTCAAATTGAACATTTAGGCGTCAGCGTATCCGCCATTAATAACCTGGCTCAGGATATCGGGGATATTTCGGATCAAACCAATTTATTAGCGCTGAATGCGGCTATTGAAGCGGCCAGAGCCGGTGAACAGGGAAGAGGTTTTGCGGTTGTCGCTGATGAGGTCCGGAATCTGGCAACCCGGGCCCACTCTTCCAGCACACAGATTGAACAAAGTATTGAGTCTATTGTAGGAGAAACACAGAAATCAGCCCAGGCTATGGAACACATTAGCTCTAATGTTGATCAGGCTGTTATTTATACAAATGCAGAAAAAGAGCTGATGGAAAGCATCGAAGCTAAACTGGAAGAGCTTAATGCACAAATTTCTAATATTCTTCTGACTGCCAATCAAAACATAAGCCTCTAGGAAGACGCCTTGTCACTTTCTTTACAATTAAGAAAAAACATCAATCCTGGATCTTACATCCAGGATTGAACCCTATTTCAATGCTTCAGCATCAAACTTTATTCCCTTCCAACCCGAGAGAATAAAGTTCCGGATATTCTGATGATCCTTATTCTCAGGATGTTTTAACACATCGTTTCGATAAAAATCGCCAAAACAGGAAAGAGTCTGTTGCTCATCCAATCCCATTCGTCTTGCAAAAGAGAAAATTTTGCAAGACCCGTTATTCTGATTGGCTTCATTAACTAAATTTCCATTAACAAAACGAGTCGGAGTAAAATCAAATTCACTATCAATTACTTCAATAACCTGAAAAAAATCGATCCTATCTGGCTCTGATTTAATATAAGCAATCAGTTGCTCTTTATTCATTCACTTAATTCCTTTTTTCTTCATATTTTTCTACCAAATAATCAGTTTATGCATATAAAAATCAAAGTAAAGTCTCATAAGATTAGTCTCATACTATACTTTATTTATCCAACCTTATTATATTTGAAATAATTTCATCACTACTCGTTAACCACTTGCAGAAGGTATCGTAAATGTCAGCTTTTATGACTGATAACGTTAGAAGACCCACTGACAGCAGACTAGGAAAACGAATCATTCTGCTATTAATTATTATCAGTGGGACCATCACTTTTCTTGCAACGTCGACTCAGCTTTTTTTCTCATACAAACAACAAATGAATGAGATAGAAAAAAGACAACACGAAATTGAAACCATACAACTGAACCTTCTGGCCTCCGCCTTATGGGATTTTGATTTAACTCTTCTCCAGCAACGGCTGGATGCTTTGGTTAACATTCCTCATATTGACTATCTTCATATTGATGCCGGTACATACAAAATGGATGCAGGTAAAAAAGTAACCGGCTCTTTATCATCAAAAAACTACGACATTATCTATTATTCCCCCGTTAATAATTTAAAGGAAAAAGTGGGGACTCTTTATCTGGAATCAGGAACAGACAGAGTTTACGAATCTTTAATAAATCAATTTTTTACTATATTTTTCATAAACTTATTTAAGACAATTATTGTGTGTTACATAATACTGATCGTTTTTCACTACAGTATTAATGAACGATTATTTACCATAATGAAGTATCTTCGAACCTATAACCCCAGACATGCCAAACATACTTTACGGGTTCATAACCACAAACTCATCACTTCCGAGCATGATGAAATCACAACTCTGGCCTTTGATGTAGATAAACTCACCACCAATCTGACCAAGTTATATCAAAACCTTAAAGAAGAAGAAAAAAGGCTCCAGGACTTTGCAGAAGTTTCATCGGACTGGCTATGGGAAACCGATAATCAGTTAAAACTCATCTATTGTTCAGATGAAATGCGACATTCATTAAATCTACCGGAAAAATCATCGATTAACCTCCTTGAGATAATACCTTTGGCATCGAATAAGGACTTTGTAAACGCAGTCGAATCCAAACAATCCTTTGATAAACTGGAAATACAACTTACGCTTTCCGAGGGTAATCACCACCTTCTCTTTCAGGGTAAAGCCCTATATAAGAAAGAACCGTTTGAATTTATCGGATTCAGAGGAACCGCCATCAATATTTCAGAACTGAAAGAAGCTCAGATACGACTGAAACAAATGAATGATAATCTGGAATCAACAGTTCAGGAAAGAACCAAAGAACTTAACGAAAGCATGGCCCAACTAAAAAAAACGCAAAACCATCTGATTGAAAGCGAAAAACTAGCGGCATTAGGCGGTCTGGTTGCCGGGGTATCCCATGAAGTCAATACCCCACTGGGAATATCGGTAACGGCTTCATCCGTCATTCAGGAAGCCGTTACCGATTTATCCACCGCTTTTCAGGCACAAACCTTAACAACCGAACAATTTCAGGAACAAATGGAGAAACTCACCTCAGGAACTGAACTCTTAGAACAGAATCTGAACCGGGCCGCTAAACTGGTGAAAGATTTCAAACAAACCGCCGTCGACCAGGTCTCCGAAAGCCGGGATAAGTTTAATATTCACCAAATTCTGTCCTCTCTGATTGCGAGCTTACACCCGGTCACAAGAAAACTACCGGTTGAACCCATTTTGGATGGAAATGAATCACTCATCATGAACAGCCTTCCCGGAGTGATTACTCAGGTGATTTCTAACTTAGTAATGAATAGCGTTAATCACGCTTTTGATAATGAGTCTGCACCTGAAATCTACATCGGTTTTAAAGAAGAAGGAAACAAAATCATATTTGAATACCGGGATAATGGTAAAGGTGTTCCCAAACACCTGCACAAAAAAATATTTGAGCCATTCTATACCTCAAAAAGAGGTAAAGGCGGATCCGGTTTAGGATTGAATCTGGTCTATAATCTCATTAATCAAAAACTGAAAGGTGAACTGGAATTTTCATCCGAAGAAGGACACGGCGTGTTTTATAAAATCACACTGCCTAAAGAATTGGAACATTAAGACAAACTCATGCCAGTATTATCGCTTACGCCCACAGTCATCCTTTAAAAAGAATATGTGGGCGTTTATAAAAACGATGTTTACTCTTCATCCGGTAATTGATTGCGGATGTCTATAAATTCATCCCAGTGTTCAAGAAAAATATCGACAAGTTTTGGCTCAAAATGTTTTCCCCTCTGAGCCAGAATTTCTTTCTTGATGTCTTCATCAGGCCATGGTTTTTTATAACTTCTGACAGCGCCAAGCGCATCAAAAACATCGGCTATCGCAACAATACGACCGGAAATTGGAATAGACTCTCCACTAATGCCTTTCGGATAGCCGCTACCATCCCACTTTTCATGATGATAACCAGCAATTTCCATCGCTGCCTGCATTAAGGGACGATCGGAACGACTTAAAATTTCCACCCCAAAATCAACGTGTTTTTGCATAGTTTCCCACTCTTCCGCATCCAGCTTACCGGGTTTATGAAGAATCCTGTCAGGAATCGCCACTTTACCTACATCATGAAGAGGAGAAGCGTATTGAATTAACATTACATCGTGCTCTTCAAGCCCATACAAGCGAGCCAGTTTTTCGCTGATCAAAGAAACCCGCTGCACATGAGCCCCAGTTTCACGACTTCTGGCTTCCACTGCATTAGAAAGGCTGAACACCAGTTCTTTCGACGTTTCCTGAAGATCCACAAACAGATTAATGTTTTCAAAGGTGAGCGCAATATTATGCATATAGAGCTCTAATAGCTGAATATCATGATCAGATAAACAATCTTCAAGCTTCACATAAAGGATATTGTCATAACCACGATCATCATTAAGATAAAAGACATAGCTATCATCAAATTTCATTGAATGATGGCAATTAAGAACATCCCGACAACGATGCGCAACGTTTTCCGGCAGCATACTGATACGGCTGTTACGATAAAAAGAAACAAACTCACCGGTCGCTGCAACCATTAACGTTTTGTTGTCTTCACCATCATCATCTTTAGGCTTAACAATACAATAAAAAGCAGATGACTCTAACTTCAGTAGTGATGTTAACTGCGCTAAAACCGTTGACGCATAGCTCTCCAGTGTTTTGGTATTCTGCACCTTAGCGGAGGCTTCAATAACCAGACTCAATCCTTTCTTCTGTTCCTCTATCATACAAAGATCCCGGTAAGATCTCAGCATAGAGTAAAGCAATGTCCTGAGTTTCTGTGTCGTCAGTTCCGTTTTTTCTTTGTAGTCATCTATTTCATAATCTTTGATGACATTATCTTCAGGTGCCTGCCCCGCCTGACCAGTCCTCAAGACCAATCGTATCAGGCTATTGTCCATATCTTCACGAATGTATCTGACCAATTCTAAACCGGCATGCTCCGTCTCCATAACAACATCAATTAATGCAAGAGCAATATCATCTTCCTGCTGGCAAATTTGCTTTGCTTCTTCACCGGAATAGGCAGAAATTAATTCAAGTTTTCTTTGCTGAAAAGAAAAGCCACTCAAAGCCAATTTGGTTACCTGATGAACCTGTACATCATCATCAACAAGTAAAACTTTCCAGCACGGTTTCTCCTTATTGTCTTGCACCGTATCATTCGTTTTTGCTTGATCCGACTTTTTATCAGCGAATAACTCCATATTGGCTCCACTTATAATTATCTACTTATTAAGTTTTAGCACAATCTGAAAAATTTGTTGAAGAGAAAAAGAGAAATAATGGAGAATCTCGAGCTATTTATGCGAAATAATTTCAATACCTTGCATTACCTTCAGATAACATAAACATGGGGAAACCAGACTATGCTACCGGGTATATAGATGACGTTTTGCTATCAGAGAAACAACTTGTGGTGTGGTAAGTTCTGAGATCGACCTTTTTTCAGCCAGATATTGCCTTATTGTTGTACTTCTGACCGGCACTCTTTCCGGACAGGCAAGAACAGAAAAACGCTGCAAAATGTCACTTGCCCGGTGGAACTTCTTAAAAGCAAACAAATTATCCGGGCCAAGAATAAACGTTAACTCACTTTCCGGATGGCACTGCTGCAAAAAATCCAGCACATCAAACGTGGTCACAACCTGCTCTGGTTTTACTAAGCGTTCTTCAACATCAGAACGGTGAACATTCGGCATGTTCAGGTCAAGTATAAAAGCATCAACCAATTCACACCGGATGTCGTAATCAAGCATGTCTTTTCCCCATGCATGGGCAATACTTGGAACAAGTAGTATTGAATCATAATGAGAAATCGACTCAATGATGCTTTTATGGCCTAAGCTGGGAGGATTAAAAGCACTACCAAAAACGGCAATTTTATTCATGTGGTTCCTTCTGCTGTAATAGTTGTCTGCATGAAAACAGAGTCGCTATGATACTACGAATAATCGGTGATTTCCTACCCGATGTATACCCAAGCAACCTGAAAATGCGGTGTTCAGGTCGTTTGGATATACACACAAAAAAAGCACTTGGAAATCAAGTGCTTTTCAAAAAGAAAAAGGATTAATTAATTTTCAACAACTAAGCGGGCATTTCTTTTTTGAACCGGACGGTTGTTGTGACCCATCATCCCTTTTAATGCTTTTTCCTGCTCAGCAGACAATGTACCTGTTTGCTTAATAACAAACCAACGAACACCTTCGCTACAAGGTGGCGTCGTTAAAGATCCATTAAAACGATAGTATTTATCGACATTGGCGGGCAGCATATCACTAACATCGAATGGCGCTGTTAATTTTTGCGTCTTATGGACTGTTGGTAGTGATGATGTCAATTTATCCAATTCTGAGTTTTTGTCCCCCATCTCATACATCACAGCGACAACTGCAAGATTGCCATTTTTATCCGCATGAACAAAATGGGCCTCTAATGGATACTGATGATGATTAATCAGGTTTTCAGATGGCGTATGGAAATGGAATTGCTTTAGTTCGAAAACATCACCATCAATTGTCAGCGTATTATCTCCTGTAACCGTTGCCTGAAGGCTATGACCATTATTTGTCAGGTCAGTCACCTTACCGGTGTAATGAAATTTTAAAGGCTTCAACTGAGCTTTTGCTACCTTAGCAACATCGATCGGGCTTTGGTTTACCCCCTCAGCACAAGTTTTAGATACAGAACCCCAATGATCCGGCCCATGTTCACCCTCATATCCCCATCCGGAAGCCTGAGCCGTTCCACCAATAAATGCGCTCACCGTTAGCGCAAGAAGAATTTTTTTCATTTTTGTAGTCTCCCTAAACAATGACATTGCCTGAATAATAAATTCAATAAAAGAATCCATTAATAAATCTGGCTAAAATACCGTCTATATTAAGTAACATTTTGTTACATTTATTTTTCGGGCTGAGTATAGCGGCAAATAGTAATTGATGGAATAACTACATAATAATTATTTATCAATATATTGATATTGAATCAAGACCTGATTATTTTCGACCTGAACATTTTGTATTTCACCGGCAACTTCAACTTTTGTGGTTATTATTATTGGCCGGTTATTCTCTTTTCTCAGCGAAATTAAAGAAGGAAGGAATGTATAAGGGTCTACATGAAGCTGATGGCAAAAATCTTGTACAAACTGAAGAGTTAACTCACTCTTTCCTTTCATTATTTTAGAAAACTCCAATTGCGTCAATCCCAGGCAACGAGAGATTTCCATTTGAGTTAATTGCATTTTCGCTTTTTGTGACATCCAGACATTTTGTAAAATGCACAAATCTTCGTGTGTTAATTCCATTGCGACTATTTATTTTGATCATACAGAGAAGAATAACAATGACAAAACCTTCTTCTCCATATGTCATTTTTCAGTCAGAAACAATTATTATATTTTAAAATATCATCAGAGACTCATTTTTAAGAATTCTAAATAATAAAATAAATGCTCTCTGACTGTTATTTTTCATCTGTAACCGAACTTGAAAATATTAAATCATCAAAACGTTGGTTGCCATGGAGGGACTCAAAATCCATCTCTTCCGATAACAACTCCTTCAATGACGGACTTTGTGCAATCGCCAGTATTAAATCATCGATCGCCTGCTCTTCAGCTCCAAGACGGGCATAAGCACATGCCCGTTGATATAATGCCGGGCCGTTCGTTCCATCCAGTTCAAGCACCCGGTTACACAAACTCATTGCCCAATGATATTCTTTCATTTCCATCACAGCGTCTGCTTTATACGTTAAAGCCTCAAGATCACCCGGCCGGATTTTCAGAATGTCATCATAAACTTCAACTCGTTGTTCCGGAGTCTGCATACTTTGAGCCCGTAGCCACAAATTATGGATTTCATTAATAATTTCAATTTCCCGGTTGTTTTCCGTAATAATTCGGGTTTTACGCTTCAGATCCCGTTCCAACTCAATGAACTTTTTCTCATAATCCTGAGCAATTTTGTTCAGGCGCTTATCTGCCAGTTCTCTGGTATTATTTTTAACCTCTTTCAAAGAATGCCAGCCAAACAGCGCGATAAGTGAAGCAACACCTGCGATGATGTAAAAGAAATAAGTCACCGTGACGTTAGCATAATTCATTGATTTATCAGCAACACTCAGCTCTCTGTCAGTCATCTGTATTGTCAGTTTTCTTTCCAAATCCTGCTGATCATGCCTCAGCGATTTCAGTTCATCTAAAATGTATCTTTCCATCAAAGGGCGATCCAACAGTGCAGTTTCTGAATATTTCTCAACTTTCTTCTCAGTCATATTAGGTGAATCTTTAGCTAAAACGGTCCCCTGACATAGAATCAGCAACATTATTCCTGATAGTAGTAGTTTCATGTTTTTCACTTAGCATCCCTTTAACAGTTATTTGCAGCTCATTACGTTTATTTATTTGGACTCAAAGCATTTAACAAAAAATAAATAAACCAAAAAATATTATTTTTCATTTTATTTATCAATAAATTAATATCAAAAAGACATATTTATGGAAACTTATCTTCTTGAAATAATTCTTCTTAATGTTTAGAGTACATTATATAAATTCATTTTTTAGACATATACTTGGTATAAACAAAGGACATGTTCAATGCAACCAATACTCGAAGTGAAATCACTTTACAAGGTATTTGGAGAAACGCCTAAAGATGCTTTCCCTTTGTTAGATAAAGGTCAGAACAAAGACGAAATTTTTGAGGCAACTGGCCTGACAGTTGGTGTTAAAGACGTTTCTTTGACCATCAACGAAGGCGAAATCTTTGTGATTATGGGACTATCAGGTTCCGGAAAGTCCACGCTTGTCCGTTTACTCAATCGTCTTATTGAACCGACTCGCGGAAGCGTACTCCTGAAAGGCCGTAATATTGCCAACATTTCTGAAGAGCAACTTCGTGAGGTCAGGCGGAAAAACATTTCGATGGTGTTCCAGAACTTCGCTCTGATGCCTCATATGACTGTATTAGAAAATGCAGCATTTGGATTAGAGCTTGCAGGGGTGAAACCTGTCACCCGTAACCAGCTTGCTAAAGAAGCACTCACCAGAGTTGGTCTTGAAGCATATTGTGATTCGTTCCCCGATGAATTATCGGGAGGGATGAAACAAAGGGTGGGTCTGGCTCGCGCGTTGACCAACGACCCGGATATATTGCTGATGGATGAAGCCTTCTCCGCCTTGGATCCCCTCATCCGGACCGAAATGCAGGACGAATTGATCCGTTTGCAGAATGATGACAAAAGAACCATTGTCTTCATTTCTCACGATTTAGATGAAGCCATGCGAATCGGTGATCGGATTGCCATTATGCAGGATGGTGTTGTAGTTCAGGTGGGGACACCCGATGAAATTCTGCATAACCCGGCCAACAACTACGTCAGCTCTTTCTTTAAAGGCGTCAATGTCGCCAGCGTATTCTCTGCAAAAGACATTGCCCGTAAAAATCCGGCCGCTATATTTAAAAAACATGACAACGATGGTCCGGGAGCCGCCATACAGATGCTCATAGACAATGACCGTGACTATGGGGTGGTGGTGGATCGATCAAACCATTACTCAGGCATCATTTCCATTGACTCACTGGAAGAAGCTGGCCGGAATCATCATCCGCTGACCCATGCTCTTTTACCGGACACAGTATCCATTTCGCCGGAGACCTCCGTGGGTGAACTGATTGGCATCGTCGCCAAAGTCCCTTATCCGGTACCGGTTGTGGACGATAATGGAAAATATTACGGAGTCATCACCAAATCACGTTTGCTGAAAACATTAGACAGAGAATAATCACAATGGCAACAACAGAAACCGCCACTCAGGCAGCACAAAACAGTGACCCCTGGGGCGCAGCGGCACAAGCCGCAACGACAACATCCGATCCCTGGTCAACAGCGACGCAGGCAACGACTCAAGGTGGATCCACGGCAAATGACTGGCTTCATGCAACAGCTGCTCAGGACCCTTTCAGCTGGCTGCACCCTTTTAAAGAAGCCGTCATTCCCTTTGATCACTGGGTCGAGACCGCACTGGAATGGCTGGTACAACATGGTCGTCCTGTTTTTCAGGCTATCCGGGTTCCCATTGACTTAATCCTGTCCTCTTTTCAGGCAGCCTTAACCTCGACACCTGCGCCTTTCATGTTATTAATCCTCTTTTTAATTGCATGGCAACTTGCCGGCCCCAAACTGGGCATAGGCTCTCTCTTTTCTCTGATCGCTATCGGTTTGATTGGTGCCTGGAATGGCGCCATGATCACACTTGCCTTAGTGATGACCTCGGTGTTCTTTTGCATGCTGATAGGGCTGCCCTTGGGTATCTGGCTGGCCAGAAACGATACTGCCGCCAAAATTATCCGGCCACTTCTGGATGCCATGCAAACCACCCCAGCCTTCGTTTATCTGGTGCCTATCGTGATGCTTTTTGGTATCGGTAACGTTCCGGGGGTTGTTGTCACGATTATTTTTGCCCTTCCTCCGATAGTCCGGCTGACCATTTTGGGTATTCAACAGGTACCGGAAGAATTAATCGAGGCCGGACACGCCTTCGGAGCCAGTCCGAAACAGATGCTTTACCGTATCCAGTTACCACTGGCCATGCCGACCATTATGGCAGGCGTCAACCAAACGTTGATGCTATCCCTTTCTATGGTAGTCATTGCCTCAATGATTGCCGTTGGAGGTCTTGGTCAAATGGTATTGAGGGGGATTGGACGTCTGGATATGGGACTGGCCGCTGTCGGTGGCGTTGGCATTGTTATACTGGCCATCCTTCTGGATAGGATTACTCAAACACTGGGCACCGAAACCCGTGATAACAAAACGCATTGGTATCAAAAAGGTCCGGTATCCATTTTCTATAAATTCAAAGTCAATCATAAATAAACACCCAATACAGGAGCAAATAATGAAACATGCATGGAAAAGCATACTAACGTCAGGATTCATATTAGCATCGACTCTTTCTGCTTCAGCATTAGCAGAAAAACTGCCTGGCGAAGGTATTACGGTACAACCGGTACAATCAACAGTCGCAGAAGAAACATTTCAGACACTGATCGTTAATAAAGCAATGGAAGCACTTGGTTACACAGTAAAACCAACGAAAGAAGTAGATTATAATGTCGCCTACACATCCATTGCCGAAGGCGATGCGACTTATCTGGCTGTAAACTGGAATCCCCTGCACAAATCAAAATTTGATAAAGCCGGCGGTAACAACGCGTTTTACGTCAAGGGAACGTACATTTCCGGTGCTGCTCAGGGCTACCTGATCGATAAAAAAACCGCGGATAAATACAAGATCACCAACATTGCACAGCTTAAAGATCCCAAAATTGCCAAGCTTTTTGATGCCAATGGTAACGGCAAAGCGGATATGACCGGTTGTAACCCCGGCTGGGGATGTGAGGGTGTGACTAACCATCAAATCAAAGCTTATGGCCTGAGCAACACCGTTGAAATCAATCAGGGTCAGTATGCGGCTTTAATGGCAGACACCATCACTCGCTATAAAAGTGGTAAGCCAATCTTCTACTATACATGGACACCATATTGGGTGAGTGGCATCTTGGTTCCAGGTAAAGATGTGGTCTGGCTGCAGGTTCCATTTTCATCATTGCCAGGCAAACGCGCTGGTATTGATACCACGTTGCCAAATGGTAAAAACTATGGTTTCCAGATGAACACCATGAGAATTGTCGCGAACAAAAAATTTGCAGAGAAAAATCCTGCAGCCGCAAAGCTGTTCTCGATTATGAAGCTAAGCATTAATGATGTCAGTGCTGAAAATATGATGATGCGTCAGGGGGCAAACAGTTCCGCCGACATTGAAGCTCACGCGAACGGCTGGATTAAAGCTCATCAGCAATTATTCAATTCCTGGATTGCGCAAGCGAAGAAAGCCGCTATGTAACCTATATAAAACATCGAAAAACAAAGGGCTACATCGCTACTACGTAGCCCTGAGTTTCATTAAGCAGGGAGAAGCCGGTATTGGAACGATATGAAGAAGTCTTAATTTCCCTGAGACAAATCATCCGTGCAACGGATCTCTATTCAAAAAAAATCAAGCGGGAATATGGATTAACCAGTCCTCAGATACTGCTGATGAAGGCCATTTTACAATCCAGCGATGTAACTATACGGGAGTTGTCATCAAACACAAATATGAGTCAGGCAACCGCAACCAGTATTCTTGACAGACTGGAAGCAAAAGGCATTGTATCAAGAGTAAGAGACACTACAGACAAAAGAAAAGTACACGCAACATTAACGGAAAAAGGCTTAAGCATATTAGAAAATGCGCCTCAAATGATGGAAAAGAATTTTGTTAACCAGTTTCAGAATCTTGATGCCTGGGAGCAAAATCTTATCTTGTCGTCTTTACAGCGAGTCGCAAATATGATGAATGCTCCAGCGGATAACAAAAACTCATCAATATTATTTATCGATGAATAGCGTCATATATTATTACTTTGATGACATCACACCTTCTATACTCAATTCAGCTACACTTAAAATATAATAAAAACACGAGGGGTTGATTCTTTTCACGCTAGCCCCATATTCAAATAGGAAGGTAATAGAAAATGAAGCAACATCAGTTCTAAATGTAAAGTATACGGAGGTATGTTCAATGAAATTACCTGCATTACATCTTAGCATTTATGAAACCGAACCACTTACAGCCAATCACATCTGGCCTGCCGCGATGACTTTTCCCGTTCATCATAACGATAAGCTGTTCAAAATTTACAATGATATACCCGAAAAAAACATGCAATTAGTGATTCTTCCCGTTGACTGGGAAATAATTAAGCCCTTTATCAAGATTCACTAAATTCATTCGAAATGAAAGTAATAAATCCGGCTTCATCAAGTGCTTCCGAAATTTGATATCCCTGAGCGTAGGTACATCCGATATCAAGTAATTGCTTCGCTCACTTAACATTTTCGCCCCTTTCTCGGTAATCACGCTAAGATCATTAGCCAATATCATAATAGAAGAAAGGATCATAAAAACACAAAAGTAGAGATAGTAATATCCCGGCTAAAAAGACACTTAAAGTCAACCCAACAAGCTGTCCGGTATTCAGGGCCAGGAACAACAGCCTCAACATTAATTCCTGGTCATTTGGGTCATTTGCTCCAGTTGTTTAACCATCCATGGGCTGAATGCCCATGGAGTGGAACGAACGGAACGATGTAAGTCATCTTTATTAACCCATTGAAAATCCATAACTTCATCAGGATTTATGCTGGGCTCACATTGAACCACTGCCTGATATACAGGACAAAACTCATTCTCCACAATACCGCTGGCATCACGCTCACAATACTGAAATTCAGGAAGCACCAGCTGAATTTCTTCAAGAGAGTTGAACCCCAGTTCAAAACGAGCCCTTCTTTTCACCGCTTCAACCATCTTTTCATCTGGGAGAGGATGACCACATACAGAATTCGTCCATACTCCCGGCCAGGCGATTTTTTTCAGAGAACGCCGGGTAATAAGTACTTTATCCTCCTGATTAAGGATATAGCAGGAAAAAGCGAGATGTAGCGGCGTATCCATATTATGAACAAAACGTTTATCCGCTTGCCCTTCAGGTACCAATTTATCATTCAGTAAAACAACACATTCATCGCTTTTATTGTACATAATCAGGTCCGGACCGAATCTTAGCAAGCGCTGCATATTAATAGAATTTAGCTTATAAAGTAAAGGAACAATAAAACTAATTTGAACGAAACCTAATTGATTATTATCCGATTAGCATATTGATTCTATTTTGCAATTTGCAATGCAAAATAGTTCACTATGGTTATTCATACAACAGCAATGGCTATTATATGACCATTTCCCATCTAATTTTATTGGGTTTTAAATATGGCACGATATGTGCTTGTTAGTTTAGTAATCCTCGATTCTATCGGGGATTACCCAGCCAACTGACGTTGTTAGTGAATAGAATTTATTGTTCACAAATTGTAGCCATTTGTTCGTATAACAAATGGCTTTTTTTTTCAACATTCACCTCACAATACTTCCTAGATATTTGACTTTCATCCTTTCTGTATTAACACTTTAATCAAATACTTATGACTTTATAAAAATGGGTGTTTGCAGTATGAAAAGTGACTATAGCATCGGTTCAAATATGAGTCAGTTCATCCAGCATATCAATATGCAGGGAGAAGCAATTACTGACTACACCCAATTACATCAGTGGTCCATTGAGCACAGCCAGCGATTCTGGCTGGAAGTCTGGCAATTCTGTGATGTCATTGGCTACAAGGGTGAATGTGTTCTGGGGGAAAAAGTACCCCAGGGACGCAGTTTTGATCCTATTCTTGATTCAGTCTGGTTTCCGGATGCCCAGATAAATTATGCAGAAAATTTGCTTTCGTATGCCTTTCAGGAACCGGATAGCATTGCGATATATCAAAATGATGAAAATGGGAATACCAAAAGTATCACCTGGCAAGAGCTTTCGGATAAAGTTTCCATCATTCAGCAATGGCTAAAACAAAATAATATCGGAAAGAATGATGTCATCGCTTCTCTGCTTCCTTCCTGCATAGAAAATATCATCTCCTTATTAGCCGTAACAAGCATTGGCGCAGTATGGTGTCCGATATCACCAGATGAAATCGATTCTTTAAACACACCTTTATTCCTGAAAAACGTCCAGCCTAAAGCGATGATATGCAGCAACGGATATTACGACGACGGTAAAAATATCGATTTATGTAAACTCAATCAGCACATTGCAAATTCAGTCATGTCTCTGACTTCGATATGTCAGATAGAACATGTCATTTCACCGACACTGCCTCCCGAATTTAATGAAAAATTCTCAGACTGGGAAGCCATCTTAGCCAGTTATCTACCCAGAAGTGTAAAATACGAAAGAGTCTGGTTTAATTCGCCGTTATTCGTTACTAAGGGAACCGGATCAACACCGGTCACTCATAGCGTAGGGGGAACCATATTAAACCATCTGAAAGAACAGCAACTGCAACTCGGCATTCAGCCTAACTCCATTTGCCACTGTATATACCCTCCTGCAGATCCCCGGTGGCTGTGGCATGTTTCTCTGATGGCAAATGGGTCTTCTCTGGCTCTCTTTGAAGGAAATCCCATTTTCCCATCGTCCGATTCATTCTATAAACTACTGGATACATCTGACACGACTGTCACGATGATAGATGAACCCTTTCTTCTCAAACTGATGAGCTATAACAATCAGAACCCTATGTATGGTAGTGCATTGAGTTCTCTGAAAACCCTCTTAATTAGTGCCCAGTGCGATCAGTCTGATTTAATTCAGCAAGCAAAAATATTGTTTAAATCGAACCTGCAAACCATACTGACTTCTCCTGATTTAATCGTATGCGGTTCAATGTGTTTCTCAACCCCATATTCAGGTGAAGCCTTTGTAAAATATGATGCGCTTGGACTGGATATCCGGTTAACCGAATCCGAAACACAATTGTTTCTGACCTGCCATAATAACTTCCCGAATCAGCCTAAAGAATATTCTGAACTGATGAGCCAGCAAAACATTAACCTGCAGGACTTAAAAGAAGAAAATGGATGGCTTGTGGCGTTTCGCCCTGGAAATGCATAAGAAAGATAGAAAAACAGGGTGAACTAACAAGTCACCCTGTTTTATTTTTTTATAATTTTTGTACTGCGTAGCCACGTTGTTAGTAAATATAAAACTTAACGGAGTTTTTGAAGTGAATTTCATATTATGAAATTCACTTAATCCAAACTGTATCTATTAAGCCTCTTTAATTGAACTAAAAATGTGTTTCTCCCCTCATTTCTGGGTAAAAACTCAACAATTCCGTTATGAAGATCAACAATATCCCGGGTAATCGCCAAGCCTAACCCGGCTCCATCCCCTTTTTCTCGGTTAGAACGATAAAAACTTTCAAACAATTTAAGTCGTGTTTCTTCAGAAACATCTGCACCGGTATCTGACACATAAACGTCAACAAACTCTTCTCCATTGACAATATTGACCGTAATCTTTGAATTATTTCCCGAATACCGGATGGCATTATCAATCAAATTCGTAAACAGCAACCTTAAAAAAGATTCATCGCCCTCAACAAAACTTTCATTTCCGACAAATGACAAGTCCTGATTCTTTTTTAGAGCCAGAGGTACCAGATCAGAAATCGTACTCCGGATTAAAGACTGAAGCTCAATAGGAGAAAAATGGAGTTCATGCACACTTTCTATTCTTGCTAATGTCAGCAATTGTTGTATCAACCGGTCGGAACGCTCTATCCCCTGAAGAATTCTCTCCAGATCATTTTGTAACTCATCCTGGTTCCGGCTTCGCAACGCATTTTCCGCATTTAATCTCAATACGGCCAACGGTGTTTTTAACTCATGGGCAGCCATTCTTGTAAAACGTTTTTCTCTCTTCCATGCATTATCCAGCTCATAAAGAAGAGAATTCAACGCATCAACCAGAGGTGATAACTCTTCAGTTGATCGGCTGACCGATATTTCATCAAGCTTATTAATATTCCGCTGAGTAATGGCAAACTTCAGTTCAGAGATAGGCTTAAAGCTGCGCTCAATCAGCCAATAGAGTAGAAAGGCAATACATAAAATCAGTACAACCTGAGGCAGTAATCCTGACAGAGCAAGTTCCGTCATCATCTCTTCGCGGATGGACTCTTTTTCCGCAACAATAATATAAGATTTGCTTTGTTCTCCGCTATGTGAAATATCCTGCAACTGAAAATACCGCCATGTTTGATTGCCAAGAGAAGCATAACCAAACCCGGAAAATGAGGGTGAATGCGGTAATTCCCCGATTTGAGGCTGGGAATCCCAAATAATGCGGTTATTCCGGTAGATTCTTATCAGGATGTTCTCTTCATAAGTATGTCCGTATGTTGTGCTTTTATTTTGCCCGTCGGATAAAGCTCTGATCTGCGCCATCCAGTGCTCTAAACGTTTTTGGACATAATTCACATCCAGTGTGTCATTTTCTGAAGCAAGAGTGGATAAAAACAACTTAGCGGTCTGCCCCAGTCTGGCGTCATAGACTTCGTAAACTTCATGATGAGATGACTGATAGCTAAAATACAGTGCAATAACCATAAAAAACAGTGACATTGAAATCACTGAATACGTTAGACGGCGTTTAATAGAGTACATTTTATTTTTCAATGATATAGCCAACTCCCCGAATATTTTTAATCACAGAGGAATCCAGTTTTCGACGCAAATTGTGTATATGAACTTCAATTGCGTTATCACTTCCCCCCTCATCCCACCCATGCAATGACTGTATCAGTTGTTCCTTGCTTAACACTCTTCCGGCACTGCTCAGCAAAGTTGATAGAATTTTATATTCATTTACGGTTAATTTAAGCGCTTCACCATGATAAGTGACACTTTGACTATCAAGGTTTAGCACCAAACCATTCACTTCCAGCTGATTTTCCGTTGTTCCCGATAACCGGCGGATCATCACCCGTAACCGGGCAAGCAATTCCTCAAGGGCGAAAGGCTTAACCAGATAATCATCGGCCCCGCCATCTAATCCCCGAACCCGGTCATTAATTTCATCCCGGGCAGTCAGTATCATTACCGGAATATTGAAATTAGCCTGCCTCACCTGTTTTAATACTGTAAAACCGCTGATATCAGGTAACATAATATCCAGAATAATCGCCGTAAATGTTTCCGTCTTTAGTGCAGTAAGAACACCACTTCCTCTTTCAAGCCAGTCAACGGTATAACCTTGTCTTGATAACGAGGCCACCATTGACTCTCCCAGCATTACATCATCTTCAACTAATAATATTCGCACTATTGACTTATTTCCTTTATCCGGCTTTCAATCTCTTTTCTTCGTCCTGCATCAGCGAGTTCCCGTCCCTTACGGGCTGGTGCATGTAATGCTTTAGTTAAGTACTTAATGGCTTGTTTTTCTTCACCATTCTCAGCTAGAAAATCACCATAAAAGTAATTAGGGTCGATACCATCCGGGTTGATTTCCAACGCTTTTTTCAGCATTTTTTCTGCTTTTTTATCATCCCCGAACCCTAATGGCCACCCCGGAACTTTATAATACAGAGAACCAAGACTGGTATATGCGGAACCTTTTAATACTGTCGGCTCCGTTTCTATCACACCTTCTAAAATTTTTTTCGCATCTTTAACCAAAGACAATGCACCTAATCCACCTCTTACACCGGCTAAAGAGCTCTTATTAATGGCAAGCCAAACCTTAAGTCCGGCATTATCCGGCTGTTGTCTGACTGCTTTTTCTGTCCGCTTGATCAGGTTTTCAAGACAGAAAATATGGTCGTCTTTATCGTCTCTCTGATACTGACATTCTGCCCATTTTTTCTGAATGGTGACCAATGGATCAAAATGACCGGCTGCGTTTGCGAAAGTCAGTGGCATGAAACACAATATAAAACACATTAAGGTAATCTTCATTTTACAATCCTCATTTCGTGCCAGAAGTCGTCATATAACGGTAAATTGTAGGGAGCTGCTTTTGAATAGATTTAGAAACCAATCCCGGAAGTATCTGATTCACCCTGACAAACAACTTTTCAGGCCAGCCTAACCAACAATACTCTCTCTCGGTATGAATCATTTTCAGCACCTGACCTGCCACATAATCAGGTGTATCAACATGATTACCTAATTCAGAATTCAGATCGTTTACCTGCTGACTATTCAGTCTGGTCTTTGTTGCTCTTGGGGCCAGATAGTGGACTTTTATATTCGAGCCATGCATTTCTCTGTTTAGGGCTTCCGTAAACCGATACAAGCCAGATTTCGCCGCACCATAAACGGCGTAACCGGGATAACCGATGCCACCAAACGTTGAACCGATATTTAATATAAGCCCCGGCTGGTTCAGCCAACCATTAATGGCATATTTACTAACCAATATCGGACCGGTTAAATTAAGAGACAACTCGGAATAAATCTGCCCGGTGTTTTTCCGGCTTAGTAGCTGAAACTGATTATGTCCGGCATTGTTGATAACAATATCGATGCCTTCATTCCAGGTTTTAATCAATGTTTTCAACTTGCAATCCATTAACCGGATTGATTCATCATTAGCAAGATCACAACTTATTATCTCGTGATGATAAGGAGACTCCAAAGCCGACATTAACTGCTCAAGTTTTTGTATATCTCTTGCGACTAATACAAGTTTTGCTCCCTTGAACGCCAGCTCTTTCGCTATTTGCTCCCCAATACCACCTGTTGCCCCGGTTAACAGAATACGTTTGTTATACACATCCATTATCTTTCCCCCGGCTCAGCGTCCGCAGCATATCGCCATATAGATGAAAAATCATATTAGCGGAATGGATAATGGCGTTCTGGTCCTCTCCAGATTCTACTTTATTCATTAAACCGGCAAAAAACTGAAGATGTTCCTGATCCAGTTCACAATGAGAGGTCAGGTATGTTAGCGCATTGTCTGACAGGTTCAGATTCTCTTTGACGTGCTTAGCCATTTCACCCCCGATGGCAACACTGGTCCCTTCTAAAACCAACACCATGCCAAAAAAACCCATCGGATTGTCACGATCGATCAGATGATAAAGATAAGACACCATCAGCTCGATATCTCGTCCGGGACGACCATTTTCAACCTGTTTCGCATCGTAGCCACAACATGCAATATCATCCAAAATCCAGTATTGATGCCCCTTTTCCTCTTCAATATATTCTGCTATTGCTTCTCTGACCCATTCATAAGATTGTGGAAGTTTCGAGCCACAAGCCATAAGCAGAGGTACGGTATGTTTAACATGGTGGTAAGCCTGTTCTAAAAACGCAACGTATTGATCCAGTGAAATCTGTCCTTCCACACACTCCCGAATGACAGGTGCCTGCATCATATATTCTCTGGCGGCAGACGTTTGAGACACTAACTCTTCATAAAACATAATAATAATTTCCTCTACTGATTTTGAATAATAGATTCAATGCAAATTCCGGCTTTCAATGACTCTGAACCGGACATCCATTCATGAACCGCCGAATAAATGTCGTTTCTGACAGGACGAAGATTTTGCGTAAAATAAGAACGGACATGAGCATCATCGGTAACGATGACCGCTGTATGGATTTGTGCATAATCGGGTAATACGGCATTCAGCTTACAGATGGAATCGGTAACCTTATCCGGGTTCATTGAGATAATGAGAGCAACAAGCTTACCTGCAATTTCACCGACAAGAATAAGCGTTCTGAGCTCCGGCCATTCGTAAGCCTTCGTTTCTATCCATTCCGGAGAAATATTCCGTCCGAAGCTGGTCACAATCAGGTTTTTTTTACGGCCGATAATGTTCAGATATCCTTCTTCCGACCATTCACCGAGATCCCCGGTGGCGTACCACTCTCCATCAAAAGGCTCACCCAGATAACCTAAAAAACCGGCAGGAGAAACCAGTATTTCACCATCTGAAGCCGTCTTAACCTGATGATGCGGCAAAGGGCATCCAACGGTTCCAATTTCCGAACACACTGGTGAATTCACACTAACAACGGAAGCACATTCAGATAAACCGTACCCTTCATAGACCGGTAGCCCTAAATCACGAGCCTGATTTAAAATCGAAACCGGAGCTTTCGCCCCACCGACGGCAACAAATTTTAATGAACGGGTATACCCGGGATAATGTGCAGCGACACCGACTAATGCAGCTAACAGGGCTGGCGTTAGTACCAGTGTCGCAGGCTGAACCACTTCAAGAGAATGGCAAAAAGCCTGAGTATCGAACTGACTGGAACCGATAAGACCGACGTTCTCACCAACCAGGATAGTTGATGGGCTTCCAACAATGATAGGAACATAAATACCGGTAATATTCTCCAGTAATGTCGAAAGAGGTAGCATAACCAAATGCTTATCACCTTCATTCAACGTAGGCAAAACGGTCGCTAGTGACATTGTCACACGATCCAGATGAGCAGAACTAAGGCATACACCCTTAGGTGTTCCGGTTGAGCCCGATGTGAACGTTATTTTGCTCGTTCCCGGTAATGCATTAACGTTACTTTCCGGTTGAACAGAAACGATCAATACATCATGGGACAGCTCGGCAATACTATGTCCGGTCTCCGGTATAGTTTCGGAATATCGGCGGGAAACAATGGCATCAACCCGGACCGAGTTAAACAGATGCTTCTTCTGTTGACGGGTAAAAAACATAGGAACCGGTAAACAGGCTATACCGCTGGCCAATGCCGCTAAATCCGAAACCAGCCACTCGTAGCTATTTTCTAGTTCAATTGCAAGACAAGACACGTCATGACTGGTAATGAGACGGGTTAACCGCCGGACTTCTGTTGCCAACTCACCGTATGTCACGCTTCTTTCTCTGCCGCTGATCGCTTCACTCGCGTAAAACGCCACTTTTTCTGGTTCAGAATCAGCTTGCTGATACAATTTATCTATAATTAATGACATTCGTTTTATCTCCGGGAAATGGTATTTTCAGCAGAACAACAAATCATCTCTCCCAATTGATCTGCTGCCTGCTGCAAATTACCGACAACAATTCTTGGAGTGTATTGGTAATACCGGCCCCAGCGTTCAGCATTCTTAACTTTCTCCGGATTGGCGGTGCCAATTTGTAAAGGCTCAAGTCCCATACTTTCCATTAAGGCAAACAAGGGATCCGTCACAGTGCAAACACACCAGCTAAAACCTGACTCAATAAGGTATTTAGTCATAAGGTAAAAATGAATTTTTGAAAACCTGAAAGAAAATGAGGCAAGTTGTCCAAACTCGATAATTTGACTACGTGGGACTTCCAGCTTCTGCTCATGAATGATCTGTTCAATCGGGGAATCCAGATATTGTTCTAAAAACAGACGACTATTTCCCGCGGACCGGATTCCACAAACAGAGATCAGCTTTCTTTTCTGATACAACGCCAGATAACCCGGCATAAATTCACTTAAGGTTGCTTTAAATGCCCGGGCATAGCGCTGCGACACATGTTGCTCTATTGATGATTTAAGAGGATGATGTTCACCAATGGCCAATAGCTGAAAGTCAGAAAATAAATTTGTCATATATAAATCCCCTTACCTGATGTAAAGAGATTAACGACAGAAACTTAAGAGAAACTTAAGGGATAAAAAAACCGGATAAAAAATCCGGTTTTACAAGAAAAGCATGAATTCTAAATTATTTTATTGCCACACCCATCATGGCAGATTTATAGCCTTTAGGTGTACGGACCCGGAAAGCGTGTGACATTTTCACACTTGCAAATCCAGCCTGAATCAATTCGTCCTGCATTTGGATAGTACTGACACCTTCAGTCCGGTCTTCATCATCATTAATCCAGTCCCAATGAACAAACACGCCATCTTTATCCATCAAAGAATAAATCACTTCCATGGCTTCAGAAATATTTTCAAGATAACCGAAAACAGAACTGGCAACGATAACATCAAATTGTTTACGAAATGCGGGATGCTGCGCGACAAGCCCACGGGTTAGCAAATCCACAACTGGTTCAACATTCCTTAACCCTTTTTTATCCAGCTCTTCAATCATTAATTCAGAACTGTCCAGAGCAACAACTGACTTTGCATTCATTGCAACGAACTCTGTCATTAACCCGGTTCCACATCCCATATCAAGAATGTGCTTACCTTCCGTACTGACTGTCTTTTCGAGTAATGCATGTGCACTTTCAACAAACTCGATGTTCACATCATCGTTTTCCCACTGTGCTGCTAGAGCATCCCAATCTTTTGCCACGGTGGCCTCCATCATGCTTCTACTTTTAATATGAGGGAACGAATACAGAGAATAAACCAAAAATAGGTATACTTCATAGAGTTATATCAAGAACATAGTCCAGAAACATTATATACACCGCAACCAGAAATCATCGTTAACGTCGCACACATCACAAATCTGTAATATGCAATTTCACATATACATTTTAAGTCTCATTTTCTCTATAACATAAATGATGGTGTTCAAAGAAATTGTATCAAAAACAAAGCCACGTAATGATACAATAATGTTACGTTTTTTAAATTAATAAATTATTCATATTTCTAGAATATTTCACCAATTGCACTACTTTTAAGGTATAAGAGAAATTTTGAGTATATCTATGACAAATAAAAAAAGAGATTTAACACTTCGCTTTTTGGCGGAACCTGGTGATGTTAACTTTGGCGGTAAAGTTCATGGCGGAGCAGTCATGAAATGGATCGATCTGGCGGCTTACGCCAATGCTGCAGCCTGGAGTGGAAAATATTGCATCACCGCCTATGCCGGTGGAATTCGCTTTGTGGCCCCGATTCTGGTTGGAAATCTGGTCGAAGTAAATGCCAAAATTATTTATACGGGGAAAACATCAATGCACGTCGCAATTGATGTGGTTGCCAGTGATCCCAAAAAACTCGAAAGCCAGTTCACAACTCACTGTATTGTCATCATGGTTGCCGTTGATGAAAATGGAAAACCAACAGAAGTTCCTAAATGGATTCCTGAGGAAGAGGAAGATATTGAACTTGAAAAGTCAGCAATCAAACTGATGAACATGAGAAAAGAAATCGGTGAAGAGATGCAGGCACAGGTAAAATATCTGTTTTAAAATAAGTTTTCGTCAGGCTGTCATATTAGCTTCATGATTATCCTTTTTAATGTTGTGTGATTTTAAGAGAAGGTGATCCGGAGACAACCAAATTGAGCAGCTTAAGTGTGACGCTGAGTCACTCTACGATCGAAAACACAAAGTCCGTTGAATATCAATGGGTTCGTTCTCTTTACGTCAGTGGTTACAACGACGAGCAAATCAATCATTATATTCAGCAATGTTTCGGCGGCGATGACATTTTTGCCAATTTATTCCGGAAAGTCGCTCTGAACCAGGAAAGCCTTTACGTTCTCCTGCAGTATATCGGACATGCACCTTCCTGCCGGGAGCTCTGATCCTCATCCATTTTTTTCAATAAAATAAGCCATTTATTCTTATCCCTTCCTCAGATTAATCATATACCCAAACGACCTGAATCATGCATCTTCAGGTCGTTTGGGTATATAATCTCCTATATCGTCAGATCATTCCTGATGATCGGTATTCCCGGATATAAAAACCAAGGCTGGACACATGAAAGAAGTACTGAAACTCAGGGCATTAGAAAGAGAAGACTTACGGTTTATTCACAACTTAAACAATAACCGGAATGTAATGACATACTGGTTTGAAGAGCCCTATGAATCTTTTGATGAACTGGAAGAACTTTACAACAAACACATTCACGATAACGCAGAACGACGCTTTGTGATTGAGAATTCAACCCAACAGCTGATTGGGTTAGTCGAACTGATTGAAATCAACTACATTCACCGCAGTGCAGAATTTCAGATTATCGTCGCTCCAGATTATCAGGGGCAGGGATTTGCAACGAAGATCCTGAATAAAGCACTGGATTATTCCTTTACCATATTAAATCTGCACAAAGTCTATCTGCACGTCGCTATAGAAAACGGAGTTGCTGTCCATATTTATGAAAAAGCCGGATTTATTGAAGAAGGTCATTTAGTGGAAGAGTTTTTCATTAACGGACGCTATCAGGATGTAAAACGCATGTATATGCTTCAGAATACTTATCTTTCTAAACATGGCCTAAAGAAACTAAACGGATAAATGACCAAAGTCCAACCAGCCGGCAACTGAATTGAATTAAGTACGGTAGAGCACTTTAACAATATGCCATCCAAACTTAGTTTTTACCAAAGTGGGCTTGAGTACTTCACCGGAAAAACAAACTCTGTCAAATGCGGGAACCATTTGCCCTTTACGAAACTCACCGAGATCCCCGCCCTTTTTCCCAGATGGACATAATGAGTACTTCCGGGCCAGTGTCTGAAACTTCGCGCCTTTACCAAGCTGTTTTAACAAATCTTCTGCCTGACTCTTGTGCTTAACAAGAATGTGCAATGCTGCTGCCGTTCTGGCCATCATATTCTTCTCAAAAACTAAACGCAGTGGAGTTTAATCAATCGTCGGAAAGATGTCACGATGAATGATTAAAAGGTTAACCCTCTCTTTTATGAATAACTGCATTATTTAATGTCTATCTCCTTGTTACACTGCCTTTTTCTGAATAAACTTTGACAAGAATTATTGATAAAGTGCCCAACAAATAGATAATTACTTAAATAGATAGTTGAATAGCAGCTATGTTAGTTTAGTATTTATAGTAAGCACATTTATAAGAATTTACGTTATGGCAAAAGTCGCGAGTAAAGCAAATCAATCTCAGGGTATGTTGATGTTCACTCTCAATATGCAAAAGCAATTATTTGCAATCGGCACACTGAAAATTCGCGAAATCGTCTCTTTCATGCCGATGACCCAGATTCCCTATTCTCATCAGAATGTAATTGGGACAGTCACAATACGCGACCTTACTGTTCCGGTTATCGATATGGCCGCAGCAATTGGCTTTCGACCAATTGAAAAAGAAGAATATGACCACTGTTTTCTGATCGTTACCGATTGTCTCCGGACCGTCGTCGCCTTTATGGTGCGCACCATTGAAAAAATCATTGAATGTGACTGGCGCTCTATTGAGTCGGCCCCTGAAACTGCGGGCTCAAACATTTTTGTTACCGGAATCACCCGTTATGAAGAAAAAATAGTCCAAATGCTGGACGTTGAGCTGCTTCTTTCTAAAATCTATCCTCAGTACGAGTCCACAAAAGTCCCAATGCTAACGGATGTTGAAAGGGAACGCCTGAGATCATTCAATATATTGCTTGTTGACGACTCAACCATCGCCAGAAAGCAACTCTCGGACGCACTTGATCGTATAAACATCTCATATAACATCTGCAAAAATGGTCTCGAGGCCTTGGAGTATATGAAATCAAGGGCAGAACAGAATAACCCGATTGATATTCTCGTCAGTGATATTGAAATGCCAGGGCTGGATGGTTACGAGCTGGCTTTCGAAGTTCAGAATGACGCTCAGCTTAGCCACTGTTACACTATTCTTCATACATCATTATCCAGTGAAATTTGTGTAGACAGAGCAAGGCAGGTTGGAGCTCAGGAGGCATTGGAAAAGTTCAATGCTACCGAACTGATCGTTGCCATGCTGAAAGGGGCGAAAGCTCTTGAGAAAAAAGCACTGAACAGTTAAAAATCAGGGACTGTTGCCCTGATGCTAATTAATCTCTTTGTTTTTTTTCGCTATACATCCGGGCATCGGCTTGAAGAATCATATCCTCATAGTCAGTAAATTCACTGGAATACAATGAAAAGCCAATGCTTGCAGATACATTAAGCTGTGAATTATCAACGATCAACGTCTCACCACATAAATGATTCCGGACAGTTTCGATTTTTTGTCGTACTTCAGCCTCAGAATGAACGTTCAATACGATAATTAAAAATTCATCGCCCCCAATCCGGGCAACAAAATCATCCGGTTTCACAGAATGAACAATATGCTTAGCGGTCTGTTGTAAAACACTGTCACCGGCATGGTGCCCATACTGATCGTTTATCTGTTTAAAATTATTCAAATCCACATTAATCAAAGCAAAAAACGTTTTTCTCCTATCTTTCAGCTGATTCTTAGTGAAAATTCTGTCTAATGTTTGCATGAAATAACGTCGGTTTGGTAACTGCGTCAGTTCATCATATAAAGAAGCACGACGGGCCATTTGATAGAGGTAGTACATAACCGTAATGACCAGCATCAATATCAGAAGGATCGGATACCCAACCAATCTTACACTGTTTGCTTTGATCCAGTTGGAAAATCCAAGTTCTTCCGGTTTGGCAGACAAAGCAACAACCCAGCTACCATAAGGAAAATAAACCGATTCCTGAGCTAAAGGAGTGGAAAATGTTGACACTTCACCGACAAAAACATCACCGGCCGCACCCTTGCTGTTTTTACCCCGGATAGAAACATCATATTCTTTCTTCAGACGCTCAAGTCCGGTTTCTCGAAATAATTTTTGAATATCCAATACGGCACTAATCACCCCCCAATAAAACTGATTATCAGGCGGATCAAGAAACACCGGATAACGGGCAACCAAACCAACACCTCCCTGAATCAGATCAACCGGTCCGGCAAGGTACACTTTCTTTATATCTCTGGCTTTCTTGACCGTAATCCATTGCTCGGGTATTTGCCGAAAATTCACACCAATGACTTTTTTGTTAGGTTCATACGGATAAACATATTGGATAATATCATTCGGAGCCAAAGCCAGTGACCGGATATCTCTGGACTGAGACATAATATCTCTGGCCACAGAGTCCCAGTTTTTTTCAATCGGCGATGTATTTACCGTCGTCAGGGTTGCCAGGGTTTTGGCCACATAAATATCGGAGAGAATACGAGCTTCAAGCTTATAACGAAAGGACGACAAACGTTCATTCGCTTTTTGTTGTTTTGCCTGAATCATCGAAGTCTGGTGACGGTTAGATAATACTTCAATAGAAATAGTACTAATTATCACAATAACTGAGAGCAATGAGATAAATAAACAAGAGTTAAACTTTCTATTCATGTAAATAATTCGTCACTAAGAACAATCAAAAGATCGGTGGTTTAATTAAGCATTATCACATACTGGTTCTATATTACAAAGATCTGTTTATCTTGACTCACTTCTCATCCTTTTATTATCTATTGCTCCCATTTTTTAATAATTTACATAAAACTATTACCTCGAACTAACATTTCGGCAGTATAATAATCTACTGTTAAATAACAATTATTTTCTTAGAGGTTAGAATCAAGCCAGATGAAAAAAGGACTATTATTAGGGTTTCTCGTTCTTCCTTTGCTGGTGTCTGCAAATGAGATAAGCGCACCAGAGTCACCAACACAGATAGTTCATTCTCAAAAAAACAATCAATATACTGAAATTTCATCAGAGATTTTGTCTAACTACCAAAATCATTACTTATCACTAGATACGTACTCTCAGGGACATTTCTCACTTCGTTTATATCGACAAACATTAGACCCGATCTATAAAAATGGAATCGCTGTCGATTTATATCGTATTGCCAATAAATTAAATTATTTTGCTAATGATATTAATACCCCTGAAAAGATTTTCCTGTATTCTCAAAAACATTTAGCAAATTATAAACAGAAACAAAGTATTCGTTCACATATCCGGTATGAAACAACTAAGAACCGACCTGAATATTTCTATTTAGGTCTGAATTTAATTAGCGCAATGGCAAGAGCCAATGAATATGGTCTTAAATCGGCTCAAGACAGTAAATTACGCGCTATTTTAGATAGCTATGATTTTTCTAAATACGTAACTGATAAAAAAATGATTCGTGCCTGGGCGGCTCAACTGGCGAATCAGGTATATTGGCTGAAACAATTAAATCAGGCTGATTATATCAAAGAGTTTACCAATGCATTTAAGGCGGCTTATCCTGATAGGGATGATAAAAATTTAAACCGACAACAATATGAAAACAAACTATATGGCTTAACTCATATTATTCTGGCCGACTCGATGTATTACCAGACACTGGTATCTGAACGTAAACATCAATGGATATATACTTATTTCCGTAACAACATCAATACTATTTTACTAAGGGCTAAGCCTGACATATTAGCTGAAGTTGGTGTCTGCTTTATGCTGGCAAATAAACCCAACGATCCAGTTGTAGCCCAGCTAAAACAAGCTCTGGTTAAAAAATACGACAGCAACGCAAAAATGATACCATCCGTAAACGGAAGTAATGATCTGGAAAATGGTGAACACCGAAATACGTTAGCCATTATGTTTTTAAACTGGCAAGGCCCGCATATGGCTCCAACCGCTGATAAACAATCTGATATGGTGGACTCTCTGCCTTATGGATTAATTGCCAAAAACTAGCTAAACAACGCCATGATTGCCATGCTTAGTATTACCAGGCTAACTGCTAAGCTGGCATATGCGTATTTTTTACTTCTTCTTTTTTTCTTATGTAACTTCGCCTGCTCAATCTGTTTATGAACAAATTCTTCTTCTTTGATCTCAATAGACTCTTCTAATGCTTCCTCCGTCGCCGTAATATGCTCATTCAAAGCATCGTGCTCGTCTTTCTCGTGCTGAGCCTTATTTGCCACCCTGGTAAAACGATGTATCTGATCGAGTGTCAGATCATCCTTTGGATCATAACCTTTTCCTTGTTTATCGTGTTTGGGGACGACTGCCATATAACCTCCCGAAACATACTCATATATGTTAATTATATACTCATATCAATAAATGTGTCTGAGTTACATAAAAAGTGAAATATCAGACTTATTCAAATTTATTGACAATGAGGACCAAATTGCTCTCCTGACAGTGACAACCGGAGATCGATATACTGCCTGCGTAACCTGAAGTAACTCTGAAACAAACAAGCTATATAGGGAGAGGCATTATGTCTTTTCAAACGACTGTTAAAAAAATCATTCCAACTCAGCCAACCTCCGATGGCGATGGTGTTAAAATCCGCCGTATTGCTGTCTTTAATGATAATGCCTTTTCACCATTTTTAATGTTAGATGAATTAAAATCTGACGATAATTCTGACTATATCGGTGGTTTTCCTCCGCACCCTCACCGGGGAATAGAAACGCTTACTTATATGATCAGTGGCCATTTTCAGCACAGAGATCACCTGGGAAACCAGGGAGAACTCAGAGACGGGGGAGCCCAATGGATGTCGGCAGGGAAAGGTATTATCCACAGCGAAATGCCAATAATGAAAGCCGGACAACTACTTGGGTTCCAGATTTGGATTAATCAACCGGCAGCCAGTAAACTATCACCAGCTCAATATCAGGACTTTCAATCTGAAACTATTCCTGTTCTTTCAACAGAAACAGGCGTCAGGCTTAAAGTTATTTCAGGATCTGTGGGCATTGAAAATGAGTGGATAGAAGGCCCTTTACAACAAACCAGTATCAATTACGATGTAGCTGATTTAATGCTCGCTGATTATCAGTCAGTAACTATCAACCTTCATGCTGACCATCAACATTTCTTGTATGTTTATCAGGGAACAGTTCAGACTGACGAACAACATATCGGGGCGGGTTCTGCGGTTTTATTGTCAGAAGGGACTGAGCTAAAAATACAGGCAGAAAAAACATCGGGGGTATTAATACTGTCCGGCAAACCCATCCATGAACCGGTTGTACATTATGGTCCTTTTGTCATGAATAGCTTACAGGAAATTGAACAGGCCATTGATGATTTTAACTCAGGAAAATTTGAAACCTACGAGTAAAGAGAAGGGGGTACCCTTCTCAAAAACGAAAATGTTTCACAATTTCCGGAAACTTCTGAAGTTGAAGTTACTTAATGTATTCACATAAGTAAGCCGTTGGCTGATCGACTTTCACGTCAAAAGATGACTCACCGGGAACATTAAACGCCTGTCCCTGAGAAAAAATCTGCCAGTTTTCTGCTCCTGACAACTTTACCGTTAACTGGCCGGAAACCACGGTCATTTTTTCCGAAGCTCCGGTTACAAAGGTAAATTCACCCTTTTCCATGACACCGACGGACAATGACTGACCATCCTGCTCAAAGCCAAGAGACTTAACCTGTTCATCAAAATAACGATTTTCTTTAATCATTTAACCTTCCGTGTTTACATCATAAAACTTCATTTGTCGGAAAATGACTTTTACCTCAAATTAAAATGTTCCTCAAGGATTTGTTCTTCACATCCTAAACTATAATTGTGTAGACTAACTCTCTTAATCATCCAGACACACGTTGTTAAAGGCTGAATCCTTTGAAAATTTTATTTTTTATTTTAGGTCTGCTTGGAGTTTCTCTGGCTGGCTACATGATTTATGTCAGCTATAGTGCTTATGTAAATCCAAAACAGATTTATGGGACATGGGTAGAACTTAATGTATTGGAAACACGCCAGGATGTTCTGGTATTTAACAAACAGGGCGTTTACCTGAATGCTCACCTGATTACCACGAATCTTGACTATGACGGTAAGAAAATTAAATTTTCAACGGGCGGTGGAGAAACCATTTATCGGATTGCCGGAACCCATAAAATGCCTATCTTGAAACGGATTAAACCTTCAAGTCCACAAAAAATGCTGATTCGAAAAGAAGATGAAGCACAGTTTAAACAAGAGCAATCACGTCAAAAAGGAAAATCGCCCTTGTCTTACGATGATGCAAACGAAAGGTCGCTGTTCAGTAAATGACTTTGTTTTTATAAATTATTTAAATGTTGTTGACCTGTAAGATAACATTACTGTTAACTTCTATACGCCTTAAAAAATGACGGTTTAAAATTTATGGAAATTCTAAAATGGCTGAATACCCATGCCATTTCTATTCCTGATAGCTGGAATAACAGTGTGTTGTTTATTACTTTAGCCAGTCTTGTTATTTGGGGGATCTGGCGCCTGTTATACAGCCGACTTATTGTCATTACAGAAAAAACTAATGTTCAGTGGGATAACCTGCTGCTACATGCTCTGAAAACACCAATAAGTACACTGATATGGTGCTGGCCGGCCACAATCTCTTTTGGTCTGGTACTTGAGCATCACGTTGAGAGCGATCTGAACTGGCTCGATACCAGCAAACGACTTATCGTTGTCATGATTTTTATCTGGATTCTGCTTCGCCTGATCAACAACATAGAGTATTACGTCTTATCGACTAAAAAAAAGGATGAGACAACCGTTCAGGCAATATCAAAAGTCGCCAAGTTATTTTTCCTTATTATAGGATTGCTGACCTTTCTTCAGGCATTCGGACTCAGTCTGTCGGGTTTGCTCACTTTTGGTGGTGTCGGTGGTTTAATTGTCGGTCTAGCTGCCAAAGACTTACTATCTAACTTTTTTGGCGGGCTAATGATCTATTTTGACCGACCTTTTAAAGTCGGAGACTGGATTCGGTCCCCCGATAGAGATATAGAAGGGACAGTAGAAAGAATCGGCTGGAGAATGACCATTATCCGAACCTTTGATAAACGACCGTTGTATGTTCCAAACTCCGTGTTCAGTAACATTGTGGTCGAGAATCCCTCTCGTATGTTAAACCGCAGAATATACGAGACAATTGGAATAAGATACGATGATGGAGACAAAATTCCCTCAATCATTCAGGATGTAAAGGTCATGCTTGAAACACATCCCGATATCGATACCAATCAAACCCTGATTGTCAATTTCAACCAATTTGGGCCCTCGTCTCTGGATTTCTTCGTTTACACCTTCACAAAAACCGTAAACTGGATTCGATATCACGAAGTAAAACAAGACGTTTTATTAAAAATCATGGCGATAATTCATCAGTATGATGCCGACATCGCCTTTCCTACGCAAACAATTAAACTACAGCAGGAAACGCGTCCTAATCCGGAAATAATTCCGGAGACTAAAGCACCAGACATCCAATAATTACCGGCTATCAACCTGCCTTTCTTGCAACATACGAAAAAATAAACACCGGCGAACTCAGCAAGAGAGCGCCGGCATCAATGCTATTTTCTCAATGCGTTGAGTTTAGACTGAGTAATACCAAAGACAGAATCCACCGGATAACTACCGTCGTCGTGCATCATCCCGGCCGGTTTTCCGGTAAAGATTTCAATCGCTTCGTGTACGTGCTCAATGGCCCAGATATGAAACTCCCCTTTTTCAACAGCTTTCACAATATCGGTACGCAGCATTAAGTTATGCATATTGGAATGGGGAATGATCACCCCCTGTGATGCTTTTCGTCCCTTAATGACACAAACATCGAAGAACCCTTCGATTTTTTCATTAATTCCACCGATAGGCTGAGCTTCGCCAAACTGATTCATCGAACCGGTAATGGCAATATCCTGACGATTCGGAATTTTGGAAAACGCTGACACAATCGCACAGACTTCCGCCATACTGGCACTATCGCCATCAACGCCTCCATAGGACTGTTCAAACGTGATGGTGGTCGTCAGAGGAACGTGAGCCGTTCTGCCAAAGATAGAATGAAGATAAGCCGAAAGAATCATCACCCCTTTTGAGTGAATGCTGCCGCCAAGGTCAACACTTCTCTCAATATCAATGATTTCACCATCGCCAAAAGACGTTGTTGCTGTTATTCGGTTTGGAACACCAAAATCATGATCGGTCGTCGCCAAGACAGATAATGCATTCACCTGCCCCACGGCTTCACTTTCTGTTTTTATTAATGTCGTGCCATTAATAAAGCTTTCCATCACACCATGCTGAAGACGATTAACCCGGTGCTCCTGATTCTTCAGAGCGTCATCCACATGAGACTGACGAATCATATTCGAATTAGCCTGACGGGCAACATAGTTCGATTCACGCAATAAATTTCCGATGTGAGCAGAATGTAACGAGAGCTTGTTTTGATCGCCGGTAATCCGGGCACTGTGCTCGATTAAACGGGCAATCGCTTTTTTATCGCAATGGAGAAGATTATTATCATGAACGAAACTGGAAATAAAGCGGGCGTACTGAAGCTCGGATTCTTCATCACGCTTCATTTCATCTTCAAAGTCAGCCGTCACACGGAACAGTTCTCTGAACTCAGGATCATAATTGGTCAGAAGCTGATAGGTATGGTAATCACCGAACAGGATGATCTTCACATCCAAAGGAATGGGTTGCGGATCCAAAGATACGGCTCCGGTGAGCGTTATTTCTTTCTCAAGCGATGTCAGACTAAGTTGTCTGGCCCTCAGTGCCCTTTTCAGGCCATCCCAGACATACGGCCTTTCCAACACTTTAATGGCATCCATCAGAAGCACCCCCCCATTTGCCCGGTGCATACTGCCAGAACGAATCAGAGAGAAATCAGTAAAAACTGTTCCTTTAAAAGTGGCGGTTTCAATGTAACCGAACAGAGTATGATAGTTCGGGTTTTCTTCCACAACGATAGGGAAAGAATCATCCGAATGCGCAACCAAGACATTCACTTTGTAACGACGGGGCAATTTTTTATCAAGGGAAGCCGTGGCCAGTTCACCCTGCTCATTACTATCATCTAAAAACAGATCGGCATTTTCAATAATGTCTTGCTGAAGATTGTTCAGATACTCTTTTATCTCCGGATATTTTGTATAATCCGACTTCAGATTTTTAATAAAATGAGAAATGACTTCTAACGTCACTTCTTCATTCAGTTTTTTAATTTTATTACTGTAGTCTTCTTCCAGCTCCGTCAGAAGGCGAGCCATATTACGCAGACTGACTTCCAGTTCATCAATTACGGTTCCAAAGCGTTCCTGTTCTGCCACATCCAGAGCTTCGAACGTTTCTTCGGTATGTAAGTCCTCACCATTCATGGCAACAAACTGATAGTCGCCCTGTGGAGTAATGGTCAGACTCACGCCCTTTTCTTTTGCACTGCTTGTAATCTTTTCCAGTTCATCCTGCTGAGTTGCAGAGAGCTGATCTTTAAGTTTTTCAGCCCGGCTGATATAGATCTCGTTATCAAAAGCAAGAGGAATAGCATTCACTAATTTGGTGATCAGTTTTTCAATATCCTGACGTAGCTGGTTGCCAATACCTCTTGGAAGCTTAAGAACTTTTGGGGTGCGGATGTCATCAAAATTGGCAACATAGCACCAGTCAAAAAGATTATCCGAATTATACTGATGACGGCTGAGATATCTGAGTACCATGGTTCGCTTACCCAGACCGTTACGGCCAATGGCGTAAATGTTGTATCCTTTTTCTTTAATTGACATTGCAAATTCAACGGCTTTCTGAGCTCTTTCCTGACCAATAATTTCATCAATTGGCGATAACTCTTTGGTTGATTTACAAGGCAAGTTTTCAAGTTCTGTCGTACGATATAACTGAGATGCACTCATACATTTTATTGACATAATCTTTCCTGCTTAACTTTCCATGCTTAATTGTAGTTTAAATGCAATTTGTTTAATTTATAGTGACTTATCCATTATTCAGGTCTAAGTGAACAAATAGTAACCAGCATTGCCGAATTTTTCGGTAACCTCTTGGGTTTACCGTTCAGTTATGGTCTACTGGTTGCCCGTTTTTGATGAAGACCACCTCGGAACGAGCAACTAATGCGACCATCACTTTCCAGACAATTGTTTTCTATGACATGGCCAATGCTTTTTGGAGTTTTATCTCTGATGAGCTTTCAGTTGGTTGACAGTGCTTTTATTGGTCAGCTTGGGGTATTACCTCTGGCGACGCAGGGATTTACCCTGCCTATGCAGATGGTTATTATCGGTATTCAGGTCGGTTTGGGGATTGCAACAACCGCCATTATTTCCAAAGCTATCGGTGCAGAAAAATGCCTTCTGGCCCGGCAATTAGGTGGATTAATACTCCTATTGGGATGTGCCTCCATAGCCGTATTTTGCGGCCTGATTTATGTTCTCAGGCACACAATACTGAATTTGCTGGGCGCTCCCACCAATGTTCTCCCAATTATTGACAGCTACTGGCCGCTCTGGTTAATCAGTGCATGGGCAGGGGCCACTTTGTATTTTCTTTATAGCCTGTGCCGGGCAAATGGAAATACCATGCTACCCGGTTCGATGATGGTACTAACCAGTATTCTGAATGTGATACTGGATCCTATCTTTATTTTTCAGTTTCATTTAGGCATCCGGGGAGCGGCAATCGCCACTATCGTCTCATTTGCGGCCGGAATACTCATCGTCTTACCACGGGTCTACCGGAAACACTGGATGACGTTTCATTGGGAAGGTTTCGATATTACCCATAGTATTGCCGGTATTTTATCAATAATGGGACCAGCGATGGTTAGCCAGTTGCTGCCCTCGCTGTCGTCAATGCTGGCCACTAAATTGCTTGCAATGTTTGGTTCATCGGCGGTTGCAGCCTGGGCTGTCGGCTCACGATTTGAATTTTTTTCCATCGTTTCCGTTCTGGCATTAACCATGTCAATACCACCAATGATCGGTAAACTTTTAGGACAAAAGCAATACATAAAAATTGAAGAACTGCTTAACATTGCCATCCGGTTTATTCTGGTGTTTCAGTCCTTGCTGGCTTTTATTGCCTTTATTTTTTCCGGTCCATTAACAACGTTAATGT
This sequence comes from Vibrio salinus, assembly GCF_021272385.1. Taxonomy (GTDB): domain Bacteria; phylum Pseudomonadota; class Gammaproteobacteria; order Enterobacterales; family Vibrionaceae; genus Vibrio; species Vibrio salinus. The sequence goes on from NZ_JAJSDZ010000010.1 coordinate 92,633, forward strand.
CCAGCGAGTCCAGTGTTCAGAATCTGCTAAACTGGCACTTATGCTGGATACCTGTTAGTCTTGGTCCTCTTGGCGTTTGCATTCTGATTGTCTCAGTATCAAACGCACTGGGTTATTCATATAAAGCGCTGATCATTTCAGGATTACGACTGTTTGCCTTTTTCCTGCCGTCTTTATGGATTGGCTCTTATATCTGGGGAATTCAGGGGATTTACATTGGGGCATTAATTGGAAATTGCCTTGCAGGTATCGCGGCCTGCTTGTTTTATCAGTCAATGATGAAACAGCTCAAAGCAAAAAAAGCATAAGGACAAACCTTATGCTTTTCATCTTTCCTCTATACGGGACCGGCTTAACTGCGTTCCCGTCTGGCAGCGACTGCGCCAGCCAGTTGGCGAAGCATCAGCTCGGTATCATTCCATCCAATGCATGCATCTGTAATAGACTTCCCGTATGTCGCTGTTTTTCCATCAACCAGATCCTGACGACCTTCTTCCAGATGAGACTCAACCATCACACCAAAAATAGCTTTTTCTCCATTTGCAATCTGTCCTGAGACGTCTTCTGCAACAGCCATCTGACGCTGATATTCTTTAAGACTGTTCGCATGGCTGAAATCAATCATAACTTTCTGTGGCAGATTGGCTTCACCCAGTTTACGCGCAACTTCAGTAACATGTGCAGAACTGTAATTCGGCTCTTTACCACCACGGAGGATTAAATGGCAATATGGGTTTCCTTCAGTCTCAACAATCGCTGAATGACCATACTTAGTAACAGATAAAAAGTGGTGTGAAGCTTCTGCCGCCCGGATTGCATCTGCCGCTATTTTAATATTTCCATCAGTGCCATTTTTGAATCCAACAGGACATGACAGACCAGAGGCCAGTTCGCGGTGAACCTGAGATTCCGTAGTTCTTGCACCAATAGCCCCCCAACTGATTAAATCAGCAATATACTGCGGTGTAATCATATCCAGAAATTCTGTTGCGGTTGGAATTCCCATATCAGTCAGATCAAGAAGCAATTTACGCGCGATTCTTAAACCATCATTAATTTCGTAAGTATCGTTCAGGTAAGGGTCGTTAATTAAACCTTTCCATCCAACGGTTGTACGTGGTTTTTCAAAATAAACCCGCATAATAATTTCAAGTTTATCGCCGAGTTCTTCACGTAACGCTTTTAAACGACGGCCATATTCCAATGCGGCTTCAGTATCGTGAATGGAGCATGGGCCAATGACTACAACAAGCCGATCATCTTTTCCTTCCAGTACATCATGAATAGCTTGTCTCGCATTAAACGTAGTTGAAGACGCAGTATGAGTAGCAGGGAACTTCTCTAAGATCGCAACAGGGGGCAATAATTCTTTAACTTTTTTTATTTTTACATCATCAGTTTGAAACATTCTGCTCTACATCCTTTACTACTTTTTAATATGTACCTACGTTTAAAATTAACTAAAACGACAGGACTTTGTTCGTTGACCATGGTAAGTTAGCGGCTTATTACAAGACTTGCAAGCATTATTTAAAACTTATTGCAATAGAGATAATAACATTATCTGTAAACCATGATGTAAACAATAATTTACATTTAATTTTTATATCATCATAGAAACAAAGCTAAAACAGCCTTTTGATCTAATTTTTATATGTAACCAAATCCGAAGATAACACTATTTAACGATTGCGTGCACATTTACCTATAAAAAGTTATCGTACACTTAAAACATCAACACAAAGCAAAGGCAAAACAGTATGGAAAGTCCGATCAGTCAATGGCTAAACAGAGATCCCGACCCTTCGACCCGTCAGGAATTACAACAACTTATCAATACTGAGAATAAACAGGAACTTGCTGAACGGTTCTCTTCCAGACTGGCATTCGGTACTGCCGGACTGAGGGGGAAAGTTGGAGCTGGCCCAAACCGGATGAACCGGCTCGTTGTACAAGAAACGTCTCTCGGTTTAGGTCATTACCTTGAGAAAACCATTCCGAACGCAAAACAGAAGGGCGTGTTCATCGGCTATGATGCCCGTCCAGATTCAAAACAGTTCGCGCACGACAGCGCCGAAGTCCTTCTTTCGTTAGGATTTAACGTTTATCTGACCGACAATGTGGTTCCCACCCCGTTTGTTGCGTTTGGTGTCAGACATTTCTCAACCGCAGCAGGGATTGTTGTGACTGCCAGTCACAATCCACCTGAATATAATGGCTACAAGGTATACTGGGAAAACGGTGCTCAGATTATTCCACCCCACGATCATGGTATTGCCGCCTGTATAGACGAAGCTACAAAATTGCCCATAACGTTGACCTCTCTGAGTAATGCAGACGGTAAACTTCACTGGCTGGGTGAATCATTTTATCAAACTTACCTGGATAAAATGCTAAAAAGCTCTGAGTTAATTACAACCACACCGAAACAAGCCTCTATCGCTTATACGGCTATGCACGGAGTCGGTGGACGTTTCATTTCAACCATCGCTTCTACAACCGGTTTTGAACGGTTTTACACTGTAAAAGAACAATACGATCCCGATGGAATGTTCCCGACCGTTAACTTCCCTAACCCCGAAGAACCCGGTGCAATGGATAAAGTAATTGCCTTAGCAAAGGAAAAGAATGCCGATATTGCCTGTGCTAATGATCCCGATGCCGATCGTTTTGCCGCTGCTGCAAAAACAGAATCCGGCCATTACCGGATGCTTACCGGCGATCAGGTTGGCATTCTGCTGGCTGACTACATTTTGTCGAACAGGCAACAACCATGCTGGATTGGCAATACCATTGTCTCTTCCAGCTTATTGGAGAACATTGCATCTAAATATGGCGCTTCCTATTTTAAAACATTGACCGGCTTTAAATGGCTCACCAATGTTGCAATGGAAAATCAGACTGAAACAAAACCATTTGTTTTTGCCTATGAAGAAGCATTGGGTTATACCGTTAACAATCTGGTCTGGGATAAAGACGGGTTAAGCGCTTTTGCTGTGTTTACCTCTCTGGCAGAAACCCTGAAACAACAACAAAAATCGGTATGGGATCGATTGTCAGAGATTTACCAACAGTATGGATTCTATGTTACCGCCCAAAAAAGCATTGCCTTTGACCCCAATGAACAATCAATCGGTGAGAAACTCAGGCTAACCCCACCGACACGAATCGCCGGAAAACAAATTCTATGCACTGAAGACTTTTTGTCATCGGTAAAAACTCTCAGTTCAGGTGAAACCAAACCGCTTGATTTCCCCGAGAGTGATGTTCTGATCTATCACTTAGAGGACGGCTACCGCGTTATCGTCCGCCCTTCAGGAACAGAACCTAAGATAAAATGTTATTACGAACTGAGTTACCCAATGGCACCCGGAGAAGGGTACTGGAAAGCTCAGGAACACGCTGATGAGCATATGACGTCATTCATCAAACAACATCAGGCTGAATTAGGTCAATAATCCTCAGACAAGGCAGCAAGTCGCTTCAGTATGGAAGTTGCTTGCTGTATTTTTTTGATTTAAAAAACATCCTGGGACTACTGCGCTATCCATTCGGCTTCCAAAAGAATCGTCTCTTCACTCTTCAGTCTGGCAAGAAAAACATCTCCCCGGTGAACAACACCAACACCTTTAGGCGTCCCGGTCATCACAACATCTCCATCCTCTAAATCACAATAACTATTGATTTCATCAAGAATCACCGGAGGGGAATAAATCATTTGGTTAACATGACCACACTGAATTCGGGTACAGTTGATATAAAGCTCCAGATTTAACGTATCAAGAGCAATATTCTGAAGAGAAATAAAACGGCTAAATACCGCAGAACCGGCAAAAGATTTAGCCCGTTCCCAAGGCAGTCCCTTTTCCTTTAGTGAGGACTGCAATTCGCGCTTGGTAAGATCCAGGCCAATTCCGGCATACCGGAACTGTCCTCCTTCAATAACCAGACAAATTTCCGTTTCATAATGAAGTGGCTCCTGTCGAAAAGAGAGCAGTACATTCGTCACTGAACAATTTGGTTTGTGAAACAGAACCATCTGTTCAGGAATAACATTATTAAGTTCCCTTATGTGCTCAACATAATTTCGGCCAACACAAACAATTTTAGATGGTGTTACAAACTTCCCATCAACTTTAATCTGCTTCATTTAACTTCCCTGTTAATTCTCACAAAATCTTTTTATGAACGCTTTGGTTGTTTATACGTTTTCCCTGCCGCACGGTAAACATCCCGCGTTTTCAGTGAAAACTGACTTGAAAAGAACCAGGCAACAAAAATTAACGTATCATCGCCTTCATTCATGATAAATTCCAGCAGCTCTTCCTCGTTACCCTGCTCATCTTTCTCTGTAATGACATGATAAATCTTGTTCACACCTTCCATTTCAGCTAATGCAAACTGCCCGGTCAGATCCTTAGCTGCAGAAGCGACATCTTCAAGATCACAATTTTTTAAAAATGCTAAGGCTTCTGGTAATGACCCCATGCTGCTGGCCTGCTTAACAAGCTCTTGAAATTCAGTTTCTTGCATTAATTTACCTCAATTAACGAATTTTATTGAAAGAATTTAAAGATAAAATGCGCATTCATTTATGCATCAATTCTCATTTAAAACTGGAAAGTTGACCATAATTACACCACAGTTAAATACAAATGAGAAACAAGCAGAGATCAAAAAAAGGATCGCTTATGGATTCTAAATCTCGTTATCAGTCAGTTGCAGCAATCAAACAGGTTACCGACTTAATCCACGATATGACGGATGACACTGTGTACATGCGCGCGACTGATTTAATCCATAACTTGTTTTCAACTCATATCACAATGGTTGTTACTTTAGATTATTTGTATCGCTGCAACAAAATTAAAGCATTGTCTTCAGAGCAACCAGCTAATCACTACCTGCTGGATGATCTTCAGCTAATCGTGTCCCAACATATAAATGACAATTCCCGCAAAGACTATATCGTGCCAAATAAGCTTTCCGCTCTATTCTCATACTCTGATTATTTTACGATTCATCATATTCAGGGATATGTGGGAAGCGCCATCATAACAGAAAAAGGAGAAATGCTAGGACTGTTAATCTCTTTGACTACAGGACCTATTGTCGAACCGGATGAAATCCTGAACTGGCATCACTTTGCAACTCAGCTAATCATAAAACACGCCTTCTGCCTTAAATGTCAAAGCAAAACGGATGGATTGTTTGAAAAATTAAATTATGAAGTCTCACACGATAACCTGACCGGACTTTTTAACCGAAGCTACTTATCCGATACTCTTGAACGGCTTATCACAACATCAGAACACAATAATACATTTAGTCTGGTTTTGATCGATCTCGATAATTTCAAAGCAATCAATGACATTTATGGTAACTATATTGGCGATCAGGTCTTAAGGTATGTCTCTTCATGCATACAAAATGTCATTAATGATGATAAGTTCGTATTCAGAGTCGCCGCAGACGAATTTGCCTTTATCCTCTTCGATAAAAATCCGACAGAAATATGTACAAACATCCTTAAAGTGATTTCAAAAGGATATCGGCAAGGCAACGTTTATATAAAATTATCCGCAAGCTGTGGAGTTGTCACCAGAAATGACCATGAAACCGATGCAGAGCAAATTTTACTTAATGCCAGTCTGGCTCTAAAAGACTGCAAAAACACACAGGGAAAACTGATTTCGTGTTTTAATACAGAGCTATATGAGCAGTACTATCGTCAGACACAAATTGTCGAAGCGTTAAAGAATGAACTTCACAGAGTAACCGCTAAACGTTCCGAATTTTATGTCGTATTGCAACCTATCATCCACCGAAAACACACCGAATGGCAACGGTTTGAGGTGCTCACCCGTTGGCAGAGTACCGAATTGGGTTCCATCTCACCTGTGGAGTTTATCGCCGCTGCGGAACAATCCGGCTTAATGGTAGATCTGGGTCACTTAATTCTACAAAAAACATGCGAGGCCAAAGCTCAGATAGAGCAATCAATCGGTAAAAACATTCACCTGTCACTCAATTGCTCTGCTCAAGAACTAAATCATTCACAAAATTATGCCGATCTGCTGACCAAAACCATTACAGACTGGAAATTTTCACCTTGCGATTTCACACTAGAAATCACCGAAACCGCGTTACTTGAGCAGGATAAATCCGTTAATGATGTACTCTACTATTTAAGAAATTTCGGATTCAGGATCGCACTGGATGATTTTGGGACTGGCTATTCCAGCCTTAATTACGTTCATTCCTACCCGGTAGACTGTTTGAAAATTGATGCTTCGTTTATCAAAAATATGCTCGAAAACTCTACGTCAGAAAAAATTGTAAAACTTATTGTTCAGTTGGCAGAACTTCTCGGGCTAGATTTAATAGCAGAAGGAGTTGAAAACAGAACGGCTCTGGAAAAACTGTATTCAATGGGATGTCACTGGATTCAGGGCTATTATTTTAGCAAACCAATAACTCCCAATGAAATTATCAACAGATTGCAGTATGCAGAAAATGAAACGGAAGCCGGCAAATAAACGTCTTAACATCACTCAGACTTTTAAAAATTAGCTGTTCACCGAACCAGAACTGTTTTGATTCATCGCCAGTTCTTTATTTTCAATCAATTTGTTCAGCTTATTACGTCGGGCAATAAAGTCAGACATATCTTTCTTCGGCACAGATGTCGCCATCGGAATTTTTGCCGTCATTGCATTAACCGGATGATTTCTTATGATCAACTCATAATGCAAGTGTGGACCAGTAACGCGTCCCGTACTCCCAGAAAGTGCGATTCTCTGACCACGGGAGACATGCTGTCCTTTATGCACCAGCACTTTACTCAAGTGCAAATAGCGGGTTTTATAAACATTATCATGTTTAATAACAATATACTTACCGGCATAAGGATGGTTACGAATCAACTCTACCACACCATCGCCTGTCGATAATATAGGTGTTCCAACCGGTGTCGCAAAGTCCGTACCATTATGCGGCGCTAACCGCCCGGTCACCGGATGACGTCGGTGTGGATTAAATGGAGAGCTGATACGCCAGTGTCTGGCCGTCGGATACCTTCTGAACGCTTTCTGAAGACTTTGACCATTCTGATCGTAATATTGTCCATCTTTGTACAGATAAGCAGAGATTGGCTTCCCTCTTACACCAATTTTAATCGCCTGAATTTCGCTGCTTCCGGTCAGCTGTCCATCAACGGACTGAACGGAACGAACTATTTCAAACGTATCACCGGCCCTCAGATCCCGGGTGAAATTAATTTTATCTTTTAAGAGACGGACAATTTGTTCAATTTCATTACTACTCAAACCCAATTTATAAACGGACTGAGAAAAAGAACCGTGAATAGAACCAAGCAAAACACTTCGTTTCCATGTCCCGGGGATAGTAATATGCTTGTAATCGTAGGTGCCATCAGCCAGACGTGTATAAACAACACTGTCCGTCAGACTTAGCTCAAGAGACAGTTTCTGAAGAGAATGTCCGTCAGAACCTTTCCAAAACCGGAGGGTATCACCTGGTTTAATTGTATCTAATGAAAGATAGTTGAGATCAGTCTCCATCACTTTCATTAAATCTGAATAACCGAAACCAAGCTGTTCAAAAATCTTACTCAGGCTATCGCCCGAACGAATATGGTATTCATAATCCGGCACAGGTGCAGACTTCACATGCCTGTCAGATATAATTTGTTCAACAAGTCTGTTTTCCGGAATTTGTACGTTAACCGATGTTCTTGACACATCAGAACTAAACGTACTCCATAAAGCGACCAACGCAATAACCGGCACCGTTGCCAACAAAAGCTTTGGCTTTTTGGATAACCCTACTACACGTTCGTTGATTGATTGAAATACCACAATAGATCCAAGTTTAATTCAGCAAAAGCTAAAGATTAAATGCTTGTAACAGACTTGTCACCTAGATCAAGTCAAAGAAATAACAAAAAAGGCACATTAAGTGCCCTGCACTATCTCATACTACTTTCAATAGGTAACAAATCTTATGCAAATTGTTAAATATTAACAATCAGGCAAACACTACTGACTACTGATAGGTGGATACTAAAGAATTATCGTCACCAAAATCATTAGCGATGTATTTATCTGCACCTGGATCATTCATCCATTCGACGTCGTTAAGTAAATACCGGAACTGGAACTCCTCATCTTTTGGTAATCTGGTTTTAAACTTAAACATTCCTGTTTTAGCTACTTTTTTCATTGGCTCTGGTTTCCAGTCAAGGAAATCAGCAACGATAGCAACTTTTGAAGAAGACTCAGGAGCTTCTAACTCAAAAGTAACTTCGACCTCATTTTTAGTTTTGAAATAACGTTTATTAATCATCTGCAAACTCCGTTTTGTCGTGAAAGATTTACCTTATGTTTCACGCTTCACCTTTAACTATAGAAATATATTCACTAATTTGTACAATTTAAAACGCAAGACACTGGTGAGTTTTTGTTCACACACTATGAATAATAAGAAATTTGTCGCATGTCTACAACTTCTAATATCACGCTTTTCAGCCACATACACACTACAAACATATACGAACATCCCTGATTTTATCAAAACAAGATAACAATCTATATAACAATCCACCTACAATATTAATTATTGAATAACTAATGATTGATATTGAATAGTATTGCAATTTTAAAGAAAACGAGATATTCTCCGCGCTTTTTAAAAATCATGAGAAGACATCGCTTCAGCGGACGGACAATCTTTTCAAATTATACGAGAGTTTTATGAGCGACAGTTCAGATTCAACCGCTATCCAAGACCAAAATCCGGTTTCTGCGAAGCTATTATTACGATTTTTGATTCCTTCATGTCTGGGACTGTATCTCTTTATGGCGCCATTAAGCTATAAAGAAACAACAACCATACCTGTTGCCGTTCTTGCGACATTACTTCGCTCCTTTCTGGCAGACCGTATTATCGGAATCATCTCTGTTATTATTATTTCAATGTCCGTATGTTCGGTTATATACACTGTGGTCAAACCTCAATGTATTCAAAAGTCTACTTTCTGGCATAACTTGCTTTCCCCGACACCGGTCTGGCTTTTAGTCCGTGTCATCGGTGGTGTCTGTGTTTTTTGCGCTTACCTCAGACTTGGTCCTGAATGGCTCTGGGAAGAAAATACCGGTGGTCTGGTCTTAAACGGCTTACTTCCTACTCTCTTCTCTGTCTTCATCTTCGCAGGTCTTCTTCTGCCATTACTGCTCAATTTCGGACTACTGGAACTGTTCGGGACCCTGCTGGGTAAAATTATGCGCCCGTTATTCAACTTACCGGGAAGAAGTGCCATCGACTGCATGACATCCTGGCTTGGTGATGGCAGTGTCGGCATTCTTTTAACCAGTAAGCAATACGAAGAAAAATTCTACACACAGCGGGAAGCCGCTGTCGTAGGCACCACCTTTTCTGCAGTGTCGATAACCTTTAGTCTGGTGGTTCTGGCTCAGGTCAAACTGGAAGCATTGTTTGTCCCATTTTACGCCACAATCTGCATCGCCGGTCTTGTGGCCGCGGTTGTCTTACCACGCCTTCCACCACTACGTTTCAAGAAAGATGTCTACATTGACGGTACATCCCCCAGCCCAAACCAGAACTACATTCCTGATGGACACACCAGTTTTAGCTGGGGATTTCATCTCGCACTGAAAAAAGCCAATCAGGTACCGTCTTTCAGGCATGTGTTTGTCGAGGGACTAAGAAATGCCATTGATATGGTCTTCGGGGTATTACCCGTAGTCATGGGACTTGGTACAATCGCACTGGTACTGGCAGAGCATACCTCTGTTTTTTCCTTGCTGGGTCAACCTTTTGTGCCATTTTTAGAACTGCTCCATATCCCTGAAGCAGAGGCCGCATCCAAAACAGTGATGGTCGGTTTCGCCGATATGTTTATCCCGGCCATTATTGTGTCATCCATTGACAGCGAAATGACCCGTTTTATCATCGCAGCAATGTCCGTAACGCAGCTCATCTACATGTCAGAGGTAGGCGCCTTACTACTCGGAAGTAAAATCCCGGTTAATCTGTTCGAACTGTTTATTATCTTTATTTTGCGGACATTAATTACCGTTCCGGTCATCACTCTGTGCGCTTATCTCACGTTCTGAATAAAAGAGACTGAGTCAGCCTCTGGCTGGCTCAGTGCACTTCAACGTTTGACAATTTACGGCTTCTTTCATAAAAACGGGCAATCAATATTCCTATTTCAAATAGTAAGCACATAGGCACCGCCAAAAGCGTTTGTGAGATGATGTCCGGTGGTGTTAAAAGCATTCCGACAACAAACGCAACCACAATAATATAAGGTCGTTTTCTGGCTAAGCTCTCCGTTGATGTAATTCCCGTCCAACACAATAAAATAGTGGCAACCGGTACCTCAAATGCCATCCCGAATGCAACAAATAAAGCCAGGACAAAATTAAGATAACTTGATATTTCCGTTGTGTACTGAACACCACTGAGTGTGATTGATGTAAAAAATTTAAAGACTAACGGGAACACAACATAATAAGCAAATGCAACACCAAGATAAAAAAGAAAAGAGCTGGAAACTAATAACGGTAATATGAGTTTTTTTTCATGTTTATATAAACCCGGAGCAATAAACCCCCATATTTGATATAGCACATAAGGAATGGAAATAAATAAGGCAACAACAATCGTTAATTTCAGTGGTGTAAAAAAAGGAGAAGCTACATCAGTGGCAATCATATTTGTGCCTTCAGGCAGACGGGCAATTAACGGGCTGGCAATAAATTCATAAATGTTGTCGGAAAAATAAACCAACGACAGAAAAACAAAAAAGATGGCGCCAATCATTTTTAACAGACGACTTCTTAACTCTATCAGATGGCCAATCAATGTTCCTTCATGATTTTTAGCAACCATAATTTATACCTCAATAAAAACCGGATATGTATCCAGACAGCTTCCTATAAATGATGACTTACGGCTTTTATCTCATCCCTGTTTGCTTCGTTCTGAATCACCGGTCTTTCCCCAGTCAGACTGTTTTCCGGTAAGCTATCCCCTGAAGGATGAACCATTTTCACTTCAGGTAATTCCCGGGCTTCTTGAATCGAAATTTCTTTTGTCAACTCAGTCTTAACATTATTCATCATATTTCTGACAGAACGAATATTTCTGCTTACGGTTCGGATCGCATCCGGAAGACGTTCAGGTCCAAAAACAAATAATGCGATAACTGATATAAGAACAAGTTCCCAAAATCCAATTTCAAACACAATCAGCCCTCTTTCAATATTGAATCATTGAATCGTTTCTATTGCTGTTATTTCATTCCTTATTATTATTTTGATAATTCGGAGAATCATCTTCCATCGCTTTTTTAAATCCTTTGACGGCGCCACCGACATCACTACCTAAATTACGCAGTTTTTTAGTACCAAATAATGCAATCACAATAACTGCAATAATTAATAGTTGCCATGTACTGATCCCACCCATAATAGACTCCTTAAAGATTAAACAATAAATTCCATTTAACGACGGATAAACACACAATCTAACCGATAGCTTGTGTCACTAACCCGAACTGCTTAAAATGCCCATTCACTTCAGGGACTTTACCTTTTACCATTTGACTGACCGTATCGACTTTAGCCAGTCCCCACTCTGTCAACATCTTTCCTGTTTCAGGATATTGATTAATGATGTCCAGCCGGACAAATTCTCCATCGGCATTCTTTAATAACGATGAAATAAGGGCCAGCGCATTTTGGGTACAGTCAGCGATCACCGGACCAATACTAAACCCCCGGCCAAAAGGACGGTACATAGCAAATCCCGTAATTTCACCATCATCAGAAACGACCAGGGTGTGAGAGGAAACCCTCAGCATTAAATCAAGGATAGCTTTACGGTCCATGCCGGTTGCTGCGTTAATAAGCGAGTGAAGACGGTCATAGTCTTTTGTCTGATATGTTCTGATATCCGCATTCGCGATTGGCTGAACCAATGTAATGTCTTTGGATGAAACTGTATTTTGATACTGTTCAATCACATTGTATTCCACAAACCCTAATTTTTTGTATAAAGGTTTTCCCATCTCTGTTGCGGTCAGATAAAAATAAGAATCCGTAGCAGCACAATCCATAATGTCATGCATTATCCTGCGCCCGAGTCCATGCCCCTGATACTGGTCTGAAATAACAATTAATCCGACACTGGCATAGTCGCCCTGAGGAACTAAACAAGCCGTACCAATCATGTCACCGTCTATTTCCATCACCAGTGAAGGGCCAAGTGACACTATCTGATCCCAGTCCTGATACGTATGAGGCCAGTGGAGTGCCTGCGTCATGGACAGAGCATTCATCAGATCAGATGAAGTCATTGGTCTCACAACAACATTTTCAATTGGCATCGTTACATCCATTTTCAATCCTTTGACGTGTTTTCCTGATTCCACCCGTAATGTTATTCCATTACTTAAAAACAAAGGCAAGAGTAAAAAGTAAGAACGGCAGATCACGCTGTTTCGGCGTGCTTAAAACAACACTGCTGCTGAATCGGCATAGCATGTCGGTATCACATACTGCACCACTTCATTAACATAATAAAAAAGGAAACATAAAATCAGGATAGACCATATGGACTGGTACAACCCTCAGGATATAGAAATCCCAAACGGTCATTTCATCAATGGAGAACTACGCACGTTTGATGACGATACCTTATCTGAAGTATGCTGCCCTTCATCAGGGAAACCATACGCATCACTACCTTGCGCCTCTGAAAATACCGTCGACTTTGTCATCAACAGTACGAAACAGGCGTTCACCGAAACAGACTGGGCAACGATGGCTCCGCGGGATAGGGCAGACTATCTGTTTAAATGGGCAAGTCTTGTCGAAAACGACCGTGAATATCTGGCTCAGCTTGAATCATTAGGTTCAAGCCGCCCATACCATGAAGTACTGCAATGGGATATCCCTTACGTGGTTGACTGCCTCAAATTTTTTGCTGAACTTGCAGATAAACACGGAGGGTACATAGGCGCAACACAACAAAACCGGCTTGGGATGGTAATAAACCAACCTTACGGCGTAGTTGGTGCTATTACGCCATGGAATTTCCCGATGAGTATGCTTATCTGGAAAGTCGGACCGGCATTAGCAGCCGGAAATGCGGTTGTCCTCAAACCCTCAGAACTGACCCCCTTTTCAAGTAACCACCTTGCCCGGCTGGCATGCGATGCAGGTATCCCGAAAAACATATTCAATGTCGTTCAGGGACTGGGACATACCGTCGGACAGGCAATCTGCGAACATCCTTCCATCGGCAAAGTCACCTTTACCGGATCAACGGCAACCGGTGCAGCAATTATGTCAACCTGCGCATTAAAAGGTCCTAAGCCCTCGACTTTAGAGCTTGGCGGGAAAAGTCCGCAAATTGTTTTTAATGACGCAGATCTGGATAAAACCGCAACCATTGTTGCAAAAGCAATAACAGGAAATGCCGGACAGGTTTGTGTCTCAGGTTCCAGACTTATCATCCACGAATCCATAGAAAAGCAATTCACCCAACAACTCGTTGAATATTTCAGCCAGTTAAAAATGGGAGCAACATGGGATAAAGAAACGACTCTGCCACCTATCATTTCCGCCAGGCAAGCCGACAGGATTGAATCCATTGTCAGTCAGAGTATTGCAGATGGCGCGGAACTGATATGCGGTGGTAAAAAAGTGTTGGAAGGCGGAACATTTTATACTCCTACCATATTAAAAATGAATAAAGCAGATAACTGCGCCATTACCAGTGAAATTTTCGGACCGGTTCTAACGGTTCAAACCTTTCAGACTGATGAGGAAGCCTGGAATTTAGCCAGCCATGAAACTTACGGACTGGCCGTCGGAATCCATACAAACGACATAAAACGGGCACTGACTGGTATGAGAAAAGTGGAGGCCGGCTCAGTATGGATAAACCGCTATGGCCGGTCTTTTGATCATATCATGCCGACAGGTGGCTTTAAGCAATCCGGAATCGGCAAAGACATCGGCGTCGAAGCCTTTCAGGCAAACCTGCACAGTAAGAGCGTGCTTATTGATTTTTAACATTCAGACACAGGAGAAAAAGAAACCATTCTTTTTCTCCTTACCATCCTCTTTGCCCGCAGATTCTTTCGGTTTTCATACATAAACTCACTCAAATTTTCTTTCGCAAGTTGGATTTCAACGTCTTCTATTTTCTAAAAAACATCAAAAATAAAATATAACCAACTGAATTTTAAAACATAAAGAAAAAAATTTCGGCATTACCACCTTTTTTATTTCACTTCGTTGATGCCGGAAAATACACCGTATTTACTGCTGTAATATAAATGAAAAAAGTGTATTCCTGCTTTTGAGTCACCGAATTAAACGTCATCTGCTGTGTAACTGTGATGTAATAATAAATATTATTAATTGATATATAAATGTTTCTAAACTGTTACTTTAAGTTTTAAGGATGAATACGATGAGTACACTTCGCCCCAAATACATTACTTTTGACTGTTATGGCACTCTGACCAATTTTCAGATGGCAACAATGACAAGAGAGATCTTTAAAAATCGTATTTCACCAGAACGTATGGATGCGTTTGTTAAAGACTTTGCAAGTTACCGGCTGGATGAAGTTCTTGGTGCATGGCAACCTTATGATCAGGTAGTGAAAAGTGCATTAGAAAGGACCTGCAAACGCTGGGGCATCACGTATCATGATGCAGAAGGTCAAAGTTATTATGATGCTGTTCCGACCTGGGGACCGCATGCAGACGTACCATCAGGCCTGTCCCGTCTGGCAAAAGAATTTCCGCTTGTTATTTACTCCAATGCCAGTGATAGTCAGATTATGGATAATGTCGAAAAACTGGGTGCACCATTCCATAAAGTATTTACGGCCGAAGAAGCAAAAGTTTACAAACCTCGCCTTGCCGCCTTTGAATACATGATTGATAACCTTAACTGCAGCCCTGATGATATTCTTCATGTCTCGTCCAGTTTCCGTTATGACCTATTTTCAGCCGATGATATTGGCATTAAGAATAAAGCCTTTATTGCCCGCGGCCATGAACAACCTGCTAATAGCATTTACTCATATCATCAGGTCCCCGACATCAATGCGCTCGCTGACTTGCTGGGTTTGGATTAAACCAGGAAATTAGGAGTCATATATGATTAACCAATCATATTGGATCGATACAAAACCCAAATTTACCAACGGTTCGGCAGAACTGAAAGACAGTTACTACGATGTTGCTATTATCGGCGGTGGATTAACCGGATTATCTGCCGCTTACACACTGGCCAAACAGGGAGCAAGTGTCGCCCTGTTTGAAGCAGACCAGATAATGGAGCACGCTTCCGGACAAAATGGCGGACAATGCAGTACAGGGGTTGCTCAGGATTTTGCATCACTGGCCGGCTCAATCGGATTAGACAAAGCCAAACGTTACTACACCGCCTACGCCAACGCAGTCAACAGCCTCCGCACCATTATTCAGGAAGAGAACATTGATTGTGAACTCAGGGAAAGTGGCAAACTCAAACTGGCTGCAAAACCTCAGCATGCGGAAAGAATTTACAAAACTTATGAACTAATAAAAAAAGAAGTGGATACCGAGGTTGAATTTCTGAATGCCGGAGAATTAAAAACAGAAATTGCCTCTGAACAATTCTATGGCGGAATGGTCCAGAAAAATGCCTTTCAGATTCATGTCGGAAAACTTGGCGTTGGTATTGCAGACAGAGCAGTGAAATATGGTGCTCATCTGTATGAACATACTCAGGTAACCGGCATCAAAAATAACGGCTCTCAATTTTCCATCGAAACTCAGAAAGGGAAAATTACGGCAAAAGATGTGATTGCCGCCAGCGGTATCAGCCAGTATGGACCTCTTGGCTGGTTCAGGCGCCGCATGGTTCCTGTCGGAAGCTTTATTGTTGTTACCGAAAAAATAAGCCCGGAACTCATTGAAAAACTGATGCCACATAAGCGCTCGTATGTGACAAGCCGGATTATAGGCAACTATTTCAGGGTCATGGGTGATGACCGTCTTTTATTTGGGGGACGAGCCAGATTTGCCATGTCCGATCCGAAATCCGATGCTGTCAGCGGCGAAATCCTCACGAAAGCGATGGGAGACATGTTCCCGGACTTAAAAGGGGTTCAGGCATCTCATTGCTGGGGTGGGCTCGTCGATATCACACCGAATCGTTTACCCCGTGCCGGTCAGCACAACGGCATGTTCTATGCCATGGGCTACAGCGGACACGGTGTTCAGATGTCGGCCTACATGGGTCAGCAACTGGCAAAAATGATCGCCGGAAATATCGATGCAAATCCATGGCGTGAAGAATCATGGCACGCCATTCCGGCCTATACGGGAAAACCCTGGTTTTTACCGATGGTTGGTGCTTACTACAAACTTCAGGACTATTTGCATTAAACACCATTCACTCAAGCCAATCGTAATATAGAAAGGACGCAATATTATGAAAGATAAAAAAATCATTACCGGTCAGGAATGCCTGAATGACTATGAACACCTGACCAGTGAAGGCCGTTCCAGACGAAACATACTTAAATCATTAGGGGCAGCAGGTCTGTTACTGGCGGCATCCAGCGCGACAACCATGACACCGTTCAATGTATTTGCCAAAAGCGAATCAGGTTCAGAGCCGGTTTTAGGTAAGCCTGGAGGCAAAATTAAAGTCGCCAGTTTATCTTCATCAACGGCGGATACGTTAGATCCGGCTAAAGGAGCACTATCCACTGACTATACCCGTCATTACATGGTTTATAACGGTCTGACAAAGTTCGATGAACATCTGGTACCGCATCTGGAACTGGCAGAAAGCATCGATAATGAAAATGCCACTGTCTGGCACATTAAACTGAGAAAAGGCGTTCTGTTCCACGATGGAAAAGAACTAACGGCAGAAGATGTCGTATTCTCACTGAACCGGCATAAAAAGCCGGAAACGGCCTCAAAAGTCATGGGACTGGCCAAACAATTTAAGTCTGTTTCGGCAGCAGGGAAATACGATGTCACTATTACGCTGGAAGGACCGAACGCCGAACTGCCTTCGATTCTGGCTATATCCCATATGTTGATCGTTCCGGCTCACATCAGTCTGAACAAAGGCATTGGGACCGGTCCGTTTAAAGTCACAGACTTCAAACCAGGCATGCGCACCCTTGTTAAAAAGAATGAAAATTACTGGAAACCGGGATTACCTTATCTGGATGAAATTGAACTCTTTGCCATTCCGGATGAGCCATCGCGGGTTAACGCATTACTGTCCGGTGAAGTGCATGTCATTAATGAAGTCAATCCACGTTCCACAAGCCGTATTGAAGCCAGCAGCGGACACCGTTACGTCAATGCGCCTTCAGGGAACTATACGGATTTAATTATCAGGCAGGATATGATGCCAGGTAAAAGCGCTGATTTCACAGAGGCAATGAAACTTCTGATGGACAGAGAACAAATAAAATCGGCCATCTTCCAGGATTTCGCCGTCATCGGTAATGATACGCCAATCGCACCCGGTGCCCGGTATTTTAACAGTGAACTGCCACAAACCACATTTGATCCGGACAAAGCGAAGTATTTAATTAAGAAAGCAGGCTTTGCGGACGCAAAAATACCACTGGTCGCATCCAGTGCGGCAACCAGCTCTGTCGATATTGCTGTTATGATGCAACAATCCGCGGCAGAAGTCGGCATCAAAATGGATGTTCAGACTAAATCCGCTGATGGTTATTGGTCAAATCACTGGGCGAAACACCCATTAAGCTTCGGCAATATTAACCCACGTCCTAACGCCGATATTATTTTCTCCCAGTTCTTCCTGTCCAGTGCAGCCTGGAATGAATCCCACTGGCAAAACAGCCACTTTGATAAACTGTTAATTGATGCCCGTAAGG
Source organism: Vibrio salinus (assembly GCF_021272385.1). Classification (GTDB taxonomy): domain Bacteria; phylum Pseudomonadota; class Gammaproteobacteria; order Enterobacterales; family Vibrionaceae; genus Vibrio; species Vibrio salinus. The sequence goes on from NZ_JAJSDZ010000010.1 coordinate 110,621, forward strand.
AAACAGATGATGACAAACGTGCACAAATGTACGCAGAAATGCAGACGCTGGTTAACACAAAATGCGGCATCGGTATTCCTGTCTTCATCAGTAACATCGATGGCGTAGACTCCCGGCTAAAAGGTTATGGAACAAACCCTCTGGGAGGTTTCATGGGCTATATGTTTGCAGAAAAAGTCTGGTTAGACGCGTAATAACAAACTGACTTTGATACCAACATAAAAGCAACGGCGTTTCGCCGTTGCTACTTCAATCTTGAGGGCCGCCTGATGAATAACGTTATTCTGTCTCTGGTTATACGTAGGCTTCTTAGTGCTCTGCTTACGTTATTTCTGGTTTCTATTGTTGTGTTTACGATCACGAATATTTTACCCGGTGATGCCGCACAGCAGATTCTCGGACAATTTGCCATGCCTGAGCAGGTTGCCGCATTACGAACTCAACTGGGGTTAGACCAGCCCGCCACAACACGCTATCTGCACTGGCTTATTAATCTCTTATGCGGGGATCTGGGACAGTCATTTGCCAATAACATGCCGGTCACAGAATTAATGGAAGGACGGCTACAAAACACCCTGATGCTGGCAGCGGCTACTTCTGTAGTTTCAGTACCAATCGCACTGACATTGGGCATAACCGCGGCCATTTACCGTAATGGGAAACTGGACAAACTGCTTAATACCATCACTCTGGCATTAGTGGCCGTCCCCGAATTTCTTGTTGCAACCATCGCTGTGCTGATTTTTGCAGTCAGGCTTCATTGGTTCTCTGCGATTTCCTACGGAGGCTCCGGTGATGGCATTCTGGACTTTCTTCGTTCCTATACGCTCCCCGTAATGACGCTTTGCTTTGTTATCACGGCACAGATGGCCAGAATGACCCGAGCAGCAATGGCCGACGAGCTCAACACCAGCTATGTTGAAATGGCCTATCTGAAAGGGCTGTCCACTCTCCGGATTGCTATTTTCCATGCGTTACCAAATGCCATCGGCCCTATCGCCAATGCCGTCGCGCTAAGCTTATCTTATCTGTTTGGCGGTGTGGTGATCGTCGAAGCCATTTTTAATTTCCCCGGCATTGCCGGGTTGATGGTCGATGCCGTTACCAACCGGGATATTGCTCTTGTGCAGGCATGCACCATGCTTTTCTGCACCGGCTATCTGGCACTCATTCTCATTGCTGACATCAGTGCCATTATCTTTAACCCAAGACTGAGGAAAAAAGCATGAGAAAAGAGGAATCATTGGCCCAGCGCCTGTCTCCGCTGAAAAAACTCAGCTCAATCATATGTCTGCTGTGTTTTTTCCTCTCTATTTTCGGGCCATCCCTTGCCCCTCATGGGGTTGGTGAAGTGGTATCAAAAACCATCTTCGCTCCGGTAACCAGCCAGTTTCCACTGGGAACCGACTATCTGGGACGTGACAATTTAAGCCGGATTCTTACAGCAATGCGGTATACCGTCGGGCTGGCTCTGGCCGCTTCTGTTTTAGCTTCAACGGTCGGAACATTTGTTGCTCTGCTTGGCGTTATGTCACCCCGGTGGCTGGAAGAAGTGATCATTCGTCTTGTCGATGCCCTTATCTCCATTCCCAGCAAAATGCTGGCGCTGGTGATTATTGCCGGCTTTGGATCGTCGATCCATCTGTTAATCATCACAGCAGTGATCGGATATGCACCAGGCGCATTCCGCATTGCCTACAGTCTGGCGATAGGACAAAGCGAACTGGAATACGTTCAGGTCGCTAAAATTCGTGGCGAAAATGCCATATACATTGCGATAAGAGAAATCCTTCCTAATATCCTTAATCCGGTTTTGGCCGATTTCGGATTACGGTTTGTCTTCATCGTATTGCTGCTAAGCGGATTAAGTTTCCTCGGGCTGGGTATTCAGCCACCAAATGCCGATCTGGGTTCACTGGTAAGAGAAAATATCGGCGGACTGAGTCAGGGAGCACCGGCTCTTATTGCCCCGGCGATGGCTATCGGCGTGATGACCGTAGCAGTCAATCTGGTCATTGACCGCATTGCTGAACAAAGAAACAAACAACACTAAAGGACGCGCTATGACAGCATTTATTAATATAAAAGGACTTTGTATTAGCGCAGAACAGGATCATGGCTCCGTTCCGATCGTCAAAGACGTGAGTTTTAGTCTGGAAAAAGGCAAAGTACTCGCCCTGATCGGCGAATCCGGTTCAGGAAAAACCACCATTGCACTTTCTCTGATGGGATATACAAAACCGGGATGTCACTTCACATCCGGTGAAGTATGGTTGGGTGAAGATAATCTGCTCAATGCCTCCCAGCCCCAGTTAAGAGCGTGGCGTGGGAAACGGATAACCTATATTGCACAAAGTGCTGCAGCTGCCTTTAATCCAAGCAAACGCTTAATCGATCAGGTGATTGAGTCAGCACTGTTACACGACCTTGATACGCGCAATAAATTGATTAATAAGGCAATAAGACTATTTAAAGAATTAGCATTGCCTGACCCGGAAGAAATAGGTCAACGCTATCCTCACGAAGTCTCAGGCGGACAGTTGCAACGCATTATGGCTGCAATGGCACTGATCGTCGACCCTGAGCTGGTGATTCTCGACGAACCGACAACCGCTCTGGATGTCACCACTCAGGTGGAGGTGCTTCAGGTATTTCGTAAAGTCGTACAACAACGCAATGTAACCGCTATTTATGTTTCCCACGACCTTGCTGTCGTCGCTCAGGTTGCAGACAAAGTAGTGGTACTCAATCAGGGGCAGGAAAAAGAAGTCAATGACATTGAAACGATCATTTCAGCCCCGGTTCACCCATATACAAAACAGCTCATTGATGCCGCCTCTCCCTCAGCGCCAGATGGTCACCCGCAAGCCAGCGAAACAGATGAAGAGAAACAACAGGAACCATTATTAGCTGTCCGGAAATTAGTCGCCGGTTACGGCAGACGAAATTCTCAGGGGATGCCTGAATTTCCGGTTCTTGACGATATCAATTTCAACTTATATCCCGGACAGGCTATCGGCATTATCGGCGAATCCGGCTCTGGAAAATCCACGTTAGCAAAAACACTGGTCGGCATGCTTCCGGCGGCTCTCGGGACAACAAAATATCAGGGATACGAACTATCCCCTAAACTGTCTCAGCGCAGTAAAGCACAATGCCAGAAAATTCAGCTGGTTTTCCAGAGTGCCGACACCGCATTAAACCCGAAACATACCGTTCGTCAGTTACTTGGACGACCACTGAAAACCTATTTCAAGCTGTCCAAAAAAGAACAAACCCAGAGAATCGAAGAGTTAATTGAACTGGTTCAGTTACCACCTGACGTCATCGACAGAAAACCCTCTGCTTTATCCGGAGGACAAAAACAGAGAATCAATCTTGCCAGAGCATTAGCGGCAGAACCCGATATAATTATCTGCGATGAAGTAACCTCGGCTCTGGATACAGTAGTGGGTGCTGCTATTCTGGAATTGTTAAATGATCTGAAAGATCGTCTGGGATTTGCCTACTTATTTATCAGCCACGATATGAACAGTGTCAGAACGCTGTGTGATGATGTCATCGTCCTTTACAAAGGCACTCAGGTTCAGTCATCACCGGTCAATGAGTTATATCACGGCCCGTTACATCCGTATACGGCCCTGTTAATGGATTCGATTCCACAAATGCGAACTCACTGGATCCATGAGTCGCGGATAGCCACTCAGGTTTTAGACTCCATACCTAACCCGAAACAGCTTGAAATTTGTGCCTTTGTTGATCGCTGTCCAAAACGCATGTCCAGTCAATGCAGCAGTGTGGCTCCAAGCAGGAGAATCATCAATAAACAAAGCCAGATTCTGTGTCATTTACAGGAGCCGGCCTTACCGACATTGCTTAAATTATCGCAATCCAGTCAGTCTGACAGCGACAACAACATCCATGTGCTGGAACCATTAAAGAAAAAGGAAAATTATGCATGAATCCGAGATTTATCCGAATTAATGAAACGGACAGAAAAACCGTGACTCTCTCAATTAATGGTCAGCAGGTGCAGGCACTGGATGGCGATACGCTTATGATGGCCATTCTGTGTCATGACTCAAAGCTGCGTACTAACGAATTTGGTGACAAAGACCGTTCCGGTTTCTGTCTGATGGGAGCCTGTCAGGATTGCTGGGTATGGACAGAATCCGGAGAACGAATCCGTTCCTGTTCAACCTATGTTTCTGAAGGAATGAAAATTGTCACAACCGAACCGGAGGCCGTATGGAAAGTCCACGAATCGTCATTATAGGGGCCGGTCCATCGGGTATTCGTTGCGCAGAAACCCTGATCAAAAATGGCTTTAAGCCCATTGTCATCGACGAACAAAAAAAATCCGGCGGTCAGATATACAAACGTCAGCCTTCTCAGTTTCATAGAAGTTATCAGGATCTCTATGGAACGGAACACAAAAAAGCACTCGATGTTCATAAAACATTCGACAACATTGAAGATAATATTGAATATTTTCCGGAAACCACGGTATGGGCAATCGAACATAACACACTTTATGCGCATCAGAAGGCAAATCCGGTTGAAATTCATTTTGATTACCTGATTCTGTGCACCGGTGCCATTGACCGGGTTTTGCCGGTAAAAGGATGGGAAAAACCCGGCGTCTATTCTCTGGGAGGTGCACAAATTGCGTTAAAACATCAGGCATGTTCTGTTGGTGGCCATGTAGCATTTGTCGGAACCGGTCCATTACTCTATCTGGTCGCTTATCAATATATGAAAGCTGGCGCTTCTGTTGCCGGAGTTTATGATACCTCAGGTTTATCATCCCGAATCGGCGCACTAAAAAAACTCCTCGTTAAACCCAAAGCGTTGTGGACAGGACTGAAAATGATGAAAGCGCTTCGTAAAGCGGGCATCCCTATTCTGAGCAACATACGGCCGGAAAAGATATGCGGGGATGACACCGTATCCGGCATAGAAATACGCGATAAAAAGGGCGCGCTTATCCATGTTGGTTGCGATGCTGTCGCACTTGGCTTTCATATCAAACCCGAAACACAGCTGGCTGATCTGGCCGGATGCAAATTCAGTTTCCATGATAAAAGCGCATTGTGGCTACCCACGGTCGATGACATGGGAAGAACGTCTCAGAAACACATTTTCAGCGCCGGAGACGGCTGCAAAATACTCGGTGCCGATGCGGCAGAAGTTGCCGGAAAACTGACGGCACTATCTGTGATCAGCGAAATCAATCCGCTGTCGTCCTCACAGAAAAAACAGTTACATAAACTGCTGGTTCGTTTCAGACAGTTAAAACGCTTCGGTGACGGACTTCTGGAAGCGTTCCCCTGGCCTGAAGAGTTAATTGATGAACTGGCGGATGATACGATCATCTGCCGTTGTGAAATGATTTCCAAAGCAGAAGTGGCACTGAGCGTAAAAAGTAAAGAAGCGACCGAAGTAAACCGTTCAAAATCATTCAGCCGGGTTGGAATGGGACGCTGTCAGGGACGCTACTGTTCACACATTAATGCGCACATCATTACCGGGCTAAAACACCAGACACTTAAAGAAAGTGGACGGCAGCGCTCTCAGGCACCGGTTAAACCCATCCCGATTAATGTGTACGTAGCAGACGCCCCCCAGGATGCACAACTCTGACCCACAACGTAAAGGAATACGAATGAACACACAATCCATTCCACAGTATGATGTCATCGTTGTTGGTGGCGGCTTCATGGGAGCATCCAGTGCCTTTTTTATGGCCAGACGGGGACTCCGGGTTCTGTTGCTGGAAAGAGACAAAATCGGCCAGTACGCCAGTGGCGTCAACTTTGGCAATGTCCGCCGTCAGGGACGTCACCTGAAACAACTCGATCTGGCTAACCGTTCCCGTCGTTTATGGGATCGTCTTCCGAAACTGATTGACGATGATCTGGAATTTATCCCAAGCGGGCACATGAGAATCTGTTATCATGAATCGCAAATTGAAGCATTGGAAACCTATGCTCAGGCTCCGGAAGCAAAAGAACTTGGGCTGGAAATTCTCAGCGGTGATACACTTCGCCGGCGTTTCCCCTATCTCGGGCCGGAAGTTGTTGCCGGTTCTTATGCGCCATTCGACGGACATGCCAACCCAAGACTGGCTGCTCCGGCATTCGCACGGGCCGCTAAACGAGAGGGGGCAACGGTTCTGGAACATGTCGAAGTCAAATCTATCCAAAAAATCCCATCCGGCTTTAGTGTTTTCACGAAAGAAGGCGTAGAGTTTCGCTCGGAACAATTACTTATCACTGCCGGAGCCTGGGGCGAAAGATTATCAAACCAGATGGGCGAACCTGTCCCTCTCTATACCAGAGGCCCGCAGATGAGTGTCACGGAGCCGCTACCTTACCGCTTTAAAACAGTGATTGGTGTTTACTCGTCAATTGAAGAAGAAATTCTGTATTTTCGTCAGATTCCAAGAGGGAACATCATTATAGGAGGCTGTCACCGGTCTTTACCGGATATGGAAAACAGAACCGCAAAATTTGAGCCCAAAGCCTTAATCTACCAAATGCAACAAATGGCCAGAGTGGTACCACAAATAAGCAATATCAATGTCATCCGCAGCTGGAGTGGTATTGAAAGTTATTTACCGGACTCATTGCCGATTATGGGAACCAGTTCAACGACTGAAGGTTTGTACTACGCTTTCGGTTTTTGTGGTCACGGATTCCAGTTAGGGCCAGGTGTGGGTGATGTGATGGCGGAATTGATCGCCACGGGTTCAACAACGACTCATATCGAACCGTTCAGTATTGAACGGTTCACTCATCAATCTTTAAAAAGAAGTGCCTGATGGAAACAAAAGAACTACTGAAAGAACTCATTTCTTACGCAACCGTCTCATCAGAGTCTAATTTAGACCTGATTCATTTTATCCGCCACCTGTTGGCAGAAAAAGGCATTACGTCAGAAATCGTGTTTAATGAAGATAAAACAAAAGCAGCGATGTTTGCTTCTGTCGGGCCGGTTGATAAGCCCGGAATTCTTCTTTCCGGACATTCAGACGTGGTTCCGGTTCAGGGGCAGCCTTGGACAACAGAGCCTTTCACCGGCACAGAAAAAGATAACCGAATATATGGCCGGGGAAGTTGTGATATGAAAGGGTTTATTGCCAGTGCATTAAACACCCTGCTCACTTTTGCTGACCAGCCACTGACCCGCCCGGTTTACATCGCGATCAGTTTCGATGAAGAGCTGGGATGTCTGGGAGTGAAAGATCTGTTATTACAACTGAAACAGCTTCATGTTGAACCCTATCTGTGTATTGTAGGCGAACCCACCAGCATGAACATAGCAACCGGTCATAAAGGCAAAACCGCCTACCGCACTCACTGCCACGGCGATGAAGGGCATTCATCACAGGCACCGCTTCATACCAATGCCATCTATCTTGCCTGTGACGTCATTGCACAACTACGGGCGCTGCAAACCCAACTGATCGAAAGCGGCTCCAGAGACAATGACTATAACATTCCATATTCAACGGTTCATGTCGGAACCATCAATGGTGGCAGGGCATTAAATATCGTACCCGGCCACAGTCAGTTTGAATTTGAAATACGGCATCTGCCGGGCGACGATATTAAATCCTCTCTTAATGCCATTTTTGATCAGGCTAAAACTCTGGTTCATCAGGCTCAAACGGACAATCCTGATTCCAAAGCCGGGATCGAGTTTGAATGTTTAACTGACTATCCGGGACTTGATACCACCCCGGAACATCCTGCCGTACAAACCCTTTCCGCACTCTCGGAACAAAGTCAGATACTGAAAGTAGCATTTGGCACAGAGGGCGGCTTATTTTCCAGTTATTTAGACGCACCGGTCGTCGTGTGCGGCCCGGGTTCCATCGATCAGGCGCACAAGCCGGATGAATACGTCTCTCTTTCTCAACTACAACAGTGCGATGACTTACTGAGTAAGCTCGTTCAGGAAACATGTTTTCAACGGAGTGAACATGATTAACGAATCTATTTTAAACCAATTAAACAACCCGGCATTATTAACCGATAAAACCTATATCAATGGTCACTGGTACCAATCTAATGACGGAAAAACGATCAAAGTCACTAACCCTTCCAATCAGGAGGTGATTGCTACGGTTCCCGACTTATCCGATGACCAGATAGTCTCTTCAATTGAACTGGCTGAATCCGCCTGGAAAAGTTTTAAGAAAACCTCTGCATCAGAACGGGCTGCCATGCTGATGAACTGGTACCGGTTAATGATGGAAAATCAGGATGACTTAGGTCTGATCATGACTCTGGAACAAGGGAAGCCTTTACCGGAAGCAAAAGGCGAAATTGCCTACGCAGCCAGTTTTATAAAATGGTTTGCTGAAGAAGCAAGACGCGTTCACGGTGAAACCCATCAAAACCCATCAACCGACCGACGGGTAATGACCATTAAACAACCTGTTGGTGTCTGCGCTGCGATCACGCCCTGGAACTTTCCGGCCGCAATGATCACCCGTAAATGTGCGCCCGCCATTGCCGCCGGCTGCTCCATTATCGTAAAACCGGCTGATCTGACGCCTCTGACTGCCCTCGCGCTTGGTGTTCTGGCCGAACAGGCAGGAATTCCTGCCGGTGTATTTAATGTGATCACCGGTGACGCCGCCAGAATCGGAGAACAACTGACCGCCAGCCCGGTTGTCAGAAAAATCACCTTTACCGGCTCAACACGGGTAGGAAGTCTGTTAATGGCTCAAAGCGCGCCGACAGTCAAACGATTAAGTCTGGAACTTGGCGGCAACGCGCCGTTTATCGTTTTTGATGATGCCGATATTCCGCAGGCAATCGAAGGCGTAATGGCAAGTAAATTCCGTAATGCCGGACAGACCTGTGTCTGTGCAAACCGGATTCTGGTTCATGATGCAATATACGAAACATTCACAAAAGCACTGACCGATGCGGTATCCGGCCTGAAGATGGGAGACGGGCTGAAAGAAGGCGTCACCATCGGCCCGTTAATCAATATAGCAGCTGTCGAAAAAGTCAAACGTCATATTGATGATGCCACTGATAAAGGCGCAAAAATCGTTCATGGTAAAGTACCTGATACGACAAGTCAGTTTGTTATGCCAACCATCCTGACGGATGTCACAACCGATATGCTGGTTGCTAAGGAAGAAACTTTCGGTCCTTTAGCTCCGTTATTCCGGTTTAGTTCTGACGACGAAGCCATTCAAATCGCCAACAGTACCCCATACGGACTGGGCGCCTACTATTACACTCAGAATCTGAAACGGGCCTGGCACGTCGGCGAAGCACTTGAATTTGGAATGGTCGGTTTAAACTCCGGTGTCATATCAATGGACAGTGCCCCGTTCGGCGGAATTAAGCTGTCCGGACTGGGACGGGAAGGATCCAATCTGGGTATTGAAGAATATCTGGAATTGAAGTCCTGGCACATCGGCGGCCTCTGATACCGCCTCAACCTGTTGCGGAATCAATATCCCCGGTTCCGCAATACCAGACCTGCTGGCTTTTCCCCGTTACACCAGGCTCGTAAGCTTTTTATAAACGACTCAAACCCCGATTCAGGTCTTGTAACACCGGCAATATGTGGTGTTATTGTAATATCCGGATGGCTCCAGAGGGGATCATTATCCGCCAGCGGTTCCTGACCGAACACATCCAAAATGGCATACCGCAGGTGATGTCTGTCTAACGCATTAATAAGATCCTCAGAAACCAGATGCTCACCACGACCGATATTAATAACAGAGCTTCCTTCCGGTAACATGTCAAACAGTGATGTATTTAAAATGCCACGGGTGGAATCCGTCAGAGGCAACACACAAATTAACACATTCAAAGACGCTAAAAAATCATCCGGAGTCGCTTCGTTATAACACGAGACACCCTCGATAGTGTGCATTGAACGAGACCAGCCAGACAATTTAAAGTGAAAAGGTTTTAACCGCTCAATAATTTTCAGCCCCTGTTGACCGAGCCCCATAATGCCGACATGATATTCCTTTGCCAAAGGAACGTTAAACGGCAACCATTGCTTTACTTTCTGATTTTTCTGGCAGCCGGGCATATCCCTATAGATCATTAACGCAGACATCACTGCATATTCAGCCAACTGATCAGATAAATCCTCGTCGATCATTCTTACGATATCCACCCGTTCAGGAATGACCGCAAAATCTATCTGATCAATACCTGCAGAGACCGTAAAAATGGCCTTTAAGTTTGGTAATTTTTCCAATAGATCCGACGATACTTTCCATACAACCAGTACATCCACACTATCTAAATCAACCGGTTCAGGCCAGACATAAAACCGGACATCCGGATAGTATTTTCCAATTTTTTCCTGCCAGAACTGTCCTCTGCTGATTTCCGAGTCATATAAAACGGTTACAGGCTTATCCATACTCTGCTCCCTTCTCCCCTGTCAGTTTTTATTATCATCTTGCTTATGCAGAAATGATATTTTTGTTCAAACCTGCCATAGAAAGCCCACTCAAAAAAGAAATCATTCAGCACATTTTCTCTGAATCCAAGATTGAAACAGCATTGTCTGCCATCACCACAAAACCTGCTGTTTGCTGCATCAAAAACAGTCAAATATGGAGGTAATTGCCTTTAATTTGGCCTCGAAAACTGATTAAAAATGTTACTTTTTTTACAGGAATTTCGATTACTACGGAAAGGTAACATCATGAATACAAATAACAGCCGTTCTCAGCTTCTGTTAAACGAAAAGGAACAGCATGTTCCCAGAGGTCTTATTAATGCTCATCCGGTCGCTTTAGAAAAAGCATCCGGAGCGGAACTGTGGGACGTCGATGGTAACCGCTATCTTGATTTTGTCGGTGGCATCGGTGTTCTAAATATCGGACACAATCACCCCAATGTCACCAATGCCGTCATTGAACAACTGGCCAAAGTCTCGCATCCATGCGCTCAGGTAACGGTCTATGAACCCTACATCGATGTTGCCCAAAAGCTCAATCAACTGGTAGGAAAAGGCGAGCATTACAAAACCGTACTGTTATCATCCGGAGCAGAAGCCGTTGAAAATGCCGTTAAGATTGCCCGCGGATACACCAACCGTCCTGCCGTCATTTCATTTAAAGGTGGATTTCACGGCAGAACGCTTCTGGGCAGTACCTTAACCGGGATGAGCTCTCCCTATAAACAGAATTTCGGACCTATGGCCGGGGAAATTTATCATGCGACCTACCCGAATGAATTCAGAAATATAACCGTTGAAGATGCCTTAGCGTCAATTGAAGACATTTTCGCCTGCGAGGTCACACCAGACCGGGTTGCCGCCATCATTGTTGAATCCGTACAGGGAGACGGTGGTTTTCTGGCTGCACCGGATTCTTTCCTGAAAGCACTTCGTGAATTGACAGCCCGCCACGGCATTGTCCTTATTATGGACGAAATTCAGGCCGGGTTCGGACGTACCGGAAAAATGTTTGGCTACGAACATTCCGGTATTCAACCCGATCTGGTTACCACCGCAAAAAGTCTGGCTGGCGGATTCCCGCTTTCCGCCGTTGTCGGTAAAGCAGAGATCATGGACGGTCCGCTTCCGGGTGGTCTGGGAGGCACTTATGGCGGAAATGCCATCGCCTGCGCAGCAGCTTCTGCTGTTATTGATCTCTACATGAAAGACGACTCATTATTGTCGTTAGCCCGCCAGAGAGGACACTTTTTTGCAGAGGGACTTCGTGTTCTGAAAAACCGGTTCTCAAATATTGCCGATGTAAGAGGATTGGGATTCATGCTGGCGGCCGAAATTGTCTCTGAAAACGACATCGCCGATGAAAATGCCCGGCTTACTCAGGCCCTCATTGACGAATGCCGGAATCAGGGACTGCTGGTTATCAAATGCGGTACCCAAAGGAACGTCATCCGTTTTCTGCCACCGGTTAATATTCCGGAAACATTATTAACCGAAGCACTGGGCATGTTTGATAAGGCCTGCCAAAAAGTATTTGCATAAGGAAATCACTGGTCCTGTTATTGCAGGACCAATAATAGTGCAGGATGTGTATTTTTTAGTGCACAAATACAGAAGGACCTACTCATGGATATCACCAATTTTAAGACAATTATTATTGAATGTGACGGTATTTTAATTAATCACTATCAGGGAATTCTCAATAAAATTTACGAATTACAGCAGAATCTGCCGCAGAATATCCCCTTTAAAAAATCCCTGATCCGGGACTATATGGAACACTACCATAATAAATCCGATTCTCTGACAGACAATGGTTTTTGCGCTTTGCATTGCTTTACTTTTCAGGCATTAATGGAACAAAATCAGATTTCATTCAACTGGAAAAGAACGTTTCAGTTCGGCCGGGCAATGAAACACTGGCCTTTGTATGAAGATGCCTATGGTGCACTCCATTATCTGAAGAAATTTTTTAAAATTTTAATCCGCTGCGACCGAGAACCGGAAGATATTCCATATATAATCAATGATTTAGATATTCAATCTAATGATTTAATTATCCGAAATGATAAAGAAGACGGATTAATTGATGAGCTGAAATTCCGGGAAATCGATGTGTCTTCCTGTCTGCTGATTACCACACCGGATATTGCAAAAACAAACCCGTTTCCGAACACGAAAATTATTCACCGGAATCAGTTTAAACAAAACTCCGATTCCCATGGTGATACGCTGGCCAGTCTGGTTGTCGAGCACCAGAACGCCATCAGAAATTCATGGCACTAATTATGCTTTTATTCCATACCTAGTCCACAAAAATAATATATTAAGGATGATAGTTATGGATTCAGATTTAAAGCTCGATCGCATAGATATAAATATATTAACTCAGCTACAGAAAAACGGACGAATGACAAATGTCAAACTGGCTGACGCTGTGGGACTGTCGGCAAGTCCATGCTTACAAAGAGTAAAAAGACTGGAACGATGCGGGTTCATTCATAATTATAAAGCCTTTCTCAATCTGGCTAAGATCACCGAATACGTTAATGTCTACACGGAAGTTTACATTAACGGTCACAAGCGTGAGGACTTCATTAAGTTCGAAACAGCGATGAAGAAAGTAGAAGAAGTCATGGAATGCCACCTTATCAGCGGCGGATACGACTATCTGGTTCGCTTTGTAACCCGAAATATCGCTCATTATCAGGAAGTCATTGAAAATCTAGTCGACAACAACATCGGCATTTCAAAGTATTTCAGTTATATCGTTATAAAATCCCCGGTAATAAAAGAAGATATGCCTATTCAGAACCTTCTAAAATACTGATCAGAACAAACCGGGCCTGAAACGAAAGGCCCGATCATCGTTCATTGGCTCTAATTCACCGGTATAAGCAGTAAAGAAAGGCAGAAATAGCCCATCAGCAATGCGATCAACACATCAAGAAGACGCCACGCTTTTTCACTACGAAACAAAGGCAGTAGTATTTTTGCTCCGTATGAGATGGAGATAAACCAGACGACACTGGCCAGCATCGCTCCAACCCCAAACTGCCATTTTCCGGTTCCTTCATAATGCAGAGACAAACTGCCCAGCATAAACACTGTATCGAGATAAACATGAGGATTAAGCCAGGTATACCCCAGACTGGTTAATAATATTTGTCTGCGGGAATGATGACGGTCAGACGAAGGGTTCAGAACTCCCTGACTACTCCAGGCCCGCCGGGCTGCCACTACGGCATTCATGCCAAGGAAAAGCGCACCGGCATAACGGACAAATTCAATGATTCCGGGAAAGTGACTGACGATAAACCCCAGACCGGAAATACCAGCCAGTATCAGTAGCACATCACTCAGAATACATACCGAGGCAACCACACCGGTGTGACTGCGCATCAGCCCCTGCCGGAGAACAAACGCATTCTGAGACCCGATACACACAATCAGGCCGGCTCCGGTGGTAAACCCGGTCACAATAGAAGAAGCAAGCATAAGAAACCCTTTGATTATTTACATCATTTAAACTACCTGAGCGGTATTATGCGGGTATTTTTATAATTAGAAAATTGATATAAACTTAATGTAATTAAGATTTTCTAAACTGGATATTCTGATGAGTTTGCTGTCACCCCAGGTCGCCGCCTTTATTGCCGTCATTGAAGAGGAAAGTTTTGAAGGTGCCGCAAAACGGTTGTCCGTCACACCTTCTGCCATATCACAAAGAATCAAAACACTGGAAGACCGGATAGGACAGCTTCTGGTTATCCGCCAGTCCCCCTGCCAGCCGACCCCGGCCGGAGAGCGGCTTTTAAGCCGGGTCAAACCCATGTCTCTTCTGGAAGCAGAAGTGCTGGCAGATTTTATCCCGGAGCAAGACAACTTGCCCCGCTCTCATCCACTGCCGATCGCGGTAAATGAAGACTCCCTTTCGACCTGGTTAATCACCGCACTGGCGGAGTTAAACCAGCACTATGGGAATCGGTTTGATATCCGCATCGATGATCAGGAGTACACATTAGATCATCTAAAAAACGGCTCGGTAATTGGCGCCATCACGTCGGAAAAAACACCACTGCAAGGCTGCACGGTTCACACTCTGGGGAAAATGCGCTATTGCGCTATCGCCTCTCCCCGCTTTGCCGAGCACTATTTTAAGCAGGGATTGACGGCAGCGGCCTTTCAGCAGGCTCCGGTTCTTATCTATAACCGGAAGGATCCCCTGCAAATGCGATTTATGAAAGCCATCACAAACAAAAGTATCACACCGGCCAACATTCAGTACCTGCCCAGTTCCGGTGGTTTAGTCGATGCCGCCGCACAACATATGGGCTGGACAATGGCGGCGGAAGGTCTGTTGGATAATGCCGTCCGGGAAGGGAAAGTGGTTAACCTTGCCCCGGATACGTGGCTTGAAGAACCGCTGTACTGGCAACATGCCGCTGTACGTTCCAAAATTCTTTCTCAGATCACTCAGGTATTTTATTCGGCTTCATATTCTGAACTACAACATTCAGACGGGTGAAACGACCTCGGAGAGCGTACAACAGGAATGTATCAGGCGGCGGGTCGTGGGATGAGACGCTTCTTCCGCCAGGTTACCCGTAACAAGCGTTTCTACGATACGCCCGTTATCCATCACATGAACTGTGTCACAAACGGTTTCAGCCAGAGCCAAATCGTGGGTAATAAAAAGACAGGCAAACCCCATTTCTTTCTTCAGATCGTGGTAAACATCCAGAACCTGCTTCTGCACCGTTGCATCCAGTGCCGACGTGGCTTCATCACAAATCAGCAGAGATGGGTGCACCGCCGTCGCCCGGGCAAACACAATCCGCTGAAGCTGTCCGCCGGAAAGCTGATTCGGATAGCGGGAAAGCACCGTATCCGGCAGGCCGACTCTGGCAAGCAGCGATGTGGCCAGCGCGCCCGGGTCTCTTCCGTCCAGCATTCTGAAATTATAAAACGGCTCCAACAGATACGCTTTCACTTTCATTCTGGGTGGAAAACTGGCTAAAGGGTCCTGAAATACCATTTGAACCTGACGGTAATAGTCTTTCATTTTTACCGAACCGATGTCCTTCCCATGCAACAGAACCTGCCCGCAATCCGGTTGGTGAATACGACAGATCAGTCTGGCCAGCGTTGATTTTCCTGAGCCACTTTCCCCGACGATACCGATACTACTTCCGGCATGAATATCGAGGTTAATGTCTTTCAGAACCGGAATCCGGCGGCCATTTTTTTCAAACGACTGAGTCAGATCGTTAATCGATAACAGAGGCGGCTTTTCATTCATGTTTCATTGCCCTTAAATGCGGAACGGCTCTTAATAATTGACCAGAGTAGGTATGATCGGGACGGGAGAGGATCTCTCTGACACGGCCATAATCGACAACCCGACCTTCTTTCATGACTAACAGATTGTCGGCCACAGAAGCACAGGCACAAATATTATGGCTGACCACAATCACGGACGTACCGTCATGGCGCCTTCGCTCGTTCAACTCTTTCATCACCACTTCCTGAGTGGTGACATCCAACGCCGACGTCGGCTCATCGGCCAGAATCAAATCCGGTTTCATGGCCAGTGACATGCTAATCGCCACCCGCTGTTTCATGCCACCGCTCAACTGCCATGGGCGAGAGGCCAGAACCGCTTCGGGGTCATCCAGACGGAGCTTCTGAATTTCGGTCAGGGCAATGTCTCTGGCTTCCCGACGGGTGATTTTTCTGTGGTTGCGGATCGCTTCTGTAAACTGCCTTTCTACCGTCACCATCGGACTTAATGAGGCTCCGGGGTTCTGGAAAATCATGGCAATCCGCCCGCCACGTAACTGCCGCCACGCCTCCGCCGACAGCGTGGTCATATCCTGACCGGAAAACGACAAACCATCGCTTTCCATCATGGCCCCGGCTCCGGGCAGATTAATCAGAGTCCGGATCAGTGTCGTTTTTCCGGACCCGCTTTCCCCGACGATGCCAAGTATCTCTCCCCGGCGGACTCTCAGACTGACGTCCCGGAGCGCATCATGCCCTCCGGGATACCGGACCGTCAGAGACCGGACATCGACAAGAACCGGTTGAGATGACTCATTCATCAGAAAATTTCAGTCTGTCATCGATGTAGTACAATTCAGAAACAAACCGGTGAACACCGGAAATGCGTCGGTTATACACAATATTGCCTTTCTGGTAGTACAAAAAGATGGAAGCGACATCGTCCATCAGCAGTTGCGCACCCTGAGCACCCAGCTCATTGCGGCGATTTTTGTCCTGTGTGTGATCAAGCTCATCGATAAGCGCATCCAGTTTCGGATTGCTATAGTGACCCGAGTTACCACGCGCACCGGTCTTAAAGCTCGACTCTAGGAAATACTGCGGATCCAGTGTCGGGGCCGATGTCCACCGTTCAAACAGAAAATCGTACGCGCCCTGCTTAGAGGCTTCCGCAAAGTTTTCCATCTGTTTGACCTGCATACCGATTCCGATTTTTTTCAACTCAGACTGCATGGCAATACCAATATTTTTCGCCTGAATGCCGTGGTTAGTCATACTAATGTATTGCAGAACAATATCTTTGCCCTTCCATTCCCGGATACCATCACCATCCGTATCGACGATGCCGGCGTTATCCAGTAACTGAATGGCTTTTTCTTTATTATAAGGATACGCATCACCGCCTTGATGACCGAACGGCAGAAGATCATTGAAAGGCCCTCTGGCCGGAATGCCATTGGCGATTTTTTCCGCGTAGATATCTTTATGAATGGCGTAACGCAGCGCTTTTCTGAATGCCGGTACTTTCATCCATGGATGAGCAAAATTTGCCCGGACAAAAAAGATCCGTAAGTTCGGTCCGGTTACCACATTCAGATTTTTATCTTTTTTAAGTACGGGAAGATCCGCAGCACTAATCTGAGACGAATAATCCAGCTCACCCGACTGAAGTGCCATTGCCCGGGTACTGGCATCCGGAATGTATTTCGCGTTTACCCGGTCAACATGTGGTTCACCCTGCCAGTAGCCGGAATATTTTTCCAGCGTCAGTCCGGTTTCAGCAGAGAACGTTTTCACCATAAACGGACCGGTAGTCACCGGCTGATATTTAAAGCCGTCCGGGTTACTGGCAGCGGCTTTTGCATCAACGATGATAAAAACCGGATCCGCCAGAACGTTCAGCAAGATAGCGTAAGGCCGGGATGTTTTGATGGTGAGCTTGTTACCTTCCGCAGTAATTTTATCGACCGGAACCAACATATCTCTGCGGTCTGTCATCGCCAGAGCCCTCTCCAGAGACGCTTTCACAGCATTAGCATCAACAGCCCTGCCATTTTGGAAAGTAACGCCGTCACGAATAGTGAACTCCATCGTCAAATCATCAACTTTCTTCCAGCTTTTGGCAATGACTGGTTTAAAGTGAAGATCTTCATCTATCTGCACCAGGTTTTCACCGGCGCCACAATGTGCCAGTGTCCAGCCATGCCAGGCCGTTGTCGGTTCAATATCTCCATCGAGCCAGAATAGTGCGATGTTAACGGTTTTATTAGGTTCTTCTGCCTGAACCTGACTTACTGAAAATATCAGCGTCAGAATCATCATTATTGGCGTTATTATTTTCATTTCAGTCACTCTTATTGATTAAGATGTTCGGAAAGCATCAGGGACTGCAGACCTAATGCCGGCCGGGGTCTAAGTACTTACGCGTGGAATCTCCTAAGATGTTGAAGACCACCACCACGATAAATATTGCTATACCGGGATACACAATCAGCCACGGTGCACTTTGCAGGTACTCCCGGCTCTCACTTAACATATTTCCCCACTCCGGGGTTGGAGGCTGAACGCCAAGTCCCAGAAACGACAATCCGGCAAGGGCAAGCATCATGTTGCCGATATCGAGACTGAGCTGGGTCAGTAACGGAGGAAAAATAGACGGGAGGATGTAATACCGGATCTGTTTCACCGGTCCGGCTCCGGCCATGCGGCCGGCAAGAAAAGCGTCACTCTGAACGGCCGTCCGGACCAGAACGCGGCTCAGCCGGGCAAACTTGGTCCACCAGATAATGGCAAGCGCCCCAATCGTATTAATGATGCCAGGCCCCAGTAACCCGATGACCGCAATGGCAAAGACCAAATCAGGGAACGCCAGAATAGTGTCGGCGATACGCATGATCACGGTATCCAAAAATCCGCTGCGCATCCCGGCCACAATACCAATCAACATTCCCAGCACAAAAATGATGATCAGAATGCCGAACGTCATTCCCAGTGAAATTCTCGCGCCATACAACAGACGGGATAAAATACACCGACCAACCTGATCGGTTCCGAGAGGATATAACAGCCCCGGCGGTTCAAGAATGTGCAGAAAATCGGTTTCCAGGGGATCATGAGGCGCAAACCAGGGCGCAATAAACGCCATTATCACCAATAAACCGGCCAGCATTGCCGCACAAATGAACTGTGTTTTTTTATTCACGACACGCTTTTCCATTATTTCCCGCCCCCGGTCAATGCCAGCCGCGGGTCGAACGCTTCTGCAATCAGGTCGGCAATGAAATTAATACTGACATAGATAAACACCATAATGAGTACGTAAGCCTGTAGAACGGGGTAGTCCCGGTGGGTGATGGCGTCAATGGCCATGCTCCCCAATCCCGGCCATGAGAAGATGGATTCAACGATCACCGTCCCCCCCAGCAATAAGGCACAGGAAAGCCCGAATAAGGTGATCAGCCCCCCCAGAATGGTCGGCAGAATATGGAAAACAATAATAGCGCCTTCTTTACACCCTCTCGCCCGCGCTCCTATCACGTAGTCTTTGGTCATCTCTTCGCTGATCATGGCCTGTATCTGCCGTGAATAACGGCCTATGAGTGGAATTGCCAAAGTCAGAGCCGGCAGAATCACACTGCCCGGCGCAGACGGATCGGTCAATTTAAACCAATGGAAATACACAATAAAATTCAGTATTAAGATGAGCCCGAGCCAAAAATCGGGCACCGAAACACAGACAAACGAAAACAGGCGAATAATGTAGTCGGTTGGTTTGGATTCTTTCAGCGATGCGAGAATGGCCAGTCCAAAGGAAAAAACCAGCATCAACCCGACAGCAACGACCGAAAGTCGGAACGTCATCAAAAACCGGTGCTGGATCATATCGGATACCGGTTCGCCGGTTCTCAGCGATACCCCGGGGTCTAACGTCAGGATACCTTCCAGCCAATGCCAGTACTGAACAATAAACGGATCCGTTAACCCCATTTTCGCTTGCATGGCCGCCAGCATTTCAGGCGTTGGCGAGATCCCCCTGAACTCAAAATAAATTTCTGCCGGGTCGCCCGGGCTCAGCCAGGTAAGAAAAAACGTCAGAAACGTTGCGGCCAGTATAACCAATACTAACTCTGTCAGTTTTTTCAGAATCGCCTTTCGCATGACCCCGACCTGTCTGATAAATACGTCATTCTTTGATGGCCCCTGTCCCGGTGCATTTTTCTTTAATCTGAGAGATAAACGGATAAAGAAACGCAAATCGGCCTATGTAAAACAGGGTAAAGGCCGCCCACAGGCCATGATTTCCCCACAAATCCACTGAAAACGGAAGCACTATTAAAAACACAGCCAACGTTGCGATACTGGAATTGCGTACCGGACGGGTAGTACCAGAGCCGGTAAAAATGCCATAAATCGTTAATCCATACCCCGAAATCAGAGGAAATATCAGTAACCAAACCGACATGTCCTGATAAAAAGAGACAAGCTGCGGTATGCGGGTAAACAACAAAACAATGTCGTTCTGAAACAGAAAAATGACCGCCGTACTCAACAACACAAACAAGGTGGTCCACTGGAAATTCAGGCGTAGAACATCCTGCAGTAAATCCGTATTTTTTTCGCCCACCGCTTGCCCGGAAAAAACACTGGATGCATTCGCTACACCATCAAACAAATAACTGACGACAAAGGTCACCTGCAACAAAATGGCATTCGTTGCCAGCACATCAGTACCCAGCCCGGAACCGATTCTCGCCATCATATTAAAAAACACCAGAATACATACCGTGCGCAGCAGTAAATCTGTGTTAGAAGATAGGATCACATTCACATCTTGCCCGCGAAGACGGACAAACCCCACATAACGAAGAAAGGAAAAATGACTTGAACGAATAACCAAAACCATCCCGGTCACAAAGGTAAAGAGTTGAGCAATCAGACTGGCATAAGCAACACCGGCAACACCAAAGTCGCACCACAAGACAAAAACTGTATCCAGAAAAATGTTGAGTACATTTCCGGCAACCTGAGTTAACAACGTTTCTTTCACTTTGGCCTGCCCCATTAACCAGCCAATAACAGTGTAATTAAGCAGAACAAAAGGGGCTCCCCAGATTAAGATATCAAAATACGTACGGCTGGAAGCTGCGACATCAGGATCGGGTTCAATGATAAGAAAGGCTCCCCGCCAAATGAGGGGTTGCAACAGGATGAAAATCAGCCCGACCACCCCAGCCAGAATAAAAGGACGGATGAAACTGCTGGCCCGGTCTGAATCGGAATTTTTCCCCATGGCAATAGCACTTTGTCCGGTAGTACTGACACGAAAAAAACCAAACAACCAGTACAATGTATTCATAATTACTGTACCGATAGCAACGCCACCAACAAACTCTGTCACCCCCAACCGGCCGATCACAGCCGTGTCGACCGCACCTAATAAGGGCTGAGTGATTGTTGAAATAATAAAAGGAATGGCGATTTTATAATAATCTTTGTGCGTCAGACTCATACATAAACAAACTGAATAATAAGGCACTGATTATGTTATAACATATCGGTAAATAAGAATAGTTCTAATTCGCCTTTATTTTATAAGTGTATCATTTTGATTTTATCATTCAACTTATCAATGCCATTTATAAGTTTAAACAATAACCGGGCAGGCTCTCTTGCTTGATTCAGGATGCTATCACTCGTTACCTCCGATACATTACTGTGTACGGCTTCTGTCATACGAACAAGCCTGCCGCTCAAATTCGACCCATTTTTTAAGTCTTTCACCTAACTCCCACAAGGCAATTTTATTTGAGTCATATTCCAGAAGCTCACTGGCTTCCTGAAAATCACACCAACGAAACCCGGTATGTTCTGAGGATAAACGGGGGTTACCACTGACCTGAACGGAAAACGCATATTCCGGAATCACAAATGGATGTTCCGCCCAATGTTCATTACCGGCATAAAAAATTTTAGGAAGCATGCACATGGCGTCTAACTGCTGCCAGTGACATCCGGTTAGCTGAGTCTCCTCCATCAACTCTCGCTTTGCCGCATCGAGCAACGATTCATTATCTTCCCCGCCACCGGAAACCGCCTGCCATAGTCCATTGTCTTTTCTGCGCCCAATCAAAAAACGCACTTCATCGTCCACGATGTGATACGGAAAAACCAGTACCTGAAATGGGGCTCTCATTTATTTATCTCCAATAATATTTGTTCAACCGTTCGCGCGGTTCATTTGCTTAAAAACGCCTCATACGTCAATATGTGTTATTACCACAGACAATAGTTTGAATAGTGAAAGTAATGAGCCATTTTTACCAACCATTTCAACCAACATTAACAAAGACAGGATTGGTAAAGTTCGGATTATCTTTAAAGCAAATACCGGCATCAGGAAAGTTAAAAGGTATTGTTTACTCTTATTTGCAAATTACTGCAAAAAAACCAACACCCTATTTCGTTATTCCTGATGGTACGCAATCAATTTTTATTTCTCCAGTCAGTGCAAAGCTGGGTGGTCCTCATTCAAAACTATTTAATGTACAACTTTTTCAGCCGGGTCAATATTTTGGAATTCGGTTTTATCCCGGAATGATGACGAATTTTATCAACGTTGCTCTCTCTGAAATGACAGAACAGCTAATCAATATTCAAGACCTATTACCTTCCGCTTATCACTCGCTTTCTGAGCAAATATTTCAAACCTCAAGTTTCCAGAAAAGAGTCTCTATTTGTGAGGAATGGCTTTTAAAACTGATCAAACCAAAGTCATCTGAAAAATTTAACCATGCATTATCAAGTATCTATCAGTGCCGGGGAGATAAAAGGATAAGCTCATTATCCACTGACGTGGGATGTAGTTCCCGACATTTGAATCGGTTATTTCAGATGTATACAGGGTTAAATACAAAACAGTTTATGCAAACAATCCGGCTACAATATGCAAGTCAACAGCTCTTTAGGTTAAAAAATACCTCTCCGGATTTGGCGTTGTCATTAGGATATTTTGACCAATCCCACCTGTTAAATGATTTCAAAAAACACTTCCTTATCAGTCCTTATGAATTTTTCGAACGATTTAGGTCCGATTTTTACAATTCTGGAAATCCATAGTTTGTCACACTGCATTTGCTTATCAGCCGGAGAACAATATGCAGTTATCAAATAAAGATGTGTTAAACATATCAAAAGGGGAATTTTTCGGAGAAGGAAATGCTCAGCTACCGAGTTCCTACATGTTAATGATTGATGAAATTACTGACATTTCCCATTCGGGAGGAAATTTCGGAAAAGGAAGAATGGATGCCAAACTGAAAATAAAACCTGATCATTGGTTTTTTGACTGTCATTTTAAAGGCGATCCAGTCATGCCAGGATGTTTAGGACTTGATGCATTATGGCAATTACTGGGCGTTTTTCTTGGTTGGTCAGGCCTGCCGGGAAAAGGACGTGCTCTGGGTGTAGGAAAAGTTAGATTTATGGGGCAAATATACCCGGACGCGGATGAAATACAGTACCAGCTGAATATAAAAAGAGTTTTTGCAAAACCGATGCCATTGGGAATCGCTGATGGTGTCGTAATTCAGAACGGAAATATTATTTATCAGGCGACTGACCTGAAAGTCGGACTAATCAATCAATAATAATTTTTCCCCTTTCCGTTCAATGTTTTGGTAAATCAAGTCGTCGCATTTTGTACCCATTAGATTTGTGCTATGTTTTCAGTGCCGTTTAATCGGGTTGGGAGAAAAATGTGTTTTTAGAAAGTATTCATCATGTGGCAATTATTTGCTCCGATTATCAACGCTCTAAAGCATTTTATACTGAGGTCTTAGGGCTTAAGGTTGTGGCTGAGCATTACCGGGAAAATCGTCATTCATACAAATTAGATTTAGCTCTGCCAGACGGCAGGCAAATCGAGCTGTTTTCTTTCCCTTCTGCACCACCACGAGTAACTACACCGGAAGCTCAGGGGTTAAGACATTTGGCTTTTAACGTTATTTCAATGGAAGCCGCCGTCAGTGAGCTTCAGGCTAAAGGTGTTGATGTCGAACCGATCCGTGTTGATGAATACACAGGCAAATCCTTCACCTTCTTCAAAGATCCTGACGGTCTGCCCTTAGAGTTATATGAAAAATAAAAGCATTTAATGGGTAAGAAACCTGCTTCATTCTTGCCCGCAAAACCTATTGCATAGCACTGTTCTCCACCAACGACTTGAAAATAGGAGAATTTTAGAAGCTGTGGCAACATCTATTAGAACTTTTTATTTTATAATTTAGTGAATTAGAAAGTCATCGATTAGTGGGACAGGTAGAAACATAAGTCCGCCGACTAATAAAAAGTTATGTGAATTGCGGGAGGCCAAGGTGAAATATAGTTTTAATTTTGAGGACGCAAGCCAAATATTTGTCGGGGCATTTGCTCTTGCTGTGCCAATTTCATTTTCTGCAGAAGCTTGGCGCTTGGCTGAGACCTTACCTGCGTTGAACCTATTTATGTTATTCGGACTTTCAGTTGTTTTTCTTACTTTATACACCTTTGAAAGTGTCTTTCAACGTAATATTTCTGAACGCAAATTAGTTTTCATTCTACGTATCCTAACTGCCTACTTAATGACAGCAATGGTTGTGTTGTTCGTTCTATTTTGTATCAATAAGCTACCGTTATTATCAGAGCCACTAGTTGCATTAAAGCGAGTGATCATTATTTCAATGCCTGCATCTATGGGAGCAATAGTGGTTGATAGTTTTGACAAAGAGTAATTAACAAAACACTATAGTTTCAGTAGATAATTTTGGTACCGACTACCACATTGAATGGCCACATCTATAAAAGCAAAAACTTAAACAAATGAATTGGTCAATTTTCAGTAATGCACAACAGTTGACCACAAGTATTTATTTTTCCTCCAAACCAGCCCTCCAAACGTATTATCAGAGCATAAAAACCGCAATTTTATTCTATTTTTCTTTTGTTGTACTTTTCATACTAACTTTAAAAGCAAAGAGAAAAAGAGCACTCTCAACCCATTCCTGAAATTTATCAGTGGTTTAAGTTCTTTCTCTATTTAAATGAAAATATTCATTAGAAAACTTTACTAATTTTTAATTACAAGGACTATTATGCAGTTTGATACTAAGTTTGCCATTGTTGTTGCTGATGATCTGCCAACCTGGCAAAAGCTGAATGTCATCAGTTTTCTTTCTGGTGGGGTAACCAGTGGCCCGGAAGTGAATACAGGGAAGTATTATCGAGATGCGTCAGGTAGCGAATATTTACCGCTTTGTATACAACCGATTATGGTACTCAAGGCCAACCGGGAAAAGCTATCCACATTTATCCGACGCGCCAATCGCGAACAGGCGAAGGTCGCTATTTTTATTGAAGATATGTTTTTTTCCGGACATGACGAAGCAAACAGGCAAACGGTCAGCCAGTACCCAACCGATCAATTACCATTAGTTGGGCTGGCAATGTGCGGAAATAAAAAGCTGGTGGATAAAGTCTTTAAAGGCGCTAAATTGCATGACTGACCGTTAATAAATACTTGTATAACCAAGCGACCTGAAGATGCATGATTCAGCGTTAACCTAGCGGTTTTATTTCAATCGCAAAAATACCGTGAACCGGAATCATATCCTGATACTCATGAAAGCTGTACAACAAATCGATTTGCTCTTCCAGGGTCTCACATAGGTTCTCCAGACCCACCCGTTTTTCTGCGAGCAGAAGTGCCTTGGGGTCAGGGTAATGCCTGACATCAACCACTTCGACGATGAGCACATCGGGTTCAATAACATCCAGCCCGGTAAACGGAGGGCCCGAGATAACCTGAAAAGCAATCGTATCGCCTTGTTCCAGTCCATCATAACGAATCGATTCGTAACTATTATTCGTCCTGACTTCTATCTTTTTTGCGCCTTTTTTGATGGCTTCGAGAGGCGCTTTATATATTTCAAGAGTGTAATTTGTCATGCTCGGCAACGGGGTAAAATGAATTAACGTTGAATTATATGGGCTTTGCTTTAAAAAAGTAATGCCTACACTGACAGAATGCGATGCCCCGGGGTTTTCCGGGTAAAAATTCTACTATACTCATATTGAACGAACCTGAAAATGTTCTATTTCTTATCATAGACTTAAGTCTGTTCCCAGCGCTCCCGGGATAACAGCGAAACAAGAGAATGTTATATGGTGTTAGTTAAGCGTTTAGTATTGGATGTTCTCAAACCTCACCAGCCTTCGGCATTAGAGTTTTGCACCAGATTAGCGGAGATTGGTGATGATTACGCGGTGAGTTTGTCTGTAATCGAAGTGGATCAGGACACCGAAACCATTGAAGTGTCAATAGAAGGTTATGATCTGGACTTTGATGCCATTCAGGCCGTCATTACCAAGATGAGCAGCTCGTTACACAGTGTTGATGTTGTGGAAGTGCAAAATGACAACGCGGCGGTGCACGGGTAATTTTCTGTTCTTAACCGGTTCAATATGGAAGGCGCTAAATTGCTGAAACCATTTCACCAAATTCACTTTTATCTGCAGATCACAAATTCTCAGGGGATCATGCGACGGTATTTTGTGGTCAATGGTTTTGATGGTGCGCTTACTATGCTCGGAATCATTATCGGTTTCCTGTTCAGCTCACCCGCCAGTCTGGAAGTCATTATTAATGCCTGTATGGGCGCAACCATCGCTCTGGCAGTCAGTGGAACCAGCAGTGCCTATGTCAGTGAGCAGGCGGAACTTCGTCTTGCCCTGAGTAACCTTCAGGATGCAATGCTCATAAAATTGCAAGAAGGCGCCCATGCCGAAGCAGCGCGCTGGGTGCCCATTTTTATCGCAATAGTGAACGGCTCCGCGCCCCTGATTATTTCGCTGCTGATCATTACTCCTCTGTGGGTATCAAATCTGGGGATAGATCTATTGCTTCCTCCTTTGCAAATCGCGGTCTTTGTCGCCATCTTTATTATATTTATGTTTGGCGTATTTCTTGGTCGGCTCTCCGGAGAAACCTGGCTCATTAGTGGGGTAAAAACGCTGACAATCGCGGCATTAACTATGGTACTTATCTATCTGTTTACGAGCTGAACCCCGGTAAAAAAATGGGGAGTTCTGCTCCTGAAAAAATCGTTACTGTAAAGAGATTAATCGGCCATTAAGAGATACCGACACATCAAAGTAATCTGCAACAGAAATGCAATTATCCACAGGAAGATCATTGGGTGCCGCTGCTAATACTTTAATGACATCACATCCTGCATTGATAGCTGACAGAATACCGGCATCGGCGTCCTCAAAAACTAAGCATTTACTGCTTTCCACACCTAATCTGTTTGCGGCCAGATTATATCCTTCAGGATGTGGTTTGCCATTAGCCACATCTTCAACCGTCACAAGGATGTCAGGAACAGGAATGGATGCTGCTCTCAGTCTTTTAATAGCCAGCGCTCTGGGGGCAGAAGTAAATATCCCCCATTCTTCAGACTGTAATTGTCTTAAAAACTTAATAACACCACAAATGGGTCTCACCGATTCGACATTTTCTAATTCTATCGTCTCTAACTTAGCCACTTCTTCTTTGATGTCGAGGTGAGGCATTATTTCCCTGATCACTTCGTCACTTGGGCGGCCATGAGAAACCGCCAGGATCTTATTCACATCGATATTATGCCCGCCAGCCCATATGCTCCACGCTTTTTCTACGGCATCTTTCGAATTAACCAAAGTACCATCCATGTCAAAGATGATTCCTTCATAGTTTTTCATCACAAAACCTCATTAACTAATTGTTATATATAATTTAAAATGAAAAATTTAGTGGAGTTTAGCTAAGCTCATATTTGTATTATTATCGATAAAATGGAGTTTCAGTTACACTATGTAGACGAATACTGATACTATCACGACGACTCTGTTTTGATTTGGTGCATAAGATTAGATGAGCACAAAATGAAACCTATCCCAACGAAAACACTGATCAGGCCGGGTTACTCATGGCGGCATTATTTTGATATATCAACGACGGCTTTAACACAGCGACACTTTCACCGTGAGTACGAACTACTTTTACTATTCAATTATCAGGGAATGATTACCGTTGGAAGCGTAGATATAGAAGTGTTTCCCTGCTCCTTTATTTTGATCCCTCCCAATATCCCTCACGATCTAAGAGGGTTAACTTTGAATATCAAAGGCAAGTTGCCAGAGAGACACTGCTTATGGATCGAAAAAGAGTGGATGTCTCATATGTTGGTCCACTGTAGTGAAATGAGAAAACTGGCAAATGTATTCGGTAATAAGAATAAAGGGATACTCTTTTCTCAACAGGCCGCATTTGAAGCAAAAGATGTAATAAATCAGATAGACTACAATACATCAAGTCTTGAGCAATTATCTGTCCTATTCCGGGTATTCTCTTTAATCACTCAAGACAAAGGGCAAATTCGGCTCAGTTCACTTCAGAGTGATTTCTTTGAATGTGAAAAAGACAGAGTTGAAGCACTATCTCAGTATATCGATAAAAATTATTCAAAAGATATTTCGCTTAGTGACCTTTCGAACCACGTTTATTGCAGTGAGCGAACAGTGAATCGAATCTTTAAAAAGCATTTTGGAGAAACATTTAGTCAAAGACTGAAGAAAATAAGGTTAAGTCATGCTGCGAACCTGTTGGAAACGTCCAGTTTGAATGTTAGCCATATATGTCATTGTGTCGGATATAACAATATTTCGAATTTCAATCGACTATTCAAGGCCTATAAAGGTTTAACCCCTGTCGAATACAGGACTAAATTCTCAAATTGACTGCACGTTATTATAACTAACTACAAGTCTTATAAAATGTTCCCGCCTTACAAAAAATCAGGTTGATTACCGGTTTTTCTGCATACAGCTGAGCCAGCAAATCCGACGCTGGCTCCTATTTTTACTCTATATGAGTTAGCAATTATTTTTCAGAGAGTTGCAGGCTACCAGGCCATGGTCTTCGTATTCTCTTTAAATAGCTGAGCTCCCGTCATATCCGGATTCCCTTTTTTTAATCCGGTAATCAGGTCATCTTCTTTCACTCCGTAATGATTCATACAAGTCGGACACACAATGACTTTACCACTATCTGCAACAATTTGACGCAGTAAATCCTGCTGTTTTTTATAGCTCTCTGAATATTGCTTAGAAGCAATTTTCACTCCGGTGTCATTTAGAAAAATAGTCACTTCGTGCCCTCGTTTCTGCTGGGCAAGACCAAAGCCAATCGCCATTAGCGAACGGTGGCTATTCTCACTGGTTAGATTAATAAACAAAGGATCCGTGTTTCCAGCCAAAGCGAATGTAGAAGTAACACCAAAGAACAGTAATACCGTCCACATAAAGCAGAGTTTGAAGCATCGCATATATTTTCCCTCGCGTAGGATTAATAAGACTTTTATCTCCTTTCAAGTCTAGTTGACAAAAAACCGGACATGTCCAGTA
Organism: Vibrio salinus; assembly: GCF_021272385.1. Taxonomy (GTDB): domain Bacteria; phylum Pseudomonadota; class Gammaproteobacteria; order Enterobacterales; family Vibrionaceae; genus Vibrio; species Vibrio salinus. The sequence goes on from NZ_JAJSDZ010000010.1 coordinate 139,841, forward strand.
ATGACGAGTTGATGTTTCTTATTAAGACAGGTGTCAGAGAATAAGCATGTTGCTAATGATAAGGATAGAGATTGAACCTCTGAACGCGATGCATACTTTATACCGGAAAAAGAGGCTAAATCAGCCTCTTTCAACACACTGCACATCCGTTAATTGGCCTGATGTTCTGCCAACACCTCTTTAAAAGCAAACATACCATTTAGCGCGGCCGGGAATCCGGCATATACCGACATCTGAAGAACCACTTCTTTTATTTCTTCTTCACTGCAACCCACATTTAAGGCAGCATGCATGTGAACTTTTAACTGAGGCTGACAATTTCCTAAGGCAGTAAGCGCCGCGATCGTCGCAATCTCCCTGGATTTCAAATCCAGCCCTTCACGGCTGTAAATATCCCCAAAAGGATACTCAATGGTAAATTTTGCCAAATCCGGACAGATATCTTTCAGACTATCAATCACTTTATGTCCCGCTTCTCCATCAATTTTTGATAATTGCTCAAATCCGATCTCATATCTTGTTTTACCCATTTCTGTACCCTCCGATTAAGTTGATAACAGAAGGTTACAGGTTAGAGTGAACTCTAAGTCAAGAAGAAATTTTCTCATCATAGAAAGCAATTTTTAAATCCAGTGCTTCAAGGTGCATTTGCTGCAATTCAATTTGCTTATTTAGCCGGATACGATGCTCTTCCAGCAATTCCTTACGCTGTGAAAGTGTTTCATCACCAATCGCCCGTAAATCCGCATACTCTTTAATTTTTTCAAGCTGCATCCCGGTCTCTTTTAACCGGACAATAAATTTTACCCATTCAATATCACCCGGCATAAAACTCCGGTGACCACTGGCATCCCGCTTAATGTCTCTCAGTAAACCAATTTTTTCATAGTAACGGAGCGTGTAAGCCGATACACCAACCCGTTGCGAAAACGTTTGAATATTCACCTTTTCTCTCCGTTCATCCGCCATCTGATGATGGCGGTCACAAATCAATCACACCATACTTATCCGGTTTTAAATCAAGCAGGTTAATCCCTTCTTTATCGTTTTGCTGAACACTCTGAACTTCAGACTGAATCCATTCAATGAATGTCTGAATTTTTTCGCGGTTCATATGACTCCGGGGAGCGCACAGATAATAACTATAATGGTTTTTCACTGCTTTGTTACCAATACGGACCAGTTGACCATCCTGAATGTACCGCTGGGCAATGCTGTGCTTAATCAGAGCTACGCCCTGCGAAGCCAACGCTCCATCCATCACAAACTGAGATCCTTCATATTTCAGTGAAACTTTCCCCACCGGCTGGTTCATTGTCTGTAACCAGGATGTCCAGTTTTTATCCGGAGAAATATCTTCTATCAAATCCGCATTCTTCAAATCACTGAGATCATACAGTTGTTTTTCCTGCTGATAATGCTTGTGACATACCGGGTAAATGATTTCGTCCATTAACCAGACCGCCTCACAGTCTTTGTAATTACCGACTCCATGACGAATGCAGATATCAACCGGATTATCCCGAAAATTTACAACCTTATTGGTCGGATCAATCATCAGAGACAAATGAGGATGCAGAGCACGGAAATGCTTGATTCTTGGAATCAGCCAATACTGGGCAAATGTCGGCTGAACGGAAATCGACAACTGGTTCGGTGTCGTGTCCTGATTAATAGCACGAATTCCATCCTGTATATGAGCAAATCCTTTCTGAACCGAATCAAACAACATATCCCCTTCCGGAGTCAGTTCCACATTACGGTGCTGACGGATAAAAAGCTCACACTCTAACCATTCTTCAAGCTGACGAATCTGCTGACTGATCGCTGCTGCAGTAACAAACAACTGCTCTGATGCGACTTTGAAGCTTCCATGCTCCGCTGCGACATAAAAATAATACAACCACCGAAGTGGAGGTAGCGTTTCTTTCACTTAAGTTTTCCTTATCTGAATGTCAAATTCTATCGTTTGTAACTTCCTTGCCTGTGGTTAATTATGTATCACGTACCGAACAGTAATCAAAGGAGATTGTATGAATACTTTAGAAAAGTACCCACAATATGGCATAGAAGTACGGGATTGTCCTTCGGTTTCAACAGGTAAGAAAATATTACGTAAAATTCAGAGTTGGCGGCAAAATTTCAGAACCAGAAAACATCTGAAAGATCTACCGGATCATCTTCTGGAAGATATCGGAATCGATAAAAAAAGCGTACGAGAAGAAGTGGGTAAGCCCTTCTGGAAGTAACTTCGGTTATGATTTCCAGACCGGAAGATGACCATAACCAAAGTGATAATGATAAAAAGCAAATGCGGTTGATTACGATAGAAAAAGGCTGACTCCGAAGCAAATCAGCACAAAACCGGCACCTCTTTCGATAAGATGGATGCATTGTTTCAGATAAGTCTGAACCCGGGGTCGCCCTATTATTGCTGCAATAAAGAGATCCCATAACAACACCGCCAGAAACATCCATACCCCACAGGATACCTGCTGCAACACCGACACTTCCCGGCCGAGAATCACTACCATCAAACTCATATAAAAAAGAGCATTTTTAGGATTCAGAAGGGCTGAATTCAATCCCAGTAAAAGCTGTCTGGTGACCGATGGGGCCAGTTTCAGGACTTCAGCATCGGAGATCGTCTCATAAGGCTGACTTTTCATGAGTTTAAAACCAATCCACACCAGGTAAATAGCACCCAGAGTTTCAATGACAGAAAAGATAACCGTGTTGGAACGAATGGTTGTCCAGCCCAGAATCGCAATGGCGATGTACACAGCATTCCCGATGGCAATACCGACACAGATATAACGGCTGCCACGCAACCGGTATCTGACTGAATGAGCCACAATAAGAAAAAAATCCTGTCCCGGACTAAGTAAGGCAACAAAATGAGCGAATACCAAAGCAGGAAATGCGGCTGGTAACAAAACATAAGCAGACATCAGAAACTCCTATAACCAAAATCCTGACTATAGGTCTCTTACGTCACTGTTTATTGTCAAAAATTGATCTTATATTCTGGAACTGGCCCGGTGTTGCCGCCGTATAATGAACAAAAGCCCGGTGTAACTGACTCTGATCGGAATAACCAACTTCCAGTGCTGCATCAACAATTGTCATTCCATTCCGGATTAATGATTTGGCTTTCTCAACCCGATAATTATTCAGAAAAGATTTAGGAGTAATACCAAAATGCCGTTTAAAGTGTCGTATTACGGTTTCCGTTGAATAACCTAAATCATGGGCAATTTCGTCAATGGAAACAGACGGCCCAAAACTGTCCAGTAAGCGTTTCCTGACTTCATAAGCAAGGCACATGTCATTTACGAAGAAGCGGACCGGAACACAATAAGAGCACAGAACAGAAAACAAAATATCATTCATTTCTGTAATCAGCGCTTCAGACGAACTGACCATCAGCGCACTGATAACCCGATGCAGTTTCAGCACGGTTTCACTGGGTAACCGTAATGACCGGTCACACTGAAAGTGCGTTACTTTCTGATGAAAAAAACCCGAAAGCACATCGCAACACCAACAACGGTCAATATACAACATATAATAAGTACGGGGCTTACCGTTAACCGGATTGCAGGCATGAACTCTCTCCGGCAGGATCAGAACAGCGTCACCTCTACCCAGGACAACGTCTTCCCCATCCATGGATAAACAGGTTTCTCCGGATTCGATAATACCGATGGAAAGTTCAGAATGACAATGCGCTTTATAACGCTGTGTACTCTCCTGTGTTAACCGGACAGTCACATGTGGTGCGCATCGGCTGCTCCAGAACTTTTGATTCACATCCCGAACACAATAAGTCACAATATTCCCTCTGGCATATCCCGCTATATCAAGAAATCGAAAAGACCTGACAACTTTACCCCGGGAAATGACAATTATACAGCCTCTTCAATTGTGGAAACCTGATTACGCCCACGATGTTTGGATTCATACAGAGCCCTGTCAGCCCGTTTTATTACGGTCAGATAATCTTCACTGTCCATTGATTTTGCGACTCCCAGACTGATCGTCACCTTTTCCGACAACGAATAATTAATGCCATTCACAGCAATCCGTAAACTCTCAGCTAAGCGCATTGTCTGCTCAAAAGTCTGAAAAAAAGTCACCACAAGAAATTCCTCACCACCATAACGACTGACTAACGCACCATTAAACCGACTGAAGTTTTTTAAAATATCAGAAATCTTCTTTAAAACAACGTCTCCAACATCGTGCCCGTAGGTGTCATTGATGTTCTTAAAGTGATCAATATCCAGAAGAATAATGTTAAATGGTTTATTGGCTTTTTTCGCAAGTTGTAGAGCATTAACGGAATAAATCCTGTTTTTCAGTGACGTTAATGAATCCGTTTCACTGACTATCTGCAACTGTCGGGAATAGTCGTTGGCCCGCTGAACTTCTTTTTTGAGCGTACGGGTATAAGTCAACATAATCGTTACTAACACAAGAACTGATACAACATTACAAAAAATAAGATCAGCAACTCTCTGCTCCGGATTGGTATACCCCGAAACCGAAGCTGGGAAATAATATTCACCAAGATAAAAAATAACAGGAAGTAAAACCATGATCAGTACAGTATAGCCATTCAGATATTTCACTTCACATAAAATAACCACGGAATAAATCACTAATATATAAATAAAAGCAAGAGTTGGTCCCTGAGAACCACCATTGAAAAACCAACTGGCAGGCAAACCAATACCCGCCATAATAACCACGTACAGAATAGCCATTGATTTAAAGCGCTGCTTAAATCTGGAGAAGTACCATATAAAAAGTTGGCCCATAGCCAAAACAGCTAACATGGCTTGATATATAAAAGAGATATCCAGAAAATAAAAATTAAACACTTCTGAGAATAAAAGGAAGATAAAGGTAACAAACAATAAAATATGGTGAACCCGGTGGAAAGTGGGTTGGTCAAAATCACCAGAAATAAATGAGGTACATTTAGAGAGCCAAACTTGACTGCTTATATTATTCATAAATTTGGTTTCACGGGCAGAGATGGATATTCCACTCATAACATTATCAGTCACCAATATGCCTGATAATTAAGAAAAATTAATTATATATTTGTCAACAAAAAAATCAATCCATTAGATGCATATCACTACTTGGATTGTATTTTCGGGAGCCAGACCAAAAAGTTTTTTTCATTTATATGCTGATATTAAAGCACAGCTAATAGTACGTAATACACCTTAAGCATCCGCTTTTGTAAAGCTTCACCGATACGTACTGAAAGCTGCGCACGGAACATATTTTCCCGGTTTCAGTACGTTGAAACCGTGAGACCGGCTGGAAATATAAAGACCTATGAATCTAAGAAATAGGACGGCTTACGATGATAAAAACTCATATAAAAAATTATCTATACTTGCTTCTGCTGGTATTTGCTGCTTGTGCCTCTTATCGTTTTCTGGCTCAGACGATGTATCAGTCTGACATTTTGCCTTCCGGCGGAGCATTTACTCACATTCAAATTAGTTCAGAGCCTTCAAAGGGAGAACCATTCTCTCAACTTTAGGCAATAACCGGTAAAAAACCGTAATATTCTTCTCCTATACGATAAACATCGTATAGGAGAAGAATCTGCAATCAAATCCAAATAATTTACCTTGCAACAGATAAAAAAAGGCCCCTCGAGATAAGGGGCAATAATTTACCATCGCTTATTATTATCTGTTATTAACCAAAATCTCCATTCACATAACCACGGGTTCTGTCGTCTTTCGGTTCAGAGAAAATTACCGAGGTATCGTCGTGTTCAACCAACTCTCCCATCAGGAAAAAGGCAGTCCGGTCAGAAATTCGGCGGGCCTGCTGCATCGAGTGAGTCACGATAACAATCGTATAGTTCTTTTTAAGCTCTTCCATCAGCTCTTCAATTTTATACGTCGCAATCGGATCCAGTGCTGAAGTTGGCTCATCCATCAAAATAACATCCGGTTCCATTGCAATTGTACGAGCAATACATAAACGTTGCTGTTGGCCTCCAGACAAACCGAAAGCATGAGATTTCAGGCGATCTTTTACTTCATCCCACAGCGCGGCGCCGCGTAACGACTTTTCGACAACCTGATCAATGTGTTTTTTATCTTTAATTCCCTGAGCCCGCAAACCATAAGCCACGTTCTCATAAATACTCATCGGAAACGGATTCGGCTTCTGGAATACCATTCCAACGCGGATACGAAGATCAGCAATATCAATATTGCCATAAATGTCTTCGCCATCCATCTCCAGTTTTCCGGTGATAGTCACGCCTTCAATCAGGTCATTCATTCTGTTAAGGCATCTAAGCAGCGTTGATTTTCCGCAACCGGAAGGACCGATTAACGCGGTAACCTGACGTTGAGGAATGGGCAGATTAATGGATTTAAGCGCCTGATTCTCACCGTAAAAAAGATCTAAATTTTCAATGTTAAACTTATTCATATATTGCATCTCGAAATTATTTTAAACAGGTCGTCTAATTAATAAGTTGCTGTATTAAAGCGTTTGGCTATCAGTTTTGTAACCATATTGATAAGCAACACAACGACAATAAGAACTGTTGCTGTACCGTAAGCCTGATTCCACTCTTCAACGGTAAACAGCTCTGTTGTTAATTTATAAAGGTGAACTGTCAGTGTCCGGCCGGAATCCATAATAGAATCAGGGATGCGGGCGACCATTCCGGCAGTCAGAAATACCGGTGCTGATTCCCCAATTACCCGGCCGATACTCAAAATGATGGAAGTCAGGATCCCCGGTATCGCACTTGGTAAAATCAAACGCCAAATAGTGTAGATTTTTGAAGCACCCAAGCCATAAGAGCCTTCACGATACGTCACAGGTACTGCCATTAGTGCTTCTTCCGTTGTCCGGATAATCACCGGGAGAATCAGAATACTCAACGTTAATGCACCAGACAGAATAGAAAAACCAAAGCCCAGAATCGCAACAAAAAATGTCATTCCGAACAAACCGAAAATAATTGATGGTATCCCGGCTAACGACTCAGTACAGAATCGAATGACTTTTACAAGACGACTGCCGACTTTGGCATATTCCGTCAGATAAATTGCCGTCATAATCCCCAATGGTGCAGCAACCGCTATTGATGCAATCACCATATAAATCGTCGAAATGATCATAGGGAAAATACCGTGTTCATCACCAGTGTGTGTATAGCTGTCGGTAATAAATTTCCAGTCTACATACTGAAGCCCATTCGAAAGAATGTACCAGATGATCCAAAAAAGGAAGCCAACGGTAATCGCAGCCGATAACCAGATAAAACCGTTGAGTACACCATCTTTAAACTGGCGCTGTTTCTTTAATTTAGCCCGATTCATGATGTTTACCTCGCTTTTTGTCTGTTCAGATACAACAGTGCTGCATTTAACATCATGATAAATACAAGCAACACCACACCGGTGGCATACAGCGCGTTAGCATGAACGCCACTTGCATAAGACATTTCGATGGCAATATTGGCTGTCAGCGTTCTGGCTGAATCCAGAATACTTCCCGGCATTGCCGGTGCATTTCCCATTACCATAATAATGGCCATGGTTTCACCCAATGCTCGACCGATACCCAGAATAACTCCGGTCATAATGCCTGACCGGGCTGCCGGTACCAGCAATTTAAAAATAGTAAAAATATTCGAAGCACCAAGAGCCAGAGAACCTTCTCTGAAAGAAGGTGGCACTGCACGGATAGAGGTTTCAGAGACGGTAATTACCGTAGGTAAAATCATCACTCCCAGCACAATCATTCCTGCCAGGATGGTATTCCCTGCCGGAACATCAAAAATTTGCTGAATCAGAGGCACAATGATGACCAGGCCAAAGAAACCATAAACCACCGAAGGTATGCCAGCTAAAAGCTCAACGGCAGGTCTGATAATATCAGCAAGACGTTTGGGGGCAATTTCTGCAATAAATATCGCGGTCAGTACACCGATAGGTACCCCAAGAAGTACCGCACCAAATGTTGAAGCGACAGAAGCAACAATCATGGTTGCGACACCATATAAAGCTGGCGGTAACCATTCAGTACCAAGTACGATACCAGTAACACCAACTTCTTCAAATGCAGGAAGACTTTCCTTCACGATAAAGTAAGCAATGATAAAAAGGGAGACGATCCCTATCACTGCGCTGGTTAAAAATAGAGAGTGAAATAATCTTTCTTTCCAATCAATACGCTTTTTTTTGCGTAGTCGACGACTTGTGTCGGCAGAAATTGGACTAATTTGCTGTCTACTACCGTTCATAGAATTTTCACTATTGGTCATTGCGATGGTCATAAAATTCTCAAACTACTGGGAATTTAAATAAGAAAAAGAATACTCAGCTAATACATCATTCATTAGCTGAGCAGATTCTAAAAAAGTATTACTTGATAGAGATGTAGCCTTTCTGACTTACGATCTTCTGAGCTTCTTTGCTTAACATCCAGTCCAGGAATTTCTGAGTTTCTGCTGAAGGCTTGCCTTTTTTGTAAAGGATAAGGAATGGGCGAGCGACTTTATAAGAACCGTTTTTCACGTTCGCAACTGAAGCACTTACACCGTCGATAGAAAGGGCATGAACAGATGAATCAACAGTACCCAGAGAAATATATCCGATAGCGTATGGATTTGAAGCAACCATAGTTTTCAAACCACCGTTTCCGTTTGCAACCTGAGCGCGCTGTGAAATAGCAGATACTTTCTTACCATTGATTTTCTTTTTCAGCTTCATGATGTCTTCAAAAGCACCACGGGTACCGGATGCCGAATCACGCGTAATCGCAACGATTGGCTTATCATTACCACCAACCTGTTTCCAGTTTGTCACTTCACCTTTGTAGATTTCTGCAACCTGTTTAGCTGTTAATCCTTTTACACCATTTTTTGGGTTCACAACAACCGCAATACCATCACGGGCGATAACTTCTTCAACTAATGATGGTTCTTCTTCTGCGGGTTTTAAATCACGAGAAGCCATACCAATACTTGCACTGCCATTTTTCGCAGCTTTGATACCAGCACTGGAACCAACACCCTGTACTTCAATGAAAACATTAGAATTTGTTTTCATGTACGTTTCACCAAAAACTTCCATAAGAGGAGTGACACTGGTTGAACCTACAGCAGAAATCGTTTCTTTTGCTGAAGCAACGTTAACTGATAGAGCACTGAAAAGAGCGATTGCACCGATAAATGTTTTTTTCATCACTAAGTCCTTAAGTGGCTTATTGCCTTTGTGTTTTAACTCAACGATGCTCACTTTAGGGAGGATTTATGACAGTTGTGTTTCAATATGTTTAAGCATGTATGACAAATCCATTTTTAATAAAAATAAGTGATACAATTAACAAAATGAATTCGACTATATCATTTAATAATTAAAATAAATTATTTGACATTTCTGTAATAAAAAAAGAATGCCCTTATCAGGACATTCTTTTTTCGTAATATATATGATTAACTAAGAGCTTTTTTTATGTCTTCTCATATCAAACATAACTGCGACAACAATAACCAAACCTTTTACTATCTGCTGCCAGTAGGCGGAAACATTTAACAGATCGAGACCATTCTGAAGAACACCCATTATCATCGTACCAACGATGGTCCCCTGAATCGTACCAATCCCACCAGCATGAGAAACACCACCCACGGTTGCAGCCGCAATCGCATCCAGCTCGTACATCAAACCCAGGCCTGGCTGACCAGAGTTAATTCTTGCTGCAAGAATAAGAGCTGAAATACCAGCCAGCATACCAGCGTAGCTATAAACAAGAATTTTATATTTATTAACATTGATTCCCGAAACATAGGCAGCCGTCTCATTACCACCAATCGCATAGGCATATTTACCAAATCTTGTATAATTAAGAAGGATATATGACACCACAGCCATTATCGCAAAGATCCATACAGGAACCGGGATACCTAGAACGGATCCCTGACCAATCCACTGATAAGAATCAATCAGACTACTGACAGGGCGTCCATCTGAATAAAGCAGTGCAGCGCCACGAGCAATGATCATCATACCTAACGTGGCAATAAAAGGAGGGATACCAGTATAAGCAATCAATGCGCCGTTAATAAAACCACATAACGTACCAACCGCCAATGCTGCCAGAATCGGCACAATAATAGGCAATTCAGGCATATTCGGATACATCCTCATACTCCAGTCCAGAGTCTGAGCCATACTTGCTGAAACCACAGCAGCCACAGCCAACACCGAACCAGACGACAAATCGATACCCCGGGTAATAATGACGATAGTCACCCCTAATGCCAACAGACCAATACTCGCCATCTGAGTTACAACATTTAATATGTTTGTAATACTGAGAAATACCGGTGACATGATCGACATTGCGATACACATAGCAATGAAAACAACATAAATGGCGTATTTCGTCACCCACTTCCCAATATTATTACGTGATGATTTACCTTCTTCGGTTGGAGGTGTTGCCGGCGTTTTATTCGCATTGTCTTTAGTTGGTTTTGCAATCATAATTCTTTCCTTCTCCGATCTGCGTTCAGCGCCAGATAAACGCAGATTTTAAAGCGCAATTTTTATCTCGATTAATTAAGGGCGATAGACATCACTTTCTCTTGCGATGCTTCTCTACTATCTAATGTTCCTTTGAGCTTCCCTTCGTGCATGACTAAGATACGATCACTCATACCTAAAACTTCAGGCAGTTCTGAAGAAATCATGACAATGCTTTTCCCCATACCGGTAAGGAGTCGGATTAATTTATAAATCTCTGACTTTGCACCAATATCGATACCCCGGGTCGGCTCATCCAGAAACAGGATGTCAGGCTTAGTCAGCATCCAACGCGCCAAAAGCACTTTTTGCTGATTGCCACCACTTAAATTATCAATTGCTTCATACATATGAGGGGTCTTTACCTTCAATGTCTGACATTGCTCTTTACTGTCACGATTCATTTTCCGAACATCGAGAACATTTACGACTTTATTACGATAAGCATCAAGATGTGCGATTGAGGTGTTAGCAAAAATGTCCAGCATGAGATACAACCCTGACTGGCGTCGGTCCTCGGTAAGAAATGCCATTTTGTGCTTTATCGCATCCTGAGGTGAACTGATATCTACAATTTCACCATTAATTTTAATGTCGCCGCCAGTTTTAGTACGAACGCCAAATAATGTCTCTATAAGTTCCGTTCTGCCCGCACCGACTAAACCAGCAATTCCAAGAACTTCTCCTTCATGAAGATCAAAACTGATATTTTCCAGAACGTTTTCAACCTGAAGGTTATTAACTTCCAGACGCTTTTTACCAGGCTTGGCGGTCGGAGGAGGGAAAACATCACCGAGATCACGACCCACCATCATCTGAACCAGCTCTTCATTATTGGTATCTTTTGCTTCCCGTTCACCAACATACGTACCATCACGAAAAACAGTAATATCATCACAAATTCTAAAAATCTCATCCATCTTATGGCTGATATAAACGATGGCACAGCCTTTTGCTTTGAGCTTTTCAATAATTTTAAATAAATGATCCACTTCTTTATCTGTCAGGGCCGAAGTAGGCTCATCCATAATAATAATTTCTGAGTTGTAAGAAATGGCCTTGGCGATCTCAACCATCTGCATCATGGCAACACTCAGATCAACCATTAACGTTTGTGGGTCAAGATGTAGGTCCAGTTCATCAAGTAATTCCTTCGTATCCTGATTCATCTTTTTATGATCAATCAGTTGTAGTGGACCAGTTAGTGGTTCACGTCCCAACCAGATATTTTCGGCAATACTTCTGTGTAGAATGGGAGACAGTTCCTGGTGAATCATTGAAATACCGGCTTCCAATGCTTCCTTGGCCTGAGAAAAGCTAACTTCTTCTCCTTTGTAACGGATAGTACCTTTATCACGTTGATAGATACCGAATAAGACTTTCATTAAGGTGGACTTACCCGCTCCATTTTCCCCCATAAGTGCAACTACACGACCTTTGCGAAGAGTAAGCTGCACTTTGTCCAGCGCGACAACACCAGGAAATGTTTTTCGGATATCCCGCATTTCCAACAATACATCATTCATCATATTCAACTCCAAAAAAGCCCCACACCCTCTCTCTGAAAAATGCAGGGCCAAAAGAAAAAACTAAATTTTATGCTTTTCTCTAAACTCTTTAATGTTTTCTGGAGTAACTAACTCAGAAGGAATCCATGTAATTTGTTCTCTTTTATTACCCTTGATTGCATCAAGTGCTGCATCAATTGCGCCTCGGGCCTGACCTACACCATCCTGAAAAACTGTCGCATTAATATTGCCTTGCTCAATGGCAGCCAAACCATCAGCAGTAGCATCAACTCCGACGATCACAGTATCTTTCAGCTTATTAACCGCTTTCAAAGCCTGACTTGCACCTATCGCCATTTCATCATTGTTAGAAATAATAATGTTCATTTCATCACCGGAACTCAGCCAGTTCTCAACAATAGAAAGTCCCAGAGCTCGACTCCATTTCCCTGTCTGTTTACGAATTACTTTATAATCTGGTTTATCAGCAAAATAATCTTCCACACCTTTAGTACGGAAAATCGCGGCTTCGTCAGTCAGTGCTCCTTCTAAGATACCGATATTGCCACCTTTGGTAATTTTATCGACGTACTTCGCCTGCTCTTCACCGAATGCAATTGAGTTCGATCCGACATAGTAAGCCGCATCAGGCAGATAATCCGGTTTGCGGTTAACGTACACCAATTTGGTATTCGCTTTTAAAACCCGATCCGTAATTGGTTTCGTTGCATCCGTATTCACCGGAACAATGATGACAGCATCCATTTGTTGTACCAGGAAATTTTCAACCTGACCGAGCTGCTTCGCCGTATCTTCTTTTGAGTCAACAATTGTTAATTTTACTTTGCCTCCCATTTCATCAGCGTACTTCACCATGGCGTCTTTAATCGATATCATAAAAGTATCGTCAAAGTTTGCTATCGAGACACCAATATTCGTTACATCTGCTTTTTTATCATCCTGCCCACAGCCAGCTAATGCCAGTATCCCCATTGCTGCCACGGTCCCTCTTACCAGAGATTTTTTGACAGACTTAAACCTATTCAGAATCTTATGATTGTTCTTTAAGTTAGGCATATTGCCGCTCCTTTCTCGTTTTATCGCTGACTAGAAACGATGTCTGTCGCTCCTATACATAGAATACCGATATTTCATCGCACCAAAATCATTACAAGATTGAAATAAAATTTCTCTTTTTGATTCACATGAAATATATATGCTTAAAATCAAGATAACTACCCCGCATGTATTGATATTGTTAAAAGTGTTAAATTGATCTTATTATTGAGGGGATGAGTTTTATTTCATTTTAAATGATTGATTTTAAATCATATTATTTATTTTTAGGTTATCATTTTGTTAATTTGGTAAATGAGTGTTTTATTCATAAAAGAACAAAAAACCAAAAAAATATTGTAAATTAACAACAAAATTAACCTTAATATAAAAAATACTGGAAAAATGTAATTATTTATAATTAACTTTGTAATTTTAGAAACAAACTTGTAAATAAATTAAATTTTCCTCATTCTATTTTTTGTTCTCATAATGTGATTTAAACAGGCTTTTAAAAATCCGACACAATGCTCAACCCGTTACATAAAACCCCGCGTATCAATGTATTTCATAGGGTTTTAAAGCAAAAAAAGTTAGGCATTATTCATCGAGGCAGAGAAATTTATCGGATAGGTATATGTAGTTTTCAGATAAAACCGACTTACAAACTTACAGAAAGGTTGGACAAGATACCCCTGCCAGGTAAGGAATATACGAAGAAAAAACGAAATGTATAAGATTATCAAGATAATGGTATGGAAAAACCATATAAAAACAGGTTTCACCACACCATTTACCAGACACTAACGATTCAAATGATAAACCGTTTCACCTTCAGCACATTCACAGGAGCAAGATGAACACTTCGATTGTGGTTTATTTTCTGAAAAAACCCCTTTTCGTATCCATACTGACATCATATTTTGTATGTGTCCGGGTGAAAGATTAAAATGGACGGACAGTTCTTTTAACGTGATATCACCACGTTCTGCCGCGTAGTCCCGCAACTCAGATAAACTCATAAGCGTTTCCTCCCTTTAGTCTAATACCGGACCTTTACCCATAAACGTACCATCGTGCTTGTGATCAGACTTAGTAATCCATAACAAAAGAGCACCCATCAATGCCAGAACGACACAAATATAAGCAGCAGATGAAACCGGATGTTGAGTGAAGGTACCAATCTGGTAAATGCAGACAGCCGCACTATATCCCAAACCTGTCGTCCAGAGACTGGCGAAGACAGTCCATTTAGCACCAACTTCACGCCATATTGCACCAACTGCTGCAACACACGGAATATAAAGAAGAACCATAATTAAATAAGCAAATGCACCTAATGTTCCGTGGAACAGGTTCTGTATCATACCAATAGAGGTCACCTCAACTTCGAGATCCTGAGCCGTTGCACTCGTATCGGAAACATCACCGACATCAAGCCCCAAAGGATCGGAAAGCGCAGATCCCAGATCCGCCAGATTAGCCGGAATACTTGCGAACGCTTCTTCGATACCACCGATAACATCGACACCCCCATCATTATCAGCCACACTATTTGCTGAATTCTGCTGATCAGCAAGGGATGAATACAATGAATTTAACGTTCCGACAACGGCTTCTTTTGCAAAGATACCGGTAAACATACCAACAGCCGCAGGCCAGTTATCTTTATCCATCCCCATAGGAGAGAACACTGGAGTAATAGTCTGACCGATTTTTGATAACACTGAATCCGGACTGTCATCATGACCGAATGAGCCATCGGTACCAATCGAATTCAGAAAACTCAAAATAGTGACGATGATGACTATTAGCTTTCCGGCTCTCAGAACAAAGTTTTTCAGTCTTTCCCAGGTACGGATTAAAATCGCAGAAATCGTCGGTATGTGGTACGGCGGTAACTCCATAACAAAAGAGGACGTCTCTCCTTTTAAAGCCGTTCTTTTTAGCAACAATCCGGTCACTAAAGCCGCAATAATCCCGATAATATATAAGCCAAAGACCAGATTCTGTCCGTTACGAGGGAAAAATGCCGTTGCGAATAAAACATAAACCGGCAGTCTTGCCCCACAGGACATAAACGGTGCCATCATCACAGTAAGGATACGGTCACGACGATTCTCTAATGTTCTGGAAGCCATGATAGCTGGCACATTACAGCCGAAACCGACAATCAACGGCACAAATGCTTTACCAGGAAGGCCAATTCCTCTCATCATCCTGTCCATAACAAACGCGGCCCGGGCCATGTAACCGGAATCTTCAAGAAATGACAAAAACAGATACAGACAGCCAATCACAGGAATAAAGGTAGACACAGTCTGAATACCTCCGCCAATACCATCAGAGACAATCACTGTAAGCCATTCAGGTAAGTGCATACTACGCATTAATGCACCAAGACCATCAACGAGAACCGTGCCAAAAAAGATATCAAAAAAGTCGATAAATGCACTGCCTACATTAATGGTAAATAAAAACATCAGATACATTGCAACCAGAAAAATCGGAATCCCTAAAATCCGGTTCAGTACAATTTTATCGATATGGTCCGTTATCGTCTGAGAAACAATGCCTTTTCGGGTGATTACAGAACCAGATAATGTTTCGATAAACTGATACCGGGAGTCGGCCATTTCAATATCAATCTCATCTTTTTGTTGATCACTGAAAACATCCAGTAATTTTACCCGGCATTCTTCTATATCCTGAGTAAGCTCCTGCGTTGAACCAAACTCAAGTGCTTCAATAGCGCGCCAACGGGCATGAGACATTTGGTGGCCTTCAATAACCTGGGTCAGTTGATGTACGGCCTCATCCAACTGTCCGCCATACTGAAAATCTAACGAAGGTAGCTGAGGATTATTCAGTTGTTTTTGACAGCTGGCTTTCAACGCCTTAATGCCTTTGCTTTTTGCGGCAACAATACCAACAACCGGGCAACCAAGTTGATCGGCAAGTTTGTCCAAATCCAAATCAAGATGACGTTTTTTTGCAATATCCAGCATATTGACAGCCACAACCAGCGGCACCTGCATTTCGATCAACTGTAACGTCAGATACAAATTGCGCTCTAAATTGGATGCATCAATAATATTAAGTACTAACTGAGACTGTTCAGACAAAATGTAATCACGGGCGATCTGTTCGTCTTCCGACTGTGGACCATCGCACGACAACGAATACACTCCGGGTAAATCGACAATCTCGATTTCTTGATCCGACTGACCTTCCAGATGAACAAAACCGGTTTTCTTATCAACTGTCACACCAGGCCAGTTACCGACCGTCTGACGACTGCCGGTCAGATCATTAAATAATGTTGTCTTCCCGCAGTTTGGGTTACCAACAATACAGAAAGAAGATTTGCTTACTTCCATTGATTTCTACCTCAAATCTCATCAACTAATACGACCGTAGCTTCATGCTTTCTTAAACTGATCGCGGTTCCGCGTACTCTTATTTCTATCGGATCACCCAAAGGAGCAATCCGGGTTACCTGAAACTCTGTTCCCGGCGTCAGACCTAATGAAAGCAAATGTCTGCGATAAGACTTAGATCCCGCTTCGAAGCCGGAAACCCGGCCTTTCCCACCTAACTTAATTCCTGGCAATGTATTCACATTAATTTCCTCAACATTTATTCATTGATTACAAACAAAAATCGCATAAGACAACTTGTAATCGATTGCCACTCTTGCGTCACCAACCGCCAGCATGAGTGGTGAATTTTTACTCAGTTGAAATACCTTAATTTTGCTACCTCTTCTGATGTTTAAATCCTTCAGCTTACTCACAACTTCTTTCTGAGTTGCTTCAATACGCACGACTTTCAGCAGCCGATTCATATCGGCCTGGCAGAGAGGAACTACTTCAGCCATAAAACCACAATAAAAGTAATGATAATAATTTTTATTTGTACTCTTTTTATGAATATTATTTTTGATTTAAATCATAAATAGGCTGTTAAACGCTTATTTTATTGACAAATGCTATTAAAAAACGTCGAAGATTTGATTAATAAAATGAAAAGCATTTATTAATCAATGGATTATTATTTTTAGATGAATTATTAACAGAAGTTCAAAGAAAATTGTTTTTTCAGAATTGAACTGCTAATATCAAATTAATGATAATGATTATCATTAGCAAGTAAGAAATTATTTGCATGATAATGGTAATAAACTCAGAAAAACATAAGCGAAGGTCACCAAATATGAAATTCTACCCTTACACTTTTAGTCTGCTGTGTCTTTTTATGCTTATGTCTCCATTTCAGGCAGAGGCCCGGCTGAAAGTCGCCACCACCTTTACCATCATTCAGGATATCGCTCAAAATGTGGCAGGAGACGCTGCTGATGTCGTATCTATTACCAAACCAGGGGCCGAAATTCACAACTATCAACCAACACCCAAAGACATTGTCAGGGCCCAGTCTGCAGACCTTATCCTGTGGAACGGACTGAATTTAGAACGTTGGTTTACCCGTTTCTTTGCCAATTTGCACGATATTCCATCCGTTGTTGTGTCTGATGGTATCCAGCCACTTTCTATTTACGCAGGTCCTTACGCCGGAAAGCCAAACCCACATGCGTGGATGTCTCCAACCAATGCCGTTATTTATATTAAAAACATCAGAGACAGTTTTATTCAGTACGATCCGGCTAATGCACAACACTATAAAGAGAATGCCAGCTCATATATTGCGAAAGTCAAAGCACTGGATAATGAAATACGCCATCAAATCAGTTTGGTTCCTAAATCTCAGCGCTGGTTGGTCTCCAGTGAAGGGGCATTCAGTTATCTGGCGAAAGACTATGGATTAAATGAAGCTTTTTTATGGCCAATCAATGCCGATCAGCAAGGAACACCACAACAGGTAAGAAAAGTCGTTGAAACCGTAAAAAATAACGATATTCATGTCATTTTCAGTGAAAGTACCATTTCTGACCGGCCTGCAAAGCAGGTAGCGAATGAAACGAATATCCACTATGGCGGCGTACTTTACGTTGATTCACTATCAAGAAAGAATGGTCCGGTACCGACTTATCTGGATCTGCTGAAAGTAACCACCGCAACCATCATAAAAGGACTGCAGTATGACTGAAACCGTTAATATCAATGTGTCCTCGGTGGGGGTCACCTACAACAATGGTGTTGAAGCTATCACTGATGTTTCATTCTCTCTGAGCGGAGGAACCATATGTGCACTGGTCGGCATAAACGGTGGTGGAAAATCCACTTTATTCAAATGTCTGATGGGATTGGTAAAAACAACCGATGGCGATATTCAGATTTCCGGGCGGCCGGTAAATCAGGCATTAAAATTCAATCAAATTGCTTATGTCCCTCAAAGTGAAGACATCGACTGGAACTTCCCGATTCTGGTGAAAGATGTGGTATTACAGGGACGCTACGGGCACATGGGTTTTTTCCGTCGTCCCGGCTCTGACGATCTGGCATCTATTGAGCGTTCTATGAGAAAAATGGGCATTTTTGAATTAAAAGATCGTCAGATAGGCGAGCTGTCCGGTGGTCAGAAAAAACGGGTTTTTCTGGCAAGGGCACTGGCTCAGGAAAGTAAAATAATACTGTTGGATGAACCCTTTACCGGTGTCGATTTTACAACAGAAGAAGCCATTATCGCTTTACTCAGAGAATTGAGGGATGCCGGACATCTTGTTCTGGTTTCCACCCATAATCTGGGGGTTGTTCCGGACTACTGCGACGATGTTATCTTTATTAACCGCCGGATCATTGCCGCAGGCAAAACCAGTAATACGTTTACTCAACAGAATCTGGAAGCCACTTTCGGCGGAGTGCTGAAACAAGTCGGCATATTAGGCAAAACGTTGCACAATGATAACGATGATCGTGGGATTACCATTCTCTCTGACCATGAAAAGCCCGCTGTCTTTTATGGCTCGGGAATGAAACCGTCCCAAATCATCACAGATAATCAAAAAAGCGAGGATGACATATGCTAGAACTTCTTCTTCAGCCTTTTCATTATCAATACATGCAACATGCCATGCTCAGCGCATCACTGGTTGGGGCCGTCTGCGCTTTTCTATCTGCGTTTTTGATGCTAAAAGGCTGGTCTCTTATTGGAGATGCCTTATCCCATTCTGTCGTTCCGGGGGTCGCCATCGCTTATGCGCTGGGACTTCCTTATTCTATCGGTGCATTTGTTGCCGGATTTTTGGCATCCATCGGAATTGCCGGGCTGAGATATGTCTCTCATCTGAAAGAAGACGCCATCATCGGATTTATTTTTACGACCTTTTTTGCCTTCGGTCTGTTACTGATTTCTCTAAACCCTACCGCCATCAATGTTGAGTCCATCATTCTGGGTAACATTCTTTCTGTCACAGAGTCAGACCTTATTCAAATGGTAATCATTAGCGTGGTTTCCCTCATCGTACTTTTGTTTATCTGGAAGGACCTCTTACTGACCTTTTTCGATGAAAACCAGGCAAGCTCTGTCGGCCTTTCACCAATCGTTTTAAAAATCATTTTTTTTACAATATTAAGCGCCTGTACCGTCGCCTCCTTACAAACAGTCGGAGCTATTCTGGTTATTGCTATGGTCATTACTCCGGGGGCAACCGCTTATTTGTTGACAGACCGGTTTGGCATCATTCTGATCATCTCTACGGTTATCGGATTCATCACTTCCGCCATGGGCACTTACCTGAGTTATTATTTGGATGGGGCCACCGGTGGTGTCATTGTAGTTCTTCAGACAATCACGTTCCTTTGTGCCTTCTTTTTCGCACCCAAATACGGACTGCTTAAAAGCTCTGCTCAGAAACGGCACAATAAACAGATTAAAATGCTCGGGGTGCACTAATGGACTCACTGTATCAATGGCTACTCGAACCCTATCAGTATGAATTTATGCAACGAGCACTCATTGCCGGATTATGCGTTTCTCTGGTATGTGCCGTCCTTTCCTGTTATCTGGTATTAAAAGGTTGGTCTCTTATGGGGGACGCCATTTCTCACGCAGTATTACCGGGTATTGTTATCGCTTATGTCCTTCAGATTGCCTTACCCGTCGGCGCTTTTTTATCTGGCTTATTATGTGCCCTGCAAACCGGATACATCAAAAATAACAGTCGGCTGAAAGAAGACACCGTATTGGGAGTGGTGTATTCGGGAATGTTAGCTCTGGGTCTGGTTATGTTTACTAAAATCGAAACTGATCAGCATCTTCTGCATATCCTGTTTGGCAATATGCTGGGCATTAATAACAGCGAGTATTATCAAACGATTGTGATTTCTCTTCTGGTATTTTTGATTATCGTGCTCTTTCATAAACAGTTGATGCTCTACTGTTTTGATGCCAGTCATGCCCGGGTGATTGGATTACCGGTCAGACTGATTCACTACGGTTTTATGATCATGATTTCACTCACCGTGGTTGCCGCCATTCAGGCGGTCGGCGTAATTATGGTTGTTGCACTTCTCATCTCTCCCGGAATTACCGCTTTATTAATAGTAAAACGATTTACTTCAATGCTGCTCGTTGCCTGTGCCGTCTCGGTCAGTTCCATCCTGCTGGGAACCTTAATCAGTTTCCATATTGATGGTGCCACCGGAGCCTGTATTGTCCTTGTGCAGGCCGGTCTGTTTGTGATCACGTTGAGCCTTTCTCATCTTCGCCGGATACAAAGGCGTCACAGAAAAGCCATTCGTTCAGTTAAACCGGCCTGATCGTTCTGGAACACAATCTGTTAAAATCCAATCTGTGGGGAAATAAGCCTTCCTATTTCTCCACTCTTTCCTTATTGACCCTGTTTTATAAATCCCGCATCCTATATTCTCACCGCCCCTGAAACCGGAGGTAACCCCATTGGTTTTGGATAAAGAAACAGAACAGCAATTACAACACTTCATTCAGCAAGAAATGCATCACAACCCGGCGCACGATATTAACCATGTGTTACGGGTTGTTAAAACCGCCAGAGCTTTATGTTCCCGGGAAAAAGCCGTAAAAGAAATCGTCATTCCGGCCGCCTACCTGCACGACTGTGTGTCACTGGATAAAAACCACCCGGGAAAACACCTGAGCTCTGCTTTGGCAGCCCGGAAAGCCGTACAATTCCTGAAACAGTTGAATTATCCTCCGGAATATCTCGATGGGATTTATCATGCCATTGAAGCTCATAGCTATAGTGCAAACATAAAAGCAAAGACACTGGAAGCCAAAATCATTCAGGATGCGGACCGGCTCGATGCCTTAGGCGCCATCGGAATATCAAGATGCCTACAGGTTGGCTCACAATTAAACCGGCCTTTGTATTCACACGATGATCCATTTTGTTTAACCCGCGGCGCTGATGATAACCGGTTTACGATTGATCATTTTTTTTCAAAATTGCTTCGGCTGAAAGACACAATGAACACCGAGTCGGCCCGGGAAGAAGCCGCGGTACGAACCCGTTTCATTGAGTCTTTTTTGAAACAATTGAAAACGGAAATCAATGATGAATACAATGAATAAACAAAAACAGACAAGGAAGCACATCATGACCTTACAAGAACTCATCGAGCAGGGATTTCAGAAACAACATGATCTGAATTGTTCCGAAACCATTTTAAAAGGCGCAAATGATACCTATCGATTGGGGCTGGATGAGAATGCCATCCGTCTTGCTGCCGGATTCGGTGGCGGTATGGGTGTTGAAAATGCCTGCGGTGTCGTCACCGGAATGGTGATGGCATTGAGTGCCAGGTATGCTGAAGAAAGAGGGCATACCAGCCCTGAAATGAAAGACAAGATAAAACTGGCCATTGATAAGTTTGAATCCCAATACCGGTCAACCAATTGTTTTTGTCTGAAACAGAATCACCGGGATGAAGAAAAGGGATGCCACGAATTAATCCGATCTGGCGGAAGAATTCTGGATGAAATAATGAAAGAACGAAAAGATGATTAACTCCGATAAAAGGATCATATAGACAAATGGAAAAACTATTTTCGTACGGTACTCTTCAACTGGAAACGGTTCAAAAAGAGACCTTCGGCCGGCTTCTGACCGGCTCAAAAGACATATTACTCGGTTACGTTCTGTCTGAAATACAAATCAAAGATAAAGATGTGATTGCGAAAAGCGGAACAGATATACACCCAATACTCAAATATACTGGCAACAATTCTGATCAGGTGGAAGGAACAGTTTTCCAGATTACCAAAGAAGAACTGGCTCAGGCAGACGACTACGAAGTAGATGAGTATACCCGGGTTAAAGGAAACTTTCAGTCTGGTGCATCAGCCTGGATTTATGCCGGCCAATCAGATCGCTGAGATTCAGGCCCCAAAAACACTTAATAAAAGGGCCAGAGCAAATCGTACCTTGAGTAAAGGAGTCCGACATGCGCTTAATGGAACTATCCGATTCTGAGATCATTCGTATTTCTAAACCGATGATAGATGA
Organism: Vibrio salinus; assembly: GCF_021272385.1. Lineage (GTDB taxonomy): Bacteria > Pseudomonadota > Gammaproteobacteria > Enterobacterales > Vibrionaceae > Vibrio > Vibrio salinus. The sequence goes on from NZ_JAJSDZ010000010.1 coordinate 162,439, forward strand.
TGTTATCAAAGGTTCAAATGAGAAAAACTGGGCTTTATTTTTAAAACATCAAACATTAAAAGAAGCAAGCTGTCCTGAAAACCGCCTGAATGTGGAAAAACAATGGGAAGAAAATGAGTTTCTGACTTCTCTGTCAACCGAACGACAAATACTGGGCGTGCTGCGCCGCGATGGATATGTGAATATTATCTGGAAACAAACAAGCACCAAGGTAACCGGAGATTTTTTAGCCATCTACAGCCTTGAAGAAATTGACCATGAGATAAAAGAAGCCGGTTTCCGCATTTTATGATGTTGAATTAATGAGAGACAGACCGGGCTGAAAACAAAAAAGAACGACCACCAGTCGTTCTTTTTCCATTAAACCGGATGAGATCAGTCATCCTTTTTTTTCTTAACCGGGACAAAAACGCTGTCACCCACCGGCACATTCTGATAAAAGCTCTTATCTCTTTTGGCCGGTTTGGCACCGGCTTTCTTCTTAACCGGATTAACGTGTTTTTTCTTATTGACGGTCTTTTTACGCACCGGTTTCCGCGGTTTCAACCCTTTAAACTTGCCTTTTAGCCCCTTAAGAACGGAAAACGTAATTTCTTGCTGTAAATAAGCTTCAACCCTTTTAAAGCTGTCCCAGTCTTTGGGTCCAACCAAAGAAACGGCATTACCTTTATTACCGGCACGTCCGGTACGGCCAATCCGGTGAACATATTCTTCTGTATGTTTCGGCATATCAAAGTTGATGACATGAGTCACAGATGCAATATCCAGTCCCCGCGATGCAACATCGGTAGTGACAAGAATTTTAAACACTCCCCGTTCAAACTGACTCATCACCGTATTTCGTTTGGTCTGAGCGAATTCGCCGCTTAATGCAACCGCCTTCAGCTTTTGCTCATTCAGTTTTTCTGTCAGGCGCTCCGTATCAGCACGGGTCGCGGTAAAAATAATCAGCTGGCGGTAATCACTTTCTGCCAGAATGCGCTCCAGTATCGCCTCTTTGTGGTCAAGGTGATCACAAAGATAAAACATCTGCGTAATGTCCTTGTGCTCTTCATTCGAAACGCCGACCGAGATTCGCTTTGGATCATTTAGCATTTCACCTGCAATATCCACCACCTCAGCGTGATCAAGTGTGGCAGAAAACATCAGTGTCTGACGACGACGATGTTTTGCGGCTTTATGAATGCGGCGTAACTGAGGGGCAAAGCCAAGGTCTAACATTCTGTCGGCTTCATCAAGTACCAGTGTTTCCAGACCATCTAAAAAGAGTGAACGATGATCCAGATGATCGGCCAGACGTCCCGGAGTCGCAACAATAAATTTCGGATACCGGCTCAAAGCCTTAACCTGATCATTAAAATTTTCACCACCAACAATTAAAGCCGCGTTATAAGACAATCCACCCAGCATCGAACGAAGCTCTCCATAAACCTGCTTTGCCAGTTCGCGGGTAGGGGCCAGAATAATTCCACGGGGATCTTTAGAAGAAAACGCTTTATTTTTTAAAGACTTATGAAGCATTGGCAAAACAAATGCTAATGTTTTACCTGACCCTGTCTTAGATGATGCCAGCAGATCTTTACCTGCAATAACCACCGGTACAGCCATACGCTGGATCTCGGTTGGCTGACGAAAGTCATAATGGCTCAATGTTTTTAACAGACGGTTGTCCAGGCCTAAGTCTTTAAATTGCAATGTTAACTCCGTTAAATAAGATAGCTGGTGTCGTACAGTAGTAGTACCGAACGCGGTATAATAACCTAATTCGGTAAAAGATACCTAAAGAAAGTGTGTCTCTGACTAAAGTTACAGGCCCTGACTGGCTCATAAAGTTCCTCTGACTTTCATATCAGCCATTTAGTGTTAATATTAGTAATACACGTCTTTTCAAAAAAGAGCATCACACTGAGAGTTCACTCAAACACAGTATTTAAGGAGTTCACGATGAACAAATTAGTCCTTGTAGCGGTATCTTCAGTTTTTATTCTGGCAGGTTGTGCGAATACCGATCAAACAACAACCAGTCAGCTAAATGAGTTAAGCAATAAAGTCGACACACTAAGTAATCAGGTTTCTGCGCTACAATCATCTCAGGCGAAAATGAGTGATAAGCTGAATCAGACTGCAGATTCAGTTACAGCTGCACAAGAAGAAGCGCAGCGGGCTAACGAGCGGATTGATAATATCGCGCAAAGCTATACAAAATAACCATTTCTCAGCAATCTCTGACTTGTGCCGTATTCGGCATAAAAAGGCCTTTCAAGGGCCTTTTTCTTGCCTACCATCTCACCTTAGTGGTGAGCCACTTCTTTAGGGATACCATTCTGGGAAATAATCACCGCTTTTGCCAAATCATCACTTAGCTGATTCTCATCCAGCCACCAGCGAAGCGTCTGAGGAACCAACAACCGTTTTTTACTGCCATCACTTCTGGTCAATGGTTCGTGAGCTTCCAGATACACGGTTCTGTCCGGTTCCAACGTCACTTTGACCGGCTCATCGATCACTTTCACTTTCTCTCCGACTTTCACATGATGAAACAGCCAGTCAATATCATCAGGATTCATTCGCATACACCCTGAACTGACTCTTAAACCGATACCAAAATCTTTGTTTGTCCCATGGATTAAATAGTCCCCTTTTCCGTAAGCAAGACGAAGTGCAAATTTCCCCAAAGGATTATCCGGACCGGCCGGAACGACATCAGGTAATGTTTTCCCTTTTTTCAGGTACTCTTTGCGAATGGAATCCGGAGGCGTCCAGGTAGGATTGGGTCTTTTCTGACTGACATAAGTATCCATTTCCGGTGTATCCCGTCCAATCCGGCCGATTCCCACCGGAAAGACATAAACACGGTCAGAGTCCGGATCAAAAAAATACAATCTAAGTTCTGCCAGATTAACAACAATGCCCTTTCTCGGGACCTGAGGAAGAATGATTTGAGTCGGCATCACAAGCACAGTACCGGGCTTGGGCAAAAAAGGATCAACTCCCGGATTTGCCGCCATGACAGAAAGAAAACCCACATCATAATCATCGGCAATGTCAGCAATGGTCTCCCCTCTTATGACCTCATGGTATTCAATATTTCCTACCAGAGAGCTGCCTTCAGGAGGAAGTTCATAAACTCTTGCATAGCAAGTCGACACAGACAATAACAGAAAACAAAAAACTCGGATCATCACTGACAGGTATCCTTGGCTACTCGGTATAGTTCTAAGGTTACCTTTCTCTCTTCGCCATGATCAACAATGGGAGAGGGATAGGATAAATTTGTCGCACCTTTCCATCTCCAGGGTTCATGTATATATTGCGCAGGAACATGTGCCAACTCCGGAATCCATCTCTTAATAAATAAGCCTTCTGCATCAAATTTTTTACTTTGAGAAACCGGATTAAAAATCCGGAAATAAGGTTGACCATCGCAACCAGTGGAAGCACACCACTGCCATCCGCCATTATTTGAAGGGAAATCCCCATCAATCAGTTTTTCCATAAAATAAGTCTCACCGGCACGCCAGTTAATGTGAAGATCTTTAATCAGAAAACTGGCCACGATCATTCTTAACCGGTTATGCATCCAGCCAGTCTGATTAAGCTGCCTCATTGCCGCATCAATAATGGGGTATCCGGTTTCACCACTCTGCCACTTTTTTAAGTGCCCGGGAGAATATTGCCAGATGATTCTCTTCCCCCATGCATGAAAATCTTTTCCGGTACAAAGGTCTTCACGAAAAACCATCAAATGCTGATAAAACTCCCTCCAGATTAACTCACTGATCCAAACTTCAGCCCCGTCTGAAAGATTCTCTTTCGGAAAAGAACCGGCCCGGGCTAAACACTGTCGGACCGATAATGCGCCAATAGCCAGATAAGGAGATAACCGGCTGATGCCATCTACAGCCGGGAAGTCCCGCTTTTTATGGTAATCACGCAGTTTCCCGTCACAAAAGACATCCAGCTTATGCTCGATGTCCCTATAATTTACCGTCCAGTCATCACTTGATTCTCTTGGATAAGAAAAACAGGATGCTGATGAAAGAAGCCACGATGTCTGCTCCGAAGAAAGGTCACGATAAGAAGCAGGAGATGGTTGAATAACGGAAGGAGTCTGGAAACGACTCAGCCAGCTTTTTTTAAATGGTGTAAAAACCTTGAAGTAATCATTTTGCTTGTTCAGAACAGTTCCCGGAGGATACATACATTTATCATGAAAAGCGTGAACGCGAATGCTTTTCGTCTTAAGACATCCCTCAATAAATTCATCTCTCCTACGCTCATTCATTTCATATTCGTAATTGAAGAACAGGTCTTTCACACCAAATTCAGCGAGACAATCTTCAAGTACTGTAATACTGTCATCATAAGTATCCACTTCAGCATAAAGCAAAGGAACGTTCAGTGCTGCCAGCTCTTTCTGTAACTCAAACAAACGACGGTAAATTAAATCCGCCTGTTTCCTGCTTTTAGTATGAGAATGCCATTGTCCGGGAGTAGCAATGTAGAGAGCAACAACCGGATCGTTGCCATTAAGGGCCTGATTTAAAGCAGTATTATCCAGCGCTCTCAAGTCAGTTCGCAGCCACACCAGTTTCATGATGATTCTCCCAACAAGTGAAGCCTGCAAATAACATCAGAATATTCTACATAGCCCGTCGCAGATTCAGAAATTCTCTTAATATGAGCAAGCTGTATATCATTCAACGCTTTATTGGCAAAAATCATCACCCGGTCATAGGGTTCTGACAACAGTTCGTTATTTAGTCCGGCCAAATCCTCAACTCCATCAAGAAAGGTAAGCGCGTACCCATCATTTACAATCAGTGATGCTTTAAGCCACGCGTAGAGGCTACCTGCCGGATCCAGACTAATAAACAGACAGTTACCTTTCCGGGAAACCCGATTTTCAGACTCCATTATCATGGACAGTTTACTGATCAAAACGCTCTGCAACAGAGCTTTACTAATACTTCTGACCGAACTTTTCATCTTATCCAACGCATCCAGAATAGGAAAAATAAGACGCTCCATCACAATATCCAACGGATATTCCTTTAAAACGGAATTGATCATCTGAACAAGTCTGCGCCGCTTTAGCTGAGTTAACGCCTCCAGTACCGGTTCAAACTCATCCAGATATGGATGAACGTTGTCCACGCTAACCGCTTCAATTGTCTGACTCTTGTCCAGCAACTCAGCAACTTTTCCTATCGAAATACCTTTATTTAACCAACTCTGAATTTCTTGTATACGGGTGAGGTCTTCTTCGGAAAATAAGCGATGTCCTTTCTCCGTCCGCTTTGGCTGAACCAGATTATACCGTCTCTGCCATGCTCTTAAGGTCACAGGTTTCACACCGGTAATTTCTGACACTTCCCGGATAGAATAAAGCTGCTGTTCATAAACCATAACGTAAACGTAACTCCTGAGGGTAAGGTTCTAAAAATTTCTGATGTTGCAAATAGGGATCAGGATACATGTTCAGATAATGTTTGATAAGTGTGAGCGGAGCAAGCAGAGGCTGATGACCCATACGGTAATCATCAATTAACATTGCTAATTCCGACTTTTGCTCTTTTGTCAGTGTGCGTTTGAAATACCCCTGTATATGCATCAATACATTCGTGTTATTTTTCCGGCTGACCCTGTGGCACAGTGCCGCCATAAACTGTTCCCGATATTTTGCGACAAAATCGTTAATGTCATAATCGCTAATCGACGCTACCATTTTCCCGAGCGACTGATAACTTTGCGGGTGATGAGCCATTAACGTCAGCTTGTAACGGCTATGGAAATCAATCACTCTTTTTGCCGTAGGATCCGGCTCAACACTCTGCCTGAAATCATGAAGACGGTAAACTCTGGATACAAAGTTTTCCCTCAGTACAGCATCATTCAGACGGCCATCTTCCTCAACCGGCAACCAGGGGAAACGTTCCATCAAGGCCTGAGTATAAAGGCCGATTCCGTTTTTCTCGGCCATATTTTCCGTGTATATTTTGACTCTTTCCATCCCACACGTTGGAGATTTCGCACAGACGACATAGCCACAAAGATTTAATGAATCAAGAGCGTTCAGCTTCTCCGCAGTAAACATAATTAACCGTTCAGTATGATCAGAGGATGAATCTTTCGTTTCTGTTAAACGCACTTCCCCATCTAATCTCGTTAATCGAATCGTTGGCCTCGGAACCGGTAAACCCATTTCTACCTCAGGACAAACCGGAAAAAAATTAAAATACGGCTTAAGCTCAGAAGTCACAAACTGGTTTTTCTTATGACCACCGTCAAACCTAACATTATTGCCCAGAACACAAGAGCTGATACCCACCGGAATTTTGTTCATCGCCCAACCTTATACAAAAATAATATTTGTATAACAAGTATAGACTAAGCCATATAAATTGAAAGAAGCTATAAAATTATTATTAACAGAGTCATTTTTTATTCACTGTCAAATATTTGACCAAATAATTGTTACCAATACATAAATGGAAAAAGCAGTGCAAATCATAATATTATAAATTTATCTACCACTTTAACTCCCATTATCTTGTTCAATAAATTAACTGGCTTAGTATTTGCTTATATACTATTCAGACAGGAACTCAGTATAGGGCTAATAAGTTGGATAAAAGTCGATATCTTCTGGAAGTAGAAATAGCGCAGCTGAAATCTCGCTTAAAATCAGAGCCTGATGACGTTCTGGTGATCGCTGAACAATGTCTGGCAAGATCAAAACAAATAGATTACGCCCATGGTTGTATAGAATGTCTCATTGTTATGTCCCATTGTGCGATTTATTTAAAAAAACCAAAAATGGGGCTGAAATACGCTAAGGATGCTTTTGTATATCAAAATCAGCTCGATCATGATGATTTCTTACCTGTCATTCTGCACTTACAGGGATGGCACTTTTTTACTGAAGGAAAACTGTTTACTGCTCAAAAACATTGGATAAAAGCACTGGAACAAGCCGCTCTGGAAGAAAATGTTGATGTTGAAATTCTATGCCTTCTTGGCTTGGGTGAAATTTGGCGCCAAACACAAGAACTTGAGCTGGCCTGTAACACTCATCGTCTGGCAGTACAGGTTGCAAATAAAACCCGCTCAACCGAACTGGAAGGAAAAGCAAGAGTTTTATGGGCCTGGGATCTCTACCTTCTTAAAGATTATGTTGAAATGCTGGAAGTTCTGGATGCCGCTCAGTTCGTCTTTGAAGATGGTAGTAATAAACTTCTTCTGGCCGAGATTTGGGATTTCCGGGCATTAGCACTACTTGGACTGGAGCGATTAGAAGACGCGGAAGAGGCGACACAAAAAGCACATGAATTGGCAATAAACAATAATTTAAGTTGGGTACAAATACATTCTTTTATTAATTTAGCCAGATTGGAACTAATTCGGGGCAATCTGGATAAAGCCACTGATTTACTGAATTCAGCTGAATCTTCGGTGGACACTGACACTGAGCATAGCGCCGTATTGTTTGCTCAGATTTACTTCCAAGAAAGTAAAATTGCCGAACAACAACAGAATTATGAACTGGCGTTGAACGCGTTTAAAAAATATCGCCATTACTCAATAGAACAAATTAAACGACAGAAAGACCATGAAAGTACAGATAAGTCTCGTGGACTAAAAAAACAGCTTGAACAGAGAGCCAGAAAATTAATCAACCGGGTACGAGGACAATATGAATATAACCCGGAAAAACACTTTTCCAATGTTGTTTCTGAAACGTATTGGTGGGAACAACTGGTTATGTGCAAAACCAAGCTAAACCATTCGGACAACAGTGTAGTCGTTATTTATCACCCAAATTCTCATTACATTGATATCTGTACTGAACTGACACACTCATTGTGCACACCGAAAGATTTAGTCTCCCGCTTAAGTTCGGAACGACTGGGTTTACTTATCGATGAAAAAAATCTGGAAACTAAAGAATTGTACCGAATACTGACGGCCATGATAAACCTGTATCCATGGGAAAGGCAGGGACTCTATGATAAACCACCGCAACTTTCACAATATGATATTTTAAGTTTCCCATTTACACTTGAACAACTTGAACAAATTCCTGTAACAGGTGATATCTAATGGAAGAACTGCTCAAAAAAATTAAAGACACAGGACTAGAAGCTACTTCCGTCAGCGGGGAAGAAGCGGTTCTTTTCTGGTCCCATGTACGAACCCACATTGCGGAGACACCCCTAGCACAAGCTCAATGCTGGGTAATCAGTTCTGAGTATCGGGCATCTCTGAAACAATATCAACAATGCATGGATGAACTAGAGTCTGCGATCAATCTTCTTCGGTTACCACAAGATGCAGAATTAGTGTTATCCATCAAACTCACCTTGTGTGACCGACTTATTCAGAGTGGAAAATATCAAGATGCCCTGACTCAGTATGTGGCCATTACGAACATTGCCATTGAAAACGGATTTATTGATGAATACGCCACTGCCGTATTAGGAATGGGAAAACTCTGTCAGATATACGGTGATCATAATCAGGCTCTGCGTTTTTTCCAAAAAGTTGATGGTATAGACCATGCGATATCCAGTCGTTCTTTACGGTTACAATATAAAATTGGAATACTAGACAGCTATGTAGCGTTACGCCGTTTTTCAGCCGCTAAAGAATTGATCATGGAATGTGAAGATTTGAGTATTCTGGTCAGTGACAAATTTTATACAGGGGAAGTAACTTACCATGAAGCCCGAATGGAACTGGCACAGGGTAACGTTGATCTGGCCCTTAAAAAATTATCCTCTGTCAGTAACTCAACCTCCAGCCACCAGCATCCTTCTCTGTCATTTTGGGTCACTATCGAATTAGCCAAATGCTTTAGGGAAACAGGCCAGTATGAATTGGCTGAAATGCTGCTCATGAACAAATTGAAAAAAACCGACACTTCAGCACCTCCTTATATGTTTAAAGCGTTATATTCTGGATTGGCTGATATTTTTGAAGAGCAGGGAATTTTTGATAATGCCTTAAAATATCAAAAGAAAATGTTCCACATTGAATCGGATTTAATGTCCAAAATACCTATTGGCGAATTAGGCGCAAGTCAGTTAAAGCGAATTTCAAAATTTGAATTACAGCTTAAACTGATCTTATCAGAAATCGAAAATAAAGAGCTCAAAGAAACAACTGAGCACCATAAAAACGAAGTAGCCCAACTTCAGCAGGACGTATTTACCGATCCACTGACTCGTTTGCATAACCGACGCTGGCTGGAAGCCAAATTAAAAGATTTACTTTTGCATGAGATCCCGTTTGCATTTCTAATTATCGATATTGATCACTTTAAATCTATCAATGATGAACTAAGCCATCTTGTTGGGGACAAAGCAATTATCCATGTATCTCAGGAAATTGCCGACTATTTTAAATTTCATGGAGCATCTTGTGTCAGGTTCGGTGGAGAAGAATTTCTGGTTATTCTGGAGAACACCGATATCAATAAAGCACTTATGCATGCAGATCACTATCGAGATAAAATTTACAGTTATAACTGGGCCGAGATATTGGGTGAAAGAGGACTGACGGTCAGTATTGGCATCACTCTACATAAACATGGGGAAAATACACAAAGAACTTTTTACCGGGCAGATAAAGCGCTATATCGTGCTAAAGCAAACGGCCGGAATCAGGTGTGTGTAGAAGAATAGCCGTCAGTTTAGCGTTAAAATCACTTTTTTCTAGCAAATGATATTTTAAAACACTTATACTTTGTATAAATTATAAGTAATTAAAAAAATAACAATATCAAAAATGATTGTTAACAGGAATGTCGAAAGTGGCAAGAGTCGAAGAATCCATGGCCGGTAATAAATCTCCCCGCCAACCTAAATCCGTGTCAACACTAAATAGTACAGATGCCTTAGCTTTAGTTGAGCACGGCAGCGAGCTGGTTCTTAATATCACAGCTCCAGTCGGCACAAAATTCATATGCCGAACCGCATTCATTGGCACACATTCCGATACCTACATACTGGCCGAAATTCCCAACATTTCTGATGATGATTTTAATTACTTCTTTCAGGAAGGTTTCTGGACAAATGTAAGGGCTATCTCTCCCAGAGGAGAGGGAGCACTGATACACTTTCGCAGCCAATTATTACACGTGCTTCATGAGCCAATCCCTCTGGCCATGTTTTCTATTCCAAATACAATGCAGATTACGCAACTTCGAAAAGAACCGCGTTACGAAGTCCAGTTGTTCGGAAAAGTCAGCCTTGGCAAAAACAGAATGGACTGTGAGATCAGGGATATATCAAAAAACGGTTGCCGTTTTTTCACCAGACCGATCGGGCGGGCATTCTTAGTGGATGACATTGTTTCAATCGAAATTTATACCGATGAAAATGGTCGTAATTCTTTCGGTATTCTGGAAGGAAAGATCTGCAATTTACAACGATCTGTTCATTACGCTCGCTATGGACTGGAATTTTCTGAGACCGGTAAAGAAAATGTCCGGCAGTTACTAAACCAGCTTCGTTTCAACGGAACAAAATTAACGCTGCAAAGTGAAAAATAAACTCAAAATTTGTCTCAATTCTGAATCAAATCTTTAACAAAATTCATCCTATGCAAATCCTTTTTTAGATATACTGCAAAAAAATTAACGGTAATAACTTATATGAACTATTTAATTACCTTCCTGAAAGGAATGGGAATGGGTGCAGCCGATGTGGTCCCTGGAGTATCAGGAGGAACCATTGCATTTATCACCGGCGTTTATGACACACTGCTGGAGAGTATCCGTAGAATAAATCCAACTCTAATCCGCTACTGGAAAAAAAACGGCTTTTCAGCAACATTAGAATACATCAATGTTAAATTCTTAATCTGTCTTCTGGCCGGTATTTTAACCAGTGTGGCAACGCTGGCAAAACTCATTTCCTGGCTGCTAAAAGTTCATCCGATTCCTATCTGGTCATTTTTTTTCGGATTAATTCTGGTTTCTGTCCTGCACATTGCCAAACAAATCAATAAAAATAACCCATTACTTCTTATCGGGCTATTTATTGGCATTGCCCTCGCTTATTCCATTACGGTCCTGCAACCTCTTCATCTGTCGGCAACATCAGTAAATATTGTTTTTGCCGGTTCTATTGCCATCTGTGCAATGATCTTACCGGGTATCTCCGGCAGTTTTATTCTGCTAATGATGGGAATGTACGCCACAATTTTATCGGCAGTTAAAGACGCAGATGTCATCACGCTAAGCTTATTTGCTCTGGGATGTATCATCGGATTGCTGACCTTTTCCCATATTTTGTCCTGGTTACTCAGACATGCCAGAAATTTTACGTTAACAACTCTGACCGGGCTGATGATAGGTACCTTACCCAAAATCTGGCCATGGAAAGAAACACTGACCTGGCGTATCAATTCTCACGGAGAAAAAGTGCCTCTGCTTCAGCAGAATCTAAACCCTTTCGATTATGAGCAAATCACCTCTCATTCACCTCAGCTCGCTCTGGCCGTCGCTTTGATGCTATCTGCCATTATTTTTGTTCTGGCATTAGAAAAATTTGCAACCAGAACGACCACTAAACACCATTAGCCACCCCGAATAGATTGGGCAGAAACGTACTTTCTGCCCAAATCATTCAAAACCTGAAACGATCATTCTGCTGGATAATAAAGCTTACCCTATTCTGTATTTCTCCCTAACGTTGGTATTTTTAACTAAACATTAAACAAACAAATATAAACAAAAATTTAACAAAAGACGAAAAATCACTCTATATAGCAGAGCTCAATCAATTTTTTATGCCTTTCTTCAAATAATGATAGACACAATATATGGTGAAGCTAATATTGTCGTCTCCAGATAAAATCTGGCTAAAACATAAAAATTTGATCAAATTATTATTCAGGAATAAGTATGCAAAACAACAATCCTCTCGCGCGTTTTGCCCGGGGTAACTTAGTTCTACAAATTGTTGTGGGAATTATATTAGGTGCGCTTTTAGCAACAATAGCACCGACAGCAGCTCTAAAAGTAAGCATCCTAGGTAGCTTATTTGTGGGAGGTTTGAAAGCTGTAGCTCCCGTACTCGTGTTTGTTTTGGTCATTTCTTCGATCGCAAACCAGAAGAAAAACCAGCAAATTCATATGCGCCCAATCATTGTACTGTATCTTATCGGTACGCTTGCAGCTTCATTAGTTGCTGTTGCATTTAGCTTTGCATTTCCAACAACATTAACCCTGGTTACCGGAGCTGAAGGGGCAACACCACCACAAGGTATCACCGAAGTCCTGCACACGCTGGTTTTCAAGATTGTCGATAACCCTATTCATGCCATTATTGATGCGAACTATATTGGTATTCTGGCCTGGGCTATCGGCCTTGGTATTGCTCTCAGACACGGCTCCATTCCAACTAAACACGTACTGGAAGACGTAAGCCATGGTGTATCTCAACTTGTGCGATTCATCATTCGTCTGGCACCATTTGGTATCTTTGGCTTAGTATCAAAAACATTTGCAACTACGGGCTTTGAATCCATCATTGGCTATGCACACCTGCTATTTGTTTTACTTGGTTCAATGATCATCATTGCATTAGTCATTAACCCTATTATGGTTTATGTAAAAACCAAAGCTAACCCGTTCCCACTGGTATTTCAGTGTCTTCGCGAAAGTGGTGTTACTGCCTTCTTTACCCGTTCAAGCGCTGCCAATATTCCGGTTAATATGGAACTGTGTGACAAACTCAAGCTTGATGAAGACACCTATTCTGTTTCTATTCCTCTGGGTGCAACCATTAACATGGCGGGAGCAGCAATCACCATCACGGTTTTAACACTGGCAGCTGTTCATACTCTTGGAATTGATGTCGATTTCATGACCGCTATTCTTCTGAGTGTTATCGCCGCGGTGTCAGCCTGTGGCGCATCCGGTGTCGCAGGCGGCTCACTGCTTCTGATTCCTCTTGCGTGTGGATTGTTTGGTATATCAAATGATATCGCAATGCAGGTTGTTGCGGTTGGCTTCATTATTGGTGTTATTCAGGATTCAGCTGAAACTGCATTAAACAGCTCAACTGACGTTATCTTCACTGCAGCAGCGTGTATCGCCGAGCAAAACAAAGAACAAGAAGACGCTTAATTCTTCTTTTGATGGAACTACTCCTCTTTCGGAGCAGTAGTTCCATTACTACTTCCCTCTTTCTTATTACTACCTTCATCGCTTTCTACATTTGATTCTTCAATTTGCTGTGTAAAATTTAAAGAATTATCTTCTGTGTAAGTTCCACTGTAACTAAAAGCCGATGCTTCAGGTGAATCAGATGGCGCCGTTTTAATCTCATTCACCAATTCATCACAACTGTCCGATACAGACTGCTCTTCATGAAACTGGTTATGAGAAAAAACCGGAACATCACGTTTGTAAAGCTTGTTCAATGCACGAATGATCAAATGCTTACCAACTGTGCCAGTCTGAATTTTAGTGATAAGAGGCTTAGCAAACCGCTGCAACGCAATAATAGAATCCACACCAACTTTATTACCGACTTCATCTCTGAGAATCCGGGCCGGTTCGTTATGGAAATAGGCTGCAAGAAATAGCCAGATATAAGCAATTGCATTCCCGTGGGAACCATGATCGATCCAGGCATCACCTGCATGATACATCGCTTCCGGATATCCTGTCTCAGCAGCACTTTCCAGCCAATAACATGCTTTGTTGTGATCCGGAGGTGTTCCTACCCCTCTTAGATAATTGATCCCCAGCTTCATCATCGCTTCCGGGTCCTCTAACTTAGCCGCTTTGGCATACCAATAATTAGAATCCTCAGACTTTTGGTTAGGATTATCCTTCGCGATATTCCAGTCACCAAGGTATATCATTGCCGGGATGTAATTCTTTCTTGCCGCATTTTCGACCACTTCCAACCCTTTTTCCAGATTGGCTGAGATACCCAATCCATGAATCCACGCTTTCCCAGCGGCCAAAAGTGAAGGATTATCACCTTCAATTCCCTGAATATAGGTTTGCCAGAAACGCGCTTTTTCTCCGACAATCAGATCATTATCTAAATGTCTGCTCATTCGGACAACCCCATACATACCCATAATATTGTCAAGGTTAGCCGCCTTCTCATACCAGTAAAACGATTCCCGCCAATCGGTACGCTCCGCTTCCTTCGCTAAAAAAAGTATGGTCGGAATATGTCCATTTTCGGCCTTTTCGCGGCGTTGCTGTTTTTCCTGCTGACGGTTGTGCTCATGCTGAAGACGACGCCTGTCCTGCTTTTTTTTACGTTCTGTCTGAATCCGATTCTGCTTTATTGACAGCGCAATCATCCACGATACGATCACCACCAATAGCACTCCGGCGATTCCGATAAAAATACCTAGTACATTCATTCATTAAGGCTCTAAAAATCTGGCTGGCTTTACAAAAATCATCATAACATGGTTTTATCTCTGTCATATCGTTTTACTCTCTACATTATATAACCTATCCTCACAATGTGATGAACAAATCAGTTGTACCCTTCATATACAACAGACAATAGGTACAATAGGTATCAACCTCTGCTTTATCACAATTAACACTTGACCCTTTTCCAACAAAGTTTTTTACTAGAAACGAATAAGTCGTTTTTTTAATCAGAAAGTTAGAATTTATGCACGGAATGATAAAAAATAATGCTCAACCATATCCACTGGGTGCAACCTTAACTGAAAATGGTTGCTGTTTTTCTATTTACTCTCCTGCACAAAATGAGATCCAGCTGGCTTTATTTGATAACGATAGTGACTACAAAGTAATTGAACTGGACCACAGCTACGCAGGAGTACAATACACATTTGTCAATGGCATAAAAGCAGGTCAAAAATACGGCTATATAATCAAAAATGAAAAAGGCCGCTCACAACTCATTTCTGATCCTTATGCAAAAGCAATTGATGGTGAACTAACGTACCAAGAACCCTACAACGAAAAAACCAGTTTTACATTACCAAAATGCATTGTTACCGAAGATGATTTTGATTGGCAGGACGTTTCCAAACCTAATATCCCCAGAGAAGAAACCGTTATTTTCGAAACACACGTAAAAGGGCTAACCTTTTTACACCCAAAAATGAATTCCCGGATTAAAGGAAAATATTTGGGCCTTGTCAGCGATGAAATGTTAAGCTTCTATGCAGATAATCACATTCAGACACTGCAGCTATTACCTATCGCTGCGTGTATGGCAGAACCTCACCTGATAAAAGCGGGCAAGGTAAACTATTGGGGATATAACCCTTATCTTTTTATGGCCCCCGATCCAAGGTATGCGGTCAATGATGCGGTTTCAGAGCTAAAAACCACAATAAGAGAATTACACCGACACGGGATTGAAGTCATTCTTGATGTGGTTTATAACCACTCAGCAGAAGGCGGCGATGATGGGCCGATATTCAATCTCAAAGGACTCGATAAGCAATACTATCTTCTGTCAGGAAAGAACTACATCAACTTTACCGGTTGTGGGAATACTCTAGATTTATCCTATCAACCGACACTGAATCTGGTTATGGATACACTCCGGCATTGGGTAACCGAATATCAAGTTGATGGTTTTCGTTTTGATTTAGCGGCAACGTTAGGCAGACAGAGAGAACAGTTTTCTCAGACCTCCGGTTTCTTTATGGCTGTCGCTCAGGACCCGATATTAAAAGACATTAAGTTGATAGCAGAACCCTGGGATATCGGCCCGAATGGCTATCAGGTCGGACACTTCCCATTTGGATGGAACGAAACCAATGACAAACTCAGAGACATAGCAAGAAGTTTCTGGCGAGGCGATGACGGCTTCCTGAGAGATTTTGCCACCAGATTAATGGGTTCCCGGGATATTTACAGTGCATCGAACTGGCCGTTCAAACTCACGGTCAACTATATTACTTACCACGACGGTTTCACTCTACAGGATCTGGTGTCTTACAAACACAAACATAACGACGATAATGGAGAACAAAACCGGGACGGGCACGGGGATAACCGCTCAGATAACAACGGTGAAGAAGGACCAACAAAAAGTCTGGCCATTATCAAAAGGCGTGAACTTCAAAAACGAAACTTCATGGCGACACTGCTCTTTTCATTTGGCATCCCTCACATATTAAGTGCCGATGTTTTATCGCATACACAAGGTGGGAACAATAATGCCTACTGTCAGGATAGTAAGACAAGCTGGCTAAACTGGTCTCTGACGCCACAAGCCGCTTCATTTAAAAAGTGGCTAAGCAAAATGCTCAAAGCCCGTCACAACATTATGGTTCCATTTATCGATGCTTTCAGCGGTAAAAGCCGGAATTCTAACCGGGTTTTCTGGCGAAAAGTTGATGGTTCCGATATGTCAGGTTCCGACTGGGATAAAAGGACTTGTGTGGCTCTTAATCTGGGCATCAACAAATCCGGCCGACAGATTCTTTATCTGGTCAACCCAACACCAGCTGTTGCACGGTTCAAACTTCCGGCTTTGCCTAAAAAAGGCGAATGGGATATAGTCTGTGACACAAATGGTGAAGAAGTTCTCCTTAACAAGGCTTCAAAAGAGTACCTTTTGCCAAAAATGTCGATGGCCATTCTCTACTATAATGCTAAGAACAAATAGCGTGTCTGGGCTTTCTGAACGGTAAACACGCCAAAATTCTTCCCCATCAATTTCCCCATCTTCTTTTAGAGAAGATGGGCTTCTTTTGTTGTAAAAAGGGTGATCATGTTTAAACAATTCGAAAAGCTGACCCAAGCCTTTCCTAATATAGAACCGAATCAACCACCATCCTCTTTGTGGGCATTTTGTCTGTATTACACAAAAGGATTCATCCGTCCTCTTATTTATATTGGTTTACTCAGTACCATCATTGCTATTGTCGAAGTCGGCTTATTTGGATTCATGGGAAAACTGGTTGACTGGCTATCAAACAGCAACCCGGCAACATTCTTTGCCGATAATCAGTGGACTTTGATTAGCTTGTCCATACTGATATTAATTATCATGCCGGCCATTATCGGAATTCATTCTCTGTTGGTTCATCAAACAATGCTGGGTAATTATCCGATGTCAATACGATGGCTGGCTCACCGCTACTTGCTAAAGCAGAGTTTGTCTTTTTATCAGGATGAATTCGCCGGCCGCATTGCTACCAAGGTAATGCAGACCTCTCTCGCTATCAGGGAAACAGTGATGAAATTGGTCGATGTGTTCGTTTTTGTCAGTGTTTACTTTGTTTCCATACTCTTTATTTTGGGGGATTCTGACTGGAGACTCATGCTTCCGATGGTTGCCTGGCTTGTCGCATATATCGGAATTCAACTCTACTACGTACCTAAGTTAAAAGACATTTCGTCTCTTCAGGCTCACGCCCGTTCAACCATGACAGGCCGTTTTGTTGATAGTTACACCAATATCCAGACGGTAAAACTATTTTCACACCACCAACGAGAAACCAGTTATGTCAAAAAGAGCATGGAAGGCTTCCTGACAACCGTACATTCACAAATGCGTCTGGTGACCGGATTCAATATATGGGTGGAAATTGCCAACTACATGCTGCTGTTTTCGATTGCCGCAATTTCAATCTATTTATGGTCATATTCTGCAATTTCTATTGGTGCCATTGCCATTGCCATCTCTTTGGCTTTACGTATCAATGGAATGTCCAAATGGATTATGTGGGAAATCGGTGGCCTTTTCGAAAACATGGGGACGGTTGTCGATGGTATGAATTCGCTTTCACAGCCCATTCAGATTCAGGATCAATCAGATAGCTCCGAACTGACTGTAAAACTGGGGTCAATTACCTTTGATGATGTCAGTTTCGATTATGGTGAACATATCAGTGTTATCAACCATCTTTCTCTGACAATAAAACCCGGAGAAAAAGTGGGAGTAGTCGGTCGTTCGGGAGCCGGGAAATCAACACTGGTCAATCTGCTTTTACGTTTCCATGAAATAAAAGAAGGCAAAATCTGTATTGACGGACAGCCCATTGATCAGGTTACTCAGGAATCTTTAAGAAAAGTCATTGGAGTGGTCACACAGGACACATCACTACTCCACCGTTCAATTAAAGAAAACATTCTATACGGTAATCCTGATGCATCTGATGAAGAACTGTATACTGCAACCCGGCAAGCCCATGCAGACGAATTTATTTCGACACTGACCGACCCGTATGGTAACAAAGGCTACGATGCCCAGGTCGGAGAACGTGGAGTGAAACTTTCTGGCGGACAACGCCAGCGTATTGCAATATCAAGGGTATTATTAAAAAATGCGCCTATTTTAATTCTGGATGAAGCCACATCGGCTCTGGACTCAGAAGTAGAAGCTGCCATCCAGGAAAGCTTATATCAGTTAATGGAAGGGAAAACAGTCATTGCAATTGCTCACCGGTTATCCACCATCGCAGAAATGGATCGTCTGATTGTTCTGGATGAAGGCAAGATTGTTGAAGAAGGTACACATCAGGAACTGATAGATAAAAATGGCATTTATGCGCATTTATGGGCCCATCAGACCGGTGGATACATTGCTACAAACTAGAAGCGGATAATTTTCTTTTCACCCCGGTTTTTTTTACATAAAATCGGGGTTATTTATTACACCAGTTTCCACATTTATGAATAAAAGTATTATCACCAATTTCATTTCCGTCCTGTTGATCGGAATTGGTTATCAAACGGACAATCATATTGTATACAATGCCGGTTTGTTCGCCTTTTCAGGGGCCGTAACAAACTGGCTGGCTATTCATATGTTATTTGAAAAAGTACCGGGACTGTACGGCTCAGGTGTTATCCCGAACCGGTTCGAAGAATTCAAAGCCGCAATAAAATCTTTGATGATGAGAGAGTTTTTCACCGAGGAAAACATTAAAAAATTCATGAATCAGGAATTCAATTCAGCAAACAGTTTTGATTTAGCCCCGATCGTTTCAAATGTTGACTTTAATCCGACGTTCGACTCTCTGGTTGAAACCATTAAGGAATCTTCCTTTGGTGGCATGCTGTCTATGTTTGGTGGTACCGAAGCACTTGAACCACTGAAAGAATCCTTTATTCAGAAGATACAAACGTCTATCGCTGAACTAAGCCAAAGCGACAGCGTAAAAGATGCCATTAAAGAACAGGTCAGCTCTTCTTCCGTTCTGGATGATGCGCAGCTTAATATTGAAGCCATCATCGATCAGAGGTTGAATGAATTAACACCTCAGTTAGTGAAAGAAATCGTTGCTAAAATGATCCGTGAACACCTCGGTTGGTTAGTGGTATGGGGAGGTGTTTTCGGCGGAATTATCGGCATTATTGCCGCATCCCTGTAGCCGGTAGTCATTCATGACCGATTTCCCTTTATTCGTATCGATGTAAAGGGAAATCGTACTCATGCGTGCATCAGTTGCTGTCCGGCCAGTTCTTTCAACCCCTCATAAATCACTTTTGTTTTTCTGGAATAAAGTGCCCGGTCACTGCCTGCTACTAACAGAATCACCCGCAATTTTTCGAATTTCACACATAAACCCAGCAGTCGTTTAATGTCACTGTCAATTTGACTGTAATTATTGATTTCAGAATTTTGCATCATAGATGACAAATCGAAAGAAACCATTATCTGTTCGTGTTTCGAAATAAAGTCGCTGACGGTTTCATTAAATACAAGCGCTTCTTTTGATTGCCACTCCTGTTGTGACGTTCCGACATTCAGCACATCAAGGCCGGGATAGCATTTTTCAAGTGACGTAAAAACATCCAGGTGCTGATTTTGCTCCTGAATATTAAACTGGTTATACCAACCGATATGAACAATACCTGTCCTGGCAGATTCAACGGTTACTGTCGGATAGATGTCAATTAACAAGTCGAGAGAGTTAGCAATCACCACAGGGGTCAACTGATACCCTAACCCTCTTTTCAGAGTCTGTAATAGTCCGGAACTGATTTGTTGGTCAGAAATAAAATGACCTTTAGGAACATCTTTATTTTCCAACCAGTTAAATAAATTATCCAGACTTTGCTGAAACAACTCAAACTTAGCCTGAGACATCGGAGCTACCCACTTACAGGCTGTCATAAAAATAAACGGATACCGGTAATATCCTTGCAACTGAGAAACCACCCGACGTCTAAAAAAACTGAACATGCAATCATCACCTTTCTAACGACAATGCTCTCGCCGCCTGTAAAACATAAAGAGTCATTTTGGATCTATTCGATTTAATCCTGTGAGCGGGCGACATCAAAGAGACAGCTCCCATCAGTTTATTGCCTTTCATCACAGGCGCACTAATACCGGAAACCCCCGGATCAGCTTCAGAGTTACTGAACGCATACCCCCGGTTTCGTATTTTTTGAACTTCTTCTGACCAGTAATCAGAATTTTCATGCTCATGAAAATGGTTCAGTATTTTTTCACGTCGTTTTTCAGGTAAATAGGCCAGCATCACTTTAGAAGAGGCACCCCGAAGCAATGGTTGACTTTGCCCCTGGACGTAGCTGCAACGGAGTGCCTGTAAACTTTCTTTCTGGCTGACACACAGAGCCCGGTAACCAACAGGAACCATGTAAGCCGCCATTTCTCCTGTCTGTTTCTGTAAACGACTTAATACCAAATCTATTGCATCAAGATTATGAGAACTTGTCTGATAACTCCTCATTAAAAGAAGAGCGGCAGCGCCGACAACAAGTGTCTTGTCATAAGGACTCTCCTCAACCATATTCCACTCTTTAAGCAGCTTTAAATGTCTGTACAGACTACTCAGAGGCATACTTAGTTGTTCACTTAATACTTTTGCTGTAACGGGCTCGTCGTTTACAGCAACCTGCATTAAAAGTTGAAATGTCTTCTCGTTAACATGACTGGACACTACAGCACTGTCGTTCATTTTTCTTTTGTATCCTTCTTTCCGTAATGCTTCAACTATAATTCTTATTAAACGGGAAAATACAGCAATTCAAGCTACAGGATTCTTATTTTTTGAGAAAATAACGCTAACAAACAGGAAATAAATAGCGAATTCCAATAGAAAAGGCGATATCCGAAGATACCGCCTTTAAACCCTGCCTGATGTTTTATTAAGAATACGTCGTTCAAGAGAGTTTAAACACTCCGACTTTCTCATTTAATGAGTTTGCTGAGGTTCTCAGGGCCACCGACTGTTGTTGGCTATCATCAGAGCCCAATGCAAGCTGCTCTGTCACATCTCTGATTGACGTGATATTCTGAGTGATTTCTCCGGTCACATGAGTCTGCTCTTCTGCCGCTGTAGCAATTTGAGTCGCCATATCACTAATTAATATGACAGCATTACTGATCTCCTCCAGAGCCTGAGCCGCCTTGTCTGCATCACTAACGCTGCTATCAGCAAGCTCAGAACTGCTGGTCATAATACCAACCGCACGTTGTGTTATTTCCTGAAGTTTTTCAATCGTCCCTTTAATTTCTTCTGTAGATGTGTGAGTACGCTGAGATAACACCCGGACTTCATCCGCTACTACAGCAAAACCACGCCCTTGTTCACCGGCTCTGGCCGCTTCAATAGCCGCATTCAACGCCAGTAAATTAGTCTGCTCAGCAATTCCCTGAATCGTAGCAAGGACAGCAGAAATTTCCTGGGCATGTTGGTCCAATTCAGAAATCACTGAACTGGCCTGAGTCAGTTCTTCGGCAAGACTGTTGATTGACTGCTTAGTATCTAATACTAAAGTTCGCCCCTGACTGGTTGCTTCCGATGATTCCTGAGCGGCATTTGCCGTTTGCTCGGCATGAGATGCAATTTCCTGTGTCGCCGATGCCATTTCCGTCACTGCAGTCGCCACCATTGTCACTTCCTGTTGCTGAGTGGACAATTCTTTTACTGAATTGCTTGCCCTTTCAGCGCTCGATTCAGACTGTTGAGTCAACCCTTCAGCCTGCTCTCTGATTTCAATAAGGAGCGTCTGTAGTTTCATCACAAAAGTATTAAAACCGGAAGCAAGAAGACCCACTTCATCCTCACTGTCAACTTCAATGCGCTGAGTTAAATCACCACTACCAGATGAAATTTCCTCTAATGCAAAAGCCACATTTCGTAGTGGTTTAAATAAAATATTGCAAAGGATATTGAAAACGACAATACACACCAAAATCAAAACCGCAATCACAATTAGCTGACTATACAGCGTGCTGTATAGTGGACCAACCAACGAATCGTCATTGATAATAATAACCGTCGTCAGCTGCGTGCCTTTTATTGATTTTGCAAACAAAACATACGTGCCGTCATCCTTCGACACTTTTATATCATGACCAATCGACTGAGACCTTTTAATATCGGCAAAAGTAATTCCGAGTTCACTGACACTCTTGTTTAATAAATCCGAATTTTCGTGGGTAAAAATATTACCTTTATCATTTGCAATAAAGATATACCCGGTTCCGGGTAAAATAACCTGTTTCATCGTATTGATAATATCGGTAATTTCAACATCAGCACCAAGCACTAACGATTTCCCAAACAAATCAATATGTTTCCCCAGCGAAACAACGTTTTTACCGGTTGCGGAAGCAACTGTTGGATTATCCATAAAAACGCTGGATTTATCGGCCATCGCATTAATGTACCAGCCCCATTTTCGTGGATCATTATTATCTGGAGCAAGAACAACTCCGTTTGCATTTTTCTCAGAACCATCCGGGTATGCCAGGAATACATTATCAAAACCACCAGAATCTCTGGCCTGCTTAAGGTGGGTAAGAATATTGTCTTCTTTCATGTCTAAGGAAAAAGACGTCAAAACCTTCTGCTTCGCTTTAAACCAGTCAATCACATATTGATTATAAGACAAAGATGCGCTATTTAACCGTTGTTCAACAGACCGGTTAAGTTGATTTAATGCTGAACGGAAAGAAATCGTAACGACAATAACGGTACTAATTACGATTGCCAGACTGGCTAAAATAGCCAGCTTATTTTTCAAAGACAATTTTTTTAACATGGGGTCTATCCATTATTATTATGAAACGTTTAGATTAGATGCCTACATAATTGAAACAAATGTTTTATGTGTTATGTTTCATAAAAATTTAACGGCATATGACCATGAAACTTAAGATAAAATAATTTTACACTGTGAATTAATAGAGATTCATCACACAATTAATAAAAAAAAGCCCGGAATAAAGAATATCATTCCAGGCTTATGTTTTTATTCGAACCAAATCCACACTTGATTACCAGAACGTATAAGCAATAACAGACAAAATACTGGCACAAATGACATTCAAAACAATGCCGACCCGCATCATTTCTGATTGTTTAATATGTCCTGTTCCAAAAACAATGGCATTCGGAGGTGTTGCAACCGGGAGCATGAAAGCACAGGATGCAGCAACAGCAATCAGTACGGATAAAATAACCGGGCTTACCCCAAAGACTTCCGCAACAGTTGCAAATACAGGGATAAGTAAAGCCGCACTGGCAGTATTACTGGCAAACTCAGTTAAGAATACAACAAAGAAAGCAATCGAAATAACGATAACAAACAAGCCATAATGAGCAACCAAATCACTCAGCTGATGAGCAATAAATACACTGGTTCCGGTTTCTTTAAGAATATTACTCAGACAAATACCGCCACCGAACAGCAGTAAAACCCCCCAATCCGCCGTTTTTTCTATTTCCTTCCAGTGCACTACCCGTGCAAAGCTGACCATCACAATAGCCGCCATAGCAACTAACGTATCGAACGATTTAAAGCCACCTAACATGCTGTTAATCGGTTTACTGAAAATCCAAAGAAAAACAACCAGCGCAAAAATTCCCAGAGTAACGACTTTACCTTTGTCCCATTCCACAGGTTCATGGTTTAATTCAAAATGCCCTCTCAGATTGGGCTTTAACATAATGTAAAGTACAAATATCGCTATCGGTAGCAAAATGATTGTCACCGGCAAACCAAACTTCATCCAGTCGGTAAATGTTAACCCAACTTCCGCCGCGGCTATGGCATTAGGAGGGCTTCCCACAATTGTCGCAATCCCTCCGATACTGGCACTGTATGCAATCCCAAGCAAAACAAATACATAGGTTTTGTGTTCTTTTTCTGCATCCACCTTACTTAATACACCGAGAACCAGCGGCATCATCATAGCCGATGTTGCCGTATTACTAATCCACATGGAAATCAGGGCAGTTACACCAAACAATAAAAACACCGCGGTCAGCATCCGGCCACGGGCCAGAATCAAAACCTTGTCTGCGACCACTTTATCCAGTTTTTGATGGTGCATAGCCGCAGCAAGCGCAAATCCACCAAGAAACAGATAAATAATAGGATTAGAAAAGTTACTTAAGGCCTGTTTGGTATTAAAAATATGAAAGAAAACCGCTAAGATAGGGACAAGCAGTGCCGTCACCGTGACGTGAAGTGCTTCCGTCAGCCACAATATAGCAATAAAAGCGAGAATACTGAGACCCAGTACGATATCGTGTTCAAACGGTAATAAATTGTATAACACTGAGAAGAGAATAATGTCTGCAATAATGATTAGGCTATTGCGGTGAAGAAACCACTCTCGGGTGTTGGTCGGTAAAGGGACCTTATCATTTTTAGGTATCATCTGGAACATTCCTTTATTGGTTTTTTTGCCTGACGGCTATGAGCTGACTTTAATTTTTATACTCAATTAATGACATACTTATAAAATGGAATCTGTTAACCGAATCAAAACCTTAGGGTCTGTTGACCTTTAGTGATGGTTTTTGCAGCAAGTTGATGGTGATTTAGGCAAGGCTGGCATGTGAAGTGTAGTCATCTACATGAATCATGACCCAACGCTGAATAAATCACCATCAAACGCTGCCCGAAGGATTCATCTGAACAAAAATAAACCATCAAAGGTCAACAGACCCTAGCTTGTCCTTTTATATTTAGCTGATAACAATTGGCTATGTCATGACCCATGTAACATAAATTAGTAAAATAAGGATTCTGATGGAAACGCTCCTGCAGCAATTTATTTTTTCCACAAAAGTGACCGGCCCTATCTGCTTAATGTTGTTTTTAGGTATGTTTTTTAAACGAACCCGCCTCATTGACGATCACTTCATCGAAGTTGCTTCAAAGCTGGTTTTCAGGGTGACGCTGCCCGCTTTATTATTTCTCAGTGTCATCAGTTCAAATCATAATCTTTTGGAAAGCGGCGAGATGGTTTTATACGGGGTCAGTGCCAGTTTTTCCTTTTTTATCCTCACCTGGCTCCTTATTAAAACTGTCCAGCCAACAAACCCGGACATCGATGTCATTATTCAGGGGTCTTATCGTGGGAACACGGCCATTGTCGGACTGGCCTACGTCGCTAACTTATATGGCAGTCAGGGCATCGCACATGCCGCACTGTACGTTGCAGGAATGACCCTGTTATTCAATATACAGGCGGTCATCATTTTGAGTCCAAAAAACGAAGGCGTGGGATTAAAAACCGTTACAACAGTGACAAAGACACTGACAAAAAACCCTCTGATTATTGCGATTCTTGTCGGCATCGCGTTTTCACAACTTTCTTTAACGTTACCATCCATTGCTCTGGATGCCGGTAAATACTTTGCAAACATGACTCTTCCTCTGGCGCTCATCTGTGCCGGAGGTTCACTGGATTTAACCGCATTCAGCAATGACAAATCTTCTGTCTGGGTTTCAACGTTTCTGAAATTGATCGCCTGTCCGGTGTTTATGACAACTATTGGCTATTTTTACGGGTTCCGAAATGAAGAACTGGCCATTATACTGCTGACAAGTACGACACCGACAGCTGCAGCCAGCTATGTCATGGCCAGAGGAATGGGACGAAACCATGTTATGGCAGCCAATATTATCGTCGTTACCACAATTTTATCACTGTTCACAACAACTGTCGGTGTATTCACCTTATCGACTCTGGGGCTGATATAAGATCCCGGACTGTCCGTCCGGATAAGCCGAATGTTTGACATCGACTCTTACCCGATGTCAGGCTACACAGAGCAAACCGCCTGAATCATGCCCTTTAATATGATTTAGGTATAAAATAAGAAACCTGTAAGAAAACATCCCCGAGTATGACTCATGGCAGAAACTAATATCGCCCCAAAACGTAAACGAGGACGCCCGCCAAAAACGGAGCGAGGTTTCGCAGACACCAAAAAAGCATTACTACGCAGTGGTGTTGAATTAATTACTGAAAACGGATTTATGTCATCCGGAATCGATACCATCGTCAAACGGGTTGGCGTCCCCAAAGGCTCTTTCTACCATTACTTCAAGAATAAAGAAGAATTCGGGCAGGAAGTGGTTGCTGAATATGGACGTTACTTTTCCAAAAAACTGGAAAAACACTTTTCCCGGCAGGATGTCTGCCCACTCGACAGAATAGAATTGTTCGTTGAAGATGCCAAAGTTGGTATGACAAAATTCAATTTTAAGAGAGGCTGCCTGGTTGGTAATATGATGCAGGAGTCGCCCCAGTTATCCGAAGCATGCGCCAGACAATTACAGTTAGCGATTTCTGACTGGAAAAGCAAAGTAAAAAACTGCTTAACTGAAGGACAAAAGACACTCCAGATAAAACCCGATATTGAAACTGAATTCTACGCATCTCAGTTCTGGAGTGGTTGGGAAGGTGCCGTAATGAGAGCAAAACTCTTCCGGTCTACCGCACCATTAGACGAATTCTGGTCGTTTTTTTCCCAAGCGGTGAAGGTTAAATCAGATACCACTCATGACTGAGGAATATCAACAACAACACGCCCTTTCACCTGTCCTTCAAGAAATCGTTTCGCATAGTCAACAACGTCTGCAAACGGGATACAGGTAGTTATGGATTCGATCAGTTCCGGATCCATAAGTTTAGCAATCTGTTGCCATGCT
Organism: Vibrio salinus; assembly: GCF_021272385.1. GTDB lineage: Bacteria > Pseudomonadota > Gammaproteobacteria > Enterobacterales > Vibrionaceae > Vibrio > Vibrio salinus. Next base: position 189,353 of record NZ_JAJSDZ010000010.1, read on the forward strand.
GCCTGACGTTTTTCTATAGGGCACATAACACTGTCAATACCAGCCAAAGTGATACCCCGCAAAATAAATGGCGCGACGGTAGAAGGGAAGTCCATACCCTGCGCCAGTCCGCAGGCTGCCACTACCCCACCATACCGAATACCGGCACAAACATTTGCCAATGTATAACTCCCTGCCGTATCAATGGCAGCACTCCATACTTCTTTACCCAAAGGGCGGCCTTTTTCAGAAAGGGTAGAACGATCTATCACTTCTTCAGCACCAAGCTTTTTCAGTCGTTCGGAATCCTCAATACGACCGGTGGATGCCACGACATGAAAACCCAGTTTTACCAGAAAAGCGATAGCGTAACTGCCTACACCACCATTCGCCCCTGTTACCAATACTGAACCGGATTCGGGTGTAATACCATTTCTCTGTAAAGCCTGTATTGCCAACATTGCCGTATAACCCGCCGTTCCGACAGACATCACTTCATAACTGGTCATTCCATCCGGGATGGCAAGTAACCAGTCACCATTTACTTTTGCTTTTTGTGCCAGTCCTCCCCAATATTTTTCACCAAGTCCCCAGCCATTAATGAAAATTTTCTGACCCGGTTGCCACTTAGGATGTTCACTACGTTCTATCGTGCCGGCAAAATCAATTCCGGGTACCATAGGAAAGCGACGGACAACCGGTGATACTCCAGTTACAGCTAACCCATCCTTATAATTCAGGCTTGAATATTCAACCTTCACCGTAACATCTCCATCAGGAAACTGGCTATCCTCCAGTTCCTGATAAGTACACGTATAATCTTCATCCTGCTTATTGATAACTATTGCTTTAAACATCATCTTTCTCATTTATGACCGATCGTCTATAAAATATAATTTAAACACAATTGTCTCTGCTTGCAACAAGATTCATGTATGTTAGTAAGCAAAAAATGGATTATCTTGACGTACGTCAAAGGGAAGTTTCGATCTGTTGATACTCGCTGTATGTATCACCTACGAAAATATATTTAAATATACTAACTAATCAGTTATCCATCGTTAATTAATAATCAATGCAATTGTTATCATTAAATTAATATTGCTTAATTCCAACCAAAAACGCCTAATAAGTAGATACTCAAACACATTAATTATTATTTCTTATATCAATAATAAATAGTAAGATAGATAAAAAAACCACCTAAAAAAAACATAACCACTTGAATATAAGAAAATTAATATCAAAAAAAATAAAATGATAGTAATTAATTAAAATTCCGATAATTATTAATAAAAACGCCATTTATTTACAAACAAATTCATGACAATAAATAACAATAACATAACGTTAATTTATTTTTAAAAACAAAACTCCGTCTTTAATATAAGGACTCAATAAAAAATAAAGACAGACTATTTTTTGGTAACCCTTATTCACAATATTAATAAGAGAATAAAATGAAAACATTCAGTAAATCATCCATAAACCTGGCTCTTAGCCTGATTCTTACAGGTATAGCAACGGTACCGGTTCAGGCCGGTTCTCTTAGCAGTAATGTAGCTCTGGAAATTGCAACGATTGGTTACGCCACACAAAATGGTGGAACAACCGGTGGCCAGAATGCTACAAGTGACAATATCTATACCGTTTCCACCATTAGTAAACTTAAATCTGCATTAACGGAAAACTCAGGAGAGCCCCGGATCATCCAGATTAAAGGAATCATTGATGTCAGTGGCGGAACCGATTACTCCAGTAAAAAAGATCAGAAAAAACGTTCTCAGCTAAAAGTTCCTTCCAATACCACCATTATCGGAATTACAAGTAAATCAGGTATCACAAATGGCTCACTAATCATTAAAAAGGTCGAGAACGTTATCGTCCGGAACTTATACGTCGAATCCCCGGTCGATGTAGACCCTGAATTTGAAGACGGAGACGGATGGAATGCCGAGTGGGATGGCATGAATATCATCAAATCATCCAATGTCTGGGTGGACCATATGACATTTGATGATGGCTCATTTACTGATGATCAATACACCACAAAAGACGGCTGGACATACGTTCAGCATGACGGCGAACTGGATATAAAACACGGTAGTGATTACATTAGTATCACCAATTCCGTATTCAAAAACCACGATAAAACCATGCTGATAGGACACAGTGCCAGTAACAATAAAGAAGACAGCGGACATCTCAGAGTAACACTGGCCTACAATATTTTCAGCAAGGTTGAACAACGGACTCCCCGTGTCCGGTTCGGTAAAATTCACTCATACAATAACTTATTTAAAGGTGACTACACAGCCAGTACTTATGCCTATAAAGCGTCTTATGGACTTGGCTATAAAGGCTCAATACTATCGGAAAACAATGTCTTTAATATCGATAACTTAAGCGATTCGAATGTATGCAAAATCGTTGACGTCAAAAAATCAAATAGTACATTGAATGATGAAGGCTCAACCTTAAACGGAGATTCACTGGACCTTTCCGGATGCTCTAAAATTCCAGGCAACGATATCAGCTGGAGTGTTCCGTACAGCTACTCGTTACGTTCAACCGGCAGCTTAGTCTCGTATTTAAACAAAAATGCGGGGGTCGGTAAATTAACACTGTAAGTTTAGTAATTCTATATTTATCAATCTGGTAAATATAGTTCTTAGGTCTGTTGACTTTTATATTTATTTACCAGATTGAATAGCCTGTTTTCAAAAAGTTAGCAGACCCATGTTTCTCCGTTTTAACCTTCCCTGATCAATCCAGTCATAAGTAAAAACACGCCGGTATTAATCGGTTTTTCCTTGTCTGCCCGATCTCTTTTGATCAAATTCAAAATTGGCACTTTACAATTGAACAGTGTTCAATTACAGTAATCACACTTATTTTGAACACTGTTTTATTAGTAGGTAACCATGAATACATTACTCCAAAAACGTGGATTTCTGGCTTTTTTGTCAGTCGCGTTCATCAATGCATTTGTTGATCTGGGACATAAGATCATCATTCAAAATACGCTGTTTAAAAGCTTCTCAGGAAACGAACAGGTTGTGCTGATGGCCATTGTTAATGCGTTTATTTTACTCCCGTTCGTCTTACTTTTTACGCCTTCGGGTTACTTTGCTGATCGATACTCAAAAACCAAAGTCATGAAAATCAGTGCGATGGCATCCGTGCTGATCACCAGCCTGATTACTGTCTGTTATTATACCGGACAATTTTATTATGCCTTTGCGCTGACGTTGGTTTTGTCGATGCAAAGCGCGATTTACTCACCTGCCAAGTATGGTTATATCCGGGAGTTAGTCGGCTCTGAAAACCTCAGCTCAGCCAACGGATGGGTGCAAAGTCTATCCATGATTGCCATTCTGGCGGGTAGCGCGGCTTTCTCAGCGCTGTTTGAATTTGCCCTGCCGGAAGCAAATCACTATGTCCCTTCAGAGGTCATCCGTCATGTGTCGTATCTTGGGTGGTTTTTAATTGCGGGATCACTACTGGAATCTTTTCTGGCTTTCAGACTGCCTGATAACACCCAGAACCACCAAACCGGCTCTTTCGATTGGGAAAACTACCTTACCGGCAAAACCTTAACCAATAACCTGAAACTTCTGTTCAAGGAAAAAACCCTCTGGCAGCCGGTTATCGGATTAACGCTGTTTCTTGCCATCTGTCAGGTGATGATTGCCACCTTCCCTTCCTACGCAAAAACAACCTTGCTTATCGATAACACATTTACGATTCAATGTATTATCGCAATGGCCATTATCGGGCTGATGTTGGGTTCGTATTTCGCCGCTTCACACTCGGTCAAACACATCAACTTATCGTTAATTCCAGCCGGTGCCATCATGGTCTGCATCGCTTTATTCTTTCTGCCGCTCACCCATTCTCTGACTTTGCTTGCCGGATTATTTTTCATGGTCGGCTTTGGTGGATCGCTAATGCTGGTACCGCTTAACGCGCTCATTCAGTTTCATGCAGGTGAAGCCCACCTGGGAAAAATACTGGCCGGCAATAACTTTATCCAAAACATTGGCATGTTGCTATTTCTGGCGATGACCGTTGCTTTTGCGACCACCAAGATGAGCGTCACCACCATTCTCTGGGGTATTTTTGTGATGAGTGCGATCGTCGCCATTTTGACCGTCGTCACCATGCCGCAGGTATTCATCCGGACCATTCTGAGTCGCTTAGTTGGCTTTAAATACCGGCTCAAAATACTGGGGTTCGAGCACCTGCCTGAATCCGGTAAGGGAACCTTACTGCTGGGTAACCACATCAGTTGGATTGACTGGGCAATCATACAAATGTCGGTGCCACGCCATGTCTACTTTGTGATGGACAGAACGATTTATCAACGTTGGTATCTGAAATGGTTCTTTGATCTGTTTAAAGTCATCCCGATCTCACCAGGACAAAGCAAACAGGCATTGGCGCAGATCACGTCATTGCTCAATCAGGGAGAAACGGTCTGTCTGTTCCCCGAGGGCCGGATCAGTCACCTTGGACAACTGGGAGAGTTTAAAAAAGGGTTCGAACGTGCCTGCCGTCAGGCCGAAGGCGTCATCATCCCGTTTTATCTGCGGGGAATGTGGGGCAGCAAGTTCTCACGTTCTTCCGAAAAGCTCCACAAACTACGCCGCAGCGGTATCAAAAGGGACATTACCATCGCTTTCGGCCCGTCGATGGACATACATTCCACGGCAGCAGAGGTAAAACAGAAAGTCTTCGAAATGTCGGTATCGACCTGGAATGATTACGCCGATACATTGGATACACTGCCCAGGACTTTCATTAAAACGGCCAAAGCGAAACCGGCCAAATGGGCTGTCGTTGACAGTAACGGTAAACCGGTAACGCACCATCGTTTTCTGGCTGGCTGTCTGATCACCAGAAAACACATCAAATCCATGCCGGGTGAAAATATCGGGCTCTTACTCCCCACCACCAGTGCCGGGTTAATGGCCAATATTGCGGCGATGATGACAGGCAAAACGGTCGTTAACATCAATTACACGTCGTCGGTTGATGCCATCATGGCGGCCCGGAATAAAGCTCAGATTCAAAGCATACTGACATCAAGAAAGTTTATTGAGAAACTGGAGAAAAGAGGTATAAACTGCGCGGAAATTCTGGACAATACCCAGGTTTTGTATCTGGAAGACATGGCCGGGACAATCAGCAAAGGACAAAAATTACGTGCTTTTCTGACCACATGGTTACTGCCGGCCAGACTCCTTCAGTCCTTGTTCTGCCCGCGTAAAAACAGGAATGAAAATGCCGCTATTTTGTTTTCGTCAGGAAGTGAAGGTGAACCCAAAGGCGTGGTGCTGACACACAAAAACATCATGGCGAATTTACGTCAGGTATCGGATGTCCTTAATGTCCGGGAAAATGATCGCGTCATGGCAACACTACCCCTGTTCCATGCTTTTGGTTTAACCGTCACCGGCATGCTGCCTCTTATGGAAGGGATCCCTGTGATATGCCACCCAGACCCGACAGATGGTTTTAATATTGCTAAAGCGGTTGCTAAATACGAAGCCACTTTCATGTGTGCAACCTCAACGTTTCTCAGGATGTATCAACGAAACAAGAAAATTAAGCCACTAATGCTTAACTCTCTGCGGGTCATCGTCTCCGGCGCAGAAAAACTGGATAAAGCAGTAAAAGAAGCATTTCAGGCTAAGTTCATGGTTCCTGTGTTAGAAGGTTACGGCACGACGGAAACGACTCCCGTTGCCAGCGTAAATTTACCGGGCCATTTTGCCAGAAAACAAAACTGCATTCAGGAAGCGACAAAAGAAGGTACTGTTGGTTTAGCTTTACCGGGTACCACCTTCCGTATTGTTGACCCGGTGTCTCTTGACACCTTACCGACAGGAGAAGATGGTCTGATACTGGTCGGCGGCGCTCAAATCATGAAAGGCTACCTGAATGAACCGGAAAAAACAGACTCGGTTCTGGTCAATATGGATGGCATGCTCTGGTATAAGACCGGCGATAAAGGCCACATCGATAATGATGGCTACTTAACCATTGTTGACCGTTATTCCCGCTTTGCCAAACTAGGAGGAGAAATGGTCAGTTTGGGTGCTGTTGAGCAAACAGCCAGAGAACTTTTGGGCGAAGACGATTTAGGGCTAGTTGCGGTGAATCTGCCAGATGAAAAGAAAGGTGAACAAATTGTTTTACTGGTTGAAAGCCAACAGGAACCATCCAGACTCAAGCAAATACTTAAAAAGAACGGGATGCCAAATTTAATGATCCCTAGTCAAATTTTTAATATAGAAAAAATCCCCTTACTCGGAAGCGGAAAAGTTGATTTCTCTCTTGCAAAAAAACTGGCATATCAATATATCTGAAGAAAATGATAAAGAGGATGCATTATACTGCATCCTCTATTTTCACCCGAAACGTCAATGCTGTAACATTGTCAAAACTAATGGTATGAGACCTAATCAATCAATCGCCTCCATCGCAAAACGCCTGAAGAGCACATTTGCCGGTACCGAAATGGATTTACATATCAGAAGAAAAATATTGACAACATTGTCATTGCTGGAATTGTAATCAACATGGGCGTAGAATCAGCAGTTCGCTACGGTTGGGAATTTAAGTATAATATGATTGTTGTTGAATTTGCCTGCTCAGTTCTAAACACCAAGCGGCACCAAAGTACTTTTACTCACCTATTTTCTGAAATATCACGGGTAACCCAAACTCACAATCTGCTCTTAGAGTTATGACCCCAACACCACTGATGTTAATATTTGTATGAATGCTGTCACAACCTGTAAATGGATAGGATTAACGCTTTTTTCCCTTATCAACGTTATTATTCTGGAACAATTTAAACTACCGGCAGCATTGATGCTCGGCCCAATGATAGCTGCACTGACATTAGCATCGTCCGGTTTAAAATTTCGCTTAAACCGGCGGGTATTCGCTCTGGCGCAAGGTTTTGTTGGCATGATGATCATGGAACATTTACCGACCCATGCCTGGCAGGCATTTGTTCATCAATGGCCAATTTTTTTATTCGGAACACTATCAACATTACTGGTATCTGCCATCGTCAGCTGGTATGTCGCTCATGCGAAACGGTTTCCCGGCTCAACAGCCGTATGGGGAATATCACCCGGAGCAGCCAGTGCCATGACCCTGATGAGCGAAGGATACGGCGCAGATATGAGAATTGTTGCCTTTATGCAATACAGCCGTGTCGTCTGTTGTGCTTTAGCTACAATGTTTGTAGCCCGGGTTGCAGCAAACGCAACCGAGACCGGGCAGCCGATAATTGATTGGTTAGCGCTTCCTCTGAATCTGGATATCCTGATCAAAACCCTACTCATCCTTACCGGTGTTTACATCGGAAAACGGTTTGCATTACCCGGAGGTGCTTTAATTACTCCCATGGTACTCGGATTTGTATTCAATCTTATTCATCCTATCCCTACGCCACTTCCGATGACTGTACTTACGCTCGCTTACGCATTGCTTGGCTGGGGAATTGGTTTTCGTTTCACCAAAGAAGTCCTCCGGCACGTATTACATTTATTGCCAATCATCTTTTCCTCAATTTTTGTATTACTGACAGCGAATGTCATTCTGGCTTATATCATTACTCTGCTTGTTGATGTCAGCTTCATCTCTGCATTTCTGGCAACCAGCCCGGGAGGTGTCGATTCCGTTGCCATTATTTCTACCTCGGTTAATGCGAATGTTCCTTTTGTCATGGCAATGCAACTAGCCCGCTTTTTTGCTGTCATGAGTCTGGGGCCTCTGATTGCCCGTTGGATATCGATGAAATACATTCTTCATTAAAAAATGACACCAAGGACTTAACATCCATTTGCCGGAAAACCGGCCTTGAAAATCTATTTTATTTCAACGCATCTTGTGACATTCGTAACATATTTAAGAATACAATTATTAAGAAAAAGATCTTTTTCACATATTCCGTCAACTTAAATAGCCAATTAATATTCTTTCAAAGATTATTCATCGAAACGTTTCGATGAGTTTTCCGATCACAACGTTCATACCACAAAATAACGGTTGTGAGACTGATTCTTTGTAATTTAAGGTGACGACAATGAAAAAAGGCACATTATTAAACTCTGAAGTTTCCCACCTCATTTCCCGGCTTGGTCACACAGATGAAATCACAATTTCTGATGCCGGTCTTCCTGTTCCGGATAATGTTCAGAGAATTGATTTGGCCTTATGTCATGGAGTACCGGACTTCATCCGCACGGTTCAGACCATTATGACTGAGATGAAAGTTGAGGCCATTGTTTTGGCTCGGGAATTCAAAGAAGTCAGCCCAGAACACCATGAACTATTAATGAATGTCATTGATAGCGAAGAAAAACGAACCGGTGAAGCGATTGATATCAGCTATGTCTCCCACGAAGAATTCAAACAATTAACGCAAAGCAGTAAAGCGATTGTAAGAACAGGAGAATTCACCGCTTACGCAAACGTAATCTTCAAGTCCGGCGTTGTATTTTAAATGCGCCGGAGATGTTGTATTGAGGAAATTCTATGACTCAGCCAATTTTACAGCTTAATGCTATTGATAAGGCCTTTCCCGGCGTAAAAGCACTAGATAACGCGTGCTTAAATGTTTATCCGGGCCGGGTAATGGCTCTGATGGGAGAAAATGGTGCCGGCAAATCAACACTGATGAAAGTACTGACCGGCATTTATGAACTGGATTCCGGCAGTATTCAATATCAGGGACAACCAGTGAAATTCCGTGGAACCCGGGACTCACAGGAAGCCGGTATCAGTATTATCCACCAGGAACTTAATTTAATTCCTGAACTCACCATTGCTGAAAACATCTTCCTCGGACGAGAATTTGTCAATGGACTGGGAAAAATTCAGTGGAAAACTATGTACCAGGAAGCCAACAAATTACTGGCCCGGTTGAATGTCAGACACAGTTCCAATGAATTACTTGGCAGCTTAAGTCTCGGTGAGCAGCAAATGGTTGAAATCGCTAAAGCGCTCTCTTTTGATGCCAAAGTGATTATCATGGATGAGCCGACAGATGCACTGACCGATACCGAAACTCAGTCCTTATTTAGTGTCATCAATGAACTCCGGTCTCAGGGGCATGGCATTGTTTATATTTCTCACCGGCTAAAAGAAATTTTCGAAATCTGTGATGATATCACCGTCCTGCGGGATGGACGCTTTATCTCAGAATGTAAGGTAACCGACACTGATGAAGACGGTCTTATAGAAATGATGGTAGGACGGAAACTGGAAGAACAATATCCAAGAGTTGAAATTGAAAAAGGCCCGGTCAGTCTGGAAGTCATGAACTTATCCGGTTCCGGCGTTCATGACGTGAGCTTTAAATTACATCAGGGTGAAATTTTAGGTGTATCCGGGTTAATGGGAGCAGGCCGGACCGAACTGATGAAAGTGATATATGGTGCCCTTCACCGGGATCAGGGTGAAGTCATCATTAATAATAAACCCATTTCACCCAAAAGCCCCAAAGATGGTTTATCGGAAGGCATCGCCTACATTTCTGAAGACCGGAAAGGTGACGGACTGGTACTTGGATTATCGGTAAAAGAAAACATGTCTTTATGCGCTTTAACCCAGCTATCGAAAGGATTACAGATTCAGCACAACACAGAAGCCACCGCTGTCGAAGATTTTATCGAACTCTTCAACATAAAAACCCCCGGACGGGAGCAGATTATCGGTAACCTGTCAGGTGGCAACCAGCAAAAAGTAGCCATTGCCAAAGGGTTAATGACCCGGCCTAAAGTGCTTATTCTGGATGAACCCACCCGAGGGGTCGATGTCGGGGCAAAAAAAGAAATCTACCACTTAATTAATCAATTTAAATCCGAGGGAATGAGCATCATCCTCGTTTCTTCCGAAATGGCAGAAGTATTAGGTATGAGTGATCGAATTTTAGTCATGCATGAAGGCCGGATCACGGGCGAATTTAGCGCTCACGACGCCAATCAGGAAAAAATTATGGCCTGTGCTGTAGGCAAACAAGCAAATGAGGTAGCCGCATGAGTACAAAATCCGTCAACACAAGCGACGCTCTGAACGAAAAGAAACTGTTTAGCAAAGAGTGGTTAATAGAACAAAAATCACTTATTGCTTTGTTATTTCTTATTGTTGTCGTTTCATTTTTAAATGAGAATTTTTTTACGGTTGACAACATTCTCAACATTTTAAGACAAACATCCGTTAATGCCATTATTGCCGTTGGTATGACGTTGGTTATTTTAACGGCCGGTATTGACCTTAGTGTCGGTTCCGTTCTGGCATTGTGTGGCGCTTTTGCTGCAACGATGGTTCAGATGGAATGGCCTGTTTTTATAACCCTGATCATTACGTTGGCTGCCGGAGCAGTTTTAGGGGGAATTAGTGGCCTTGCCATTGCTAAGGGCAAAGTTCAGCCCTTTATCGCAACGTTAGTCACAATGACACTATTGCGTGGTGTCACCATGGTTTATACCGATGGGCGTCCTATCTCTACCGGATTTACCGATGCCGCAGATGCTTTTGCCTGGTTCGGTACCGGATATCTTTTTGGCATCCCCGTTCCTGTCTGGTTAATGGCAATAGTTTTTGTCGGTGCTTGGTATCTTCTGAATCATACCCGTTTTGGTCGTTATGTATACGCCCTTGGTGGTAATGAATCGGCAACCCGACTGTCTGGTATTAATGTTGATCGGGTCAAACTCGGTGTCTACGCCATTGGTGGATTCATGTCTGCACTGGCCGGAATTGTTGTCACATCAAGATTATCGTCTGCGCAGCCAACGGCGGGTATGGGCTATGAGCTCGATGCAATTGCAGCCGTTGTGGTCGGTGGAACCAGCTTGATGGGAGGTAAAGGTAAAATTACCGGGACACTCATTGGTGCGTTGATCATTGGTTTCCTGAACAACGCATTAAACCTTCTGGATGTAACATCCTACTACCAGATGATCGCAAAGGCTTTAGTCATTTTCCTTGCAGTACTGGTAGACAACAAAAACAAATAACGTTGATTAACCCATATAACTTAATGGCTTACCCCTTCAATGAGGAATAAACGATGAAAAAAATTGCCACAATCATGTCTGCTGCTCTATTAGCATCCACCATGTCGGTAACAGCGAAAGCACAAGACACCATTGCGATTGTTCTATCAACTTTGAATAACCCATTTTTTGTCTCAATGAAAGATGGTGCCGAAGCCAAAGCCAAAGAACTCGGCTATAAACTGATCGTTCTGGATTCTCAGAATGACCCAAGTAAAGAGCTGTCTAACGTTGAAGACTTAACTGTACGTGGTGTAAAAGCGATTCTGATCAACCCAACAGATTCAGATGCGGTTTCCAATGCAATCCGTATTGCCAACCAGACCAAAACACCGGTCATCACGCTTGACCGTGGCACAAACCGCGGCAAAGTCGTCAGCCACATTGCATCCGACAACGTTGCCGGTGGTGAAATGGCAGGCAAATTCATTATTGACCATGTCGCACCAAATGCAAAAGTGATTCAACTGGAAGGTATTGCCGGTACCTCTGCAGCCCGCGAACGCGGCAAAGGATTTATGCAGGCAGTGGACAACAGCAAATTACAGCTTCTTGCCAGCCAACCTGCAGATTTTGACCGTACAAAAGGTCTGAATGTCATGGAAAACCTACTGGCAGCTAATCCGGATGTTCAGGCGGTGTTTGCACAGAATGATGAAATGGCGCTTGGCGCACTTCGTGCCGTACAGGCTTCCGGTAAAAAAATTACTATCGTCGGCTTTGATGGTACAGATGACGGCATTAAAGCGGTTAACCGCGGAAAAATGGCAGCTACAATCGCCCAGCAGCCAGAATTAATCGGTGCATTGGGTGTTGAAACTGCCGACAAAGTTCTGAAAGGTGAAGCTGTACAGAAAAACATTCCTGTTCCACTGAAAATCGTAACTAAGCAATAACACAATCTCTCCACTGTCCGGCAATCATTTCCGGACAGTGGAGATAGTTTTATTTTTTATTCTTCTTCAGAAAAGAAAAAAATAAAACTATCTTACCTGCGACAATTGCGACAATAAGGTTAAAAAGCTATGAATAAACTCGCTGTACTCGGTAGCGTTAATGCAGATCATGTCTTGCAAATTCCAACTTTTCCTAAACCTGGAGAAACTCTGACCGGTCACAATTATACTGTAATTCCTGGAGGAAAAGGAGCCAATCAGGCGGTGGCCGCAGCCCGTTTAGGTACCCCCACATCCTTTATTGCAGCAGTAGGTGACGATGCTTTTGGCATCAACATACGTCAGGACTTCGCAAAAGATGGCATTAATACCGAAGCCGTCAATATCATCGAAAACTGTCCGACCGGTATTGCAATGATTCAGGTTTCAGAAGATGGTGAAAACTGCATCTGTTTGTCTCCTGAGGCTAATAACAGATTAGATCCGGATCTGGTAAAGAAAAGTGCCCATCTGATTGAAAAGGCAGAACATCTTCTGATGCAACTGGAAACGCCTCTGGATGGTGTCCGTTTTGCCGCCAATGTAGCAAAATCTGCTAATACAAAAGTTATTTTGAACCCGGCACCGGCCAAACCTCTGCCGGATGACCTTCTTTCCCTGGTAGACATCATTACACCCAATGAGACAGAGGCAGAGATTTTAACGGGGATAAAAGTCACCGACGAAGAATCTGCACAGAAAGCCGCGAACCAACTGCATGACAAAGGCATTGAAATGGTACTGATTACATTAGGTGCCAAAGGCGTTTGGCTGAGTACAGACAGTGAACAGCACATTGTTTCAGGTTTTAAAGTTCACGCGGTCGATACCACAGCGGCAGGCGATACCTTTAATGGTGCATTTGTCACTGGTTTACTGGAAAGTAAAAGCCTTCAGGAATCGATTCGCTTTGCTCATGCTGCTGCGGCTTTGTCAGTCACCAAACACGGAGCACAAACGTCGATCCCTACCCGGGAAGAAGTCGATCGTTTTCTCTCTGAACATTAGGAGAATAGCATGGCAACCATGAAAGACATTGCAAGGATAGCCGGAGTATCCACCTCAACGGTTAGCCATGTTATCAATAAATCCCGTTTTGTCAGTGATGAGATATCCAGCCGGGTTCTGAAGGTAGCCAAAGAACTGAACTATGCACCTTCAGCACTGGCCCGAAGCCTTAAGGTGAACAGAACTCATACGTTCGGTATGCTGATGACGTCATCAACTAACCCATTTTTTGGAGAAGTGGTGAAAGGTGTTGAGCGTAACTGTTATCAAAAAGGATATCATCTTATTTTATGCAATACTGAAGATGATCATGTCAGGATGAAGACATCCATCGATACTCTATTACAAAAACGGGTCGACGGACTGATATTAATGTGCCCTTCCTTCACCGATAATGAGCTGGAACTGTTAAAACGGTATCCGGATATTCCCACTGTTATTATGGACTGGGGGCCGATTCCATTCTCCTGTGACAAAATACAAGACAACTCACTGCGTGGCGGCTATATCGCCACAAAATATCTGATTAATTCCGGCCACAAATCTATCGGTTGTATTACTGGCCCTCTTAATCACCACCAGGCCAGAGTTCGCGATCAGGGATTTCAGAAAGCCATGCAAGACGCAGGGCTGCCGGTAAATCAGAACTGGATCGCTCACGGCGATTTTTTCTGTCAGGGTGGCTACGATGCGTTTAAAACGTTAGTCAGACAACCCGACTTACCAACAGCGCTGTTTGTCTGTAATGATATGATGGCAATGGGGGTTATTAAAGCCGCCCATGAGCTGAATATTAAAATTCCGGAAGACATTTCCATCATAGGGTATGACGATATCCACATTGCCAATTTTATGACTCCGCCTCTGACCACGATCCACCAGCCTAAATACCGGCTGGGCCAGGCAGCGGTAGAAACACTGATAAAAAGGCTGAGTACACCCGGCCTGCCGGATACCATCATTGAACTGGAACCCACATTAATCGAAAGAAATACCGTCCGGAAGTTAACTTAGAAAAGGCAGACAACCTAGGATCTGTATCTTTTAACCAGAGAAGCCAGCAATGCCAGAATCAAACCGGCAATGACCCCAAATACACCCCGTAAAACGTAAGAAAGCGTATAATCGAAATATCCCGGCACATCGGACAACACACTTTCTGTTACGTGGCGCAGAACCGGGGTATGTTCCACAACCATCCCTCCACCAACCAGAAACATCGCGGCAGTACCGACAACCGTCAGAACACTCATCAGTTTCGGTGCTAATGTCATCAACTGCTGTCCGGTATAATGAAAAAAGCCTTTCCCTTCGGAGTATTTTTCCAGAAAAAATCCCAAATCATCAAGCTTAACAATACCGGCAACGATGCCGTAAACCCCGGCAGTCATCACCACCGCCACCACCGACAAAACCACAATCTGATTTAAAACCGGCTGATGCTGAACCGTTCCTAAAGCAATAACAATAATTTCTGCCGAGAGAATAAAGTCGGTCCGGATTGCCCCCTGAATTTTCTGATTTTCCACTTCATCATCTGAAGTATCATCTGTTTCCGCCACCGTCTCAGAACTCTGCACATTCGCAACGGCAAGAAAACTGTCGAATACCTTTTCCGCGCCTTCAAAGCACAGATACAGGCCCCCAATCATCAGGAGAGGAATGATAACCCAGGGTAAAAAAGTACTAAACAACAGGGCCAGAGGAACCAATATGGCCTTATTTCGTAATGAACCTTTAGCAACAGCCCATATAACCGGAAGTTCTCTTTCTGCTGCCATGCCCGTAACCTGCTGAGCATTCAGTGCCAGATCATCCCCTAACACGCCAGCGGTTTTCTTTGCTGCTATTTTTGTCAGCACAGCGATATCATCCAAAAGAGTAAGTAAGCTGGCTCCGGCCATAAAAAGTCTCTCTTTTTGTTTTGAGTCAATGTGCAATGTAACACTTCAACCGGGAAAAGTTGATAAGTTCCTGCCGCCCGGCATTCTCAGTAACGTGAATATCAACAAATTAAATACATAAAGTATCACTCTAACACCAAAATCAGAAAAATATGATACTTTATGTCATACCGCTTCGTTGGTTAACCGCTAAATTAAACACTCTGACAAAAACAGGAGTTAATAACATAATGAAAGCACTCACTTATGCCTTTTTCACCGCCGGATTCCTTTTTGCCGGGACAGCGGGCGCATTGGAGGTTACCAGCAATGATATTCAGGAAGGACATCCCATGGCAAAAACATTCGAGTTCTCCGGATGGGGATGTAACGGTCAGAATTTATCACCACAGCTGATGTGGAAAGACGTTCCGGCGGGGACCAAAACGCTTGCCATTACGGCTTATGATCCTGACGCTCCAACCGGAAGCGGCTTCTGGCATTGGATTGTCACCGATCTTCCCGCCACTATTTCTGAAATTCCCCGGGGAGCAGATATCAAAAAACTCGGCGGGAAAGAAAACCGGATTGATTATGGCTTTACCGGTTTTGGTGGAGCATGCCCTCCCAAAGGCGATGGAATGCACCGCTATCAGTTTACCGTCTGGGCTTTACCTAAAGTACTGAACTTCGATAAAAACACGCCGGCAGCAGTTATTGGTTTTACGTTGAACAGTCAGGCTCTGGATAAAGCAACGTTAACGTCAACTTACACCCGATAATCACAGGGGGAATGATGGGTCCAGCCTTTCAGATAACAACATTCCGGGCCGAGCAGTTACAACGGCTCAGAAACGTGACGATTCATTCCCCGGGACTGATTCAGATACTATCGGGAAACAAAAGACTGTTCTGGAAAGAAAAGATTGTCACGCTTTCCGGCACGAGTCTTCTTTTGTGTCGTGCTGCTTCTGACCTGAGTTTTGAAAACGTACCGGACAAAGGACCGTTTCTTTCCCGTATGTTGAGCTTCCACTGTTTACCTCCGGAAAAGCTCATTCAGTTAAGTGATCAAAATGCATTCAGCTTAGAAGAACCGGTTCTTTCCGGTGCCCAATCACTGCAGGAAACGTTACACCTTTTAGCTTCCATAAACTTATCCACCATGAGTAAGGAAACACAACAATACTGGCTGATGCCTCTTTTTCAGCAACTGGCAGAAAACGGAATTCTGCATTTTCTCTTTCCGCAAAAAAGTACACCGCTCAGACATCAGATTTCTCAGTATTTATCCCAATGTCCCGGTGACGCTCATTCACTGGAATCCGTTGCAACTACGTTTTCTATGAGCAGAGCAACATTAATCAGAAAACTAAAAAAAGAAGGGACACAGTTCCGGGATATTCTGACTGAAGTTCGCCTGACTCATGCATTAAATCTGATGCAAGCCAGACAATGGACAGTCATACAACTCGCTCAGATGTGCGGTTATCAGTCAGAAGAACGCTTCAGTCAGCGGTTTCGCGACCGCTTTGGTTTAACCCCGGTTAGCTATATGCGAACTGTATACGTCCGGTAGAAAAACTCTGCTGTTTCACCACATTTCAGCTCAAAAGTGAATCAACCTCTTTAAGTGCGGCTTCCGGCATGAACGTTTTTACCCCGATCACCGGAATATGAATACCTTCCTGAGCAAACTTATCCATAAGCGACTGAATAAACACCCCCCTGCCTTCAATTTCCTGATTATTAGCAGAAGTCGAGTTAACACCACAACTTGGGGAACGATTCACGCCGATCATCCCCTGAACAATAAACCCGTTTTTCAAATATTCGCTGATCTGAAAAAACACATTATCAACAAGAGTCCGGATTTTTTTCTGACTGGATTCCGTTAAAAGCTGCTTACGTATCCGTGAGTTTTCTTCTAGAACACTGCGATTCCCACCGTCAACATCTCCCCGGTCCAGACCAAGACACATTAGCTCGGGACATGGCATCTGAATGATTCCCACATGATATTCCGCCAACTTATTCATCACTTCTGAAAAAATCCCCGGATAATCTGCTGTTCCATCAGAAATTGAATTTTGATTTAATAAACAATGTGATACTAAAACCAATTTTTTACTTCTGTTATCCTCAAACATGTTTGCCGTCCGTTATTCGTATTATTCCCTGAGATAAACGCATAATGATTCATAAAAATTTTCAAGTCAAAACGGAAATGCTCATATCTGTCAGCCATTTATCATGTGAATGCCAGTCAACTCAGTAAACCAGCCGCGGACTGATATAGAATACCTCCGCCAATCAGAGAAAAGATAATCCCACACAGTAAATCGATATAACGGCTGACGGCCTGAAGTTTTAACTGCATTTTTTGCGTCGAAAGGATCCAGCTCAGCGCAGCAAACCATAAAAGAGCCAGTCCCCAGAGAATCAGTAATGCGCAGCCCTTACTGAACAATGACATTCCGGCAGGAATTAATGCCGACATCAGACTGACAAAAAAGACCAGAGCTTTAGGATTGAGAATGTTCGTCATAAAACCTCGGGAAAATGCCTGACGTTTATTGAATAGCAGAAGTGTCGGTTCGTCTGAAGACACTTTCTCTTTCTGATGCCACTGAAATAGAATATCTTTTAGAGCACCGATTCCTAAATACCCCAGATAACTCCCCCCGAAAAGTTGCAGTATGGCAAATAAAACCGGCTGCTGATGAACCAGATAGCTAACCCCGGTCAGACAAAGAAGAGAATGGAAAAAAATACCGGCCGATAACCCGAACGCGATGTATAAACCGGTCTGGCGACCGTATTTAGCTGAGTTCTGAACGACGAGAGCCACATCCGGTCCCGGACTCATCAGAGCAATAAAGTGAATTCCGGCAAGAGTGATAAGAGCACTGGCTTCATGCATTGGAAACATCCTATATCCTGAGAAAAGGACATTCTGCAAAATTTACCGAAAAGGCACTTGTAAATTCCTGACATTAATTAATAGCAGATGGTGGAACACCATAGGTATTCCGAAATGCTTTGGTAAAATGGGCCTGATCATAAAAGCCAACCCGTTGCGCCACTTCCGTTCCCGATATCCCTGCTTTAATCAACTTCATTCCCTGCTCTAAACGTAAACGGGTCAGCCAGGCATAAGGTGTGATTCCGGTTCGGGCTTTAAAATTGCGTTGTAACTTTGTCGGTGTCAAATCACACAACCCGGCCAGTTGTTTCAGGTGAACCGGTTGATCAAGATTCGCCAGCAAATACTCTTTTAATGTATCCAGCGACTGAGTACCTAAAGGCACAACGGCCTTCTCTCTGACTGAACTGTAATTCTGAACAAGATTGGCAAAACCTTCATAAGGCAAACAATCTTTGGCGAGCTGAGACAATCCGGGCTGAGTCAGTTTCTGATGCAACTGAATCAAAGACAGGAATACATCACTGTCTCTGATTATCAGGCGGTTGAACCCTAAAACATCGCATGGTTTCGTCAGTATCAGGTTTTCGTTGAACCAGTTAGGCTGAATAGAGAATACCCGGACCTGATATCCGGAATCAAACATCGCACGACCATCATGAAGCTCATCGGGATGCATGATCACCACTTCACCATGACCGACGCTGTGCTGAAAGCCTTTATGATAAAAACGCTGGGCACCACCGGTAATTAACCCGATATGAAAATCAAGATGATAGTGACGATTAAATTCAAACTCATGATAATCGGCTTCAATCAAATTGATGGCACAGTCTGGACTCGTTGTATAGCGAATTTTATCCATAATACTTTAATGACGTGATAACGGCTTCTGGTTAGCATATCGAAAGGGTACAGACCTGTCTTGTAAAAAACGATCAAAAATACACTCTCCAACGGTCTTCGTCTCCCCTATCAGATAGCAAATAAGAGATTTTTCTCATGCACTTTAATAACAAAATCATTAATAAATATTCCTCTAAAATTCAGAATTATATTTCATTAATTTTGATTAAATTGCATGAAGTTCTAAGTTTATTGTCAATTGTTGATTTACTATCCAATTGGACAATATAATACCACCTTACTTAAGCAATCAGTTTAACTGATCTTTGATGCTTATTGTTTCATAAGCATTATCAATAATTTCAAAGCAAAAAGATCACTCTGATTTCGGAATATCAGGATTAAATATGAAAATAAAAACAAAAATCGCAACGGTTAGTGGATTAAGTTTACTGGTTTCTTCTCTGTGCCTCACGATAGCCGGGATTTACTCATCCGGTAAAACAGAATCACTGGTTCTGAATAATGTTTCAAAATTATTGGATCAAAGAACTCAAAGTGAGTTAAGGGGTATAACCAAACAGTATGCTGGTATAATTTCTCAGAAAATCAACCATGGAATGTTGCAGGCAAAGTCTGTAGCTAACGCGTTATCTTCCAGCAATGAGGCACATGACAGCATAACATCAAGAAAAACCCTGAATACCATTTTAAAAAACATTCTAAGACAAAATCCAGATTTAAATGGCGTATACAGTGCCTGGGAACCCAATGCATTCGATGGTCAGGACCATAAACAGACAAACAATGAAAACGGCAACAATAAAAATGGTCGATTTCTTCCATACTGGACCCGTAATGATTCCGGGAATATTTCAGTGCAGACTCTGGTGGATTTCGACTCACCGCAAAAATACCCAAACGGGCTGTCTAAAGGACAGTGGTACCAAAAACCCAAGTCAGCCAAAACCTCCAGCATTGTCGCTCCGATTCCTTATGTTGTTCAAGGCAAATCCAAATGGCTGGCCACCATATCAGAACCGGTCATCTACGATAATCAGTTTGCGGGAATTATCGGTCTTGATTATAACTTAGGGTTTATCAGCAAGTTGGCAGGCACGATTTCAAAAGAGTTATACGACGGGCAGTCAAATGTATTAATTCTGACATCGGCGGGAAATGTGTTAGCCGACAATAGAAATAACCATAAACTTGGCTTTACAGCTTTTAACGATAACAGCCTGAATAAAGAGATCATTTCAGCAGTCAAAAATAACCTTTCAAAAACGATTTCCGATACCTCAGTTAATGGCAAGTTTATCTCTGTTGCTCCTATCACTCTTGGTGATACAGGCCAGTTCTGGTCAATCATCATTTCCGTCCCAACTAAAGTCGTTCTCGGGGATGCATATGCATTAGAGCAAACCCTGAAAGCGCAGAATGCCAGTACAACCTGGTATCAGCTCTTAATCGCTGTGGTTATCTTAATTTTCGCCATGATCGTTCTGTATCAGCTGGCCAATAAAATTGCGACCCCGATCATGAAAGCCGTTTCTATGGCGAAAGAGATCGATAAAGGTAAATTTGATACCCGGTTAAACTACAAAAGCGACGATGAAGTCGGAGAGCTGGCCACCTCGCTGGACAGCATGGCCGACAGCCTGAACAATCATGTCAACGTTGCAGAGGAAATATCAAAAGGAAACCTGACAGTCAAAGCCCATCTGGCCTCTGAAAGTGATGTACTGGGTAATGCACTGAACAAAATGCTAACCGACCTGAATCAGGTCATCGGTGAAGTACAAACCAATGCCAACCAAATTGGTACGGATTCAATGGCAATCTCTGATTTAAGCCATAATCTGGCCAGCGGAGCCACTCAGTCGGCTTCGGCAGTCACCGAAATCAGTGCATCGATTTATGAAATTTCCACCCAGATCAGTCAAAGTGCGGATAAGGTTTCCAATGTGAATAAATTTGCTCAGGAGACAGAAGAAAGTGCTCAGAATGGTCATCATCTGATGCAACGGCTCACAGAAGCCATGAATGAAATTGATGAGTCCGGTAAAAATATCGAGGACATTATCAGCTCTATCGAAGAAATCGCCGAGCAAACCAACCTACTCGCATTAAATGCTGCCATTGAAGCCGCCAGAGCCGGTGAGCATGGCCGTGGATTTGCCGTCGTGGCAGACGAAGTCAGACAACTGGCACAACGAAGTGCCAAAGCCGTTCATGAAACCACAGCATTAATACATGAATCCAGTGAACACACTGAAAAAGGCCTTCAACTCACCAGTGAGATGGTAACATCACTGGACAAAATCCTGTCTGATATTACCGAAGTGGCCAAACTAACCGTTGAAGTCAGCGAAGCCGCCAACGAACAAAACTCGGCATCCGATCAGGTTAGCATTGGTATCCAGCAAATCGATGAAGTCGTTCAACAAAATGGGCAGATCTCAGAAGAGTGTGCAACATCGGCGAACGAATTACAAAGCCGGGCTAAAGAGCTTATTGAATCCATTTCTCAGTTTAAAATCCGGTAATCTTTCTGTTTACGCTCAGGTCTGATTCAGACCTGAGCGTAATTCCAAAAGACATGTTAATACCACAAAACTTAATCACTTGACTGAAAATCGAGTATTACGCCGAACGTAAGTTTCACAGAGTCTACCTTGCTCGTGGAGATTTAATTCGTTTATTTTCCGAGATAGTGCAGAAGTTGTTGTTTTAATTCATCATAAAGCTGGTTCTGAACTTTCTCTAACTTATATTGATTACGATCGAGGCACAACTTCAGCTTTCCAAGGGTCGGTAAACCGCCCAACTTACTGATCGTATCCGGGTGACTGAAAGAAGAGCGGACTGTAATTCCTAAGCCAGCATCAACAGCGCTCCATAAGTTACTCAGGCTTCGGCCAACAAAAGTAATTTTCCATGGAATTCCATTTCGATCTAATGCGGCTGTAGCCTGTTGTCTGATGATACATGAGCCATCAAGCATAACTAATGGTATAGGTTTAGCGGTATCAATGGATTCTTTAATATATTTGTTTGCCGGCCCATACCAATACAGTGGCAGCTCAGCCAGAAACTCACTATAGGGTGCCGGTTTTTCACCTTCCCAACCTAAAGAAAAGTCTAACTCACCAGATTGGATACCATCCATCAGCTCCTGATGACGCCCAACAATGGATTGCAATTGTAAATGTGGATGTGAACGAGAAAATGTACCTAACAATTGTGGCAACAGTACATCACTAAAATCTTCTTGCAAGCCAAAAACAACTTTCCCCGCCAGTGAATTCCCTACTAACTGGTTCAAAGCTTCATCATTTAACTGAAGCATGCGTCGGGCATAAGCCAGAATGATTTCACCTGCGTCCGTCGGCTCCAGATGTCGGCCAATTTTGGTCACCAGCGGAGTGCGGCACTGCTGCTCCAACTTTTTTAACTGAGCACTGGCTGCAGAAGGAGAACGGTTTAGCCGTTCAGCCGCAGTTGCAAAACTGCCCAGCTCAATTCCTAAGACAAAACATCGTAATGCATCTAAATCCAGACTTCTCATGTTTAATTATCCTGAAAATCAAAATTATTAATCAAAATAGTTTTGATTTTTTTAATTAAAAAATCAACTTATTCTTTCCTGGTCAACTAAATCAACTGAGGAAAATATATGGATACAAAAGAGCAACACTTAATGGAACTGTTTGCCAAAATTGCTCCACAATTTCATCAGCTAACTGAAGAGGTATTATTTGGACAAGTTTGGCGTGATGAAAGTCTAAGCCCCCGGGATCGAAGTCTGATAACAGTAACCGCATTAGTGACCCTGAATCGTATGGAACAACTTCCGGGTCATTTGGTCCGGGCAATTGGCAATGGGCTTACTGTAAAAGAATTGAGTGCAACTATGACCCATCTGGCGTTTTATGCCGGTTGGCCTGTAACGGCTTCTGCTATTGAACGTTTAAATGACATGAGCCACAGGAGGAATGATTTATGCCAATGACACGAATATCTATAGGTAATGAACTATTTGAAACCCATCAGCATCAAATTTCGCATATTCTCCAGCAATGTTTAGAAGCCCATTTTGATGTACCAGATGGAGACTGTTTTCAGATATTCGACATTCATACCCCACAACAGAAAGTCTTTAACCCGTATTATCCAAATCTGGCTAAAAGTCGTAGCGAATCAGGAATTCTGTTTCATATATTCGCCGGGAAACCGCGTGACCATAAACAAAAACGAGCCCTGTACAAAGCGCTGTGCGAGCAACTTCAGGAAAACACATCGATTAATAAAGAAGATATTATGATCATTCTTCAATTCAACGGAGCTGAAGACTGGTCTTTTTCTTCCGGTCAGTCATGGAAGGATGAAATGGAGACAACAAAATGATAGCAATGCAATATAAAATCGTTCTCCCGTCGGACTATCCGATGGAGAAAATAGAAACACGCATCAGGGAAAAAGGTTACCTGCTAGATGGTTATCCCGGCTTAATCTTTAAGGCCTATCTCTATTCCCGTAAGGATGCTGACAATTATAAAAACCCGGTAAACAGTTACGCCCCTTTTTATGTGTGGCAGGATCATACATCTATGGTCTCATTTCTCCAAAGTGATGGTTTTAAAGGGTTGTGTGAGCAATTTGGCCGACCGGAAGTTAATATGTGGTTTATCGATGGTGAGCCAGCAATACCAGATTCGGAATGTTCGCTTGCGTGTATAAACAACCAAGCCTGTCAGGATGCGGATATTCATGGTCTGAATTATACCTTTTGGGAAACAGTGAGTGTCTCGTGGCTCATACAAACTGAATCTGCTGAACAAATGAGTGGCGACACTTATTCTATCGGTTATATCGCTCGCGGTTAGAAGAGAATTTAATAAACAATTAAAAGTTGTAATCGTTTTTTATTGAGCCAGACAAAGGGATAGCTGGCTCATTTCTGCCCCAAAGTTTGCTAGTGGTTGAGGTGTATGGCTCCTACGATCACTTTTCTGTTGACAATAACGCCAATATTTAGTCAAAAAATTTGGCTGTGGCATAGAATGAAAAATGGTCGCCATCTGGCAACCATTTACAAACTGTATATTCAAGTTGATAAATTTTTTTTAGTGTTTGATTCGCACTTTTTTAGCTTAAACCAGATCTTCTTTCTACCGTTATTTCTCAAAGTAATTCCTCCAAAACAACTCCAGTTTCACCATTGGCAATTCTTTGAAGAAGGCTATTCATTTTTACTTTTTCATTGATTAAAGTTTCTTTATTTTGAATAGGCTTATTTTTATTAATTCTATTGATTTTATTCTCAATATTAACGATTTGATTAGACATATTATGCCCCTTATAAGATTTAAAATTAAGGTGCACTGAACATAGGTATTATTTTAGGATAGAGAATTAAGTGAGATTACAGAGAGAAACTTGCTAGGAATGACGCTGGAAAAACTGGCTTTATACTTTTTATCTTAAACAACTCTTGAACAGAGCTACTACTTCCTTATCAATGATTTAGGCATGATAAGGAAGCTAAAGTTTGTAAGACTATTATAGAGTCGTTACATTTTCTGCCTGAAGACCTTTAGGTCCGTTACCCACGGTAAAAGAAACCTTGTCGCCTTCAACTAGTTTTTTAAACCCATCGCCAATGATGCTACGAAAATGAACGAATAGGTCGTCACCATTATTTTGAGAAATGAAACCGAAACCTTTAGTTTCATTAAACCACTTTACTGTACCAATTACTTGATTAGACATATTATGCCCCTTATAAAAATTAAAATTAAGGTGCACTGAACATAGGTATTATTTTGGGGATAGAGAATTAAGGGAGATACAGAGAAAAACTTGCTAGGAATGACGCTGAAAACTTACTTTATATTTTTTATCTTTAAAACAACTCTTTGTCAGAGCAAGGGCAACTATACAGGTTTAAATAATTAAAGATAGGTTTATTTTTATTTTATTTTATTTTTCCTAACAATGAATGGGGTAGACTCCGTACACGCAATATGAACCGATTTATCAAAATGATAGCCAGTTATAGCTGAGAAGAACTCACTTGATGAAGTAGTTTATACCTAGCAAGATTTCGTCCAGCTTCGTTTCATCCGTCTCTGTCTGAAACATTTCTGCCCCTTAATGTGTTACTCCTTAGTGCAACCATCTACAATTAATCATCGATTGACCAAATTTATTTCATGTGAAATTACGTTTAAGCCGTATGTGTTTATATTTTTCTTGTGAGAGCTAATTTGATTCCTAGACTGATAAATACTCCACCTAGCCAACGATCCATCCATTTAGATGCTTTACGGTTGTTACTTAAATAGGAGTTTAATTTTCCACCTATCAATATAATGGGTGGTTCCACTAACGCAGCAACCGCAATAACTAATATTCCATGTAAAAATAACTGAGCATTAATGGGACCTGCACCAACCACTGTAAATTGAGGAAGAAATGCCAAGAAAAAGATAGCGACTTTTGGATTTAATACAGCAACCCAAAATCCCTGCTTAAAAACTTTCGCCATACTATGATTGTCTTTGTTATTTGTTAACAGAAGAGATCCATCTGAACGTAATGCCTGAATACCTAACCAGATAAGATAAATAGCACCCACCCATTTAACTATTGAAAATGCAATAGCAGAAGTGGCTAGAACTATCGACAGTCCAAACGCTGCGAAAAATACGTGAATAGTTGCACCAAGCCAGATACCAAACATGGCACAAAACCCTGCGGGCATTCCTTTTTTTACTGTTTGGCTTAGTATAAAAGCCATATCAGGACCTGGTGACAAGTTCAATAAAAAAGCTGCAGTTAGGAAAGTAAACCAATGCGAAAAGGTATAATCAAACATCTACAAGCTCCATTTTTATGACGAGATTATGTCTTAATTTGTTTAGGTATTAGGGGATGCAGCGATAATATACATATAAATACTATTCGTATAATGCTAATATTTTTAGTACCTATTCATTATTGATATGTTTTATGAGTCTGACTTTTCGTCATCTTGAAATTTTTCGTGCTCTGATGACTGCGGGTACAGTTACAAAAGCAGCCGAGCTTTTATATACATCACAACCAACCGTTAGTAGAGAGTTAGCGCGAATGGAACAAATTTTGGGATTCTGTTTGTTTGAACGAGTAAACGGTCGCCTAAAGCCCAGTGAATCAGCTTATGTTCTTTTCGATGAGGTAAAACGTTCTTATTTAGGGTTAGAACATATTAATTCACTGGTAGAAAGTCTTCGGGAAAATCCATCAGGTAAATTGTCGTTAATATGCCTCCCTGATTTTGCACAATCTCTTCTTCCTGGTGCTTGTTCACGATTAGAAAAAAAAAGACTAAATATTAGTATTTCTATATCAGTACAAGAGTCTCCTTTTTTAGAGCAGTGTTTAACATCGCAACAGTTTGATTTGGGTTTAACTGAAGGTGAAATTGCTCCTCCCGGTACCACTCTGCGTAATTTATTGAATATCAATGAGGTCTGTATTCTTCCCGCCGGACATCCTTTATTGGAAAAAACAATTATTGATATACATGATTTTGAAAGTATGGATTGTATTTGTTTTTCTGCTAATGATCCTTATAGGACAAGACTTGATGAAGAATTTAATAAAATGGGAGTTAAATATCGGCAGGTAATAGAAACACCGACAGCGATCTCTTTATGTAGTTTTGTCAGAAAAGGAATGGGAATTGCCATAGTCAATCCTTTAACTGCTCTGGATTATGTTGGAAACACATTACATATGCGACCACTTTCGTTCTCATGTCCGTATAGTATTAGCCTAGTGATACCTTCATATAAGTCTTCAAACTCATTTACAAATAGCTTTATCGAAGTATTGGAAATAGAAATAGAAGGGATTAAAGCTCAACTGGATAAATACTTCAGGTTACAATCAACATACTTGAAGTAATAAATGAGTGGCTAATTTAGCAAAATCACTAACGTATTTCTGTCCAATTATGAGCCACAGCACTAGAGGGACGACTGTGCGTTCTCGTTGTGAATTACCCTGTCCAAGATCATTAACGTCTTGACCCCAAATCACTGTCATTGTCATTTCCGCTTATCATACGGGTAAGCTCTCTGCATTTGACAATTTTGTCACCGGTGACGGTAAAATGAGCAAACACTTCAAATGACGCATATCCCCCCTGTTTCTTTTCTACAGCTACCTCATGATGACTAAAAACGGTATCCCCGTTTGCGGCAGAAGCAATAACCGAGAGTTTCATATGTCTGGTTTCATTCTTAAGAAGGGCCATATGTTCAACAAACCCGTTGTAGTCTAAGTGGTGCCCGTTTATTGTTTGCTGATAATCTGAAGAAAAATACTGTCTCAGTTTACTATCGTCATGTTCCGGATTGCATATAATTTCTTCTAACGCATTAATAACCAATGTATTCTTATTCATTATTCTGATCTGATGATTATCGGTTCTGAAAATATACAGAAACATTCGTTAAGAGTATTATCGGTATCTGGACAACAAATACGGTTAATCAGCCATTTGTATGTATGTAGAAGCATTGAATCATCATCAGGGATATGAAACATCCTGGCATGAGCACCCAACAGGACAGATATTTTGGGTCAATAGTGGTGTCGTTTTAGTAAAAACCGGTTATGAACAGTGGCCGGTTACTCCCGGAACCTTAGGCTGGATTCCGAAGAAATTGTCTCATAAAGCTAAATTTTTAGCGGAAGTGCAAGGCTATGTTATCCATTTCAGTCATGAAGATAATCTCGTTTGTCCGGAGCAGCCTGGCATCTATCCCATGGCACCTTTTATCCAGTCCCTCTTACATAAAACAACTTGCATCGGCGATGAAGAATCCTTCCGGGATTACGCGATGCACATAACTGCACTAGTGGGCTACGAAATAGCAAAGTTAAAGGAATTACCGGTAGGTTTACCCTTTCCCTCTGATCGGCGTGCACGCAACATCGCTGATGAATTACTACAGTCTCCTTCTAACCACATGACTCAGGAACAACTGGCAAATAAATGGGGATTAAGTGTCCGGACACTGAGCCGGATATTTATAACGCAGACAGGGCTTACTTTTAGTCAGTGGCGGCAGCAATCAAAGGTGCTTATGTCTCTCCAATGGCTTCAGAAAGGATTGCTGATCAGTGAGGTCGCCGAACTCAGTGGTTATAATAACATAAGTGCTTACATTGATGCATTTCGTCAACGCTTTGGAGAAACACCCGGAAAATTTCAGTCTAAAAGAAGGTAGTTCGGTAATTTCCTGCCTTCTGTTCAGTACACTTAACAAAGTGACCCGCCTTGTTTTCACTCATCAACATCTCTTCAAGAAATATGTTCATTCCAGGCTGATAGAAAAATTTACCCCGTTGGATAATTGCACATTTTATTTTTCTTAAATTTACATTGACATATATCATTTAAAATTAATATCATAATTAACATAGTTTAATTTAAATAAAAACGTCAAATTAGACTAAGATATGCCCAACCGGAAGATTAAAACACTTGATAGAACCGGAATTTAATAAATTTTATATATAAATCAGTAAGTAAGGAATGTTATGGAATTGTTCGGCCACGATATTACGTATGTTATATTAATCTCTTTAATGATGGCTGGGTTCGCTGCAGGGTTTATTGATTCCGTTGCAGGCGGAGGTGGCCTTATTCTGGTCCCATCATTTATCCTTGCGGGTTTGCCACCACAACTGGCCCTTGGTCAGGAAAAAATTGTCAGTACCATAGGCACTATTGCCGCTATACGCAATTTTATGAAAAACAGAAAGGTTGTATGGTCAGCCGTTGCTGCCGGCATCCCGGCCGGGCTTTTTGGATCTTATCTCGGAGCCCGAACGATTTTGTACTTTGATCCAGACACTGTAGGCAAAATCATTCTATTCATGCTGCCTTTTGGTATTGTTTTATCTTTCATCCCCAAACGGGTTAAGACTCAGGAGGATACAGATAACCTAACCAAAAGCGTTATTCTGTTTGGCGTACCAGCTGCTGTGTTTGTTATCGGTTTTTATGACGGTTTTTTTGGTCCCGGCACTGGTAGTTTTCTTATTCTGGCGCTGCATTATTTATTACGATTTGACCTGGTATCTGCGTCTGCAACTTCAAAGCTCTTTAATTTTTCCTCAAATATCGGGGCGTTAGGTGCCTTCATGCTCGCCGGTAATGTGCTATATGGATTAGCAGTTCCTCTGGTAGCGATGAATTTGCTTGGTAACCATATTGGCAGTTCTTCTGCAATGAAATATGGGCCAAAACTCATCCAGCGGACAATTTCAATATCCCTTAGTTTGTTGATGATTTCTTTAGGTTACAAGTTTCTTTTGTAGCGGTTCATACTCTGCTTAAAAAGACAAAAAATGCCTGTCATACGATAGGCATTTTTCATTCTTTCCAGATATACAAATGCTCAGATTCCGTCACCGGACACAACACCTATAACTGATAATTTTACGCACAATGTTCCATACATAAACAGCGATAAGATTTACTTTCTATATCAGAAGTGCTCAGACCAAACTGCTCAGATAACTGCTCTAACTCAGCTTTATAGCCGGACAGTGCTGATTCATCGTCTGTCATAATAGCAAATTCGGCAAAATCTCCGATGCCGTCCAGTTGATCCAGAGTTACATGAAATTTACCAATAAAGAAAATACTGCGAATTTTCTTCACCTTTAAAAAGACCTCATACCCCATCGTCTTCAACATACTCTTTGCAGTATCGGATTTGGTAATATCCGTTGCTTCGCAGCGATCCGATTCCGGACCTTTTACTATCCATAGCTTAATGCCCGAAGGCTCCATCTCCCGTATACTGACACTCTTATTCTGAGAAAGAAGTAATTGATCTTTTGTATCAAAATACCAGTCAGTTTCAACATTATCCCGAACCATTACCTCATGCTGGATAACACTGAGTTTCTGTAAAAAACCGGAACGTGATGGCAGCCTGAATTTTAATTCAACTTCGTATTTCCCTTTAAAATGATCGGAGCTCATTCACTTATCACTCTTACTGTCAGTTTAAGTATGAATGCATTCTATCATGCAATCTGTATCATTGTTTTAATTATAAAAAATGCTTCTGAATAAATGGATAAAACAATACAAAAAACCAATGAACAACTGGTTATATATCCATTGCTTTCATGCTTTATCTCCTCTAATATTTTGATTGAGATCAAGTGAATCAGATCTCGCTTCTATTTTTAATGACTTTCATCCTTTTACATAAAGGACAGACAACATATGGAGATGTTGCAGATGAAAAAAATACTCACCGGATTTATATCCATACTGGCTATGCTATCGGTTTTTGCAAGCCACGCCAGCGAAACACCATCCTCTCAGTCCTCTCTTTGGACGTTTTACTCAAACACATTAAAAAATGCCAAATACATTGATTTGACTCATGCCTTCGAGCCGGTACAACCGGTTTGGCCCGGATTTGGCAACGCGAAATTCAAACCAGCGACAGCAGGAAATGATATCGAGGGTTATGTCAAAAAAGGAGAAGAGTTTACCTATAAAAAACATGGTTTCATTGCAACGGCTTATGAACTGACGACAGACCAGTATGGCACTCAGTTGGATCCGCCGGCTCACTGGAACAACATGGGTGCAACAATCAGTGATATTCCGGCCTCTTTTTCTGTTCGACCTCTTGTTGTCATCGACATCCATAAAAAAGTGGCTAAAGATCAGGGATACGCTCTTCAGGTTTCGGATATTCAAGAGTGGGAAGACAAATATGGGAAAATTCCGGCAGGTTCTGTCGTAATGGTTCGCTCAGACTGGTATAAACGCTGGTCAGATATTAAAAAGTTCAACGAAACGCCTTTCCCGGCGGTCAGTTTAGATGCATTAAAATTCCTGCATCTTAAAAGGCATATATTGTTTCATGGGCATGAACCTCTCGATACCGATAACACGCCAAATCTGGAAGGAGAATACTGGCTGATGCACAACAATTTTGCTCAGGCCGAGGGTGTAGCCAATCTGGATAAAGTTCCTGAGTCAGGAGCACTTATCAGCATCGGTTTTGCCAAGCCGAAAGGCGGTACCGGCGGTTATGCAAGATACATTGCCATTGCTCCGTCTGACTGGCCTTACGGCGTTTCTGTAACCGAAGCATCCGGAGCACCATTACCAACACAACCATACCCTCTGAAAAGAGACAAAAATGGCGTACTCCGCCCGACAGCCGAATAGCAAAGACCCCAAATGAAAGGCTGCTTAATACAGCCTTTCATTAACCTATTACTGATAATTCATAGTAGTATAGTGCTCCCCTTTTTCCGGAAACTTAATACTTACCATGATATGGATTTTCTTCACCTTTCTCGCCGCATTCATGCAATCCTGGCGAAACGCGTTTCAAAGTCACTTATCGGGCGATGTGAAAACAGCAGGCGTCACTCTGGCCCGTTTTCTATGGGCAAGTCCAATTGCCGCTCTGTACCTGTGGATACTTTATCAGGTCGATCCTGCTGAGATCCCAACGTTCAGTCTCCGGTTTACCGGATTTGTCGTCGGCGCAGCAATGATGCAAATCTTAGCAACAGCACTTATGGTCCGGTTATTTAAATTCAATAATTACGCAGTAGGAGCCGGACTGGCAAAAAGTGAAGCATTGGTGGCGGCAATTCTGGGAATGATATTCTTCGGCACACATCTGAATTTACTGGGCTGGCTCGGTGTACTTATCGGTGGCGTCGGCATCTTTCTGATGAGCACCCGGGGAAATTACCGGCAGTTATCAATGCCGACGATTTTACTGGGACTGAGCAGCGGTAGTGCATTTGCATTAACCTCTTTGTGGATTCGGGAAGCCAGTCTATCTCTCGGCCTGCCTTTTCCCCATTGTGCAGCGTGGGTATTGTTATTAGTCATCACTATCCAGACTGTGGTATTAGTCAGTTATTTATTAATACAAGATCCGCAAACACTGAAAGTGCTTTGGTCCAAACCCAAAATAACAATACTGACCAGCGTGAGTAGCTGCATTGGTTCAATGGGCTGGTTCAGTGCCATGTCTTTGCAGGCTGTCCCCTATGTAAAAACGCTGGGACAGGTCGAGATTTTCTTCACTATGCTCATTTCCGTATTCTGGCTTAAACAGAAAGTCCGCATCAAAGATGGTATGGGACTCATTATGATTGCTCTGGCAGCTATTCTGGTCATGTGGACCTGACCGCATATTTCAGGCATAAAAAAAGCCAATCTCAACAATCGAGATTGGCAGAAAAGTGTGAACAATTAAAATTCACTAACAACGTCAGTTGGCTAGGTGACCCCGGCTTAAAAGGGTCACTATTACACATACAATTCCTGTGCCAACTTTTTGCCACTCTTAAATATCAATAACTTATTATTAATAATACGAAAATGCACTATTCTTTGTTGCCTATTTTTTTTGCAAAATGCAAAATTATTTCAATTTGCAAAAATCTTGTTTTCTATTTTGCATCTTCAGAAGCTAACCTTGCTTTCACAGAGAATTCTTACGCTAAACAAATTTGATTACGTCCCTTTTCTTTTGCTTCATATAAAGCACTGTCGGCCCTTTTAACCATGTCTGATAACGATTCATGTGCTTTCATTTCAACAACGCCAGCGCTCACGGTCAGCTGAAAATTCGTTCCATCCGCATTAAATGGCAATAACTGGACACTTTTCCGAATCCTTTCTGCTATTTCATGAGAAACCGAACGATCAACATTATGCAGTAATAAAACAAACTCCTCACCACCCCAACGGCATATAGCATCATTATTACGGATATGCGTTTTAATATGAGCGACCAAATGAGTAAGTGCAATATCACCGGCCTCATGACCCAGCTCGTCATTTATAGATTTAAAATAATCGATATCAAACATCACAAGAGACATTGGTTTCAGGTTATCCAGACATTCGGACTGCATTCCTAAAAACAGTTCTTCTCCTGTTCTTCGGTTGTAAGCTCCGGTCAACGGATCCAATGTAGCCTGCACGGCCAGTTTTTTCTGGTAGCGTCCCTGAGTATGAATACTGATAAACAACACCAGTACCGTCACAACAAATGCAACACCTATATTAATCAGAAACGTTTTAAATACCGCCTGATGAGAAGGATGAAGATTTTCTTCTACAATAAGATACCAGCCGAATTCAGGCACCAGCCGGGCATTGATAAAAACGGTTTCGCCTCCCCGCTCAACGCGATAGCTTCCTGACGGAGAAGAAAGCAATTTAGACGAAATTTCTTTTACGCCAGGAATATCCTGTATCGGCTTACCGGAATAAAACGGTTTGCCACTCAGAACCTGATTCCCATCACGATCCACAAAGTAAATCACCCGGTTGTACAGGCGTTCGTAGTGAGCAATCATTTTGTGAACTTTTTTCATCGAAATTCCGACACCGGTAATCCCGATAAAATTTCCATTATAATCATAGACTTTATGATCGATAAAAATATCATATTTACCTGTATGTTCAGGATCTTCACCAATACGTACGAGATATGGCTCGGATTCAGGTAAAGATTTTACCTGCTGATACCACTCATATTTCGGATGACTTTTATCCAAAACATGGTGAATTTCATCGGGCAGATACATATAGCCCGTTCTGTCCACTACAAAAAAAGCAATGGAAGTGTCAAACCTTTTATCAATTACCGACAAATAATGCTGGATCGGTTCTTCTGAATGATGACCTTGTAGTGCCCAATCTCTGACGAAGGTATCATGTGCCATTGTTGCAGCCACAAAGGTTGGCACAATCAGATCATGCTGAACCTGAGAATAAATATTATCACTGGTTAAAGGTAAGGAATTTTTTTCAATCTGACTGTTAATGGATTTCTGAGCAACCTGATAACTACTCCAACTCATCAGAAAAAAAACAACAAATAGTATCAAACAGAACCACCACAATGTCCGCGTCCGAAACTGGGCTAAAGGCTGATACTTATCCAGCATAATATTTATTTCATCCTGTAAAAATTAACTGTTTAAAAAATAAAACAATTATATCATCAGGCAAATAATTTAGTTATCAATAATAAATATAATTTTTATAAAAACATCTGAAAATTTAGAATAATATTGATCTGGTAGACAGTTTAATGCCGATGAAAACGTCGTTTTTGATCCGGAAAAATCCGCTCAGTAATTCGATAGACGGGGATCAGAAGAACCGCCGCAATAACAATGGATGGCAACAAAATCAGAATATGGCTTTCATCGAAAAACAGACTCAGATGAAAATTGTCCAGTTTATAGTCCGGATTAAAAAATCCCAGCAAGTAAGTGATAAAAACAAATACAAACAGAACACAAGGGAAAAACAATGAGCCAATCAGAAGGTCTTTAAATTCTCCCCACTGATGATCATAGAGACTGGATAAAATTCCACTCAATACACAAAGTCCGAACAGTACTCCTATTACAACGTAAATCATAATGCCTCCTCGTGCCCTGATAGATGAAACAGGCACAGCCAGGTAGTCATCCTTAACTTCGTATCCATCTATAACCTATATAGAACGTAGGTCACATGGTGGTAATGCTCAAGTGCAGGTCATGCAGAAGATAATAAAAACATGACGGATGATAAAATTTTTCTGAAGAAGCTTGATGCGTCAGAGGTATACCTCTGACGCCAATGAAATGGGCAAATAAAAGCTGAAAATACCTTAAGCGATTGCTTCCCGGACCGCTGCGTCTGAATGAATGACTGTGGTATCAAACAAAGGCACATCCGTATGTTGTTGCTGTATAAGCAAGGCGATCTCCGTACATCCAAGAATCACGGCTTCCGCCCCCTGCTCCCGTAATTTATCAATAACTTGAGTATAAACGGTTCTGGATTTTTCCTTTATCTCCCCCCGGCAAAGTTCCTGATAGATAATATCGTGAACTTTCATTCTGTCGTCTTCCTCCGGAATAACCACATCAATACCAAATTTGTCTGTCAGGCGGCCTTTATAAAAATCCTGTTCCATCGTAAAACAGGTACCCAGTAGTCCGACCTTCTTAATGCCTTGAGAAAGTAATTGCTCTGCCGTCGCATCCGCAATATGCAAAATCGGAATGGTAATATTTGATTCAATGACCGGCACTACTTTATGCATTGTATTGGTACAGATTAAAAGAAAATCAGCACCGCCTTTTTCGATACAAACCGCAGCATCGGATAAGATTTTTGCCGCCTCATCCCAACGTCCCAAATGCTGTAGTTTTTCAATTTCTTCAAAATTGACGCTATACATGCAAATTTTCGCTGAATTGAGGCCTCCAAGCTGCTTTTTCACTCCTTCATTAATTGATTTATAATAGCTCAGTGTGGATTCCCACGACATTCCTCCAAGCAAACCAATCGTTTTCATGTATTTCCCTTTTCGTATTAAACCCGATAACTGTATTAACTCATATTTTAGGATCAAAGAGATTGTACGTTTTTGACTTATTTTAAAACTATTTTGCAAACTGATTTGGTGCCGGACTTATGGCTTTTTAGCTATCGTAGATCGTTCCCATAGGAGTCATAGAATGTCTTATCTGTAAAACCCAACCCAATTAAGGTGCGAGTCACTCTTAAATTACAACCCGCAATAGCTGATTTTATGCCAGCAGGTGATCGCTATACCCCGGAAGGTATGAAAGGCGTAAATACATAATAATGCCAGATCATCCAAGTCAGCATATAACAAAAAACAAATAATAAACGGTATTACAGCCTCTTAATAATATCTTAATCAACAATAAATTATCGCAAAACGATAATTTATTGTTGATTAATGTGCATTCAAGTTTATAATCAAAAAATCTTAAAGAACAGGATTACCGATTATGCACAACAGACACAACCCAAGCCATATTTCAAAATTAAGCCGTTTCGTCCGGATCATTTTTCAGGTTCTTTTTATCGTAATACCGCTTACCACATGTTATGCATGGATGGTGAGTAAAACCCCCTACGACTTTATTTCATCCAGTGGTTTTTTTACTGTCGATATCGAGACTGCGCCTTACACAACTCTTCCGATCTCTTATACAACCCGGATATTAGCTGCATTAGCCGATCTGCTGAAAGATGCCATCGTTATGTACTCATTGGCCGTACTCATTCATTTATTCCGTAATTATGAACGGTGCGAAATTTTTATACGCGACAATGTTAAATGCTATCAAAAGCTAAGCTACAGTATTTTTTACTGGGTTATTGGCGACATTATTAACGGAGTTCTTATGTCTGTCATTTTGTCGTTTAACAATCCTGTAGGAAAACGAGTCTGCGAGATGCAGGTTCAGGATACCGATATTCTAATGTTTGTCTTAGGT
Organism: Vibrio salinus; assembly: GCF_021272385.1. Classification (GTDB taxonomy): domain Bacteria; phylum Pseudomonadota; class Gammaproteobacteria; order Enterobacterales; family Vibrionaceae; genus Vibrio; species Vibrio salinus. Next base: position 225,402 of record NZ_JAJSDZ010000010.1, read on the forward strand.
TGTATTTGTCTGATAATTTCCTGGGTAATGAAAGAAGGCTACGCACTGGCTAACGAAAATGCCTACACGGTTTAAAAACGGAACTGAGTCAATCAGCCACACTGAACCTGACTGCGTCCGGACTCTTTTGCCCGGTACAGAGCCTGATCGGCCCGTTCAAACAATTGTCCGAAATCCTCATTTTCACGCAGTTCAGAAATCCCAAAACTGCAGCTCAGAGATTGGTTTGGAAGGATATTAGCAAGGAGAATATTATTTAATATTCGTTCGGTTATATTTCTGGCTTTCTGCAATGCCGTTTCTGGAAGCAGAATAACAAATTCATCGCCTCCATAACGGGCCAGAAAATCAGCGTCCCTCAGGTGACTACGAACAAGAAGCGTGACTTCTTTCAACGCTTCATCACCTCGTGAATGACCAAAGGTATCATTGATTTGTTTAAATTTATCAATATCGAGAATAATCAAAGCCAGTGGACGATTCGCGTTCTGGCATTCTCTAACCAACACTGTGGCTTTCTCCAGTAAATAATGCCGGGAAGCCACCCCCGTCAGTGCATCCGTCTGCGTTTTCTGTTGTAAGTCCTGATTGTGAGCCAGCAGGGTCGGAATGGAAATATAAAAAAAGGCACTGGCCGATATAGAACAGATAGCAAACTGATAAACCATCACATTTTGCATCAGCCCCAGCAGGTTCACCAGAAAAACGACGTAAGTACTAAACAGGGCAATACTAATAGCAATACGGGTTGGGCTTTCGGTATAGGAAATCCACATAATAGGAATCAGAACAAAGAAAATAGCAAAATAGCTTTCTTTGACCGGAACATAATAAGAAAAGAACATAATCGCGGTAATGAGCAGACCGCACAGAAAAAGTTTACAAACAAATTGACTAACATTACCCGGATTTGACATGGTTCTGAGTTCACCGATATCAATCTCTGGCACAGGATGATATTTCAAAAGAAGCCCTATAAAAACAGGCCCTAATGCAATCACACCGGTCATATCACCAATCCAGAAAGGTAACCACGTACCAGCTATATCTGCTTCCGGAATCAAATTGGTTAACTCCAATCCCCAGAGAACAAGAAAAGCAGTCACAAAACTGCACACAACTGCAATCACCAAAAAAGCAAGAACCAGACGAGGCAAGTCGCTATAAGGTATATGCGCCAGACGTTTAAGAATTAACGTGCCCAGATAATAAGGCGTAATATGCGTCACAGCAAAAACGGCCCCAGGAACGATAAGTTGAATGGCAGTTTCATCAAGATGATACAACACACCTGTCCACATGGTGGATACGACAGCACAAATAAACAGCGCGGGAAGAATACGCTTTCCGATGACCAACAATGCCGCAAATGTCAGACCAGCCGGAGGAAACCAGACGCTGGCATGATGCACATATTCAACGATATAACTGAGTATCCAGACGCCAAGCCATATAAAAATAAATGCCCAGACTTTTAGATCAAACGATCTCATGAGCCATTTCTTGAGTGTTAATAACACTCTTCCCTGATTGTCTGGACCCACGTTATAAACCTCTACTAACAGTCATACCATAGCAAATAGCAACGGTTGAGTAATTTACACTATAAATTTCACAGATAAATGACGAATATCTGAACCACAACCAACACCTGATTACGGTAAGGTTATTTAAGAACCCATTACTGATATCTGCCATTTTACTGATAACTTTAATTTTAATTTCTACAAAAAATCAAATGTTATGCCAAACATTAGAGTCTGCTGATTTTTAGTGATTGTTTTACAGCGAAGGGGTCATCTGAACAGGCTTTGTCTTTGTTGCAGGCCATTTGTAATCTACATGCCCTGTGCCGCAATCAAACCCGCTCAGAGTGAACAAAAATTAACCCCAAAAAATCAATAGACCTTAGTAATGCACATTGATAAAAAAACCTCATCTTAATAAATGAGGCTTTCATCCTGTGTGTCCTTTTGTCATTTGTTAGAACAGAGATTTACCAAACCGATTTCATTTATCAGTAAAGTAATTTTCTATGTGGTGATGCAACGGAATCAAAATTAAGAGTGAAATAAGTGTTGATGGCAATAAAATAAGAATATGTGCATCATAAAACAAATAATTTAACGTCATCTTTTCCGGAAAGCTTTGCGGGCTGGTCAGACCAAAAATCAACGAAATAGATAAAAAAACCAGAGCAACACATGGGAAAAAAAGCACACTTGGTAATGTTTCTTTCAGTTCGTCCCATTTACGGTCAAATACACTGGGCATGACATCACTCAGCACATATAAGACAAACAGAATACCTATTATTGCGTATGGAATCATAACGTTCCTCCCCATGCCTAATAGTTGTTATGCAAAATTTGCCGGATTATTTTCTCTGATACCGATAAACTGTCCTTATTTCCTTTCCGGTTATAGTGAAACTTTAATATAAAGATTTCATATTCGCTTACGCTGCTCAAGGCCACTATCTGAAAAACATGAGATATAACAGTAATAACATCACACTTTAAAAGGAAACCGTTATTTTTCCTTTTATTAGCCCTATACAAAAACATGCATCAATACAAAATTATTATGATATATCCATATCTAATTTTCTGAATTTATTTGTCTTAAAAATCAGACTGAAATAAAAATAGAATCGTTATTTGTCAGAAATCCTTTTCAATTTCCTCATCCGGTATCTTGCAACGAAATATAAGCACGACTAAATTTATACTATAAGTTGTTAGTTGGTTTCTGCTCCCATTACAAAAAGGGACCCATAACTGATGGCATAAAAATATAATTAAGGCTTACTCATTATGTCAGATGATCGCTTCGTTTTTCAGGAAGAATCAGACAACATTCCACCTGAAAGCCCGTTCAATACAGATTCGTACAAGCCAGGTAAAATTTTAACAGTCGATGATGACATTAACTATCAGAAGTCGCTGCTTTACAGCCTGCGTGATTTAGTCATAAAAGGGAAACCGGTTGAAATACTGACAGCAAACTCAGCAGCAGAAGCTGCACGAGTTCTGACTCAGCATGACGATATTGCTATCATTTTGCTGGATGTGGTTATGGAACAAGACGATGCCGGATTAAGACTGGTTGATACCATTCGTTATGTACAGGGCAATGCATTAATCCGGATCATTCTGCTGACCGGCCAGCCAGGCGTTGCCCCACGAAAAGAAGTCATGCATAAATATGATATCAATGAGTACTGGAACAAATCCGAAATCGATCACGATACGCTGAAGTCCGTTATTGCGGCCAATCTACGTTCATGGCATTCGATGTATGAACTGGAACAAGCCCGTATTGGCTTGCAGATGGTTGTTGATGCATCCCGGCACTTAGCAAGTAAGTACGACAAAAAATCGTTTATACAGGTCGTTTTAAAAGAAATCGGTTACCTGATTGGCGGTAAAAATGAACTGACACTTTGCGTAGCACAGGTCGACTCCGACAATTCTTATGAGAAAGCGTCTTTTATTGCCGGGGTCGGCATCTCTGGTGTCAGACCGGGCGAACATCTGCCTGACTCTCTTTGCGATGAATTCGGTCAGCTATGCGAGCATGCATTAAGAGAAGAGAACCATCAGTTTAATCATAACCGCTCCGTACTTTATTTCTGCGGAAACAACGAACACTCTTATTGTTATATGGTGTTGGTCAAAGCCCGACAGAATCTGAGTGACTACCACATTCACCTTTTACAAGTCTTCAGTGAAAATATCAGCTCTGGATTTATGCAGCTTTCTCTGGTGAATCAACTGTCAAAACTTGCTTATCAGGATACCGAACTTCGTATTAATAACCGTAACTGGCTATTACGGGAACTGAACACAATGAATACGAGTGATTTAAATGAGTCAGAACTTATCATTCTGGAAATTGATCAGTACGATTCCCGCGTTTTATCTTTTGATGAGCACTCTTTATGTGAAGCCATTAAAGCGATCTACCTTAATATCAACAACACGTTAAAACACTCGTTAGCCATAGCACGGATAAGTGTTGACGGTTTCGCTGTGCTGTATAACAAACAAAAAGCCCCCACGGATTCCACCCTGATAAGCCTTATCAATCAGACTTACGAAATTAACGGCTACACCATCCGTTATTCCTTTACGATTGCCAGAATAGAACTGGCCCTGATTCAGGATTTACCGGCACTGCAGCAACTTCACCTTGCCAGAAGTCTGCTCTGTTACGCCCGCCAACAGGGGAATGGTGTCATTTCTTATCAACCGGGGTACAGGGATCATCTGGTCAGAGATTATCAATACCTGAGCGACTTAATGACGGCTATTGAGAATCAGGAGTTTTATCTTGCCTTCCAACCTCAGGTCGATATCCACAATAATCATCCGGTGGGTCTTGAAGCGCTTATCCGCTGGAAAAAAAACGGCAAAGTCATATTACCGGGTGAGTTTATTCCATTAGCGGAACGAACCGGCTTGATTTCCAAAATCGATCCAATTGTCGTCCGTCTTGTCGCCGATGCAATACATCATCTGAAACGTGAAGGATATCAGTTACCTATCTCATTCAATGCTACCGTCAAAGACATTTCTAACCCGGAATATATTCAGCTAGTTATGGATCTGATTGAAACAGAAAACATCAGTTCAGAACTGTTCGACATTGAAATTACTGAAACTCAGGCAATGGAATCGTATCAGGATATACACCCGGTTCTGGAAAAATTGCATGATGCCGGCATACATATCAGTATTGATGATTTCGGCACGGGCTATTCTTCACTATCTCATATTTCACAACTTGCCGCGGATACGATTAAAATTGATATCGCTTTCGTCACGCATCTTGATAAAGATAAAGCCAGCCAGAAGGTTGTCGAGATGGTTATCAACCTGGCTTCTATATTTGGCTTTTCAGTCATTGCAGAAGGCATCGAAACTGAATTGCAAAAACAGGAATTAATTGATCGGGGCTGCCATATAGGTCAGGGATTCCTTTACGCCAGACCGATGCCCATCGATGAACTGCTCGTATGGCTGGGCAATAACAGGACAGCATAAACCATGAAAGCTTCCTATCATTCAAAAGGGTTTCTGTTAAACAGTAACTCCGTTTTACTCATCATCAGCCTGTTCATAAGCGGTTTAATTGGCTGGCTTATCTATAAAAACAGCATAGACACACATTTGGATCAGGTGTTATCAGAGCAACAAAAGCGCATTAATCAGGCTCAGGTTTTATTCATCAGAGAAATTGGTGATATGAAACGAACAATCCGCCTATTACACGATGACCCATCCCTGTCCAGATCCATCGATAAAAATACCCCCATCAATCCGGAGCTGGCAGAAGAACTGTTTGTCTCTTTTGCACATAGCATCAATTCACTGATGCAGGTCCGCTGGATAGACATTCAGGGACAGGAGCAGGTCAGAGTTAATGCTCAGGAAGGCGATGTTTATATTGTTCCTCATGAACAGTTACAGAATAAAATCAACCGTTATTACGTCAGACGTGGATACCAGACTCCGGAAGGAAGCGTGTATCTTTCCAGTCTTGATCTGAATATCGAGCATGGGAAAATAGAAATTCCTTACCAGCCAACCATCCGGATCACATTAAGAACAGGGGCAACCGAACCGCAGCGGGATGGTCTTTTAGTACTGAATTACAATATCGGATATCTGCTCCGTGCTATCAGGACATTAAACACAGACGAAGTCAAACTACAGATCATTGATCAGGATGGATTCTGGATAATGCACCCGGATGACCGTCTTGAATGGGGTAGCGACTTAAACAAGCCTCAGAATAATGTAAAAAATATCTCTCCGGCCCTCTGGAAAGCACTGCAGAAAAACAAAGAAAAACGGGAGTTAGATCTGAATCAGGGCATGGTCAGTTACAAATGTTCCGATTTAACGAAAGACTTTGCTCAAACCGAATTCAACCATGGGTCTATTCTGTGTTTCAATGCCGTAACACCTAAAAAATTCGTTACCGGACTGAAAGTGAAAGCCGCCATACCGGCCATTCTGGTTGCTATCATTATTTTCCTTTCCGGGGCCTGGGTACTGTTGAGGGAACGAAAAGCCAGTCAGGCTTTAATTAATATGAATCAAAAGCTTGAGACCGATAAACAACTATTGAAGGAGTCTGCTGACTACACCAAAAATTTACTCGAACAACAGCACATATTGCAAAATGATCTGGTCGAATCACGTAAGCTTTCCGCTCTCGGAATGATGGTAGCCGGTGTTGCTCATGAACTCAACACACCATTAGGCACCGCAATTATGTCCTCCTCAAAACTTCATTCGGAATATAACAAGCTCAAAGCTTCCTTTGCGGAAGGCCTGACGAAGAGTGCCCTACAAGAATATCTTGACTCTGCCGGACATGGACTGGATCTGATTGAAGAAAGTCAGCGGCGGGCTGCCGAATTGGTCCGTAGTTTTAAACGGTTAGCAATAGACAGAGCAAGAGAAGAATCTGTTTCCTTTAACCTGAATCAGGTTATTGAAGATTTACTAAAAACACTCCACCACCGTTTAAAACAGGCTCAGGTTGAAACCAGACTGGAAGTTGAAGACATCGAAATGTCAGGTATGCCCGGGATCATTTCTCAGGTTATCCAAAATTTAGTCATCAACACACTACATCATGCCTTTACGCCGGAAATGGGCGGAGTACTGACTGTTTGTGCAACATTAAATAAAGAAGAGAAACAAGTAGAGATCAGAATCTCCGATAACGGTAAAGGAATTGATCCAGACGTGCTACCCAATTTATTTGATCCATTTGTTACCAGCAAACGCTCTCAGGGTAACACAGGGTTGGGTATGCACTTTGTCCATCAATGGGTCACAAACTCACTGCAGGGTACCATATCTGTCGAAACCGTACCGGACAGCGGCACGACGTTTATCATCGAAATACCACAAAAAATTGAGATGAATTTGCCGGAAGATTAATTAACCACGATTTACAACAGAATCCCGGGTGACCAGATTTCCCCGGATCAAAGACCGTTTATCTACGGGACGACGGTTAATCAGGCTGTCCAGTTCCTGCATTGCAGCATTTACTAACTTCTCACTCGGATAACTGATACAGGTCAGCGCCGGCGTCAGCTGATTCGCCAGAAACGAATCTTCCAGAGACATCATGGAAACTTCCTGAGGCGTCGATAAATTAAAATCTTTGAACAATTTCATGGCAATGGCGGCATGACTGTCACGCATCACGATTAACGAGGTAAAGGGAGAGTAGCTGTTTAACAGGTTCATTACCGCTAATTCAGGGCTTTCATCGACTGTAACTATCAACTGACGGTTAATCGGTATCGATAAATTCTGCATGGCGGTTTTATAACCTTCAAGAACCAGCTCAGAAGCATAATCATTGCTGTCGAGAATAATGGCAATAGAAGAATGTCCTTTCCCCGACAAATAGCGGCAGGCACTCTCACAGGCAAAACGATAATCATAGCCGACAGTACGGCTGTCTGTTTGAGCAATACCATCAATCGCAATAATGTTGGTATCTTCGGTATAAGGAAACGAGCTGCCGACGGAAATGATCGCATCACACTGACAACCATTAAATTCGGCCACAACCCGGGTAAAATCTTCTTTTGAATCGACGAAATTAACCAACATCTGTTTATTTCGTTCTTTCAGAGCTTTGGCAAGCATCGGTAAATACGTCGATACCTGCCCTGCATCGGTTGTAGAAAGAATAACACCAATGTAGTCTGAACGCTTCGTGGCAAGACTCTGTGCCATGACGTTGGGGCGGTAATTCAATGCTTCCGCCGCTTTCAGTACTACCTCACGGCTTTCTTCTTTTACTCCCCGACTGCCACTTAAAACACGAGAAACTGTCGCTTTCGAGACATTTGCAAGCCGGGATACATCGTTAATAGTAGCCATAACAATCCTACAAAGCGTTATACTGCATAAATTAAAATAAAAACAAACGGGAAAACGGTTCCCGGTTATTTCATTTTACCTCAGCATCCGGATTAGACAAGCAAGTTCCTACAGTCAATACAAAAAAGTCTGACCCAGATCAGGTCAGACTAGTGCTGTTCAGGAAACAGCAGCGGATTCTTTCTGCTCTATCCGTTTATGAACATCAATCAACTCATTAACCAGTTCTTTCGCAAGAATTGAGGTCATCAGATGATCCTGAGCATGAACCATGATCAATGTCATCTTGGTTTTGCCTTCTCCTTCATCGGCCTCAATCAATTGAGTCTGAACCCGGTGCGCCTTACTGGCATATTCATTAGATTCTTTGAGTAATTTCTCAGCCTGAGCAAACTGGCCCTTTTTAGCGCAACGCAACGCTTCATAACATAAACTGCGGGATTGTCCTGAATTTATAATGATGCCCATGACCTGTTCTTCAAGATCCATTATTCTTCTCCTTCATTAAAACCATTATTTTTTGATACGCCAGCAAACCACTGACCACTTTTCTTCAGACTACGTTGCTGGGTAGCTAAATCTAACCGGAAAAAACCATAACGGTTCTTATAAGCGTTACTCCATGACCAGTTATCAATGAAGGTCCACATATGATATCCAAAGCACCGGCTGCCCTCTTCAATTGCCCGGTGAACCCATTTCAGATGCCCTTTCACAAAATCAATCCGGTAGTCGTCCTGAACCTGACCGTCCGTAATGAATTTTTCCTCACCTTCTACGCCCATACCATTTTCAGAGATGTAACATGGCAAGTTACCGTAGTTATCGCGTAAGTTGATTAAAATATCGTAAATACCTTTTTCATAGATTTCCCAACCACGATGGCGGTTCATTTTGCAACCTGGCATCACGTAATTGTCAAAAAACCATTCCGGCATAAAAGGGCCATCAGTATTAATCGCATTCAGGCGAGCCTGAACCCGTCTGGGCTGATAATAATTGATACCCAGAATGTCCACCTTACCCTGAGCAATCAGATCACAGTCACCCGATTCTATCTTCGGAAGCTGCTCATACTGACCAAGCAATTCCACCAATTCCTGTGGGTATTCTCCTTTAACTGCCGGGTCCAGAAAACTACGGTTAAACAGTAAATCACAACGTTTTGAAGCTAGCAGGTCGGGGGCATTCTGCGAGCGGGGATAAGACGGTGTTAAATTGAGTACAATGCCAATTTTACCCGGAAGGTTGAGCTTACGAAAACACTGGACAGCACGGGCATGAGCAATAATGGTGTGGTAAGCAACCGTTGCAGCACGACGGAAATCGACAACATTCGGGTAATGAAAATTGTAAAGGTAACCGCCTTCGACCGGCACAATCGGTTCATTAAACGTAAACCAGTATTTCACCCGGTCACCGAACAATTTGAAACAAGTTTCAACATATTTCGCATAAGCATCAACAACTTCACGACTTTCGAAACCGCCCATTTTTTGCATGGCCATTGGCATATCAAAATGGAACAAGCAAATAAAAGGCTCAATTTTCTGAGCTATCAGTTCATCAATGACGTTGTTATAGAATTCGACAGCAAGCGGATTGACTTCCCCTGTTCCGGTCGGAATCAGCCGGGACCAGGAAATGGAGGTCCGGAAACTATTGTGATTGACCTGCTTCATCAACTGAATATCTGAACGGTAGTTTTTATAAAATGTTGACGCATCTGTCGCAGGAACGCCCTGAAAAAAGCGGTTTGGCTCTTGTTTATACCAATGGTCCCAGATATTTTCACCTTTCCCATAGGAAAAGGCGGCGCCTTCAGTCTGAGCAGCAGAAGCAGCGCTTCCCCAAAAAAAATCGTTTGGAAATTGATATTGCATAATGTTGTCCTGTAACCGGGCTGCACTACTGCAGCCCTTTTATTCCTAATTTAATTAATGAGTTGAAGCAGGTGCGCTGCTTACGGTCTGTGCTTTTTGCTCCTCTTCCTCGGCTTCTTTTTTCAGCAATTGTTTTTCATAAGCTTTTAAGAATGGGAAGTACATAACGGCAGCAGAACACATACAGAAAATGGAGAGAATAACCGGACTGATAGCCCAGTTTGCAGCCCACGACGCTCCGATAGGACCTGGTGTTGTCCATGGAGTCAGAGAAACGACTTTGGCAACCAGACCTAAATCAACCGCGAACCATGCGAAAACTGCATTCACCATTGGTACCAGAATGAACGGCAGGAAAAATACCGGGTTCATAATGATAGGAGCACCAAACAAGATAGGTTCGTTGATATTAAAGATGCCGGGAATGATACCCATTTTACCGATAGTTCTCAGGTGAACAGCTTTAGAACGAAGCAGCAGTATTGCCAGGGGTAATGTTGAACCCACACCACCAATCAGCAAATAGTGATCCCAGAACCCTTGCAAGAAAATATGTGGCATTGCAATACCACTTGTCATTGCAACCTGGTTTGCAGAAAGGTTAGCCATCCAGAAAGGGTTCATAATACCGGTCACAATAAGTGCTCCGTGAATACCTGCAAACCAAAGAATCTGACACATAAACACTGCCAGCAACACTGCAGGTAACGAATCCGATGCAGAAACCAAAGGCTGAAGCAATGACATGATAGCTTGTGGGATAATCATTCCAAATTGAGATTCAACCAGCAAATTGAGGGGGTGCAAAGTCAAAATAATAACCAGAACAGGAATCAGAATTTCAAATGAACGAGCCACACCAGTCGGAACTTCCGGAGGCAGCTTAATCGTAATGTTTTTGCGTTTCAGGAAACCATAAACCTCAGTAGAATATATCGCCGTAATAATCGCAGTAAAAATACCCTGACCTGACAAGTATTGCATCGAAATAGCGCCGTCTTTTAGTGGTGCTGCAACCAGAAAAAAAGACATCAGCGATAGCAATCCGGTTGTTAACGGATCCAGCTTATGATGTTTAGCCAGACTTGCCGCAATACCAACCGAAACAAAGATGGTCATCACCCCCATACTGAGGTTAAATGGCAACATTAACTGGTCCCGGTATTTTTCTGAAAAATCCAGCCATCCACGGGCAAATCCCCATGTGGTATCTTGTGAAAATGGAGGGAAAATGAAAACGAGCATAAAAGACCCGACAATCATAAACGGCAAAGCGGCAATAAACCCGTCCCGAATCGCCATAATGTATTTTTGCTGACCCATTTTTCCAGCAAGGGGCGATACTTTCTGTTCAATTACATCGACCATACGGTCGTATAAGGTACTCATATCAATCTCCTGAATTGATTAATTGCTAAGCATGTTCACTGATAAGATCAAGGGCAAAATCAAGCACTTTGTCGCCTTTTTGCAGGCCATAATCCATCATATTGATGGTCTCAACCCGGACACCGGCGGAGTTGGCTTCTTCCTGAAGATCTTGTTGCATATATTTAACCTGAGGCCCTAACAGAACCACCTGATAATCACTAAAATGGTTGCTGAATTCGGATGCCCCAAATGCATCAATTTGTACTTCAATACCCCGTTCTTCTGCAGACGCTATCATTTTTTTAACCAATAAAGAGGTGGACATCCCTGCAGAGCAGCACAGCATTATTTTGTTCATTTCAGACTTCTCCTGTTGTAGTTTTAATACTTAATAATATGCTCCATTGGATTTAGTTTGGAAACCGGTTTCCGGTTGTTTCCTATAAGAGTGTGAATTTGATCATTAAAAATAGATAAATAAAGGGGAAATGCATGATCTATGTAGCAAAGTTAACCTTCTGAAATTGGCAAAATTCCGGAACTTACCCGGTAAGGGGTTCAAAATTTCACTGATAAAAAGCTCATGAGAATACAAAGGTGTGACCGGTTGAATATCATTTTCCCAAAAGGTATGAAAAAATAGCCGTTTAGGATATCGGTTTCCATACACAAAATAAGAAGGCCAAGCCAGAATATGAAGCACTTTGTTACCAGGATAATCGCGGCCAACATTGATCGTTACTTTTCACCGGTGGCCCGTAGTATTTCCCGCAGTGTCCATGTCACGGCATTAAGAGACGGCTTTCAGCTTTCTATGCCTTTTATTTTTATCGGTTGTCTGTTTGTGCCACTGATTTTCCCCATAATAAATATCCCTGCCGAAAGGATAGGCGCAGCACCATGGTGGGATCAGTTAAGGATCTCTCTGCGTCCTCTGGTTCTTCCAACCTATCAACTGACATTGGGTATGGTTGCGCTTATTGTGGCATTCGGAATAGCGGCCAGTCTGGCCAAACAATACCAGCTTCCAGAGCGTCTTTCCGGTTTAACCGGCAGCATGGCTTTTCTTATGCTGGCAGGCTTTAGCGACTCCGAATCACTAAATACCAGTTACCTTGGTGGTACTGGTATTTTTACGGCGCTCGTTGCAAGTATCTACTCTGTTGAAATTATTCACATATGTGTTCAGAAAAAATGGTTTATACGAATGCCAGAGGATGTCCCCTTGATTACCGCTCAGGCTTTTAAACTGATCATTCCGATCTTTATCGTATACGTATCTCTGACCGCTTTTAATTTACTGTTAAATCAAAACTTCGGGGTTCACTTACCTCAGTTGATAGAACAACTATTCAGGCCTCTTGTACTGGCTTCAGATAGTCTTGCTGCCGTTCTGATTTCCGTTCTTATCTGCCAGTTGCTGTGGTTTGTCGGCATTCATGGGTCTATTATTGTGACCGGTATTATGAATCCATTCTGGATGACAAACTTACTGATAAACCAACAGGCTATGGAATCCGGCGTTACCACTTTACCTCACATATATACCGCTTCTTTCTGGGATTTTTTCTTATTAATCGGCGGCGTAGGTTCTACCCTTCCACTGGTATATCTGGCAATCAAAAGTCGTTCCAATCAGTTAAAATCCGTTGGCAAAGTAGCACTGATTCCGGCTTTGTTTAACATTAACGAACCCATCATGTTTGGTTTCCCAATTATTATGAATCCGGTTTTTATTGTCCCGTTTATCTGCGTACCGCTGATTAACGCAATCATTGCCTGGTATCTGACCTCTATCGGAATATTAGACCGGATAGTAATGATGCTACCCTGGACCATTCCCGCTCCCATAGGAGCCGCCTGGGCAGCCAATGGCAGCATTACGAATGCACTGATGGCCATGTTGGCAATCCTTAACGCCTACTTCATGTACCTTCCTTTTTTCCGTGCTCATGAGAAAATAGTGTTAGAGCAACAGGAAAAAATGAATGCCAGAAAATCAGCAAAAACGAATGCCTAAGGTCTGTTAACTCTAATTCATTTAAACTAAGTTCGGATGCTTGGTATTGAATGCATCAACCAACGCATCTACGCACACCCTGACCTTTGCCTGCCCATAAACATCCGGATGGACGACCAGCCAGATATCAGCTACGTCAGTGCACTCTGGAAGAACCTGAATCAGGTCAGGCTCATGGACTGCCGTAATATCGCAGGACAGAGCACCAATACCGAATCCCTGACGCACAGCCTGAATCAAAAGAGCCTGAGAATCGGTTTCCATCGCAATAGCCGCTTGTCTGATCGGTTCTCCGCATAAGGCTTCCCAATATTTAGGCACATCTGTACGGTTGTACATAACAAGCCGGTGACTCGCAAAAGCGGTCCCGCTAACGGGTTTCCCAAAGCGTTGTATATATCCGGAGCTCGCATACAACGCCACTTTTGTCGTATATAAGTGCCGGACTATCAGGTTTTCTTCCTGTGGCCGCTTATTTCGAATAGCAATATCAGCTTCTCCGTGTCGCATGTCTGACAGTTTCAGGGAAGCATTAATTGTGACTTCAATATCAGGATAACTCTCCTGGAGAGACTCCAGGGCCCGTAAAACAAACTGGCAGGCAAGTACTTCTGTCGTTGTGATTCGGACTTTTCCGGATAAAGAAGCATCAGCCCCTGCGGTCTTCCGGAGCATCGTGGCAACAGCCTGTTCCATCATTTCGGCTTCTGGAAGGAGTTTTCTCCCTTCCACAGTCAGAAAATACCCTTCAGGCCGGCGATAAAAAAGAGTCGCTCCCATTTCCTTTTCAAGCATTTTAAGCCGGCGAGCTACCGTTGCCTGATCAACAGACATGCTTATCGCCGCCGACCTCGCTCCGCCACTTCTGGCAACCGTTAAAAAAAATCTCAGATTATCCCAGTTCAAAGCGATGTCCCTCAATCAGTGCTGAAATTATGCAGCAGGATATCGAATTTACGCTGCTTTTTTAAGTATCCAGACTCAATTAATCTTTCACTATGTTACTCACTGATAATAAAAGGAATCACAATGAGAGCCGTGTTATTGAAACAATTCGGAGGCACAGAGAATCTGAAATTAGAGTCGGTACCTGAACCGCTCCTGAGTCCGGATGAGGTTCTGGTTAACGTCATTTCAGCCGGCATCAACCCAATTGATATTAAAACCCGCGCAGGGCAAGGTGCCTGCAATCATACTCCGGTAACAACACCAGAAATTTTGGGATGGGACCTGTCCGGTATCGTGGTAAAGTGCGGGGAAAAAGTGACCCGGTGGAAACCCGGAGACGAAGTTTTCGGATCCGTTGGCTTTCCGGGGCTTGGCAGAACGCACGCAGAATACGCAGCAGTAAAGGCCGGTCATCTGGCTCCGAAACCGCAAAATGTATCTCATGATGAATGTGCCGCGGCAGCAATGACCGGACTGACAGCCTGGCAAGCTCTTACCCGTCATTGTCATCCGGAAAAAGGCAGCAAAATATTAATTCACGGTGCTTCCGGGGGTGTCGGACATATGGCCGCCCAAATTGCCTTAAATCTGGGGTTACAGGTAACCGGAACGGCATCGCCAGAAAAGTGCGCGTTTGTACACTCACTTGGCATCAGGGACTGCATTAACTACAAACGTGTTTGCTGGAACACTTATGAAAACCACTTTGACTTTATTCTCAATACCGTCAGTAATGAAGTGACAAGAAAATCTTTCCGTCTGTTAAAACCCAATGGTGTATTAGTCAGCATTTTGCCACCCGATGAGGAAACACAAAAAATTACCCGGACTTCCGAAGCAGCATGTCACTTTGTTCTGATGCAGTCCAATGGTCAGGATATGGCACAGATAGGAAAGTTATTAGAAGAAGGGAAAATTCATCCGCATATCGCAAAAACGCTACCGTTATCAAACACAGCGCAAGCACACCAAATAATGGAAGCCCATCACTGCATAGGGAAAATTGTTTTAAAACCGTAGAATAATGAAGTAAATTTGATACTTAAATCGTTTCTAAAAAATAACCACCTGAAAGTCAGGTGGTTTAAATTAAAATATCGCAAATACTAACGACACTAACCAGCCCCAAGTAATCCATGTACACTAGTCGATTCATCAAAAAACATATTTGGTTTTACTTTATCTAGGAATTTTTTTGCTTTTTCTTCGATTTCTTTTTTATCTTTTTGTGAAAACAATTCAATTTGAACTTTATTTTTTTTATCCATAACCCATCTATATGTTTTAAATTTAAAAGGGCTACCCAAGCCATTCATTATTAGTGAATAATAAGCATAATATAAATTATTATGATCTTCGTCAGACAAAGTCCTTATATCATCAATTGTATTTATTTTAGGTAATTTACTCTCATAATATGAAACTAAATCTTCGCTTCCACAACCACGTAATAAAGCATCCTTAAGTAATTTAATACTATTTCCTGTGTCAAATTCAGGATGTCCTTTCATGATGTCGTATAAATACACATTTGCAGGGGCATAACCATCTGATGATGCTAATTTTAATAGTTCAACTTTATCTGATAACTCAAGAGGTAACCCAGCATTAAAGCCCGCAGCTTCGAACCCACCAGCTCTAACAGCTTTTCTTATCAATGGTAAATAGTTTCTCTTATAGAGGACGGGAATAGCCGTCCACCAAGGTTTATCCCCCAACGAAGTAAGGCATACATGGCTTTACCATCGCCCTTAACTTCTAATTTCTTCCAGCCACTAATCGCCTTCTTCATCCATGATTCATCACAATCCCACCCCAAATAATCACAATACCCATTATAGCTGGGTACCATTAGATGCATTGCCCACGGATCGCCTTTTTCTGCAGCTTTAAGCAACGTTGAACCTGCTTTAAATTGTTCCCCAGTTCTAAATTGAGTAACACCTAACCAAAACATCGCTCGACTATCACCTTTTTTGTCTAATTTCGAAAATATCATTTTGGCCTGAATAAACTCTTTACCATTAAATAAATTTATTCCATCCATCAAGGAAGAAGCTGTTACTTCAGAGGAGAACATGATTAGAAACACAACCAGACAGCTTACAATATTTTTCATTCAACTCTCTCCACCCAATTAAATTCTTTATACCCTTGACTTTTTATACTGTTATTATCTAGAGACACTTTATACTGAGGGAAACCAACCTGATGACCATGATACTTATCATAACTTTCCCTTTGGTATAACTGGGCTCTTCTAGTTAAAGATTCTATTGAATTTACAAATGAATTATGAGATTTAGCCATAAAATCATCATACTTAATTAATGGCTGCTGACTTAAATAAAAGCTTTTGTATTTATTCACTAAACAATCATCAAAAAACTGTTTTATCTTAAGCAAATTCTTCGCATAACGTTCCCATTTTTTTCCGTTATCAAGCTGAGTAGGATCATTCAGCCCCATTCGCTGTACAGCATTTTCAAAACGGGTCAGTTGCATTGCACTGGGTATTCCATTTGCGCCTAACCATTCAAATATCTGCAGAATAGCCATATTCTGTGCTGCGTTATGCTCCGCAACAGCATTTCTATCCTCGTCTTTTTCACCCACAAGCCCCCAAAGAACCGTTTCATTAGGAATGTTGTGATAATTAATTAGAACCGTCAGAAGTTTTGCTAATGTCTCTGCGGGCATATTTTTAATCCAGGCTTCGTTTTTCTGAATATTATCTTTATTCAGAATAAAGTTAGCGACAAATGGTGCGTTTCGCTCTTCTCTGGATCTTTTTTCCATATCATCAATAACCGTAAACGGTAATAATGCCAGTTCACCAAAGGTCAGACCAAATGCAACGGCTACTGTGATCATATCGTTAAATTTTCTAAACGTTTCATCTTTATCATTACTTTCATCAAAAAAGGCAAAACGTTTAAAATCTCTGTGAGTCATCAGATTAATCAGCACAGTAAACAAATCATCAATATTGTCCGGGTTGATCTCTGCGGCAATTTTGCCTTCACAGCCTAAACCACTTGTCAGCCCAGCGTTAAGGATCACCTGAAAGCGCCCTTTGTTGTAAGTAAGCGTAAATTCACACTTACCACCAAACCCGGCTTTGGCTTCCATACCTCCGCCCACTTTAAATAAGTTTTTAAACTCACGGGTAATACTTAGTGCTTTTGCATCCGCTTCAGTTGGCTTCCAGTTTAGCTTGCAATCCACCGTACCTCCTACTTTTAGGCCGGCAAACACTTCACCGCTTATCTTTCCTTCCGTGGTAAATTCTGTCGTTGTCGGCATAACACCCCGGACACCAAATTGTCCCGTTGGCGTATTACCAACTTGTAGCTTGTCCGATAAGGTCATACTGGCAGCAATCGCACCGTAAACCGTTCCGGTCACTTCTACAATAAAAGAGCCGATATCCCTCACTTTCGGTTTTGAACCGTCCGTCCGGCTGATATAAGGCAGATATTGTTGGCATGATAGCTCTGGCTTTATTATTAATACAAAAATGACCCTGTCATACTTTTGTTAATTTGCCGCTTTAACTCTGAAATGAAACAGATTTTCGATTACAATTGATACAATTTTATATCTCTAACAACGTTATAATAATCATGAAACAACATTGGCTTCTTTTTTTCCCGTTGGTTATCACCGGTTGTAATACTCAGTCGCAAAATCTAAATGTCACCAGTGATACTGTCCCAAAACAACAAATTCAGACTATCGTTAACAATATTAATAAGATGTATCCCGATGCGTCTAAAGAGCTAAAAGAACACGCAGCAAACGTTGTGGTCAGAGCCATTGAAAATTTAGTCTTTGTTAAAGGCGGCACATTTGACATGGGCGACTTTAAAGCTCCATGTGAAATACCCAGCCGAACCAGAAACCGGATTGACTGGACACCTGATGCCAACTGTTTAGCCTCACCAAGCAGTGTTGCAACTGGTGCACAATATCTCCATAAAGTTACTTTAGATTCCTATTCTATTTCCAAATATGAAACTTCCTTTATGAATATGGAATGGATGCGACAAATTAATAAGTTACCCTTTGCAATGGATAATTTTAAGACAGGAAAAGTAATAGCTAGAAACTCCTCTGAATATGCCCGGAGAATGGAAATTTTCAAGCATAAAGCTGCACCAACAAAAAAATGGCAAGAAGCTAAAGATTACTGCTTATGGCTAGGAAAAATATCTTCTTTGGACTTTAATTTACCAACTGAAGCTCAATGGGAATATGCAGCAAGAAATCGAGGAAAACATGTCTATTATGCTACTAATACTGGATATAGTCAGTTAGCAAATAGTTATTATTACGATCCCGAAATTGGCAAATTTATTGAATACAAAAAAGATGAAATTAATTCACCTAAGGGTTTAACAAATCTTGGCGCATTCCCTCCAAATCCCCTAGGTATATATGGAATGTCTAACCAAGTGACCGAATGGGTCAATGACTGGTATTCCGCTGAATATTACCAAAACTCACCGGAGAAAAATCCTCAAGGACCAAATTCTGGTACTCAAAAAGTTGCCAGAGATGGCGGTGGTCAAACAATGACATTTGATCGAATAAAAGAATCACCTTTACAAAAACATTACCACACAAGACTCAGCTTTAGGTGTGCAAAAAACTAACACAATTCATATTAATAAAATGAAGACTGTTTATCAGATTAATAATTCCCACCGAATCTTTTACAGTCTTCATTTTTATAATTTAAAAAAACTGAGTAACATTTATTTTTCAAACAGTTATTTTATTTATCTGTTTCTGAATTTGTTCTCTTTTATCTCTAAATACGTTACCCTGTGCTGGCTTAAATGGTATTCCGTCATTAACTAAAACAAGAGAAGATTTATTCTTCTGACTAAGCTCATAGACCCATTTATTAAATTGTCTCTGCTGAGTACCATCTAATATCGCATTAAGCCGATCCATATTTTTAAATAAACTCTTTACACTATTTTCCTTAGTGCCTGTTTCGTTCATTCTTGCTAAGATTTCTTCAAATTTTCTCCAGCTATAAGTTGTCTCTTTCAAAAGAAAACAAATAGCACTCTCTTGCTTTTCATCAAAACTAAGATAAAAGCCTTCAACCAAAGTATTTAACATCATCCCAATAGTTTCTGGGAATAAATAATCCTTTGACACTCCACTCCAAATATCACTGTTTGTGTCTAATATTCTTCTTGCTAAAAAATCAGCTTCTCTATGTAGCTCACTTCTAGTATCCCAAGCATCACTAACCTTTTGAACACCACTAACTACAGAATTTTCCAATGCATTAGTTGGTGAATCAATAAAATCAGAAGCAAATGCCAAATAACTCGCCTTAGTCAAATACTCATAAGCTAACTCATTAACACTTTGTAATGTACGATAGTCCACATATTGCAGTCCTTTCCAGATAACCAGTACAAGATCCCAAATTTTCCCAACATCAACACAAACAGCAAAACCACCCTGAGCACCTAATCCCCATACAACTCTGGCAGCACAGTGCAGATAAAACTGCGTCCCTATTAACGCAAACTGAAAATCAACCCCAGCACCAGCCCCAAAGGCCAGATTTCCTTCACCGCCCAGCGATGCTAATACACCAAATTTCAATGCAGGTTCATCTTTTGGATCTAACCATTCAATACCTCCGGTTAACTTTCCACCAACCTGCGCGCCGGCAAATCCTTCTCCGCTAATACCAATCTGACCACCATGATTTTTACAAGGACCAATATTTGCTCTGGGAGACAGCAACACTTCGGTTCCAGAAGGTTGCTCTCGGTTATTTCCTCCTTCAGCACCAGCTTTACCATCAACGGTGACACCAACAAATGCCCCTAATTCAATCCCTGCATTAAAGCGAAAGCGACCAAAGGAATAAAGAGCCGGATTTTTATTCGCATCGAGATAACTGAGTGTCAGACCAAAACCTTTTTCATACGGAACATAGCAGTTCGCTTTAACGGACGCTTCAGCCAAGGCAAAAGAAGCATTAGCTCCAATGCCAATATCAGCTTTGACTCCATCCTTAACTTCTAACGTACTATCAACCGATGCCTTTGCACCCCAGCGAAACAATTGTGCGCTTCCACTGACAGCAAACAAGGTATGACCGCTATCCGTTTTAACCTTACCCGTGGCCTGCCACACCTTCCAGTGCCATCCATCAGGAGTCCATAAATCAATACTTTTGGACAGTTTTTTTGAAATTTCTTTATTCTTCAGTACCCCGTGGCTCAAGTCATCTTTAATGGCCTGTTTCAGTTTGCCAGGATTAGCGGCATCCAAAACGGATTTTAATGCTTTGTGGTACGAATTTTTCTTCCAATAAGGTTTTTCCCGTACAAAAAATTCATCCCGGATATAAATTGCCTTATTTTGACTAACCAGTAAAACTTCACGGATATGGCGCTTCACATCCGATGTAAGTTTCGAGCTTTTTCCATTGTTAAATTTATCCAGATTAACCGATTTTTTCGTTGCCCCTTTTGATGTTGAACTGACTTCGGCTTTCTTCGTTAATGATTCCCAATGGGCTAACTCTTTATTTAACGATTCAAGAACCTTTTTCTGAAGAGTCTTAAGCGACTCTTCTCGATGAAAAATTGAGGTATACTCGCTTACAAACTGAATCCTTTTTTCGATTTCCTGACGCTTTGTTTCCGCCAACTGAGCATTTTCACTTTTACTCAATGAATTCGATTTTGTTGCGTTCTCTGCCTTTGGCTTGACTGCTCCGGCATAAATAGCATCATTAAGCCATGCTTCCCGTTTTAAGGTATGTTGGGCCAGTTCTTCCTCAGTAGCCGTTTCCGTTGATGGCGCTTCATTTTGAAGCTCTTTCAAAAGAGCAATCAATTTATCCGTCTGTTCAACTTCATCTAAAAGATATTTCTGCGATTCTTCATCTAAGCAATAATAATCTTTCGGATTATGATCTTTATCGAGCACAAACAAAATATCTACATATTCAGATTCTTTACAGGCAGGTTCAGAACAAATCGAACCAGTCTGGGACGTTGGCCTTTTCTTCTCTGGCGGTTCAACCGGATGAGTTGCTTTCGTCTTTTCGATCTTACAATCTTCGGGCAACACCACGACTTCTCCGGGGTGGATAAGGTCCGGATTAGGCTGAAGTTTCGGATTAAGGGCTAATAATTCAATAAATTCGACCTGATTATCAATGGCAACCTGTAATAAAGTATCGCCTTGTTTCACGGTATATGTATTTGTCATTTACTACAGACTCCGTCACCACTGTTTTAATATAAACTGCATTCGTTCCACCTGAGCGGTGGTCATAATCCATTTCTCTGGTGGATTTCCAGCATAAGAAAAAGAGGGAATGCAGCCTGTTAACCATTTTTTGTTGTGCCAAATAAACTGTTCAATAGTAGAGAAATAAGAAAAACGCTCTTCATCACTCATAACAGCAAGAAGCGGCAATAACGTTCTTGGGTCATAATATCTGAGTAATGCTTCTGTACGCTCGTTGGTCACAGCTATAGATCTTCGTGCATTATTCAGAACACTTTCCCAATCCAGCCCCTTTTTAATAACCAAAAAACAACCACAGGGTATTTGTTCCATTTGCGAAACACACTCAGACAAAAGCTCCGACGACCCCGATAGATTCATTATGACTGGCCCATTTTCAATATGAGAATAAGGTGTCTCCGAAAACAACGAAGCAAACTGAGGATCAATCACTGACTTATATAACCAAAATTTCCATTTATCCCACAATTGAGGTTCAACTATTGCGTATACTCTGTTATTTGCGTTCAATAAACGAATATCCACTTCAGAAACGCGCCATTCAGAATCTAGCCGTGTATCGGACATGTGCCACCTTTTCCGCAATTACAAACTTCTTTGGTTAACTGGCCTTTACTTACCATATCCGCATAATCAAGTGTTGTAATTCCAGTCCGTACTAAGGGTGAAACATTCGATGTTTTACTCGCTTCTGAAGACAGATCTTCAATCTCATCCGGATTATCCAGAGCCTGTAAAACGTTAGGTTTTGTCGGAGCACTACCACCATAGGATGCCCCAGACCCGGCACTGCCACCGGCATTGAGATTGATGGAAGGGCCCACCAGACTCACTCCGGAACCGCCAAGATTGACAAAGCTGCCACCGACTTTCAGAGTCAGTTCCGCACCACCTTCCACCACAATTTTGGCGCCGCTTTTCAGCGAAATGGCATTTCCAGACTGAACCGCTGTCAGCGAACTCACTTTCTGCTCAAGCGATCCACCAATGTCCTGACTGTGATTTTTGCTCACCTTAATGCGCTGTTCACCGTTCACGGTCAGATGATCGTTTGCTTTAATGTGGGAGAATCGCTCATTTTCAACCGTCAGATGCTGATCGTGTTTAATGTCGTTAATCTGATCATTTTCGATTAATGCCTCAAAATCTTTCTGACTATGAAGCGAAATTTTCTCGCTACCTGACTGATCTTCAAAGCTCAGTTCGTTATATCCACTGCCCTTATGAGATTCAGTGCGTAACACCGTTTTGGTTTTATTCTCCGGCAACGTATATGGCGGGGTATTGTTGGCGTGGTAGGTCCGTCCCGTAACAATAGGTTGATCGGGATCGCCATGAAGAAATGAGACGATGACCTCATGACCAATCCGGGGAATGGCAACTATCCCATATTCCGCTCCGGCCCAGTCATGTGATACCCGCACCCAACAGGAACTATGTTCATCGCCATTACTGTACCGATCCCAGGGAAAATGAAGTTTCACCCGGCCATACTGATCACAATAAATTTCTTCACCTTCCGGGCCTTTCACAATAGCAATGCACGGCCCGTCAACCTGTGGTTTGGGCTGTGGCACTGCCTGCCAGATATGATCGGAAGGGATCACGGTAAACTGATTCGCGTACGTTGTTTCCCCATGACCTCCGGCTTCTTCCAATGCCTGAGGCTGGCGGCCCTGATGATCAACCGCAACCAGAAGCCACTCACGATTCATCTCAGAATCCAGATGATCACCCAATGTAAACTTCACGCCGGACTGAAGCTGGCAATGGTTACTTTTCCCCGTCGATGTTTCAGACAACCGGCGCAGATACGCCAGCCGGACCCGGGCGAACTTTTTTCCTGCCACGTCATTTTTATAACGTCCGGGACTGTCAAAGTGCTCATAAGAAGACAATTGGTAATCCGCCGAGTCGGCTTCTGCCGACTGAGCAAACGAATAATCCGGTTTTTTAAAACTGTAATCCTGCATCGAAACAGAGCTGACTTCTGATTGCGTATGAGACGTCAGCTGATTAACATACATGACATCCGTAGCACCACCGGACAAGGCATTGTATGGCACTTCTCCTTCCATAGTCTGAAAGGTGTCATTATTGTCTGTTACCACCAACTGGTGTTTATCTTTACTGTGGACAAAGCTGTAAATCAATCCTTCTTCAGCCGCCAAACGATGAAAAAATGCCAAATCACTTTCACGGTACTGAACACAATATTCCCGCTTTGAGCAGGCTTTCTGAACCGCAAACGAATAATCAGAAATATTCATTTCCTGCAACAGCGTAGATAATATTTCCGGTACGGTTTTCTGCTGAAACGAACGGCTGTTCTGACGAAGAGATAACCGCTCAAGCGACGGAACCAGTGTGACAGAATAAAAAGTGTGATGATGTCCGGTATCGCCTTTGGTAAAGCAACGAATAATACCGTGAACCCGCTGCACCACTTCACCATTACGAACAATTTCCAATAATCCTTTATTATCTACGATCTGATCAGCCGTTAAATCATTACGCCGGCTTGCCAGCTCAATCTGGTAGCGATAGCCAAAACACGGCTTTTCCTGCCAGTCAAAAGAGTCAGAAACCGATTCATGCCCCTGATACTCACGAACAACTAACGTTTCATCATCCAAACCGTCAATTGTGAAATTAAACCCTAACGTTGCCATACATCATGCCTTTCACTATTTAGCGTGCATCGCGCCATGTATTCTTTTCTATGACACAGCGAAACCTGAAACAGGTTCCGCTGTACAAACATCAATATAAAGTGCTGGATATCTTGAATGATTTAAACAGTGGCTGAGTAAAGGGGTTCGCATCGGCTTCAGAGTTAATGCGATACACCATGTCTCCACCATCGACCGTAAATTTATAATCCACAGAAGTATTACTTGCCGACACCACATCCCCCCGATCCAGTAGCCTGAAGAATGCCCATGGCCCCTGAATCGTAATGCTTTTCGGCTGAACATTAGTATTGGTCGGAATCAGGGTAATCTTAGATACGGCAGAATCCCGTAGTGTATTCGGCCAGATAAGTTCTGCATTCTCCCGCGAACCATGACTGTATAATAAGAACTGCCCGTCGACATTCAGCACACTCCGGCGTTTATTACCGGACAAGCGCATTGGTTCAACAGCAAAATTCACATCCAGTACCCCTTTACGGTTAAAGAAGGCACTCTGTATCCGCTTCGCTTTCTTAATCTCAGCCAGAATCTGTGGCTTAATCACATCACCATTTTCTTCATCGGAATTCATTGAATTTCTTTCGTCAATGAAAAGCTTAAGCTGTTCATTATAGAAGCGATCCAACACACCATTTGGCGCAAAGAAATCTTCAAAATCTTCCAGAGATGCATCTTTTCGGGAACGCGGATTAAATGGATAACGGCCAGCGAGTTTCTGACGATAAACCCGGTAGACTTCATTGTGCCAACGCTGTTCCAGATACTTCATGGCTTCCTGACGGACCACAAACCAACTTTCATCAGCAAGCTTCGTCATCATGTCATCCAGAGGTTTAGGTAATCCGGATGCAACCCGTTTCAAGGTGTAAATCGGATCAGAATTAAGCAGCTTCATTCTCGCTTTGGTTGCTTCTAATGCCGCCATACCCATATCCGGAGCGTTTTTGATTGACTTCAGATACAGTTTAAGCTCATCAACCGAATTCAGAACTTCATTAATGTATGCCGGTTTACTTCCCACCGGTTTCAGCATGCCATTCAGTTCACTGAACGGCGAATCAATCTCAGAAGCAACACGGTATTTCGGTGTTTTCAGCACCTCATCACGGGCATCTTCATCTTCAGGAAGGTCCGCATAAAGCTCTGTATTATTATCCAGCGTTCTTAAAAGCCGCTGTAATGGCTCAACGCTTCCGGTCATATTGTCCAAAACCGTCACCGCATCATTAATATCACTGAAGTATTTCACATCCACTTCAGCCAGTGCCTGCTGCCATGTATCTGTATAATCGTGGACATACAGCTCCCGGATTTTGTCACGCAGCGCCTGTTTATCCGCTTCACTGAATTCAGCCGTCTTACTGATGCCTAATACCCAACTATCAATAAGCGCTAATTCCGACACTTCCTGAATCTGCGGTACAAAATAGTTATCAAAACCATTCTTCGTCAACATCGCCGGAATGTATAAACTGCTACCATTAGACACTTTATCTTCAAACACCATATCAAATACCGGCCCGACCAGACTGCGCAAGTTAATCGCCGGCCCAAGAACAGTTTGAGAATTCAGCTTCAGATTACGGTAAACCCGCTCCTCGGTCGGAACAGAGCCCAGCTCAGTCTGAACCGCCGCGATGGTGGTATCGTAAGGATGCATAATTTGATCAGCAATGGGATCGCCTTCCTTTCTTGCCTTCGCAATATCCGTATGATCCATCGCATAATCTAAATGCCCCATGAGCTGTTCCTGAGTTTTCCGTTTTCCAGGAAATTCGCTGGCCCAGTAACGGGAAAAATAGTTCATCACGATATCTTTATATCGCCCTTGTTTATCCGTCATCATCCGGTAAACGCGCAATGCGGCTAACTTATCATCTTCCGTTGTTGCCTGATTCAGCTTAACAATAACATCGGCCATAAGAATCGGCAGGAACCGGGCTTCCAGCAAATCCAGATACGTTTTCTCTACCTTGGGTCCGATAGTATGCCCTTGATAAAGTCCCATTTCTGAAAAGTATCTGGATTTATCCCGGAAATAACCAAATTCAAACGTCGCCTGGCGGATTTTATTTAAAGACTCCAGAACATCTTTCTGTGAAGCCGCATAAATATTTTCCGGCAGTTGATGTTTAAACTCATTCACTTTGGAAATTACAGCTTCTGCATGATTGACATTGACGTTGTAGTAACGCTGCCAGTAACCAAACAGAATCAAAGTTGCAACAGAACAGGCCGCCACCGATAGTCCGATAATCCGGCGTTTCTGAGTCGCAACCCGTTTATTGTCATTTGCCAGTCCGGCCTCGTTATAAATAATGTGACTAAATAATTTAGGAGAAAAATAAACACTTGAATTTTTTGCATTTTGAGCACGGTTCACCGCATGAGATAATCCATAACGGCGGGAAGCCGCATCATCAAAAGCATTGGTCGGAACCCCCTGCTGATACACAGAAGTAAAATACATACCACGAACTAAGGCTGGCGTAGAGAATTGATCGCTGGACAAAGCTTCCTGGAAAAAATCGTGCAGAATCGGCTGCAAACCTGCAATCTGACGGCTAAAACTGTAAATCGCATTGCGTTCTTCCAGCTCAGTCTGCTTCACCGCCGCGGTAGGCATCAGCTCATTCAGACGGGAGACAAAGCCCGAATATTCCGAATCAAAGCTATTCAGCCAACCGTCAACGTTATCTTCATCCTGATTGAGCTCAAACGTAAAGCCCAGAGCCGCTTCTCGTTGTGCTTTTGTATAATGTTTAAAAAGTGGCTCGAACCCGTACAAAAGGTCAAGTTTCGTCAAAGTGATATATACGGGTAAACGGATAGCCAGTGTTTCAACCAGTTCCCGGATGCGGGCCCGGAGTAAGTTTGCATAAGCTTTCCGTTCTGATGCTTTCGCCGTCGAAAGATGAGCGACATCAATAGCCAGAACAATTCCATTCAGAGGACGACGGCTACGGGTACGATCTAACCATTCGACGAAATGTTTCCATAAACGACGTTCAAGTTCGCCATCGTTGTCTTCATCGCGGTTTCCCTGAGTCAAAAGTTCCCCATCGGGATCAATTAACACGCCCTGGTCACCAATCCACCAGTCGAAAGAATAAGGATTTTCACTCTTCTGTCCGGAAGCTTTCATCACTGAAGAAAAACTGAATTTCTGACCGGAGCGATTAATTAAACTGGTTTTTCCTGCATTCTCCAGACCAAGAACGACGAACCATGGCAACGCATATAGGCTGTTTTTCTGGCCTAAATTTTTGGTCATACCGGCAACGACACGATTGAGTTCTTTTTCCTGCCGTTCTTCATAAACTTTAATCGGATCCTGACGGAACCGTTCCTCCTGTTCCTGCTTTGCGCGGTACTTTTGCAGTTTTTTCCACTGCACATATCCCCACATAGCGATACAGATTAAGGAAAAAATCATCATAACCATTAGTCGCTCAGACGCAGTGACTAGTGGTTTGGCTCCATGAAACGTCCACAATGGACCAATAAACCAGATTGCGGCATTGATCAATATAAAAAGGACCAGTAATAATGCTGGAGCCAGATTAAACATACCCGGCTTAATTTTTCTTGCTAGCCCTAACGCTCGTTTCCACATAATTAACATGTGTGTTCCTTACTTATTCTGACGTAGTATATTTTTCTAATTGTTGAATAATGGAAGGTTCCCAGTCGGAAACATTCATACTTAACGCTTGTGTGTAAAGGGTTTGATAGTTCTCTCTGGCCATTGCATCAAACCCCTGTGATTTCATGAGTTCGGCAGACATTAACCGCCAATACCATTGATTTCTCGGCTCGGTTTCATTTTCCAGCCCATCATTTACCATGGCTAAAGCGTCATTCACGCCTTTTTCTTCCGCTAGCCTTGTCAGTTGTTTACGGATGTCTCCCCACCCCTGAGAGCCACCACAGGACTGATTACCGGATGGTGCTGTTTCAAGCAACCAGTCAATAACATCCTGAGGAACAAAAGGCACACCACCTTTAAAAGACAACTCTTTAAGCTGAGGTAAACGGTTAAGAAAACGTTCTGTCTCATCCCGGATCGCTTCACACCAGTCTTTGCGATCCAAAGCCCGGGCAATCTCATAACTCATTTTGTGTCCTTCGAACCAATAGGGTGCCATGGTTAAGCTCTGCTCAACTTTTTTCCATAACACAAGATCAGGGCTGTTCATCATATCCTGATAATCTTTTACCCGATCCTGCTGCATTGGACGAAGCAGGGTTTCTCCCTTTGAGTTATTATCCGGCACGGAAGTAATACTGCTCCACACTGCATACCGTCTGACCCGGATGGATAGCGCACCACCGTTATGCTGGTCACTCAAAACTTCTGCCACTTTCAATAAGGTATTTTTTGTGGCTTTCTCATTCGTTGAGTCAACCACAACCGAGCTCATCGGACCGGAGCCGGATGAATTCGCCGTACTTTGCCCTTCCGGATTAACCTGAGTTGACGACGTGGATGCTTCCGTTTTCTGTGTCTGCTGGATCTGAGCCTGCTTTCTCCGTTGTTCAGCCTGACTGATGTGAGAACGAATATGACGTATAACAGATGTTAATTCATCGGATTCAACCGCCCGCTTTTCCAGTGCATTATCAAGAACATCTGCAGCCTGTTTTAATTCCTCTTCCCGTTCATCAACAAACCGGTTTAAATCCACATTCTCAAAAGCATCTTTAACCCGTTGCCCTAACTGGCTTAACAAACGCTTACGGGGGATTTTTCCTTTCGGACCCGGCACCGGAAATGCTTCTTCCCAGTATTGCTCAATGAAGTCACCTAATAACATAAGAGACAAATTAAAACGGGCAGGAGAAAGCTGGTGATACAGGCACTGTGTCAAATAAGTCAGTAACTTAATGTCTTTCGATTTATGAGCCAGTAAGTCAACCGTCTTGCTTTCAACTTCCTGCCATTCAATCGTGTCATGAGCAAGCGAACCGACTTTCATCATCTGATCATCGACATACTCAAATAAAACGTCATCAACTAACCGGATACCGGTAGGAGCATCTCCACTAACCGGTGCTGAAATGCATTGACGGTATTGCGATAATTCCATGCTAATCCTCCTACCAGTCACAACGTTCACGCAACGGTTTTAACGCGTCACGCAATGTATCGGTTTCAAACGTTAAGCCATCAATAGACGAATCATTCGAACGCAGGGTAATGCTCCGTTCCTGCATGATCTTTTTCATCTGATTAATGGCTGGTATTCCCCGCCCGGCAGTCAGGAGTAACCCGGTATCATCGGTACGCCAGTAACGGGTATCTCCGGAAACAAGAGATAACCGGACCCGGGCTTCTTTTACTTCAGATGGCATAGCAAGTTCAATTCGGCTGATTCTGTCAATACAACTCATTTTCAAAACAGGAACCGGCCCTTTCTTATAACGTTCTCTTCCATTGGTGGCACCTAATGTCAGCCAGGCATTACTCAGTTCACCAATAGTCTGTAAATTCAGATGCGTTTTTTCTCCTTCACGGGTTTCATTGTAAGAATCCATTGTCTGTTGCCAGGAAAAAGGGACGACCGTCGTACCGGTACTTACAGATTTATGAACCGGAGTCTGAAAAAGATGATCAAAACAAGCCAGCCGGGGCAAGCGTTCCGGAATACCGGTACAGGAACGAGCTTTCTCCACCAGTGACTGACTTTCGGTACTACCTGCGTAAGACAAATAGCTAAAAGAAAACAAAGCACTAAAAAGAATCAGCGAAAATAATGAAGGGAAACGCATCTTAATTAAATCTCCAGTTTCTGACATTTGTACGCTAATGTTCTTTTCGGAATACCCAGACTTTCTGCCGCTTTGGCTCTGTCGCCGGAATACATCATGAGACGTTCTTTAATAATGCGGCTTTCAAAATCGCTCAAAGCCTGTTTTAAATCATGAATCACAGAAAATTCGCAGACATTTTCAGCTACCGAATCCACAGGAAAGTCTTCTGTAAGATCCTGTTGTTCGAAAACAGCCAGACGGTGAGAAAGGCAATTCAATTCGACTTCACTGTTATCCGGTGTCTGAGCGCAACCAAATTCAATCAGGTGTTTCAGTTCCCGTACATTCCCGGGAAAAGCATACTGCTTCAACCGGTCAACAACCCGGAAATTGATCCCTCTGACAGACTTACCATGAGAGGCATTAAACTCATGAATAAAATGAGCCGCCAGCAAAGGCAGATCACTCAAACGTTCCGATAATCGGGGAACGGCAATCGGATACTGAAATAAACGGTAATACAGATCCTGACGGAAACGTTTTTCTTTAACCTGACCAATCAAATTAACGTGAGTTGCCGATACCAGCCTGAAATCAGATCCCAGTTCTTCTTTTCCACCGACAGGCCGGTACCTTCTCGTTTCCAATACTCTTAATAACTTAGCCTGTAATGCGAGAGGCATATCGCCGATTTCGTCCAGAAACAGTGTTCCGCCATTGGCTTCTGCGATTAGTCCGGCTCTGTCAGAGTCCGCACCGGAAAACGCCCCTTTACAGTAACCAAATAATTCACTTTCCAGTAAATTTTCCGGAATAGCGGCACAGTTGATGGCCACAAAAGGTTTGTCAGAACGCTCAGAAAAATCGTGAACAGCCCGCGCTACCAGTTCTTTACCGGTTCCCGTATCCCCCTGAACCATGACTGACAGTTGTGATGAAGCCGCACTGATAATTTGCTCTCTTAACCGGCTCATTGCACCACTGGTACCAATCAAAGAGTCAGACAGCACATTTAATTGCTGCTGCAGTGTTCGGTTTTTCTTTTCTTCAGACAATGATTCTTTCAAATCACGCTGATAAGTTTCATCTCTCTGCATATCTCTTAACAACGCCCATTGATAAGTGAATACATCAATAAATTTCAGGAAATCCCGGTCAGCAAATGAGCTCTGTATACTCTCACTATCACCGACTAAAAAAAGTAAGGCTTTTACAACACTTTTACCGACAGGCAGTGGCTCAACTCTGACAGAGTCGAGCATTCCTAATGTTTCGACATACTGGTTAAAGAACCGGTTAGAACGCCAGAACCCCACTTCGTCGGAAGTGATTACCATGGGTTTTGCCTTCTGTAATACATGGGCAAACGGACAATCAAAATCGGTTACTGACCACGAATGACCCGTTTCGGTATTGTGCGCAACTAACGTCCTGCCATCGGCACTCGGAATAAGGAGCTCACAAGTAGTGAGCCCTAACTCTCGTTTCACTGTTGAAACAAATAATGCCATAAGGTCGTCAGGTTTTCTGACAACAACAAGGTCAGTGGCGTAAGCTAACCAGTTACTCATGGTTACTCAACCTCTCCGATAAATTCCCCACTTTCGACGGTTAAACGGACTCTTGAAATTGGGGCTCTTTCTGCCAGCTTGTTTAATAAAGAAAGTGAAACAGGTGGTAGCAGCTGCCCCTCAATAATCGCTTCCAGCATCCGCGCACCATTTTCAGAACGGATAGCCCGGTTCAGTATTTCATCGATCAGAACATCTTCAATTTCCACTTCAGCCGAATAACGGGTAGCGAACAATGTTTCCAATCTTGACAGTTTCGCTTTCACAATATCTTCCAGAACATCTCTATTCAGAGGTAAGTAAGGAATCACTTCCATACGTGCAAGAAGGGCTGGTTTGAAAAATGCCGCCAATTCCGGGTACAGTTGCTCTTCGATCAGCTCTGGTGTGTCAGAATGATCAACAATGGTTTGATACCCAAGATTAGACGTTAAGAAAAAGACGATATTCTTACAGTCGATCAGACGTCCTTCACCATCATTCAGTTCACCTTTATCAAAAGCCTGATAAAAAATATTCAGAACTTCGGGATGGGCCTTCTCCACTTCATCAAGAAGCACGACAGAATAAGGCATTTTCCGGATTGCTTCCGTCAGGACGCCGCCATCACCAAAACCGACATAACCAGGAGGTGACCCAATAAGACGGGATACCGTGTGTTTTTCCTGATACTCAGACATATTAATGGTAGTTAAGAACTGTTTACCCCCGTACAACTGTTCAGCCAGTTGTACAACGGTTTCTGTCTTCCCGACTCCACTGGGGCCAACAAGCAAAAATGCGCCTTTAGGACGGCCCGGACGACGTAAATCTGCGCGGGCTGTCAGCAAATGACGGTGGACACGCTCAATCGCAATATCCTGTCCTTTAATGACTTTGCCAAGAATCTCAGTCAGATGGGTTATTTTATGCAATTCATCGGTATTCATCTGATCGACTGGGACCCCTGTCCAGTCAGCTATCACGTCAGCGATTTGTTCAGAATCTACCTGAGGATACATAAGACGCTCTGCATGAGGAATAGCCTCTAACCCGGCGTATTTTTCTTTTAATGCGGCAGCCAGTTCAGCTGCTTCAATATCAGATTCATTCCCCTCTTCCGCTTCAGCCTGACTGGACACTTCCATCAGTTGAGAGCGAAGCTCAATAATCGAAGAAACCAATTCTTTCTGCTGTTCCCAGCTTTCAAGTAATGCGTTTTTTTCTTCCTCGTCAGTAAACTCTTCTGTTTTCAGCTCATCCAGACGAGCAACATCCACATCATTTCCCAGCCATTTAGCCCGTTCTAACATGTCGATTTCAAGCTGACGCTGATAACACTGGGTTTCAAGCTGAGCCAGTCGTTTCGGTGGCGTAGTCAGATTAATCGCAATACGGGCACATGCCGTATCCAGAACATCGATGGCCTTATCCGGCAACTGCCGACCGGAAATATAACGGGCAGAAAGTTCAGCCGCCGCTTTCAGCGCTTTATCAGTAATCAGGACATGGTGGGCTTTCTCATAAACAGAGTTTAATCCACGAAGAATGTCCACAGCCTGAGAAACAGAAGGCTCTTCCAGTTTGACCAGTTGAAAACGCCGTGTCAGAGCCGGATCTTTCTCAAAGTATTTCTTGTATTCTTTCCAGGTTGTCGCCGCAACAGTACTCAGCTCTCCCCGGGCCAACGCCGGTTTTAACAGATTTGCAGCATCACCACCGCCTTCCTGATTACCGGCCCCAATAAGAGTATGAGCCTCATCAATAAACAAAATGATAGGAGTTGGTGAATTTTTAATGGTGTCAATGACACCTTTTAAACGCTTTTCAAATTCACCTTTAACAGAAGCACCGGCCTGCAACAAGCCTAAGTCAAGAGACCACAACTCAACATTTTTTAACGGTTCTGGAACATTTCCTGCTACAACACGAAGCGCCAGCCCTTCAATCATGGCACTTTTACCAACACCCGCATCACCAACAACAATCGGATTGTTTTTACGTCGACGACATAAAATATCAATCATCAGATTGAGTTCATTCTCCCGGCAAAGAACCGGATCAAGCTCACCATTTTTTGCCTGTGCAGTCACATTCGTACAAAACTTGGTTAATGGCGTTTCTGCACCATTCACAGGTACATTATCGCCATCAGTGCCATCAGTGCCAGCAGACGGCTCTACTTTAGTTTCAGATGAATCAGCAAGGATCACAGCAAAATTTCGTTTCAGAGATTCTCTGTTCAGAGGTTCAAACGGCTTGATCAATTCAAACGATAAATAACGTTCTGAACGGGTAATAGCGGTCAGAAAAATGGCTCCGGAACGCAGCTCATTCTGATTCAGCTCTGTTGTTGAAAGCAACCATGCTTCCTGAAGTAATTCAACCAACATTGGCGAAAATGCCGGATATGTATCAACATAATCACCATGACGGTATGAGCTGACAATTTTCAGCTTAATCTCGCTATAATCGATATCTGCGCTTTTAAGAATTTTACGGACATCAGACAACGGATTGTCTAGCAACACATCCAAATAATGCTCAAACGTCACTTCGGGATGCTGACGTTCAATACAAAGAGAAGCCGCCTGCTCTAATGCCAGCTTGCTTTGCTCATTCAGCTTTGAAATAAGAGTGGGTAATTCTATACGGATCACTTTGATCACCTAGCCTAATATTATAATTAAAGTAATTGATTGAGTTGGTTAATAACGTCTGCCGATTTATCGTGAAGTAGCCATGTATAACCGAAATAAACAACAAACCAGAATGCAATAAACCCGGCAAAAACACTCCAGACAGGCCATTGAAAGCCCAGTCGGTATTTTTCTTCAACAACATGATTTTGCGCATCAGTCAGCGGTGGCGTCTTAGCATCCGGGTCATCATTTAAATACAACAGCTCATGTAACCCGCTAATAACACGCTCACGTTGCTCATGGCCGTTTTCCATCACGCGGTATTTACCTTCAAACCCAAGAATCAGACACTGATAAATGAATTCAAGTAACGACCGGTAACGCTTAGGTTCCGCTTCAAGCCGGCCCAGAATGGTATATACTTTTTCACCCCCCCAGGTTTCATTATGAAAACGGGAAAGCATTGAATGTTCAGCCCAGAGACAGGAAGCGCCCCACTCTGTCCCCATTACAGATTCATCCAGAAATGCACAAAGAATATAGCGGTAAGCCATAATAATGGCGTGTTCAAAACCATTTTCGCCAAGCTCGATTTCAATGGCTTTGATCTCTTCAACCGTCTGGTTATATATCTGCTCAATGCTGTCGCAATACGTTAGTGTTCTCACGCGCAGAGCCAAACCGAATAAAGGTGTAGCAGCATCAATTAATACGTTAGGATTATCCCCGCGTAGCTGGAACCAGTAATCTTTATCCAGATTGATTTGTTCAACACTGTCGAATAACAAATCATTGTAATTTTCACTTGTATCAGACATCAGTATCATTAACTCCTAATCGCCCAGAATTGAAGGTCCAGATCATCAAATGCGGCAGCGACATGGAAAGCAAAACCGCTCGAATCCTGTAACATCAACCAGGCAGAACTGGATTTATCTAGCTGGTAATAGGTGTAGCCGGCATGATACGGCAATTGACGAGGGGCGACCGGCAGCGAAATAAGCGGAACACCCGGTAACTGCAGTGAAATCAGATCACGTATTTTTTCAACCGATGACACTTTAGTCTGCTGAATAAAGACTTTCCGAAGCTCATCCATCGGCATACGAGCTTTAACGGCAATAATAAATTCGGCATCATCCATTAAGCCAGGATCGTTCACTGGCGCAACCATCAGACCATATTTACGTTTATCCAACTGAATAGACACCGCCCGTGGCTCAAGTACAACACTCAGGCACTGACGGATATAACGAATAACCGGCGTAAAGCAATCCGTTGGTAAATCATGGTTATAGGATGGTATATGCCCCGGTGTCCGACTTTCATTCGTAAAAGTGGCCAACTCACCACAAACCGACGCTAAAAACTGATATAAACGTTCCGGGTGTACTGATCGTAAATCGGCCAGATGCTGCATCTGCGGCTGAATCCGGTTTAGAGACTGCAACAACATAAAATCAGAGACATCTGCAACGCCCCCCTGTGACGGAGAACTCAGGCGTTGCGCAATGTTTTTGCTACGTTCCGCCATCAGACCGCCCATTTCTGTCATAAACCGGTGCAGTTCATGATTCAGCGTTGAATTCAGATGACACGGAATAAATGTACCATCAAGAACCACACTGCCATCCGGACGTTTTTCTAAAATTCTGGCAATAGCAAATGAGGCATAAGCACTTCTGTCTTCTTTCTCAAGCATCAGACGAATATTAACCGGAGACACATCCAGTGTCGTACTATCACCCTGAATACTATGCGTATCGCGCACTTCCTGACTCCGGCTTACATAACGCCCGGTACCCGGTTCATCCGGCCAGTCGACTTCCATCAGAGAATCACTCTTAAGCGGAATCGCCAGATAAATGAGCTGATTGGCCAGTGAGGCATCGTCAATCTCCAGCGGATCAGGCGTAGGGGCTTCCTGAGGGATACGAAAAACCGTGCCGTCAGGCATAATTCCGGAAGCTTGCTCAATCGCAATACGTCCAAACGATAAATATTCCAGGTTTAAACTGAAATCCGTTACACCATATAAATACGAACTTACTGAGCGTATCCGTTCTTCAATCAGATATTCGGTATAACGTTGTTGTTGTTGGAAATGCTGAGGCTTGATGAATAACCCTTCATTCCAAATGACTCGATTATGAGTAAACATACCAGTTATTCCACTCTTTCCAACTTCACGTCATAATCTTTAAAAAGCATCAAGAGATGGTACTGACGCCCTTTATTAATCACTTTTACCGCTTTTTTCCAGTCACTCAGTTCTGGTTCAGAAAAATGAGCTAAAACACCGATATAATGCGTATCCGGGGAAATTTTTATCGCACTGACAAATTTAAATTGTCCGGGGGTCAGGGCAAAATCATAATTTTTCACGAAATTACTGCGTAATGCCGCTTTATAATTTGCCTTAATCGTGTCGTAGTCGGAAGACATGAACATAGAATCGTCCTCAAGCTCAAAAACCTGAACTTCTATTGGTGATGCCTCACCCCATATATTCGGGTTTACACCATCATCACTCACCATACTGAATGTGACTGTGGTCTGCTCATCCGCCGGGTTGTATTCTTCTTTCGATGAACAGGCTGTCAAAGATGCCATCAGGCATAAAGTAAATAGCAGCTTTTTCACTGTTAAAACTCCAATTGCTTTTCTCTGATTTTTTTGTCGTAAGCCTGTTCAAAAATCTGCCAGAATAATTTTTCAAACCCTTTTTGACGGCTGGATGTTAATTCTTCGTAATAGCTGCAATACATATTCCATGCCCAGCTTTCCTTACTGGTCTGTTCATTCTCCTGCGAACGCTTATAGCTGTTAAATCTACGAAGCAAAATCTGTGGTGAAAATGCCGCCAAAATTTGCTGTAAAGCTTCACCGGTTGCATGTTGAACCGCATCGTTATGATCACGAATATTTTTCAGACTTTCACTAATTGCTGCCGGTGCAGACAGATGAACAAGACTTTTATCCGCGTCATACATCGTTTTAATTGTCTCATCATAATCCAGCCCAAGGCGTAAAGGGTTATCTTCAATGGGCTGTAAACTACGGTTCATTACACCGAAATGACCATTGTCAATTTGCTTGTGAAGCTCCAGCAGCCCTTCGATGCAAGATCGTAATGACTCGCCTAATTCCTGAGATAACATGTGCATTTTTTTCATGTCATCACTGTCCGCAAAATCCACTCCCATACCATTTAACATGGGACCGGTTAACAGGTGATTATGTGTTTTTGATTCACTGGACTGAGAAGAAGGTGCCATACTTTTCGCAACTTCTTCTTCCAGTAAATCCAATACGTTATTGTCCATACCATAGCCTTCTGATTGATGCGGTATACGCTCCGCTTTTGTTCTGACGTTGTTCATCTCATTTTCCGATTCCTGACCGGTTTCAAAATGAGACTGCACTTTATGTGTCAGAGATTTCCCAAACCCTAATATTCTTTTTAAACCCATTGAAGATGTCATTGCATTCTCACCATCAGACTGTTGAGTCGTTATGGCCGTGGCCTGTTCAGACAACTCCAGATCATTCAATGATTCTTCATATTTCGGTGGACGTTCTTCCTCATGTTTAATTAGCCTTTCCGGATCTTCAGGTTTATCCATCATTTCATCTAACGCTAAAAGAGGATCTGATAACAATTGTTCCTGCTGACTGGTTAATAGATCAGCATTACCATTTGCCAACAATCCATCGCCATCTGTTACTAACTGATCCAGAGATCCTTCTGAGTCATGGTCATTTTTCATATGTTTCAGAGCCACACGAATATGGTATGCTCCAACCTGTATTTCATCTTTATGACACAACTTTGCCAGCTCATTTTTACCGATTGGCATCGTTGAACCGTTAATGAAAGTTTCACCACTTGTATCCTTAAGACAGAAAGCACCATCAACGGTGGTAATTTCACAATGCATTGGTCGCACTGTTCCTTCGTTGTCCTTTACCTTCCAGTCATCAGCAAAACCTGAACCGATACTGCCACCATGATCCGTCCAGCTCATTTTCGGTGACATCCCGGATCCTAATTTTTTCGTATTCGTGATCACCATTGATAAAGACAAATCATTCATTTTGTTACTCTTCCTCTATCCCCTAACCTGAATTGACACATTATTTTTTGTTTTTTCCTTACCCAGGAAGGTATACCAACCCAACGCCACACTATCATCCCGGTTTAACTTAAAATCAGGGATATCATCTTCATCCATCGCAAGCTCTAATGCGTAAGCCAGCTGCTCTCGTAAAATAAATTCAACAAGATTTCGAAGTGCCGGATAATCCTTTCCTGTAGGCAGGAAATCACAAAACCGGCGACGACTTAGCCCACTAATACAAATGACAAATTTCCCATTGCAATCAAAAGCCGTTGTCCCTGTCAGCGTATTCACGCCCAATTCACAATTTTTTCCACCCAAAGCACATCGTTGGCTTGGGTCGATAGCAATTTTTCGTTTTTCCCATTGACGAATAGAAACGTCCGTCAAATCAAAACAATGAGCAATAATCCCAGCCACTACCTGAGGAGAGCGACTCCGGCCTGCCAACATGCCTGAATACGCCAGCATTTTTGCCCAGTTAACTTTTGTCTCTCCCCTCATGTGAGGATCGGCCACCCCAATCAAAGCAAATAATTGCTGTGAAAATGGATCTTCAGCCCCGGGCTTGAACCGGGCGTAATAGCGGTACTTTCGCCACATCCGGTAAATCAAAGTAATCATTCGGTTATTAAAAAAATCCAAAAACGGTCTTTTTAGCCCTGAATTATCACTATCAATAAGCTGTTCAATAATGTATCCGGGTAATGGTGAATTCGCTCCGGCCAAGCCAAAAAAGCTGGTCTCAACAACGACCCTGTTTCCACCAACCTGCTGAACATTTGTTACGTCCGATGTTGAAAAACCCAAACTTGGGTTTGCGGTAAACACCAACTGACAAAATTTTTCCCACTCATCCGATTCCGGATCCCAATCCTGAAACTTTTGAATTGTTTCAACCAACTGAAAAAAATTATACGACCGCTCATTACCCAGCCAGGCCGTCATATCTCTTAAATCAGGGGCTGAATTCCTGTCTGTGTTCCCCATGAATACTTCTCATTATTTGTTGTATTAATCATCACAAGCTCATGGAACGAATTAATACTGGCGTAAAGTGCAAAAAAATGACTCAAAACAGTACCAAACAGATATAAATCACCTTCGGAATCAAACGCCGACTGATCCACATACAGCTCAGACTGAAGTCCTCTGACAGGCAAACCTTTCAACACTCTGTCCAATGGTTTTGTCACGATCTTACTAATTCCCTCGAGTCTTTTTCTGGCAACCCTTTCAGCCTGCCGGTCAACCAGAGCCCTAAAATCATAGGCCCTCAATACACTACTCAATGCATCTTTCGACAAAAGAGACATGTAATTCAGCGATAAATTGGAAATCAAAACCCATAACAAACTACCATCAAGAATGGGACGCAAAGATTGTGTTGGTACTGTTATGTTTCTGAAATCTGCAAATGTTGGTGACGTATTCGTCGGTTCACAAATATCCCCAACAGCCAGCTCAATCGGTAATAACCGGTTGGTACACGTCAAACGGATAGAAATCGCCTCATCAATGGTATGAGAAACTTTTTCATCACCCCGGACAAAAGAAATATAAGAATCAAAACCATCGCCACGAATGCTGTCTTTAATTCGTGTCCGGTAGTAAAGTGCGGTTCGGTTTTTAGCTCTTTCAACTTCATGCTGAAAACTCTCAAACGAATGATAAATCCGTTTTTCACCACGAACTCTCTGACTTTCCTGACTTTTATCCTGCCAGCCTTCAACATGGTCAACACTAAAAACTTCATAGTGAGAAGGCGTTCTGCTGGATGGTATAATTCGGTATTCCGTTTTTTTCCCAGTGAGTGCCACCGGATCGGCATCGTATTCGAACAAATTGATGATCGGCGTACAATAAAGTTTAAAACTTTCATTATTTACACGAACACTGGCTGGTAATGTCTTATCAAACGTCAGCTTTATAGTGAACTCACCCTTGACAGAATTAGGAATAACCTTATCCAGCATTTCGATATCAAAAAAATGAAATGCTTCAGGAAACGCCAAATATTCCTGTAAAACCCGGTACCCTTCATAGACATTCTTAGGATAAGGTAATAAGGCATCTTCATTACAGAATCCAACCTGTTTTATCGCCGATAGCGGTAATGAAAACTCCGTACCGTTAACAACAACAGATGCTTTTTTTAAATTATGATTAATCCAAAAATACAACATCTGAGCACTATGCCTTTCACCCGATAAGTGCAACCTTAGCGAGTCAAGAGCTGCTTCATGAACAGACATATCGCCGGTCATTGCCAGTGCAATATCGATGACCGATGCTTCCCGGGTATTATGGCAACTGATGTTTTCCATCCCAACCGGATATAAATTCACGTCCCTGCAGGTTTTAAACTGGCACTGAGTACCAAAAACAGCGGTACTGTTAATCTGACTCTCAGCCTTTACCACTTGCTTTTCACTCACATTGCGGTGAGGAGTAAACTGCAAAATACTCATGCTGGGGATAGGACGTAAATA
Organism: Vibrio salinus; assembly: GCF_021272385.1. Lineage (GTDB taxonomy): Bacteria > Pseudomonadota > Gammaproteobacteria > Enterobacterales > Vibrionaceae > Vibrio > Vibrio salinus. Next base: position 266,103 of record NZ_JAJSDZ010000010.1, read on the forward strand.
GTTTGGCCATAGCATGTTAATAATTGAATGTGTCAGCTCCGGAAATTCATCTTCAACCTTTTCTCTGAGCCGTCCGGTCAGAAAGGCAAATCCTTCCAGCAAGCGTTCCACATCCGGATCCGTTACCTGTCCATGCAAAAAACGGGATAATTGGGGATGTAGCTCAGTAAATTGCTTTCCCTGCTCTTTTAAAAAAGAAAGCTCTTCACGGAAATATTTGCTTTGCGCCATTATTTAATACACCCGATATCGACGGTTTTGATCTAATAAAAGGTTGAACTTCACTTTGTCGTGAAGCGCCTCGCAATTGATGTCAGCGGTAATTCGGAACCGTAATGTAAGAGGATTTAACTCATCTTTATCCGACTCAACTAATATGTGCTTCAAACGTGGTTCAAATGTCCGTAAACAGTCTTTAATTGCAATACGGATACGAAGTGATAGATCCATCGCCTCCAGTGTTGCGTCATTAAAATCAATCAAACCAATATCGGGGGCACTCTGAGCAGTGCCCAACCGGGTATTCAACACATTCGATACATTTTTTTTAATCGAATTGAGGACATCAATGGCATCTGGCCCCTGAGTCAAAGATCTGGGTTTAGCGCCAATTTCCAGCCTTTCCAGGAAACCAACGCCAAATGCAATTTCCTCTGGTGCGATATAGGACATGATTATGCTTTATCCAAACGACCGACCAGAGATAATTCAAAGTTTGCACCCATATATTTAAAATGAGGACAAACAGCCAGAGACACTTTATACCAACCCAAATCACCTTCAACGTCAGAAACCTCAATATGAGCAGAACGCAAAGGGCGACGGCTACGTACATCAGCCGGTGGGTTTTCCTGATCCGCAACGTAGCGTTTTATCCAGGAATTCAACTCTCGCTCTAAATCTTTTTTATCTTTCCATGCACCAATCTGCTCTCTCTGAAGAACTTTCAAATAGTGCGCTAAACGGTTGATAATCATCATATAAGGTAATTGAGTTCCTAACTTATAGTTAGTCTCAGCAACTTTACCTTCTTTTGTGTTAGGGAAGAGCTTCGGTTTCTGAACAGAATTTGCAGAGAAGAAAGCCGCATTATCACTGCCTTTACGCATGGTAAGAGCAATGAAGCCTTCTTCAGCCAATTCAAATTCTTTACGATCAGTAATCAGAACTTCAGTCGGAATTTTTGTCTGTAATGCACCCATTGATTCGTATACATGCACAGGTAAATCTTCAACAGCACCACCACTCTGTGGACCGATAATATTCGGACACCAACGATATTTGGCGAAACTGTCTGTCATTCGTGAAGCAAATGCAAAAGCAGTATTTCCCCACAAATAATCGTCATGAGAATCAACAACATTTTCTTGATAATTAAATGAGCGAATTGGGTTATCACTAGGGTCATAAGGCGTACGAAGTAAAAAACGAGGAGCCGTTAAGCCAAGATAGCGCGCATCTTCAGATTCTCTCAGAGATCGCCATTTTGCATATTTTGGACTCTCAAAAATTGCACCGACATCCTTAATATTAGGCAACTCTTCAAAAGAGTTAATACCGAAAAAATCCGGACCGACACTGGAAATAAATGGAGCATGAGACATCGCTCCAAGAGAAGCCATGTACTGAAGCAGCTTCATGTCCTGTGTTGATGGCGAGAACACATAGTTACCCAACATTGCGCCAATCGGTTCACCACCAAATTGCCCGTATTCTGCCGAATATACATGTTTATATAAACCAGACTGAGTGGTATCTGAAGAGTATTCAAAGTCTTCCAGTACTTCTTCTTTTGTTGCATGCAAAATTTCGACTTTATTGTTTTCTTTAAAGTCCGTTTTATCAACAAGCAACTTCAGACCACGCCAGGTTGATTCCAACTGCTGAAAATCATCATTATGAAGAATTTCATCCATTTGGGTACTGATCTTTTTATCCAGTTCCACCAGCATTTGATCAACTAACGATTTATTGACTCGTTCAAAATCCTGATCCGAATTCAATAAATTCTCAATAAACGCCGCAACACCTTTCTTAGCGATATCGTAAGCTTCTTCGTTAGGTGCAATTCGGGTTTGAGTCATAATTTCTTCAAGCAATCCACCGTTGCTTGCCTGAGCACCGGATTGCTCAAGTACAGATTCTGTTGCAGACATTGTTTTATCCCCAATAAAATACCGAGAGTATTACGTCGATATTTAGTTAAATTCAATCCTATTTATCACTACCACTGACAACATCTAACTCAGCTAATAGTTTTTCTCTGGACTCTTCAGAAGTCATTAGGTCTTGTAAACGTTCCCTGAATGCAGGAATGTTCCCTAAAGGACCTTTTAATGCGACTAATGCTTCCCTTAGTTCAATCAGTTTTTTCAACTCAGGGACCTGATTAGCGACCGAATCAGGAGTAAAATCTTTTAATGATTTAAAGTTGAGGTTTACCGGAAGTTGTTCACCTTCTTCTTCATTAAGTTTGTTCGAAACAACGGTATTTAACTCAAGGTTGCTTTCGCGCATTACTGATTCGAAGTTATTCTTATCGACAGAAATTGTTTCTCTTTCTTCAATAGGGGTATCTTCTTCATGACCTTTAAAATCACTGATCACCAGCGTTTTAAACGGTAATTCTATTTCTGTCTGAGCGTCACCATTAGCGGGAACATACTTAATATTAATCCGCTCTTTTGGCGCTACACTTCCACTTTTAGACATAAAATAAGTCTCCGGTTCCTATACCAAATAATATTGTTAATGAAAATGAATTTATTAATTCAAGAGCGATGATAACAATTAAGTCTTTAATAATTCGTCTTGTTTTTAAAACATCATTAATAAAAACAATAGAAAAATATTATTGTTAACATTGCGTCAGATCTAAGATAATTTAACGTTAATTATATATCCCAAAGAGTGTCGTAATTATAAAAAACCACTTTATCTTTATATTTGTTTACTAACAATTTTGCTTTGCTTTTTTGTTCCTTTGTCATCTTTTCTGACACATCGGAATACAAATCTTCAACCATGCCATATAAATATGAAAAATGATTTTTACCTGCATTATCTATATACATAGATAAATAAGCATTTGCCTTAATTAAATCAGGTTTTACAAATTTGTAACTTGAAACTAATCCAGCATATATCTTAGCCAGAGAAGCTAATGACATGAGGTCTCCATGTTGCAGAGCTATCTCTTTCCATTCTAACGATGTCTTAAAGTCATTTTTATTTTCATAATAATCAACACAGGCTCGAATAGCAGGAATAAATCCTTCCTTTGCTATTTTTTCTACATTTTTGATAGCCAGGGAATTAATAACTGGATTATTTTGATCATTATATGACTTGATTGATGCATTCAGAATGGCTGAAGGATAATCATACTCCTGAGCTTTTTTTAAATAATAACTCGCCTTAGAATCATTTAAGTCTTTATAATACAAATATAAATCATAGCTGGCCTTTCCTGGTTTTTTAGCCGCTAGTTCAATCGAACCATCATGATATAAATTCCTATATTTCAAACGGGTAGCGTTCCTGAACCAGGTCCCATTTTTATAGAGAAAATACGATGCATTAAGCTGTCCACCATTGGCTGATTTAATCAGATATTTCTTTGCCAGATCAGAAACATTGGAACCTGCACTGTCAGATAAAACATCCATGGCATATAAATAAGCAGCATCAGCATTACCTTTATCAGCTGAATATTTCAGATAAGGCCGAGCCAGCGAATCTTTAAATTGGGCCCTCATCAACTTGCCAGCTTCATAAGCCTGAAGCGCAGTATAAGAACCTAAGTCATACTTTCCTTTTGCTGTATCAGATACATCTGTGGAAGACTTTGCCAAAGCTCCTACAGATGTAAAAGAAAGAAATACGACAAAACCAGCAATAAACTTAGATTGGCGAAAACTTAAATTATCCAATATTGACACTACTACCACCTACTAACACGCCACCACAGGTTACTGGATCTCCGACTCTTGCTGCGGGTTTCCCTTCTATCATTACCGTTGAAGAACCAGCAGCAATAAACCTAGGATGAGGAGGGTTATGAGGTTTTGCATGAATAACAAGCGGATCACCTAACCTTGCTGCCGGAATACCATCATAGGTAACTGTTCCCGCACCTGAAATTACAGGTGTAGGAGGAAAACCATCATGGTTTGTCCCAATATGTCCAACTACTATACCGTTTCCCATAAAAACACTCTGACGTTTAACTTGATAATTTATTTAACTCAATTTTATCTATTTTTTTGTATTAAAAATAAGAAACAATATGTGTTCTTAATTTCAAAATTCTTGTTTTTAAGCCTAATTTAAAGCAAGAAATTGCCCAGCGAGCAAAAGTTTGCTCAACGAGCGAAATATTACTAAATTTTAAAAATAAATCCAGAAAGTTCTTTTAATGATTAATCTATCGATATTAAAAAATAAAGTTTAGGCAAAAATCACATAGTATTATTTGAAAATGACTTAAAAATGAGAACTTTACAAAGATTTGACATTTATATGCGTAAATCTGTTTTTTTTTATTTGTTTTTTGGTATATTGATCAGTTTTTTTATGAAATAAGCTCGGTCTATAGTGATTTTAACCACTCTGAAGGCATTATTAATTTTTGCTAAGGTAAGATTCTCAAAAATAAAACAGAATTGATAGAAAAGTATATAAAAACAATAAGTTTTCGATTCAAATAAAGAAAAAACAAAAAAATCAATCAATATTAATCCCAGAAAGTATAATCAAAAAATATCATTATCCATATTAATTTGAAACGAAGTCACAATATTTATATTTAATAAACAATTCATCTTTTTTATGATTAATTTTTGATATTCTGACAAAAAATTTACAATAATATGACTTAAAAATTATTATTTACTTTATTCAAAATTTGAATTAATAATTCTTCTTCTTTCTGATCGACACCTTTAAGAAGTTCCTCTGTAAAAGTCAGATGTAAATGATTATGATGTTCAAATACGGCTTTGCCTTTATCGGTAAGATCAACAAGAATTGTACGCCGGTCTTCCTGAGAATAAATTCTCTCGATTAATGATGCTTTAACCAATTTATCAACCTGAACAGTCAAAGTTCCTGTTGTTATTCCCAAACGTACAGCTAAATCTTTCATCTTCATTGCACCACATGAACCAAGAACTTCCAGGGTATGAATCTGAGCCAGTGAATAATTGCTCTCACGCACGACTGATTGCTCCCACGAAGCAAACTTGTCATAAAACTCAGTAAACAAATTATTTAACTGTACTATTGATGTCATACTATCCTCTTGAGTTCACTTCCAGTGTTAAATGATTAAGGGTATCAAAATGAGACAATGCCTGCCTGAAATATTTAGCGTCCTGGCATGTCTCTGCCTGAATACGTAGTGATGCGGCATAATGCTTCGCACTGATTCGCCAAATATGAATGTCTCTGATCATTCCTCCCGCATCTTCTATTGCTTTTTTAACAGACTGTTCGTATCCCTGCTCGATCTGTTTATCCAGTAAAACCGGTGACGTTTGTTTCACTAATCCAATTACCCACCAGCTAATAACAAAAGCCCCAACGATACCCATCATGGGATCAAGCCAGTACCAGCCAAACATTTTACCAACCAGCAACGCGATGATAGCCAACACGGAGGTAATCGCATCTGCCAATACATGAAAATAAGCCGCTCTGAGATTATGGTCATGGTCATGGTCATGGTCATGGTCATGGTCATGGTCATGGTCATGGTCATGTAAGATAAGCATACTAATCACATTGACGGTTAACCCAATAACAGCAACAAAAATAGACTCATTAAATTGAATGGATTGAGGATGAAAGAACCGCTCAACAGACTCAACACACATCATAAGAGCAACAGCTCCCAAAGCAACAGCACTGGTATACCCGCCTAATACGCTCACTTTACCAGTGCCATAGCTAAACTCCCGGTTTAGCTGATTTTTTTTAGCAAAATGATAAGCGTATAAAGTAATACCAAAAGCTGCGGCATGAGTTCCCATATGCCAGCCATCCGCAAGAAGAGCCATTGACCCAAAAAGATAGCCAGAAAGAATTTCTACAATCATCATTATCAACGTCAGACAGAGAACAAATTTTGTTCTCTGTTCATTCTTTACATCAAACATTGAAAACTGTGTTTTATCGGTGCAATTCATATTTCATTACCATCATTTGATTATCAATTTATATTATTGATCAAATAATTTGATTATCAAATTATTTTTTCAAAAAATCATCATGAGATAAAAGACATTAAATAACAAATAGTTAATCAAAACAGTCTCTGTTTTCTTCGAAATAATCGTTTTGCTCTGATCGCTAAGATATCCGTACAAACTTTTTCCCACTTCTTTCTATTCGAATACGTTCTATGCTTATGAAAAAATAATAGATAACATCATCAATAATGTAACAAATGTCTATTGACCTTTTTGTTGCAATTTTATTCAATCAGAAGGGCTAATAGGAAAACTAGTACAACACACCACTAATGTTATACAAAGAACAACATATGTAATACTTGACTATACTCTTGTTAGTTTACTTAACATAAAACCCACACAGACACACTTATATAGTCTGAATAGACTGTTACAACAACATAATCGGCATGGTCGAATGACCAAGGAAATAAGCAGCGATTAAGAATATCTACCACTTGTTGAACTAAAAAAGAGAATCTTTATGTTTAATTTATCCTGGCGTAAAAATGACAAAGAAAACGTAATATCAACTAATCCGGGATTGGATTCATATGCGAAGGTAAAAGCCATTAGCAGTTCACAAATTTCAGCTGAAAATTTACTCAACCTGAACTTTCAATTAGGCTCAACAACCCTTGTGCTTGCGTTTGTATCACCCCACCTTCCATTTGACTCCATCTCAACAAAATTAAAAAAGGCAATGCCATTTGCAAAACACGTAATTTGCCTGATGAGTGCAGGAGAGTTAGGAGGTAAAAACTCAGATGGTTTATACCACGAAACCAGTAACAGCTGGGATAATATTGTTCTGCAAAGTTTCAGCAGCAATGTATTCAGCGAAGTGCATGTTACGTCCGTTCCTCTCTATTGCGAAGATATAAAAAAAGGGTTCCCACAGCTCTCGAATAAAGAAAGAATCGAGAAAATTGAAAGAGATATAAAATCCGTTGTTCCCCCTTTCCCGATTAACTATCCCGATACACTTGGCATGGTTTTCTTCGATGGCTTATCAGGATCAGAAAACTTTTTTGTTCAGGCTCTGTACAAATCCGGATTATTTCCTTGTTATTTCATTGGTGGTTCTGCTGGAGGAAAACTGGATTTCAAACAGGCAGATGTCAGCATTGACGGCAATGTAATAAAGAACAAAGCCTGTATGATTTTTACCAAACTCAGTGAAGATGTTCGGTACGGCATACTCAAAAGCCACAACTACGAACCAACCTCAACTGTTTTCACAATTTCAGAATGTAATGCCGTTACAAGAACCATTTCTTCTTTTCTTGACGAATCCAGTCTGGAGTTAGTCACACCGGTTGACGCATTATGCCAACATTTCCAGTGCTCATCAGATGAACTGGAAGATGCGCTTAACGGACATACTTTTGGCGTAAAAATTGGTGAAGAAATCTTTATTCGCTCCATTTCAGAAATCAATACCGAAAACGGCAATATCAGTTTTTTCTGCGATTTTGCTTTTGGTGATCAACTCATTCTGATGAAATCCGTGGATTTCAGTCAATCTCTGCAAAAAGACTACGAGAAATTCAAAAAAGGGAAATCCGCATCTCCAGTTGCAATGATTGCAAATGACTGTATTCTTCGCCGCCTTAAAAACGCTCAGGCCATCAAAAATATTCATCATTTTGATCCGATTCCAGCCACTGGTGGTTTCAGTACATTTGGTGAATTCTTAGGCGTCCACCAAAATGAAACCCTAACGGCCTTATGCTTATACAAAATAAATAAAGATGAAACATTTATTGACGATTATGCCGATAACTTTCCTCTTCACTACAGTAACTTCCGCTCTTATTTTACGGAGTCGCAACTAAACAGTTACCGAAAAATGGTAACGCTTCAGAAGAGAACCATTGACGATCTGTCACAATACCGGACTCTGTTGACAACTATCCTGGAAAGTTTTACAGATGTTGCCCACTATGCAGAAGACAGTTCTGGTATTTTAAATAACATCCAATCTCTGTTTTCTACATTATCGTCTGAGGTAAAAAATCAAGCTAGTCATAGTCAGGAACTGCAAAGTTATGCAGATAAGTTAAAGCTAAATTCGGATAAAATTCAGGATATCCTGAACGTTATCAATGGCATTGCAGAAAGAACAAATTTGTTAGCCCTCAATGCAGCCATCGAAGCCGCCCGGGCCGGAGAGCAAGGCCGAGGTTTTGCTGTTGTTGCCGATGAAGTCAGAAACTTATCTCTTAATACACAGGAAAGTCTGAGCACAACAGGAGAAACGGTTGATAATGTCTATAGCTCAATCGATTCAATAAAAGAAGTGATTGAAACCACAATCGAGTTAATGTCTAAAGTTGATCAGTCATCTCAGGATGTGACTAACGGCATGGATCAAATGCTTTCCTTATCGGAGCATGCATCTGACCGGATTCAGTCCAGCATTCATGATATCCATCAGGTCGAAACTCAGATGCAACAAATAGATAAAAATCTCGACGTCATTATGCGTCTTACCAACCAACAACTTTAATTTACTATTCATTTAAGGTCACAATGAGCTCTGGTAAAACAGGGCTTTATTTTATTCTCAAACCATCAGAGTCATCAGCTATACAACAGATTAGAAAACATAGAAATGAAACCGGTTCATATTTTTAGAAACAACGATATACTACGCTGATAAAACGATGAATTAAAGGAACCAACACAATGAATTCTGAGTTTCCAAACGACTTTTTATGGGGTGGTGCAGTCGCCGCTCATCAGGTTGAAGGCGCATGGAATATTGACGGTAAAGGTCCCAGTATTGTTGACGTTTTATCCAAAGGAGCTAATGGAAAAAACAGACAAATAACAGATAGTGTCGATCCTGAAATAATGTACCCCAATCATGATGCTGTTGATTTTTATCATCATTATAGAGAAGATATCGCACTTTTCGCGGAAATGGGCTTCAAATGCTTCAGAACCTCCATTGCATGGACACGTATTTTCCCTAAAGGTGATGAAGCGGAACCGAATGAAGCGGGGCTGCAATTTTACGATGATCTTTTTGATGAATTATTAAAACACAATATTGAACCAGTTATCACATTATCTCATTTTGAGATGCCTCTACACTTAGTTAAAGAATATGGCGGCTGGACAAATCGTAGAGTTATTGATTTCTTTGTTAACTACAGTAAAGCGGTATTTGCCCGGTTTAAAAATAAAGTGAAATACTGGATCACTTTTAATGAAATTAATAATCAGCGAAACTGGCGCTATCCATTATTCGGTTATTGCAATTCAGGCGTCATCTATACCAATCATGATAATCCGGAACAAGTCATGTACCAGGTATTGCACCATCAGTTTATTGCCAGTGCACTAGCTGTAACCGAGGGACACAAAATCAATCCGAACTTCCGGATTGGTAGTATGATTCACATGATGCCTCTCTATCCGGCAAGCTGTAAACCTGATGATATGATCCAGGCTCAGACATCCATGAGAGAAAAGTATCTGTTCAGTGATGTTCAGATCAGGGGTCATTACCCTCGCTATCTGCTTCAGGAATGGAAAAGAAACAACATTACTATTGTTAAAGAAAGTGGTGATGACGCAATCCTTCAGCAAGGGTGTGCCGATTTCCTCGCAATCAGTTATTACATGACCAATATTGTTGACGCAGTTCCACCAGAAAATGCTGAACAATCCATATTTGGCAAGAGCCGCCTAAATCCACATCTGCCTGCTTCAGAATGGGGATGGCAGATTGATCCTATCGGATTGAGATATGCCTTATCCGAATTATATGAACGGTATGAAAAACCCATTTTCATTGTAGAAAACGGATTCGGTGCAGTTGATACCATAGAAAAAGACGGCACTATTAATGATGAATATCGCTCAACTTATCTTGCGGCACATATAAAAGAAGTCAAAAAAGCCATTACTGTTGACGGTGTCGATGTCATGGGATACACACCATGGGGGTGCCTCGACTGCGTATCATTCACCACTGGCGAATATAAAAAACGTTATGGTTTTATCTATGTTGATAAGCATGATGATGGAAGTGGTGACTTCAGCCGGAGAAAAAAACACAGTTTCTACTGGTATCAGAAAGTAATAGCCACAAACGGAAAAGAGCTTTGAACAAATACGTAATACTTTATTGTAACAAATTCTGACAACATTTGTATTGTGGAGGGAAACCTCCACAATACAAAAATTTTCATTCAATCCGTATCAGACTTTAGGTAGACTTTTCTTCCCTTGACACCAAATGAACCATCCATTGAAAGGAGCTGCCAGCTTTCATGGCAACGATTAGCAATACGTGTAACAATCCGGTTGCTCAATCACTGGCAACAAGTCGCTACGCACGTCCAAAAAGCCAATAAGAAGCTGTTAGTCATGGGTAGCCATAACAAAAAATGGAAAATTAGACGCTTTAAAATCTCTGGTCAGCCCAAAATGTACCTCGATTATGGTGTACTGTCGTCACCAGTCTGGAAGAAAATTACATTCCTTTTAACAAGAATTGATTGTAGAAGGTAATAATGGGTCCCAGGGGTTTCAATGGTAGCCCTACCTATCAAAGAATAACGGCCAACGCCATCAATCTGGCAATGTCACATACCTCATCTCTGGCAACTGAATATAACCCTGCATAAAAGTCTTTCAGGTAGACCGATAACAAGAGAATCTTCTGGTAAGAATCGAAAATAACAAAAAAATGACTGAAACAAATAGCAATAATAAAATTGCATAATACATTTTATAAATTATCTGCCAGATATTATTAGTGTGACTTGGTTCAAATTTTCTGAATTATACGAACAATTTTTTGCTATCGAACAACGTTCAATTTAAGCACATAATGAATCCCGTAATTAGAAAGAACGATAAATAATCTAATTTAAAGGTGATATTATGAAAAACGTATTAACAGTAACAGCATTATTAGTAGGAACCATAGCATCAGCAAGCGTATTTGCTGCAGATTCACAACCTTATAATGTAAAAGTATTTAACCTTGATAATGAAGCCGTTGTTCATGTGACACAAAATGGTCAGCCTGTTAACAATGTGCCCGTTGAAGTATCTGGAGCAGGTAACATCCAAACTTACAAAACATCCGATACCGGTAATGTTTTTGTAAGAAACCACAGTAATGTAGCTAACTCTCTGAAAATCAGTATTCAGGAACCAAACGGACAGTCATACACGACTGAGCGTTTTCTTGCCAGCTACCAGTAATTAACAAGATTCATCATTTAATTCATTGAATACAAAGCCAGACAACATGTCTGGCTTTTTTAATAAAAACAAGTACAGCATAACAACTTCTCATAAATATTATGTTTTTATTGAAAAATATCACTTTATCTATTGATAGTCACAAAATGATAACTATTATTTTTTAGAAGAGTAATAATAGTAAAATATATTCACTGAAATCATCGTTATTAAAGATTTATTTTAATATCTATCAATTCTATTGATATGACTCAGTCTTACCTCTCATTATTTAGATTAGAATGTGTTCGTCTTTATAAACAAGAGGTATACATCATATGGTACCTAAATATTATATATTTATATCATTGATAATTTGTATTTTTCCAAATATTTCTTATGCATCTGATTTTTCTGTTAACAATATGACATCCACATGGGTAGGCTATTCCTGCGTATTAATTTTTATTATTGCCTACGCCGTTGTCATGATGGAAGAAAAAATATCTTTACGAAAATCCAAACCAGTATTGGTTTCTGCCGGCCTGATATGGGCATTAATTGGTTATTCCTATCACCAGATGGGATTAAGTGAATCGGCGAAAGCGGCATTAGAACACAATTTACTTGAATATGCAGAATTACTCATGTTCTTACTGGTCGCCATGACGTATATAAATGCCATGGAAGAACGAAGGCTGTTTGACTATCTGAAATCATGGATGATCAATAAAGGATTTAAATTCACAACCCTTTATTGGTTTACCGGTATATTGTCTTTTTGTATCTCACCGATTGCCGACAACCTGACTACTGCCCTACTAATGTGTGCTGTTGTGATGAAAGTTGGCGAAGGCAATAAAAAATTTATTACTCTCAGCTGTATTAATATCGTCATAGCGGCTAATGCCGGCGGAGCATTCAGCCCTTTTGGAGATATTACAACATTAATGGTTTGGCAAACCGGTAAAGTTGAATTTGCTCAGTTCTTCGATTTATTTATTCCTTGTATTATTAATTACTTCTTGCCCGCGTTAATTATCGCAATCTTTATCCCTAAAGATGCACCAAAGCTCGAAAGCAAAAATATACGAATGAAGAGGGGTGCCAAAAGGATTGTCTTTCTCTTCCTGTCCACAATTATTACTGCTGTTTATTTCCACATTGGGTTTGATTTTCCGCCGGTACTAGGCATGATGCTAGGGCTTAGCTATTTACAATTGTTTGGATTCTATCTGCGTAGAACATTACCAAAGTTTGTTGCTAAAGAAACGGAACTGGCCCGGATCCGCAATGATATGGACAGATTAAAAAGCTTAGGATCCGTCGTTCCATTTGATGTATTCAAGCGCATATCTAATGCAGAATGGGACACTCTTTTATTCTTTTATGGTGTGGTAATGAGTGTTGGTGGTTTAAGTCTGCTGGGATACTTAGGCTTAGTTTCAAACCTCGCATACACTCAATGGGACCCACTGTGGGCAAACGTATCTGTTGGTATCATTTCATCTATCGTCGATAACATACCAGTTATGTATGCTGTATTAACAATGGATCCAATCATGTCTCACGGCCACTGGTTACTGGTTACACTGACGGCGGGAGTTGGGGGTAGTCTGCTCTCAATTGGTTCAGCTGCCGGGGTAGCCCTGATGGGAGCATCAGAAGGTAAATATACCTTCATCTCTCATTTAAAATGGACCCCAGTTATCTTTCTAGGTTATGTTGCCAGTGTCATAGCTCATTTGTGGCTGAATAGTGCCCTTTTCGCTATGTAAGAAAGCTTTTGCCGGCATAGTTACTGTGTGCCGGCCTCACTTCGGGGAATGAAATTCACTTTAACCCAGATATTACTCAGGTTATATTTTGCACAAGCGCTGCAGGTAAGCACTTCTCCGTCACCATGAATTCTCATAACAATATCCGGACGTTTCTCCTTTGAATTATTACGAACCTGAATGGTTATTAAAGTCCCGTCAACTTCATAAGGAACACTAAGAGCACGGTGGGGTGAAGAAATCAATACGGAACCATCACGAAAAACCAATGTATCGTTGTTATATTGATTATCATAGGTACCACTGAATAGATAGGTTTCTTCATTTAACCAGTGATCTAATTTCTCTTTCAAACATCCGGTTAGTAAAAACAAAGAAATAAAACTCACGCAGAAAAAACGTTTAAAAGAGAAGCGGTCGAACTTTTGTCTGCCTAACATATCAAAGACTCTCACCGAATTGACACAACTTCCCTTATTAAGAAATAGCTTATATTTGCCATATCCTCAAATAATACAAAGAATTACTCCGTAAGTAACACGTCACCAGCCTGTTGAACAATATAAGAAGTCAGTGGATCGATGCGTTTAACCAGCTCTTTGACCTGGGTAATTGCTTCCAGAGATGTACTATTCTTTCTATAACTCATATATATCGGCCACTGACAAAGCTCAACATCCATAACCTGATATAACTGTCCGGATTCGATAAAAGGCTTGACCAGCGAAAGAGGTAAATACGCACTTCCACCTTTTTCCAGAATAAAGTCGAGTGCTATTCTGGCTGTCGATGTTCTTAAAAAAGGCGCTTTAATATTAGGATGCCGTTCATTATGCTCAGCAGCAAACCGAACCCCCCAGTCAACGTAAACATAGTGATGAGAAAAAGCCGATTCGCTGTCATGATTGTCAGTTGAAACCAAAGTCAGCATCAGATCCGTAACTTTTTTCGATTCCAGTTCTTCCACTTTTATTGGCTCAAATGCGAATGCCATATCAAGTGTTCTTTCCAACAACCCTCTATGAAGCTGCTCCCGGCTCATCACCTCAGCAATAAAACCGTATCCGACAAAGGTATCAGTAACCTGACTTAGACAGTTTTGCAAATACGCATCCCATATATTTGCAGCTCCACCAATAGTAAGCTGAAGATTTTTTCCAGACTGCATGGATAACTCAGATTTGGCCTGTTGTAACGTCATCACCATCGTCTCAGCATAGCCCACTAAACGCTCACCGGCAGACGTTAATTTGATGTTATTTCTGTCACGTGTAAATAACTGTGTGTCAAAAAATGTTTCTAACTGTTTAATACGGGCACTAACAGCAGCCTGAGTTAAATATAAATTCTCAGCAGCACGTCCAAAATGTCGCACATTAGCCAGCTCTAAAAATGTTCTAAAAACTTTTACGTCCATAAAAATCCAGCCTCAAATTAACACCAGGACAATCATAAAGAATATTAATCATAACAATAAAAAAATTTTGTTTTTCTTTTTGCCAGATTCCGCCTAACTTCGCGATTAATAAATTGTTATTTGTTGTGGAACTATTAGCAAGAGGTATACATGTCTCAAACAGAATTCCGCCCAGGGCAAAAACGCTTTTATGATACCAAAAAGTTCCCTCGCGGTTTCGCGAAATCCGGAGATTTTACAATAACGGAAGAGGATCTACTTATCCATTTCGGAGACACTATGTTACATATAGAATCAGGTGAATTGTCTCCGGTCAATAATGAGGAAAAACATTTTCTGGCGGTACTGAATAATGAAAAGGCCGCAGAAACAAAACTGGAAAAAGTGTGGCTTAAATATATCCATCTATCGAGAGACAGAAAACGCTTTCACACTTTGAATGGACGCAGTAAACCAGAGAATATCGGTGATGACTACATTGATGAAGATCAGCCATTGCCAGGTGAAGATTAGATTTACAGTGTAAAAAAGGAGGCTAAAAAGCCTCCTGATTAATAAACAAGATATTAAGCAATTTGCTTTTGACTGACTGAAATATATTCAACAATGTCTTCAATGGTTAAAACAGGCAAATTGTGCTTTTTCCCCATATCAATGATTTCCGGCGTTCTTGCCATGGTTCCATCAGCGTTAGTCACTTCGCACAATATCCCTGCCGGAATCAATCCCGCCAGTTTCATCAACTCAACGGTTCCTTCCGTATGACCACGTCGAACTAACACACCACCAGATCGTGCACGTAGAGGAAACACATGGCCTGGGTGAGATAAATCGCTGGCCTTAGAATCTGGCCGGATTGCAGTTTGAATTGTCGTAACTCGGTCAGCCGCAGAAACACCGGTTGTCACCCCTTCTTTTGCTTCAATCGAAATGGTAAAAGCGGTCTGATTTTTACTGCTGTTATTTTTTACCATAGGAGTCAAACCAAGCTCATCGGCTTTTTCATCCGTCAGACACAAGCAGACAATACCGCTGCATTCGCGGATCATAAATCCCATTTGTTCCGGTGTTACATTCTGAGCAGAATAAATGAGATCACCCTCATTTTCTCGATTTTCATCATCAAGCAGAAGAACGCCTCTGCCTTCTTTCAGTGCTTCAAGTGCACTTTCTACACGTTGGGTTGCATCGCCAAATTCGGCTAATGACATAAACTGATTCATGGTATCTCCTTGAATAAACCTGAATCAGGGCAAATATGATGGGAATTTTGAATAAACTAAAGGCAAGACTACACTACAAACGAGTGTCGTCCGGGTATTTGCATTTATCCTCTCTCATCCGGACTATAACCGTCGGCTCTGGGATCTGACCAGATCTGCTGTCCTTAGAAATTTCTAAGCGCTCGTGGGCTCATCTATACGATCTACCACCGGTGGGGACTTCCACCCCGCCCTGAGAATTAAAAAATTACGCACCTCTTAAATAAGGTGCGTAGAACATAATATAACTTTGCCTGTTTATTGAAAAGACAGAAACTCCAATATATTAATTCATATTGAGATTAATCAAGATCTTCTAACTGATGTAAAAACGTTTTATGCTGAGAAACGACATCTTCATCCGGGAAAGAAGACACCAGAGATACAACAATAATTGCAATCACAGAAAAGACAATTCCAGGCACAATTTCATATAAATCAAAAATTCCACCAGATAACTGTTTCCAGATAACCACCGTCAAACCACCAACGATAATACCGGCAAGTGCTCCATTCCTGTTCATTCGGGACCAATACAGGCTAATAACTAAGGCTGGCCCAAAGGCAGCACCGAAACCCGCCCAAGCATAAGAAACCAGACCCAATACTGAACTATCCGGAGTGAGAGCTAAAAATAACGCAATGAGTGAAATGGCCAGAACGCCAATTCGACCGACCTGAACAATCTGATTAGAGGTCGCATTTTTATTAATTACCTGTTTGTAAAAATCTTCTGCCAAAGCCGAAGAACAGACCAAAAGCTGTGAGTCGGCCGTACTCATAATTGCCGCAAGTATGGCTGCTAATAAAATTCCTGCAACCACTGGGTGGAAAACAGCATTAACAAGCAACATAAAAATTTTCTCGCCGTCAGCCAGTTCTACTGTCGGATGTCCACTAACATAAACTAACCCAACCAGACCTATCATCACAGCACCAAACATTGACAATAATGTCCAACCGATAGCGATGCGTCTTGCTGTACTTAAGTCTGCATTTGAACGGGTCGCCTGAAAACGTGCCAGAATGTGTGGCTGACCAAAATACCCTAATCCCCACGCCGCTAATGAAATAATAGCAATAGCCGAAAGTGGTTTACCGTCGATTCCATTCCAAATAGTCAGAAGTTCAGGGTTTATATTATTAAGGTTATCACCAAGCTCCCCAAAGCCACCCTGCATAACCGCAATCGGAACAATAACCAACGCAGCAGACATCAGAAGTCCCTGAACTAAATCGGTCCAGGCAACCGCAAGAAAACCACCAAACAACGTATAAGAAACCACACAAGCAGTTCCGATGATCACCGCATATTTATAATCAAGACCAAATACAGTTTCAAACAATTTCCCACCGGCAACTAAGCCAGAACTGGTATAAAAAAGGAAAAACAATAAAATAAAGAACGCAGAAATTGTCTGAATTACTTTTGACTTATCATTAAAGCGACGGGATAGAAACTCAGGAATGGTGATCGCATCGGTTGTAATGCTGTAAGTCCGTAAACGTTTGGAAGCGATCAGCCAGTTAATCCAGTTACCTATCAATAATCCTGCCGCCAACCAAAGAGACTCTAGTCCTGCTGCATAAGCGTACCCCGGCAATCCTAGCAACAGCCAACCACTCATATCAGAAGCACCGGCTGATAAAGCTGCAGGCCACGGACCCAACGTTCTCCCACCTAAAAAATAATCTGTTGAGTTTTTCGTTCGTAAATACGCATAGACACCTATCGACAACATCATAATCAGATATACGATAAATGTTGTCGTAATAGCAAAAGTATTTTCCATTTTCATTTCCTCTTAAAGATTTAAGACCTTTCCTCCCCTCTTCTCAATAAAAAGATAAGAAGAGAGGAACAACAAGGAAAGGACTAATGACCATCACTTCCTAATTCAAGTAATGATGCATTGCCTCCAATGGCTGTTATATTTATTGTCCTGGTACGCTCAGTAATAAAACGCAAATAAAGATATGGATCTAATATCGTGTCAAAAGACAAAAAATCCGTTTCTGAAATAAAACTTACAATTGCTCCTTTTTTCTTTGCTAAATTTCGGTTTATCTGCAACTCCGGTTCTCTATCACCAACAAAGCAGACACATCTGATATCCTCACTCAAAAGAGTATGATGACTATCATAAGTTCCTGTTAAAACGACATCAGCAGGAAGGCGTGCTTTATTTGTAGCCTTATTAATCATCGAGGTGATATCTCTGTTATCACTACATAACATAACACTGTTCCCGGCAAGCAGAGCCGTCGTCAGCATAGCCAGAACCGCGTTACATGACTCCACGCTATCATCATCATGGATGATCAAGGTGACCCCCCTACCAGCCATATACAACTCATTTATTTCCCCGGTCGGGCCTGGCATGACACGTGTAGCCACTAATGCTTCAGACTGATTAATATGATAATCAATGACAGATTCAAGCTCTCCCGATGTCGACGAGAGATTTTTTTTAAACTCACATACCAATTGCTTACGGTGCTCATATTCAGTCAGATTCCAGCTTTCCCAAGCAATAAAAGAATCAGTGAAACGTACAGCCTGATGAACCATTTTGACACTCCTTATCCGGTTATAGAATCTGAATATACAGTTTTAGTAAATCGATACAGATAATGAGGCCCACCAGCTTTTGGCCCTGTACCAGAAAGTCCCTGACCTCCAAATGGCTGAACACCGACCACAGCTCCAACCTGATCTCTGTTTATATAACAATTACCGACCCGAGCGTGTCTTTCTATCCACCGATACGTTGTTTCATTCCGGCTATGAATACCCATCGTTAATCCATAACCGGTTGCATTTATCTTGTTAACAACTTCAGCAAGCTCATTCGCTTTAAACCGGACAATATGTAAAATGGGACCAAAATGCTCTTCCTTAAGAACATCAATATCGTCAATTTCAAAAGCTGTGGGTGCGATATAATCACCGTCATTACATATTTCCGACAATTTAACCTGAGCCAAGAGTTTCTGACTTTTTGTCATTTCACTAATGTGTGCTAAAAGTTTGTCTTTTGCTGTTTTATCAATTACAGGCCCAACATCTGTTGAATGTAGATAAGGAAGGCCTATCGATAATTCATTCATAGCCCCTTCAATCAATTCAATAATACGATCCGCAATATCACTCTGAACAAATAACACTCTCAGGGCGGAACACCGTTGCCCCGCCGATGCGAATGCTGAGCGGATAACATCACGAACAACCTGTTCTGGTAATGCCGTGCTATCCACAATCATGGCATTTTGCCCGCCCGTTTCGGCAATAAAGGGCACTGGAGACGAATCTCTTTCTGAAAGAACCTGATTAATTTTCTGGGCAGTTATCGTTGAACCTGTAAAAGCCACTCCGGCAATCGATGGATGACTTGTCAGGATCTGACCAACTTCAGCGCCTTTACCGAGAACCAGCTGAATAACGCCATCCGGGAAGCCAGCTTCAACCATTAACTGAACAGCCTTTAAAGCAATTAACGATGTTTGTTCCGCAGGTTTAGCTATAACCGTATTCCCCGAAATAAGTGCTGCTGAAATTTGGCCTAAAAAAATGGCCAAAGGAAAGTTCCAGGGGCTGATACAAACAAACACTCCTCGGCCAGTTTTTGAAGCAACCCGGCTAATTTTATCAAACCCGGTAATTTCTTTTGAATTCATCAGATGGATCTGAGTGGCATAATAACGACAGAAATCAACAGCTTCCCTCACCTCATCAATACTGTCATGAATAGTTTTACCCGCTTCTTTATGACACAGAGCAACAAGTTCGGGCAGATTTTTTTCCAGTAGATCAGCCAATTTGTTAAGTTTATCGGCTCTGAATTCTCGACTTTTTCCATTCCAGTTAGAAAAAGCCTTTTCAGCGCCCTCAACAGCCGCAATCACCTGATGTTTCTTTGCAAATATAACCTGCCCAACCTCGGTTGCACGATCATAAGGAGCCGTTACAGACACAACCGACTCATCTGCCTTGATCATGCTTTCGAAAGTATCATGACCATTGATAATGGACGCCCCATGCCATTTTTTTTGCATCCAATAACTAACGTCTTCTTCAAAAGATTGCTTTTCACTCTCAATATCTATATTTACCCCACAAGAATTTTTTCTTTCGGTATAAATTTCCGGAGGCAATGCTATTGCAGAGTTATGCAACGTCTTATTCATTAATAAGGTATCAACAGGGTGCTTTACGAGAGTGCTAACAGGGCATCTGGCATCGACCAGCCTGTGTACGAATGAACTATTTGCGCCATTCTCCAGCAACCTACGGACAAGGTAAGGAAGAAGATCCTTATGACTACCGACCGGAGCATAAATACGAATAGGCTGTTTATACATTCGCATCGCATAATGAAATAATCCGTCTCCCATTCCATGCAGACGCTGAAATTCAAATTCTTCATGAGAAGCCATAACTGATATTGAGGTCACAGTTTGGGCATTATGACTGGCAAATTGAGGAAAGATATGACCTCTTACAGAATCACTAAGTAAAAAACGGGCACAGGCGAGATAAGAGACATCGGAGGCTTCCTTACGGGTATAAACAGGGTAGCGAGCATACCCAGCTTGCTGAGATAGTTTGATCTCACTATCCCAATAGGCTCCTTTAACCAACCGAACCGGTATTAAATCTCCCTGTTCCCTGGCTAACGCTGTTAACCAGACCAGAGATGGTAGTGCCCGTTTAGAATATGCCTGAATAACCAGACCAAATTTACCCCATCCTACAGCAGCAGGACTTCGGTATAATTTTTCAAATAACTCCAGAGAAAGTTCCAGCCGGTCCATCTCTTCTGCATCGATGGTAATACCTACATCAAGTTCACGTGCCCGGGAAATCAAAGTAACCAAAGTCGAATACAACTCCGTCATTACCCTTTCTTTATTAGCAACTTCATAACGAGGGTGCAATGCAGACAATTTAATAGAAAGTGAAGGGGCCAATCGGGGATCGTCAGGACGGGTCTCCTGCCCAACAGCCTCAACTGCTGACATGTAATCCTTAAGGTATTTATTTGCATCAGCAGTAGTAAGTGCTGACTCACCAAGCATATCAAATGAGTAGGTATAACCTTTATCCCGCATAGGCTGGCCATTTCTTTGAGCTTCAGCCATTGTCTGGCCCAACACAAACTGACGACCCATAATTTTCATCGCTTGGTGCATAACCTGACGTATGACTGGTTCCGAAAATTTTTGGACCAATCGATTTACCGCCTGAGCCGGACTGGTATTATCAACATCGGAAAGACCAATCACTTTACCCGTGATCATCAATCCCCATGTTGAAGCATTCACAAATACAGAATCCGACCCTTTTAAATGAGACTTCCAGTCAGCAACGCTCAAACGATCTTTAATAAAAGCATCCGCTGTTTCAGAATCTGGAATACGCATTAATGCTTCAGCCAGACACATCAGTAAAATTCCTTCCTGAGTATCCAGACTATATTCAAGCAAAAGCGCGTCTATCATCTGAATTGACTGTTTGTCTGATCTGATGGCTTCAATCAACTGAGTCGTCTTCTCAGAAATTTCCTTTTTCTCATCTTTCGTCGGAGTTGCAAGCGGCAAAAGCTGCTCTAACCATTGTGATTCATCCACCATATAAAGCGGAGAGATCATCGTCCAAAGTTTATCAAGTGGCTGCTCAACAAATTCAGACTTCAACACATCCGTTGCTGTAAACATGCGTTTTCCCTCAATCTCACTCTCAGAACACCTGAGAGACCAACAATAGCTAGCAGTGTATTTTGAGACAGAGGATAAAACTTGTCAAAAACTCCATAGTTTTTGTCAAAAACTACGCAACTTAACAAAAATAAAACATAACTGACACCTTGCCATAATAATTAATCACCAGTTATTTAATAAAAAACCGAATAAAAATAAACAAGTCATCAATTTCGTGATGACAACTCACCTGTAAAAATAGCCATTTCAGACATTTTCTTATTTTTGCACTGAATAATGTTTTTTATACTGAGAAGGAGAAATCCCCTGTAGGCGGGAAAAGACATGAGCAAAGGTACTTTGTGCAGAAAATCCTGTCAGCTCAGCGATCTGCCCTAACGTATAACGACCTTCTTCAATATAACTTTTTGCAATGTCTATTCGTTTACTAAGTACATATTGATGAGGCGTAACGCCAGTTTGCTGCTTAAATAAATGATGAAATTGACTCTCACCCAAGTAGATACTGCCAGCAAGCTGGGCGACCGATATACGGTATGCTATATGTTTCTCGATATAGCGATCTATGACATTCAAATCAAGCCTAGGGATACCCCTCTGATATCCCATTCCTTTTATATGGCGCTGTAATAATGCCATCAGCGTGTCATTACAGGCTTGGCTTAAAAGTTCATCATCAGGACTGACTTTCATTTCATCAGACAGCATTTTTATTAATCTCTGAATTTGTCCATCCAGATAAAAATACATATCAGACTCTGCCAGATGATTTATCCGGTCAATCACACCGGAACCTTGTGGTGGAACGGCGCACAAATTCAGGACCAATATATCAGACTGACTAACCACGCCACCGAATGCATGACCGGAGCAAGAAGAGACAATACACCCTTTTCCGGGCCCGATACGGTTTCCGTGCCCTTCAATTTCGAAATCGGCTTCTCCCCTGAGACCAATGACAATCTGAGTGTAGTTATGATCATGGCAGTTCATCTCAGAAGGAAGCGTAACCAGCTCGGCAGGCTTAATCGCCGATACTTTCATATCACTGTTATCTTTATGGTCTGAAATGACGGTATTCATGAAAACTATTTCTCAGAACAACTAATGGAATAAAAATAATACATCAACCCAGATAACTTCACAAAGATGGCTCTGGAAAGATGATCAAGAGGAAATAAATTACGGTTAATGTCTCCTCAACTAAAAATTTCTACACCTAAAAGCTTGCATAATTTTTCATTGTGCTCAAAATGAATACTGATATATTTAACATTCACAAAATCAGCAACCTAACGTTTTTTGTGTCGTGGGTCTCTCTATACGATAAGACTTATAGCAACTATTATGTGAGTGAGCTGATTTAGTGTTAGGCTTAAAGCCTAGTTGTTTTTCACCACACTTTTGTGGACAAACGTTATTTGTTGCAGGGACCTATGATAAAACGTCACATCCCAGCGCTTATGTTAGCGCTAAGCCCTCTCTGGGTTACTACATCATCGGTGTATGCGGAAGAAGCTGCCGTCTCTCAGGTCGATCCTGTTGCGACGATAGATAGCCGGATCGATGAAAAGAAAAGTGAAATCGATAAAATTTCCAGTCAGTATGATGCTGAGGTGGCAACACTTCAACAACTAAAAAATGAAAAAGAAAAGCTGGAAAGAACCAGTAAAGAACTTGACGCGAAAAAAAACCGGGCTAAGGCCGCACTGGATAAGCAATACAGCCGACTTCTCGAAGACCCCAATACCGACCTGGCTACTTTTCAAAAGCAATATCAACAGGCCTGGGCAGACGTAAAATCCAACCAATCTGACTTGTTAGATAATGAGCAATCCTTGGCTGAGTCCGGAATAAAACTTTCTCAGTTCAAACAAAAACTGGGTAGATTAAACAGTGACTATGCGAACCTCAAAGAATCGCGTGTCGACGCCAGAATCAAGCGTCTTAATGCTGAGCTGACACAAAGCGGTGTTATTAAAGCAAGCTATAAAACAACCTGTTCTTCTTCAATGACATTAGGAGAATGCTCGCGTCAGGGTATTTATCTGACCAAGCAACAGGCCGTCAGTTCATTCAGAAGCAAATTAGTTAACGGATTAACCGAATCTATTCTGGCAAAACAAAACCTGAAACAGGTTCAGCTAAATGTCCATATATCAGATAGTCAGACACTAAAAAGTGGCTTTCAGGGTAACAACGATTATTTTGCTGAAGTACAGGCGCAAGTTCAGGCTCACCCAGAAGCAACAGCAGCCTGCAAGCTGCTAAATGTTTCTTCAAGATATTGCCTGAATGGTGAAGTCATTACCGTCAAGCAACACAAAACAGAAAAACACTGGGCAAATATAACAGTTCGCTCTGATCAGTATAACGATTCTGTCACCATTGATGGCGTAAATTATGGCAGCACACCTGTTGATATTTCACTAACAACAGGTCAGCACCGAATTACCGTGAAGAAAAATGGGTATGAAACCTATAACAAATCGGTTACAGTCAATGCCAATGATACGATTTGGGTCAAACTAAGACCAGTAAAATCAAACTAATATAGTACTGTAGTCACCTCTCAGTCAGGGTAACTGGTGGAGCTACGCCATTTTGGGATTTAATTACTAAGGTAATAATAGAACTCCAAGATGGCGTTTTTGGTAAAAATATATCAATATGATCCCGAATTATTAATTAATAACAAGTGTGAACAAATGCGACAAGGAATACCTTCTTTATTATTTTATATTTTCCCTTGCTTAATTGCGTTTAGCATCTCTTCTGAGGAAGCGGAAGTATCGTATAAGAACGATCAAGATGCGTCACAGCAAAAATTGATTAATAACACGACCAATGCCCCCAAAGACACAACCACTATCGTACCAAAAGAACTTATAGCGAAAAATCAACCTGAGCCTAAAAAAGTGGCGACGAAGAAAAAAGTTGATTTAACCTCTATTATTTCTATTGATGATGCTCTTTTCAGCGAGCACTCAGAACTGGAAAAAACCAATAAAAAATATAAGATTCAGAAAAATAAATTATCTAATCTGAAGGACAACCTGAAAAGATTAACAACTCATGCTAAACAGCTGGACAAGGAGTTAAAAAAATCAAAATCAGCCCTGAAAGCGGCCTACGATAAAATGCTAACCATTCCAGACTTTGACATTTCTAAATATCAGAAGAACTATCAGAATATCTGGTCCGATGTAAAACAAAATCAGCAGGATAGGTTAGAAACCGGACAGCGTATTACAGAGCAAAAAAGCGTCTTAAAAGCACTTGAAACAAAAATATCGATTTTTGAAGCAAAGATTAATGGCCTTGAAAAAAACAAAAAATTAGCCAGAACCGAACGCCTTTATGAAGAACTGTCTGAAGAGAGAACCGAAAAAGTCTCTTTTACAAATCGCTGTTCAGCTAGTATGACACTCAAGCAATGTGAAGATCAGACAATTGAACTCGGATTACAAAAAACTGTTAAACAATTTAAAAAGAATTTGCTTGCGGATACTACTGAATCTAATGTTGTTGTTCCAAATGCTAAACATACTTCATTCAATGTCCGTATTCTGAAATATGATGTAATCCGCTCAGGGTTTCAGGATAAAAACCGCTATCAGGTTGTTTTACAGGGACTGCTTAAGAGTAAAATATCTAAATCCACCTCATGTCAGTTACTGAATCTGAAAGCCCAATACTGTGCTGTTAAGAAAGCCATGAAAAAACAACAGGAGATGGCTTGGTACAATGTCACAATCCGCTCCAATCAATATGATGATCACGTCTATATTGATGATGTGAGTTATGGCAAATCTCCAGTTGAAATTTCACTGCCTAAGGGAATTCATACTCTAGTAGTGAAAAAAGATGGTTATGTCACATTCAGAAACTCTTTCAAACTGCATGCTGATACGAATATTCGTGCCGTGTTAAGCCAAAAAGGAAACCCTTTAAAAACTGGCTTTAAATTTAAAGACTCAATAGATAAACAACATAGCGGACCCGAAATTGTCGCTGTTACCCCCGGAACTTACTATCTGGGCGAATACAGTTCCATACAGTATAATCTTGATCATGCTTTCGCAATTTCAGCAACACCGGTAACCGTTGCTCAATATAAAGAATTTGTCACATCAACCAATTACAAAACCAAAGCAGAAATTTCGAAATCATGCTTGGTGATGAAAAACGATCAAACGGTTTCAGATAAAAATGCCAGTTGGAAATCTCCGGGCTTTCGTCAGACAAACGAAAATCCAGTCGTATGTGTCACAAAATATGATGCAGAAGCCTATACTCGTTGGTTAACACAAAAAACTGGGTTCACTTACCGCCTGCCAACGGAGGAAGAATGGGAAATTGCCAGTCGTGCCGGGAAAACAACCAACTACTGGTGGGGAGATGGATTCTTACCCGGTGCCGGTAATACTGGATGGGGCGGAACTTACTGGTCGAATAAAAGTACCTCTCCTGTCAAATCGTTCTCAGCTAACGCATGGGGCATTTATGATGTCATCGGAAATGTCTGGGAGTGGACCAATAAGAAGCAAGGTGTGACTCGGGGCGGAGCATGGTGTTTCTCGCCTTCAACAGCTATGGCATTCAGTCAGTTGTATATTTCACCTTCATCATCAACAAACTACATTGGCTTCAGAGTACTAAGAACCATCCATTGATCAGCATATAAATAAAAGGCATGATACCGAAATTCATGCCTTTGTTATTTTACTCTGTATTACAAATTATGGTGCCAGACGTTCAATACTCCAGTTACTATTATCTTTCGAATAAATAAAACGGTCATGAAGACGGTGCTCTCCTCCCTGCCAGAACTCAATCGTTTCCGGTGTAACACGATACCCGCCCCAAAAACTTGGCATTGGGATCTCACCATTTGCAAACTTCTGCTTTAATTCAAGATATTTTCCGACCAGAACGCCACGGGCTGAAAGACGGCTACTCTGATGGCTGGCAATAGCAGCAATCTGACTTTCCTTTGGGCGAGAAGTAAAATATTTCATATTTTCCATCGCTGACAACTTCTCTGCATGACCGGTGATATGAACCTGCCTTTCCAGTAAATGCCAGGGAAAGTGAATACTTACTTTACTATTGTTATCTATATGTTGAGCTTTTCTGCTACCTAAATTGGTATAAAAAACAAATCCTTCCTTAGATACATCTTTCAGCAAAACGATACGTTGAAATGGTTGTCCTGTAGCGTCTACTGTTGCAATAGTCATGGCTGTTGGATCGGCTAAATTTGCATCAATGGCCTGCTGTAACCACTTTTCAAACTGCTCTATGGGGTCATGACACAAATCCTTTCTGCGTAATCCCCCTTTTGTGTATTCTCGTCTGATCTCTGAGAGCTCCATGACAACTCCTTTAGTAAATTTTTCCCGATTTTGCTCTCTATTCAAAATGATCTCAAGAAGTCTAAGCAAATTTATCAAAATTACATTATAACTTACGATAACCAATGGAGTAATAAGTGACTATAATATAAATTAAATTTGTATTTAGTTGCATTCACTATATAACTATCTGTATTGTATTTATCAGGCTCTGTTGGCCTAAAATAATGTGCTTGTCTTCGAAAATAGGGATAAAAATGAAAAAAGAAGGCTACAATCAGCTTTCAGATGATGAGTTAGAATTCGTTGATGATAAAACAGCGGCACTATTGCTCAATACCCCACATTCAACCCGAATTATTTTATGGGTTATTTGCGTATTCTTCATTATTGCGATCATATGGGCTTCATTCGCAAAAGTCGATAAAGTCACTGTCGGCCAAGGCAAAGTTATTCCCTCATCTCAGGTTCAGGTAGTACAGAACCTGGAAGGTGGTCTGGTCAAAAGAATACTGGTAAAAGAAGGGGATCATGTTGAAAAAGGTCAGCAACTGCTCCTGATTGATGACACCCGGTTTCTGTCTGATTTCAGGGAACGGGAACAGGAAGTATCAAGTTTAACCGCTAATGTGGTTCAGTTATCAGCATCAATAAACAGTGTTCGGATCAACAACAATTTTGATGAAAAAAACTGGCAGAAAAGCGTTGTTATCAAATATAACCAGCTAAAATTCCCAGTCAAATTAGCAGAAAAAAAACCAAGCTTAATCAACAGGCAAAAAGCACAGTACATTCAGGATCTGGACAATCTGAAAAACCAAATATCCCTAATAGACCAGCAGGTAAAGCAAAAGCAACAAGACTTAATTGAACTGGAAGCTCGGTACAATAACTTAAAGCAAAGTTATAATTTTGCCAAAAAAGAACTCGCAATAACCAAACCTCTGGCTGACGAAGGAGTCGTACCCCAAATTGAACTGCTCAAATTACAACGACAGGTGAATGATACACGCCGCGACATGACATCCAGTGAATTAAAAATTCCACTGGCTAAATCCAGTGTCCGGGAAGCTGTGCTCAACAGAATCGATGCAGCTCAGAAGTTTCGGACCCAGCAACAGGATAAGTTAAATCAGGCTCAGGATAAATTATCTGCAATGACGGAATCGGCCGTCGGTCTAGAAGACAGGGTAAACCGCACCGTTGTAGTGTCACCCGTTACCGGTACTGTAAAAACATTAAACGTCAACACCGTTGGCGGTGTAATCCAGCCTGGAATGGATATCGTAGAAATCGTTCCGTCAGAGGATACACTCTTAGTAGAAGCCAAAATTGCCCCCCGAAACATTGCATTTTTGCGTCCAAATTTACCAGCTATTGTGAAGTTTACGGCTTATGATTTTAGTAAATATGGTGGATTAGAGGGGACATTAGAACACATCAGTGCAGATACCGATACGGATGAAGAGGGAAACAGTTATTATATTGTCCGGGTCAGAACCTTTGCAACAACACTCAACAAAGACGGAGAACTGCCGATCATTCCGGGAATGACCGCCAGTGTTGATATCATAACCGGAAAACGAACGGTGATAGATTACCTATTACGTCCACTGTTGCGCGCAAAAGACAATGCTTTTCAGGAATGATGATGGAAACGTACGTAAACCCACATACAAAAAGGAAAACATCAAACAGAAAATTCTTTATCTGTTTTCTGATTATGATAAGTGTTGTATTGACTGCGACCAGTCTGAGTGCTCTTAGTACTAAGGAGCAAAAATGGGTAGATGCAGTGACAAAAGCGTACGGACAAAAAGGAGGCCGCAGAGTCGAACTTTGGCGGGAAGACTTAGAACAGTTTAAAACACTCCCTACGCTAATGAAATTAAAGCGGGTCAACCAGTTTATGAATAGAATGCACTGGGTCACCGATAAGAAACTGTGGGGGAAAAATGATTACTGGGCTACACCACTAGAATTTCTGGGAGTGGGTGCCGGTGATTGTGAAGATTACACGATTTCCAAATATTTTTCTCTGCTGGAGATAGGCATACCAGATAGTAAACTCAGACTGGTATATGTTAAGGCAATAACCTATAACCAATTTCATATGGTTCTGGCGTATTACGAAACACCAAGTTCAGAACCATTAATTTTAGATAACATTAATCCAAAAATTGAACCGGCCAGTAAGCGGCGTGATTTACTACCTATATACAGTTTCAATGGTCGGAATTTGTGGTTAATGAAATCGAAAAACGGCCAGTTAGCAGGAGATTCTTCACGCTTGAGTCTCTGGAACGATTTACGAAACAGAGCCCGGACTCTGATTCTTAATAAACCTAAATTTAGTTACAATTAAGTAGGCAGATATGACTCTTTATAAGCAAATTGTCATTGGAATAATCACGTTGTTTATCCTGTTGATATGTTCTGTTTTCATTATTCAGTTCAACACAACACGAAATAATCTTGAACAACAACAACGTTCCGAAGTCACCAACACGATCAATACCGTTGGTTTAGCCCTTGCTCCGTACTTAGAGGATAAAGATACAGTTGCGGCAGAGTCTGTGATTAATGCTCTTTTTGATGGAAGTACCTATTCACTTGTAAAACTGACGTTTCTGGATAACCGTCAGGAGATCGTCAGACACTACCCCATAAAACCAAACGGTGTCCCTCAATGGTTTACCAATCTGGGGCTGTTTGAAAAAATTCATGAAAAACGCATTGTAACGAGTGGCTGGCTGCAACTGGCTAAAGTTGAAATAACCAGTCACCCTGGCGAAGCCTACCGTCAGTTGTGGAATGCGCTAACTCGCCTTGCCATTGTTTTCGGCAGTATTTTTATCTTTGGGTTGGTTGCCATTGCACTGATCATCCGTCATGCCTTGCTTCCATTACAGGCTATTGTATTAAAAATGGAACAAGTGGCCCGTAGTCAGTTCGGAAAACCACTACCCCGCCCTTCAACAAAAGATCTGGTGTATGTTGTTGACGGTATCAACCGCATGTCATCTCAGATAGAAGCATCATTCAATGCTCAGGCAAACGAAGCTCAACAACTGAGAGACCGGGCTTATCTGGACACGGTTTCCGGACTGGGAAACCGGGGATATTACATGAGCAGCCTGAACAGCTGGCTGGCCGAAGGTGGTATTGGTGCCGTCGCATTGCTTCAGGCGGCCTTCATTGAAGATATCTATGAAGAAAATGGCTATAAAGTCGGCGATGATAAAGTGAAAGAGTTAGCAGAATTGCTGAAACTGTCTATCACGCAAAAAGACATCAGTATTGCTCGTTTGTCTGACGGGGAATTTGCATTCATATTCCCAATGCTGGATGAAGAAGATATCCCTAATTTCGCAGAAAAAATCATGGACTGTGTTTCAAATCTTAACCCCGATCCATTGGGTGAAGCCCGTCCCGAAGCGTATCTGGGCTTTGTCTATAACAGTACTAAAAAATCGGCTTCTGAAATTTTATCATTGCTTGATAACGCACTTGCTCTCGCGAGAGCCAGCCATGAAAAACTTTATGGCTACATCAGCAGCAATGACAATAAGCTGATCATGGGTAAACAACAGTGGAAAGCGCTGGTTGAAGAAGCGATGGATAAAGGATGGATACAATTCCGCTTCCAGAAAGCATCAACTCCTAAGGGGGATATTCTGCATAAAGAAGTCTTCTCTTCCATTGAAAAAGATGGTACGCGCTACAGCGCCATTCAATATTTGTTTGCCCTTGAACAACTGAACGTCAGCCACATTTTTGACCAATATGTTATTCAGGCTATGTTCGATAAACTGGTTCAAAATGAACTGAACGACACCCTGGCAATCAATATTTCACCAAACAGTATCTCAGAACCAAGCTTTATTCGTTGGATAACAGAGCTACTGCATCAAAACAAAGATGTGGCAGGCAAACTTCACTTTGAACTACCGGAAACATGCTTTATTCATACTCCGCATTATACGGCTTTATTCTGTAACGCAATACGCAGTGCCGGAGCTGATTTCGGAGTTGACGGATTCGGCCGCAACTTCAGAGAACTGAATTACCTGAACGAATTCAGGCCACAATACGTCAAGCTGGACTATCTGTTTACGCATAATATTGACGATGAAAAACAAACATTTACACTGACATCAATTTCCAGAGCGGCGCATAACTTAAGTATTACAACGGTTGCCTCTCGTGTTGAGACGCAAGAACAGCTGGAATTTCTTGCGGATCATTTTATTGATGTTTTTCAGGGTTTCATCGTGGATAAGTAAAAGGCTTTTAAATGCAGGATACGCTACTAAACTCGCTCATTTATCTGAGTCGTTATTATGGGCTGGCAAATTCTCCGGAAGCCTTGATTAACGGTCTGCCCCTTTCTGATGGGAAATTAACTCCTTTTTTGCTTCCCAGAGCGGCAGAAAGAGCCGGTCTGACAGCCAAGGAGAACCGTTCTGAGCTAAAAGCGATACCCAAGCTTGTTTTCCCGGTTATTTTGCTGTTAAGAGGCGGAGAATCCTGCGTAATCAACAGTCTTGATGAGGAAGCTGGCGAAGCTGAAATCGTTACTGCTGAATCGGGTATGGTACCGATCGCCCACCCTATTGACGATCTGGAAGAACGCTATATCGGCCGTTTTTTCATGGTCAAAAAACAATTCCGCTATGATGAACGCTCACCGGAAATATTAAAACCGAAAGACGGGCACTGGTTCTGGAGCACGATCTGGCAATCAAAACGCATCTACAGAGATGTCTTGATTGCCTCATTATTGATCAATATTTTTGCCATTGCGACGCCCATGTTTTCGCGGCTTGTTTACGATAAGGTCGTTCCAAATCTGGCATTTGAGACTCTGTGGGTACTTGCCAGCGGCATTTTCTTTATCTTTTTATTTGACGTCACGCTGAAATTACTCAGAAGTTATTTTATTGATGTAGCCGGTAAAAAGTCGGATGTCCTTATCTCCGCAAAACTGTACAGCAAAGTGCTTGGGATCCGGATGGAAAACCGCCCACCATCAGTTGGTGCATTTGCGCGTCATCTACAGGAATTTGAATCAATTCGCGAATTTTTTACGTCTGCGACAATCAGCTCGCTAATTGACTTACCTTTTGCGTTGCTCTTTTTAGTTATCATCGGGTTAATGTCCGGACCTATCGTTATCGTTCCGATTGTCGGTGTCATAATCCTGGGTATTTATTCCTACATTATTCAGGGTAGACTAAGACGCTCTATTGAAGAAGGATCCCGGTTAGCCTCGCAAAAATATGCGAACCTGATTGAAAGTCTTGCGGGCCTGGAAACAGTAAAACTTTATGGAGCAGAAGGACAATTTCAGTACCGCTGGGAAGAAGCGGTTACTCATATGGCAAACTGGAATATCAAAAGCCGCAGAATCACAGACGGAATCCAAAATAGTGCAGGATTTGTCCAACAGGCTTGTAATGTAGGCATGATTATTGTCGGGGTTTATTTAATATCAACCGGTGATTTGTCAATGGGTGGACTGATTGCCTCGACTATGTTGAGCAGCCGGGCTATCTCACCTATGATCCAGCTATCATTGTTATCTACCCGGTATAATCAGGCAAAATCGTCCATGACAATCATCGATCAAATCATGGAAATGCCAGACGAACAGGAAGAGGGGAAACGGTATATCCATCGCCCTATTATCCAGGGAAAAATCGAACTGGATAACGTAACGTTTCACTATCCAAATACGGATGTTGCTTCCATCAGAAACGTTAGTCTGACAATAAACCCAGGGGAGAAGGTGGCAATTATAGGCCGTATCGGTTCAGGTAAAACCACGCTGGAACGTTTAATTATGGGTTTATACAAACCAACCGAAGGTCATGTCCGAATTGATGACACTGAAATTAGCCAACTGCACCATATTGATATCCGTCGCAACATTGGCTGTGTCCCGCAGGAATGCGTTCTCTTTTATGGCTCAATAAGAGATAACATCACTCTCGGCAGACCATTGATAGATGACCGAGACGTCATGGACGCTGCAAACAGAGCTGGAGTGACAGCATTTACCCAGACAGATCCCGCAGGCCTGGAACGTCAGGTTGGTGAAGGTGGACAACTCTTATCTGGTGGACAAAAACAAGCGGTTAGCATTGCCAGAGCGATTCTAAGCCGTCCTCCGGTACTATTAATGGATGAACCGACCAGCTCAATGGATAACCGTTCTGAAATGCTCATTAAGAACCAGCTAAAACAATTAAACAACCAGGAAACGTTAATTCTGATTACGCACAAAACATCCATGCTGGATATTGTCGACAGAGTGATTGTGATGGAAAAAGGTAGCATTATTGCCGATGGACAAAAAGCAGAAGTACTGAATGCATTGCGGGAAGGACGGGTCAGAGCTGTAAATTAATTGTTCCGTTCAAGACACATTAATTTCTAGAATCGATTGATCTTTAGCTTTAGTGGTTGAATTTCACTCACTCTAAGCAATTTTGCTCGGGATGCTTACTTTATTCAGCCTACTTTTTATCACTATTTAACAAATTTAGTTCGTTTTTCAATATTATCAGGCAACTGGATATTCCAGCGAAGCAGTTCACTTCTGCTAAAGACCAACTCTCCATGTTTTGGTAACTCGATCGGAGGTATAAGACCGGTCGTAATAATATGGTTTGCAATCTTAGCCGCGCCCACTCCATTTTCATAACCTGTAAAAACCAACCCACCAATTGTTCTTCCTTTTCCTACATCACTTAACAAAAGAGAAAAAACAGGTAATAGACTATTTCTACTTGTCCATTCTGATGATATTTTTACTGAAACCGGCCGTTTATCCGTATCAAGAAGCCTACCGTAACTAGAAATAATTAAAGCATCATAATCATTAGACGCGCTCTGAGTTTTTAACTTCCAGTCAGAGAAATTACTTACCATTTTGATATCCAATTGAATCTCATTTATAAAAATACTCTTTTGCTTAAAAAAAACGGACTCAAAAATACTTTTACTGCTAACACCGCTATCCATTAATAGTAAGATTTTCTTCTTCTTCAATTTAAGCACTTGAGAAATCACAATGACATTACGTTCGAAAAGTGGCCTTTCTATTATTCCACTCACATAGTGCGGTATTTTATTATCCGGAAAATAGACTCTTGGGTTTTGATTGATCCCCATAAAGACAAGAGGAATACCAATTTGATTCACAACCTTCTCACCAAAATATTTCAACGCATTATCATCCATAGTGACAACAAGGTCAGGATTATCTGAGGTAATTTTATTCCAAAGTTTATGAACCCGAGTCTCATATTGTTTTTCTGGTATTCGTTTTGTGTCCATTTGGTAGGAAATAATATTATATCCAGCATTAATATAATCGTTGAATCCCTGAAAGCAACGATCCGACCATGGATAGCCAATATGATAACTATTTATCACCACAATTGTTTTAGCCGATACACCTATTGAATAAAAAAATAAGAAAAAACTAATAGCGATAAGATATAAACCGTTACTCTTCTGCATTCATAATTCCTGCCAGAAAATTTATTGATACCAGGGCCTGATGGTCTGCTGTGGTTGATTTTCATTCACCAAAGATCAATAGATCCTAAACAAGTACACAGTATTGCCTAAATTATAGCTCAGATAATATAAGCACAGTTGTTCAGGAATCGAAATCAATCTGATGAGATATCGTCACTTTCCAGTTTGGACGTAGCCTTAATTTCATGCTGATTAAACGATAAAATCGTCGGTCCGTGCTCTTTTTTTGTAAGAATTTTTTCGCTCCCGAACTGAACAGTAACATGAGTATATAAATGATTTTTAACATCAACGATATTCGTCAGTAATTTCTCATCTAATTCATCTGTTGCACGACCCAATTCTGTTTTTACTTCTAACATTTCCCTGTTACGAATTTCTTTTTCCTTAAGAATCTGAGCTTCCTCTTCTTTGGTTCGTTCAGATGCTTTTCTTTTTTTAAACTCAATTTCTTTACGAACGACATCCATTGTTTTGTTCTGCATTTCGTCATATTTTTCTTTCAACGCTATCACTTTACTTTTCATGGCATCAAACTTAGCAAAAGCATGCAGATAAGTAGCTGTATCCCCTTCAACGCCAAGGTTATAACACATCACTTTGCCCCCAACTTTTGCAGAACGTCCGCTTAAGGTCCCTCCTTTTTCATTCTCTTCCAGAACAATTAAATTCCGACCACACATAATCTGATTATTCATCGAGTGAACATGTAAATTAATATCATTATGAGCTTGTAAAAAAGAATATTGAGCATAACTTGCGGATATTGACTGACCACTTTTTACAATACAACAGGGACCTTCATCATCAGAAATTGTCCGGCCTATGATGCCTTTTGTTACCGTAATATCTCCCTGAGCCTGAACATCGGCAGATTCAATAAATCCCCCAATCATAATGTCCCCGGTCGCTCGGACAATCATTCCAGGTTCCACATTCCCGGTAACAACAACGCTCCCTTTAAATTTTACATGACCGGTTTCAACACCAATCGACTTCAGAACCATCGCATTATCAATATCTACCGTGTTACTTTTTATGATAGGCAATCCAGAGATGGAGGCAACTAAGACATCTGGCTCATCTTTTGACAATTCTGTGTTTTTACCAGGTTTTAATTCCATATCCTTACCTGGTGTTGGGTCAAGCACTTTTCCTGTAACAGTAAAACCTGGTTCACCTTTAGTTGCGTAAAATTTCCGCATCACTGCATCGCCTTCCTCAACGGTGACGGTAGCACCAAGATCCTTCATATCAAGTTTTTCAGAACCTTTTTTCTGTTGAGGAACTAAGACTCTGGAACTCACATCTTCTATTAAAGGTTCACACCTTGCGTCTTTCCCATTTACAGCTGGCTTACCTACCGCGACAGGCTGAGTAAAAACTTCCCCTGGAGAAAGACTTACACTGGCAGAGAGGACTTTCTTTAACGCTAGCTTATTTATACCTTTTAAAATATGCCCTTTGGATAAAGCATGAACAATTTCACTTCCTCTCAGACCTCTACCGCCATAAGCACCTTTTACAAGAAGATTCGCCTGCATATCATCTTTTTCTAATATAACTTCGACTTCAGCATTTAGTTGTTTCGCAACAGTTATCCCCTGAAAGGCTTCTTTTTTCCCTTCTGATGCGAGTTTCATAAAAATATCAATACTTTCTTGATCGATAAAATAGTCTTTGACTCCCAGCTCAATCAACACCTCGATAATGCCGTCTTTCTTTAATGTGGTCTCTGCAGGTATGTCTTTAGGCATTACTGCGATAACTTCCTTTTTGTCACTACTTAACGTCAAGATTCGTTTCCACATACAATTAGGCACTCTCAATAACTATCAACAACTATTTAATAGTATAGAACTTTACAAATAAACTTATATTGCATATTAAGAAATAAGGGATCAATCACCAAACTTTCAATTTACAGTGTAAATTTTATATATACATCAATACTCATAAATTAATTTACACTGTAAATATCATTATTCCAGTAACAAACGAAGGTTTTCTTTTAAACGGGATTCTACCGCTTTTTTACCTGATAAATTTTTTAACTTAGCACATTCGGTCCAGGTGTAATTCTTCAATACTTTAAGAATAAAAATATCACCAAGAATTGAACGTTTTTCACTATCAATAGAAAGAAATAATAACTCGAGCCAAACCGAAACAGACTCATAATTAGAGCCACCAAATGCGTAATTTCTTATTAAATCATAAGGAACCAACGGAAAATTCTGACAGGCGCCGGAAAGAAGTAATTGCATAGAAGTTTCGACATCAAGCTCTCTTAGCTCACGGTTAAGTAGCCTAGGGAAAAGATATTTAAAATGTTGATAGGCAAGCTCAGCCCACTGTTCCGAAAGAGAGTTCTGATGAATCATCAGTAAAGAATAACAGCCACTGGCCTGATCTTTGTGAGAGCCAATCTTCACCGGAACAAAATTATTGTTCATCCAAAATTTTGCCAATTCAGATGTTACCCCAAAGCTGGTCGAGATAAAGTGAGAACCTAATATGGAAGACAGTAAGGATAAAATATGAGAGCCAATCCCTTTTCCCTGTAACTCAGGTAAAAGTGCGATTCTCATAATTCGAAACCAATCCACAGAAGCCCCATCAGAGATACCTATCTGGTTTAAAAACGTAATTGGTGTCAACGCCCCTTTAGGGCGGCGAGTTCCTGCACGGACCTGCTGAGCCAACTCAGCAGATA
Source organism: Vibrio salinus (assembly GCF_021272385.1). GTDB lineage: Bacteria > Pseudomonadota > Gammaproteobacteria > Enterobacterales > Vibrionaceae > Vibrio > Vibrio salinus. The sequence goes on from NZ_JAJSDZ010000010.1 coordinate 303,346, forward strand.
ATGCAGATTCGTTAACAACCGTCACACAACCAATAGGGCAGTCATCATAGACAAAAGCAAAAACAGAAACCGAAGGGTCGGATAACAAGTGAATTAAATCGTTTGGGGAAGTCTGATAATGAGCATCAACTAAAATATGAAAAATATCCTCCAAAAGTGACTTATTCTCAATAAGCTCTTTCTGAGTAAAATGTTTGAGTTTCCCGTAATTTAAAACATCATTCACATCAAATTTAAAATCTTTTCTAACAGGTTGAGACAGCAGAAAAGACTCATTCACCCATATTTCAAGCGCATCATTTTTTGCCCAGCGAATTGGCTGTGTCATCTTGAGTTCACGATAGTGAGGTTTATGTTCCTGAAGCCAGGCTAAGAATTTAAGAGAAAAACCTCTTCCACAGCCTTCATACCCATTAACTGTTGTAGAGAATACTACTCTGGCAAAAGAATCAGAAAACTTAAATAAATAAGGTAAAGGTAGTGATGATGCTTCATCAACAAACAAAATATCTGTCGAAGAATGGTAGGAATCCAAAGCATCTGGAGCGACAAACCGTAATACGGAGTCATTATAACGTAATGTATAACGTTCAGAATGTTCACAATTAATAAGTTGGTTTTCAACTATTGAAAAAAGGCCCTTGACACTTTCCCACCTTGGGGCCGTCACCACAATAGAACAGGATGGCTGAGAGAGAAGCGTTACAGCAGCATATCCCAAAGCAGACGTTTTTCCCCGACCTCTGTCAGCGGTAATGACAAGAGGACGATGAGCCCGTCTCCTCTTAACCGAAATAATTTCATCAATTACGTATTTTTGTTCCTTGTAAGGATCCTCAGCCGAAAACGTATAGTCACCAACACATGGAAGAGTGCACACCTCGTCAAGAATATTTAAATTTTTTAATGCCGTGTCCAACCATTGATTAGCATAATTACTCTGGATATCGACTGGCCCCCGAAATAGCACAATACCACCGCCAATAACAATACCTAACGCAGCATTAATCGCGTTTGCGTTATAATTTTCGGATAGATCGATATACAGCAAATGACATTCCTGACCCAGTAAAAGATGCCCTTTTTCTGACTTATAAAAGTCAAAGCCACTGACAGGAGTTCCACCGAGCTGAACAGCTCGGCCATTAATCATTTCTAAAGCAGCAGTAATAACGGTATTACGCCACTCAGCACTACCAATGATGACAGATGCAAACCTAGAACGGGTAGATTGGGCAAACGCTATTGCTTTAGAAAAATACTGAGAAATATTCACAACAGTTATCCGTCATTAGAAATGGTCCGTAGTATAACTTACCAGCAAAGCAATTTCTCAAACTGCCACGAATAAGTTGTTAGAGATATACACAAAATGGCTATCTTTTCCGAGTAATAAATAGAAGGGAGAATAAAAGAGAAGGAAGAGTGTTGTTACAATAATGAAAAAATTTAGCAGATAAAAGAAAGGGCCTTGAGTTGGCCCTCATTCTTATTGCAGTTTATCTATTAAATATTGAGTGATTTGCTCAACGAGTTCATCATCCACTTTCTTAAGATTTAGTGTCAGACTATTTCCTTTACGTGTATAGGATGCTCTTCCCTTAATCAACTCGACCTTACTGGCTGAAGATTTTAATTTAGGTTTTAATTCTTCAATCCAGGATTCAAGTGTTTCCGTCACTTCTTTAGTTATACGAACAACGCCCTGGGCACCACTACGTTGCCAGACAAAACCTTCTTCATCACGGCATTTTTCCAACAACTGTTTCTTCTCATCATCACCCAGTGAATAATATTGCTTATGTAATTTAACAATCGTTGGACGTCCAAGTTCAACGACATTTGGGTAAGACTGCAGCAGTTCTAACGGCAAATCGGCTGCCTTTAATGCACCACTAACCAAAGCCTCACTGCACTGAAACATTCTTGCCAAAGCTTTTTGATCTTCGGCTTCGTGGGACTCTAATTTTGCTTGCATTTCTTTACCCTTTTCGAACAAAGAAAGTGGCTTATGTGCGTTTGCAACATCAGAAAGAAACTTTGCATGTTCAGCACTAATACCTTTCCCAACATAAATCAGGAAATCCTGTCGGGCTATCAAACAAGCCATTCGGCGACGGCTTCCGTCTAAAACTTCAATAGAACCGTCATCTAGTAGTCGTCCAACAGCAGGATACTGCTGCCCGCGCTCCCTTAACGTAACTAAAATATCGGATAAAGCATGTTCATTTAAAAAGGATTGCTCACGGGCATTTTGCTCAAAAACACGTGTTTTTTCAGCTATTGCATCGGCCGAAATTTTCACCAATTCAAAAGTAACGATGTCTCTACCGGCAATCGCTAACTCTATTATATTCGCTTTATCTTTCGCCGCGATCTGAGCTTCCTGATGAGTTGTTGCTCTGCGTTTATCGGCTTTACCAAATAGTTTTGCATTTAGATCAGATGTTTTTAATGCCATTTCTTATTATCCCAGATTTAACGATGACCAGTACGAGTGCAGAACCCGCTCTAATTCCAAAGCGCTTTTCTGAACCGCATCCTGAGCCGTAGCTAACGTTTTTTTACCACCTTCAAAATCACTGGTAGTTAAATCAAAAACCGTACTGTAAGTATCCGCGCAAGTTTCAAATGCACGACTTCTGGGAATGGTTGCCATCATAACCTGATCTCCCAACAGATAGTTCATTTCTGTCAGTACAGATACCTGCTTTTTGTTATCATCTTCGAACATCGTTGGCATCAGTCTAACGAATTCAAGCCCTTTCCAATCATCGGGAAACATCTCATAAACCGTCGGTAAATGCTGAAAAAAGTTCACTGTAGATGCCCAGTCGAGACGCTTAGCCGCACAGGGAATCAGCAAGGCATTTGAAGCATACATCGCATTCCAAACCAACGGATCCACATGAGGGCCAGTATCAATCATAATGACATCAAACTGATCAGCAATTTTATCGATTAGCTTTTCTTTTAATAATTTAACTATATCCAATGACTGGTTTTTTGACAGGTATTGCCACGCTTCTGCATTAAACATCGCATCTTCAGGAAAAGCGGAAATAGTCTTCAGATTTGGGTACTGAGTTGATAATAAAACATTTTTATCCAAAAATTCCGCATCAACAATGCTATCTTCCGGAATATTATCCAACATAATATCAACAGCTGAATAAATGTTATTGTGTTCAGTAAGCGAAATTTGCGGATTGAGAAATAAACGAAGAGACCCTTGGGGATCAAGGTCGATTAAGCATATACGATAACGTTTATCAAGGTTCAGAGCCAGACAAGCAGCTAAATGAACAGCCGTCATCGATTTACCGGTACCGCCTTTTTGGTTCTGGACATTAATAATCCAGGGTTTGTTATTCTGATTTTTTGGTCGCTCATGAAATTTAGGAACACCAGCAGCATCCATTAACATGTGCGCTTCAGCCAAAGAAATAGAATAATGATTAGCATTATTTTTTGTAAACTGATGACCTCCAGCTTCTAATTTTGCAATTGCGTCATCCAATTTACGACGAGTTAATCCAGACCGCGTTTCCATCAACGCTTTCGACATAGGAGGAAAATGCTCGTCGCTTCTTTCCTCTAGTACAATTTCAATGCGATCGGCCTGAACTTGTTGTGTCGATGCAGCCAGGGCATAGAGGTTATCTATCGTCTGATCTCTTTTCATTGCCAAAATCCGTTATTAGTAGACTGCTATTTATCGTACAGCAATAAAAGTTAAAATCAACATATTGGTGTACAAATAATAAAAAATAAGATTATTTTTATTTATCATACAAACAACACATTGCTGTACACCTTCTCATATAGAGTGAAATTTTAACTTTAATTACAGTTAATATTGCATTTGATTTTACAATTTCGCGAGAGTGTTACGGTGTCACTATGATTTACAATGTAAATCAAAATGTCATATTTTGTATTCGTCTACTTAAAAAATTAATCCCGGAACGATTATAAAGAGAACTTTACTTACGGAGTTTGTAAAATCAACTTGTTTTAAGGAAACGTTTATATCATATTTTTATTCTTCAACAGTTAGGGAAAAGAAAAATAGTAACTGAAATGCTATTTAAGCAGAAGAATGATCAAGGCTGTTCTTGATCATTCTTCCGGAAATAAAAAAACGTATAGAAAAATTCAGAAGAATGATCAAGGAAACAACCCATTAGATATATAGAGGGATAAAAACTCTCATTAGATCGGAAGAATGATCATGTAATATAGGTCACCGGAAACATATAAATTTCACCACAAATTACGGCTCATGTCTTTTCAAACAAGGGATCCCAGAAAGAAAGTGATCTTTTAACCTACCATTGATAAGTAGTCAAAATACATTGTAATTAAAAAAATATACTCTTGATCATGTTTCCGTAATGGCACAAAGATGATGAAAAATCAGAACAAATGAAAAAATACACATCAAAATCCAGAGAAAAGAGTTATAGCTATCTCTGGTTTAACCGAAAATCGAATCTCCCTTGATCATTTTTCTGAATTAAATCGCTAAATTCACGAAAAATTGGACCTATGTTATAATGCAGCTGTGGATAAGGTGTTGTTATTTTATGATCATGCGTCCAAACAAGCCTTGATCAATTCTCCAGATTTATAATGATCATCGTTCTAAACACTGATGATCATTTTTTCGGAAACATGATGATCATAATTCCCGGGTGAGGATGATCATGCTTCCAGACAAGGAAATATTTTACTCTTTTAATTCAATATGTTAAATGATAAATCATTGCCAGATCATAAGATCATATAAACAATAAAGATCATATTAATCAAAAAGATCAGTTTATTAAGACATCTTTTCCTTTATTTTTTTTTTTTTTTCTTTATCCTCGGAAAGATATTAAACTTACTCTACTTGCATTTTGGATTACGAATGAGTGATAAAGATAAAATTCTAATCAAAGCACCACGCAGTCACAAAGACGGACACCTTTTTGAAGTCTCAGAATCGTCTATTGAATGGATTGAAGAATATCAACATTTTAAAGGGGTCACCAAAAGTATAGTAGAGTTGCTTAATCTGATTTCATTACGGGGAATGAGTAGTAAAGACGGATTAGTATCAACAACTGAGCTGATAGAAGCTACAGATGGTGCTTTAACAAGAGCGGCGATTCAACAACGGTTGAGAGCAGCAGTTAGTGTAGGTTTATTTGAACAAATCCCCGTTAAATTTGAAGAAGGTCTTGCCGGTAAAACAATGTTGCACCGCTTTGTCAAACCTACTCGTCTGATTTCTATCCTAGGATCAACCAGTCTCATCACTGAGTCTGTTAAGCAAACAGAAAAACAAAAACGTTCGAAAGCCCTGGCACAAACCCAGGTTAATCTCCGTTTATTGAACGAACATGGATTAAATACTCCACCAGCAATGAGAGACGAAGCAGACCAGTTTGTCGTTTCTCCGGCAAATTGGGCGGGTATTATTGATCAGGCTTTAGCTCCGCCAAGAACCCGTAAGAATTATCAGAAATCGATGGTCTCTATATCAGGAACAAAAGCCATTATTGAAACCCGGTCATCGAAAAATATCATGACCGTCGATGATCTGATGACATTATTTGCTTTATTTACACTAACTGTTCAGTATCACGATCATCACCGGGAAGATTATCATCTGAATGCAAGGCAAATTCCAAACAAGACACCGTTATACATTACGGATATCCTATCTTTACGAGGAAAAAAAGACAGTGGTCCTGCCAGAGATTCTATCCGGGACAGCATTGACAGAATCGAATTTACGGATTTTCAGCTTCATGAACTAACCGGCCGATGGTTAAGTGAAAATATGCCGGAAGGATTTAAAAGTGACCGATTCCGGTTTTTGGCCAGATCTATTACCGCTTCTGAAGAGGCGCCGGTTGAAGGGGACGATGGTCGAATCCGAATTAAACCTAATTTATACATTCTGGTTTGGGAACCTTCTTTTTACGAAGAGTTACTAACCCGGGATTATTTTTTCCTGTTTCCACCGGAAATTTTGAAACAACATACGTTGGTTTTTCAGCTTTACTCTTATTTCCGAAGTAGAATGGTACGCCGACATACCGATTCAATTCTTTTATCCGAATTAAACCAGAAACTTGCCCGAAATATTGAGTGGCGTCGTTTTTCAATGGATTTGATCCGAGAGTTGAAAAAATTATCGAAAGGTAAATCTTCTGACTCCGTTTTTATTGTGAATTTGTGGGGATACCATCTGACGCTAACCCAATTAGAAGGCAAAGCAAAAATTACTGATTATCAGGTGGATATCAAATGTGATGTGGAAGAAGTGCTCCGTTATTCAAGAGCCAGGACGACAAATGCAGGAAAACGTAATATGGCTCCAACACTTCCTAACCCACTACGACATGAAATGATTTCTAAACAGAAACTGGATGAACTGGCAACAGTTATTGATGGTGAGTTTGAACCGGTGCAGAGAAAAGATCCGTCGCCGAGAGGTAATCTCGGAAGGCGAGTGAAACTGAGAAAGCATCTTGTTGAAATCAATGCGGATGAAATAACGATTACTCTTTCTAAATATACCTCTCCAGAGGCTCTGGAGCGAAGTATAACGGCTCTTTCTGCTATGACCGGACATACGACTAAGTCTATAAGAGAAGAGTGTATGGAGCTCATAGAGAAGCTTGATTGGCTAAGAGTGACCGATCGGGTTATTCCGTATGAAACTTTGAGTAAACTTCTCGAACTTTATAACTCAAGGAATATAAATAAACATTTGTCTATAGAACGATTAATCTCTGGTCTGGCTGTCAGAAGAAAAGTTTGTAAACTGATTTTTGAAGGCCATCTTGATGATAATGTATTTAAAGCATTAGATGAGATAACTGCAGGGGGGTAACATTCTGTCAATTAACTGGGACTATATTGACACTAAGTTGACAGAGGGTAGGGCAGAAGTAGATAACATTTGTTTTGAAAGACAACCTTTTGTCCTATCGAGTTATAGCTGATAGGCTCATATTGTTATATTCATACTTAGCACATTTGCGAGCTTTTTAGCTCGCTTTTTTTTGTTTCTAATGTCTGTTGTTTAATATATCACCCCCCTTTTTTGAGAATGAATTATTTCACTGTACTGGCACTTTCCTACCTGAGTAAACAGTTATTGAGTTCACTCACAATAAAACTGCACGAATTATTAATGGCGTCACAATCTGAATCATTTTTTCTTAACATAACTTTAGTGCTTCGATATATATCATCTTGTCTTAGACATGGTTTTTTCGGAGGTGCATATGTCCATTAATTCTATTAACCATGATGAAATGACTGATATTACAAACAAATGGGATCTTTCTGATGAATTGCAGTCAGATAAGCCAATGAAAAGTCTGAAATCGGCTGAAGCCAGACGTCGTATAGAGGCACTTAGAGAAATTAAAGAAAGTGGTCTGTCTATAGAAGAAGCCAGAGAGCTAGGCCTGTTACACTAGACTTTTTATAGCAATAAGGATACGCAGAAAGAGTGGTTTTAAACCACTCTTTTTTTCTTCTTTTTTTGATTTGGTTCGGTGTTAGGATAATTTTCAGACTTAATTTTTTCTCTCTGTATGATATATTGCCCCTTTCGTTTTATTGATGACTCGTTTTACTATGTCGCTTAACCTTGCAAATAAAAGTCCTGAAGAACGGCTTAAGATTGAGTTGGATAAACAGGCTTCTTTTCTGGTTTGGCAGTTGAAAGAAGGGAAAATTGCGCCTGATGCAATTTCTGAAAAAATCCGTTCACTGCTCTCGGAACAGGAAAAGGATTGGTTTCAACAATCGATAAATCAATACAAGAAGATCATGGGTGTCTCGTAAACCGGGCTCCATATAGAAGACGATTTGCTTCTTATTAAAACCCCTCGCGTTAAATTGAACTAGAGAGAACATCCCAATGGGAAGAAGTTTTGAAGTGCGCAAAGCCACTATGGCGAAAACGCAAGGCGCAAAAATTAAAGTTTATTCTAAATATGGTAAAGAGATCTATGTATGCGCTAAGAATGGCGGTGCAGATCCTGATATGAATTTGTCGCTTAAGCATCTTATTGCTAAAGCAAAAAAAGATAATGTTCCGGCTCACGTTATTGAGAAAGCACTGGATAAAGCCAGAGGTGGCGGTGGTGAAGACTACCAGCCTGCACGATATGAAGGTTTCGGACCTGGTGGCACAAGCGTCATCGTTGATTGTTTAACGGATAACGGTAATCGTACGTTTCAGGATGTTCGTCAGTGTTTTGTGAAAACAGGTGCGAAAATCGGTAACCCGGGTACAGTTGCACACATGTTTGATCACCGCGCTGTTTTTCAGTTTAAAGGCAATGATGATGAAGCGGTTCTGGAAGCTCTGATGATGGCAGATGTTGATGTCACTGATATTGAGTTAGAAGATGGTATTGTTACTGTATTTGCTCCTACGACTGAGTTTTTCAAAGCAAAAACAGCATTAACAGATTCGTTCCCGGAGTTAGATATTGATGTTGAGGAAATCACTTTTATCCCTCAGACTCAGACAGAAGTCTCTGGCGAGGATGCTGAAAAGTTTCAAAAATTCCTGGATATGCTGGATGAATGTGATGATGTTCAGCAGGTTTATCACAACGCCGTGTTGTAAAACACTTCTCTTTCTTTATGCTCTTGAATTAAAAGGTCTTCTTTGGAAGGCCTTTTTTGTTGTGAAAAACACTTTGTGCTGTGAGAAACATCAAAAAAAATAATTCTTTTAAAATAAATATACCCCGCCTTAAATTGATTTAAATCAAAAAATATCAAGTATTTAACTACTATTTTACCTATAATTACACAATATTTATACTGATTTAAACAATTGTATAACTTTCATTTGCCCTTTAAACTTTTAGTACTGCTTATAAATTTACAAAAATTAGAGCGAGTTAAGTATTAACCGTTGCAGAATATTACCTATGCTTAATGTAAGTACTGTCCTGCTAAAATCTTAGAATACAAGAAGAGAAAGTAAAGCTGATGAAAGCCTCACGGTATAAAAATCTCATATCAAGGGCGTGTTTACTGTTTACAGTATTAATGCTCTCTGGGTGTAAATTTGCACTTCTTGACCCCAAGGGACAAGTTGGTCTCGAAATACGGGAATTGATAATAACAGCAGTGTTTTTGATGCTGATTGTTGTGGTTCCTGTCATTTTGATGGTGTTTTATTTTTCCCATAAATACAGGGCGACCAACAGCGAAAGCCAGAAAGAATACGCACCCGATTGGGCACACTCGACGAAAATTGAAGTCGTTGTTTGGGCTGTACCAGTCATTATTATCGCTATTCTGGCTGTGATTACCTGGCGTTCGTCTCATTATTTGGAGCCATCAACCCCACTTAAATCTGAAGAAAAAACCATGACGATTGAAGTGGTCGCGCTTAACTGGAAGTGGTTATTTATTTATCCGGACCAGAAAATAGCGACGGTTAACGAAGTGGCTTTTCCAAAGGACGTGCCCGTTTTGTTCAAACTTACATCAGATGATGTCATGAACTCATTTTTTATTCCCCGCCTTGGAAGTCAGCTCTACGCAATGCCTGCGATGGTCACCCGTTTACATCTTGTTGCTAATGAAGCTGGAGATTACCGGGGTATCGCTGCCAGTTACAGCGGAGAAGGTTTTTCTCACATGAAATTCACTGCTATTGCCCTGCCTTCAAAAGACAGTTTTGAAAAATGGGTAGATAAGGTGAAGTCTTCAGATAAGACGATTAATGATTTTAATGATTATCGTACTTTGGCTAAGCCAAGTATTGATGCCCCTGTCGCTTACTTTTCTAAAGTCCCTGACAACCTGTTCAATGAGGTCGTTATGCAGTATCCGGGAGGTATGAATCACTCGGGAGAAGATGCGGGGGAAATGAGTCATGGGCAAATGCATATGCACCATGAAGCAAATCAGAACGAAGGCGAAATGGGGCATCACGAAGGGTAAAAATTATGTTTGGAAGATTAACGCTTGACTCAATTCCATACCATGAACCAATTATTATGGTCACGCTGTCTGTTATCGCATTGGTGGGCGTTTTGGTGCTGGCATGGGTAACAAAACTGGGTAAATGGAACTATTTATGGACAGAATGGTTTACTTCTGTTGATCACAAAAAGATCGGCATTATGTACATCATTGTGGCATTTGTTATGCTCATTCGTGGCTTTGCCGATGCCGTGATGATGAGAAGCCAGCAGTTACTATCGGCGGCAGGGGAAGCGGGATATTTGCCTCCGCATCACTATGATCAGATTTTTACTGCTCACGGTGTCATCATGATCTTTTTCGTTGCAATGCCACTGATTGTGGGGTTAATGAACCTTGCTGTACCGTTGCAGATTGGCGCAAGAGATGTGGCTTTCCCCTTTTTGAATAACCTGAGCTTCTGGTTATTTATCGGTGGGGTTATTTTAACCAATTTATCACTTGGTCTTGGTGAATTCGGTCGTACAGGCTGGTTAGCCTATCCACCGGTTTCCGGTATTAAATTCAGTCCGGGTGTCGGGGTGGATTACTGGATATGGGCACTGCAGGTGTCGGGTATCGGGACAACCTTGTCGGGAATAAACTTTTTTGTGACCATTCTCCGGATGCGTACGCCTGGAATGACAATGATGAAAATGCCTATTTTTACCTGGGCCTCACTGTGTTCCAACATTCTGATCCTGATTTCATTTCCGATTCTGACGGTGACCATTACCTTGTTGGCACTGGATCGTTACTTAGGCTTCCATTTCTTTACCAATGACATGGGTGGCAACATGATGATGTATATCAACCTGGTGTGGGCCTGGGGCCATCCGGAAGTATACATTCTTGTGTTGCCTGTTTTCGGCGTCTTCTCCGAAGTGACGGCCACGTTTGCGCGTAAAAAATTGTTCGGCTATACCTCTTTGGTGTGGGCAACTGTCGTCATCACGATCCTTGCTTTCGTTGTCTGGTTACATCACTTCTTTACCATGGGGGCCGGAGCGAACGTCAATGCTTTCTTTGGCATCATGACGATGATTATCGCAATACCAACCGGAGTGAAAATATTTAACTGGTTGTTTACCATTTACAAAGGAAGACTGCTTTTCAAAACTCCGATTTTATGGACGATTGGTTTTCTGGTGACCTTTTCGATTGGCGGAATGACCGGTGTTCTTATGGCGGTTCCGGGTGCAGATTTTGTCCTTCATGGCAGTGTATTTCTGGTCGCGCATTTTCATAATGTGATTATTGGTGGGGTGGTCTTTGGGTGCTTTGCCGGTATTACGTTCTGGTTCCCTAAAGCGTTCGGATTTACCTTAAATGAAGACTGGGGAAGGCGGGCATTCTGGTTCTGGTTGATTGGCTTTATCTTTGCGTTCCTGCCTTTGTATGCACTGGGCTTTATGGGAATGCCACGTCGGATCAGTCAGGGTATCAATCCGGATTTCTTCCCGTTTTTGGCTATTGCTGCCTTTGGAACGCTTCTCATCGCGTGTGGGGTGTTATGTCAGTTTATTCAGTTCTTCGTCAGTATCCGTGATCGCGAACAGAACCGGGATTTGACGGGTGACCCGTGGGATGGACGGACTCTGGAATGGTCTACTTCATCACCACCGCCATTTTATAATTTTGCAGTAACACCGCAATCCGATGAAATTGATGCCTATTGGTATCAGAAAGAAAGAGGCGAGTTTACTCTGAATAAAAAAGTAAAATATGAGCCGATTCATATGCCGAAGAATACCACTGCGGGTATCTATCTATCTGGCCTGGCTACCGTGTTTGGTTTTGCATTGATTTGGTATATATGGTGGCTTGCCATTGTGAGCTTTGTTGGAATGGTTGCAATATTCATCAAACACAGTTTTAACGATGATGTGGATTATTATGTGCCTGTTGAAGACATTGAGCGCATTGAATCCGAACACAGGAGAAATGTTGAGAAAGCCCGAAAACTGGCGCATGAAAAGAAAAATGACGATGATGACGCGGAGGTGAAGTATGCACGTTAATCATGCCGGAGAACATGACCACCACCATGATGCCGCAGGCAATAAGCTGTTCGGGTTCTGGATTTACCTTATGGGGGACTGCATCCTCTTCGCAACCTTGTTTGCAACTTATGCTGTCCTTGAAAGTGGTACGGCGGGTGGCGTGAGTGGAAAAGATATCTTTGAACTGCCATTTGTGTTTGTTGAGACCATGTTGTTGCTGCTGAGCAGCATTACGTTTGGCTTTGGTATGATATCCATGTCTAAAAGGGATATTGCCGGTCTGAAACGTTGGTTGATTGTGACGTTTTTCCTCGGCGCAGGGTTCATCTCGATGGAATTGTATGAGTTTCATCATTTAATTGTGAATGGTCACGGACCTGACCACAGTGCCTTTTTATCCGCTTTCTTTACTCTGGTCGGTACTCACGGTTTACATGTGACGGTGGGTTTGATCTGGCTTGCTGTTTGTTTGGTACAACTGAACAGCAAAGGGCTGACGGATACGATGACGTTACGCTTTAGTTGCTTAAGTCTTTTCTGGCATTTCTTAGATATTGTCTGGATCTGTGTCTTTACCTTTGTCTATCTTGTGGGAGCGATGTGATGAGCAGTACAACTGAAGCAAGTTCAAAAAGCTACGTAATAGGTTTTATCGCATCTTTGATTCTGACCATCATACCGTTTTATCTCGTAGGAACTCATTTGCTACCTAAGGGTGCCACGTATGCGATCATTTTTGGATGTGCGATTGTTCAGGTTTTTGTGCATTTTGTTTATTTTCTGCATATGGAATCAAAAACCAGTGAGGGACGGTGGAATCTTTTGTCTCTGGTGTTCGCAGCCATTGTTGTTTTGATATTGATAGTGGGATCCATCTGGATCATGTGGAACCTGAATATCAACATGATGATGTAGGCTTATCATGAAGATGCCAATGATAAAAGGTTATTTATCGATTACGAAACCCGGGATTGTCTTTGGCAATTTGATCTCAACGGCTGCCGGTTTTTTTCTGGCAGCCAAAACCGAGCCGGCAGACAGTATGCTATTTTTATGTACTCTGGCTGGGGTGGCGTTGGTGATTGGTTCGGGATGTGTTGTGAATAATATTTATGACCGGGATATTGATAAAAAAATGTCCAGGACACGCAACCGTTCTCTGGTGACCGGTGAAGTGGACGTCGATCATGCTTTTGTTTACGCTCTGGTGTTATTACTGACCGGTACCGTACTGCTGTATTTTATGACGAACCCTTTATCTGCAGTGGTGGTATTGCTTGGATATATCTTTTATGTCTTTTTTTATACGATGTGGTACAAGCGTTCGTCTATATTTGGGACATTTGTGGGGAGTTTATCCGGAGCTGTGCCGCCGTTTGTCGGTTATTTGGCAGTGACAAACTATCTGAGTTTAGAAGCAGTGTTACTTTTTGTTTTGTTCTGCATCTGGCAGATGCCCCATTCTTATGCGATTGCCATGTTTCGTATGAAGGATTATGCGGACGCCGGCATCCCGGTACTGCCTGTGGTTGAGGGGATTCAGAAAGCGAGAAAACACATGATCTTCTATGTGATGGCCTTTAGTGCTGTTGCGTTTGGGTTGTTTGTGTTCGGTAATACCGGCTATGAATATCTTTTGGTTTCCGCGGCGGTGTGCTTTATGTGGACTCGGGTTACTTTCAGAGAAATCCATCAGGACAATTATGTAGCCTGGTCTAAATCTGTTTTTAAAATGTCTTTAGTGGTGGTGATGGGATTTAGCTCCGTTCTCGGCGTGGAACTGTTTTCTATGACTATGTAAATCCGTTCTGCTATTCATTGGTTCATCAGTTGATCGGCAAGTGCTTTTGCCTGTTGTCTGTTTGATACCGATAATTTCTGATAGAGATTTCTTATGTGGCTTTTTACGGTAGTAGGGGCCACTTTGCAGTAATCGGCTATCTGATCGTTTTTCCAGCCAGTATAAATCAGACTGAATATCTGAGCTTCTCTTGGTGTCAGAGGGCTTCCCTGCTCACGCTGGTAGTGAGAAATTTGAAATACTAAATTGTGCTCAGAATGTTGTGAGGTCTCTTCTGCTGCAAAGTAATAGGTATTTAAATGATCTCTGAGTTTATAAGTATGCCATATTTCCGTTCTGGTTAAGGTCGATTTATTAACATTGATAATTTCATTCAGGTAAGTAAGCACCCACTTCCCTGTTAAATAGTAGTACCCACAAATTTTGTATTCTGCTGATAAGCTCAGAGACTGAAGTAATGACTCTTTAGCCAGTTTTTTTCTGTTTTGCATGTGGTATACGTTAGCCAGAAGAATGTGAGACCGGTAGAGATCGACAAGCAGATGAGACTTTTCTGCATCGGCGATTGATTGATTTAATAAGCATTCACTACGATCATAATTTTTTTGGATCAGACAGGCCAGAGCGATATTTCTGTATTGGCACTGGGTATGGTGATTGAATCCGGATTGAGGCTCATGCGTTTGATCTAACCAAAGCTTCACAGCCATATTATTTTGACTATGCAGCCAGTAATACAGTTTTGCTTCAGCAATTTGTGGCGAACATTCGGATAGAGAGCTTAATTCGTCCATAATGGTTAGATGGGCAAGCGCATCGGCCGCATTTTTCCACTTCTTCTGACTCATTTCTACTTTTGCTAATGATGCCACTATCCGGTCTCTGTCTGGGATAGAAGAATCATCTATTTTACTCATCGCATCTTCACCGCATTTTTGGGCTTCGGTGAACATCCTTTTTTCAAGATAAAATTCGATCTGAATGGCAATAAATGAAGAATAAAATGGAAAATGAAACAATCTATACTGAGTGATGATCTTGTTTGCTTTAGACAGTTCTTCATCACAGAGAGATAACATTCCCTGAGCCAGATATATTTCTCCCTGCTGAATTTGTGCTGTGATGATTTGTGGGGCTAATTTATGCTGACGGGCAAACCTTTCCGTTTGTTGCATTAAAGACAGGGCTTGTTCAAGTTTCCCATTGGTATGGTTTACTTCCCCGATGATGGATGTAGCTATACACCGTCCCCGATAGGAAGCATGATCAAGGCAAATAAGAGCTTGTTCTGCGTGCTCCAGAGCCAACTTAGGATCGTGATGGTATATTGCTAACTGAGCCTTAAGTATTTCAAACTGACCGGATAGTTCATATTTTACGGTTTTGTCTTTGACATCCGGTAAGAGTGAATCATAGGTGGCAAGGATCCGCGACACATTATCAGGATCATTTCTGGTGAGTTTTATCCAGGCGGAAAGAATTCCAATATCAGGGTTTAAATATAAATCTTGTTCTGAAAGTAAGCGGAGGGACTTCTCTAAAACAGGTAATTTAAACTGGTTAAACAATGACCATCCATGTTTTTTCAGGACAGGAATAATTTGAGTACTGTCTGTTATTAGTGATAACGCTTCTTCTATGTATCCTTCTTCCAGATAAGCCTGTATTGCGGTTTCTGTCAGCTCGGATTCCTGTTTTGAAGCACACTTCAGACGACGGATATTGAGATATTCACGAATCAGAGGATGGAATGAAAATTGATTTTTTTCATTATCAATCACAGATAGTAAGCTGAGATTAAACAGTTCTTCCAGGCTGGTTGTCGTTCCGTTTCCCTGAGTAATGATTGTTGCCTGACGTTCGGTAAAAAATGGAAACAGTGACAATCTCATACACAACCTGAGAGTTGAGCTGGACAAGGATGTTAAAATTTCATCCTCAATATATTGATCAATGGATGGAAAGTTCAGGTGGGCAGATCCTTTATTTATCAGATTCAGAAGGGCGTAGTCATCTTTTACGGTATCTAAAACTAGGATGATTGGTGAAATCCAACCTTTACAGTATTGGTATAGTTGTCGGACTCTGTCGGACGTTATTGTCAATTCCGGATAGTGAATTTTTATAAATGTAGTGATTTCTTCTTCGCTAAAAACGAGCTGTAATTTATTGATATGAATTAATTTACTCTGGAGACGAAGTTGGGCCAGATTAAAAGGGGGAATCTGACGGCTTAGTATACATATGGATATATTGAGATTGTCGGGAAGACAGCTGAGGAGCAGACGGATAAAATCGTGTATTCGTTTGTGAGAAATTTTGTGGTAGTTATCAAGTACGATACAGCATGGTTGAGTGATGGACGAATAGTCGTCTCTGAATGCATTAAACAGTTTTTTTACGGTATAGCGGGTATTTTTAAGCAGCGCTTCTGTCATGGGGAAGGGCTGTTTAGCCGCTGATTTAAGCGCGAGAATAAAGCAGTAAAAAAATTGTTCGGGGTCATCATCATAATCTTCGATGTTGTACCAGCTAAGATGGGAATAATGAGCTAAGCTTTGGCTGATTAAAACAGATTTTCCGTATCCGGCTGGTGCAGATACTAAAATCAGTCCTGACCGGATATTTTGGGTTAGCTGTTGCTCAAGCCTTTGTCTGATGATTGCTTTCTTTCGAATCTTTGGTATCTGAAATTCTTTTCTTATTACCATCTCGATAACTCGTCTACGCCCTTTTTATGTGATTTATATCACACTTAGTGGTGTTAATTTCCTTTATATAATTCAACTATACACATAAATGCTTAATTTTTGGCATTTAAGTAAGATTTTTGCGTGATATTTGTCTCATTTGGTGTGGTTGTTTATGAAATAATGGCTTAATTGCTCTGTTTATTAAGTTGTTTTTCCTCCGGCCATTTTCCCCTTTGAAGTTTTAGGGGAGAAAAAAACCGAATATTTTGGATGTTCATCACAAAAATTGCGTATTTATTCGGAATTACGCCTCTGCTCTGCGCCTTTTGGGTACCTCTAAAGGAGGATGACGTTCTACCTGATTATGGCAGCATGAAAACGTAGATCTGCTCAACGATGTCAACAATGATAGTGAGGGTTTTTATGAAACCAATCATGAGAAAAAATTTCGATAAGATCCTGTTTGAAGAGAATGTAAAACGCCATTTAATTTCAACGTACGCAACCACACCAGAACAAGCCAATCAAAGGGAATGGTACCTTGCAATGGCAAGAGCTCTGGCGGAGTTAACCACTCGTGATCTGCTAGAGACTGAGCAGGATAAAAAAATCATAGAAGCGAAGAGTGTGAATTATTTGTCACTGGAGTTTCTGATTGGTCGTCTTACCGGAAATAACCTTCTTAATATGGGGGTTTATGAATTTATCGATGATGCGATGAAGGATATGGGGCAGAGCCTGTCGGATCTGCTTGAGGAAGAACGGGACCCTTCTCTGGGTAACGGTGGTTTAGGACGGCTGGCTGCGTGTTTTATGGATTCTTTGGCTGCTCAGGAGTATCCGGCTGTCGGGTACGGTCTTCACTATGAATATGGGCTATTTAAACAGTCCTTTGAAAACTGTGAGCAAAAAGAAGATCCAGATCAATGGTGTGGCGTTCAAGGCTACCCCTGGGAAGTCGCCCGGCCGGATCTGGCTCAGGAAATCGGTTTTTACGGTGAAGTAAAAACCGTCTATGAAGACGGCAAAAAGAAAGAGGTTTGGACGCCGGGAATGACTGTAAAAGCGATGGCCTGGGATCTGCCGGTTGTCGGTTACAAAAGTGATACTGTTTATCCGCTACGCTTATGGGAGTGCCGTGCAATTGCTCCATTCTCTCTGGAAAGCTTTAATAATGGAAACTATTTTGAGGCTCAGCGTTCGTTGATTGACGCCGGTAACATTACGAAAGTGTTATATCCCAATGATAACCATGAAAAAGGAAAAACCCTGCGTTTGATGCAGCAGTATTTTCACAGTGCCGCATCAATTAGAGATATATTACGCCGTCATGAGTCCGCAGGTTTTGATTTAAAAGATCTGCCGAAGCATGAAACCATTCAGCTTAATGATACTCACCCTGCAATCTCGATTCCCGAGCTAATGAGAATTTTGATTGATGAGAGAGGAATGGATTGGGATGACGCCTGGGCTATCAGCAGTAAAACCTTTGCCTACACCAACCATACCTTGTTACCTGAAGCACTTGAAACATGGGATGAGGCACTGATCCTGCGTCTTCTTCCACGCCACATGAGGATCATTTATGAGATTAATTCCCATTTCCTTAATGATGTCAGAGCGAAGTGGCCAGGTGATGTAGGAAAGCTGCAGAAACTATCGATTATTCAGGAAGGCTTTCACCGTCTGGTCAGAATGGCAAACCTCAGTGTCATTGGTTCGTATGCCGTGAATGGTGTTGCTGCATTACACTCCGATCTGGTCAAACAAAATCTGTTCCCTGAGTTTAATGAGCTCTATCCTGGAAAGCTACAGAATGTGACAAATGGGGTGACGCCAAGACGCTGGATTCAGTTTTGTAACCCCGGATTGTCTGAGTTGATTACGGAAAAAATTGGTGACGAGTGGCCAACGGATCTGGACCAACTTTCTAAACTGGCCAGTTTTGCCGATGATGCCGGTTTCCAGCAACAGTTCATGGAAGTAAAAAAAGAGAACAAGCAACGCCTGGCGGATTGGGTGAGATCCAACATGAGTATCGAGCTGGATGTGAATGCGATATTTGATGTTCAGATCAAGCGTTTGCATGAGTATAAACGTCAGCATCTGAACATGTTACACATCTTATCGCTTTATTATCGTCTGTTAAGTGATCCTGATTTTGATATGGTTCCTCGTGTTTTCTTTTTCGGCGCTAAAGCCGCTCCCGGATATCATTTGGCGAAAGAAATTATTTTTGCTATCAATAAGATGGCTGAAAAAATCAATCATGATGAGCGGGTTAACGACAAAATTAAAATCATCTTTGTTCCTGATTACCGGGTCAGCATTGCTGAGTTAATGATACCGGCTGCCGATGTATCAGAGCAGATTTCAACAGCGGGTAAAGAAGCGTCCGGTACTGGTAACATGAAAATGGCGATGAACGGGGCATTAACTATCGGGACTATGGATGGTGCAAACGTTGAAATTCGTGAAGAAGTTGGTGACGACAACATATTCATTTTCGGATTGGAAGTGGATGAAGTGGAACAGCTCCGGGCTCGCGGTTATAACCCGTACGACTACTATAACGCCGATCCTCTCCTTAAAGCTTCACTGGACCTTTTGGCTGGGGACGAATTTACCCCCGGCTGTCCAGGGCAGTTAAAAGCCACCTTTGAGAGTTTATTAGATAGTGGTGACCCTTATCTGGTACTCGCTGATTTTGCGGCTTATGTGGAAGCTCAGAAACAACTTGATCAGGCTTATGCCGATAAAATGGGGTGGGCGAAAAAAGCCATTCTGAATACAGCGAAAACCGGTAAATTCAGTTCAGATCGTAGTATTCGTGACTATGTGAATAATATTTGGAAACTTGGATCAGTTAAACGATAAGTAGCGTAGAAAAGAGCCTTTGGCTCTTTCCCGTGTTCAATAAATGAAGATAGGAGTGGCGCGTATGGTTGCTCACCGAGACACCTTGGTTCGGGTATCTAAAGAAGCCGGTATCAAAGAATGCTATATTGATAGCTGGGGAAAAGAAGCCCATATTTCCAGCCACACACTGAGTTTTATGCTTCAGGAGCTGGGTTATGATACTTCATCGGATAAATCTTTACAGACTGCTCTTGAAAAAGAAAAAAAAAGTGAAATTTTATCCCCGGTTGTGTTTGCACAAGAAGATCAACATGTTGAAGTTCCTTTACGTATCAGTCTCAGCGCCAGAGAAAGTGATTTTGAATGGTGCCTGACGACTGAGGAAGGAGAGTCTTTTTCTGGTTATATTCAGTCCGACATTGTTAAAGATGACCGTGAGAATGGAGGCCCTCTAATTTTCAGTATTGGTCAGGCATTACCGTTTGGCTATCATCAGTTATCCATTACCCGCAAGCGAAGAAAGTCGCCTTATACGACAACGGTTATTGTGGCGCCAAAAACTTGTTATAAGCAAAATGGTTTGGCTCAGGGTAAAAAGCTGTGGGGTCCCAGTGTTCAATTGTATACCTTAAAAACTGAACATAACTGGGGAATGGGTGATTTTGGTGATCTTAAACATCTGGTGGTCGAAATGGCTCAGCTCGGGGCGGATTTTGTTGGGTTAAATCCAATACATGCGCTTTTCCCGGCCAATCCGGAAGGGGCCAGTCCTTACAGTCCTTCATCACGGCGCTGGCTTAATATCTTTTATATTGATGTCAGCTCTATTCCTGAGTTCGCTCTTAGCTCAGAAGCTCAGAAGAAGGTTGGCAGCCTTGAATTTCAGGCTCAGCTCCATGAAGCAAGGCAGACTCACTGGGTAAATTATACAAAGGTCGCATCACTGAAGATGCAAATTCTCCCTTTGTTATATAAGGAATTTAAAAAACGTCATCTTAACGTCAATACATCCCGAGCCCAGGACTTTTTATCGTTTGTTGATAAAGGTGGAGAATCTCTTATGGCTCAGGCTGCGTTTGATGCTTTGCATACTGAGTTGCGTGTGGATGGTAAGGATATTTGGGGATGGCAGGCTTTTCCTGAAAAATATCAACAGTTTCAGAATTCTGCGGTTCAGAAATATATTAATGATCATTCTGATAAAGTGAATTTGTATTTGTATTTACAGTGGATTGCCGATTCCCAAATCGAAGAGGTTCAGAAACTGGCACTGGAGCAGGGTATGACTATTGGGTTGTATCGTGATCTGGCTGTTGGTGTGGCAGAATCGGGATCTGAAGTGTGGGCAGATCAGGGTAATCTGATGCTTAATCTCAGTATTGGTGCACCACCGGATAATTTAGGTCCATTAGGGCAAAACTGGGGACTTCCACCGATTAACCCTCAGGTTATGCGGCACCGGGCTTATGATTCTTTTATTGGTTTGTTACGGGCTAATATGAACCATTGTGGGTCGTTGAGGATTGATCATGTTCTGGGATTATTGAGATTATGGTGGGTTCCCCGTGGTGCCTCTGCTAAAGAAGGCGCTTATATGAGTTATCCGGTTCATGAATTGCTTTCAATACTGGCTTTAGAGTCTCACCGTCACCAGTGTAGTGTTATTGGTGAAGATTTAGGAACTGTTCCTGATGAAATGACCGAGTTATTGTCCGATGCCGGTGTTCATTCATATAAAGTCTTTTTCTTTTCCCGGGCACCTGATGGCGGTTATATTTCTCCAAGTCATTATGTGAGTCAATCCATGAGTGCACTCTGTACACACGATATGCCAACGTTAAGAGGGTTCTGGCATTGCACTGACTTGAAAATGGGGAGTCAGCTTGGCATTTATCCAGATGAGAAACAATTACAATGTATGTTTGATCAGAGACTGGAGGCTAAACAAAGTATTTTGGATTCTGTTGCCTGGCATGGGTATCTGCCGGAGGGGATCGGACGTGATGCGAGTCTGGTACCTATGGATTCGTATTTGAGTGAAGGATTGCACTTGCATCTGGCTGCCGGGGCATCAGCTTTAATGAGTGTTCAGCTTGAAGATTGGTTGGAAATGGAAAAACCAGTCAACATTCCGGGCACGGTAGATGAGTATCCCAACTGGCGAAGAAAATTAAGTTTAACTCTGGAAGATATTTTCACCCGTGAAGATATCCGGTCTTTAGCCAGACACATCACTCAGGTCAGACAAAAAGGTAAGTCATAAAAATTGAAGTTTTATATGTAAAATCGTGACGATTTCGACTAGTTGCATAATCAATACTAGTGAAGTTCGGTTGATTATGTTTGAATAATTTAAACACATTGTTTTTTAAATAAATACCCGTGTCTGACGGGTATTTTTCTCCATGTGCAGGTTTAGGAGTAGGGATATTGAAAACCGTTACAACTAAAAAAGTGTTATCTAAAAAGCAAAAAATTTATCAGTCTTTAAATAAGGCGGCTTTTGCTGATCCATTTTCATTTTTAGGTCCGTATCTTTCACCGGAACAGGGGGTGCTCAGAGTATGGATGCCGGGTGCAACGGGGGTCGATTTATTACTGGATGATGGTGACCGACGTCCACTGACGAAGGAGCAGGAGGGCGATGGATTTGTTCTTTTTGCTGAGAATGATCTTAAATTTACACATTACCGACTCGCGATAGACTGGGATGGTGTTGAGCAGGTTATAGATGATCCGTACCAGTATCACTCTATTTATGCGGAATATGAAGATCTGCATACTCCTGTGAACATGTACCGAAATCTTGGGGCCCAACTGGTGACTCAGGAGCGTGATGGAAAGACAATTCAGGGAACCCGTTTTCTGGTCTTTGCTCCTCATGCTTCTGCTTGTAGCCTGGTTGGTGGTTTTAATCAGTGGGATGGCAGGCGTCATCCGATGCAGAGGCTTGATTATGGCATCTGGGGTATTTTTATTCCTGATTTACCGGTCGGGACTCAGTATAAGTTTGAAATAAAAGGCCCGAATGGTGAAGGGCTGCCACATAAAGCGGATCC
The DNA here is from genome assembly GCF_021272385.1 of Vibrio salinus. Classification (GTDB taxonomy): domain Bacteria; phylum Pseudomonadota; class Gammaproteobacteria; order Enterobacterales; family Vibrionaceae; genus Vibrio; species Vibrio salinus. Next base: position 325,766 of record NZ_JAJSDZ010000010.1, read on the forward strand.
CTGGGGTTATTATTCCGAGCAGTTTCCTTCTCTTGCTTCTGTCACTTATGACCATTCTCAATATCAATGGCGTGACAAAAAATGGCAAAACCGACCTGTTACGGAAAAGAGAAAGGAAGCCTTGTCATTTTATGAACTTCATGTTGGCTCGTGGAAACGGGGACTGAATAATGAATTCCTGACCTACCGTGAATTAGCCGATGAGTTGGTTCCATATCTGGTAGACATGGGGTATACCCATGTTGAACTGATGCCCATTGCCGAACATCCGTTTTATGGCTCATGGGGGTATCAGCCCGTGGGATTATTTGCGCCCTCAAGCCGGTATGGTTCGCCGGATGACTTCAAATATTTTGTTGATCTTTGCCATCAGGCGGGCATCGGCGTTGTTGTTGACTGGGTGCCTGCGCATTTCCCGGCAGATGGGCATGGTCTTAATAACTTTGATGGTACGCCATTATTTAATGATCCGGATCCGAAAAGGGGCTGGCATCAGGACTGGAATTCGTTCATTTATGATATGGGTAAAGAGCACGTTCGTCGCTTTCTGGTTGCTAATGCACTTTTTTGGTTTGATTTTTATCATATCGATGGGATCCGGGTGGATGCGGTTGCATCGATGTTGTATCTGGATTATTCCCGAAGTCACGATCAATGGGTTCCGAATATTGATGGCGGGAATGAGAATTATGACGCCATTGCAACCTTAAAATGGATGAATGAGGAAGTCTATCGGCATTTCCCTAATGCCATGACCATTGCTGAAGAATCCACGGCGTATCCCGGAGTTTCCGCCCCAACATTTGTTGGCGGTTTGGGTTTCGGGTTCAAATGGAATATGGGCTGGATGCATGACAGCCTGGAGTATATTCAGCATGAGCCGATTCACCGCAAATATCATCACAATACGATTACGTTTCCGTTAATCTATGCTCATAGCGAAAACTATATTTTGTCTTTATCACATGATGAAGTGGTCTACGGTAAATGCTCTTTGCATAACAAAATGCCGGGAGATGAATGGCAGCAAACGGCTAACCTGAGAGCCTATTTTGGTTATATGTATGGTCAGCCGGGTAAGAAGCTGAACTTTATGGGGGCGGAATTTGGTCAGACCGGTGAATGGGAGCATGACAGTCAGCTTCAGTGGTTCCTGTTGGATTATGAACGTCATCAGGGAGTAAGAGAACTGACCCGGGATCTGAATAAACTCTATCGCAAAGAAAAGGCGTTATTTGAATGTGATAATGAGCCAAAAGGTTTTGAATGGCGGTTATCGGATTCGGCTGATGCCAGTGTTCTGGCACATGAGCGTATGAGTGAATTGGGTGAGCGTATCTTAGTCATTTCAAACTTTACTCCGGTTCCACATGAGCGTTTTCGTTTGGGAGTCCCTCTTGCCGGCAGCTATGAATTGTTACTGAATACCGACGATAAAAAATATTACGGTAGCAGCTTCCCTATCACTAAACTGATTAAAACGCAGAAAGTTCAGAGCGAAGGGCTGGATCAGTCTATTCTGGTGCAGTTACCTCCGCTATCAACGGTGTTTTATAAATTCAAAAAAGCATAGCAGCTTTTAAAATATTACTACCTTTGAATGGGATTACCCGATTTACAGTGTGAATCGGGTATTTTTTTGAAGTAATTCTTTGCTAAATAAGCAATATATTGCTTGCGTCTGGGCAATATATTGCTCAATTGATGATAGTGTATTTATAACTTATTGATTTTTATTACCTCAAAAAATGGCATTGTCCTTGCTCTTCTGTGACCGTGTTTGTGAAAACACAACACATCTAACAATTTCAGTTGAATTCGTGAGTCCTGCTTGACTCACACATATATAAGGAATTTGCAATGCCAACTCCATGTTATATCTCTATTGAAGGGGAAACTCAGGGTCTTATCACTTCCGGTGCATGTACTTCTGACTCTATCGGTGATGCTTACGTTGAAGGTCATGAAGATGAAATGCTGGTTCAGCAGTTTGATCACGTGGTGACAGTACCGACTGATCCTCAATCTGGTCAGCCTGCCGGTCAGCGTGTTCACAAACCATTCAAATTTACTGTGAACCTGAACAAAGCAGTGCCGCTACTTTACAATGCGCTGTCTTCTGGTGAAAAAATGACATCGGTGAAACTGAAATGGTACCGCACTTCAATCGAAGGTAAACAGGAAAACTTCTTCACAACCACGCTGGAAAACGCCACCATCGTTGACGTTCGTTGTGAAATGCCACACTGTCAGGATCCTAAAGATGCAGATTTCACTCAGAACCTAACTGTGTCTATGTCTTACCGTAAAATTACCTGGGATCACGTTAATTCTGGTACTTCAGGTGCTGATGACTGGCGTAAACCAATCGAAGCGTAATTTTACGTCTCGAATTCATAGTCGCCTGCTCCGGCAGGTGACTTTTCAAGCCTTAAGCGCAATGCATTTTAATGAGTGTATGGCGCTTAAGGTTTTCGCCGTATAAAACAAACCTATAAAAAGAAAAGGATACAAATGGCAACGTTAGGCTTTCAGATAACCATCGATGGTTTAGATGATGATACGTTAGTGGTGCGGGAATATCAGGGACATGAATCCATTTCGGATTCCGTTGACTGGGCCGGAAGACCTTGTTTTGGTTACCGGTATCAGATTGAACTGGCCAGCCGCCGTATGGACTTAACGGCGGATGATATCGTGGACAGTAAAGCATTGCTTCAGATTGTGCGTAATGGAGAAGTAGTCCAGAAAGTTCATGGTATTGTACGTTCTTTTTCCAAAGGTGATACCGGACACCATCATACGTTTTACTCGATCACAGTGGTGCCTTCTCTAGAACGTTTGTCATTGCGTCATAACAGCCGCATTTTCCAGCAGCAGAGTGTACCGGAGATTTTGTCGGTCCTGCTGCAGGAAATGAACATTACCGATTACACCTATGCGCTGAAAAATGAGTACGCTAAACGGGAATTCTGCGTGCAGTACCGGGAATCGGATCTGGACTTTTTCCACCGCTTAGCGGCAGAAGAAGGGCTGGTTTACAGCTTCATTCATAAAGATGACCGGCACATTTTATTCTTCACCGATAGCAGTGAAAGTCTTCCGGATATTGGAGAAGGTGTGCCTTACAATGTACTGTCAGGTGGGACAACCGATACGCCTTATGTTTCTCAGATGGATGAACACCGCCAGTCGGAGCCAGACCGTATTGCCATGCAGGATTACAGTTTTAAAAAGCCGGCTTACCATTTTGCTCAGTCGGCGCAGGGCTCTGATATGGAATATCAGTTGCATACTTACGAACATTTTGATGCCCCCGGCCGTTTTAAAGATGATGCACAAGGCAAGCTGATTAATCAGGTCCGGCTGGAATATCTGCGCCGTAATGCCCATACCGCAACCGGGAAAAGCAATCAGTCTCATCTTAAAGCCGGAAGCACATTTGTGCTGACGGATCATATTAACGCTGAAATGAACCGCGACTGGCTGCTAGTTGCGGTAGCGCATCAGGGAACTCAGCCTCAGGCTCTGGAAGAAATGGGCGGACATGGCGCAACCACTTATGCCAATCAGTTTACGGTGATTCCGGCGAACATTACCTGGCGGGCGACACCGCAACCCAAACCCAGAGTTGACGGACCGATGATTGCGTTAGTTGTGGGGCCGGATAAAGAAGAGATTTATTGCGATGAGTATGGCAGGGTGAAACTGCAGTTTCCCTGGGATCGTTACGGCAATGGAGATGATCAAAGTTCTTGTTGGGTCAGGGTGTCTCAGGGCTGGGCCGGGGCTCAGTATGGTATGATGATGATTCCCCGTATCGGCCATGAGGTGATAGTGTCGTTTTTAAATGGCGATCCGGATCAGCCAATCGTAACCGGTCGTACTTATCATGCCCAAAATACGCCTCCCTATACATTACCGGATAATAAGACGAAGACGGTGATCCGTACTGAAAGTCATCAGGGGAAAGGGTTCAATGAACTCAGTTTTGAGGATCAGTCCGGCAGTGAGAAGATTTATATTCATGCTCAGAAGGATATAGAGTCGCTGGTGGAAAATGATGCTACCCGCCATATAAAACATGACCGTCACCTTACGGTTGATAATGACCGTTATTCCAATGTAAAAGTTAACGATCACCTGACCATTGATGGGGAGCAAAGGATTAAAATTGCCAATAATTGCAGTCTGAATGTGGGTCAGTCTCTGCAACAGAAGGTGGGTAAGAAAACGGCGCTTCAGGCTGGTCAGGAAGTGCATCTAAAAGCGTCGAATAAAATTGTATTGCAGGCGGGTAATGAAGTGACTCTCAAAGGAGGAAGCGGAATTATCAAGCTTGATGCCGCAGGTGCGCATGTGATTGGCCCGAAAATCGGGCTGAACTCTGGTGGCAGTGCCGGTAGCGGCTCCGGTTATGCGGGCAAAGTGGCTGAGTTACCAACCACGCTTGAGGCATTGAAAGCCCCGGATGAGTTGGTGCAGGATGAGGTGACAGCGAGTCTGGTTTCTGCAGCTGCGACTCTGAAATCCGCAGAGCCGGTGGTTTTTCAGCAGGTGCAATATGATTTAGCTCAGGGTACACCCATTACTCAGCTATGTCAGAAGCGATCGGATGGAACCTGTCCGTTAAGTGATTGTCCATGTGGGAATAATGTGTAATGGTTGATTTGTCTTATTATGATCTTGGGCTGGATGGAAACTGGTATGCCCTGATTAGTGATTATGAAGGCATGCGTGAGCAGGTTTATTCTGTGCTTGATAAGCATGAAATAGAACCATTGTATGTTGAAACCATGCTTGAACCATTAATTGAGAAAAGTCCGGTATTGATCCAGTTAAAAGATGCGGATGACCCTATTACAGAGAAGTTACCGGATTCTCATTCTTTGTATTTTTTTGCCGAATCAACCGTTTCTTTTGAGCAGGTCATCGATCATTTACGTTTAAGAATGAACATTCTTTTCGATGGAAACCGAAAAGGCTTATTTCATTTCTATCATCCGGCCGTCGCCAGTTATTTTTTTGGGTTATCAGAGCCGAAGGATACATCGCAGTGGTTAGCGCCGCTTTTGGCTGTGCTTGTCTATCGTCAAATTCACAGTTGTGCTGATGATTGGGTGTTAATCAGTCCATCTGACAATCGTCCTGATGCAGAGCTTCAGAGGGGCGTCTGGAGTATTGCTTATTCTCAGCATAATGCCTTAATCCAGCAAATGGATGAAAAAGATATTGTTGAATGGATGAAAGAGAATGGTCATTCAGAAATCAACTGGACTCACCAACTGAAAGTCAAAACGTTTACAGAACAGGTTGGGTTGAGTCATCTCTCTTTGATTGTTTCTCTGAGGAATTTTGTCCATAAAGAAAAGGCAGATATTGATAAATTTATATTCGATCAAAAACAACTCAGTTCATTAGATCAGTTCGACAAATTAAAACAAATAAAAGAAACAATGGTTAGGGAGCTTATTCATGTCAGGTAGTTCATATGTAGGAAAAACCGCTTGTGAAGGAAAGAAATTCTATGTTGAAGTGACTGGCGTACAACATGGTAAAGAGCAGGCGATACAATTTTATGATCTGACGAACATGACGGAACAGGAGGCTCTGGAAAATAAGCAGGAAGTTGATGAAAAAGAGGAAACGTCGATCTTTAGCTGGGATTGGTGTGATGAAACAGAAAATCGCAATGTTTGGTTGAGTATTCCGACAGAAGATCAGCCGATTAAGCTCCCGTTATTTGAAGATGTGACATCTTATAACTTAAGAAGTGGAGATCAGGATTACCTGCTACAGTCCGTAGTACCGATGACGTTGATGCCATCTATTATAACGAAAGATGGGAAAACGATCTCAAAAGTGGATGACAAAGATCGTGTTGCTCCATTGAAAGAAGGGTATTTGTATATTGCATATAAAGGTAAAGTTTGGCGCGAAATAAAAATCACCTCAACAGAGGATGGATTACCTGAATTCAGAGATATCAACTTGTATTCCTACAGAAAAGGAAGAGATAAGGAATTTAAAATCGGTTCTGATCAACGTAAACCAACCGGGGTTGCTTTGAAAGATATTTGGATACCGGTTAAAGATAATAATAAGAATGTTTCTTCTCTTTATATTGCATACTCGGAAGTTCAGTGGAGTATGGAGCGATTAAAATATTTCGAAGAAAAAGAATCGCATATTTTTCAGAGAATGGAAAAATTAACTGCTCATTCGTATCAGCTTTCGACAGACTTACCAGAGATGAGAGCAAGAGAGCAACAGTTTGAATTAAAACTATCTAATCCAATTGCTTTTAACCGGGATTTAACAGGAAAAAAGTTATTAGAGCGTCTTAATCAAGCCAGACATTTGAGTTATGAATATAAAAAATTAGATGATTATACTCAGGATCATGACATCCTTTTTGAATACAAAGCCAGAATGACTTCACTGTCTGAAGATCTTAATAAAAGCTTCAAGAAAAAAGAAACAGCTGATGACTCTGGTGATATTACGGATCACTCGAGCAATAGTGAAAAAACAAAAGTAGCAAAGAAATTGGTCTCTGATGCTCGGAATAAAGAAAAAGAGCTAGGCGATTTATCTTGTGACATTGAAAAGTCGTGGACAGCAGAGGCAAAAAGTAATTACTTATTGGATGCCCAAAAACGAAAGCTACGCTTTTGTATTGTTAATGATCCGATTTTTCTCCTTCGCCATCATAATGCTGTGTTAGTGAGTGCTCAACAATATTTACAGTTTATTCATACAGATGCAACTCTTCAAAGAGATTTTAGGAGTGCACAGTTGTTGCAAATGTTTGTTATCCCACCTAAATATGGTGACAAAGAAAATCCACTCCACAAATTTGCCGATAATATAAACTATCGGTATGCATCACATAGTATCTACCACAAGACAATGCGAACTTATCTTCGGCTTTTTGTTCGTCGAGATATTAGAGAATTACAGCAAACGGTATTTGATGCTTTAACAGAAAAGTCCTTTTCTTTTGCGCTTAGAGACATTACTAGTTTGAACGACAATGAGCGAGCCCGAGGGGCTTACAATATCGTGAACAATTGTCGTCATGCAATACAACTGGATTCTCACGATCAGGATAGTTTGTTACCGGAATATGAAAAAATAAGAGACCCTAACTTATTCATTAAATTAAACAAACTATTCTTTAATGATAGCAAACATCCACTGAAGCTGACCTTACTTGGTGAAGATGATGAGTATGATGAAGTCAGCAATTATATTGAGGGGACAACAAGTACCAAAGATTATCTGAATGCAGATTATGTGAATGACGGTACAGGTATTGCCCAATTAGCTCATATTATTCGTCTTGGGTCTCAGGATATTAAGCCTGATGAGAATTATGTATTAGAACAACCAGAAGCTATTGCCTCCCTAGCTCAAACAGGTTCTTTAGCTGAAGGTTACACACTTTATCAAGAGCGGCTTATATTGGATAAAGTGAATAACATGTTTAGTAGTTATTATACTGCGGCATTAACTGCAAAAATGACCTACGACAGTAAGTCTGAAAATCTAAGAAAGGATTTAAAGACTGTTCAGAATGCATTGGAAGAAATGCATATCGGTAAACTAATGACCAAGGTATCGGCTTATTCAAAAGCGTGGATGTCAAAAATTGCAGATGGTTTGTCATTTAAATCAACCTTTAAAGCAAATCCAAACCTGGATATGATCATGCTTTATATGAAAGGGACAAATAATGCCGGTGTTATTGAAGAATTTGGTAATAACCTGTTAAGAGTAGACAGTGCGCCAGTTCATCAGGAGAAAACCAATAATTTTGGTCGTGGTGGAACAAGAACCAGTATGACCGGAGATTTTCATGATGCATCAGGTAACACGGTTGCCAGTACCAGCAAAGCAAGACTTGGGGCAGGTGAAAACACAACACTTAGTCAGGTAAAAGCCTTCTTCATTGATAAAAATAAGTCACCGGAAGCGGCAAAAATAGCGCCAACGCTTGAGAATAATATTGCGGATTTGAAGCGATATAAAAGTAAGAATGTGAGAGATATTGCCCGGGGCGAACACATGGATAAATTTAATGCTGCTTCAGCCTATAAGAAAGCAGGAATTCCTATGGTGTTCCTCTTTTTTGAAATGTGGAATTTGCATTCTGCGATGAGTGTTTATATGCAAAAGAAAAAGTTAGGATATGAACCAGCTTTTTTAGATCAATTAAACATCCTCAGTGCTTTAGGAGATTCTGGAGTTGCTATTGCTCAGGTGTATGAGACTCTGTCACAAAATACCTTTAAGACGCTCTGGAATGCGGAAGAAACACGTATTGGTAAAGGGCTTGCTAAAGCATTCAAACTGAATGCTAATAGTGCAGGGGTATCGGCAACAGAAGCAGCAGAAAGTAGTGCCTCTCGTATTGGTTTGGCTGTGGGCGGTGAAATTACTTTTCTGACTCTTGCTGGTGCTGTGTTTGGTGTTTTGACGGGGTGTTTACTTGTCGTTCAGGGAATTGTTTTATTTTGTCATGGTGATACTGATGCCGGGTTAGCTATGATTGCTGCCGGTACTATCCTGATTATTGGCTCCATTCTGACCGTATTTATCACTTCTGTTTCCTTTTTATCCATTCCTATTATTGGCTGGATTATTTTTGCACTGGTGTCCATCTTTTGCCTGCTTGGTGCATTATGGACAGACTCTCCTTTGGAAAAGTGGATTAAACAAAGCGTTTTTGGTTATGAAGCAGACCATAGTTCAGATTATGACTTTATCAGAGAGGATCCTCAGGTAGCGTATCTACAACTATTAAATATTTTTGTTTGTGTACAATTATATTCAGGAATTATCAGTTCTACATCCACTCAATATAAATTGACCGACGAACAAGAAGCCCAACTTTCCAAACAGTTAAGAGTTCAGTGCAAGCAAGAAGGTGCAACACATTTTGTTCGTTTGTCCACAAATGCGATGGCATTCTTTGGCTTAAAAGCCAAAGATATTAAATTCCATCAGAAGTTTCAGGCAACAGACATTAAAACCATTATCAGTAACGGTATGGTGACAAATCAAAAATCCAAACCTGTATCAATAAAACCTTTTAAAGTGATAGAGTTACCCGATGGAAAACTGTATCTGTTTAAGTCTGAGTATGCTCAAAAACCGTTTGTTTCAGGTTTTGGCGGGTATACGACAATGTATTCGACAGAAATTGAAGCCCTTGCTCAGATAGAAGTGGGTAATTATATTTTCCCTCAACCGTCTTTAGATGAATATAAAGAGACACTGCAGTATTTAAAAGATAATAAAATTGCTAAATCTGTGGCGAATTTTTCTGATGGTCAGACTCATGGAATTATTCAATACATGTTTGATGCACCAGCCATACCTAAAAATGCGTATTGGGCTGATACTCGGGATTGATAACTATGCAAGCAGAAACACACTACACACACACAGCGTATAACAGTCAGGCTACTTCGTTACAGGTACCGCCCGAAAACAAATCGACATTTACCCGCATTCTTGAGACGGGCCAAGAGATATTACCCTGGACGCAGCCAATTAGGACTATTTGTACTAAAGTCTACGGCGGTGTACTACCAAGTGGTTACCAGAGAATAAGACAAGAAAATGGGGGGAAGTTAGATGACTGGAATCATAAAACCTTAATGGCTTTTCAGGGTAATGGCTGGATGAGTGCGTTATCGTTACTCGGCTTACTTGGGAAAGTATTTGTTTTGTTTGTTGGGCCAGTGACGATTCTTAGCTGTCTTTTCTTTCTTTTTGCCGGGGATAGTTTTTCTTCAACACTTGTTTTTTTTTCTTGGTATTTTTTTCTGTTTGGATTACCGGGTTTAATTATATGGAAATATCAGGAGTTGCATGTGTCAGGGCGATTTCGGATAAAGGCAATTGAAAAGAAATTAGCCTCATTTAAATACTTCGAACTTAACCGGGAAACGGGGATGGTGACGCTGTTTGATAAAGATGGCAGTGTTAAATTTTCTCATCCCTTTTTAGAATTTGACTGTATTTTTCAGACCATTCCGGTTGCGGGGGGAGCATTAAATCACCGTTTAATGCTGAAACATCGTTATACCGATTATGCAGAAGGCGTTCCACTGCATGTTATTCTTTCAGTGAAAGGGGTCTCTTCAGATTATTACCGTCTCTGGAATATGATTCAATTATATATGGATATCAGCCAGCCTCTACCGGATACCTACTATTTAGAAGAGTTTCGATCATTGGATCCAACAACGAAAGCGTATGATGAAGAAACCGGTAGAAATCCAACGTATTGGCGAGATATGAATGATCAGGAATATGTTGATGCCATGCTTGCCATTGAGAGAAGGCAAAGTGGATTTAATGAAACCTTGGGAAATAAGATAGATATATTTCAGGCTACATAGGTTTAGCTTAAAAGACTCTGGATATTCTTAGTTATCGTTTAATGCTTGTGCCCCGGTGGCTGACTATCATCGCTTCTGGAATGTAATTCAGCGTTATATGGATATAAGTCAGCCATTACCCGATATTCCCATGTTAGAACCATTCAGAAATTTGGATCCGATAACCGCTGAAGATGATAAAAAAACGGGTCGCAATCCCAGATATTGGCGTTCAATGACAAATGAAAGTATATGGCCACGTTAAAAGAGATTGTGGAAAAGCAAAAGAAAATACCGGCAAGTGGCCCTGAGATTGATATTTATGAATAGTTTGTGAATAGACAAAAAAAGGCCGCATTCACAGAGTCTGAGTGAATGCGGCAAAAGAACAGACATGAATTTTAGGTGTTAAGCATAAAGCAGTTTAGAAATGAAAATCGATTTGTGTTCTGAATAGATCTCTGTGCCCTCCTAAGCCATTTGCTTCTTCGGAACGGTTTCTTCTTTGTATTGAGTAGAATGTTTCCCATACAACATTTTTAAACAATACATATTTCACACCGGCGATCCATCCCTGGGTATCGGATGGAAGAGAACCCCATTCGTCATCGTGTGAGTAGTCACCGTATTTTTCAAAATCAATATACCGTGCATATAAATTGTAAGAGCCTATCTTGTCTAAATCGGTTGCTTTATAGTCAATACGGTATTCCTGGCTGGTGTTATCGGTATCCGCATTTGTCCAGGCAAAACTACCGGTCAACGTTATGTCTTTATACGCTTTCCACTGAAGTTCAGCAGCTGCCATACGGCTCATTTTTTGATCGTCACCATGGTTTTCGTTGCCAGCAACCGTCAGACTGGTTGCTAACTCATCCGTGATACTACCGGTAAGGTTAGTACCATAGATTGATGATTCCTGACCATTCGGCATTGAGATCAGATCACCCTGACGAGGCCGCCACCAGAAGGCTTTTGCGTTCCAGTCTTTATAGACGTCGTAATCAAACTGAATACCATCGGCTGCGTGGCCGAATGGCACAGCCTGAAAACCCAGTCCCCACCATTTGGTACCAACAGTTACACCGACACCGTGTACATTACCTTCTGTCCAGATACGTTGAACTGTGCCATCCTGGTCACTGCTTCCGGCATCCCCTTCACGCCAGGATTGATTGACGGTATAGCCTTTTCTCGTCTCGCTTTGGAAGAAGGCATTCCAGTTATCATTGACTTTCATTTTAGCTTCGAAGTCTAAATAAAAGTGACGGTTGTTGGTTCCGGAGCCGACATCTGTATCTAAATCATCAACATCGTATTTCGCTCTGAAAAAACCGTAAAAATAAATTCTGTCAACCAGAGACTTAAGCTTTTCGTAGGATTCTTCACTCATAGCACCTGGCGTAGCTTCTTCCGTTTTAGCTTGTTCCAGTCTGGCTTCATACTCCTTACGCATTTGAGTCATTTTAAGCAGTTCTGCTTCGTAGCTTTTATGCATTTCTTCCATACGTTGCATTTGTGCATCAAGGGCCTTTTGATCAACCGATGTGTCGGCAAATACCGGGGCTGATAAAAGAGACCAGCATGCGCAGCTGATAGCAATCGAGGATGCTAATAGTTTTTTTCTCATTAACTCTATCCTATAAGTGTAGGGTCTGCTTATTTGGCAAACGTTGTTTCGTTGTTTCATTGCTTTAACAGTTTCAGAGCATCATCACGTATTGCTATCAGAGCAGGCATACCTAAATTAAATTAGGGAAAACATACTCCATAAATTGGCAAATTATGGAAAACGGTTTCCATAATAAATAAAAAATAAAGATAAAACAAAGATTGACCACCGCTGTGTTTATGCTTTATCGATGATTTTTTATGATTTTATACGTTTAATTACTCTAAAACAGCTATAAGGTTATTCATATATTTGAAATAAATATGTGCTTTAGTGCACACTTTGTACACATCTAGAAGAAAATTGGAAACCGGTTTCTAATTTTTGCCAACTCTGTCACTAAATATTCATAAAAGGGAATCATTGATTTATTTTTATAATGGCGTGTGCTGAAAGTTAATGACTTCCCAATTTATCAATAGCTGTAGAGGAATGTTTTTCGGGCATTGGGGTTATAAAGAATGCCATCGGCCAGGGGATTGATCTGATTTTTTCTCTGGCTAAAGAGTCATGGAGAAAAGGATATCCGGGAGTTTGAAAGCTTTGTTGATGAGCAAATACGGTTTCTGCTGAGTGAGATTATATGCTAAGAACTATTACGGAATCGTGAGAAACAGGACGTATTCAGTTATGACCTAAATACGCCACTGTCTGGGTGCTTTAATCATTAGTCAATTTAATCAGTAGAATATCACATGGCATTGTTTCAATTAACGGGGCGGCGGTGGAAATGAAAACCTGTCCTAATTTACCATAATGATGGTGCCCGATAATTAACAGATCTATTTCGTAGCGATCAATCATTTCCTGAATTTTTACGGGTATATCACCAGAGCAGATAATCGAATTTTTAATTGGAAAACCAATACGTTTCAATCTATCAAGTAAATTGGCTTTGGAATGTGTTCTGGATGTTTTATCGTATTTTTCTGCATCAAATTCTAATGGGCTGATATAGTAATTTTCAAGCTTCATATCAATGTGTACTGTACAAATGTCGGCCTCATTATTCTTCGCAATATTCACTCCTTTACTTACGATGTTTTCCAAATCTTCATTTGTATCAACAGCGACTAAAATATGTTTATAAGTCATATTCAACTCCTACCTGATTGAATTTACTTCAGATTTCATAAATGTCGCAATCAAATACTCACTGACAATATATTCATCTAAAGTAGGGCAGTGACATACAAAAGTTTCATTCTTACAAATACAACTTTATTCATATTAGTATAGATTGACGATGACCATTTATCTGTAAGTGAGGACTTACAGATAAATGTGACAGGTAACCATTATTTTTGTAATGATTTGCTGAGTTATAGAAGTGCTTCAGCCAGCAGGCTGACAGGGTGAATACAGCTTAAACCGGTATTTTCTTCAATTTGCCATTTGCAGGTTTCGCAGTCAGTGATTGCGTAGTCAGCATTTGAATGGTTAATTTGTTCAAATAAACCTTCACCGATTTTCATGGAAGTATCGTAGTTTTCTTCTTTAAAGCCATAGGTTCCTGCAAGGCCACAGCATTCGCTGTCGAGGACGATGACTTCCAGTCCCGGAATCATTTTCAGCATTTCAATAGTGAAAATTTTGCCGCCACTTCTTTCCAGATGGCACGGTGTATGATAAACGATGCGTTTGTTCAATGGCTTCATTTGGGGCATATTGCCACTCATAAACTCTTTGAGTAAAAAGCGGGTCACATAATGAATTTTATCGGCGACCTGATGGTTATCGACACCGAGAACATGAGGATACTCTTCCTGAAGGGTAAAGGAACAGGTTGAAGAAGTAGAGAGTATGGCTTCACTGTTGGAATCGATGGATTGTTTTAAATTTTTAATGTTGAATTCCGCATTTTTTTTGGCTTTATCATAAAAGCCATTTGCAATAAGAGGAACTCCACAGCATTTTTCTTTATCCAGAAGACGGACACCGATATTCATGGCATTCATTACCCGGATGAAATCTTTTCCCAGCTGAGGATGATTGTAATTAACATAACATCCGTGAAAGTAACTGATTTGTCTGGAAAACTGCGCTTGTTCGGATTCCTGTTTTTTAAACCATTTTCTGAAAGTGCCATGTGAATATTTTGGCAGGGATTTATGATTATGCACACCAATGGTTTTGTGCATGATTTTTTTTATTACGGGTAATGAGGTTGCTGCATTTACCACCGGAGCGACGGGCGTAGCCAGAGAGCCAAACAGATCGGTATGACTGAGAATGTAGTCTCTGATCAGTTTTGGATTAAGTGGTTTTTTGCCGTATTTTCCCCGGGCGACGGCGATAATATCGCCGATTCTGACACCAGATGGACAGGCTGTTTCGCAGCGTTTACAGTTCGTACAATATTTGAGTATATCATCGTAAAATTCAGGACTTTTCATTCTCAGTCGTTCACCATCCGGGCCACATTGTTTGGGTCCCGGAAAGTCTGGATTTGCTTTCGCGACAGGGCAATAGACAGTACATACTGTGCATTTTATGCATTGATCAAAGGTAGTATCTTTCTTGGCGACATTCATGCTCTCGCCTCCAGTGGTATATTAGGGTTTCGTTCTGCCATTATTTTTTCAGCCGCGGCGTATGCCGTACTGATAGCTATACCTCCGCCACACCCGTGAGTAATCGGGTTATACCCTGATAAGACAGAGCCAACGCACGTCAGGTTATGAACTTTCTGGCCCTGAATACAAGGCACGAACTGTTCATCGGTTTCAACACCGAATGACAGGAATTCATGAGGGTGTTGGGTAAAAAAGTCTTTTTGATGCCAGAATGAACGGTCTCCGGTCTCTGATATGTCCAGCCCGAAAACCGGTTCTGTGACGTGGTTTCGGTCGGCGATAAGCCCTTTGCTGAAAAAACTGCCTGAAGCCAGGATATAGTGTTTGGCGGATAACGTCAGGTCGCCCATTTTTCTGGTACGGATGTCAGATAACTGCAACTTGTTTTCGTTGGTGTTGAATTTACCGCCGAGAACTTCGTCGCCTTTGTGCAGAATGCCGCCCCGATGAGTAAATGTTTTCATTAAAGCTTCTTCTATCCGGATACCCAACAATGACGGGGGCATTGTTGGCACTTCGTGAAAATGTAAACCGGTTTGATTGCTTAATTTATGCATCAGCTGTAACCCGTCTCCATTGCCCAGTATTGCCGGAATGATCACCAAATCATCAGGTGTTGCAGTAGCCGATAACTGATCAGAGAATTCATCGAAATTCTGTTTATTACGTAACACTCTTGATATATCAATAGAGCGGAAATCGTTTGGATTTCTGTGTAGCTGATTAAATGCACTCAGGTTAATTTTGACGATCCTAATGGGGATGTTCCCGACCGGAAGGGCATTGCGCTGCAACACTTCTTTGGCAATATTAGGTTGAAAATCCCGGAAACCTTCAATGGAAACCATGACGATTTGTTTTATGTCCTGAAGGTTGCGGCAGTCAAAATCCAGTTTTTTTACATAAGGTTGTGATAACCAGGCCGGTTTTAATGTCCCTAGGGTAGTGATACGAAGATGGTTTTCCTGAGTGGGTAAACTGCTCATTGGTATACCGGCATCAGATAGGATAGACTGAAACCAGCTCATTGCCTGACGAATATTCCGAACGCCTATTTTTGCGTATGGATGCTGTGGTAGAGAAGTGTGAAGCCTGCTTATTTCACTCCATGGATCTCTTACTAATTGGTGAGAAATAGGAGAGTGGGATAAGAGATCAATTGAACCGGAAGAAAAATGCAGTGCACTTTGCCCGCTGCTGATAATGGCGGTTTTCAAACCGTGATCCAGGCATCTCAGTGCGGCAGAATAACCGGCAATACCACTTCCAATAATAATCACATCGTAGTTTAACATAAGGCGTTACTCTCCCTGTTCAGGATGTTTGGCTGTGCTTTGGGAATGGTCAATATCACCGGCACCGAACAAACCTTCGTATATCCAGTAACTGAATTCGGCTTCTCTCAACGCATCTCCCCAGAAAATAGGTTTAATGCCTTTCCAGCGTTCTTCAAGGAAGTCTGTCAGCAGCTGACCTGACTCGTAGCCAGATAAGTTGCCATATTCATGAAACAAACTGGCAGCCCGGTAAGTGCACAGCTCTCCCTGACAGGGGCCCATGCCCAGCCTTGTCCGGCGTCTCAGATCGATCAGGTTTCGGACGTCGAGATTTTTGATGGCATATTCAATTTCACCGGCTGTAACCATCTCACATTCACAAATAATGCTCTGGTTGCGGGGTTGTTCTGAGAGAAACGACAAAGCTCTTTCCCCATGACGGTAAATTGCCGACTCATAAACTGGTTTTGCAATACTGGCATTTTTTCTCAGCTGTTTTGGTGATTCGACAGATCCCGGAAGTGGGGTGGTATGAGTTGTACAGGGGGTTGTGTTACTCAGTTTTTCTGCCACCACATCCGTTGCCATTTCAGCCATGAGGCGGTAAGTCATGAGTTTTCCACCGGTAATAGTCGTAAATCCTTTCAATCCATCTCTTTTTTCATGATCCAGCAGAACAATGCCACGGCTTATATTACGGCCACTGCTGTCATTATCGATTGAAACCAGAGGCCTGACTCCTGCATAGGCTCTCAAAACCCGAGTGTTCTCCATGATGGGAGCCAGCTTGGTGCCTTCTTTCAGTAACAGATCGACTTCATCGGTGGTAACATGCAAATCATCGATTTTGTCGTAATCGATGTGTTCCGAAGTGGTACCGATAAGAGAGATCGTATCGCCGGGGACCAGTATGTCGGCATCGGACGGCTTACGGCAACGGTTGATGACCAGATTATTTATACGGTAATCCAGAATGAGTAATGAGCCTTTTGCCGGAAACATTTTAATATCGAGTTCTGCATATTCGCAGATACCCTGCCCCCATATTCCGGCAGCATTGATGACCTGATGAGCAAAAATCTGAAATTTAACGTGGGTCTGAGTATTGATGCAGTTAACCCCCAGTACCTGATCGCTCTGACGGATTAATGATGTCACCAGAGTATGATTAAATAAACGTGCGCCGTGCTCTTTTGCGTCTAAGACATTTGAGGCGGTAAGCCGAAATGGGTCAAGTGTTCCATCCGGAACTTTTACTGCACCGAGCATGGATGGGTTTGCATTGGGTTCGAGAAGAAGAGCTTCTTTGGGTGACAGTTGTTCAGTTTCAATATCGGCGGACTGACAGGCCGAAATAAAAGTATCCTGAAAATTTAAATCATCCTCAGGAAGTGTGATAAAAAGTCCCTGAGTATCTTCTACGCAGTGTCTGGCAATGCGTTTCAGTATCCGGTTTTCCTGAATACACTCTTTTGCTGAATGCTGATCGGTAACAGCATAACGGGCACCAGAGTGCAACAAACCATGATTTCTTCCTGTGGTTCCTGAAGCCAGGTCATCTCTTTCAATCAAAATACAGTCAATGCCTCTCAGAGCACAATCGCGCATAATCCCAGATCCGGTTGCGCCTCCTCCGATGATAATGACGTCTGTCTGATACTGATTCTTCATCTTTTCGCCCGTTATTGTTCATTTTCAGTGTGACAATGAATTGTTTAAAACAAATTAAACGCTCGTTTTTATGGTTTTAATGTTCGTTCGAAAATAAATTATCATAACAATAGCACAGAATAGAGTGATTGAGTTCAATATATGAGCAGAATTCATATATCAGAAACAAAAAACCAGCCGGAGAGGCTGGTTGGTGGGTAAACGAAAATTTTAAACGATATCGAGCGGGATACTATTTTCTTTTAATATGTTGCAAATTTCTTCTGGTGGCGTTTGGTCGGTGATCACCAGGTTGACTTCATCGATGCGTCCTAGTTTGACCATTGCATTCCGGCCAAACTTGCTGTGATCAACCCCTAAAAAGACTTTTCGACTGTTCTCTATGATGGCTTTTTTCACCCGAACTTCATGATAATCGAAATCCAGTAGTGAACCGTCGAAATCAATACCACTGATACCTAAAATCCCAAAATCTAAACGAAATTGTGAAATAAAATCCATCGTGGCTTCACCGGTCACTCCACCGTCACGGTTACGGACTTCTCCACCGGCCAGTATGACTTTAAAATCAGGTTTCACCATTAAAATAGAGGCAACATTAATATTATTTGTGACGATTCTCAGGTTTTGATGTCTGGTAAGAAGTTCGTATGCGACCGCTTCCGGAGTGGTTCCGATATCAATAAAAAGAGTAGCATCGTCGGGTATGTGCTCAACGAGTTTTTGAGCGATTTTTTGTTTTTCATCCCGGTTTGCTATTTTTCGTATTTGATAAGATGAGTTTTCGGAGCTGGTGAATAAAGTGGCGCCACCGTGATTGCGTTTAATTTTATTTTGCTCGGCCAGTTCGTTGAGATCCCGGCGGATGGTTTGCGGACTGACATTAAATTTATCTACCAGCTCTTCAGTATTCACATAGCCATGATTTTTAACCAGTTCGATAATTTTTTCGTGCCGTTTATTTGCTTTCACCGTTGATATTGTCCATTCAATTGTGACTAATAATAGTCTAATTGTTCATCATAGGATTGGAAACCCTTAAATTTGGATAATATTTTCAATTGTTTACTGTAAGAATAAGAATGTTTGTTTTACGGTTGTTACCATTTTATTTGGAACTATGTTTGTGCGTTATTTAACAAAAACGAATAAAAAATTAGCATTTTTATGTTCGTATGATCGTTTTATGAGTTCGGTTTGTTTTCGTTTTTGGTGGTGGCTCTATAATTATAACCACGCTATCTATGTGGGATAGTGTTCCATTTATTTCCAGGGGAATACACTATGGCTAGTAAAAAAGAACATACACTCCTTGGTGAGTGCATAGCCGAATTTGTAGGTACGGGGCTACTTATTTTTTTCGGTGTCGGGTGTGTCGCTGCACTCGTACTAACCAACGCAAAATTTGGACAATGGGAAATCAGCATTATGTGGGGCCTTGCTGTTGCTATCGGCGTTTATTGTACTGCCGGGGTTTCGGGTGCTCATATTAACCCTGCTGTCACTATTGGTCTTGCAGCTTTTCAGGGGTTTGATAAAAGGAAAGTCATACCATACATTGTGGCTCAGACTGCAGGGGCATTCTGCGCCGCAGCACTGGTTTATGCGCTATATAGCAATTTGTTTGTTGCTTGGGAGGTGAGTCATGATATTGCCAGAAATTCACCTCAGGCTTTAGCGACTGCCGGTATTTTTTCAACTTACCCGAATCCAGCACTTTCTTTTTCTGGAGCATTTGCCGTGGAATTCTGTATTACCGCTGTGCTGATGTTTGCGATTTTAGCATTGGGTGATGAGAATAACGGTGCTGCCAGAGGTCCTCTTAATCCATTGCTAATTGGTGTAGTGGTTGCTGTTATCGGTGGCTCTTTCGGACCTTTAACCGGGTTTGCAATGAATCCGGCCCGAGATTTTGGCCCGAAATTATTTGCTTATTTAGCCGGTTGGGATTATGCGTTAACCGGGGCGAGAGATATTCCTTATTTTCTGGTTCCGGTTTTTGCTACCACATTCGGAGCCTGTTTTGGAAGCTGGGCATATCCAAAGCTGGTTGGCGCTTATCTTCCTACTGTTGGTACCGGTTGTACGATACCGAATCAGTGTGAAGAAACTGACGTGACTGATAATAACGAAGCACACATATAAATAATAAAAAAATAATCCAATAAAATGAAACAAGGAATTTTAAAATGAACGATCAATATATAGTCGCTCTTGATCAGGGCACCACTAGTTCCCGGGCGGTTGTTCTGGATCATAATGCTAATATTGTTAGTGTATCTCAGCGAGAGTTTACTCAGATTTATCCGCAGGCTGGTTGGGTTGAACATGATCCTCTGGAAATTTATGCGACTCAAAGTTCAACAATGATCGAAGCGCTTGGTAAAAAAGGTATCCGGTCTGATCAGGTTGCCGGTATTGGTATTACAAACCAGCGTGAAACCACGATTGTCTGGAATAAAGAAACGGGTAAGCCTGTATATAACGCGATTGTCTGGCAGTGCCGGCGTACTGCCGATATTTGTTCAACTCTGAAAGAGGTGGACGGATTTGAGGATTACATCCGGGAAAATACCGGGTTGGTGTTGGATCCTTATTTCTCAGGAACAAAAGTGAAATGGATTCTGGATAATGTCGATGGTGCCAGAGATCTGGCCAAAGCCGGTAAGTTATTGTTTGGTACGGTTGATACCTGGCTGGTTTGGAAAATGACTCAGGGCCGGGTTCATGTTACTGACTACACAAATGCCTCCCGAACCATGTTATTCAATATCAATACACTGGAATGGGACGAAAAGATTTTAAATACTCTGGATATACCACTTGCCATGATGCCGGAAGTTAAGCCGTCATCTGAAGTGTATGGAAAAACCAATATTGGCGGTAAGGGAGGAACCCGGATTCCGATTGCGGGCATCGCCGGTGATCAGCAGGCAGCTTTATTTGGTCAGATGTGTGTGAATGCCGGTCAGGCAAAAAATACCTACGGAACCGGTTGTTTTCTGCTGATGAATACTGGTGAGGAAAAAGTCACGTCAAAAAATGGGTTGGTGACAACACTGGCCTGTGGACCGGATGGTAATGTTGCCTATGCGCTGGAAGGCTCGGTGTTTATGGGCGGGGCATCTATTCAGTGGCTTCGTGATGAAATGCGGTTGATTGATGATGCCAAAGATTCTGAGTATTTTGCAACCAAAGTGGATACTTCTAATGGGGTGTATGTTGTACCTGCTTTCACTGGGCTGGGTGCACCATACTGGGATGCTTATGCCCGGGGAACCATTGTTGGTATGACCAGAGGGACCAATTCTTACCACATTATTCGTGCCACGCTGGAAAGTATTGCGTATCAGAGCCGGGATGTGATTGATGCAATGCAGGCGGATTCCGGTATTAAACTGGAAACGCTGAGAGTTGATGGCGGTGCAGTTGCGAATGATTTCCTGATGCAGTTCCAGTCCGATATTCTGAATACAGATGTTCTGAGACCCAAAGTAACGGAAGTGACAGCCCTAGGTGCGGCGTACCTTGCCGGTCTGGCCGTTGGTTTCTGGAGCAGTCTTGATGAAGTGTCAGACAAAGCAGAAATTGATCGTGTATTTACTCCTCATGACGATGAAGAAAAACGAGAGCAACGTTACAACGGATGGCGCAGAGCAGTGAAAGGCGTGCTGGCCTGGTGTGATGCTGTAAAAGACATGTAATTCCGGCTCACGCCGTTATTACCATTCATTTACCGTTTACAAGCGATGCTCAGAAATGAGTATCGCTTTTTATTATTATTTTAATGATGTATTGGGCTTATTTCTTCTTAGCTTAAATAAAAACTAGTGGCGGAAAAACGTGTCTCTGAGCGGAAAAAGTGCAGCACCGAATAAACAGGGATCGTTGCTGATTTCGCTGACAAATATTTCCGGACGAACCGAAATATCATGGTGGCGGGTTGTATCGTGCCGCTCAACCGAGGCCAGTAACAATTCTCCCAGTGCTGGCGGAAGTTCCCCTCCCAAAACTATGGCGCCGGGGTCAATGACACCGCGCAGCGTATTGATGGCCCGGAACAAACAAGGTGTGACGTCTTCAACCCACGAGGCCACACCCGGCCAGCCGGGGGAAAAATGCTGGCGGAGTTCCGAAAGAGAATGGATCATGATGCCGTGTTGAGCCAGCCGCTTGATGAGTTCATTCAGGGCCGGGCGCATTGGCATCTCTTCCCGGGTATAAATACGTCCGATTTCACCCGCGTTACCAAACGTGCCGAAGAAAGGTTCCCCGTGAATCACAATCCCGGCACCAAAACCATAATTGAATGATAAATAACCAAAGGTGTCATGCCTTAATCCGGCACCAAATAACGATTCGCCAATCGCGCCGGTGGTGGCGTTATTGAGGATCCATGCCGGGTAATTCAGGATGGTTTCCAGTTCCTGTAACAGATCGGTTTCCTGCCAGTCGGAAAGTGGCGGGGAAGGCTTCATAAAGCCTTTTTTCCCGGTGAAATATCCGGGAACCGATAAGCCGATGCCGACAATTTTTCCCTGTATCCGGGGATACATTTCTCTCCATTGAGCGAGTTGATCTTTGAGCCAGTTGAGTGTTTGAGTCCGGTTTGCCGGGGGAAAAGGCGCGCTGGTTTTTGTCAGTGGTGTGCCGCAAAAATCAAGCAGCATGATCTGAATCGTATCCGTATTTAAGGAAACGCCGACACTGAAACAGGCATCCGGATTCAGGCTGATGCCGGGGCTGGGTTTCCCCCGGCCCTGACTGACCAGTTCACCCAGCACAATAAAATCTGACTGAATTAATCCCTCCAGAAGCCGGTGGACCGACTGCTGGGTTAGGTTCGTTTTTGCAGCAATGGCAGAACGGGCAATTCCCGGTGCACACCGGACAATATTCAGCAGCATTCTTTCATTAGCGGAGAGTTTGAGTTTTTCTGACGTGGCTTGATTCATCTTTTTACGGCTATCCGTTCGCGACAACATTTCAGCTTATTTATTTTGATAAGTGCCAGTTTACAAGCTGAAATTCATTATTACAAATCAAGTGTAATAATGCTGAAACATTATTATTACACACTAAGTGTATTAATTAGGCGTACAGCAAATGCAAAGACGCGGATTGATACAGAAAGAGGAATGAAATGACAGAGGTAGTCATTGATAAACTGGGCGTCAGCTTCGGAGACTTTACTGCATTGCAGGAGATTTCTCTGGATATTCGCAGTGGTGAATTTATCACGCTGCTGGGGCCTTCAGGTTGCGGTAAAACGACGCTGTTAAAAACGATTGCCGGATTTGTGCCGGTCACATCCGGTGATATCCGGATGAATGGTCAGTGTGTTCACCGGTTGCCACCCGAGAAGCGGGATACAGCAATGTGTTTTCAGTCTTATGCTTTGTTTCCTCACCTGACTGTTGCAGAGAATCTGTTATTCGGACTCCGGCAGGCGAAAGTGTCTGTCGCTGAGCAAAAACAGCGTTTACAGGAGATTGCCGGGCAAATGTCTCTTGAAAGTCAGCTGAATAAACTGCCGGCTGAATTGTCCGGCGGGCAGCAGCAGCGTGTGGCGCTTGGCCGGGCACTGGCGAACCGGCCCGGCGTGATGCTGTTTGATGAGCCGTTGTCTAATCTGGATGCAAAGTTACGGGATTCTGTCCGGCTGGAGATTAGGAAATTACAGAAATCTCTGGGTTTTACGGCGATCTATGTCACCCATGATCAATCGGAAGCACTGGCAATGTCCGACCGGATGGTGGTGATGAATCAGGGAAGGATTCAGCAAACAGGCGCGCCGGAGTCGGTGTATCACCGCCCGGTCAATCGGTTTGTCGCTGATTTTGTGGGCGGTGCGAATATCTTGCCGGGTGAAGTGCTTGAACAGCAGGAAAATCATCGTTACCGGGTGCGGACTGCTTTGGGAGAGTTATGGGTACATTCAGAGCAGCCACCGGTCAGCCGGCATACTCAAATCTGTTGGCGGCCCGAAAATATGCAGTTTGGCCATGCGGCTGAGAATCACCTGCAACTTCAGGTGACGACCAAAACGTTCCTGGGGAACCTGACGGATTTTATGCTCACGTCCGGCAAAGATGACCTGTCGGTTCGTATTCAGGTTCAGGGAACGCGTCAGGTGCAGGAAGGACAGTCATACGCATTTCATATTCCTGCAACCGCCATCCACTTTTTGCAGGAGGACGCATGAAACTTTCTCCGAAGCTGTCCGGCCAAACCGCTCTGGCTTATTTGATGCTTCTGCCGGGACTGGGACTGATACTGGTTTTTATGGTTGTTATTTTCTCTTTGACGGTGGCGCAGTCACTGGGGTATTACAACTTTTCCGGGGAAAGCGGGCTGACGTTTCGTTACTGGCACCATTTGACTGAGAATGCTCAGCTGCACAACGCGCTGTTTTATTCGATGAAAATTGCGATGACCAGTGCATTGCTTTCTGTCGGGCTGGCCTATCCGCTGGCGCTTTGGCTGAGAAAGCCATTCTCTGGTTCATCATTCATTGCCGGTATTTTGAAAGCGCCGTTATTAGTGCATGGATTAGTCGCGGCATTTCTGTATGTGAACTTCATCTCTTTTAACGGGTTTTTAAACCTGAGTCTGGTTCATCTTGGTATCACGGAACGTCCGCTGCGGATGCAGAATGATTCCATGGGGATCGGGGTGATTATTCTTCAGGTCTGGAAACAGATGCCATTTGCTTTGTTGCTGCTTTCTGATGCGGTCAAAACCATTGGTGAAGACATTATCGATGCGGCGCGGGATTTAGGGGCTGGTCCATGGCGGCGGTTCCGGTGCGTCATTTTACCGCTGACAGTGAGAGCATTACAGGCGGCGATGATCATCATCTTTATCGGCGCGGCCGGGGATTATTCTTTTCAGGTGATTGCCGGTCCAACACGGGTGAATTCTCTGGCTCAGCTCATGTACCGGGTGCAATCGCAGGCGGCGGATGGCTGGAATCAGGCTGCGACTGTGGCGGTGGTTCTGATGGCAGCTTCTCTGGCGGGAGCTTTATTGCTTGCTTTGCTATCTCAGCAACTGATTCACAGAGGAGCGAGAAAATGAATCATCCATGGCTGAACCGGTGTGTGATGTGGGTTCTGATTGTGCTCTGTTTTCTCTGGCTGGTCATTCCGTTTGCGATGGCGGTGTTGTGGTCACTGGTTGACCCGCATCACGCATGGGCTTATCCCGATATGTTACCGCCTGTGTTGTCGTTTGAACGCTGGAAAATGGTCTGGACAACGACGTCCCTGCCGGACGCACTGATCAATAGCTATACGCTGGCACCGCTGGTGGCATGTCTGTGCATGACGCTGGCTTTCCCGACGGCCTGGGCTTTCGGACGATTTAATTTTCCCGGTAAGCAGGCTGCACAGTTGTTGACGCTGATTCCGCTGGTAATTCCGGGATTTGTGATTGGCATCTTTTTCTCTTCACTACTGTTGCAGCTGGGGTTGCACTCCCGGTTTACCGGTATTCTGGTCGGCCATACGGTTTTATTCATGCCCTATGCAATCCGGATTCTCTCGGTTTCGTTTGCTTTGGTCCGGCAGGATTTGATTGATGCCGCCCGCGACTTGGGTGCTTCACCGCTGACCACGTTCCGCACGGCTTATCTGCCGGTGCTTAAGCCCGGATTTGTCGCCAGTTTTATCATCATTTTTATTATGAGTATCGAGGAGTTTGCACTGGCATTTATTATTGGTTCACCCGATTTTACAACGGTGCCAACCATTCTCTATTCCTATCTCGGGTACAACTTTGTCCGGCCTAACGCTGCGGTTGTCTCCCTGATTCTTGTGATTCCGAATGTCCTTTTAATGCTCGTTGTTGAAAGGCTTCTGAAGAACAGAAATACAGTCGCCATTACCGGAAAAGGCTAATGGCACGATGAACAGCATCATTTTAAGGAGTAAACGATGAAAAAGTTAATCTGGTTGCTTGCTGCATCTGCTTTAAGCTGGTCAGTGGCATCTTCAGCCAAAGATCTGTCCGGCATGCGCTGGGATGAAGTTCTGACGCAGGCAAAAGCTGAAAAAACGGTGGTCTGGTATCAGTGGTATTTTCAGGATCGCTTCAGAGAGACGGTGAAATCATTTGAAAAACAGTATGGGATTAAAGTCCGGATCACTGAAGGCGGGCATCAGAGTAATCTGCAGAAACTGATAGTTGAAAAGAACCGTAAACAAGGGGATATCGATGTCATTTCTTTATCGGGTTCTGATCTGGCAAAGATCAAAGCCAAAGAGGTGCTGACCGGGCCGCTGAAAAACCGGCTGCCTGACGGACAGGTGCTGCGTTACAAGATTGAAGGGGTCGATAACCATGGGATGGCCCCTGCGTTTTGGGGCAATCAGACCGGTATTGCCTATAATCCGTTATTGATTGCAGAAAAAGATTTGCCGCAAACCACAGAGGACTTTTCTGCTTATATCAAAGCGCATCCGGGAAGTTTTGGCCTGAATGCCGAAAATGGTGGATCCGGTCCGGGATTTATTCAGTCCATCGCCCGGAATATGTTACCGGAGATTGATTTTAAAACCGCAGAGCCATCTCAGCAAGTGATGCAGGCATTTCAGCCGGTGTGGGACTGGTTTAACCACAGAAAATCAGATTATGTCATTACGGTATCAAATATTGACAGTCTGAACCGGGTGAATGGTGGTGAGCTGGCATTAGCTCCGGCCTGGGAAGATCAGCTGGCGGGGTTACAAAAGAAAGGGGAGTTGTCCGGGAAACTGAAATTTTACATTCCTGCCATCAAAATGCCGGGGGGCGGTAATGTGGTTGCGATTCCGCGCAATGCTGCTCATCCGGCTGCTGCGCTGGTGTTTATTCACTGGCTGACCAGCAGCCAGACACAATCTGAGCTGAACCGGGTTTATGGGTCTGCACCGCAGCACCCGCAGGCCAGCGATGCGTTCTCTCTGCTGAGCGCCAAAGAACGACAAAAGAGTACGGACTGGGCGAACAAGAAGCTATCTGATGCCATCAAAGCCGGCTTTATTAATGAAGTCAGTTTGCATGACTGACATATCGCGCGCCGGAGGATGGCGCGCTTATCCGCTTGTTTTTGGAACAACATTTTTGGATCAGCAATTTTGAATCAATATTTTTGAATGAACGTCTTTTCATTCATTCGTCTTTTGTATATTTAAACCGGAAATAATTTATGGAATTAACAACCAAAACACTGGATTTTTCCCGCAATAATCCTGACGTATTGATTATCGCCCACCGTGGCATCTGGCATCAGGCGCCAGAGAATTCTCTGGCCGCCGTTGAAGCGTCGATTCAGGCTGGGGCTCAGATCGTTGAAATTGACACCCAGCTTTGTGCAACCGGAGAGTTTGTGGTCATTCACGATGCCACACTTGACCGGACCACCACCGGCAGCGGTCTGGTGGCTGAAACTTCACTCGAAGAGATTCAGCAATTGTATCTGTATGAAAGTGATGGTGCTTCTCAGGTGGTTTCACAGCAGCGGGTGTCTTTGTTATCCGAAGTCCTTGAGCTGGCCCGCGGGCGCATTATTGTGAATGTGGATGCTAAGTTTCCGGCGCAGCTACCGGCGATTGTCGATGCGATAGAGCAACTTGAAATGCTGGATCAGGTGATCGTTAAATCAAAATTTATCCCGGATGAACAAGCGGTGACGCCGGAACTGGCTCAGTTATGCCGTAAAGTCATGCATATTCCGCTGGTGCATGCACCGAAGGGAAAAATTGAGCCGTTGATGCGTGCTTTATCTGACCTGCAACCGAAAATGATTGAGTTTTCCTTTGAAGATTTAGAGGAGTTTCGTGCCGCAAAACCTTTGTTACAGCAGCTGGATTACCGGATTTGGCTGAATACACTGGATCCGGTGAATGTACTGGGATTTGCCGACGGGAAAGCACTCCGCGATCCGGAGGCCATCTGGGGCACTTTAATTGATGCCGGGGTCGGGGCTTTGCAAACCGATTATCCGGAGCAATTGGGTCAGTGGTTGATTGAGAGGGATAATGACAATCCACTGAGTTCCGGTCAATAAAAGTTGTCTTGTGCTGAATACCAGTCTCCCGTTTTAATTGCGGGAGACTGGAAATTATCTTACTTGGGGAAAGATATGCTCAAAAGTTGAACCGTTTAGCAAGACCCTACGGTTGTCATAATTTGGGACTCTGATGTATTAACATTCTCTTACTGCTGTCCGAAAGAATGGATGCTCAATAGGTGAGATTGGGACTTTCCGCAAAGAGAAAACGATCATAATCATCACTGGAGCCTTCAAATAGCATTTTTTTCGTATTTTCAATATGTTGCCAAACAGCTTGTCTTGCTTCTTGCGGGTTTCGCTTAACTAAAGCTGCCACGATTTCATCATGTTCAGTACACCAACTGCGAATTTGATTATCTTCAATGTGCTCATGGAGTTTCTGCCAATAGGGATTGTTTTCCCGGTGTTGGCATAATAGTTCTGCGATGTGCACAATGGTTGAATTTTGAGTGCAGCGTGCCAACTGAATATGAAACTCGCTATCCCAGTATGAATCGCGGGTATAATCATTGCTCTTTGCTTTCTCCTGAACTTTCATCAGTGCAACCAAATCCTGCTTAGTTGCTTGAGTTGCCGCAAACTCGGCAATGCTGCTTTCTAGTAATTGTCGGGCTTGTAAAAGTTCAAAAGGACCACAGGTGAGCATGAAATTAAGATCACCACTGATGTCGTTTTTTGTCGAGGGACCAGCGTCAGTACGGATAACCCGGATTCCTGATCCTTTACGTACTTCGACGAAACCTTCTACCTCTAGCATAATCATGGCTTCGCGGATTACAGTGCGGCTTACTTTCATCTGTTCTGAAAGTAAGCGTTCCGCCGGTAGCATATCCCCGACTTTATAAACTCCATTAGTCATATCACTTTTAAAATGATTAGCAACCTTCTGATACAGTTTTACATTTGGCTCCATATTCATTCCCCTTAAAACAACTTATTATACCAATAATACTAACATAGACTATGTTTTAAATGCTAAAGAAAGCATACCAAAATGCAAACGGGGTCTCAGAGAAAGAACAAATGTAATTTATTTCCTTTTTTCCATAAGTTAGTTGTTTAGGGCTCAGATTAGCGGGTGTTGTTGTTTTAGGTATATGTAATATATCCCAATCATTTTCCTTGTTTTTGAAAAGTGAAAAATGCGGGTAATCATGCACTTTCACAATCAATCTCTCAGAAAATCATCCGCCATCGTTCAGATTAAGAAAATGGTTTGAAAAGTAAGCCCAAAATACCCTCAGGCATAGCCGGAGGATATTTTTATAACAGGCCTGTACCGTTAATTATAAACACCTAAAGAGTGACACCGCTTTTAAACACGGCGATCTCCCGGAAATCATTGATTTCATTTCGGGTTTGTGTTCCGTTAACAAAACCGGCAACGGTTGAGACAAATTGCTCCAGAAGGGTATCCATCGAGGTGCCTTCCACCAATGCGCCGGCATTAAAATCAATCCAGTGCGGTTTCCGTTTTGCCAGATCACTGTTGGTGGCGAGTTTCAGTGTCGGCACCGGACCACCATAGGGTGTGCCCCGCCCGGTACTGAACAGAACCATATGACATCCCGCCATGGCCAGAGCTGATGTGGCGATGGCATCGTTGCCCGGTGCACTCAGTAAGTTCAGGCCGGGACGCTGCAACCGCTCACCGTAGCGAAGGACATCCATGACCTGACTTCGGCCGGCTTTCTGGGTACAACCCAGTGATTTCTCTTCCAATGTTGAGATTCCACCGGCTTTGTTACCCGGAGACGGGTTTTCATAAATTGGCTGATTGTGCGCGATAAAGTAGCGTTTAAAATCATTGATCATCGACACCGTCTGATCGAATGTTTTTTCGCTTTGACAACGGCTCATCAGAATGTGCTCGGCACCAAACATCTCAGGCACTTCGGTCAATACCGTTGTTCCGCCATGCGTGATCAGGTAATCGGAGAAGCGCCCCAGCAATGGGTTTGCGGTAATGCCGGAAAACCCATCCGAGCCACCACATTCAAGGCCAAACCTCAGTTCACTGATGTTACCGGGAACACGTTGGTCGGTCCGCATTTTGTCATACAACTGCTTCAGCAATTCTACCCCGTAAGCCACTTCATCATCGTGTTTTTGACAGATCATGAACTCGACGCGGTCGTGATCATATTCACCCAGTGAGTCTTTAAACTGACTGACCTGGTTGTTCTCACACCCCAGGCCAATGACCAGCACTGCACCGGCATTGGGATGTTTCACCAGATTCTGCAGCAGTAGCTTGGTATTGTTATGGTCATCACCTAACTGAGAGCAACCATACTGATGGGTAAACACTCTCACCCCATCAATCGCGGTCATATCAACTTCCGATTCGAGCTGTTTTTTCATCATATTGGCCATGGCATTGACACAGCCGACCGTCGGGATTATCCATAACTCGTTACGGATGCCGATGTCGCCATTTGCCCGGCGATAGATATTGACAGGGTGGTTGTCCAGCGACGAACTGACGGACTGAAAATCCGGAGTGTATTCATAGTCGTCAAGATCGCTTAAGTTGGTGCGAATATTTTCCTGATAAACACGAGCTCCTATTTCAATATCCACGGTAGCGTGGCCGATGGGGCAGCCGTATTTCACGACCTGCTCACCGGCTTTGAATGACTTAAGCGCCACCTTGTGAGCCTGAGGAACATCTTCCATCAGCGTCAGAGTCTGGCCATCAAGGGCCAGTTCTGTACCAGCCACCAAGTCACACAATGCGACCGCGACATTGTCGGACGTATGAATTTTAAATAGCGAGTTCACAATTATCCCCTTACCTTAACAGGCCGCCAAGGCTTTGCGCATACCAAGATGGCAGATTGACTCAACATGCTGAGCCACGGTTGCCGCCAGTTCAGGGATCGCCGTCAGATCCTGACCCCAATGCGCTTTATTACTTAATACGTCAGAAACCAATTCGTGGTGATTCATTTCTCCGAGTGCCACTTTTTCCCAGGCTTGCGCGTAAAAATCCAGCCAAACCTGATCGTCGGCCAAAGGATAGGATTCTTCACCGCGTTGCCCACGGTAGAATGCAATTAACGCAGCCAAAGCAAAGCTCAGGTAACGCGGCGGTTTTCCTTCGGTGTCACAATATGACAGAAGCTGAGGCAGGATACGGGTTTTAAATTTGGTCATGCTGTTCAGCGCAATCGATAGCAGCATATGCCGGATATACGGGTTTTTGAAGCGGTATTCCACATCTCGGGCGAAAGCCATTAACTCGTCTTCAGGCAGTGATAACGTTGGGATGATTTCGCCAAACATCACTTCTTTCAGGTACGCTGAAATTTGTTCATCCTGCATACTTTCGCCGACGGAATCGATGCCTGCCAGAAACGCAACCGGAACCAGCGCGGTGTGAGCACCGTTAAGAATGGCCACTTTCCGTTCTTTATAAGGCTTAATATCGTCCACAATTTTGATGTTTAACGCCTTATCGTCGCTGAGCTGATCAAGACACAGTTCTTGTTTCAGCCATTGTGGGCCCTGAATGACAAAAAGATAAAAATTTTCGGCAGTCACAATGAAGGTATCGTGATAGTTGAATCCGGCTTCAAGTTGTTCTGCTTCGTCTTTCGGATAACCGGTTACGATGCGGTCAACCAGTGTTGAGCAGAATGTGTTGGCCGTTTCAACCCACTGACGGAATTCAGCCGGCAGGCTCCAGATATCGATGTATTGCAGCACGATTTTTTTCAGAGCGTCGCCATTGTAGTCGATCAGTTCACAGGGGATGATGACCCAGCCTTTATCTGACGCACCGCTAAAGTGATTAAAACGCTCCCAGAGCATTCGGGTCAGTTTTGCCGGATAGCTGCTCGGTGGCATGTCGTCGATTTTGTCGCCTTCTGCATAGGCAATACCGGCTTCCGTTGTGTTGGAAAACACAAAGCGGGTATCCGGGTTTTTCGCCAGTTCCAGGACTTTGTCAAATTCACGCACTGCCGAAATTTCTTCGTTCACGGAACGGATAATCCGGGACTGAGAGACGGCTTCGCCAGACTGGTCTAAACCGCGAATGACGGTGGTGTAAAGGCCTTGCTGAGTATTTAAACTCGGCGGAAAGTCAGCACTTATCGGGCGGATAACACTCACGCCGGCATTAAAATCCGTGTGTTCATTGAGCTGGTCAATCTGCCAGTCAAGAAACGCGCGCAAAAAGTTTCCTTCGCCAAACTGAATGATGGAGGTTGGGTAAGAAGGACCTGCATATGTATCACGATTTAATTGTTTCATTATGTATTTACCTATGTCACGTTCTGATAGCTGGTGAATCATCGGCCTCACCAGCTATAACGAAGTTGTTCGGATCTTATTTTTTTGTGGTAATGCCGAAATAGTGTTTAGCATTGTGGTAGCAGATGTCAGACACGATACGGCTCATCAGATTAAAGTCTGACGGTGCTTCACCGCTATCCACCCAATGACCAATCATCTGGCAGAGTATCCGGCGGAAATATTCATGCCGTGTGTAGGACAGGAAGCTACGACTGTCGGTCAGCATGCCAACAAAGCGGCTGAGCAGTCCGAGCTGAGCAAGCTGAGTCATCTGCCGCTCCATGCCGTCTTTCTGGTCGTTAAACCACCACCCGGACCCGAACTGAATCTTGCCCTGAATCTCACCGCCCTGGAAGTTACCGCACATGGTGGCCAATACTTCGTTGTCCCGGGGGTTCAGGCAGTACAAAATGGTTTTAGGCAGCGCGTCTTCACGATCCAATGCATTGAGAAGGCGGGAGAGAGGCAGCGCAACCAACCCGTCATTAATCGAGTCAAAGCCGGTGTCCGGACCCAGTAAATTGAACATGCGTTCGTTGTTATTACGCATTGCTCCGATATGGTATTGCTGAACCCAGCCACGTTTGGCGTACTCTTTGCCCAGATAGACCAGCACCGCTGTTTTAAACTGAGCGGCTTCCAGCTCCGATACTTCCTGACCATCGAGACGTTTAGCGAGAATGGCATCAAGCTGGTCTCCGGTGGCTTCTTCGTAGCAAACGGTGTCCAGAGCATGGTCGCTGATGCAGCAGCCGTGGTCAGCAAAGTACTGCAGGCGTTTATCCAGTGCTGAGCACAGGTCTGAGAAGGTGCGAATGTCAATATCTGCCACTTTGGACAGAGACGTCATGTAGTCAGAGAAGGTGTCGAGATGGATATTAAACGCTTTGTCCGGGCGCCAGCTCGGCAGCATCTGAATCGGAAAATCGGGGTCAGAGGCCACACATTGATGAGCACTCAAATCGTCAATGGGGTCATCGGTTGTACCGACCATTTCTACCCGCATTTTTTGCATGATGGATCGGGCGCTGAATTCCGGGCTGGCCAACATCTCGTTGCATTTACCCCATACCTGATCGGCGGTCTGCTTGTTCAACACCAAATCGGTTATACCAAATGGTCTGCGCAGTTCAAGGTGAGTCCAGTGGTAAATCGGGTTTCCGATGGTCTGCGGAACGGTTTTCGCAAACGCTAAAAATTTTTCCTGATCGGAGGCATCGCCGGTACAAAAGCGCTCAGCGACACCATTACTCCGCATGGCCCGCCATTTATAGTGATCACCACGTAGCCAGATGTCCGTTAGATTCTTAAAGCGATAATCTTCGGCAACCTGCTCTGGCGGTAGGTGGCAGTGATAATCAATGATGGGAAGGTCAGCTGCGACGTCATGATACAAACGACGACCAAATTCACTATGTAATAAAAAGTCTTCTGAAAGAAAGGTTGTCATATTATTGCCACTATTTGTCATACCAATTATTCTCCAAATATACACCATAAATGGGGTTATTCAAGTCACTTACATCCCAAACTAGGTAGGATAAGTGATCTAAGTCGCATTAAACCCCAGTTATCGTTATAGATTTGTTATACAGATCTAAATTTTAGTAATTGTTATACAAAAAGTAGTGTTTCTTTGAGCGAGGTACGGTTTTTAAAAAAACCGACATGTATTATATCTCAAACGTATTAGTTACACCAATGTGGTTCTTAATTAACCCCAAAAGCATGAAATGAAACCGAGTGCTTAGGAACAGCTAAAATGAAATATAAGTAAGTGAGCAAGAGTAAAATGAACATAAATTCAATTAACCAGTACATAGATAGAGTGTTGCGCATACTGCTCACCTTATTTATGGCAGCCATGATAATCGCCGTTGTGTGGCAGGTTTTTACCCGGTTCGTATTGAACGACCCTGCCAACTTTACCGATGAATTATCGCGTTATCTGCTGATTTGGATTGGTGTGTTAGGGGGGGCTTACACCTTCTCAATTAAACGCCATCTGGCACTGGAGCTTTTATCATCAAGATACGGTGAAAAAGGCAGTCAGGTTCTGTCAATTATCACGAATACCATTGTGGTTGCCCTTTCTTCGGTGGCATTTATTTATGGCGGCTATTTATTGGTCGAAACCACCGTTGCTAACGGTCAGATTTCCCCGGGAATTGCAATTGCAGGTAAGCATTTACTGATTGGTTATGTTTATCTCGTCGTGCCTATCGCTGGTGTCCTCATCAGTTATTTTGGGACTCTCGATATTTTAAAGGCGATTTACCAGTTAATGAGTCGCAACGCACACCGCGCGTAGAGCATTGCAGTAGGAATAAACACTATGACGTTAACAGATTTGTTATTCTCACAAGATTTTTTAATGAATGCGCCGGATCTCTTCTATGATGTGTTTCCGGTTGTGATTCTGTTCGGTACTCTGGCTGTTATGCTGGTACTGGGTGTTCCCATTGCGTTTTCGATTGGGCTCGCCGCATTTTTAACGGTTTTCGTCGACTTTCCGATCGATAAAACCTCCATTCTTATCTCACAAAAGCTGGCCAATGGGCTGAATAACTTCGGCTTGTTAGCTCTCCCGTTCTTTATTGTGGCCGGTAACCTCATGAACCGGGGTGGGTTGGCAAACCGGCTGATCAATTTCGCAATGCTGTTTGGTGGCCGTCTTCCCGGCGCGTTGTCACACGTCAATGTCATTGCAAACATGATGTTCGGTGCACTCTCCGGTTCGGCAACGGCTTCAGCGGCGGCGGTGGGTGGCATTATGCGTCCATTGCAGGAAAAACATAAGTACCCGGCAGACTTTTCGACGGCTGTGAACGTTTCGTCCTGCCCGGCCGGACTGCTGATTCCGCCATCCAATATTTTGATTCTGTATGCACTGGTCAGCAGTACCTCTGTTCAGTACCTGTTTATTGCAGGCTATGTTCCGGGCATCCTAATGGGGCTGGGCATCATGCTGGGTATCTTTTTGCTCGGTTCAAAAAATAATATCCCTAAAGAAAAATACGAGTTTACTGAAAAAGCCAGTAAAGTCATTTTAGATGCGTTGCCAAGTCTGGGGTTGGTTGTCATCATCATGGGGGGAATTCTGGCCGGGATCTTCACAGCAACAGAAGCGTCTGCCATTGCGGTGGTATACAGTCTGGCTCTGGGATTCATCTATAAAGAGCTGAAAACCAAAGATCTGTTCCCGCTACTGGTTGACAGTGTGGTGACAACGTCCATCGTTCTGCTGATGGTGGCAACGTCCTCCGCGATGTCATGGTCGATGGCGAATGCCGATATTCCTACCTTCATCTCGGACTTTATTTTAGAAGCCTCCAGCAACCCGCTGATGATTGTTCTTCTGATGAATATTATCCTGCTTATCATCGGAACATTCATGGACATGACTCCGGCCGTCCTGATCTTTACGCCGATCTTCTTACCGATTGCGACGCAAATCGGCATTGATCCTATTCACTTTGGTATCATCATGGTGTTCAACCTGTGTATTGGTATTTGTACACCACCTGTTGGTACTGCCTTGTTCGTTGGCTGCAGTGTCTACGAAACAAAACTCGGACAAGTGGTCCCTAAATTGGTTCCGCTGTTCATCATCATGGTCGCCACACTGGCACTTGTGACTTTAATCCCTTCCTTATCACTATGGCTACCTCATCTGGCTGGCTATAAATAACTTACATAGGAACGTGAAATGAAAACGCTAAACAAACTACTACTTGCATGCACGGTCTCTGGCTTAATTGGTGGAGGCAATGTCTACGCAGCAACATTAAAACTTTCACACGCGCTGCCGACAGAGCATCCGGTTCACCAGTCGCTGGAATGGTTTGCCAAACATGTGAAGAAAGAAGCGAAAATCCGGGTCAAAGTCTATCCTAACGGAACCTTAGGCAATGAGTCTGAAGGATTGCAAATGGTACAAAATGGCACCATCGCATTTACGAAAGCAAGTGCCGCGACCCTGAATACCTTTTCTCCGGACTACAAACTGTTGTCGCTGCCTTACCTTTACAAGAACAGAGCGCAATATGAGGCAGTCCTGAACGGGCCTATCGGTAAGCAAATTCTGGCTTCTTCCCGGAAAGCGGGCTTCATTGGTCTGGCGTTCCTTGATGCCGGATCACGGAGTTTCTACACCAGCAAACCCATTAAAACACCGGCGGATCTGAAAGGCATGAAGATCCGGGTACAAAACTCGGCCTTATCCATCGATACCATCAAAGCGTTGGGTGGTACACCGGTGCCTCTGCCTTATGGCGAACTTTACTCTGCGATGCAGCAGGGGGTTGTGGATGGTGCAGAAAACAACATTCCATCTTATTACTCTTCACGCCATTATGAAGTGAAAAAAGTCTACTCAAGAGACCACCACACGATGGTACCGGATGTGCTTGTCGTCTCGACTTCGGTTTGGGACTCTCTGACGGCGGCCCAGCGTGATGCGATCCAAAAAGTCGCTCAGGAAACCGTGAAAGTACAGGAAAAAAATTGGAAGAAATACGTCGAAAAAGCGACTCAGGATCTGAAAAAACATGATGTTACGTTTGTCGACAGTGACATTAGCAAGTTCCAGGACGCGGTTAAGCCGGTGTATGACAAATTTCGTGCTGACAATCCAACACTGGTTCCATTACTCGATCAAATTCAGTCAACCAAGTAGTCTCCGGTATACCGGACTTTCAATCTGGAAACGGGCATCTGTTTCCAGATTTTTTTGCTTTCAAAACGCCTTTGCTGTCTTGTTCCGAGCAGCACGCCCGATTTCCCTTTTACCCGCTTTCTTTACCCACAATGCAACCTGTTTATTAAGTGTACGTAATCTTATCATGATTGTTATGCTTAATTGGAAATAAATTTCATAATAAATCACCAGTAAAATACTATATAACAATATTATTAATTATTTTTAGATTTAATTTTGGTTAAAAATTTGTTTAGGTCGAGGCGTGTTTTTTGTGTGTAAATGGTTTCATTAGTAATAAAAATGTTAAACCATAAAGGGATACACACATGTTGCGATCGAGACAAGCCAAAACGCTCAGCGAGAATGAATTCAAAATAGACTGGAATAAACAACGAATTGCTCTTCTTCAGTTATACATAAAACTAATTAATATTAAAAAACCAAATTCTGAGCTGTGCTAGTGAATCCATGGTTTCATGGATAACGGATTCTATTTCCCTCCACCGCTCGTGTCCGGTGCGAGTAAACAGAAGTTGTACGGAGCCAAAAGAAGCATGAGAATTCATTGGATTTCTTTTGTTAGAATTAGTATTTGGAGAGCAATTGGATAAAAATAGGATTTCTAAAGGCTTAAGATACCCCCTAAGCTCATTCAAGGACGTTTCATACCCATTATTGAATCTCTAATCGCATTTCAGTTATTTTGTCGCTCCATACGCTTCTTATTGCAATATCGATATTCGATGACAGAAAAAATGGTGCAATTGAACCAATTGCACCAAGAGCAACTACGAATGCACTTAACGGATCTGGATCTGTTAGTTCATTATCTTCTATGTGGTTATTGTTCTTTGTCATCATTATCCCTTTCAATAGCCCTAACGCCCAGTTATGCGTAGCTTCTTTAACCGAGCACAGGTCTAAAAAAGCTGCGCTCATAGCTGATAATGCAGTCCACTTTATCGGCAAACTCGAAAGCTTTAATACATTCAGGGTCATTTTGAGACTTAGTACGATAGTCTTCATAAGCTGACAAACTTTCAAACGTAAAAAGAGCCAAAGCTACATTGTTTGCGCCTTCAGATGGCAGAAAGTAGCCATTATGTTGACCACCAAACTTCTCAACAAGTGGAATCCACATTTTGGCGTATTCTTCGAACTCATTGACCTTCTTTGGGTCAATTACATACCTGACGTAACAAGTAATCATAAACATTAACTCCTTCTAATTGCTTGATTTTGTGGGCTACGCATAACGCCAAAGCACATGCGCCCGATTACGCAGATGCTAAATTAACCACCATAAACACCGCAGCCGATTGATACCAAAACCGCCTAAGAATCGGGTCACATGCTGCTGCTTGTTATGGCAAAACTTGATCGCAGTACTACCTAATTAACGATTAACTTACTGCTACAAAACAACAAATCACTTACTAACAAAATCTGAAATCCCCGGACAGTGAACCGCTCTTTGCCAATGGGAAACACCCGAAGCTTTTGCCAGTCCGACAGCAGCTGCTTGTTATATGGAGTTTAAATCAGCCCCCCGTTAGAACAGCATCCAGCTAATCGAACTAACTAAGCCAAAGCAGAGTACAAAACCGATTATGTGGATATACCTTTGCTCTGTTGGGCCCTTATTTTGGTAATTAGGATAAAAATTATCCAAAGCAAAGCTGTTGAGAAAACCAGCTACAGACATTGTGCCGATCCAAACTAATAGTCTGGAACCTGGGCTGTATGACTCAAACACCTGATCCATAGCTCTTCCAGTATCAAATGCTTCATATATCCACATACCCCCGAAAACGGCGGTCGGCATCAATAAAAAAAAGATCGGAGTTTTGATTTTCATTTCCACTTCCCCCACATAACGCCCAATTATGCGTTTATTCAAAGACTTCGTAATGACGCTCAACGTTCACAGTGACCTTACCCCAACGTGAAGCTTTAACTCTTTTCTGATGTTGCTCGAACGCAACTTTATCCGTGAATTCTTCGTAAACATCAAAACGGAGAGGGTTTTCTGGACTTTCAGTGACACTAAAGGTAACACAACCGGGTTCTTCCAGAGTGAGACGTTTATGGTGCTCCAATTCACTTTTCACCAACTCAAGATCTAGCTCTGGAACTAGAATAAAGCCTTTCAATGTTACTTTTGACATAAATTTCCTCGAAACGCATAACGCCGAGCACATGCGCCCGATTGCGCTAATGCTAACTTGACCACCGTAAACACCGCAGTCAATTGATACCAAAACTGCCAAGGAATCGGGTCGAATAGTGCGTGTAGTTATGTGTGCTCCTACGGCACTATGACTTTGTCGCTACTTAAGTAATTTTACTTCACCAGGCCAAGCTTGATCTGCCCAATATACAACCCATTCAATATTATTTGACAAATTAGAAAACTTTGAATTGTGCCAAGGTGACTTAGCATCCCAATTTTTAACCTCTTCAACTCGCCCCTCACTGACAAGTTGAATAGACCATTTTCTTATTGCTTCAACCTTTACCCGATCTTTCGTATTTTCGACTTTCATTATGATATTCCATAAACACATAACGAATGACATGGATTCCCCCTCCCGAGGATCTACCACACTTAGGTGGTAATTATTAACACTGGAGGCACCATGTCTGATCATTCTTATTTTTGCGGTATAGACTTAGCGAAAAATCATTTCAGTATTCATGTCGTTGACGTGAAAGGTAAAGTAGTTCTTCATAAATCTGTTACTCGCTCTAAATTACTCACTACCATAGCAAATATGCCACCTATACGTATAGGACTTGAAGCGTGTGGCGGTGCACATTATTGGGCGAGAACGCTTAATAAATTAGGACATGATGCTCGTATTATGGCGGTTAAATATGTCATCCCACATCGTACTAAAGGTAAAAATGACCTTAATGATGCTGTTTCTATTTGCCAAGCTGTCCAACACTCATCTACACGATTCGTCCCAGTAAAATCTCCTGAGCAACAAGCCATACTGTCCGTTCATCGAATGCGCGAGCATTGGGTTCGCGAACGTACTGCTCTAATGAACCGTATTCGCGCCTTACTTTCTGAATTTGGTCTCATCATTCCGGTTGGACGCTCTTCATTAATGAAGCAAGTCCCTACCATACTGGAAGACGCAGAAAACGAACTTCCACACCTAGCTAGAACCGTTATTGCAGATGCTTACTACCATCTTGAACAACTCAACCAACGTATTGCGGATACTGAGCAAGTCTTCGATGCCTTTTCAAAGGTAAGTGATAACGTTCAACGTATTATGAAGGTCAGAGGAATTGGCCCACAAACTGCAACAGCTATTATGGCCTCTATTGGTAATGGCTCTCAATTTGATAAAAGCCGAGATTTTTCTGCTTGGCTTGGATTGGTTCCCAAACAATATTCCACAGGTGGCAAAACTAGATTAGGGAGAATAACCAAGCATGGCGACAAGTATTTACGTACTTTACTTGTCCATGGTGCGCGAACTGTAATTGCAAATTTAGGTGACAAACAAGATAGGCTCAGTCAATGGTGCCGTGGAGTGTTAGAGCGGCGAGGAATGAATCGGGCGATTGTGGCACTCGCGGCAAAAAATGCTCGAATAATATGGTCTCTACTACACAACCAAACAGAATATGAAAATTACGTAGCTTAAATAACCATTAACTCAAGCAAAGTAACAAGAGAACACCAACCGGGTCATAGCAGACGCAATGGATGGAGATAGGTTAAGACCACTTGCGGAGAGCCTGTTAATGCGGCGGACACATTAGATGTCATCTAACGAATAAGGCACCGCAGTCGCGCAAAGTCATCAGGGTCACGATGTTGCGAATCATCGATATAAAGACCGAATGTAGAGCGGCAGTCCAAAACCATCACTTGAAATTTAGCGGATGTTTGACAACCGGGGGAATCCATGTAGCCGCATTAAGGTGTGAGTGACGCTTGGCTATACTTGAGCGAAGCGAAAATGCCAAGCGTTACGAATCACTCTTAAATGCTTTGTTAGGTGATTTTTCACCATCCGTATTCACCAACAAAATAGATAAGCCAGCACTAAAGTCATCAAACTCAATTATGTCTGATACATCATGGTTTAGAAATTCTTCAATGTGGTCTAAATGGTTTACGAAAGGTAGCTTTTCTTGTGATTTTAACTTTCCACGGACACGCTCTAATAGCCATCGATGTGTACTATCTTTACTATTTAGCTTTGCTCCAATTTTAAAATCAAACAAGCCCTCAAGAAATCCTTTTAAGGTTAATGTGTTGATCATTTCATGTTCATACATCGAATATTTTGAGAGATAACCATTAATCGCTAAAGTTGGGCTTTTAGTTGCTGGAGATGGACAGGATATAAACTCGGCTATTGAGTGTGCTAGTTCTATACAACCACCTTTTTCATAGAAAACACCATATGTCCCAATAGAAGGAGAACTAAAGCCACTAAGAATATCTTTTGGTGGATGAAAACCTTTAACACCTGTTACGTCGGGTCGACGACTAAGTAAATCCCATTGATTAAACTGACCTTTAAAGTCGAGTTGAGAACCATCTTGTGCAACATTTATCCATTTTGATACGCCTTGTTTTTTAGCTTGCCAAAATGTCGCTCTCCACTCGTTACTAAGTTGAGAATACGAAAGAATCAATAAGTCCGAGATTTCACAAGTTTCGCTTTTATTTGTAGGACTCGTAAAATTTACATTGCACACACCGCCACCATGAGTCTCATCGATGAACGTCGCACTGGATTCGGCTTGTATAGCTAATGCAAACTTTCGAAATAACGCTACTTCGTTATCAGAGCTGAATCTCGTATTGCTATAAAAATTGGAGATTATTTTATTTATCATTTTTCTATGATGTTCCTATCTTCTTTCACCTAACATTCTTAATAACAGGCAGTCTCGTTTTTCTGTCTGCCTGACTTTTAATCAACTGACCATAACTCATTAAAAACTATAGAATATACATCATATTGTACATTCTGCCATCACATAAAAACGAGACTGCGCGTTATCATTTTTTAACAATGCGCGTTATCCCAGGAAGGGGTAGTGTCAATCCTTTTATTAACAATAACTTATTAAATCTTCTATTGACAATAGCGAGACTGAACTCTCAACAAAATAAGCCATTTTTCATACTCAAATCGAATTTAAATTCAATAAATTGTATAAATATACAGCTATGGGGCGTAGAGATGGCAAGCAAATTTTTAGAAGAAATTCGACGATATATGCGAATGCGGGGAACAGTCTCAAAACAGAAAAGGCTCACTTATATTGGATTAAATACTTTATTCGCTTCAACAAACTAAAACATCCAAAAGATATAGGAGAAAAAGAAGTAACGGGTTTTCTTTCTTATCTTGCTAACGAGCAGTACGTAGCAATCAACACTTAAAAAGTAGCGCTCAACACAATTGCTTATCTTTACAATCAATTTTTACAAACGCCGCTAGGGAATTTAGGTTTTACCTACGCAAAAAAACACGCAAACTACCAAGCGTACTAACGCCTACCGAAATACAACGGATTCTCTCGCATCTATCGGGGGTGAATCACACGATATTTTCATTACTGTATGGTTCTTGGCTTAGAGTCAATGAGTGCTTGAGGATCAGAGTGCAAGATCTTACTTTGAATAATTTATCTTTAACAGTGAGAGATGAAAAAGGCAAAAAAGATCGGATGACTTTACTCAGTCCTGCGGTAATTACCCCGCTTAAATTACAGATTAAAAAGGCATCATCAATACAGAAAAATGATAACAAGCAAGGCATTGGCCCTTCCCTCCCTAATGCTCTTGGTAAAAAGTACCCGAACACCTTCAGGCGGATTAAGTATTTGATCCATTTAAGATCTTTCTTCGTATAGGAACGATGTCCGTTGGCATCTCTGGCTACACGAAACCCCATTTTTTCATAGTAGCGCATAGTATGCGCATTCAGCCCGGTCAGCTTTGCAAACGCCTTTATGTTCATCATGATTCCCTACGACAGTCCGTGTGCGTAACAGTTTACCAATTCATGACGGACATTATTGTCTCTTTATTCATCGTTTTCTAAAAATTCGATGAGTTTCTTTTCATCCGCGATCACCAGCCCCTGCGCACTTTTTTCGACCAGCCCTTTATCCAGAAGCTCTTTGACGGCACGGCGGTACACGCGACCGGAGGTGCCGAAGCGTTCGGCTTCCCGGTTGACCCGATCAAACCCGCCCAGCGCGGCGGTCGTGGTCTTTTGCATTAATAAATCGTAAGCAATGTTGTAGGTGATGGGGTGCAGCAGGCGGTTGGTGTAGATGTCCAGCGAATCCTGATAGTCTTCTGCCAGTGCTGCGGCAAAAAAGAACATCAT
Source organism: Vibrio salinus (assembly GCF_021272385.1). Lineage (GTDB taxonomy): Bacteria > Pseudomonadota > Gammaproteobacteria > Enterobacterales > Vibrionaceae > Vibrio > Vibrio salinus. The sequence goes on from NZ_JAJSDZ010000010.1 coordinate 368,797, forward strand.
CTCCGGATGTTGGTGCAGCGCCTGAGTCAGTTTGGTCAGACAAATGGTGTCCATCTGAAGATGTTCATCGGCCGTGACGGTCCATTGGCAAGGCGTTTGGGTGAAATACTCCATTTCACCGAAAATGTGATCATCGCAGTTGGCTTCGCCGAGTTGAAAACGCCGCCCGTTGGCCGCCACGATGCTCATGGATACCCGGCCCCCTGGCACAACATAAAGATACTCCAGCTTTTCACCCTGACGCAGTATTTCATACCCGGCGTCCACGTACCCGCTGCGAATCTGACATTGGTAGATGAGGTCGCTGAATGCCTGGCTTTTAGCCGATAAAAAAGACCCGAAGCGGCCGGTGGTGTAGGGACTGACTTTCATAGAAAACTCGCTCTTCAGTGATATCAGAAATGCAGGTGCATCATCAGGCTGAACATAGCAAATATTTCCGTCAGTGTCGCGGCTGACGCGACGGTGGATGGTGCCTGAAGAAACCATGCGGCTTGCTTCGCTTCAAAACGAAGCAGACCGCATGGTTAGATGAGCGTGTTTCTTTGTGTTCGCTCAGCCTTGCTGATGCAACGCTTCCAGTGCGGCGATGGCCGCCCGTTTTTCGCCTTCCATCATCGCCTGAGCATGGTTCACGTATTGATCCACCCCTTCTTTGACGTCCTGCTGAAATAGCACCACATTATTCAGGACCGATGCCACTTCAAGCCCGCGCAAACGGCCGACGGTCAGCAGCGCGGACGTTTCCATATCGGCGCCTAACACGCCTTTGCGGCTCCAGTACTGACAAATCTCGTCTTCCTCATCGGTGTAGAAACTGTCGTGCGAGCGCACAATGCCACGGTAACAGGGCGTTGCCTGACTCATTAAGTGGCTATCCAACGCTTTTAACAGGGAAAAACTGGCGCAGGCCGGATACGTCGGCTGAATGTACGCTTTTGAACCACCTTCGTCTCTGACTGCACCTTCAGCGATGATCAGCTCACCGAGTTGAATGTCGGCCTGCAAAGCACCGGCGGATCCGACACGTATGATATGAGTGACGCCACATTGTCTGAGCTCTTCCAGCGCGATGATCAGCGATGGTGCGCCGATACCGGTGCTGCAGACGGTAACGGGCTTGCCTTTGTACTGCCCGGTAAACAGCCGGTATTCGCGGTTTTCGGATATCATTTCGGCGTTATCGAGCAGAGCTGCAATCCGGTTCGCCCGGTCCGGTTCACCACAGACGATAACATGAGAGGCAACCTGGGTCTCATCAACGCAGATGTGGGGCTGTTTACTCATGCTTTCACCTCGTTAAGCTCGGTTTCACCGGTCTGTTTCTCATGATTGCTTTTTGCTGTGCGTGCCCATTCACGGGTACCATTCGCGGCAATAAACATCAGAATGGCGTACTGAACCGACATCGCATACACACCCTGAGCGGCATACACGCCGACACTGATGATATTGATCGCCACCCAAAGTACCCAGTTTTCGACGTATTTTCGGGTCATCAGAATCTGAGCCACGATGGACAGAACCGTCATTGCAGAATCCCAGAAAGGGAAGGCATCCGGTTCGAGCGCGGCGTGAGATAAGCCTGCACCGAACAGATTCATCCCTTCAACCACCAGATTGGCGAGCGCGACAAACACCGGATCGATATAGAGGGTGAGTAAGCCAATGGCAATCAGGCTAATCACGGTCGTGAGCAGCAGTTTTTGTTTGCTGAGCCAGCGGACTTCGAGTGTGTCGCCTTCGGCATTGGGTTTCGTCCAGGCGTACCAGCCATAAATGTTCGCGCAGAAAAAGAAAAGCTGGAGAATTAATAAACCGTACAACTGAATCTGAAAGAAAATCATGGCAAACAGCGTGACATTCAGTAGGCCAAAAAAGTAGTTGATGGTTTTTTCCTGACTGGCAAACCAGATGCAGAGTAAACCGAATACGGTTCCAAACGCTTCAATCCAGCTCATGGCGTAGCCACTGCCAATCGGGATCGTCACGAGCGTGTTATTAATATCGAATAATGATATCAGATCCATAATGATGTCCTTTAAGATGACGTTTCAGGTATGTTGATCATAAAGTTTGTCTTCAAATCCGGATAAGGACATTTGTCCTCCCTGACAGGAACAGGATCATATTTTTGTCATTTTACTGGTCTGTTTTCCCGCCGCCAGATAATGATGCCTGTTCATTCTGCTGGGAACAGACTATGAGAATGTCGCCCGACATGGGGGTGATTTTGACGGTGAGCACGCCCTGAGCCGAGAGGAAGGTTTTCCGGGTCAGCGGTGAACGATACCGGTGATTCAGGTGTCCGAGCCGCCAGACCGGAATGGTGAAAGACCGGGTTTTCTGGCTGACATTGAACACGCAAATGACGCAATGGCGCTGAAACTGCCGGGCGAAGGCAAAACCGTTGTCATCCCGGTAAAGGGGAACGTAATCTCCCTTCTGGAGCGCAATGTTATCGGTGCGCAGTTGAATTAATTGTCTGAAAAACGAGATATATTCTGACTGTTCTACTTCATCCCATGGCATACAGCGACGGTTATCCGGATCTCTTCCGCCAGACATTCCCAGCTCTGTACCATAATACAGGCAGGGTGTACCGACGGACGTGAATAACAACACGGCTGCCAGTTTGAAAAGTCCGGCGTTGTGTTTCACCCGTTCCATAAAGCGGGCAGTATCGTGACTGTCCAGTTGATTGAGCTGAGCCAGTTGATTGGGCCAGGGAATCTTCGCCCTCGCTTCGGTCTGCCAGTCCAGAAAGTTGGTAACGCTGATGTGAACCGGGTGACCGGCGATGTCGAGCCCGGTGAGCAGCGCCCCGACTGGGTGAGCAAAGCCATAGTAATTCATCGAGCCATCCTCCTGATCGCCTTGCAACCATTGGGTGGCTTCATAGAAGTGTTCACCGAGAATATAACAGTCCGGATTTACCTGCTTGGCCGATTTTCTGAATGCTTTGACGTAGTGAGCATTATTTTTAGCGCCTTTCCCCTCTCCCAGCATATGAATAACATCAAATCGCCAACCATCAATGGAATAAGGCGGTTTCAACCAATGTTTAATGACAGCATCATCATCCTGATAAATGTATTTTCGTAGCTGCTTATTTTTGTAATTCAGCACAGCTAATGAGTCCACCCCTTTCCAGCTATGGTAACGTTGACTGTTTCCGTCAAAAGAGTAAAAGTTTCGGTAAGGGGATTCGGTTGACTGATAGGCTCCTGACATTGGATGCTGTCCGCTTTTGTTAAACCAGGGATGTTCTGCAGAGGTATGGTTGAATACAGCATCTAATATGATTTTCATTTTCCGGTGATGAAGATCCTTACAAAGCAAGGCGAAGTCTTCATTTGTTCCCAGGTGCGGATCAATGGTCATATAATCCGAAGTATCGTATTTATGATTGCTCGGGGCCGTAAAAATCGGGTTGAGATAGATGGCGGTAATGCCCAGAGACTGAAGGTAATCTATTTTTTGTCCTACCCCATAAAGATCGCCACCATAAAATTCACAACCACCACTAGTATCATAGGAACTGACCGGTTCCCCCCATTGCTTGGCGACCGGCTTTTTGCCTCCTAATACCGGGCTGGATTCTCCGTTTCTGACACTGATCTCCGGTTTCCCGTTGCAAAACCGGTCCGGTAAAATCTGATAAAACACCTGTTGGTTGATCCATTCCGGTGGCCTGTTGACGGCATTGTATTTGAAGTGGGTTTCTTTTGGCGAAATGCGCCGGCTCACGCCCTTCGCATCCAGCCAGAATTGTTCTTTCCCGGTCAGCAACTTAAAGGCGTAATGGGTGATATCCCGGTCGGTATTTATTTCAAAGCTGGCTTCCCAGAAAGTCAGGTGTTCGGTTGAGCCCTGAGGATGCATCTCTGTCAGTGTCTCTTCATTATCGGGTTCATGGCGTACCAGTATCTTTTGAAATAACCATGCTTTTTCCACTGCGAGCCTGACGGTAAGTTTATGATCTGTTTGTGAAACCCAATCTGTGGATTGTCCGTGGTAAAGAAACGGCAGACACATAGTGATACTCTCCCAATGCTGAATCGTTAAATAAACCGGATAGAGTTTGTCCGGTGCTTACGTTCAGACTAGATCATTACATGAGTAACGAACTCATCCTTAGTACCAAAATTCAGGGCGTAGTCAAAGATAGTATTCCTGTAATTTAATGTAACTATCTTAATGATAACGAGTTTTAATGTTACAGACACAAATAGATAAGCGGTGTAAGGAGACACAATCTGATGTGTACCGTATTTTAAACAATATTGACCGTATTTGGGCGTTGTATGGACTGGGAGTTTGATTTGACTCTCTACGTTTATGTCAGACCAGCCTGTCCTGAGTGCGGTGATTTCAGAGCATTAAGCACGTTGCATTGGGGGCAGTTTATTCTGGATGCGTTTGCCTTTGCCAGACGTGGTACTTTTTTGAGGATAATCAGTGTTTTTAGAATTACGGTTTTAAGAGCAAAATTTCCTTTTAATGAAAAGTGTCGGCCATTTTCACTGACAGATTAAAGGTGATTTGTTATTTCATCTTTTCCCTGCCGGTAACTGCCCAGATGGACAGAAAACTGCTTGTCACTGATTAAAGAAACTAATTTTCCTATATCTGCCGGATAAGTTCTGATTTTTGTTAAGCAACTGAAAGGTATCCATTCAACTTTCTGAATAAATTCTTCATCGTTTAGGCCTTTTAGGTTGTCGGTGTGGGGGTGGCCTGAAAATTGATTGACGTGGTAAAAGAATTCAGCATTGTAACGTTCTGGCGAGGTCTCCAGGAATTCTCTGACACAAATGAGTTCACCGACTTCAATATTGATACCGGCTTCTTCCCTAAATTCCCGCTTCAGGCACTGTTTTGTGCTCATATCACCATTTTCAAATCCGCCACCTGGCGGAATCCAGTATTCTCCGGTTGAATCTTTAACCTTAACCAGTAGCACAGCAGATTCAGAAAGAAGAATTCCTGCGGCTCGAATACGATGCTCCATGATTTATTTCCTAAAAAAGATTCAATAATAAGATGATTTATATTGGGTGTTCTAACAGAAATTCACAAGATCATTTTCAATAGAGGGTTACCGATGAAGGTTGAAAACCTATATAAATCCTTTTTATTATGATTGGAATATCAATAACCCGCCAATACGGCAGGTTATTGATATTTGTTTATATTGTAAATTGATCTACTGTATCACTTAAACGGTTTGCCATTTGATTTAATTTATCTGCAATCGCAATGTTTTCCTGAATGACTTCCGAATTACTGACTGTTAAGTCGTTAACATGAACGATACTTTGGTTGATATCCGAAGCCACCTGAGATTGTTGTTGCGCTGCGGTCGCAATCTGATTGTTCATATCTTTAATGGCCGAAATTTTTTGCTCTATTGTCAGTAGTGAATCTTGCGCTTCTTTTGATGTTCCCTGCGTTTTTATTGCATTTTCCGCATTTTTGATCATGAGTTTCAATGAACGGGAAGATTGTTGTTGTAGTGCTTCGATCATTTCCTGTATTTCGTTGGTACTATTCGCGGTTTTACTGGCCAAATCACGGACTTCGTCGGCAACAACGGCAAATCCCCGGCCCGCTTCTCCTGCCCGGGCAGCTTCAATGGCCGCATTTAAAGCCAGAAGGTTGGTTTGATCGGCAATGCTACGAATAACATCCAGTATGTTACCAACGTTGTTACTTTTTTCTTCAAGTTCTGCTATCACGTCATGAACATCTGAAATATCAGAAGCGAGTTGAGCTATCTCATTATTGACGTTGTTTACGGCCGTTAGTCCGGATGTTGTACTGTCGTTAGCATCGTCTGATGAGGTTGATGTTTCGATGGCGTTTTGGGCGACATCAGCAACTGTTGCCGTCATTTCATTCATCGCGGTAGCAATTTGCTCCATTCTTTCTATCTGAGATTTGGAAGATTCATCCACTTTGCCTGACGAATTGCCTAGTTGTTGTGATATGTCGTTTAACTGCTCAGAATCGTTGTTGATATCTGAGATAACCTGCTTCAGGTTTTCTGCCATGGTTATGATCGCTTTGTATATGCCAACCCGGTGAGAATTTTCTGGCGGTATATGTGTCAAGTCACCATTCGCAATTTGGTTGACCAGAGATTCGATTTCTCTGGGTTCACCTCCGATAGGGACGTACATTAACTTATGGACCAGTGTATAAATAGCAATAAGAGAAATGATGAGGAACCCCCCGGCCAGCAATAGGGATATATTTAAATTGCTGTGGGATGCCTGTTCAATATTGTCCCATTTATCCCAAAGCCAGACATTCCATCCAAGCTTTTTAAGTTTAACCGAACTGACAAAGTATTTTTCACCTTTGAAAACATAAGAATGGGAGCTGGATGGCTGATCTTTATAATCTTTATAAGAAGGGCGGACTGTAAAAATATTTTTCCCAATGTATTCCGGATATTTTGAGGCCAGAACAAAGCCATCGTTCCGGGATACAAATAACTGATTCCTTGAGGTTAGCTGCTCCACAAATTTGGTAATGGTATTTAACGGAATATTCGTGGAAAGAATGGCAACGACCTGTCCATCTCGGCGGACAGGGACGGCGACAGCCATGACATAGTTGCCGTTGTTATTAATATAAGGTTTTGTAATGATATTGTTATCGCCATTAAAACCGCGTAGAAACCATTCCCGGTTTAGCTTACGAGCATTAAGTCCATTTATAAACCCTCTGTTTTTTGAGGCAAAAACCCGTCCGTCTTTCAGTCCGACATAAGCACTGATTACATTAAAGTCGTTCTTGAATTTTAATAATTTTTTTAGTAGCAGATCCTGATCGGTAATGCCGGAATGGTCGATTGGCAGGCTGTCTTGCAGTACAGATAATGATGAAAAATACCCTGTAATTTTTTGTTCAACAGCATTGGAAATTAAGAATGCCTGAGACCTAAGTTTGTGAGTGTAGTTATTAACGGAGGCAACATTAAAATTATGGTATGAGATCGTCGAAATAGAAATTAAAACGATGGAAAACAATCCGCCAATAAGTAAGGCAAGCTTTGCTTTTGCGGTTAAAATGTGTTTTCTAACGGCTGTGGTTGTTTTTTTCCCTCTGTCTGCATCTAGCATATGCTTCAGCTTCCCCAAGCAATTAATATGATAAATTTGGGTGGGGATTATATGTGCAACTAAGAGTATTATCAACAAGTTGAGTATTTGATTTAAATTCTTACATGACGCCGCTGTGAACAGTGGCAGATAAGATCAGAATGTCGTTGGGTTTTACGTACTCAATTCGCTATGCCGGATCAGTTTCTGATACCAGTAGAAACTTTTCTTTTTCGAATGTTTCAGATCTTTTAAATCGCCTGAAGAGTTCAATTTTTATGCAATCTGGTGGGTATTGTTTTCCGGTTGGGTTGCATTTGTGATTTGTCTGATTCTTTTGAGGAAAAAGTTTAAAGTTGGTGGGAAGGTGCTTTTGAAAACAATCGTTATTTCGATGGGAAATACCGAAAAACTGGATCGATGTTTTTATTTAATAAAATCAATTATTTAATTCGTTGTGTCAGGTGTCTGTCTGGTTCCTGTCGTAGCATTTTTAAGCGTGGGACTTCATGATTATCTCATAGGATATGGAGATACGAAGTGGGGGAATTATTTTATGCTGAGTTCTATTATTTCTCATACGCCTTTTTGGGTTTGGTTGATTTTTTATTATTTATTAAGAACTGGGTATACCGCTTTATCCGATTATTCGGTTAAACCAGAGCGGCTGATTTTATTACCGGTTTTGTTTCTCTTTTTGTCCATGGACTCGATGAGTGCAGAGCCGGTTATGATTTTCTTATGGCTTGTTGCAATACTACTGGGGCTGAGCGTTGGATATGTGTTTTTCAGTGCCCAGATAAAAAAATGCTATCTGGATTCGGAAAATCAGCTGTATTTTTCGGGATCGCCTAATTTACTGATTCTTATGATGGCCAGCTTTTTCATTCATTATGTGCTTGCTGTGATGAGTTCGATAAGTTCCCTGCCGGTATGGGGATTGTTAAGTGTCTTTATGAGTGGCTTAATCAGCGGTGCTTTTGGTTACCGGGCTATTCAGTCTTTCAGATACTATCGGTATCTGAGTTCTGTAAGCCGGAGAGATACGGTATTTCCGGATAAATAATGTAACTTGTTATCGCTGCACCCTAGTCATCCGGATGATCAGATGGCTAGGGTCTGTGGTTGGTTGCAACGTTTTTCCTATTACTCAAACATGCCGTGAATCAGAGACTTCTTATCCCGGAAAACACATTGGCCTTTCGCCCATGTTTGCTGGAGAGTCAGTTCGTCATCCAGAACTAGTAAATCAGCATCATATCCGGTCTGAATCTGGCCTTTACCTGGTAGTTTAAGCCAGTTTGCAACAGTGCTGGTCACAGGTTTTAGTGCTTCGGATAAGGTATAACCATATTTTACCTGTTCCTGTATGATTTCCAGTAACTCATTCTGTTCAGCGACTCCGATTCCGGACAGTTCCCCGCGTTCATTAAATACAGGTTTGGAGCCCTGAGCATCGGAAGACACAGCGATGGATTCTTCCGCAATGCCCTTTTCCCGGGCCGCAATCAAAGCATTCAGCGTATTGACGGCCTGATTACCGGTAGCAAACCCGGTCGTAATGTCGATTCGGCCGCCTTGTTCAGCCCAGATTAATGCATGTTCAAAGAGATCTTTATGCCGGTTTGTATGTGTCGGAATAAATTGCTGGGGTGGAATGGCTGATTCTTTGCTGGCTCTGAATAATAGATCCAAACGAGAGGGAGCATTACCCAGGTGAATGGTCATTGTTCCCGATTTGCCCGAGAGCATACCGGCAATACGACAGTCTGACGCCAGCCGGATTAATTCCTCATAGCTAATATGTGGGGCCCGGTGATCAGAAATGGCCAGCTTGGCGCCGATACAATGTTCGGTATAAAGAATGTCATTACGAACGGTTCCGGTCATGGTCGGTGACGGGAAGTTATATCCCCCTGTTAACATCCATGCACTGATCCCTTCTTCATTGAGCGCCTGAGTTTTAGCAAACAGGGTTGCCGGCTGACGGGTGTCACTATCTGTGCCCAGTAAACCAAGGACTGAGGTAACGCCATGTTTTACAATTGTGGATACCTGAATTTCTGGCGTGCGGCTGGAAAACCCAGCTTCACCTCCGCCGCCAATCAGGTGGACATGTTGGTCAATTAAACCCGGTGTTACAATACGCCCATCCAGATCGGTAACGGACAGATCAGGCAATTGAACACTGTCTGCCAGTTTTCCTATTGCTGCTATTTTTTTCCCCGCAATCAGAATGTCCGCGACTCCCAGAGATTCCGGAGCGTAGAGACGGGCGTTTTTTAAAAGTGTAAACATCAAATAATTACCGTTGAACCAGTCATGCCAGCTACATTGTTACTCAGGAAAGCCTCAGATATTGAGCCGGCAGGTTAAAAAATATCCGGACAGATTTTATTTTGCCATTGCCGGGTGTTTTTGCGTTTCTTCATCAGCGATGGACGTTTCATCTTTTGCAATACCAATGCCGGTATAGCCATAGATAAGAGCAAAAACCCAGCCGACATAGCAGAATACCGCCCATGGTGCGAAGTCCAGAACCGATACCCCTAGAGTGGACGCCATATAGACACCGGCCATTGACCAGGGAACCAATGGTACGGTGACAGTACCTGAATCTTCCAGAGTTCGTGATAGGTTTTTGGCGGCCAGTTTTCTGCGTTTAAATTCATCCCGGTACATTTCGCCCGGAACTAAAATAGAAAGATAGGATGAACCAGTAACAATTGCCATTGTGATGCAGGAAATAACGGTTGTTAAGATTAAACCGCCATTTGATTTAACACCTTTCAGCATAGTGTCCAGAATGACATCCAGCGCGCCTGATTTTGACATAACACCTGCAAAAGCGAAGGCACAAAATGCGATCAGACAGGTTCCCATCATACTCATCATTCCACCCCGGTTAATCAGGCGGGTGACTTCCCAGATGACGTTGCCGCTGTCAAAACCTTCTCTGTGTACCATTGCAACATTAAAGCCTTTGACTATCGCAGTAAAGCCTGATTTTGCATCAAATCCCTGAATCGTCATCCCCATAATAAAAGCAACCGCTGATGCACCCAGCATAACCAGAAGGGATGGCCATTTGCGAATGGCACCAACCAGAACAATCAGAACCGGGATCAACAAAGCAATATGCCAGGTAAACATGAGGTTCAGGGTTGATAGCATGGTTTCCATTTTTTCCGGAGTCGCAATTTCTGCGCCGACCATGCTGCTGTTGCCGGCAAAGAAGTAAACAATCAGTGAAAGGAAAAGCGCTGGAATAGTGGTATATAGCATGTGTCCGATATGTTCATAAAGGGTGGAGCCGGCTGCCAGAGGTGCCAGATTGGTCGTATCCGACAATGGTGAAATCTTATCACCAAAAAATGCGCCGGCAACAACCGCCCCAGCTGTTGCAGGAAGTGAAACACCCAAACCGGTTGCGATACCCATAAAGGCGACTCCTACTGTACCGACAGCCCCCCAACTGGTACCGGTCATTGTCGCAATAATGGCCGATCCAATGCAGGCAATAACCAGTATATGTTCCGGTGATATATACTGCATTCCGAAGTAGATCACCATTGGGATGGTTCCGGAGAACATCCAGGTTGCGATCAAAACACCGACGGAAATCAGAATAAGTGTGGCAGACATTCCCTGATGAATTTTTTCCAGAATACTTTCATGAAGTTCATCCCATGTATAGCCTGCTGATTTAGCAATAAGGCCTGCTATGACGGTTGCAATAATTAACAGAGGTTCTGGCCTCCAGTGAAAGTGACCGTAGCCGACTCCCAGTAAAATCAGCATAGCGACTACCGGAGTAAATGCTGCCAGTTTGGACATTTTGTGTTGTGTTTGCGTCATTGCTTTAGTCTTCCTTGGATTCCTGTTTTTGTAATTTTACCAATATTGGTCTTTATGAAGTTGCCTATCCCTGATATTTTTGACTGAGCAGATTGTCAGCAACTTTGCATATCAGTCTATCCATTGGCTGTAACTTAGCTACACATTAACTGCAATACCCGATTGCAGATTATGCAATACCTCTGATTAATTGCACCCGGAGATACTGATGTGAATGTAAATATCAATGATTTGAAAATTTTTCTGTCTGTTTGTAAAACACGCAGCATAACTCAGGCGGCGGTTGTTTGTGATACCAGTCCCTCAACGGTTAGTCGCAGAGTGAAAGTTTTGGAGAAAGATTTAGGAATTAAATTGATTCAGAAGGCTGGTAGTGTGATTCGGATTACTCCGGATGGTGTATCGTTTAAGTCAACTGCCAGACAAATCGTGAATAAACTGGAATATTCTATTGAGCAACTAAGCTGTAAGCGAACAGAACTTAAAGGAACAGTAAAGCTTGGTGTTTCCCATTCCTTTTCCCGCACTCTTTGCGCTAGTGTGATTCCCCGTATTCTGGATGAGCAACCAGACATTGAAATTGATGTGATTACTATTAATCCAAGTCTGACCTATACCATGGGGGATTTTGATATTTTAATTACTCCGATGGAGATCCAGGATCAGTCGTTAATTGCCAGAAAACTCGTTACGCTAAGAAAATATTTTGTTTCATCGAGGGCGTATTTGTCTGCCAATGGCGGAATACCGGCTCATCCCGGACAACTCGGGCAATATGCCGGTATTAACAATAATTCTTCCCGTCATTATGAGGTAGAAAGTAATTGCTCCTGGACGACTGAAAACGGGCAGGATGGACACTGTCAGGTTGGATGCCGTGTTTCTGTTGATTCGTTTGATCTGGCTGCCACTTTAACAGAAAAGGGGCGTTGCATCTCTTTGCTTCCGGCTGAAAGTATCCGTCTGTTACAGGCCGACAAGTGTACTGTATTGTTTGAAGGAAAAGTGTACAAAGAGCAGAATATCTATATAGCCTACCGGGATCGTGAGTACATTACTGAGCGGTTGAGATACATTATTTCTGAGTTGTTCAGCTTTATTGATGAAACACCGGGAATTGTCAGTTTGTCGCCGGAAGAAATTTGTGCTTATGGGTGAATTAAACCAGTTTTAGCAAGAAACAGAAATTGGTTCTCTGTTTTATTCAAGAGAACCAATGGAAAGTATGTCTGTTAATCTTACGTTGTGATGATTTTTTCTCCGAATTCTTTATATATTCTTGGTAAGAAAGTTTTAAAACGAGTAAATTCACACACATTATGTTGTGCAAGTCCTTTTATCACTTTTTCTGGAATGGCCTGGCCTGGAGGTAATATAGATTTTGGCTTTCCATCAACAAAGTGGTATCCAATCCAGAAACGGGTTCTGTGCTCCAGCCCTGAGTCAGTCTGGCGAAAAATATGGCACATCAGGGAGGGTGATTTCCGGGCCTTATCCGCCTGGCCTGCTGGGACAGACCAGCCTTGTCCCCCAGCAAAAGTTTCTACATCTGGTGACTTCCAACGAGTCATATCAAAACCGAAACTTTGAGGTGACATAAAGTGAATATCAACTTGTTCCATGCCATTGTTGGTATCTTCAATTGCATGATGAGTAATTCCCCAGTTTCTTTCTTGCATTGGAATGGATGAATCGAGTAATTTTATTTGATGTTCCGGGCTAACGGATATTCCAGCATGTTGAGGTGGATACCAGATTCGGTAACGCAGATCATCTAATGGGTGCCAGGCAAACCACCAGTCGATCATTTCAGCGGTAATGTCGGAGTAAATATTTCGGTTTGCAATAAAACCGGTGCCATTTGGCAGGTTACACCAGCCTGTTTCAATAGCAAGATCTCCCGGATTCAGAAGATCATTCATATCTTCTGGGTAAAGGGCTTGTGCCGGGTCGCATGGTGTATCCATAAGTTGATAATGGTGTGGATCGGGTTGAGGTATTTTGTCGAAAAAATATTTTGCATACGGACGTTCTTTTTCATCCTCAGACAAAATCTGTTTTGCGGTTCTTTCTAGCGCATATTGCAAATGGTCGTCATTGCCATTATGTAAATCGTTGGAGTCCATAATTACCTCTGTTTAGGTTGATTTGGTAAAAGGCCCTTTCTTATGTCGCTTCGGTACTATTGTCTTCTCGCAAACATTTTCTAATGGATAAGAGACCGACAGGTTATTGGGTACCTTTTTATTACTGTACCCGTTAGTATCATTATTGTCATTTTAAAAGTTGTGCTATTTGTGAAGAAATGGTGTTGGCAATACTTTTCATAAAGATCTTTTCATGTGATTTTTTCCGCATAACGCCAAATAGAACTTCTATATTCGGCATTATCCCTGCGTTAAAGGCTTGATGCTTTTTCTCCAGACGGTAAATAACTTTGGTTTTACGTACGATTTCAATAGAGTAGTTTAATGTCGGATAACCCAGAGAGTCCGTCAGTTTACGACCAATAAACTGACGGACATATTCAATGTTTATATTGATAATATCTGCTTCGGGACTGTCTGTGAGGATATACTTTTCATTCAGATCTGCTTTTATCTGAGACAGGATAAAAGCGTGCATCTCCTGCTGCGTGTGGTAAGTGATGTTTGCTTTGTGATTTTCGCTCAGAGAAAAATTTAATGTTCCCATTTTTAGTTGAGGAGTGAGAGGTACTGCTGGTACAGGAACGGTTCTTGTTGGTGCAGATGAACAACCGGATAACAAAAATATCAAAGAAAAAGTAATAGCCAGAATAATGTTTTTTTTCATAAGTACCTCAAAAACAATAGTAATTCCACTATCATCTTCTGTTTATCAGGAAAAATCATAATGGCTACAAATCATATAGTGTGATGTATTTTGCATGCAAGTTTAAATACAATATGAGCATAAAAAAGGCATTTATGTTAATCAGTTATACTGAGAATGCTTTTGGGGAGTCTCTTTATTTTTGAGGGTTTAGTCGTTTTGAGCCGTAACGGATTGCTCATGTTACGGCTCAAAGTTATATCATTGAGATCCTAGGCAATGGTTTCTGCATTCGATAGTTTGTTTTCGTGATATTTTTTCTCACCGAAATAGGCATATAAGAGACACAAAATGGCAATGATGCAGGCAGACGTTAACAATGTAAAACCGCCATCCCAGCCAAAATTATCGACGGTATAACCTAAGATTGCATTTGCTGCGACAGCCCCTCCGAGGTATCCAAATAATCCAGTCAGACCTGCTGCGGTGCCTGCTGCTTTTTTGGGGGCTAATTCCAGTGCGTACAGGCCAATCAGCATGACCGGTCCGTAGATAAGAAAGCCAATAGATATCAATGCTGCCATATCTATTGCCGGATTCCCGGCCGGATTGAACCAGTAAACCATGACCGCAACGGTGACGAGCAGCATGAATAGAATACCGGCAGGTGCCCGGCGTCCTTTGAACCATTTATCTGAAATCCAGCCACATAAAAGTGTTCCGGGAATACCTGCCCATTCGTACAGGAAATAGGCCCATGAGGATTTGTCGACACTAAATTGTTTTGCTTCTGACAGATAAGTTGGTGCCCAGTCGAGCACACCGTAACGGATCAGATAAACGAAAGCGTTAGCAATAGCAATTGACCATAATAATTTGTTATTGAAAATGTATTTGAAAAAAATGTCTTTGGCTGAGATTTCTTTTTCGTTTTCGGCGCTGTAGTTATCGGGATAATCATCTTTGTATTCTTCAATTGGAGGAAGACCACAGGACTGAGGTGTGTCACGTAATGTTGCCCAGATAAAAATGGCGACCATAACAGCAAAAAATGCAGGAACGTAGAATGCGGTGTGCCAGTCATCATTAAACAGCCACAGGCCCAGCAAGAAAATCGGACCAATCAGTCCACCTCCGACATTATGAGCAACGTTCCATACGGAAACCAGTCCGCCACGTTCTTTGCGGGACCACCAGTGAACCATTGTACGGCCGCAGGCCGGCCATCCCATTCCCTGAAACCAGCCATTAAGAAACAGTAAAATAAACATCATTGTGACGCTGCTTGTTGCCCATGGAATAAACCCGAAACAAAACATGACAGCCGCAGACATCATTAGGCCGAAACTGAGAAAATATCTTGGATTTGATCGATCAGAAACACTGCCCATAAGGAATTTTGACAGACCATATGCGATGGAAACTGCCGACAGGGCGACTCCCAGTTCGCCTCGTGAAAATCCCTGATCAATCAGAAACGGCATCGCAAGGCTAAAATTTTTGCGCACCAGGTAATAACCGGCATAGCCAAAGAAAATGCCAAAGAATAACTGAATTCTCAGATGTTTATAGGTTGGGTCTATTTTGTCGCCGGGGAGACGTGAAATATGAGCCTTAGGCTTAAATATACTATACATACATTCACCTGTAATTTTATTTGTTATCGTATTTTTTCTATTTTTGCTCGAACGAAATTATTATGGTTCATAAATGAAAATATGAATGAGATATTCATCTGATTTATTCTTTGTTTTGTCTTAAATATGAGTTAAGGCACGTTTTATATAGTGTTTTCGACTGATTTTATTATCAAGATCAGGTTTTTTGTTTCGAAAGAAAATTTTTGTTTATTTGCAAAATAAGGTGTAATTTTTTTGCGGCTCAAACGTCTAACTGAATAACGCATAATGAGTTCAGAGGTTAGTATGAAAGTTCGTTCGATATTGACAGGTGTTGGCCCGGTACTCCTGATAATTCTCGCTATGATGACATCGGTACGGGCGAATCCGGAATCCGGTCGTTACGCTATTGCGACGCTTGCCGGCGGTTGTTTCTGGTGTACGGAATCTGATATGGAAAAACTGAATGGTGTTGTTGAGGTTGTTTCGGGTTATTCCGGAGGTCAGATTGATAATCCTACCTATAAGCAGGTGTCATCAGGAAAAACCGGTCATGTTGAAACCATTAATGTGACTTATGACCCTAAACTGGTGAGTTATGAACAGGTATTGGATCAGTTTTTCCGCCATATTGACCCGACGGATGATCAGGGATCATTTGTGGATCGTGGAAGTCAGTACCGGCCTGTTATTTTTTATCGTAATAATGAGCAGAAAACGGTAGCGGAGAATTTTATCCGTGAAATTAATGAATTGGGAATTTATAAAAAACCATTGAAGACGGAATTGATACGTTTTGAAAAATTCTGGCCGGCAGAACAATATCATCAGGATTATTATAAAAAAAATAAAATTCGTTATACCTACTATCGCTACCGTTCAGGTCGTGACCAGTATCTGGATACCATTTTTGGCGAAGAGCGCGAAGAGAACCCGGTGACGTTACGGGAAATGATAGATAAAAAGAAAACGCTCTCTGAGGTTAAAGTCTATGTGAAGCCTTCAGAGGCAACAATACGTGAGAAACTGACCAGCCTTCAATATCATGTTACGCAGGAAGAAGGAACAGAGCGGGCCTTCCATAATGAATATTGGGATAATAAAAAGGATGGAATCTATGTTGACGTTGTGACCGGAGAGCCTCTTTTTTCTTCGACGGATAAGTATAAATCCGGTACCGGATGGCCGAGTTTTACCAAGCCAATTAACGAGGCATATATCAAACTGAAAACCGATCACCATCTTTTTTATCCCCGGACAGAAGTTCGGAGTCGTTTTGGTGACTCCCATTTAGGTCATGTATTTGACGACGGGCCGGCCCCAACCGGATTGCGTTATTGTATGAATTCTGCCGCGATGCGTTTTATCGCAAAAGAAAACATGCAACAAGAAGGGTACAGTAATTATTTGTATTTGTTTAACCGGGTAAACTGAACTAATCAGTCTGATGATTCTCAGTTTGCATGGAAAATTGAAAAGTGAGGTTTGTTGTCCGGGTCTGATTAAAGTCATCCGGATAATTTAATCAGATGTCTGATTTAGTCCCCGAACGGAATTGTCTGCTGGCTTTTCCGGGATTACAGCCGAAGTGTTTGGCAAATACTCTTGAAAATGCGGACTCTGACTGGTATCCGACCTGATAAGAAACCGTGCTGACGCTTTCTCCCTGTTTTAAGAGTCCAAGTGCCACCTGCATTCTCCACCAGGTTATATATTGCATTACCGTCCACCCGGATCGGGATTTAAAATACACTGCGAACCGGGTTCGGGACATGGCAGAAATTTGCGCCAGTTTATCGATAGTCCAGTTTGTTCCGGGGTGCGTGTGGATGGCATCAACAGCCAAAGACAAGCGGGTATCTGCGTAGAGGGCAAGCAGAGATACTTCGGTTGGATTTTGGTTGAGGTAATGTCTCAGGGAATAGATAAAAATCAATTCTGACAGACGGTTTAATATGGCGTCACTTCCTCTGTGCCGGAGCGTATTTTCTGCAATAATCAGGTTTAGTATGGGCTTTAACCAGAAATTGGTCTCCTGATTTTTGAGAATGAGTACGTGTGGCAGTGATTTAAGCAAAGCTTCGACACCAGAGTGCCCGAAGTCAACTTTGGCACATAATAAGTCGGTATCCTGTGTTCCCTCCTGTGATGTTTGTAACTCTGTGTTAAATAAGGAGTGTTGGGGTTCTTTAGGAAAAAGTATCAGATCGCCATATTCCAGTACAGTGTCTCCGTAATCAGGAATACTTAAATAACAATGCCCTCCTGTTATCAGGTGGAAACAGGTTTGATCTGTCCGGTGTTGTTCTAATTTCCAGTTTCCGCAAAGCCGGGCATTATGATAAACCTCGGTATGAAACTGAAATTGTTGTATAAGACTTGAGAACGCTTCCATATGAACGAATGAGCAAAGAATCAGAACGATTGAGCATTCATCATACAATTATTGAGCGATAAAGTGTACCTGAACTTTCCATATATATGGCAACGCAAGGAGTTAAGGATGCACAATTTCAAATTTCACACCGTATCGGATTCATCAGAAACAGGTAAAGCCATTTTAAGTCAGGTTAGGAATAATTATGGGTTCGTCCCTAATCTTTTTGCTTTTATGGCAGAAGCACCGGTTACAGTTGAAGCTTATCTGACTCTGACCAGAATGCTCGATAAATTATCGCTTTCCCCTCAACAGTCGCAACTCGCATTATTGGCTATCAGCAAAGAAAATGGTTGCGATTTTTGTACGGTAGCACATAGCACTATGGGGAAAATAAAAGGCGCTTCTGACATTACGATTGACGAAATACTGGCAGATCAAAAAATAACAGACGATTCTGATCGTGCTTTGGTTCAGTTTGCCCGCGTTCTTACAGAGAAAAGAGGCTGGCTTGATGAGCAGGACTTACGGGCATTTTTTGAGGCAGGATTTGAACAGAAACATGTATTTGAAGTCATTTTGATTGCCGCAATTAAGACACTCTCCAATTACAGTAACCACCTGACAAAGCCGGAAGTGAACCCTGAGCTGCTGGCAATGGGTAAGAATCAATAGAAAGGAATTTTACAGAGTTAGGGCTATCTGCCTTAACTCTGTTTATTGGTGTTTCCGGTTTATTTTATGATTTGCAGTCTGGTGTTTCATAAGTTACGGCGTAGGCGATTAAAGTGGCCGCCATTAGTTTAATATCTTCAGGCTGTGTCTGGTCTATCCATACGTAATCTTCATTTGACATACCTCCGACATATACCTGTAACCGGGCCTCAGCAACCACTTTATTAGCTAGTGTGACGGTATATCTGTGGTCGCTTTGTAAATAACTAATATCAACGTTAAACCACTGTTTTTTATATGGGATTTTTGTTGGCTCAGAAAATGAGGTTAGCGTATTATTTACATGTATTTTTCCCTTAAAGTCCGTCGGGCGGCTAATGCCGTCAATTAATACGGATGCCAGATCCCATGAACAGCTTTGCAGATAATTAATAGAAACGGACTGATTGTCTGCATTTTGTATTCTGACTTTTACACTTTGCAGTTTATCATCGGCAAGAGTACTGACTAAAAAGCCGAGACCGGCAGCATTAACCCATGACTTGTTGACACCTCCGTGATACTGACCAAACCGTAGTTTTTGACCTGGCATAAAACCCTGTCGGCCTTCCAGAGTTAACCGGGGGGCATTGGTCAGAAATTCGGGCTTTCCATCATTCGGATTGACTGTGCATCCGCTGAGTAATGCGACAGACAGTAGTTGCCATAAAAAAGGATTTTTCATAGAAACAATTATATCAATAAAATAAAAAGAGGAAGCCACTTTACCAGTATTCACTGCAATATTCATCTGGTTGATGTTCTTTACTTTTCAGAGAATTACCGTTTATACGATAATTCTCTTTTGCCGATTTGAACCGGATATTAATCACAACGGGTGTGGCATATCATCCGCCAGTTTTCAGGTAGGATTCGGGGTTTGCCGGTGACCTTAACCACATCTCTGAATACGATGTCGGCAGACGAGCGGCCAATCATCAGTTCAAAGCTTCCCGGTTCAACAATTCTCTGGTGCTGATGGTTAGTAAAATTCAGCATATCAACAGGCAAAGCAAAGTGAAGCCGGCGTTGTTCTCCCGGTTTTAGGGTGACTTTAGCAAACCCTTTTAATTCCCGGATGGGTCTGACTAATGTGGCATGCTGGTCCCGCACATATAACTGCACAACATCAGCGCCCTGATAATGACCGGTGTTGCTGATGGTCATGGTGATATTGATGGTATCCGTCTGGGCAACGTCAGTTTCAGTAATACTGAAATCGCTGTAATCAAACGAAGTATAGCTTAGCCCAAAACCAAAATTGTAGCGGGAACCGAAATGATAGGCGATGGGCGTGCCGCCACTTTTCAGTTTATGGTTGTAGTAATAAGGTACCGCACCGGCACTTTTAGGGAAAGAAAGCGTCAGTTTGCCACTGGGGTTCAGTTCACCGCACAGTATGTCGGCAACCGCCCGGGCACCTTCTTGTCCCGGAGCCCATCCATAGAGGATCGCTGCGGCTTCTTCTTCCGCCCGTCCCAGATGATAAGGCCGTCCTCCGGTAACCAGCACAATAACCGGTTTACCGCTGTCCAGTGCATGGTCGAGCAAAATTTGTTGTACGCCAGGAAGCGTTAGTGAATCGGTATCGGAACCCTCACCGACGGTTCCGGTCTGAAATAAACCGGCAAGATCGCCAACGCATACAATGGCAGCTTCGCAGTCATTTAAGATGCTGTCGGTTTCAGCGATACCGGATGTGTCCTGAGAAATAGGTGACGTCTGGGTCTGAGATATGGCTAAATCGACATCACCCGGGAATACCGGCGCACCAGCCTGACGTTTGGTCAGAATGTCACATCCTTTTCTATATTTGATATGACTGAAATGAGTTTCCAGTGCCTCTTTTACTGTAGTGGCAACTTTGTCTTTGCTGCTCAGGCTACTCAAAATTAAATGAACCGGAAAACTGTATCCCCCCAGCATGGCAAGCTGGTCATCGGCGGTAGCTCCTATAAGGGCCAGTCTGATTGTCTTATTTAATGGTAATATTCCGTTATTTTTCAGTAAAACAATGGATTCAGCCGCAACCTGATATGCGAGGTTACGTGCTTTTTCCGATGGAAGGTCGTTTTCCGGTATCGGTGTGTAAGGGTGTTCAAATAACCCCAGTCTGAATTTATGTGTAAGAATCCGGTTTACGATCTCGTCGATTTTGTTTTCGCTAATCAGATTCTTTTCCAGAGCTTCATTAAGTGTGGCTGCACAGGCATCGTCTGGCAGCTCAATATCCAGTCCGGCATTAAACGCTAATGCGGCAGCATGAGCCCGATCAGAAGCAATAGCATGGTGAGAAAACAGTAATTCAACACCGCCATAATCAGCCACGATTAAGCCATCAAATCCCCATTGCTGGCGAAGAATTTCTGTGAGTAAGTGGTAAGAAGCATGGCAGGGTTCATTGTCGATATCATGATAGGCAGGCATAACAGAGCCGGCATGACCAAGTTTGACTGCCATCTCAAAAGGCAGAAGAAAAAGATCATTCAGCTCTTTAAAGCCAATATGGACAGGGGCATGGTTTCGTGCTCCTTCACTAAAGGAATGTCCGACATAATGTTTGAGTGTTGCGTAGATGGAACGATCCTTTCCCTGAAGTCCTTTTACATAATGGGTTGCAAGAACGCCAACCAGATAAGGGTCTTCCCCAAGTGTCTCTTCTGTTCTTCCCCAGCGTACATCTCTGGATACATCCAGGACCGGAGCCAGCCCCTGACGGGCTCCAACCCGTTTCAACTGAATAGCAATTTCTTTTCCGACCGATTCAATTAAATCAGGGTTCCAGGTGTGTCCATAATTCAAAGAAGAAGGGAAAAGTGTGGCGCCTTTCGCCATCAGACCGACCAGACATTCTTCATGTGGCATGGCGGGGATACCGAGCCGGGTTTCTTCGACTAAATATCGTTGTAATTCATTCAGAGCGGCCACCCCCTGAGATGCCGGAACCGGATGGGTTCCCAGTGGACGGGTAATTTGCCCGAGTCCGGAGCTTACTTTTTCTCTGAATGACGGTTTATTGTGTTCCGTTGCCATTTCCAGATCCCGTTCCCGGTGATTTCCATTTTTATCCAGGATCAGCCACTGTGCGCCCATTTGAGCTATTTTTTCCTGCAGAGTCATCCGGGAAAGTAAGTCTGTAACCCGATCTTCAATGCTGGCGGCTGGATTTTTATAGGTTTGCATAATGTTCACCACATTCTGATGTTTTTTTCAATATCCCGCAAACAAAGGTTAAGTTCTGGTAATTACTACCAAATTACCAAATATCAACCGTGCTTTACCAAATATCTAATCTTCTGAAACAGGCGAGACGAGGGGGCTTTGATGGTGGTTCCGGTACTGGCTTGGTGAGATCCCGATTTGTTTACCAAAAACCTGAGTCAGATAAGACTGATTGGGGTAACCACACTGTTGAGCAATAATATCCAGTTTGTCTGTGGAATGGCGTAACAGATATTGAGCCCGCCGGAGCCGGATATTGGTTAAATATTGATGAGCGGTAACTCCGTGAATGGATAAAAAACGGGAGTCCAGTGTTTTTCTGGATGTTTTACAGAAATCGGTTACCTGTTTAATTTTAATATTAATATGAAAGTTATTTCTTATGTACAAACTGGCCCGGCTAACTAAATCGTCAAATTGTTCCTGACTGCGGGTTGTCGCGGCCTCATAGAGCTGAGTTGGGGCGTAAGTATAGTGAAAACGCCGTTTAAAGCGGATGGTTTTAATTAATGTATCAACACAGTAACGTCCCAGCTCGTATGGATTTAATTCCAGAGAACTCAGAGGTAAAGGTGACAGCATTCTTTCCGTATTGTCACTATCAGTACCGATAATGGAAAGCTGTGTCGGGACATCGATATGGTTTTGTTCACAATATTGAGCGAGTTTCCGGGCTGAACGATCAGAGGAGCAATAGACCCCAAGAGGGAACAGTCTGGTTTCTATTGCTCCGAATACTGACTCAGTAT
Source organism: Vibrio salinus (assembly GCF_021272385.1). GTDB lineage: Bacteria > Pseudomonadota > Gammaproteobacteria > Enterobacterales > Vibrionaceae > Vibrio > Vibrio salinus. The sequence continues at coordinate 391,241 of NZ_JAJSDZ010000010.1, forward strand.
AATCCAGACCGATATGCCGTGATTGTCGGATAAATGCCTCTTTTCGTTCTTTTCCCCATGGCTGTTCAGCATCCTGCTCATTAGAGAAAAAACTGACATGCGTTAAGCCGGCATCCAGAAACCATCTCAGAGCAGCTTCGGATAAACTCTCATTATCGATGACAATAGTCGAAGCATTGGGAGTGAAGTCATTTCGGTGATGGTTAGAGTATGCCAGTACTTTTGCATTACATGTCTGCACAATGTTTCGGAACACCGCTTTATCGTAATCGGCAATAACATAATCCCATGGTTCCTGCTTTAACTCATCCAGCGCCGAACCCGATTCAAGATACAGGCGAACTTTTAAATTGGTTTCATCTAACCTGGCTTTGATGCCTTTCAAAACCTGGCGATCAAAGTAAATCATACTGTCGAGTAAAAGCAGTAACCGTTTCATGTATGTCAACTTTGCTCTGCGTGACTTGGTAATAAACCGTCGGTTTCTGTCTGTCCTGATGTTTGTTTGTCTTCCATAGCCAGTGTTGCTTTAATATGATCGAGTTGCTGATTATCCAGTCGGTAGAACAACATGAGAAAGGCAAGTGAAACAAAAATGATTCCCGGAATCACTGTAAACAGAAGATTGATGGCGGTAATTGATGCACTGTTTTGTTGAGCCGCACCTCCGACATAGCCTGCCGCTGCCAGTATCCATCCGACACCTGCCCCTCCGATTGCGATACCCAGTTTAATGGCAAATAAATTCGTTGAGAAAACCATGCCACTTAAAGAACGGTGGCTACGGGTTTTTTCATAGTCGACAATGTCAGACATCATACTCCAAAGGATCGGGGTTGTACTCATCTGAACCAGGCCAAGTAGTGCAACCAGAGTAAAAATCATGAATATATTGTCTGGAGAGACCCAAAACAGAGCGGCAGACAAAAGACCGGAAATAACGATGAGGATCCGGTAAATTTTGGGTTTATCCATGCTACCAAACAAAGGAGCAGAAATAATGGCACCCAGAATATTAGCAACCATACCCGTTACCATTAATGCGGTTGCTAATCCGGGGCGACCCATGACGGTATTAACATAGTACATTGTCGAAGCACCTTTCAGGACGACTCCGGTTAACAGTACAACATTGAGGGTAAACAAAATTCGCCACTGGTCGTTTCTCATTAACCGTTTTAAATCCTGCCAGACGGATTCAGTGGATTCTTCCTCGGGAATACAGCGTTCTTTTGTATTAGCAAAACTAAAGAAGAACAGGAAAATAGCGCCAAGTCCCATTATGGCCATAGCACCTAAATAACCTTTCTGTACATTACCCTGGCCGATGATATCAACTAAAGGCAGTGCAACCATAGCCACAACCAGTCCTCCGGAAGTACTGAGGGCGAAACGATAGGACTGAAGAGATGTCCGTTCCTGAGAATCATTGGTTAAAGTATTTGCCATTGCGCAGTATGGGACGTTAATTGCGGTGTACATCAGAGTCAGAAAAATGTATGAGGAATACGCGTACACTATTTTGCCTGTTTCCGTAAAATCAGGGGTGTAAAATGTCACCATGCAGGCGATGCCGAACGGAACAGCAATCCATAAAAGCCAGGGTCGATAGCGCCCGTGCTTTGAACGGGTACGGTCAACGATAGCTCCCATTATGGGGTCGGTGATGGCATCAATACATCGTACCAGTAAAAACATGGTGCCCATATGAGCCGGCGATAAACCATATATATCTGTATAAAAGTAAGCCAGAAACAGCATGACGGTTTGCCAGACAAAGTTACAGCCGGTATCACCTGTTCCGTATGCGATCTTCTCTTTCACTGACAGCTTGATCGTATTCATTATTTTTCTCCAGGATACATTTAGTCACAGTTATTGGACAAAAATACTATGGCGAAGCTAATGAAAAAGTTCTGATTGCCAGAGCGCTATTACCAAATATGAAATGGTGATTACGAAATATATAATATATGCATTAATGTTTATATTAAGTAAATCACGTTGTGAGAAGGGTTTCACTGTAAGAAAAGGGTAGCATAATACTACCCTTTCGATTGTTTGACTTATTCAGAAATCAGAAGTTACCGTCAATATCTGTGACGGCAACCAGCTTATGGTTAACAAATTCTTTCAGCCCCAAATCTAACAGTTCCCGGCCATAGCCTGAATGTTTGATTCCTCCAAATGGTAAATCAGCTTTGACTGCTGTCGGGTGATTGACATACACCATCCCGGTTGAAATACGGTGGGCAACCTGCTCTGCGTGATCCTCGTCTTGACCGAACACGGATCCGCCCAGACCGAATGGGGTATCATTTGCTATCCGTACTGCATCATCCTCATCTTTAGCTCTGAAAATCATAGATACAGGACCAAAGAATTCCCAATAATAGGCAGGATTATCCGGAGTTACGTTGGTTAGAATCGTCGGCTGTACAAATGCTCCCTGTTTCGGGATTTCCGGACCGACTTCGATGGCGACGGCTCCAAACCTAACGGCTTGTTTGATTTTTTCTTTTACTTCATCGGCTGCTCCCTGCGAAGACAAGGGAGCAAGGGTTGTATCTGGTGACATTGGATCGCCGGCGACTAAATTGGCTACACCCCTGGTATAACGTTCAAGAAATTTATCGTAAATTTCATCTTCAATGATCATCCGTTTTGATGAAACACAGACTTGTCCGGCATTCCAGTGGCGTCCGAAAACCGCCCATTTGACTGTTTTTTCCAAATCCGCATCTCTCAAAACAACGAATGCATCGGCTCCACCAAGTTCCAGTGTGGATTTTTTCATTGCTCTGCCTGCCTGAGAAGCCACGATAGCACCGGCTCCTTCTGAGCCAGTTAGAGCCACACCATGTATCCGTTTATCATTGATGATCATTTCAACCTGATCACGGGTAGCATAAAGATTGGTAAAGGCTCCTTCAGGAAGACCGGCATCCAGCATTAGTTGTTCAAATGTTGCTGCACATTGAGGAACATTTGAGGCATGTTTAAGAAGTAGGGTATTACCGGCAGAAAGCTGTGGAGCAAGAATTCGGGCTATCTGATAGTATGGAAAGTTCCAGGGCTCGATGGCAAGTAATACGCCAAGAGGTTCATTTACAATCGACGCTTTTTTAACCGCCGGATCTTCAGATTCAATGATTTTTGGTGCTAATAGAGATTCTGCGTGTTTAACATAATATTCCATTATTTGAGCGGAAATTTCGACTTCAGCTTCAGCTTCTGAAATGAGTTTTCCCATTTCAAGAGTTAATACTTTTGCGTATTTTCTTTTATTTTCCCGAAGTAGGTCGGCTGCTTTTTGTAAAATGGTTGCTTTTTTCTCAAAGCTGGTTTCACTCCAGTTCATGAAAGCATCATGAGCCTGAGTAATCGCTTGTTCTATTTCTTCATTGGTTGCTTCTGGATAGGTTTGAATCAGTTCACTGGTGTAAGGATTGATCGTTGAATAGGCCATGGATAAGCACTCCTTTTAAGTATTTTTGTATGTTTTATTATTTTGCCGACTTTGTTTTTATATATTTACTTTCCAACAAATTTTTAAGTAAGGAATGAGAAAAATGCTCGTTCTTTATTAAAAGTAATGGGGTAAATAACTATGAATTATGTGGATTTACTTTAAGTTTTCTGAAAAAAGAAATCCAGCCCGACTAAATCAATATTATCTATATATACAATTGGTAAAAACTATGAATTCAATCATATTATCTATATCATGTTGTTATAATTGATTTTTTTAATTTTTTGACGTGCTACTAGTACGTTTAAACCTTATTGGGAAATGACGTAGTACTATTTAAAGAAAACATATTTTTTAAATATGCAATATAAATTTATTATAATTTTTATTTATAGATAGATTTTGCTGAGAAAATAAATGAACAGAATTTTAGTGTCATGTGCAACCAGCCATATTGGTTCTGCTGTTACCAGGTTACTTTCAAAAGATCATGAACTTGTTCTTACCTGCCGTAATACGGAAAAAATGGCTCAGAATTTATCAAGTTTGAATACCCGTAATATGGTAGAGACAACGTATTTAGATTTTTTTAATGCAGAGTCGGTTGACCAATCTACGTTCTATCTGAAACAGAAGAATTTTACTTTTGATGGATTGGTTTTTATTTTACCTAGATTTCCTGTTTCAGATTCTGTGTTTCCTGATGATGAGACATGGCTTCAGTTGTATAAGAATTATTTTATAACTCCTCTCCGTTTTTTAAAAAATATCATCAATCAACAGTTATTAAATCCGGGATGTAAAATTGTCATGATTTCCGGTCTCAGCTCTAAATCTGCATTGACACATTACTCGACCAACAATTGTCTTCGTCATGCATGGCTTGGTCAGGCTAAGACCATGGCTCTTTCATTAGCTGAACGGAGAATTTCGGTAAATACCCTATCGCTAGGTGGAGTCATGACTGATGCCTATATCCAGAAAATGAAAGTTAAAGCAGAACAGCAGGGTATTAGTTATGATGAATTGATGCGTAATGAAGTGTCAAATATTCCTTTGAAAAAATATGCGGCAGTTGATGAAGTTGCAGATGCGATCGTTTCATTACTAGGGCCTTTATCTAACCATATGACAGGGCAAAACTTGCTTATTGATGGTGGCTTTTTTAAAGGCTATTAAATGAGAAACTGTACAATTCAAAAATAAGGATACTGAGTGTCGCAAGTTGTTGGTAAAAATGATTGGTTAGTTTCCAATCAGGAGATTGCCCGTTTAGATGACATGCTAAGAAATATTAATGCTGATATTTCTGGTTCAATGTCCTATGTCAGGCGGGCGCAAGGGTTAACTTTTCAGGAGCTGGGAAAAAGAATTACTGGCATCAGCAGTGATACATTTAAGCGGTATATGCAGCAAAGTTATCCTTCTATGCGTCCGATTCATACTGTTGCCGCATTTTCCTGGATAACAATGGTACCGATGACGGCCTTTTATTACGGCTTTAGAATCAAAGAGTTTTACCGGGGAATGGATGATCATGCTGTCGAAGCACTGGTTTGTCTGGGACGCTTGCCCGCTAACATGTTGAATACATTTTTGACGATGATTTGCCATATTTTAACTGAGGACTCAAAGGAAGCGTTTTTTTCATTCAGAGAAAGAGTGGAGTTGCAATACGGTAAACTTGAAGATCATAGCGATTATTTCCCCCCGGAAGTCCTGGATATCAATGAGTTTGCTATTGATTATTACCGATCTGTCGCGATTACCGCAAAAAGATTCAGAGAAAAAAATCAGATACCAATTGATACGATATCAAGAGTTCTGGGGTTGTCTGAATATCAGTATTCTGTTTTGGAAAATCCAAATAAAATTAACCATTTTTCTGTTTCCATTGGGTTTAGAATTAAACTAGGGTTTAAGCTTGAAGACCATGTGTATTTTTCCAGCGAAATGAAACAGTTTTCAGATTTTTACAAACTCAGGAAAATTCAGCATGTCAGAGATTTACTGGTCGTAGAAGCGTTGAGGATGTTAAACGAAAAGGATAGAAAATACATGACTCACATTTTGATAAAATTATCAGAAATGTATAAATAAAATGTGAATGTTATCCCATGAGTGTATGTTGCTAGCATGAAATGCACATAGTTTTAAGTTGATTGGAGAGGCTATAAATTTGAGAATAAGCCATGTTGCATCGTCGTTGGTTCTGATTACAAGATGCATCTGGTTTTTTTATTAATAAAGAAACCGAAGATAATTGATACTAAGTAGGCTTAATATGAAACAAGATGATTATTTTTTGACTATGGATGACTTGGAACTGTCCGTTGACGAACTCATGAAATCTCTTTCTGAGGCATTCAGAGAACAGCTTGAACAGAACAAAGACCCCTTGATTAAATTAAAATGCGCAGGCGCTGTGATGGAATTTCGTTTGTTATCTTCTGAGGATGATGATGAAAAATAGGGTATTCAGGAAATTCAAAAAGATGTTATGTTTTCCTTTACCTACCTCTCTGTTTTATTTTATCTAAATATTTATCGTGGTTCCTTACCATAAATAGCCATAGCCAAAAAGAGTCATTGCCCACAATAACTGGACTCTATATACAGTATTTTGGGGTTTCATAACCTAGATCTACTTTCCTCAGAGTAAGCCTTGATAACATAACCATCAGTATAAGTTGATGATGTTGTGCCAAAGCTTGTGTTCTTGTATCAAAAATTACCAGCTTAAGATCACAGTGTTTTTATTTTTTCAATCATAGAAATGAGGGGAAGTGTGCATAAAATTCATAACTTTAGCAGAGTGGATGAAACGGAGTTTTCATTTCCGACTGATAATCTTAACTTGTTGTACTATGACTTGCCGAAACTTTTCAGTGATGAGTACCGATCGTACGATGCTCCGAGATTTTGTACCATTATTGAAGGTATGAAAGAAGTCAGTATTAACCGGTCAGAACATTTTGTATACAACAAAAATGAGTTTATATTGCTGCCACCACACGCTAACGTTTATATGTCGATGGCTGAGTATACCCGTGCTTTAGTATATGAATTCAGTGATGTTCTTATTGACCAGGTGAGTCAGAAAGTCGCAGATAAACTGGATATTTCAGTGACGAAAGACATTGAATACACCACGTTCCTGCTGGAAAGTGTTACAAATCGTTTAAGTGCTCTGCATCAACGAGTTCAGGATATATTGATTGAAGATGATGTTAATATTCATTTTCTGCTGGATATCACTTGTCAGGAGATCGTATATGAGCTGATGAAGATCAAAGGTTGTTACGACATTATTTACCATCACCAGAATCATCCTATCAATCAGGCCATCAGGCTGATGAACTCCTCAAAAGGCCATGCTATGACGATTTCCCAAATTGCAGAAGAAGTCAGCATGTCTCTTTCCGGTTTCAGCCAGAAATTTAAATTGATAACTGATCAAACCCCGAAAGATTATTTGACGAAATTACGATTAAATAAATCCAGGCAGTATTTAAATAACATGTCAGTAACCGATACGGCGTATGAAGTCGGATTTGAAAATATTTCTCACTATATCCGTTTATTTAAGAAAGAGTATGGTGTGACGCCTAAACAGTATCAGATGCATTCTGAATCAGATATACCCAAATCACTTTAGTTGTTATTTGCTCAGAGTGATTTGGGTATATACATAACCAGGCTCAGTCTTTTTATGCAGCATTAACTGAAGAAACAAGGCAGGTTTGTTCTTCTGTTTGTTTGGCTTGTATTGCTGTTAAAGCAATGGTGTAGATGATGTCATCGACTAAGGCACCCCGGGATAAATCATTTACGGGCTTATTCATTCCCTGCAACATCGGCCCGATAGAGACCAGATTTGCGGAGCGTTGCACGGCTTTATAGGTCGTATTTCCTGTATTTAAATCCGGAAATACAAATACTGTTGCTTTCCCCGCAACAGGAGAGTCCGGAGCTTTAGATGCCGCAACATTCTCCATGACGGCAGCATCGTATTGAAGTGGACCATCAATGATTAAATCCGGACGTTTCTTTCTGGCAATGTGGGTTGCTTCGCGGACTTTGTCTACGTCTGCTCCCTGACCCGATGTACCGGTTGAGTATGAGATCATGGCCACTTTGGGTTCGATCCCAAATGCCTGTGCAGAATCGGCTGATTGGATAGCTATTTCTGCCAGTTGTTCTGCTGTTGGATCCGGATTAACTGCACAATCACCATAAACCAGAACCTGATCCGGTAAAAGCATGAAAAATACTGATGAAACAATCGAAACTCCTGGTGCTGTTTTTATGATTTGAAGCGGCGGAACGATGGTGTTTGCAGTGGTATGGACGGCACCGGAAACCAGGCCATCCACTTCGTTATTTTCAAGCATCATTGTGGCGAGAAAAACAGAATCCTGCAGTTTTTCCCGGGCGATGATATCAGTCATTCCTTTTTTCTGGCGCAGCTCCACTAAACGGGAGACATATCGATCCCGTATTTCGTCTTCATCTATAATGGTGACTCCCGGTCCAAGAGTTACCCCCTGTTGTTCAGCAACTTTGGCTATTTTATCCGGATTACCCAGTAAAACGCATTCTGCGATTTTTCGTTCTGCACACATTGCTGCTGCTTTTACGGTTCGGGGTTCATCGCCTTCAGGTAAAACGATTCTCTTGGCCGCTTTACGGGCCATTTCTGTTAATTCATAGCGAAAAGCGGCCGGACTAAGATGACGGCGGAGATTCAAGTCATTTTTTAGTGATGCGACCCATGGCTCGTCCATATAATCAGCAATGAACTCACTAACCAGATCGAACTGTGCGTGATCATCTGCTGATATTTCCGGTGTAAAGCTTTGAAGATCCAGAGAGGTTTGCCATGTGTTGCTATTTACGCCGAGTATTGGGAGGCCGGTTGCCAGAGCCTGCTGGCATAATTCAATAATGGAAACCGGCAGGCTTGAACCACCGGTCAGTAACAAAGCTCCGATTTCAATCCCGTTCATTGCAGCAAGGCAGGCGGAGACAATGATTTCCGGCCGGTCTGCCGTTGTAACTAATAAGGCTCCGGGTTGATAGTGTTCAATCATATTTGGCACTGAACGGGCACAAAAAACAATCCGGTGTATGCGCCGTTTTTCCAATTCGCCTCTATGAATAATTGTTGCGTTTAAATGTTCCGCGATGTCTGTCATTCTGGGAGCAATCAGTTTGTCACACCATGGGATGCATCCCAGTACGGGGATAGGACTTGAATTCAGAACTTGCAGTACCCTAACTCTTGACCGGACGGTTGCTTCAGCATCGTCAAACAGATCTGATAGATCAGGTCGGCTATGACCCTGTTCATCAACCGGTTCATTTAATTTATTAACGATAACACCAGATATTTTTTGATTTCTGGCGCCACCGAATCCTGAGCAGGCTACCTCAATGTGTTCCTTAATTTGCGCCGGACTCTCACCTCCCTGAGCCGTAACAAATACAATTTCAGCGTCCAGTGTTTCAGCAACCCGTAAATTCAGTTGATCGGCAAATGGATGCTGGCGGGTGGATAATAATCCTTCAATAAGAGTAATATCCGAATTTTTTGTCATATCTTTACTGCGGGCAACAATTTGCTCAAGTAACACATCGGTCTGTTCATTACGTATCAGGTTTTCTGCGTATGTCATTGAAAACGGTTCTGAAACCTGAACTGAACTGTTTCTTTCTATTATGGATGTTGTCAGATCCGGTTGCCGGAAATCAAGGCGGGGTTGGGCAATAGGCTTAAAGAAGGAAACACTCAGTCTTTGGCGTTCCACTGCTCTCAGCACACCGAGACTGACACTGGTCAGTCCAACCTGTGTGCCGATTGGAATCAGCATAATGATTCGGGACATAATAGACTCCTCCGCTCTTTTAAATTTAGTCGGTTAAACATTGATATTCTGTGTCGGGTACCGTTTTTAATATTCCTGTCAGACGGGCGGTATCTTCCGCGATGATTTGCTCTTCATTGGTCGGTATAACCCATGCGGCGATCTGGCTGTCCTGAGTTGTAATCGAGCTTTCGGTACCTGACCGGGCATCGTTATTCGCTGCCGGGTTTTCATAGATACCTAAGAAAGCCAGACGATTTAAAACCAGCCGTCTTATCAGTGATGCATTTTCACCAATACCACCTGTAAAGACGATGGCGTCGGGTATTCCGTCCAAAGTCGTAATATAGCCAGCGATGTATTTTGCCAGTCGATGACAAAATACTTCCATTGCACGGGTGGCGGATGCTTTATGACCATAATGTTCCGTCACAAAACGACAATCCGAAGTTTCTTCCGTTAATCCAGCCAGACCGGATTGTTTGGTTAATATTGTATTGATTTGTTGGACGGAATAGCCGAGGGTATCGTGAAGATGAAAAATAATGGCTGGGTCAATATCACCACACCGTGTTCCCATGACTAATCCTTCTAATGGTGTCAGCCCCATTGAGGTATCAACGGAACGGCCATTTTTTATGGCACAAACCGAAGCTCCGTTGCCTAAATGGCAGCTAATCAGGCTGGTTTTATGTTCTGATTTGTTCAGTAGTATGGCTGTCCGGCGGGTAATATATCGATGGGATGTACCATGCATGCCATACCGACGAATTTTATGTTTTTCATACAGACTGTATGGGAGTGCGTACAGATAAGCGGATTCAGGCATACTTTGATGAAATGCAGTATCAAACACCGCTACATTTTTCATTGCCGGGAATGCTTTTTGCGCAGCGCGGATTCCAATAACATGTGCTGGATTGTGTAAGGGAGCCAGTGTTGCACAAGCCTGGATACCGTCAATAACGTTGTCGTTAATTAAAACAGAGTTTGCAAACTGTTCCCCTCCGTGTACCACTCTATGTCCGATGGCGGAAATTTTTTCAGTGATGGCTTTGGATGAGGCAAGAATGCTATCTGCCATATAGGTCAGTGCTATTTCGTGATCTGCATCATTACATAAAGGTTGACTGAATTTTCTGTTATTGAGTATCCAACTAATACGGGCTTGTGGTAAAGAGAGACATTCTGCTAAGCCACTCAGGCAAGTATGTCCGGAGATGGGGTCTACGACAGCAAATTTAAGTGATGAGCTGCCACAATTAAGAACTAATATTAAATCAGACATAGCGTGTAATCACCTATGAATAAAATACGGAGCAACTCGCTTTTTATTTTCTCTGAGGTCCCGTATTTTGAGAGGTATATTTAATCGTTTGATTTTAATTTTATCAAACGCATTTATTTTTGAGTTTTAAATAGTGTTAAGTGGTTTTGAAATAAAATTTACATAATAAAAATATAAAAGCTTCAGCGGTAAATATGTCATGTGTTCTCATATTTATACATAATATGGATAGGGGTATTTCCTTATTTTTTGCCAAATAATGGCTTGTTTAAAAACACATGATACATATTTACTGCTGAAATTAGTTTATTGTTTTAGGCAACTTTACTTACACAACAATCAAAATCGTAAACGACACGCTTTATATTAATTAAATGTTCTGGTCCCACATTATCAGAAACTGAACTTCCTCCGACTGCACCACATCCTAACGTCATAGAAGGAATTAATTCCGTGGTTGCACCGATAGCACCTAATGCACTTGGTGTATTAACCAGACAACGGGATACAGGGACCTGAACAGAAAAATCCTGAATGATTTTTTCGTTTTCAGAGTGAATCGATGCTGTATGGCCACTGCCTTCATTTTCAAGAAGTTCGACACAGCGTTTTATAGCTGATTTACTGTCGTTCTCAACGTACATAGCCAGAATCGGTGTCAGTTTTTCTCTTGAATACGGATTGGTTTTACTAACTGTAGATTGTTTGGAAACCAGCAACTTAACATTATCCGGAATTACTAATCCTGCCATTTCGGCAACATAGCCTGCAGTTTTACCAACAATAGCCGGATTCATTGTGCCATTTTCGCGCAGGATGAAATGACTGAGTTTTTCTGATTCTTCTTCGGATAGGAAATAGCCACCCTGAGCTGTAATTTCCTGTCTGACCTGAGATTCGATGGCTTCTTCAATGACTATGGATTGCTCAGACGCACAAATCACACCATTATCAAATGTTTTGCTCGATATAATTTTTTTCACCGCATTTTTTATATTAGCTGTTTTATCGATAAAGGCCGGGCAGTTTCCGGGACCAACGCCAATAGCTGGGTTACCTGAGCTGTATGCTGCTCTTACCATGGCTTCTCCACCAGTTGCCAGAATCAAAGCGGTATCTTTGTTATGCATTAGCTCCTGTGTGCCTTCCAGAGACAGTTCGGTCATGCAGCCGATAATACCTGCCGGAGCGCCGGCATCCACAGCGGCTTCATGGATAATTCTAACGGTTTCCTGAATGCAGTTTTTTGCTGAAGGGTGAGGAGAAATAACAATGCCGTTACCGGATTTAATTGCTACCAGTGTTTTGAATATGGCTGTTGATGTTGGGTTAGTTGAAGGAATTAATGCACCCAGCACGCCCAAAGGTACCGCAATATCCATAGTTTTTGTTTCGGTATCTTTACGTAAAATCCCTACAGTTTTTAAATCTTTTATATATTGGTACAGAGCGTTCGTTGCAAATTCGTTCTTTGTTATTTTATCTTTTACATTACCAAATCCGGTTTCAGATACGGCCATTTGTGCCAGTTGAATTGTCTCTCTTCGGACTGCTTCTGCCATGCTATATACAATGGCATCAATTTTTTCCTGTGAGAATGTTCTTAATATTTCTTGGGCGGCTTTCGCATTCTGAATTAGTTCAATGGCTTCCATTACGGATTCATTTTTTTGCATTTCATGTTTCATTGTGAACCTCCGAGGCTATTGTTTGATACCTTCTCTGTATTGATTAGGTAGATATTCATGATCGGAACATGAGTTTTGTTTGTAAGCTCTCTGAAAACCACAATATCAATAGGGTTGAAATATAACTAATTCAGTTTTTAAAAAAATAGCTCTTTTTTTATTAAGGCAGATAAATGACAGTAGTATGGATCACATATTTATTAAAGAGTGTATTTAAATAGGATAATTAAATTTTTTCAATTATCCTTTCAAGATATTTTATTTCATTTTTATTTATTTTGAAATTAAAATTTCAATATTTTCTAATTTAGAAATGAAGATAAATATAATTTGAGCTGTTATATTGAAAGTTTCTGATTTTGCAATTTACTCTGTGTTTTTCAGGGTATGTTTTAATTTAATCATAAAGATAATGCCGGACAGTGTAACCGTAATAATATTGGCTGTGATAACTGGAATGGAATGAATATCAATACCATAGATCAGCCAACATATTGATCCCATTAAAAACAGTGTATACATTGAAAGAGAAATACTTTTGGTATCTTTTGATTTAATAGTATGTATGATTTGCGGTAGAAAGCTGATGGTTGTTAGTACAGCTGCAAAGTATCCTGTTAAATGCATAGTAATAATCCTATATTATTTAATAATAATGTTATTAATCATTTTTTTCAGTAGGTTATAAAGCTTCGGGAAACAGGTGTAGCCATCTTCTGACAAAAAGTGTCCACCATTACTAATGGTGACAAGGCGGGCCGAAAGGTTATCTGCCAGTTCTCTGCTCAAATGGCCAGGAACAATGGAATCCTGATCAGAGTTAATCACTATTCGTCGGGGAACCTGCGAAATTATTTTTTTAAAGTGAATTTGTTCCGTAACAAAGGAATTTAGTTGAGGTAATGATGGTAATTGTTCGGTAAACCCGGATACCAGGATCATCCCACCAATGTGATCATTAAATAAGCTGCTTTGTAAATATTTCAACAGAGTGACGCAACCAAGGCTGTGTGCGATAAAAATACTATTTTTGCTTAAGATATTCATTTCTTTACGTAGTGCTGCCTGCCATTTGTCAGGTTCCGGTGAGTGTGAGTCTGGTAGGTTTACTATTTTTACTGTGATATTTCTTTGTCTGAGTTTGTTTTGTAACCAACGGAACCAGTGATCTTCCGTGGAGGCCATAAATCCATGAATAATGTATACATTTATCTCTTCCATTTGCATATATCCTTTCAAAGTGAAACGGTATTGAATGAAGTTCATTTCTGATACTATAAACTTTGACAGCAATGTCAGGGTCAAGAGCTGGGAGATAAAATATGAAAATTGGTGAGCTCGCAAAGAAGACAGGAGTGAGTCAGCGTATGCTTCGTTATTATGAACAGGAAGGTCTGCTCAAACCTAATCGCACTCGTTCCGGTTACCGGGACTACAATCAGCAGTCTGAGAAGCTGGTTGCCCACATTCGTCATTTGAGTGAGGCCGGAATTAAGTTAAGCAGCATTAAACTTATGCTTCCCTGTCTTTCTGGTGGTGATGAGGCCATTTTTGTTGGATGTCCATTAGTGAAAGAAACGCTGAAAACAGAACTGATAAAGCTGGATCAGAAATTGGTTGAGTTGGCGGTAAGTCGAAATGCTATTGCTACTTTTTTGCAAACGGCGCTTCCTGATTCGGATCACTCAGAAACTCAATGAGGTAAGAAAGAAGAGTTAAGTAAGAATTATTCCGTGTAAAAGATCTACTGGCTTGATATTCTGATCTGCAGCATGGGCTTTATATTCGGAAAGATCGATTAAAACAGAGTAAAAAAACTGTAGAACAGATCTCAGTATCTATTGAATGATGAGCCGGAGATTTCCGGCTCAGATAGTTGAAATTAAAAGCGTTTTTTCCGGTCATTTAATTCGGACTTCATGGTCCGGATCATTTTCCCGAATTGTTTATGTTTCGCTCTCTGTTCCTTCAGAGAAGCGCTGTTTCTGGCCTGTTCTCTTAATAATTTAAAATAGTTCGTCAGCCTGCGGGATTCCAGTTCACCATTCTCAATGGCTTTTTGAACAGCACACCCCGGCTCTCCGGAATGTTGGCAGTTACTAAAACGACATCGCTGAGCCAGGTGTTCAATTTCCGAAAAGGTCTGAGACATACCATTTTGACACCCGGTCATTTGTAACTCTCTCATTCCCGGGGTGTCTATTAGTACAGCGCCGGTTGACATAAAGTGCATTGTCCGGGCTGTGGTAGTATGGCGTCCTTTCTGGTCATCCTCTCTGATTTGTCCTGTGCGCTGGATTTCATCACCAAGTAAGGTATTAATTAATGTTGATTTCCCAACCCCGGAAGAACCTAAAAAGGAAAGTGTTCTTCCCTGATGACACCAGTCTGACAGCACCTGACAGCTTTCTTTGTCTAAAGCATTAACGGATTCGACAATTAATAGTGGGTCTAACTGCCTTACCGCCATTTTTTTAGCTTCAACATCGTCATGACAGAGATCTTGTTTAGTTAGTATGACAACAGGTTCTACTTTTGCTTCATGAGCTAAAGCCAGATAACGTTCAATGCGGTTCAGGTTGAAATCTGCATTTAATGAACACACGATAAGGGCCGTATCTACATTCGCAACGATGTATTGTTCCCCGATCTGGGTACCTGATGATTTCCTTTTAAACAGAGACTTACGTTCCAGAAGCCGTAAGAAATGTTTGTTTATATCAAGTAATAGCCAGTCTCCCAGGACCATTTTGGGAAGGAACGGCGTGACAGGTAAGCGGACTTTATCCTGCCCGGTGTGTAGAACGTATTCACTTCGGTGATGGAAGATGACTCTGGCGATAGTCGTATATTCAAACTCTTCCACAGATAACTGTTGCTGGAAAAATGGTTGCCAGCCTAAAAGTCTTAAAGATATTTTTGAATTCATTTATATGCCCTGCATACAGAAACATCTGCATTAACATTGACAGAAATGTATGGGGTAAAATGAAGTAGAATTACCCCCGGTTATAGAACACCGGGTGAAGGGGAGAAGGGAGTAAAGTAATAAGATCTATCCAGAATGAACTTTTTATTTCTCAACTTTCACCGGGTGGGTTTTAACGACAATCATCAATATCTCCTTACTCTTTTAAACTCTTAAAAATTCTAACCAACATTTATTGCTATAGCAAATGGGAAATAAGATTTGCATTCCTTAGAGTTGTGCTGAACCGGGAAATGCATCTATGTTCATTAATGTAAGATCAGGCCTTTTTAAAAAGGAAGATCAATATCTTATTTTTATTATTTAATGTTCAGTTTGGTTCTCCGGGCAAGTTATACGGGGCGCAAATCATTAGCTTTGCACTATACTTAATTTCAATTAAATGGTCTGAGTGAATATCAGGTGATGTATGGTTTCAGTTGTGAAAAAAGTACAACCCACTTTTACCGTTAAACTGGTTTTAATTGTTGTTGCTATGATTTTGGGTGTTATGGTTTTGGCACTTTTTACCTGGAAAGGTCTGGATAATGTGCAAAAATCCTCTCATTTTGTATTTAAAGTCGGAGAAGGAAAAGATCAGATCCGGCAGCTTCAGTTACGAATGATTTTGCTGGAAACGGAGGGTGACCAGAAACTTGCTGAAGTTGAACAGCAGGAGAGTATAAAATTACAGCAACTGGCCAAGTTTATTGAAGATGCTAAAGCGCGGTCATATCTGAATGATATTCAGGTTGAATTGAAGAAGTATAGTCGGCAACTTCAGCTAACACATCAGGTGGAAAAACAACTGGGAGACGATAAAAGCGGATTGATTAGTGAACTGGATAAAATCGGATCTAAGTTGGAAGAAAGTCTTACCGGTAAACGCAGTGCTTTGAGACAATTTACTAAAATGAGGCAGATGGAAAAAGAATTCCTGTTGTCCCCCGAGAAAGCGCTTGTTGCCAGATTGGATTCGCAATATAAACAATTAGAAAGAGCAGCAAAACGGGGACGGGTTTATGTTCCGAATAAGGCTGTTTTTCAACAATTTAAACAGCAGCTTGATTCGATGAAAATACTGGCAATTTCCTATCATACTGAATCCGGGAAACTAAAAAAAATACAGGAGATATTCGGAACATTAGTCATCGATACCCTGAAGTATATGGAACACGATCTTCAGGTTGTTGCTCAGAAAAATTCGGTAAATTCCGTTAAGAGTGCAGAGCTGAGTATTCTTATCGGTACCCCTGTTCTGGCCCTAACTTTAATGGCAATGCTGTCATGGATTGGTATCGGAGTCAGGCGGAATCTGGGTCAGGTGGTTAAACTAATGAAGTCCATAGCCAGTGGTGACTTAACACCACGGTTGCATCCTAACATGGACAGAAATGACGAGTTTGACCAGCTTGCTGATATGGCAAATCAAATGGCAGCGGATCTACAGGAAATCATACGGCGGGTTGTGCATACGGGTCACCGTCTGACGGAAATGTCTGAACAGCTTGATAAATCAATCTGTACGATTGCTGAAGCGAATACTGAGGTTTCAGAGCAAAGTTCGACGCTTGCATCATCAACGGAAGAGATCAGTGTAACTACTGATGAAGTGGCGAATACCAGTGAAAATCTGTCGGCGTTATCAAAAGATGTTCATACCATTGCAAATAATAACGAACAGATGATTACTGATGTTGTCAGCGCCTTGGGAAATGCAACATCTCTGGTCGGGGAAGCTAACAATAGTTTGGAAGATCTGGCTGAAAAATCGAAAAGTATTGATCAGGTTGTTGAGTTGATTAATGGCATTACTGAACAGACCAACTTATTGGCACTTAATGCGGCTATTGAAGCCGCAAGAGCAGGAGATGCCGGACGTGGCTTTGCTGTTGTCGCTGATGAAGTTCGCGGACTGGCAACACACACTGTGAAAGCGACTTCTCAAATTACTGAAATTGTTGAGTTGATTCAGGTTCAGGTCGATGAGGTCTCCGAAACGACAATGCGTAGCTCGAAAGGCGTTGATAAAGCCAGCGAACTGGGTGAAGAAGTTCATCAGTCAATACAGACTATTGAAGAGCGGAGCGATGAAGTCTCTGAAGCCGTACAACAACTGGTTGTAGCAATTACTGAAATTGCTAAAACAAGCCGCGATATGGCAACGAGGATGGATTCGATTGCTAAAAATGTGGATTCCAATAGACAGGCCACACAACAGATATTAGGTGTCGTTGAAACGATTAATTCGGATGCCCATGAATTAGATAGACTGACACAACGTTTTACTTATGAGTAGTTGGATAATCCATACTTCATGGACTATAAATTGTTTGTTATTTATTTCAATTAAAAGTGCAATTAATTGCTTATTAACTGATACAAGCCACGATTTTAAGGAAACAATATTATGCGTGTGATAGAAAAATTAGCGAAATCGATAGTTGCTGTATTTCTTACCTTACTCGTTGGCATGGGCATAGCCCAGGCTCAGGAACGATACATTTACGTAACTCATGGACAAAGTGGAGACGCGTTCTGGGATGTCGTAAAAAATGGAGCTCAGACTGCCGCTGGTGAACTTGGTGTAATATTGGATTACCGTTCACCTGCACAATTCAGTGGCGCAGAAATGGCGAAGATGATCAATGAAGCTGTTGCCAGTAAACCCGATGGGTTGGTGGTTTCTATCCCTGATGCTGATGCGCTTTCAGATGCAATTAAAAATGCTGTAGAAAAAGGTATTCCTGTCATTTCAATTAATTCCGGAGAAGATTTCTCCAGTGAATTCGGTGCTATTATGCATATTGGACAGAGCGAGTATGCTGCGGCGGAAAAAGCAGGTATCTTTATGGGAAAACATGGTGTCACGAACGGTTTATGTGTCAATCATGAACCCGATAATGTGGGGCTTCTGGCGCGTTGTGATGGTTTTATCGAAGGCCTTGGAGGTAGTGGGGATGTTTTAGACGTCTCATCGAATCCTCAGCAGATAGAAACCGCCGTTGAAAATTATCTCAAAGAACATCCTGAGGTTAATGGCATACTGACGTTATCAACATTAAGTGCTGAGCCTTCGTTAAAAGCAATTGCAGCAAGTGGAAGCAGTGTAAAACTGGGTACGTTCGATTTATCAACTGATGTCCTGCAGAATGTGTCTAAAGGAAGGATTATGTTTGCACTTGACCAACAGCAATATCTTCAGGGATACATGCCCTTGGTTGTTCTTCATAACTATAATCGTGCGGCGTTATTACCTTCTGAAAATATTCAGACAGGACCGAATATGATTACGCAAGACAAAGCTCAGGCGGTTATCGGCTATACTCAGGAAAAAATGCGCTAGAAAGACGGTTAGCCTGAAATCCTGTATATAACAAATGATGTTTAAAAGCCATTCGTAAACGAATGGTTTTTTTTTAAACGACAAAATAAACATCAAATGCTACCCGAGGAAGGATTCAACTGGTCAATCTGTTATTCAGTAATAAACTCTGCTTCGGAGTATTGAAAATATGGCGAAAATAGTAAGAAAGACATCATGTTTCCGTATTTTCTGATACAAGGAATGAAGATTAATTGGAGAGATCAATGGGTTATTATGATATCGTCATATACGACTTATTGATTAACCATTTATTATGAGGAATTACCTGTGCTTTCTTTTTCTCGATTTCTTCTTTGCACAACAGCAGTATTAGCCTGTGCGACACAAACGGTTTTTGCAGACCCTAAAACGCCGGGTACTCATGCCGGGCTCAGCAGCACCGATATGATTCAGGCCAGCCAGAGTGCAACGCTAAACTGGGTTACTGTTGATCAATTGACTCAGGAACTAAAAAATAAGCCACCAATGGCAGTGGGTTTCGATATTGATGATACGGTATTGTTCAGCTCCCCGGGATTTTATCATGGGCAGCAGGTGTTCTCGCCAAAAGGATACAGCTATCTTTCAAACCAGAAATTTTGGGATAAAATGAACTGTGAGTGGGATGAGTTCAGTATGCCAAAAGACATTGCGAAAAAACTGATTGCTATGCATCAGCAACATGGCGATGATATCTATTTTATTACAGGCAGAACCGGATCGTCCTGTGAGATCACCACGAAGTACCTGAAAGATGCTTTTCATATCAAAAATATGCATCCGGTCATCTTTGCGGGGGCAAGCCGGACGGTTTACACCAAAACAGCACCAATCAAAAAACACAATATCAAAATCTATTACGGGGATTCTGATGGCGATATCATTTCGGCTCAAAAGGCCGGGGCTGAAGGGATTCGTGTGATACGGGCAGCGAACTCAAGTTATAAGCCAGCACCTAAAAATGGTATTTACGGAGAAAGGGTGATGGCCAATTCTCAGTACTAAGCGTTTTGTTATTTAAATAGACAGCCTCTTTCGTTGGCCCGGAAGAGGCTGTTTTCAGTTATGCATCTGGTCAGTATTTTATTTTATTGATTGAACATATTGAGATTAAATAGCTATTTTTTGTGGGTTACGTAGTTTACGGGGGTGGTGATTTCATCTGAGATGGATTCTCCCCGGAGTACTTTGTTGATAGCATAAATACTTTGATATCCCATCTGATAAGGTGACTGAGTAATATAACCTGTTAGCGCCCCTTTTTTTAAGCCATCTACAATGAATGGGGCCTTATCAAAACCAAGATGAACGACATTTTTATGTTTCTCTGATGATCTTAACGCAATCATTGTTCCTATTGTTGTTGTATCATTAGGCGTGAAAATTCCATCGATATTCTCTGCTTTATGGAGAGCCGATGTTGCGTTTCTTTTGGCACTTCCAACAATGGTTCCGATGTAAGGACTTGCTACAATTGTCAGACCTATTCTCTGTGCTTCTTCTATAAATCCGGACTCTCTGGCATCCGTTGATACGACGCCTTTTTGTAACCGGAAAAGAACAACGTTGCCTTTTTTGCCTAATACATCGGATAATTTCTGCGCTGCCAGCTTTCCGGCGGAATAATTATCGGTTTTGATTACCGCAGCTCTTTCTCCACCGGTATCTCTGTCAATATAGATGGCAGGAATCCCCTGCTTTTTCAGTCTGGAAACATAACGATTAACGTTTGAGTTCGATGGCGCAATAACGATGCCTTCACAGTGATATGCGCTGAGAAAGTTTTGAGCGATTTTAATCTGGGTTGAGTCATCATTGTCATTAACTGTTCCCCGGGCATAAATCATATAGCCAAGCTCATCTCCAGCTTTTACTGCACCATCGACTATTTCTGACCAAAACGCCCTTGAGGTACTTCCAGACAGAACCAATATCACACATCTTTCTGCTCTGACCGGTACGGAAGTAAAAAGTAAAGTCAGCAGGCTTAGTATGATTACTGTCTTACTTATGGGCATAGAAACGCCTTGATTTTATAGGTCATTTAATGAGTATATACCATGAGTTAGGTTTTATGAGAGCGAATGCATTTTTATGTTCTGGTTTATATCGGTGACAACTCTGAGTGAAATGAATGGCGCTATGACACTGAAAATTATTTTCGACTTTTGGGAATTTGGGAAATTGTTCAGTTTACGAATGTTGTCAATGATGGCAGACCGATGTGATTGATGGGATGTGTTTTCTTTATTTGCATTATGTAAATATAAATGATAATAATTTGCATTATAATTTATAACAACAGTAAGGAGAACGTTATGTCACACCAATTCCCTGAGTTACCTTATGCCTATGATGCATTGGAACCTTATATTGATGCCAAAACGATGGAAGTACATTACGCTAAGCATCACAAGACATACTATGATAAATTCTGTGCAGCGATCGCCGGAAGTGATCTTGAAAATCAGACTATGGAAGATATTTTTTCGAAAATTTCAACGTTGACACCGGCTATTAGAAATAATGGTGGGGGCTATTATAACCATATGCTTTATTGGAATTGCATGTCGAAAAATGCGTTGTCAGAACCGGAACCGAAAGGGCCACTTTCTGAGGCAATCGTTAAGACGTTTGGTGGTATTGAAGCATTCAAAGAAGAATTTTCTCAGGCTGCTATTAATACCTTTGGTTCTGGATTTGTCTGGTTGGTGGTTAAGGATGGCGAGCTGTTCATTACTTCAACCAGCAATCAGGATAATCCTCTTATGGATATTGCGTCAGTTCAGGGGCAGCCTGTGTTGGCTCTGGATGTATGGGAACATGCATATTATCTGAATTATCAAAATCGCCGGCCCGATTATATTCAGGCATGGTGGAATGTGGTGGATTGGAAAACCGTGGAGGAAAATTATCATTCTGTCTTGTGAATTGGTTGGTAAATGAAAAGCCAGTAATTTTTTTACTGGCCTTTTCGGGATCAGTATTGCCTAAATATCCAACGCCGCATGGTGGCCCTGATAGACGGCCGTAGTAATAGTGGACACTTTTACGCAGTCACCGATTTGGTGAACGATTGGTGCGCAATCCCACAGTTCGTCAACCAGTGTTCTGCGTGAACGCTGACCAAGCGCACATAGAACGCTGGTGCCATCAAGTGTAATTGTGTCACCATTCTGTGTTTCGCATATCACGCCATTGTCGCTTATTTCCATTGCTTTATGGTTTTTATAGACTTCAATACCACAGTTCTCTATTTCACCAAGTAGGATTGGGCGGTGACGGATATTGGCATCCGGGGACAGCTCCGAATTCATTTCGACCAGTTTGACGTTTTTACCTTCACGGGCAAAATGAATGGCAGCTTCGCACCCGGCAAGTCCGCCGCCAAGGACAATAACGTCATTGGTAATGGTATCAGTGTGATGATGATAGTCATTAATGGTGACAACGTTAGCCCCATTGATACCTTTGATTGGTGGGACAAACGCTTCGGAACCGGTTGCGATAACCATAACATCGGCATCAACGGTTTCTGCATAAGCTTTATCTACCCTGGTATTCAAACGGATATCAACGCCTTCGTCTTCACATAATTTACCCAGTGTGACACCAAGCTGATACATTTCATATTTGAATGGGATAGCTTGTTCACCAATTAAGATTCCGCCGAGTTCATCACCCATTTCACAAAGGATAACATTGTGACCTCGTTTGGCCGCCGTCAGCGCTGCCTGCAATCCACCTGGGCCACCACCAACCACCAAAACTTTCTTCTTAATCCGGGCTGGAAGAATTTCCAGTCCGTCTATCTCCCGGCCAATCATCGGGTTGACTGCGCACCGCCGGGTTCCTGTTTCTGCCCGTTCTGCCATGCAGACAAAACAACGTAGGCAACGAACAATCCGGTCATCCTGATTGGTAATTACCTTAATTGGTAACTGAGGATCGGCAAGTAATGCCCGGGCCATTTCAACAATATCCGCTTTTCCGGAAGCGATGATGTCTTCCATTTGAGCCGGATCGTTAAGACCACCAATGGTGGCTACAGGAACACTAACATGCTTTTTAATAGTTTCAGCCAGATAGACATTGCTGCCGTGTGGTAGGAACATGGATGGGTGAGTGACACCGAAGCCACGTTGGTAAGTACCTGCTGACACGTGAAGTAAGTCAATACGGCTTTCCAGAAGCTTCGCAATTTCTACTCCTTCATTCAGGTCGTAACCACCATCAAACAACTCAGAACCGCTCATCCTGAACTCAATAGGAAAACCCGGACCGACGGCTTTACGAACACTGTCCAGTACTTCCTGAGCAAAACGAACCCGGTTTTCAAGAGAGCCACCGTATTTATCTGATCTCTTATTGAAATAGGGAGACAGAAACTGATTGACCAGCCAACCGTGTCCGCCGTGAACCATGACCATTTCAAAACCGGCTTTTTTAGCAAGAGCCGCTTTTTCACCGTAAGCTGCAACGATTTCGTCGATAAGTTCCTGAGTGAGTGCTTTAACTGCTCGGCCATCAGGGCGAGTACCATCACTGGGACCCCATTGATTCAGACCGGCTTTTTTGTCTTTATCGACCAGATAAGTACCGGCGTACTGACCGCTATGAGAGAGTTCTACACTGGCTATTGCACCGTGACGACGAATCGCATCCGCAGTGTAGGTGAAGCTTGCCAGTGAATCCGGAGTCTGAAGGTCCAGATGGTACATGTGAGACCCTTCAGTTTTAGGGTGGACAACCAGTTCACTGACGGTAACGGTTGCCGCTCCACCTTTCGCGCGGTTTTCGTAAAAAGCGGTTGATTTTGGACCTATGGTACAATCTTTTGTGATGTCAGTACCGCCCATTGGTGCGCCGAACATACGGTTTCGGAAATATACGTTACCAATTTTGATTGGCTTGCTTAAATTGGGATATTTTCTTTGCATTGCTATTGTCCTGAATTCTTAATTAGTTTCTGCAAGAGAGCTTGCATTAGATTTTTTTGTGATAATTCTGTAAACGTAAGTCAGTACTAAACCAACAATGCAGAAGCCGATACCGATTAAGAAAGCACCTTTATAGCTGTTGGTTGATGCGTGTACGTGATTCATGATGTTAGGTGCGGTGTAGCCAGCAACAGCGAAGCCGGCAAACATAATGCCGAAGTTAACACTGTTGTTTTTCGGACCGTATTGGTCTGCAGTCAGACCCGGGAATACGCCCATAAATGCACCGAAGCAGATACCGATAATAGAAATACCGGTATAGAAAATAGAGACATCGCCAATGTTTGTGATATATAGCAGGTATAGTCCAATAATGGATAAAGCACATGCAACGGCCAGTGTATTAACACGACCGATTTTGTCTGATAGCCAGCCGGCAATAATACGGCCCATTACATTAAACAGAGCAAGGGTTGATACTGCCGCTGTTGCTGCCGCTGTTGACATACCGACCATACTCTTTGCTAATGGTGACGCTAATACAATGCACATAAGTCCGGCAATAGCACCACACATTAGAAGACAGATTAAAACGTAGAATGTTGGTGTGTTAAGCATTTCTTTCCAGTCTTTATCGGGAGACTGGTTTGTTGCATGCGATTTTCCGGGCGTCCAGCCGTCAGGTTTGAAGCCATCAGGGCATTTATGAATAAAAAATGAACTGCCACAGACAATAATAGTGAATGCGGCACCAATAATTTTAAATGCTGCGACAACGCCCATTTCTGCGGTAATGGCGGCTGCGATTGGTGCGACGATGACTGAACTGATTCCAAAAAGTGCTGTTGTCAAACCGCCGACAAGACCACGCTTATCCGGGAAGAATTTAATCGATGTACTGATGGTTGAACCGTAAACCATTCCCAGTCCAAGGCCTAAGACAAGACCATATGAAATGACTAAGTGATCGATATGCGTTGCAAAACCCGACATAAACATACCACCGCCGAACATTAATCCGCCCACAAAAATCACGGTCTTAGGACCAAATGTATCGTTGATTTTTCCACCGGTAATCATTGTGATGGGACCCACTGAGTTACCAACGATAAACACGATAGCAAGATCCCGCGCCGTTAAATGAATATTATTTAACATACCAAGATGTGCTGCCATCGGTGCGGCAAACACACTCCAGGCATACATGGATCCAAGACATAAATTAATAAAACAAGCTGCGATCAGTATCGACCACCTTTTTTTTGTATAGTCCATTTTGTTACCCCTTGACCTGATTTGGGAAGTTTATGTGTCTGTTTGATGACATTTGTCTACCCTATGTTTTAAAGATTAATTATTAAAATATGAACATGTAAATATTGACATGTTTGTTGAGACTGGATCATTGTCATAAATCATGTTTGTTGTTGGAAATTGGGCCTTTTGTTATGATTCGGACAACCGAATAGGTAAGGGATAAAAATGAGGGTACTAAAGTACGCAATTTTAGGATTGCTCAATCGTCATCCGATGACGGGGTACGATATTGGTAAAGAGTTTAACTATGAACTGGCTGAATTCTGGCATGCGAAACACAGTCAGATTTATACGGAATTAAAAAAACTTCATAAGGAAGAACTGGTCACTTTTGATATTGAGATTAGTGGCGATATTCTGGAAAAAAAACAATATTCGATCACCGATAAAGGCCGGGAAGATTTGATTTACTGGTTGCATAAAGATGAGTTGATCGGAAAAACTGCGAAAGACGTATTTCGTGTCAGAATGTATTTCTGTAATTTTCTTGATCTGGATGCCAGGATAGGACTTCTTGAAAGTCAGAAAATGCAGCAAACAAAACGGATGAATACTCTGATGAAAACGGCTGAGCAATACCCTGAAGTTCCTCTGGCAGATAGCGATCGTTTCGGGGATTATATTATTCTTGAAGGGGCGATCATGCGACAGAAAAGTATCATTGCGTGGCTGGATAAATGTATTGGTTACTGTCAGAAAGCACAAGAAGAGAAGAAAGCCTGATATCAAGATTTTTTAACAAAAATGGTGATGAGTTAAGTTACACTCATTCCTTTCTGAGCATTGAGCAGCGGGACTATGGATAATTATCGGCAGGTTTTTTTTAAGGTCATAGGCATTAGTCTGGCCTTTATCTGGATTTCTTCATGTACTCACTCGAGAATCACTTCAGATAATTCACCCGGGGTAGTTCAGAGTGGTACGATACGGGCAAAAGATATCAGTGAAGCAAGTGGTCTGGCGGCATCCAACCATAGTCCGGGGGTTTTTTGGATAAACAATGATAGTTGGAATCCTGCTTCTTTATTTGCGATTAATGCGCAGGGCGATAAGCTGGCTGAGATTCGTGTTAGCGGAGAAGTTAATACGGACTGGGAAGATTTGGCAACTTTTCGTCACAATGGTAAATCGTATATCGCCATTGGCGATGTTGGTGATAATGATTCAAACCGAAGGTTGGTTTCTCTGATTTTTATTGAAGAACCTCCGGTAAAAGCCAATAAAACAAATCAGATTTTTGTCGTCAAACCTGTATGGAAAGTTAACTTTCAATATGAAGATGGCCCCAGAGACGTTGAATCTGTAGCCATTGATACGAATCGTGGAAAAATTTTATTACTCAGTAAGCGTGATGAAGTGCCTGTTCTTTATGAATTACCTTTGGTTTTTTCCAGTAATGACAAGCCGATAATTGCCAAGCGTTTGGGAGAAATTAAACCATTACCAAAACCTCATGAAGCGTATTTTCGTTTGCTGGATGTATTAGGTTTGACTGAGTGGCCAACAGGTATGGATATTTCGCCGGATGGTAAATATCTGGCAGTCTTAACTTATGGTGACGCGTATTTGTATACCAAACCTGATAATTCGGATTGGCTGAATGTGATGGAAAAAAGCCCTACGGTTATTCCTTTACCGGAACTGAAACAGGGAGAAGCCATTGGTTTTGATAAAATTGATCAACATCTCTATATCACAACTGAGAAGTTACCGGCTCCGGTTATTTGTGTTGATATTCACAAATTTCGTTCGGAAAATATGTTGTTAACGAATCAGGAAAAGAAAGAGAGCAGTTTGTAGGCGGATGACAGTAAAGGGAAAAAGAAAGCGCGATGTTATTTTCGCGCTTTGTATTCAGTTTCAATGAGTTGTTTTTATTTATGCCAGTTGAGTTATCAGGGCATCGGTAAATTCTGAGGTTGAGCTGGTTCCCCCCATATCCCGTGTGAGTGCCTCTTTTTGTTTCAGTACCCGCTCAATACCCGCCAGAATATCATCGTGGATGGCGTCATAACCCAGATGCTGCATCATCATAGCTCCGGCCCATACTGCACCAATTGGATTAGCAATGTTTTTCCCTGCGATATCCGGTGCTGATCCATGTACAGGTTCAAACATGGAAGGGTAGTTTTTTTCCGGGTTGATATTGGCGGAAGGCGCGATGGCGATGGTGCCGGTGCAGGCCGGACCTAAATCTGACAGAATATCACCAAAGAGATTGGAACCGACAACGACATCAAAGTGTTCCGGCATCCGGACAAAATTTGCAGTAAGGATATCGATATGGAACTGCTCTGTCGCTATGTCCGGGAATTGTTTTCCCATTGCGGCAAATCGGCTATCCCAGTACGGCATTGAATGATACAGGCCATTTGATTTTGTTGCAGATGTGACGCGTTTTGCATCACGACGGGATGCCAGTTCAAATGCGTATTTCAGAATACGGTCAGTTCCTTTCCGGGTAAAAATACTTTCCTGAGAGACGATTTCATCTGCGGTACCTTCATACTGGATACCACCAACCGATGAATATTCGCCCTCTACGTTTTCTCTTACCACATAAAAATCGATATCTCCGGGTTTTTTGTCTGCCAGAGGGCATGGGATACCATCAAACAAACGAACCGGTCTGAGATTGACGTATTGTTCGAATGAACGGCGAATTGGTAATAATAATCCCCATAAAGAGATATGATCCGGTACACCCGGATAGCCAACAGCACCCAGATAAACAGAATCATATTGGCGTAAAGTGTCCAGGCCATCTTCAGGCATCATCCGGCCGGTTTTATGGTAGGTTTCACATGACCAGTCAAATTCAGTCCACTCAATATTGACTTTATATTTTTTGGCAAGAATATTTAAAACCCGGATTCCTTCCGGAATCACTTCTTTACCAATTCCATCTCCGGGAATGACGGCGATTTTTAACGTTGACATTCTATTTTCCTTTTTAATTACAGGCTGCCGATGTGCCATGCTTTCACTTCAAGGTATTCTTCTATTCCTAAATTGGAACCTTCTCTACCAACACCCGATAATTTTATCCCACCAAAAGGAGAGGAATCCATTGATATTACCCCTGAATTTAAGCCGATCATGCCGAATTCGAGATTTTCACCTACATGCCATGCTCTTTTAAGATTTTGAGTATAGTAGTAAGCCCCCAACCCGTAAGGCGTTTCATTGGCAATTTTCAGTGCTTCTTCGTCGGTGTGGAACCGGATTAACGGGGCCAGCGGACCAAAGGTTTCTTCAGTTGCCGGTAGCATATCCGTTGTGACATCTCTTAAAATGGTAGGAGTGACAAACAAATCATCACCTGATGGAATTTCACCATAGGCAATTGATGCTCCCTTCTGCAATGAATCTTCAATGTGAGCTCTTACTTTTGCTACTGCATTTTCATTAATCAGTGGGCCAATGGTAACGTTTTCTGCGAAACCATCACCTACTTTTAACGTCCGGACGGCGTTGACAAGGCTATCCGTGAATCGATCATATATTTTGTCATGAACCAATACGCGGTTGGCACAAACGCAGGTTTGTCCTGCGTTTCGGAATTTACTTATCATCAGACCTGAAACTGCTTCATCAATATCGGCATCTTCAAACACAATGAATGGAGCATTACCGCCGAGCTCCAGACTGAGACGTTTTACTGTTGGAGCACTTTGCGCCATTAACAGACTGCCGACTTTTGTTGAGCCGGTAAACGTCAGTTTTCGGATTATTTCACTGCTGGTGAAGGTTTCTCCGATGCTTTTAGCATTGCCGGTGACTACATTAAAAACACCTGCAGGTATTCCCGCCCGGTCTGCTAACACAGCCAGTGCCAGTGCAGACAGAGGCGTCAGGTCGGCTGGTTTGACGAGAATAGTACAACCGGCCGCGATTGCCGGTGCGCATTTACGGGTAATCATAGCGGCCGGGAAATTCCATGGTGTAATTGCTGCGCATACTCCAACGGGTTGTTTTACCGTCATCAGACGCCGGTCAGAGGTCGGCGCAGGGTGAGTTTCGCCATTGATTCTTCGTGCTTCTTCTGCAAACCATTTTATAAAACTGGCTGCGTATGTGATTTCTCCTTTTGATTCCTGAAGTGGTTTTCCTTGTTCAAGTGTCATAATCCGGGCTAAATCATCCTGATTATCCATCATTAACTGGTACCAGTTAGCCAGTTTGGTTGCCCGTTCTGTGGCCGGGGAAGATTTCCATGTTTTCCAGGCGGTATTTGCATCATTTATGGCTTGCCTGACCTGATCAACAGTCAGATCGGGAACCGTTGCAATAATTTTTTTACTGGATGGATTAATAACATCGATAGTGGCATCATCTTTTGCTGAGCACCACTGTCCATTTATATAAGCGGTATCAACAAGCAGGGATGGGTCGGTAAGAGATGACTGTATCTGAAGGTCTATCATAATAACTCCAATAAGACGGCTGAGCTCTTAAAATATCAATAAGTAAGTGTGGATATGGGGAGATGAAATATTCATTCCGCACAATGTACCGGGATAAAACAGGCCGTGCAGTGATTTATGTCGACTTATTAAGAGCTTTTGAGTCTTTGGTCACAGACTCAGGCCGTCAATGGTGACTTCGCATGCTGCTGACTAAGGCAATTTTACGAAGTATTGAGGGTACTTCAGAATAATGTTCTACCCAAATCATACTGAGCCCGAGTTCATTCGCATCCTGTTCTTCTAACAGCAGAGCCAGTTTATCCATTGTATCTTTCGTTTTCGTAACAGAAGGGGTTTTTTTAATAAAATAGTGATTGAGATGCTTTTCGGTGTTTTTTCTGTTGGCAACGTCAAGCAGACGCCGGAGATTTGGATCCGTCAGGCTCAGACCTATAAATAAGCAGGTATTCTGGCTTAATTTGTTTAGCTGAATTAGGTTTGACCAACTGAAGGGTTCTGTGAAGTGGCTATGATAGGCGTCTTCACTAAAAATAACGTCCATAGTCGGTGATAGTTTCCCTTTTCTTGGCAGGTAACCATGTACGTGATAAATAGGAAGCTGATTTGGTGAATTTCTGAAACCTTCACCATAGATAGCCTGATATTTGATGTTCTGCTCGTCCAGGTTTTCTTCCAGAAGTGCGTCGAAATTGAATGTAATGATAGAATCGAGTGGGTTTCCATCCCTTTGAGGCCGGGCCAGATCAACAATAGCCTGCAAAACTTCGCAAGTTTCCGGATTGGAGATATAAAGTGATTGTCTTAGTTCTTTTAAAAAGTCTTTACCCAGATTATTTTTTAAGTATTTACCGACCACTAAAGCAGAGGGAGAATACTTGGCATGAAAACGGTCTGCGTCATCGCTGTTGATTTCCAATCCGTGAGAGGCGGACATTCGGGTAATCATTGCTCTTAGCATATGAATCAAAAGGTCTTTCCATGCCGGAACTCCGGCTCCTATTGATATTCCTGCTCCACAAACCAGAGTCAGCCGTCCTTCATGCAGTGCTTTAGCAAGATCGTTAATTTTTTTATCTCTTGCCTGTACCTGCTGTTCCTCTCTCAGTGCATCGGAAAGCACAGTTGTTTCAATGAGTTTATCCGGTTCGAGCTGTTCAACCAGCCTTTTTATTCCATTTGTGATATCGGAAGAAATGTCAATATATTTGTATTGTGAGAGATAGGTCGGTATTGGCCCTTTATCTATGATAACGGGAATGATCCGTTGTTCCTGTTTGGACAGATCGTTTAAGGCAATGGCCGAGAATTCATGAATCGAAGTTTTTGAACTGGCTGAATTGCGGCTGACAAGCAGAATCAGAACGTCTGCTGTTTTGGTATTTTCCTCGATACGTTTCAGATAATTTTCCCCGGAGCGCATAGACCAGGTGTCATACAGGACATTATGTCCGGCTGCAATCAGAGCCTCGTTAATTAAGCCTGCCTGTTCTTTATCCTGAGGGTTGTGGCTGATAAAAATCTTCATGCTGATTATCAAATTGTTCTTGTGAGGAAATAGTCATAACTTAATGATAGTTCAGCATATCGGAGGACTGCGAACAAATATGTGAATATTCGTTAACATTATATGAATATTTGATGATTAAGCTATTGTGTTTACTTGATTTATTTTACTGAACCGGTCTCTTCTCCGGTAGAGAGGCGCTCTAAAGGGCTCTTTTAGATAAGTTAATACGTTATTAGGAAACGGACTGTTAATTGTGTGTTTTATATAAGACTTTAGGTGGAAATTAAAAATAACCGATTGACAATAGTGATTAATTATTTTTCTGATTGTTAATTTAACCTACTGATTTTTATCGTGCATATTATATCAATATGCATAAATATGTTTATAAATGAACTTAATATTTAAATTTTGGTCTCAATTCAGTATAATCCGCCGATTATCTGGATCTAACGTGGATGAAATTTCTGAAAAATGTAAATTTTTAGAAATTAAATAACATAAATATAACATCCATATAAAGCAACGACTGTTTAACTTCCAGATAAAAACGATTCTATATTTTAAGGAGACCAAATGGAGTTTTTAGAATCCTTTTTTGGAGTGATAGGAGATCTTACGTGGGGATGGTCACTGGTACCATTTTTGGTAATCTTCGGGTTATTCTTCACGGTTGTAACAGATTTTGTTCAATTTAGATTTTTTAAACGCATGTTTAGCGTTTTATTCCAAAAAAATCAGACAGGTGATAAAGATTCAATCTCAGGCAGAGAAGCGTTATTGCTATCTGTTGGTGGGCGAGTTGGTGGTGGTAACATTGCCGGTGTGGCTGTTGCTATCACATTAGGTGGTCCGGGAGCAGTATTCTGGATGTGGGCAATTGCCTTAGTTGGTATGGCAACCAGCCTTGTAGAGTGTTCTCTTGCACAGTTATACAAACGTAAAGATGGTAATTCTTTCCGTGGTGGTGCTGCCCGTTCAATTGTTCATGGTTTAGGCAGTGATTACCGTTGGTTAGCCTACCTGTATTCTGTTTGTCTTGTGGCATCGTTTGCTCTTGGTTTTAACGCTTTCCAGGGTAATACGGTAGCCGGAGCAGTTCAGGACAGCTTAGGTATTGATCGTCTGTATACCGGTGGTTTTCTGGCGGTAATTGTCGCGTTTATCATTTATGGTGGTATCAAACGTATTGCGAAAACTGCGGATGTCGTGGTTCCTGTCATGGCTGTTGGTTATGTTGCCATTGCACTGGTCATCATCGTGATGAACATTACTCATTTACCGGATGTTCTTGTTAGTATCTTTAAAAATGCATTTGGTATTCAGGAAGCAGTAAGTGGCGGTATGGGTGCGGCATTGGCTCAGGGTTTACGCCGTGGTCTGTTCTCTAATGAAGCGGGTTTAGGTTCTGCGCCAAACGTAGCGGCGACCGCGGATGTTCCTCATCCGGTCACACAGGGTATCACTCAGTCTCTTTCCGTATTTATCGATACCATTTTGGTTTGTAGCTGTACTGCATTTGTTATTCTGTTAGGCAAAGTTTATGTTCCGGGGGCAGAAAATATTGATGGTGTTGTATTAACGCAGCAATCCTTAGTATCACATCTTGGCTCATGGGCTCAGTATTATCTGACGGCAGCTATTTTGCTATTCTCATTCAGTTCTGTTGTGTATAACTACTATCTGGGTGAAAACGCGTTAACGTCGATGACATCAAGCCGAATTGCTATTCATATTTTGCGTATTGCCGTTGTTATTATTGTTTTTGTCGGTGCTGCAGCTCCTGGTGCGACAGCTGTGTTCTTCTTCTCTGACCCGTTGATGGGCATTCTGGCTATTGTTAACCTGCTTGCATTAATCATGTTGTTCCCAACCGCTTTACGCTTGTTGCACGATTATCGTGATCAGCTAAAGCAAGGTGTGGATGAACCGGTATTTGATCCTGCTAAATTCAGTGATTTGGATATTGATACAGAAGCCTGGACGCACGTTAGTCCTGAATCTGAAAAAGACGATGAGTCAGTTAAAGCTGATTTAGCTTATACTTCTTAGTGTTTTTCCTGAATTGGTTTAATAAAAAAGGTCAGCGATGCTGACCTTTTTACTTTTTATAACGGATAAAAAATTATTTTTCCTGTTCCTGAGTATCTGATGCCGAGCCTGTTGCTGTTGCTGGCAGTTTATTGACATCCTCTGCCGCCTGATTCACTGCATTTTTTACATCATTCTGAGCATTACCAACCGCATCGCTGGCAGATGTCGCTGCATCATCCGTTGTTGCAGGTACTTTTGCCATGCCATCTGTTTCATCCGTTGGGGTAGCAGATTGCGTTGTTACTGTGGCGGCTCCAGGTTGAGGATGAGTCTCTGTCTGAGCCGATTTTTTTGAATCGTCACAACCGGTTAATGCAAGTGCCAGTGTTAATGCACTGATAGTAAAAATTGTTTTTTTCATGTTAAATCCTTCCCAGATTCTCGTTTGGAATAAATGATATTGACGCCGGGTATTATTGAAGACCAGAGGGTTAAAAACGTCATATTGATGTCATTATTCAACTTGGTGCTGTAAATGGAGTGTTAGATTTTGGTCAGATTTTTTGACCTTGCTTATGGGGGTTCCGGACGTTGAAAGAAAAAAGCCGGTAAAACCGGCTTTTCTTGAATCCATTGTACTTATCTCAGTTAAATGAAGATTTCACCTAACATATAACCGACACAGCACGCACCGATGACGCCGATAAGGCCTACGGCCATAAATGAATGGTTAAAGTACCATTTACCTATTTTGGTGGTACCGGAAGTATCGAAGTTGACGGTAGCGATATCGGATGGATAGTTTGGTATGAAGAAGTAACCGTATACTGCGGGCATGATACCAATGAGTAACGCCGGATCCAGACCTAAACCTAAACCAACGGGTAACATCATCCTGGCAGTGGCAGCCTGAGAGTTTACGACTACTGATACAATGAACAGTGCCAATGCAAACGTCCATGGGTATTCCGTTACCATCCCAATGATGCCTGCTCTGAATTCAGGAAGCGCGTATTTAAAATAAGTATCTGACATCCATGCAATACCGAAAATAGCGATGGCTGCAACCATTCCTGATTTAAATACAACACCATCCGGGACTTTTCTGGGATCGGTTTTAGTTATCAACAGTATCAATCCACCGAATGCCAGCATCATCATTTGAATAATCACAGACATCTTGATAGGTTTTTCACCATCAACAATGGTTCTTATTTCAGGGAACATGGCAATAAAAACAATGGTTACCAGAGCCAGAAGGAAAATCATAACGGAGTTTTTTGCCGCTGGCGGAAGGTGTTCATCCAGAGAAGTGGCTGTTGTTGTCAGAATTCGTTCTTTCCAGACTGGATCTTTGAGACGGCGTTGGTATTCTGGATCATCTTCCAGCTCTTTACCTCGTCTCAGGCTATACAGCGCCATAAACAAAGTACCGCAAAGTGTTGACGGAATTGTTACCATGAGAATTGAGACAAGACTAATGTCCGGATTAATATTGGATAACTGAGCTAAGTAATACACAACGGCTGCTGAAATTGGCGATGCCGTAATTGCCAACTGAGATGCAACGGAAGAGGCTGCCATTGGACGTTCCGGTCTGATGCCATTTTTTAATGCGACGTCACCAATGATAGGCATAATTGAATAAACAGCATGTCCGGTACCTAACATGAATGTGATGGTAAATGTGACAAATGGCGCAATTAACGTCACGTTTTTTGGATTTTTTCTTAATATTCGTTCAGCAACCTGAAGCATGTATTTAAGACCGCCTGCAGCCTCTAATACAGATGCACAGGTGACAACAGCCAGAATAATTAACATTACGGTGATTGGAGGAGAAGTGGGAGGCATACGGAAGACGAACACTTCAACGACCAAACCAATACCAGATACAACCCCAAGACCGATACCCCCATAACGGGAGCCAATGTATAGCATTAACAATAAGAAGAGGAACTCTAAATATAACATATTGCTACCTCAGCACTTTGACATGAAAGAAAACGTTACGGATTCAAACACCAATATAGATAATGTCCTGATATTTACGATAATTGTATATAGAATATGTTTTAAATATTGGTATAGATCCCATTATTTCTGAGAATAAAAAGAAAACGATTAATTATCTTTTTCAATTCGTATAAATATTTAAAATTATTTATTTTTATAAATAAAAAAGCGCAACGGCTACAACAGAAAAACAGGATATGCGTATTTTTTGGTACCAGATCTTTTTATCGCTGTTTGCACTCAGTTTTAGTGCCATATAACTTAAAAATACGCCCCAGACGCCACGGGTTGATTGCGCAACGTTTGCTTCGACAACGCCGCTTAATGCAAAACCGGTAACCAGTAATGTTGCCGCAATAATCCAGGTTATCGCTGCCCATTTCATATGATAGATTCCGGTGACAGGGACTTTAAAAACCGGGACAAATGGTAAAAGGCAGATAGCGCAAAACAGATAATTTATCGTAATGCTAATGATTGTTCTTTCTATTCCCGATGTGCCTTTTAACTGTAATGTATAGGCTGTGATACCAAGGTCTGAGAACCCATAGCAAATACAAGCGCCGATAATTAACAGCCCGGGTTTTACATCCAGTTTTCCTGACATGGTGGACATCCGGTAGGCAAGATACACTATCAGTCCCATGGAGGCCCATTGCTGAATCGACAAATGTTTTTCAAAGAGAATCAGGCTAACGAATGCCAGCGTTGGTACTTTGAGAACCAGTAACGGTGAAACGACAGATGTATCGCTAATCTTTATTGCAAAGATAAGTAACAGCTGACCAATAAGGTAAGGAAGATTAGCCTGTATTAATAAATAGATGTCCTCAACTTCAAAATATTTCCAGTAGCCTAATGTAATTAATGGAATTAAAAGTATTAATCCCATAGCGAGGTGGGTCGCTATAATGATTTGTTTCGCATTATATTGGTGTCCGCGTTGTGATACTTGAGTGATAAAATAATTCAATGCTTGAAAAAAAGCGCCAATGAGACTTGCGGTAATTCCTATCATTTTTTAGGCCTGATTATGAAATTAATGTCATTTCATTATGGAATATATAGATTGAGAGGCATTACTTTATTATTCTGAAATAAAAATAAATTTTCACAATATATTAACAATGAAACTAATTTTTTAATTCTATATTCATGTGGCCGAAAATATTAGTCTTTTTTATTAATAGAGAGTGTTTAGAGTCACAAATTATAAATTTTTTAGAAAGAGCAATAAAAAACAGAAAAAAGAATTTAAATTTTGTTTATATGATTAAATTATTTCCACAGCTGTCGATATATAAAAGCAGGTGGTTGCATATTTTTTACTTACATAACAACGATATATTCATCAACTATACTATTAGGTATCAATGAACAAAAGATTCTTTGGTAGTATTTGAGGCTAATATAACTTGAAACAACGCAATAATATTCAGAATGAAAATGAAGGAAAGCATTATGCGCTTAACTCTAAAATTTAAGGTTGTTCTGTCGATGGTGGTTGCCATCCTTCTTACAGCGATGACGTTGGTTTTTATGAGCTATCGTTCTTTTGAAGACAATAGCTGGAAAGCCATCAATAGCGAGACGAAGAATTCATTAGAAGCTCATGCTCGGGGAATTAGTGACTGGTTTTACGATAAACAATCAGCCATTGAAGGAATGAAAGATGAGCTGGAGCGAAACCAAGATTTTGATGTTGTTCCCCATTTGAGGCAACTCATGAAATCAGGTGGGTTCGGTCTTAGTTACTACGGTAATGAAAAAGGTGAAATGTATCGTCAGGATCCGTCACTCAATAAAGCGGGTTATGATCCGCGGGTTCGTGGGTGGTACAAGTTGGCGATGAAAGAAGGCAAAGCGGTTACTACTTCACCTTACATTAGTGTAACGATGAAAGCATTGGTTGTGACTCTGGCTGATCCTGTCCGGGTTGACGGACAAATTATTGGTGTTGTTGGATCGAATCTGGCGCTGGATAAACTAACCAAAGATGTTCTTTCTATTTCTTTTCCAGGGAATGGTTACGCGTTTCTGATGAATCAGAAAGGGAAAATTGTTGCCCATCCAAATAAAGATTTTGTGTTGAAGTCCATATCAGAAGTAGATCCTTCACTTTCTTTGAGCAAATTATTGGCTTCTGCGGAAAATAAAATGTCAGTAAATGTTGAAATTAATGGCCGTGATAAAATTCTTGCAGCAGCAAAAATTGACCATACCGACTGGATGTTAGTGTCAGTATTGGACAGAGCTACGCTTCAGACACCTATTAATGCTTTATTGATTAAGCAGTTGCTGCTAGGTCTGGTTATTTTGGCTGTGATGGTGTTTATCAGCTCTTTCGTTGTATCGGCTCAGCTTAAGGGACTAACCCGGGTGACATTAGCATTGACGGATATAGCTGAAGGGGACGGTGATTTGACCCAAAGAATTGAGGTTGACTCTAAAGATGAAGTGGGAATTCTTGCAAATAAATTTAATGAGTTTGTTGGCAGCCTTCATGAAATGATTTCGAAAGTGAAGGATGTAACGTCTTCTATCAATAATAAGGCTGATCTGGCTGCTAATTCTGCAAGTGGCCGAAGTGACAGAGTTAAGGAACAGCAGGACCAAATCACGATGGTAGCTACCGCTGTTACCGAAATGGCGTCAGCAACGGCAGAAATCGCAAATAATGCTGAAAATACAGCTAAAAATGCTAATCAATCAGTCGAGCTGGGAAATCAGGGTTTCGAACAAATGCAGAAAAGCATGACGTCTATTAACGAACTGGCTGAGAAATTAGAAAATTCCGCTTCTATTATCCGGGATTTGGAAAATCATACAAATGAAATTTCCACCATTTTATCTACCATTAAAGGTATTGCTGAACAAACTAACCTTCTAGCACTTAATGCTGCTATTGAGGCGGCGCGGGCCGGGGAGCAGGGGCGTGGTTTTGCTGTGGTTGCGGATGAAGTACGAATACTTTCTCAACGGACCCATGAATCAACAGAAGAGATTCAATCGAAAATTGAAGGGTTGCAAAAAGTATCAAATAGCGCGGTAGGGGCAATGACCCAAAGTCATGACCTGGTGAGTTCCAGTGTGAGTGATTTTACGCAGACCAGTGATCGTTTACAGGAAATGAGTCATGCTATTTCGCTTATCAGTGATATGGCAACTCAGATTGCTTCTGCGGCAGAAGAACAGTCCTTAGTAACAGCTGATATAAACGGTAATACCGAGTCTGTTCGTGAACTCAGTGATGGTCTGGCTCAGGAAGCATTAACCGGTGTTGACGAAGCGCATGAGTTAAGATATCTGGCCAGCGAACTTGAGAAAGAAATTTCGCGTTTTAAATTGTAGTCGGGCTGGTTATCCGCTTCATTAAAAAGAAGGGCCAGGCAAATGCCTGGCCCAGTGTTTTGCAGAATGATTTTTATGCTTCTGCTTTATCTTCTTTCGGTGTTAATAGGAAAGAAGCGATGAAAGCAACGATAAATGCAATACCAAAGCCGATGATGTAGTTCATAATCGATTCACTACGAACAATTGCCAGGCCGGGAATACCAGTCAGACCGACGGAAGTCATTCCTACTTTTGTCCATACTACGTAAGCACCGCCGGCAGCACCACCAATCAAACCACCGATAAATGGCTTCATATACCGTAGATTGACACCGAAAATGGCAGGTTCTGTAATACCCAGAATGGCGGATACGGCAGATGGAAGAGCCAGTGCAGTAACTTTTTTGTCCCGTTTTTTGAACATAACGGCAAAACATGCACCACCTTGAGCGATATTTGCCATTGACCAGATTGGCAATAAAAAGTTAACTGCAATCGTTGGGTCGCCCAGAAGACCAAGTTCAATGGCATGGAAACTTTGGTGAATACCTGTGATAACAATCATTGAGTAGGTGCCACCAAAGACTAGCCCAGCCACTGGTCCTGCGTGTGTGTACAAGAACATTAATCCCTGAGAGATTCCATCACCAACCAGCCGTCCGAAAGGTCCGATAGCAACCATGGACACAAAGCCGGTTACTGCAAGTATGATAAACGGGCTAAGAATGATATCCAGAGCGTTTGGTACAATTTTATGTGTAACTTTCTCTACCTTACACATAAACCAGACAGCAATTAGCATAGGGAATACGGTTCCCTGATATCCGACCATACCCACATCAAAGCCAAAGACTTCTGCGGTAGGATAACCATGGCCGATAGACCAGGCATTCATGAGTGCCGGGTGAGTCAGAATTCCCCCCAGTGTTGCACCAAGAATTGGATTTCCGCCAAAAACTTTTGCTCCGACAAATCCGATCAGAATAGGAAGGATAATGAAAGCTGAACTTGATACCATGTCAAGCAGGTGATACCAGAAGTTGTTTGTATCAATCAACTTATTTGTTGTCAGATAGCCAAGAATCCCCATACATAAACCACTGGCAACAATGGCTGGGATGATTGGAACAAAGATATTTGAGAGTGTACGGGCAACTGCCTGTAATGGGTTGCCTCTGGCGCCCATATTCGCTACTTCTGCAGTTGATGCTTCTGTGATTCCTGCTGCCTGACTAAATGCTTCAAATACCCGGTTTACAATACCGGTACCAATGATTACCTGGTACTGACCATTGTTTGTGAAAACACCTTTAACCAGATCCAGATCTTCAATTGCTTTGGTATCAGCGATACTGGTATCGTGCAGAACCAGCCGCAGGCGTGTTGCACAATGTGCAGCACTTGCTACGTTTTCGGCACCCCCGATCAATTTTAATATCTGCTGAGCCGTTTGTTTTTCCGACATTTTGTTTACCTCTTACAACCATCGAAGTGATTGCCTTATTGCGTAACGGAATCAATGGGTAACCTACAGCCATTATTGGTAGTGAGTTTCCAGGTACTTTGATTCTCTATTAATGTTAATTTTAGTGTTAGCTGTGTTGTTTCGTTATTTATAATGTTTTTGGGAACGTTTGCAGTAGTGATTTTTGTGAAAATTTATGCTTTGGTCAAAATGATCGACTAATTTTTGTGATTTGGATCTCTTAACGCATGGGGTGAAAAACTAAAAATAAGGGTAGAATCACGCTATGGATAAAAATATTCGGTATCGATTCCGCAATTGAGACATATAAGGTAACTGAATGGCGAGCTTACACGATGTTGCGAAATTAGCTGGTGTTTCTAAGTCGACCGTGTCCAGAGTTGTTAATAATGAATACGGTGTAAAAAAAACCACTAAAATTAAGGTATTACAGGCTATTGATGAGTGTGGGTATGTCGTCAATCAGGTCGCTAAGGATTTAAAAAGTCAGCGCACTAATTTAATTGGGGTGGTGGTTCCCAGAATGTCTTCTCACGCTACCGCCCAGGGAGTAGACGGTTTAACAAGAACGCTGGAAAAAGCCGGGAAACACGTTCTTCTGGCAAACAGTCATCAGGCACATGAAAGAGAAGTCGAATATATTCAAATATTTAACCAAAAGAGGGTTGAAGGCATTATTTTCTATGCGACCCATTTAGACGATCAATTGATACAGGCCATTTTACAGTCTAAAGCACCGGTCGTACTTGTCGGTCAGGATGGTTCTTTATTCAATATTCCAAGCGTGATTCATGATGATTATCGGGTTGGTTTTGAAGCGGGTCAACGCTTGTTTAATGCTGGGTGTCGGCATATTGGCTTCTTAGGAGTGCAGAAAGACGATATTGCTGTTGATGAACAGCGT
Source organism: Vibrio salinus (assembly GCF_021272385.1). Taxonomy (GTDB): domain Bacteria; phylum Pseudomonadota; class Gammaproteobacteria; order Enterobacterales; family Vibrionaceae; genus Vibrio; species Vibrio salinus. Next base: position 431,858 of record NZ_JAJSDZ010000010.1, read on the forward strand.
TCATCCGGTTTAATAAAATCACTGAAGATGAATCGATTATCGTTAGAATTTCATGCGCACAGTGACTTCTCCATTGAATCTGGCTATAAACTGACAAAACAATATCTATCCAATTTCCCTGAAACGGACGGAATTTTTTGTGCTACTGACCGTCTGGCCGTTGGTGCCATTAATGCGTTGCGTGAAATGCGCATCGATATTGGTGTTCAGGTCAAATTGTTGGGGGTTGGTAATGATGAACTGTCAATGATCAGTCATCCTCAGTTATCTACTTTTTCATATGCTTTTGAAAAAGCAGGAGAAAATTCAGCATCTATGTTGCTGGACCGTATTGAAGGAAAAGGAGAAGAAATGAGTAAGCTTGTACTGACATTTAAAGATGTTAATAGAGAAACATGCTAAAATAATGTGTATTACATCACATTATTGAATCAAGATCTTGGCTAAAAAATAAATCATTGTTGCAGCTAAGGTCATTTTCTATTAATTTTGCAAACGTTCCCAAAAAAGTCAGGATAGGTAATACATGCATTTGAACGAATTCATACGTCTCGCCGGAGGCATTCAAAATATTTTGCGAGTGCTCCTCCCCCAAAAGAAAGTCGCACTATGTGTAAGCAATCCGGATTTGGTTGCTGAGCTTCCTGCAGACGTTGAATTGAAAAAAGTTCTGACAGAATGGCATTTAATATCAGGATCGGTTTGTACAACAGAATCAGAATTATTGGAGCTTGGAAAAGATATTGGTGGTCAACTGCGCGCTAAAGCAATGAACTGCTTTGAGCCGACGGAATCGGTATACCGCCCTGGCTGGCATGTCTCTCCCCCTGTTGGGCTATTAAATGATCCCAATGGATTTATCTACCATGAAGGGAAATATCATCTTTGTTATCAGTGGTATCCGTACGATTGCGTCCATAAAGATAAATATTGGGTCCAGATGTCCAGTGACGATTTAGTAAACTGGAAAAGAGAATCGGTTGCCCTGACTCCGTCTGACTGGTTTGACAGCCATGGAGTGTATTCCGGCCATGCTATCTCTCATGAAGGTCGTATTATCGTTTTTTATACCGGTAATGCCCGCATTGGTGAAGAACGAATAAGACAGACAACACAATGTGCGGCGGTTTCGGATGATGGGGTGCACTATGAAAAACTGGGACCGTTAATTCCTTGTCCACCGGAAGGCGTTACCGGACATATTCGCGACCCCAAGGTCATTTTTCGGGATGGTATCTGGTGGATGTTCCTAGGCGCCCAGACTGACGAATTAAAAGGACGTTTGGCGGTGTACAAGTCTTCAGATTTGAAAGAATGGAAGTTCGATGGGCTTTACGGTGATGAGTTAGCTAACGGGAACTATGGTTATATGTGGGAGTGTCCGGATGTATTCGAATTCGACGGGCAGTTCTATCTGGCATTTTCTCCACAGGGGATTGAGTCTCATAGTCCTTTGAATACATTGCCTCATCATAACCGTATAGCTGTGCTGACATTTACTGATGAAGGTGGTATAGAAATTGGAGAGCCAGTGATTTTAGACTATGGTTTTGATTTTTATGCTTACCAGAGCGTTGAGACTCCGGATAGCCGACGGGTAATGATCGGTTGGATGGGGTTACCTGATGAGGTTAATCAACCAAGTTGTGATCAGGGATGGATTCATCAGTTTTCGCTTCCGAGGGAATTGAATTTTGCTGGCGGTAGATTAATTCAGAAGCCTTGCCGGGAACTGAAAGCTCTTCGTGGTGATGAAATTGAATTCGGTTCAGAAACTGAAATTGATCTTGGAAGGAAGCAGTTTGAGCTGATGCTCACTTTGCAATCCGGTGGGAAAATTCAATTATTCGCTGATGATAAATACTCATGTGATCTGACGTTTGAAACGGATAAACAGCGATTGCTTCTTGACCGTTCTAATACCGAACAAAGAGAAAGTGATCTGTTACGTGAATTACCTGTTAACGGTGAAGAGGTCCGGTTACACATTCTGGCTGATAATTCTTCCGTTGAAATTTTCATTAATGACGGAGAAGCCGTAATGACATCGCGGGTATTTACGCCAGCGTCTGCCACACGACTTATCCTTGGAGATAAGGTGAAAAATGTATCCGGATACTATCTAAATGGTGCCCGGTTGCCTTTTGCAAATCAGTAATACAAAATCTGTTTTTTTAAGGTGAAGCTGATAATGCTTCACCTCTTTTTATCTAGTTTTTCAGCAAGCTTAAAAGAGCATCTTTTGATGGTAATGCCGTCATTGCACCTTTTTTCGTGGTGGCTAATCCACCACAGGCATTACCCCATAGTACCGCCTCAGTGATGGTTGACTCCTGCTGCCAGTCCTGATTCTGAGACAAGCGTGCGAGTAAACCACCGACAAAGGCATCGCCTGCACCGGTTGTATCGACAGGTGATACTTTTCTTGCCGGCACTTTTTGTGAAACGCCATTAAAGGTTGCTAATGTACCTTCGGCACCGAGAGTGACCAGGATTAACGGAATCTCAAATGGACGTAAAGCCGCTAGTCCTTCTTCAATAGAGTGTGTATTCGTCAAAAGTGACAGTTCTTCTTCTGAAAATTTAACCATATCCGCAAGTTTGACGGCATCCATAACAACACTGATTAACTCATCAGGATTAGCCCAGACTTCCTCACGTAAATTTGGATCAAAGCTGACAAAGCCTCCGGCTTTTTTCATTTCACGGATGGCTGAGAATGTGGCATTCCGGCTTGGATTGTTTGCCAGTGCGATTGAGCAGCAGTGTAACCATTCTCCTGCGTTGAATGTGGCGATGTCCTCGAAAGAAAAAAACTGGTCGGCGCTGGGTTTTACCATAAAGGTAAAACTGCGTTCTCCACTGTCATCTAAATCAACGACAACGGTTGAAGTCCGGTGTTCAGAATCCAGAGCGAAATGTGTTACGCCAACACCCTCATCGGAGAGTGTCTGTTTTAAAAATTTTCCGAAGGGGTCACTACCTGCTTTACCCATAAATTCAGCTTGTCCCTCCAGCCGGGCAATCGCTACAGCAACATTGGCCGGTGCGCCGCCGGGACATTTCAAATAGCTGTTTTCGCTATCAGGGATGAGATCAACAACGGCATCCCCGGTTAACCATACTTTTTTCACAATATTTCTCCTTTGATTTGCAGGATTTATTATAACTGGAAATTGGATTGCCATCGATGGATAAAGGTGTCGTAAGGTAAAAAACAACCACTTTTCTTGTCAGGATAAATTATTTAAACCAAATCGCGTTTTTTATCATTTAATGGGAAAAGAAGAGCGGTTCGGGTTAGGGGATTTTTTAGGAAATGAAATCAAAAAAACAAGCGACCGTAAGTGGTCACTTGTTTAGTTATAAATCAGGCCGCGGCGATATATATCCGCTTCGTTTTCTTCTGTTGCGTTAATTGCTCAATCAAATCGTCTATGTTCAGCTCAATGCCAAACTGACGTTTAAGATTTGCCAGATAAATGGCATCTTCACACATGGCTTTTTCTGGCTCATCACTGATTTTTGCTACCGGCCTTCCGTTGCATTCCGTCAGTTTGATCACCATGGATAGAGGAGAGTACTGAACACATTCATTGTTGGTCCATCCTCCCAGGTCATTAGTTAGAAATGTTCCGATTCCAAAAGAAATGTTGACTCTGTCTTTAAAATAGTCACAAATCTCCAGAGATTGTTCGAAGTTAAGTCCATTGGAAAACACAAAGACTTTAGACATTGGATCAATACCCAATTGCTTATAATGATTGATAAGTTTATCACCCCAGGCAAAAGGGCATCCTGAATCGTGTCTGACACCATCATAAGCTTTGGCCAGATGCATGTTGAAATCTTGCAGGAATGCGTCAATGGTTAAGGTATCCGTTGGCGCAATAGATAGTTGACCATCAAAAGCTTTTAGCCACTGTTCAAGAGCAACTCGTTGAGAGTCTCTTGGATTCACCAGAGCCTGATGTCCCATAAACCATTCATGGGCAATGGTTCCAATTGGTGTCATGTTGAACTGACGGGCAAAATGCGTATTGCTTGTTCCCACCATCAGCTCTGGAATGTGAGAACTAAGGTAGTCAATGATGACTTCCTGAGCTGAAGTGGAAAACCGTCTTCTGGTTCCCATTTCTGTCAGGCGGAAATTTTGAATGTTTCGTTCTTTTAACGTGTTTTTCAGTTTTTCGACTTTTCCTTCAAGAACCCGCAGTACATCATCTAATGTGACATTTGACCAGCGGTGTCGATTTCTTACTTCTGAAACAATTGACATCACGATCGTTTCATAAAGGATTGTGTCTTTCCACGCCCCTTCAATGCCGATACGAAGCTGACGTTTATGGTTCTGTTCAACGATTCCGATCTCAACCTGTTGCTGAGGTGAAAATCTAAAGTAGCGTAGCGAATGCAAAAAAGCGTTGGTTAAGTGCGGTGAACTTGATCGTAGATACTGAATATCATCTTCAGTAAAGCGCAAATCGTTCAGGCGATTTACTTCGTTTTGAATGTATGGCAGTAAGTCGCTGATGTCTTCATCTGAGCGGACTATTAGCTCATATCTGACAAGAGTATCGGGGTATAGACTGTGTATCGCTTGCATCATATTGATTTTGTATGCATCGAGGTCAAGCATACTTTTTACGATCACGTCTGAAAATAAAGGCAATGTCATAGCGTGTACCTTCTGGCTTATGACTAATTAATAACAAGATGTTCTTAACTAAAACTGAAACATAATTGAGTACTGTAATTTTGTCAATTCAATGTTGGAAAAAATGCCTTTTTAGGCTGTTTTAACGTGATTCTAGTCATAATTAGCTTGTTTATTCAAGAGCTGTATATTTGTTATTTTTAATAATAGTTAGTAACTGGTTGTTACTAATTCTTGACGTTATGATGACTGTTTATCTAAAATACGTTTATCTCTAATAAGGATACTATTAGGCATGATTGTAACTATCGATCTTATCTGTTTGCGTTTAACAGGGACCGGAATTGAAACACTTCTTATCAAGCGGAGAAACCCCCAAAGGCCAGATTGTGGTAAATGGGCGATTCCTGGCGGAATTGTTTTTGATGAAGACCAAACTGCATCTGGTGGTGAACCTGCGGATATCGATTTTGAATCTGCCAGACGGAGAATTTGCCGACAGAAAATTCATACTTTTCCTAATTTTATCAGTGACCCTCTGGTTGATGGTAATCCGAAGCGGGATCCGGATGGATGGAGTGTTAGCATTTCACACTACTCATTACTGAATTCTGAGAATATTGGGCAAATTGAAAATTCCGGAATTGATTCTGCACGGTTACAGTGGGTACCTCTTGAAAAGTTACTAAATAATAAAATGGAACTGGCGTTTGATCATGTTTCTCAGATCCAGCACGCCTGGAAAAAGTTAAGAGCAGCCGTTGAGTATACGTCTGTTGTTCTCTTCTTTCTGGATAAGGAATTTCTGGTTTCGGATATTATTGAGGCTTATGAAAAATTTGGCGTTGAAGTAAACCGAATGACCATTAAGCGGCGTTTAATCGATTCCGGTGTGATAGTCAGTGCGAATAAAATCGCTGCTTCTAAAAAGGGCAAAGGAGGGAAGCCAGCGACAGTATATCAACTGGGCTGTAGTGATGTTTCGTACTTTCAAACCTGTTTGCGGGGTTAGGGGAGCAGAAAAATATCTGGTGCCATTCTTTACTCTTTATTCTTTTTACTTATAACACTTAGAATGATTATGCATTGGATAAGAACCGGATTGAATGCGACTATTAGCATTGTTGTTAATTATAGGTAAGGTTTCTCTGTGTCTGGTTCTATGCGGTATTTTTGTTATGGTCTCTTTTTTAGCTTTACCACCGTTTTATTCTGGGGGCTAATTCCTATCGCATTAAAAGTGTCTGGAGGATTTGCTGATCCTGTTACACTGACTTGGTTGCGTTTTAGTGTTTCAGGACTGATTGTTCTTGTTTGGCAATGGGCTCACGGGCGTCTTCACGAGTTTTTACATTTAAGCAGGATGGATTGGGTTAAGTTACTACTAACCGGTGTTTTTCTTATTATTAATTATACCTGCTTTGCCTGGGGACTAAATTACTTAAGGCCGGAAGTGGCCCAGTTGGGTATGCAGGTTGCGCCTTTATTTCTGGCTCTGGGCGGAATGATTTTTTTAAAAGAGAAAATTGCGTCGTTACAATGGGTATGCTTTGCGATTTTAATTTTTGGTCTGGTTATTTTCTTCCATCCGGTTGTTTCGGGTGATTATCATGGAGATCTTTCGGTCTTATTTTCCGGACTGATTATTATGTTGGTCGCTGCACTTTCCTGGAGTGCTTATGCTTTGGTTCAGAAATCCCTTTACCAGAAATTGAACTCATCAAATATACTGCTGGGTATTTATTTGTTCGCTTTGATTGCAATGGTTCCTGCCACTCATCCTTCTCAACTAATGTCAATGACAACCAGTGATGTCTGGGTGGCAATTTTTTGTTGTCTGAATACGGTCATTGCCTACGGTTCGTTTGCTCAGGCTTTATGTTATTGGGAAACTGTTCAGGTGAGTGCAGTAATTACTTTAACGCCAGTTGCCTCTTACCTTTTGACTGAACTATGCGTTTTTCTTGGGTGGTGGAGTGATATTATTACGCCTTCTCATGCTGACTTTTTAAGTTTGTCCGGAATGGCTATTGTGATTCTTGCTGCAATTGGTATTCAGGTTGTCAGTGTATTGGGAATACGGCACAGAAAAAGATCGAGAGTTCAGACAGCGGCCTGACTCCTTTTTTATTGGGAAAAAGAGCCAGGGCCAACCTTATGCCTTGATGGAGAATGACTTAACATCAAGTCTGTCAAGCAGGTTCAATTCCTGTGCCTTCAGGACAAAATCCTGGAAGTGAGCCGTTTGTTGATGTCTTTCAAGAATGGCATCGCTTCCCCACTGTTCTCTCATGATAAACAGCTCCGATTTTTCTTTGTCCTGCAGAAGCTCGTAGGTAATACATCCGTCTTCTTTTCTTGACTCTTTTACCAGGTTTTCAAGCAGTGAAAGAAGCGAATCAGCAAGACCCGGTTTCGCTTCTATTTCTGCAAGCAAATAGACTTCAGCCATGTTGTATCCTTATTGTTTTCATTTATATTGTTTTGACTTATTTATTTTTCATTCGATATCAGATTAAAAATACACTATTAAGAAATAATGCCGAGTCTCAGAAATGATATTTTTGAAATGGAGCAGAGAAATAGAGGTTATAACAAAGAAAAAGCTCAGAAAGATTATCTGAGCTTGATGTTTGGGTAATTAACTGGTGTGTCAGTTAGTTTGTCAGATGTAACGCTTCATTAATGACATGAAAGATATAGTTTTGTTCGACAGCTCCCTGAAACAGAAATGCTTCGGGACCTTTTGCAAAAATGGCAACATCTTCTCCTGAATGGGTTTCTGAGGAGAATTTGATTAGAGCCTGTTGATGGTAATCTGGATCTAACACTTCTTTCTGAGTCGGATTGTTGCGGGGGCCGTTAACCGCAGCGATACCATTTCCATAGCCAATAGTCGTATATCGTTTACCAAATTCATCTTTATTAAACTGTCCGTTTTTCTTTGAAAGTCCTAGGATAGGATTTCCTCGATCAGAATAGCCGTTCATGATCATGGTGTGTGCATGGTCAGCCGTCACAATGATGAGTGTTTCCTGAGGGTTGGTTTTATCTAAAGCTGTTTTAATGGCTTCATCGAATGCGATGGTTTCCGTAAATGCCCGGTATGCGTTGGTTGCATGGTGAGCATGATCGATACGTCCACCTTCGACCATTAGAATATAGCCATTATGATTTTTGCTTAAAATATCGATGGCTTTTGATGTCATTTCTGCAATTGATGGTTCGTTATTTTTGTCACGATCGGCTTCGTATTTCATGTGACTGCTTTCAAATAAGCCGAAAGCGCGGGTTGTATTTTTGCTCAGTTTGTCAAAGCCAGTTTTGTCGTAAACATACTGTCCGTCCGGATAGCGTTGTTTCCATTCCTGAATTAAATTGCGGCCATCTTTGCGTTTGCCTTTTTTCCCTTCGGGATCTGTTGTGGTATTTGGTATAAATTCTCGCCGACCTCCCCCAAAGACAACCTGTAGTCCTTTTCCTTTATTGAACTGGACCAATTGCTGAGCGATATCAGTGCATCCCTGATTTTTAGCAATATTAGGCATTGACGCATCGTTTTCCCAGTTACGATCAGCACTGTGTGCATATGTTGTTGCCGGAGTCGCATGGGTAATTCGTGCCGTTGATACAACACCGGCAGACATGCCTTTTTCTGCTGCCATTTCCCAGGCGGTTTTCACTTCATGTCCTTTACCTGTGTTACAGAAGCCGCGTTGTACATTATCATCAATACTGATTATGCCTTGTTTCGTCTTGACACCGGAGACCATAGCAGATGCGGTTCCGGCAGAGTCTGGAGTCTGTGCATCTGTGTTGTAGGTTTTGGAAAGTGCAAGATGAGGTAAGGTTTCCATGTTCAGCCGGTATTCTTCTCCAGACATTCCCTGACGCTGGCCTTCAAAAATTCTCGACGCAGTGATTGTTCCAATGCTCATTCCATCACCAACAAAAAGAATGACATTTTTGGCCTGCTTATCGATAGGTTTGTTCGCTTTTGCCTTAGCAATTTGTCTCTGGGCTTCTTTATACCAGGCATCATTTTTCTGAGGCGTATTGATATTGTTGTTTGCTGAACAAGTGCCAGCGAGGGTAAGCAAAATGCTTCCTGCCAGTATGACTTGGTTACTTTTCACAAATTATCTCCGTCTATTATTCCGTCATTTATTTTTCTTTTTACCGATGTTAAGTTTGACTATTTCTCATTAAATCAATGACATTTTTGTTACGAAAGTATGAAGCTTTGTTTAATGTTCATTGTATTTAGTGGGTCTTAAAAATAACGCAGGAAAAATGCAGGGCTGTAATATCATTGTCATTTATATAATTAATTCTAATCTATTAATTGAAAATAATGGATATTATGTATATGGGATTAAGCCGTTACGATTGCGTTTTTATCATTGTACTTTTAACCTTTTTTTCTGGGGCGATAAGAGCGGAATCAGAAAATAAAGATGGGGTTATACAATTGGAATGGATTGATTTAATTCCGGAAGAGGATCGAAATGTATTGCCACCGTCAAGACCTGCCGTTATTAATCATGATGAAGATACGCCGCCACAGCAAAAGTTGGGTGGAGTCAGGCTGGACTTAAACGGGAAGCGGGTCAGAATGCCCGGTTTTGTTATTCCTCTTGAAGGGGATAGTGAAGTGGTAACTGAGTTTTTGTTGGTCCCATATTTTGGTGCTTGTATCCATGTTCCACCACCCCCACCGAATCAAATTGTGGATGTTCGTTTTGAACACGGAGCACCTGTTAAAGAACTCTGGCAGACAGTATATGTGACCGGGGTTCTGAAAACAGAGATGGTAAATCACGATTTAGGCGAGACAGCTTATGTTATTGATGGAATGAAGATCGAGTCTTATCAGGAGTGACAATATACGGTTGAGTGTGCTTTTTATGGTATATATACGTTATGGTTCATTTTAGCTTATGTGAAGTTTACAGTGTTAAATCAAGAAAATGTGATTAAATTAACCAGAACGAAGATGCCCTTTGGGAAGTATGCGGGCAGGTATCTGATAGACTTGCCGGAGGAGTATTTACTGTGGTTTGAGCGCAAAGGAACGTTTCCCGAAGGTGAGTTAGGGCAATTGATGCAACTTTGTTTATTGTTGAAAATAGATGGTTCTGACAACGTGCTGAAATTTCTCCGATAGCGTTTATTTTTCTGTTCCGACAATGAGTTAATTTCTTTTTACTAATCTATCAATATTTTCGGTATCTCATTTTATCGTCTACACTTGTATCCAATGGCTTCGGATTAGCAGGAACATTCTGAGGTGAATTTATCTTTGGGCTTTTGCGTTTATCTTCTGTGTTTATGTTGTGGTCTTCATTCCGTATTATGAAGATGAATTTTTACTGGTTCTAAGCAATAGAGCGGTATGTTAAAAATTATTCAAAGAAAAAGACAACAGTATGTATTACTGTTTACTGTCATTTATTTTTGTATATCCATATTTTTTGTGGAGTTTGTGACAGGGTTATTTATTCAGAATCAGGTTGAAGCGGATAAGGACGAGATTCGCTATCAGATTGCCTTGATTCGATCCCGGATAGAAGCAACAATTTACCGTGATACTTACCTTGCTGAAAGTGTAGCAACGTTAGTGACTATTGCGCCCGATTTTGCAATCACGAATTGGTATAATATCGCTCAGAGATTAACATCCAAAGCCTACTATGTGCGTAATATTTCGTTGTATCCTAATGATATTATTACTCATATATACCCGGAAAAAGGTAATGAACAGGTCTTAGGGCTTGATCTGAGGACCGTGCCCGGACAATATCACACAGTGTTAAAGGCCCGTCGTTACGAAAGTGTCTTTTTATCTTCTCCAGTGGATTTGGTACAGGGAGGGCAAGGTATTATTGTCAGATACCCGGTCTTTTCGGACTTTCCGTATAAACAAAAATATTGGGGAGGGGTGAGTGTTGTACTGGATTATGAAAAGTTATTGCGTCAGTCCGGGGTCTATTCAGTGAAAGGAGCTCAACTGGCGATAGTACAAAATGTATATGGCGAGAAAAAACAATCTATTATTATGGGTAATCCCTTAACAGCGAAAAATAGTGATCTTTCCTTTCCTGTTCACCTACCTAGTGGTACCTGGAAAATTTATGCGAAGTTTTCCGATATTACGAACACCGATTATCAGTTAGTTCTTATATTACGTTTGATTGGGATATTGGGTTTTCTGGTCATTTATGTATTGTTATTTCTTGTTTATCGCAGTTATCAGAATGTCAGAGACGTATCTTTTCAGGATGAATTAACACTACTGCCAAACCGGCGGCTTATTATCGAAATGATTGATAAGTTAATGGGCCAACCCAGTCTTTCCGGAAGTATTCCCTGCTTTGCTATCCTGAATATTGATTTGAACAAATTTAAAGAAATTAATGATACTTTCGGACATTTAGCCGGTGATGATATGCTTAAACATGTTGCGCATATTTTTACTGAAAATCTAAGATCGTCAGATGTTGTTTCCCGTTTCGGGGGGGATGAGTTTGTTATTTTATTGCATAGGGTTTCTACAAAAGAAGAAGTGGAGCTCGTTGTCAGTAAGCTGCGAAGCGCGATAGACGAAACCGTTTTGATCTGGGACGGTCACGAACTTTATCCTTCCGTGAGTATTGGCTATGCACTGTATGATCAAGAGAAAGATACTTGTGTGGATGATATCCTCGCCAGAGCTGATCAGAATATGTATCAGGAAAAAGTATTAAAGACAGGAAAATCTACCACTCAATAAGAATTGGGGTGCCGGTTTTTACAAGAGAGAGAAATTCATCCATGTCTCTGTTGGAGATGGCAATGCATCCATTTGTCCAGTCAAAACTCTGAACAAATCTGGGGTCTCGTTTGTCACCATTCATAAAGCCATGAACACTGATAGCTCCCCCGGCTGATACGCCTTTCTCTTTTGCCCTGGCTCTATCCTGTTTATTTGGGTAACTGATGTGCATTGCTTTGTAGAAAGAAGAATGTTTAACGATATAGTCTAGGATATATAACCCTTCCGGTGTCTTTTGGTCGCCTTCCTGTTCTTTGTGTCCTCTCGGTTGTTTCCCCAGAGCAATACGATACTCATGAGTAACTTTATTGTTTTCAATAAGGTACATTCTTCTTTTAGACTTATCGACCTTGACTAAGTCAACCTCTGCAAAGGCAGGGAAAGAGTGAAGGAAAAATGCCGACAGGCCGGTCAGTAAAAGTAGTCTGGTTGTTTTCAGTTTACTGACGGTCATTGGCACCATCCTTTTATGTCTTACATTTTAGGGAAATGAAATGTTTTTTGTTTTTTCGATTTATTTACTTTTCCGTTTGTTTTTTTGAGTAATCCCAGTACGGATTCCGGTTGATAGCCGTCAGAATTCTGAGAGTAGAGTTGTGATAATAGCGCAGATACCGCCTGATCTAATTCTATAACATTGTCACCGATATGATGCTGTTCTGCTTTCCACAATGCGTAATACCTCTGAATATTAATACCATCTTTTTCTTTTATTGCTGCTCTCAATGAGTTTATCGTGGATGGCATTTCGTTTTGCGGTTCTTGTTTTTCGTCCACAGGTTTCGTTTTTCTGTGGGTAAAAATAAACAAAGACAACGTCGCCAGCCATAACAAGGCAAACAGTGCCGTTAAATATGGCCAATATCCGGCATTGTTAATGATCTCAACCTTTGGTTTAGATTCCGTTTCAACAGTTGCTGGTGGTGTTGGCATGACTGACTGAGCAATCGGTGCAGAGGCTGCGGAGCCTTTCACTGTCAATATTTTTGCCGGTAAAAAAGATTTTCGCTGTTTTTTAGTTGCAGTATCCCACCAGTTAATAGTGACACCTGGTAGTGAGTACTTACCTGGTTTGCTTGCGATAATGACTTGTTTCAGTGTCATTTCCAGATCGCCATTTGCCAGATTTTTATATTTTGGCTTTTCGGGATAAACACGAAGTGCTTCCGGGTATGTTAAGGTGATATCCGGAACCCTTTCCTGCGCTACGCCCCGGACTGTGAGGTGAATCAATCTGGTAAGGGAATCACCAACGTTTAGCGTGATTGGTTTATTTTCCGGTACTGATACATTCTGGCTGTTAAGCCATTGTTCGGACAGCGTAAGAGATGAGGTTGGAAGCCAGGTGCCATGGAATTGTTTTGGTTTCGCTAATACCTGAATATTGAAAATGTCGGGTGTGGTAATCAGAGGCACAATTTTTGTGTTTCCCCGATAATCACGGTAATACATTGAGCTTTGAAATTTAGGTTCCCTGACCGTATAGTTACCCGGAGAAGTTGCGGTAATCCTGAAGCTTTGCGTCAGAACCGTCGTATTAATGCCGTTGATGACCTGTTGTGTCTGCATTGGTTTGCTGGCTGGTTCCAGATTAACGCCATTCGCACTGGGAGGTGTTATTTGTGGATTTTGCATTTGCTGTATATCGGCTTTGATAAACAGTTTTACGTGCATTAGGGTGCTTTCGTTTGGATAAAGAGTCCTTTTTTCTATATGAGTCTGAAATTCGACTAAATCACTGGTTCTTGGTGATGATTGATCCCGAACAACCTGTAATGCAATCGGTTGAGTTTTTTCACCATTGATACTGAAACTTGGGATGGTAACCACTCCCAGCTTACTGGTTGCCAGAGTAACCGTCCATTCTGATTTATTGGTTCTGCTGCCATTAATGATATTAATAGAGTGACCAAAGCTGGGTTGGCTGACCATAAATTGATTTTTCAGTTTATCGAAACTGACTGAATCCCGGTCAGCATCCTGATCGGTCGAAATGGTCAGTTGAAAAACCTCATTTTGCGTAATTTGTGTTTTATTGACTGTTGCCGTTGTCCGGGCGGACACAACAGCAGATGCAAACAGCGTAACGCTTAAGATTAGAATACCGGATATCAGTTTTCTCATTGTGGTTACCACTCTTTTCCTTGGTTTTCTGGTGGTGCTTTCTGTTGAGCCTGTAAAAGTAACTGTGCTCTTAAAAGCCGGCTTGGATCTCGGGCATTTTCAACCTGCTGTAATTTTCTCAATTCGGGATCCGCCGCTTTATTTTTATCTTCTTTTATTGTCTGAGCTGATTTATTTGATCGTTCCTGTCTTTTGTCTTGTGTTTTCCGGGGCGACTGAGTCAGGGATTTATCTCTGTTGTTCGTGTCTTTTTGCTTACGAGCCTCATTGTTATTTTTTGGTTGTTCAGGTTTTTTCTGACTGTGTTGCTGTTTATTATTTTTTTGGTTTTGGTTTTGGTTTTGGTTTTGGTTTTGGTTTTGGTTTTGGTTTTGGTTTTGGTTTTGGTTTTGGTTTTGGTTTTGGTTTTGGCTGGATTTATCCTTCTGTTTTTCAGATGAATTTTTCTGTTTATCAGATTTGTTGCTTTTTTTAGAATTATTATGCTGTTGCTGTTGCTGTTGCTGTTGCTGTTGCTGTTGCTGTTGCTGTTGCAGCGCTTTTTTTACCACTTCCAGATTATGCTTCGCATCCTGATGATCCGGTTTCTTGGCGAGCACTTTCTGATATTCTTCTATCGCTTTTTTCAGGTGGCCACTTTTGGCTAATGCATTTCCAAGATTGTACTGGTCGTCTGGTGTCGGGTTCTTTATAGAAGAAAAACTATCAACAGCCTGCTGGTATTTCCCTGCCCGGTAATAGGCCGCGCCTTTCCAGGCATTGTTGCTAAATTGCTCAGCGGCCCGAGAGTATTGCTTCGCATCAAATTCCTTTTTAGCTTGCTGATCATGGTTTAGCCAGGGAGAGGCCATTGCTTTTTCCATCGGATTACCGATTAAGAAAAGCAAAACCAGACTGAAAAGCACGCCTTTGCGAAATAGTATCAGTCCCGGAATTAACAGAAACGGAATGATCCAGTAGCCATTATTCGCCCGGTTATTGACTATCTGGTGCTGTTTCTTCCCCGGCGACAGAAAAGACTGGCTTTGTCTGACCACGGTTTGTACATCCTGATTATCGACAGTGATAGCTACAAATGTGCCATTCACGGATTTAGCGAGAGATTCCATGTTTTTAAAGTTTGATTTGGCAATAACGGTCGAACTATTTCGGTTTTTCAGTAGTGAACCGTCCGGCATTGGAATTGGCGCTCCGGAGGCACTGCCAAGTCCCAGGATAATCAGGTTCCAGTGACTACCATGAAGTAATGATTCAATATCAGATTTTTCCTGATTGTCGATGTCATCCGTCAGAAGTACAAGTGTTCCACGGCTTTCCTGACTGTGCTTCATCAGTTTTATTGCCTGAGCTACCCCTTTCGCTGCATTTGCTCCCGGATATGGCATGATATCCGGTGAGAGACTGGGTAGCAGATTTTCTATTGTCGCCGTATCGGTAGTGAGCGGAGATACGGTATAACCATCTGCGGCATAGGCTACCAAACCGGTATAGCCATCTTTCCAGCGGGAAAGAATATCCTTCGCTTTATATTTGGCCTGAGTAAGCCGATTCGGTTTATTATCTGTTGCGTACATAGACCGGGACATATCCATGATCAGGATTCTTGCGGATGCACTCGTGAAAGTTGGTGTTGTTTCCTTTTCAAAACTCGGACCGGCCAGAGCAAGAATGGCTAAGGCAAGACTGAGTCCGATAAAAAGAAAAGTATGTGGTGAGCGGTTCGCTCTTTCCACGCCAAGTGCTTTTGCTAAATGTGGTGCAATGAGGTTTTTCCGGTTTGGCCGGTAGGCTCCCCATGCCATCAATATTGCCAGAGGAAGCAATACCAGCAGCCACTGAGGATACAGAAAAGCGAAATCAGACATGTTTCCTCCTTATAACCAATAAAACAAGAGACAAACATAATGCAACTGTTAAAGGATAACGGAACCATTCATCCTGAGGCCGCCAAACCTGGCTGGCTTTTTGTACCGGCTGTAACTCATTAATTTTCTGATAGATCGTTTGTAATTCTTTTTTATCTCTGGCTCTGAAGTATTGTCCTCCGGTAATCCGGGCTATTTTCTTCAGTGTTTTTTCATCCAGATCCGCTGCGGTATTCACTTTTCTGGTCATAAAAAAGTCCCGGACCAGCATTTCTCCGGCACCGATACCGACCGTATATATTACGGCGTGATATTTCTTAGCAATTTCAGCCGCTTTAATCGGATCTAAAACTCCGGCAGTATTGCTGCCGTCACTCAGTAAAATCATGACACGTTGAGGTGCATTACCATCGATAAACGTCTTTGTTGCTAAACCAATACCTTCACCAATGGCTGTTTGGGTACCAATTAGCTTTAATACCGTCTGATCCAGTTGTTGTTTTACGGTACTACGGTCAAAAGTCAACGGGGTTTGCAAGTAAGCATGATCTGCAAAAAGAACCAACCCCAGCCGGTCTCCTTTTCGTTGATCAATAAAATGGTCAAGGACATGTTTTACGGCGGTAAGACGATCGATGTATTTATCGCCATCTTTCATGTCTTTCTGACTCATAGAATACGACAGGTCCACCACCAGCATCATGTCTCGGTGTTTGGGCTGTGTTGTGACCGGGTCGCCATACCAAACAGGTCTTGCTGCGGCCAGAACCAGAAAGCACCATAGCAGGGTTGCTATTATTTTGGCCGACCACTGGGTTGAATGGGTTAATGTTTCAGCGGGTGGTAAGTAGTTGAGTTTGATGGCTGCCCGTGGTTGAGTCGGTTTTGCAAGCCAGCGAACAACAAAGGGTAGTGGTAAACAAAATAGCATCCACCACCACACAAATTCTATGTGTGTCAAAACGCCGTTATCTCCTGTTTTTTTTCGGCGGCAGAGACTCTTGAACCCAGGCAATACAACTTTCGATCAGTTGATATTCATTTTCACTATTCATTTTTTCATGTTTGTATAACACCGCCTGCCATAAAGAGGCATTTGGTGTGAATAGTGGTTTCCCGTATTGCGTATCCAGAAAAGAGTACCAGTCATTGCCCGTCAAATGGGCAATGTCTTTTCTTGGGTAGTAGCAAAAGGCGGCTTGCCGAACCAGTTCAATGGCATCTGAAGGCGTCATTTCACCGCGATGAAACAGTTTCAGTGCGGTTTTTTTAGGAATGAGTCTTTTGATTCGCCAACGAATAAACAAAGTCACAGTCAGGATTACTATAACAGTAACACTAATTAAACTGAGCCAACCCCATGCCAGCGGCCACCATGACGGAACGGCCGGAAGGTGTATAGGGTTTAACTCTAGTAATTTTGAAAATGACTGCGACATTTACAATTTTCCAATTAGTTGTTTCAGCAAGCTGGTATCCGTTGTCAGACAGGTGTAAGGAATACCCAATTTTCTACACAATAATAATAGCGTATCTTTATGAGAATCAAAGGATTTTTTTATTCCATTCCGTGTCGAAGCAGCTGAAAAATTCAACCATCTGGTGTTAAAATAGTCAGTAACGGTTTCAATTCCTCTAAATGATGTGTTTCCCTCCTCAAGCGGGTCTGAAATGTGCACTATACGAATGCTGTTATGCTGCTTCAGTCTGCTGAAACTGATTTCATTTTCTGGTCTGAATCTTGTGAAGTCGCTGATAATAATGACTTCGCTGCCTTTTTGAACTAACTGATTCAATGTTGAAATGCTGTTAGCCCAGTCCGTTGCCGAAGTGTGTTGCTGTTCGGCGGCATGAAACGACTTAATCTGTTGGTCCACCAGATTTTGCAGCAGTGTCAGAATACTTTTCAGGTTTCCTCTCGGCCTAATCTGTATTTGTTCCCGGCCGAGGTTAATCATGGCACCCACACGGTCTTTCTGTGAGAAAGAGAGCCAGGCAATTAAGCTGGCGATGTGAGCTGCCTGAATTGATTTCAGCATCAGTGTTGAACCGAAATGCATGCTATCGCAAAAATCCACGTACAAGATGACTGGTTTTTGCTGCTCTTCTGTGAATAATTTCGTGTGTGGTTTGCCGGTTCTTGCTGTTACCCGCCAGTCGATAGCCCGGATATCGTCGCCATTCTGGTATTGCCGGACTTCTGAAAAATCCATTCCTCTGCCCAGTCTTCGGCTCTGGTGCTGACCGGACATGACAGACCATAAACCTTTGGCAGGCGGTAACCATGCTGAGCATTGCTGTTTGTAAATGAGAAGCTCATTTAAAGACAGCTTCACACCGTTACTGTATTCAGGTAAATCCAACGGAGACATCGTCTAAGCGCTCCCGACGAGGGAAAGTAAATGGGTAATGATTTGATTTGGATGAACACCTTCGGCCTGAGCCTGATAGCTTAGCAGTAACCGATGTCTCAGCACCGGAAACAGCATCGACTGGACATCTTCCGGCGAAACAAAATCCCGACCTTCCAGCCATGCATGCGCTCTTGCACATCGGTCCAGAGCAATAGTGGCTCTTGGACTGACCCCCATCTCCAACCACTGAGCTAACTGTTGATCATAATCTTTGGGTTTTCTTGTCGCCATCACCAGTCTGACGATGTACTTTTCAATGGATTCCGCCATGTGAATATTCAGTACTTGCTCGCGGGCACTGAAAATGGTTTCCTGTGCAATTTTTTCCGGTTTGATGGCTTTAACCCCGGAAGCTTCACCGCGGTTCAGGCGCAATATGTCTAGTTCACTCTGTTCGTCCGGATAGTCCACATTCAGGTGCAGCAGAAAACGATCCAGTTGAGCTTCTGGTAGAGGATACGTTCCTTCCTGCTCGATCGGATTTTGGGTAGCCATAACGAGAAACAATTTTGGCAGGGTATAGGTTTTTCGTCCTGCAGTAATTTGTTTCTCTGCCATTGCTTCCAGCATGGCGGCCTGTACTTTTGCCGGAGCCCGGTTGATTTCATCAGCAAGGATCAGAGAATGAAAAATCGGACCCGGCTGAAATTTAAATTCACCGGTTTCCGGACGGTAAATATCAGTACCGGTTAAATCAGCAGGCAATAAGTCGGGTGTAAACTGAATTCGGTGGAAGGTGCCTTCAATACAACCTGTCAGAGTTTTAATAACCCGTGTTTTTGCCAGTCCGGGAGGGCCTTCAACAAGGATGTGACCGTCAGCAAGAAGCGCGACCAATACCTGCTTGATTAATGCTTTCTGTCCGACAACCTGACTGTTTAGATAATTTTGTAATTGTGTAAATGCTTGTACTGGCATAAACCACTTTCTCCTGAATAATTCTCCAGTTTAGTTAACGATATTTTAGAAAAGTTCCCTTTTTTTCATAAAATTAGCAGATCTATATATCCATTTTTCATTGGGTCAATGATACCTGTAAAACAAATAAAAGACAGATATGCAATCAATGGTGAGTACTGGTATATAACGATTGAGTTGGGTAAAATTCAGAGTGATAAAAACATTGTGAGACATTTTTATGAGTGATTTTGAAAAAGAACTGGAACAGATCGCAGAAGATCAGCAGGGCGTGGAAGAAGAAAAACTGCCTTCACTGGAAGAACAACGGGCAATCGTTGCAAAGCTAAAACAGTTAGAAGCAGAAGGTAAGCTGACGGAAGAAGTTCTGGCCGAACATTTCAGTAAGTTCTATGACGAAAATGGCAGTCCTGTTCATTAAAAACAAGACTACTTTTGTCTAATGATTCAATCATTATCATACCGTTTAATACTCATTTTCTGAGATTAAATGAGATAAAAAAAGCCTCTCGACAGAGGTTAGTGTCGAGAGGCTTAATGGCGCGTTTATGTTTGTACTCGAAGGGAACTTTGAGACACTTTAAACATAGTTGAGGATTTGTGCTTTTGCAACGTTCTGCCTGAAAATACGATTTGTGTCATGAAAATGGACGTCTTTTATTGCTGCCTACGATTCCAAGAAGGGTTAATAAATAAAATCTGATTTGAAACAAATCATGATATTACATCAGGCGTACTATAACGTTTTGTAGGCGAATCTATCTGTTCGTTAATGTATCCGTCCGTTACTGAGAAAGAGACAAATAATAATGAAAACGCTTGTGGATCGGTTTTTAGTGTATGTTCAATTCGGGACTCAATCCAACCCATATAAATCGACTTGTCCAAGCAGTTCCGGACAAAAAAAGTTTGCTCATTACCTGTACGAAGAATTGAAATCGTTGGGGCTGTCTGACGTATCGGTTGATGAACACGGTTATGTGATGGCCAGACTGAAAAGTAATGTCGATTATTCCGTTCCCGCCATTGGTTTTATTGCACATATGGATACTTCGCCAGATGCCTGTGGCCGCCATGTCGTTCCTCAGATTGTGGAAAATTATCAGGGAGGAGACATCGCTCTGGGAAATGGTGATGAGGTGCTTTCGCCGATTCAGTATCCAGAGCTTCATAGTATGCATGGGCAGAATATTATTACGGCCAGCGGAAACACATTATTAGGTGCGGATGATAAAGCCGGTATCGCTGAAATTATCAGTGCGGTTGAATACTTACAAACTCACCCCGAGATTCCTCATGGTGATATTTGTGTCGCTTTCACGCCGGACGAAGAAATTGGTCGTGGTGCCGATTTGTTTGATGTTGAGAAATTTGGGGCGCAATGGGCCTACACCGTTGATGGCGGTGCTGTTGGTGAACTGGAATATGAAAATTTTAATGCAGCCAGCGCAAAAGTGTCTTTTTATGGTGTTTCGGTTCATCCGGGAACCGCAAAAGGTAAAATGATTAATGCGATGAATCTTGCTGCACAGTTTCAGGTCCGGATGCCGGCGGATGAAACACCGGAATGCACCGAAGGTTATGAAGGATTTTATCATTTATCCTCTGCAATAATGAATGTCGCACACAGCGAACTTCATTATATTTTGCGTGATTTCGATGCCGGGAATTTAGAAAAACGAAAAGCGTTTATGCTAAACCAGGTGACTGAGATGAACCGTAACCTTAAGCGCGGCCGGGTTGAGGTCGAAATTGAGGATGGTTACCGGAATATGAAAGAAATGATCGAACCATTCCCTCAGGTGATTGATATTGCAAAAATCGCCATGCAGGAGTTGGATATTGAGCCTAAGTTGTGTCCAATTCGTGGAGGAACCGATGGCGCAACATTGTCTTTTATGGGGTTACCTTGTCCTAACCTGTTCACCGGTGGGTACAATTTCCATGGAATATATGAGTTTATAACCATTGAGGGTATGCAGAAAGCCGTTCAGGTTATTTTAAAAATTGTGGAAAAGACGGCCGGAAAGTATAAGGCTTAAGGTCTTGCTATCATCAGTGTTGGAGAACGGAGTTTATAACACCGGGTCAGAATAAGTATCTCTGACCCGGTATTTTTTTAGTGGTTAGGGTGTTTTTGTTCAACAAGACGGGAAATATTTTCAATCACCTGTCCACTGGCGTGTTCTGCATTGCTGACCGTTTGAATTAACTGATCAAAGATGTCATCTTGATTCATCCAGTCATTTTGTACCAGATGCAGAGCCTGGTGGATGTGGCTGTGGACATCTTTATGATGTATTTCCAGATTCTGATAAGCAGGCAGACTATTATAGTTATTAAGACCATCCCCTTCGTAATACCATTTACCCAAACGGCAACTGAAGTGATCGACTTTGGTCGCCTGAGCCTCTTCCCCTTCGCCATTATTTTCTAAACCAATGTAGGCGTTCTGCATATAAATTACGTGATCCAGTTTTACCAGTGAGGCAAATGAACGGTCTTTGGATACGCCAATTAGATTAATGGTTTGATCAGCAGAATCGGCTACTTCAGAAAAGTTGGTATGGAAGGTTTCAATCTTCTCTCCGGCATTTTTGGTTTGTGCGCCAACATCGGATGTTTGTTCGACGACTATCTGAATTTGTTCCCGTAGGCTGTTTATAATATCGGCAATCTCGGCGGTTGAGTTCCGGGTCCGGTCTGCAAGTTGTCTGACTTCGTCGGCAACCACAGCAAAACCCCGGCCAACATCACCGGCCCGGGCGGCTTCAATCGCGGCGTTCAGAGCCAGCAGGTTTGTTTGTTCGGCAATATCGGTGATGATTTTTACCGTGTCGGATATCCGTTCACTTTCTTTGCCCAGTCTTTCGGCTGTGGATTCCATATTGTTCATTTTTGCATTGATATCGTCCATGGATGAATGAAGTTCAATAACACTTGATTTGCTGTTTTGGGCACCATCCCGGTTTTGTTTGGCAATGCCTAACACTTCTTCCATTTTTTCAGCAAGAACGGAAAGCTCTTGCTGATTGTTCTTAAGATTGGTCAGAAGATTTCCAGTGTTTAAATGGTGTAATTCACTGAGCAGCTTGTTCTGTCTGGCGAACGAATCGGCATCTTTCATTGCTTCCTGGGCTTTGTTGACACTTTTCATCATGGTACCGAATTCACCCGGGAGGCCTTTTGTCAGGCCTTTTCGGTGAAATTTTCTCTGACTGGCTTTACTGAAGCTGTTGGACATTTCTTTGAAGTTTGTTTCAACAATGTCGAGAAAGTCGTTTAATTCCCAGGCAACGTATCCGATTTCTCCCAACCCTTTGGTATCAGTTGTCCGCACATGGGTTTTCCCTTCTTTTGCATATTTCAGTATGTGCTCAATGGATTCCAGTGCATGGATGTATTTCTGATGATCTTTGACTACATAAAACGTGAATAAAATAGAAAGTAAAGGGGCGAATATGACAAAGATATCCCAGCTGTGTTCAAAAAATTCATGTACGGAAACCATTGATATAAGAGTAATAAAAACGATGCAGATGTAGACAAATTTATTTTTAATAAAAGGAATATTTTTACTCACAGTGCTATTGGTCATATGTATGAACCCTCTTTTACTGTTCATAAACGGAAATGATATGCTCTTCATAACTTTTGCCGGAGGTGTCGGCAAAGGTCTGTAAAAGCCATTCCCAGGAGCGTTTGGCTGCTTCGTTAGATGCAGATTTTTGCTCTATGGCAAGCATTTCCTGATAGAGAGGTCTTATGATGGCTAACGATGATTCAGTTGCGGTTCTTCGAACTGAAAAGAACCCCACCATTTTTCCATCGAGAAAATCTGGGGTGATATTGGCAAATACCCAGTAGAAATTACCGTCAGCGGTGATATTTTTGACAAATCCAAAAAATTCTTCTCCGGATTTCAGCGTTTTCCATAATCCGTAAAATACCCCTTTGGGCATATCACGGTGACGGATGATACTGTGGCTTTGTCCGATTAGCTGATCGGTCGTAAAATTACTAACCTGCATAAATATCCGGTTAGCGTACGTAATATTACCTTTAAGGTCGGTTTTACTAATGATGAGCTCATCATCAGCAAAATGGATTTGTTTTGCTGAAGGTGATGGTGTGATCATGGATGGATCTCCTGCCAACTTATGTAATGTGTTTAATTGAATTTATGTGATTTTTGTTGTTATGCAATTAAGCGCTTTTTTAAGCGTAGGAGATAAATAGAGAAGGGAACAAAAAAAGCCAGCTATATAAGCTGACTTTTTTATAAATACTGGTACTTAGATCAGATTAAAGTACTTTGATTTGTTCTGCTTGAGGACCTTTCTGACCCTGAGCGATAACGAACTCAACTTTTTGACCTTCAGCAAGAGTACGGAATCCGTCACCCTGAATGGCACTGAAGTGTGCGAACACGTCAGGACCGTTTTCTTGTTGAATAAAGCCAAAACCTTTAGTTTCGTTGAACCATTTTACAGTACCTGTTACTGTGTTAGACATAATATATATCCTTTAAAATTTAATTTAGTAGCCGATAACGGCGCTTCTAGCGTGGAAAAGTAGATTGCTATTGCGTACGGACACGACGGGGGAGTAACAAGTATTCCAACGAAACGTATTTGTAAACAAAGAACTTCTTTCTAGCCTCTTTCATAGTAGAGTATTGCCACCCCTTGTCAATGAATCTTTTATTAAACTTGAATCTGATTGAAAAAATAATCGATGAATAGTTGTTATATTCTACAAAGTTATAGTCTTATGCATCATTTTTCATTATGGTAGGATATTAAAAAAGCGATGATAGACGATGGTTTTAACTCCGAATGTAATGGTTTACCTGATAGAACTGAGCATCCTATTCTAAGGTAGGCTATAGTTTTAACATTAACGGTCGTTTAACTCACTGAAATAACGTATTTACTTATCAGGGTTTATTTTTTCCTTTTATGACATTGATAAGAAAAATATGCGATTATTACAGCCAGTTAGGAATAATTGAGGGGTGATTAAATGTCTCTTCCTGTGCTCATTTGTGATGATTCAGCACTAGCAAGAAAGCAGATGGCGAGATCGCTCCCGGCAAGTTTAAATGCAGATATATCGTTTGCAGAACATGGCTGGGACGCAATTGAACAGCTGCAAGCAAAAGACTTCAGAATCATGTTTCTTGATTTGACGATGCCTGAACTGGATGGTTTTGGCACGTTAGAAGAGATTAAAAAATTAGGTCTTAAAATTCCGGTTGTTGTCGTGTCAGGCGATATTCAGCCAAAAGCAAAAGAACGTGTTTTAGGATTGGGCGCAAAAGCGTTTATCCAGAAACCTATGGATAAAGAAGTGCTCAAACAAGTGTTGAGAGAATTAATAGAACCCCCGCAACAGGTTACGAGTGTTACCCCGGTCACTTTTGAATTGCCTGTTGTTAAACGCAGAGACATTTACATGGAAGTGTCGAATGTGTCTATCGGCCGGGCAGCAGATGCGCTGGCACGCCACTTTGATGTCTTTGTCGAATTGCCACTTCCAAACGTTAATATTTTTGAAGTCAGTGAATTGCATATGGCTCTGAAAGATTTGGCAGAAAACTCGCAGGTCTCGGGCGTTTGTCAGGGGTTTAGTGGCGAAGGCATTGCCGGAGAGGCTTTGGTTTTGCTGAGCGATTCCAGTGTGTCTGATCTGAAAAAACTGATGAAGGTTCCGGCAGACAGTGAAGATCTGGAAGAACTGGAATTGTTGATGGATGTATCAAACATTCTTGTGGGTGCCTTTTTAAATGGTTTGGGAGAGCAGGCGGAAGTTCGTTTCTTTCAGAGCTCACCGGTTCTGCTCGGACAGCATATCCCTATCGAATCCGTGATTCAGTCAACAATGGGGTCATTTTCTAAAACGATGACATTTGAAGTAAGTTATAACATTGAGGGAACATCTATCCGGTGTGATCTGTTGTTTATGTTTGTCGATGAGTCTTTACCATTGCTCGATCACAAACTCTCGTATTTGATGGAGGACTTTTAATTATGGATCTTCCGGCTGAGTTTGAGCAATTCCACTGGATGGTTGATATGGTTCAGAATGTTGAACTGGGACTGATCGTGTTAGATCGTGACCATAATATTCAACTGTGGAATAGTTTTATGACACATCATAGTGGCTTTCAGTCACATGACGTGCTGGACAAAACGATTTTTGACATCTTTCCGGAAATCCCGGCGGAATGGTTTAAGTTAAAGACAAAACCGGTTTACGATCTGGGATGCCGGAGCTTCATCACATGGCAGCAACGCCCTTATCTTTTTAAGTGCCGAAATGTTCGTCCTGTCACGCAACAAGCTGATTTTATGTATCAAAATGTCACCTTAAACCCGATGAGAACGCCTACGGGAAAAATTAATTCATTGTTTTTATCCATTCAGGATGCGACAGCAGAAGCGTTAGCATCCCGGTGTTCATAATTTATCAGGCTGAATGTCTTGGTTCGGCCTGAATTGCTATTCATTTATTGAGATTTATCCATGGTGATGCCTAGTCGTTTGTATACAGCTGAACAAGTCCGATCCGGAGAAAAATTAGCCGCTAAATCGAAAGAATTGCGCATGTACTATCTGATGGAGCGTGCCGGTCAGGCTGTTTTTGCTATAGGAATGGCCCATTTCCCGGGGACAGAGCACTGGTTGGTTTGTTGCGGGGCTGGAAATAATGGTGGTGATGGATACATCGTAGCCAATCTCGCTAAGTCTGTTGGTATCAATGTAACGGTTTGGCAGGTTGGTGGTGTAAGCAAAATAAAGGGCGATGCCCGGATTGCGTATGAGCACTGGATATGTGCCGGAGGGCAGGTTGTTCTGCCGGGAGAGTTCATTCCTGACGATGTGGATATGGTTATTGATGGCCTGCTCGGTACCGGACTAAAAGGTGACGTTCGGGAGGAGACGGGAAAGATTATCAATCTGATTAACCGGAGTGGGTTGCCGGTGATTGCCATCGATATTCCTTCCGGATTGTGCAGTGATACCGGAACCGTGTTGGGGAAAGCTGTTAAAGCGGCACATACGGTGACGTTTATCGGAGCGAAGCAGGGGTTGGTGACCGGATTCGCCAGAGATTATGTCGGTCAGCTTCATTTTGCCGGGTTGGGGGTTGAAGACATTTTTGATGAGTTGCATATTCCGAGTGCCTGGATTCTGGATAAAGAGTTACTGACGATGCATTTGGGAAAACGGGCACCTTCTTCTCACAAAGGTTCTCATGGTAAAGGGCTGATTGTGGGAGGCGGCGCCGGGATGGCCGGGGCATTGGTTCTGGCATCGACTGCAGCTTTAAAAACCGGGATTGGCATGATTTCAACCGTGTCCGATCCCAATACGGTATTACCTGTTGTCATTTCTAAGCCGGAGGTTATGGCTTCAGGATGGGATGATGTGAACAATATAGGGAAAAGGCTTGACTGGTGTAATGTGGTTGCTATCGGCCCGGGGCTGGGACGTGATAGTCAGGCTGAAGTGATATATGAAATGATTCGGGAAAGTGAGTTGCCTAAAGTTGTTGATGCCGACGGGTTATATTTTCTTGCCAGACAACCATCCTATGATGCTCAGCGGGTTATTACGCCTCATCCGGGTGAAGCCGCCCGGCTGCTGGGATGCTCTGTTTCAGAGGTTGAAAAGGATCGTTACCATGCCGTTCAGGATTTACAAAATAAATTTGGTGGTATTGTTGTTCTTAAAGGTGCAGGTACCCTGGTTTGTGACAGTGAGCAGTGTTTTGTTTGCTGTGCCGGTAATCCGGGGATGGCGACGGCCGGGATGGGGGATGTGTTAACAGGGATCATCACCTCTTTTATTGCTCAGGGACACAGCCTGCTTAACGCGACCCGATTAGGCGTCCTGGTCCACAGTTTAGCTGCGGATGAAGACGCCAAAGAGTATGGAGAGAGAGGACTTGTCGCAAGCGACTTGTTCCCTCACCTGAGAAATTTAGTCAATTAATTCATTCCCGCTTCTTTCCCCTGAATGGAACTGAGTGATGTTCAGGGCTGTCGTCTGGGCGATGTTTTGCAGAGCATCTTCTGTCAGAAATGCCTGATGACCGGTAAACAATACGTTGTGACAGGCCGACATTCTTCGGAAAACATCATCAACGATGACATCGTTTGATTTGTCCTGGAAGAACAGTTCTTTTTCGTCTTCATAAACGTCTAATCCCAGCGAGCCTATTTTACCGCTTTTTAATGCTTCAATAGCGGCGACGGAGTTGAGCAACTCTCCCCGGCTGGTATTAATAATCATCACACCGTCTTTCATTTGAGAAAATGCGCTTTCGTCCAGAAGGTGATAATTTTCAGTGGACATCGGGCAATGTAGGGTGATGACATCGCTTTTTTGGAATAAGTCAGCCAGTGAAACGTAGTTTGCGCCCAGCTCTTTTGCTGCCGCGTTTTCAAATGGGTCATAACACACCACATTCATTCCCAGACCTTTCAGAATCCGGATGACCGCTACGCCGATTTTCCCTGTGCCGATGACTCCGGCTGTGCGCCCGTTAAAATTGAACCCGACCAGCCCTTCAAGATTAAAGTTAGCATCTCTTGTTCTTTGGTAGGCTTTGTGAAACCGTCGGTTCAGAGTCATCATTAGTCCAACTGTGTGTTCGGCAACCGATTCAGGTGAGTATGCCGGGACTCTGGACACCTGCAGGCCAAGTCTTTTTGCAGCATCCAAATCAACCCGGTCAAAACCGGCACAGCGCATCGTGATTAAACGTGTTCCGCCCTCATACAGCTGAGTTAGTACTTTTTCACTAAGATCGTCATTAACGAAGGCGCAGACCACCGAGCATCCTTTTGCCATTTGGGCGGTTGTTTCAGTTAAACGAAAGTCATGGAACTGAATATTAATAATCTTATTATCAATTACATGGTTAAACGATTTTATGTCGTATGATTTTGCACTAAAAAAAGCCACATCAATCATTACAGTCTCCTCAGAAAAATAATAATTATTATGAGGTATGTCATACACACATTTATCTGAAAAATAAACCATAAATAAAGTGTGACAACTTCAGATGGTTTGCGAGCCGGGATTTTTACCTGTTTATAATCAGTATCCACCGGGGCTAAAACCGATATTTTGCGCCCATTGTAAAAATAGTATCCGGTTCGTCTAACTGCAGATTCTGGTATGACAGTTCCACGTTCAGTTCCAGGTTGCGTTGCATTGGTGCCGGAACACTGGCGCCAATACTCAGATATGGGCTTAGTTCGCTGAATGGCGATGTTACGGAGTCTTTAAAGACAATCCCGTAGTTATTGTTTTCCTTAAGCCAGTTAAGACCGCCTTTCGCGTAGACCGTTCCAAACTTATCGAAAGATCGTTGAATCAGTGCAGCACCAAAAAGACCCTGATAATTCGACTGTGATGTTTGATCCTGAAGGTGAGGGGCAGGATGAATACTGTCGAGATAGCCGACATTGAAATGAAGATTCGGCAGTGCATGCCAGTTAAAACCAACGGTCTGGAACCATAAATCACTATTTTTCAGGTACGGTTGAGCCGGGACACTGGAAAGACTGGCACTTTTATAAAAATAGCTTTCCCCGTTAGCACCAAATGCAACGTTGTTATTCATCACAAAGAAAATCAGCACAAGAAAATAGCGCATGATGATCAGCTCTCCATGAACTCAGTTCTGCTAAGGGGAAAAACATAGTTAATTTTAGCAAAATTATAATGAGTTGATGCGCCCATTAACGAAAATGAGCAATATTATTGGAAATAATTATGTCGGAAAATGTAACCAGATGATTTGTGGTAAAAGGCAGGTTTTGCAAGATACACATTAAAAGATAGTACCACAAAAAAAATTGAAATATCAGTCTTGCCGAAAATAAATCACAGCCTATAATGCTGAAAACCGGAGCGTCTGCCAACGCTCCGGTTTTTTTGTGTCCGAAAGAAGCAGGAGTCTGCCAACCCCTTCTTCTCACGTTGCACAAACCATATGAAAGATGGAAAGCTAAGGAAAATGCAACATGCGTATCGAACAAGAACTTAAGTTAGGTTTTAAAGATGTACTGTTTCGCCCGAAACGTTCAACCCTTAAAAGTCGTTCTCAAGTAAATTTAACCCGCGAGTTTACCTTTAAGCACAGTGGCCGTCAATGGTCTGGCGTGCCGATTATTGCTGCTAATATGGATTCCGTTGGTAGTTTTGAAATGGCCGAGGCACTGGCAAAACACGATGTCATGACGGCAGTGCATAAGCATTATTCCGTTGAACAGTGGAATGATTTCGTTTCCCGGGCATCAGAAAATGTGCTTAAGCATATTATGGTCTCAACGGGAACATCCGATGCGGACTTTGAAAAAACAAAAACAATTCTTGCGATGAACGACGCGTTAACGTTTATCTGCATTGATATTGCTAATGGTTATTCAGAGCACCTGGTCGATTATGTTTCAAGAGTTCGTGAAGCCTTCCCAGACAAAGTGATATCGGCTGGGAATGTGGTCACCGGTGATATGGTTGAAGAGCTTATTCTGGCCGGTGCCGATATTGTTAAAGTCGGCATTGGACCGGGTTCTGTATGTACAACCCGTGTCAAAACCGGAGTGGGTTACCCTCAGTTGTCAGCCATTATTGAATGTGCCGATGCCGCCCATGGTTTAGGTGGCCGTATTATCGGTGATGGCGGTTGTACCTGTCCGGGTGATGTTTCAAAAGCTTTCGGCGGCGGAGCCGATTTTGTTATGCTTGGTGGTATGCTGGCCGGTCATGATGAGTCCGGCGGTGAAGTTGTCGTTCAGGGTGGGGAAACTTACATCAAATTCTATGGAATGTCGTCACAGTCCGCAATGGACAAACATTCCGGTGGCGTAGCCAAATACCGCGCGGCAGAAGGTAAAACCGTTTTATTACCCTACCGGGGAAGTGTCAATAATACGATTCAGGATATTATGGGTGGCGTTCGTTCTACCTGTACTTATCTGGGGGCATCGGCTTTACGGGAACTCACTAAACGTACGACATTTATCCGTGTCCGCGAACAGGAAAATCAGGTTTTCGGAAAAGAAAAGTAGGTTAAGCGGAAATATGGTTGTAAATACAACCATACCTTGAAAATAATAGCCGCTGAAAAATCTCAGCGGCATATAAAGTATTATTCGATTTCACGGTTCCAGCGTTTATTCCATGCAGGGCGATATTGGTTAATTTTATCCCAATCTGCTGTAATTGCTGTTTTGATGAATGGCTTTATTTTTGCCAGTTCTTTTTGGGATTGGGCTGAGCCAGTTACGGCTGAGTTAACCGGAATATAAGAAGCATGCTCAAGTGCTAATGATTGAGCTTTTTCGGATAATACCCAATTGGCTAACTTTTGGGTCAGTTCTCTGTTTTTACTGTTCTTAACAACACATTGATCATAAAGAAGCGTTACTGAACCTTCTTTTGGATTGGCGTATTCAACACTGATGCCTTTTGATTTCATGGCTGCAGCCAGAGTCGGTGTGATTGGGAACAGTCCGGCTTCATTAGTCTGAACCATTTCAGACAATTTCGAAGAACTATCTATATAAACTTTGACGTTTGGTGCTACGGTTTCAGGCCAGGCTTTAAACCCCGGATTAACGTTATCAACACTACCCCCATGCAGTTTGTTAAACATCAGGAATGAGTGCATACCAAAAGTCGATGCCGGTATTGACTGAAACACGAGTTTCCCTTTGTATTTTGGATCAGCCAGGTCATTCCAAGAGGTTGGTGCAGCCCAGCCATTTTTTTTAAACATCTTTGTATTGTAACCAAGACCGACCAATCCGACACTTACTGCCGTTGCCATATTCTTATCGACGTGAGCTGAGGGATAAAGTTGTTTATCTATTTTTGGGTCAAGTTGCATCTGGTCACACAGATTCATTTTGATTGCCCGATACATCAATCCATCATCAAGAAACATCAGGTTCATATCAGGATTTTCTTTACTAGCACGAACCTTGGCTAGGACATCGGTCGATGTGCCAGGAATCACCATTATTTTTACATCATTGGCTTTTTCAAATGGTGGGAATACATAGTTTTCATACATTTTCTGCATCGTACCGCCATTCATTCCAACGTATAACGTTGTCTGAGCATTGGCTGGTAATGATGCTCCGATTAGTGTAAAACCAGCGATTAAACTCGCTAACAGTGTTTTTCTATTCCATTTTTTCATTATGTTTCTCCTTGGTACAAAGTTAGTGTTTTTAGCACTTATAAAAATCGATCAATTTGAAAAGGATTAATATCGAAAGTTGATTTACCTTCTGAGACTAAATCTGTGAGAGCCGCTCCTGCACCAGGACCGATTTCAAACCCTCCGCCTGAAAATCCAAATCCATAAAATAATCCGTGGTGTTTTTTACTTTGGCCAATAATGGGGGCGTGGTCAGGGAGAAAACCTTCCATACCAGACCAGGTGCGTAATATTTGGGTATTTTTTAATGAAGGAATCAGAGCCAATAAATGGTGCATGAGATTTATCAGGTTTGTTCCTGTTGCTCTGGAGGATGATTCACCGATTCCGATTCCTCTGCCCCCGCCAAATACCACGTTGCCACGAGTCACTTGCCGGCAATAAATATCGCCTCCCTGAACCCCCAGACAGGGCTCAATAAAGTGAGGAATTGGTTCGGTGACCGCCATGGCAGGACATCCCCTTTCTAACGGAAATTTTTCGTCCAGCTGTTCTGCCAGGTTGTTGCTCCACGCGCCAGCGCATATCACAAGTTGCTCTGCCTGATAGAGTCCGAATTCTGTCGTGACCTGATAGTAGCTGTCATTATATTCAATGTGCTTAACTGGGTTTCGTTCAACAACGTTGGCTCCTTTCTTAGCGGCGGCGGCTGCAAAGGCAGGACTTAAAATTCGCGGATTTGCCTGGCCATCGTGTGGTGAAAATGACCCTCCAACAATCTGTTTGCTTATCCATGGGTATCTTTTTCTAATCTGTTCACCGGAAAGCATCTCCAGATCGAGGCCGGAGTTGAATGACTTCTGATAATAGTCATTCAATATGATCATATCATTTTCATTTCGGGCTAATTTAAGGTGTCCTGTGGTTGAATATTCATAGCGGCCGCCCAGAAGGTTCTCCAAATTCTGCCAGATTTCCCTGGCCTTTATGGCTAAAGGTAAATGTGTCACCGGACGCCCCTGACAACGAACGCCACCAAAATTAACACCACTGGAACGACTTCCACAGGTATCACGTTCCAATAACGTAACCTTAAGTCCTTTCTGGCTCATAAACAGGGCTGCAGAAGAACCTACAATCCCTCCACCAATGATAATGACATCTGAATTAATGGGCTTCATCTGCTAGTTCCTCATTGATGACAATCGGAATGGGTTTTAATGGACTTTGAGAACGAATTCTGCCTACATTTTGGCTATTGTTGTTGGTCTCATAAGCTAATAATTCTCGAATTGCCGTGCTGCAAACCCTTCCCTGACAGCGTCCCATACCACTACGGCTGTGGGCTTTGAGCTGGTTTATTTCTGTGCAGTTTTTGGTTTTTATGGCGGTTCGTATATCTCCTGCCGTGATATTTTCGCACCGGCAGACCACGGTATCGTCACTAACATCCTGTGCCCACAATTCTGGGAAAGGAAATGCTTGAGCTAAGCCATGAGAAAAGATTTTTAGGTGGTTTAATTGCCGGTTGAGCTTTTTCGCTTTTTTATTGGAAACGGGAAGACCTAATTTATTTAAAATCTGATTGGCTGCTTTTTTGCCACTTATCTGAGCAGCATAAACACCGGAGATTCCACTATTGTCACCAGTCATATACAAGTCAGGAATGGAAGTCTGTTGTTCATTCAATACCGGTAACCAGTCATGATGAATAGGATGGTAGTGAAACTGACACCCTAATAAATCTGCCAGTTGAGTTTCGGAGCGCAGACCATACCCAAAGGCAATGGCATTACATGTGATATGATGTGTCTGTTCTGGCGCCTTGCTGTTATTCCATTTGATTCCAGTAACTTTATTATCACCTTCTGCTTCATTCAGACGAGCATTATGGATGATTTTCACACCGGCACGTTTTAGTGATGCCAGATAGTATAATCCTTTCAACATGACTTTCGGGGCGTGTATCAGTTTAAGGCTTGACTTGCATTGATCAGCAAAACTGGAGTAATCCAAAATGGCCTTAATGTTTGCTCCCGCCTTTAAATATTGCCATGCCAGCAGGTAAAGTAGTGGACCATTACCTGCTATCACAACGTCACTGCCTATTGTGCATCCCTGATTTTTTAAAGCTATCTGAGCGGCACCTAAAGTATAGACACCAGGAAGTGTCCAACCTTTGAAAGGAAGAATTCTGTCTGTAGCACCCGTTGCGATTATTAAGGAATCCCACGCAATTTCTTTATAGGTGGAATTCACCTCATCGAATAAACAAAGTGTTTGGCCTGAAGCATTCCAAACCATATGACGAGGAAGGTACGTTATTTTATCTTCTATGGTTTGCCAATTTTTTAAAGCTTGTTCTGCTTCTTTTGCATCAAATCCATACAGTTGTTTTTTAGTACGAGTGAAATTTTCCGGTTGTTGTCGATATATTTGACCGCCAGACTTTGAATTTTCATCAATAACAGTAGGATGTATACCTTGTTCAACGAGTGCTATAGCAGCCGACATTCCTGCAGGACCAGCGCCAATAATAACAACATTATGAGTCATGATCGGTTACTCCTTTGAATAGAGGAGACTGAGAATACAGTGTCATGCCTGATTGTAATGGTGTAGAGCATGAACGAATTCGCTCGCCATTTTCATTCCAAACCCAGCAATCCTGACATGCCCCCATAAGACAAAATCCGCTGTGTGGTTGATGGCTAAATTCATTTTTTCGTAAATAGGGGAACTGATTGAGAATGGCGACTAATATTGAATCGCCTTCAAATCCCGTCGCAGGGTGATCGTCAAAAGTAAATGAAATAGACAGCCGGTTTAACTCTTGAACGCGATGTATGATGGCTGTGTCAACGTTGTCCATAAATACCAATACCTCTTAATTTTTGCCAATCAACAAGCGATCCAGCCCGTAGAAACGGTCAATAACAAACATAAGGATCGCTGTGATGAAAATCATGACGGTGGAAACCGCTGCTATCATTGGATCGATGGATTCGGTGGTGTACATATACATACGAACTGGTAGCGTGATGGTCGATGGTGAGGTGACAAAAACAGACATTGTGACTTCATCAAAACTGTTAATGAATGCTAAGGCCCACCCGCCGGCTATTCCGGGAGCGATAATGGGGAGTGTTATTTTGAAAAACACGATCAGATTGCTTGCACCGAGTGATTGAGCCGCCTGTTCTGTTGAACGATCAAACCCAACTAAAGCTGTCAATATCAACCTAAGCACGTAGGGCGTAATCACGACAATATGTGCGATAAGTAACCAGAAAAGTGAACCATTTACACCCATGAGTGTAAACATCCGCATGAGAGCAACACCTAATACCAGATGAGGAATGAGCAAAGGAGAAAATAGTAATCCGCTAATGGCATTTTTCCCTGGGAAATCATAGCGCACCAAAGCAATGCCTGCCGGGATGGATATTAGGCATGATAATGTTGCTGAGCCAGCTGCCAGTCCCAGGCTCAACCAGAATGAACTGATAAATTCATCGTGTTCCAGAAGAGTTTCAAACCAGCGTAATGACCAATGAGTTGTTGGCAAGCTAAGGGTCGGCTCCGGTGTAAACGCTACCAGACAAACAATGATCAAGGGGGCTAACATAAATACAATTACCAGGCAGTGAAATAATAGAGATAAAGGTCCGTTTTTTCTCATGATTAGTCCTCCAGAATGCGTTTGTAACGACGCTGTAATAAGCGGTTAAAATTCACAATAATTAATAGGTTAGCGACTAATAAGATCAGAGCTAATGCAGCACCCGTTGGCCAGTTTAGTTCCCGAAGATATTGATCGTAAATCAGGGTTGCGACGACTTTGAAACGACGCCCCCCAAGAATCCCCGGAATAACAAAAGAGCTGGCACTTAATGCGAAAACAATCAGCGAACCGGAAAGAATACCAGGTATCATTTGAGGGAGCAGAACCTGACGAAAGGTATTCCAGCGACTGGCATTAAGCGACAACGCTGCATTTTCAACTTCAGGATCCATTTTTTGAATAGTGGTCCAGAGAGGAATCAGCATAAAAGGCATCATGACGTGTGCCAATGCGATGATTACGGCCGGTTCTCTGTACAGCATTGTTATATGAGGAACACCAAAGAAGGCAAGACAATGATTGATAAGCCCGTTATCTGCCAGTAATAGGCTCCATCCGAAAGAACGTATAACTACTGAAATTAATAAAGGTGACAAAATAACGACTAGCATGGCTGAACGCCAGGCTCTGCTCATGCGGTTAAGAATCATTGCTTCAGGTATAGCAATTGCTGAACAGATCAGGGTAACGAAAAAACTGACCCATATCGTACGATCGAAAATCTCCCAATACCATGAGTCATTGAAAATATTAATAAAATTGTCAAATGTAAATGTTCCCGGAATTGCGCCCAGATCCGGGTCGTAGTGATTAAACGACAACAGGAGTGTAATCGTCAGAGGAGTAATGATCATAACCAGAAAAATGATGGTCCCAAGACTGCACATAAACCAGGGCGCAAGATGAGGGGAGCCTGGCTTGCGTGATATGCCTATTTTTGGTGATAACGTATTTTCGGTCATCATACGGCTACCTCTGCACTGTGTTTAACTGTTGGTAGCAGGCGACAATCATTATCGGACCAGTCTAATTCTATCGATGAGCCTACTGCTAATGTGTCTGGCATATTATTGGTTGATAGGACTTCTAATTGGCCGATATCCGTCTTGATAAGGTACGTCCAATGGCTTCCCATGAAGAATTTTTCGGTTAATTGACCGGTAATACGCCCTCTTCCCTGAGGTGCAAGAAAGAGGCTTTCTGGTCTTAAACTGAGGATGACATTTGATTTAGGGAGAAAATTGAATTTTTTTCCAAGCGAGATTTGTCTGTTGTTAGAAAACGCTAAAAGTGTTTTGTCTTTGCTTGTGTGAGTAACGGTACCTTCAATCAGATTTGAATGTCCGACAAACGAGGATACAAACGTATTTTTCGGATGCTGATAAAGTTTCTGTGGCGTATCAACCTGGACGATTTCGCCATCCTGCATAACGACAACTCTGTCACTGATAGACATCGCTTCGTTTTGATCGTGAGTTACCATCAGGGTTGTTGTTCCGAAAGAGGACTGAAGGCGGCGTAATTCATACTGCATTTCTTCGCGAAGTTTTGCATCCAGATTAGACAGAGGTTCATCGAGGAGCAAAATATCAGGGTTAATGACCAATGCACGAGCCAGCGCGACACGTTGTCTTTGTCCACCAGATAAATGACGTGGATATCGATCTTTATATTGTTCAAGATGAACGTGTTTAAGGATTTTTTCCGTACGTTGGATTTTTTCCGACGGTTCTACTTTACGCATCTGTAGACCAAACATGACATTTTCAGCAACCGTCATATGAGGGAAAAGGGCATAGGATTGAAATACAATGCCTAACCCTCTCTGATTTGGTGCTGTTTGAGTAATATCTTTGCCTTTTAACGTAATAGAACCATGGGTTACGTCGACAAATCCGGCGATCATTTGCAGTGTGGTTGTTTTTCCGCAACCGGATGGACCAAGTAAAGAAATGAACTCTCCCTGTTCTACCGATAAATTTATGTTTCTGATGACCTGACGTCCACTGTAATTTTTATAAATATTTGAGAGTGACAAAAAAGCCATAAAGAATCTCCTTATGTGACCATGCTGGTACTCATGTCTTCCACCGGAGCATGTTGGTAAACCATTCCCTGTTTGTGTCTTATCAACTGCAGTTTCTGTACCATTTATGACATATTTTTCCTCTCAGAGAGAAAATATTATTTAATTTTCCGTTGAGCGGAATTTATAAATATGTTTTATTTATATTAATTCGTTGTTAGAAAAATGATAAATAACAGGTGGGTTTGATTCGATTCTGCGGTGCACCATAATACCTTGTCATGCACCATTGATGAGCACATGTATCTTTTTTGAACCCAAAAATAGGATGCGATGAAAAAGGAGGTTATATGGAATCATTAGGTGGAACTGCCCGTTTGTTTAGGGTCATTCGGCTGATGGCCGCAAATAATGAAGATGGAATGAGGATGTCCGATATCGCTTCTCAAACCGGGATGACTCCGGCATCGGTACACCGGATTTTGAAATCTTTGATAGAGGAAAGAATTGTGGAGCAAGGGACTGATAAACGCTATTCCCTTGGGCTTGAATTTTTTGCGCTGGCCGCGAGTGCTGGACATAAAGGAGGATTAAAAGAATTAGCGCAGCCAGTGTTACTTCGGTTAGGCTCTCGTTTGAATGATTCCGTCTTTTTGTTTGTACGTAATGGCTATGACGCCGTTTGTATTGACCGCCATGAAGGGCCTTTCCCTATTCAGACATTTACTAACGATGTTGGTGGCAGAGTGGCTTTGGGTGTGGGCCAGGCATCTATGGCAATATTGGCTTATTTATCACCGGCTGAACAAGAAGAAGTATTGCAATATAACATCGCCCGATTAAGGGAATACAACGTGTATGATGAAATATCCGTCAGGGCGGAAATGCTGCGGGTTAGCGAGCAGGGGTATTGTGCAAAGAACAGTGGTTTACTGGAAGGGGTTGTTGGATTAGCAGTACCTCTGTTTGATTGCAATGGGCAAGTTATCGGTGCGTTAAGTATTGCTACTTTAACCGACCGTCTGAATCAGGATCGTTTGCCTGTCATTGTTGATGTCATGAAACAAGAAGCAGACAAGTTAAGCAAATTGATTAATCCTTTTGACAGAAACTTACGCAGGCCACGGCTTTAATAAGGTAAATTAGGTGTTTCAAGAGCCAAAAAATGTGTACAGACTTCAATAAAAGTGGCCGCAAGACTGTTAAGTTCAGGGAATGTATCGCTTAAAGAGACAGAAGAATAATTAGCAAGTGTTATAAGTGATTTAGTGAATAAAACCACAACATCGAATAGCAACAACCGTACATAACAAGAGCATAACGCCAATTGAGCTTTAGTAATGTTTGTGCACTGATGTTGTATCGGGATTGAATACTGATCTGTACTCCTGAAAATGGTGATAGTCCTATTCCTAACGACCAGCCCATGAGTAATGTTAATCCCAGAAGGTTAGGATCGTTAACGGCCGGAGCAAGGATACTGCCCGCTAATGCAACGCTGGTCACCGGATGCATTCCTATTAATGCTAACAAAATTAATATCAGCAGAGTGACGCTGGCTTCTATATGTCCAAAGTGAGCCGGGGCAATATTCCACTGTAACGATGTTAATATCGCAGCCATACCCGAAGCTAATAATGCTGCTGCAGCAAACAGCACGACTTCTCCGCTGGAATTGGCAACGCCTGTTTCGATATGCTTAACGAACGACTTCATTCCCGCCCTTTTTTGGGTTAATAGTAATCCAATAAGGGTAAATGAAACGGAAATAAGAGAGACCAGTGTCAGAACGCTCAACTTAGGCGCCAACTCATGAACTAAAATCACAAGAAAAGCAAGAAGGCATGGCATCCACAAAGACCCAATTGCTATTGGGTATCCTTGTAAGTCCTTAGAATTAGGTTGTCTTATAATTTCCCAGATACTGACAATAATACCGGAAAGACTAACCGGGATCCCATAAAGGATCAATGTACTTAATTCTGAGCCCGGTGAGCTAACTAATGTTAACCCCATTGCAGCAAAGAAGGGTGACCAAAAAGCGCAGATACAAAAGGCACGTAGAAGTAATAGACCCTGAACCGGGTTGAGTGAATTAGCTTTGGCAATACGATCACCAACAATAATCACGGATGACATGTTTAATACGGCACCAAACAGGTGAGCACTTAATAATGTGGTGATTAACGCCTTTTTCCCTGTTGGAAGTTCATTACTTATTTTGTTTGTACCGGTAATAAAAATTTTAAGGAAACCAACCGCAATAAGCATATTGATGACTTTTTGATTTGCTTCGAGAGCGTTAAGAAAAATAGAAGATTCAACGTGATTGATGACACCAATTATTATCCCTATGCTACCCAAAAAAAGTAATAAGGTTATCTGTTTTTTTTGACTGGGTTTGGCATAAGGGAAAAATAGTAATGCAGTCAGCCAGATAGGGACCCCTGCCCAGTAGCCATGAATTGTGTTCGTTATTGCGGATATTATCGAGATTAATAAACCGCCCGCTAAAAGCCATCCTGATACTTTAGCAATGGTTGGACTCATAATGCATATCCAATAAGTTCATGATTAAAAACTCTACCCCTTGAAGATAAGAGGTAGAGAAATACCTATCCTTTATGGTAATTATTCAAAGACGATGCCCTGAGCAAGAGGCAAGTCACCACCATAGTTGATAGTATTCGTACTTCTTCTCATGTAGCTTTTCCATGCATCTGAGCCAGATTCACGACCACCTCCGGTGTCTTTTTCACCACCGAAAGCGCCGCCGATTTCTGCGCCGGATGTACCGATATTGATGTTGGCGATACCACAATCAGAGCCGGAAGGAGAAAGGAATAACTCAGCTTCACGCATATTTTCAGTGAACATTGCAGAAGACAGCCCCTGTGGCACTTCGTTCTGGATGTCTATTGCTTCTTTAATGTCATCAAATGTCATGACATATAAAATCGGAGCAAATGTTTCATGGTGCACAATTGGTGCATCATGAGCAATTTCAACAATAGCCGGATTGACGTAAAAACCTTTTTCAGGGACATTCTCACTAACACGGTCGCCTCCATAAATAATGCTGCCACCCTGAGATTTTGCTGCCTTCAGTGCCTTTTGCATTGACTCAAAACTTGCGCTGTCAACCAGTGGGCCAACTAAGATATTTTCTGCTCGGGGGTCACCGATACGTAGTGTTGAGTAGGCTTGTTTTAAGCGTTCTACTAATGAGTCTTTGACGGATGAGTGAACAATGAGTCTGCGTAGACTGGTACAACGCTGACCAGCAGTACCGACGGCCGCAAATACAATCGCACGAAGAGCAAGTTCCAGATCAGCATACTGAGAGACAATCATGGCGTTGTTGCCTCCTAATTCTAATAAAGAACGACCCAGACGTTCGCCAACGACTTTACCTACACTGCGTCCCATCGCGGTAGAGCCGGTTGCTGAAACAAGAGGATAGCGTTTATCTGCGCTCATTGTTTTGCCTATTTCTGCATCACCAATTACAACACTACAGATATTTTTAGGTGCATCAGAAAATTTTTCCAATGCTTTATTCACAATGCATTGAGCTGCCAGTGCACAAAGTGGTGTTTTTTCTGATGGTTTCCAGACGATCGCATTGCCACAAACCAGACCCAGCATGGTATTCCATGCCCATACTGCCATTGGGAAGTTAAATGCAGAAATAACGGCAACCGGACCTAGCGGAAGCCATTGTTCCATCATGCGGTGTCCGGGTCTTTCACTTGCGATAGTCAGACCATGTAACTGACGGGAAAGGCCAACTGCAAAATCGCACACATCAATCCATTCCTGAACTTCGCCTAAAGCTTCAGGCATGATTTTACCGGATTCCAGAGTAATCACCTGAGCAAGCTCTTCCTTGTATTCTCTTGCAAGGTTACCGATGATACGAACCAATTCACCACGTTTAGGGGCTGGAACTTCGCGCCACTCTTTAAATGCTTCGGTTGCATTCGTTGTTAATTCATTAAATTGTTCTACTGTGGCACAAGTGAAAGTGGCTGTTTGTTTCCCATCGACAGGGCTATAGCCATTAAAACTGTTTCCTAGGCCTTTTGTATTCGCTTCTCCCGAAACGATACAAGAATAAGTGCCGCTTTCGTTAAATTTATTAACGCCCAGAGTCTCTAAAAATTGAAGAGTCATAGTTATCTTTCCTTGAAGGGTTGCTGTGCTTTCGATATTAAGCAGGGACGAGGCTCAGGTATAATAGTGAATATTTAGATGCCCTATAGGTAAAATCTATATACGGAAGCAGTCTTGGTGCTTTTGGCTATAGCGTGTATATTGAGCTGGTGGATATTTAATGTTGTAAAGGATTACCTGAATATGCTGTTTCGTTCTCTACGATATTTTGTTGCCGTGTATGAAGAATTAAGCTTTAGTGCAGCTTCCAAGCGCTGCTTTGTTGCTCAACCTTCTATCTCTTCCGCTGTACAG
Source organism: Vibrio salinus (assembly GCF_021272385.1). Lineage (GTDB taxonomy): Bacteria > Pseudomonadota > Gammaproteobacteria > Enterobacterales > Vibrionaceae > Vibrio > Vibrio salinus. Next base: position 472,960 of record NZ_JAJSDZ010000010.1, read on the forward strand.
CAGTTAGAAAACGATCTGGATTGCCAGTTATTTGTGCGCCATTCTAAAGGCGTTACGCCTACACCTGCGGGAGAAGCCTTATATCCTAAGGCATGCAATGTGCTATCAGATGTAACGGATATAAAGGGGTTGTTTAAAAAGGGGATAGAACGGGTGCCTTTAAGGCTGGCATTGAGCCCTTTTCTTGGCAGCGAACGAGTCTGTGAAATTGTTAAGACCTTAATGAATTCGGTTTCAGGGATTGAATTGACGTTGGTGGATATCGATGAGCCGTGTGATGCCCGAATTCTTTCTGTTTCACAGGCAACCGATGATGAGGTGTTTCAACGGTTATGGGTAGATCATTATGTGTTGGCTCTTCCTAAAGAACATCCTCTTACCGCCTTAAAAACGATTCCGATAGAAGCATTAAATAATGTCGCCTTTATCAGTCGTCAGCCTTGTGATATCAATGATTCATGGCGATTTGCAGTTCAGGAAAAAGGGTTGAAATTGAATATACGGGCAACCGTAAAAACCGAAGAGTATGCTCTCGATCTTGTTGCTGCAGGTCTTGGCGTTTCTGTAGCTCCATACCATTCCACGCAGAAGCGGGATGATATTGTTACCCGGAAAGTGTCAGATATCAATCTGGAGAGGGTGATCGGGTTCGTTTATCCTAAGAAACACGCATTATCAGCTGATATTTTAAGGGCGATTCATGCCGCCAGACAGCAATTAACAGAGTGATAGCATTTATATATAGCGCCTAAAGGAAAATAGTATTTCTTTCTTGTTTTCGGTCATCGTAATCTAGTCAAACAGAATGATGATTTAAGCAAGGAAGCCCACATGAAATTTGATTTTCAAGCGTCTTCAACTCCTATTCCGTCAGAAAATGTCATAGCGGCTTTACAGGATGCGAATATTCCTGATTTAGAAACAGCGTCTATCAGACGCCTTTCCGGACTTATTAATAAGATCGAGTCGTTGAGTGGCGAAAAATTTATTCGTATGGAAATGGGGGTGCCAGGCATTAGTGCGCCTAAAGTGGGTATTCAAGCTGAAATAGAGGCCCTTAAAAGTGGTGTTGCTTCCCATTATCCCCCTCTTACCGGTATTCCTTCCCTAAAAACAGAGATAGCCCGATTTGTAAAAAGTTTTTTGAATGTTGACGTAAATAGCGAGTATTGCTATCCAACCGTTGGTTCAGCACAGGGTGCCATGGCTACCTTTATGGTAGCGAATCGAATACGTCCCGAAGGTGCGACACTTTTCATTGATCCTGGTTTCCCTAATCAGAAAGCTCAGGTAACGGCTCTCGGTCAGTCTTGGGATAGTTTTGATGTTTACAACTACCGGGGCGAAGTATTAAGAAATATACTCGAAGAAAAACTATCAACAGGACAATATACAACGCTTCTATATTCTAACCCGAATAATCCGGCATGGATTTGTTTTAATGATAATGAATTAAAAATTATTGCAGAAGTCGCTGAAAACTATGATGTTATTATTGTTGAAGATTTAGCGTATTTGGGGATGGACTACCGCAGCGATTATTCGGTCCCCAATCAGGCTCCATTTCAACCGACAGTCGCTAAGTACGCGAAAGACTATATTTTATTAATTTCCAGTTCAAAAGTGTTTAGTTATGCGGGGCAAAGAATTGGTAGCTTGATCATTTCTGAGCACTTAGCACAACGAGAATTTGTGACACTTCAACCAACCCTTGGTTATTCCAGATTTGAGCATGCGATGGTATTTGGTGGATTTCATCCATTATCTTCAGGTGTGACACATTCTGTTCAGTATGGATTGGCTGCGATGATGAAAGCAGTAAATGATGGCGAGAATCCGTTCTTGAAAGATACACAGGTGTATCAGAAAAGGGCGGCTGAAATGAAACGTCTGTTTACCGAGCATGGTTTCTATATTGTTTATGATAAGGACATCGATAAACCGATTGGTGATGGATTTTATTTTACGTTTGCCTACCCGGGGCTGAGTTCTGGTGAATTACTGGAAACTCTGCTGTATTTTGGTATCAGTGCTATTTCTTTGATGAATACGGGGTCGGAGCGAAATGAAGGGCTTCGGGCTTGTGTGTCTCAGGTCCATGAGTCTCAATTCCCACTTTTAGAAGAAAGAATCAAAGCATTCTCTGCATTGATGGGGGAATGAAATAACTAAGTTTATAGACATATTCCTGAGTAGTAACCCCTTTACCGGAGCGGATGATGACGAGCTTTATATGGATGTTTTGCTACTTGGTTCTGAAAAGGCGAAGAAGTTTCTTGTAGTTAGCACCGGGGGCATGGCATTGATGGGTTTGTATGCTCTACGATACAACCCGGCATACTGAGTGAAAATGTTATCAATCATTTACCGGATGATACCCGTCGTGTCATTATCCATGCCGTCAATCCATATGGAATGGTTCATCTACTGTTCTAAGCCGGAAGTTCGTCAACCCATTGAAGTGCCTCTGCAAGACAGCTCATTATATCTTTGTTATCAATACTTAGGTGATTTTCCGTATGGTCTAATAATTGCCAGTCTGAGCATTCCACTGCTTTAGCCATATCGAGAATAAAGCTAAGTGTACCTTTGTGTTCTAGCAGTGCCTGAAAAATAGATTCATCAATAGCCATATTGTTGATAATAACCTGTAGTTCCATGTCAAGTAATCCATCTACCAGAGACAGCATTCCGCACAGATAAGCCATTTCAATTAAGTTTTTATCACCAATTAATCTTGTTAGATTATCCATGAATCTGGCACGTGTCAGCATATTTCGATATACGATATTAGGCTTCCCTGGTGCAAGAGCGGAAAGGGAAATGTAGTTTGCGTATTTTCTTATTCGATCATCGCCTAAATAAGCTAATGCTTGCTGAATATTCTTTATTGGATTGACAAGGCGGGAATCATTATTAACAAAATTTAACAGCTGTACCGACAAAGTTGGATTTCGGACAATCAGTTCATTAATTTTTGTTTTATCAAGAGGACTGGGTTTAGAAGTTAGATCACACAATCTGAACATATCTATAGATGATGAGCTGAGTTTGTGTGTTTTTATTATTTCCGGTTTCTGGTAAAAGAAGCCCTGAAAAAAATGGAAACCAATTGCTGCTGCTTTTTTAAATTCTTCATAAGTTTCTATTTTTTCACCAATAAACTGTATATGTGTTTTCGAAAAGTTGCGTATTATTTGCTGACATTGCTGTAGTGTTGTTTCTCTTATATCAAGTTTGATGTAGTCAACCAAGGGATAAAACCTTTTCCATTCTGTAGACGGTATAAAATCATCCAAGGCGAAGCGGTAACCTTTGCTTTTCAGCTTTGAAACGGCGTTGTAGAGTTCGTCCGATGGTTCACAGGTCTCCAAAATTTCAATAACAATGTCGGTGTGTGAAAAATCCAGTGGTACTAAATCAACAATGTCATTTTGAGTGAAATTAATAAATCCAATCTTGTTATTTAAATTACGCTTTTGAAAGGTTAATAGCTGCTCGGCTAATAACCGCTTCGTTACCTGGCTTTTTCGTGAGTGTTCAGGAAAAGCATTGTTCGTACTATCTCTGTAGAGCAGTTCGTATGCATATAATTTTCTGTCCCTATTAACGATTGGCTGCCTGGCAACAATAGAATTGTATATATCTGAGTCATTAGACAAATTCATAGTATAGTACTGAACCGTTGTTTTATTTTTCTATCTGGCATTTTGCTTACTCCATAAGGTGAGCTTTATTAAATAAACCGGATAGTCCACACCTGACCGATCAGCCGATATGTTTAGCAGAGACGGAAAATTCATCCAGTGTAGACGATATTCCTTTTGCCATATCACTCATATCAATCGCTATTTTTGAGCTGCTTATAATTTTCTGATTTGTGTTATCTAATAAATTGGTCAGAAAATCCTGAGCCTGTTTCAGATCATGGATGCTATTCGACTGTTGTTCAATTAAGGTGGCAATCTGATTTTGTTGTTCAACGGTTAAGGAAATCGATGTGCTAATGAGGTTGATATTTTTTTCCGTATCCTGACTGCACGTTTTACTGTTTTCGACTTCTTTGTAAAGTTGTTCTACGGAATCGACCGAAGTTTTCACACGTTCGGTTAACTCGTTAAGTAAGCCACTGATTTCTTCGGTAGAGTCATTCGTTTTACTGGCTAATACCCGTACTTCATCGGCAACAACCGCAAACCCTCTTCCCTGTTCGCCCGCTCTTGCTGCTTCGATTGCGGCATTAAGGGCGAGCAGGTTGGTTTGCTCCGCAATGGATTGGATCACATCGATGATGCTGTAGACCTTTTCTGCAACCGTGCTTAATTCTTGTATATTGTCGGAAACTTTCACCGATTCCTGAGAGGCCATTTCGACGGCTTTTAAATTCTCTTTAACGGAATCAAGACCCTGACTGGCACTATTCTGGCTTTGATTGGCTGACTCAAGAGTCTGGGTGACGACATCTGAAACCATATCAAAAGAGGCCACTAAACTGTCTGAAATATCGGAGATTTCGTCGTACTTATTTTTCTCTTCGGTATAACTGCTATTGACTTCCTGAGCAAGCGTTTCGACTCGTAAAGACAGGCCGGTAATATTTTCCGCACTTGTTTTTAGCCCTTTTACTACCGAAGAAAGGGCGTGCCTCATGGACTGAATGTTTTTTGCTAACAAGCCCAGCTCGCTTGCATTAATCATATTGTCAATTTGTTTACTGTCTTCCAGATCGCCTTTACTGGTTGCTTTGCTGACATCCACCAGTTTGTTGATTGGTTGCGTGATGCTCCGGCCTATCAGGAGGGATAGGGTGAAAACCAGAAAGATACCGGCAAGAGAGATGATAATAATGTCATAAATTAAACTTTGTACGTTTCCGTTTGCAAAGCGATTATAGCTGAGAACCGCTTTGTTCATCGTGACCAGAGTTTTTTGATTCTCAAGCATAAAGGCGTCCACTTCCGGTTCTGTTGGCGGCGTTTTAGAGTGAAGGAGTTCAAACGCCATGGATTTTTGTTTTTTCCATAACGCTTCTACGGCATTCAGTTGATTTAAGAACTGGCTATCCGAACTTTTAATCAGCACAATTGGGTTTTTCATTGTTAGGTCTGAAAATGTTCTGCCGCCGGATTTCAGGGCGTTTAATGAAATTTCGTACAGCTTTATCGTATTGTCATAATTTAATGATGAATGATTGGATTTATGACCTTCATAAACAGACAACATCACTTCACTGGCGAACTTTTTGGTTAACATGCGTTGTCGTCCAGCCACATTAATGACCGTGACGTCCTGCTTGTTATTATTCAACGTAATAATAATATCCGCAGCGATGAGGCTCATTGTAATTAAAACGGTTATGAGTATTGCAACAAGACGCTTTGTTACTGATAAATTAGAAAGTATATGATTCATCTTTAAGCCTTATTATATTTTCCAGCCAATTCCAACATTCAAAACTTAGGATAAAAATTGCTTATATACAATTAAATGAGTAATGATTGTTATCAAAAAGGGAAATAAAGGCTCATTCATGCGCTTCTAAGCGGTATATTGCCGTGACGCATTTACCTTTATTTGAGTAGTGAACCGATTCACATAACCGGGTGACCAACGCAATACCTTGCCCATATAATAATGGGTCTGGACTTATTGAAGAAGACATAAAGTTTTCATAATCGAATCCTTCGCCATTGTGCTCAACGGTAAGTACGATTTTTTTGTCCCCGGGTTGATAATCAACTTCCAGATTAATCCAATAGTGATTACTCAGTTTTTTTATCTGTTCTTCACGTAATTTGTAAAACGTATAGAATCCATCCTCTTGCTCTTTGATAGACGAGTCTAAATTTAACAAACCGTGCTCGATTGCATTGGCAAACAGCTCGGATAGAACAGAGCATATAAAATCAAGATGGATTCCTTTTATTAATCCGGATAATAAGTTCCGAACTTCATTCATTACTGTTATATTTTTTAGTACGTCGGCAGAAAAAACTTGTGTATATGAACAAGGTACCTGATTGTCCGTATTTATATCGGCTTCGTATTGATGGTTACATTTATTGGTCACCGGAAACGCCATCGTTAAGATAGATAAGTCATCGTTCATCCGCTTGTCGGAATGTTGGGAAACCGCATCATACAATGCGGTAATGGATGCGTTATTGTTACTAATTGACTGTTCCAGACGTTGACGCCCATAGGGTGTGTTACAGGAATCCGTCGCCTCTATAACTCCATCGGTATAACAAAGGATTTTCTGGCCGGGCTGCAATGTCAAATGGATGAGATCCGATTCGAATTCATGTGGCTTTAAAACCCCTAACGGCATATGAGTTGAGATAAGCTTGTCCACAATACTGCCGTCCGGGTCGATGATATACCCATCCGGTAAGCCGCCTCCCCACCAACATAATTCCGTGCCATTTGGTCTTATCTCAAAAATACTTGCTGCGAGCATCATGCCGACAGGAAGAAAACTCGACATGACGTTGTTTAGTTCGGTGACAACGTCTCCGAGAGCAATGCCCTTTGTCGCCATGGTAAAAAAGGCCCGATAGGCCGGAATGGTTAAAATGGCCGCAGGAAGTCCATGTCCGGTGGCATCGGCGATTAAAACATAAATACTGCCATGAGGCCCCTTGGCCGCAACAATCAGATCACCATTAAATAAGGTTGAGGGAGTGGAGACGTATTCAATTCCGGAAATGCAGCCAAAATAGGCGTTCATATCTTCTTTCAGGTTATTAAAGATGGATTCTGCTATGGCATGCTCGTAGCGGATATGGTCATGAAACTGTCTGAGTTCATCTCGTTGGGCTTTGACTTCATTATGCATTTTTACAATTCGGTGGTGTGCGAAGACTTTGGCTTTGATGACACTGCTGTCAAAGGGCTTTAGGATAAAGTCGTCACCGAATGTTAAACATTTTTCGAATGATGCGTGATCGTCTAAACTGGTCAAAAATATAATAGGGATGTGATAGTCAGGGAAGGTATTCCTTATTTCTACGGCGGTTGTGAACCCATCTTTTTTGGGCATTAACACATCAAGTAAAATGATATCCGGTATCGATGTCATCTTTTCAATAGTATTTATGACATCGTCACCATCAGAGCAAATACTGATTTCGTCAGCGATTTTACTCAGAATAATGCGGCCAAGTTCCCGGTTACTGGCTGAATCATCCACAAGCATAATATGCATTGTTTCTTCTCCTGCTAGTCGATATTAAATTTTTTATCGAAACGCGATATAGCCAGTATTTTCTGAACTTGAGGTAGAACGTTAATAATGCGGATCATGTCCTCTTGAGAGGACAAATAATTTTGCATATTCAGAAGCATTCCCAACCCTGCGCTATCTATGTAATCCACTTTTCTAAAATCAAGAACAAAACGATATCCTTTCATTTCGGTGTAACATTGCCGAAACTCTTCTACCAGACGAAAGTTGAATGAACCATTAATTTCTATTGTGACGCATTTTGATTGTTGATCTATTTGCCTTTTAACTGAGGACATACCGGCTCCTTGTTATTTCGATGTTGTTGGTTCAGATGAGCAGAACAGCATATTTTATAAAAAACGGGTTGTGATTTTCTTATGTTCAGAATGGTAAGTTTCTGAATCGGATTATTATTAGAGTGTAGAAAGAAATCCGGGTAACACAAATCAGACATGTCCCGCCGATGTAAATGCCTATAGATGACCAACCGTGATTGGAGAATTAAATCATGACGATGATTCGTGTTTGGCATAGTTCAGATGGCTTTCAGATTCGTATCGCATAATTAAATCCGTGAGTAGTTTGACCAGTGTTTCGCCTCTTTCGTCGCTTCTGATGTCTTTGGGCGCCGACAATATGCCTTCCAGTCCCGGGAGGATCTCTTTGCTGATCCCGGCCAAAGCCATAGACCATTGGGAAAAGCAGCGTTGGCGGATATGTTTGTTGTCGATTACTGCGACATTTTTGTGTCTGAAATCATTTTGTATGGATTCAAAAATTTTCTCGACTGCCGATTCCGGCCCTTCAAGTACCTGAATAAAATAACCACCGCTGAATAAAAGAGCTCCCGTTACATCCAGTCCGGCATTTTTTATTTTTGATGTTTTGATAATATTATTGATTTCCTGAACTGTATTCTCTTGATCACCAGGAATGTCGCAGGTACTGAAATAACTGATGGTATAAAGAGGTTCAGACATATTGTGTCACTCCTTTATCGGTTAGGTAGTATTGCAGATCGCTAAATGACAAAGGACAGGAATAGTAAAACCCTTGTAGAGTGTGGCTGCCTATCGAAGCAAGATATGCGGCCTGTTCTTTTGTTTCTACCCCTTCAATCGTGCTTTTAATGTTTAATGCTTTACATAATGCGACGAACGCCTGAATCATTTCTTTGTCCCGTTGAGATGATTTCGTGTCTTCCAGAAAAAGCGATGAAACAAAGGTCTTATCGAGTTTTGCCGACTCAAGAGGTAAGCTTCTCATCACGGTCATTGAGGAAAAACCGGTGCCAAAATCATCAAGTGCAAGAGAGACACCTTGATGGAGTAATCGGTTTATTTCTGATTCACTGGTTCTCAGAATCGCATTCTCTGTGATTTCCAGTTTCAGTAAATCCGGAGGAAGTGAGGAGTCGGCTAAGGCATTTTCTAACTGCTGGATAAAAAAAGTCATATTCTCAAGTTGTTTGGGAGAGACATTTACACTGAGAGATATCGATTCCTGACCGCAGATGTTCCGAATTATCTGGATATCTTTACAGGCTTTTTTCAGTACCCAGGCGCCTAATAAATCAATGATTCCGATTTTTTCTGCAATAGGTATAAAGACTTCCGGGCTTACGCTGCCTCTTTTCGGGTGCATCCAGCGAATCAACGCCTCCACACCTTCTACATTACCGGATTCACAAGAGACCTGAGGTTGATAATAAACCTGAAACTCATTGGATGAGAGAGCCCGGATAAGTTCAACTTTTTCTATTACAACCGAGTATCGAAGGTCATTTTCTAACAGGTGAATGGATTCGGCTTTAAACAGCATTTCTTGTTTGTAAACGCTAATTTTTTCTTTTGTTTCGGCGACTAAATGTAATGCAATATCGGCTGCCCGAACCAGCTCATAGGCACTGGCTGCGTGTTCAATCGAGTGCGCGATGCCTATCGAGCAATCCAGTGCAACGACATTACCACCAACTGACAACGGTCTTTGGACAAGTTCTATGATTTTCTCTGCAGTTGAGGCTACTTTACTATCCGTGGGTAAAACAATGGCGAACCCATCACCACCCATGCGCCCGACAATTGCGTCTTTCGGTGAGGCTTTTGCAATACGCCTGGCAATTGAAGCAATAATTTTGTCACCAATAAGGGGGCCAACACCGTCATTCACTTGCTTAAAACGGTGAATTTCGATAAGCAAAAGAGTGATGCTTGAATTTTTTTCTTTGTGGAGAAAATCTTCCGTTTTTTTTAATACAGCTTCACGCCGGTAAAGACCGGTGGTGATATCACGCTCTTTAATTAATAATGCCATAGCCTAATGAACCATTATTCGACTTTACTGCTAAAAAATGAAGATAACACTCAATACAAAACAAATACGTCTTTTTTAAGAGTAATATTAGTTTTTCATAATGCAAATGAGCACATTTAAAATTAAATGTGAAAATTAGATTGTTACGAAAATATTTATAAAAAGGTATATATTACAGTTGGTTTTATAAATGCATATGTCAATATTAAATAGCAAGATTCATAATATAGTATGAATATCAACAACCTATAGTAAATAAGAATAATTACAAATAATAAATTGACTATTATCATTTTTATTCTAGCCTAAAAGATGGGTATGATTAATAACTGTATGGTTATTAAAGAGATTAAAATGAATAAACGGATTTGCAGTGATTATGAGTTAAAGCAAAGGATCTTTTCTCATGAAGTGAAACAGTATCTGACCTCAGGTAAGCGTTCCGTTTATCAGAGTAAAATCCCTGCGCTGTTTAGTTCTGATATTATCATTAAATTTAATATTATTACCGATGCCTTCTATGACATTATTGTTGATGTTTCTTCATTGGATAAAGACGAGTTTAAAGTCTATTTAGAGCGATTTACGGAAGTAGTTACTGGATTGGTGAATCTGGAACATGATATATGTTATACGGATCATCTGACCGGTATTTTTAATTTTAATTATCTTAAATCATTGGAAAATGAATTAGATGGAAAAGAATTTAATTTGTTTTTCTTTGACCTGGATAATATGAAATTTTTGAATGATAAATTTGGTCATGAATATGGTAACGAAGTGATTGTGCAATTTTCTAAGGCATTGAAACAGTGCTTCCGATTAACGGATTTAGTTTTTCGTTATGGTGGTGATGAGTTTATTGTCATTGTATTTCGTGATGATATCGAAATCGATGAGGTAATAAAGCGAATCTATCAGCAGAAAGAAGTAGGCAAATATCATATCTCGTTTAGCGTCGGAAAACATAAAAATATGAGTTCGAGCCTTTTTGAGACCATAGAACAGGCGGATAAACGCATGTATGAGAGAAAAAGAATGAAGAAAGATAAGGGAGTTAAAAATGAAGTATAAGTATTTATTATATTCCAGTGTTTCAGAAATAGACAAAATTAATGTCTATGACATATTAAAAGTTGCCCGGGAAGAAAATAAAAAGTTTGGTATTACCGGTTTTTTGATATGCCATCTGGGTGGTTTTTATCAATTGATTGAAGGAAAGGAGTCAAACATCAATCAGCTTTACCATAATATTTCGACGGATGAGCGTCATTCTGATGTGAACATGATTATCGTAGGAGAACGTGAGGAACGTTTCTTCCCCGATTGGCAGATGGGGTATGTACGCATAGAAGAAGATATTTTTTCCCAGTGGAATAATATAAAAGATAAAGACTTAGTACTGAATGAATTCATTAGTACTGCACAATCCAGTCTTCAGTTTTAGTCCGGTTTAGAGGTTATGTGTATTACGAGCTATTTATAAATGAAGTTGAATTTACATCTTTCTGATAATCAATGAAATGCGTAAGTGGTCATTTTACTGACACATCTCTATTCCATAATCATTCCATAAAAATATAGCTGTTATCGCTTTTACCCCGGTGCTGTATGGCAGTGTTGTATTATTAGTCTGAAATACAAGAGAAAAATTATGCTAATGGAAGCGGAAAATATTTATCTGCGTTCACTGGATGTGAATGATGCTGAACTATTTTATGTATGGTCATGTGATCGGGACGTGACTCGGTACAGTTTGTCTTCCTATGCTTATCCTCAATCCAAAACGGACATGTCGTCCTGGTTATCCGGTATTAATTCCGAACGTAGCAATGTTTATTTTGGCATTTGTTGTAAAGAAGATGATCAGCTCATCGGCTATGCCGGGATTTCTTCAATAAGCACTTTGAATCGTAGTGGTGAGTTTTTTATTCTCATTGGTAATAAGGCATGTTGGGGACAGGGCATCGGTACATTGGTGACGAAGTTAGTGACCCATTACGCGATAAAGACCTTAGGGTTACACCGGGTTCAGCTAACGGCTTACACCCGGAATACAGCGGCAATGAACGCATACCGTAAAGCTGGCTATCAGCATGAAGGGGTGATGCGTCAGGCCGGGTTTCGTGATGGTCAGTTTGTCGATAAAGTTATTATGTCGGTTCTGTCTACTGAGTGGACGGGGTTTTAACCCCTGCTTTTCCTCAACGTAATACTTTCCCTTCTTTTTCATCAGGCTTTATTTGTTTTTTATGCTCCTGCCTGTCTGTGAAACCGGTAAAACAGAGGGGTTTTAAGTTAATTAAATGTGAATCTTCCACCTATATATGTTCTGTATTTCCTTCTGATTAATGCATTTTATTCCTTTTAAAACAAGCTATTAAACTTATCTAGACAAGTTGATGTGATTTCTTGTGACGGTTTTTCCTGAACAAATTTGTCACAAAAGTGACATGTTATCACGTCAAAGTGAGTGACAGGTTTCCGGTGATAATCTCAGGAGTGATGCATTCGGGAATAAGAATCAAAAGCACTGGTTACTGCCTGTTAACTTGTCTAGATAAGTTAACAAGACAATATTCCAGATGGTTAAGGACGGGAAGGAAATGCCAGTTTATTTAGACATTGCCGAGATACTGGAAAAAGAAGTGAAGAAAGACCTGAAACCGGGTGATTACTTACCGCCGGAATCCAGACTTGCCGAACGGTTTTCTGTCAACCGGCATACATTGCGCCGGGCAGTAGATGAACTGGTCAATACCGGTCTGATTCAGCGCCATCAGGGGAAAGGTAACATGGTGACGCATCCACCCGGTGATTACCGGCTTTTTTCCGGCGCTCATTTTACGGGAAACCTGATGAAGCAGGGAGAAAAACCGATAAGCCGGGTTCTGTCGTCACGATTAATTACCGTTTCTCCAAAGGTTGCCGGTTATCTGAATGTTGAATCCGGTCAGAAAGTGATCCATATCCGAACATTACGACAAATCGGCCTGAAGCCCAGATCAGTTATTGACCATTATCTTTCCTGTGAGGCGTGGTGGCCGATTATGAAAAATTACCGGGAAGGTTCTTTACATCTGTTTATCCGGCGAGGGTTTGACATCGATCTTGAGCGAAAAGAGACCCGGATTGGGGCCCGCAGTCCGACGAATGAAGAGTGTCGTTTACTGAATATTACCCCGGATATTCCACTGCTTAAGGTAAAAACACGAAATGTTATTAAAGGTACGGATGTGGTTGCGGAATTTTCCAGTTCTCTGACCCGGGCTGATATCACTGAATTTGTAATGGAGCACTAACTCAATGACTGAATTAGAAGAAAGGCAACACTGGATGGCCGTGTTGGCAAAAAGTTCGTTTGCCGAATTGAAACGGTACTGGCAGACGCTTGAACTTGAGCCTGAGTACACGTTGGTAAGACGGCCTGAGATTGGTCTGGTTCAGATACCGGGAAGGATGGGAGGAACCGGCCGCGCTTTTAATATGGGAGATGTCACGGTTACCCGGAGTGTTGTACGGCTGGCTTCCGGAGAGCTTGGATACAGCTATTTACTTGGGCGGAATAAATCTCACGCGGAGCTGGCTGCGGTAATTGATGCATTGTTACAGAAGGTGTCCTACCGCGATGTCATACAGTCCGGGTTGATTAAGCCCTTAGCTGAGATAAAGAGTCAGCGTGATCATCAGAGAGCCAGTGAAGTTGCTTCAAGTAAAGTGGATTTTTTCACAATGGTTCGTGGGGACGCGTAGCGACAATGGACACGGATAGAAACGGTAAAGGTTAAAAGAATTTTATGAATATGATTTCTCAGGCATTTCAGGATGAAGTCCATGATAGCCAGCAGTGTTTCCGGCGGCTGTTAAAGGCCATGTCCGAGCCGGGAACCATCGTCACTCTGGATCGTTGTGATGGTTTTGGGGCCTTAATGCCAGCGACGACTCAGGTACTGCTGACCATGGCGGATGCCATGACATCGCTGTGGTTTTCTTCTCAATTGCAATCGGATTCTGATATATCGGATAACATTCGTTTTCATTGTTCAGCACCGGTGGTGATGTCGCAGCAGGAAGCTGATTTTGCTGTCTTTAGTTCCCGGGATCAGAGTGAATATGACTGGCTTTCGCCGCAGTTTGATATTGGGGATGAAGCGTATCCTGACCGGTCGGCTACCGTGATCGTTGAAGTGGAAAGTTTTTACGAAGGAAGTGAGCTTACTCTGACCGGCCCCGGAATACGGCAGGAACGGGTTGTTTGCTTAGGGGGGCTTTCCGAATCGTTGTTTTCCTATCTGGAACAACGTCAGGAAAGGGTGGCGTTTCCTCTTGGCGTGGATTTCATTTTTACATCAGGTCGACAGGTTATGTGTTTTCCCCGGACAACAAAAGTGGAGGTAGCACTATGTACGTTGCCGTAAAAGGAGGCGAAAAAGCCATTCGTCAGGCTCATCAGCTTCAGGCGATAAAACGCCGTGGTGATACGCAGTATGCCGAGCTGAGCGTAGCGCAGATCCGGGAACAGTTATCGGGATCTGTGGATCGGGTGATGACTGAGGGTGGAGTCTATGACAAAGATCTGGCGGCGCTTGCGATTAAACAGGCGGCCGGTGATTTGGTTGAAGCCATTTTCTTGCTGAGAGCCTACCGGACGACATTGCCCCGGGTGAGTACTGCATTGCCGGTGGATACCGGATCGATGCGCATCGAACGCCGTATTTCAGCGATTTACAAAGAGTTACCGGGAGGGCAGGTTCTTGGGCCGACTTATGATTATACACACCGGTTGCTGGATTTTAGCCTGCTTGCCGAAGGCGAAACGCCGGATGATCCGGAAGGTGAAATGGTTGATCTGGATGAATGCCCTCAGGTTTTGGAGATTCTGGAAAACCTCGACCTTATGGTTTCAGAGAAAGACAACGGACAGCGCCCTGAAGACATCACCATGAATCCGGTTCATTATCCATGTGACCGGAGTGCCCGTTTGCAGAATCTGGTACGGGGAGATGAAGGATTTTTGCTGGCACTTGGGTATTCAACTCAGCGTGGATTTGGCGGCAACCATCCATTTGCCGGTGAAATTCGTTCCGGGTTTGTTACTTTGTCGCTGGTTCCGGAGGAACTGGGTTTTTCCATCGATATCGGGGAGATTGAACTCACGGAATGTCAGATGGTGAACGGTTTTATAGAGGATGACGAGAAAAAGGCCCGGCTGACCCGCGGCTACGGTTTAACCTTTGGTGCGACAGAGCGCAAAGCCATGTCGATGGCGCTGGTGGACCGGGCATTGCAGGCGGCTGAATACGACGAAGCCATTAATGGTCCGGCCCGGGATGAAGAATTTGTTTTATCTCATTCCGATAATGTTGAAGCCGCAGGTTTTGTTTCTCATCTTAAATTACCTCATTACGTCGATTTTCAGTCCGAACTGGAACTGCTGCGCCGGATGCGCCGGGAGCAGAAAAATGAGCAAGAAAAGGAGAAAGAAGGATGAATCTGTTTCGCTCTGAACCGCAAACGTCAGCAGGAACCGAAGGCTACAATTACGGTTATCTGGATGAACAGACAAAACGAATGATTCGCCGGGCGTTGTTAAAAGCGGTGGCAATTCCCGGATATCAGGTCCCTTTTGCCAGCCGCGAAATGCCGATGCCTTATGGCTGGGGAACCGGAGGTGTACAAATTACAGCGGCTATCATCGGGCTGGACGATACCCTGAAAGTCATTGATCAGGGGGCCGATGATACGACCAATGCAGTTTCTATCCGAGCCTTTTTCCGTTCCGTAGCCGGGATGGAAACGACAGAAGAAACGGCGAAGGCGAGCATTATTCAGACCCGACACCGTATTCCGGAAGTGCCGCTGAAAGAAGACCAGATTTTGGTTTATCAGGTGCCGATTCCGGAGCCATTACGCTTTATTGAGCCCCGGGAAACTGAAACCCGCAAAATGCATGCGTTGCAGGAATATGGCGTTATGCACGTTAAACTCTATGAAGATATTGCCCGGTTTGGTCGTATTTCAACAGCTTATGCTTACCCGGTCAGAGTTAACGGGGTTTATATGATGGATCCGTCACCGATTCCGAAATTCGATAATCCAAAGATGAATAATATGCCGGCACTGCAACTCTTTGGCGCAGGGCGGGAAAAGCGCATTTATGCGGTGCCACCTTACACCAAAGTTCAGAGCCTGGACTTTGAAGATCACCCGTTTGAGATTCAGAAATGGGATGAACCGTGTGCGATTTGTGGATCAACAGACACTTATCTGGATGAAGTGGTTTTGGACGACAAAGGTACACATATGTTTGTGTGTTCAGATACCGATTATTGCAGACAGCAGCAGGAGAAAACGGATGAGTGATTTGGCGATGTCAGGTGAAAATAATCTGCAATGTTCCTTACGTCCTCTGTTATCGGTGCGTAATCTGACAAAACTGTATGCAGAACAAAAAGGGTTTCAGAACGTGTCTTTTGACCTTTATCCGGGAGAAGTTCTTGGCATTGTCGGGGAATCCGGTTCCGGTAAAACAACCCTGTTGGAAGCTTTGTCCGGGCGTTGTTGTCCGGATAAGGGAGAGGTTCTGTATCTTAACAATGAAAATGGGATTGATGATCTGTACCGGATGGCGGAAAGCCAGAGGCGAAGGTTGCAACGTACGGAGTGGGGAATTGTGCACCAGAAGCCGATGGACGGACTGCGTGCCAGGGTATCAGCCGGGGGGAATATTGGTGAGCGTTTAATGGCGGTCGGAGCCCGGAATTATTCGGCTATCCGGGATACGGCCTCCGGGTGGCTTAGCGAGGTTGAAATCGGTTATGACCGGATTGACGATATGCCAACGACTTTTTCCGGGGGGATGCAACAGAGATTGCAGATAGCCAGGAATCTGGTGACCCATCCCAGACTGATTTTTATGGATGAACCCACCGGTGGACTGGATGTATCGGTTCAGGCCAGATTGCTGGATTTGCTCCGTCATCTGGTCACCGATCTTAACCTTGCGGTTGTGATTGTCACTCATGATCTTGCTGTTGCCCGTTTACTTGCTCACCGGCTGATTGTGATGCGCCGCAGCGAAATTGTTGAGAGCGGGTTAACAGATCAGGTATTGGATGACCCGCAGCATCCCTACACCCAGTTGTTGGTTTCCTCGGTATTACAAAGTTAAGGATGACAGTCATGAAAACCCTATTAAAAGTGAGCGGTGTCAGCAAAACATTTATTCTTCATAACCAGAATGGCATGACGTTACCGGTGCTGTCCGGTGAGCAGTTTTCTGTTGAGCTGGGGGAATGTGTCGTACTGAACGGTCAGTCCGGTTCAGGCAAGTCAACGTTACTCAGAGCTCTGTATGCCAACTACAAGATCGATTCCGGTAGCATTGAAGTTAAGCATCTGGAACGATGGGTTGATTTAGCCTCAGCATCTGATAGAGAGATCATTGATGTCAGACGTCATACTGTTGGTTGGGTCAGTCAGTTCCTGAGAACCATTCCCCGGATCAGTGCACTGGAAGTGGTGATGCAGCCATTGTTGGAAAGAGGAGGAAACCCTCAGGAAGCCGAAGCAAAAGCAAAGCAGCTTCTGACCCGGCTGAATGTACCGGAAAGTCTTTGGGATCTTGCTCCGGCAACGTTTTCCGGTGGCGAGCAGCAGCGGGTCAATATTGCCCGGGGATTTATTGTCGATTACCCGGTTCTGTTGCTTGATGAACCGACTGCATCACTGGATGCAACCAACAGTGCTGTTGTGGTCAGTCTGGTGAACGAAGCAAAAGCGCGCGGAACGGCCATTATCGGTATTTTCCATGATGAAGCCATTCGTAAAGAGGTCGCAGATCGTCTTTACAATGTGGTACAGAAAGACCATAACACGTCTCAAAAGGCTCCTGGACCAGCCAGCATCAGGATATGTGATTCTGCTGATCCAGTGATAGTGACCAATGTGAATTTGGTGTTGGAAGACGAAGTCGTCCGGGGATCACTGGAATTGCGTGACGGTAAGATCGCTGCAATGTCTGACTCTGTCAGCCTTCTCCCCGGAGCGGTCGATGGTGATAATGGTTTTCTGGTGCCCGGGTTGATTGAGATGCACACCGATAATCTTGAGCAGTATTTTACGCCCAGACCGAAAGTGAAATGGCCGCCTTTTTCTGCAATGAGTGCTCACGATACACAGTTGATTGGTTCTGGTATTACCACCGTACTGGATGCAGTGGCTTTGGGGGACTTTCGTGACGGAAGCCGCCGGTCTAATCTGGATACCTTTATTAATACGGTATTAGAAAGCCAGAAAAGAGGCGTCACACGTACCGAACACCGTTTGCATCTTCGCTGTGAAGTGCCTAATGAAAGCACACTGAGCTTTTTTGAGCGTTACGTCAATTTGCCGCTGGTTCAGTTGGTTTCAGTGATGGATCATGCACCGGGACAACGTCAGTTTGTTGATCTTGAAAAGTACCGTACTTACTATCAGGGTAAATACAATATGACCGATGAAGAGATGCGGATTTATGAACAGTCGCAGATCGAACAGTCGGAGCGTTGGTCGGATCACAACCGGCGTGAAATATGCCGTCAGTGTCGGAATCTGAATATTCCGATGGCAAGCCATGATGATGCAACGACAGAGCATGTTTTAGAGTCCAAAGCATTTGGTATGGTAATTGCGGAATTTCCGACGACAGAGGAAGCGGCACAAAAGTCTCACGAAGTCGGGCTAAATGTGGTGATGGGGGCGCCCAACGTGGTCCGTGGCGGATCGCATTCCGGGAATATTGCTGCTCATAAACTGGCGTCTTTAGGGGTTCTGGATATTCTCTCTTCGGATTACTTTCCTGCCAGCCTTCTTGATTCGGTTTTTATTCTGGCAGAGGATGAACGAAACAGTTTGGATGTTGCTCAGTCAGTACAACTGGCAACTCGGAATCCGGCAAGGGCTTTGGGACTCAATGACCGGGGTGTCATTGCTGAAGGGAAAAGAGCCGATTTGGTTCTGACTCACAGGGCTGATCAACATCAACTGGTATCAGGCGTGTGGCGGGAAGGTAAAAAGGTATTCTGAATTATGTCTTCGTACGATGACCATTCTCAGAAAAAAACGGGCCGGATCTACTTCATTGTCGGCCCTTCCGGTTCGGGTAAGGACTCGCTTATCAGCGCATTTCGTGAACGGTTTTCCGGGGAACTTGTGGTGGCTCACCGCTATATTACCCGGCCGTATGATGCCGGAGGTGAGAATCACATTACTCTGAGTGACAAGGAGTTTTCAGTGCGTGATTCGCATAATTTATTTGCCATGAGCTGGCAGGCAAACGGGCTGAACTACGGTATTGGTCAGGAGGTGATTCATTGGATGAACAACGGGCTCTGTGTTCTGGTGAACGGCTCGCGTGCGTATATGAGCATTGCCAGAAGCCGGTTTGGTGAGCGTTTGATCCCGGTTGTTGTTCAGGTCAGCTCTGAGATACTGGAGTCTCGTTTGGTTGCCCGTGGCAGAGAAGACAGGAATGCCATTGCCAACCGTCTTAAGAGAGCGGAAGAATACCGGCTGGGGGAAGACATGGCGCAGTATTGTATTGATAACAGCGGTACGATTGAAGAAAGCGTTGAGCAGTTTATCCGGCTTAGACAGAGTCAGGAACAACGTCGGCATATTTGATGGGAACTCACATGAAACTGACTTTTCTCGGGACGGGCAATAGTGCCATGATTCCTGTTTATGGCTGTGACTGTACGGCCTGTCTGGAGGCGCAGAAAAATCATAAGCTGAGACGGGAAAAGTCTTCCGCTTTCCTTGAACATAACGGAAAAATTTTATTACTGGATGCGAATGCGCCAGATCTGATGCAGCGCTTCCCTCCCGGTTCTATTGACCGGATTCTGCTGACCCACTATCACATGGACCATGTGCAAAGTTTGTTTGATTTAAGATGGGGAATTTCAGAACCGATACGAGTGATTTCTCCGGATGACCCTCAGGGGTGTGATGATTTGTATAAGCATCCCGGTATTCTGGATTTTTCCACCCGGGCAGAGCCGTTTCAAACGTTTGACTGGTATGGTATCACCATTACGCCATTGCCACTGAATCACTCCAGATTGAGCCTCGGCTATGGTTTCGAATATGAAGGCAAGCGATTGGCCTACCTGACGGATACGGTGGGTTTGCCTGAACAGACTATGCAATGGCTGAAAAACTTTCCGGTCGACTGGCTTATCATTGACTGCAACTATCCGCCTGAAACTGGTGGTAAAAAGAGAACAAAGAAAAACCATAATGACTTTGGAGATATTCTGGATATTGACCGCGAATGTCAGCCTGGAAACATTGGGATGACGCATCTGAGCCACGACATGGTATGTTGGGCTGAAGCGAATTCTCAGGTTTTGAGTAAGCGGCTGAGGTTAATGATAGATGGTGATGTATTATTCTTTTGTGAATGAGTGGAATCCACGGTCCCGGGTATTATGAACAGTGCCTGAACCTGAAAGAGCAATATGTGTCTGTTGTCTGGGAGTAGGTTAGTCAGGCTGAGTCATGAATTCAAATCAACCTGACTGATGATTTTTAAGACTGAGTCTAATGAGGAGATTTAGAAGTTTCAGACTGATAAAGCGGTACTTCTTCACCAATGATGTACTTCTTACGCAGTATTTCTGACATTTTATCAAGTATAAGAACCAAAACGACCAGTATCAGGGTAATAAACATGACAACATCCCAGTTCCAGAGACGCATATTTTCAGCGTAAACCAGACCGATCCCCCCAGCACCGACAAAACCGAGTACCGCCGCTGAGCGGGTATTGGATTCTATCTGGTATAGTGTCAGAGCCAGAAACTGTGGAAATGACTGGGTAAAGATACCGAACCGGTGCTTCTGTAAGCCGTTTGCTCCGATTGCACTTAATCCGCGGCTCGGCCGTTTTTCGACCGCATCGTGGCTTTCTGCATAGAGTTTGCCGAGCAGACCGGTATCCTGAACAAAGATAGCCATCACACCCGCCAGTGGTCCCATGCCGACGGCCCGGATAAATATCAGACCCCAGATTGCCATATCGATCCCTCTCATAATGTCAAACAACCGGCGTACGACGATAGCCAGCAGGTTTAAAACCGGTGTGGACATGACACGTCTGGATGCGAGGAAAGATAACGGCAGTGCCAGCAGGGTAGCTGTCAGCGTACCGGCAAAGACAATGCCGAGAGTGATAAGTATCTGTTTGAAATAATAGCCGAAAGGCCACTGACTGACATTTTTCCAGACAAACATCCGCAGGAAATAATCGCCAAGTTTGTCTAGCCCGCCGATCAGTCTATCCAAAGTCATCCCATTGTATTTAAAGAATAAAATATAATAAAGTAGTATCGCGCTGCTAATGACAATAAGTGAAATAATATGGTGCCTTCTGCTGGCATAAATAGCAGAATATTTGGCGTTGTGAGTAAGGGGCGTTTCCGGTAATGATTGTGCTGAAGTTGTACCCGGATTGATATTAGACTGATTAAGCATGATTTGCTCCTTCCAGTAAATAGTGGCGCAGTTTTCCGGAAAAATAATCCAGGACAGAAATAACGATAATAATTTGCAGAAGAACGATGCTGACCTGATCGAAATGATCTAACTTAATTGAAGTCATCAGTTCCTGACCAATACCCCCGGCACCGACCAGTCCCAGAATTGTTGACTGGCGGAAATTGATTTCCAGTCTCATAAAAGTATAAGACAGAAAGGTGGGTGCAACCTGAGGCCATAATCCGTAGCGCATCCTTTCTATCCGGGATGCACCGAGAGCCCGTAGCCCCCTTACCGGTTTGTCTGAGGTAACTTCAACACTTTCGTAAAACAGTTTAGTCTGAGACCCGAAACTGTGAAGAAACAAAGCAAAAAACCCCGGTATCGGTCCAATGCCGAATGCCATAACAAACATGACAGCCCAGGCCAGTTCCGGCATCGTGCGACAGAATGCGGCAATGCTTCTCAAGGAGTAACGGAAAACAGGATGGGTCAGAGTATTACCTGCAGCCGGGAAAGCAGCAAGGGCAGCAATAAAGCTGGACAAAAGCGTTGCTGCGATGGCGACCGCAATGGTTTGACCCAATAGAGGTAACTGAATGTGGAGACGGTATCCCCAGTAAGCCAGTGATCCTTTTGTATGTCCGTTAGCCAGAAGCTGTGGCCAGTGTAGAACTGGCATTATTTCATCAATATAGTCAAACAGATGAGGGAAACCTTGCCAAACGACAGACCAACTGAATTCAGAAACGTAACCGGAATAAAGATACACGATTAAAATACCACCAGACCACAGCAGGCTTTCCCGTTTTTGTCGTTGACGGACGTTCTGATAATACTCGGCAAATGATTGTGACATGGGTTTCCCTTTTTAGTTTTCTTTAACGATCGCCGTTCATGAGTTCGCGTTTTAGTTCAACAATATTGGCGTAATCTTTTTCTGTTGCCGGTGTGATATGTTGTTCGCCTCCGACCGCTTTCACCCAACATTCATGGTGATTTTTATCCAGATCCCTGATTGCTTTTATCAGTTTGGCTTTAAACCCGGATGGCAAGTCGTGGCGTACCAGAATTGGCCCATTTGGGATCAGAGGAGAATGCCAGATAATACGAATTTTTTTCATCAAGTCCGGATGATCCATGCGCATCAGACGGCCAAATGCTCCGGCACTGTAGCCTTTGTTATAATCCCCTACCATAGAGGTCCAGGTAACGGCTCCGTCGAATTGTCCGTTTAATACACCCAGAATGTCTTGTTCATGGCCGCCGGAAAAAGTGGTAGAACTGAAGAAGTGGTTATAGTCACTGTCTTTACTGCCACCGAATTTCTTTTTGAATTCATGGTTAGGAATCAGAAAACCGGAGGTGGAATCGGGGTCGGCAAAGCCGAAAGAGTGACCTTTTAAATCGGTCAGTTTTTGGTATGGGCTGTCAGCACGGACAACCACCACGGAGTGGTAACCTTTAGATTCGTCATGGTCGTCAGTCAGAATCCCCATCACATCAACTGCTTTAGGATTGCGAATATAAACGGAAGCGTATGCGGATGGAGACATGCTCAGAACCATGTCGATTTTACCACCAACCAGACCTTGAATAACGCCTGAGTAGTCAGAAGAATTACGCAGTTTTGTATCGACACTTAATGTTTTATCAAAATAAGATTTGACGCACATGTTATCGCCAATCTGTTGAGTGGCATTCTGTCCGCCCAGAATTCCTAAATTTAACTCGCGAACTGAAGCCGAGCTGACGGTACTGTGTGCCATAATAAGAGTCCCGAGCAACAGAGAAGCAAAAGAACGTTTCATAAACTGTTTTCCTTGTTTGTTAAATATCAATGCCTGTTGATTAAGCGGCTGTTGGTTGTTGTGTGTAGATTCGTTGTTGTACCGAGTCGTCTAAACCGTCGGGAGAACCATCATAGACGATCTGCCCTTCGGCAATACCAATAACTCTTGAGCAATATTGTTTTACTAATTCAATAGAATGCAGGTTAATCATTACTGCGATATTCTGTTGGCTGATTTCTTTCAGAGCGGACATAACACGATGAGTATTTTTGGGGTCAAGTGAAGCAACCGGCTCATCCGCAAGAAGAATTTTAGGGTTTTGCATCAGTGCTCTGGCAATCGCGACTCGCTGACATTGACCACCGGAAAGATTTTCTGCCCGTTGTAAAGCGTGATTGATGAGACCTGTCCATTCGAGAAGTTCTATTGCTTTTGCAACATCGTTTTTGGGAAATAGTTTAAGCATTGAGCGAATGGTTCCGGTTTCACTCAAGCGTCCCAGCAGAACATTGGTAATCACATCCAGCCTGGGAACCAGACAGAAGTCCTGAAAAATCATGCCGCAGACAGCCCGCCACTGGCGTAGGTCTTTACCTGATAATTGATGTACCTGTTTGGCGTCGGGATCATCAGGAAAACCGATTATTTCACCCGAAGTGGTTTCAACGGTACCATTGAGCATATGAAGTAAGGTCGATTTTCCTGCCCCTGAACGTCCGACAATTGCAACCAACTCTCCGGCATGCAGGTCAAACCGGAGACCTTTGATGACCTCTTGTCTATGCCCGTAAGCTTTTCTTAAATTGATAACCGATAAAACTTTTTTAGTTTGAGAAGGACAATGTTCAGCCACGGGTGTCTCTCCGATATTGAATAATTTTGACAGTCGATTATCTCAACAAATGCATTTTACAAATATGTGACAGAAAAGTGATGATATTGATATGTGCGTTAACTTTTTGTTTTTTAAATAAAAGAAAATTTTTGATTTTTATGGGTGACTGATTGGATATTATCTAGGTGAATGACACTTGTTTTGGATCTGGTTGCTTGTCTGTTTGTTCTGGCAAAGCCTTAAGGATATGCTTATTTTCTGGAAACATTATTGTCAGGAAGAGCGTATATTTATGCCAAGCTCCTCCAGATACGCGGTCAGCATTGAGGCAATGTGCTTTGAGAATTCTTGCATTTCAATAGGGGATCTAGGTTGTGAAGAATAACTTTTTCCAACCGAGCCCAGCGTTGTTATGATGACATCATTGATCATTTGGCTGTCACTTTCTGGGATGTCAGGAGCCAATTCTTTGAGAAATTTCAGTGAAATTTGCTCAGAAGATTGTTTGGCTTTTTTTGCTTCCGGTGAATTTCGGTATAGTGGCGCGGCATCATGCAGTGCAGTTCTTATATCAGACTCTTCGCATTCAGAGTGAATAAATGAATAAACCAACTTATTCAGTCTATCCGCATGTGACAGAGAATGGTCTTCCAGAATTCGTTGTAGAAGATTGGAAGTTTCCTGCCATTCATCAGACTGAAGCTGAAATAGAATAGCCGCTTTGTTCGGGAAGTACTGGTAAAGTGAGCCGACACTAACGCCGGCTCTTTCTGCCACTCTGGCTGTCGTAAAACGACGGATACCTTCACTTTTTAGTATCTGAATGGCAGCTTCCAGAATTGATGCAACCAACTCGGATGACCGGGATTGTTGAGGTGTTTTTCTTGATGTTAGTGCCGGGGATTGGGGTTTATTCATGCTCGTGATTCCTTAATCGAGAATGGTGGTTGAATTCACCGGCAGTGAATATGAGTGGTTATTTACGGTAATCAGAGACATTAATTTCCCATTTCTTTAATTTATTGTACAAACAGTTTCTTGATATCTGAAGTGTCTCTGAAGTCTTACGGATGTTTCCATTGTTTTCAGTTAGTAGTTGTATAATGTATGTTTTTTCGTTGCCTTCCAGACTGACAGAACCTGAACGAACAGCCCTTGTTTCTGACTGACGGTTTTTACTTTTGTTCACCAGGATATCATTTGCATGATAAATACCGTCACTGTCAGTTTGTTTTATGGTTTCTTTCTGCAGAAATTCTTCAGGCAGATCTGAGATATCAACTTTTAGCCCTGAGTTCAGATTGATCAGCCTCTCGATGATATTTTCCAGTTCACGAATATTACCTGGCCAGGAATAATCAGCCAGTGTTTTTAAAGCTTCTTTTGTAAATGATGGCTGAATTTTTTTTAATGAATTACAAATTCGTGAAGAGAAAAATTCAATCAGATCCCGTATATCCTCTGAACGTTCCCGTAGTGGTGGAATTGGAATGGAGATAACGTTGAGCCGGTAGTATAGGTCGCGTCGAAAAGCGGAATTATCAATTGCTTTGATTAAATTGCAGTTGGTTGCAGCCACAATTCTGACATTGATTTTATTGGGCTTAGCTGCACCAATACGAATGACTTCGCCTTCCTGAAGTACCCGTAACAGGCTGGTTTGAGCTTCCAGAGGCATTTCACCAATTTCATCCAAAAATAGTGTTCCGCCTTCAGCCAGCTCAAATTTTCCGGGAGCCCCTCCGCTTCTTGCTCCGGTATAGGCACCATCGACATAACCAAAAAGCTCACTTTGAACCAGATCTTTTGGTAGAGCCCCGCAGTTTACTGCGATAAATGGTCCGTTTCGTCTTCCACTGTTATTATGAATAGCCTGAGCAAACAGCTCTTTCCCGGTACCGCTTTCTCCGGTGAGTAAAACGGTGCTATTGCTTTGGCTTGCTTTTTTCGCTTTTCCCAGTGTTTCCTGTAATTTTTCTGAGTGCCCGATTATCCTTTCAAAGGTATACGATGCTCCGACCCCCATAACCCGTCGGGTAATGTCGCGGATTCTCTGATTTTCTTTTAAAGAGATTACCCGGTTCCCATTCGGACTCTCAACTAAAGAGATCAGGCAATTGATACGAACGTTTGAGGACAGATTAAAAATGACTTCCCGGTCATTACAGGGTGGAATTCCCAGTAGTGTTGTGTCTTCCGGTTTTAGTTCCCGGTCAATATGTTTGCCAATAAGCTCAAATTCATCAAAAACCTGGCGGGCATACCGGTTGGCTATTTTTATGATTCCCTTCGAATCAATGACCATGACGCCTTCATTTAATGTTTCCAGAATAGAGCATTGCTCTGAAAGCAAGTCCTGAAGAATAAGTTGTTGGCGAATGGAACGGGCTGCCGCATGAACCGTTCCTAATGTCTGATGATTGAAATTATCCTGAGTTGACGTCAGAGTAAGAACGCCAATCATTTTCCCCCGGGCGTTCTTTACTGGTGCCGCAGCGCATTGCATATAACGTTTTCTCAGATCTATTTTCCAGTTTTCTCCACTGACGATATAGACTGGTTTTTTTTCAATAAGGCACAGGGCAGTACAGTTGGTTCCCTGAACATCTTCACGGAGGATACTACCTATTGGTGTTAGATTCTGGCCACAGTAACAAAGAGTCACTCCTGAAGAATCTGTCAGGTTGATATGACCATCGGGGTTGTAAGCAAGGAGATCCTGCATCACTTCTTTGGCGATTTCAATCATTTCCCGGTTGCGGAATAAAATGGGAGCCAGTTCTTCTTCAGTCACGGTTTTGTCATAGATAGTACTGAAGGGATTAACATTATGCTGTAAGGAACGTTGCCATGAATTGAGAATTAAGGTTCTTATTCCCTGTGGTTCACTACCTTCTAAAAACTTATTCCATGCTAATAACAATTGTTCGTTAATTTTATCTGCTTCGCATGCCTTAGGTAACAGATTAATTTCGTCATACCACTTTTGATCAGTGTTTTCTTTCATAACTGAATCTGTCTGACTCATAACTATACCAACTCTGTCATATGCTCATGTTCACTTTTATTACATGTAATCATTTAGTGTCATTAAAGTGAACATATATATGCTAAAAGTAACCGTTTGGATCACAAAAAAAGACGATATTTTTTGGCACGTCAGTTGCTATTAGATCAGCGTGCTCAATTAAACAGATTGGTGAAATTCGCCTGTTATGTACGTTGGGTACATAAACGTGAAACATAAATAATAAAATCCTTTCATCCAAGTTAAAAAGTAAGAAAAAGCAATTGCTTAAACTTATAAAGGAAACAGAATGAATAAACATAATATCTTGTATGCTACTTTTATATGCTGCATCGCATCGTTAAGTGGCGTTATGCTGGGGTACGATGCCTCAGTTATCTCTGGAGTAATTGAACCTTTAACGAAACATTTCACTTTAAGCCCTGCTGAAAGCGGATGGGCCGTATCTAACGTGCTGTTCGGTTGTATATTTGGCGCGTGGATCGTTGGTGCGATTTCAAATAAATACGGACGTAAAGTCACATTGATTTTTGCGGCGATTTTATTTCTTATTTCGGCCGTCGGCTCTGCTCTGGCAACCAACTTCTTCTGGTTCGTCGTTTACCGAATGATTGGTGGATTTGCAGTGGGTATGGCATCGGCTATCACACCGTTGTATATCGCAGAAGTTTCTCCAAGAGATTACCGTGGTCGTATGCTGGGTTTACAGCAGTTGTTAATGGTTGGCGGCCAGTTGGTGGTGTATATCGTTAACTACGGTATCGTCAGAGGTATGGATCCAGAATGGGTGACGTCTTTAGGTTGGCGCTGGATGCTGGCGTCTGAAATGGTGCCGATTGCCATGTTCCTTATCCTGGTTTTCTTTATGCCGGAATCCCCACGCTGGTATGCGATGGTTAATAAAGACAAAAAAGCTTTGGGCGTATTAAGCCGCTTGTCTAACTTAGATCATGCGAAACAGCTGCTGAGTGAAATTAAAGAATCCATTAACCTGGAGCAGGCTCAGGAAAAAGTCAGCTTAGATGCCAGACAGATCCTGACTAACCCAAAAACCCGTTTTATCGTATTAATCGGTTGTGTAATTGCGACCCTGCAACAGTTAATCGGTATTAACATTTTGCTGTATTACGCACCATCTCTGCTGAAAAACATTAACGCCGACATCCAGGATTCATTGTTCCAGAGTATCTTCCTGGGCGCAGCGAACTTCTTCGGGGTGAGCATCGCGTTATTCCTGGTAGACAAAGTCGGCCGTAAACCATTACTGAAATTCGGTACCATCGGATGTGCTATCTGTCTGGTTCTGACGTCTGCCGCGTTCGTCATGGGTATCAAAGGTTACTTCCCTGTTGTTACTCTGGTTCTGTTCGTCTTTATCTTTGGTCTGACCTGGAGCCTGGGGGCCTGGTTAATCATGTCTGAAATCTTCCCAAATCGCATGCGTGCCGTTGGTATGGGAATCGCGTTCAGTGCTATGTATATCTCTAATTTTGCTGTGACTCAGTCATTCCCGATGATGAATCGCAGCGACTATCTGATGGAAAAATTCAATGGCTCATTCCCACTGATTATGTGTGCCGTGTTCTGTATTGTCGGTTTCTGGTTTGTTGGTCGGTTCCTGCCTGAAACCCGGGGTGTGTCACTGGAGAAAATCGAACCTCTGATGTTATCAAGATCAAAACGCTTCCGTGAAGAAGCGGAAAAAGAAAAATCGGAAAAACAATCCGAAGTTGTCATGAACTAAAGGTGAAAAAATGAAAGATTATCAACTGTCTGTCTGCTCAGAAATGGTGTTTTTAGATTTACCGTTTATTGAGCGGGTAAAGAAAATCCACGCACTGGGTTTCGGAGTAGAAATTTGGGACTGGACTAACAAAGACATCGACGCCATCGTTGCTACCGGTGCCAAAATCAACTCAATGACTGGCTACATCTCCGGTAACCTGACGGACGACGATGAGATTGAAAACCTGCTGAACACAGCGAAAGAGTCCATCGAAGTGGCTAAACGTCTGAACTGTCCGGCCCTGAACTTCCATGGTACCGGTCTGGGTGAAGGCGGTATTCCGGTGAAACCGGTGGAAGTGGTGACCGGGGAGATGTGGCTGAAAGCTGAAGACACCATGCGCAAACTGGCGAAACTGGGTGAAGACGCCAGCAAAGTGTTCACACTGGAAAACCTGAACCTGGAAGTGGACCACGCCGGTACTCCGTTTGCGAAAGCGATTGACACCTACACGCTGGTGAAAGCGGTAAACAGCCCTTACGTCAGAATGAACCTGGATCTGTACCATGCGCAAATCGGTGAAGGTAACCTGATTGAGCTGGTCAGAAAATGCATTGACTATGTGGGTGAAATTCAGGTTGCTGACGTCCCGGGACGGATGGAGCCGGGCACCGGTGAAATCAACTATCCGGCGATTGCCAAAGCCATCCGTGAAGTGGGCTATACCGGCAATATCGGTATGGAAGCGTGGGCCTCCGGTGACTCTGAAGTGGCACTGCAACGCTTTAAAGATGCCTTTAAGTAGACATCCTCACGAATAACAAAAATAAGGGGGGCCGTCAGTGCGGCGGTCTCCGGAAGATATAACGTATTACCTCTAACAATAAAACATAAGGATTCATTATGTATAATGTTGCTCTATTTGGCGCAGGACGTATTGGTCAGGTAGTTCACTCAGTGAACATCGCTGAACATCCTGAAACCAATCTGTACTCTATCGTTGACCCGTTTGCTGAAAACGCGAAGAAAATTGCGGACAAATACGGCTGTAAAATTCAGACGGTAGAAGAAGCGATGGCAGACCCTGCTGTAGATGCGGTTCTGATTGCGTCGGCAACAGATACCCACGCAGAGTTAATTGAACTGGCGGCAAAAGCAGGCAAGGCAATCTTCTGTGAAAAACCGGTTCACCTGGACATGGCGCGTGTTGACCAGTGTCTGAAAGTGGTTGAAGAGAAAAAAGTACCGCTGTTCATCGGTTTCAACCGCCGCTGGGATCCACAGTTTAAAGCCGTGAAAGACCGTGCCGGTCTGGGCCAGATTGGTAAAGCGGAATCGCTGATCATCACATCCCGCGATCCATCACCACCACCTGTGGAATACATCAAAGTGTCCGGTGGTCTGTTCCGTGATATGACCATTCATGATTTTGATATGGCACGTTACATCATGGGTGAAGAGCCGGAATCCATCTACGCGTGTGCGTCTAACATCGTCGATCCGGAAATCGGCAAAGCGGGCGATGTGGATACCTGCTTTATCGTGATGCGCTTCCCATCCGGCTCAATGGCCACCATTTCAAATACCCGTCGTTCCGGTTACGGTTATGACCAGCGTCTGGAGCTGCACGGAGAGAAAGGTGTCCTGATGGCGAAAAACCTGAACGAAGACGAAGTAGAGCTGTGGACAGAAGCCGGTTGTGACTATGCGAAACCGGTATTCTTCTTCCTGGAAAGATACAAAGCGGCGTACATAGCAGAATGGGCGCACTTTGTGGACGTAATGAATGGCAAAGCCGAGCCGGCGACGACAGGTTATGACGGTAAACAGGCACTTTATCTTGCGGATAAAGCGTATGAATCGCTGAAAACCGGTAAAGAAATCAAACTGTAATTTTACCGTTTGCTTCTGCTCCGGAATGAGCGCCGGAGAATACACACGCCCCGGCGCTCAGGCTCAGAGCATTAAATAAGAATGGCATCTGGAATGGATTATTTTTCAGATGTCTTACTCATTCTCTCTTCTGTTTTGGAATAGCGTGATGGATAAAAATAAAGTGAAACTGGGTATTGCACCCATTGCCTGGACAAACGATGACCTGCCCAGCTTAGGCGGCGATAATACGTTTGCACAGTGTGTCAGTGAAATGGCGCTGGCCGGCTTTACCGGCAGTGAAGTGGGTAATAAATATCCAAAAGATCCGGCCGTGTTAAAAGAAAAACTGGCGCTTCGCGGCATTCAGATTTGTAACGCCTGGTTTAGTACGTTCTTTGCGGACGGTAAAGAAGACGAAACGATTGACGGTTTCCTTTCTCATATGAACTTCCTGCATGAAATGGGCGCGAAAGTGATTGGCTGCTCAGAGCAGAGTGGCAGTATTCAGGGTACCGACAAAGCCGTTTTTGATGACAAACCGTCATTTAATGAAGAGCAATGGCAACGGGTGGCAGCCGGTTATAACAAACTGTCAGAGTTGGCCGCAGAAAAAGGCATGAAAGTGTGTCTGCACCACCATATGGGTACCGCCATTCAGACTCCGGCA
Source organism: Vibrio salinus (assembly GCF_021272385.1). Lineage (GTDB taxonomy): Bacteria > Pseudomonadota > Gammaproteobacteria > Enterobacterales > Vibrionaceae > Vibrio > Vibrio salinus. Next base: position 503,945 of record NZ_JAJSDZ010000010.1, read on the forward strand.
GAAATCGATAAGTTTATGGAAGTCACCGATACTTCCGTAGGACTGCTGCTGGATACCGGTCATATCTATTATTCCGAAGGCAATCAGCAGGCCATCACAGATGTGTTAAGCAAATATGTGAAACGTATTCCACACGTTCACCTGAAAGACATCCGTGATGAAAAACGGGCACAGGTGATTGCAGAGCACCGCAGCTTCCTTGACGGAGTTCGTCTGGGTGCCTTTACGGTTCCGGGTGACGGTGTTATTGATTTTAAACCGATATTTGACATTCTTGATAAGAATCAATACGAAGGCTGGATGGTGGTTGAAGCTGAGCAGGATCCTGCGGCTGCGGATCCACTGGAATATGCCCAGAAAGCTCGTCAATACATTAAAGACGTTGCAAACCTTTAATTTTTCCTCTGAAAGTCGGGCGTATAGCGCTCGGCTTTATCTATTTTCAATGTTATTACTGAACTATGGAATATGCAGATGAATAGTGAAAGTACTCATGATATTTGTGAAGAACAAATTATTTTTAGTGAGACAATAACAGTAATAGTAAAAGAAGATTTTTATGATTATTATGTGGATATAATAAAAGCATTTGAGGAAAGAGCTAAAAAGTCATATAAAATTCCAGAAATCAAATATATTCTGCTAGACAGTTTAGATGAACATAGTATATCTGATTCGTTAGATATGGTGTGCGAAATGAGTAAATTGGTTTTTCTTTTAATATCATTACCAAAATCATTGCATTCAAAAGTAAGAGGGATGAGAGAGAATGGAATGATATTTATTAATTTATTTGGAAAAGGTTTGCTTAACGATATATCAGCTACGATTGATGTTGATTGTGATAAGTGTGGAAAATTAGCTGGAGAATATGCGTTGGCATTGGCAAATGAAACGCATGAGTTTGCGGTTGTTATCGATAATGATAGCGATGGTTTAGGAGAAATGATTGAAATAGGATTTCGAAGGCACTTAAGGTCTAATAATATATTTAGTCTTAATGAAATAATGTATAGCCAATCAGATACAGGAAAGTTGACAAAAGACCTTAATTCATTTCAAGGGTTAAATTTTATACTTTGTTTGTCAAAATATCCTAAGCAGATTAGTTATGAATTAAAAAATTATAAAAATAATAATTCCTGTATCGTTTTTTATGTATCATTAGGATATTTAGCAACAGAAGAGATATCTGAAGGGGTTTTTGATATTGTTTATAAAGTTGATCTTAATTATTTTTCAAATTTTTTACTGGAATGTATTTCTAAAATTAATAATCCGAATAGAATAGGAAATACTTTAAAGTATCATTTCCCTATGCATCTGTTACATAGTGATCATTTTAATAGAAGTTAATAGGTTATAAATTCATTTTTTCTGTAAGATGGTATGACCTACTCGTTAATTTTATTTAAATATATATTAATGATGAAAGCACTAAATAAAAGATAAGGCCATAGATTAAAAATTACCCTTTCCTAAATTTCAACGATAGCTTTCCTTTTGTCTCTGTGAGTCTTATAAAGCAACCAATATGCATTTAAGTTAATATTGAGCTACTTATAAAATGTTTTTTGGGTATTCTTTCTGAAGTGGTTTCATTCTGAAACTCCTAATCTATCCTCTTTTGCTAGTAACGTTTGAATTTAAGCAAGTATTAAATGTCTGTATATGATAGCGTTGAGAGAATATCATTATTTACGATGAGATAAACATAAATAATGAAATAGGCTCAATTCATTGTTAATGTATTGGGATATACTGATTTTAAATTGAAAAATAGCTAAAGTTTTTGCAATTCTGTAAGTTAAAGATATATCGGCTTAGAAAGAGTTTTATTTAGGAGTTATAGCATAGCGCTATTAATATGATTTTTCTTATTCCCCGCATTTGTTTTCTGTCTTTTTTTGTTGTCACGTTATGGTGGATACCAGCGTCTTATGCTGAAGAGTCTCCTGATTCTATTGTTATTCAGCTACGTTGGTCTCATCAATTTCAGTTTGCCGGATATTATGCCGCAATTGAAAAAGGGTATTATCAGGAAGAAGGTCTGAATGTCAGGTTGTTAGCTGGGAATCCACAACGTCAGCCAGTCCCCGAAACGTTGTCGGCAAACGCTCAGTATGGTGTTGGAAATAGTGAGGTGCTATACCAACGCTTGCTGGGAAAGCCACTTGTCGCTCTGGCAGTTATATTTCAGCATTCCCCCTCAGTTCTGCTAACGTTGAAAAGCTCAGGGATCCGTTCTGTTCATGATCTTGCCGGTAAAAAGATCATGCTAGCAAATAAAAATGAAGACGCTGATTTTTTAGCAATGTTTCTGAATGAAGGTCTGCCGTTATCTCAGCTTAATATTATTCCCAGTACTTATCATCTGGATGATCTTGTCACGGGTAAAGTTGATGCGTTCAATTCTTATCTGACCAATGAGCCGTATTTTTTAAAGAGGCATAACATTGCTTATAATGTGATAGATCCTGCATCTCATCATGTTGATTTTTATAGTGATATATTTTTTACTACAGAACAGGAACTTCACTATCATCCTGCCAGGATTAGATCGATGCTCCGTGCGACACTGAAAGGATGGCATTATGCCTTAGAGCATCCAGATGAAATCATTGAATTGCTTAAAACAAAGTACAAAGTCAAACAGACACGCGATCATTTACGTTATGAAGCCAATGAGATGCGTAAGTTAATCATTCCCGACCTGATACAGATTGGTCATATGAATCCAGAACGCTGGCAGCATATGGCCAATACTTTTGTGGTATCCGGCATGGTGGATAACACGAATAATCTTAATGGATTCATATATCATCCGGAACCGGATTATATTCCGGACTGGGTTGTGTCTGTTCTGTTTTTTGCTTTTTTAATGATGGTATTAGCCATCACTATTATTTTTTATTTTCATCGTTTTAATCGCCGGATGTCAACAGCACAAACTAAATTATTACAAAGTGAAGAGCGGTTTAAAGCGCTGAGTGAGGCGACATATGGTGGCATTATTATTCATGAACAGGGAAAAATTCTTGAGTGCAATAATGGTTTGACGGACATAACCGGATTTTCTTATTCTGAGCTACTTGGATCAGATTGTTTTAAGCTGGTTGATCCTAACGATATTAAAACGGTTACGGATAATATTAACAATGGTTTTACCGGGAATTATGAAGTTACCGCTATACGCAAAGATAAAACCCGGTTTCCGCTTTCTGTCAAAGGGAAAAATATAGTCTACAAAGGACGTTCTGCACGGGTAATTGAAGTGATTGATATTACTGAACAGAAAAAAATTGGCGATCAGTTAAAACTGGCTGCCAGTGTTTTTACCCATGCTCGTGAAGGTATTATGATTACGCAACCCTCCGGAATCATTGTGGATGTTAACGAAACATTTACTCACCTGACTGGCTATGAACGTCATGAGATATTGGGAAAACACCCGAAAGTGTTAGATTCCGGCCGGTACAATGACGGATTTTATCGTGAGCTTTGGGATTCATTACTCAGCAACAGGCACTGGTCTGGTGAACTTTGGAATAAGCGTAAAAACGGAGAGTTTTTTGCTGGTCTGGTGACAATTAGTGCAGTATTAGATGTGAATGGAAAAATTAAAAATTTCGTCGCATTGTTTTCCGATATCACGCCAATGAAAAATCATCAGGAGCAGCTTGAGCATATTGCCCATTACGATACGTTAACGAACTTGCCGAATCGTATGTTATTGGCAGACAGGTTACATCAGGCCATGATACAAAGCCGGAGACACAGCCGGTCAGTTGCGGTTGCGTACCTCGATTTAGATGGTTTTAAAGCGATAAACGATACTTACGGCCATGATGTTGGAGATGAATTGTTAGTACAGTTGTCTGCATTAATGGCACGAACGTTAAGGGCCGGTGATACGCTGGCCAGAATTGGTGGTGATGAGTTTGTTGCTGTCTTGGTTGATATTGAAAAATACAGTGATTGTGAGCTGATTCTGAAACGCTTGTTACAAGCGGCAATGAGGGCTGTGTCTGTACGTAGGTATACTTTACAGGTTTCTACCAGCATAGGAGTGACATTATACCCTCAGGATGGCGTGGACGCTGATCAGTTAATGCGACATGCCGATCAGGCGATGTATATTGCCAAACAAATGGGGAAAAACCGGTATCATTTGTTTGATATTCACAAAGACAAGTTCATTCAAACTCAACATGAAACGATAGAACATGTCCAGAAAGGGCTTGAGCGATGTGAGTTTGCTTTGCATTATCAACCAAAAGTAAATATGAAGACCGGAGAGTTGTTTGGTCTTGAAGCACTAGTACGATGGCAGCATCCTGAGCGTGGACTGGTTTATCCGGGCGAGTTTCTTCCTGTCGTTGAAAACCACCCTATCAGCCTTCAATTGGGAGATTGGGTACTTGATACGGTACTAAAGCAAATTTCAGATTGGAAATCAGTTGGTTTAGATATTACGGTGAGTGTCAACATTGATGCATTTCAGATACAGCAGAAGAGCTTTGTACAGAAATTGTCGGCGGCTCTGGATAGTTATCCCATGGTCTCACCTTCTTCACTTCGTTTAGAAATTTTGGAGACCAGTGCTTTAGGTGATTTGTCGGAAGTGCTGGCGATCATGCGCGAGTGTATAAGAATTGGTGTGCATTTTTCTCTGGATGATTTTGGTACTGGTTTTTCATCTTTGACTTATCTAAAACGTTTACCTGTTGATTTATTGAAAATTGATCAAAGTTTTATTCGTGATGTGCTGGATGATGCTGATGACCGGGAAATTGTCCGGGGGATTATTGGTTTGGCATCAGCATTTAATCTGGAAGTAATGGCTGAAGGGGTAGAGAGCATTGAACACGGTACTCAGTTGTTAAAGATGGGGTGTCATCTTGCTCAGGGCTTTGGCATCGCAAAGCCTATGCCGGCAGAAATTATTCCTGAATGGATAACAGACTGGACACCAGATCCGGAATGGACGCAAAAGTCGGTATATAATCAGGAAAATTAGGGTTATCTGGGTATATACCGATATGCTTTGATATTAATGCTTATAAGTATTTTGCTCTGTTTCGCTGTTTGCAGTGAGATCGCCGGCTGGATTAATGACATGTGGAAGAATTTTAGGAAGGTTAAGCTCAATATCCTTATTTTCAACCGGATCAATTATTTCGTTATACCAGCCAAGTAGCCCCATAACAGAATAACCGACAGCTTCATCATTATCCCTGTGTTCCAGAATTATTTGAAGAAAGCGCAAAATGGCTTTTTCATTCGTTTCTGCTTGTTTTAATGTTTCGTGGAAGATCTCTGTTGCTTCGGCAACTAAACCTTCAAATTCAGTCTCGATTGCGATTTTAAATGAACCGCCATCAACGGAAATTCGCATAAAAATTAACCTGTTATTTGTTTGTTTCCAATTCTAACGAATAAACTGCTTTGTGTCCTGAAGTTCATTGTCTTCTGGAGAAAACAATGAAATTAGTCAACCGGGAAGTAGTTTGTTTTAGCTAAAGTCCGAGCATTATATTTAACTCTGAGATGATTAAGTAAATCCTCCGTTCCTTTAGTGAGTTTCACATAAGATTCCTGACGTGCTTCTGCTTTGATTCTGTTAGCAAAAAACGGGAACCAGGGAAGGATGTACTCCCCTAATAGTTCGGAAATATGTTGCTCCTGATCATCATCTATGAGCATAGCCAGTACCATCAACATCAGCCCCAGATGATCTTCCGGATCGGTAAATCCTTCCCGAAGTTTAAGTCCGCAATGTTCAATGAAGTCACAATATTTCTTTGTTGACGGACCATTGAGATTGGAATCCTGATCTAAATAGATGGAGCTCCAGGGGGGAACGGAAAATGGAATGGAGGAAGAGAATAATCGGGAAAATTCGTTTTTCAATTTTGTTTTATCAGCGATTTTGAAAGCATTTAAAACAACATTGATATCATAGATTGGTGTTTCAACATCGTGTTGAAAGTAAGTATTCAGTTGAACTTTCTCGAAGTCATTGGGGGGGTAATAATATAATGCACCATATAAACGGCACACAATGACCAGTTCATCTTTTTTTAGTTCATTTAGTTGCACAAGAAGCCCATATTTTTCTTTCCAAACACTATCAGGTTAAGATAACGCGAATACTCGTAAACATCTATAGTGTGATAGATATTATGATATGCATCAAAGCACCTTTCCTATTGTTAGTTATATTACCTAGCCTGATTTACTCTATGAATCAACCAGATATCAAAGATTTTTTTATTTTCTTGATAGTATCCCAAGAATAAATTTTTCATTTAAATTTATTATAAAAAATTTATTTTAAGATGTACTATTGTGAGTGAAATCCTAATGTTTTTAGACTGTAACTGTTGTTATGAGGTGTCTTCTAAAAGACAGGGATTTTATCTTTTATTTTGTCTTTGGAATATAAAGACATTCACGGGATCCTGCGTCCTTGAATTTAGTCGTAAGAAAGGACTAGTGATCTTTCATTTATTAACAGAAAAGTGTGAGTATTTATGATTAAGAGAATCAATATATTCTTCTTAGGAATTATGGTAGTGCTTATCGTGCTCAGCGGCTTAGGCGTTTATCAATACCTTTCTGGGTGGCGTACCGATAATGTCCGGGAATCCGATCGTATTCTTGTAAATACTGTCAAGCAATCCTATGTTACGGTGTTATCTTCCATAGGTGCTCAGTCTCAGGCGTTAGCACATTCAATTCTTTTTGACCCTAATGAAAGTTTCAATGAAGAGCAGGTCCTTGCTATGTTGGAGAAGGTAAAAAAAACCAATCCGGCATTTCAGGATGCATACATTACGAATGACAATGGTGAACTATTCGGCACCTTAAATGGTGGGGGATGGCTGGAAAATTTCAGTGCCAAACAACTGGGACGTGAGTGGTTTCTGAGTGTTATGGATCACGATGTTCCTTTTAATGTCAGTACGCCTTATAAATCCCGTGCGGGATATCTGGTGATTACAGTGAGTTCTGCAATCCGGTTTGATAATAAAAAAGTGGGTGTATTTGGAATCAATGTTGCGTTGTCTCAGATAATGCCAGATTTTGGATTAAATTATGCGATAACAGATAATCAGGGTCAGGTATTACTGTCTGACGGTGTTGCAAAAGACTGGTTATATAAAGACATTTTCCAGATTCGGCCTGAATACAAAGAGGCAGGAGATGTTCCTTTGCAATATCAGGCACCGTCCGGGCACTGGTTTAGTGTGTCAAAACACAAATTGAGTGATGGAAATGATTTGTATACGATTTTGGATTTGGATAGGGCGATCTCAACAGCCAATAGCCTTATTTTCTTAATGATATCAGCATTAGTTATTATTGGTTTGGCATTGTCGGTTGTCGTTTATATTATTTTAAGAAGAGAATTACGATATTTGCCAAATGTTGTAGAAGTGATTGGTGATATGGCTAATGGTAAATTTAATAAATTTACTATTCCAAATGCGAATAATGAATTGGATGTCATTACGAGTTCACTGACTAAATTGCAGTCGGTTATCTCTGGTGTAGTGAAATCGTCTGACTCCGTATTAAGTCAGTTAAGTGTGAATCAGACTCAAATATCTGAAGTCATTAAGACTAACTATCAGAGTGCTCAGAATGAGCTGGCTGAAATTGAACAGGTTGCAACTGCGGCGACTGAATTATCGGCAACTGCAGAGGATGTTGCTCATCACGCTCAGGAAGCGGAATCATCAACATCATCAGGTATGGAAGTGATAGAGTCCAGTACCGGAACATTAACCCGTTCAGAAGAGATTTCGTTGAGGGTAACGGATTCAATGGCTAAATCCGTTGAATTGGTAAATGTGTTGAGACAGCATGCGGAAAATATCAGCTCCGTTGTCGATGTGATTAATAATATTTCTGAGCAGACAAACCTTCTGGCTTTGAATGCTGCTATTGAAGCTGCCAGAGCTGGTGAGCAAGGTCGTGGTTTTGCTGTGGTTGCTGATGAAGTCAGAGCGCTTGCGGCAAAAACTCAGCAATCGACGGTGAATATTCAAAATATTATTGTGAAGTTGCAGGAACAGTCTCAAAAAGCAGATGAATATATGACTCATAATTCTGAGCTGGTTGGAGAATCGCACCAGATTACCCAGGAATTGTCAGAAGCATTTGGTTTGATTAAAGAGAAAGTTTCTGCGCTTTCCGATGTCAATTCAATGGTTGCAACGGCTTCAGAGGAACAGTCTTCCGTTACTCAGGATATTTCTCAGCGTCTGGAGGAAATTAATACTATTGTTCAAAATAACCTTCAGAATACGGAACAGACATCAACGGCAAATGATGAAATTTCTCAGTTAGTGGAAACCCTGAAAAACGAGCTGGCTTTCTTTAAAAGCAATTAATAAATAAGTATCAGTGAATCATTATTTAAAAAAACCAATCGATTATGATTGGTTTTTTTATTGGTACTGTCTTTAATAGAATGTATCCAGAATAGATCTGTAAAAGGAATAGATATGACTCAGTCTGTTGTTATTACCGGAGCTAACCGGGGAATCGGTCTTGAATTGGCAAGGATATATCTCAAAAACGGATGGAATGTTTTTGCAGTGTGCCGGCAACCAGGCAAAGAACTTGAAGCCTTGGGTGTGGACATTATTAGTAATATTGATATCTCCAGTTCGGACTCTGTTAAACAGTTAGTTCATGCTCTAAGTGTTCGCGAGATTGACTTACTTATTAATAATGCCGGCATTCTTCGTGATGAACAACTTGGCTATTTAGATTTTGATTCAATTCAGGAACAGTATACAGTTAATGCTTTGGGGGCATTACGTGTGACAGAAGGGTTATTAGGGAATTTGTCGAAGGGAAGCAAAATTGCTTTGATAACCAGCCGGATGGGCTCGATTGCTGATAACAGTTCTGGTGGTCGCTATGGATATCGTATGTCGAAGGCTGCATTGAACGCTGCGGGTAAATCTTTGTCTGTTGATCTTAAATCCAGAGGAATTGCAGTCGCGGTTTTACATCCGGGGTATGTTCAGACAGATATGGTCGGAGGCCGGGGTAATATATCGCCACAGGAGGCAGCGAAGAATTTGTCCCAGAGGATAGAGCAGTTGTCACTGGATACATCAGGTACATTCTGGCATTCCAGTGGTGAAGAATTATTATGGTAAATATTAGTTAGTCGTTCTCTTTTGGGTAAATAAAACCAATTGAATTATGAGAGAAAATTATTTGAGTGACTTAAGACTTTCTTAAGAAAACCTGAATAGTATTAAACCGGAAAATAATCTAATAGTTGGAAAAGAGGTTAGTATGGACAGTTTCGTGTGGGATAAGTGGGTTCGGTTTACTCACTGGAGTGTGGCTTTACTCTTTATCATTAATTATGCAATTACTAAAGCAGGGAGTGAAATCCATCAGTGGGTTGGTTATGCCGTCGGGGTATTGGTGCTATCCCGTCTGATATGGGGACTTCTGGTTCATTCACCTGCCAGATTAACAAATTTTCTCCCGTCAATTCCACAGGCTATTCAGCATATAAAGCAGGTTATAGATGAACGAAAAGATGAACATACGGGGCATAATCCAGCTGGAGCGATAATGATTTGGCTGCTTTGGAGTGGACTTCTGGCTTTAGCGGTTTCAGGTGCATTGATGGAAAACTGGTACGCTGCACCGTACTGGTTGGAAGATTTCCATGAAACGGTTGCCAATTTAACTTTCTTTGCAGCTTTGATTCACGTGAGTGCCGTTATTCTGATGACCAAAATCACAGGCCGCTCTTATCTGAAGAGTATGAAGCCAATCATCAAAAAATAGGCCCTTTTAACAGGGCCCGGGAATTAGTTATCGAGTGCAATGGTTGCCTCGGCTTTATCCTCTTTCTGACCGAGGCGGCTATTAAGCAAGAATACTCTTTGGGGATCAATACCCTGTGAGTTTACCAAATAGGTTTTGACGTTTGATGCTCTTGAATATGCCAGCTTTGTTAATGCTTCTTCTGATACGTTTTGAGCGTTAACCAACTGATTATACATTGTGATATGGAGGCGTTTTTCTATTTCATTATCACTGACCTCCAGATCCTGTTCAGATTCTTTCAATTGTGATTCAATTGAGTCTCGTAAGGTATCAACGACATCACCAAATTGATGTATATACAGCGCTGTCAGACTGTCAATCAATGGACCTTTTAACGGTAGACGGCTGGCTGTCAGATCTTCTGGTAACTCAGGTAATCCACTGGATTTTTGTAGTTGAGCCTTAAATTGTATTTCTGCCAGAGCAATTGCATCCTGATTTTTTGCTACATGACCTTCAACACTTAATTTTAGTTTTGGTCTTTCTGTTAACGCCTTCGCTAGTTTACTTAATCTGTCTTTTTCTTCTGACTCTAATTCTGCTGTTCCGGGAGCATATTGAACAACATTGAGCTGCTCATCACTGCCTATCAGATTGGCAAGAAGAGAGAATGGAGCAGTAACGGCTTTGACAATAATATTTTTGATGGCGGTTAAAACAACACTTCCGATACCGAAACTTGGATCATTGATGTCCCCTGAAACATTCACGCCCAGATCAATGACACCATTACGGTCCTGTAACAAAGCAATAGCCAGTTTGACGGGCAAACTGGTTGCCAGTTTTGAATTACTCGGTTTTCCTAGCTGTAACTGATCAATGTAGATGTGATTTGAGCCTTTTAACTGATTCTGTTTTAGCCAGTAATTGAGGGTCAAAGACATTTGCCCTTTATCAATATAATATCCTGCATAGGTTCCTGAATATGGGTTAACGGATGTCAGTTCAGCCCCTTTTATATCCAGTACCAGATTCAGATATGGCGTATTCAGCAGAGGGTTAATTTCTCCCTGAATTTTTATTGGTGCATATTTATCCAGCTTTCCTTTCAGATCAACTTTTGCTGCGGTATTGGCACTTGATGTAAGTCTACCTATATAACCATTGATGCTATTGATGCCCGAAGCAAAGTGAGGTGTTAAGGATTGATCTGCAAAGTATGCTGACCCGTCTTTGATAAGTATCTTGTTTATTGCAATGCGTAGTTTTTTGTCTGCCTGAGCTTTGTTGTGTTTTTTCTTGGTGGACTCTGTCTGAACTTTGCTTGCCGGTTTTGCTTTCGTTTCCTGAGTGCTGTTTTTTAATATGTCGTTAATGTTTGTATTCTTTTTCTTATCAATCAGAACCTTAGAGTAAGGTTTTGTGAATGTGACGGAATCAATACTTAAAGACGATTTTTTCTGGTTGTATGCCAGATTGTGGATGGCCATATCTGACCAGGTTAAAAAAGGTTTGTTTTCAAGTTTATCGTTGATATGCAGATGACTGATACCAATATTTCCGGCAAATTTCAGATTATCGCCTGTGAATGAGGCTTCAAGTTTTCCTTCTGTGGAAAACTGCCCTTTTATTAAGTCAATGTTTACATAAGGTTTTAAGTAAGGCTGTATATCAGACAGGTCTATATTTGTGATTTTTATATTGCCATTAATGGTTTGTTGTTGGCTGTTTAGCAAACCTTGTCCGTTTATATTTCCGACAATTGGTTTTGGCTCAGTTTTTGTTGTGCTGAATAATCCAAGATTTACGCTGTACTTGATCGGGGTCGCCAGATCGCTGCGAATATCCGTTAACTGTATGTTTACCGGGTTCAGATGCCATTTCACTTTTTTCGCAATGGCATTATCGATAACGGAAAACTGACTGTCCGACATTTTAAATTTATTTAAAATTACCAGCCAGCTTTTTTGATAGTCCGTGCTTATGCTGGGTTCTGCTTTAGTATTGGAACTGGCCGGAATGGAAGGCTCATCTGTTGCATTAGAAGATTTTTTGTAGAGTTTAGTCAGATCAATTCCATTTTTCTCTAGTTCACTCCGAATAATGAATTTATCCATTTGGACTGAATTTATTTGAACGGCTTTCTTTGTGCTGTCAGCACTTATCTGAGCAATTTTCAGGTTTGCCAGTGAAACCACTGGTTTTGACTGGTGTGTATTTAAAAGCAGGTCAGAAAGAGCCAGTTGCCCATTTTTTGTACTAAAGTTGAGAGTCTGGTTTTTCTCTGTAATTAGAATTTGTGTCGAAAAGTCCAGTTTCCCCGATTTCAGCTGTCCATTAATGTAGTCCTGAGCATAAGGCCAGACTGAAGGTAAACCAAAGTGCTTAACCGATAAGCCGGAATCAATCTTTAACGGATATAGCTGAAACCGGCCTGTGATATCAATAAGATGTTGTTGTATTCCTTTGATGCTCAGAGCAAACCAATTGAAGTCAATTAATTTGTCTGTTGAGGTGCCTGCTTTTTCTGTTCGATCAATTGGGGCAAGTGTATTGATATTGTTTAGAGAGAAGTTAATATCAGGATATTGGAAAGTGACACTTTTACTTTTATCGTTATAGGTAACCGAACCATGCGCGATGGTTATTTTATTTGCTTTAAACGCAAATGGTGAGCTTTGAATTTCGGAACCGGTTTGAGGGGCTGATGAGGATGAATCGGAAGTCTTTTGTTTCTCCAGATTGTTTATAATATCCTGAAAGCTAAAGACGGTGTTTCCTTTCGTCCCTGCATAAGAAGAAAGGTTTATTTTCGGCGTGGAAAGTGTCATGTAATCTAATGTTGGGGTTAGCGTAAAAACGCTTTTCCAGAATAGAGGTTCAAATTGCAGTTGTTTGAAACGAACAAACGCCAAGTCCGATTTTTGTTGCGATATTTTGAAATTATTAACCGTGACACGTAATAAAAATGGGTTGATGCTAATCTTTTGGAGACTTACGGAACGTCCTGTCTGTGTTGATAGTTGTTCCGGAATTTGTTTTTCCAGAATTAAAGGAGAAATGACACCAATAAGAAGAAGAAAAACAGCATAGGTTAAAACGAAATAGGTTGTAATACGTGCATACCCGGGCAGTTTTTTAAATTTTTGGTAGAATTTTCTTATCGAATCCTTCATCTTTTCCCCAACAGGCAATGACTTTCTTTTTGTTATTTAAATTATTGAATAATTTCAGGGAGAGTTAAAGGCGAAAGTAGCAGCAATAGAATAAATATTATTGGAAGTTGAACTAATGCTGCTTCTTATAGTGTAAAGCTTTATGTTCTGATTAAAAGCAGTCGACCTCGAGCTGTTCAAGAATGGTCAGACCTTCATAGTCATTGCAGTCTTCAAATAGTTCTCTGAGATAGTAGACGTTACAATGAAGTAAAAATTGGGCATCGGAAATCGGACCTATACCGTTTCTCATGTCTGCTGCTTTTTGTTTGAAATGGAGCCAGTACTTATCATTTTTCTTATGTGTATCGATTAGCTCTAGTACCCGATCCAACATCGACTCTGTTTTTTCTTTATCTGTCATAGGAGAGTAATCAGAGTCGTTTTCTTGATTTATTTCTGTCTTTGGCATGATGATTTTTCCTGCGTTTTATGGACATCGCTTATGGTTAATAAGCAAACTTTACGCCAGTTAATTTGAGAACCTCACTATTATAAAACAGTAGGTTATAGATGATTGTCGTGTTTAAGACATGAACAAATGAATAAAAGGTGACAATAGGCTACTTTTATTTCAAACGTTGAATGTGTGAGGAGTGGTGCCGTTATCTTTGTTGTTTATGGTAGAAGTGTATGGTGAATGAAAGTATCAGATTAATAAAAGTTCCTGAATGGTCAAACAATTCAGACAAGATTAATCATCGGAATTAATATGGATTTAATACAATATTTTACGTATAAATAAAGAATCAATAACATTGAGCTGGTGGATGACAATGAAACTCTATATTGGCAATAAAAATTATTCTACCTGGTCACTGAGGCCATGGTTTCTTTTGAATTACTTTAAGGTCAGTTTTACTGAAAAAATGCTCCCATTGGATACCCCTCAGTTCTATTCAAGGCTTGATGGAATTTGTCCCAACTTAAAAGTTCCTTGTCTGGTTGATGATGACCTGGTCGTCTGGGATTCTCTGGCTATTTGTGAATATATTAATGAAAAATATCTTGGCGGGAAAGCATGGCCTGACGATATCTCGGAGCGTGCTATTGCCCGGGCACTGGCTGCGGAAATGCATTCCGGATTTACAGAATTGCGTGCGGCACTTCCAATGAATATTCGGGCAGAGCGCTGGATAGATATTTCCGAAGAAGTAAGAAAAGAGATTTGCAGAATTGAAGATATTTTTTCTGAGCAGATGACTAAAAATGGGAAGCAGTACTCGGGGTGGCTCTTTGGGCAATTTTCTATCGTTGATGCGATGTTTGCACCGGTCGTTTTAAGATTTAAAACATACCGGGTGAAGCTGAATGATGAGGCTCAGAGGTATATGGATTTTGTGTTAAGTTCGTCGGCACTTCAGCTGTGGGTTGATGAAGCGATGCTTGAAACCGAGGTGGTTGAAGCTGATGAAGCTGGTGAGCCTGTTCGGTAGTCACAGGGAAAAATAAAAAAGCTGCCGTTGGCAGCCTTTTTTATTAAATCAAACGAGTGTAGTTAATTACTCACCGTGTTTGTTTTTATATACGTCACTGTTAACCCAGTTATGATCTTCTTCCCAGGTAAATAGCCATTTTCTTGTAGGGCCAGCCATTACGTTTAGATAATAGCTATCATAGCCAGCCATTGTTGCCATTGGGTGGTAACCTTTCGGTGCTTTAACAACGTCTTTATTGTATGCAGCAACCGTTTCATCCAGTGAGCGGTCATCAGTGTAAACACGTTGCAGACAAAATCCCTGACTTGGGTTCAGACGGTGATAGTATGTTTCTTCCAGATAAGTTTCATGTGGCTCATTATCCGTATCGTGCTTGTGGCTTGGGTATGAGCTTGTGCAACCTTCATCGGTAAATACTTCAACAACCAGTAAGCTGTCGGCTTCTGCTGTGTCTGGAAGGATATTCTGAACATAACGTTTGTTGTTACCAAAACCACGATTTTCAGAGCCAACCTGATCAGGACCAATTAAACGAGTAGGATAAGTACCTTTACCCGGAGCCTGGCACACTGCTAATTCAAGAGCTGTTGTTGCTTTTACGGTAAAGCCTTCGCCTTTTGTAACATAAACAGAATAAGGCTTTTTACGTTCGAATGGATCCATGCGATCACCGATATCTTCGAATGAGCAAGAATCGGTTGTAATCGTAGCTCTACCCGCAACCAGAACAAGACAGAATTCATTGTCTGATGCTGGCATGCTTAGTGTTTGGCCTTCAGTTAATTCGTAAGCCTCAAAACCTACATAACTCCAGTCCGCATTTTCCGGAGTGATTTTTTGAGTACAGTAGTTTTCATCTGGTGCGTGGTACTTGGAAAGTAAATTTGCCATGTTCTAACCTCAATCTCGCTTGCTTTTGCAATAACGTTAGGAATTGTATTTGTCGGATTATAAATTCCATTGACGTTTATTCTATGAAATTTTTATTTCAATTTAAATAAGTTTTTGACCCGCTTTTCGTATTCCTTGGCGTTTTACATAAGAATGTCCTCACAATTTTAACGTGATCACAAAAGGGGTTTTTATTTCAAAATTTAATTGAAATGAAAATTATATTCCATATAGTTGCTTTATGTTTAGGATATATCAGCTCTATGAGCTTATTGGATGCTACCAATTTTAGGTATTTCGGAGTGAGAATGGTTATGAACACCATAAGAATGACAGTAGGACAAGCATTAGTAAAATTTTTGAATCAACAATACATCGAAGTTGATGGTGTTGAAGACAAATTTGTTAATGGCGTATTCACAATCTTCGGTCACGGTAACGTTGTTGGCTTGGGTCAGGCTCTAGAACAAGATCCAGGCGATTTGATCGTTTATCAAGGCTGTAATGAACAGGGCATGGGCCATATTGCAATGGGTTATGCGAAACAGAACAAACGCAAAAAAATCTATGCGGTAACTTCTTCTGTTGGCCCTGGTGCTGCAAACATGGTTACTTCTGCTGCGACGGCAACAGCGAACCGTATTCCTGTGTTATATCTTCCAGGTGATACTTTTGCAACTCGCCAACCTGATCCTGTTTTACAACAAATTGAACAATACCATGATGGTGCTTTGACAACAAACGATGCTTTCAGACCTGTCTCTCGTTTTTGGGATCGAGTCTCCCGTCCTGAGCAGTTAATGACGGCAATGATTAATGCGATGCGCGTGTTGACTGATCCTGCAGATACCGGCGCTGTTACTGTTTGCCTGCCTCAGGATGTTCAGGGTGAAGTGTATGACTTCCCAGAATACTTCTTCCAAAAACGTGTTCACCGAATGGAGCGTCGTTTGCCAACTTCTGGAATGCTGAAAGACGCAGTTGAACTTATCCTAAGTAAGAAAAAACCTATGTTGGTTTGTGGTGGCGGTGTTCGTTACTCTGAAGCTCATAAAGCATTTAAAGAGTTTGCTGAAGCATTCAACATTCCGTTTGGTGAAACTCAGGCTGGGAAAAGTGCTATTAAATTCGATCACCCGTTAAACGCAGGTGGTATGGGTACAACAGGTTGTTTAGCAGCTAACTTGCTGGCTAAAGAAGCCGACCTAATCATCGGTGTCGGTACTCGTTTCACTGACTTTACAACTGCATCTAAATCTCTTTTTGCAAATGACAACGTTGATTTCTTAACCATTAACGTTGCGGAATTTGATGCAGGTAAGCTTGATGCAACTAAAATGGTGGCGGATGCTAAAGAAGGTCTGACTGCTCTGAAAGAAGCACTGGAAAATGCAAACTATAAATCAGCATATAACGGTGAAATTGCAGATGCTAAATCTAAGTGGGCTAAAGAACTTGATCGTTTATTTAATGTTCGCTTTGGTGATGGTTTTGAACCTGAAATTAAAGGTCACTTCGACCCTTCATTAGCAGAATACCGCGAAACTCTGGGTACTGAGTTGTGTCAGACTCGAGTATTGGGAATTATGGATAAAGAGTTTGATGACAATGCTGTTATTGTCGGTGCCGCTGGCTCTCTTCCTGGCGATTTACAACGTGTTTGGTGTCCTAAAGAGCAAGATACTTACCATCTTGAATATGGATACTCATGTATGGGTTATGAAATCGCTGCTGCGGTTGGTGCTAAAATTGCGAATCCCAATCAAGAAGTTTATGCCATGGTTGGTGATGGTTCGTACATGATGCTTCATTCTGAATTGCAAACTGCCATTCAGGAAGGTGTAAAAATCAATGTTATGTTGTTTGATAATGCGGCATTTGGCTGTATTAACAACCTTCAGATGGGTAACGGTATTCCTAGCTTCGGAACTGAGAACCGGAAACGTGATCCTCAAACTGGCAAAATGACTGGCCCATTAGTGAAAGTTGATTTTGCTAAGAATGCCGAAAGTTATGGTTGTAAAACGTATTCAGTAACAACAGAAGAAGAGTTAATTGCAGCGATTGCCGATTCGAAAAAACAGACTGTTGCGACACTAATAGACATCAAAGTTCTTCCTAAGACTATGTCTGATGGATATGAAGCATGGTGGCGTGTCGGCACGGCGCAGGTTGCTGATAGAAAAGAAATTGTAGAAGCGGCAGAACGTATACAATCTGTTCTGAAAAATAAAGCCCGTTACTACTAAGAACCCCCAATATAACTAGAATTATATCTTTAACTGTATTTGGCCTCGCAGTCGGGTTGTCGTTTCCCACGCGAGGCTTTTTTGTAGTAACTACATGTTTTTAAAAGTTATTTTGTTGTTTCAGTTCTAAAATTAAATTTAGATCACAATACGGAATAAACATTGTCTTTTTGCTTGTATTTGAAACGTATATTTCGTATAAAGTCATTATTGAAATGATTAGTGCAGGGCCATTACTTCTGTACACTAATAATCGCAACACAAATGAATAAAATCATGTTATCGACATTAGGCTGTAGCCGCCGAGGAGCGAAAAGTGAATAGCAAGAAAAAATTTGATGTAATTTGTATGGGACGAGTAGCAATTGACTTATATGGTCAACAGGTTGGTTCTCGTTTAGAAGACATGACTTCTTTCAGTAAGTATCTGGGTGGTTCTTCAGGTAACGTAGCTTACGGAACGGCTGTACAGGGTCTGAAATCATCTATGCTTGCGAGAGTTGGTGATGAACATAATGGCCGCTTTCTGAAAGAAGAATTGGAAAGAGTTGGTTGTGACACCAGCTTTCTTATCAAAGACAGTGAGCGTTTAACTGCATTGGTTATTTTGGGTATTAAAGACGAAGATACATTCCCTTTGATCTTCTACCGTGATAACTGTGCTGATATGGCTATCTCAAAAGACGATTTTACTGAAGAATACATTGCATCGGCTCGTTGTCTTGCTATTACTGGTACTCACCTTTCAAATCCCAAAACACGTGAAGCGGTATTGACTGCTCTTAAGTATGCACGTCGTAACGGTGTTAAAACTGCTCTTGATATTGATTACCGTCCTGTTCTTTGGGGTCTTACTGGTCTAGGTGATGGTGAAACTCGTTTTATCGCTTCTGATAAAGTTACCGAAGACTTACAAGAAGTTCTTGGTTTGTTCGATGTTATCGTCGGCACTGAAGAAGAATTCCATATTTCTGGTGGAACTACTGATACTGTTCAGGCTCTGAAAAATGTTCGTAAAGTATCTGATGCAACATTTGTTTGCAAACGTGGTGCACTGGGTTGTTCTGTATATCCAGAAGCTATTCCTGAAACGTTAGATGAAGGTTTAACAGTTACAGGTGTTCGTGTTGACGTTCTTAATGTCTTGGGTGCTGGTGACGCATTCATGTCTGGTCTTCTACGTGGTTATCTAAACGAAGAAGGTTGGGAAAAGGCATGTGCTTATGCTAACGCATGTGGTGCTCTGGTTGTTTCTCGCCATGGCTGCGCACCTGCAATGCCAACTAAAGTTGAACTAGACAATTATATTGCACGTGCAGAATCAGTGAAACGTCCTGACTTAGACGAAGAATTGAACCACCTACACCGTGTTACAACCCGTAAAGTTTCACCTTGGGATGATTTGTGCATCATGGCTTATGACCATCGCTCACAATTCGTTGATATGTGTGAAGCTGCTGGTGCTGATGTCGCTAAAATCAAACCACTTAAGAAACTGATCCTTCAGGCTCATCGTGAAGTTGAGCAGGAAGCAGGTCTTCAAGGTAAATGTGGTCTTCTATGTGATAGCACATTTGGTCAGGACGTTCTTAACGAAGTGACTGGTAAAGGCTGGTGGATTGGTCGTCCGATTGAATTGCCTAGTTCACGCCCTTTGCGTCTGGAGCACGGTAACATCGGCTCTCAATTAATTGATTGGCCATCAGAGCATATTATCAAATGTCTGTGTTTCTATAATCCAGAAGATGAAGAAGCAATTCGTTCAGAGCAAGAAGATCTTTTGTCAGAAGTGTATCAGGCAGCTTGTAAATCTGGTCATGAGTTGTTGCTTGAAATCATTCTTCCAAAAGGCGTGGATTCTGAAGGTGGACGACTATATGTTGAATCACTAAAACGCCTGTACTCTCTTGGTATTAAACCAGATTGGTGGAAACTGCCTTCTCAGGAAAAAGCAACTTGGTCTGCAGTCTCTGATGTAATTACTGAAAACGATCAATACTGCCGTGGTGTTGTTCTTCTGGGTCTGGATGCGCCTCAGGAAGAGCTACAACGTGGCTTTAATAACGCTGCAGGTCAAAGTATCGTTAAAGGTTTTGCTGTTGGTCGTACTCTATTTGGTGAGCCTTCTCGCCAATGGTTGGCTGGTAAAGTTGATGATCGTCAGTTCATTGACCAGATTAAAGCTAACTATCACAACTTAATTGGTCTATGGCGTAACCGTGGCTAATTGAGAAAGGGGAAGGATATAGGCTAACCCTCTATATCCTTCCGCTGGAATCAGTAGTGATTCTGAAATCATTTAGGGTTTTGTTTCGTTGTTTCATTGTTTTAAAGTTCCTTTTGTTTGGATACTTGGCTACAGATGCTGACCTGGAAATAGGTCGACCCCCGATCTGTCTTTGTCGAGTTTTAGCACCCTGTCCCGGGTGCTTTTTTTTTAAGGTGAGGCTTATGATTGTTTCTGATCCTTGGTTTTACGTTGCTGCAATTCCGGCTGTCATTATATTTGGTATCGGCAAAGGGGGACTCGGAGGAGCATTGGGTATTATTTCTGTCCCATTAATGGCATTAGTTATATCTCCCATACAAGCTGCTGCTATTCTTTTGCCAATTCTCTGTATTATGGATATCCTGGCGATAAAACAACATTATAAGAATGCTGATTATGTCCTCCTGAAACGTTTATTACCTTCTGCTGTTGTCGGTGTTGCTATCGCTGGTTGTATGATGCAAAGCTTGCCTGAAAGTGAGTTTAAAGTTTTAATTGGTGGATTATCCCTTATTTTTTACATTCAACATATGCTGGAGAAGTTGAGTAAAAATCAGAGATCCGGGAAATCAGGTAAATGCTCAGCCTTTTTCTGGAGCTGTCTTAGTGGATTTTCCAGCACTGCGATCCATGCTGGTGGTGGGCCATTGAGTATTTATTTGTTGCCGCTGAAGTTAGAGAAAGTCACACTCATCGCTTCCATGGCTGTATTTTTTGGAGTGGTTAATTTCTTTAAATTAATTCCTTATTTTCTGGCTGGTGAGTTTGATTCGACAAATTTAACGACGGCATTAGTTCTTATGCCTTTTGCCCCTGTCGGTGTAAAATTGGGCGTTTGGCTTCTATACCGGGTCAGTCAGGATAAAATATATTCCCTTTGCTATTTTTTCTTATTACTTTCAGGTCTTAAATTGATTTATGACGGCACGGGATTTTAGGTAGAAAACATTTGCTATCAGCAATGACTGTCGTAGGAATTCTATAAAAACTACGGATACAGGGTAAATTTGTTAAATATTTTCACTGCATAATATTTCGGATGAAACATCGCATCTTATAGGAATATATTTTTCTTTATTATTGTATATTTTGATCGCTGATTTAATGAACTGGTGGGAAAGTTCCGGTTTTCTGCATGACAAAATAATGTCCAGATATCCATCTCGTAATGCTTCTGATGTTGTACCTGTCAGTTCATTACTAATAACGGTCAACATCTGGTATTGATTATGTTGTTTTAATGCATTGACTACGCCTTCTGGATTACCTCCAGCATGGTAGAGACCAACCAGGTCCGGGTAGTGAGTCAATAATTGTTCCGTTGATTGCTGAGCTAAGTTGGGGTCTTTCTGGCTAATAACCGCATCGACAATTTTTAGGTCTTGGCGTTTTTCTCTGATATATGTACGAAAGCCAACCTCGTAAGTTTCCTGACACAAAAAACGATGATCACTGATAATTAATCCGACAGAACCTGAATTTTTAGCTAGGTTAGCAATATACCAACCGGCTGTTCTGCCAGAGCTACGGGCATCTTCACCTATATGAGTTGTGACGTATTGCGAGCTGATTTCACTTATCAGAGTAATAACTGGCACTCCCGCTTCGGTTGTTTTTTTTATTGTTTCATTAATTTGTGGGTGATCTGCAGTAAGAATACCTAATAAGTGACAGTACTTTGCCATATGGGTAATGGCTTCACACATGGAGGTGCAGGATATATCATCTAAAATACAAAATTCCAAGCGACAATGTTCCTGATATAATTCACAAACTTTTTTCATTTCCTCAGTCAGTGAATGGAGATAGTGAGACTCTTTACCCTGAAGAATAACTCCTACGACACAGGTTCTGGCGTTATTGATAAGGGCATTATTCATGAGGTGTGTGGTGCGAAAATTGAGTTCTTTGGCTGCCTGAAGTACTTTTTTGGTGGTTTTAGCACTTACCGTTGCTCGTTGGTTAATGACGCGATCAACTGTGGCAACACCGACATTTGCTTTCTTTGCGACATCCGAAATAGTTGCTCTTTTAGACGATGGATTAATTTTATCGACCATTTATTGTAACCTCATGTTTAAGAACTATTTTTTGATGCGCTAATCTGTTTTATTAAAAAAACAGGCGTAGTATCCGAGAAAATCGAAAAAAGTTGAAGCTATATTACTGAATAAGCCCAAATCTGTCACATTAAAGATATGTTTTTACTAATCTCTTGAAATTATGATGAAAAAATACCCCGTTTGATAGATGTTCATCTTTTGATTAGGAGTGTCGTATGTGTCTGTTAATAGATAAAACGATTGCCAAAGTTTACCGGCTCTTTAAAGAAACAATCAGATGTATTGATCCATACTGGCTATTTCTGCGTTTATATTCTTTTGAGCAATAGCAACAGAAAGAGTTTGAACCAGGCATTGAGTAGCAGAAAGAGAACGAAAAACATCAAAAATCTGGGCTTCTTTAATAACGAAGCTGACATCACTGTGCTGAGTAAGCTGATTAATATGTTGGTCCGTAATAACGATCTGTTTAATTTTTTTCTTAGTTGCAAGCATTAATGTATTTATAGCGTCATCAGAGTAAGGTGAAAAACTGATAGTGAAAACAAGATCATTTTCATCAAACATCTGAACCTGATCCGGAAACATAGCTCCCAAGCCATTTGATACCAATACTCTGCATCCAAGATGACTCAGGGCGTAAGACAGGTAAGATGCTATACCGAAAGAGCGGCCATTTCCTACAACATAAATATTGTTTGCATTTTGAATTAGGGAAATTGCTCTGTCTAAATCTTCAGGAGAAATGTCCAAAATAAGGTTGCTTAGAGATTTTGTATTGTAGTGAGCGAACTCTTGCAAAATCTGTTTTGGGCTATATTTGTCGTGGTGATTTCCATGAAGTCTTCTGTAAACTTGTAATCGTTCACTGTAGTTGCTTGTTTCTTCCAAAGTATGTTGACGAAATAATATTTTCATTTCGTTGAAGTTTTCGAAACCAAATGCTTTTGAGAATCGAGCAATGGCCGATGGTGGAACATCAGCCTCCCGGGCGATACTTGCCAATGTATTGAAAGCAATAGTACTTCTGTGTTCTAACAGATGTTTGGCAACTTGTTGAAGGCGAGTACTGAGTTCGTTGTATCTCAAATGAATTTGGTGTTGCAACTGTTTAAAACTTGTCGCGGTCATAGGAGTTGTCGCTATGTAGAGTATACAATCTATCTACTGCCTGATTTGGCAGTAGATAGATTTACCGAACGAGAATAAATTATTCTGCACCTTCGGTCCAAACTTTTTTATAAAGTTCGACCATTTCTTCGATTGAAGGAACCCGGGGATTGTTACCTGGTGAACCAGAGGCTTGAGCTTGCTCTGCCATAGTTGTCAGTAAGGACATATACTCTTGTTCATTAATACCATACGCAAATGGGGTTGGCACCTGAAGCTCTTCATTAAGGGCACGAAGTTCAGTGATTAATTTATCACATGCGGTATTGTCGTCGTCGTCAGCTGCTGCTACGCCAAGTGCACGCGCACAATCTGCATAACGGTCTTCAGAACCTTTAATTGAAAATTCTGTTAATACAGGAAGCAGCATGGCGTTAGACAGACCATGAGGAACATGGAAAAATGCACCAATAGGACGGCTCATACCATGAACAAGAGCAACAGAGGCGTTTGAGAATGCCATACCTGCAAGAGAAGCACCCAGCATCATGGCTTCACGTGCTGTTTCATTGCTAGGTTCATGGTAAGCAAGTCTCAGATTTTGACCGATCAGTTTCATTGCTGTTAATGCCTGCATAGAAGAAAAGGCATTTTTCTTCTGGCTGACGTAGGCTTCCATAGCATGAGTTAAGGCATCAAGACCACAGTCAGCAGTTACCCGTGGTG
The DNA here is from genome assembly GCF_021272385.1 of Vibrio salinus. Classification (GTDB taxonomy): domain Bacteria; phylum Pseudomonadota; class Gammaproteobacteria; order Enterobacterales; family Vibrionaceae; genus Vibrio; species Vibrio salinus. The sequence continues at coordinate 527,720 of NZ_JAJSDZ010000010.1, forward strand.
GGAGTGAAACTGTCAGTTCATAATCAATCAGTGCAGCCGTTGGCATAAAACCAAGACCGGCACACATCATTTTTTCGCCTTTTTCGTCATCGGTAATAACGGTTACACGAGTATTCTCTGAACCTGTGCCAGCTGTTGTTGGAATTGCAACGATAGGCAGGCCAGCTTCGCAAACATCACGAGGGAATTTATAATCACGGATAATGCCACCAAACTTGCCGACTATAGAGATTGCTTTTGCACTATCAATAGGGCTGCCACCACCCAAAGCGATGATTGAATCAAATCCGCCTTCACGAACCATTTTTACACCAGCTTCAATAGAGCTTGCTGTTGGTTCCGGAATGGTTTCAGAAAACACACTTGGTGTAATGCCAGCTTCTTTTAGTGCATTTTCCAGGTTTTCAGCATATCCCAGCTGAACCATCATTTTATCGGTAACGATCAAAGGTTTTGATACGCCTAATGTTTTCAAAACAGAAGGTGCTTGTAAAGATGCACCTTTACCTATTTCCATTATTCTTGGAAGTATTACTCGGGCACTCATTTTTATACTCCGGTTAGTTAGTCTATGAAATTTTGATTTCATTATGCTACCACTTTTACTCGTTTTATTTCAAACTGTAAAATGAATATTTCATTACTTTAAATTTGTGATCAAATAATATGAAAATCGATATTATTTATAATAATCAATATTATAAGTTAGTTATTATGCTATGTAACATAACTTGGTTATTAAATTTTTCAGACTTAGAGCACATTTTTATTTCCTTGTTTTAAGTTTTTCTTTGTATTTTATGAAATAAATGTTCCAATTATTGATAGTTTTGTTTTGAGTGATTCGACAGGGGAATAAATCGTGGATTTGGGAATATTTGGTATATTGCTGTCATTGGCACTGCTAATGTATTTGGCATATAAGGGGATGTCTGTAATCTGGCTGGCGCCGGTATTAGCACTGGTGGCTGCTTTATTTTCAGCTGGTTCACATTTGATGGCTAGTTATACAGAAGTGTTTATGGGAAGTGCAGCGAATTACGTTAAGTTGTATTTTCCTGCTTTTCTTCTAGGTGCCGTTTTTGGCAAAGTAATGGACGTTTCCGGTGCAGCAAAGAGTATTGCGACAGTGATTACTGATAAAGTTGGGTCAAAGAATTCAATTTTAGCTGTTGTGTTGGCTGTCACCGTATTAACGTACGGTGGAGTATCTATGTTTGTGGTGGTATTTGCTGTTTACCCTATTGCCGCCGAAATATTCCGAAAAAATGATGTGCCTAAGCGTCTTATTCCGGGAACCATTGCCCTCGGGTCATTTACGTTCACAATGACAGCGTTGCCTGGTTCTCCCCAGATTCAGAATACCATTGCCATGCCGTTTTTTGGCACAACGGCTTATGCGGCTCCTGTTCTTGGTGTTGTTGCTTCTTTAGTTATGTTTGGCCTTGGCATGATATGGCTTAAACGTCGAGAAGCCACAGCAAGGACAAATGGTGAAGGTTATGGGATGCATGTTGAAACTTCTACTGAAGAAGATGATAGCGAAGTTCCATCTGCATTGTTGTCATTTATCCCAATTATTATCGTATTAGTCCTCAACTTCTTGATAGTTACCTTTTATTATCCTAATGCGGATACCAGTTACTTAAAAGATTTTGGTATTGAATTGCAGTCAGTTAAAGGAATGTGGAGTTTAATCCTTGCTTTGACGACGGCGATTATAGTTGCTTTGCTTCTGTTTAGAAAATACATTCCCAATATCAGGGAAGCTGTCAATGAAGGAAGTATTAGTTCTATCATGCCTATAATGAATACGGCTGCTGCAGTTGGCTTCGGTAATGTAATTAAATCGTTGACTGCTTTTGTGTTAATAAAATCAATGATTTTATCTATTCCCGGTACCCCTCTACTTTCGTTCGCATTGTCTACCAGCTTACTGGCTGGGATTACCGGTTCTGCATCTGGAGGTTTGAGTATAGCCCTTGATGCATTGGGAGATGTTTATATTCAGCAGGCTCATACATTAGGGATTAGTCTGGAAACATTGCACCGTATTGCATCGGTTGCTTGTGGTGGTCTTGATTCATTACCACATAATGGGGCCGTAATCACACTGTTGGGCATTTGTGGGATGAAGCATAAAGATTCTTATAAAGATATTTTTATGTGCACATTGCTTTTCCCAATGGTGGCGACAATCGTTGTTGTCATTCTTGGTTCGTATGGCATCGTTTAACCATTGTTAAGGTCTTTGGATTGTAGCGCGAAATTGTTGTGGTACTCATTTGAGTACCACATTTCTTTGTCTTCCTGATAATTTTGGTTGTTTATTACTCAAAAATGCATGTTTAGCATGTTTTTTTTTACAAAATGTGAAATGAATTTTGTATTTTAATGAAAAAAATATTTCAACATGTAAGATGAATTAAATAGAATATCCAGTGGATGTCAACGGAGTATATTATGGCAACGGCAAGCAGTTTATCTGAACTTCAGGATCAAATACGATCTAATTACGGTGATTTAAGTAAAAGATTGCAGCAAGTAGCAGCTTATGTTCTTGATAACAAAAATAACATTGCATTCGAAACTGTGTCTGTTATCGCCAAAGACGCTGGAGTACCTCCATCCACTTTAATTCGCTTTGCAAGTGCGTTTGACTTTTCCGGTTTTAATGAAATGAAGCAATTATTTCGAAATAGCTTGTTAGAGGAAACCTCAAACTACACTGATCGTATTCGCCTTCTGAAAGAACTTGATGGTGAAATGATGCAGACAGCGACACCTGTTGATATCCTTAGAGAGTTTGCCCGCGCCAACAGTAATGCAATGCAACAATTGGCCACTCAGACTTCCCCTGAATTACTGGAAAATTCGGTTCGGTTGTTAAACAATGCAGAAAACATTTATATTGTTGGGCTAGGGCGTTCATTCAGTATTTCTTCCTATCTTACTTATGCATTCAGGCATTTGAATAAACGAGCATTTCTAATTGATGGTTTGGGAGGGATGTTCCGTGAGCAACTAAGTATGGTTGGTCCTAAAGATGTTGTTATTGCAATTAGTTTCTCCCCTTATTCAAAAGAGACAACAACGATTAGTGACATTCTTGCTCAGTCAGGGACAAAGCAAATTATCATTACTGATAGTCAGATTAGCCCTTTAGCTTCGTTTAGTGATGTTTGTTTTGTAGTGAAAGAAGCGAAAGTGGATGCTTTCCGGTCTCAGGCCGCCTCTTTTTGTCTTGCCCAGACGTTAGCTGTTTCACTGGCGTTTGGGGATAACTATCATCTACAGCATTAGTTGTATTTCATTTTATCTGAGATAGGTAAAAGGGAAAGTTCGTTATTTTCTCCTTTGATTTATCCTCAAAACTAGTTACATATTGGTGTCTGTTATTTTAGCTGGTTATCGTTTTTCTATTGCTAATAATCGACGCTATTTTGCTCCATCCCCTGTATAGCAGTAAAGAAGACAAGATTAGTGAGCAGCCCATTATTTTCGATGCGGATGTCTGTTCTTCGTACCACAATACACTGAAGACAACCGTCCATACTGGTTCTAATATCATAATTAACGCCGCGTTAGCGGAAGTTGTGTTTTTCTGCCCTGTAATTTGAATGAAAAAACGGGCACAGGTTGCCGGTAGAACACTGGCAAAAAACCAGCACCATGTGCTTACGCTGATTTGGTCTGGCCAGATTTCAGTTATTTTTGAAAGGAAGAGAGCGAACATTCCTGTAAAGAAAAACTGAATACAGGTTAATACTGCTGTTGGAATCCATTTGGAAACGTGACTGTTTGTTAAAAACTGGAAAGATAAAATAAGTGCAGAACAAAGAAATATCAACTGAGAACCTTGTAGACTCCAGCCACCGCCATTGATTGATAATAATAGTAACCCTAAAGCGGCAATAGGCAGTGAGAACCAGAACGCTGTACTTGGTTTATTTCTGAAAATCAACCAACTGCACAATGGAACAAATAACATTGACAGGCTCATGATAAACGCACCCGAACCAAGTTCGGTCGTGATAGAAACGGCATAAATCCACAGTGATAATGAAGTCCCCTGTAATATTCCTATAAATGCACCTATGCTCAATTGTGTTTTAGGCACCTTAATCATGTTTTTAAAACAGATAGGGAGAAGAATAAAAGCAGAGACGGTAAATCTTAACCCTATAAAAGCAAAAGGTGGCATTTCATGTATGGTTTCTTTGGAAAATATCCATCCTATTCCTGCCAGTAAGGTTGCTAATACCAGCAAAAGGTCTGCACTTCGAGTTTTTAGCATATAGGTTCTTATTTGTGATTTGCCAGAGATTGAAAATTAGAAGGTAACGCATCTGGTATTTTACTTCATATCAATTATTAGTGAAATATCTATTTCCTTTTTGGTTTTTTTGGAAAAACTAACCTTATTAAAAACGCGAGATGATGGCAGTGTTGCTGTAGTAGGTGGTAGTATTGAAAAACAGGAAACGGAATTCAAAGTAAAAATTTATGGTTGAGCATATTATCACTTATTATCTGGAGATGTTATCTCCACAGGTGTTTAAGCCTAAACCTGAAAGTAATGGTTTGGTGGTCAGAGAATGTGAAATTGATTCCTGGGAAGTAAATCGTTTTCTTTATGAATTCGTAGGAAAGGAATGGAATTGGACGGATAAGCTTACCTGGAGTGACTGTCAGTGGAGAGATTATGTCAGTCAGCCAAATTTAAAAACCTGGATTGGATATTATCAGGGTTCTATCGCTGGCTATTTCGAACTATCTAGTGGCACAGATGGTAATGTTGAGATCATGTATTTTGGTCTTGCCGGTGCTTTTATCGGTAAAGGCTTCGGAGGATATTTTCTTTCTAAAGCAATTGAATGTGCATGGTCACTTGAAAATACCAGACGGGTTTGGGTTCATACCTGTACGCTTGACCACCCCGTGGCATTAGCAAATTATCAGGCTCGTGGTTTTTCAATATATAAAGAAGAAATTGAAACTGTGGTTACTTAAAATTTCTGACTAATAAAGTGTGTGATTTTTTTCGGGGGAATCATAAAGATGGTAAAAAGTCCTAATGCATAGAAAGCTGACCAGCCAAGACATGCGAATACAATGACACAGAAAATTAGCGAAATATAGCCCAGAATTTTGGATAAGCCTTGCAGTAATCTGACGGCACTGAGCATGGCAAGCAAGTAGACAAAGACAAAGATACTGTTTGCCATTTTCAGGAAAAGAGCCAGTTGTATACCTGATATTTCACCGATTATTAATGAAAGATATATGACGGCGATAACGCAGTAAGTCGCATAAACTGGCACTCCGCGTGGTGATAGCTGAGTGAGTTTGCTTTGGGGTTTGTACTCTCGTGCCTGAGACCACACCATCCGTGCGAAACTTTGAACATACAAATTGATGCTCGCGAAACAAGCCAGAAACCCAATCAGGCTAACGAACATAGATATCTGAGAGCCGAATAGTTTATGGCTTAACCAAGGAATAGAGGTATTCTCAAATTGGTCACTACCAAATGCGCCAAATTTAAGAACGATGACCGTTGTTGCCCAGTAAGCTGCTCCGGCAATTAAACATCCTATAATAATTGCTGTCGGAAAATCTCTTTGAGGATTTTTAAATTCTTCTCCCATATGAGCAAATGCTTCTATTCCGACAAAACACCAGAACATGACACCTAATGCAGACGAAATTTTCGGAATACTGGCGGTCGTTAACGCCGGTAATTCAACGTCTTTAGCATCGATTTCGCCCTTGAACCATAAACTGAGAATAAGAGCAAAAATACCAAGTGCTATCAGTGTTTGAATTTGTCCGCTTGATTTGGACCCCATCAGGTTTACAACAAGTAATGCCAGAATCGTCAGAGAAGTAGTTATTAATGGGTTATTCAGTGGAGCTGGAATGAGATGCTCAAGAAAGCCAGCTGCCAGCGTTACGGCCGCCGGAATACCAACAGGTATAACACTGAGAAATAGCCAGGCAACCGACTTTTCTAATTTTGAGCTGAATGCTTTACGAACGAAGAATGATGTGCCGCCGGCATTGGGAAATTGTCTACCTAACTGGGCGAAAGTGAGTGCGACAGGACATACAGCAATAAAAAGAATGAACCAGGCGGTAAGAGTGCCACGATCGGCAATTCCGGCGGCAATGGCCGGTATCATAAAAAGCCCTGTCCCCATTAATGTTGTTGAAAGTTGTGCTATTCCGGAAGTTAGCGTGATTTCTTTTTTCAATTCAGACATATAATAGGATATCGGGATATTTAATAATGGATAAATTTTACCCATTTTATTGAGCATATGCACCATTCAAAATGACATTATTGGTAGCCATATTGTCCAACTTCATTCAAAATAGGTGACAATATGTATAAGGATAATTTCGATAGGGTATATCTGGTCATGAGGGACAGGTTTGATCAACAGATTCTTGATTTGCTTCAGCAAAACGCTCGTATTTCGGTAAGTGAACTGGCGAAGAGTGTTAATTTATCCCGAACAGCAGTGACTGCCCGAATAAAAAAGCTTGAGCAAGATGGTACAATTGAAGGTTATCACGCTGTAGTGACTAATAAAAGGCCCGATTCTGAGAATACTATCTGTGCTTATTTAGCGCTGAAGTTTGATACATCGACCAGTAATACAACGTTTGAATCTTACGCTCAGCGAATTCAGTTAATCGATGGTGTTTTTCATTGTTATGGTATTAGTGGGGAAACAGATTTGATGGTTTATATTGAAGTTGAATCAATGAAACAGCTCTATTCCCTTCATGATCGGTTAAACCAACTGGAACATATGAGGCAGGTTACTACCCATATGGTGATCAGACAGTTTTTTTAGAGTGTTAATGTGTAATTATTAAGGACGATGTTTTATGTCTATATCAGCCTGGTTTTCATTGTTTGCCGTTTGCCTGTTAGGTGCTATGTCGCCGGGGCCTAGTTTAGCTATGGTGACAAAACATAGTTTGGCCGGCGGGCGTTTAAATGGATTTGCAACAGCATGGGCTCATGCCGTAGGTATTGGTATATATGCTTTTCTCACGGTCATCGGTTTGAGCATAGTACTGCATAAAGCGGAATGGCTATTTGAAAGTATCAGTCTGGCAGGTGCTTTTTATCTGGCCTATCTGGGGTGGAAATCCATTCGATCTAAAGGTGGTGTTGCCGACAGGCTAAAAGAAGGTAAGAAAGTGTCTGTCTTACAATCTGCGAAAGAAGGTATCTTGATTTCATCATTAAATCCAAAAATCGCTCTATTTTTTATGGCATTGTTCAGTCAGTTTATCTCATTAGGTCATGACTGGATGAGTCGGGGTATTCTAGTTGCTACCCCATTTCTTGTGGATGGTCTTTGGTATACCGTTATTACATTGCTTCTCTCTTCTGCCGTTGTTACTGAAAAACTCAGATCAAAAGCCGTGCTTATCGATCGGTTGTCCGGCGTCATTTTGCTGGGATTGGCCGTCAGAGTTGTTGCAACATTGTAGAATTCCTTACTCTTTAGAATAGGAAAGAGACTGACAGAGTATAAATATTCGCATTTGTTTCTCTGTCCCCGGTTAGCTGCATTTCGTTTAGGTGGCCGCTTTGATAAGAGTCAGGGCCTGTAACATATGCCCATTCAAGGTTAATGAATAGGGAAGGTGTTATGCTGGTTTTGATCCCTCCGATAATCGAATTATCGGAAAACATCCTTCGTCTTTGGCCGTATTGAAGATAAGGCTGTATGTTTTGATACTGATACGAAATGCCGGAATACCAAGTTGCATATAGGTTTTGATCCAACAGAGCCTCTGCAGTGTAAGTGATATTCCCATCCACTATGTTAAACCCAGCGGTTATCATATCCAGACTATAGTGTGTTTTGGGCAGGCCAACGTCATTGTAACGAGTTGCACTGGTATTAATATAACCCAGATGGAAGACCGAATCCTGATAAGTGTAATCAATGGTTATTCCAAGTGTGGTTTTAAAGTCTAGTGAAAAATCAATACCATATCCGTTATAATCGCTTGTTTGTGGAATAGCCACGAAGGGGGCGATTCTTAGCTGGCTTTCACTGGATGTTAGTGTAGTCCATTCGTAGGATATGCCGTCATAATGAGTGATTCCCATGATGTTATCGTATACATCCTGTGGAGGTCGGCTCCAGGGATAGGCGGCACTGACGTAGTAATACTCAGACATGATAAACAGCGGTAATCTTTGCCGTCCGAGTTTTAATGTTGAGTTCTGTTGGGTATAAGCCAGGTATGCCCATTCTAATTCCGGGTCAGAAAATGTGTCCTGAGGTCGTTTCACTACCTGAACGGAGCTTCGGAAATCTTTATTGATAAGCCAGTCCAGTTGAAGACCTAAAGTGGAATCACAGTCCAGACATAAATGGTTATCGATGTTTCTGTAGTTGTAGGCTTTAACACTTGAGTCTGAAATTGCGGCACTTGCCGTGCCGAATCCACTTAAAATGACATTGTCATTTAGCCTGATTTGAGCTGAACTCTGACCGGTTATGAGCAGCAAGAGAATAAATATTGTAATTCTCATTCTACTTCCTCCTCTGAGTCAAATTGATATACCACACGAAGATCACTGGTTTGCCATTCTTTGGGGATGTAAATAATGCCTTCTGGGTTATTAGATAGCCATTTTTGAATCAGTTTTTTATTGGAAGAACTCAGTTCATATGGTGGAATATGTCTGCCTGAAAAGTTTTGTCTTGCTCTTAGTGCTTGCATTTGTGATGGTGTTTTCCCGAGTAGGGTCAGGTAAAAAGACTCTCTTATTTTGGAGTTCAGTGGAAGATCGGCAAGAGTAATTGTCTGTCCGTTTATGTTGGATATGAGACCACGGTATAACATTTTTACCTGATTGGTCGTTAATTCCTGTATAATCCGCGAATGAGTGACTACCACAAACTCAGTAGAGTACGTAGTATTGATGCTCAAAATTATCAATATCCATAGACAAATTATTCTTATTGACTTCAAATGTTCCTAACCGCCATGACGTTTTAAGAAATGAAAGTATCTATATGCACTATTAAAATAAGATAGTCTATAGTTTATAAGAAGAAAAGAGATCACTGATAAGTTGATCAGGGAAGTTATGTTTTTAAACAAAGTAAAGATAAAAACTCGCCTAATAATGCTTTGTGTGATACCAGCAATCGTTGTATCGGTCGGAGCATATCTCATTTTAAACCATTTATCTTTAACGTCCATTGGTTATCGTGTTGCTGCAAATAAGATTGAATTGATTGATGAATCACTATCACTTAACCGTGATATGTACCGCTTATTAACGGATCGGATGAAGACTGGTGAGTGGTCCCGTAAAAAAATGAAAAATATTTCAACGGCTACTCAACAATTGATCGAAAATACAAGATCGGATACTTCATTAGAACAATTCTCGTCAGATTTTTCAAATTTAACCGAGCTTCGGTTGTTTGTTCAAAATTTGAGTTCCGTTGGTGAGAATAGTATCAATGATTCAGCCCAGTTATGGTTTGCTTTAATGTATGATGTATTAGTTTCAATTAATAAAATTCAGATTCCGAGTGTGAATGCCGGATTATATTATGTCAGCAGTAATTATGAGTCACTCAGTTGGTTTTTATACTGGATGCAGAAAGAATCCTGGCTTGTTAATGCGATTAAGCTTCAGTCTCATGTGTCTGGAGATATTCGCAATGAATATAAAGAAGTGATTTCAAGACAGCAAATATACTGGGAAAATTTTGTTAATTACTCTGCTAATGATGAACAGCTAAAGGAGATGAATAAGTTGCTGGTTAGCGAAAATTTTCAAAAAGCACATCTTTTTCGTACAGTGATTCTTAATGGCAATCTGGATTCAAAACTATTGACCCAAGGCATTCAGATGAATGCCGAAAAAGTGAATTCGCTTTTGAAATTACTTTCCGGTTATTCTTTACTTATTTCAAAAAAAATAAAACATCAGACAAAGATTGCCAGCTATCAGATTTGGGCTGTCAGGATCATTGTTGGTTTTTTATTGAGCTTATTGGTTTACGTTAGCTTAGATACTTTTTATCGTATATCAGGTAAATTAACCCGTATTCTGAATACGATGCAAAAATTAAGAAATAAATCGGGTAACATTGATTTAATAAAAATAGATGGCAACGATGAAGTCTGTCAGTTTGCCATGGGTTTAAATTCAATTATTGTTCAGTTGAGTGAACATGAAAAGCGCTTGATTACAGCAAAAGAGGAAGCTATTTCTGCAAATAAAGCAAAAAGTGTTTTTCTGGCCAATATTTCTCATGAAATTAGAACGCCTTTAAATGGAATTATTGGTCTTGCAGAAATATTGACAATGCAAAATTTAAATTCGGCTCAGAAAGAAATTGTGGAAGACATAGAAGTGTCTTCTCAGACATTGTTAGTATTAATTAATGATATATTAGATTTATCAAAAATAGAGTCTGGTAAATTAAGCATTGCCCCAACGTTGTGTAATGTTCGGGATATTATTTATAGCACAGTTAATCTGGTATCAACGAAAGCGCTTAGTCATTTGAATGAGCTACATATAAATATTGATGAATCTGTTCCTGCTCATGTTTATATCGATGGATTCCGGTACAAACAAATTGTTATGAATTTGTTGTCTAATGCCGTTAAATTTACTCATGAAGGGTTTGTGAAAGTGACTCTGAGTTACGATAATGTTAGCAGCTCTCTTACCTGTGCTGTGAATGATACCGGCATAGGTATTCCGGATGACCGTATTGAAGCGGTGTTTAGACCTTTTCATCAAGGCGATTCGTCGATTACACGCCGCTTCGGTGGTACCGGACTTGGACTGACTATTTGTGATGAATTAGTTGGCTTGATGGATGGAAAGATTAACGTTGATTCAGAAGAGGGCAAGGGAAGTGTATTTTCGTTTACTATCCCCATTCCTAAGCCAAATAATCAGGAGCCATTTCAGCAATTTAGTATTCGGCTTGCGTTAATACTTAATAATTCGCCCTATTCCGAACAAATCGAAAACGAATGTGCCTTGCACGGAGTGAGTTTGGAAAAAATGAACAATGTTGATGATTTTATACATCATTCTGATTCGGGAAATGTCGATGCTGTTTTATATTGTTCTAATGTAGCAGAAAATGATGTTTCAGAAATTAAGAAGTTACGAAAAAAAAATGCAAACAGAAAGATCATTTCCTTGCAACATCATCTGTTTGTCAGCAGTGAAATTATTAATATAACGGATGGGAACATCGTTTTGCCGTTTATGGGAAGTAAATTTGTTCTTCTTCTGAAAAAACAATTGGGCAGTCAATTGTATAGTATGTCCAGTAACAACTTAGAGGCAGAGAGTGAGTCTGGTTTACTGCAACCTACGGTAAAAAAAATATTGATTGTAGAAGATAACCTCATGAATCAGAAAATTGCAGGTTTCTTCCTTGATAAGGCTGATTTTGAATACACAGTAGTAAATAATGGTCAGGAAGCAGTTGATACGGTTGCTCAGGGACTGGAATACTCTGCTATTTTGATGGATTGCATGATGCCGGTTATGGATGGATTGACGGCAACAACAATAATCAGAGAATGGGAAAAGAAAAATCATAAAGCTCCTGTGCCAATTATTGCATTGACAGCAAGTGTGCTTGATGAAGACGTTGTAAAGTGTTTTGAGGCCGGAATGGACGCCTATTTACCGAAGCCTTATAAGTCGGAGCAGCTTTATGAGTTGTTTGAAAAATTTAACATTACAACTCAGTGGCGTTGATTTAAGTGCGGATCAGACATTAGTAAATTGATATCTTGTCCGATCCGCAGAGCGGAAACGTGTTTACTTCCCTGCGTTTAGCTCTGCAAGAGGAAGCCAGTGAACATCTACGTGAGCTTGTTTGAACATGTCTTCGCTTACTTTGACTTTTTCTCCCCATCGTGAAAGAAAATCAGCGTCCTGTTCAGGGCAGTATACCGCGGTAATACCAGTTTGAATTATTTTCGCTGCACAGTTTGGGCAAGGGAAGTGGGTCACATAGATATGACATCCATCTAAATCCCGTTTAGCAAACAATATGGCGTTTTCCTCAGCGTGTAATGTTTTTAAATATTTCATTTCGCGTTCATCGGTATCGGCACTATCCGATATTCCATGAGGGTAACCATTAAATCCGACAGAAATAATCCGATTATTTTTGGCAATGACAGCACCAACCTGAGTTGATGGGTCTTTACTCCAGGAACCGACTAATTCCGCCATTTGATAAAATCGATATGCCCATTTCGAAATCATATTTTCTGCCCTATCCAATTATATTGAAAAATTATAGGTTTACAGACCTAATGATAACGGAAACAGAGTTGTAAGAGCTAGTCTAAGATGCCGTCTAATGTTAAAAAAGGAATTGCTGTGTGAGATATTTCTTACAAGGTATGTGAGAAATGTATAATAAAATGTTCGGTTTTTTTGAAGAAATCAATATTAACCAATTGAAAATAATAATTTATTTTTTTATTCCTGCTGTTTGGGTGTAAAAAAGTTTCCCTGCTGACACTATAAAAAAAATACCAGTGCGATAAATTATAAGTGTCGACAGGGAGTTGACAGGAACAGGAAAGACCCAAGGATTGGTCATCTTCAGGATGAAGATTTAATCATTTAGGACGAATGATTAGCTAGGAAGGTATAGCGTATAAAATTTTGTTTGGACGACATTTTTTAGTCATACGCATAAGGAACTGTCTCTATCTGGATTGTTAGAGTTAAAGGACACCGCTAGGAAGGCGATGAAACGGACTGAGCTGAAGGATTCAGCGAACTATCAGGGATAAGATGCAGGGAGCACTTTAGTAGCTGGATTGCTGCAAGTAAGAACAGAAACCCCATTAAGTTTTACTTAATGGGGTTTTCTCTTTTTGTGCTTGAAATTAGGGAGATTATTAATAGTAATTACTGTATAAATAAGTAAATTCTTTTCACGATATTTCAGCTTATTTTTATTATGGCTAAATCTGATCCTCAATCCGTCAGACATCTGCATCCAAAACTTGCTATTGATCAGGCACCCGCAGATGTATTTATGAATTATGAAGAATTTTTATCCAATACGGAAACCCGGGTGCACAGTCATTCATGGGGACAAGTTCAGTTAATCTCCGGAGGGATATTAGAAATTGATGCGGAAGAAACGCGTTTCCTTGCGCCTCCTCACTTAGCTATTTGGATTCCAGCCTCGGTATTACACAAAAGTTATAACAGAAAACCCATAGAATACTGTTCTTTGAATATCTCATCAGAACTGATGGATTTATTTCCTGATAAAACCAGCCTGATGAAAGTAACACCAATTGTGACTGCGATTATTGAAGATTTCAGACAGAGAAAAATTAGTGTGGCGGAATCAGAGCAGGATAAACGTTTAATTCGTGTTCTTTTGGACCAATTATCTTTGCAAGATGTTGAACAACATTTTGTGCCAACGTCTAACCATAAGTATTTAGCTCCAATTTTGAATGAAGTAGAAGGTAATCCTGCGGATGATACCGGTTTAAAACAATGGGCTGAAAGAGTACATACGACAGAAAGGACACTGGCAAGGTGTTGTCAGACTGAGCTTGGTATGAGCTTTACTGAGTGGCGCTTACGCGTTAGATACCTATATTCTATGGAGTTGTTAAGAGGAGGGTGTGCAGTTAAAGAGGTGGCTCTCACTCTGGGTTATCATCAGGCCAGTCCTTTTATCACTATGTTTAAACGTTACGCCGGAATTACGCCGGAACAATACAAAAATAAATGTCGTTTTGATAGGGGCTGTTGATTTTATGTATACTTTTACAGAAATGTAGATGCTAAAAAAGGCGGAGAATCCGCCCTTTCAATTTCGCGTTATTTAACTTTCCACGTTACGATTTCATCCGCTTTTATCGGAACGACAGTATCACTGCCAAATGGCATTGATGCCGGAACTTTCCAGTCTTCTTTTACAAGGGTAACGGTATCGGTATTTCTTGGCTGACCATAAAAATCCGGGCCGTTAAAGCTGGCAAATGCTTCCAGTTTATCCAGCTTCCCTTCCTGTTCAAAAACTTCGGCATAAAGTTCAAGTGAGGCATGGGCGGTATAAGAACCGGCACATCCACAGGATGATTCTTTCTTATCTTTAGCATGAGGAGCAGAGTCTGTTCCCAGAAAGAATTTCTTATTACCGGAAGTCGCAGCCGCTATCAGAGCCTGCTGGTGGCTATTTCTTTTCAATATGGGTAAACAATAAAAATGAGGTTTGATACCGCCAACAAGCATATTATTCCGGTTATATAGCAGGTGATGAGCCGTAATGGTAGCCGCAACATTTGGACTGGCATTTTCAACAAACCGGACGGCTTCCTGAGTGGTAATGTGCTCAACCACAATTTTCAAATCAGGGAAGTCATTCACAATGGGAGTCAGTACATCCGCCAGAAAGATCTTTTCCCGGTCAAAGATATCAATGTCATGGCTGGTTACTTCACCGTGAATCAATAATAAGATGCCTTCTTCCTGCATTGCGTTCAGCGCCGGGTAGATATTTTGGATGAAGGTAACCCCTGAATCGGAGTTGGTTGTCGCTCCCGCAGGGTATAATTTGGCAGCAACAATCAAGCCGGATTTTTTGGCTTCTCTGATGTCGTCGGGTGTTGTATTGTCAGTCAGATAAAGAGTCATTAACGGAGTAAATCCGACACGGGGCTGCTGATTCATAATCCTTTCGTGGTACTCTCTGGCCCGTTGTGTTGTCGTAATCGGGGGAATTGTGTTTGGCATAACAATGCCACGTCCATTGTACCGGCTGATATCCCGTACAGTATCTGCAAGTACGTCACCATCCCTTAAGTGTACATGCCAGTCGTCCGGGCGAGTAATTGTCAGCGTCGTCATAAAAAATAAGCTCCCACCATTAAAAAAATTACGGATAAGTGTGATTACAAGGTAGCAGGACCGGAAATCTACGCTTATCTGGTTGTCAGGATAATAGAAGAAAATGCAATGGATTTCATCCGATAAATTATATTTATACCCAAATCTTAGTGAACCCTATTTATTTGTTTGATTCAGGTATTATCAGGCTTATCTAAATAACTATTATGGATTTTATGGTAGTTCTTCTCTGAGTCATGGAAAAGAGAGTGAATTATTTCGCTTTCTTTTTTTCCCGATAAGATGCTTTTCTTGATTTCTCTGGCCAGAAGAATATCGTTTGTCCGGCCATCATTGGCAAAAACGGAGGAATCCGGTGTCCATGTCGAGATGCGTTTCGATAACGTTGTGCTGACCAATTTGGGTGTGATATCCCTTAAAGTATCCAGCAGAACATAAGAATAGTGTTGGTATATTGTTTCTGCGGGTTTTATCATAGTGATCTTTTCCAGCAATGATTTCAGCCACTCGTCGGCTTTAACGTAGCCAGATTCATCCGGAAGGGAAGTGGACACTCTGGCAGATATTTCAACTTTATAGTATTGAGTATCAGGAAAAACAGTCCAGGCACTGAGACAGTCAAAAGGTAGCCAAAATGCCTGTGTAGGCTCGATAGCGTATTCAAGTTTACCTAGACGACAGAGAATAAGGCCTGATGTGAGGTAAACAAAGGAATGTTTTAATGTTTTTTTTCTGCCCGTTATGACTAATGACGGGCTAGTGTACTTATTTGCCTGAATTGAGTAATGCATTTGTTTCATGTGTGAACTGTGACGAAGTATGATTATCTGCTATTCAATCAATTTTACAATAGTATTAATTATCTGGTCTGACCATTGATTTATTTTATAATGGTTAGCTGCGATAGACAGCAAGTACGCGTAGAATAAGCGCGTTTTTTATTTTATGTAATGACTTATGACTTCGACTAACGATCCGTATAAAGAGATACGTCCCTATAACAATAATGAAATTCCAGCAGCATTAGAAAGACTGGTTAATGATGATGAATTTATTAATGCCATTATCGAACACCGGTTCGAGCACAAACCCAAATGGGTAACCACGTTACTGAGTCCATTTGTAAAGCTATATCTGCGATTTAAATGGGCAAAATTAACGTCTGTTGATGCTATTCAGCAAGAAGTGAAACATTATCTGGACAAAACACTGGACTCCACGACTGATGGGGTTAATTACACCGGTCTTGATAAGCTGGATAAGAATACACCTTACTTATTTATTTCCAATCACCGGGATATTGCTATGGATCCTGCTTTGGTCAATTATGGCTTGCACATTTCGGGTCATAAGACAGTGAGGATTGCGATTGGTGATAACCTGCTTAAAAAAGCCTGCACAACGGAATTGATGAAACTGAACAAAAGTTTCATTGTAAAACGTTCTGCGAAAGGGCCGCGGGAAATGATGAAAGCACTCGCAACGCTATCCAGTTACATAAAACATTCATTGGACACGGATAATTCCATCTGGATTGCTCAGCGCGAAGGCCGGGCCAAAGATGGGAATGATTTTACTGATCCGGCGATTCTGAAGATGTTCTATGTCGAAGGGAAAAAACAAAAAATACCTTTCTCTGAATATATTAAGTCGCTGAAAATTGTGCCGGTATCGATTTCCTATGAAAACGATCCATGCGATACAGCTAAAGCAAAAGAGCTGTATGAAAAAGAAACAAACGGTAAGTATGAGAAAGCCGAATTTGAGGATATTGAAAGTATCATTCAGGGTATTGTTGGTTTTAAAGGTCGGGTGAATGTTGCTTTTGGTGACGTAATTGATGGCGATTTTGATTCTCCGGATGCACTAGCGGATGAAATCGACCGGCAGATCCATGAGCTTTATGAACTGTTTCCAATCAATATCTTAGCGGCTGGTAAGGAAAATTCTATTGTGACCAGTGAAACTCAGAAAACGCTGAAGAGTAAGCTTGACTCTCTGCCTGAAGGTGCCAGGGAATGTCTAATTGCCAGTTATGCTAATCCGGTCAAAAATAAGATAGCTTAATAATTACTCGGACTTTTCATAAAAACCAACTGCTGGGCAGTTGGTTCTCTCATGGCGCAACCGCACCGCCAAGAGTCAGTTTTTGTGGCCATTTTGTAATATGGTTTCCGCCCAGATAAATATTTCCCCGTACGGTCATTTTATCAGGAAAGGTAGTAATTGCGGAACCTCCTATATAAAGGTCGCCATTGACGGTCAGATTATTGGGTAGAGTTGTCAGTGGGGTTCTGATAACACTTAAATCGCCTTTAACCTTAAGGTTAGCAGGAAGTTTCTTCAGCGGTGTATCTGTGAAATTCAGATATCCACCTGCCTTAATACCCCGGGGCCAGGTCGTGATTTTTGTTCCAATGAAATTAGCGGAGCCTTTTATTTTCAGATCTCTTGGTACGCTTGTTAACTGACTGTTTGCCGCATTCAGGCTGCCGTTAATTTCGAGCCCTGCTGGTAAGCTTTTTATTGGGGTTCGGGAAATATTCAGATCTCTTTTTATCACCAACCCGGAAGGTATAGATGAGATGGGTTTTCCGCTTAGGTCCAGATTTCCATAATTGTCTAAATAATTGAGAATATCATAACTATCAAGTGGTTGTGCATTTAGTGGGAAGATAAAAAATGACAGAACAAAAAAGAAAAGACGCATACGACCACGCTAGCGTAGAGTGATTATTGTTGATTCAGTATGGAAGATATTGAAGGTGTGATCAATTAAAATAAAAGTAACCCACTGAAAAGAGTACTCAGTGGGTATGAATATTTTTGATTAACGTGCCAATGAACGGGATTTTAATTCAAAAATTAATTTTTCAGCGCTTACTTCAAATGTGAAGTTTGCGGTCAGTTCTGTCGCATCATCGTTAACCGGGCTCTTTTCAAATTGAACAGCAGGATTGACCTGTTTTGCCAGTGATAGATAACGTTCAAATTCCTGTTCAAGAGCGGCTTTATCTTTTCCGGTAATGGTTACTTCAGCTACATCATCGCCTTCTTTGATGACATACCCCATTTCTCCTGCGCATCCGCATGCCTCACAAACGTCATTTTCTACATAGGTTTCGTTTTTCATAGAGATAAATCCTCTTATAAATATCATGGGTATTGTAGCGTCTATAAACAGAGTAATACCAGTAAAAAAAGCACGATTACGTATGCTTTAATAGACAAATGGTATGTGACTAGTCTCTCATAACGGTAAACACAATTGTCGCGTCGATAGCATAAATAAACTTTAAGAATTGATGAAGTCAATTTCAGTGTCAGTATATTCTGAAAACGTATAATTTATTGATTATCCTCATGTGTACCACTGTTTAAGCATATGTTTATTGAGTAGTTTATTGTTTTCTTTGATGATGTTAGAGCTATGAGTGTCATCACATGAGGTCTTATGGAAGATCAGTTATGCCAAAACGGAGTAAGGAAGATACCGAAATCACCATCCAGGCGATTACCGATGCAGTACTTGAACAGATTCTAACCATCGGTTATGACAGAATGTCATACACAACACTGAGTGAACAAACCGGTATATCCAGAACGGGAATCAGCCATCATTTCCCGAAAAAAACAGATTTTGTCGATGCTGTGAGCGAAAAAATAGTCAGTCTGCTCAAAGGCTATTTAGATCTCTCTCATGGAGTAAATGGATTAAAAACGAGCTGGGGATTTGCTTTGAGAGACGAGCGTTTTATTTCAATAATACGTCTTGTCATGCAGCACATCGTGGTTGCGGAAGGATCCAAATCATTTGCCAGAAAAATTATGAACATGCTTTATACATCTGTCGATGAACGTCTTGGGAATGAAGGCCAGAATGAACTGGAGAGGCTATTAGGTCACACTGTAGTTGTAATGCTGGAATAGCGTATAGAGCCATTTTGTTGGTTAAATGAACGGATTAAAAGAAACGGTTCTGATTTGATATTCAGGGACTGTTTGGCGGATAGTGGGCCATAATTATGGCAGTCATTTTTATATCGTCATACAGCAGTACAAAAAAGGTTACTATCTAAGTAACCTTTTAACATAATTGGTATTATTTATTTAAATGAGCCGCCAGTTCTTTGATGTGCTCCGGTCCGATGCCACAACAACCACCAATTAAGGTTGCGCCCTGATCTTTCCATTTTTCGGCCCAGGCCAAATAAGCAGGTGGTGTCAGGTCTGCTCGTATTTCATCCAATCCCTCGTTGGCTGTTGCATCTTTAGGTTGTGGTGGAAATGCGTTGGCGTAAGCTCCAAGTTTTACGCTGAGTTTTTCTTCTTTTTCAAGTTCCTGGTAGGTAACTTTCAGCGCTTCTTCAATAATTTCCGGTTGAGAGCAATTAAAAAGAATTGCATCCACATCCATTTTGACCATTTCTTTAACGGCAGAGACAACAGTTTCTCCTGAGCGAAGTACTGGAACCTCAGTCGGCTCTGCGTCTTCTAATGTAAAGGAAACCCAGAATGGTTTGTGGTCAGTGGTAAGTTTATCTACCATAGTTTTCAGAGCTTTTGCTTCTGCAATCAGACTCTGAGTTTCTGCAAGCCACAGATCCGCATAACTTTTGAGTCCGTTAATGAGCGGTGTAGCAATGGCTTCTACTCTCTCCGGCTGATATAAATCAGCGCGATAGGAGCCAAATAAGGGAGGTAATGATCCGGCAACCAGTGTTTCTGTTCGGGATTCTTCAACGGCCTCTCTGGCTTTTTGTCCTGCCAGAGTGATAAGTTGTAGGGCATCTGAAGAAAAGCGTTCTTCTCCTATATGAAAGGGGACTAGTGCATAACTGTTGGTGGTGATGACCTGAGAGCCGGAATTTATAAAGGATAAATGAACATCTTTAACAACATCCGGTGCTTCCATCATTGCTAACGCTGACCATTCAGGTTGGCGAAATGGTGCGCCCAGACGTGCAAGTTCCCGGCCCATTCCACCATCGAGTATTGTTACTTTTTTATTGTTCATAGGATTACATCTCTTGAAAGCTTAAATCGTATTGTCAATCTTAGTTTAGGACTGGAAAATTAAAGTAAAAATGATTCAGATTCAATATAAAAAAGAGGAGCGTTTCCGCTCCCCAAGGCACAAAAATGTGGCTGGCATTAATTATTCAACTTTTGTTAAGTCAACCAATGGTTCTTTAACCAGTTTTACCGGTTTGTTGTGAAGTAAGGTTTCGACTTTGTTTACGGCCTGATTCACTGCTTTCTTATTAGTTAAAACCGTGTAGGTAAGGTCAAAATGTTTTGATTCGCCCGCTTTGATTGTTGGTACCAGACCAAGTGGACGTTGATATTTTGTATTATAAGCGTAGCTGGTACCTGGTTCGATACCTGTTACATAGCCCTGATTTAGAGTATCGGTATTCTTCCAGACGGTTAAAACAGGTAACTGTTTAACATTATATGCAAGTGATACACCCAGGTTACCCGCTTTATTATGTAAAACAGCAAGTGTATTCCCTTTTTTGTCTGCAACCGGTTTTAAGTTGTAGACCATTTCATCATAACCTTTGGTTGGACCAAGGTAGGTTTGCCAGTCTTTCAGGCCTTTTTTCGCATAATTATTAAAGGGTGAAATTTCGCTCGCAGCGGCGTAGACTTTTGCACCTTTTTCCAGAATCGGACGACCAAAGTTTGAGTGGTAAATGATTTGGTATTCGTCGTCGTAGTCCGCTTTATTCGTTAACGTATCTGAAATTGAATATGAATCACTTCCCGGTACAATAGAAAATGATGTCAGAGTAGCCAGTTCGGCTTTTTTAAAGGTTCTTTCGGAAATTTCGCCCTGAATTGTTATTTTGTGAGGGGCTTTATCATCAATGATAACTTTCACAGTTGAAGCCGGTGTGTTTTGAGCACGTCCGTGCAGACTCAGTAGCTGACCGTTGTCATCAACACCGGGGTGACCCGTCCATTCATAACCACAACGAACCATTGTTTCATTGAATCCATCCAGCCAGCCAAGGCCATTACGGCTTTCCAGATCAATATAGACCGGGTTAACAATTTCTTTTACGGGTGAATCCCAGCCGAAAACGCGTTTTCCGTCTTTTTTTACCTGGAAAATGCCCATGCCGCGGGTTGGAATTAACGTGACTTCAATTTCACCGTTATTAACTGTGATGATGTCGACACCTTCCTGTTTTCCGCCATGTAGACGTGTTTTTTTAACACTGAAAGGGGTGTCCGATTTCATACCCAGTGAATCGCTGGATACGTTCCAGTCGGCAACATAGGTATTGGTCGCTGAATCTGTCAGAACAAACTCTGCAGACGATACATAAAATGGAGAGACAAGAGCTAAAGCCGTTAGTAGGGGTTTAATTTTCATTGTGTAGATCCTTTATTTATTTTAGTAAAAGCGCAACTGAATCGATTCAGCAACTAAAATACGGATATTATTCAGAGGATCAAAACGCTGAACAGGCAGTTGTGATTCAGCTCTTTTCTTTTTTGGGTTTTTTCTATAAAACTGGATTATTTATCACATTTTTATTTGATATAGAAAAGGTGATTTTAGATGAATAAGAAAGAAGTACACGAGGACTTTGGCTTTCATTGCGAAAGGCGAAGGAAAAATGACGTTGAAAGTAGAACAGAAATTGAATTTTTAATAATAATTGACGATGTATTCCCTTACATCTGATTTAGAAGAATTTGCATAATAGCCTTATGATATTAAGCAGCATATTGTGCAAATTCATCTTGTTCATCAGCTGGCAACATTTCCTGTGCCTGGCGAACAAGCTTTTCTCTCGAAGTTTCTGTACGTTGTGTTAAAGAAACCGGTTTCTTTTCTTCTTCTATCAGTTTAGGTGCAAGTGCGAAAATATGATTAAACATTGTTAACTCTCCCTTAAAAAATCGCCTGAACCTATAGAAATATAATATATTTCATAAATTCAGGCGAAATTATAATCATAATTAACAATAAATGTCGATATGTTTAATGATATTATTATAAAAAAAGATGCTTATTCCTTATATTAATATGCATTATACGTCATATGTTGTTGAGGCTGTATCTCCACCGGTTCCTGTCCAGTTTGTATGGAAGAATTTGCCCCGTGGGCTATCGACGCGCTCATAAGTATGTGCGCCAAAATAATCACGTTGAGCCTGAAGCAGATTAGCCGGTAAACGGGCAGATGTATATCCATCTAAGAATGTTAAAGCGGATGTCATACATGGCATCGGGATCCCATGTTCAATGGATTTTGCCGCGATTTTCCGCCAGGCGCTAAGGCAATTTTCTAATATGGCTTTGAAATACGGGTCGGAACCTAAGAAGGCCAGCTCTGGATTGTTGTCAAACGCATCCCGGATATTACCAAGAAACGCAGACCGGATTATGCATCCGCCGCGCCACATTAAAGCAACATTACCGTAATTCAAATCCCAGTTATTTTCATTTGAGGCTTCTCTCATAAGCATGAAGCCCTGAGCGTATGAAATAATTTTGGAAGCAAGAAGAGCCTGCCGTAAAGCTTCTAGCCATTCAGTTTTATTGCCTTCAATCTGGCTGATCGATTTATTAAAAAGCGTCGAAGCTTCAACCCGCTGGTCTTTTAATGCTGATAAACAGCGCGAAAAAACCGATTCACTGATCAGCGTCAGTGGAATACCCAGATCCAATGCGTTAATGCCAGTCCACTTCCCGGTGCCTTTTTGCCCGGCGGTATCTAAGATGTTTTCGACCAGAGGTTGTCCCTCTTCGTCTTTGTAACCCAGAATGTCGGCAGTGATTTCGACGAGGTAACTATTCAGTTCCGTGTTATTCCAGGCTGAGAACGTAGCCTGCATTTCATCATAGCTCAGGCCAAGACCATCTTTCATAAAATGATAGGCTTCAGAGATAAGCTGCATATCACCATATTCGATGCCGTTATGAACCATTTTAACGAAGTGTCCGGCACCATTGTTACCAACCCAATCACAACAGGGCTCATTATTGTCCGTTTTTGCTGCGATTGCCTGAAATATTGGTTTAACAGCCTCCCATGCTTCCGGTGCTCCGCCCGGCATAATAGAAGGGCCAAAACGCGCCCCTTCTTCACCACCGGAAACGCCACTACCAATAAAATAAATGCCTTTTTCGCGTAAATCGGTAACCCGGCGATTGGTGTCAGGGTAGTTTGTGTTTCCGCCATCGATAATAATATCCCCTTTATCTAAAAGAGGGGCAAGTTGTTCAATAAAAGAGTCGACAACAGAACCCGCACGAACCATCAGCATGATTTTGCGTGGAGATGCTAATTTCTCAACCAACTCTTCCAGGGAATAAGCGCCAACGATATGTGTGTTTTTTGCCGATCCGGCCAAAAAATCGTCAACTTTAGCGGTTGTACGGTTATGGGCGACGACTTTAAAACCATGATCATTCATATTCAGAATGAGATTCTGCCCCATGACAGCCAGCCCGATTACACCAATATCACCTTTCATTTGTTTTTTCTCCTTAACTAATTTTTTTGGCTGCACTTTTATCCAGATACCACTCAGTTTTGCCATTTTCGGATGTGATTTTTGCGGCCGGGTATGGAAGGTCTTCTGCAGAGTGAGTATGAATTTCTTTAATAATGTCTTGCTTTCCAGAGCCTAAGACAAGATAGCTGATTCGTTTTGCTGCTTTGATAACTTTTGCTGTTTTCGACACCCGGAACTGACCGGATTCTGGGTGTGTGGCCACAACGGTCAGGTTTTGATCGTTGTAGTTAGTCTGTCCAGGGAAAAGAGAAGCAGTATGACCGTCCGGACCGACGCCGAGTAAAATCCAGTCAAAAATAGGGATGTCGTTCTGCTGAGGTATTGTATCCGTCATTTCTTTTGCATATCGCGGTGCTTCATCCTGAGGCTTGTTCTCACCTATAATCCGGTGAATGTTTCCGGCAGGAACCGGCACCCGACGGAAAAGTAGTGCATCGGCTTCGCCAAAATTACTTTCCGGATCCTCTGGGGATACGCATCGTTCATCCCCCCACCAAAAGTGAAGGTTATCCCAGTGAATATCTGTGGCATATGGAACCTGAGCAAGACGCTGAAACAGCATTTTGGGTGTACTTCCACCTGACAGAGAAATATGGACAGGCTTATTTTGTAAACTGTAGTTTTTTAAATCATTTGCCAATGACTCGACGACATCATCAGCAGTATCGAAGATGTTGGAATTTATCATAATTCACAGTAATCCGTATTCGTTAGATTTTTACATGGGAAGCGCCAGTCTCTTTCATCTTGCTTCAGCAAAGAGTCCGCTTCTTGGGGACCCCAGGTTCCGCAGGCATAACCGAACAGCGACTGAGGAGCCTGTTTGTAATCGAGAATAGGCTGAACGAATTTCCAGCAAGCCTCAACGGCGTCTGTGCGCGCAAACAGAGTAGCATCGCCATTAAGTGCATCAAGCAACAAACGTTCGTATGCGGTTAACATCTGCGTTTCCTCTAGTGATGCATAGTGGAAATTCATAGAAACGCTTTTGGCGTGAAAACCGGCTCCGGGTTCTTTGAGTCCAAAACTCATGAGTATTCCTTCGTCGGGTTGTATTCGGATAATCAGCTTGTTTTCCGGGGCGTTTTTGCCAAATACCGGATGTGGTGTACGCTTGAAGTGAATCACAACTTCGGTTACCCGGGTTGGGAGGCGCTTTCCTGAACGGACATAAAATGGGATACCATTCCATCGCCAGTTATTAATGAACATTTTTAACGCGATGTAGGTTTCCGTTCTTGAATCTTCCGAAACACCGTGCTCATCGCGGTAACTCTTCAGAAACTGTCCTCTGACCGTGGATTCGGTATACTGACCAAGAACCAGATTATTTTTCAGATCGTCATCAGTTAACGGTTCCAGACAATTCAGTACTTTACTAACTTCATTACGAATTGAATCGGCGTTGATGGCAACCGGTGGCTCCATAGTAACCATAGCCAGAACCTGAAGCAGGTGATTCTGAAACATATCCCGTACAGCACCACTGTTATCGTAGTAGCCGCCTCGTTCTTCTACTCCAAGAAACTCTGCACCGGTAATTTCAATATAGTCAATGAAATTTCGGTTCCATAATGGCTCAAACATACCATTGGCAAACCGGAAAACCAGCAGATTTTGTACGGTTTCTTTTCCGAGGTAGTGATCAATACGATAGATTTGGTGTTCTTTAAAATGCCTGTGAATTTCAATGTCTAAAGATTTTGCGGATTCAAGATCATAACCAAACGGTTTTTCGATGATTAAGCGCTTCCAACCGTTTGTTTCATCATTCAGATTATGAGTTGCCAGACATCCGGGAATAATGCCGTACAGACTTGGTGGTGTCGCCAGATAGAATAACGTATTCTGCTGTTGAAAATTATAATGCTGGTGTAATTCATCAAGTCGCTGGGTTAATTTTTCGTACTCATTAACATCAGACGTATTTAACGATTGATAATGAATATGTTCGCAGAACATATCCAATGTTTCAGGATCGGTTTTTTCCAGTTCTGTGAGGGATTTTCTTAATTTCTCCCGGTAAGTTTTATCACTGTATTCCGTTCGGCTTACCCCCAGAACGGCAAAAGAAGATGGAAGCTGACGATTCGCGAATAAGTGGTATAGGGCAGGAATGAGCTTTCGGTAAGTAAGATCGCCGGAAGCACCAAAAATCACGATGCTACTATTTTCTGGTATTACCATTATCTTTCCCTTAGAAGCTAGGTCGTTATATTTTGTTAAAAGTAACAGTAAGGTGTTTAAACAGAAAATCGGTCTTATCTATTCTATTGATAGGTCAGGCCGATCTTCATCCCCCGATATGTCATTTGATATTGGGTATGCTGACTCGATACATTCTCTATCAATAAATGACATACATCAATAAATGATGTGTTTTTTGATAAAAATGTACGATTTAGCTAAGGTTTTCATACATGTTTACTATCGTGGTGAGTTTTTTTCTTTATATATGCTTTGGTTTCCCTTATATGTCCGGCTTGATCAACCCAATCTATCTGTTCATCTTCAAGGTATTTTACTGCGTATTTCTGATAGATTTTTTTCTCCAGAAAGAGCAAATACAATTTGGGATCAAGGTGTCCGCTGGTCGCCATGAATGTCATGATACCTATTGCTTCGCTGAGTGATTTCGCTTTTTTATAAGGTCTGTCTTTTGATGTCAGTGCTTCAAAAACGTCGGCGATTGCGATGCTTCTGGCTTGTATAGATAATTCATTTTCAGACAATGAACGTGGGTATCCTCTGCCATCCATTCGTTCATGATGACTGCCGGCAATATCCGGGATGTTTTTTAAATGAGCAGGATAGGGGAGCTTTTTCAGCATTGAGATAGTTTGAACAATGTGATCGTTAATAATAAAGCGTTCTTCTTTGGTTAACGTACCGCTTGTCACGGATAAATTATACATTTCGCCCCGGTTAAACAGTACATCTCCGGCTTGTAAGGTAAACTGTTCCTGCCACATATCCTGAGGTTTCCGTCCGTCTTCCCAATGGATAATGTGTTCCGGTTTATCACTGATCAGTGGTTCTTTTACCGGTAGCTGCTGATCTTCCAGATGGCGAAGTTTTTCTGTATGAGAAATACCGATTTGGTTACTGAGTGTTCTTGTCCAGGTATATTGAGAAATTTTGTTTAATCTGACGACGTTGTCTTCACTCATGTGATCCTGACCAGTGTTACAGGCTGCGATGAATTTGAAATCGTCATCTAATTGTGTGTGCTGATCTTCAAGCTGCTGTTTTAGCTGTGTTGGTTCTCCTCCGTTATTCAGCGCTTTCCAGTAATCAATTTCCCGTTCCCGTTTGATGACTTCAAAGCGCATTCGTATTTCATGGATACGATCATAAATTGTTTCGAGTTTGGTGGCTTTATCAATGACGAACTCCGGCGTTGTAATTTTTCCGCAGTCATGCAGCCATGAAGACAGTTTGAGTTCTTCCCATTGTTCGTCTGTCATCCGGAATTTGGGATAATAATGGTTGTCTTCATTAGCAGCCTGAGCGATCCATTTGGACAGCGAGGGAACTCGTTGGCAGTGATTGCCGGTGTAAGGGGATTTGGTATCAATCGCTGAGGCAATCAGTTCTATGAAAGCATTCATCAGGTCTTTATGTTGTTGAACCTGATCGATTTTTTCTTTGGCTAACTGAGCAAAGCTTAGCAGTTCCTGTAGAAAGGCATGTTTATCTGACTGCTCAGAGGTAATAGCCCGCTCGTAACCCAGATTCAGGATACCGACCAGTTGTTTTTGTTTATCGATTAATGGAAAAAGATAAATATCTGAATTATAAAGATTCTTGTGGAATTTTTTAATAATGTTGTCATTTTTATTGATATGAACAGTTTCTCCTTTCAGAAGTTCAGATTTCAGCCACGGAGTATTGATGAATTGGTTTATATCCACTTTAAAAGGAATAATGGCATGATTGGCTGCGGTAACAAATTCTTTTTTCTGATTATCGTAAACGTAGATAATGATGGTTTCAGCTTTTGTCACTAAATAGCTCTGGCGGGTAATGGTTTTTGCCAGTTCATTAAAATCTGAGTTCTCTGCGGTTTTTCTCAGCAGATTGAGTAAGTCGTGCAGAGTATGCTCCATCAATTGCAAAGAATGACTCAGGTCAGATACTTCTCTGATGATACTTTGTGGATAGTAAGTTTTTTTAAAATCAAACCGGGTAATATTTTCAGACAATGTAGCCAGTTTTCTTAATGGGCTGGATATTTTTCTTGCAACCACAAGTGCAATGATAAAGCCCATTAGCAGCAGGCCTATCGTAACGATAATTTGTTTATTGCGCAGTTCCAGAAGCGTTTTTAACAAATCTTTTTTCGGTATTGCTTCAGCAAGGATCAGGTTGACTTGATTGTTCAGCATTACAGGGGTCGACGTTACTGACCATTCTTCTCCCTTGTACTCCACCGATTCGTAGATAATCTGGCTGCTGGTCCGGTTCAGAATTGGTTTAAAAACGGATGAGGTCAGACGGTTAAGGTTCTTTTCATCAGAATCACTGATTGAGACATTCGCATTGTGTTGTCCGAGGAGGTGAAAGTTCTGATCGAATAAAATCAGTTTCGTTTTTTCTGAGTAACCAAGGTTGATGAGGGATTCTGATACGGACGATAACGTCAGATCGGCGGCGACAACATGTGTTCCGTCTGGCGTCCGGCGAAACAGCGTGATCCCTTTGGTTTTTAAAAAATAAAATGAATATGGGTCGGTAATTCTGATATCACTGTCATATTCCGTATTTTGAAACCACGGGCGGGTTGTCGGATCAAATTTATTATCGTTTTTTTCCAGCCGAGAAATTTCCTGATAATGATTATCGAGATAGATGAACGTATTCTGACCGTTTGTTTTGGTTTTATTGATCAGCAGAACGGTGTTTCCTGGTGCCTGAAAGCGTTCCCTGTCCTGATTGTTTTTCATTGGCCGAAGAATCGTAAAATCACCGTCATTGTTGGCGTAGTACAGAGCAACTAAATGAGGATGTTTCTGAAAAATAAAATGAGAGGAAGCCAGCCAGGTTTCATTCTTCTCCGGGGGTATTTTATCGTTGACCAGACTGCTGTATGACAGAAGGTCAAGTGTGGTAAAAATGGGCGAGGACGCCTGCTTAAATTGATTTTCAATGTGGCGGCTGTTTTCTAAACTAAGTTCCCGGGCTGTCTGGGTTAGTAACTGGTAGGCATGGTTATAGCTGATATAAATCAATATAAAGCCAAAAATAGCAGTCAACAGAACGAACAAAGTTCCGATGTGGATACTTAGTGAATAGCGGCGTATTTTCATCATGGTCCTTGCGTCAGTATTCAGTAATGTGCTTAGGGTCTGTTGATCTTTGGTGATGGTTTTTGCAGCGAGTTGATGGTGATTTAGGCAAGGCGGGGCATGTGAAGTGTAGTCATCTACATGAATCATGACCCAACGCTGAATAAATCACCATCAAACGCTGCCCGAAGGGTTCATCTGAACTGGCTTTGCTCTTTGTTGCAGGTCATTTGGTTAGAATGACTAAGCTACATGCCCTGCGCAGCGATCAACACCCGTTCAGAGTGAACAAAAATCAACCATCAAAGGTCAACAGACCCTAGAGACTGTTAGTTGTAAGTGTTTTCATACAGTAATAAATAAATGATAGTATCTAAGCTATTACGTCGTAGAACTTTTCTTAAATCAGTGACGGAGGAAACATAATGAGGTTAGTGGTCGACACTCATACGCATACTTATGCCAGTGGGCATGCTTACAGTACGATTATTGAGAATGCAAAATCAGCGAAATCCCGGGGATTGTCGATCCTGTGTACGACAGATCACGCGGGAAGCATGCCGGGAGCCCCTCACTACTGGTTTTTTGCGAATCAGAAAATTTTGCCCCGTTTTTTGGAAGGTGTAGGAATTATTCGTGGGTGTGAAGCCAATTTATTAAACGTGAATGGAGAGATAGATCTCCCCCCGGATGCGCTAAAGCATCTCGACTGGGTGATAAGCAGTTTTCATGAGCCGGTGTTTACACCTTCGACGCCTAAAGAGCATACCGATGCGTTATTGAAAGTCATAAGTAACGGGCTGGTGGATGCGTTGGGGCATTTGGGTAATCCTAATTTTGATTTTGACTTTGACGCAGTGATTAAAGCTGCTGCTGACAATCATGTGGCTGTGGAAATTAATAATAGTACGCTATTGGGTCACAGCCGGCGTGGAAGTATTGACCGCTGTTATGAGATTATTGATGTGGCAAAACAATATGGTGCCTATATTACCACAGGAACAGACGCACATTTTTGTGAATCAATTGGTGAGTTTGATAAGACAAGGCAGTTATTAACGAAAGTGGGCATTGCGCCTGAGCAGGTTATTACGCACAGCGAAAAACAGTTTCTTGATTTTCTGTTACTTCGGGGTAGAAACAGAATTTCTGAGTTTGATGGCGCTTTTGACCTTATTTAGTTCTACAATAGCTATAAAATCGGCTATTCTACCAGAAACAATTCTTATAACAGTCAGCACAGATCCTGTTAACGGGTTCTGATAAAAAAGGAATAAGGTAATAAAAATGAAAAAAACACTGGTACTAATTGCAGCAGCGCTACTGTCGGCAAACATTTATGCTCATGATGATGATTTGGGTGTTCTCATGCACGGTTTCAAGACGGAGTTCCGGGATGCCGCTAATGCGTCCTCCGTTGATGAAATGAAAGCCGCCGTGATGAAATTTGATGATCTGGTTGAGCAGGCGAAAAAACTGGAGTATCCACCGAAAAAAGAAGCGACTTTTCAGGACGGTTACCAGAAGCTTTCCGTGGCTCTCGACAAAGTGGAAATGGCTCTGGATAAGGGCGATTTAAAGCAAGCTAAATCTGAGTTAAAAAATGTGGATATGGTTCGTCGCGAATTCCACAGAAAATTAAGATAGTCACTTATTCCTTAATGCATCTAATTTTTTAATACAATGTGTTCGGTAAGAGCGTTTTACGGTTTATTTACGTAAAGCGCTCTTTTAGTCTGGATGCCATAAAGTTGATAAAGACTCTTAACCTGACCGGCATATACCGGGTCTGGGCATATTGCATGACAATGGCACCGTGATAGTTGCTTTGTATCATCCAGGGTTCAAGAATTCTGATAACCTCGCCGGACTCAATGGCATCTTTCACTACGAAGTCATGAAAAATTCCGATACCCAGCCCGCTTTTTACTCCGTTGAGCCGCATTTGAGAATGGTTTAGAGCGTAGCGACCACTTACTTCAACAGAAAAAATGGAGTCATTCTGAATGAATGTCCAGAGGTTATCTTTTGCGGTTTCGGCAAGGTACAGACAATCGTGTTCACTTAATTCTTCCGGGTGTTTCGGCTCTCCTCTACGGTTCAGATAGTCGGGGCTGGCGCAGAGAACCAAATTGGTTTTACAGATCTCTTTTAACACTAATTTCTCGTCGGGTTTATCAGTCAGCCGGAACGCGACATCGATATTGTCTCTGATCAGATCGACTTTACCATCAACCGCCCGTAGCTTGAGCTGAATGTCCGGATATTTCTGTAAGAAAGGGATAACAAAAGGTTGCAGAACTGAGAATAAAAACGCTTCCGGTGCTGATACTGTGAGTGAGCCGGAAGGTTTCTGATGATCCGCCATTGATACTTCAATTGCCTGTTGGGCGGCGTTCACCATAATCACACTTTGTTCATAGACTTTCTGCCCCGTCTGAGTAATGACCAGACTGCGGGTCGTCCGTTCAAACAACTTTACTGACAGGGCTTTTTCCAGCCGGGTAATCAGTTTACTTAACGCGGATGGTGTGTTATCGAGCTTTTTGGCGGCTGCGGTAAAGCTGCCTTCCTGAACAATAAGAATGAAGACAGCGAGATCAGGTAATAAGCTAATTAATTTTGTCTGAGACATATCAGATTATGGCACCGTTTTATAATATTAATTATTTATGAATTTCATTCACGAATGATTTTCCTATTATAGGGATAATCCCTTCCCCGTCCATCGATTACACTGACTACAATTAAAAATGTTTACAGTGTAAATATGGATAAAGAGCTTAGCTTCAGATTTACACGTTCAGAATAACAATAAAGGATTCAGATTATGTCATCAGCATTTTATCAGCATATCGGGCAGCAGATTGAAACCGTTAAAGAAGAAGGACTGTATAAGTCAGAACGTATCATCACGTCCGCTCAGAAAGGGGAAGTTGACATTCTCTCCGGCGAGAAAGTGCTTAATTTTTGTGCCAATAATTACCTGGGACTGGCAAATCATCCCGAGCTGATTAAAGCTGCCCAGAAAGGGATGGATGAGCATGGGTTCGGTATGGCGTCTGTCCGTTTTATCTGTGGTACACAGGATGCTCATAAAGAATTAGAGCAAAAGCTGTCGGCATTTCTTGGCAAAGAAGACACTATTCTCTACAGCTCCTGTTTTGATGCCAACGCCGGATTGTTTGAAACGATCCTGGATAAAGAAGATGCCATTATTTCGGATGCATTAAATCATGCCTCAATCATTGATGGTGTGCGTTTGTGTAAAGCCATGCGTTTCCGTTATTCCAATAATAATATGGAAGAACTTGAGGAACAGTTAAAAGCGGCGGATGACGCCGGTGCCCGACATAAACTGATTGTTACGGACGGCGTTTTCTCTATGGACGGTATTGTTGCGAACCTTCCGGCTATTTGTGATCTGGCAGAAAAATACGATGCACTGGTTGTTGTGGATGACTCTCATGCTGTTGGCTTTATGGGGGAAAACGGGCGCGGAACTCATGAGTATCATAATGTGATAGACCGGGTTGATATCATCACCGGCACACTGGGTAAAGCCATGGGCGGTGCTTCTGGCGGTTATACTTCAGGTAAAAAAGAGGTGATTGAGTGGTTGCGTCAGCGTTCCCGTCCGTATCTGTTCTCTAACTCTGTTGCCCCGGCCATTGTGGCAGCGTCTATTCGTGTGATTGATTTGTTGGCTGAAAGTGGCGATTTAAGAACGCATCTGTGGGAAAACGCTGCACATTTCCGTTCCCGAATGAGTGAGGCCGGATTTACATTAGCCGGTGCGGATCATGCGATTATTCCTATTATGCTGGGAGATGCCAAAGTTGCTGCTGAATTTGCTGACCGGGCTCTTGAAAAAGGCGTTTACGTCATCGGTTTTTCATACCCGGTGGTACCGAAAGGTCAGGCTCGTATCCGTACCCAAATGTCGGCTGCTCACAGCAGAGAAGAACTGGATCGTGCCATTGATGTGTTTATCGAAGTTGGTAAAGACATGGGCATTATCGCGTAAGCGATAAGTACCGGTATTGAACGAACAGGTTGAGAGTGTGATGAAAATAAAAGCCTTATCAAAGCTGAAACCAGAGGAAGGCATTTGGCTTACCAATGTTGATATGCCAGCGATCGGCCATAATGATCTTTTGATTAAGATAAAGAAAACGGCTATTTGCGGAACAGATGTTCATATTTATAACTGGGATCATTGGGCTCAGAATACCATTCCGGTTCCTATGGTAGTCGGTCATGAGTATGTGGGCGAAGTGGTGGCAATCGGCCAGGAAGTTCGTGGTTATAGCATCGGTGACCGGGTCTCGGGCGAAGGCCACATTACCTGTGGGCACTGTCGTAACTGCCGGGGTGGACGTACTCACTTATGCCGCAACACCATTGGTGTGGGAGTCAATCGTACCGGTGCCTTTTCGGAGTATCTGGTGATTCCGGCTTATAATGCCTTTAAAATTCCGGATGAAATTTCGGATGATTTAGCCTCTATTTTCGACCCTTTCGGCAATGCGGTTCACACGGCGTTGTCGTTTGATCTCGTTGGTGAAGATGTGCTGATTACGGGAGCCGGCCCGATAGGTATTATGGCCGCTGCCGTTGCCAAACATGTTGGTGCCCGTCATATTGTGATTACGGACGTGAACGAGTATCGCCTGGAGTTGGCGAGAAAGATGGGGGTTACCCGGGCCGTTAACGTAGCCAAAGACGATCTGAAAGCGGTCATGAAAGAGCTGAATATGACCGAGGGCTTTGATGTGGGTCTGGAAATGTCAGGTGTTCCGGCGGCTTTTCAGTCTATGCTGGAAGAAATGAATCATGGCGGACGGATTGCACTGTTAGGGATCCCACCTTCCGATATGGCAATCGACTGGAATCAGGTTATCTTTAAAGGTCTGATAATCAAAGGGATTTATGGAAGAGAAATGTTCGAAACCTGGTATAAAATGGCATCGCTCATCCAATCCGGCTTAGATCTGACGCCAATTATCACCCATCATTTCAAAATTGACGACTTCCAAAAAGGCTTTGACACCATGCGTAGCGGGGCTTCTGGGAAAGTGATACTCGATTGGGAATAAAATTTAAGACGCTCCGAAAGGGGCGTTTTTTGATTCTCCTACCTATGTGTGGATAAGGCTCTGATCCATTTGTGTGTGGTTATAAAGCCAAAACTACCCAACTTTCATTTTGTTCTGCACATTCCATTTGTCTAAACCAAGTTAAATAATTGTCCAGATAAGCTGTTCCAACCCCTCGAAACTGTGCTAACCATGCTTTCCAACGCATCGTCCAGTTATTGAGTGTTTGGATATGGTATATCCCTTCAATTACCCTCTTCTTATCCAGTGTAATTAGGCGTTTGTGGTCTATCTCAAATGGTAAATCTTCTATGATACTTTTATAGCTGATATTACCGTCGGTACAAAGTACGCTTTGTGGTGTTAGAACTGGTATTAATGCTTGTTTTAATTGTTCTTTTGTATCACGTTCTAATACTTGATGAGTAACTACGCCCGTTCGATCTAATGCTAGAAATATTGGTACTTTGGGGACGTCTCCACCACCACGCTTGCGTGGCTCTCGAAGCATTTTCTTAGAGCCTTTGAATGACTCATTAATAAAGGTTTCATCTGCCTCAATGATCCCATGCAGCTCGGAGGGCTTATGTTTACAAGGCGCAGCTAATAAACGATGACGCCATAGCCATGCGGTTTTGACATTAACACCCAGTTCTTTTGCTGCCCCCCGAAGTTTAGTGGTTAACCACATACCTTCAGAATATTGATGCCATTTCCCCTGCATTCTCAGTCTCGCCAATGGAGTGCCAGTTAATGAATTAAACGTGCGAGAACACCCCTTACATTTATAACGTTGCTGACCTCGTGCTGTGGTTCCATGCTTAGTAAATTCAGGACTTCCACAATATGGACAATGTGATATATGCTCTTCTTTGTCAGCAATAGCTTTACCAACTTGGTTGCTGGAAATCAGAGATTCGATTTTGTGTCGTAATCGTTTAAGTTGGGGGAAGTTGAGTGTATTAATTTCTTCAGTTAGTTCATTAAACTCTTCTGTATTCATAATGAACGCTCGTTGGTTTGAATACTTGTTATAAGTATAGTCAAACAACACACAAATGGATCAGAGCCGTGGATAAACAGTGAAATGGAAGTTTTGACCTAATTTAGCCCCAAAAAAAGCCCCAATTTAGCCCCAAGAAAAATATCACCAACTTATAACAATGTACGGTTTGCTAAGATGTAATTAGATCTGGCAGGTTGAAATAGGGCTGTCATTACTGATTACTAAGAAAGAGCCGCATCATGATTTGGATTTTAACAAAATACTTAATCACTGCTGGAATTGTTGTTTTAGTTTCAGAAGTGGCCAAAAGAAGTGATAGGATTGGGGCATTAATAGCAGCGTTACCTACGGTTACTATTCTGGTGCTGATCTGGATGTATATCGAGGGGCAAGATCAGGAGAAACTTGCAAATCACGCTTATTATACGTTTTGGTATGTTCTGCCGACCTTACCTATGTTTTTAATTTTTCCCTTCTTGTTAAACCGGTACTCATTCTGGGTGTCGTTAGGAACCTGCGCTGTTATTTCCATCGTTTGTTTTGCGATTGTAGCTGTGATCGTGAGACAGTTTGGTATTAGGCTTTCATAAACTCATCTGAATGATTCAAGTTATAGTGAAAGCCTGAGCCGGAAGTGTTCGGGTACGTGGGGTGTTCAAATCGTTTCTGGCTAACAAGGTTTTGCCCCAAAGTCAGTTAGAGACGATGGCCATATCATAGTGATAACATAAAGCCGTTAGCCCTGTTCTCACTGTTTCAAAGCTAACGGAAACACAACAACAAGGATAGGATGTGCTGCGGGCACTGAAAGTTCGCTAAAGCTGTAGTGTCACTCGAATAGGACAATGGTCTGATAGGTTCAGGTTCATAACATCATCTTGATGATATAAAAACTGCTTGAACGACTCGGGAACCATCAGTTCTATTGCCTGTTCATCCAGAACAATATGATCAATATAGTTTTCATAACGCATTAAAGACCAACTGTGATTTTCTATATCATATGTTTTTGACTGGCAACGGCTTTTATCTTTTCCTGCAGCAGAATATAGCTTCATTCCAGCGGGGTCACCATCATCAATCTCTTTCCAAAACCAATCCTTATAGCCTGTAAGCTGACGATTAAAGTCTCCAAGTACAATGAATGGAATATTTTCGGTAGCTCTAGCATCAATCCACAGTTCTAACTTTGAAACTTGCTCAGCCAGTTTTTCACATCCCCTATGGTTCCTATCTTGGTAAAAGCAGCCACTTTTCAGGTGAACGGAAAGAACTCTTATCACAGGTTTATTATTTTTAAGTATCGTAACATCAACGCCATAACGTAACTTTTTGTCGTCTCTAACGTCTAAAGTTGTTAGATCTGGATTACGTTCGTAACTAATCCCTTTCCGTATAGCTAAGCCGACGAACTGGTGCCATTTCATTGGTGAAGAGGTTTGTTCTACCTCATCTTTTCTAGTAGAGAACTCCATTTTGTACTGGTACTTATCTAGTACTTTGGTCAATGAAGCTTGATCAGCAACTTCTTGAAAGGCAATAATATCAGCCGCCAACTGTTCTGAAAGATCGTGCATAACCGCATAATCAGCACGAGTACGAAGTGATTCTGGACGAGCTGAGTTTTGATCCAGCCATTCCATGTTCCAAGTAGCTATTCGCAGTTGCTCAGCAAAAGTCAGTAAAGGGACAAATAAAAGGATAAATAAAAATTTTTTCATAAGGCCTCCATACAGTAAGTACAGTAATGGTAGGCCTTAAATAAGCAATCATTGCCAAAATTAGTTGATCTTTATCAACGGATTGGTAGTAAACAGAAACTAAATTGAGCCTACTGAACAGGTTTTATTCGTCAGTTATCTTGAATTAAGACCTATTTTTCTAATTTGAAACGACTACTTAAAATAGACCCGCTAGCTCATTTCTGTCCAGATTCGTTTCAGCCGTCTCTGGCTGAAACATTCTGCCCCTTTCCCTCTTAGAGTCATTTCTCGCAGCTTCTCTAGTCAGAGATTTTTGACCTATTTCCCCTAATTCTTAGAAAGGGATAACTAATTTAATCATTTATGGATATAAGGTTTGCCAGACCTTGGGAGAGAATGCTTTTGACTGTGATAGGCCAATTGTTTAATGTGTTATCAACGGCCTGAGATTGGAGGAAATATGTTTCAATTGAAAAATAGAGCCCTAGAAAAACTGAGTAAATATCAATTAAGTCCACTTTTACAGGCACCATGTGAAAAATATATATGTCTTGCATGCCTCGATTTTGACAAAGATTCATATGGCTATAGCATCACTGAAATTCTAATAAGTGAGAGAATTGTTAGCTATGAAGTCGGTACTAGTGATAATCCCAAGCAAGAAAGAGTTAATGTAGATCTAATAAATAACGATGATTGGTTTATTACCGTTCATAACAGTGAACATCAATTTAAATACAATGGGTTATATCAGTTTTATTTTTTAGACCGTAAGTTGGTTAAATGGGGTAAAATGTTTTATCGCGTAGTATGGTTAAGTTCAATTAACCGTGTAAAAGCATGGTGCCTTTTGGATCAAACCGACCTTTATAAGTTAATAGTCAAGATAATAGAATACCAGAATGAGCATGGTGGTAAGAGTGTTTCACCCAGCACGTTGGTAACATATGCTTACCCTTACTTCGGGTATCTAAGTCAGATGGGTATTAAACACCCTAAAGCTAAGATTATTGAAGAGAAATACGGTAGATTGATGGATGCCCTAGTGCAGTCAGGCGATCTATCTGGTGGTACTGGTGAAATTCCATCACTCCCATTTGACATTAACCCCAAGATTTACTTAACTCATCAAGAATTATTTACAGAACAACGTCGTCATAAGCAAATATTCTTTGTCGCCATTGCGACATGCTTTGCAACGCTAATCGCTCCTATTATTAGTAAGCTCTTTACGGGACATTAGATAAATAGAGGTTATCCGAAAGGTAAACTTCATCTAATAATCGTAAGTCAAAAATGTCCATAAATGAGCCGGGAGAAATTGGCTCTCTCGGCCTTTACCGCCCTTTCTCCAGACTGGACACTTTTTGCAGCTCATGCCAAACCCGATCGGATTCTTTCTTATTCGATTCCGTCAGCCATTTTCCGTAGACTTTGGCGACCATGGTGATGTTGGCATGGCCCATTTGTTGGGCAAGATAGCTGACGTTGACATTTGCACGCGTGATCATCCAACTGGCGTAGGTATGTTAGCTTCATCTGAGCTTTAAAGCATTAATGGCTGACGGAATTAAATTGGCGATGCGCTCTTTGTAAGAAATTCCCGCTAAAGAATCGTTCCCTTTATTCTGTAGGTGCTTGCTTTAGAGATAATTCAAATTGCTGGTATGTGAAGTCTACAAACCAGCCTATATAGCTAAATGGCGATTCATTATCATGGTAATAGGTTCTAACTATGTCATTTTTGTCATTCGGAACCCAAATACCACAATCCCAACCGTGCATTGATGCAAACATTTTTCCTCTCTTTTCCATCGCAATGCAACATTTGGTATTCCAGTAATAAATTCCTTCTGCATCCTGCCCTTCTGCGACATACTCTCCTGAGAAGACCCCTTCAATCCACGTTATTGGGAATAAACCCTTTATACCCGCGACCCCGGTTGATCTCGCTCTTGTCAGATCTCTCGCGAGTTCTATGTGTTTCCCTTGATTTTTCGAGTCTAACTTATGCATATTTGCACATCCAAACAAAGAGGATGCACACAGTAATAGTAAAAATCGCTTTTTCATGATAGTCCCTGTATTTCAGAAGAGGCGGTCGTGCCTTATTTTGGCCTCTCCCGACAAAAAAGAGGCTTATTATATGTGTAATTATCTTAATTTGTATGATTATTATTCGTACTTATACCCAAACGACCTGAAGATGCATGATTCAGCGCCAGCAGAAATGTGCGTTTCGGCTGGTGCCCTGCGGGTGAGTTTGTCCGGGCTTGCTCCAGCGTTACTGATTCTCAACGTAGAACGACTATGTTTTCAAATCAGCGCCTTGTTTCAAGCCCGAACAAATCTCACTGAACACCGCATCTTCAGGTTGCTTGGGTATAAAGCCCCGCAACGGTCTCAATTTCTATTTATAAGACGGCAATAACCCAATGAATTATAAAATTAATACAATGAGATAATGATTCTATGCTAAATCTATTGCGTGACCAGTTTTGTTGTGATTGTATAAAAATCAGAGAGTAAACCGAGCCCATACCATGACAGCCGATACGACACTTCCAATAAGAAACTTCAATGAGAATCAAAATCTCATTGTTACTCATGAGGCCATGAGTCTTTGGTTTGCAGACCGAGAGCGTTGGCGAGAATGGGCGGGTAACGACCATCTTATTCTTGAAGGTGAAGTCGCTCTAGACCTATGGCGGTGTGGCCGTGAAAAATGGAATGACTGGTGTCAATCGCAGCCTAAAGCCGATATCTCTTTTAAAGAAGTGATATTTGACAGTGGGGCAACGGTTTCTTTTTTCGGATTTGAGTTTCCAAATTATGGGGAAGTTGATTTCAGCTTTGCAGAATTTAGAAGTGGGGAGGTCGATTTCAGAGGGACTAAATTCGGATACGGAGATTTGCGTTTCTTGTGTACTGAATTTGGTGAGGGAAAGGTGGATTTCTCGAATTCTAAATTTGGAGGTGGAGAGGTCGATTTCCGGGGGATAAAATTTGGTGAGGGAGTCGTTAGTTTCAGGAATAGTGAATTTGGTGGCGGAGAGGTAAGTTTCTTTGAAGCTGAATTTGGTGATGGGAATGTGTTCTTCACGGGTGCCGAATTTGGTCATGGGAATGTGAGCTTTCAGATGGCCCGATTCGGTCATGGGGAGGTGACATTTGATAATGCAAATTTTGGTGGACATGTCGGTTTCAAGGATGTTTCTATCAGTGAAGGGTGCACATCCATTAGCTTTCGTTTTGCTTCTTTTAAAAGTAGCGTGGAATTTTCAACACGGGAAGTACTTCCTTTTATTCCTGATTTTGTTGGCACCAAAACCACGAACCACTTTGTTCTCACTGGCCTGAAGTGTTCCTTTAAGCGAAAATGGTTCACCGATGCCAGTAAGCAGGCTGAGCGTCTTTGCAGATTAAAAGAGATTGCCGAACATAATAAAGACTACAAATCTGCTTTGCGCTTTCATGCTGATGAAATGCGTGCTGCCCGTTGGTTCTGGCCCTCTTATTCGGATGTTTTTTCCATATTTCATTTCATAAAACCTTTTGGGGCCGGTTTACTTGATTGGCTATTTTCGACCTGCAGTTCTTATGGTCAGTCCATTATTAAACCTGTTTTAGGTTTTTTGTTAGTGGTTTTCATACTTATTGCTTTAACAATGCATGAATCCAATACAATAGAAGCAAAAAACTGGCATCCTTTTTCAAGCAATGTTGTTCCAGATGCTTGTACGGTAGATTGTCACCGGTTGGAGGGCAATACCCGGGATATTCTTTATTTGGCCTCAACGGTATCGCTGAGCAAGGCGATACCCTTTCTTGGTGGTATTGGTCTTGATGCGGCCGAAGTACGCAAAGAGCTAAACCTGTCAGCAAGGTATGGCGTTATGAGTTCATTGCTGAGTGGGTTGTCTTTTCTGTTTATGTTTCTTATCGGTCTGGGGCTTAGGAATAAGTTCCGGTTAAGGTAACTGATCGACATGCCGTCATCCTATCACCACCCAAACACGGACTTATCTGACAGAATTGATACGGAAAGTAAGCACTTCAGCAGAAACGGCGTTGTTATAAACAAAATGCCGTTTCTGCTGTTTCGTCGTCATCCGTGTTAATCGTTTTTTTGATATCCATATCTCTGCACTTTTGTTTTGATAAAGTCTCTCAGATGTTCAGGAAAATCAAAAAAGAACCTAGCTATGATGAGGAGAAAACTTATATTCAATTAGTATATATACTATTTATTTTGTTGTTTTATAAGTAAAATTTAAATATGAATCAATGCAGTTAAAGGTATTATAAATTATTTTAGTTTCCATAAAATAATTTATGGGTTATTTATTCGTTTATACCTGAACCTATCCCATTGGCCTGTTTTGCAACCCATATTGAAAAAGCATAGACTGGAACAATCATTCTCTTTTTTCATTGGTCAATATATGTTGCTTGAAGGCATTGAAACACTTCTCGTACTGAGTAAAGAGAAAACGATGAGCCGTACGGGAAGCGTACTGTATCTTAGCCAATCCGCCGTCAGTAAGCGTATAACCAAATTAGAAAAGCGTCTGGGGAAGAAATTAGTCGAGCCAGATGGCCGTTACGTTATGCTGACGGCAGAGGCGAAAGTGTTGATTGAGAACATCAGTCCAACATTCAGTGAGTTATGCGGGCAAATATACGAACAGCAGGTGCTAGCCAGTGATTCTCTGCTACGTATCGACTGCTCAGAAACGCTGGTTGCCGGGTATTTCAGCCACGCCTTAACACATTGCTTTCATGATGATCCTAATTTAACGATTACGACAAACCATACTCCACGAATTGTGGAAAATGTGAAATCGGGGAAAGCCGTTCTTGGATTATGCGCAGGGTACCTGCCTCCGGGTCATGGTCTGTTAAGCATTCACCTTTTTGATGAGCCATATTATATTGTCAGCCGCGATCCGTTAAACGAGTTACCGGGCGTGTTAATCACAACCGATCTTACTAACAGCGCAAACACCTACCAGTCAGACATCTTGGAAGAATTGAAAATACGCCCCGTGATGGAGCTAGACTCGTATACAGCAGCAGCTCACTTGGCATTGCAAGGAGCTGCGCCTGCCCTTGTACCACTTTCAGTAGTAAAAGCACTGAGTATAGAAGAATGTCATTTATACAAGTATGGTGAGCTCGCCCCTCTATATAGACCAATTTACATCTGTGTACGGCAAAACAACTTTCGGTTAGAGCGCATTAAGAAAGTCATAAACACTATATCTGAAGTGTCGCTATAGAGTTAAAATGTTCTATTCACATAGAGCTATGCAATCTATTTCTATTTTTAGCCCAAAATGAAGGTCTCTGGTGGGTACGATTGTCCGTACTGGTTTATGAATCGTAAAGTACTCGCCACAAACACTATTGACGGTATCCCACATATGGACATCTGAAATATAGATAACGAGTTTTAGAACCTTATCAATACTCGATCCCGCGTCTTCAAGAATAATCGCCAAATTATCTAAGACCCTGCGGGCTTGTTGTTCAATATCTCCTGTAACTTTTCCCCCAGTATCTGGGTTGATTGGTAGCTGGCCTGAAACGTAAGCTAAATTATTACAAACAATCGCCTGAGAGTAGTGCCCAGAAGGTTTCAGGGCATTATTGGTTTGTATATACCTCATCGTTAATACCCTCAATTGGTTAATTTACTGAATAGTTGCTGAATAGAGTTCGTCGCTTTGAGACCATTTCCAGTTATCACACCAACTGTTAAGTCTTTTGCGCCAATCTCTCCTGTTTCTAAAAGTCGAGCTATACCCGCAAACGCAGTTGCCGATGTAGGCTCGATAAAAAATCCTTGCTGCCCCATTTCTTCTATTGCTGATTGGATTTGTTGTTCATTAACACTAATGAAACTGCCATTAGACTGCTGAACAAATTCAATGATTTCTTTCAGGCGAGATGAGTGCTGAATCTTGATACCTTCAGCTATAGTGTTCAATGATGTTATCTCAATATCTTCACCATTAAATACCTGAACAAACGGTTTAATACCTTCACTTTGAATTCCAAAGATACGAGGTATCTTGTCTATTTCCCTACCTTTTAATAATTCTGAGAAGCCAAGGTATGCACCAGCTAGCAGGCTACCATTACCTGCTGGTGCCACAAAATTGTCCGGAGCTTTATAACCACATTGTTCCCAGATTTCATAGGCAATAGATTTCACTCCTTCAATAAATAATGGATGCCAATTATGCCCTACGTAGCAACTTCCGTGTGTTTTAGAGCTGTTCATTGCTGCTAAGGCAACATCTTCCCTTGTCCCTTCAATTTCAATACAGTTTGCACCATAAACTCTGGTTTGTGTGGTTTTTCCTAAAGATGTTCCTGCGGGCACAAATATGTTGCACTTCATTTTCCCTTTAGCTGCGTACCCAGCATAGGCACTGCCACCATTGCCACTAGAATCCTCAGCAATGCTATCTATTCCTTGTTTTTTCAGGTAATTGATGACCATAGCAGCCCCTCGATCTTTAAATGACCCAGTTGGTTGTAATGAATCCATTTTTGCAAGAATCGGAATACCAGATATTTCGGCATCAGCCAGTGGTGTAATGACTTCATTAAAAGATGCCTGAACTTCATGTTTTTTTACTGGTAAAGCTTTGGAATATCGCCATATTGATAGTTCATTCTTAATCAAATTACTCTTATTAAAAGAAAATTCAGGCTTAACCCAAAGGGCTGAGCCACAAGTGCATCTAATTAATTCAGGTATAGGTAGGTATTCTTTACCGCAGCTCTTACAGATAAATTTCATAGTTCGCCTCATGTCTGTTCCGTATCGTTTGGTTAGACATTACAAGTGATTGGCACGCTGTATAAACGAAACGTGGGCAATTGTTATATTCCTAATTGGAATCAATGAAAATTGAGGTGAGCTCCCATGATATGTATGACTCAGGCACAACGAAAAGAAAGGATTTCGCTGAAAGGATATTAGCATTGTTTGAACTTGACCATCTCTTTGACATCATAAATGGTGGCGATGTCGGTATTACCAAGGTACATCAGTTGTCAGGGTTGTTATCGGATAAATCTATTGGCTCAGGTTCTGTGATGGTGGGCGACCGAAATGCAGACTTAATCGGAGCTAACCGGAATGGACTCAAATCCGTCGGTGTCTTATGGGGATATGGCTGTTATGAAGAATTGTCATCTGAAAATCCGTCTATGATACTCAGCACCACTAAAGAGCTAAGTAATATTACCCTATAACCTCTGTTATATTTTCAAAAAACGCCAGTCTTAATAGCACCATACCGTCTAATCACTACCTATACTAAAAGAGGAATAATAAGAAAGGGCCTGAATTATGTGTGGCAGACTTAGTGTTATTCGTGATCCTCTGTGCCATATTGTTCGTGATAAATTTGGCATCTCTTTTCAAACCGATACCAATCAGGATTTGCGTCCGACTCAACAGGTTGCCTGTGTGATGCAAAAGAGCGGTCAGTTGCAGCAGGGTAATTTAATTTGGGGCATACAGCCTGGCTGGACAAACAGTGTCATTTTCA
Source organism: Vibrio salinus (assembly GCF_021272385.1). Lineage (GTDB taxonomy): Bacteria > Pseudomonadota > Gammaproteobacteria > Enterobacterales > Vibrionaceae > Vibrio > Vibrio salinus. The sequence continues at coordinate 571,860 of NZ_JAJSDZ010000010.1, forward strand.
ATGCAAAGGCGGAGACGGTTTCTGTTAAGGCAACATTTATTGATGGTTTTGAAAACTCCAGGGTCATTGTTCCCTGCAGTGGATGGTATGAGTGGGTCGATGAACAGGGACAAAAGGAGAAATACTGTTTCAGTCCGGGTAATAATGATGTGTTTTATGTGGCTGGTATTTTACTGGAAAACAAGACGAAATTGATTATTTTGACCACTGAATCCAATGATCAGTGCCGGGAATATTATGAACGAATGCCTCTGCTTATCGAAACTGATTGTGTTATGACATGGTTAACGGGTCCGGTAGAACGTGTGTTTCCGTTGCTAATTAATCCATTTTCCGATGATATAAAAATTAACAGAGCATAGTGAATTTTAATGATAACGTTTACATTAAAATTGAGTAAACAGTGACCTGTTTATCATTGGTGCAATGAAGTCACTAATTTAATTGAATAATCGATTTCTTTGTGAGTAAATATGCTGAGATCAGTTGAGTATTGATGCTAAATATTGATGTAATCAATATCTTCTGTGAATAATTACTTTATAACAGGAATAATATAGCAAATAGGTTGCATAATGAATAACTTTTTCATCGATAATGGAGAACAGGTTGTAAGAGAAGTTATCGCAGATTTATTAGAATTGTTCAGTGAGCAGATTAAAGAGGGACATGATCCGAAAACGGTTATCAAATATTTCGGAGCAACGCTAGAGGTCAGGTTGGTTGATTTTGAAGGGAGTGATGTTACTAAAGAAGAAAATGATAAGTGTGTCGTGGTTTAATTACCGCTGATTATTTTTTCCTTTCATCTGAGCAGCAATTCTGCTGTTCCATACACTAGTAATTACTTTCATTAATTATTTTCATCCTTATTCAATTGGGATGAAAATTTGTCGTGTTTAATAATCACGGTATGATACTGATCATTTGATCATTTAAAACTCGGCATCAATCTGAAAAGAGAGCCGTTTGTGAGTATAGGGATGATCGAAAGTTAATGTTTCGGCATGCAGATGTAATCGTTTCGCTTTATCTCCGTATAAGTCATCGCCTACCATAGGGGAATTCAGTCCCAGGTAATGAGCACAATGGACTCTGAGTTGGTGTGTTCGTCCTGTTTTTGGATAGAGATAAAGCCTCGTTCTGTTTTTATCACGCCGGATAACTTCCCAATAAGTTTCTGCTGCTTTTCCCCGTTTTTCACAGACGATCTGACGTGGTTTATCATCAAAGTCCGGGGCCAGAGGTAGCCGGATGTAACCGTTATTATCCATCACCAGTCCTTCCAGTTCTGCGATGTATCGTTTTTCAACACTTCTGGAAATGAACTGTTTCTGTAAATTTTTATTTGCTCTTTTGGTCAGGGCAAAGACTAGCAGACCCGAAGTAGACATATCCAGCCGATGAATGACAAACGGCCCCTCGTTACTTTCTTTTAGCTGTTCTTTTAACCGTTCTTTCAACCGGTGAAAGGCTGAATCCTGAATATGAACACCCGGAACAGAGAGCATCTCTGCCGGTTTATTGAGAACGACAATGGCATCATCCTGATAAACGATATCGATATCTTTATCGCTGACAGGAGCGGTTTGTAGCGGGTTAGGTTCGACAGTAAGCCCTTGCAACATATGGGTGAGTATCGGTAAGCACTTACTCTGACAGGAAGGATAAAATTTCCTGTGTTTACGAATGGCAGATTTGGGAGAATGACCCCACCAGAATTCGGCCATAGTGACAGGGAGCAGGTTATGCCGGTAGGCAAACTGCAATAACTTAGGTGCAGCACATTCGCCGGAACCGGCGGGTGGAACCGGTGACCGGGTATCTTTGAACAGATCGATCAGAATGGCTTCCTGCCCATTCGCATTCAGCAGTTTATAGTTTGAGAACAAGCTGTGCTGTAACTGGTTTGAACGCTGTTTCCGTTCTTCTTTTAGCCGGCTTATTTCTTCCAGATGGAGCTCTAATTTTTCACTATATTGTGTTATCTGTTCCTGCCATTTTTGTTTTGTTGCTGCCAGGGCCTTCTTTTCTTCGATACTTTGTCTGGCAAGCTCGTTGATGATGATGTCACGTTCAGATGATGGCAGGGTTTCCGCTTCAGTCCGTGCCTGTTTGCGCGCTTTACGCGTTTTCACCATATCCTGCTGAGTAGCGGCAATTTCTGCTTCTGCTTTCTTCCGGCAACGTTCAAGCCGGGTTTGTAACTGTTGTTCTTCCTGAGAAGCAGAAAGTTCAGAAATTAACGTGTTTAACCGGTTAATATGTTCCGACTCCTTCAGAAAGACATTGTCATGATCGAGAATATCATAAACAGGAGGAACAAAGCCTTCATAATGGTTTGAACCGGCCAGTTTACCTGAAAATCCGGCAAGAAAACCCAATTCACCGTTTGAGTCTTTGACGATCAATACTCCGAACATTTTTCCAGCATATTCTTCCTGACTCTGAGTTTTATAATGGGCGTCGAGCAAATTTTTCCGGGTCAGTTCTTCTTGTAACTGTTCCGCTGCTTTAATACAGAGCGGATGCGGTTCGTAACAGAAGGGATACGTAAACATTTCCGGTAGTTCGATGCCACTAATGGAGTGACTGAATCGGCGAAAATAAGATGAAAGAGATAATGGCATGTGAATAAGTCGGAATAAAAAAACGGCCCCATGATAACGTGAAGTGCCTGAGATGTCTTTATTATGTTATAAGTCATGAAACTATTATAGAATTTTGCTTTGTTTTCTAGTACGTTAATTTAGTTTTTTAAATGGATAGCATCCGAGGTATTGAGTGACCGACAGCGCTAAACAAATCATTCCTGAAGATATTCGTCATGATCCCGGTATTCAGAGAATGCTGGAACGTATGCCGGATTCAGTACAGAAAAGCTTTAATGATGAGCAACTTATGCATATCCGGAATGCCATCGGTGCCCGTAACTGGGGAAATCATAAGATTGACTGCCGTGGCGTGATTACTTTTCCCATGCTTGGCTGGCGATACTATTTTGTCTTTCTTTTCGGCAAAAACCGTCGCCACCTGACTGGCAAAGAGAAACGGATAGCCAATGGCTTAGGAACGCTTATTGCCGCCGGTCTACTGACTGTGGTTGTCCTGTTTGTCCTCGTTATTCTGTATCTTTTAAAATCGGCGTTGGGTATTGATATTTTTCCGGGGTTCTCATTTGGCCTGTGGACTTGGTTTAAGGCGAATGTCCTCAGTGGACCCGTTTTTTAGACGTTCACCCTGTTATTAATAACAACGACTGATGTTATTGGAATCATTCATAGTTACTGACGGTTTCTATTAACAAGATTTTGACTAAAGCTATCTCGTGTGATGTTATAACGTAGAAAGTTTTTAGATTGAGGTCGTACTGTGTTTTTCTCTTCCCGGTTTAAGCGGATATTTGGGTTAAAGTATGTTTTTGGGTTTGTTTTATTCTTCCCGGTTTCCGTTTTAGCTCATCCTCATTCCTGGATAGATATGAAGACCTACATAGAAGGGAACCAAAAGGAGCTGACTGGGTTTAATATGATTTGGTCATTTGATCCGATGACGACGGCTTATCTGTTTGATGGAGAAGATATGTCGCCAAACCATCGTGATAAAACACTTAAAAAGCTGGCGCTTTCTGTCATTAATAATATGCTCACGACCCATTACTTTACCTATTTCTATGATAAAGGTAAGCCGATCCGTTATGAAAAAGTGAAGAGTGGGGTTTTGACAACGAAAGCCGGGAAAGCCACGTTAACATTCAGATTAAATCTGGCAAAGCCTTATAAATTTAATGGTCATAAACTGCAGTTAAGAATTTTCGATCCTACCTATTATGTTGATATGTCATGGAAAACGGGCAAAGACGTTATTTTAACTGACAATTTGCATTCACATTGTAAAACCAAATTACTAGAACCTCATCCTACGCCTAGTCAGGTTAGTTACGCGTTATCGATTCCTGCGGATGCCGATCCGGACGATACATTGGGGCAACTGTTCACACAAACCATTGAACTGACCTGCAAACCTTAGTCTTATTCATTTGTTCTGGATATTTATATGCCGTCTGCTCAGAAAGAAAAGTTGAATTACCATGAATGTCATCATGATCATTACCACCACAGCCACGACCATCATAGTCATGAGCATCATGTAGGAAACTCGTGGTTACCGATTCTGGTTGTCTGTGCTGGGGTGGTAATGGTGCTTATCGGCATTTGGTCTCAGTGGCCCTATATTCTGATGGAAAGTGTTCGCTGGCAACGAACTATCGTTGATCAGCTAAGCCAGTTACTGTATCAGGTGAATCAGAATCCGGAAGCGATGCGTACACTGATGGAAATCAGTTTTCTATACGGTATTTTCCACTCAATTGGTCCCGGTCATGGAAAAGTGGTGGTATCTACTTATCTGGCAACCCACAAAGCACAGTTAAAGGCCGGTTTTTTTATTACGATTGTTTCTGCGTTGGTGCAGGCTTTCACTGCGATTGCGCTTGTCAGCGTTTTTCTGTTTTTGTTTCATTCGACCATGCACCAACTCAACGGGACTGTTCAGCATTTCTTCTATGCAAGTGCCATTGGTGTTATTGCTATCGGCATTTACATTGCCGTTCAGGCTATCCGGCATTTTTATCATCAGACTCATATTCATCCTCATATGCACGACAACGAAGTCTGTAGCTGTGGGCACAAACATGTTGCTGGTTCTGAGGAAATTAATAATGCATCCGGTATGAAAGAATATTTAGCGTTAATTCTGAGTATCGGTTTGCGTCCTTGCACTGGTGCATTATTGATTCTGTTTTTTGCACATTTAGCCAATATGTACTGGGTCGGGGTAGTGAGCAGCATTCTAATGGCGGTGGGAACTGCCATTACTACCTCAAGTATTGCTTTTATGACGGTTTCCGGTAAAAAAATAGTTCAGGTATATCTATCGGATAAAACACATACGCATCGGCCACCATATATGGGGTTAATATTAAAAGTATTGGCGGGTTGTCTTCTCATTTTGTTTGGCCTGATTCTGATGAATCAGGGAGTATTCGGTATGTCGCCTATTTTTGCCCGATAAAGCTTTCCGGTTATTGGGAGACAAGATAGTTGATGAAGTCCTGATCACTGATAATGCCTGTATAGCGGCCATGATCTGTGATGATTAGAGGGAAGCCATCGTTCTGGTTACGGATGAGATCTATTAAATCTTGAGGGCTTAAAGAGGATTCGGCAGATTGAACATTTGTTTCCATCAATGTATTGACCGGTTTGTTCCAGATTCTGGATTCTCTGACGGTTTCCAGTTTAGTTCCCATGGCAGGAGTCATATGAAGATTCAGTATTTCCTGATCGATAATGCCAACACATACATTATCAACAATGACGGGTAGAACCTGAATGGACGGGGTTTTCAGATATTGATAAACCAGAGAGAGTTTGTCGCCGGGGTTCAGACGGGGTAAGTCTTTTCTTGCCAGTTGACCTAATGTTTTATCTGATGTAGTCGTTTTTCTTTCCCGGGGGACGAGATGCTCCTCCTGAGACGGTGAGTTGTTAAGAATGTCCATAACAACACTGTTAATTCGGTTTGGTAAGGTTTCTACTTCATGATTTTTTACCGGAAAAGTAAAAATGCTGCCCTGTAAGTAATCCACACCAAGATAAGTTAAAAGACGGGCCTGTTCAATATTATCGACCCCTTCGACAATGACAAAAACATTCAGATCATGGCAAAGTTTCACCAGTAATTTTACAACCTGATAGTATTCAGATGATTCATGAAATTTATGACAAAACCGATCATCAAGACGCAGATACTGATAGATTTCTTTTGCCAGTTCTCCACCCAGGTCAAAGCCGGATGATAAGTCCGCAAGAGCCACTTTTGTCCCCTTTGTCGTCAGTTTTATCAGGTGTTCCTCATAAACGGACAGATCAACGGAAGATCGGGATGGGTTCAGGTCTATCACCAGTTTTTGCCGGTCCATCTTGTATTGATCGGTCAGCAAGTTAATGCAGCTGAAAAACTCCGTGAAGTTTTGTCTGGTGTTTGTTGAAATATTAATATTGAGAAAATAATCGTTGTTCTTTATGTAACCGGATAATTCATCTAATGCTTTCTGGTATGTGAGTAAGTCCAGTTCCGTAATTAAATCTAAGTCTTCGCAGATATCGACCAGTTCCCGGGTTGAGGTATCTAATGAAGGTTCGCTGTTGAAACGGCTCAGTACTTCATACCCCTCAATGGCCCAGCTATGGCAACTGACAATAGGATTAAAAACCACATTAATCTGGTTGTTTTCGATGGCTGTTTTTACAAATTCTTCCAGTAGGATCTGCCGTTTTATTGTGTGTTGTAATTTTGAATCAAAAAAATTAAGGCGTTGTTTTTTACTTAAGCTGCCATCCAGTGTGGCCTGCAGGGCATGATTGACTGCCTGATGCATGTTATGGCTGTCCAGACCAACGACAGAAATACCCATAATACTTGAGGAAATGTCTTTACTCAGCGATGGGGCCTGCATTTTCAGTGTTTTGAATAGTTCATTGATGGTTTGATGAATGGTCCGGGCCTTATTCTGATGGCCGACAGGTCTGGCAATATAGGCTAAGAAATAGTTGTCCGGGATATAGCCAATTTGTGAAATCAATTTATTATTCTGACTGGCTTCCAGAAATTCTCTGGTGGTTTTCTTTGATTTTGAGGTCATAAGAAAGACTACCACAATGGATATGTGGTTGTAATAAAGGGCATCGGACTGTCTTTGCACCGCAGTAATAAAACTTTTCTGCGTTAATGCTAATTTGGATAATGTGGTCATTGTGTGCCCGGAAGAGTGATTGCAACTATTTTTTCTACTTAAGTCTAGTTGGTTTTTTTAAATCTTTTCTTTGCTGCGGGCAGAAAGAGAATCGAGGAAAAATTCTCGCTCAATCGTGAACCGGTTAGCTGTAACCAGATTGTCCCTAAACGTAATAGTAATGTTTTCCGGAATTGGATTGATGGCAAAATGTCGGGCGACATTGATGCTGGCAATATTGTCTGGTAATACATCAACAAATATTTTATGCAGCTGAACCATGTCAAACGCAAAAATAAGTGCCAGTTTGCTGGCCTGTTTTGCTACGCCTTTACGTAACGTTTTTTTTCTGACCCAGTATCCGAGCGTTGCTGTTCTGTTGATGTAGTCAATGTCGTTGATGGCGACAGAGCCGAGGAATTCGTCATTTTGGGAGTTGTAGATAACAAATCGGAAGTCGGTTTCTTGCTTCCATTCAAATTTTGACCCTTCTATCCAGTTATGAGCATCAACAATAGAATAGCCGTCCCTGCACCAGGGGAGCCAGGGAGAGACGTGTGAAACTGATTCGCGGACGGCATCAAAAAATGGGATGACATCATCATCATTGAATTCGCGAATACAAACAGCCATAGTTTTCTCTCTTTTACCATTCCCTGTTCTGAATATACCTAATAATAAAAGTAGTTAATTGATCTTGTTACACATTATTTGGTTTTGATTACTGATTTTATATTATCATCTGTTTTTATGTGTGTTGACAGTCCGATGTTGTCTGTTGTGATGCTTATGCATAACTGATTGTTTGAATTAAAGTAGTTTGTTTGTGTGCCGATATCTTTGTTAATTGGTAGTACCGGTGAATTTGAAGGTTCTGACTGCAAAGCCTGCCTTAACATAGATGTGGTAGCCTTAACGGACTATATTTAAACCTGTATAGCAATAATTGATTCGTATTACATTATTTTTTATCTGTTTAGTTCATTGACTGAGGAAGCAATATGTTTTTCAAGCGTTCATCAACGAAAGAAGACGAGTCTGTTAAAAAAGAGCTGAATATCAGCCGACAAATAATGCGGGATCTTGAAAGTGATATGTTAAGGATCACACTGAGTAGTGATGGTGTTATTGCATCCACTAACAGTGCTTTTTGCCAAGATTTAGGCTTTCAGTCCGATCAGATCACAGGTAAACGCTTTATTGACTTTGTTCCTGCTAATGCGCGTGATACTGAACATTATCAGAATTTAAAACAATCCGTTACTTCGTATAAGCACTGGTCAGGTGCTGTACAGATTGTAAAGGGAGACGGGACAGAAGGATGGTTACGGGTCATCGTTCAGCCGGTTGAAAACCTAAGCGGTAAAGTAGAGGATATCCTGATCTATGCTTCCGAATTAACCCGCACTATCGGCACATCCCGTGAACAAGAAGATATGATTAAAGCGATTATGCGCTCATCGGCTGTCATAGAGTTTAATCTTGACGGAACCGTAATCACCGCCAATGAAAATTTTCTCAGTACAATGTCTTACCGGTTAGAAGAGATTGTTGGTAAACATCACCGGATGTTTTGTGAACCGGAACTTTATAACTCTTCTGAGTATGCAGCGTTCTGGCAAAATCTGAACGCAGGTAACTTTATCAGCGATCGTTTCAAACGGATCGATAAATACGGGAATGTGGTTTGGTTAAGAGCATCATATAACGCCGTACACGATAGCCATGGGAAATTATACAAAGTCGTGAAATTTGCTTCAGATATCACCGAGCAAGTTAATAGAGAAATGGCGATCTCAGAAGCTGCGGATATCGCCTATGATATTTCTCAAGAAACGGATGCTAATGCAGAAAATGGGAATAAGGTAATTGGTGATACCATTAAAACTATTGAAGAATTAGCGCATCAGATGACAGAAGCCAGTGAAGGGATAATGCAACTTGATCAGTTATCGAAGCAGGTAGGTCAACTGGTGACCAGTATCAGTGGCATTGCAGAGCAGACAAACTTACTGGCCTTAAATGCTGCGATAGAAGCTGCCAGAGCCGGAGATCAGGGTAGAGGGTTTGCTGTGGTTGCAGATGAAGTCAGGGAACTTGCATCAAGAACATCGAAGACAACGGCAGAAATTGTTGAGGTGGTAACCAAAAATCAGGAACTGACCGCAAATGCTGTAAATCTGATTAATGCCGGTCATGATAAAACGCACGACGGATTAGAACTGTCTAATGAAGCCGGGGAAGTGATACAGAAAATACAGGAAGGCGCTAAAAAAGTGGTGAATGCAATTGGCCAGTTTAACCAGAAGTTATAATTATTTCGCGAAGGCAGACATTATCTGACTTCGCGAAAGCAACCGGCTTCCGAAATTACTGGTTGTTTATAAACGACTTAAATCGAACTTTTGTTTCAGTATCGGCCTGACTGTACCAGTAGTGAAGCATCGATTCAACGGATGGACCGCCAACTACCGGTTTGGGCTGGTTAGTATTGTTAATACTTTGTTCCTGTTGAGATGATGTTTGTATCTGACTTTCTGCTAACGTTGTGTGTGGGGCAAATGCATGAACAGCTGCAATGTGATTGCTTTGGTTGTAAAGTGATGCCTCAGTCAGATAATTACGACCAAACTGAACGCCTTTTTTAATCAGTTTATCATTGATGGTTTCAATTTGTTTTCCGTTTTCAGTGGTCAGACTCCATTTAAAAGAGTGAATATTTTTTCGTGCGTCTTTTAAGCCACGGAATTTAGGAACAACGAGCTGAAGGTTTTGATTAGAAACCTGAAAAGTGGAAACCAGAACATCACTTTCTACTCCGATATTATTGCTACCTTTAGAAAAGAATGGTTCGTAGCGGAATAAAATCTGTTGTGTGCCATTTGGTAAATGTAAGGTTTTCTGAGAATCGAAAACGCCACCGGTCAGTTCCGGTGATTTACCATTTGCAACGTAGATAGTCACTGCACTGGGCACTTTCACGGTGACTTCTGCAAACGTTGAGGCACTAAAAAATAATACGGACAAAATTGGAATTAATAGTTTGTTAGTCACGGTTCACCCTTGTTCATATTTAATGGTTAAGCGAAGAATGCACGTAATTCAAGGTGATGACAAGAGACTTGAGAATAATATATAAAAATATATATCTAATATATTTTTATAAAAAATAGTTAAAGACTTTTTTATTTATATGCTTTGTTGTTAACAGAAATACAATATAAATATCTATTTTTTTGCCAATATCTATATTTAATATTGATTGGTTGCATTATGGCTTATTCTGATTGGTTAAGAATATAAAAGTGTATGTTTTGGTAAAGGAGAGTGATTTTTTTTACCAAAAAGATAAAATGGACGTTTTGTTATGCTCTGCATTATTCAGGTTGTTTTAAAGGAAAACTAATGTCAAAAGAGTCCATTACTTCTGCTTCAGATAAGAAAATCAATAAACTCGCTTTGGTCGCCACATTTGGTATCCTCAGTGCGTTTGCTCCATTTTCTACTGATATGTATCTTTCCAGCTTTCCTAGTATCGCTGACAGCTTGAATACATCAATCAGTAATGTTCAGTACAGTTTATCAACGTACTTTGTAGGACTGGCTTTTGGTCAACTATTGTATGCTCCCATTATTGATCGCTATGGGCGAAAAATTCCGATGCTCATGGGAATTTTACTTTTTTCAATCGCCAGTGCTCTGATCATATTTTCACCAGATATTGGGAGTTTTGTTGGTTTTCGTTTACTTCAGGCGATTGGTGGCTGTGCCGGAATGGTTGTGAGCCGGGTTATTATCCAGGATTTGTTTAATCAGAGAGAATCAGCCAGTGCTTTGTCGCTTATGATGATGATCCAGGGCGTTGGGCCTATTGCCGCGCCGTTGCTTGGTGCGTATCTGCATAAAATATGGGGTTGGGAATCTGTCTTTTTGTTTTTAGCTATCTTAGGTGTAGCCTGTTTTTTAATTAGTACTAAAACCGTGCCAGAGACATTAGAAAAGCCAGTGCCAATTAATGTTCGCAATGTGATGTCGCCTTTTTATGAATTATTTAAAAAGAAAGAATTTGTCATTCCGTTACTGTCCGGTAGCCTTGCATTATCAACTATGTTTATTTTTATTTCCGGGTCGCCATTTGTTTTTATGTCAATATTTGGTGTGTCTCAGGAACACTATAGCTGGATATTTGGCGCTTATGCTCTGGGAATGGTATGCAGTGGTCAGTTGAATCAGGTATTGATGAGAAAACATTCTCCATTTCATGTTTATCGTATCACGCTGGTATTTCTTCTGATCATGTCAGTGATTTTATGTGTCATCGCAAACACATCACATATGTGGTTATTTATGATTCCACTCTTCTTTTGTATTGCCACGGTACCGGTTGTCGGAGCGAATTCGACGGCACTGGCTATGTCGGTCAGCGGCAAATATGCAGGAAGTGCTTCATCCATTGTTGGGGTTGTTCAGTTTGGTTTCGCCAGTTTGTCAAGTGCGTTAGTCAGTGGGCTGAGTGATGGAACAACTTATCCTTTGACGGTCGGAATATTGGTAGCCAGCGCTTTGGCTCTGCTATTCCTTTTACTTGGGAAAGCCCCATCCGGATTAAAAAAAAGCAAAATTGACAAATCGTAAAAGGCTGACAAGATAGAGAGCCAATTTGTTGTTTAATATTATTTAAAAATGAAAAATTGTCTTAATAAATTATTTGGCTGTTTGCTTTCTATCTTTGTTGTGACTCCGGTTTGTGCGGCGTCTTCTAACCAGCTTTTGGTTGGGAAATGGCAGTGTAATACCAGCTTTACTGATATGTATGAGGTGAATGTAACCTCTCTGCATACGTTTAAGAAAGGCGGTTCTTTTAGTAGCTCTGCCGATGTTGAACTGGCAATGCCAAAATCGGCTATCTCTGTTGGTTATCATTTGGTGGCTAAGGGAGACTGGCAGGTAAAAAATGGGGTGCTGATTTTTCAGGGCCGCATGACCTCCGTCGAAAATACACTGCATCCCGAGTGGGACCAAATGTTGAATCTTAAACAGCTTATTCCGGATACTTTAAAAGGAAAAGCGACGATCAAACATCTCGATAATACGTCGCTGGTTCTGAATGACTCTCATACGGGAAGAAATTATTCCTGCATGAAAATTTAGCGGCTATACACCAGATTTCCGCTGACATAAGTGTGTTTAATAACCCTTTCATCCGCTAATATCATAGTGGCAAAGAGCATTTCAGCCAGGTTGTCGGCATGACTCAGTCGCTGAGACAGAATTGGAATTGAGTCTGGTTTTAGTTCAATAAAATCGGCCTCGGTTCCTGTATTCAGGTTACCGATTTTATCTTCAAGTTTTAAGGCGCAGGCCGCGCCCTGAGTACACAGGTACAGGCTTTCAAATACATTCAAATTTTGTCCCTGTAGTTGCAGAATTTTATAAAGTTCTGCCAGATTTTTAAACAGGTTCAGGCTTGTTCCACCCCCGATGTCGCTGGCTACTGCAACCGGTATGTTGTTTTCTTTGAGTCTGAAGTAAGGGAACAATCCACTGCCGATAAATAAGTTGGAAGTCGGACAACTGATGATGGCCGAGCCGGAATGTTTCACGGCATTGATTTCACGATCCGTCAGGTGAATACCGTGTCCAAACAAAGCTCTCTCCCTTGCCAGTCCATATTTTTCATAGACCTGGAAATAATCGCAGCAATCCGGGAACAGCTGTTTTACCCATTCAATTTCATCGATATTTTCACTCAGGTGCGTTTGTATAAAGACGTCTGGAAACACTTTGCTCAACTGGCCGGCCTTCATCAACTGTAAAGGGCTGCTGGTTGGCGCAAAACGGGGGGTAATGGCATAAAGCTGCCGTTGATTTCCATGCCATTTTTCGATCAGAGAACGGCTCTCGTTGTAACCTGATTCCGGACTATCCTGCAGATAATCCGGGCAGTTAGTGTCCATCAGCACTTTGCCACAAATCATCCGGGCATTGTAGGTTTGGCTGGCGGTAAAAAAAGCGTCAACGGACTCAGGATGGACGGTGGCATAGACGCAAGCTGTGGTGGTCCCGTTTGCAAATATCTGTTCAAGGAAAAGCTCAGATTGCTGCAGCGCGTAATGATAATTGCTGAATTTGGCTTCGGCTGGAAACGTATAATCATTCAACCAGTCGAGCAATTGTCGTCCGTAACTGGCGATGACTTCCATTTGTGGATAATGGACATGAGTATCGATTAATCCCGGCAGGATCAGGCCATCGTGTTGGATGACAGATTGCTGTTCGTCGGGTGCCAGTGTCTTTAACACGGATTCGGCCGGGTAAAGGCCGGAAATCAGGCCGTCTTCAACGATTAATATCCCGTTTTCTGTGTATTCATAGCCGGATTCAGGCGTGCTGGTTTTATGTGGAAAATGGAGGAATTGCCCCTGATGATAGGTCTTGGTCATTCACATACTCTGTTATAGTCACTATGTTTTACCTCATCAGTGTATGGATTGAATTCAGATAAGCAACAACAATCTCAAGTTATCACGGAGTCATATAATCTTTCGATGTGTTCGTGTGCTTATCTGAAGTTGACCATTTGGTTAACTTATATGTTCAAAAAAACCTGCTCATAAACATTTATGAGCAGATCATTGTTTTAGTTTGGAATTTTAGCGTCGATACCTTCTACGTACCAGTTCATACCAAGCAGTTCTTTATCTGTTGCTGATGTACCAGCTTTCACTTTCTCGTGTCCCTGATTGTCTTTTAAAGGACCTGCGAAAGGAACGATCTCACCAGAAATGATTTTTGCCTTAGTGGTTTTAATTGCATCTTTTACTTTTTGAGGAAGATTAGGATTTATCGATGCAATTTGCAGAACGTTATCTTTCAGACCACCCCAGTAGTCTTCTGATTTCCAGGTACCGTTCATGACTGCTTCAATTGAGTGGATGTAATGTGGAGCCCAGTGGTCACGTACTGAGAACATATGAGATTTAGGTGCGAAGTGGCTCATGTCTGATGCCTGACCAATACCCATTACGCCGCGTTTTTCTGCTGCGATTAACGGAGCAGGGCTGTCTGTGTGCTGAAGAATGACGTCAACACCCTGATCAATCAGTGCGTTTGCTGCATCGGTTTCTTTTCCTGGGTCGTACCATGAGTTAACCCAGACAATTTTCATTTTCACGTTAGGATTAACGCTTTTTGCACCCAGAAAGCTTGAGTTGATATCACGGATAACTTCAGGAATAGGGAAAGACGCAATATAACCAATAACGTTAGATTTTGTTTCCAGACCAGCTGCAACGCCGGATACATAACGGCCTTCATAAGTACGAAGTGCGTATGTACCTACGTTTTTTGCTCTCTTATAACCAGTGGCGTGTTCAAATTTCACTTTAGGGAAACGTTTAGCAACTTTCAGTGTTGGGTTCATGAATCCGAAAGATGTGGTAAAGATGATGTCATTTCCTGCTTTTGCCAGTTGAGTGATAACACGCTGAGCATCGGCACCTTCTGATACATTTTCAACAAATGTTGTTTTAACTTTATCTCCAAAGTACTTTTCGACTTCCTGACGAGCCTGATCGTGTTCATAACTCCAGCCATGATCACCGATTGGACCGACATATACAAAGCCAACTTTTACCGGCTCGGCAGCAAGGGTGCTTACAGAGAATAGTGTCGCTACTGACAAGGCAGCTGCGGACAACCACTGATTGATTTTCATGAAATACTCCGTTTTCTGTTTATTTCGTTTTGAAACTTCGGGCTTACCGGTAAGTCGGATGATAGTTGCAACGGGTGAGTCGCAAATCATCCTATTACAGATAATGCCCATTTTGTTTTTTTACCATTAGTAAATACTGATAACTTCTTGGTAAATTTGTTCGATATTGGTGCGATGGTTGCACTGTTTTATCGCTCCAATACCATGTATTAATGTACTTTCGGGTCAAACGGCTTGCCCAGACTCATCGGTGTTGCCAGTTTTTGTCTGGCTGTATTTGAGCTGAGAATAACCATGACTACGACGGTCGCAACATAAGGTGTCATGGCTAAAATGTTCGGTGAAATGTCTACACCGGCGCCTTGCATGACAAGATGCATGATGGAGGTACAGCCGAATAAATAGGCCCCTAGTACCAAATATCCGATCCGCCAGGAGGCAAAAACAACCAGTGCCAGAGCTATCCATCCCCGGCCAGCTGTCATGTTTTCCACCCACATTGGCGTATAGGCCAGAGACATATAGGCTCCCGCCAGACCAGCCATTGCTCCGCCGAACATAACTGTACAGTAACGTAATGCAACCACTCTTATTCCCAGTGCATTGGCTGAATATGGGTTTTCTCCCACAGCCCGTATGGTCAGTCCCAGACGAGTTTTCTGCATTACCCACCAGGCAGTAATCACGATAAAAAAGCTGCTATAAATCAGAATATCATGTCGGAAAAGCAGGTTGCCAAAGAAGGGGATATCACTCAGCAGCGGAATTGGAAGTTCCGGGAATCCTTCCAGAGTCGAACCGACTAAGCTTGTACCGAGAAAGGCACTCAGGCCAGTTCCGAAGATGGTTAAAGCCAGTCCGGTTGCGACCTGATTCGTGTTTAATGACAGGGTTAGAAAGCCAAAAATCAGGGACATGAGGACACCGGATGCGATAGCAAAGAGTAAACCTATAAACAGGCTTCCGGTGAAATGGGCTCCGGCAAATCCGGCCATGGCCCCCATCAGCATCATCCCTTCCTGACCCAGGTTCAACACTCCCGATTTTTCGCAAATCAGTTCACCGAGAGCAATGAGCAGCAATGGTGTTCCGGTTTTTACCGCGGCAATAAGTATTTGTAAAATAAGTTCTGAATCCATTATTTCACCTCACCAGACGGGTTTGAGGTTCCTTCGTTTATTGATGTTTTTCGTGGTCTTTTGGGGACGATTTCATAGTAAATTAAAAAGTCACAGGCCAAAAGGAAGAAGAGTAATGTTCCCTGAAACAGACCGGTTACAGCAGTTGGTAAACCTAATTCGATTTGCGCCAGATCGCTGCCCATGTAAAGGGCACCCATAAAGAAAGAGGAGATAATGATACCGACCGGGTTCAGACGTCCAAGATAGGCAACAATAATAGCGGCATAGCCATAACCGGGGGAAACTGATGGTATTAGCTGACCGATTGGCCCGGTGACTTCTGAAGCTCCAGCAAATCCGGCCAGTGCTCCGGAAAAAAGCATAACACTCCAGACAATTTTGCCACTGCTGAATCCGGCATATCGGGCGGCTGATTCATCTTCACCGAAGACTCGTAATTTAAATCCGGGAAGCGTTTTATAAAGAATAAAACCAGTCAGCAAAGCGATAATGATGGCAATGACGATACTGATCGAGGCCCGTCCACTGTCAACCAGTGTCGGAAGTAACACACCATCCGGAAACATTTTAGATTCGGGGAATCCAAAACCGTCGGGATCGGTCAGAGGACCGTGTACCGCCCATAATAAAAGGTATAAGCCAATGTAATTGAGCATGATGGTGGTGAGAATGATATTGGTGTTAAAACGTCGGTTCAGCAGAGTCGGGATACCAGCCCATAGCATTCCGGCAATTATCCCGGTAACCAAAACAAGAACAAGAGAAGCCGCTCCGGCATCATCGGGAACGTTAACCGCCACTGCACTGCTGGCAAGAGCACCGACAAGAAGTTGTCCTTCTGCGCCAATATTCCAGATATTGGCCCGGTAGCACAGGGCAAGACCAATGGCACAAAGCATCAGTGGTGTTGCTTTCACCATCAGTTCACCAAGGTTGTAACTGTCACCAAACGGTTGAAGAATGAATACTTCAAACGCTTTCACCGGACTGACGCCAAGCCAGATAAACATCAGACTGGAGACAATAAGAGTAAGAATAATCGCGATAACCGGAGACAGCCATCCCATTGCTTTTGAGCTTTCAATTCTTGGCTGTACCTTAAGCATTTGCAACCTCCTCATGCTTAACGAAACTGCCCGCGATCCACTGACCGATTTCTTCTATATTGGTGTTTTCGGTCTTCACCGACTGAGACAGGTGACCTTCGTATAATGCTGCCAGACGGTCACTGATGACAAAAAGCTCATCAATGTCTTCAGAAATAACGACAATGGCTGCGCCTTCGTCTCTGAGGGCAATCAATTTGCGGTGTATCGAACTGGCTGCACCGATGTCCACACCCCACGTCGGGTGAGCGCAGATCAGTACCTGAGGATGCTGATGCATTTCACGACCCATTATGAATTTTTGCAGGTTACCGCCGGAGAGGCTTTTTGCCTGAGACTTTTCATTTCGGCATTTAACCTGATTATTGTGAATAAGCGACAAGGCAAGATCTTTTAAGCGCCTTGTGCTTATCATGCCTCTTCTGACTAACGTTGAGGAATGCGTTAAGAGCGTATTTTCTTCTAAGCTCATTTCCGGTACGGCACCTTGTCCCAGCCGGTTGGTTGGGACATGGGCCATACCCAGAAACCGACGCTGACCGGCATCAAGATGCCCGATTGGCTGATTGTTAAAACGAATGCTGTTTTTTCCGGTCCGGTTGTCTTCTCCGCTGATGGCTTCCAGAAGCTCTTCCTGCCCATTACCGGCAACACCTGCAATACCAAGAATTTCACCAGCCCTCAGCTCCAGATTGACATTGGTCAGGCCACAGCCAAACGGGTGGGCCGGTGGCAGAGTCAGATCCTGCGTTGAAAAGATAATCTCACCGTTGTCTTTTTTCGGATAGAATTCTGATAATTCGGTTTCGTCACCAACCATCATGCGGGCAATGGAATTCGGAGTTTCATTTGCTGGAATACATTCGCCACTAACTTTCCCGCTACGAAGAATCACAGCCCGGTCACATAACTCGGTGACTTCTTTCAGCTTGTGGCTGATAAACATGATGGCGCAGCCTTCACGGGCCAATTTCTTCAGAACCTTGAACAGTCCTTTGACTTCGTGAGGGGTTAAAACCGAGGTTGGTTCGTCCAGAATTAACAGTTTCACATCCTGAATCAGGCAGCGCAAAATTTCTAACCGTTGACGTTCGCCGATGCTAAGGCTGTGTACGTATCGGTCCGGGTCGACGTGTAAATCGTACTTTTTGCTCATATCGATGACCCGCTGACGCAGGTTGCTAACCTGATTTACAAATTCTTTGTCCAGACCCAGTTCAATATTTTCAATTACCGTTAATGTTTCAAACACAGAAAAGTGTTGGAAAACCATACCGATCCCCATCGAACGTGCCTGATTTGGAGAGACGATATCGATTGCGTCACCGTTCCAAAAAATACCGCCTTCGCTTGGGCGGTTAACACCATAGATCATTTTGACCAATGTTGATTTCCCTGCGCCGTTTTCTCCAAGTAGCGCAAGAATTTCTCCGGACCGGAGTTTTAAATTTACGTTATCGTTTGCCACAACCCCCGGAAAAAATTTACTTACTTTCCGGAGTTCTAAAAGTGGAGCTTGCGTCATAGCAGATGATTTCCCTATGTTTACGATTAGTAGCCGTAATGCAAAATTCTGACCAACTGTTCAAGTGGTCGCGATTGTATCCTTTTCTGAAGTAAAATGGATCAGAAAATTTCAATAAAAATTCCAATTTATTCGGGATACCGATGTACGAATAATCAATTAATCACATAGAAAACTTGAAAACTGGCAGAAAGTTCATCATTTCACCGTGAATAGCTATATCAAATATAACACTCAAATGAATACTTGGTTATTATTGCTTGACTTTGATGTTGGATTATTTCTTACTTAGCGGCTCTTCAGTCGTATTGAAAAGGACAATGTAATCCGCTATGGAAAAAAGTCGTACCCGCAAATCTCAGCCAGGCGCAATTCGCCAACGTAACGAAGCCCGAATTTTAACAGCGGCTGCCGATGAATTTGTAAAATGCGGATATAAAGGTACATCCGTACAGTCTATAGCGGATAGAGTCAGCTTACCTAAAGCGAATGTGTTGTATTATTTTAAATCGAAGAAGGGTATCTACTTTGCGGTTCTTGAAGAAATTTTAAATCTGTGGAACCAAGGATTTGACGATGCGACGGATATCATGAATCCGGTAGAAGTGATTGAGTGTTATATTCGCGGGAAAATGAAGTATTCCCGGACCCATCCGAAAGAATCCAAAATATTTGCCTTAGAACTGATTAATGGTGCTCAGAACATTAGTGATGCAATGAATTTACCGATGGTCAACTGGACTGCAGGGAAAGTCGACATCATTCAGGCGTGGGTCGATAACGGGTTGATTCGTCCGATCGACCCTCTGTATCTGTTGTTTCTTATTTGGGGCACGACTCAGTTTTATGCCGATTGTGATGTTGAAATTTATATGATTAAAGGTCGGCCACTGAACGATGATGAATTTGAAGCAGCGACGCAATTTGTCATTGATACTGTATTAAGAGGCTTGGATCTTAAAAAATAATCCGGGTTATCTGGCAGATAACCCGTTATCATCTGACGGTTAATTCTGATGAATTTTCAAAAAACTGTTGATGGCTGTCTCAACAACCTGTCTGAGTTGTTCATCGTCAGGTTTATCTATCAAGTTCATTTCGTAAGGCCCCAGAAGTTCTGCATCTAACAGAGCATTTAACTGAGCTGCTGCTACGATTGGATCGGATTTAATTAATTCACCCTGTTCCATTTGTTTCGATAAATATTCAGCGGCTATTGCCTGTCCTTTTGCAGGGCCGTTTTTATAAAAATAACGGCTAATATCCGACTGGCTGTTATCACACATTGCCATCCTTCTGATTGCTACTAACTCCGGTGATAATACAGATTGCAAGTAGTGAAATCCGAAATCAAATAATGCTGTTTTAAGGTCTGTTTCTGTTGATAATTTTTGAAAAGCAGAGGCGACATCGAATGTTACAGATGATTCCATAACAGCAGCAAAAATGTCTTCTTTCGAACTAAAATAGTTGTATAAAGTGGCTTTGGAGCCTCCGCATTTTTCTGCAATATATGACATTGATGTTTGTTTTACGCCTTGTTCAGTAAATGCTTTCTTTGCTGTGTCAATGATTATCTGTCGACGTGCTTCTGTTTTTACTCTCATGCATAACCTCATTCTTATTTGCCGGTAAGTTTCTCTTGACTGAATCCATCTGTCAATAGTATAACTATACCGTACAGTTTAGTTATGGGATGGTTAAGTGAAAAAAATAACATTTCAAAGAGGGTGTAAAACGACTGTGTTTAAAAATGGCCTTATTGTGATCATAGGTGCATCACTTCTGGGCGGTTGTTCTTTTCCCTCTGATTACAATAAACCGGCGGTGACCTCGATTAATTCACTTGGTTATCAGCAGAGTTTTAAAGATATTCAGGCGATTGACTGGCCGGATGATACCTGGTGGGTGAGATATGGTGATTCACAATTAACTCATTTGATTGAAAAAGCATTAGCTGAATCCCCGTCGATAAAAATGGCTGAGGCTCGGCTGAAAGATGCTCAGGGTATTGCCCAGAGGATCGGAGCGATAAAAAAAGTTCAGGTTGGGCTGAACGCTTCGGTATCACAATCAAAAGTCAGCTATCAGTATCAGGCTTATATGCCACCGGAAAACTGGAATGATTATGGCTCAGTAACACTTGATTTTTCTTATGATCTGGATTTCTGGGGCAAGAATAAAGATGAAGTTTCAGCAGCAACATCGGATTATGCTGCGGCTCAGGCAGAGGAAGCATCCGCTCGTTTAATGATCTCGACTTCTATTGCTAATGCGTATGCAGAATTATCTCGTTTGTATCGGGATCAAGATACCATGATTTCTGCTGTTGGCGTCCGTCATAAAACGGTTGATTTATTAACCCGCCGGTTTAATAGTGGGTTGGAAACAAAAGGGGCGGTCAGCCGGGCAAAAGCCGCTTATGCCAATGTTCAGGCTGAGTTATTAAATGTTAAAGAAATGATTGCTTTGCAGAAAAATGCAATTGCCGCGTTGACCGGATCCGGACCTGATTTTGCGAGAAGTATTTCTCGGCCTCAGATTAATCTGACGAAACCATTTGGATTACCTGAAAATCTTGGTATCGGGCTGTTAGGGCACCGGCCGGATATTTGTGCAGCTAGATGGCGAGCTCAGGCTGCAGCTCAGAGAATTGGTGTTGCAGAGAAAAGTTTTTATCCAGATGTCAGATTATCTGCATTTATCGGATATCAGGCATTTGGCTTAGATAATTTAACCAAAACCGGTAATGATGCCGGAAGTATCGGTCCAGCTATTTATTTGCCCATTTTTTCCGGAGGACGTCTGGAAGGTCAGCTTGATTCGGCCAGAGCAGGTTATGAATTGGCAGTAAGTCAGTATAACCAGTCTTTAAGTGATGCATTACATCAGGTTGCTGATGTCGTTACCAGTACCACTGCTCTTGATGCTCAAATCAAAAAAATGAAAGAAGCCGTCGCTGCAGCAAAAGAATCACACCAGATTGCCAGTAACCGTTATCGTGGTGGTCTTGCAACGTATCTGGATGTATTAAGTGCCGAAGATGCATTACTCAATAGCGAGCGGGCTCTGGCAAATTTACAGGCAAAAGCATTTAGTCTCGATCTATCACTCATTCATGCTTTAGGTGGTGGTTACATAAATACCCGGTCAGGGGTTTTAAAAGGTTAATATCAATGAGTACAGAAACTTTAAATGAAGAACAATTTGATCAGGTCAAAACGACGAAATCACGCAAAAAAGGTTTTATTATCTTAGCGTTGGTCATTGTACTGCTGGCTGTGGGATACTCTGCCTACTGGTATTTTTATGCGTCAAGATATGTTTCGACGGATAACGCTTATACAGCAACGGAAGTCGCTGAAATCACTCCGGCTGTCGGTGGTATTATCAGCAGCGTAAAAGTGATCGATACCCAGTACGTTAAAAAAGGCGATATTCTGGTCACAATCGATGACACAGATGCCCAACTGGCGTTGGATCAGGCTAAAGCAAATTATGCAATGGCAAAACGTCATGTTCAGAGCTATGAAGCAAATGATGAAGGTTTCGATGCCTTGGTGAAAGCTCGTTTTGAGGATGAAACCCGGGCAAAAGAGCAGTTAAAATCGGCTCAGGCAAATTTCAGACGTGCACAAATCGACTATAAGCGGCGTCAGGATTTAGTTGAGTCAGGCTCGGTTTCCGGAGAAGAACTGACGAATGCAAAAGCGGCCTTCATTCAGGCAAAAGCTCAGTTGAATGCAGCAAAAGCAGCAGTTAATCAATCTGTTGCTAACCGTTTATCAACTATTGGTAATAAAAAAGCGAACGCAGCGCTTATTAAAAATTCCACCGTTGAAACAAACCCACAGGTTTTGTTAGCAAAAGCACGTTATGAGCAGGCAAAAGTGAACTTGCAAAGAACGGTTATACGGGCTCCGGTTTCGGGAATCGTCGCTAAACGTCAGGTTCAGGTCGGCCGTCGTGTTCAGATTGGTGCGCCATTAATGACCATCGTGCCATTAGGAAACATGCATGTTGATGCAAACTTTAAAGAAGGCGAATTAACAGATGTGAAAGTGGGTCAGCCGGTCGAAATTACTTCTGACCTGTATGGTAGTGACGTCGTTTACCATGGTGTGGTTTCCGGACTAGCCGGGGGAACCGGTTCAGCGTTTTCAGTGATTCCAGCTCAGAATGCTACCGGTAATTGGATTAAAGTGGTTCAGCGTTTGCCTGTGCGTATCTCAATCGATAAAAAACAGCTTATGAAGCACCCTCTGCAGGTAGGATTGTCAATGGATGTCACCATTGATACCCAGACTAAAGTGGACAGGGATACATTTGCCCGATATCAGGCAGGTGAAAACCCTGATCAGGGATAAAGGAGAAGAGACGATGAGTTCTGCTGTCTCAGAACAAAACGTTCAGCCTCTGACTGGCGGTGCTCTGTTTGTCGGAGCATTATGTCTGGCAATGGCGAACTTTTTAGCAATCCTTGATACGACAATTGCCAATGTATCCGTTGCAAACATAGCAGGGAGCCTGGGAACGTCAACCAGTCAGGGAACATATGTCATCACATCTTATGCGGTAGCCGAAGCCATTTCCGTTCCGTTGACAGGGTGGCTGGCAAAGCGCTTTGGTTCGATGCGGACATTTACAACCTGCTTCATATTGTTTGGTCTTTTTTCGTTGTTATGTGGTATGGCAACATCAATGACCGCTCTGGTTGCATTCCGGGTACTTTTGGGATTCTCCGGTGGTCCGTTGATGCCACTGTCTCAGACATTAATGATCCGAATTTTTCCGAAAAATAGGGCACATGCTGCTATTGGAATATGGAGTATGACTACACTGGTGGCACCGATAATGGGGCCGATATTGGGTGGCGTTTTGTGCGACCAGTTTAGCTGGTCATACATATTTTACTGTAAAGTTCCTTTTGCGCTGGTGGCGGGCTATGCATGCTGGATATTGTTGAAAAAATACGAAACCGCAACAGAAAAAACGGCAATAGATAAAGTCGGACTGGCATTGTTGGTTGTCTGGGTTGCCGCATTACAGATTATGCTTGATGAAGGGAAAGATCATGATTGGTTTGAATCATCCCGGATTATTATTTTAGGCATTGTTGCTGCTGTTGGTTTTGCCAGTTTTATGATTTGGGAGTTGACGGAAAAAAATCCTGTTGTGGATTTGAAAGTATTCCGGCACAGAGGATTTACCAGTTCCATGCTGACGTTATCAATGGGGTTTGGGGCATTTTTTGCCATATCGGTTATTACACCGTTATGGTTACAGGTATCAATGGGGTATACAGCGACCATCGCTGGGTATTCGACAGCGACTATGGGCATTCTGGCTGTTTTTCTGGCGCCGCTGATTGCTGAGATGTCGAGTAAGTTTGACCCCAGACCTTTTGTTTTTTGTGGCGTGTTGTGGTTGGGAATATGGACCTTTGTCCGTAGTTTTGCCAATCTGGAGATGACTTTTGCTCAGATAAGCTGGCCGATGTTTTTTCAGGGAATTGGAATGCCCCTCTTTTTTGTTCCTGTGACCGCTATTGCTTTGGGATGTGTTTTGCCAAGGGAAATGGAGTCGGCTGCAGGGCTGATGAACTTTATCAGGACACTTTCAGGTGCGTTTGCAACCTCTATGATCAATACGGCCTGGGAACGTGAAACGCGTTACGTTCATTCTGAGTTGTCCGGGCTGACGGATTTGCATGGAGTTGCTACTCAGACGATGAGTTCGTCAGGGATGGGGATAGATCAAATCAGAAATTCTCTGAATTTGATGGTTCAGGGACAGAGTGTGATGGTGGCGACCAATCAACTGTTTGTTATTATTGCGGTAATATTTGTTGTGGCGGCTTGCGTTATCTGGCTTGCCCCGAAACCAAAAAACAGCGTCGATCCTGGTGCAGCTCATTAATCTAATCATTTCTTAAATAAAGAGACAGGAGCAATCTTGTCTCTTACGTCTTTAAATCTTCATATATCTTTATTATTTTAATTATCAGTTCAGTATTATTCTGCGTACTTTTCTATTTCTTTTCTTATACCATCTGGCACTAAAAATGCTTAATTTTGGAGACTATGTGTCAGGTTTCTAATGTATTTTGAGTAGGCGAGGGAGAATGCCATGCTAATTCGTAGTAAGTTGTATGTCAGTAGTGCTACGTTATTAATTGCTGCACTTGTCATAATGTTTGCAGTAGTCAAATTTGTTGTTACACCGGTAATCAAAGAACAGGCCATTAATAAAGCCCAATTGCAGGCAAAAGTAATCGGGAGAACCATCGGTAAAGAGTTAACCGAAAATGCCACACTCACCAGAAGCTTAGCGGCGGTAGCGGGAATGCTTCCATTAAAACGGGAAGATTTTATCGAACACATTGAACCATTAATAAAAAGCGGGAAAGGCATTGCTGGTGGTGGAATCTGGCCGGAACCGGATAAATTAATTGCCGGAGAGCAAAAAGCTTCCCTGTTCTGGGCTAAAACGGCTTCAAATACTTATCAGTTACTGGATGATTATAATAAGCCCGATGCCAGTCCCTACCAGAAAGAGAGCTGGTATACCAGTGTCAGAAGTGCTCCGGCCGGTCAATGTGTCTGGTCTGAAGTGTACGTCGATCCCGTTTCGAAGGTTCCGATGGTGACCTGTTCCGTTAAAATTGAACGGGACGGCGGCTTTTGGGGTGTGGCAACCATCGACGTTGAATTATCTAATATTGAAGCCTTGCTAACAAAAGAGAATAAATCAACCGGAACGTACAGCCTTATCGTCGATCAGGTGAATCAGCTTGTTTCTCTTCCTCAGTTAAAAGGAAAAACCATTGACCTGATTTCTTTGGATAATTTAACGGCTAAACAGCCATCTTTGGCTCCTTTGGTTAAGGCTTTAAAACGGAATGATTTTGCCCCTGTGGAATTTGATAAAGGTGTGGTAAATGATGATGATTCGGTGCTTGTTCGTTTTCGTCTGCCGGATCAGGGATGGCAGGCCGGGGTGATTTTACCGGCATCGATTGCTTTGAAAGCAGTTAGCTCACTAACTTTCTCCATTTATCTGTCTTTAATCGGACTGATCATTGTCTTTGTCTGTGTTTTAATTTTTTCAGGGCTGAAACTGGTTGGGCAGATCAACAATACTACCAAACAGGTAAGACGTTTAATGGATGGGAATTCGTCTCATAAGCTGGAAATTACCAGTGATGATGAGATGTCCGGCTTATGTGTGGCAATCAATGACTATGGTGATCATTTAATTGCCATCCTTCAGAAAGTCAGAGACGAAGCTGAAGCGGTTAAACATAATGCCGAAAGTATGGACGAGCTAAGCGGTAATTCGCAGGCTCGTGCACTGGAACTTATGGATGAGAATAATACGCTGGCTACGGCAATCAATGAAATGTCGGCAACTGCGTCTTCGGTATCTCAGGATGTCGGTTCCGTCGCGGATGTAACAACTCAGTCAACCGAACTGGTGGATTCCGGGTTTGCTTTTATTGAGCAGAATGCTGAAGTGATAAGTAAATTATTCGATAAGCTAAATGAATCCGCCGGAACCATTCAGCAGTTATCTGAAGATTCACAACAGGTCGGACAGGTATTGGATGTCATTATGACTATTTCTGAACAGACGAATTTACTGGCATTGAATGCGGCGATTGAGGCGGCAAGGGCCGGTGAGTCCGGGCGGGGATTTGCTGTGGTCGCGGATGAAGTTCGTAATCTGGCCTCTAAAACTCAGCAATCCGCTGTTGAAATTGAAACCATGATTAAAAAATTACAGGATGCAGCTAAAGAGGGCGTTAATGTTATCGAGCAGTGCCGCGAATATTCTGAAACGGTCAATGAAAGCTCTGTGACGACACGTTCTCAGTATGAGCAGATTGTTGAAGCCTTCCGGGATATCAAAGAACGTTCGACTAACATTGCTGTTGCAACGGAGGAACAGGCTAAAGTGACAGAAAATGTCGATCAGTTAGCGGAAAGAATCCGGGAAATATCGGATCAGAATGCTCAGGATGCAGAGAAATTCAGGACAGTCAGTGCTGATGCGACGGAGCAGGCTCACCGGTTATATGAAATCAGTCAGCAGTAATGATAGGGTTACAACACCGAAAAAAGAAAGAGCCGGTTGGCTCTTTCTTTTTATCTAAATACAAATAGTGTGATATGTCAGGCGTTAAGAATTGTACGTCTGTTTATCCAGTTCACCTTCACTCTTAGCAATCAGAACAGAAACCATTATGTCCCCGCACACGTTGATTGTGGTTCGGGCCATATCCAGAATACGGTCAATGCCGGCAACAATAGCCAGGCCTTCCATTGGAAGTCCAACGGTTGTCAGAACCAGAGAAAGCATGATCAATCCAGCTCCCGGGACACCTGCAGTACCGATAGATGCCAGTGTCGCTGTCATTATGATGGTAATGTAATCAGCGACTTCCAGATGAACACCGAAAGCTTGTGCGATGAACAGAGCACAAACACCCTGATAAAGGGCAGTGCCGTCCATGTTAATGGTTGCACCCAGAGGTAATACAAAACTTGAAACACCTTTTGATACGCCAAGTTCTTCCTGGCTTGCCTTCAGTGTCGCAGGTAATGTGCCTGAGCTGCTTGATGTGGTGTAGGCAACGGCGGCCGGGTTCGTGATTCCACGTAAATATGGCATTGGATTCAGTCGGCCAAAGATAGATAAAACGCCAGTGTAGAATACAAGAACGTGAATGATTGCACCCAGATAAACCGCAGCGATAACTTTAATCAGAGGCATTAAGACATCAATACCGAATTTTCCGGCTACCCATGCCATTAAAGCAAAGACACCATATGGCGCAAAAGACATCACAATTTCGGTCAGTTTGTACATGGCTTCTGCCAGACTTTCGAACACTTTTACTGCTGGTTTGCCTTTTTCACCGATTAATACCAGAGCGACACCAAGGCCGATTGCAAAGAAGATAATCTGAAGAATGTTGCCTTCTGCCAGTGCTCCAATTGGGTTTTTAGGAATAATATTCAGGAGTGTCTGCACTAAAGGTGGTGCACTTTTACTGATTGTGCTGGCCTCAGTAACGGCCCGGTTCAGCCCTGCTCCAGGTTCAATAATTGAAGAAAGTGCAAGTCCCAGCGCAATTGCGACGGCTGTTGTACCTAAATACAGGACAATGGCTTTGATACCGATACGACCCATTTTTCTTGTATCTTTCATTGAAGTAATGCCGACAATGAGTGAACAGAATACAAGTGGAACAATCAACATCTTGATTGCATTAATAAAAAGGGTTCCGATTGGCTTTATCAATTCAGCACTTGGTCCCATAAGAGCGCCGACGACAATACCAGCAACCATCCCAACTAAAATTTTTTTCCATAGTGCTAGTCGTCCCCATGGCCCTTTGCGGGAAGAAGAGTTGTCCATTATTTGTTTATTCCTACCTGGTTAATTGAACTAAAAATGAGTGGGGATTACACAATAAAATGCCAGGCGAGTAAATATATATAGTGCCTTATGGCTACTTTTTGTTCGAATACCTGTGGTTAATTTGTTTTAGATTAAATTTGCGGTTCTCAGGAGGGCATCAGATGAAGCGGGCATCTTTAGAATAAGATGCCCGTTGGTCGTAAAGAAAGTCAGTCTGTAAATACTTCGGTGAATTCGCGTTTCAGAATCGGGTCCCGACGGGCTTTCTTTATCTGTTTAACGATATCTTTTACACAGCTATGCAGAGCCTGATCTAAAAGTTCGGCCCGGTATTCTTCTTTATCTTCTTCTGTCATATCTTCAGGTAAATTCAGAGTCGGAAACTCTTCCATTACGCTGACGCCGGCAAATGCCTGACTCACGGATATCAGAGAATGAAACTGCTCAAAGTTATCCAGGATGTTTTGTGCACTTTTGGGTAATTTATCCCAGGCTTCCCTGACGACGTCTTCTGATACATCATGAATAGAGACAATCATGTTGTGCATTGCTTCCGGTATTTCTTCAAACTTAATGACCTGGCGAAGCTCCTGTGAAATTTTAGTTAAGTCGATTTTTGTTTCTGCAGTTTGTTCTGATTCAGACATGATTTCCCTCAGTTTTAAAAAACAATACTCTTTTTCAAATATTGAGCCGTAATTTTAGTCTAGTCAGTGATTCAGTAAAAGAAATATAGTGATATGATATGACCTGTGTACACATAAATGATTATGGATCGATCGCATTAATTAGAGCTGCAGGATGAAAATATTATTAGTAGATGATGTTAAGTTAGACAGAATGCAGCTTGCTATTCGTTTAAAACAGCTAGGGCATAGTGTACAAAGTGTACCGAGTGGCAGAGATGCTCTGGCGTCCTATGAATTGTTTGAGCCGGAGTTGATTATACTCGATGTCATGATGCCGGAAATGTCCGGATACGAAGTGTCGACATTCCTCAGGGCAAAGTACAAAGACTGGGTTCCGATTATTTTTCTCAGTAGCCATGACGAACCGGAAATGATTGCTCAGGCAATTAATTCCGGGGGGGATGACTACTTAATTAAGCCGGTTGAAAAGCTGGTTCTGATGTCAAAGTTATTGGCAATGCAGCGTATTGCCGACATGAGACGAGAACTGAAGACAACAACGGCAAAATTAGAACAGCTTAACCAGTTGCTGCAGAGGCAGGTTCATGAAGATGGACTGACACAGGTTCATAACCGGCGCTATATGGACGAAAAATTACATGAAATGGTGTCTGTTCATGGCCGTCATCATTTACCCCTGACCGTCATTTTGTTTGATGTCGATTTATTTAAGCTTTTCAATGACAATTATGGGCATACTGAAGGCGATCAGTGTCTTTGTACAATTGCTCAGACGGTAAATAAGCTTTTTCCTAGAGCCGGGGAGTATGTTGGACGGTACGGCGGGGAAGAATTTGTCGTGTTTCTGGGACATTGCGATCAAAAACAGGCCGAAAGAGCGGCCAATCGCATACAGGTGGCAATTCAGGCGATTAATTACCGGCATGAATACAGTTCAGTTGAAGATCATATTACCGTTTCTCAGGGGATAGTGACATTTTTTCCAACGGGTAAGGAAACGCTGAACCGGGTGTACGATATGGCAGATGACGCGTTGTATAAATCAAAAGAAAATGGCCGGAATTGTTTTTCATTCTGGGATGGTAACGAGAATATTCGTTCTAAGACTCACCGTTAATTTCATTCAAAATATTAGACCCGAAAACGGGAGATGTCGTTATTTCAGATGACTGAAAGGCCCGGCATCTCCGGATATCTTGTTTACTCATACGGCGAACTATTTAAATCCCATTTTTTTCAGAATTGAAAGTGCAGGGCAAAATCCGGTGAATGCACTCTGAATTAGATTGAGTCCGATAAACACTGTAAACCAGATAAAATATGGGTGAACATACCAGGTTAGTGCGACAGACAGCAGTACCATACATCCAACCACCACCCGTAAAGCATTTTCAATATTCATAATTGAGGCCTCCTTTATAATCTCAATATTATAGTAACACTTATTTTAGATAAATCTAATTTTATTTTTGCTAAATTAGGTTTGACTAAATTATACTATTGAATATGATGAAGTGAATGAATGCTGAGGGGGCATTGTATGGCGAAACCGGCTGTTGATGTACAGAAAATGAAAGGGAGTGCGAAAGAAGTATCAGAGTTACTTAAGATACTGTCTCATCCTGAACGTTTGATGGTGCTTTGTCAGTTGACTCAGGGTGAAATGAGTGCCGGGCTATTACAGGAATGCTCAGACCTGAGTCCTTCCGCGTTTTCTCAACATTTATCGGTTTTACGAAAACATAATTTAGTGGTCGTCAGAAAAGAAGCTCAGCAGGTTTTCTATTCTCTTGCCGGTGATAAAACATCGGAAGTGATAGCAAGCCTGCAGGCATTATTTTGTCAGTAATAATGAGAGATGAATCGGAGAAATAGAGTGAATGATATTTGGCTGGCATTAGGTGGAGGCGCATTACTTGGTGTGTCTGCAAGTATTCTAATGCTTTTTAATGGAAAGGTGGCCGGGATTAGCGGCATTTTAGCTTCCTCGATGAGACCTAAGCATCCTGGTTTCAGCTGGAGTCTTCTTTTCAGTGTCGGTGTTGTATGCGGAGGCTATATGGCTTGCGTTTATTTCCCGAAACTCAGTTTGGGTGCGATAAAACTCTCTTTGCCACAACTGGTTATTGCCGGTCTGTGTGTGGGAATCGGAACCCGTCTGGCAAACGGATGTACCAGTGGTCATGGTATCTGCGGAATGGGACGGCGTTCCATTCGCTCTGTTGTCGCTACCGGGATTTTTATGCTTGTCGCCGGGTTTACTGCTTATATTAATCTCCATTTGTTATAAGGACGGATGATGAAAAAATTTCTTTTTCATGGTGTTTCATTATTGTGCGGACTGCTATTTGGTGCTGGTATGGTGATATCCCAAATGGTGAACCCCGCGAAAGTCATTGGTTTTCTGGACGTGACCGGACATTGGGACATCAGCTTAATGTTTGTCATGTTGGGAGCTTTAATCGTATTTACGCCGGTATTCTGGCTGATAATAAACCGGAGAAATCGTCCTTTACTGGCCGGTACATTTTCATTTAGTACGTTAAAAAAGATTAATTGCCGTTTAGTCGCCGGGTCAGTTGTATTTGGTGTCGGTTGGGGGCTTTCCGGTATCTGTCCCGGCCCGGCTTTGGCCAGAATGAGTTTTATGGAAGTGAATACCTGGGTATTTTTTGCATCAATGCTGTTGGGATTAGCCGGTACTCAGTATTTTGTGCAAAAAGTTAACAACAGGAAAGAGCAGCTTAAGTTATCTCTTATGGAAAAATAGACTAGGTTTAAATGAGTTAAATAATCAACACCGCCGGAAGCTGAGGAGTTGAACATGGGGTTACTAAAGAAGAAATATCGGGTACTGGGGTATGTCTGTGTTTTACTTACTCCGCTTTTTTCATTTGCTGAAAATGATTCGTTATATAAAGTTGAAAAACAAATAGTTCCTGTTTATTTGCCACTGGATGGTACGGTTGAAGCAGTCAATCAGGGAACGGTAGCTGCGCAGACGTCCGGTCGTGTTATTGGCATAAATGTTGATGTTAACGATAAAGTTAAAAAAGGAGCGGTTCTTCTGGAAATCAGCCGGACAGAGCAGACCGCTGTTCTTGACTCTGCCCGTGCTGGTTTGACTTCGGCCATTGCCCGCAACGATGATGCCCAGAGTCAGTTAAAGAGGTTCAGGCAATTATTTCCTAAAGGAGCCATTTCACGTCAACAGATGGACTCTGCTATTGCCAGTGCCAAAAGTGCCGGGGCTGCCGTAAAGTCGGCTGAAGCGGCAGTAAAACGTGCCAAAGAATCGTTAGGGTATACCAATATCCGGGCTCCTTACGATGGTATTGTGACCAAAAGGCATGTTGAGCTTGGTGAAACGGTGTCGGTCGGAACACCTTTATTAAGTGGTTACGGGACTCACCCTCTCCGAATTGCACTGGATATTCCTCAACAGTACCGGAATCGGATTCATTCTGCTGACCAGTTTTCCGTTGTTCTTCCGTCAGGTAAAAAGGTATCTCCTCTTGATTATCAAATTTTTCCTTATGCCGATGTACGGACTCATGCTTTTAAAATTCGTTTAACGATCCCGGATTCTGCGACAAACTCAGAACAGCTGGTTCCGGGGATTTGGTTAAAACTGAACGTACAAATAGGTCAAAATGAATTGATGTTAATTCCTAAATCATCTGTCGTAGTCCGTGGTGAACTGAGTTCGGTTTACCGCCTGTCAGATCAGAAACGGATGTTGAATCCGGTCCGAACCGGGCAGGAATTTGGTGATGATGTTGAAGTTCTTTCCGGCCTGGAGCCCGGTGATGAAATCCTTCAGGATGCATACCGACTTTAGAGGAGGCTGTTATGGATAAGAAAACAGGAATATCAGGACGTATTGCCAGTGTGTTTCAGGGCTCTGCCATTACGCCTTTACTGGCTCTTGTCGGGCTGTTGATGGGCCTTTTTGCTATATGGGTAACACCAAAGGAAGAGGAGCCTCAGATAGATGTAACATTTGCTGATGTCTTCATTCCTTTTCCCGGTGCAACACCATCAGAGGTAGAAAGTCTGGTGACGAATTCTGCAGAACAGGTGATTTCTGAGATTCAGGGAATTGATACGATTTATTCTTTTTCACGAGCCGATGGTGCTGTGATCATTGCGGTATTTAAGGTTGGTGTGGCAAGAAATGATGCGGTAGTGAAAATTTATAATAAACTTTACTCCAATAAAAATTGGTTGCCTTCTGGCGTGGGCGTTGGTGAGCCAGTTATTAAACCCAAAGGTATCGAAGATGTACCTATTGTTGGTATTACATTGAGTGATCCCGGCGGAAAACTGGGATCAGTCGGTCTGACAAAAGTGGCACACGGACTCGAAACCGAGCTGAAACGTGTCCCCGGAACCCGGGATATTTACACGGTTGGCGGACATAATGAGATAGTGGATGTCCGGATAGATCCAACCAAACTGAACAGTTTTGGTCTTACTTTGTCGCAGGTGATGAATGTCCTGAAATCCGCTAATTCAAGTTCTCAGCAGCTTTCTGTGACTCAGCATAATATTCAGATTCCGGTTCAGGCCGGACAATATCTGAGTTCTGTCGGAGATGTCCGGCATCTGTTACTAACCGTTATGAATGGTTCTCCTGTCTATCTGAATGATGTTGCCTCGGTTAATCTGAGGGCCGGTGTCCCGACCGCCAACGTGTGGACCAGTGATAAAACGAAAGTCGATCCGGCAGTGACTATTGCGGTTGCAAAAAAAACTGGTGAGAACGCGGTGGTGGTGGCTGCTGCCGTGGAAAAACGGCTTCAGGCTTTGCGGAATACATTAATTCCTGACGGTGTAAAAATAGATATCACCCGTGATTACGGGAAAACCGCGCTGAGTAAAAGTAATACGCTGATTGGTAAGCTGGTGTTTGCTACTGGTGCTGTTGTTATTTTAGTGCTGCTGACAATGGGGTGGCGGGAAGCAATCGTCGTTGGTATGGCCATTGTGGTTACCCTGATGGCTACTCTGTTTGCGTCATGGGCTTGGGGGTTTACGCTTAACCGGGTTTCTTTATTCGCTTTGATTTTTTCCATAGGTATTTTGGTCGATGATGCCATTGTGGTGGTTGAAAATATTCACCGGCATATGCAGATGAAACGGGGCGTCAGGCTGAAGGAATTAATTCCTTCAGCAGTAGATGAAGTTGGTGGACCGACGATTCTGGCAACGCTGACCGTGATTGCAGCCTTGCTTCCTATGGCATTTGTAACGGGGCTGATGGGGCCCTATATGAGTCCCATTCCGATTAATGCATCGATGGGAATGTTGATATCGCTCGCGGTAGCGTTTGTTTTCTCGCCATGGTTATCCGGAAAGTTACTTAAGGCGACTTCCGGTCATGCATCTGATGAAAGTAAATCCATTTCGTTCTTTAGACGATTAATGGGGCCTTTTGTTTCATCTCCCCGGCAAAGACGAAACCGGTGGCTACTGGGGCTTGGTGTGATTGCTCTGATGCTGTCAACGTTTACTCTTCCGCTGACACAACTTGTTGTAATGAAAATGCTGCCATTTGATAATAAATCAGAATTTCAGGTCGTTCTCGATATGCCGGATGGCGCTTCTCTGGAAAAAACGCAGCGGGTTTTATTCGAAATGGGGCAGGTTCTTGATAAAGAAGAGACTGTCCGGGATTATCAGATGTATGCCGGAACCGCCGCTCCGATTAACTTTAATGGCCTGGTGCGACATTACTTCTTACGTAGCGCTGCGAATCAGGGGGATATTCAGGTCAATCTGTTTGATAAATCTCACCGGGATAAAAGCAGCCATGAAATTGCCACAGAGGTCCGTCCCAAACTGGTTGAAGTTGCGAAACGGTTTGGCGGTAAAGTGAAAGTTGTTGAGGTCCCGCCCGGTCCTCCTGTCTGGTCGCCCATTGTTGCAGAAGTTTATGGCCCGGATCATGAAATGCGAAAACAGGCTGCAACAGCGATAAAGTCCGTTTTTGAGCACAGTAAGGATATTGTTGATGTCGATATTT
Organism: Vibrio salinus; assembly: GCF_021272385.1. Taxonomy (GTDB): domain Bacteria; phylum Pseudomonadota; class Gammaproteobacteria; order Enterobacterales; family Vibrionaceae; genus Vibrio; species Vibrio salinus. The sequence goes on from NZ_JAJSDZ010000010.1 coordinate 606,250, forward strand.
ATCTGCCGACGCCGACTGAAAAATGGCGGGTTAAAATTGATAGAACAAAAGCGTCTCATCTGGGCGTCAGTTACCAGGATGCGGTGAATACACTGGCTGTTGCTTTGGGTGGTTCGCCTGTTACGTATCTGCACAGTGATCACAGTAAATATCCGGTACCGATTCAGATTCAGGCAACTGAGGTGGTGAAAACCAGTATGGATTCACTCTTGCTGTTAAAAGTGGCCGGTCAGAATGGACATTTATATTCACTGTCTGAATTTGCCCGTGTGGTAAAAGAGCCGACACCGGACTACATCGTTCATAAAAATCTGGTTCCAATGATCATGGTGGTTGGTGATATGTCGGGCCATTTAGACAGTCCTTTATACGGGATGTTTGAAATAGGGAAAAACATCGGCAAACTGCCGTTTCCGGTTGAGCAGAACTATGTGCATCAACCGTCGGGGTTGAACAATATTTCGGTTCTTTGGGATGGTGAGTGGAAAATTACTTATGAAACGTTCCGGGATATGGGGATTGCCTATGCGGTTGGTATGATTTTGATTTATTTGCTGGTTGTTGCACATTTTAAATCGTATTTTGTGCCATTGATCATTATGTCTCCGATACCGTTAACCATTCTTGGTGTGTTACCGGGTCACGCAATGTTACACGCTCAGTTTACGGCTACCTCGATGATCGGGATGATTGCGCTGGCGGGAATTATTGTCCGTAATTCGATTTTGCTGGTGGACTTTATCAATTATCAATTACAGGAAGGCGTTGCATTATCAGAGGCCGTCATTCATTCGGCGGCTGTCAGAGCGAAACCGATTATTCTGACTGCGTTGGCTGCTATGATTGGTGCTCTGTTTATTCTGGATGACCCGATTTTTAACGGTCTGGCAATTAGTTTGATTTTCGGGATTTTTGTTTCGACGATTTTGACGTTAGTGATTATTCCGATTTTGTATTATTCCTATATGAGAAAACGGATTGTTTCTTAGTGATCGAAAAGCAGATCTGACGGAGCACCAAAGGTGCTCCGTTTATTAGGTGATACAAACACTGGACTAAAAGCAGCACATTTTAAATCTAGCGGGTCATAATACGGTTTCGTAAACGGACAAAATTTCCGATAATAATCTATTCAGAATCGATGACTTTAATAGGATATAACGAATGGAATTGCATTTCCTTGGTACGTCAGCAGGGGTCCCGACCAAAAACAGGAATGTTTCCGCCATTGGTTTAAGTGAGAGCAAAGGAAAACGTTGGTATCTGATTGATTGCGGAGAAGGGACTCAACACCAGCTACTTCGTTCCAGGCTGTCTTTAAACTCATTGGAAGCCATTTTTATTACACACGTACATGGCGATCATTGCTACGGTTTGCCTGGAGTGTTGGCAAGTGCGGGAATGAACGGAAGGAAAACGCCACTAACAATTGTCGCTCCAAGGGGTATTCAAGAATGGTTAGAGGCGACTCAGAAACATACGGTATTGAATTTGCCTTATGAGCTCCGTTATCTCTGTTCTGAGACTGATATACTCCCTGACTTCGGTCAGTTCACTGTGTCAGCTACCGCTCTGTCTCATGTGATTCCGTCTTTCTCATATGGTTTTACTGAAAATGACACCGTGGCAAGCTTAGATACGGATAAACTAGCAGAAAAAGGTATCCCAAGAGGACCTCTGTGGGGAGAGTTACAGGCAGGAGCCGATGTGTGTTTTAATGGTAAACCTATCCTCAGTCGTGATTTTTTAAAGCATACTCACAAACCGAGAAAAATCATTATTTGTGGCGATAATGACACGCCATCTTTACTCAAAGAAGAGTGTATCAATTGTGATGTACTGGTGCATGAAGCAACGTTTACGGAAACGATGGCTGAGAAAGCCAGAGAGTTCGGACACAGTTTCGCACGTCAGGTTGCTCAGTTCAGTCAGGACAACCGTATTCCAAATTTGTTACTGACACATTTCAGTCCCAGGTTTTCGCCTTTGGTATCCGGTTCGCCATCCATTCATGATTTAAAACGCGAAGCGGAAAGCGTTTATTCCGGGCAGCTATTTCTGGCCGAAGATTTTCAGCGGTACCGGCTTGATAAAATGGGTGTGCTAAGCCTATCAGACAGGACAACGTGATGAATAAAACGAATAATTTGTTTGCTGATCTTCCCGGTGCTGTTCCGGAAGAAATATTTGAAGATCTTGTTGTTGCAAAGAATATAAGAATTGAGCGGATTATTTCCGATGGTCATTCTTCTCCAGAGGAAGGATGGTATGATCAGGAAGAGAATGAATGGGTATTGGTCCTAGTCGGATATGGCATCCTTGAGTTTGAAGATGGCAGCGAAATAGTACTGAATCCCGGGGACTATTATACGATTATTGCTCATGAAAAGCATAAAGTGAAAGCAACGTCTGATCAGGAAAAAACAATTTGGCTGACGGTTTTTTATTCATAAACGGATACGTATGACTGTTATTTGAGCCGTCCAAGTAGCAAGCAATGATCGCTTAATTGGTAATGTTTTAGTGCTTTTGCCGGATATGGAACTTGATGTGTTTCAGAAATGGTGACGCTGTCCGATGTGATCATATGGTCAATGATGTGACGATAACGGAACGTTTTCCCTCTTTTGTTTAGTTGCCTGCAGTCGGCCGAAGTTCTTTTGGTGGATAGAATAGGTTGGTGGTTTAGATTGTGAGTTATACCGCGCCATAACCAGTCTTTGGGGTAAGAAAGGTTATGATTGAAATCGCCCAGAATCGCAAAATCATTATGGTTAATGATTCTTTGTTTCATCCATTTATTTAATTCGACTCCTTGTTTTTTCAAAGTAATGCAGGCCTTCTTATGTGGATTCCATTTTCCGAAACAACCGCTTTTCAGATGGACAGACAGCAAATGTAAATCCGGTTTTTGAGTTCGTCTCAATACGATGTAGGAAGCAAAGCGGAGTTGACTTTTGTGAATTAACTGGATATCTGGTGGGTCAGTAATAAACAGGCTCTTACGGACCGCAAATCCGGTATATTGGTTGATGTCTTTAAACTGAAGCCGGCTCCATTCCGGTTTTGAGCGATCCGATAAATATAGTTTGTATTCATTTCCAACGACTTTTTTGATTGCCGGACTATCGTTCACTTCCTGAAACGCCAGAATATCAACGTCGTTCTGTCTGAACAGAGTTGCGAGTTGTTCAAAATCCGAGGAAGATCTTTTATTGATCTTAAGTTTAGAGTGATGGATGGGTTGAGATGTCAGCCATTGTAAATTCCAGGATGCTATCGATAGTGCATTGGCAGAAAAAGAAATAGCATAAAAAAAGGAAATAATGAATGAAAAAAAACGTTTCTTTGGCATGAAATTTTTCGGGAAATTTTAGCTGCATTGATACTATCACTAAATCAGCACAATGCGAATACTTGACAAAAATTTTAGATTTCGTGATTTATTTTTCGTAAATGGGATCTTGTAATAAAGTTTGTGTTGTTCTTCACCTTCTAATTCTGTTTATTGATCTAAATCAATACTTTCCTAGTGGCATATATTTAAATTACAACCCAACATATAGTAACCAATAACTAAAAATATGCCCATATAGTGTGTTGTTTGGATTTGCACTAGCGGACTAAGGAGAAAAAAGGTGAAACCTATCGTTATCAAACGTGACGGCTCAAAGGCAGCGTTTAACAGGGACAGGATACAGTCGGCTGTAGAGGCCGCTGCTAAACAACCAGATAAAGATACAGCCATTTATGCGCTGAATGTTGCTCTTGCTGTTGAGTTAAAGTTGGAAGATAAAGAGCAGGTTAATATTGCCGAAATTCAAACGTTAGTTGAAAACGAATTAATGCAGGGCCCATACAAGCAGTTGGCGCGTTCTTACATTGAATATCGTCATGACAGAGACATTGCCAGAGAAAAACAAAGTGCATTAACACAAGAGATCGAAGGGTTGATCAATGAAAGCAACGCGGATCTTCTGAACGAAAATGCAAACAAAGACGGCAAAGTCATTCCTACTCAACGGGATCTGTTGGCTGGTATTGTTGCAAAACACTATGCAAAAACACGTATTTTACCCCGGGACATCGTTCAGGCTCACGAACGAGGTGACATTCATTACCATGACTTAGATTATGCACCATTTTTCCCTATGTTTAACTGCATGTTGATTGACCTGCGTGGTATGTTGACTGGCGGATTTAAAATGGGTAATGCTGAAATTGACACGCCTAAATCCATTTCAACTGCAACAGCGGTTACGGCTCAAATTATTGCTCAGGTAGCAAGTCATATTTACGGCGGTACGACCATTAATGGCATCGACCAGATTCTGGAACCTTATGTCAAAGCCAGTTATAAGAAGCATTTGGCTGTTGGTGAAGAGTGGGAAGTCAAAGATCCTGAAGCATTTGCTTTAGCCAGAACAGAAAAAGAATGTTATGACGCATTCCAGTCTTTGGAGTATGAAGTGAATACGCTTCATACAGCAAATGGACAGACACCATTTGTTACTTTTGGTTTCGGCCTGGGAACAAGTTGGGAATCGAAGCTGATTCAGAAATCCATTTTGAAAAACCGAATTGCCGGTCTGGGTAAAAATCATAAGACGGCTGTTTTCCCTAAACTGGTGTTTGCTATTAAAGATGGTTTAAACCGTAATCCGGACGACCCGAACTATGATGTAAAACAGTTAGCTCTCGATTGTGCGACCAAACGTATGTATCCGGATATTCTTAATTACGACAAAGTGGTTGAAGTGACCGGTTCGTTTAAAACTCCTATGGGTTGTCGTAGTTTTCTTGGGGTCTATGAAGAGCACGGAGAACTGGTTCATGATGGGCGTAACAACTTAGGTGTGGTTAGTCTGAATCTGCCAAGAATTGCGTTACAGGCTCAGGGGGATCGTGATAAGTTTTATGAAATTCTGGACAATCGTCTGGAATTGGCGAGAAGAGCACTTGAAACCAGAATTAGTCGTCTGGAAAAAGTGAAAGCACGTGTCGCACCTATTTTGTATATGGAAGGGGCTTGTGGAGTCAGATTAAAAGCGGATGAATCGGTTTCACATATCTTTAAAAATGGTCGTGCTTCTATTTCGCTTGGTTATATCGGTGTTCATGAGACCGTTAATGCACTTTACCGTAACAGTGGTCATATTTACGACAATACTACATTGCGTGAAGAAGGCGTTGAAATCATTCGTCGCCTGAAAGATGCAACCGTTCGCTGGGCAAAAGAAACGGGTTATGCATTCAGCTTGTATGGTACTCCGAGCGAAAACTTGTGTAACCGTTTTTGCAGTATTGATACAAAAGAATTTGGTGTTATTGATGGTGTAACGGATAAAGGATATTACACTAACAGCTTTCACCTGGATGTTGAAAAAGCAGTTAATCCTTACGATAAAATTGATTTCGAAATGCCATATCCTCCTTTATCGAATGGTGGCTTTATCTGTTACGGTGAATTCCCTAACATGCAGCGTAATGTCGAAGCGTTAGAAGATGTCTGGAATTACAGTTATGACCGGGTTCCGTATTACGGTACGAATACACCAATTGATGAATGCTATGAATGTGGTTATACCGGAGAGTTTTCCTGTACCAGTAAAGGGTTTGTTTGTCCTAAATGCGGTAACCACGATACAGAGAAAGTGTCGGTGATTCGTCGTGTATGTGGGTATCTGGGAAGCCCGGATGCAAGACCGTTTAATACCGGTAAACAGGAAGAAGTAAAACGTCGTGTTAAACATCTTTAACTCATAGTATTGGTATCGCGATGAACTATCATAAGTATTACCCTGTTGATGTCGTCAATGGCCCGGGAACAAGGTGTGCGTTGTTTGTTTCCGGCTGTGAGCACCAGTGCCGGGGATGTTATAATCAGACTACCTGGCCTGTTGATTCTGGCTTTGCTTTTAACAGTGAAATGGAAGATCAGATAATCAATGATTTGAATGATACACGGATCAAGAGACGTGGTTTGTCTTTATCCGGTGGTGATCCTCTTCATCCTGCCAATATTGAAGGTATTCTGAAACTGGTGAAAAGGGTGCATGCTGAGTGTCAGGGTAAAGATATCTGGCTTTGGACCGGTTATAAACTGGATGAATTGTCCGAATACCAACAGCAGATACTTCCATGGATTGATGTTCTGGTTGATGGAAAATTTGAGCAGGAACTTGCTGACCCGTCATTGTTGTGGCGGGGAAGTTCAAATCAGGTTGTTCATCATTTGAAATGACATAATATTAGGGTCTGTTGACCCTAGTGGTTAAGCCGTCTATCAGACGGCTTTTTTGTGTTTGTAATACTATGAATTGATTAATAAATAACATCTTCCTAATATAAATTTACAGGATTATTTGTAATATTAACGGGATTGAAAAGTCAGGGTGTTCGAAAAAAGTTCGGGGATTACATGTGCAAAAAATATTATAAAGTCTTACTACTGCTATTGGTTACGGGGATTTTGGTGTATTCAGAGGCAAGTCAATGGATACATCCTGCTCAGGCAGAAAACGTCATGAAAAGTGACTCTTTTAAAACCAGAAACAGCTTACCGGATATCGAAGAGATTAAAGAAGTTCAGGGGCGGTTGATTCTGGGACAGAAAGAATGGGTATCTTTTCTGGATTTAGAGCAATCTTACCGGGCCCGGGTGGATACCGGGGCGGCTACATCATCTCTGAATGCGGCTGAACAGAAAATATTTATCCATAATGGGAAGAAATGGGTACGATTCAGAGTTCGTGATAAAGACAGGCTCAGCGAAGAATTGAGTTTACCGGTAAAACGTTGGGTCAGAATTAAACAGGTAAGTAATGAACGCGGTTCCCGCCGTCCGGTTATTGAAGCCCGGATTCGCATCGGAGACAGGGTAGCTGAAACAGAATTCACGCTGGCAGACCGAAGTCATCTTTCTTTTCCAATTTTAATTGGAAGGAGCTATATAAGAAATTATGCACTAGTTGATGTCAGTCGATCTTATATACAGGGCAAATGAAAACAGCGCTATTAAGTTATGCCGTCAATTTATGTGATCTAATTTCAATTTTTAGCGAAATGTTTGTAAATATTCCATGTAATTAGATATGAAACAAAAAGCACTATCTATAATAAGGTTATTCGCAGGAGGAAGAAAACGTAATTATTATAACTGTTTGATTAACAACAACATGATTTTAACCTGCTGAAAAATATAAATTATTGTCGAGAAGTAAAAAGAACAGAATTGGGCTGTAAAGTCAAAAGGACATTATCGAGATGATAAGATGAAAAACTCAGTGGAATTTTTAGCGCAGGTTCTTGACTCTGTTACTGACCATATTGCTGTGATCGATGAGTCTGGTGACATAAAATTTGTAAACCGGGCATGGCAGGAATTTGGCTATAAGAATGATTGTGTTATTTCTTCCAGCTCCTGGGATTGTGTGAATTATCTTGATGAATGTACCCGCGTTGCCGAAAGTGGTGACCAGTTTGGAATGGATGTATTAACGGGTATTCAGAATGTTATTAATGGTACTCAAAATAAATTTGAACTTGAATACCCTTGCCATAGCTCTGATGCACAGCGCTGGTTTGTGATGCGTGTATTGTCCTTTCAGCTCGATGATAACCGCTATTTTGTTATTTCACATCAGAATATTACAGAAAGAAAAAAAGCGGAAAATGCCGCGTATGAATTGGCCAGAACGGATGCGTTAACGGCTATTCCCAACCGTCGTACTTTGGATGAATTTCTCAAAACCGAATGGAACCGAAGCCTGAGGCATCAGTCCCTCTTGCATTTGGCTATTATCGATATTGATCAGTTTAAGCTTATTAATGATATGTATGGTCATAGTGTGGGGGATAAGTGTTTGCAATCTGTGGCTGATATACTGAAGCGGTTTGCAAACCGGGCAGATGATATTTGTGCCCGGTACGGAGGCGATGAGTTTGTTATTGTCTGGACGGGTATCACCAGTAAGGAGGCCCGGATGTTGTGTCAGAAAATTCGCAAGACAGTCCTAAAACTGGATACGACCGTGGATGATTATGGTGTGGTACGGCATGTGACTGTCAGCATCGGGCTGGCCGGAATGGTTCCGGCATTTAATAGTGTTTATACTGATTTAGTTCTGGCTGCCGATAAAAAACTTTATGAAGCTAAAACACATGGAAGAAATAAGGTGTGTGCAAAATAGTTCATCCCATCAAATAGTTACCGCATGACAAATTTTTCGCAGTGAAATCTATGTTCAGGCAGTCCCAGTTCAAATAACCGTTCTGAAAGTTGCCGTGAAAATTCGACCGGGCCACAAAAGCTGACAGAAACAGACTCGGTAAGCGACGTTTCCGGGATAATATCTTCTGTCGTAAGTCTGCGTCCCTGCTCTTCCCTGGTAAAAATATGGAGTGAAATATTGGGAAAAGGCCGGACTAATTTCTGTAACACGTTCTCGAAATACGCCTCTTTCTGACTATGACGGCAATAATAAAAATCAATAGACTGGTGTTGTTTTATTGAGTCAGTGTGTTTATTCTGCCACTGTAGCCAGGAAATGAAAGGAACGACGCCAATACCCGAACCTACCCATATCTGTTTGTTTTCTTTTGGAATGTGGAAACGGCCATAACCACCTTCTATGGTTACCGTTTTCAGGGTGCTGATTGTATCAATGAGATCAGAGGTGTAATCCCCCAGCTCTTTGATTGCAAATTCAATCGATTGTGTTTTGGTATTATAATCCAGAATGGTGAATGGATGAGGCGCTTCACCATCGTGAAAATTGAGGTAGGCAAACTGTCCTTCTTTATAATGAACCGGCTGTCTGAGGCGAACAAATAAATGAACAACCCGCTTTGATACATTCGGTTTGCCATACACTTTATACGACGTTATTTCTCCTTCTGACTGGTTCGCTTTTCCGATTTTTCCCGTGAGAGAAATTAGAGCTCCGATGGTACCGATCAGACACATTAAGATAATAAAGATATCAATGCTTAAAGATGACCATTTCAAATCCATCAGGATAAGGCTATGAAAAGCACCGGCAATAAAAAGAGCTCCTGCAATTTTGTGTATAAACCTGAATTTCCGGTAACTGATTATCTGAATAAGGCTGATTGCGACAAAAATAACGAAGATATAGAAAGTATATTCACCGACTTCTTTTGCAAGATGAGTCCAGTTAATACCATCAAAACCATGACCTGATCCGAAATGAGATCCACGACGACGACGGGCAATGATATCAAGTGCAATCAGCCATTTAGCCGATTTTATGATCAGCCAGTGAAGCACTAGCGAAATCAATGCAGTGATTCCCATTCTTTTGTGGAGGGCATACATATTATCCAGCCCGTTCATCCGGTCTTCTACCCATTTCAGTCTTAGTGCCAGAATGACAGAGACAGTCATGCATGCAAAACCGATAAACCCGGTCAGTATAGTCAAATGATGTCTCCAGTAGAAAAACTGGCTATTTTCCGGCTCTGTGAAAAAGAGGGTAGGAAACCAGAGTATCAGGCATATGAATAAGAAGGTTTTCATCACATTGGCATCATTGTTAAGCATCATACTATGTGACCAGAATATAGTTCAGGAACAGGTTAGAGAAGTGCAGAAATGAATGTTTATTGATTTGTCTCATATTATCGAAATAGCGGTCAGTTATTTTCAATCATTTTTTATAAAGGTAATAAAAGGTTATTGATAATAATTCTCAATTATATTATTGTTATGTTATAACATTTCTTGAGGTGGGATTATGAAACCTGATATTCATCCTGTATACAGGACCGTTGTTTTTCACGATACCAGTATTGATCATTATTTTCTGATTGGTTCCTCCGTGCAAACGGATAAAATTATAGAGTGGAACGATGGACAAACGTACCCTTATTATGCGATTGAAGTGTCCTCAGAGTCTCATTCTTTTTATACCGGTAAACAAAGAGCTGTAGGTAAAGAGGGCAGAATAGCTAACTTTAACCGTCGTTTTGGCCATCTTGCGTCAAAAGCACAGGGAGAAAAATAATGCAGGTACTGAGTTCATTAAAATCAGCCAAAAAGCGTCATACTGACTGTCAGATTGTCAAACGCCGGGGGCGTATTTATGTGATATGCAAAAGCAATCCCAGATTTAAGGCCGTTCAGGGAAAAACAAAGAAGAAGAAATAGCTGATAGATGAGAGACTTATTTCTGGTTAGCGCGCTGTTGTCAGCGCGTTTTTTGTTTTATTTGCTATTTTTTACGAAGTTTTCTGCCGGGAATAAAAAAGCCAGCGAAAAATATTCGCTGGCAAATGTTACATAGACTTAATGGGGAGAGTTACAAAAAATTAACTCCAATATCGGGATTTAATGAGTATTATGCTTTTTCACCCTGTTTAATCATGGTGTAGCCAAAACCGGTGATAATAGTACCAATCGCGATAGCAGCAAGGTACATCAGTACAGCTGTGATACCGGTTGAGCCTGGGATGTTAATTGCACCAGGGATAGCCAGAACAAACAGACCACCGTGTGGAGCCATCAGGTGAACACCGAACAGCATTGAAAGTGCACCTGTTACGGCACCGCCAACCATACAAGATGGAATTACACGGATTGGATCTTTTGCTGCAAATGGAATTGCACCTTCAGAGATAAAGCATAGACCAAGAACAAATGATGCTTTACCTGCTTCATGTTCACTGGCTTCGAACTTTTTACCACCGATGAAAGTAGCCAAACCCATACCAAGAGCGGGAACCATACCTGCAGCCATAATGGCAGCCATTGGCAGATATTGTTGAGATGCTAACAAACCGACACCAAAGGTGTAAGCCGCTTTATTGACCGGACCACCAAGGTCGAAACACATCATTGCGCCAAGGATAATACCCAGAATGACAGCGTTTGCTGAGCCCATGCTCTGCAGGAAGTTTGTCATGGCTGTCATGATGCTGGCAACCGGGCCACCGACAACATAAATCATAACCAAACCGGTAAATAAACTTGCCAGGAACGGAATGATCAGAATTGGTTTCAGTGCTTCCATTGATTGTGGTAACTGAACTTTTTCAGCAATCAGTTTTGCTGAGTAACCAGCAATGAAACCGGCAGCGATACCACCAAGGAAACCAGATCCGATAGAAGCAGCCAGAGAACCACCGATAAGACCAGGTGCAAGCCCCGGACGGTCAGCAATTGAAAACGCGATGTAACCGGCAAGAACCGGAATCATCAGAGCAAAGGCAGAACCACCACCGATTTTCATCAATGCGGCAGCCAGAGTACCTTCCTGTTCAAATGCTTTGATACCGAATACAAAAGAAAGGGCAATGATAAGACCACCGGCAACTACAACAGGTAACATGTGTGATACGCCGGTCATAAGGTGTTTGTATACGCCTTTTTTCTCTTCCGTTGATTCACTTGATTTATTACTGCCACCAGAATAAACCGTTGCCTGAGCTAACGCTTTTTCAAACTCTTGTTCTGTTTTCTTCAGAGCAAGGCCTGTACTGGTTTTATACATTTTTTTACCGTTGAAACGGTCAAGAGGAACTTCGATGTCCGCAGCAATGATAACCAGGTCAGCCGCTTCAATCTCTTCTGCAGTAAGCTGGTTTTTTGCGCCAACTGAACCGCGTCTTTCCACCTTAACGTCGTAACCCAGCTTGGCCCCTTTTTCTTCCAGAGCTTCAGCAGCCATAAAGGTGTGAGCAACACCGGTAGGACACGCGGTGATAGCCACAATTTTCTTAGCGGCACTTGCCGGTGCAGCGGCAACGGTTTCACCACTGGTCAGTTCCTGTGCTTTTTCAGATGCGGTTTTTAAGAAAGCAACCGGGTCAGTCGTACATTCTGAAATGTCCGCTTTGTATACTTTTTTGCCGACAAAGCGAGTGGTGTCCACTGGTGTACTTGCTGCAATAACAACCAGTTCTGCTTCAGCAATTTGTGCGTCAGTCAGTGTTTTTTGATCAACGACAGATGACTGGCATTCAACATCAGCAGGCCAGCCCAGAGACTTGGATGCTTGCTCAAGTAAGCCTGCTGCTAAAATGCTATTCGCGACGCCGCTAGGGCATGCTGTAATAATGGCAATTTTCATAGTTATGACCTTTTGTTCTAGTTACTAGCTTCAGAGCTAAGTAATTGGACTTGTTGTTGTAGGGTTGCTAATTCTTTAGCGTCAGACATACCTACACCTACTTGCGTTACAGCTAACGCTGATAATGCGGTTGCAAAAGTAAGTAGTTCTTCTTTCGGCATTTCTTGCATGTGTCCCCAGCAAAGACCTGCCACCAGAGTGTCACCGGCACCAACTGTACTTACAACTTGCATACGTGGTGGTTGAGCCTGTAGCCACTCTTCATTGTTCAGCCACATCACTCCGTTTGCACCCATAGAAACGACAATATTGTCAATTTCTTTTGATGCTAACGTTGTTGCTGCAGCTTTACATTCCTCGATAGTGCTTAACTCTTTACCGACAAAGATAGATAACTCTTCATCGTTAGGTTTGATCAGCCATGGTTTTGCATCTAAACCTGCTTCAAGCGCGTCCCGGCTACTATCGAACAATACCTTTTTACCCATATCATGAAGTTTTTCGATCCAGTCCGCACAAAGTTGTGGTGATACTCCTTTAGGAAGGCTACCAGCCATAACAAAGTAATCGTGGTTCTGGGCTAAACGTTCAAGCGTTGCTTCAAATTGCTCAATTTCTGCCTGAGCAATATTGATGCCCGGGAAGTTGATGTCGCTGACTTCACCGTTTTCTTCAACCAGCTTCACGTTGATACGGGTTGCACCGTTTACACGGATAAATTCGTCTTTAGCTCCCATTTCGTCAAACAACTGACAAAACAGTTCTTGGTTATCTTTGCCCAAAAAGCCTGTGACAGTCACTTCAGCGCCAAGGTCGCTCAGCACTTTAGCTACGTTTACACCTTTACCGGCGGCATGCAGGTCAGATTCATTGACCAGACTTACTGAACCCACATTTAAAGTATTAATGTGACCAGTAAGATCCAATGCCGGGTTTAAAGTGATAGTGACAACTTTTTTAGTCATGATATTACTCACCTAAACCAGAATCGATCGCTGCTCCAAGAGCTTCCAGAGCCTGAGTTGCATCAGCACCATCAGCGGTAAATTGCAGTTTGTGGCCACATTTCACACCCAAAGCGATAACTTTCATTAAGCTTTTTGCATTGACGGCTTTTCCGTCACCATCCAGATTTGCAACTTTGATGCTGCATTCGAATTTTTTCGCTTCAGCTACCAGCATTGCGCCCGGACGAGCATGCAGGCCATGTGGGTTTTTAATCGTGTAAATAACTGTATTGGCTCCCGCTTCATCAGCCGCAGCTTCTGCCAGACCAAATTTAACCAGAACCTGTTTAGCATCTGCGTTTGCTAAAGCGTCTTGTTCTTGTTTGAATACGATTTCAGACAATTTTTCAAGAATGCTCTGGTGTGCGCCATTGCAGGCGGCAACAGCAAGCAATGCTTTCACTGGCTGACCGTTTACTTCAAAACTGTCTGTGGCTGATACAAAAGATACACCAGTACGTTTTACCGCTTTATTACTGCTGACAAGCCACAAACCTTTCCCCAGATTGGTTGGTTCTTTTGCTACGATGTCAGAAATAAAATCTGAATCGGCACAGCCTTTGTTTTTCAGGAGTCCACCGGCAACAGCAGACAGCTGAACAAAGCCGGTTGCAGGGAATTGGGTTTGAATAGTGGATTCGTCAAAATCCGCATCGAACTGAACATCACCATTCAGAAGGGCAATAATGTCATTTGCTGATGTTGCAGATTTTAGTTTTTCTTCAACACCATCAGCAGATAGTACTTTTGTCAGTTGTTTCAGGATGCCAAGGTGTTCGTCAGATTTTGCGGCAATACCGATTGCCACGTAAACAGTATTACCGTCACCCCAGTCAACGCCTTCAGCGAAGTGATGAACAGCCACGCCGGTTTCTTTTACCAGTGGACGTGTATCTGTTGTACCGTGTGGGATTGCAATACCGTTACCCAAAAATGTTGAATTTTGGTTTTCACGATTCAGCATACCTTCTACGTATCCTGCATCGACCAGTCCTTTTGTAGTCAGATCAGCTGCAATTGAACGAATAGCATCCAGCTTATTCGAATGGGCCTGGCCCAGTTGGATGTTACTTGGATTTAGTTGTAGCATTTTGTAGCCCCTTTGTGCCTTGTCCGGTGAAGTTTTAACCAGAATAATCACTACCGTTCTCTAATAATTTATTATCCGGAACCCTTATTTATTAGTGATGAAATTTTGACTTCAGTTATCTTTTGCTGAATCGTTTCAGCAAACATTTAAAAAATTCAGCAAAACCATGAAAATGACGTTTTTATTGATTCTCTTAATACTTAGTACAGAAAACTCGATTTTGCTATCATTTTTGAATTTTGCTGAATCCTTTCAGCTTTAATACTGAATCGGTTCAGCGTATAATGCAATAAATTCGAGGATCAAAGTTTTAATAATATGATCCAACGCACGTTTGAAGAGTGATAAATATGACCTTAGATGAAGTGGCCAAGCTTGCGGGCGTGTCAAAAACAACAGCCAGTTACGTGATTAACGGTAAAGCACAAAAATACAGAATCAGTGAAAAAACACAACAACGGGTAATGGCCGTTGTTGAAGAACATAACTACAGTCCTGACCATGCCGCTTCGGCATTGCGGGCAGGGAACAGCCGTTCATTCGGACTGATTATTCCAGATCTCGAAAATACCAGTTATGCGAAATTGTCTAAGCTTCTGGAGCAGAACTCACGAAAAGCCGGGTATCAAATTTTGATTGCCTGTTCTGACGACGATGCTCAGACGGAAAAGTCAGTGGTAAAAACGTTAGTTTCCCGGCGGGTGGATGCACTATTTGTTGCCAGTTCAATTCCGGATGCCAGTGATTTTTATGCTGATCTGCAGAAAGAGGGTACACCGGTAATTGCAATTGACCGTCCGATGGATGATGAGTATTTTTCCTGTGTTGTGAGCGAAGATTATGGCGCAGCCCGAGATCTGACAGAATCCATGGTCAGAGAAGGCGTACAGACGATTGGACTGATCGGTGCACTACCGGATTTAAGCATTTCTGTTGACCGGCAACTGGGATTTGAAGAAGCCGTCAGAAAAGGGAAACGGAAAATGTTAATCGGTTACGGTAAACAGTTTAACCGTGAAGATGGCAAACAGATTTTCCTCGATTGGATTCGGTTGAACTGTCTGCCGGATGCCATAGTGACGACGTCTTTTACTTTGCTGGAAGGCATTCTGGATGTCTTGTCAGATCAGCCCGAAATCATGAATAAAATTCGTCTGGCAACATTTGGTGATAACCGGTTACTTGATTTTCTGCCAATAAAAATTAACTCATTACCCCAACAGTTTGAGCTGATTGCCGACAGTGCACTGGCGATTGCACTAAATGCGACGGCGAAGCGGTATCAGCCGGGACTGGAATTAGTGCCAAGAAAATTGAAAATGCGCGCAGAGTAAAACCATTGGTTTAGCTGCTCTGTTAATTCCAGTATGATATGCCCAGATTCGTTTTTTCCAGGCATATCATGAAGTTTATCCATACCTCAGACTGGCATCTCGGTCGCCAGTTTCACAATGTTTCTTTAGTTGATGATCAGCGTATTGTATTAGAACAGCTGATTGACTACATAAAAACTGAACGGCCTGATGCGGTTGTCATTGCCGGTGATATTTATGATCGTGCCGTTCCCCCATTGGCGGCGATAGAGTTACTTAATGATGCAGTAGAAAAAATATGCCGGGATTGCCAGACCCCATTAATTGTAATTCCTGGAAATCATGACAGCGCCGTGCGTCTTGGGTTTGCATCTTCACAAATGCAGTCGTCCGGTCTGTATATCTTATCTGAACCTGCGGATTATCTGACACCCGTCGTGTTAACGGATCGTGAGGGAAGTGAGACCGCTTTTTACGGCATTCCTTTTCTTGACCCGGAGTTAGCCAGAGCAACCTTTTCTCAGTCATTCAGTCAGCATGATGATATTTACGCTTTTCTGTGTGAGCAGATAAAACAGGAAATATCACCTGAGCGGTCGAATGTTTTGGTGGCTCACTGTTTTGTTGACGGTGCAGAGGAAAGCGATTCAGAAAGACCTTTATCGATAGGCGGTGCAGACCGGGTTAATTATCAACATTTCTCGGGATTTGATTATGTTGCTTTGGGGCATTTGCATCAGCCCCAGTACCGGGGGGAAGAAACTGTCCGCTATTCCGGTTCTCTGATGAAGTACAGCTTTTCTGAGCAACATCAACGCAAAAGCGTAACCGTAGTGGAATTTTCAGAACCTTCTCAGCCACCACAATTGACTGTATTACCGCTTAAAGCCCGCCGGGATGTGCGGGTGATAGAAGGGTATTTCGATCAAATACTGGAAACAGGGAAGTCAGATCCGCATTACGATGATTTCATCATGGTTCGTCTTTTTGATAAGCACGCCATTCTGGAACCGATGGAACGTCTCCGGGACGTTTATCCGAATGTACTGCATCTTGAGAAACCGGGTATGTTAAGAGATTTGGATGAGCCGTTAATAAAACCGGAACTGGCGCATAATGAGATGGATATGTTCAGAGATTTCTTTTCACAGATTCATGGAGACCCGTTATCAGAAGCTCAGTCTGATGTAATTCAGCAGGTGATTAAAAATTTGCGTCGTGAGCAGGAGGATAAACAGTGAAACCGGTTCGTTTAGAAATGCAGGCTTTTGGCCCGTTTGCTAAAAAAGAAATCATCGATTTTTCTCTTCTGGGCACTGCGCCGTTTTTTATGATTAATGGCCCGACAGGTGCCGGGAAAAGCTCGATTCTGGATGCCATCTGTTTTGCTCTTTTTAATGAAACCACCGGCAGTGACCGGAGTGGTGATCAGATGCGTTGTGATTTTGCGTCTCAGGACATCATGACTTACGTTACGTTTGAGTTTGAATTAGGTTCCGTCCGGTATGAAATTTCCCGATCCCCGGAACAGTGGCTACCGAAAAAACGAGGAAGCGGGTTAACCAGACAGACGCACAAAGCGACGTTTTATGAAATGAAAAACGATGAGCCGGTGCTAATTTCGAATCGTCCAAAAGACATAGAAAAAGAAGTGCAGAACCGCATTGGTCTTAATGTTAAGCAGTTTCGTCAGGTGATGGTCATTCCTCAGGGAAAATTCAGAGAGCTGTTGCTGGCCGGTTCAAAAGACCGTGAGCAGATATTAGGTCAGTTGTTTGAAACGCATATGTATCTCGACATCGAACGGATATTAATGGATAAAGCCTCGGATATCCGGAAACAGAAAGGGGCCTTTGATCAGCAAATATTCGGGCAGCTTGAAGTGGCCGGGGTTTCGGACGAAGACGAGCTGGTGAAAAAAAAAGATGATTTGATGTCATTGAGGTCAGAGAAACAGGTGTTACTCCGTGGTAAACAAAATGAGCATGAAGTACTAAAAGCCGACTTCATTGCCAGACAGGCATTGCTGGAGCGTTTTCAGAAGGTCACTGAGGTCAGAAAACAGCTGTCGGACCACAAAGAGCAACAGGAAACGATCACGGCGAAGCAAACTCAGCTGACTCAGACAATGGATGCTAACAGGATTGCGCATCATTATTCCGATTATCTTAAACTGAATAAGCAGTTGGCTGAATTGGGTAAAGAAACGGAGCGGGCTGGTCAGGATGCTCAGGATGCCAAAGTCAGGCTTACTCGTCTCCGGGCATCTGTCGCTGAACTGGAAAAACAACAAAAGAGTCTGCCGGAGTGGCGGGATGCGTTATATCGGTTAAAAATGCAGAAAGAGCAGTTGGAAGCGATGCAGCAACTGACAATGTCGGTAAGTGAACAAAACAAACAATTACAGTCAGTCCGGACAGAAAAAGAGACGATTGAGCGCCAGATTCAGTGTGCTCAGGATGAAATAAAACATCTGGAAAAAGAGATAGACAGGCAAACACGTGAAAAAGAACGGTTGCCCGTTATCCGGCATGAAATAAAAGAGCTGACGGAATATCAGGCTTGGTTTGATGAGCAGCGTAAAAGAAGACGCGCTATTGAACAGTTACAGCGTGAACTTAAGGCCGGGCAGGCTCAGTCTCACCGGTTGAAGCAGGAAGTCATGACTGCGGATAATACGGCTCTGAAAACGGAGTTAGCCTGGGTAAAAAATCAGGCGGCTGAGTTAGCGTCGCATCTACAGGAAAGTGTCCCATGTCCTGTGTGCGGAAGTACCGAACATCCGCAACCGGCAGAATTCAGTGGTGAGATTGTCACTAAGGATCAGGTTGACCTGACCCGCTGGCAGTGGATGGAAAAACAGAATGCATTGTCTGCAACAGAAAATAATATAACGGATATTGGCCGTCGTCTGGAGAGTGAATCGGAACGGCTGGCTGAGATAGAGAAGACGTTATCTTTGGTTGATACATTACCGGAACCAGACTCATTAACCGGTTTGATTCGTGTCCGGCAGCAGGAACTGTCTCAGATGGAATCAATGGACATGGCTCCCTTGATGGCCAGATTATCATCTCTTCAGGTGGACCTCGAGCGCCTGACGCAGTCATATTCAGACAGGCAGACGGAAACCGAAAAGGTACAAAAAGAACTGACTATCCTCGAAGGGAAAATCGCGGTTTACCGGAAGGAGAGTGGAACGGCGGAGTCTTTCGGGCAGGTTATGACGCAGATTCAGGAATTGGATCAGAAAATTAATCATGTTGAATCCCAGACCGTCAGCCTTCAACAGCAAAGGGAAGTGGCTGAAAAGCAGTATTCAGTGCTTGATTCGGCATTAGCAAACCTGAAAACAAGGTATCAGTTACAGGAGCAAAGCTGTTGGCAGGCACATGAAAACTGGAATCGCGTTTTGTTGACCAGTGATTTTCAGACAACAGACGCCTTTTTAGCTGCCAGACAGGAACAGGGTAAAGTTGAGTTATTGCAGCAGGAGATAAAAGAGTATGAAAACCGCTTGTTGTCCCTGAAGACGACACTTCAGGATCTGGATAACGAACTGACCGGACAGGAATTACCCGATATCGGATACTGGCAGAAACAGTTGGATGCAAAACAGAATGAAGTCAGAGAAGCCAATGACGATTTTATGCGCGTCAATTCAGAGAAAGAGCGGCTGGAAAAAGTACAGGAAGGCATCCGGTTACTGAAGAAAAAAAACGAAGCGCTGGAAAAAGAGTATCAGGTTCTGGGGACGTTAAGTGATGTTGCCAATGGTAAAAACAGTGCCCGTATCAGTTTGCACCGGTTTGTTCTGGGAGTATTACTGGATGACATTCTGATTCAGGCATCGCATCGCTTAAGGACGATGACGCAGGGACGATACCTACTTTATCGTAAAACGGATCGTAATAAAGGGAACGCAAGTTCCGGGCTGGAATTGATCGTTGAAGACAGCTATACCGGTAAAAGCCGTGATGTGGCGACTTTGTCCGGTGGCGAATCCTTTATGGCTGCACTGGCTCTTGCTCTGGGGTTATCCGATGTGGTGCAGTCATACAGTGGTGGCATACGGCTGGATACATTATTTGTTGATGAAGGGTTTGGCAGTCTTGATTCCGAAGCTTTGGATCTGGCGATTCAGGTGTTACTGGAGTTGCAACGAAGTGGCAGAACGATTGGTATTATTTCTCATGTGAATGAATTAAAAGAGCAAATTGGCTGCCGGATTGATGTTATTCCATCGACGACAGGCAGTCATATCCGCATTATTAACTAAGAGTGAGATGTGTATCTCGTTTTCACCTATAATATAGTTATTGTGATTTTAATCGGTACGCGTAACAATTAGCCGGCTTTGTATTGTCCGTCACCTTTAATCGGAAGCATTTAGCACACAGTAAATATATGATATTAAAAATGACATTGCTGGCCCTTGTTGCTATCGGAACATTGCTTCTGGTTAGAAGCCTCATACCGGCAAAGAAAATCTGTCAGCTTGATCCATCAAGAGGCTGGCAGATTCTGGTTGCCTTTATTCCTCTTTTTATCGCAGCCTATTTGTTTTTATTTTTTGAGATTCTGTTTCTCTCAACGCTAAATCCCATTTTTATTGTTCTTACGGCTGTGTTATCTGGTGGCGCGATATTTGTGTCGTTGGTGATTCCACTTTCGCTTAAGGCGATTTTAAAGCTTAATCAGATTGCTCAGGAGGAAAGGCATAAGTCTTTACACGATGGACTGACCGGATTGCCAAACCGTAAATATCTTTTACAGAGTCTTGAAAGTCGGAGCCACAACCGGTTTACTCTTTTTCTGATTGATTTAAATAACTTTAAACAAATTAATGACGGGTTAGGTCATTACATGGGCGATCGTTTTCTGATTTCTGTAGCAAAACGAATTCAGGAGAATATCCCCGATGATAGCCATATTTTCCGTCTTGGTGGCGATGAGTTTGCCCTGATTGTTGACAGTGTGGATGATAAGGAAATTTTGGCTGTTGTGGACACCGTTCATGAGTCATTGAAAACTCCGATCGATATTCTGACATATTCAATGAACACATCAGCCAGTATCGGTATTGCTAAGTATCCACAGGACACACAGGAAGTGATAGGTCTGTTGAAACAGTCCGATCTGGCCATGTATTATTCGAAAAAAAACGCACAGAAGTACACGTTTTACTATGAACAACTGGGTGTTGTCTCTTATGAGAAGCTTAAGCTGTCTCAGCGTTTGGGTGTTGCGCTCGAGGAAAATGAGTTTGAGCTGTATTATCAGCCGATCATGAATGCCAGAATGAATTCACTCTCTGCTTTAGAAGCATTGCTTCGCTGGCCTCAGAGTGACGGAACTATGATCATGCCGGATAAGTTTGTGCCTCTTGCCGAAAAAAGCGCATTAATTAACCTGATTACCGAGTGGGTAATCAAGGCGGCAGCCAGAGACCTTTCGGTTTTACGAAAAGAAGGGTTTACCGGAAGTATACATATTAATTTATCAGCGAAAGATATCCAGACCGAAGCGGTCCCAAATTTATTAACCCGGTTAATTTCTGAACAACATATCCAGCCCGGTGATTTTGCATTTGAGATTACGGAGCGGGATATGGTGGAAGATATTGATAAAGCCAAACGGGTGATGAAGATCATTAATGACCTTGGCTTCTCATTCAGTGTCGATGATTTTGGTACCGGGTTCTCGTCATGAATTCTTTTAAGAGAGTTGCCGATTGAAGAGATAAAAATTGACCGCTCATTTGTCGGAGACTTCACAGACAATGAAATCAATTTGTCCATTATCTGCCATGTACTTGGTCTGGCCCGGGATCTTAACTGCTCCGTTGTTGCTGAAGGCGTTGAATCTGAGGTAATTAAAGACCATTTATTGGAACTGGGTGCCGATTTGCATCAGGGATACTACTATTCCCGTCCCATCAATCTGAGTCACGTTATTTCGACATACAAGTATTAGTGAGTATGTCGGCTCATGCCTGTAAAACCATACAATCTTTGTAAAAAAGCGAACAAAGTGCGATTTGTTATTGTTCTTTGTTCGCTTTTTATAATTTAACTTTTTGAATTTAAAGAATTAATTATTTTTTGTTAAGTTGGCTCGGTTTTCGCAATCGATATAGGGAATTGTTTTTTAACATCCTATGGAGGGAACCAATATGGCAATTCGTCAATGTGCAATTTACGGAAAAGGTGGTATCGGTAAGTCGACCACAACTCAAAACTTAGTGGCTGCACTTGCTGAAGCGGGTAAAAAAATCATGATCATCGGTTGTGACCCGAAAGCGGATTCTACCCGTCTGATTCTTCACTCTAAAGCTCAGAACACCATTATGGAAGCGGCGGCAGAAGCGGGTTCGGTCGAAGATATTGAACTGGAAGATGTGATGAGAGTCGGTTACGGAGATGTGCACTGCGTTGAGTCCGGTGGTCCGGAGCCGGGGGTTGGTTGTGCTGGCCGTGGTGTTATTACAGCGATTAACTTTCTTGAAGAAGAAGGCGCATACGAAGAAGATTTGGATTTTGTTTTCTATGACGTACTGGGTGACGTGGTATGTGGTGGTTTCGCAATGCCTATCCGTGAAAACAAAGCGCAGGAAATCTACATCGTGTGTTCCGGTGAAATGATGGCAATGTATGCGGCAAACAACATTTCAAAAGGTATTTGTAAATACGCAACTTCCGGTTCCGTCCGTCTTGCCGGTCTGATCTGTAACTCACGTAACACTGACCGCGAAGATGAACTGATTGAAGCTCTGGCAGCAAAACTGGGCACTCAGATGATTCACTTTGTTCCTCGTGACAACATAGTCCAACGTGCAGAAATTCGTCGTATGACCGTTATCGAATATGACCCAACTTGTAATCAGGCCGATGAATACCGTGCGCTGGCTCAGAAAGTGATCAACAACGAGCTGTTTGTCATTCCAACACCGGCAACGATGGATGAACTGGAAGATCTGCTGATGGAATTCGGCATCATGGATGTTGAAGACGAATCCATCGTGGGTAAAACCGCTGCAGAAGAAGCATCTGCATAAGTAGGCTTGTTTAGAGCTTTCCTTAAAATCCGCATATGAGGAAAAAAATATGTCGATGAGTATAGAACAAGCTAAAGCTTTGGTTGATGAAGTTCTTGAAGTTTATCCCGAAGCAGCGAAAAAAGACCGTACGAAACATATGACTGTGAATGACAGTAGTGTGGACAGTGCAAAATGTGTGGTTTCCAACCGTAAATCGGTACCGGGTGTTATGACGGTTCGTGGTTGTGCTTACGCCGGCTCCCGTGGTGTGGTTTGGGGACCGATAAAAGATATTGTCCATATCTCTCATGGTCCTGTTGGTTGTGGTCAGTATTCCCGTGCCGGCCGTCGCAACTACTACACGGGTGTTACCGGTGTGGATTCATTCGCAACCATTAACTTTACAACAGACTTTCAGGAACGGGATATCGTGTTCGGTGGCGATAAAAAACTGTCGGCAGCCATTGATGAAATAGAAACACTGTTCCCTCTGAATAAAGGGATCTCCGTTCAGTCAGAATGTCCGGTTGGCCTTATCGGTGATGATATCGAAGCGGTTGCCCGAATGAAAGGTGAAGAGATCGGCAAGAAAATCTTCCCTGTGCGCTGTGAAGGTTTTCGTGGGGTATCTCAGTCTCTGGGTCACCATATTGCGAACGATGTGTTCCGTGATTATGTACTGGAAGATGATGCTGACTCGGAATTTGAAACCACAGACTACGATGTGGCGATTGTCGGCGACTACAATATCGGCGGTGATGCCTGGGCTTCCCGTATTATTCTGGAAGACATGGGGCTGCGTGTGGTTGCTCAGTGGTCTGGAGACGGTACTTTGCCTGAAATGGAAAACACATCGAAGGTAAAACTGAATCTGGTTCACTGTTACCGTTCAATGAACTACGTTACCCGTTACATGGAAGAAAAATATAACATTCCATGGATGGAGTACAACCTGTTCGGTCCGACCAAAATTGAAGAGTCCATGCGTAAAATCGCAGCATTCTTTGATGAGAAAATCCAGAAACAAACGGAAGACGTGATTGCCCGTTATAAAGAGGAATGGGATGCCGTGATCGCAAAATACCGGCCACGTTTGGAAGGTAAGTCCGTGATGCTGTATGTCGGTGGTTTGCGTCCGCGTCATATCATTGGTGCGTATGAAGATTTGGGTATGGAAGTGGTTGGTGCTGGTTATGAATTTGCTCATAACGATGACTACGTTAAAACGATTCCTGATATCAAAGATTCCACCATTTTGTTCGATGATGCCAGTGCTTACGAACTGGAAGAGTTCGCTAAGGCATTAAAACCGGATGTCATCGGTTCTGGTGTGAAAGAAAAATACGTATTCCAGAAAATGGGGATTCCATTCCGTCAGATGCACAGCTGGGATTATTCCGGTCCTTATCATGGTGTTGATGGTTTTGCAATCTTCGCCCGGGATATGGATATGACTATAAATAATCCGGTCTGGAGCAAAATGAAAGCACCCTGGTTAGCTCAACAGTCTGAAGATGAAGCTCTGGCTAAATCTGCTTAATGTGAGTTGGAAAGGATTTCCAATTAATTTAACCGAGCCGGAAGTTCACAGATGAGTGGCACGGCAGGAGAAGACTCATGACTCAAAAAGTTGATGATATTAAAACTGGTTATAAGCTGTTCCAGCAACCAGAGTATCAAACGTTATTCAAGAGAAAAGATGCGTTTGAATATGCAGTAGACGAAGCGAAAGTTAAGGAAACGTTTGAGTGGACAACCACCGAAGAGTACAAAGAACTTAACTTTGCCCGTAAACATATTACGATTGACCCGGCCAAAGCGTGTCAGCCTCTTGGGGCGGTCTTATGCTCGCTTGGTTTTGAAAAAACTTTGCCATATGTTCATGGCTCTCAGGGCTGTGTCGCTTATTTCAGAACCTACTTTAACCGTCATTTTAAAGAGCCGGTGGCTTGTGTTTCTGACTCAATGACCGAAGACGCGGCAGTATTTGGTGGTCAGGGAAATATGTTCCAGGGTTTAGAAAACGCCTATGCGCTGTATAAACCTGAAGTGATTGCCGTTTCGACAACCTGTATGGCGGAGGTTATCGGTGATGACCTGAGTGCCTTTATTGGTAACGCAAAAGCAAAAGGTCATCTGCCACAAGAGGTTCCGACCCCGTTTGCACATACGCCGAGCTTTGTCGGTAGTCATGTGACCGGCTGGGATAACATGATGGAAGGTATCCTGAGTTATTTCACTAAATCATCCATGGAAGATAAAACGCCGGGTAGTAATGGCAAAATAAATATTATTCCCGGTTTTGAAACTTACCTGGGTAATTATCGGGTTATCAAGAGAATGCTGGACGAAATGGACGTTGATTATTCGTTCCTGTCTGATCCGTCCGAAGTTCTGGATACGCCGGCAGATGGTGAATATCGTATGTATTCCGGCGGTACGCCTCTCTCTGAAGTGAAAGATGCGCCAAATGCAAGTGCGACTCTGCTACTGCAACAAAACCAGTTGGTGAAAACGAAAAAATTCATTGAAGGTACCTGGAAACAGGATGTTCCTAAGCTGAACATCCCGATGGGACTTGAATGGACAGATGACTTTGTCATGAAAGTTGCTGAGTTAACCGGAAAGCCAATCCCTGAATCCCTCACTAAAGAACGTGGACGTTTAGTGGATATGATTACCGATTCACATACCTGGTTACATGGAGTCAAAGTGTCTCTGTACGGAGACCCGGACTATTTATTCGGTATGTGTAAATTCCTGACCGAACTGGGCTGCGACATTAAGCATGTATTCTGCCATAACGCCAACAAGCGTTGGAGAAAACAAATGGAAGCTCAGCTTGCTGAAACGCCATATGGTGCAGAAGCTCAGGTGTTTGTTGGTAAAGACTTATGGCACCTGCGTTCATTAATGTTTACTGAAAAACCGGATCTATTGATTGGTAACTCGTACGGTAAATTTATCGAACGCGATACCTTAGCGAAAGGACCTGAGTTTGAAGTCCCGTTGGTGAGAATCGGATTCCCGATTTTTGACCGTCACCACCTCCATCGTAATGCGACGTTAGGTTACGAAGGCGCGATGTATGTCCTGACCACACTGGTAAATGAAGTGTTGGCGAAAGTGGATCGCGAAACTATCGAGCTTGGTTCAACCGATCTTGGATTTGATTTAGTTCGCTAGCATATATCAGGCTGATACATTGGTATCAGCCTGTTTTTCAGACAATTGCAAGGATGGAACAGGTTATGGCTAATGTGATGATTCAGTACAATGAATTGGGGAAGTTGTCGTTATATCTGGCAAAGAAGGATTTAGAAGAAGAAATTACCCACTTTGAATTTGATGATGACGACAAATGGGGCGGTGAAGTGCATTTAGCGGGTGGTGCGATTTATTACATCGATCCGATGGACGAAAAGCCCAGACTGCCCATAACGGTCAGGGCGAAACGGTTACAGGCGGCTTAACTGACATAGCCAGACTCTCTCATGGAAGGAGGTAATGTGATGCAATCATCTTTAATTTCACAGGAAGCGGCATTACGGGTAGCCATTGCCAGCCGCTTACTACCAAATATTGAACTGAGTTCACTGTTGGGCTTGTTGATTCAGCACCTGGGTGAGCCACTTTCTGAAGCCAAATTAGTTGGCCTTTCTCCTAAAGCATTTCGGGTGATGGTGGGCTCCCTCGGGGACGGGCCAACCCGCAAAGAGGTGACCAGTGCACTGGCGGTTTTAACCAACCCGGAAGCAAGCGATGTCGGTGCACCGGAAGTTAAGTCAGCGCCACCATTAACCGGACCTAAGCTCAGAGTGGCGATCACTTCTAATCAGGGTGAAATGATCAACGGTCATTATGGGTCCTGTATGAGAGTGCTTATTTACGAAGTGAATCACGAAACGCATCAGCTTATTGATGTCCGTGAAATAAAATCGGATCTGAAAGGGGAAGGACGGGCCATTTATATGGTTGACCTGATCAGAGATTGTCAGATTTTGTTCACTTTATCCATTGGCGGTCCGGCAGCAGCCAGAGTGACCCGGGCCGATGTGCATCCGATTAAGAAAACGACCCCGGTCTCTGCTGATGTGGCACTGTCGGAGTTATCGGATGTGATCAAATATAAGGCCCCACCGTGGTTAAGGAAAGTGATGGGGCTGGAGCCGGAGCATCATATTGTTCCTGAGATGGAGTATTAAGATGCGGGATATTCAGTCAGGTTGTGTTAATGAAGCGCAGATTGAGGCCATTGGTGTGTGGATAGAAGCCAATCAATGCCAGTCTGAGCCGGATTTAAAACCATTAAAAGAACAATACCCGAATCTCGTTTTTACTGTGTGCTCTGAAGATGATACAGGGTTTCACGAACCTTTCCGTTCCTTTTCATTTTTTGACCTTTTTCTTGCAGCACACAGTGTCAGTGGTTGTAGTTCACTGACTCAGTATGTAGAAAGTTGCTCGGGTCTTGTTATTGCGCTTCACGAAGAGTGAAGCGCCTTTTTTTGTTCGTCACCACATTCTTTTTTTCAATTTAAATAAATCGAAAGATAATAAAAATTTATTATTGAAAGCATAAAAATAATTCGCCATCTACTCAGGAATATAGGTGTGTTATCGCGTGACAGATAGCCACTTTGACCTATAATTGCCGCTTGGTTCTACCCCTAATTCATGTGTGAAAGAAGAGTGCTGGTCATGGTTATTTCTGATATTTCTATTCCTCCAAAAGTTGTGCTAACCATTATCCTGATTGTTGGGGTATGGATTATTAAAGCGGTTTGGATTGCCGTCATCCGAAGAACCAACCGTCCTCTGGAAGAACGTCAAAAGAACTGGATCAGTGTGGCCAGAAATCTTAGTAACCTGGGCGTTGCGATTGGTATTGCTTTTGTCTGGTTATCAGAGTTGCAAAATTTTGCTATTTCGGTCGCGGCGTTTACCGTGGCGATTGTTATTGCGACTAAAGAACTGCTGCAATGCTTATTAGGTTTTTTTACATGGGTAATGAATCGTCCGTTCCGTGTTGGCGACTGGATAAAAATTAATGAACAGTACGGTGAAGTAGCGGATATAGACTGGATCAAATTTCGTCTCTTGGAAGTAGATTTTGAAAACGGCTACAGTTATACAGGCCGCTCTATTACTATTATGAATAGTGCCTTACTGACTCAACCAGTCATTAGCCTGAATTTTATGCGTCGCTATGTCATGCATAAATTTTCCATCTACCGAGATAACAGTGTGAATCTTTTTGAGCTTCGTGACCCGATAACTCAAACAATAAATGAGTTAATTCTTCCGTTTAAGGACGTAGCTTCCCGTTATTCCAGCTTGATCAGTAAAAGATTAGAAATTGAGGCTACGTCAATCGAGCCATTTATTGACATACACACATCGGATCTGACACATCAGGTTATTTCCATTACCATTTTTTGTCCTACGGAAGAGGCGCACCTTTTAGAACAAAAAATAACCGAATGTTTTATGAAACTGTGGTACAAAAAGGTGAACACGTTTAATTCAGATAAAAGCTTAAATGAGGAAAATGGCGCCTAAACCCAAAAAAACAATGAAACCGATGACATCTGTGACGGTTGTCAGCACGACAGATCCTGCTACTGCAGGGTCTATCCGGAATTTCTTAAGAACAAATGGAATGAGTGTTCCGGACAGGGCGGCGGCCAGGCTGTTAACCGCAATAGCACAAAACATAATGATCGCCAATGGCAATGAGTTAAACAGGTAGTAAACAATACAACCAATTGCCAATCCCATGACACTGCCGTTTATTATTGCGATTTTTAACTCTTTATTGACCAGCAGCTTTAAGTTGCTTTTATGCAAATGGTTTAAAGCGATCCCCCGTAGAGACACTGCCAGTGTCTGACTTCCGGCAATACCACCCATGCTGGCAACCACTGGCATGAGAATTGCAAGTGCGACAACCTGTTCTACAACATTATCAAATATGCCTATAATGGCGGAGGCTGCAAAAGCTGTGATGAGGTTTATGACTAGCCACAATGCTCTCAGACGAGTTGCAAGACTTAGTGGAGTAAATAAATCTTCTTCACTTTTAACATTTTCCTGTACGATAGCCTGAAGGCTGAGTTCGCGTAGTGTTTGTGCAATCGTTGCCATGGATATTATCCCCATGACTTTTCCACTACTTAGTACCGGATACCACAGATTATTGGTGTCAATTGAGACTTGTTTACTGACGTCATAAATGCTTTGGGTATCGTCTAAAATAGGCGTTAATGTAATCAGAGACGTCAGTTTTACATCGTTCTCATACCTTAGAAGTACATCCGGAGTTATGATTCCGACAATGCCGGTTGAGTTAATCACAATGATCAGGCGTATTGGGTTGTCCGCTCTTTTCATAATTTCATTTTTTATCCGGCCTACACTGTTTTTTGTGTTTGCAACCAGAAAAGATGATTCTGCATAGCGGCCAATCTGGTCATCACTGTAAGACAGTGCCTGCTGGATATGTGCTATGGTTTCTTCGCTTTGTGTTAGAAGGTATTCGTCAACAAAATCAGCAGGTAAAAAATCTGAGAATGTGATGACATCGTTTTCGGTGATCAACGATAATCGGTGACTCGCCAGATCTTCTGGTAATGAAGTGTGTATGTGTTTGGCGGTTTCATATTTTAATAAGGTGAGGATTGACCAGTATTTATCAGCCGAAATTGCTTCTATTATTGAACGACGGTAAGGAATATTGACCGATTCCAGAATATTGGCAATTTCCGCATCCTGACATGTCTGGAGAAAACTTAGGTCTTCACTTGTTTCTATGGCATTGATGAACTCAGCCAGTAACTCAGGACTGTTTTCGGTGATTTGCTGCTGATTAAAATCTGTCATCACTCTTTTCCCTGATCTGATTGTTGTGATGCTTCAACCAAAGTAAACGCTCTGCTCGGGTCAACATAAACCCTATCTCCCATACCTTCTCGTCCGAGAAGCATCAGATAACTCATTTCCTGACGGTTGGTAAGCGTAATTTCAATTGGCCACGTTTGATCTCCAATGCCGAATATAGTTTGAATAACATACCGTTGCTCGGATTCTCCGTTAGAGGATTTGATTTTTCTGCAGTCAACCACAGGTGCTGAGCATTTTACCGCTTGCTCAACATTGTAAATATCTGGATGAAGGTCAAATTCTACGTAGAGCTTGCCTTTTTTTCTGAACTTTCGGATGTTATCAACGTGTAAAGAGGATGTTTTTGCACCGGTATCCACACGTACTTCTAATTCAAAAATACCCAGTTCGGGCAAATTACATAATTCAAGGTTTCCTATAATCAGTCTATTCATTAAGTTCGGATCTCTTGTGTGTCAGGTGAGTATTGTTTCTTGCATTAATTCAATGTGTTCCGCCACCGTATTTTCATCTTTACCAAAATAGGCGATATGGAATAAAGCATCGCCTTCTTGAACTAAGGGAATTTTCTGTTTACCAATTACGATTCCTGAACGTGTTGAGATAACGGTTTGAATCAGATCGCCAAGCGGAGAGTTGATTTCAGCTAAAATTTGTCCTTTTTCCACTTGTTCTCCAAGGTGTGTAAACTCGTTGACAAACCCACTTCCTGCCGCCCGAATCCATTCGCTTTTATTGGCAACAAATGGCTCTATCTTTCTTTTTTTACTGCGATGTTTTCGTAATAACCCCAGGTTCATCAATATATTTTTGACACCTCTCACTCCCGCCTGAATAGACAGCTCGTCAAATCTTAATGCTTCTCCGGCTTCATAAAGCAGAATTCGGGTGCCTTTTTCTGTCGCGGCTTCACGCAGCGAACCATCTCTCAGAACCGAATTAATCAGTACAGGAACACCAAAAACTTCCGCCAGATTGAGTGTTTTTTCATCGCTTAAATTTGCTCTGATTTGTGGCAGGTTCGATCTGTGTATTGCGCCAGTATGCAGATCGATTCCGTAGTCACAATGCCGGACAATATTCGTCATGAATTTATTAGCAAGTCTGGCTGCAAGAGATCCTTTTAATGACCCCGGAAAACTACGATTTAAATCTCTTCTGTCTGGTAAATATCGGCTTTGGTTTAACACTCCATACACATTCACCATCGGAACTAAAATAAGCGTACCTCTGATGACATTTAAATTAAGCTGTATCAATCGCCGTATAATCTCGATACCGTTAAGTTCATCACCATGTACGGCGGCACTGACAAATACTGTCGGTCCTTTTTTCTCCGCTCGTTGAACATGAACGGGAATGGATAATTCGGTGTCGGTATAAAGCCTTGCTACGGGGATGTCAATCTGACACTTTTCGCCTGGTTTGATATCCACATCAGCAATTGACAGAGTATCTGACATCAGCCTTTCCCTCGCGTTTTATTCGCATTGGGTTTGGCGCTTTTTTCGATGAAGTCGTAGATCATTCCGGCGACGTCTTTGCCTGTCGCAGTTTCAATTCCCTCCAGACCCGGGGATGAATTCACTTCCATAACGACAGGCCCTCTGTTGGATTGAAGAATGTCAACGCCACATAAATTCAGTCCCATTGCCTTGGCGGCATTAATTGCGGTAAGTCGCTCTTCTTTGGTCAGACGGACGAGCTGAGCGCTTCCTCCCCGATGTAAGTTGGAACGAAATTCACCATCCTCCGCCTGCCGTTTCATTGCGGCGATCACTTTATTACCGACGACAAAACAGCGGATATCTGCTCCACCGGCTTCTTTTATAAACTCCTGTACCAGAATATTCGCTTTTAACCCCATAAACGCTTCTATAACGCTTTCTGCCGCTTTATTGGTTTCTGCAAGAACAACACCGATACCCTGTGTCCCTTCCAGTAATTTAATGACCAGAGGTGCACCACCGACATTTCGGATTAAATCTTGAATTTTGTCGGGTTTGCTTGCGAATCCGGTTCTTGGCAATCCGATTCCCTTGCGGGAGAGTAATTGCAGAGAGCGGAGTTTATCCCTTGATCGGCTAATGGCGATGGACTCATTGACACAAAATGTTCCCATCATTTCAAACTGGCGAACAACGGCAGTACCGTAGAAGGTGATCGAAGAGCCAATTCGCGGGATAACCGCATCATATTGAGGCAACTCTTTTCCCTGATAACGTACTTTAGGATTATTGCTGGTGATATCCATATAGCAATGCAAGGTATCGATAATATCAATCTGATGCCCTTTTGCTTCGCCGGCTTCTTTCAAACGGCGTGTTGAATATAGTGATTCATTTCTGGATAAGATGGCAATTCGCATGAATTTTCCAGTTATATGAGAATAAGTTTGGTGTGAACTTAGTTGTAATATTTATTCTTTGAAAGAAAAAAAATTTTATCTTTACGATAAAAAATATTTCTCAGTTAATATTAATTAATAGTTGATAAATTAATTTTGTCGACGGGAATAATTTAATTAATTGGATATGTTTCCATTTACTTGTTATTTAACAGTAAGGATTTAATGAGTTAGTGAAGATAATGGATCATATTTGTTTACGTATGGGGAAAAACCATTTTGAAGATAGGGAAAACTTTCCCGATGGATTTGTTGAGTCCGGTTTTTTTTCTGATATGGAAGAGGATATTTTGATTTATTGGGGGGAAACCATGTATCGATTGGAAATCGGTGATATTTACCCTGAAAATGAAGAAGAAGAGCATTTTGTCAGAATGCTGGATAAACCTGAAATTGCTAATTCTATTTTAGAAAGAACATGGCTTAAGTACAGGCGTCATATTAATTATTTTTTAGAATCAGGTCATTAAGTATTTGTAATGAGTCCGGCTATTTTTTCTTTTAGAAAAATTTAAATTAAATTTAAAAATGATACATTTTTTCTTGCACGGATAATCATCTGAGATTAATATCCGCCTGCTTCTTGATGATAGCCAATCCGAGTACATCACAGGCTGTTTGTGACAAGGCAATAGAGCAACTATCCAAGAGTGACTTTGACTGCGGTAATCAGGCCGCGCTTATTGACGCTCAACTTTTCATAACAGTGAAAAGTGATTTACTCTGGGAGGGCTTTATGGCACAGACAGCGTTAGACTATTCCGTTTTTTCAAAACCTTATTCTTCTTTGAGCTTAAAAGAAAGGCAATGGGTTAAGTCGTCTGCCAGTCAGTATGGCACACCGTTGCTGCTACTGGATTGCAATATTGTCAGACAACAATACCGGGCGTTAAGCGCGGCTTTACCGGGTGTTATTTTACATTTCGCGTTAAAACCCTTACCGCATGAATCGGTTGTCCGCTCGCTGTTAGAAGAGGGTGCAAATTTTGATTTAGCCTCGACCGGTGAAATCGACTTGGTTGCGTCATTAGGCGTGCCTCCGGAACAAACTATTCATACCCATCCGATTAAGAAAGATAAAGATATTCAGGATGCGTTGTCCTATGGATGCAATGTGTTTGTGGTTGATAATATAAATGAACTGGAAAAGTTTATTCCATACCGGGATCGGGTTCAGATACTGATTCGCCTGAGTTTCAGAAATGCTGATGTATTTGCTGATTTGTCAAAGAAATTCGGATGTCAGTCTGATGATGCGATCCGAATTATGTTTCGGGCAAAAGCTCTGGGTATTTATATCAAAGGTCTTTCATTTCATGTGGGTTCTCAGACAATGAATCCCAAGAAGTATGTTGAAGCAATAAATGCATGTAATGCATTAATGCAACGGGTAGTATCAATTGGGTTGCCTGCATTGAGTACACTGGATATCGGGGGTGGCTTCCCGGTTTGTTATTCAAAAGAGGTGATGCCTATTGATGAATTTTGTCGTCCCATTAATCAGGCGTTGTCACAACTTCCGGAAACCGTCATGGTCTTAGCTGAGCCCGGACGTTTTATTGTGGCGCCATCGGTGATGAGTATTGCGTCCGTCGTTGGTCAGGCACAAAGAGAGGGTAAACACTGGTATTATCTTGATGACGGTATTTATGGTTCTTTCAGTGGGTTGATGTTTGATGATGCCGACTATCCAATCGTGTCACTCAGGGAAGGCATAAAAAACTATCCCAGTGTATTAGCCGGTCCGACCTGCGATAGTATTGATGTGATTTCGGAAAATATTTTGCTACCCAAGCTGAAGAATGGAGACCTTATTGTTAGCCGGATGATGGGGGCTTATACCAGTGCAACTTCTACGGATTTTAATTTCATTAAAAGAGCTCAGACTATAGTGTTAAATGAGCAGAAAGGTGATGAAATACAGGTAGTATAATTCATCGGGTCTGAATTACTCCGGGAAAATGAGAGCAAAAAGGACGCTTTTTGCTCTTTTCGAATCACCTGCCTGATTTTTTCTGATTGAGTTGAAACATGATCATCCCGGACACCAAAAACTCTGCGCGTTTTCTTTTGTCTGCTTTTTGTCGTATTTATGACAATACCTTGTTAGGAATTCCATTTTTATAATTAAATATTATTATTTATCAGGTTGTTATGAGTGGCTTATTCTTTGCAGTATTGTTCTTGTTCAGAGGGAATGACGGGAAAAGTGCTGGAGGCGCTATGAAACGATCTGATATCAAACTATTGCAGGATGAACCGGCATGCGAGCACAACAAAGGCAACAAAAGTGGGTGTAGCCGCGCCAAACCCGGGGCAACCGCAGGTGGATGTACTTTTGATGGCGCACAAATCAGCTTATTGCCCATTGCCGATGTCGGCCATATTGTACATGGCCCTATCGGATGTGCGGGCAATACCTGGAATAACCGGGGAACAAGAGCTCTGGGAAAAAACTTATTCCGTTACGGATTTACTACTGATCTGAATGAACAGGACGTTATCATGGGGCGGGCAGAAAAACGTCTGTTGCATGCTATTAAACAACTGATTACCGAACATCAGCCACCGGCTGTTTTTGTCTATATGACCTGTGTTCCCGCACTGGAAGGCAATGATATCGAGGCAATTTGTGCTCTGGCTCAGGAGAAGTGGGGCATTCCGGTGATTGCGGTGGATGCGGCAGGTTTCTATGGCAATAAAAACCTTGGAAACCGGATCGCGGGGAGTGTCATGGTCGATAAGGTCGTCGGCACGGCGGAGCCACCGGAGAAACCCAGAATGGGACATGATCCCAGCCGGCATGTTCACGATATTGTGTTTATTGGTGAATACAATATTTGCGGTGAGTTCTGGCATGTGTCCCCGTTATTTGAAGAATTAGGTATGCGGGTTTTGTGTTGCCTTGCCGGGGATACCCAGTTTCATCAGATTCAGACGATGCACCGGGCGGATGCGGCCATGGTGGTGTGTTCACGTGCTCAGGTTAATGTGGCCCGCCAGTTAAAAGAGCAATGGGGTGTTCCCTGGTTTGAAGGCAGTTTTTATGGCATTGAAGATACCTCTGCGGCATTACGGTCATTTGCCGAAATTATCGGTGATCCTAAGTTAACAGAAGAAACAGAAGCCCTGATTGAAAGGGAAGAAACCAAAACCCGGCAGTTGCTGGAACCTTATCGCAAATTGCTTGAAGGGAAGAAAGCCCTTTTGTATTCAGGGGGTGTGAAATCCTGGTCTGTGATTACGGCACTGGCTGAATTAGGTATTGAGGTCGTCGCAACCGGGACGAAAAAATCGACGCAGTCTGATAAAAAACGAATCATGGACATTATGGGTGAAAATGCTCTGATGCTCGATGAAGGCGGAGCCAGACAACTTCTGGATACTTACTATCAGTATGATGCCGATATCTTTATTGCCGGTGGACGGAATATGTATACGGCGGTGAAAGCGAAAATTCCGTTTCTTGATGTTAACCAGGAACGGCATCATCCTTACGCCGGTTATAAGGGAATGATTGTGTTTGCGCAAGAACTGTGCCGGACAATCAACAGCCCTATCTGGAAAGCGATCCGCAGTGATGCACCCTGGGAAGCCGGAGAACAACCGGTTGATTTAACCGTAACCAATGCCGGTTAACCGGAGGGAGAATCTATTATGGTCACCGTCAGAAAACAAAATAAACCTTTGGTTTCCCAGCCTCTGAAAGCCAGTCCTGCTGCGGGTGCAACATTAGCCAGTATGGGATTTCAGGGAACCATCCCATTGATGCATGGTGCTCAGGGGTGTGGGGCATTCATTAAAATATTTCTTATTCAGCATCTGCGTGAGGCCATGCCCATTCAGAATACTGCCATTGATCATGTTTCTGCTGTGATGGGGGGAGATGAGAATCTGTACGAGGCTCTGACGTTGCTGTGTGAAAAGCATGCACCGGAGATGATCGCACTGTTTACTTCCGGACTGACGGAAATGCAGGGAACAGATATCTACCGGATCGTAGCGGATTTTAAAAAAGACCATCCACAGTTCAGTGCCATTCGTATTGTGTATATGCATACGCCGGACTTTATCGGGTCAATGCAAACCGGTTACGTACAGGCGGTCGACTGCATTATCCGTCAACTGGTGGCGGAACCGTCTGAGCGTCATACGCAACGAAAACAGGTGAATGTTCTGTGCTCAGTCGGGTGTACATCGGCAGATGTTGAAACCTTACGGCGGTATACGGACGCCTTTGATCTGAATGCGATTTTTGTCCCAGATTTATCGTTGTCTCTTGACGGGCATTTAGACAAAAAAGATTTTTCTCCGACCAGTATGGGCGGCACGTCAGTCCTTGAGGTCGAAATGATGTCCGAAAGCGATCTGACCATTGTGGTCGGCCCTTCATTTGAAGCGACAGCAAAATGGCTTAAGACTCGTTTTCACATTCCGTATCTTAATATTGGTATGGGAATGACAATGGAACAGACCGATGAATTGATCATGGCCTTGTCACAACTGAGTGAACAGCCGGTTCCGGCATGGATAACCCGGGCCAGAGAGCGTCTGCAGGATGCGATGGTCGACAGTCATTTTTTATTGTCCAATGAACGGTTTTGTATTGCGCTTGAACCGGATTTAGCATCCGGTTATTGCCAGTTATTAAGCAGTATGGGGAGTACGGTCACTCAGGTGGTCACCACGGTTGACGCGGCAGTGTTGGAAACTTTGCCTGCATTGCGCGTTGATATTGGAGATTTATCGACCATCGATATGAAAGAGTCCGGTGCTCAGTTGTTGATTAGTAACACCCATGCCGCACACATATTTGAGCCGGATTATCCGGTATTGCGTGCCGGATATCCCTGCCATGATCAGTTCGGTAATATGGATTTCAGACAAGTTGGTTATGAAGGCTGCCGGGAACGGTTGTTTACCATGGCTAATCATTTGCTCCGTCATCATGTTGATGAAGTTTCTCCTCACGTCAGCCAGTACCGTTTTGAAGCGGATGAGGTTGTTAAGAAGGGGGCGGCATGAAAATCAGTGAACGCAAACTGCATATTGAGCCCGGCCCGGGAGAGGATGATTTTGCCCTGAAAGTGGCGTTCGCGACTTACAGCAGAAAACGGGTGGATCAGCATTTTGGCAGTTGTAAAACCATGTTGGTTTATGGGGTAAGTGTAGAAGGATGGCACCTGATGGAAGCCATTGAATATGCAGAATTATCGGCGACAACACACGATAAACTGCCAACCCGGATTGCGGATCTGTCCGGATGTTCGGCGGTTTTTTGCAATGCCTGTGGCGCTTCTGCCATTCGTCAGCTTTTGGAAAAGAACATTCATCCGGTCAAAGTGGTTGAAGGTAGTGGTATTCATGAACTGCTGGTGGATATAAAGGAAGAACTGAACAGTGAGCCGACCGGATGGCTGGCAAGAGCGATTAAACAGAAAGAGAAAACAGAAGAACCGGAAGTGAAGAAAGCTCAGCGGCTTTCACAACTGATGGATGAAGACTGGTAAACCCGGAATAACAAATCAGATATATGACTGAAGGGAAGCAATGGTATGAGTAATATTAAAAGCCTGACCCGTGGAGGCGAAGAATGGGAACCGCAATTTATACAGGAGATCAATCAGGACGATTGTATTGGCTGTGGCCGGTGTTATAAGGTGTGTTCGAGAGATGTGTTTAACCTCATAGAAAAAGAGGCTGATGAAGATGATGACGATGATTATTATGATGACGATGAAGTCATGATGGTCATGACCATAGAAAATGAAAATGACTGCATAGGCTGCATGGCCTGTAGTAAGGTCTGTCCTAAAAACTGTCAGACGTTCTCTCCGGCAACATCATGATATTAAAGTAATTTTAAGGATGGCCCGGTGCCATCCTTTTCTGTATTCGTCTGTTATCCGACAATTTGTTATGTGACAATCATGGCATAAAACCGACAAAATGTTGGATTGATATGTAAGTAAATAACGCACAAAGAACGTTATTCCCACTCAACTCAATGACTTACCTCACATTTTTAAAGCTGGCTTAACAATTGCAGACGTAATTTAACAACGTTGTTACATGCCGAGAAATTTACCCGGTTGACGATCCAGAAAACCGACACGGAAGGATTCGATTCATGAGCGTCGGTCTGCACATGGTAAGGAGCACTTATGTGGGATTATTCAGAGAAAGTCAAAGAACATTTTTTTCATCCGAGAAACGCCAAATTGGTTGAAGATGCCAATGCAAAAGGCGATGTGGGGTCAATTAGTTGTGGCGATGCCCTGAGTCTGACGTTAAAAATTAACCCGGATTCAGAAGTGATAGAAGATGCCGGATTTCAGACATTTGGTTGTGGTAGTGCCATTGCGTCTTCTTCTGCGTTAACCGAAATGATCATTGGTAAGACCGTCGACGACGCGTTAGCGGTAACGAATAATGATATTGCCGAATTTTTAGATGGGTTGCCCCCCGAAAAAATGCATTGTTCCGTGATGGGAATGGAAGCGTTACATGCGGCAGTCGCTGATTACCGGGGCGAAGACGTGGATGATGACCATGAGGAAGGGGAACTGATTTGCAAGTGCTTTGCGGTTGATGACCTGATGATTAAACGGGTGGTGAAAGCCAATAACCTGACCACGCTGGATGAAGTGATTAATTACACCAAAGCCGGTGGTGCCTGTACATCCTGTCATGAAAAAATTGAATGGGTTCTGGAAGACTGTCTGGCTGAGATGGCGGCGGAAGCGGAGTCTTCTGTGATTCTGGCGGCAGAGCAATCTGAGACAGTGGCTCAGATTAAGACAAAGTCAGTGGCCGAAAAAGCCGATGACGGTGTCTGGGCTATTGTGGAAAAAGTCATTGATGAAGTCCGTCCGGCTGTGCTTGCCGATGGCGGTGAAATTAAGCTGGTCGATATTGAAGATAATATTGTGTTTATTTCGCTTACCGGCACTTGTACCGGCTGTGGTCTGGCGGGGCTGACACTGGCTAACGTTGAACATAAAGTGTCAAAAGCCCTGGGCGAGGCGGTAACGGTATTCCCGGTACAGGAAGCTCCGGAAGAGAGCAAAAAGGAGGCAACTTATGATGCCTGATACACAAACTGCCGGATCCATGGTTTATCTGGACAACAATGCAACGACCCGTGTTGATCCCCGGGTTCTGGATGTGATGATTCCTTATCTGGGCGAATTTTATGGTAATCCGTCTTCTATTCATAAGTTGGGTGCACGGGTTGGTCAGGCAATGGAAATTGCCCGCGAACAGGTACAACTGCTGATTGGTGCTCAGTATGCCAGCGAAATCATTTTTACGTCCTGCGCGACAGAAGCCACGACGACGGCGATTTTGTCGGCCGTTGAAGCGTTCCCTCATAAGAAGGAGATCATTACTTCTCAGGTTGAGCATCCGGCGACATTACAGCTTTGCCAGCACCTGGAGCGCAAAGGCTATCGCATTCACTGGATCAGCGTTGACAGAAAAGGCCGGTTGAATCTTGCTGAATATGAAGCAGCACTGAATGAGAATGTTGCTATTGTGTCTCTGATGTGGGCCAACAATGAAACCGGAACCTTATTCCCGATTGAAAAACTGGCCCGTATGGCGAAAAAAGCCGGGGTTCAGTTCCATGTTGATGCCGTACAGGTGGCGGGGAAATATCCCATTGATGTAAACACCACCGATGTGGATATGTTGTCGATTTCCGGACACAAGTTTCATGCACCGAAAGGCATCGGAGTGCTGTACGTCAAACGGGGTACCCGGTTCCGTCCTCTGTTACGCGGCGGACATCAGGAACGTGGCCGCCGGGCCGGGACTGAAAATGCGGCTTCCGTGATCGCACTGGGGAAAGCGGCTGAGCTGGCATACTATGCTCTCGATAGTGAAGTACACCGTATTAAACTGTTACGTGACAGGCTGGAACAGGGGTTACTTGCCCGTATTCCGAATACGTTTATCACCGGTAATCCGGCGGACCGGGTACCGAATACCACCAATATTGCTGTGGAATACGTAGAAGGGGAGGCGTTGCTTTTATTGCTCAATCAGGCCGGTATTGCGGCGTCTTCCGGTTCGGCATGTACGTCGGGTTCACTGGAACCGTCACATGTGATGAAAGCCATGCAAATACCGTTTACGGCAGCCCACGGCACATTGCGTTTTTCTTTATCCCGTTTTACCAAAGATGAAGACATTGACCATGTCCTGAATACGTTGCCGGAGATAGTGACCCGATTGAGAATGTTATCGCCATACTGGGATAACGAAACGAATCAGGGTTCTGCTGAGGTCTTTGCACCAAGTTATGCATAGGAGGACATCGTATGGCTTATGTCACAGGTGCATTGCCGGCGGTGGTTCTGAATGATACGACGCTGCGGGATGGTGAACAGAGCCCCGGTGTCGGTTTCTCTCAGGATGAAAAAGTGCATATCGCACTGATGCTGGAGTCTGCGGGTATTCAGGAGCTGGAAGTTGGAATACCCGCGATGGGAGAGAGAGAACGGGCGACAATACAGGCTATCACCGGTTCATTAACCAGTGCTGATACGATGGCCTGGTGCCGGATGACAGAGAAAGATATTCACCTGGCATCCGGCCTTGGTCTCGACTGGCTTGACCTGTCTGTTCCGGTTTCTGACCAGCAGATAAAGAGCAAGCTGAACATCTCACTGAAGAAATTGCTGGAACGTTGTGAGGAAAATATTAAACGGGCAATGGATAACGGTTTTTCAGTCTGTCTCGGAATGGAAGATGCGTCACGGGCTGACCCGGATATCCTTTACCGGGTTGTAGACATTGCTCAGCTGGCCGGAGCAAAACGGGTTCGTTTTGCAGATACGTTGGGCATCCTTGACCCCATCTCTACCTATCAGAAAGTGGTGGATTTGAAACTGCAGAGCGATTTGCAGGTAGAAATGCACGCGCATAACGATCTCGGTCTGGCGACGGCCAATACGCTGGCTGCCATTGATGCCGGCGCTTACAGTGTTAATACTACAGTGACGGGACTGGGAGAACGGGCGGGTAATGCGGCACTGGAAGAGGTCGCTGTGGCGTTGAAGGTGTTGAATAAATCGGAAACCGATGTCGATCTCTCAAAAATACCGGCACTTTGCCATTATCTGCACATTGTTTCCGGACGGACACTTTCACCTCAGAAAGCCATTGTGGGGGCTTATGCGTTTACCCATGAATCCGGTATTCATATCGATGGTTTATTAAAAGATGTGAATAACTATCAGAGTTTTTCCCCTTCTCTGATTGGCCGGGAGCACCACTTTGTGTTGGGTAAACATTCCGGTCTGCACGCTATTAATGCGATTTACCGGGAAATGGGCATCGTACTGACCCGCTCTCAGTGTGAGCATGTCCGGGACGCATTGAGAGAATGGTCCGAAACCTGTAAACGGGTTCCGGGTAATGATGACCTGATGTCATTTGTCGAACAACAAGATGTCGTAGGAGGGTGAATGGACGTCACTTTATCCGGAGACTTCATGGCTGATATCGAAGCGTTATCGACAGCGGAAGATTTCCTTGATTATTTCAAAATTCCCTATGATCCGAAGCTGGTTCAGATCAAACGGGTTCAGCTCCTGAGAATGTATCAGAAGTTGCTGCCGGAAGAGTCGGGTCCGCCTCAGTATGAACGCTATAAGCAGGCCTTATGTACGGCTTACAGGCAGATTTCGCTGGGGCGGGAACTGGCCTTTGAAGCCGGTGGATGTAACGGCTGCACGGAGTGCTCGGACTAAAAGGGAGAAAGACATGGAAGGAACAGGAAAGGTCAGGTTTGAATCCGGAGAAGAAGTCCGGGTTATCCGTAATGTCAGAAACGACGGCAGTTTTACTGAGCTGGATAAGGGTGGATTACTGGTTGAAGCCGGAAGCCTCGGGATTGTGCGAACCTATGGGTATTTTCTTCAGACACAGATTATTTTTCAGATCTTTTTTCCGGATGTGAACCGTGTTATCGGGATCCGGGATACAGAACTGATACCCGCCGGGGTACCATGGATTCCACGTATGTTCAACGCATTTGATAAGGCAAAGCTGACCCGCAGTCTGGCTATGGACGGCGAAATCATTGCTCAGAAAGGCGACATTGTTGAAATTCAGCGTTCACTGCGGGATCTGGAAAACGGGGCACTGAAGTATGAAGTGGAACTGGCTTCTCTGAGGTTTCAGCTGGATGCCGGCGTTTTTGTGCAACCTGAATGTCAGGCGTAGGAACGAAACCGTAACACAGGGGAAACGGATAAAAAAGGAGAGACATCATGGATGATCAGAAGAAACGCTATCTGATGGCAAAAATATCGACGGAAACCTACCAGCTCAACCCGGAATACCTTTCAGCAATGCAGCGCTCGGAAGTGGAAGAAAAAGTACAGAATATGTCCATGATTCAGACGCTGATACTGTCTTCCGGTGAAGCCGAAACCATTGAGCCGGTCCGGTCGGGGGAATTGGATAAAGCGTTTAAAGAATGCATCGATAACTACCCGTCAAAGGCTGACTTTAAACATGCTCTGGCTTCTCAGCATCTGACGGTTGACGGGCTGAGACAATCTTTGCGGGATCAACTGATGTGTGACCGCGTCTTAGACGAAGTGGTCTCCGACATACCGCCGCTGGACATCGACAAAGCCCGGTTGTACTACCAGAAACACCGGTTGGAGTTTTCCCGTTCAACAACCTGGGAAATGAGTCAGATTCTTATCACCATCAATGATGAATACGAAGAAAACACCCGGGTAAATGCCTTAAAGAGAATCGGTGATATTTACGAGAAAGTGCTGTCAAAATCGTTTGAGCAGTATGCCGTCCGTTATTCAGAATGCCCGAGTGCCATGAACAATGGGTATCTGGGATGGTGTGAGGAAGGCAAACTTTACCCTCAGATTACAGATGCTCTCTATCTTCTGGAACCTCATCAAATAAGCCACCCCATTGAAACCGAAATCGGATTCCATCTCGTTCAGTATCGTCAGAAAAAAGAAGCCAAAGTGGCGACGTTTGAGGAGGTCTGGCCATTTCTGCAGGAGAAACACAAAGCCAGAGCCAGAAATTATTTACAGAAACAGTGGATCAATCAATTAATTAATCAGAGTAAAAACCGAATGATGAAGGACAAAATAGTATGCGATTAAGGATAATTGCCGGGTTGGTTACCGCCATCATCGCAGGTGGCGTTCAGGCGGAAACGGCAATGGTCGCCGTTGCGAATAACTTTTTCGGCCCGATGAAAGCACTGAATCAGGATTTTAGCAAAGTGACACCGGATTCGCTTGAAATCAGTACCGGGTCGACGGGGCAGTTGTATGCCCAGATTATTAACGGAGCACCGTTTGATCTGTTTTTTGCTGCCGACAAAGCCAGGCCGGAGAAACTCACTGCGGCCGGAAAAGGGTTTCACGAGTTTACTTATGCCCGGGGCACGCTGGTACTCTGGTCTGAAAAAGCGGGAATAACATTAACGGATATGCTGAAAAACAGCGCCTTTTCTCATCTGGCTATCGCTAACCCGAAACTGGCGCCTTATGGCTTAGCCGCGAAACAGTCCCTGACCAAAATGAACCTCTGGAATCAGGTCAGCGACAAACTGGTGATGGGCAAAGGACTGAACCCGACGTACCAGTACATTGTGACCGATAATGCGGAACTGGGATTTATTGCCAAATCTCAGGTGTATAAAAACGGCCGGTATAAAACCGGATCGTACTGGGAAGTTCCGATTGCCGATTACGACGAGATCCGGCAGGATGCAGTAACGTTAGCGTCGGGGAAAGATAATAAAGTGGTCAAAGCGTTTCTGGATTACCTGAAAACGGATCGCGCTCAGGCGATCATCAAAAGTTACGGTTATCAGTAAATACCGACAAATCGTCCGGAGAGCAGAACAATGGTTGACTGGCTTGTGGTAACAACAACGCTGAAACTGGCATTATTGGTTACGTTTGCTTTGCTGTTGGTCGGTGTGCCAATCAGCTGGTGGTTAAGTGTTACGAAACGACCTTTCCGTGGGGCTGTGGAAGCACTGTGCTCTTTACCTATGGTTTTGCCGCCGACGGTTCTGGGGTTTTATCTTCTTATTTTGCTTGGGCCGAACGGTTCGGTCGGGCAGGCACTGAATTATGTGGGTATCGGTCAGTTGCCTTTCTCATTTTCGGGGATAGCGCTGGCCTGTACGATTCATTCTCTTCCTTTTGTGATTCAGCCTTTAAAAAACGCGTTTGTTGCCATTGGTCGTCAGCCGATGGAAGTGGCGGCGACATTAAGAGCTGCGCC
This sequence comes from Vibrio salinus, assembly GCF_021272385.1. Taxonomy (GTDB): domain Bacteria; phylum Pseudomonadota; class Gammaproteobacteria; order Enterobacterales; family Vibrionaceae; genus Vibrio; species Vibrio salinus. The sequence continues at coordinate 650,392 of NZ_JAJSDZ010000010.1, forward strand.
ACTGGATACGTTCTTCCATGTCACTTTACCCCTTGCCTGGCCGGGTGTTTTCTCTGCGGCGATCATGGGTTTTTGTCATACACTTGGCGAGTTTGGTGTCGTGCTGATGATTGGCGGTAACATTCCCGGAAAGACCCGGGTCATGTCCGTTGAAATCTATAACTATGTAGAGGCGCTTGAATTCGGAAAAGCGCATATTCTGGCCGGGGGACTGGTTACCTTTTCCTTTGCGTCGCTGCTTATTATGTACTGGATGAATAATCGCTACCGGTTTAGCTAAGGATCTTTTTTGAGTGATATTTACGCCAAATTCTGTATTCGTCATGAGTCGTTTGTCCTTGATGTGAATTTAACGTTACCCGGCGCGGGTATTACGGTTCTTTTCGGGCATTCCGGTTCCGGGAAAACCACCTGTCTGCGGTCGATGGCCGGTCTGGAGCAGTTTGAACACTCTTATTTTTCTGTGGGTGATGATATCTGGCAGGATTCGGATCGCCGGTTATTTGTGCCGACCTATCAGCGTCCTATGGGGTATGTTTTTCAGGAATCCGGTTTGTTTCCGCACCTGTCGGTGAAAGCGAATCTTCTGTTCGGGAAAAAACGGGTGCCGTCGTCTGAGCGGCGGATAACGCTGGACGCTATGACTGAACTGCTGGGAATCGGTCATTTGCTGGACCGGGCACCGCATCAGCTTTCCGGCGGAGAGAAGCAAAGAGTCGCCATTGCCCGGGCACTGTTAACGTCGCCCAGACTGCTTTTGATGGATGAACCGCTATCGGCACTGGATGTAAAACGCAAGCAGGAAATTCTGCCGTATCTGGAAAAGCTGCGTAGCGAACTTTCCATTCCGATTATTTATGTGACGCATTCTGTTCAGGAACTGGCAAGGCTGGCTGATCATGTGGTGGTGTTTGAAAACGGGTCCATTCTAGTCAGTGATACGGCGCAGACGGTGATGTCTGATCCGCGTTTTGAGAATGTGTTCGGCAGCGAAGTCGGCAGTATTTTTGATACCACAGTGGCGGAGTATCTTGATCATAACATTACCCGGCTGGATGCCGGAGGTGTTCCGATTCTGGCCCCCAGAGTCATCGGGGAAAAGGGCGATCAGTACCGCTGCCGTATTCTGGCATCAGACGTGTCGGTTTGTCTGGATGAGCCGCACGGAACGTCTATGCTGAACCGTCTTCCAGCCAAAATTGCCGATATCCGTCTGCCGGATGTCCCTAATGGCCATGAGATTCTGGTACTGCAGTTTGTCAACGGATTGAAGTTACTGGCCAATATCACGGTGAAATCACATCATGATTTAAACCTGCATACCGGTATGAATGTTTGGTGTCAAATTAAGTCGGTTGCGTTGACCTGACTTAGAGTTTTAAATACGAAAGGGGACTTTTTACGCCACTTGCTCCAGTACTGTTCTTCCCTTGGCTTGCCAGATTCGAATTGCACCATAGTCAAAATCAATATCATGATAACGCAAGCGTAAACATTCCATTAGCCTGAGACCTGATCCGTACAGCAGTTTTATGGTCAATTCGTAGTTAGGTGGAATGTGGTTCATTATTAACTGAAGTTCTGTTGTAGTTAATACGGTTGGTAATTTTTGATCACGTTTCGAGCGGACAAAGTTTAAGTTTAGATCGAGCGGAATTTTAATTATTTCCTTATAGAGGAAAACAAGTGCATTAAGTGCCGACGCCTGTGTTTTTGCGGCAACATTTCGTTTTACCGCGAGAAATTCAAGGAATTGCGTTACGTCATTGTCTCCTAGTTTTGCCGGGTGTTGTTTTTTATGAAAAAGGATGTAGAACTTAATCCAATAAAGGTATGAATTGATGGTGTTTTTGGAGTAATGCCGGGCAATCATGGTTTCTTTTATCGATTGTAAAAAGAGAGAACTCACAAACTTATCCTTACGGTGTATATAAAAACAGTAAAATGATAGTTTGTATTTAAAATTAACTAATAGGCATCATTCCGCTTTTTCTGATGATGTTCATATTAATTCATACATTAATTAGCAATGATTACATAATCTTATGATAATATGATTCGTAGGTTGTAAGGAGACTATGCCGAATTTTTGGTGGAAACTATACGGAATTTTTCGGTATATTAAATTGTTAAACGGCATACACAACCATCCGCAGGAGCCTTCAGTAATGTCTTCAATCCAAATCCGAGCAGCTGTCGAGAGTGACGTAAAAGATATTCAACTATGTGCACAACAGGCGTACGTAAAGTATGTGCAGCGCATGGATAGAGAACCTGCACCAATGCATGCTGATTTTACGAACCAGATCGCTAGCGGTTGTGTATCCGTTGCTACAAGTGAGTCGGGTTTGGTGGGCTACGTGGTGGCCTATCCGGAAGGCAGCAAATTTATGCTTGAGAGCGTTGCCGTGCTGCCCGACTGCAGTGGTCGAGGTATCGGGAAGCTATTGATCGAGCATGTCGAAAAGACCGCGAAGCAGGCGGGGTATAAGACCGTGGAGCTCTACACGAATGAAGCAATGACGGAAAACATCACGATGTACCCAAAGCTCGGGTACGTCGAAGTCGGCAGAAAGCGCGACAGTGGATTCAATCGTGTATTTTTCAGTAAGCCGTTATAGAAAAGCGAGGCAAAGAGAAAATGCTGCTTAACAAATCGCTTTTGTCGGACAATTTCTCCACCGCTTCGCGGCTACACAATTGCCGCAAAGCTCCACGTTATATTGTTTTTCAAGTTCAGGGATTAAAATGGGTGAGTTATTTAACACTCTGATGGTTTGTGCGGTGTTGGCTTCAATGTTTCCGCTCATAAAATCCAGCAAGAGTTTTTATGATGAATGGAATGAAATGGAAAATGAGCATTGGCGTTCTAGAGGGGCTCCACCGTTCGTAGTGTTCCATTTTGGTATGTTCTTATTTTTCCCGATGCTTTTCGGTAAAGATCTGGATCAACTGAATAATAAGAGGTTGATAAAACTTAGAAATGATCTCAGGTACAGCTTTGCTATTTTTTCGCTACTGTTGCTCGCATCCCAGTTAAATCAATAAATTGGTTTTGGCGGCATCAATATACAAAGCGTTTAAGGCGGATTCACAACGCTTGGCGACTTGAGTTCAAATTAGTTTTAGTGTTTAAGGCACAATGGGTTAGGTTTGATGGTTGGCGTTGCTCACCACTTAACGCGGCTACATGGATTCCCCCGGTTGTCAAACATCCGCTAAATTTCAAGTGATGGTTTTGGACTGCCGCTCTACATTCGGTCTTTATATCGATGATTCGCAACATCGTGACCCTGATGACTTTGCGCGACTGCGGTGCCTTATTCGTTAGATGACATCTAATGTGTCCGCCGCATTAACAGGCTCTCCGCAAGTGGTCTTAACCTATCTCCATCCATTGCGTCTGCTATGACCCGGTTGGTGTTCTCTTGTTACTTTGCTTGAGTTAATGGTTATTTAAGCTACGTAATTTTCATATTCTGTTTGGTTGTGTAGTAGAGACCATATTATTCGAGCATTTTTTGCCGCGAGTGCCACAATCGCCCGATTCATTCCTCGCCGCTCTAACACTCCACGGCACCATTGACTGAGCCTATCTTGTTTGTCATCTAAATTTGCAATTACAGTTCGCGCACCATGGACAAGTAAAGTACGTAAATACTTGTCGCCATGCTTGGTTATTCTCCCTAATCTAGTTTTGCCACCTGTGGAATATTGTTTGGGAACCAATCCAAGCCAAGCAGAAAAATCTCGGCTTTTATCAAATTGAGAGCCATTACCAATAGAGGCCATAATAGCTGTTGCAGTTTGTGGGCCAATTCCTCTGACCTTCATAATACGTTGAACGTTATCACTTACCTTTGAAAAGGCATCGAAGACTTGCTCAGTATCCGCAATACGTTGGTTGAGTTGTTCAAGATGGTAGTAAGCATCTGCAATAACGGTTCTAGCTAGGTGTGGAAGTTCGTTTTCTGCGTCTTCCAGTATGGTAGGGACTTGCTTCATTAATGAAGAGCGTCCAACCGGAATGATGAGACCAAATTCAGAAAGTAAGGCGCGAATACGGTTCATTAGAGCAGTACGTTCGCGAACCCAATGCTCGCGCATTCGATGAACGGACAGTATGGCTTGTTGCTCAGGAGATTTTACTGGGACGAATCGTGTAGATGAGTGTTGGACAGCTTGGCAAATAGAAACAGCATCATTAAGGTCATTTTTACCTTTAGTACGATGTGGGATGACATATTTAACCGCCATAATACGAGCATCATGTCCTAATTTATTAAGCGTTCTCGCCCAATAATGTGCACCGCCACACGCTTCAAGTCCTATACGTATAGGTGGCATATTTGCTATGGTAGTGAGTAATTTAGAGCGAGTAACAGATTTATGAAGAACTACTTTACCTTTCACGTCAACGACATGAATACTGAAATGATTTTTCGCTAAGTCTATACCGCAAAAATAAGAATGATCAGACATGGTGCCTCCAGTGTTAATAATTACCACCTAAGTGTGGTAGATCCTCGGGAGGGGGAATCCATGTCATTCGTTAAGTTTCTAAAGAGGATATTTATGCCAATTAGCTTAAAAACGCAAAAAATGCTTTGGGGAAAGGCTGCAAGTCGTTGTTCATTTCCTGATTGCAAAAAGGAATTGGTTATAGACGCAACGCTAACAGATGATGAATCGTTAGTTGGTGAAGCATGTCATATCGTTGCAAGAAGTGGAGATGGCCCCCGCGGTTCATCTGATTTAACGGCAGAACAGCGGGATAAATATGCAAATCTTGTTCTTATGTGTAACGTTCATCATAAAATTATTGATGACCAACCTGATAAATATACGGTTGAAATGCTACATGATTTCAAGTCGAAACATGAGGAATGGGTAAATCAATCACTATCTATTCATGATCAACATGTTCAAAGAGATGAACTCGTTTATGTTTCATATATTGAAGAATTTGAAAACTACATCGACATAACTGAATGGAACAATTGGACTAGTTGGGTATTCTTTGGTGGTCAGCCTCAGCTATCGAAAGAAATGAAATCTAAACTTGATGCATTGAGAGGCTGGTTATTTAGTCGTGTATGGCCTAATCGTTATACTGAACTTGAGTTTGCATTTGAGAATTTCAGAAGGGTTCTATCGGATTTTTTGAACACGTTTGAGGAACATTCTAAAGAGCATGGTGAGCATATGCTCATTACCGAAAAATTTTATAAGATCAATGAATGGAACCCTGAAGTTTATAATCGCCTAGCTAATAAGTTTGATTATCATTGTCATCTTGTTGAAGATTTAATGCTTGAGTTAAATCGTGCTGCTAACTATATCTTCGAGAAAGTGCGTAAATTTATCCTATTTACATATCGACTTGATGTCGGATTATTGTATGTCACGTCTGGTCCTCATATGGATTTATCTATGCATCATTATCGCACTCAATATCTACCAGATCAGAAAGTTGAGTTTCCATATCCAGGACTGGAAAAGTTTTCATCTAAAGTTCGTTTTGAACGAGATATTTGGTTCGGTGATAAAGAAACTTAACAAGTCGAATCAATTGACAAAAATACATGTCACGAATTTTGGTTCCCAAAATGTAGCGCCATATATTTTTGCAACTGTTCTCAGCGTTATGTTTTTTTAGTTCGGAGTTAGCATGGTAGATGCCAATAACCTTGATAGATTAAAAGCTTTAATTAGCTTGAAGTCCCGATGTCTATATTGGGCACAGTTTTGTAAATACACCTCTAGAAGTACTTTTTATTCAGATCTCAATGATGAAGTTAATATACCATTAATTTATATTTTGAATGATGAGTTCACTAACATAAGTGGTAGGGACGAAATAGGCCAATTAATACGTAAATGCACAGAGGAAAACAAGTATTTTGACTTCTTGGAAATAAATAACTCTAACTTCGATTATGAGCAAGTTCATAGAGATTTAAGAGATGTTTATGTCTGGCAAACTGATAATCAAAACCATATGCTTATTACTCGCTTCATTGTTCATGCATTTTCTGTTTTTGAGTTTTGGGTTTGTAAAGCGTATGACTCTATAAAAAGTCAATATAAAAGTAAGAATTCAAAAATGAAAAGATTGGAATCGCAGTTGAGTAAGTATGTTGAATCTTACAACGCTAACGATGGTGAATCGATGGAATTTATAAAAAATGAAATTTTTAACAAAACCAATGCTTATGTATCGTCACGGGAGAAAATTGACTTCGTATTGTCTAAAATAGAATTTGTTAGTTTAAAGGATGAAAAAAAGCGTGATGAAGCTAAAGAGCTAGTATCGTTTTTGTTTAATTTTAGAAATACAATACATAATGTCATGGTTAACAAGTCTGGAAAAGATTTTAAAATTGAAACTAATAGCGCTACGGTTGAGCTATTGAATGATCGCTCTCCTAACTACGAAAACTATGCCAAATTTATTCATTCAATTCATTTACTTGTTGATCTGTATAGTGATTTATTTATGTACTTAAATGAACATATTCCGAACTCTCATGAGTTAACAAATGAATTTTAGCTAAAATAGTCACTGAAGAAAAACATAACAAACTGTTTAAGAGTGATTCGCAACGCGTGGCATTTTTACTATGCGTTGCGTTTAGTGTTTAAGGTGGTATGCGGCGGCATTGCGTTGCTCATGTAACCCTCCCCGAAAAACTGTTCGCTGGTAATTAGAGTTTTCCCGTTTACACTGAAATAAACGTGAGCGGCAGCGCCGGGAGCAACAAGCAGCTAACAAAGCATTGCAGCGGACAAGCCGCTGAATGCGGCGTTATGAATTTAAGGGGCAATTAAGTTGATAAAGAAGTATGCAGGCATTAGTTGTTACGGTTCTTTTTTAGTGGCAGCCATTTTGAGTTATCTTCCCGTTGAGGGTTGGTTTGAGATGGTTTTGAAGACATTAGTATTGTTATTTGTATTGCATATGATTGTGTACTCGTTTGTTGTGGCAGTATCAGCAAAACGTACTCGTAATAAAGTTCTATTGGTCTTATTTGCAGTTTTATTTCCTGCTGGGTCTGGTTTTGTGCTGTATTACTGTAAAGGTAGTAAAGAAGGGAAAGTGATAACTGACACATCCAACTCATAACAAACGAGTATGGTTCATTAGAGCAGTACGTTCGCGTACCCAATGCTCGCGCATTCGATGAACGGACAGTATGGCTTGTTGCTCAGGAGATTTTACTGGGACGAATCGTGTAGATGAGTGTTGGACAGCTTGGCAAATAGAAACAGCATCATTAAGGTCATTTTTACCTTTAGTACGATGTGGAATGACATATTTAACCGCCATAATACGAGATGTCCTAATTGATTAAGCGTTCTCGCCCAATAATGTGCACCGCCACACGCTTCAAGTCCTATACGCACAGGTTGCATATTTGCTATGGTAGTGAGTGATTTAGAGCGAGTAACAGGTTTATGAAGGACTACTTTACCTTTCGCGTCAACGACATGAATATTGAAATGGTTTTTCGCTAAGTCTATTACCGCAAAAATAAGAATAATCAGACATGGTGCCTCCAGTGTTAATAATTACCACGTAAGCGTGGCAGATTCTCGGGAGGAGGAATCCATGTCATTCGTTATCTTGATAAAAAATGAGGAAAAATGAATTCAGAATATACGGGCTTGCTAAATAAGATTAAAAATTATGTAGTTAACTGTAAGAAGATTAATGCTCTTGCTTTAATTGGATCTCATTCAAAAAATGACAATTTAAGCGATGAGTATTCAGATTTGGATTTAATTATTATTACTAAACATGTAGATGATTTTTTTTAGATGATACATGGTTAAAATCTATTGATGAAGTATGGATGACATTTACTGAATCAGTTGCTAAGGCAAACCACTGGGAAAGGCGCGTTATTTTTAAAAATGGCTTAGATGTTGATTTCATTATCATCGATGAAGAGTTGTTACTTCATAAAAATGACCAATTACTAATTGCAAAAGAAATTTGCAGTAAAAATATTTGCGTTTTAATAGATAAAAAAGAGTTACATTCTGCTTTGAGTGGGCTTCATACACAACCAAAGCTATTTCTCACTCCATCATTTAATGAATTTAATAATATTGTAAACGATTTTTACTTTCATTACCTATGGGCATATAAGAAACTAATGCGTGGTGAATATTGGGTGACACTTCAATGTTTAAATGGATATTTAAAAAATAAGCTTCTGATAATGCTAGAATTTTATGAACATGCTCTGAATGGAAATAATTATAATACTTTTTATGGTGGAAGATTTATTGAAAAGTGGGTAGAACCTGATATCCGTCAGGACTTTTCAACATTATTCAGTCGAAATAATCCAGATGAAATGAAAAATATACTAAATAATAATTTTGATTTCTTTACTAAAATTTCTATGGATACTGCAGAAAAATTGAATTATTCTTTCCCAAAAGAAGAAAAAGATAAATTGAAAAAATGGGTTCAAGAACACTATTGACTATGCAATATGGAATAGCAAAATAAAAATCGCATGAATCAAATTTTCTTAGGCATGTATCCTGCTTTTTCGGCTTATCCGGCAGAATAAACACCATGAAAATAGGTTATGCGGGCTTTATGTGCTTTCAGTTGAACGATAAATAGTCGAGAATTTCTAGTATGGAATTATCCCAATTTACTTCATCAAATATGGGTGAAATTATTGCCTTATTTACTCAAGTCTTCTCAGATTCCGAGGGAGTAACTGAAGGAGAAGTAGTAGGTCACTTAGTTACCGAGTTGTTGGCAGATAAAGACAAAGTTATTCCTTTTGTTGCCATGGATAGTGGTGAAATAATAGCCAGTATCTGTTTTAGTGAATTGGTGTTATCAAGCCATGAATCAGCTTTCATCCTATCTCCTGTTGCCGTGAAAACAAAAGAGCAAGGAAAGGGGATTGGGCAAAAACTCATTAATCACGCGCTTAATTATCTTCGCTCTCAAGGTATCGATTTTGTGTTTACGTACGGCGATCCGAATTACTATTCAAGAGTCGGATTTCAGCAAATTAGTCCAGAGCAAATAGAGGCACCATTCGAGTTAAGTTATCCTCATGGTTGGTTAGCTCAGTCATTAAACGGAAAAGACTTAGCGGTAGTAAAATGTAGCACTCAGTGCGTTAGTGCATTGAATAAAAGAGAGTATTGGTAATACGCACATAACAAGCAATTAAACCATGACTTGCAACACGTGGCATTTTTGGTTTGCAGGTGGTTTTGTGTTTACGGAGCAGTGCAGTAGATTTGCGAATATCCCTAACAATTTGTTTCTTTTAACAGTTTTGCGTAGTACACACTTGCCATATTCATCAACGCCATGAATACTGAAAACATTCTTGGCGAGGTCAATGCCAATAGTTTGAATGGTGGACATAGTCACCTCCGTATTATCAACGTGTCATGAGGAACTATGGCACGTGGAGTGTCAGGTCGAGGGAGTCCATATCATTCGTTAGGAGGCTACCATGACAAAATCATACATATCACAAAATGTGTCTATTTTAATAGCACTAATACTAACCTTAAGTGCGTGCTCAACGATAGATAGAGGTAATTTTAGTCACTTCAAACGTTCTCTCAATACCAAAAATTACGGTTACTCGATTATAGAAGATCCAACAAAAACTGCTCCGACAAAAATGATTGAAAAATTTGAGGTAAGACCAGGTGACTGTGGAAGTGGTTCTGGTGGGAGTGATTGTGCAAGAGATCGTGAAAGAAGTGAGTTGTCCGAAGCGAATAAAAGCAATTATCCAGGAAGTGAGTTTTGGTATGGTTGGCACATTTATTTTCCAGAAGATTACCCGAATGTTTACCCAACAAAAGTTGCACTTGGACAATTCCATCAAGATAAATCGCATCCAGTATGGATGTTTCAAAACTCAAATGGCGGTTATCATTTAGACGATCAAGTACATGGTAGAACAAGAAAATACTACAAACTCATTGATGAAAGCAATCTCAGAGGTAAATGGCACAAAATTGAGGTTCATGCCCGGTGGGCTAAAGATGAAAGCGGTTTTTTTAAAGTTTATGTCAATGGAGAAAATAAAGTGAATTACACTGGGCAAACGATGGATGCCCAACGAGTTTATTTCAAGTACGGTATTTATCGTTCTTTTATGTCAAGGTATAAAAACGCAAATAACAGTGACAAAGTGCCAGCTCAAACAGTTTATTTTTCTAATGTAAAGAGGAGTAAATCAAGAAAAGGTTTGCTTCCAGAATAAGGACAAGGATGACGGGTTCTACCCTAATTTAGCGGACACATCGAAAAAGAGGTAACCAAATGAAAAGAATTTTATTGGCAGGAGCAACGGGTTACTTGGGGGGCTATATTGCTAAGGAGCTCCAACATCGGTCCTGTTTTTTTAGAGCTATTGCTCGAAATCCAGAAAAACTTGAGAAAAATAATATTAAGGCCAATGAAATTCTTAAAGCTGAACTGACTGATCCAGATTCCATCAAAGAGTGCTGTAAAGGCATCGATATTGTTATTTCAACTGTTGGTATCACGAAACAAAAAGATGGCCTTACTTATATGGATGTAGACTTTCAAGCCAATATGAACTTGCTGAAAGAAGCTCAAAAAAGTGGAGTTAAAAAATTTATTTATGTTTCAGTGCTAAATGGGGAAAAACTACGTCATTTAAAAATATGCGACGCAAAAGAGCTGTTTGTTGAGCAGTTGAAACAGTCAGGGATAGATTATTGTATTGTTCGTCCAAATGGGTTCTTCTCTGATATGTCAGAATTTTTTAACATGGCAAAAAAAGGGAAAATATATCTTTTCGGAAAAGGAAAGTTTAAAGCGAATCCTATCCATGGTGAAGATTTGGCAACTTTTTGCGTAGATGTTATCGACAAGCCTGATAAAGAAGTTGAAATAGGTGGTCCCGAAACTCTCACTCAAAATGAGATTGCATCGATAGCATTTGATATTTTGGGTCGTAAACGAAATATAATTTATATCCCGGAAGTGGTAAGGGTTGCTATTCTAAAACTGGTAAAATTATTCACCGGAAGCAAGTTTTATGGCCCAGTTGAATTTTTCATGACTGTTATGTCAATTGACATGATTGCGCCTGAATATGGCAAGCACACGTTAAAAGAATACTTCATAAAATCGAATAACCCAAATGCATAACAAGGCAAATTAACTCAAATGCAAATTCCGTTGCGCTCCATTGGCACTGGTTATTTGCAGCGTTAAATGCCAGTAATCAAAAAGTCTATAGCAGCGACAATTTCGTTTCTGAACACGCTCAGCTCGTTGACTGGGGTCGTAAGGATTTTAGTTGGTACACTAGCCATTTGTTGAGTAAGAATCACAAAGTCACCTTCATCAATATGGATTGTAGGACACAGATGGCTAGGGGCTTTTTTCTCTAGCAGCTCGATGGGAGTTAAGGGAATAACTAAGCGAGTATTCAGTGAATCTAGTAACTCGCTTTGGACATCAACAAAATATGGGTAAGCGCTCGCGGTGCCCTTATCGTTGTTTTTATAAAGCGTAAATTGTGACATTAGAATACTCGGTATGAATCGGAAAATAGTCCGTGTTTTGCAGTTAAGTCATTACAAGCTTCTATAGCTTCGGCATTTTGTTCTAACCATTCGGCTTTCAATTGTTGTTTTACTTCTTTTTCCAAAGCCTTTTCCATTGTTGCTGATAGGTTGATATTTAGGCGCTTAGCTTCTGCGAGTAACTCACTGTTTATACTAAGGTTTGTAGCCTTTTTAGGTGCATGTGTGCTATATGTGTTTCTCATAAAGTAATCCTATGCGCATTAATGGTGCGCATTAAATATAGATGAAAGCTAGGCATATAACAAATGAACATGGCGTTAATAATTAATTTTTCACCATATTCTCATCCCACAGACTGCCGTCCATTAGCATTGAATTTAGGATCACAACCACCTTTCTAACACAGGCAATAATAGCTACTTTTTGGGTATCCCTGCCCCAGGTAATCGTTGGTAAGTGTTCTTAAAAACAGGGTTAGATTGTATTGCAGACATCATCGCTATATACGACCGTAGGTGATAGGGTTTTCACGACGATTATTTTTTTTAACTGAGACTTGAGTGAAAGATTTATGGGTATCAAACCCAATAAAAATCATGGTATCGTTATTCGTGTTAGCTTCTGAATTTAGTGCCAGACAAACTAATTATGGCTCTGGCTTAGCTAACCTACGAAGCAGGAGGTTAGCAGCTTCGTGGGAGTCATTATGTCGATGTTCTCAATTACTAAAGGTGATAATTAATGAATAAAAAAGAAGATCGTTATAAGTACTTAGGTTCCTGTTTGTGCGGATCGATAAAATATTCTGTGTCGCATGTTGAAGAAAAAATGGCTCATTGCCACTGTAATATGTGTAGAAAATTTCATGGAGCGGCATTTGCTACGTTCGGAGAAGCAAAAAAAGCCGATTTTAATTGGTTGAGTGGCGAAGAATTAATTAAAGAATATTTGGCTGATAATGGTACAAAAAGGCTATTCTGTAGTAATTGTGGGTCGAGTCTTGTATTCGTTCCATCCAATGATAGTGGTGAATATGTTGAGTTTTCATTAGGCACAATAGATTCTGAAATTCAGCAAAAACCTGATGCTCATATATTCACAAATTATGGTGCAAATTGGTATCAAATAACAGATGATTTACCTCAATATGAAGAAGATCGAAATAGTGCAAAAAAAACGTAACTGAGTGAGGCGTTGTTATGCGCCAAAGATTGGATTCACATCCATACTTTTATGCAAAATTTTGATGATCTGGATGTTTTGGCTACCAATTTGTTGATAAAAAATAACATGTCTTCCTTGTGGAAATAGAGAGGAATTCTGGTGTACCAAATATATAATGTTAATAATTCCCCGAAAAGCGTGATTGAGTGTGCTAAATACATTCATTCAAAGTGGGGCTCCCAAGAAAATTATTCCTACTTTGAAAATGCAATTCTCAATTCAGGTAAAACAGAAGATTCGATCCCACAGTTTTATGTGCTTGTAAATGGCGATGAAATCGTTGGTTGCTTTGGTCTTATCATCAATGACTTTGTTAGCAGGCACGATCTTTATCCTTGGTTTAGTTCCCTATTTATTGAGCCAGAGCATAGAGGAAATAGACTTAGTAAAACTATGTTCGATTACGCCAGTAAAGTTGTTAAGTCGATGGGGTATTCATGTATGTATCTTACAACAGATCATACTAGTTTCTACGAGAAATTCGGTTGGGTACGTATTGAGGATGCATATGAACTATCAGGAGAAGCAACAAGAGTGTATTGTAGAGCGGTAGCACATGCCTAACCAGATAATTGAACATAATTGGTCTCCCGCTCTAATTACTGTTCTTTTCGAGCAATGCGTCGCGACGTAACTCCAGTATCTCTTTGATTAGTTTTTCTTTAGCCGTAATTCCAAAGTGTTGAGCGTAGTTATTGATCTTTACGATATCGTTGTTGCTCAAACGGTAAACCTGGTTTTTGAGTACTTCCTTCGCTTCTTTTTTTATAAACCCTTGTTGTTGAAGTAGTTGAATAATTTGTTGATCTTTTTCAGAAAATTTTCTTGTCATAGCTAACCAAACAGAGTGTTGGGCGGATGTATTGCTTTAGGGCGATAAGTCTATAGCTAAGTTATGTCATTTTTATTGCTATGATAGGGAAACGTGATGAGTTAGTTTGGGGGAGAGTGGTCGATTTTGCTTCACCTGAATAAAATCCAATCAAAGGCGATTTATCAGAAAAAAATAGCCGGATGGGAATCAACGTATTTTGAGTTTGAATTGGTCTGTGTGTTTACGGCACAATGGGTTAGATAAGGTTGCAGTGTTGCTCACTGCTTAGTTGGGCTACATTAGCTGTTAAACATTCACCTCGGCATAAGAAGTAAACTGATGGATAAATTATTCATGGTGTATTTGGGAGGAAGTGCTCCCAAAGCCACTATAGAATTGCACGACATTCAATTCGTTGTTGCTGATAAAATCGAAAATACCTATGAGCAACTGAAAGCCAATTGGTTTGGTCGTACTAAAGGCTTGCACTTAGACAGTTATAAAGAAATTAAAGGTGCTGACGGGTACCGGATTTCTTTGGAAAATGAACCACAACTCAATGAAAAGAAATTGTATTTTGTCAATCTTGGTGGTTACCAAAAAGACAAATTAAATGAGCTCCATGAGTTTGGTTTGTTTGTTGCCGGTAGTGCAACCGAAGCGAAAAAAAGAGCAAAAGAATCTTTGCTCCAAAACGTGTCGCACCAACATAAAGACAATCTCATGGAAGTTGACGATTGCCTGCAAATTGGCAGCATCAATGGTAAATATATTCACTTACATGAAAGTGAAGAAAGCTTCGGCCTTACACCGGATTGGTTTGGCTACAATCTTATTGGCTAAATGCAATTGTCAACACGCGGCTGACAAATAGATTCAGGTCACGCTTAAGGCACAATGGGTTCAGGATCTAGAGTTGTTATAAGTGTAAGTGCATATTTTGAAAAATGGGTCAGGTAGATTGCTGACCTGCTTTATCGAACTGGATGCGTATGATCATATTGACTGTACTTATACTGATTTTCAGGGAATAGGCGTTGTGTTGTCATCGATTGGGTGACATCGCAAATTGCCTCTTGATAACTTACTGTTTAAAAGGAAATTAAGTTGGAAATAATCAGAAGTAAACAATTCATTGCCGACAGAGCCTGGGGCGCCAAGGACATTGCCAATATGAGCGGTGTCACTACCCGGTTGCACTGGACAGATGAACCCTATAAATGGCATGTAAATGATGGTGAAGAAGTCTTTGCTGTTATGGATGGCATTGTTGAAATGCGTTACAAAGAAAATGGCGAAGTTAAATCAGCAATATTAAATACCGGAGATATATTCTTTGCTTCAACAGGTACTGAGCATGTCGCTCATCCTCAGGGACCGGCCAGAATTTTGGTCATTGAACGTGAAGGCAGTGTATAACGGGGTGTCAGGAGCTGGTTGTCACTGATTTTTAAAGTGTGTCTGATTTCATAATGAGATACTATTCGGTAATTCAGGCCGCGAACTTGAAAAAGACAAATGTCATAGTGCTGTTGGGCATCGCATTTGGTATGACGGGATGTGCTTATAAGTCTAAGCCAGATATCGTAAGGGACAATCCTTTTTACAAGCAGGAATTGAAAGCAAGACCTGAATACCGCGAGGATTTAACGCCTTTCGCTCAACTAAGGGCGAATTATTTTACGCGCTATCTGAATGAAGGTTATCTGATCAGAAAGATTACCTCGGCGGCTTACAACGCAGACTATACAAAAATAGCCGAGTTTAGTGCACTACGACAGTTCTACTCTTTATCCGGGAGTCATGTTTTAAGGAGAAAACTTGAAAAATCGTATAACTATTAGCTTGGCTCAAATTCCCGTCGCAAGGGGGGATGTACGTGCGAATCTTGAACATCACCTTCAAATGATTGAGCAATCTTCTGATTGTAATGCTGATGTCGTTGTTTTTCCGGAGCTATCATTAACCGGTTATGAACTGGATTTGGCTGCCAAGCTTGCTCTTTCTCCGGAACCATCGAACTTTGAAGCGTTATCTCATGCTTCAGTTGAAAATGAGGTTATCGTAATCGCTGGATGCCCATTAAACGTTGACCATGCTTCAAAGCCAGCAATAGGCGCTGTGATCTGCTTTCCTGATGGAAGCGTTGAGTTTTACTCGAAACAATACTTGCATTCCGGTGAGGAGGCGTATTGTTCAGTCGGTGTGAGTGACTATTTTTTCACCGTGAATGGATATCAAATAGCGTTAGCGATTTGCGCCGACTTTATCAGTGCAGAGCATTCTGAACGGGCCCGAAAGTCAGGTGCGGATATCTACATAGTCAGCGCTCTAATCTCTGAAAATGGCTTTACGCCGGATTCTCAGGTTTTATCGGACATTGCATCAAAATATGGTTTTCCCGTACTGTTAAGCAATCACATCTCAGTAACGGGAGGATGGGAAGCTTGTGGTCAAAATTCAATCTGGAACTCACGTGGAGAACTCGCTATTAGCTCTGATTCGAAAGAACGTTGCCTGGTCTTGTGTACCCTTTCAGACGATGAGAACGGGAATCATCCGGGATTGTATTCCTATGGGAAAATGTCTGGCACAATGCGAAGGGTTCGCCACTTTACTGAATAATAACAAGGAGAATGTATGAACATTTGTGAAGTGACTGGTTTCGATGTGACGGGATTTGCGATTCGCACGACGAATGCGGACGAAATGAACCCTTCGACAGCAAAAATTGGTGATCTTTGGGCGAAGTTTTATGCCAATGCCATGCCTGAGTTAAATGAGAAATCAAAAGTGTATGGTGTATATACAAACTATGAATCTGATTTTTCCGGCGCTTTTGACGTGATTGCCTGTTCCGATACAGTGTTGCCGGAAAAGGTATCCGATTCGGTCAGAGCCGGAGTGGTTTCTGGTCAGTATGTGCGATTTTCGGCGACAGGTGAGATGCCACAAGTTGTTATCGATCTTTGGGGAGAGGTTTGGCGTTACTTTGGTTCGGAAAACTGCGCTCATGAACGCGCTTATACAACGGACTTTGAATATTATAAAAGTGCGAATGAAATCGAGATTTTTATTGCAGTGAAATAGCGATATAACCAGCGGTGGTATTAAGTGCCAGTTTGGTGTCATAGGGGCTCGGAGACACGAGTAGGCTTATGAAAAATGTCGTTCAAATTATTTTTACCGCTGTACTTGCTGAACCGGAGTTGTGCCGCGAACTCCGTTGGTTCAATATGAATGAATTACCCGAAAATTGCACACCAATAACGTATTCGGTTCTGAAGCCGGAATTCAGGTAAGAATCCGTAGCGATGTTAATTGATCAGCCAAGTATTGTCCCTTTTCTTAAATACATTTACTCAGAAAAAACGGCGAAAGAATTCAGAGATAGAGTCGTTCAGGAAATGAAATGGTTGAAAATACACAACAGGAAGATAAAACGTGCTTTGAAACTTTTCGCAGAATTAATTCACACCTTAATAATCATCGCTTAGCAAAGATTATGATAATATGCATCAGAGTTATTATCTAAGAGGGAAAAGCAAGAGTGAATTCAATTAGAGTTAAAGTTATCTATAAACCGTTTTTTTTCTTATTTATTGTTACGGCAATTCTTTCAGTTATTTTTAAATGGTTCTTTAGCGATCAAATTAATTTTATTAATAAAACTCAGTGTAGCATGCTATTTGATCCTATGCTTATATCAGCGCTTCTTTGCGTTGTTGTTATGGGGAAACGACTGGGTATTCTTAATTGTAGAAGACTAATATACCGACTATCGATTATTGGTGTAATGACAATTTGTATGGGTATAACGATAACGTACTTACAGAAAATAACACCTTACTTCCAGTATAAAATTAAAACCATTCATAATTTTTCGGAGTTGACCACTAATGACACTAAAGGCTTTATTGATATAAAGCACGTTCATGCGATCAGGAGAAAAATGGTTTCTGGAATTGGTTTTTTAAGCCGTCACTGAACAGGGGGGGAAATAATTCAAATTTACAGGCATATTGCTATCCCCTTAAATAATAGTTTGACTGTATGGGTTGGATTTCCTTTTGATGAGCACACTTCTCTAAACCCTTCGGATGCGGATAAAACACGGACTTTTAATAAATTAAATGCAACCTCACAGCAATTCATCCAAAGTTATCAGTTTTCAGATGTAAGATATTTTGAATTAGTTCCTGATTCTGATTACAGAAATAATTATATTGATTTAATTTATAAAAAATATCCCTTTTTAAAGGGCAGAAGCTTAACTATCTTGTCACCCACACGAAATACCAAGAACGAAAATGTTGTTTCTGAGCTGGTTTTTCTTACATTGTTTATTGCTTTTGGGGCAATGTGTATTTTTGTATTGGTTGAATTACAGGGATTGAACCTTACTAAGGTTGAAGAATATATTGATAGTCCGGAATTAGGTAAGTCGTTACGCTAGGCTCGTGTTCGTTGTCTCATCGAAAGAGAGGGTTTTTGATGAAAAAGAATCACTGGTGACAGTTTACCGATTTATCCCCCCCCATTTTTTCAGAAAGAAAGTTTTATAAATTAATTATTGCATCATCGATTGGTAATGCGTTGGAGTGGCTTGATTTCATCGCTTATGCGTTCTTTGCCCGGACATTTTACTCCGGCGCTGTCTATCAGTGCGACTAGTGTTTGACTGGCGCTAAGTTACTATTTGTTGCTGACCTGTGCAGTGAGTATGGTAACCATGCTTGCTATTCGTAAAGATTATCAGCTTAACAGAGCTGAACCCGAAGAAAAAAAGAGGAATAAATTAAGAAAAGCCGGAATCGCCAATAATAGGAATTTTCTCTGTAGATATGAAGACATCAGAAAGTTGTTAATCAGAGCAGATATTAATGTCTTTATTTTTTGGCATTACGATATGGGTATATGTGAAGCAATACACATAGATGAATATCAAATGGCTTGTAAGGCATTAATGTATTGATATAGATGGTTATCTATCTAAGCTTAAGTTTGGACCACTATTTATACCCAGACCGCGTTAGTGGCTCGGGCAAATTACTCATATTTAAATAATAATAGAGGAAGTACAGATGTCTTGGCTAAAGTTTTCTATTCGTACCCGAATGTTTGTTGTTCTTTCATTTTTACTGGTGACCTGTTCCGTTATTATTGTCGGCCGACAAACGTATACGTCAATTGATGAAGGGTTCAAACAATTAAAGCAGGAAATTATTCCTGGTCACCTTAAAAGTATGTCATTTCAAATGAGTTCGGAGCTTAAACCGCTTATCGCCGCCTCGCAAATGATGGCAAACAGTCAATATCTGGAAAACTGGATACAAACCGGTGCGGATGAATCTCAGATGCCGTTAATTGGTCAGGAACTGCAATCGGTAAAACAAAAGTTCGGCAGTGATTTTACCTTTCATACGGTCCGGACCCAAAAAGGAATGGAGTATATTCAATACAGTAATAAATTATCGCGGGTTTTACTCAAAAATTACCAGTTTAAAAATTTTTATCCTAATTTTCTTGCTACCGGAAAACAATACGAACTGAATATGGAAAATATTAACGGTCGTTTTGTTATGTTTATTAATTACCGGAGCGATAATATCGATCCGCAAACGAATAATCCATACAGTGTGTCCGGGCTTGGAATCAATATTGACAGGTTGATCGGACTCATTACAAAATTAAAAATTGGGCAAGATGGCCGGGCAATGCTTGTTACCTCAAAAGGTAAAATTCAGGCGGTTGGGCAGGGTGGTTCCGGCGACGGTATCAGTCACATCAATTTAAGTCAGATGGTCAGCAATAATAAAGGGATTACCATCAGGCAATATCAAATTAAAAATCAATCCTATTATCTCGGTTCTGTCTGGGTGCCGGCACTGGATCGATTTTTGATTGCGGAAATACCGGCTCATCAGATTACGGCCCCAATATACAGTAAATTGATTCAATTCATTATTTTTGTGGTTCTCTTCCTTCTCATTTCACTGGTGGTGATTCACTTTATTGTTAAATCTCTGACCAAACCGTTGCAAAATTTCGGTCAGGACGTACTGTACGTTGCGGAGAATATGGACCTGAGTTACGACGTTAAGACTGTTGACAGAGCCGAAATCGGGGCATTGGCGAATTCGATTAATTCATTACTGACAATCCTCGGAGGATCACTGAAAGCGGTGAATCAGGCCGTATCAAAAACGAATAATGCGATTGTCGATTATTCCGAACAAAGCCGGGTTTTACGTGAAGCGGCAGAGACAGAAAAAAAATCCGTAGAGGATATTTATAGCGCAACGAAAGAAATTTCTTTCCAAAGCACAGAAATGACCGAGCTGGCGTCAGAAGCGGGGGAATTATCTCAGGCCGGAAACAAAGAGCTTCAGTCTGCCAGTGATGATGTTCAGGCCAGCCTGACGTATCTGAAAGGGCTGTCAGAGGATATGCATCAAAGTACCAGCAGTCTTGAAGAACTGAATGAATTTATTGAAAAAATTCTTTCTGTTCTGGAAATTATTACATCAATCTCTGAGCAGACCAATCTTTTAGCGTTAAATGCGGCGATTGAAGCAGCACGGGCCGGAGAGCAGGGGCGAGGGTTTGCGGTCGTGGCGGATGAAGTCCGGCTATTAGCCCAGAGGACGAGTGATTCAACGGAAGAGATCCAGGCCATCATCAGCCAGTTAACTCAGTCGTCTGCGGTGGTGACGGAGCAAATCAAAAAAGCAAGCAGCAACAGCGAACAAACGCTTAATAATCAGCAACAGGTCGCCGAGACGATTAAGAATCTGAACAATTTCTTACAGCGTTTATTTGAAACAAACTCACAGGTTGCAGAAAAAGCCGGAAGACAAAGTGCGTCCGTGAATGAAATCACCAATCATCTGGAGACGCTCAGTGTTCAGAGTGAACAAACCGTCAGCCAGCTGGAGCAGAGTCAGGCGGCTATCGGAACCATTAGTGATGAGATGGATAACCTTAAAACTCAAATCAGTCAGTTTAAAGGCATTTGAGGTGAAGTTAATATAAGGGGATGACCGGTCTGAGACCGGTCATCCGTCTGAAAGGGCATTCATGCCCTTTTCTGTTTGCTCCGCCAGACGCAGTCAGAAGATCCGTTTATGTTCAGGATGGGTATAACCTCCTGTTTTGTAAAGAATACCTGTTTTTAACGGTAAAATCCGGTACACTAAAACGCGATTGCATATAACTGAGTACAGCCACTGTGCTGTGTATCTCATGGTCTGAATTTGGGTAAAATAGGTATACGTCAGTCCCCGGCCAATACCTGGAATTACACTGGCCCGAATTAAACATAAGGAAGGGTTATTGATGGTCGATGTTTATTATCAGCACCGGGTGGGAAATAATCCTGAACTGGTGAATTTTAGCCGCAAAGAGATCACTTACAGAGATGCGTGCAAAGTGATTGACGATTATCCCTGGGAATCGGAATTGGCACTGTTTGAACAGCACGGCGAAGGAGGCGGTTTTAATTTTGTATTAAGTGCCCCGGATGGCGGTTATGCGGATTATCAGTTTACGCCGGTGGGTCTTAATGAAGGATTTCTTGACCTGACGATTGTACTGAGAAAAGGGGTATTGGGCATGTTTGGTCGCAAGTCGGTATCGGTTAATTGTGATGTTATTTCTGCCCGCGATGCAAAAATAAAAATGAAAGAGTTGTTTGATTCTTCTCTGCTGTCTTTATACGAACAGTACCGGTAACGAATCAAAAAGAGGCCGGTTTTATCTGATGTTATGGTTGATTTCTGCTTAAGGAGAGAGAATGGGCGGTTTATCCGATAATGAGCAATACTTTGATGTGTCATTTGAAAAGCTGGAAATTTCTGATGCTTCATACCAAGGTATTGAATTTGAAGAGTGCCAGTTTACGGACTGTGATTTTTCAGGCGTCAGATTTGCCGGTTGTAAGTTTATCAATTGTGAGTTTCTAAAGTGTAATCTGAGTTTATTCTCTCTCCCTAATTCCCGGCTGTTTGGTGTCACATTTGTTGAAAGTAAGCTTGTTGGTGTCAACTGGACATTGGCGGAATGGCCGATTTATCACGTCGATTTTGAGTTGAAATTTGTTCGTTGCATTTTAAATGATTCTTCATTTTTTGGTCTGACATTAAACGAACTGGTGATGGACGAATGTAAGTTGCATGATGTGGATTTTCGCGAAGGGGATTTTACCGGCTCAGTCATGACGCTGTGTGATTTTACGAACAGTTTGTTTATGCATACGAATTTACAAAATGCCGACTTTAGTGATTCGGTCAGTTATGCTATTGATGTTCTGGAAAACCGTATTAAAGGCGCAACGTTTTCACGTTATGAAGCGTTAAATCTGTTGGAATCACTGGGAATTGAATTGGTTGATTAATTGAATTGTTATAAGGGAAGAATACATGAACCGTTTTATTTTGATTTTCTTAGCATTTGTGGCATTTCAGGCAATGGCAGAAGAAGAGCACGTGGATTGTCAGAATGCGGTATCCACTCCCGATATTAATTATTGTGCCTCGATTAAACTCAATTCTGCGAAAAAAGAATTGAATCAGTATTATCAGGCCAGCCTAAAACATAACGAGTATGATCCTGAGCTAATTGCATCCATAAAAGTCGCTCAGAAAGCCTGGCAGGCGTATCTGGTATCCCATTGTGATTCTGTCTATACACAATGGCGGGATGGAACCATTCGTGGCGTGATGTCCATATCGTGTAAAACCCGGCTGACCAAGCAGAGAACCCATGAACTCTGGGATAACTTTTTAACGTATATGGACAGTACGCCCCCGGTTTTACCGGAACCGAAATTGTAATTTTTTCCGACAGTGAGTCATTTTCTGAAAACAGGATATCCCATGAAGCAAAATATTGTACATATTGCATTAGTTGTGAAAGATTACGATGAAGCCATTGATTTTTATGTCAATAAACTAAACTTTGAGCTTATTGAAGATACTTATCAACCGGAGCAGGATAAGCGTTGGGTTGTGGTTGCGCCACCAAATTCGCACGGGGTTTCTCTGCTTCTTGCCAGAGCGTCTAAACCAGAGCAACACGATTTTATTGGTAATCAGGCCGGAGGGCGCGTTTTCCTTTTTCTGAACACGGATGATTTTTGGCGTGATTACGAGAGGATGACATCAATTGGAATCCGGTTCGTTCGTGAGCCCAAAGAGCAGGACTACGGTATGGTGGCTGTTTTTGAGGATTTATATGGAAATCGTTGGGATTTACTTCAGTTGAATCCTGATCACCCGATGGCTAACCGGTAGAGAGAACCAGACAGATGTTAACATTTTCAGTTGCAGAGAAAGAAGATTCTTCTTTAATTCTAAAGTATATTCAAGACCTTGCGGTTGCTGAACAATTCCCGTTTGATGTTTCTGTGACGATACAGGATATCGAAACAAATCTGTTCGGCAGCGATTCCGTCGCTACTGCTGTGATCATGCATTTTGATACAATACCCTGTGGTTTTGCCGTTTTTTACTATACATTTTCGACAACGACCGGAAAGCGAGGGCTGCATCTGGACGATTTATATATTGAGCCGGAGTTTCAGGGGAAAGGCATTGGGAAGAAGACACTTTGTTATCTGGCCCGGCTGGCTGAAGAAAAAGAGTGTGCCCGTTTTGAATGGTGGGCTCTCAAAACGAATGATGCGGCCATTAAATTTTATTTGAGAGTTGGCGCAAAAAAACTGGATGAAATATCGGTATTTCGGTTGGATAAGTATCAACTCAGAGAATTAGCAGATAGTGAATAATGTGTGTTTTTCATCAGATATCAATAACCTGGCCAATTAAAATAAAAGTTAAGGGCAGCCCATCCTCTCATATATTGTTAGTCGCTTAAATTGGGGTCAACACACTGGTAAATCTTCCCAACACTTGTTTCATCATTGAGTAGTTTATGACTGATCCTTGCGACTTCACCCCGGGTAATCGCACCGTGTACTTCGATATCCTGTGATAATTGTCCCTGATGTGTTTCATCGCCATTTTTCAGTCCACCGGGACGTAGGATTGTAAAATCAAGCCGGCTACTTTGAAGCCAGGCTTCTGCTAAGGATTTTTCCCTGACAATGGCCCCGAATCCTTGTTTTGCTGGTTCTGATAAATACTTCCACGAATCGCCACAACCTAATGATGTGATTAGCAAAAACCTATCTGGATTTGCGCTTTCCAGAGCGTCGATTAAATATCGGTGACCAATATAGTCGACGGGGACATCATCCCGAAAACTGCCCATAGCCGACACGACCCATGTTCCGGCGGGCAAAAGGCTCACCGCCATCCTGACATCTTCCGGATCGGTTGCGTTACATTGAATCGTTTTGATCCCTGAGTTGGTTAAGACATTATCCTTATCCGGGCTTCTGGCGATAGCAATCACGTTAAAATTCTGACCGGCAAAATATCTAACCATTGTTGCCCCTAATGCGCCGGTGGCTCCCCATATCGCAATTGATTTCATTTTTTTCTCCGATTAACTCCATTGATAACAGATTGCATTTGACAGGCTTAAATAGCCAGTTTTAAATACTAAATATTTGTTAATGTTTGATATTCCTTAGTGTTTTTTACAGGATATTTATATTTAATAGTTGAGCTTTTTGCCGAGAAGGACGTTTTCCTTCTGATAAGGATGGTATGAATATGAAGGATAAAAAAGTACGTTGGGGGATTGCCGGATTAGGTAAAATTGCCCGCCGCTTTGCTAATGATTTAACACAGCAGGCAGATAACGCTGAGCTGTCTGCTGTCGCCGCCAGAGATTCGAAACGGGCTGCAGGATTTGCCGGCGAGTACGGCTGCCGGACCAGTTACGGGTCGTATCAGGCTTTGGCACAGGCTCCGGAGATTGATGCAGTTTATATTGCGACCATTCATCCTTTCCATAAAAGCATGGCGGAGTTGTTTTTAACTCACGGCAAACATGTTTTAGTTGAAAAACCAGCATTTACCAATACCAAAGACTGGGATGAAATGTCAGCATTGGCTGAGAAAAAAGGACTTCTTTTGGTCGAAGCGATGAAAAGTGTGGCATTTCCAGCTTACCGTCAGTTGCGGCAATTTATCCGGGATAACGATGTCGACATTAATTCCGTTCAAGCCTATTTTGGTAATTGGCATGAGTTCGATATAACTCAACAAATTTTTAATCCGGATTTGTGTGGTGGTGCGACACTGGATGTGGCTGTGTATGCCTTGTGGCTGTATGCCGATTTATGCGCGTTAACTCAAAAACGATGGGTAAAACCTTCTGTTCAATACAGTAAAGATAATGATACGTCGGATGTTGATGAAAACGTTGAGTTTCTGTTTGAAGGTGAAATGAACGGACGGGTTGGAGCGTCCATTACCCGTAATCTGAAGCGTGAAGCCATTATCAAAGGGCCGGATACCGAGATAATGATTCATGGCAAGTGGTGGAATCCGACCGTGATTGACATTGAGCACCGCGGAGAAAGAATTACCATTGAGATCCCGGCAACTGGTGGGGGATTTGAATATGAAATTGAGCATGTTTCATCCTTGATCCTTAACCGGAAGACAGAATCCGACTGGATGCCGGGGAGCACCAGCCGACAGGTGATTTCCGTGATGGAAACCAGCCTGACTGAGCAGGGATTTCAACATTTGATTCGGCAGTCTTAGTACGCCGGATGAAAAAAGACCGCCTCGTTTGTCGAGGCGGTCTGGTTTTGAGGCTACAGTATTCCGATTATGGTCATTTCATCCCCTTGAAATACCTAGACTTTCGAGAAAATTTTGGTGTTCTTCCGGCCAGTAAGACACATTTCCAACTGACAAACCTTAAAGAAACGTGTTAACGTATCGCGCTATTTCGCTGAAAATCAGTTTTTATAAAGGTAAGTATGGCAGTTTTAGATATTATCACCGCTCCGGATCCAAGGCTTAAAATCAAAGCAGAAAAGGTACTGGACATTGCAACTGTACAGACGCTAATTGATGACATGCTCGATACGTTGTATTCGACCGACAATGGCATTGGTTTGGCTGCGCCACAGGTTGGCCGTAAAGAAGCGGTTGTTATTATTGATTTGTCAGAGAACCGGGATGATCCGCTTATTCTGGTGAATCCGGAAGTGGTCAGTGGTTCAGATAAAGCGCTGGGTGAAGAAGGCTGTTTATCGGTTCCTGATTATTATGCTGAGGTTGAACGTTATACCTCGGTGGTGGTGTCGGCTTTAGACCGGGAAGGTCAACCGATAACCATTGAAAGTGATGAATTTTTAGCCATTGCGATGCAACATGAGATAGACCACCTGTCGGGCAATCTGTTCATTGATTACCTGTCACCTCTCAAACGTCAGATGGCGATGAAGAAGGTAAAAAAATACGTCAAAGCACACGCCCGGGCCCGCTCATAACCCGCTGTTAAGCGCAGGGTGTGATGACCTCTGTATACCTGTTCTGACTATTCTGATGGTAAGTTCTTTTTCAGTTCCAGCAGCATCAGGTATGCACTTTCTCCAGACATTTCATAAGGGTTAAATTCTTCTGAACCTGAAAATTGCAGATTCAGTAATGTGGTCAGGAAAGTCTGGGGAATATCGCCCATAGACCAGTCACCGAAGTCTCTGTGAGTAATTTCTTTGTATTCCAGAATCGTCACATTGGTGTGACGATGATCGTTTATTATGTGATGATAAGTGTTGTTAATCTCGACTCTTGAGCCTTCCAAACATTGTAAAAAGTATTTTTGGTTATGGCTTAACAGTCCGGTTATGTGGGTCTTTTCGTTGTGCTCCCGTGACGTTTTCAGTATGTCATCCAGTGCATTTGAATCGCAGTCTAATGATAAGGTGCTGACGTAGATTAAGCGGGTTAGAAACATAGTATTCACTCTGTTTTGCCTGAGGATACTATCAAATATAATTCATGGTGTCGGAATTGCTAACTGAAATGACGCTTACTGCATTACAGTTACCGATAACTTGATATAAAATACTTTGCATTCGAACAGATCCTATACCCAAGTAACCTGAATATGCGGTGTTCAGTGAGATTTGTTCGGGCTTGAAACAAGGCTCCCCTTCTTTATAACGAAAGAGGGAAAACATAGTCATTCTACGTTGAGAATCAGTAACGCTGGAGCAAGCCCGGACAAACTCACCCGCAGGGCATCAGCCGAAACGCACATTTCTGCGTCAGGTGAATTTGACATGTGTTTACATGCCGGCATTCACCTTCCTTGAACTGCACGTTTCGGCTGGTGCTGAATCATGCATCTTCAGGTTGCTTGGGTATATAAGTTCGATCAAATATGGGAAGGAATGGTATGGAATCAGGTAAGATTAAAAATGTGGTTTTTGATGTTGGGAATGTCTTGGTTCGCTGGTCGCCGTTAGAGATCGCCCGGTTAACGTTTGGAGATACCGGCTCTCCTGAAGAGAGTGCCAAATCCATTTTCCAAAATTCTATCTGGCTGGATTTAAATCGGGGGTTGTTCTCTGAATCTGAAGCCAAAGATCAATATCAGCAGCGTGTCGGTTTGTCTGAGCTGGAATGCCAGCGGTTATTTTATTACGTCAAACAAACCCAATTGATGATTTATGGTTCGCTGGACTTACTGGAGCGAGTGAAAGCCGCCGGTTATGGTGTGTATGCACTGACGGATAATGTCACCGAAATTGTGGATTATCTGAAATCCACATATACATTTTGGGGACTTTTTGATGGGGCAACGGTTTCAGCAGAGGTTGGTTTTTTGAAACCTCAGCCGGAAATTTACCATTCTTTGTTGGAATGCCATGAGTTACAGGCAGCAGAAACGGTGTTTATTGATGATATGCCACACAATGTGAAAGGGGCAGAAGCGGTGGGTATCTCTGCTATTCAGTTTCAAAATGCGTTTCAGTGCGAACAGGCATTGAAGACTATCGGACTGGTATTCTGAGTGCTCAGGTTGGTTCTGATTATCTCCCCAAGTTCTAGAGCGGTTTGGGGAGACTGAATTTTACTTGAGTTACAGACATTCTATTGCGACAGCTGTTGCTTCTCCTCCACCTATGCATAATGATGCGATTCCTTTTTTCAGTCCCCTGGAACGAAGGGCATGAATAAGGGTTACCACAATTCTGGCGCCGGAAGCACCTATCGGATGACCAAGTGAACAGGCTCCACCATGGACGTTGAGTTTTTCCAGAGGAATATCCAGTTCTTCGATTGCGGCAAGAGGAACCACGGCAAGTGCTTCGTTGATTTCAAACAGATCAACAGAAGGTACTGTCCATCCGGTTTTATTTAATAAAAGACGAATTGCTCCTACCGGTGCCGTTGTGAACCATTCCGGTTCCTGAGAAAATGTTGTATGAGCAACAATCCGGGCAATTGGTGTCAGGTCATGTTTTTCAATAGCTTTCTGTGACGCAACCATAATGGCGGCTGCACCATCACTGAAACCGGAAGCGGTTGCCGGAGTGATCGTCCCATCCGGTTTAAATGCCGGCTTCATGGTTGGTATTCTCGAAATGTCCGCATGCTGAGGCAGCTCATCCATAGCTATAATCCCGGGCTTTTCCCCCTGTATGATTTCGACCGGGGCTATTTCATCGTTATATAAACTGGCAGACTGTGCATGTTGTGACCGGCGGACGGACTCTGTAGCATAGGCGTCCTGCTGTGCGCGGGAGAACTGATATTTTCCGGCACAGTCTTCTGAGAATAACCCAAGAGACCGGCCATCATAGTTATCAATACCATCGCGGGTTAAATGGTCATAAGTGATTGCATCGCCGAGCCGGATGCCTGGCCTTATCTGCAATAGATGAGGGGCATTACTCATGGATTCCATTCCTCCCGCCATAATGATCTCAGCCGAACCGGCTGCGATGGTATCGTGCGCAAGTATCAGCGCTTTCATTCCGGAGCCGCAGACTTTGTTAACCGTTGTTGCTCCGGTGGAAAGAGGTATCCCTGCCTGTATCATTGCCTGACGTGCCGGTGCTTGTCCGATACCGGCTGTCAGTACACATCCCATGATGACTTCATTAATATTTCCGGGCGGAAGGCCACTTTCGTTGATAGTGGCTTTTATCGCGGTTGCACCCAGTATGGGGGCCGGGATTTCCGAGAACTGACCGAGCAGAGAACCGATTGGTGTCCGTTTGGCTGCAACAATGTAAATTTCATCAGATGACATCGCTTTTCTCCTTATTTTTTCATACGCCGGCGCCAGCGTAGTTCCGGGTTATGGGTGACACCATCGAATACCATCGGGTCCGATTTCAGGATTAGAACGGTTTCATTCTCTTCAAATTTCACATGCCGGAGCTGTTGAGTACTCACCCAGTTAGGGATAAGACAATACTGAAGAAAATGAGTCACCGTTTGTTGAGCTTCACTGGTTTCGAACCGGCCTGCATAAGCGAAATAGCTGGTTGCGGCTCTGGCAAGTTGTGTGGGGGAACCACCAATGATGTCCGGGTTATCAAATAACTCTCGGTCAGGACTCATAATCTGGACTGAGACCCATCCTTCAGCGTTATAGCTGATGTATCCGGAAGCTTTTTCTCCCATGGTGTGAACAACCCGGCCATCATCAAGCGTGTCGGTAAATTTTTCCAGTTCCCACACGCCGCATAATTTTTCTTTCAGGGTACTAATTGACATAGATTTTCTCCGTGTTATTCATCCAGAATAGCGACTGCCCGGGTCCATCCTGCGGATGCGGCATGTACTTTTACCGGGAAACAGGCGACAGTGAATCCACTGGAAGGTAACAGCTCCAGGTGGTGAAGTTTTTCCATATGGCAGTAGCCGATGTCTCTGCCAACCCGGTGTCCCTGCCAGATAGCCTGACTGTTTCCGTCCTGTTGATATTGTTCAGTCATATATTTAAAAGGGATATCCCAGCTCCAGCTATCAGTTCCTGTTACCCGGACACCTTGTTCAAGCAGGAAAAGTGTCGCTTCACGTCCCATTCCACATCCTTTGCTCAGAAAAGAAGGGTCACCGTAAGCCTGACCGGCACAGGTGTTTACCAGAACAATATCCAGAGGCTGAAGTTGGTATTGAATGCGATCCAGTTCCTGAGCCACTTCTTGTGCTGTGACGACATGCCCATCCGGAAAGTGTCTGAAATCCAGCTTGACTCCGGGGCGGAAACACCAGTCCAGAGGAATCTGATCGATGGTTGCGGATGGCTGACCGTGATTCATGGTGGAAGCATAGTGGTATGGTGCGTCCATATGAGTTCCGGCGTGAGTTGTCAGGGTCACTTCTTCAACTGCCCAGCCTTCTTCATCAGGAAAGTCTTTTGGAGTGATACCCGGAAAAAATTCCGCCATCTCAGACGCACTTTTCTGGTGGTTCAGGTAAGTGATTTGAGGTCTGAGACCTGGCGGATCGGCAGGAACATCGTTTTCGATACTGACAGATAAATCAATGAATCGTTTTTGTTTCATTTAGTCAATTCCATTATTAAGTTGGTCGACCGACCAATTATTATTAGGTTTGATCATTTATAAGGTTAGAAAAGTGACAATGATCTCATTTGAACCAAAATAATGGTTGTTTTTTGGCTCTTTTTATTAACACCGGTACCGGGTTTCATTCAGAAAAGTACAATAAGTCAGCTTGATAGGGCGCATTTGGTTGAAAGGATAACTATGGCCGGTAACACTCGTGAAAAAATACTGAATTCGGCGGAAAGTCTGTTTGCTGAATTTGGGTATGATTATGTTTCTGTAAGAAAAATAACGAATAACGCGGAGGTAAGGTTAGGACTGCTTGCCTATCATTTTGGCACAAAAGAAGCCTTATTTGAGGCGGTAGTCGCCCGGAGAATTGATAAACTTAATTGTATGCGTAAAGCGGCTTTAAGGAAAATAACGACTCTTAGTGAGTTTAGTGCTCAGCAGGTCATGGAAGCCTTTATGCATCCTTACTTTGAGCTTGCCAGTTCTAAAGATCCCGGATGGCAGTCTTATACAAGACTGATTGCTCAAATATCTCATAATGAACGTCATATGCCGGTATTGAAAAAATACATGGATCCTGTGGCTTACCTGTTTATTGATGCGTTGGCAACCTGTTATCCAAAAGCCAGTCATGAGCAGGTAGCCAGTGGGTTTATTTTTTCTGCAGCCGTTATGGTCGGTATTTTTTCCCGTCCGTCACGGATAAAAACGATGTCGAGGGGGGCATTGTCCGATCAGGAACTGAAAGCGCTTTATCCTTCGCTACTGACTTATGCCGTAGGCGGTATTCAGGCCATCTGTGAAACTGGTTCGCAGTGAATATGATAAAGGCCAAAGAATAAGTCTGACATTGTAATTATTCTCTTTTACAGAACTACTGGCTGGCTAAAATACGATAAAAATTGATAAGGACACGATCTGAATGACACAAACTATGCTGATCCGGGAAGAAAAAGACTCGGATTATGCGGTTATATCTGAGATAACCATTGCCGCATTTAAAAAAATGGAAATCAGCAATCACACGGAACATTTTATTGTCAATGCTCTGAGAAAAGCTGGTGCGTTGGCTTTATCTCTGGTTGCTGAAATAGATGGAGTTGTCGTTGGACATATTGCATTTTCACCGGTTTCTATGTCTGATGGTACAAAAGACTGGTATGGTCTCGGACCGCTTTCTGTTCATCCGGACTATCAGCGAAGGGGGGTTGGCAAAGCACTTATAGAGAAAGGCCTGACCAGGCTGAAAAAACGAAATGCGAAAGGGTGTTGTCTGGTTGGTCACCCGGAATATTATCCACGATTCGGATTTAAAAATGCGGATGGTTTAATTCTTGATGGTATCCCGCCTGAAGTTTTTTTGTTCTTCCTTTTTATCACCATATACCGCAAGGTAATGTGATATTTCATGAAGGATTTATAGCAGAAAATTAGTAGAATAAATCATTATATTTCAGTTGGTTACAAATAAGATGAAGAACGAAATAGTATATATTGTATAAGGTATCGTTTATGTCACAAATAGAAGAAGAACCGGAAATGACAGTTTCAGAGACGGAAGAAATAAGCGTTAATGCAGATAAGTTTTATGTGGTATCCATGCGGAAATTCACGATATTGTTTTTTGCCACCTTTGGTTTATATCAGGTGTACTGGGCTTATAAGAACTGGGTAAACTATAAAACCGAAACCGGTGAAAAGGTCTGGCCAATTGCCCGTGCCATCTTTCAAATCTTTTTTACTCATTCTTTATTCAGAAAAGTGGATGCGGAATTAAAGGGAACTCAGTTACCGTATTCATGGCATCCTGCTTATACGGCCCATGCTTATGTATCTTTGTTGATTGTTGGCCGGATTCTCGACCGGTTGTCATTAAAGAACATCGGTAGCCCGTATACCGATCTGCTGGGTATACTGGTCATCCCGGTTATCTGGTATGTGCTGCAAATAGCTCAGAAGGCCATTAATATCAGTTCCGGTGATTCTACCGGAGAGCAAAACGACAAACTGACGGTGCTGAATTGGTTCTGGATTGTCGTTGGTCTGTTGTTCTGGCCCCTTGCTTTCGCCGGGGTGTTTCTTCCTGAATAAAAATGGAGGAGGTCTCATTGATCGTGATTAGAGATTATAAAGAGTCTGACGCCGGAGAGTTGCGGGCTCTTTGTTTTCGTACCGTCAGAAACATTAATACCCGAGATTATTCAAAGGCACAGGTTGAAGCCTGGATTCCTGAATCTTACGATGTTGATTTGTGGAAACGCACCCTGTTAGTGCTGTCTCCTTTTGTTGCTGAAATTGACGGTAAAGTTGTAGGTTATGCTGATCTTCAGCCGGATGGGCTGATTGATCATTTCTTCTGTCACGATCAATACCAAAACCGGGGAGTTGGCCGCTGCCTGATGGAGCACATTTTCTCGGTCGGACGGGCGCGGGGTATTGAACGTTATTATTCAAACGTGAGTCTGACAGCTCGTCCGTTTTATGAGCATTTTGGTTTTTGGGTGACGGGCGAACAGGTAATTGAGATCCGGGGACAAAAGCTTAGAAACTTTGTGATGGAAAAGTGTCTCTGACAAGCCTGTCCGGATAGTAGGGATATGTATGCTGAAAAAAGAAAAAATTAATGTTGGACATATTCCAGCATTATTGTGGGGAGAAAAATCTGATCGGATATGGATAGCGGTACACGGAAATCAGTCCGATAAAGCCGATGATGTGATTGGTATTCTGGCAGAAGAAGCCATGATAGCCGGATACCAGGTATTGAGTTTCGATTTACCAAAGCATGGAGAAAGAAAAACTGACCCGACATTGTGTAAAGTACAAAATTGTGTGAAAGAACTTGATGACATAATCAGCTATGCAAAATTATTGTCATCCCATGTCAGCGTATTCGCCTGTAGTATGGGAGCTTATTTTAGTCTTTTGTCTTACAAAAATGAGCTGGCACTAAACCAAGCGTTGTTTTTATCGCCAGTCGTTAATATGGAATCCATTTTGTTGAACTTAATGAAATGGTTTGATATCAGAGAGAAACAGCTTATGGATATGCAGGAAATAGCCCTTCCTATAGGTGAAACCCTGTATTGGGACTATTATTGTTATGTTAAATCCCATCCGGTTGTCGAATGGAATATACCTACATCAGTTTTGTATGGCTCAAATGATAACCTGACCGATAGTCAAACAATTTCTTCATTTTCAAATCAATTCAATTGTGATTTAGAAGTATTGAAAGGTGGAGAACACTATTTCCATACTCGGGAACAGTTACAATTTTTCAGGCAGTGGCTCCGTGATAAATTATTAACCTTTTAAAAAAGGTATCATCTGGTTCAGAATATATTGAATGTCACGATTTGTTTTCTTATTTAAGAACGGTAAAAACTAGTACGCTTAAATTACCAGGGACGGAGGTTTTTTGTGGAATTAAAAGTGTTGGTCGATAACAATACGATCATTGACCGGTACTATCTGGCCGAACCGGCTGTGTCGTATTTAATTACAGATGGCGACACAAAATTATTGTTTGATGTAGGGTATTCCGATGTTTTTATCCGGAATGCCAGAAAAATGGATGAGAATTTAACGGATATAAACTATGTCGTTATTTCTCATGGCCATAATGATCATACCGGCGGGTTAGTTCCACTCGTTAAACTGTATTCTGAGGCAAAAGCGGAAGGGATTAATTATTTGAATCCCACTGTCATTGCGCATCCTGACGTTTTTTCTTACAAAGAGTATTCCGGAGACGAAATTGGCTCAGTGCTAGACGGTAAAAAGATTCAGCGGTATTTTGACACCCGCTTTACCGATAAGCCTTTCTGGATTACAGATAATCTGGTTTTTTTAGGTGAAATAGCCCGAACCGTTGCTTTTGAAAATACCGAACCGGTAGGCCGGTGTGAACAGAACCACGCAATGTGTGATGATTATATCAGAGATGATTCCGCTTTGGTTTACAAGTCATCATTAGGTTTAGTGATTATTACAGGATGCTCTCATGCAGGCATATGCAATATTATTGAATATGCCAAAGTTGTTTGTGGTGATGATCGGGTGGTTGATATTATTGGCGGTTTTCACCTTCTTGATGCCGACAGTATTCTGTCAGAAGGAACGATGGACTATTTTAAAAATCAGCATCTTACGAAAATTCACCCATGCCACTGTACCAGCCTGGAATATAAGATTAAGCTGTCTGAGTATGTCGAAGTTTCAGACGTCGGCGTCGGTTTATCACTTAATTATTTATAGTATTTTGGGACTGACATGAAATTATTAATTTTTGATTTGGGAAATACGCTGATTAAATATAAAGGGATTTCACTGAACTGGACGGAGCATTATGAGCAAGCAATAAAAGAAAGTTTAGGCTGTCTGAATATTAGCTGTAACGCTGAAGAATTAAACAGAGCTATCGATATCCTGTCATTTTATAATACCCGGACTCACTTTCGTACTTTTGAAATAGAAGAGGGTGAAGTGCTTACGAAAGTATCCCGACTTTTCTGTGCAGAGAAACACTTGTTTGAGCAGTATTTTTTTGACTATTTTCAAAGAGCGTGCGACACCGAAGATACCGCGATTAAGACATTGGCAGAACTAAAGTGTCTGGGATATAAAACAGCTGTGCTTACGGATGTTCCGTACGGTATGCCAAGGCATTTTGTTATGGATGATCTGAAAGCGTTATCACCTCATTTGGATTCGGTTTTAACGTCGTGTGATGTTGGTTTCAGGAAACCTGAGACAAATGGAATCCGTCAAATTCAGTCTGAATACGGTATGGATAACAGAAATACGTACTATATCGGTGACGAGAAGAAGGATATTGAGTGCGCTCAAAAGGCAGGCATTCAGTCGGTATTAGTTACCGATAAAAAACAAAGCTGGGGGCAGGATTTTACCATATCTAAAATAGGAGAAATGTTAGATATTATAAACTAATATGCCCGGTCAACTTGAGTGAATATATTAAGAGATAATACAACGTCAATAGTATCGATTTCACTGATAAATTTTGAGAGGTATGCTGTGAACGGTCCGAATCCTAATGATAAAGAACCAATGAAAGGATTTCCTCAAGTGGGTTTTCTTAAAAATTTCATTACGAAACCTAATATTGAAGTCGGAGACTATACCTATTATGACGATCCTGATGGTCCGGAAAATTTCGAGAGTAACGTTCTTTATCACTTTCCGTTTATTGGCGATAAACTGAAACTTGGAAAGTTTTGTGCCATTGCTAAAGATGTACAGTTCATTATGAATGGCGCAAATCATAAAGCCTCCGGTTTTTCCAGTTACCCTTTTTATATTTTTGGTCAAGGCTGGGAAGCGTCGGCCCCTGAATCCGGAGATCTTCCATACAAGGGGGATACTGTAGTTGGGAATGATGTGTGGATCGGCTATAAGTCCACGATTATGCCTGGTGTTACCATTGGTAATGGGGCAATCATTGCGAGTCAATCCGTCGTAACAAAAGATGTACCGGCTTACAGTATTGTCGGTGGGAATCCGGCTAAAATTTTAAAGTATCGTTTTGACCAGAATACCATTGATAAGTTGCAGGAAATTGCATGGTGGCACTGGGATAGCAACAAAATCACAACTTATATTTCTGCCATTGCAAATGGTGATCTCAATACTCTGATAGAGGCAGGTGAATCATGAAACATGATTTTTTGGTAGTCAATGAATTTAACATTATCTGTCGGCTGGCTTAATTTTTGTTGACCTGATGAGTTTGAAAATGGAGTAAGGAAGTTCAATGAATATAACAACAAAAATAAAGAAAGAGTGGTTTTTACTGGGGTTGATTGCAGCAATATTACTTGCAACAGTATCTGAGCAGTTGGGTAAAACGGATGGTCTTATTCATCTGGATAAATTAACCGGCATCGGCATTGCGTTGGTGTTTTTTTTACATGGGCTCGGTTTGTCCCCCGAAGCAATTAAGTCAGGAGTTAGCAACTGGCGTCTTCATATTTATGTTCAGTGTGCGACTTTTGTGGTCTACCCGCTGTTATGGGTTATTTTTGGTGATGGGTTTCTTGCTATCATGCCGACAGCGTTGGCCTTTGGCTTTTGCTATCTTTTTGTGTTACCAAGTACTATTTCCTCTTCGGTGACAATGACCAGTGTTGGTAAAGGCAATGTGCCTGGCGCTATTTTTAATGCCTCGTTGTCCAGCATTTTAGGTGTCTTCATTACCCCATTTCTGATACAGATTTTTATGGGGTTTGAAGGGGTTGAGCTGAATTTAATGAGTTCCGTCGTTTCGATATCAAAATTACTTTTGTTACCCATGGTTGCCGGTCAGATATTACGGCCTTTGCTAATGGGCTTTACTCAGAGACATAAATCCATTGTTAATAAGATTGATAAATACGTCATTATCATGATTGTTTATAATGCTTTTTGTGATTCGGTTGCGAATCACATTTGGAGTGATTTTTCCATCGGCCTGTTACTTCTTTGTATAGGAATTTGTTGTGTTGTTTTACTGACGATGGTGCACTCCATTCAGTGGGGAGCGCGAAAGGTCGGTTTTGAAAGAGAAAATGAAGTTGCAGCTGTTTTTTGCGGGACCAAGAAAACATTGGCAGCAGGTGTTCCTATGGCTAAGGTCATTTTTGGTACTGACCCAAATCTGGGGATGATTCTATTGCCAATCATGCTTTATCACCCCATTCAGATTTTTTACTGTGCGATTTTAGCTAATCGTTATGCGTCTGAGCGTGTTGTGATAGATCCGACCTCGACAAAGGCCTGACTGACTCAATAAAAGAAAACACCTCTTTATTGGTAAAAAATTATCGTTTTTCGATATATATTTGTTGATGTATTATTTTCTCTACTCTATCATCATTAACGATCGTTAATGGTGATAGGTGATGAAATGACAAATATTCAAAAACAAAGCCGCCGAGTCCGGATTTTATTGCAATTTCTTCTGATATTGACGCCGATTTTAGTTTGCGCATTTTGGCTAACAATCGAAACATCGTATGATTTTCTTGCTCAACTGGGTATTTTTCTGTCCGGTGATGAGTTAAAGACTTACACACAGCTACCACTTACAATGACAAGTCGGATTCTGGCCATGGTAGTAAGTTTGCTGTTAAGTGGGGTCTTTATGTATGCCTTAAAGGTGCTGATTCGTATATTCCGTAACTATGAAAACCGTGTGATTTTTTCTCTCGATAATGCTATCTGTTACCACAGGCTGGGTTATTGCATTTTTTACTGGGCCTTGGGTTCCATCGTTTATCACTCTTTAATGTCTGTTATTCTGTCGTTCAATAATCCTCCCGGTAGCCGGGTACTGACGGTTACATTTGGGGACATGGATTTTTTAACATTAGTATTCGGGTGCATTGTATTGATTATTTCCTGGGTAATGAAAGAAGGGTACCTTCTTGCAGAAGAAAACAGCCATACAATTTAAGAGGTAGCCATGGCAATAAACATTAATCTGGATGTGATGATGGCTAAGCGGAAAATGCGCTTAAAGACGCTAGCTCAAATCATCGGTATTACAGAAGCCAATTTGTCGGTTTTGAAAAATGGCAAAGCGAAAGCCGTCCGTTTATCAACACTCGATAAATTGTGTGAAGCGCTTAAGTGTCAGCCCGGAGATATTCTGGAATTTGAACTTAACCCGGAAAAAGAAGATATCTAACACATAAGAATTAAAAGGATATAACTTGAATAAGTGCGTAAATTCAAGCTATTGATATCGAGTAATGCTATGAAGGCGATTTTCTGTCTATGCTTAAATCAGCAGAGACTAAATCAGGGGATCGCGTATGCATTACATTATGATGTTTTGCGAGCTGCTTGGTGGTTTGGCCATTTTTTTGTATGGCATGGAAAAAATGTCCCATGCGCTAAAAAATGCGGCTGGTGACCGGCTGAAAACGCTTCTCGCTAATCTTACTACAAACCGGCTAACCGGTGTGTTAACCGGCGTTGGGGTGACCGCAGTAATTCAGTCGTCTTCGGTCACCACGGTATTGTTGGTCGGTTTTATCTCCGCCGGGTTTATGTCGCTTTCTCAGGCCGTAGGCATCATTATGGGGGCCAATATCGGCACGACGGTGACGGCCCAGATTGTGGCGTTTAAGGTCACTCATTCTGCGTTGGTGATGATAGCTGCTGGGTTTCTGATCCAGTTTAATGCCCAGAAAGAATCGTATAAACATTATGGAAATGTGCTGTTTGGTCTGGGATTGATTTTTTTGGGCATGAATCTGATGGGAGAAGCAATGGCGCCCCTCAGGACAAACCCGGTCTTTATCAATATTATTTCCCAGACGGATCATATTCTCATAGCGATCCTGATTTCAGCTGTGTTTACCGCGTTAATTCAGTCTTCTTCTGCTACCACAGGTATCGTTATCATGCTGGCCGGACAAGGTGTAATCTCTCTGGAAGCTGGAATCGCACTGGCCATGGGAGCCAATATCGGTACCTGTGTGACGGCGTTTCTTGCGACTATAGGAAAAAACAGAGAAGCCATGCAGGCTGCAACGATCCATATTTTGTTCAACGTCATAGGAGTGGTTCTCTGGATACCTTTTATCGGTGTACTTGAACAAATGAGTGTTGGTATTTCGCCTGTTTATGCTCAATATTCGGGAATTGACAGACTATCTGCAGAGCTGCCAAGGCAGATTGCGAATGCTAATACTCTATTTAATGTTGCCAATACGCTGATTATGCTGCCTTTCTCTGGTGTGTTTATCTATCTGGCAAAAAAGGTACTTCCTTATCATCCGAAATCCGTTTCCCAGAAAAAAGCGCAAAATATCCAGCTTAAGTATCTGGGAGACGAATTCTTACATACACCTGATATCGCCTTGGATCAGGCCAGTCTCGAAATCGGTCGCGTAGGACGTCGTGTCTGTAATATGATTAACATGTTACCTTCTTTTTCATTCAGACAAATGACCGGTGCCGAAAAAGAACGTATACGGAGTATGCTGAATCAGATCAGTCAGGTTGAAGATGAAATTGATAAGCTGCACGCCGGAATATTGTTGTATCTTGGACGCTTACGGAAACATCCGTTGTCGGATGAGCAAAGTTACCGGCAGATAAAGCTGATTAGTACGACCGAACAGTTAGAAAATATTGCCGATTTAGTGGCGGAATCTTTGGTGCCTCTTGCTTATAAAGCATTAAAAGCCGGGCTTTGGGTCAGTCCTGTGATGCATCGTAGTCTTGATGATATTCAGGGCCGGGTTAATCAGGCCATGCTTGACTGTGTAAATTCTATTCGCCGGAAAGATGAAAATTTGGCTGAGCAGGTTCTACGTGCTAAAAGAGAATTAAATGCATTGCAGGAAGAGGTTCTTGCCCATCAGGCAGAAAGACTGGTTGAGCAGAATGATAACCGTCTGAGAGTGTTTCGTTATGAAATGGAATGGATTGAGCAGCTTAATCGGATTTATGTGCTAAGCCGGCGGATCGCGAAGTTGCAACTGAGAAAACCAAGAGCGGAAAAATAAGACAAAATCAAATCATGAGGGGCAAATAAGTGAATAATGTGAAATCCACGGACAAGGAACCCAGATCGCCCTGCATCCGGCATTGTTGTCTGGATGATAACGATGTTTGTATCGGTTGCTTAAGAACATTACAGGAAATTATTGACTGGCGCTCTTTGACGTCAGAGCAAAAAAGTCAGATTCTTATTCAGTGTCAGAACCGTCGGATGCAGTGATGTGAGTGAATTATTCTGAGAAATAAGTATTATCCCGTCATTTTATTTATTACTCACTTGTTTAGAAGTTTGAATATTCATATTGAATGTTTTTTTATGGTTAATTCTGCGTTATTAATTTGAATCAATTTCTTGTTTCCACTAGCAGGTTAGACTAGATCCTATCTGAAAATAGCTTTATATACCTAAACTTAGACATCGTCAGTTTGGTCCGGAACTTTATCCTGGGCCTGAAAATGTTGGTATGACCATGACCGGGTGGTTTTGAGATAACAGTATTGTAATGGATGTCATTGAAGGCAGAAGGTGCGCTATAAACAAATAGGATCTGATAGAAAAATTATTTCGTTAAATATATCTATTAGCGAAAAATGAAATTATCAAAGTAAAGGGAAATTATGAAATTAATAAAAATCCAACCTACCATCCATAAATTTGAGAAATTCTCTGAATTTTCATCGGAGTTCAAACTTAGCGAAAAAGACGTTATCGTTGTTAACGATTCCATTTTTAATAAGTTTATAAAAGAATTAAATCTGAATAGTATTTTTATTTCACCTAAAAAATACGGTACTGGTGAACCTTCTGATGAGATTATCGATAATGTGATAAAAGAAGCGGCCCAATATCAATATGACCGCGTCGTTGCGATCGGTGGTGGTGCGGTTATGGATATCGCAAAATTTCTGGTTCTTGACGGCTTAAATGACTGTCTTGATGTGTTCGAAAGTAAAGTTGAATTTAATAAGACCAGAGAGTTTGTCGCCATACCGACAACCTGTGGTACCGGAAGTGAAGTGACGGCGATTTCAGTGGCTGAAATCAAATCCAAAAACACAAAAATGGGGACGGCAATTCCCGAATTTTTACCGGATCATGCGGTTTTAATTCCTGAACTTCTGAAAGATATGCCATATAAGGTGTTTGCTTTTAGTACCCTGGATGCTTTAGTTCATGCTTCTGAATCCTTTGTTTCTCCTAACTCAAATCCCTATACAGAATTATTTGCAGAAAAAGCCATAGAGCTGATTCTGAAAGGCTACCTGGTCTTAAGAGAAAAAGGGAAAGAATATTATTCTGACATTATCGAAGACTTTCTGATTGGCAGTAACTATGCCGGTATTGCTTTCGGAAATACCGGTGTCGGAGCGGTTCATGCTCTGGCCTATCCGCTTGGGGCTAATTATCACGTGGCGCACGGTGAGTGTAATTATGAGTTTTTCACTCCTGTCTTTAAAAAATATAATGACAAGGCGCCAGAAGGCAAAATTAAAGTGTTTAATTGTCTTGTGGCTTCTATTCTTGGTATCGATGAAAAAGACGTATACGCAGAACTGGATGAACTGTTTAATTTTATATGGGAAAAACAGAAACTGAATGCGTTTGGTATGACAGAAAACGACATTGTTGAATTTGCTGATAGTGTTGCTGATAAACAGCAACGGTTGTTGGCAAATAATTATGTACCATTGCCTACTAAAGAACTTGCTGACGTATACAGAGAAACATTCTGATTATATTTTATAAAGTATTGTTTAACGTAAAAGCCTGAATATATATTCGGGCTTTTTTAGCAGATATGAACTTATATTACTATTCTTATTGTCGTCTTATACTATAGTTTTTATATTTCCTTCTAACATTCGGCGGTGAAATATTAATGGAACAGTCTTCTACTACTCATTGGCGGCAGGCAATTGAGCGTAAAGATATCTCAATGCTTGAGGATATTCTGGCGGAAGATGTTGAAATGTATCCTCCGAATATTAATGAAGCATACCGGGGAAAAGAAGCCGTTTTAACGTATTTGTCCGGCGCGTTTAAAATTTTTTTTAATCAATCGTTTCGTTATACCAGCGTTCTTGACGATTCAAATCACGCTGTGCTTGAATTTTGCCTGGTGACGTTTGGGGAAAATATTGAAGGAGCAGAAATCATAAGGTGGAACCAGAACCATAAGATAAAACAGATAAAACTGTTGCTGCGACCTTTAAATTCTGTCAGTAAAGTTCATCAGTCAGTTGCAGCAAAACATAAGGCACAGATGAAATCTGCAAAAGCGGGAAAATAATCTGTAAGTGGAATCAATTCAGAATTCATTCCACTGTAGTTTTAAGATTTCTCTGCAATGGTCAAAAGTCCACATTCACACCGGCATAATAACCGGAAGTTTCGGTATCCAGGGTGGTTGTCAGGTTATCAAAACTTTTAAGATTGAATGTCTGAATCCGGTAGCCTATCTGCAACTCTACATCAAAAAGTCCCATACCGATTTCATACTGAAGGCCGGCGGATGCATCTAACATATCGTAATCCGAATAGGAGATACCGGAACCTTTACCAAAAATAAACAACGGTGTGCCAGGAATGCCAATTTCCGTTGCCGCATAGAGGTATGGAACGTAACCTTCGAATGTCTGATTATTCAGTTCACCTTTCGACAAATAGGTTAGCCCGGCCCCAATATCCAGAGAGACCAGATCATTATCCAAAAGTTCGTAGTACAGGGTCAAATCTTGTTTTGTGTATTTGAAGTTGTTGGCGTCAGCAGAAGAGTGCGCATATTTGATGTTTGGAATGAGTGGGATAGGATGTTCGATAGAGGCTTCTAACGTGTAATTGACATCATCCCCGCTACCCTGATCGTTGAACTCATAGTCCTGATTCCAGGCATTGACTTCGATATCTGCGCCTAGAAGCATGTCAGCATTTGCTGAGAAAACCGGAAGCGCCAGTAACAGGGATAATAGTTTGTTTTTCATAATCATATTTATATTCCAAAACAGTCTGAAGACACGCTCCTGTGGCATTTCTGGCCAATAGGGATAGGTCGACATTCGTTGTTTATGTTAGACCTTATATCGGCAGAGTGGCGATTTACTTTAATGATATTTGACTAATGGCTTCACATCGTTCTGCTCAGGCGAAAGGTATGTATATTGTAAAAGCCAATTAGTTAAATATCAGAAATGAGCCAGGTCATCATGGAAAAGTACATGGCAGATTTCATGGCGGACAAACTGTGCAAGTGTTTGCGATTATTGATGGTTGGGCAAAAGTCTTATTTAACGGTCATTATCAGTGGGTAAGTGCTGAATATCTGCAGCCGCGCTAAGGAGGACTGTAGTATCGTTGTTTTCCGCTTAAGATGCCTGTTTATCTGGGCAGGCATCAACGGGTAAGCCGGAATCAGTGCTGGGCTTTTTTCACTCTGATTTTACTTTTATCCACTTTCGTCAGATTCAGAGCTTCAATGGCGGCTTTGGCCTCGTCTTCATTTTGCATTTCGACAAATGCAAACCCT
Source organism: Vibrio salinus (assembly GCF_021272385.1). GTDB lineage: Bacteria > Pseudomonadota > Gammaproteobacteria > Enterobacterales > Vibrionaceae > Vibrio > Vibrio salinus. Next base: position 693,509 of record NZ_JAJSDZ010000010.1, read on the forward strand.
TTCGATAATCCCGTTTCCTGATCGAGTACCAGATTACAGGCTGACACTGAGCCATAGGATGAAAATAAAGCGCGGATTTCGTGTTCTGCTGTGCTGCGCGCAAGATTTCGAACTAATAATTTCATGATAAATCGTCTTAGTAAAAAATAACGCGGAGATTGTCTCAGTTAAATTGGATGAAACCAAGGAAAGAATGACCATGTCAGATAAAAAGTTATTTGAACAACGGATAAAATCCGGCATTTCAGTTTATCTGAGTATATGATATTAGCCAGATTGTTAGAGTTATAAAGGAGTTATCATGTCGGAACCCATGAAGGCATCATTAAATAAAGAGGCAGGAGTTCAACAGACAGGTTTAATCTTGACCTGTATTGAACGACAGGATATTGCCCGGGATTTTGTGACATTCTGGTTTACCAGTCACCCATCCGTGGTGAACTATCTACCGGGTCAGTTTGTTGCTATTGATTTTTCTGTCAATGATAAAGTCGAGACTCGTTATTATACCTTATCTTCGTCTCCTTCCCGTCCGGATAAACTTGGCGTGTCTGTCAAACGGGTTGATCGGGGACTGATTTCTAACTGGATGTTAGAGAACATTAAAGTTGGTGATGAACTTAAAGCACGGATACCTGAAGGTTCATTTTACTTAGAGCACACAGATAAGCCTTTGCTCTTTTTGTCCGCCGGTTCCGGAATCACTCCCATGTTATCGATGATTCGTTATCTTGCTGATAAAAAGCAATTGGATGATGTCATCTTTTATCATCAGTGCCGGACAGAAGCGGATATCCCCTGCCGGGATGAATTAACGTCACTCAGCAATCAGTATTCCGGTTTAAAGATTCTCTGGTCTTTGACGCAGCCTCAGAGTAGTTGGTATGGGATTAAAGGCCGTTTATCGCTTTCCCACATTAAGCAGATTGAAAATGTTACACAGCGGGATGTTTTTGTTTGTGGGCCGGAAGGATTTATGCAAAAAGCTAAAGCGCTACTACTGAAGAAAGGACTACCGGAAGATCGTTATCATGAAGAGAATTTTTCTGTTTCTGTGACGAATCAGGATACTGACAAGAGTATAGAGCTTAGTATCAATGGGGTAACGTTTACCGGTAATAATAAAGAGACGTTGTTAGAGCAGGCAGAAGCTCATGGCGTTGATGTCGTAAATAGTTGCCGTGCCGGGTTTTGTGGCGCGTGTTGTATGGATGTGGTTTCCGGAGAGTTTGTTCAGGCTGAGGTTCCGGCGTTATCGGCACTCCGGAAAGATTATCCGGATGACAATCTGGTTCTTGCCTGTTGCTGCGTTCCTGCCACTGATATGAAAGTCGAAAATAAATAAACCCTTTTTGTGACCCTGTCATGTATAAGTCAGTATTTTTCCAATGCATGGAATACATATTATGGGTTGTCGTATATTGCATGTACGCAACCATAATGGTTGCAATCGTTGCGTGGTTGCAACCATTTCAGGTTTTTACTTTTCCATCTTTATTCTCTTCTATAATAAAATATCTTTATTTTTCAGATAGATGATAAATATAAATTGCTTATGCTATATTTGGCCTGAATGTTGCTATATGAAAAATAACAACAGCGGAGTCCTAAATGAAAGCAGCATTTACTATTTGGAATGATCGTATTTCACCGGTATTCGACGTGGCAGGGCAGCTTCTTGTCATTGAAACAAACGAGCAGCGGGAAATCATTGGTCGGCAGACATTCAAACTGTCGGGTGAATCTGCCTATGAAAAATTAATGTTTATTTCTGACTTAGGTGTGGATGAGCTGGTGTGTGGAGCGGTTAGCCGCCCTGTATTTCATGCAATAAAAATGAATGAAATCGCTGTTTACTCATTTCGTGCCGGACATATCGATGATCTTGTCAGGGCGTGGCAGAAAAACCAGGTTGAACAAGTGAATTTTTCAATGCCTGGTTGTGGCCGGAGAGGAAATGGTAACCGACGGGGGCGGGGGTATCGTTGTCGATGTAATGAACGCTGTAATAGTGCGTTATCAACAAATAAAGAGGGGAAACTCTAATGCCTGGAAGAAACAAAATGGGTTCTCAGCAACGGGGACAAGGTCAGGGACAACGCAAAGGTATGGGTAAGGGATTAAAACAGGGCAGACAGGCCCGGGGACATGATCAAGCATGTGATGGCTCCGGACATATGCGTAGAAACGGGCAGACAAAAGGCGGCAGATGTGGTCAGGGGATTGGCGTTATTCAGAGTAATGGAGGGACAGGAACTTATGATTTCAGTCAGGGAGAAATGCCCCCCCAGGAGGCCATGGGTCGCTGCCGGTGTCGTCAGAGAAACAGAATGATCGTTCAAGAAACCATCAGTCAGAATATCGGGGCCGATGAGTAATTCGGTTCTGAATGTGTTAGGCCACGTTTGGAAATGTGGCCTTTAATCTGTGTGTTGAAGAATGTAGGACATACCTGTGGCAGAAAGGTTATGTCAGTCCGCGCATAAGTTTGGTTTCGGAGTAATGATGAGAAGTAGTTTAGAATGCATTCCGTGTTTTGTACGTCAGGCTCTGGAAGCAGGGCAGCAGGTTTGTGATGACGAGTTGTTACTTGAAAAAGTGATGAAGCGGATTTTGTGTGAAATATCCGGATTTGATTTGTCATTATCTCCCCCGGAGATGGGACAGAAAATTCACCGGATATTGCGAGAAGAGATGAATGTCTTGGACCCTTACCGGCAGGTTAAAGAAAACGCGTCAATGGTTGCTTTGTCTATGGTGGATAATATCCGGCAACTAATCGATGAGCAGACGATGCCATTTGATGCCGCTGTCCGGTTTTCCATCGCTGGCAATATTCTCGATTTTGGTCTGATATCGGCCTGGGATGACAGTAAAATTATGGATTCATTCCAGAATGCGCTGGAGAAGCCAGTTGATTCAAAAATGATTCAGCAGCTAAAGAATGCTGTTCATAAAGCAGAAAATGTCTTGTTTTTAGCGGACAATGTTGGTGAAACGGTTTTTGATAAATTACTGATTGAACAGTTACCTGACCATCTTGATGTGACTTATGGTGTGAAAGCCTCTCCGGTGATTAATGATGCCACGGAGGTGGATGCTGTTGTTGCCGGAATTGATAAGATTGCCCGGGTTATCAATAACGGTACGGATGCTCCGGGGACACCTCTTGAACAGTGTTCTGGGCGGTTTAAACAATGTTTTCGTTCTGCTGATCTCATTATTGCAAAAGGGCAGGCTAACTTTGAAACGCTAAATGAAGTTGGTCGTGAAATCTATTTCCTGACTCAGATTAAATGCCCACAGATAGCCAGATATTATGAATATGAAGTTGGAGAATGGGTTGTAACCACGACGTCGGAGCTTAGGAATATCCAAGTCGTAGAATCCGGGTCAGAGCGATAAAATAAAAGAATTTATCCAACAGAATATTGGTGGTGTTACCGTATTCCCTGCTAATTGTTCAGGAAGCGGTTTTCTGATAAGAAAATATAAGCTAAAATTGCCATATTTATAGCAGGGATAATATTTATTGGTAAATATTATCCCTGTGTTTTTTAGATAAAGAAAATAGTAAGTTATATCTTAAAATAATTAATCTTTTTATTGGTTTTCAATATTTTCAACAAGTTCATCTGATTCAGATGGAATATTTTTGGCAATTAATGAACGGTATCCGGCACCTCCTATACATGCGCCGATCAGAGGAGCAATGATAGGCACAAATAAATAGGGAATTTCTCTTCCACCAGTCATTGCTATATTTCCCCAGCCAGCCAAAAAAGTAAACAAACGAGGCCCGAAGTCCCTGGCGGGATTCATAGCGAAACCGGTAAGAGGAGCGGTTGCTGCACCAATAACCGCCACTAAGATACCGATAAGTAAGGGAGCCAGTGCGCCTTTGGGAACCCCATTTCCATCGTCAGTCAGTGCCAAAATTAACGACATTAATGTGGCTGTGATAATGATTTCAACGGCTGCCGCATGAAAAACAGTAATTGAAGGATGTGGGTAAGTACAAAAGATACTGGATAGGAACAGGCTTTCCTCAGAACCTCTTACCATGTGATGGGCTGTTTCGTAATCGATGAATAGATTCTGATAAATAAAATAGCAGATAGCCGCGCCGAAAAAGGCACCACCAGTCTGGGCTATACTGTAGGGTAAAACTTTTTTGCGGTCAAAATTGGCAAATAACCATAATCCGACTGTTACCGCCGGATTTAAATGAGCACCGGAAACACCGGCCGTTAAATAGACCGCTAACGCAATTCCCAATCCCCACACAATACAAATTTCCCATAGTCCGAAATTGGCACCGGCAACTTTTACGGCGCACAGACAACAAGCTCCGAAAAAAATGAATAGTCCTGTCCCAAAAAATTCTGCAATACACTGACCTTTTAGTGAATTATTCATAGTAACACCTTAGATGGATGATTAATCTGAAATAACTTTATCTCTGTTATTAATATTTATGGCTGATATCTGAAAAAAGTAATTTTCTGACATAGTATAGTGATGAAGGTGAATAAAATTTTGTCATGTTAGTAGTATTTATTTGTCTCAACATTATTGTGTGGGTAAATAATATAAAATTAATTTTTTAGCTTCATTTTCCCGACTTTTATGTGCTCTGTAATTTTTTGTCATTCTTTGTTTATTTCCACAATATTTTCCCTCGGCCGGGCAAGTTATCCTATCCCACCTTTATGTCTCTGATGCTATGTTAAAGAGTGAATTGAAACCGGAATTTTTATCAGTAGGAAAATAGATTAAGGTAGTTAGTACAATGGCAAATATGTTTTTCTCTATTCCAGATGTTTATTCTGGAAATAATGCCATCATGTCACTAAGGCGCTTTAGTTCAAAAAGAGTCGCGATTGTGACAGACGCTTTTATGGTTTCGTCAGGAAAAGTTCAGGACCTGATTGATGTCATGCCGGAGGCATCAGTAAGTATTTTCAGTGATGTTAAGCCTGATCCCGGTGTGGATGTGTTAAAAGACGGAGCTATTCGGTTTAAGGCATTTAAACCGGAAGTCATTATTGCTTTGGGAGGTGGTTCCTCACAGGATGCAGCTAAAGGTATTAAAGTGACACTGGAAGAGCACTATGGTGACCATTGTATTGAGTTGGTATCCGTTCCCACGACAAGTGGCTCGGGTTCGGAAGTGACATCATACGCTGTCATTTCGGATACCGAAAATGGACAAAAGTATCCTTTAGTGTCCCCGGATCTTTTACCGGATAGCGCGATCTTAGATCCACAACTGGTTCTTAGTGTTCCCCGTCAGATTTCGGCGGATACGGGAATGGATGTCTTGACGCATGCCATTGAAGCATTGGTTTCAACCGGAGCAAACGATTTTAGCAATGCTCTGGCAGAAAAGGCAATTACTCTGACCATTTGCTATTTACCGAAAATTTTTGTTGATGAAAAGGATATTTCTGCCCGGGAGCATATGCACAATGCCTCCTGTATGGCCGGTATGGCTTTTAACTCTGCGGGATTAGGTCTGGTACATGGGATGGCTCATGCTATTGGAGGAATGTTACACATCCCTCATGGGAAAATTAACGCGATGCTTTTGCCTGTTGTGATTGAGTTTAACAGTGAAACGAATGATCCGGACATACTGGCTTGTTACAACGTATGCGCCAGAATGATGAGTATCTCCGAGTCATCAGAGGCCCGGGGGATACAAAAACTGACTGATAAAATCCGCAGTTTAAACCAACAGTTTGGCATTCCGTCAACATTAACTGAATTAGGTAAAAGCCGTGATGAGCTGGAATCAGTACGTGCTCTGATTATTGAGTCCGCTCTGAGTGATGGTTGCACGGAAACCAACCCAAGAAAACCGACAGTATCGGATGTCAACCGGCTATTTTCCCGGATTGTCGGGTGATCTGGAAAAGATTGTCTTGTGCTGAACAGGTGGTAAAAAAAGTCCTGCGTAATGGCAAAAAGCCATGTCGAAAAGCACTTATTCTAATTTTATCAATGGTAATTCAGGTGTGCTCATTATGAATGAAACTCAGGAACAGGCAGTATTTATTACACAGCAAATTATGCAGGAATTATTTTCTGATAAAGGGCGCGCTCTTGTGTATTCAGAAAGTAACAGACTGGCTGTTCCGATTGGTATTTCTAACCGGCATGTTCATTTAAGCCGGGAAGATATGGATGTATTGTTCGGTTGCGGCGCATCACTTACCCGTTTTAAAGCTGTAAAGCAGCCCGGCCAGTTTGCCGCTGAGGAGGTGGTGACAATCCGGGGATCTAAAGGAGAAATTGCACATGTCCGGGTTTTAGGTCCGCTTCGTACTCAAACGCAAATTGAAATTTCCGTAGCGGACAGCTTTAAGCTCGGAGTTAAAGCGCCACTGCGCATGTCCGGTGATTTAGAGGGGTCGTCCGGTGTTGATATCATTGGTCCCCGTGGGCAGGTTACAAAAAATGAAGGAACGATCATTGCGTGGCGGCATATTCATATCTCCCCGAGAGATGCTGAATTATATGGTTTGTCGGATGGAATGGAAATTGACATGGCAAACGATGGAAACCGCGGTGGTATATTTCGTCATGTTGTTGTCCGGGTCAGCTCTGATGCGGTAGCAGAGATGCACATCGATGTTGAGGAAGCGAATGGTCTGGGGGTAAAAAACGGTGATTTTATGTATCGCTGTATAACGGATGATGCTTATGAGCAGAACTAAAAATCAACGTCTTCATGAACTGGCGGAGCTGGTACGAACCGGGGAATGTCACCGTAGGCATATGCCGTATAAAGTTGGTGTCGATCTGGGGACTGCGAATATCGCACTGGTTGTTGTTGATCGTAATAACCGGCCTGTTACCGGTATTACTTATCCGTCAACGGTTGTTAAAGACGGTGTTGTCGTGGATTACCTGACAGCAAGCCGGGTGGTATCGGAACTGAAAGGCAAGCTGGAAAAGCGTTTGGGATGTGTTTTGGAACGAGCTGCTACAGCGATCCCTCCCGGTATCTCAGCCGGAGATACCAAGGTAATCGTTAATGTTGTTGAATCTGCCGGATTTACAGTGACCAATGTGGTTGATGAGCCGGTAGCGGCTGCCACCGCATTGAATATTAGCGAAGGGGCGGTGGTTGATGTCGGTGGTGGTACAACCGGAATGAGCATTCTGCATAACGGAAAAGTGGTTTTCAGTGCGGATGAACCGACTGGGGGATCACATATGACGTTGGTTTTGTCCGGAGCCACAGGGCTTTCGTATGAAGAAGCCGAAGAAATGAAAAAAACATTTGAAAATGAAGAACAGGTGTTTCCGGTTATTCTTCCTGTCGTTGAAAAAATGGCCAGTCTGGTTTCTGCGTGGTTAGTGAATCGTTCTGCTGAAAGATTGTGGCTGGTTGGCGGGGCAAGCAGTTTTAAAGAATTTGCGGGTGTGTTCAGCCAGATTACAGGTATCCCGTCGACGGTGGCTCCGGAACCTTTATTAGTCACACCGTTAGGCATTGCAATTAATGCAAAATAAGGGGGGATGATGGGGCAGGAATCTTTGTCTGACTGTCTGGACCGGATTATCAGGGATATTCTGGATAATAAGCCCTCCCGGCCAAAACTGATGAGAGTGATATTAACCGGAAATGATACGCGGAGTTTAGTTAGTACACTGAATTGCTTAGAAGCACTGTATCACGCCGGTTATGGTCTGGCGGTCACATTTTCTTATACTGCCAGTCATTCAGTGACTAAAGCCGTATGTCTGCGTTGGAAAGAAGCAAAACAGATTGGTGTTTCTTTTGATACTGTCAGCCCGGATGATGACAATTCAGAATATTACGGGGTCTTTTTCCCGGCGTTGTCGACGAACAGTATGGCGAAGATGGCTTTGTGTTTGAGTGATAACCTTGCCTGTGAGTGGCTTTTCCATGCTTTGCACCGGAACCGGTCTGTCGTAGCGACATTGAATGCTGATTGCAATCAGTTATCCGCTTCCGCCTGTTCTATGGCACTGCGAAAACAGCTTAATCAGTATATACAGACACTGGAACATTATGGGGTGGTTTTTTCAGGAATGCATGAGAGCAATCTGAATACAGCGTCCCGGGTCATTTCGGTAAAGGATGTCCGTCTGCATCCTAAAGATGAACCGTTTTTGATTGATAGGGACGTATTAATTACTCCAGCGGCAAAAGATGAACTTTATTATCGGAATATCGCTGTTCGAAAAATCAACTAGGAGGCGTTATGTATCTGGCAAAAGTGACTGGTGCCATTGTATCAACAACAAAGCATGCTTCACTTATCGGGACCAAACTTCTGATTGTTGCTCGTCTCGATGAGCATAATCAGGTAATGGGAAACCCACAGATTGCCGTTGATTGTGTCGGCGCCGGTAACGGTGAAATCGTTGTGGTGTCTACCGGTAGCTCTGCCCGGCAGTCCAGAGATGCGGAAGATTCTGTTGTTGATGCTGCCATTGTTGGAATTGTTGATTCCTTAGAAGTGAATGGAAGGTAGCCGGTACTGAGTTAAGCGGGAGTCTAAAGTGAACAATCTGGAACAATGCATTGAGCGAGCTATCGCACATTATTCTTCATCTGGCTCATTTTCACTCAGTTTAAATGATGCCATTGTCATCGGACGAATTGCAGCCGATAAAGCCAATGAAATGGGAGTACCGATTGTTTTCAGTCTGGTCGATGCGTCGGGAAATCAGCGTTACTTTTATAGTATGGATGATGCGCTTCTGGTGAGCCGGAAGCTGGCATTTCAGAAAGCCTGGACAGCAGCAGCGCTTAAAATGGCTACACATGAACTGGCACCTCTTGTTCAGCCGGGAAGCAGTCTTTACGGGTTGCAGAATACCGCTGATATCTGTTGTTTTGGTGGGGGATTGCCCTGCTGGTCCCACGGGCGGTTATTAGGTGCCATCGGTATCAGTGGCGGAACGGTTGAACAGGATATGGCGATTGCCTGTGACACGTTGTTTTGCTTTAGTCAGTCTTATTATCTGGTTACATCTTCACGGTTATAATCGATTGGAATCGAGGTCATCATGTTATCTGAATCACGGGTTTTAGTAATCAACTGTGGATCTTCTTCCCTGAAATTTTCTGTCCTGCCGTTAGGGGAGGATATGCCTTTACTTTCCGGGCTGGCTGAAAGGCTTGGGTTAGACAATGCAAGTATTTCCTTCAAAAATGAATCAGGAGAAAAAAGAACGGCTCCGCTTGATGAAGCAACTCATGAATGTGCACTTGAAACGTTATTTTCGGAAATGTCATCCCTTTGTCTAATGGACTCGCTATGTGCTATCGGACACCGTGTTGCTCATGGTGGCAGTGAGTTCAGACATTCAGTTTTGATTACCTCTGAAGTCATCGGGAAAATCCGTCATTTATCTGAGTTAGCGCCTTTGCATAATCCGGCCAATCTGGTTGGTATTGAAACTGCCATGTCATTACTACCGGATTTGCCCCACATTGCGGTGTTTGATACGGCATTTCATCAGACGATGCCCCCCGAGGCTTACACTTATGCAATACCGCTGGAATACCGGGATGACTACCAAATCCGGCGCTATGGTTTTCATGGTACTTCCCATCGTTATATCGCTATGGAGACAGTGAAAGAGCTGGGCCTCGACCCGGACAATCATGGCATTCTGGTTGCTCACCTTGGGAATGGCTCATCCGTTTGTGCGGTTAAAAACGGCAAAAGTGTTGATACTTCTATGGGGATGACGCCACTGGAAGGTCTGGTAATGGGAACCCGCTGTGGTGATATCGACTTTGGTGCAGCAGCGTATCTTGCCAAATGTACAAATCAGTCAATTGAATCAATTTATCAGGTGATGAACAGTCAATCCGGTTTGCTCGGGCTGTCCGGGATATCAAGTGACTGCCGGACATTACAGGAAGCCAGGCAACAGGGAGATGACAGGGCTACTCTGGCTATTGATGTCATGGTTCACCGTCTGGCCCGGCACCTGGGCGGTCATTTAGCGTCTCTGACTCATCTTGATGCTTTAGTGTTTACCGGAGGCATTGGTGAAAATTCCGCTTTGATCCGGGAGTTGGTCATCGACAACCTTGCGGTGTTTAATCTGAAAATTGATAAAGAAAAAAATCAGTCGGTGGCCGGTGGCAAAAGAGGGGTTATCTCTGAACCTGATTCACCGGTAATACTGGTTCTGCCAACGAATGAAGAGAAAATGATCGCTGGCGATGCGGCTGAAATCGCAGAAACAGTGTCCAGATTGCCTCATTCGTATGAGCATCACATTATCGCCTGATTTCTAGCCGAAAATTCTAGTTGAAAGCACGCATGTCTGCACCTTTAGGATAACGTTTCAGTTATCCTTTTTTTGTTGTCTGTGCTGGTGGGTGTTTTGTGATATGGAATGTAAGTACCTGTAATTTATTGCCGGGCCGGGTGTTTACTAAACAAAAGATTCCTCATTACGGGCAAAACATTTTTTCCGGAACCTCATATTATGAAGATGTTTAATTGAAACGCATAAGGGTTTATCTGTTGATGGTGTCCTTTATGTTTTATTTGTCATCTAATATTCCGAGGTTGATATGCAACAAGAAGCGTTAGGTATGGTTGAAACAAAAGGATTGGTTTCAGCAATTGAAGCCGCTGATACCATGGTTAAGTCTGCCAATGTGACTCTGGTTGGTTATGAAAAAATCGGGTCAGGATTAGTTACAGTGATGGTACGGGGTGATGTCGGTGCAGTCAAAGCTGCGACGGATGCCGGCTCATCTGCAGCAACGAAAGTTGGAGAACTTGTTTCTGTTCATGTTATTCCACGTCCACATGTTGAGGTGGAAAAAATTCTTCCAAAAACTATCGAGTAACAGAGGGTAGTGACTATGAAAGATAATCTTGTTGAGCAGATTATATCTGAAGTTATGAATAAGCAGGAAGGCCCGGATTGCTCTGGTCATGCTGCTGTTAATTGTCCTGGATGCGGACTAACGGAATTTGTCGGAACCGCTCTTGGCAATACTATCGGTTTGGTGATTGCAAGTGTTGATCATCAGTTACATGAAGTCATGAATATCGATACCAAATATCGTTCTATCGGTATCCTCGGTGCCCGTACCGGTGCCGGCCCTCATATTTTTGCTGCGGATGAGGCTGTGAAAGCAACCAACAGTGAAATCGTTGCCATCGAGCTGGCTCGTGATACAGAAGGTGGTGGTGGTCATGGTTGTCTGGTTGTGTTTGGTGCTGATGATGTATCCGATGTCCGGCGTGCAGTAGAGGTTGCCCTGTCTGAAATTGAGAGAACCATGGGTGATGTTTACGGGACACCAGCGGGTCATCTGGAATTTCAGTATACCGCCCGGGCCAGTTTCGCACTGAATAAAGCATTTGGCGCACCCATTGGGAAATCTTTTGGAATGACTTGTGCCTGTCCTGCTGCGATTGGTGTCGTGATTGCTGATACTGCAGCGAAAGCCGCAGTTATTGAACCGATTGGGTATTCCAGTCCGGCTAAAGGTACCTGCTTCAGTAACGAAGTGATTTTTACCTTTGCTGGTGATTCCGGTGCGGTTCGTCAGGCTGTCGTTGCTGCCCGTGAGGCTGGCATAAGCCTGCTGGCGACATTGGATCCGACGCCGATAAAATCTACGACAACGCCATATATTTAACAAAAGAAAGTGTCGCATAAATTCAGTGAAGTGTTGTAAGGAATTTGTAGCATGAACGATATTGAAATTACTCAGGCAGTAGAAAATGTCCTGAGTAAATATACAAAGGCGACAACAAGTGAAGTGATTCAGCCCGCTATGTCAGGAGCTGGTGACCATCTGGATAATATTGTCGCCAGAGTCTTGGCAGAAAGAGCGGTGACTTCTCTGGTTACTGAGCAGGCAATGGCCGGAGTCTGTACACCGGATTCTGCCGGTGCTTTTGCTTCTATGGATGAGGCAATTTCCGCCGCTGTGCAGGCTCAGATCCAGTATCGCCATTGTTCTATGCAGGATCGGGATACCTTCATTCAGGGCCTGAGGGAGTTGTTTACCCGGCAGGATGTTCTGGAAAATATATCCCGTATGACTGTTGAAGAAACGGGTATGGGGAATTATGAGGATAAACTGGTAAAAAACCGGGTAGCGGCAACAAAAACACCAGGGACAGAGGATTTAACCACAAGCGCATTAAGTGGGGATAATGGGTTGTCTTTGATGGAGTTTTCCGCTTTTGGTGTTATCGGTTCCATCACTCCGACAACCAACCCAACAGAAACAATCATTAATAATAGTATCGGAATGCTGGCAGCAGGGAATACCGTTGTCTTCAGTCCGCATCCCCGTTCACGTAATGTGTCTCTGTACGCTGTGGATCTGATCAACAAAAAGCTAGCGGAACTGGGAGCTCCGGCCAATTTGGTTGTAACGGTAACTCAGCCATCCATTGATAACACCAAGGCGATGATGAACGACCCCCGGATCAATATGCTGGTTGCAACCGGAGGCCCATCGATTGTCAGAACGGTGATGTCTACGGGTAAAAAAGCCATTGGAGCCGGTGCCGGAAATCCACCTGCAGTTGTTGATGAAACGGCAAATATTGAAAAAGCAGCCCGCGATATTATCAATGGGTGCGCTTTCGATAACAATCTTCCCTGTATAGCGGAAAAAGAGGTGATTGTCGTCAATGAGGTTGCTGACTATCTGATTCACTGCATGAAAAAAAGTGGGGCTTATCTGTTGTGTGATCCTCAGTTGATACAGAAATTGCAATCACTGGTGATCAATGACAAAGGGACCGGACCCGCTACCGCGTTTGTCGGCAAAGATGCCCGTTATCTTCTGGAGCAGATAGGTATTCGTGCACCAGCTGAGATAAAAGTGATTTTGATTGAAGCGGAAAGGACTCATCCTTTTGTGATTCATGAACTGATGATGCCCATTCTTCCTGTTGTCAGGGTTGATAATGTTGATGAAGCCATCGACCTGGCGGTTAAAGTGGAACATGGTAACCGGCATACCGCCATGATGCACTCTATGAATGTTGAAAAATTAACGAAAATGGCCCGCCAGATTCAGACAACAATTTTCGTAAAAAACGGACCGTCTTATGCCGGTATTGGCGTTGGAGGGGAAGGTCATACCACCTTTACGATAGCCGGGCCGACCGGTGAAGGGCTGACTTCCGCCCGTTCATTTGCCAGAAGCCGTCGTTGTGTGATGGTAGAAGCATTGAACGTTCGTTAATAAAAGTAATACAGGCAACATCGATATGAAAATTCGCATTATTAATGCTCCCGGACCGGACGTTCTCGTGATGCTTAAACGTCGGGTTCCTTCTGACTTACGTAAGCGACTGGACCGGATCCGGGTAGATGCCGTCGGACTTATCATGTTGCCTATTCCCGAATTGTACTTTTTTGCTGATCAAGCCAGTAAAAGTGCTGATGTCGTGGTGTCAGAAATTTGTGGGACCTGTCCGCAACACGTGACGACACTGGCTATTTTCGGGGAAGTTTCGGCTGTAAATGAAGCGATAAGAATAATTGAAGAGGACTCAGCTGGTTTCTGAGAACTGACATATGAAAAAAATCCTATTACTCGTTGGTGACTTTTCAGAAGATTATGAAGTCATGGTGCCGTATCAGGCTTTAAGTATGTTGGGTTTTAGAGTTGATGTGGTCTGTCCGGGGAAAAGTCGTGGTGAGTTTATTAAGACCGCCATCCACGATTTTGAGGGCGATCAGACGTACACCGAGAAACCGGGGCACTTATTTCGTTTGAACGCTTCATTCAGCAACATTCGGTTAGAGGAATATTGCGGTTTGTATCTTTCCGGAGGCCGCTCATCTGAGTATTTACGTCTTGATAGGGCGGTTCTGCACATCGTGCATTACGCAACGAATTTTTCAATACCGGTGGCAGCAGTTTGTCATGGAATACAAATATTGGCGGCGGCAGGTGTTTTGAAGGGGAAAAAGCTGACAGCTTACCCGTCAGTTAGACCTGAAGTAGAACTTGCCGGGGGAAACTGGGTCACGACTTCTGATGACCAGTCGGTAGTGGACGGTAATCTGGTTACCGCTCCTACCTGGATGGCTCACCCGGCACTGTTACGAGATTTTATCAATTTAATTGGTATTCGTTTTATTCATCAGGGATCCGGCACTGCCGCAAGGTTAACTCACTAAGGTTTGATCTCAGGATCGTACCTATAAATTATTTCTGGAGTAATTCTATGTTAGAGAAAGGTTTTTCTAATCCAACCGATCGTGTTGTAAGACTCAAAACAATGATTCTGCAGGCAAAACCTTATGTAGAATCCGAGCGTGCCGTTTTAGCAACCGCCGGGTATAAAGAAAATGAACGGTTGCCTGCCATTATGAGACGGGCCAAAGTCATCGAAAAGATATTTAATGAGTTGCCGGTTACCATCCGGGAAGGAGAACTGGTTGTTGGGGCGGTGACTATTAATCCCCGTTCGACAGAAATATGCCCGGAATTTTCCTATGACTGGGTTGAAAAAGAGTTTGATACGATGGAACACCGTATGGCGGATCCATTTATTATTGAGAAGAAAACTGCACAGGAACTGCATGACGCGTTTCAGTACTGGCCTGGTAAAACAACGAGTGAGCTGGCCGCATCGTATATGTCTCAGGCGACTCACGATAGTATGAATAATGGTGTATTCACGGTTGGAAATTACTTCTTTGGCGGTGTCGGTCACGTTAGTGTTGATTATGGAAAAGTTCTGAAAATTGGTTTCCGTGGTGTTATCGATGAAGTCACCACTGCGTTGAAAAATCTGGATAGAACTACACCTGATTACATTAAAAAAGAGCAGTTTTATCATGCGGTTATAATTAGTTACACCGCAGCTATTGTTTATGCTCACCGCTATTCTGCGGAAGCGGCCCGGCTTGCCAGTCAGGAGCGGGATCCTCAGCGTAAACAGGAACTGGAACAAATTGCACAAAACTGCCAGCGTGTACCTGAGTACGGCGCAACAACGTTCTGGGAAGCCTGTCAGACATTCTGGTTTATCCAGAGTATGCTGCAGATTGAATCCAGTGGTCATTCTATTTCTCCCGGACGTTTTGACCAATACATGTACCCATATCTGGAAGCGGATAAATCCATTTCAAAAGAGTTTGCTCAGGAATTGGTTGATTGTTGCTGGATTAAGCTGAATGACATCAATAAAACCCGTGATGAAATTTCAGCTCAGGCTTTTGCCGGTTATGCGGTCTTCCAGAACCTGTGTGTCGGCGGACAAAATGAAGATGGTCTGGACGCAACGAACCCATTAAGTTATATGTGCATGGAAGCGACAGCACATGTCCGTTTGCCTCAGCCATCGTTCTCTATTCGTGTCTGGCAGGGGACACCGGACGAATTTTTGTTCCGAGCATGCGAACTGGTTCGTTTAGGCTTGGGCGTTCCGGCTATGTATAACGATGAAGTCATTATACCGGCATTACAAAATCGTGGCGTTTCGCTCCGGGATGCTCGTGATTACTGCATTATTGGCTGTGTCGAACCTCAGGCGCCACACCGGACGGAAGGATGGCACGATGCCGCATTCTTTAATGTCGCGAAAGTACTTGAAATTACACTGAATAATGGCCGGGTTGGTGATAAACAACTGGGACCGGTTACCGGTGAAATGACTCAGTGGCACAGCATTGAAGATTTTTATACGGCGTTTGAGAAACAAATGGCTTATTTTGTTCATAATCTGGTCGAAGCTTGTAACAGTGTTGATATGGCTCATGCTGAACGTTGTCCGTTGCCTTTCCTTTCTGCCATGGTCGATGATTGTATCGGGCGGGGCAAATCGCTTCAGGACGGTGGAGCAATATACAATTTCACCGGTCCTCAGGCTTTTGGTGTCGCCGACAGTGGTGATTCTGTTTATGCCATGCAGAAACATGTTTTTGATGAAGGTAAAATTTCATTAAGTGAACTCAAAGGTGCACTGGATGCAAACTTTGGCCATACGATCGGTGATAAAGCCGTTGGTGGAAATGCCTCTCTCAGTGAGCAGGACATTTATAATGTTGTAAAACGGATCATTGACCAGAATGGTTCGTTGGATCCGGCGATGATTAAAAACGAAGTATATCAGCAGCTTAATTCTGTACCGGCTACTGTTGCAACCGGCAGCGGTAATCTTTCCCGGCATGAAGAAATTCGTCATATTCTGGAAAATACGCCATGCTTTGGTAACGACATCGATGATGTGGACTATGTTGCCCGTCGTTGTGCCCTTGTATACTGTAAAGAGGTGGAAAAATACACCAATACCCGTGGTGGACAGTTCCAGGCTGGTGTTTATCCGGTATCGGCGAATGTGTTGTTTGGTAAGGATGTTGCTGCCCTTCCGGACGGACGTTTGGCTAAAGAACCTTTAGCGGATGGTGTCTCACCCCGTCAGGGTAAAGATACGCAAGGCCCGACAGCCGCCGCCAACTCAGTAGCAAAACTGGATCATTTCATTGCGTCAAACGGTACGTTATACAACCAGAAATTCTTGCCATCGGCGTTAGCTGGTGAAACCGGATTACGTAATTTCAGTGGTTTGGTCAGAAGCTACTTTGATAAAAAAGGTATGCACGTTCAGTTCAATGTTATTGACCGGGAAACCTTAATTGATGCCCAGAAAAATCCTCAGCAACATCAGGATCTGGTGGTTAGGGTTGCGGGTTACAGTGCTCAGTTTATCGTGTTAGCGAAAGAGGTTCAGGACGATATTATCAGTCGTACCGAACAGCATTTCTAATTTGAGCCCCTGACAGGCCGTCTCTGTCAGACGGCCTGTTCTTCCTTTCACCAGTAAAAGAGCAGTGTTATGAATAACGACGTGAATTATAATGCAGAAGGTGTTCTTTTTAATATTCAGCGATATTCATTGCATGATGGGCCGGGAATCAGAACGATTCCGTTTTTTAAAGGTTGTCCTTTATCATGTAAATGGTGCAGTAATCCGGAATCCCACCAGCCACAACCAGAATTAATCTATAAAAAAACCGATTGTATTCACTGTGGTAAGTGTGTTTCGGCATGTAAACAACAGGCGCTTTCACCGAATAATCCATTTTTTATTGACCGGGAACGCTGTATTCAGTGTGGCGAATGCACTGATATTTGTCCGACGAACGCGTTGGAAATGAAAGGGAAACGCATGTCGGTTGAACAGGTGATTCTTGAATTAAACAAAGAAGAGAACTTATTCAGGCGTTCCGGAGGTGGTGTTACCTTGTCCGGGGGAGAACCGCTTGCTCAACCTGAATTTGCCAGAGAATTGCTCAAAGCATGCAAAGAAAAAGGCTGGCATACAGCAATAGAAACCACGGGATATACATCGAAAGAGATTATTGAAGATGTTTTTCCGTGGGTGGATCTGGCTCTGACTGATATCAAAGCAATAAATCCTTATATACATAAAGAAAATACCGGTGTGGATAACACGGTTATTTTAGAAAATCTGATTCGGATTTCATTTATAACCAAAGTGATTGTTCGTGTGCCGGTGATTCCCGGTGTGAACGACAACCCCGACGAAATCCGGGCGATTTGTGAATTTGCCAGGTTAATGTTAAATGTGGATACCATTCATTTATTGCCATACCACACCTATGGTGAGAACAAATACCAGTTATTAGGCCGTGAATACCCGATGGGGGACATGCCTGTAAATAGAGAAGACAAAATCGAATCGCTTAAACAGGTTGTCGAGTCTTTAGGTTTCCATTGCCATATTGGTGGCTGAATTTAGTTTATCTGGGTATTCGGAAAATAGTGAGTATTTAACGAAATACCATTAGAAAACCTAATACCCATTTTCCCCCTAATTCTCTACACTA
Source organism: Vibrio salinus (assembly GCF_021272385.1). Classification (GTDB taxonomy): domain Bacteria; phylum Pseudomonadota; class Gammaproteobacteria; order Enterobacterales; family Vibrionaceae; genus Vibrio; species Vibrio salinus. The sequence goes on from NZ_JAJSDZ010000010.1 coordinate 711,362, forward strand.
TCATTAAGGCGCTTTTCGAGTGCTTTAATTTGAGCTTCGAAACGCTCATTGATTTTACGTTGAGATTTAGTATATCTATCCATCAGGTAAGCTTGAATGAGCAGAAGCACGAACAAACCAATCACATATTCATTCACGAATTTTCCCTCTCTACACTCGCTTTGCAGCGATTTTATAAACCTGATTACGTTCACGCTTACCAACTGTCACAACTGAAATAACTACTTCCTGATCCCTTACTTGATAAACAAGCCGGTATCCTGCACTTCTCAGTTTTATTTTGTAGCAGTTCTGCATGCTGCTTAATTTTGCCGCTGGTACATGCGGATTTTCTAAACGTTCAATCAGCTTCTTCTTAAACTGAGATTTAATGGTGCTGTCCAACTTGCGCCATTCTTTCTCTGCCTCAACCTTGAAAACTAACTTATAAGTCATCGATGCTGATCTCTATTTCTTCTGAATGCTCACGCTCTTTAACTATCTGAGCAAGCTCAATATCTTCCAGTTTATCCATGAGCATTTCATAGGCATCCGCAGGGACGCAGTAAAATGCAGGTTGATTACGGTTCAGTACCGCAACAGGGAACCCGTCAGCTTGTTCTATGACTGCCATAGGGTTCTTTTTAAGTTCGCTGATGCTTGTTGAGTTATCAGCGAGAATTGGACGAATTGTTGCCATAACTAAATCCTTAATGACCATTTAACAGTGTTAATAATAAGTCTTTAATGGCTTTATGTCAATCAAAAAGACCTGTTAACCAGTCTTAAAATGCTAGTTTACTCGCTTTGATTAATTGGCTCTCATAAACATCTATATATTCAATCGACATAGACGGCTCTTTGTGTCCCAAAGCTCGTTGTATGGTTTCCAGTGGTACACCTGCGGCATTCATATTACTGGTATAACTACGTCTTCCAGAATGCGAAGAGGCACCACGAAAGCCATAACGCTGATAAATGTTTCTAAGGGATAATTCAAGAACATCACAAGCTAAGTAACCGACTCGCTCATTATTTTTGTTATAACGGGTTTTCCTTTTCATAGAAAAACTTCGTCCCCGATTATTCAGCAATACCTTACTTTTGGGGTTTAAACCCTGATACTCATTATCAAAGGTAATAGCCCACTTTTTACGTTTGCGACAATCTAACCATTCTTGGAGTATCAATTTTGTTTGCCGACTGAGCCATACAGTTCTTGAGCGTCTTCGCTTACATAAAGCAGCCCTTAAATGTAATTCTGTTTTTATCTCGCCAGTAGGTAGTAATAGATCGGATATGGTGATTTGAACCAGTTCACTAACCCGGAGTGTGGATAAAGACAAAACTAACGCAGCACGTTTAAGCTCTGGCTCTTGCATGAGTAAACATTTCTTTAGAACTTTCTTTATTTGGGAGGGTATAAGAGATCTTGCCTTTCGCATGTGTTTTACCTCGATAATTACCAGAAAAACACACATCACGGATTAGTGCCGTGTTGGACAGCATATCATAGACGGTCTGGGACTTTGAGGGAAAACGCGGATTGGATTTGTTGATACTCACTATTTTTCGAATGCCCTTTTATCTTTTGTCCCGGGCTAGGATTACATCCGTTTCAATCAAAAAAATCTACCGGCTCCACAGGAAGCCGGTGTTTTGACGGGGTTAGGAATATACCGACAGGAATCAGAGCGATTACTGATTGTCTTTGTCCGGAGCTGGCTTTGTATCTTTGTTTTCTTGCGCTTCGTTTGGTTTGGATGGCGCTTTGGCGTCGGCCGCCGGTTTTCGTCGTGATCTGGTCGCCGGTTTTCTAGCTGCCGTAGGTGTGCTTTTTTCTGTGATATCAACACTATCAATGACGTCTGTTTTCATGTCAGGTGCCGGAGAGGTTTCTATGACAGGCTGTTCGTTTTTTTCCGAATGAACGGTGTCTGATGAGTGGATGATGGTATCAATACCGTCCGCAGTTCGTGCAATCACTTTGTGAGCCCATACTTTGCCAACCTGATTCGCGGCGGCCACACCGGCGGAGACGGCGGCATTGATGGCACCGACTTCCCCTTCCAGTTTTACGACAATCAGGCCACTACCTTTAGTTATTTCGTAGCCTGCAAGATTGACGTTTGCGGATTTTACTGCTGCATCTGCTGCTTCAACTGCTGCTGTCAGTCCGATGGTTTCTATTAAGCCCAAACTTTGTCCAGACATAGTTTTTCTCCTGTTAGGTTACTGGCGTGTATTGGTTACATAATGGTTCATTCGTGCGTCTTCACGAAGTTCAGCTGCTTTATCGGTTCTTTCCCAGGGGAAGATATTACGACCAAAATGGCCGTAGCAGGCTGTTTGCCGGTAAATAGGCGCAAGTAAATCCAGCTGTTGGATGATGTTATACACGCTGAGATCAAAATGATGAGTGATTAATTGGTTTATACGCTGAAGCGAGATTTTTTCCGTACCATAAGTGTTAATGTTGATGGATACCGGGCGTGGATGACCGATAGCCCAGGCCAGTTGAATTTCACAGCGGGAGGCTAAACCGGCGGCAACCAGATTTTTAGCAATGTATCTGGCCGCGTAAGCGGCCGAACGGTCAACTTTGGATGGATCTTTCCCCGAAAACGCCCCTCCGCCATGACGGGCGGCTCCGCCGTAGGTATCGACAATGATTTTTCTTCCTGTCAGTCCACAATCGGCAACGGGACCACCGGTAACAAATTTTCCTGCCGGGTTAATCAAATAGTGTGTGTCGCCGGACAGCCACGTGGTTGGGATAACTGGTTTTATGATCTCTTCGATAACCGCTTCGCGGAGTTGTTCGGGAGGGACGGTTTCCCTGTGCTGGGTTGATATCACAATTGTTCCGGCGTGTTGTACCTGATGATCCCGGTAACATAGCGTTAATTGGCTTTTGGCATCCGGAAGCAAAAATGGTAAACAGCCTGTTTTGCGAACCAGTGCCTGCCGTTCCATTAACCGGTGCGCGTAAAAAATGGTGGCTGGCATGTATTCAGGGGTTTCATCACAGGCATAGCCAAATGTTATTCCCTGATCTCCGGCGCCCTGTTGTTCCGGTGTATTACCTTGTATGCCTTCAGAAATATTGTCAGATTGTTTTCCCAGCATGTTAATAATACCGCACGTATTGCCGTCAAATCCGGTATTTTGGCTGTTATAACCGATTTGTTTGATGGTGCTCCGGACAATGGATTCGGTATTGATTGTTACAGATGAATTAATTTCTCCGGCGATAATCACCATTCCGGATTTTAACAGGCATTCACAAGCGACTTTTGCCGATGCATCGCGCAGTAAAAATGCATCTAAAACCGCATCCGAAATTTGATCGGCTATTTTATCCGGGTGCCCTTCGGCAACGGATTCAGAACTAAAAAGGTAAGAGTCCACTGTACGTCGCTTAGGTTAATGGTTTCCTTAATCATAACTAAGGAAACCATCCGGAGACATAAACTATCTTGTTAGGCTGGTGGACTTTTTTGCCCTGTTTCACAGGAAGAGCACAAAAGGGGTTTGAGTTTTTTCCTAACGTTTAATTGAGAGGCTTATTTTTTATCTGGCGATAATCCGAGGGTGCCATGCCGGTTTCTTTTTTAAAGATGCGGCAAAAATAATTTGAGTCCTGCCATGAAAGCTCTAAAGCAATAGTATTTACTTTTAAATCGCTGTATTGGAGTAATGAGCGTGCGATAGCAATTTTTCTTTCGGTGACGTAATTAGAAAAACCAACGCCGGTATTTTTCTTGAATGCACGGCTCAAGTAACAGGAACTGACATACGATTTTTCTGCAATATCATCGAGAGTGATATTGGACATGATGTTCTTTTCTATATGGAATTTTGCCCGTTCGATAAAATCCATATTGCTTTGTTTAGATTTAAAAGTGAAATCAAAAATAGGACGGCTTATATTGAGTAGTGTTGTGACCAAACGGGAGTATATATCTTCATTGATACCGTAACGGTTAATTTCAAGAATTAACGGATTGATTTTGTGGTTGCTGATTTGAGTGAATTTCCCTTCCCACGTTGAGATATGATAATTAATAATTTCCAATATATCGACAATCTCACCAGAGATTTCCTCCCCTTTATTTTGTTGTTCACAGGCGCTGTCAATATGTGAAAAAAGAAATTGATGCCACCCGGTGTAATCACAGTTTTCGATGAGGGATATGGTTTCATTTTTTAGCGCTTTGGACGTAGCAATATCGTGGTCACTACAGCCAAGTGTTTTTTTGATCGTATCAGTAAGTGTATCTTTTTTAACTGGTTTCAGAAGGTAATCTTCTACGCGCAGATTGAACATGCTGTGAACGATATCGAAATCGTCATTCGCGGTTGTCACGACAACTTTGGTATCCTGATTTTTAGTTTTCAGATATTCAATGACTTCTTTACCGTTAGGCAGAGGAATATTGATATCAACTAACATCATGTCAATCTGTTGTAATTCATTAATTAACTGGATGGCTTTTTTCCCAGTTGATGCTTCGTAGAGTACAACGTTGTCTACACATTGCGAAATAATGCTGTGTAAGGACTCCAGCTCTATCGGTTCATCTTCTACAATGACGATATTGTACATAACTTTTCTCTGTGTATTGGATTAAATAATTTATGGTTTTTCTATTGGGAATGTAAGTTTTATTGTTGTTCCCATTCCTGGTTTATACGGGCTGGTGATCTCCAGACTGGAGCGTTCGCCAAATAAAAGTTGCAGCCGATTCATGATATTATTGATACCGATACCGCCTTTCTGACGGTTCTGATGGCCGGATAATATGTTGTTAATGGTTTCCGGTGGAATTCCATCACCATTGTCTTTTAATTCAATGATCACATTTTCGCCATCATCGGTAGCCTGAATAGAAAGCAGACTTTTTGTTTCTCTTGGTTCTACAACGTAGTTAAAAAAGTTCTCCACCAGTGGCTGCAAAACAAGAAACGGACATTCGATATTGAGGTACTTTTCCGGGATCTCACATGAATAGTCAAAGCGGTCATTCATTCTGACTTTCTGGATAGACATATAACTCTTCACATAGTTGATTTCTCTGCTTAATGTAATGACCCCATTATTACTTTTGCGTAGCAGATAGCGCATCATGTCGGAGAAGTCATGAACCATGGTTTCGGTTCTTTGTGCTTCTTCGAGATAAGCCAGCCGTCCGATAGTGTTAAGAACATTAAAAAGAAAATGCGGATTTATCTGGTAAGATAATGCCTTGAATTCGGCTTCATGGAGTGAGCGTTCCATCGCCATACTTTTTCTGAGTTCAGCGGTTAGTTCAATTTCTTTTTCGTGTAATTCACGTTGGATGTTATTCGCATGAGCCTGTTCCAACAGATAGGAAGAGACGTTTAATAGTGTGTAGGCTATTGAGGAAAAGCGTTCGTATGGCATTCTCTGGCAGTCTTTGAAACTGTTGACCAGTGCTGGGTTCTCTTCCCAGACCTGATGGTTATCCAGAATGTAGGCAATGCTGCTTTCTTTTTCTTGTTCTACTTTCACCTGACCGGAGATAAAAGCACCAAGGTAGCGTCCGTTCACCATGATGGGAACCGCACATTCGATAAACCCACAATAGCAACGGTAAACGACCGGTTTACTGAATTTCATGGCTTCCCTTCCGCCGGCATTGTCGCTTTCGTAACAATATTTGGCAATATCCGGGTTTTTTCTGGCTTCGGCACACATGCTGCAAAAGCCACTGGGCCTTGTCACCGGAACGCCATTTTCGTCGACGACAACCAACGCGACCATCATTGATTTGCTGAAGTTATCCTGTAGTGTCTGAAGTCTTGTTACATCTAAATATTCATGCAGTTTATAATCAGAACTCATTACAGGTACCTTCAAAAAAACAATGTATCATTTAATATATATAATGTTGCATAATGAGACATTGAGAGTGTTCACAGTAAGGGAAATCATCATGAGATTTTATGAAATGAATACGGAACTCAAAGACAGTGATAAGCTGTAGTTTATAGACTTTTTTGTTTTATTTTTAATTTAACTATTTGTTTTGTAAGTTAATATTTTACTTTTCTCTTATGTATTTATCCAGCGGTTGATTTTTATTTACTCTTATTCAAGAGTAAAACATTCATTGAAGCTGGTGCACGTTTCACAACTCGGAGCCCGGCATACATAGTCACCACCAGAAGCACATAACTGGCGATATAGAAATCGTTTCCAGCGCATATTCCGCTTGTTCATGGTGCTAAGTCCAGGATAAAAACAGTCAAATAACTGAGTTAGTAATGGCCGTTCCGGCATGCCTAAATCTTTCCATAAATGCTGCGTTCCCATACAGGCTGCACTTAAAACAGAAGACATGTTTTCTGAAAAGCGTTCATTATTATGCAGGTGGTGGTTCAAAAGATTGATCAGGTCCTGCTGTTCTGAGAGACGAAGACCAGCCAGATCGGAAATGACCTGACGTTTCTCTGTATTATGTTGGAAGTGTTCAGGAACGGTGATGTTAAAATGAGTGCAAATTTGGGCAAATGTTTTGGGGTCCAGACCCATATAGGGGGGGAGAAAGTTTTTACCGGCAAGATAAGCGTCAAGAATCGCTATCCAGAATGTTCCGGAATGGGGTTGATGATCGAAGGAGTCAGTACCTGAGGGAAATGTATTCATAAGTAACCGCCGTATTATGTCAGATTGTCTGTTGGGCTTTCGGATCGATGAATGTTTAAAGCTGTATCAAAAAACATACCAGTCAGGCTATCGATCTTAAGATTCGGGGTTTCTGAAGGAATTCAGAATCGTCCGGGAATTGGGGAATGGCAATGCATGCATTCTCCCTGAGGGGTAATGTGATTATGCCTGAGCTGGTAACGATGACGGTGCAAAACAATGTTATGGCAATGAGGGCAATAGGTACTTTCGGAATTTTCATTCAGAATGTTGCCAGTGTAGACGTAGTTCAGTCCGGTCTTTAATGCGATGTCTCTGGCCTGTAACAAGGTGTCAAGCGGGGTTCTGTCTATGTTGGTCAACTTAAAATCCGGATGGAAGCCACTGAAATGAAGAGGAACGTTATCTCCAAGGTTGTCAGAAATCCAACGGGATAATTGCTCGATTTCCCGGGGATTGTCATTCCAGCCGGGGATAAGGAGAGTCGTGATTTCAAGCCATACATCGGTTTCCTGTTTTAGATAGAGCAGGGTATCCAGAACCGGAGCCAAAGAGCCAGAGCACAGTTTTCGGTAAAAATGATCAGAGATAGATTTGAGATCAATGTTGGCGGCATCAATGTGAGCATAGAATTCCTCACGAGGTGTTTCGCACATGTAGCCTGCACTAACTGCGATCGTTTTCAGCCCCAGATTATGGCATTCGATCGCGGTATCACGGGCATATTCCCAGAAAATAACCGGATCATTGTAGGTAAAAGCGACACTTTTGCACTGATGGGCAACCGCCATACCGGCTACGTCTTCCGGGCTGGCCTGAGCACTTAATATTGAATGGTCACGGGATTTGCTGATGTGCCAGTTCTGACAGTATTTGCAACCCAGATTACAGCCGGCTGTTCCGAAAGAGTAGACACGGGTTCCCGGATAAAAGTGGTTTAGTGGTTTTTTCTCAACCGGATCGATGGCAAATCCGGTTGCATACCCGTAACTGGTGAGGACAATTTCACCTTCAAAAGCTTCACGAATAAAACATGCGCCTTTTTTCCCATCCCTCAGAGAGCAATGCCGTGGACAAACATCACAGACAACTCTTCCATCATCAAGCAGGTGCCAATGCTTTGTTTTATATTTTTTTATTTCTGATTCCACAATACATCTCTTTGTCGGTTCTATACTTAATCATAGTGCGAAAATGGGAAAAGACCGAGCTATGACGATTCGTTCACCTGCAGTAGCAGGGCAGTTTTACAATAATAACCCTACGATACTCAGGGCCCAGATTGAGTATTGGTTATCTGAAGATGTATTGGATGAATGCCGGGCAATACGTGCGGTTATTGTTCCTCATGCAGGGTATATTTATTCAGGGCAGACAGCAGCCAGAGCTTATGCATTAGTCAGACAGCAGAAAGATAAAATTAAGAAAGTATTATTGGTCGGGCCTTCTCACCGGGTTTATTTCAAAGGGTGTGCGGTGCCGGCGTGTGACCAGTTTTGTTCTCCTCTGGGAAATCTCGACATTGCTCAGGATACCCTGAAGTTGCTTAAGGAGAATACGTTGGTGACGTTTTCAGATTCGTTACATCAGCAGGAGCACAGTCTGGAAGTTCAGCTTCCTTTTTTGCAGGTGTGCCTTAATCCGGAAATCCGGTTAATGCCACTTTTGGTCTGTGATATTTCGGCAAGTGAGCTGGCAACGATAATCGATGCCTTGTGGGATGAGGAGACATTACTGGTTATCAGTAGTGATCTCAGCCATTTTCATACCTACACCGAGGCCAACAGAATTGATCGTCACACCTGTCATAAAATCGCGCATTTTCAGGCAGAGATAACCCCTCAGGAAGCATGTGGTTGCACCGGTATTAATGCCTTGTTATTGCTTGCGAAAAAGAATGGTTACCAGTTAGAACAATTACAACATAATAATTCCGGGGATACTTCCGGTGATTTATCCAGGGTGGTGGGTTATGTCAGTTACATTACAACAGAACTATAGCCAACAGGATATGCATCAGTTGGTTAATATTGCCAGGCAGGCAATTCATGATTATTTCGGGGGATATGTCCGTCCACCGGAAACCAGTTCACTAAAAGAAGATTTCACCCGTAATGGTGCCTGTTTTGTTACCCTTGAAGTTAACCATCAGCTACAGGGTTGTTTAGGGAGCATTGCTGCGCATCAGCCTTTAGCTGAAGACGTTTATAATAAGGCCCGTTCTGCTGCCTGTCAGGACCCTCGGTTTCCCCCTTTGCGAAAATCGCAATTAAAAGATTTGTCGGTTGAGGTTTCTGTACTCTCGCCATTACATAGGTTAGATATCGAGACGGAAGCTGCGCTGGAACGGTATCTGAGTGAGAACCGGGTCGGGGTGATTCTGAGCGATTCGTCTCACCGGGCGGTTTTTTTACCTCAGGTATGGGATCAGCTTCCTGACACAAAAGAGTTCCTGCGCCATCTAAAACAGAAAGGAGGCTGGCCAGAAGGATACTGGTCAGCGTCTGTTCAGGTGGATGTGTTTTCCGTGACCTGTGCGAAAGAGCCTTTTGAGGTTTAATCGGAAAAACGAAGTTCTGCGCTGATTCCGGTCAGACTGCCAATTGGGTTTACCGGTCGGAAATGGTTATCGATAATCGCTTCTTCAACCGGACAGATGGTTGCACATTGAGGGGTCTCGAACTGTTCTGCACATCCTGTGCAGCGTTTTTCATGAATGTGAAACTGATTCATATCATCGGCGTCCTGATATACGGCCTGATTAGGGCAGGCCAGTAAGCAGGCATGACAGCCAACGCATTTATCTGTTATGGCATACTTCATGGGGGCCTCCTGCTTGTGCGGCTTCCTGTGTTTTGGGCTGAGTTTTGATGTGTATTTGTTTTATGTGCTGCAATGCTTTGTTAATAGGTTGCATGGCATAGTCGACATTTGGAATGACTCCCAGCCGTTCTAAATCTCGCCATGGTGCAATACCGATGCGGGCACATAGCACCATGTCACAATCAGAGACCGAGCGAATAATTTGTTCTTTTTCGTCCAAAGCATCGTTACATTCGTTAGTTCCCTGACAGTACTGAGTAATAAACCGTTTCTCGGTAAAGTGGAATCTTTTTTCTTTTTCAGAATATTCATAAATTTCAAACCAGCGGGCATGGCCAAAATGAACCTGAATGATGTCTGAGTCTGAGTTATTAGCGATAGCAATCCGGTAGCGACTGGCATCCGGTGACGGTTGGGAGCTGTTATCCGGCTCAGTAGCGGAACAGCCGCCCAGTGTTCCGACTGCATCTGCGCGGCATTGCTGACAATGGGTCATTTGAGGCATGTTATTTCCAGAATCAGCCCGTGCTTTTTCCAGTTCGGCTTCAGAAGGTCCCCGTTGATGTGTCAGTCCAAAATAGGTTCCGTGAGCTGGATCGGATATCAGAGGCATAATGTTGTGAAGTAGTGCTCCGTGGGCCTTTACGGCTTTCGATACTTCCTGTATATGGTGATCATTGATTCCCGGAATCAAAACCGTATTCACTTTTACCAGCATTCCTGCATCGGCCGCTGATTTCAGACCGGCGAATTGACGGCCGATGAGTGTTTTAGCCGCTTCGATTCCTCTTAGCCTCTTGTGATCAAAATAAACCCAGGGGTATATTTGGGCACCGATTTCGGGATCCGTGCAGTTAATGGTAATGGTCAGATGATTGACTCCGGATTGAATCAGGTCGTTGACGTACGGCTCTAACATCAAACCATTTGTCGAGATACACAATTGAACTGAAGGATCCGCATTACGGATATCATTGAGTGTTTTAAATGTCGCCTGAGGATTTGCCAGGGCATCGCCAGGTCCCGCGATGCCGACAACACTTAGATTTGGTGCGCGTTTTTTCACCGCCATAAACTGTTTGAGGGCGATGTCCGGAGAGGCAACACGGGATACCACTCCGGGACGGGATTCGTTGCTGCAGTCGTATTTCCGGTTGCAGTAATTACACTGAATGTTACAGGCCGGAGCAACGGGTAAGTGCATACGGGCATACTGATGAGCATCTTTTGAATAACAGGGATGCCGGGCGATTTTGTCCTGTACCTGTTTAGAAAAAAAATGATGAATATTGGATGTCTCTTCCTGCTTTGATGATTGGTTCAGTGTGCTTTTTTCCATAAACACCTCGGTAACGTATCCATGTCGCAAAATAATTAACAGATCTTCCTGCAAGCCTTATACCTGAGTGTAACTATTTGTTTTATTTGTTTTTTATAAAAATAAAGAATGAGCACGTATCAACAATTGTTCAGAAACCGACAAAAGTGACCGTGCGCATTTGTTAGATTTGCTTCATTTCAATATTCATGATCTGGATTCGGTAAGCAATCTGACGGGGGGTCATATTCAGCAGACGGGCAGCTTTGGCTTTGACCCAGCCTGAACGTTCGAGGGCATCGATGACCATTTCCCGTTCGTCATTGAATTGTTTTTCTTTGCTGACGCTTGGAAGCTCACCTAGTGGTGCTCCTGATGATGGCGTAGCAGAAGAAAGAGAAGGAGCAACCGCATGTTGTTGGGTGTGAGAGACCGGGTGCACTTTGTCTGAGAATGATAATGGATCAACCTGATTAAAAATAATCAGCTCGTCACCAATCTCGCCGGACTCACATAATACGGAAGCTCTCTCAAGTGTATTTTCCAGCTCCCGGACGTTTCCCGGCCAGAGATACCCCATCATTGAACGTATAGCGCTGTCTGTAATGGTTAACTTTCTCTGTTGAGCTTTACCGATTTTTTGCAGCATGAATTCAGTGAGTTCGGGAATGTCCTGAATCCTTTCCCTTAATGCTGGGAGGTGCATTGGCATGACGTTTAACCGGTAGTAGAGATCTTCCCGAAAATGTCCGTTGGCGACTTCTTCCTCCAGATTCCGGTTTGTTGCTGCAACAATCCTTACGTCAACAGAAATGGTGGACGATCCACCGACCCGCTCAAATTCTTTTTCCTGCAGGACACGCAGTAGCTTTGCCTGAAATGCCGGGCTGGTTTCACCTATTTCATCAAGAAATATGGTACCGTTGTTGGCCATTTCAAAGCGGCCTTTACGTTGTTTTACTGCTCCCGTAAAGGCGCCTTTTTCATGCCCGAACAGTTCTGACTCCAGTAAATTATCAGGAAGCGCTGCACAGTTTAATTTAACAAATGGATTTGCCGCTCTTGGTGAATTGTAATGGATGGCGTTGGCAACCAGTTCTTTACCGGTGCCGGATTCACCCCGGACTAACACGGTTGAGTCCCAACGCGATACCAGCCGGATTTGCTCGAAAATCTGTCGCATGGATTTCGTGTGACCCACCAGATTTTTGAAGCTATAGTTGTTGCGGACTTTACGGCGCAATCCATCCCGCTCATCAACCAGTTGCTTCTGTTTGGTTTCAATCTGGTGCGCCAACTGGATATTTTGTGCGATCAGGTTAGCGATCATATCCAGAAACCGGGTTAACTGGGTGATGGATGAGTCATCCAGATTGGGTGGCTGAGCAGACAACGCTCCGATGACTTTGGATGTGGTGTCTTTCAGCGGAACACAAATAAAAGGTTTATCGTAGTCGTACAGCGCAAGTTTATCGGCGAAGCGCATATCTTTACCAAGATTGCGAATGACCATTGAGCTACCCTGACGGAGGACTTCTCCTACGATTCCTTCTCCCATTTTGTAATGAATCTGTTTTTGTTCAATATTAATATTCGGCTCAGGTGAATGAACCGATTTGACTAATAAAATGTCTCGTGTCTGATCTAAAATGCTTAACATTCCGCATCTTAACTGACATTCTTCATGCAGTATTTTTAAAACATTATCTGTGGTATCGCAGTAGTCTAAGCTACTGTTAAGAACGCAACTGATGTTGTACATGGCAGCAAGAAGTTCACGCTCTAAATCGATTGATGAATAAGCGACTGTCATAATTGTTTACCATTCGTTCATTGGAAATGAGATAAGAACTCTTGCTCCTTTGAGCTGATAACTACGGGCTACTTCGATAGTAGCGGCGTGTTCATTCAATACCTGCTGAACGATAGAGAGTCCGATTCCGCGACAACCGGATTTATGCTTCGGTTTGGTACTGAAAAAAGGCTGGAATATTTTTAACTGAATAGATTCATCGACACCCTGTCCGGTATCTTCAACTACAAGGTGAACATAATGTTCGTCAGCATAAGTTGAGACCTGTATGGTTCTGTCTTTTGCTTTCGATGCCTGAATGGAATCAATGGCGTTATCGAGAAGTTGTTTTAAAGCTAAAACCAACCTGTGTGGCATACCGTTTAATACCGGAAGCTGTGCATCAAGACTTAAATTTAAGTCAATGGAAGAGAGCAGAAGTTCATCCGTACTGATGGATGTAGCATCTTTAACAACGAGGTTAAGGTTTACAGGCTGGAAGGCTTCGGATGTTCTTTCCGGGACGGCCTGTTTGATGTCATCCATTGCCTGAACTGCCGTGTTCATCGCTTCATCCATAGCAAGCAATCCCGGGCAGGTTGCATTAGTGCGCTTCAGAATATTTATAGCAGACTCAATCATATTAAATGGGCCCTGAAGCTGATGAAGTGTTGCCATTAAGGCTTCTTGCATAGCGTGAACATATTTGTTGTCGTGAGTCATCAGCTTAACAGCATTGATTCTTCTTTCTTCTACGAGCAGTTTTTCTCTTGTCCGTTCATTAATTGCAACCACAATGTAATATCCCTGCTCGCGGTTGAAATAGGTTTCTGCTGTTGTGTCGGATACCGGAATTCTGACCAGTACGAAATCAAACCAACGTTCACGCATTGGTCCTTTACTCTCGATATGGATGCCTTTGTATTTTTGAGTTTTATTTCCCATGAACTCTTCGAGTGTGTCGTAGCCGTAATCCATTTGAATGGTATCTAAAAGAAGCTGAACAGGAGACTCATCCAAACTGAGGTTCATTCTTTCAAAACGGTCATTTTTAAAGATGGCGTTGTGAGATTGATCGACCAACGCAATGGCGAGTGGGGCGGCATTCAAAACCGCCTGAAACATGATCGATTGATTTTGTTGATGGGTCTGTAAATGATGTTTTTCGGTAATATCTTTATGGATGGCGTAGTAGCGGGTCTGCCCTTTGTCGTCATCTACTTTTGATATCGACATATCGGCAATGTATGGTTCTCCACACTTTTTCCGGTTTATTAGCTGTCCCTGCCAGTGTTGTCCTGAGGTGATGGCAGACCATAGGTTTTCGTATACCGTTCTTGGTGTGGCTTTGTACGACAGCATTGAAGAATGCTGACCAATTAACTCGTTGACTGTATATCCGGTGATCCGGCAGAACGTATCATTTACAAAGAGAATATTTCCCGATTCATCGGTAATGCTAATTGCAAATGGTGCGTTGGAAACAATTTGTTCAAAGACTTCCCCACCAAAAGAAGAAGGGGTGGATGTGTTTGGCATAATTGCATCAAGTTGTCCCATGTTAGCTTTCCCTAGCAAGTTTCTTGGGTAAATACTGCTATGCATTTCTCATTCCATAATATGCATTCAGATTTTCAGGCGATATTCATTGAGTTTTGTTTGATTCAGGACAAATAAATCCGACAATTTGGGTTTTGTTCACTATGTGACAAGAGAAAAACGAGGAGAAAACCATTGATAAACGATGTTCTGATAATGGCATTAGGCGGTTAACGTCACTTTCTGGTGCAGAGTTGCACACTGGCATACCTCATGCATTTAGACCTGAAAAGGCACATTTTAGGGATGAAGTGTATGACAGACGGAATGATTATTTTGCTAAGTGCGGCGTTTGTGAATAACGTGGTTCTGGCAAAGTTTCTTGGGTTATGCCCATTTATGGGGGTATCAGGGAAAATTAGCAGCGCTGTTGGTATGGGGATCGCTACGACATTCGTACTGACTTTGGCTGCCGCTACCACATGGATAATTGAGTATTTTATTTTACAACCTCTCGGACTGGAGTTTATGAGGATAATCACCTTCATTCTGGTGATTGCTGCCGTTGTTCAGTTTACAGAATTGTATGTAAAAAAATCGTTTCCTTCTCTTTATCAGGCATTAGGTGTCTATCTGCCATTGATAACCACCAATTGCGCGGTTCTTGGGGTGGCTCTTTTAGCCGTTCAGCAAAAGCTATCTTTTTTATCCACCATTATGTTTAGTGTCGGCTCTGCATTCGGATTTATGGTTGTGATTACCTTATTCGCCGGATTGCGTAGTCAACTTTCACTCAGTAATGTTCCGGCTGCATTTAAAGGAACTCCAATCGCTTTTATTACCGCGGGCATTCTATCCATGGCCTTTATGGGCTTTTCCGGAATGGCATAAGGAGGCTGCAATGATTCTGGCATCAGTAATCTTTTTTATTGTAATGGGCTCAGTTCTGGGGGCTGCACTTGGATTCGCAGCGATATTCTTCAGGGTTGAAAGTAATCCGCTTGTTGACCAGATTGAAGGGCTTTTACCTGGCGGGCAGTGCGGGCAGTGTGGTGAGGCAGGCTGCCGTCAGGCTGCTGAAAAAATGGTATCAGGAGAATTAAGCCCGGATTGTTGTCCTCCAGGAGGTTCGTCACTGGCGATGAACGTTGCAGATTTACTCGGTGTGTCAATTGAAATGAGCGAAGAAGACAAACAATACGTTGCTTTTATTGATGAGTCTGTGTGTACCGGGTGTGGCCGTTGTGCAAAAGCCTGTCCGTTTGATGCCATTGTCGGTGCGCCTAAACAGATGCATACCGTTATTAAAGACATATGTACCGGTTGTCAGTTATGCAGTGCCACCTGTTCTCAGGACGGTTTGACGATGAAAGAAGTTAAACCGGATTCGTCTACCTGGTATTGGCCTAAGCCAAAACAAACGGCAGTCGTGTAGTTATCAGGAGTCAATATTATGATTTTATTTCAATTGCACCGGCCGTTTTCCGGGGGAGTTCACCCTGAATCTTTTAAGTCCCTTACCAGCAATAAACACATAGATAAAGGGTTCTGGCCCAGGAACATTTATCTTTCTCTTCAACTCAGAAATGGTGCGAAGCTGACTCCGCTGGTTTCTGTCGGTGACAAAGTGGTCAGAGGCCAGTTGGTTGCGGTCAGCCGTTCAGAGCGAGTTGCTCCGGTTCACAGTTCTGTTAATGGCATCGTTACGGCGATTACCGAGCATATTACTTCCCACCCAGCAAAAGTAAGGAGTGAAACCATCGTTATTCGGGCTAACGATGATCGTTCCTGGGGGGAAGTCACCCCGGTTTCAAATATGGCCAGTCTTGATGCTGAAGCTATTATTGAAAGAGTCAGAGAAGCCGGAATTGTCGGACTGGGGGGTGCCGGTTTTCCCACCGGTCTGAAATTAAAGTCGGCCAGAAAAAATCAGGTTGAAACGGTCATTTTGAATGGCGGGGAATGTGAACCCTATCTAACCAGTGACGATCTGACGATGCAGGAGTACGCCTCGGAAATTATTGTCGGTGCCCGGTTAATTTTACAGGCTTCCGGAGCAAAACGGGTGTTGATTGGAATTGAAGATAATAAACCCTTGGCATTTGAAGAAATGTTTTATGCGGCAACAGAAGATCCGAATATCCATGTCCGGAAAGTCCCGAGTATTTATCCGATGGGGTCAGCAAAACAACTGATCAAAACATTAACCGGGAAGGAGGTGCCAAAAGGTGGCAGTTCGAATCAGATCGGTGTGCTGGTGAATAATATTGCTACGGCCCGTTCTGTGTATCAGGCAGTCCGGTTCCGTCGTCCTCTGGTTACCCGGGTGGTAACCGTTTCAGGGAAAGGGATTAGTGAACCTCGCAATGTTGAAGTCCCGGTTGGTACACCTGTTAATGAATTGATTTCATACTGTGGTGGCTTTTCTCCGGATACGGAGAGGCTGATATTCGGTGGACCGATGATGGGACAGGTGATTTCTTCGCCTCAGGTTCCGATTGATAAAACCGTTGGTGGCATACTGGCTCTGACTGAGGAGGAAGTAGTAGACAGGAACAAACATCAGGAATGTATCCGGTGTGGTCAGTGTGTCAGAGCATGTCCTATGGGCCTGATGCCCTTTCAGCTAGCGGCTCACACCCGGGTTTCAAATCTGGCGCTTGCTGAAGAAATGGGGGTTCTGAGTTGTTTGTCATGTGGCGCCTGTAGTTACGTTTGTCCATCGCACATTCCTCTGGTTCAGTATTTTATGCATGCCAAAGGAGCAATATGGTCCAAAAAACAACAGGAGAAAAAATCAGTCCGGGCGAAAGCACTGACAGAAGCAAAAAAAGTGCGTCTGGAGAAAGAGCAGGCTGAAAAACTGGCAGCCAAAGCGAAAAAATCGGCTCGTCCGGCCCGACCTGGAAGGCCCGGGCGTAATAAGGTTGCTGAAGATGCTTCCCCCGAGGTTACATCTTCTCTGCGTCCGGCAAGACCTTCCCGTCCTGCCCGGAGACCTGTTGGTGCGATGTCAGATAAAGAAGTGCCGGTTAAATCTGAAACCAGTGTCTCTTTGGATAATCCGGTCAGACCTACCCGGCCACCAAGAAAACCCAGAAACACAGTTGTGAAAATTGTCACCGGTACGGAGGCCGAAAATGATTAATTATGAATCCGCAGTAGGGCCGTTTGCTCATAATCAGAATAGCAGTGTCCGGATAATGTATACCGTGATAGTCACTCTGATTCCGGCCGTGTTGTTCGGTATTTACCAGTTCGGTCTGGGTTGTCTGACCGTGATTGTGTCTTGTGTTATTGCGGCGATAATAACAGAGTGGATGTGTCTGGCCGTGATGAGAAAAAGCCTTAAAGCTTGTATGGATGGTTCGTCGGCGTTGACTGGTTTGTTACTGGCAATGAGCCTGCCTTCTACTATGCCTGTCTGGATGTGCATTTTTGGCAGTGCCTTTGCCGTCCTTGTCGGAAAACAAATCTATGGTGGATTGGGACAGAATTTATTTAATCCGGCGATGCTGGCCAGAGTGATGTTAATTGTCTGTTTCCCGGTAGAGATGACCCGGTGGGCGACACCGACACCAATTGATTTTAGCCATAATCTGGTAAACGTGGCTTCCGGCTGGCTTCATTTTGATGGCATGACGTCAGCAACAGCGTTAAGTTCAGAAAGAACTGATCCCATTTTATTTGCCAATATTTTCTGGGGGCATCAGGCTGGCAGTTTAGGAGAAACCAGCAGTATTTTGATTCTTATAGGTGGCTTATATCTTATTTACAGAGGAATCATTCACTGGGCTATCCCTCTTACCTTTTTTGGCGGTCTTCTTATTCCGGCGACTATTGCGCATCTCGTTCATCCTCAGACGACTTTACCGGTTTGGGTTCATTTGTTAAGTGGCGGAGCCATGATTGGGGCATTTTATATTGCTACGGATTTAGTTACGTCACCAACCAGCGTAAAAGGGCAAATGGTCTATGGTGCCGGATGTGGATTTCTGGTTTGGTTAATTCGATCGTTTGGCAGCTATCCGGAAGGGGTGGCGTTTGCCGTGTTAATCATGAATTCAGCCAGTCCGCTGATCGATCATTATCTGCGCCCAAGTGTCTTTGGCAGTCACTCAGTTCCGGAGAAATAAGTCATGATGACATATGTTGAGAAGTGGAAGGATAAAATCGGATATCAGACGGCATTACTGGCAGCCACATGTGGTTTAGCCGCCTTATTACTGGTGTCGACGGAAATCGTTACCCGACCGGTTATCGAATTACGTCTGGCTGAAGATCAGAACGCATTACTCGATCAGGTTCTCGGTGGGAAAGTTTACGCGAATGATGTCTTTAACGACGGTCATATTGTGTCTTTTAAAGGGCAAAAATATCATATTTATAATGTTAAAAATGAACAGGGGCAGGTGACTTATCATGTCATTAAAGGGGCGGAAGAAGGATACAGCGGTCTGATCACTTATCTTATTGGTGTTAATCTGGATGGCGTTATTCAGGGAGTCCGTATTATCAGCCATTCAGAAACGCCCGGGTTGGGTGACAAGATTGAGCTGGCGAAAAGTCCCTGGATTTTAAGTTTTAATCACCGTTCTCTGAAAAACACACCGGTGTGGGCCGTTAAAAAAGATGGTGGCGATTTTGACCAGTTTAGTGGCGCAACTATTACACCAAGGAGTGTGGTCCGGGGGATTCATAAGGCAATGTTAGCCCTGAAAAAAGATCAAGGAGAGAGCCATGACTGAAGAAAAAAAACATCGTTATTCCCCGATCATCAGAAATGGGTTATGGGACAATAATATTGTTCTGAAACAGTCGCTGGCTTTGTGCCCGTTACTTGCTGTGACAAGCAGTGCGACAAACGGATTAGGTCTTGGGCTGGCTACAACAGCAGTAATGATAATGGCAAACCTGATGAGTGCTCTTGCCAGTGGGATTATCAGTAAAGCCGTCCGTATTCCTGTTAATGTTATTATTATTGCCACATTAGTGACGCTTATTGATGCCATTCTGAATGCATGGCTTCATCCTCTTCATAAAGTGCTGGGTCTGTTTATTCCGCTTATTGTAACGAACTGCGCTATTCTCGGACGAGTTGAATCATTTGCCAGTAAAAATGCGATATTGCCGTCTGTTGTTGATGGCATTTTTATGGGGATCGGCTTTACATGGGTGCTGACGGTATTGGGGGGTATTCGTGAAATTTTAGGTAGTGGTACCCTATTTTCAAACGCAAGTTTGTTACTCGGGCATTATTTTTCATTTCTTGAAGTCACGGTGATACCGGATTACCGGGGTTTGCTCCTGATTATTTTACCACCGGGAGGATTTTTAATTATTGGGGCGGTTTTAGCGATTAAACAGAAAGCAGAAGTAATGATAAAACAGTCTGCAGAGACAGTATCAATAACGGTAGAAGGAGAGCAGTCATGAAAGTAAGTGTTGTTTATGCTTTACCGTCTGAGCAAGTCTGGGTTCCGGTTGACGTTGAAGAAGAGGCCACTTTGCTGTCTGCCATTCATAAATCAGATATTTTGAATGTATTTCCCGATATTGAACTGGATAAACAGAAAGTCGGGGTTTTCGGGAAAGTGAAACCACTGGACAGTCAGTTGAGTGCCGGGGATCGTGTTGAAATTTACCGTCCGACGACATGGGTTCCCGATGACGACGAAGACGATGATTGATTTGTAAGCTTTGTGACAAAATGTTGGTATTATCGGACATAAAATATAAGAAGCATTAAATATCAATATGTTACATAAGGCACAGAGATTGCTTCATAGATAGTGAACAATGAATTTCAAGGAGTGAAGGATTATGGCAAAGGTTGGTATTTTTTTTGGTACGGATACAGGCAGTACCCGTAAAATTGCAAAAATGATCGCAAAGTCATTAGGTGACATCGCCGATAAGCCGAAAAATATAAATCGCAGTGAAGCATCGGATTTGGAAGCCTATGAATACCTGATTCTCGGAACACCCACGCTGGGGGAAGGAAAGCTGCCGGGATTATCGGTGGATTGTCAGGAAGCGAGTTGGGAAGAATTTTTACCTAATTTCGATGGTTTGGATCTGTCCGGAAAAAAAGTAGCATTGTTTGGTTTAGGGGATCAGGTGAATTATCCGGATGAATTTGTTGATGGTTTAGGTGAGCTATACGATTATGTCGTTAACTGTGGCGCTGAAATTTATGGTTTCTGGCCTGTTGAAGGATATGATTTTAATGCTTCCAATGCGGTGGATGAAGGTGAGTTTGTTGGACTGGTAATTGACAAAGATAATCAATCCACAATGACAGAACAACGAATTGCGGGATGGTTGGAACAAATTAAAGCTGAGATGGGATTGTAATATTACTATCCCACTGTAATCTTTATTAAAAAAGAATTAAATATGGAACCAGTGGCATTTGTCGCTGGTTTTTCTATGTAATAATTTCATCTATAAGTAAAACATTACTCATTACAAATTTTTGTCATAAATTTGGTTGTTGAAAAAAAGACGGTGTGTTAGCGTTTAGTCAGGTTTATTAAAGCGTACGGTCATGTGAACTTTCGTAAATTATTATTTATTGCTACTTTACAGGTATTGGGTGCCCTGATAATCGTTTTTTTTGCATTGTGCAATATAAGGACAGAACAAATTAAAGCGGCCTCTCATGTTAAGGAAGAGGTAACGTCAATAATTTATTTACTGAGTAGTTATTATAACAGCGAATTAACTCATGTCATTGATACTAAAAGCTGTCAGAAAAAACTAAGATCACTGAATGATTTTGTGATGTTAGTTCCTCCTCTAAAGAGTATTAATATCAGCAATCCAAAGTTTATTTTTTGCAGTACCTTTTTTCAGACAAGACAGGTGGAAACGCCAAGTTGGTTTCTGATAGAAAAAAATAAACAATTTATATTTTCCAATTACGCCCCAACTAATACAAGGCTGAGTCTTGGTGATAGAAAAGTCTTCCTATTACAATTTAAAACGAAAGATTCAGTGACCGCCGCTTTTTCTATTTACGCAGAAAATCTCTACAAATTACTGCATTTTACAGAAGATGATTATTTTGAATTATATTTAAAAGTCAGCAATGGTTTTTTCTCTTCTGCCGGTCCAAGTAATACTAAATTTATTCAGGATTTTATAGATGGTAGTGTCGATGGAGATGGTTTATTTAAAGTTTATTATAAAACATCTTTATCAAGGTTTATTACTTATACAATAAGAAATTATGATGGAATTATTATTCTCTGGATATTAACCTCTATACTTTCTTCTCATTACTTGTATATGGTATTATTTTTATTTGATAGAAAAGCGAGAAAAATTCGCAGTGGTTTAAAGCGTTCTCAGTTTTATCCATATCTTCAGCCTTTATTTGATAAAAATGGTCAGGTTTGTGCCGCTGAAGTGCTTGCCAGATGGATTGATGAAAAAGGAAATGTCATTTCTCCTGCAGAATTTATTCATGAAGCTGAAGTTAATGGATTGGTTAAAGATATTACTTCACAACTTGTTGATAAATGTATTCAATCTCTGAAAGAAGTAAGGATACCCCCCGAACGTCAGTTTATCATTGGTTTGAATGTTTGCCCTATTCAGTTTGAAGATAATCAATTATTTGATGATATCAACCGGTTGATATCAAAATTAAAGAGAAACAACATTCAGACTGCTATTGAAATTACTGAACGTCAGGAATTTGCAAGTGATGAACATTATATTGCTTCCATTGATAAGCTGAAAGAGATGGATGTAGTCATATCATTGGACGACTTTGGAACCGGTCATTGCTCTTTAAAATATTTACATCAGGTTAATGTAGATACCATTAAAATAGATAAGAGCTATATTAGCCTAATTGTTAGTGGAAATAATAATGATGTTCTCGAAAATATTATTGATTTGAGTGATCGATTAAATGTAAAATTAATTGCGGAAGGTATTGAAACAGAAACGCAATATAATTTTCTTTTGAAGAAAAATATTAATTGTTTTCAGGGGTTCTTATTAGGTAAGCCAATACCGATTAATGATTTTATTAAAAAATATTTATCGTAATTTCATATATTCAAGTGGTTTATAGTGCTTGAATATATGAGATGGGAGAAAACTTAAAAAGTGGGTTTCCCGTGTGTTGCACCGGCTGAAGCATTATGCAATTCTAGTATCGTATCATTACCTTTTTCCTTCAACTCGATGCCATAGCGTTCGGAGGCTTTTCCGTTATTAAAAATAGTCTGGTAAATAAAGTTACATGTTACTGGTTTCCAGGGCAGATACGAATCATCACATTGTTGGGTCAGCAAAACGACATTATCAACGCCTCCATTTTTTTTGGCAAATTCCGGCCAGCCTAGCTTGGTATTGGTGGTTTTTTTATAGTCGGCTTGAACACTTACCGTATTTTCTGAATACAATAAAATGATTTGATATCTGGCGATCATTCTCAGGTTTGTTTGCGATTGATTGGTCAGCATGGAACTCATAAATATCAGCGAACCTGCAATGAGTAACAGAGAAATAACAACAGCAATTTTCAGCTTATGGGAAGACGAAATTTGGTTATCCTGCATCAGATAATAGGTGCTGGTTTCTTGTATCTTATTGATCAGTTTGTCTAATTGCTTTGATACATCATTTGTCATACCAGTGATCACTCATTCGGCGAAATTGCATTGGAAGTCGGAATCGATATTGCGACTGAATAGTTTTTATCGGCATAAAGTTGAATATTGAAGTTCACTTTCTTCTGCAACCGTGCGAGAAAATTGAGGCCGTTTCCATAGCGACGCATTCCATGCAAATCAATCAGACTTGAAGAACGGTTAATCACTTTTTTACCAAATGTGTTGACGACAGAGCGGGGAATACCGCTTCCTCCGTCAGAAATAATAATGAGATAAGACGATTTGTCTTTACTGGGCCCGCCTTTTATTTCAATCGAGGCCCCTCTTGGGGTGACGCCAATTGCATTCGATAACAGAATCATCAGAGCAATATTTAAGGCTTCCGGACTCACTGAAACCGGCGCAGTGACATTGAGTTCATAGTTGAGTTTGACGTTAACGGTTTCTGCGTATTCTTTGTATTCGTCTAAGGTTGACTGGATAAGGTCTTTCACGTTCCAAAAGGTTTTATTATGCCAGACCCCCTTGCTTTCTATCTGAAAAAGCAGGATGGATTCTTTGAAACGTAAAAACTGACCGTATTTGATTTCATTGCCTTTATCATTTCGGTTGGATAAAGAGAGCAAGATATTTTGTACTTCGTGTTTAAAGGATGATAGCTGTCTCTGAGAAAGACTAAAACGAATGGCATTTCCCTGTAAAAAACCGCCACATACGCCACTAAAAACCAAAATCACAATTGCCAGCCTGACGCCGGGCTCAATATTTTCAGCGATAACCACAAACCCAAGCGCTACGAGAATTAAAGAGTAAATAATGTAATGAATGCGTTTTAACATGAAAGCACCATGTTAGGTAAGTAGTAGTTGTAAAATACCGTTAGCTCAATCGTCATATACTGCATAGCCCTCTGACCATTTGGTTTTTACATAAGACGTACCTGAATTATAGCAGGGAATGATGTTTACACTCGAAAGGGCTGTGATACAGGAATTAAATGCCGGTTGCTTGACTGTTTCTGTGATGTATTTTTAATGGTTATCACAGTCTTAACTGAATAATGTGTTTCTGATTCATCGATATTATCAATAAACGATGCTAATCTTTTATTAATAATCAGTTATAGAAGTAATTGTGTTTAATATGGTTTCAATACCGAAAAATTTAATCAAACTCTACTTCTCTATCGCACTGATTACTGGGATATTTTTTTCTGTGGCAGAACTTTTTATTGATTCTGGTTTAAACACGAAAGAATATGATCTTTTTGACACTCCCGGTATCGGGTTTTCGATGTCTGGCGAAGGGAGTAAGCAGAAAAAACTGAATTCGGCAGTCCGGCCGATCATTTTGCATTGCGATATCCGGGCTGAAACGAAGTCAAAGTGCGGTATTCAATTTCACTTGCCTTATGATGCGCAGGAAGCTTCCTACGTTTCTCTCGCGCCGTATCATCGGATGTTTTTAGATGCCAAGGCGTATTCCTCGAATCCGGGGTTTGATAATCGAATCCGGGTAACGGTCAAAACCACATCCGGCCTTAAGGTAGACAATGAAAATACGCAGGCCGACACCCGGCAGATTAAGTCACAAAGTGTTCGTCTGAGAGCCGGTAACGATCACTCAATATCAATGAACGACTTTAAAGTGGATTCGTGGTGGATTGATAAATTCGGACGTTCTTTAAAAGATACGGAAGTTGATTTTACGAAAGTATTATCTATCGAAGTTCTTGCTAATGAAGTTCCGGTCAGAAATTACGGTCAGTATACCGTTGAAGTCAGAGAATTGAAGTTTCAGGGTAAAGTCATCCCCCAGGCGTTGCTCTGGTATTCTATGTCGGTGTTGTTTCCTGTGTTGATTCTCGGGTGCTTTGCGCACGCGATTTGGTTCTGTCGCCGTTCTGACCGCCGTTTAAATCAGAAAGTGTCAACGGACGATACATTATATTTAGATGCGGAAACTCATTTTTTTAATAAAAACGGATTGATTAAAGATTACGAAAAAATTATCGAAGAAGACAATACCAGCAACCTGTATTATTTCCGGTTGAATAATTATGAGCAGCTAAAAAAAATACTGGGCCCAACGGCGGCGTTAATGGTATTAAACAAACACTGGCAATTTCTGACTCAGCGGTGGGATGACACACCGATCGTGATTTACCGTCTCGGTGAATCTGAATTCGTCGTGAATTCCGTTAAGTGCAAGTTATCCGAAAATGAAGTGAATTATGCGCTGATCCGGCCCGAAAACGATTCGTTTATTATCGATAAAACCATTGTGTATATTCCAAAACACTATCAGACACCGACGATCGAGCAATTTATTGAACGGTGTCAGGTCACGGCTCAGTATTGCCGGGAGCATCAGGAACATTATGCGGAATTCTCTCTCGGACATTTTCATAAACACGAAGAAGAAATCTATATCAGGCAATGTCTGAGAACGGTGTTAGGAGCCAATGAATTTTATCTGGTCTATTTGCCCTACTATAACAGCAACACAGGGAAAATAGTGGGGGCGGAAGCCTTACTGCGTTGCTCCGCTCCTACCTTGTATCGTTATTCACCGGAAGTGTATGTCAAAGTCGCCGAACAACATGGGCTCATACGAAACATTGACTTATGGGTGATTAATCAGGCGTTTGTGACGTTAAAACAATATCAGGATAAATTGGATGACGACTTCATGTTGTCCATTAATATTTCGCCAAGGCAAATGCTGGATCATACCTTTGTCGATGAGCTAAGGAAATTGCTCTTACAACATAAAGTCGATCCGTCTCTGATTTGTTTAGAATTGAAAGAAACGTTTTTTGTGAATATTGAAGAACTGGAGTCAACAAATTTAGTTGAGATTAAAAAACTTGGATTTTCAATCGGGCTTGATAATTTTGGTACTGGTTATACGGCATTTACCAATCTGACTCATATCCCGGCAGACCAGATTAAAATTGACCATAGTTATGTGAACAGTTTAAGTGATAAAACGATGACTGTGGTTGTAAGTTCATTAATTAATATTGCGAAAGCTTATAATTATGAATTAGCGGCAGAAGGAATAGAAACCCGGGAACAAATGGATACATTGATAGTGATGGGGTGTGAGGTCTTTCAGGGATTTTATATCTCTGATCCCATTAGTTTTGAGCAACTGCTGGATTTTGATACCGAGCAGGTGAAAAATAAAGGGTAAAGACCTATTTCTGGTTATTTGTCTTCTATTTTGGGTGGACGTACAGACTGACGCCAGACAACGGGAGCGGTAAATAATTTATTTTTTCTCGGAAAGTCCCCATCTTCTTTTTCTAATAAATTGACAATGGCGTTGGTCATATCATCCAAAGGTTGCCTGAATGTGGTGAGCTGGTAGCTTAGCCAACTGCCTTGTTCGATGTTATCAAAACCAATGACGCATAAGTCATCGGGAATGGTCAGATCAAACTCCTGACGTGCAGAGTCCATGAACCCGCAGGCTATCAAATCCGTGACACAAAATACGCCATCCGGACGGTTGCGGGCCGCCAGTAACTGGCGGGCGGTTTCCACCCCTGTTTCATAACTGGTTGGCCCCATGCGGTGAACCGTACAGTGAACTCCGGCTTCACTGGCGGCTTGCAGAAAGCCATTTTCCCTTGCAAGTAAACTCGGAGACTGAATCGTAGACGATACCACCGCCAGTTCTTTGCAGCCGGCCTGAGTCAGCATGTACAACGCGTCGGCCATGATTGCCGAGTAGTCAATAGATATATGATCTGCACCTTCAAACTGACCGGCACGGTTTACCAGTATGACGTGTTGGCCGCTGTTGACACAGATATCCACCAGAGATTCCTGAGGTGTCCCGGATAAAACAATGGTTGCTGACGCGCGGTAATTCAGCGTTTGACGCAATGCGGCATCGGCATAATCCTTACCTCCGGAGGTATTGATCACCATGACCGCTCTGCCGGCTTTCTGGAGTTTGCGCGTTAACGCATCCAGAAGAGCGGCCTGATAGGGTGCGTTTAAATTCGCGCCCAACAGGCAAACAGGTCGGCTTTTCTTATTGGATAACCCACGGGCAAGATGATTTACATGGTAATTTAACGCATTTGCCGCTTTCATTACCCGTTTCCGGGTTTCTTCAGAAACACTGGCACCGGGTGTGAATGTTCGTGATACCGCCGATCTGGAAACGCCGGCCAGCCGGGCTACTTCTGCGGCACTGGCAACGTTTTTTTCTTTTTCATCTTTCATATCCGTTTAATCGCTATCTGTTTTCCCTAATCCGGCCTTACGAAGTAGAGTTTCCATTTTTATGGCCCGCTCTGCAAGTTGAATTAATTCCGGTTTGGGCGCTTCAAACCATTCGTCCGGGTGTAATTGCCGTTTATCCCGGATATGGGCGATGGCATCATTCAGGGTTGGGTAGCGTTCCGGACATTCGAGATGAAGAAATAAGGCAACCACAGTAACCGAGCGGCTGCGTCCGCCGCGGCAGTTAACCAGGATATTGCCTTTTTCGCGCACTTTATAAGAGGGCTTTTCCGGTATTTGCTGACTTAAACTTGACCGCATCAGATGGTAACCTGTGAAGATCATGGATTCCGGGTTTCCGGGGCCGTCAATCAGTCCCAGTTTGTAGTAACGAATGGAGGCGGCACCGTGGTTATTTAAACCATCAGACATCGTTTTTTCCGGAATTTCGACAAAGTCGATATCTAAATTGACGGCGCAGTTGATGACGACTTTGATGTTGTGTTCTTTTAGCAGACTGATGTCCGCAACGCCGGAAGAACCACCAATATAGATATCAACGCCCCAGCCCGGGATGTCACTGTCAATCAGACTGATTGGTGGACGGGGATAGTGAGGTACGGGTTTTATTCCTGACATGTTGAGTTCCTGATAATACGGTGTTACTTAAGTGAGATGGAAACCGAAGAAGCAAACGGTTCTGCAATGTTGGGGGCAGAAGCCAGAATGGCACCACCTTGCGCGATTTCTGCGTGACTGGACGGAAATGTTCCGATTCGTCCGCCCGCTTCTTCAACCAGCAATAAGCCGGCTAAGCAGTCCCACGCATTCATATGCAGTTCGGCATAACCGTCGGTCCGTCCTTCTGCGACCCATGCCAGAGCCAGAGCACCGGAGGCGCCTCGCCGGACATTGGCACCCATCAGTAAAACTGACTTGTATGCGTCCAGATAGCGCTGCTGCGTGACCCGGTTTGACCAGCCCAGCTCAAAGGTCGCTTCCTGCAAACGTCCGGTGTCAGCCACTGTCAGTGGCAGACCGTTTTTTTGTGCATAGGCGTTTTTGCGGGCCAGATAAATTTCGTCTGTGGCCGGATTGTATATGCCGCCCAGTAATGTCACGCCATCTTCCACAAACGCGATAGAGACACAAAAATGTGCGATGCCCCGGGCAAAGTTTGCGGTACCATCAATGGGGTCGACCACCCATAACTGCGGAGTGTTAACCGCGCCGCCGGTTTCTTCGCCGAGCAATCCGTCTTCCGGAAATTGTTTCAGCAGTTCACTGCGGATGTATTGCTCAACCAGCGCATCGGCTTCGGTGAGAAAATCCTGATTGCCTTTTAAGGTATAGCTGCCGGGTTGGCGGGTTTGGAAATGTCTTAACGCAATGTTGCCAGCCTGAGTTAATACGCTTTTTAGTGCATCTTCTCTTTTTTTTAGTTCTGTTGAGTTCAAAAGGGTTTCCTTACATTAAGCAGCGCAGAGCAAAGCTCCGCGCCGCGAAAAAATGGGTTTATCGTTGGTAATTCATGCTCCAGAGATCCATCCAGTCCTGCCGGCTTTGCCAGTCGGAAACCGATGTGCCGGTCTGGTATTTCATCAGCTCGTCACGATATTGCTCGATACCTGAGGCTTCTTCTTTCGGAAGGGGAACCTTAACGTTGGTTGACATTTTGCCATCAATGCCCTGAAGTTTGATCCCCTCTGAAGTCATCAGGTAATGGATAAATAATTTAGAGGCATTTGGGCTGTTGGTTTTGGTGGTAATCACGCCAATGGTCGGGTAGCTCACACCAATGAAGGGGGTCATGTCATGACAGATACCCAGTTTCATTCCATGTTTGTTTTCGCGATATTTGGCGGTACTGATTAAGCCGACAAAGCTGTCTTTGACATCCGGCGCGCCAATGGCCTGTGCGGCGTCGCCGTCAGATTTGGTTAACAGAGGCCCATTTTGTGCCAGACGTTTGACAAATTCGGCGGTCGCAGAGCTTTCATCGGTTTTGAGCGGTTTGCCGTACAGCTTCTGGTAAGCGTCCGCCATTTGTTTATCGTAATGCGTCGCCATTTGATTAAAGGAGTCTGAATACAGGGGCTTAATCAGAGGGTCCTGCATGGCAATTTTGTGTTTCCACTTCGGTTCGGTCAGCTGCCAGATATTGGTGATCGGGCATTTGTCATACTGAGCGGTATTGTAAGACCAGACATTCGGAGCCAGGACCACCGTCAGTGGTTGCTGATACTGGTGACGGATATCTTTGGTCATATCACCCGGAACCCAGCTTTTTACGTACCCTTTATCCAGTAGCTGTACCTGAGCGGCCGGCGCATCTTCAATCAGGGCAACGTCCGCTTTGACGTTATTTGCCTGAGATTCCCGGCTGATGATTTCAATAATATTTGGCGCTTTGGCTTTGATCCCGACCGCCTTAACACCATACTTTTTGGTGAAGTCTCTCGCCTGTTGAACGATTTTCCCGGTAGGGGCATAAATGGTGATAGCCGGTTCCTGTTTTGCTGCATTAACAAGGGTTTGTAAATCAAACGGCTCGCTTGCGTGTAAAACGGGGGAAAAGCCTGTGACTGCAACAGATAACGCAAGCAGGCTATGTTTCATTTTCATAACGATGTCCTTAATTAATCATGAATATCAGTAACATCACATCACGTGTGATAACGACTGATGAGGTTGCGTAGACGTCACTCCGGGAAACCCCGCTGAGGTCTTGGTAAAATGGATTTCAGAAAGCGATAACCGTTCTCCCTCTTCGTCAAAAAAGTGCAGGGTAGCACCGGGTAATTCACAGAAAACCGGATCACCAGCCTGATAATCCGGTTTTATCTGAGTTGAGTGGAACAACTGTGTCTGACCTTGTCTGATTTCCACAACCCAACTTCCGCCGGTTGGCATGATGTTATCGACGACCATGGGCGTTGTGCCGGGAGCTGGGGTGGTATGAAGAATGATCGATTCCGGACGGATGCCGCAGACCCGGGCCCGATGCGCATCCTCAAAGCGATGGCAGATTTGCGCCGCCAGTTGGTTTTGTGGCTGAAAGC
This sequence comes from Vibrio salinus, assembly GCF_021272385.1. Classification (GTDB taxonomy): domain Bacteria; phylum Pseudomonadota; class Gammaproteobacteria; order Enterobacterales; family Vibrionaceae; genus Vibrio; species Vibrio salinus. The sequence continues at coordinate 741,422 of NZ_JAJSDZ010000010.1, forward strand.
GATGCAGTTCCATCATGTTGAGTTTCGGAGTGCCGATGAATTCGGCCACAAAGCGGTTTCCCGGTGTGGCATATATGTCATCCGGAGTGCCAACCTGTTGCAATTCGCCATTGCTCATCACGGCAATAGTGGTGGCGAGTGTCATGGCTTCCCACTGGTCGTGGCTGACGAAAATGATGGTCGTACCGAAGGTTTGATGAAGCCGGCGTAATTCCGCCCGCATTTCCAGCCGTAATGCGGCATCGAGATTGGACAAGGGTTCGTCAAGAAGCAGTACCCCCGGATTGACTGCCAGCATGCGCGCCAGAGCGACGCGTTGCTGTTGTCCGCCGGATAACTGAGAGGGATAACGGTTAGCGTAATCGGCTATCCGAAGTTTTTCCATGACGTCCTGAGAAAGCGCGTGGCGTTCTTCCTTGGGGATCTTTTTGAGTTTTAAACCAAACTCAACATTTTGTTCCACCGTCATGTGTGGCCACAGCGCATAGTTTTGGAACACCAGACCGATGCCTCGCTGCTCCGGCGGGACAAAGCGGGATTTGGCTACGGAATCCATGACTTTATCGTCAATGGCGATTTCACCACCGGTCGCATGTTCGATGCCCGCGATCATACGCAGAATCGTCGTTTTTCCACATCCGGACGGCCCTAAAAGACACATGAATTCGCCATCTTTCACGGTCAGATCGATTCCTTTGACCGCGGCCGTTTTGGCACCGGGGTACGTTTTCTGTAATTGATTCAGAGTAATAGTTGGCATATTTAGCTCTCCAATCCTTGTGCCAGACCGGTTCCGGAAATGCGCTGAATTAAAATGGTTCCCAGCCATGCAACCAGAGCAATCATCAGTACGACAGCGTTAGCGGCCTGATCATAGTTGTAGTCAATAAGGCGAAGTGAATAAGTGGTTAATACATCCGTTGCCGGTATTGCCAGAATGATAAACAGACTGACGCCTTTGATACCGGAAATAAATGGCAGCAGAATCCCTGTGGCTAACGGCGCTGCCTGAATGGGAACGACAATACGGCTGATGCGGCTGAACCAGTTAGCCCCGGCAATACGGGCGGCTTCTTCCGGTTCTTTTCCCAGTTGAGTCATCGCTGAAATACCTGACCGGCTGGCAAAAGGCATTTGTTCAGCGATCAGAGCAATAATGAGCAGAATTGGTAATCCATACAAAGCCGGCACCGGGCCGTGAGATACGGCGAAAAGGGATAAGAAAGCCGCAGCAAAGGCAATCCCCGGGACCAGATAGGGCATGAATGTGATTTGACGAAGACACTGGCCAATCCATGGGATGGTACAGCGGAGTACGGAGTAGCCGACCAGCAATCCCAATATTCCGGAGACAACCGAGGCACTGCCAACGATCATGATGGTATTCCATGCCGCATCCCAAAAATCACGGGTGAGCAAAATGCCGCTGTGCATTGCCAGTGTATCGAGGTTTTCGCCAATCCAGTAATCGAGCGTAAAGTTATCTGCAGTGAAGCGTCCCGGTAAGACCATGACGGTCGACAGGAATAAGGTGACTAACGGAAGAATCACACCGATCAGGACGAATGCCATAGAAAAGGCGGCGGCAGGAATGCGCATTGAACCCAGTGCCCGGCACCGATCCATGTGGCCTTTTCCTCCGACCGTCACAAAACGCCGGGCTTCTTTCATCATTCTCATATCCACAAGCAGCGTGATCATTCCAATCGTCATAATGACGATGGCGATGACTGCCGCAACGCCGTTCTGGCGGGAATCTAATGAGCGGTAAAGGCTGGTGGATAAGGTATCAAATTTCACCGGCAAACCCAGAATATAAGGTATCGCAAATTCTCCGATACAATCAGCAAAAATCAGTAACGCAGAGGACAGAAGTGCCGGTCTCATTAGCGGTAAAATGATTGAAAAAGCGATAGTTCGGCGCGGGGCGCCCAGAACGCGGGCGCAGTCTTCTAATTGTGAGTCAAAACGACGCAGCGCATTACCAACAATGAGAATAACCAGCGGCGTGTAATGTATCACCAGAATGACGACCATTGGGAAAAATCCGTATGCAACCCAGTCGGGCGTCGAAATTCCTAACACTTCCAGCCAGCCCGGTTGACCGCCAACGGTTCGGTTTTTAAAAATGGTGGTCCATGCCAGTGCAAATGTCCAGGAAGGAAGCATGAAGGGGACAATTAATGCGGTGGCAAACCATTTTCGTCCCGCCATGTCTGTCCGGTTGACCAGCCAGGCCAGAGTGACCCCCAGTAACACGGCGACCAGAACCGTTACACAGGCAATACTGAGCGTATTTCTTAAGGGTTCCCAAAGAAGAAATTCTGACATTCTGGAGGTGAGTGTACGGGTCAGATAATAGCCGGTGAATTCTCCTTCCGCACTGTGCGTATGCATGCTGTCACCGGACTGAACTGTGAAAGAGTCCATAGCGATGGACAGAACGGGAACAACAATTAAGTAAGCAAAAAATGTCAGCAGAAGAACCGCTAATACATTCGCCGGTTCGTGCCTGGCAACAACAAGTAAATGCTGGATTCGTTTAGATGCACTTACTTTCATTGTTGTTGGATCTAGATGAGTGGCTTGCACAACGCTTTCCTCTATTAAGTTTATAAATAAACTCTAAAGAGGTTTTGTTACAATAAAGTGAAATGATTGCACATATGTGCAAAACAAAAAAGAATTAATAATAACCGAAAATCAGCCACTAAAAGGTCAACAGACCCTGACCCTTATTTTTTCTGATAAACCCGTTCGGGACGGCCAACTTTTCCGTGTTGAATAATGGCATTTAAAAAGCCTCTTGCCGTTAGAAATTCAAGATATCGCCGGGCGGTTGTTTTGCTGATCCCAAGCTCATGTCCCAGAGTTTCAGCAGTATGAACCATTTGCTCCTGATTAAAAGCCTGCGTAACTTTTTCAACTGTCAGTTCATCAATTCCTTTTGGTAATTGTTGTAGGTGAGCTGATTTGGATTGAAAATTAAATAATTCATCCACATGTCGTTGATTGATATTGTCACTGGCTTTTATTGAACTTGTATATTTTAGATAGCGATCTAGAGAGTCGGATAGACGATCATAAGAAATAGGTTTTAAAAGGTAGTCAAATACACCACATCGCATTCCTTCACGAACAGTTTCCATATCGTTGGCGGCAGTGATAAAAATAACATCAGGCACATGCTTTGCAACTGCCATTTCCTTTAAAAGATCAATACCTTTCCCATCTGGCAGATAATTATCCAACAAAATTAAATGGGGTTTTAGCAATTGAATCATTTTGCGAGTTTCTGCGAGTGTTCGTGCAATACCCACGGGATTGAATCGTCGGGTTTGATGCAAGTAGTCTGCGTGAAATTCAGCAATGCTGGATTCATCCTCAACAATTAACACATTATAAATTACCATTGTTCAAACCTTTGTTTGGAAGAAATAATGAAAAAATAGTGCCAGCTGGTTCGGCTTGATCAATCAGAATGGTGCCACCGATGCGGTTAACATACTGATGTACCAGATAGAGTCCGATGCCATGACCAGGTTGTTTTTTGCTACTGATCCCTTTATCAAACAGGGATTCTGAAATTTTTTGAGGGATACCGATCCCGTTATCTGTTACTTCGATAACCATTTCATTTTCGTTGTCATCCGTCAAGAGGAGGGATACGTGTTTGTTACTGTCCGGATTTTTTAAGGTGGCTTCGTAAGCATTATCAAGAAGGTTCCCCAGAATCGCGGCCAACTCTTCTTCTGTTAACTGAGACGGAACCCTGTGAAGCTGACAATAAGGGTCAAAAGAAAGTGTGATACCCAGTTCTTTAGCCCGGCTGTATTTCCCTAATAAGAGTCCGGCGACTACACGGGAGCGAAACGTAGTTGAGATGAAATCAATCAGGCGCTGGTGGGTTTCGGTCTCTTTGCGGATAGCGTTGAGTGCCTGATCATAAGCCCCGATTTGAATTAGCCCACTAACTGTAGAAAGTTTGTTTGCGTACTCATGACTCAGCACCCGAAGGGTGTCTGTCTGATGTTGAACTTGCTCAAGTTGGGTTGTTAATAAGTTACGATCATTACGAGGAAGAAAGCTGATGACCCATCCCGTCTGAGAGTCATTTTTCTGGATTTGAACCCGGGATGCTATCAACGTCTCACCATTACAGGTAATTTCCTGATGGAAGCGTTCTGATGTGTCCGTTTCACCATTTACACTTAGGCCAATAAAAAAATTCGGAGGAGTAATGAATTGGTTAATATGTTGTCCCTGAAGATTGTCGGCATGCCGGGCAATCCCCAGAATTTTTAATGCCCGTTGATTCGCAGACAAAATGCACCCTTCCTGATTTACCGCGATGATCCCCTCATAAACTGCGCTGAAGACAGAATTTTGTACCCGGAGTGATAGCGCAATTTCTTTTGGTTCCATCCCATACATTTGGCTTTTAATGTGTCTGGAAAAAAACCATGCACCAACCGATGAACATGTCAGAACAAATAATAAGGCAAAGAAAAAAGGGTGGGAATATAGTATGAGCCAATTGCTGACTGTTTCGAGAAGATATCCAACGGAGACGATACCTATGATTTTTCCATCATGTGAAAAGACGGGAGATTTTCCCCTAATTGCAAATCCCAGACTTCCTTTACGAATCGAATAATAATGAAGGCCTTGTTTCAATGCTTTGTCGTTATCACCTCCAATCATTGGGTGACCAACACGGGAGGCTATTGGATGAGCCAGGCGGATTCCATTTTTATCACCAACCACAATAAAACTGGCGTCAGATATTTTCTGTAATCGCTTAATTTGTTGTCTGATGCCTGCGATATTGCGTTTTTCTATTTGCTCTATTAATTGTGGGTCGCTGGCAATTTCTCTGGCCTGAACAACGGCTCGTGTACTGACCTGATGATCCAAAGCGTTGGTAATGATGTGTTGAAAATAGCCGGCAATAAGAAGTAGTTGAGAAATAACAGCAATGAAAAGCAGAAGCCAAACTCGCTGACGAAATGAAAGATTTCGATGTAATTGGTTAAATACCGGGGATACTGAGTTTAGAATTCGCAAGTCTGAAATCCAATATTGTTAGTAAAGTTTCAGGAAGGAAGAATGTCTGTTATGTAATTAAAATAAGATCCTCCCATATTTTTAAATCGCTTTTTGAGTAAACTATCATATCTTTTATAAAGGGGCGAACTATTCCTCTTATCATGCCATGGTTTACAATTTTTACTACCATATACATGAAAGGAGAGTAATCAGTCATGACTGACTACTCTCCGGTTTTTAAGTAAGATTTTTTAGCTCAGCATGCCAAATACGACACTGGCAATAACAAGCACGATACCGCCCCCAAGACGGGAAGATATCTGAGCATAAGATAACAGACTCATTCGGTTAGAGGCCGCCAGAACTTCCAGGTCACCGGAACCGCCGCGGTTTGCCATACATAATCCGGCAGTGATTGACGATTCAATTGGATAGAAACCCATGATCCAGCCACCAAGTGCAGCACCAAAAATGGCACCCAGTACAATTAAAGTTGCAACAATCAGATTGGTAAACGTCAGTGCGTTAACAATTTCACCTAAATCAGTGTAAGCAATACCAACACCAACCATTAACATCCATAGCATGTGTTTTGAGAAGAAATTAGCCAGACGTTTGGCACCTTCTTTCATTTCATCAGAACAGATACCACAGCCATTCAGAATAGCAACCAGAATAACCATATAGGCAAAGGTATGGATTTTAACATCCCCAAACCCTGGAAGAATGTGCTTAGATAAGGCAGAGGAGAATGTGTATACACATGCAGTTAACATTAATCCCCCAGCAATATCACGTAATGAGATCTGAGGTGCCTCTTGTTCATTGACATCAAAGGATGATTTACGTAACAGTTCACCATTTCCGGTCATTGAGGGAACTTTATCGCCAATACCGTTCAGGACTGCAGCGGCAACGATTGCGACAATATTTGCAATGGTTAAGATGGCAATAGCGATAGAATAATATTGTTCTTTAGAGCCTCCGGTAACAGCAGCATAGATTTCTGATAGAGGGATTGCTCCAGCACCGTTACCACCGCCCATGATTGGCAGGACATACAGCATCATAATATTTTTAAGGGGAATGCCAAATATTAGTCCACCAATTATTCCCAGTATAGAAGCACCTAAAACTGCCGCCAGTATGGTTGGTATATAACCAATTAGTGATTTAAGAAGTAATTTACGGTTAACAGCCAGAATTGACCCTGTAATTAAAACCGCAATAAACAGATCAAGAAAGTCTGTTTTTTTCATCACATCAGAAACGACTGAAATTTCTCTCTGTGTCAGCAGGCCTGCATGAACAAACCAGGCCGCAACCAGGAAGATCATAACTGGTGCTCCGCCGATGTATTTATTAAATATAGGCAGACGTTTACCTATTTCACCAAAAAGAGCTCCAATAACAAACATAAATCCAAAACCGCCAACAATATTCTTAGGCAATGTGTTTGTTGCATGAACGACAAGCAATGTAGCCAGTAATAGACAATATATTGGCAACGGCAGGCCAAATATTCTTAAGCTTGTAAGAGTACTTAACCCGGGACTCCGGTTATGATCGATTGTTAAGGTTTTTTGATTCATTGTCATTATTCCATGTTAGGTGTAGAGGTTACAGGGAGTAATGTATGTGTTTGTCAGTTATTTAAGTGTGAAGGGAGTCATCGAATGATATGTAGTCTAGTCAGGTTATGACGTTTATGTTTTTAATTCGGTCTTTTCATGCTGATAATTCATTGGATTTATATTTAACTGATTGATATTTAACAATTTTAATTGATTGGTTGTGACGATATTCACGATTTGTCATTTTTATGGCTATTTTGAAGGTTATTTCGAATAAACCGCTCAACGATATTGAGTACTGACGATGACCAGAATGGCATACGTCCATGATCTGCTCCTTTTATCTGGTAAAATTTCGCTGCTTTTTCTGCTTGTTTTAATGCGTTATAGAGCATTACGCTTTGACCGAATGGGACAAGTCTGTCTTTATTACCATGAAAAATAAGAAATGGCGGAATATTGATCTCCTTGTTTATATAATTTAACGGATTTGTCTTTTGAGCTGTTTCGGGGTGGTCAATGACATCAAGGCCACCTATTAGTAATCCTTCCGGAGATTCTGGCTGCGTGTGATTAACTGTTGACGGTTCTTCATTCATTTTACTGATGTCAACCGGACCATAATAGTCTATTACAGCTTTGATTTTTATTGGTTGTTTTCCGTGACATTCATCGTTAAATTCCGGGTTATCAGCTGTTAGCGCCATCATTGTAACGGTATGTCCGCCGGAGGAATCTCCCCAAAGTACGATCTGTTCAGAATCGATATTGTATCTGTCGGCGTGCTCAGTAAGAAACCGGTAAGCGGTTTTCACATCTTTTATCTGGGCTGGGAATGCAGCCACTTCTGAAGGCCGGTATTGTACAATGGCAACAATAAATCCACGTTCACTCATTTTACCAAGCTGAACAATTTTCGACTCAAGATTCTGTGATAACCATGCCGAGCCTTGTACATATAAAATGAGAGGCATCTTTTGTTTGTTTTCTTCATCCTGCAGGGGGCTGATGAGGTTCAGATGCAGAGGCATATCGGATTTTACTGCGTACCGGATTTTTTCTGTCTGGCAATAAAGTCCGGAGTTATCCGCTTCTATAATGTTCATTTCGTCCGCCGTCAATTGACTTTCCGGGAAATCGTTGAAAGACAGTGGAACGGGTTCAATAAATGGAGTAGTGGGGCTTTTGCTCATAGTTGACACCATGCCTCTTAATGTAAAAACCGGATACTTCTTTGGGTTTTATTGGTTGTTTTTATCTTAACGCTACCGGAGATATTAAGTCGAGTGATTTGCATTGATGGTTTGATCAATCAGCATGATAAGCAGATCTAACTGTTCTTTGACGTTATGGGTCATAGAAAAACCAATGTTGATCCGTACACAATCCCGGTACCGGTCTGAAACGGTAAACAGAGTTCCTATCCGTATGCATAATTTCGATTCAAATGCTTTCCTGCCAAAAAGATCGGCGTCAAAGTCTGGAATCTGAACCCATAGTACTAGACCGCCTTCCGGTTGCGTTATCCGGCTTCCGGATGGGAGGTGGTGACTCAGATAGCTAATATAATCACGTTTATTCAGCATCAGTTGGTATTGGCTTCGGCGAAGGTGTTTTGTATAGGCGCCGGAGTGGATAAAGTCTGCGACCAGATACTGGATTAACGTTGAAACTTCTGCAGTGTGGGTTAAATATTGCTGGAAATACCGCCCCGGTCTGACCCATCCCAGCCGGTAACTGGGAGAAAGACTTTTTGAAACCGACCCGCACCATATGATGTATCCCTCGGTATCATAATAGGCGGCGGGGAGTGGTTGATTCTGATGATGCGCTAACTCCAGATAGACATCATCTTCAATCATTGGAATCTGAAAATGATTGGCCAGATAAGCCAGTCGTTTCTTCTGTATCATCGACATCGTAATTCCCTGAGGGTTCATATGAGTGGTACAGAAAAGCCCGGCTGAAATGTGTCCGGTGATCAGATGCTGTTCTAGCTGATCAAGATCAATGCCGTCGTTTAAAGAAGGAATTTCGAGAATATTAAGAGACAGTTCCGACAGAAGCTCAAGAAGGCCATTATAGCATGGAGAGCTGATTGCGACCGTATCACCGGGTTCAGTGCAGGCTTTGAGTGCCGATTTAACGGCTTCTATGCAGCCGTTAGTGATAACCAGTTCTTCACTTCCTAACGGAAATCCGTACTGGCTGAAATGTGAGGCCAGTGCATTTCTCAGTGTTAGTTCTCCTTGCGCTTCAGGGTATAGTGTTAATTTAGACTGCACCTTTCTGGCGGCCCTGCGCAGACTGGCATCAAGTGCGGTGATGCTTTTCCCATCCAGTTCCATTCTTGATATTCCCAGAGGTCCGGGTTGGGCTCTTGGTTTTTTGCGAACCCGTTTACAGGATTGAATTTGGGTTGTGAATGTTTGCCATTCCGGAGTCTGAATATTTGTCGACCCTGACGAAATAAAGTATCCAGACTGAGGGCGGGATACCAGCCATCCCTGAGATTCCAGTTCTTCATAACACCGCACTGCTGTAGAAACACTGATATTGTGCTGTTTAGCGAGTTTGCGCAGGGAAGGCATTTTCTCTCCTACCGATAATTTGCCTGAATTGATGTCGTTGATGAACTTATCTGTCAGTTGTTTGTATTTTGCCATTCTAAACTGTACTGGTTTATTTTTTATAAATTGTATCTGTACTGTTTTTCTTTCGCAACTGATACTGAAGCCAGCCGATGAAAGTGTATGGAGAAGAGTTTTGAACGGAAAAGATTTATTTATCATGATTAGTGTTATGGTGATATGGGGCGTGAATTTCACCATGATCAAACTGGGCGTGACGGAAATTGATCCTTTATTAATTGCTGCTGCCAGATTTTTCTGTGCAACATTTCCAATTATATTTTTTATTCGCAGGCCTCAGGTTAAATGGCGATACCTTGTTGGGTACGGTATCATTTTCGGAACCGGTGTTTGGGGGATGGCTTCCTGTTCCATTACCTTCGGCCTCTCTTCAGGGATGGCTTCGGTACTGCTCAACACGGATGTATTAACAACTGTGTTGGTGGGGGTGCTACTTTATAAAGAAGCTATATCCGGAAAAATTTTTCTGGGGATGGCTGTTGCTCTTTCCGGATTGGTCGTATCCGTTTTGTCGACCAATGGTAATGTGACATTGGCTGGTGTCATTTTTATTATGATTTCGGCAGTTTGCTGGCCATTAGCCGGAGCTATTGTCCGGGCATCAGGAACCCAAAAAGCATTTGCGTTTAATGTGTGGGGAATGTTGTTTGCACCCATACCGTTAATCGCTCTGAGTCTTTTGATTCATGGCCCTGAAGTGATTTCTGAGACCATTAATTTATGGAATAAGGATGCGTGGCTGTCTGTGCTTTTTCAGGCATACCCAACCACTCTTTTCGGTTACTGGATGTGGAATAAGATGGTTATGAAATACCCGATGACTCAATTGGCTCCATTAACGCTTCTGGTGACGGTCTTTGCATTAGTCAGTGGGTATTTCATTTACGGAGAACAACTATCAATTGCCCAGTGGTTTTCATGCAGCACATTTTTAATCGGTATTATTATTGTGATGTCACCGGACAGGAAAAGAAAACAGATAGGGCTTGTAGAAGAAACGTTATAAAAAACACTATAGCGGTATCACCCGATATTTGATTCGGATTTTTTATGCGTTTTTGTTTATATCTGATGTACCCAGATTATCTGAAGAGGTATGATTCAGGTAGTTTGAGTATAAAACTTTTGGAGAGACCCTTTATTTTCCCACTTTCATTTTAGCATCTAAGGAACAGATGACATGACGTTTAGTTTTATTCTTATTTTCGCATTAACTGTATTTGTTGCTTCAATTATTCCCGGCCCGAGCATGCTGCTCGCATTGACTCATGGTATGTGCTACGGAGTGAAGCGGACGCTGGCATCAGCAATGGGTAACGTATCTGTTACCTTGATTCAGGCATTGATTTCAATCGCCGGATTAGGAGCGGTATTAGTGACTTCGGAAACAGCATTCCAGATAGTTAAATGGTGCGGTGCTGCTTATCTGTTGTACATTGGATTAAGTATGTTATTTTCGTCTGCCCCTTCTCCGTTGGCGGATAATTCAGATGAGAAACTGCAGGGTATTTCTTTGTCTAAAATGTTTTTGCAATCCGCGTTGACGACAGCCGGAAATCCTAAAGCCATTATTTTTTTTAGTGCCGTTTTTCCTCAATTTATTAAACCGGACGAATTTTTTCTGCTTCAGTCGGTGGTATTGGTTGTGGTGTGCTGTGTGATTGCGTTTGCATGTTTTATGATCTATGCCCTTGGTGGGCAGAAAGTGGTTTCATTATTTTCAAGTACCCGTGCCGGTAAATACATTCAGCGAACAATGGGAGTGACATTTATCGGGTCCGGGGTTGCTCTGGCGATGAGTAAGCGGTAACTGGAACCGACTACCGGATGGGGATTCATCGCCGAGCAGCAGAGAGTGTTGGCGGGAGTGAATATAATCGCTTATGACAAATATTTTTTTAGGTGTCTCCGGACATGGTTACGGTCATTTATCTCAGGTGGTACCGGTTGCGAATAAGCTATTAACTTATTTACCTGATGCCAGATTTTACATTCACTGTAATTTGCCGACAGAAGTTATTGAAGAGAGATTAAATACCGGTAACTTTGTTCATAACAAAGTCAATCTTGATATCGGTTTGGTGCAGATAACCCCACTTGAGTATGATGTTCAGGCGACGTTTAAAGCTTATCAGGCGCTTTACTCGACATATTCAGAGAGAGTCAGCAAACTGTGTGAATTTTTCAGTGAATCGAATATTGATCTTGTTATTGCCGATATTCCTTTCCTTGCTATTGAAGCCGCTTCTCAGTCTTCGATTCCTTCTGTGGCGATTGCGTCTTTATCCTGGGACAAGGTGATTCAGAGATGTCTGGATGATAGCCAGCAGGAAGTCAGAGAATTTGTCGATATGATTTGTACTTCACAAGCTAAAACGAATCTGACGTTGCATCCTTCGCCTTCCATGAAGTTAGACAGTTTCCCGGAAGGACAATCGATTCCTCCTATTCTGTTGGAGGGAAAACCGGTGGCAGATTTAAGAGAAAAGATGGGTATAACAAAAGCGGATGAAAGGAAAATAGTGCTGGTTAGTCTCGGGGGAATGAAAACGGATAATCTTCCTATTGATGCACTCTCCCGGGATGAGCGGTTTCACTGGTTAATCAACGCTGAATTTATGTCTGAATCTGACCATTTACATGCTATTCCCCGACTGAAAGGAATTCGCTACCGGGATCTGGTTGCATGCGTTGATGCTATTGTGAGTAAACCCGGCTATGGAACGGCCGTCGAGGCGGTAAGATATCAGTTACCATTTGTCTTTACCTGCCGTGGAGATTTCCCTGACGAGCCGTCGATTGTTGAGTGGTTAGAGGCTCACTCATGTTGCAGACAAATCAGTAAAAATGAATGGTTATCCGGAGAGTTCGGCGACTATTTAGCTGAATTGATGAATCAACCGTTGAAAAAGCAAGTTGCGTGCAATGGTGATGAGATTGCGGCAAAAATGATTTATGAAACGTTTTTTTCTGACTCTGAAAAGTCTCTTACATCAACGGATATAAGAGACAGGTAAGCCGGTTTTTTTGCTCTGTTTTCAGGTTAACACAGACGTCAGCATATCACTTTGATAGCCAGTCCTCCCTGAGAGGTTTCCCGGTATTTTTTGTTCATGTCTTTACCGGTTTCGAGCATGGTTTCAATAATTTTATCCAGAGAAACTCTGGGGTCAGAAGAGCGTCGGAGTGCCATGCGGGCAGCGTTAATGGATTTTACGGCTGCGATGCCATTTCGTTCAATACATGGAATTTGCACCTGACCGGCGATCGGATCACAGGTGAGCCCAAGATTGTGTTCCATGGCAATTTCCGCTGCAATGCAAATCTGTTCCGGGCTGCCGCCAAATAAAGCCGCGAGACCGGCTGCTGCCATTGAGCAGGCAACGCCAACTTCTCCCTGGCATCCTACTTCAGCCCCGGAAATTGACGCATTACGTTTGTATAATCCTCCAATGGCACCGGAGGCTGCAAAATAATGGATATAGTCTTTCTCAGTAACTGTTTGAATGAATTTATCATAATAGGCGAGTACGGCAGGGACAATACCGCATGCACCATTGGTTGGAGCGGTAACAACACGTCCCCCGGCTGCATTTTCTTCATTGACAGCAAAAGCGAACATGTTGACCCAGTCGATAACAGACATAGGATCGTTGGATGTACCTTCGGATGTAAATAATTGTTGGCGGAGTGCTGCAGCACGGCGTGGAACCCGCATTGGTCCGGGTAACAGACCCTCAGTATTCATTCCCCGTTCCATACATTCCCGCATCGTTTTCCAGATTTGAGCATAGCTGGTATAGATTTCTTCGTCGGAACGCAGAGCTCGCTCATTTTCCATGATCAGCGTACTGATAGAATAACCACTCAATTTACATTGTGTGATCAGTTCTTCAGCCGAGGTAAATGGATAAGGAACCTGTATTGTGGACCGGGGTTTTTCACCGAAGTGTTCTTCATCGACAATAAATCCCCCGCCGATGGAGTAATAGGTTTTAGAATAGATCTTCTGAGTATCTCGCCATGCATGAATTTTCATGCCGTTCTCATGCAGTTCCAGATTGGTTTTGTGAAAAGTGATTCCGGACTCTTTAGGAAAATCAACGGTATGACAGTGCATTCCAACCGGTAGCCGCTCGGTTTCCTGTACCCGGGAAACGAAGCCGGGAATCGCATCTATGTCGACTTTTTCCGGGGTATTACCAGCAAGTCCCATGATAATGGCAATATCAGTATGGTGTCCTTTACCTGTCAGTGACAGAGAGCCATAGATATCAACAGTAACTTTTGTTACATCCCGAAGCTTTCCCATGGAACGTAAGTCATCGATAAACTGTTTTCCGGCTTTCATCGGGCCTACGGTGTGTGAGCTGGAAGGACCAACTCCGATTTTATAAATATCAAATACACTAATCATTTAACTTCCCCGGTCAGGTGCCCATCTAAGGAACCTGACCTTTTTTTGGTGCTTAATCTGGCTTAAAGTGCGCCATAAATAACGGATGAGATTGCTGCCAGACCACAGACGGCTGTAAAAATCTGTACTGGTAGTGATGTTTTGTATTTTGCCATGGCCGGTACCCGTAGCATGGCATAGATAGGCAACAGGAATAGGATTGCTGCAATCATGGGTGCTCCCATTGTCTCTATCATTCCCAGAATACTTGGGTTAACGATTGAAACAATCCATGTTGTAAGAACAATAAATATTAAGGATATTTTTTCTATTTTACCGACAGGAACATCAGAACGACTTTTTATTAAACCGACTAAACCTTCATGAGCTCCCAGGAAATGACCGAAATAACTAGAGGTAATAGCGGCAAAAGCAACGATAGGGCCAAGGTAAGAAATAACCGGAGATTCCTGAACATTAGCAAGATAAGAAAGGACGGAGATGTTTTGTTCCTGTGCTTGTGCCAGTTGTGCCGGAGAAAGAGACAGTACAACGGAGAAAACAAAGAACATGACAAATCCCATTAGCATCAATGCTGAACCACCAGTGATTGCGTCTGTTTTGTGAACCGCAAGCTCTTTGTGTTCAAGACGTTGCGCTTTGGTAAACTGGCTAATGACCGGGCTGTGGTTGAAGGAGAAAACGATGATAGGAATCGCCAGCCAGATAACGGATGGCATTGCAGCCCAGTCGGGCTTGATTTCTATCATAGAGGTATTCCACTCAGGAATCAGATAAAAAGAAAGTGCCAGCAGAATGAAAACCAGTGGATAGACAACGGCTGAGGTAGCTTTGAGCATCAGTTCTTTACCAAACACCACGCCGGCAGTCATCGCCAGAATCAAACCTCCGGACAATAACCATCTGGGTATAGATTCCATGCCTAACTGATTAACTAAAAATGAATCGACCGTATTTGTGATTCCTACACCATAGATAAGGACAATAGGATAGATGGCAAAAAAGTAGGCAAAAGTGATCAGATTTGCTCCGGTTTTACCGAAATGTTCTTCAACAGTATCGGTTATATCGGCATTATTATTTTTTGCGGACAGGACAAATCTGGCCAGAGATTTATGTGAGAACCAGGTCATCGGTGCAGCAATTAAGGCCAGAATGACCAGAGGCCAGAATCCTCCGGAACCGGCTTTGATTGGAAGAAACAATACCCCGGCACCGACGGCTGTACCAAATAATGACAGGCACCAGGTGAAGTCCTTATAAGTAAACTTTTTTTCAGTTTTTGGGGTGGGGGTGGATAATATGGATGTTATTGTAGAGTTCATATCAGGCTCGCTCGTATTTTTTAAGCTTTAATACTCAAAAGTGTTAATAATTTTTTTATATGTGCCTCACATCAGCTTTATAACCGTGGAGGCATCCCCGGATTAAACCGGGCTTATTCATGAGTGTGATCCCTGATAATGTCCTGATTATTTATGTCGTCCTTGTGTATGTCCTTATTTTTATGAACTGAAAATTACGCTCTGAACTCACGAATATATTTGTATATTGCATGGCGTGTAATACCAAGCTGGTCGGCAACTTGTGTTGTTGCTTCTTTCAATTCAAAAATGCCGTTATTAAACAGAATTTTAGTTATGGCTTTATTTTTTCCTTTCAGAGATATTTTCTGATCATTTTCAACATCATTAATCGCTTTGTTTATTGCGTTCTCGATGACTTCTTTTGGTGAAGCACTGAATGTTTCATGGGTTCCCGGAATCAGGTTAGTAGTATCGGGTACCAATGTTTTTAAAATGTCCGCCATCGGGAAGGATAAATTAATGTTGATGCAAAATAACCCAATTGGTTTCTCGTTTTCTCCTGTTAGCACACATGTCGTTGATTTTAACTGAGAGCCATCTCTTGCTGTTGTAAAGTAGCTTTTCGGCGTCATATCGCCGGTTTTCTCAAACTGACTAAGCATTTTGAGCCCCATATCCGTAATTGGAGATCCCACTTTTCTGCCGGTATGATGTCCGTTAACTATTTTCACAACAGAGTGTTCAAAACTCTCAAATGAATGAACAACCACTTCACAATGAGGACCAATTAAATCAGCAATGGTCTCTGCCAGTCGAAAGTTTGAAGTTAAATAATCCCGATCTTGTTTTGTAAAATTGATATTAAATGACTGATATTCTGATACGACCATCCTTTGTCTCCTTTTAGTTTACTTTATGTAACTTTTATCGATTGCATACCGTTGCATGTATCATTTTCACCGTGTTTTTACGGTGTGTATAAGACTATATATAAGTACATCGGTCAATTATAAAGTTCAATATAGTTAACTTTATGTGATTTAGAACATTAAATATATGGTAAATACACATTTTGGTTTACTTTATGTAACTTTTGTTCACGGTTAGGAATATAAAACTAAGGCATGTCATGATGGTATCGCTTTGGTTAACGAAAGTTAATTTTCGTTAACTGTTTATGACATCAGAATTTTTATTCAGTGTGGAGCATAACAATCGTCAGGGTTGCTCTCAATATAAGATACAACGTCACTTTTTTAACCCGACACCTAAGTTTTTAACTTTGTTTGTGGCGGGTATTTTTGGTGTTTCATCTGAATTGGCTGAAAAAGGGAGTATACATCACTATTTTTGACTAATTTATCAATAAATCCTCTCTTAAGAATAAAAAAGTAATAAACTCATTGCCTTGTCCTAATTATTGACTTGTGTCATTCTTTTGACTACTAAGTTAAATTTGTCAGTTTAGACATAGACGGTCCTAACTAATCAGGTGGTAGGTGCTTATATGAAATTATCTCAGCAATTAATTATGCTGGTTGTGGTTGTCATTCTGGGGTTGGCTTCTCTTGGAAGCTATGGGCTTTATTCAATACGGACAAGTTTGATTGATGCCCGAAAACATGAGTTAGAAACCACATTAACGTTTGCTGAAAAGCAGGTCGAGCCGGTTATTAAGGCAGAAAGTCTGGGGGAAATATCCCGAAAGAACGCAGAAGAAAAAGTTACGCAGATTCTATCTCAGTATCAATACGGTGATTCGTATATATGGTCAAATGACGAGCATGCAATTGCAAGAGTACATATAAAAAAAGAGAAAATAGGTCAGTTTCAGAGTTCTAATAAAAAATATCTGGATGAGTTGCAAAACAAGAAATTTATTTTTGCTGTCAGTAAAAGCTTAAAGCCCGGTACTCAAGAACAGATTTTGAAAATTAATGCGGTGGCTAAAATTCCGAAATGGAATTGGGTGATGGGAATTGGTGTTTATATGGATGATCTCTCCAATGCTTATTGGGATTTTGCAATCAAATTTATCCTTATATCGATATCAATGATTGTGATTATAGCCTTTACTGTTGTTTATATTTCGAGATCGATATTGACTAAGTTAGGTGGAGAACCAGACTATGCGGTGGCAATCACCAGCAAGATTGCTAAGGGCAGCCTAAATGAAATCATTGAAGGTTCGTTTAAAAAAGACAGTTTATTAGGATCCATTAACCTTATGCAAACATCCCTGAAGGAAATGGTGGAGAGTATACAAAAGGCTTCTTCCAGTTTGCATGTATCTTCAAAACAGTTGATGTCAGAATTTACGGTGATAAATGAATCGTCTCAAAAGTCTTCTGATGCATCGATTTCAACCTCTGCAGCGATCCAGGAGCTTTCAAATTGCATTCAAGAAATCTCTCTGAATGCACAGGAAACCGAAAATAATTCTCAGGATTCTTATAATACCAGTAATTCAGGCGTAGCTCTGATTCATGATTCAAATCAGACGATTGAGAGTATGTCTGAAAAGATAGAATATTCTGTCAGTGATTTTAAGAAGCTACAGGATAAAATTGATTCGATTGGAAATATTGTTGAAGTGATTAATGATATAGCGGGTCAGACAAATCTGCTTGCCTTAAATGCAGCAATAGAAGCGGCACGGGCTGGAGAACAGGGCAGAGGATTTGCGGTTGTTGCCGATGAAGTTCGGACTCTTGCTTCCCGGACGGCCTCCGCAACGGATGAAATTACCAGTACGATTGATATTATTCAAAAAGATACAGATGCTGTTGCACATGCACTTTCGTCAGTTTTACCTATGGTTGAAGAAAACAAGGCCATTTCTGGCTCGGTGAGTGATGTTTTCCAGGAAATCAGTACAAGCACCAACAAAACGCTATCAATGACCCGCGAAGTATCGAGTGCAACCGGTGAGCAGCAGGTGGCATCGGATGAGCTTGCTCGGAATGTTGAGCTGATTTCTGAAATGGTCAGAGATACCGCGAAATCGGTTTCTTCCTGTAACGATACCGTGCTTGAGCTGGATGTTTTATCAAAAGAATTGCTGAAGCACGTTAGTAAGTTTTCAATCAAACATTAGGGTCTGTTGACCCTTAGCATGCGTGTTTAACAATTTGTTGGTTTTATTGTTTTTACATTATCAATAAACCGGTCTCTGGCCGGATTGATTTTATCGGTATTCCAGATTAATCCGACATCCCAACATGCCGGCTCTTCATTCAGAGGAATCAGTTTAATGTCGGGGCGGCCGATTTCTTTGGCACTGGACGGAATCAATGTAAATCCCAGTTTTGATGAAACCAGAGCAAGTAATGTCAGGATGTCATTGGCTTCTTGTGTGGCAGTGAGCGGCTGTTTTTTGTCAGCCAGATAAGCGTGTATTTGCTGGTGAAGTCCCGGTCCACGGGAAGGGGTTAGCTGCAGGTAGTTCAGGTGAGACAAGGATGACCAGATGTTATTCCGGTCAATTTGTTCGCTTTTATGAACGGCAATCGCTAACCGGTCGGAAAAGAGCTTGATACCCATTAGCGGCTTTTCGATATTGTGCAAACGGTTGAAACTCAGATGGAGCTCGCCGGAAAGCAGTTTTTCTCTCTGAACCAGGGATGGAATATCATTCAACGTGATATGAATGTTCGGATAACGGTTTTTAAACCGGGCGATAGCGTCAGGCGCCTGCCGGTACGTTGATATGCCGAATCCAATGTTCAGATGACCGCGAGATCCTTCCGATACACAGGCTGAAAGTTTCTGAAAATCTGAAAACCGGTTTATCAGATGTTGCGCGTCAGACAGTAACGCTTGTCCGGCCTGCGTGATGACGGCTCCCTGCCTTCCTCGTTCAAACAAAAGGGTATTGGTTTCTTCTTCCAGTCGTTTGATTTTTTTTGTTAAAGCCGACTGAGTAATGCAAAGATTGTCGGCGGCAACCCTGTAATTACCGTCTTTGGCTAACTGACAAAATGCCTGAATCCGATCGATATTCATTCCATATGCTCATTGATAACAGATAATTTGTCATTATACGGAATAAAAAGTGCTGTTTAGACTGTTGATGTTCATTTTTTAACAGGAGTAGCAAAATGAAAGACGTAAGAGTAGCATCCGTTCAGTTTACTCATCGGGCCGGAGACAAGCATTACAATTTATCCGTCATCGAAAAGTTTGCCCGGAAAGCCGCAGCAAGCCGTGTTGAAATTATTGCTTTCCCGGAAATGTGCATAACCGGCTACTGGCATGTGTCTGTATTAAACAAAAACGAAATTGAAGCGCTTGCTGAACCGGTTCCTTCGGGTAGGAGTTCACAATACTTACTGAAGCTGTCAAATGATCTGAAGATAAGTATCGGAGCCGGGCTTATTGAAATTGACGAGCACGGAAACCTGTTCAACACGTATGTGTTTGCCATGCCGGATGGCCGTATTAAGGCGCATCGTAAACTGCATACGTTTGTGAGCCGACATATGAGCAGTGGTGACACTTATACTGTATTTGATACTCCGCATGGTTGTCGGGTCGGTGTGTTGACCTGCTGGGATAATAATCTTGTTGAAAATGCTCGTATCACGGCGTTAAAAGGGGCCGAGATACTTATTGCCCCTCATCAGACCGGAGGGTGCCACTCCCGTAGTCCTAACGCAATGGGGTTGATCGATTCTGAGCTATGGATAAACCGTCATACAAATCCGGAAGCGTTGCGAAAGGAAATGCAGGGGCCGAAAGGAAAGGAGTGGGTGCTTCGGTGGCTTCCGGCCCGGGCACACGATAACGGTATGTTTGTCATTTTCAGTAATGGAGTGGGTCTGGATTGGAATGAAGTACGTACCGGGCATGCTATGATTTTGAGCCCGTATGGTGAAAGGGTTGCCGAAACGGACAGTATTGAAGACGACATGGTGATAGCGGATCTTAAGGGCGCTGAACTTGAGATGTGCACGGGACGGCGGTGGATTCGTGGACGACGGCCTGAATTATACGGCGACCTTTGTATTGCCACCGGGAGAGAATTAGATCCGTATCAGGCACGGTTTTCTGATGAAAAAATTTCATGATCAATATGAAATAATATCCATTTTAAAGATGTCTAGACGTCTATTAATATAAGGGGCATTGAAATGAATTCAGAGGTATCTATCATGGCTGTTCGTCCCCCTTTCCGCGCTGATATTGTTGGCAGTTATCTTCGTCCTGATTATCTTCATCAGGCCCGACGCGATTATGCTTCAGGCAGTATTTCAAAAGAGCAGTTGACTCAGGTCGAAGATAAGGCGATCCGGGAGCTGGTAGAGAAACAGAAATCAGCCGGCCTGCATGTGGTTACCGATGGTGAGTTTCGTCGGAGCTTCTGGCACATCGATTTTCTTGAAAACCTGAATGGTATCGAAGGGTACGTGCCGCAAAGTGGATACAACCAGACTTTCCATGGGAAAGCCGCCCCGTCGTATAATATCCGGGTGGTGGATCAGCTGTCTTTTAATGATGATCACCCGTTTCTTGGTCACTTTACCTTTTTACAGAACCTTATCGGTGACGATGAGTCGTATGTCGCGAAGGCCACCATTCCGAGTCCAACCATGATTGTCCGGCAGGAAATTCTGGCCAATGATGGCTCATCCCGAGTGCACGATATTTATCCGTCGATTGACGATTTTTATCAGGATCTGGCACGTGTTTACCGGGAGGTCATTCAGGCATTTTATGCTGTTGGTTGTCGCTATCTGCAATTTGATGACACGAACTGGGCTTTTCTTGGTGATGCGGATAAACAACGCGAACTTGATCAAAAAGGCATCAATGCCGGGGAGATTGCGTGGAAATGTTCAGACATTATCAACAACGCTTTGCAGGGCAAACCGGACGATATGGTGATTACAACCCATATCTGCCGGGGCAACCATGCGTCATCCTGGCTGTTTTCCGGAGGTTATGAGTCAGTAGCGAAGCCGCTTTTCGCTTGTCACTACGATGGTTTTTTCCTGGAATACGATAATGACCGTTCCGGTGATTTTTCACCACTTCGTCACTGGACGAATAAAGAAAGCCAAGTCGTTCTTGGCCTTATCACGTCAAAATTCCCGCAGTTGGAAGATACCGCTGAGATCAAAGCCCGAATTGAAGAAGCCACGCAATATGTGCCTCTGGATAATTTATGTCTCAGCCCGCAATGTGGGTTTGCATCAACGGAAGAAGGCAATAAACTGACAGAAGAAGAGCAATGGAACAAAATCCGTCTGGTGTGTGATATTGCACCGCAGGTTTGGTAACGTGACATTGTGTATCCGCTAAATATCCGGACGTTATGAGGCAGAGGGAAACAAATCTGCCTCATAGAAATACGTTTAAAATAGGATAAGAAAGTCAGCAGATTACCCATTTACCGGATAATCAATAACAAATTCCCCGTTAATGTGATGAATTTTTGCAAAGCATGACTGAACCAAATGCATGCCGGTAATGGTGAGTTGTTGTTGACTCACTTCATGTAATAATTGTTTTCGTGTTAAAGAGGCTTCCTGTTTATCATAGTCGAACGCAATCGTGACCTCTGGATGGGCAATCTGAATCTCAGGGAAATGAACTATATCCCCCCAGATCAGTAAACGTTGTTCTGCAGATTCAATCAAAAAACCGCTATGACCAGGCGTATGTCCGGGTAGGGGAACCGCGTTTATTCCAGAAATTATTTCACCCTTCTGAAAGGTGTTAATTTTGCCTGCATAGTTAGCAAGAACTTTGCGAGCCAGTGTGAAGTTTCGCTTCGCTCTCTCATTGGCCTGATCAAACTCAAATTCACTTAACCAAAAATCATACTCATTCTGGTGAATGTATAACATTGCATTTGGGAACATGACATTGTCTTCATGAGTTAAAAGTCCGCCTATATGATCGGGGTGAGCATGCGTTAAAAGAATTATATCTATCTCATCCGGATGGATGTTTTGTAACCGTAACTGATCTGGGAGTTGTCCGCCCCATTGATTAATACCCCCGGCGCCACTGTCGACTAAGATTGTTTTTCCTTTTCCCTGAATTAAGAAGCAGTTGATATTTAATTTGCCAGGGTCACTTTTTCCTGAGCGTTCCAGTATGCGGTGTGCTTCCTGTATTTCAATATTGGAAAGGCACGCTACATCCGCGGTTAAGCCCCCGTCACTTAATGCACTGATCGTATAATCCCCAACCATCATTTGTGAATAATCTAACATAGTCAAAATACTCCTTAATTAAGTGCATATATATTTGAGGCATCGTATCCGAAACACCGAATTCTGGCGGGTAACTGAATCGTCTTAGCAACACAGGAATTCAGCCCGAGTAAAAATGACGTCATTATTTCAGCGGTTCGAAAAGGTTCCAGACGATATTTAATTTCTATACTTACCGGCAGTCCAAAACCGGGCGTCGTTTTGATGAATTGTATATTTACGTTATTTCGTTTTGCTTTTAACACATGTGTGCAGAGCTTGGTGCATTCTGATACAAACTGATCCAACTGCATGCCGGATGTCATTTCTGATTCAGGAATCATGATTGATATATTTGGCATAAATCGTTTCCTTACCCGAAATAATACGGGGTTATGCAGCGGTAAGTTGTGTTGTCAAAGGCCGGTAAACACAAGTGTCCTGTGAAAATAAAGAGTTTACACTTTGCCATTGTGAATGATGGATTTTTGCAAGCCACCTCTTCTCCGGGTTTTTATCTAACGAGGTTGCCTGTAACAAATAACTGTTGATCCCTAATTCAGATAAAATGGGTTCGTTTTTTGTGCTTAACAACAGGTATTCATTGTTATTCACCGGTGGCGCGAATTGAATACCACAGTAAGTATTTCGTCGCCAGTTCGTAATACAGTCCTGCCATTTTGCAAAATTTCCCCCGCCTTTACGGCGATAATCGTCACTGATTAAAATGTCTGCGTTTCGGATGGAATGTACCGCAAGATAAGCGGGGTGTGCCTCGTTTTCCGTGATAAACCGCTGTGAGGTCAGAAACCCATTGACATGAATCAGCGCCGGAAGTTTGTTTAAAGTATAAAAATCATTCCATGCCGCTTCCGTTTCAGCTGAAGAATAATCACATTCAACGGTATAAATCATTTGGTTTCTCCTGAGTATGATTTTAGAAATTATGACTATAAGTAATAGTAAAGAAATAAATGCGCCTATAAATCGAAATTTATTCACTTGTTAGTGATGAAATGTAATACTGATTTGAACCTGTCACAGGAGGACATGATGAGAAGAAAACTCCCCAGTAATGCTTCTCTTATTGCTTTTGATGCGGCAGCACGACATGGCAGTTTTTCTCGTGCAGCCGATGAATTAGCTTTAACCGAAGGTGCCATCAGCCGACAAATTGCACGATTAGAATCTTTTCTGGGTGTCTCACTTTTTGAAAGAACCGGGAATCGGGTACGGCTTCTTCCTAATGGTCAACGGTATGCCTCCCAGGTGGCAGAGATTCTGGATCGTTTAGAAAGAGATTCGCAATTTATGATGGGGCAAACCAACGACGGTGCCAGCCTTAATCTGGCAATCATTCCTACGTTTGCCGTCCGGTGGCTACTCCCCAGATTGAAAACGTTTAAAGCCTTGTACCCCAATATTTCGGTCCACCTTACGGAAAAGCTGGAGCCCTTTGTGTTAAGCCAAAGCAATTTTGATGCGGCTATCCACTATGTTCATCCGGCATGGGCGGGTATGCATACTCAGGAACTGTTTGATGAGAGGTTAATACCGGTATGCAGTCCTTGTTTACTTCAGTCTTATCCATCTCATGATTTAAATGACATGCCTCTTTTACACCGAAGGCAGAACCCCAATGCCTGGCAACTCTATGCAAGAGAAACCGGAGTGTTAATTGCCAACCCATCCGTCGGGTCTTACTATGATTTGCATTCTATGACGATTGAGGCTGCACTGGCTGGTTTAGGAGTGGCGTTAGTGCCTGCCGTTTATGTCGAAAGAGAGCTGAAAAATGGGTTATTGCTGAGTCCCTGGAAGGACAGCCAGACCGTGATAAAAACATTTTGTGCGGTGCTTCCTGAACCTTTAGGGATGAGTAGCAAAGCGGTGCAGTGTTTTATAAACTGGATAAAGGAAGAATCACAGTCGAATGAGAAAACCTCATGATAGATCGGGAGAAATGATGCTTATCAACATCAGACAAGCCGTAATAAATGATGCGAAAGCGATCAGTGAACTGATTGTACCTTTAACGGAAAAGTACGTTTGCCCGTCTTGTGATGTCGCCGTTCATCGTGTTTTGCTGGGCTCAATGTCTGAGGAGAGCATAGAAAGGTATTTGTCTGAAAATTATGCGTATGTCGTGGCGGTTACCCCGGAAAATGATGTGATTGGTGTTGCCGGTATTCGGGCCTATTCACATTTGTATCATTTGTTTGTCAATGATGATTATCAGGGTGAGGGACTCTCCCGACGGCTATGGGAAGCCATTAAGATGGAATCTCTCAGAAACGGTAATTGTGGCCGCTTTACCGTGAACTCAGCAATGAACGCAGAAAGTGTCTATGCGCGTTTTGGGTTTAAACGCACAGCAGGGGTAAGAAACCGACGTGGAATGGTGGATATCCCGATGGCACTGGATATGGTTTCTGATTGATGCTCAACAGAATAGAAAGCGTTCTCACCAAATGCTTTTAGGATATATGGCTTAGAAAAGACTAAGCCATATACCGGTTCCATCCGGGTAGGGCGAGACTTAAAGTTCTTTAAGCAAGGCCAGAGTGATTTTTGCTGAATTGTCCGCGGTTGCTTTTTTCAACTCACTGTATGTCACTTCGGCAGAGCCATCCGCTTTATCTGAGATGGTGCGGATGACAATATAAGGAATTTTAAATTTCTGTGCGACCTGACCAAGGGCGGCCCCTTCCATTTCGACGGCCATGGCATTGAATTCTTTATGAATATCACTCACTTTTTGTTTGCTGGCAATAAACTGGTCACCAGAAGCAATAATACCTTCATGCACCTTGTTATTTGGCAATACACTGATAGATGCCTGATAGGCTTTTTTCAGCAACGCTTTACCTGGCAGAAATTCTCGGGATGTATAGCCCGGCAGTAATCCTTTTGGCCGGTTAAAAGCTGTTAAGTCAACGTCGTGTTGAACCAATGCCGTAGATATCACGACATCCATCGGTTCAACTTCCGGAGAACAGGCACCGGCAATACCGGTAAATATAATGTCTTTTAAGTCGTATTTTGTTGCTAACAGAGTCGCTGTGATTGCTGTATTGACTTTCCCGACACCACTTTTCGTTATAACAACAGGCTTGCCGGCAAGTTCTCCCTGATAGAATTTATGATTGGCAATGGTAACGTCTTCTTTGTTTTTTAATTGAGGAACCAATGCTTCAATTTCAACATCCATCGCTCCGATAATGGCAATGCGTTCCTGAGCATAGGCTGAAACCGAGAGAAGAGTAGTTAATATTAACGTTATGATTTTTTTCATGATGATGTGGCCATATATGAAGTAATGACGCTATTGTAGTTATCTGTCAGTAAATGGCAAACGTTTGCTTAATCTTTGAGTTGGGATGTGTCATTCTGTATATGTTGTTATTTTTTAGTGTGTTGCCTGACGCTTTCCCTTTTCTAGGGAAAATTACGTGGATAAGCTCGTTTTATTTGATATTTCCTTGCTGCTGTAAGTGCTCAACAAACGTTGAAATTTTTTTAGCTAAATGTTTGCGGGAAGAATAAAAAGCGTACAACACCAAATCGGCTGGTTCGAACTCCAGTTTGATGATTTCCAGAGAACCGATACTGATTTCAGCTTGACAGGATTCGACCGGAAGTATGGCAAACCCGAGTCCTGCCAGTGCACCTGTTTTGGCAAGACATCCGCTATTAACTTTAAAAGATGACCTCACTTTCTGTGTAACCAAATCACCTTTTGTGTTTTTGAAAATCCAGGGCGTTCCGTTAAGTACTGTAAAACTACTGATACACGGGACATGGTTTAAATCTGTGATCCGAACGGGGCGTTTACAGGTTTCAATGAGTTTTGGGGATGCAACAACAGCGCTTGGCCAGCGCTTTATTTCTCTGGCGATCCAATTACTGTCTGATAATTTTCCCCGGTGAAAGCTTAGGATGACATCAAAGCCGTCAAGTAAGTCTTCTTTGGGGTTTATGCTGGTATCGCAGCATAATGAAACAGAAGGGTGCCGAAGGCAAAACGACACCACTGCCTGAGCAAGAACGGGAGAATCAGGCATCAGAATTCTGAGTTGTCCCGTCACTTTGTGTGAGTGTTGGGTGACTTCTTCCAGTGCGTCATTTAGTTTTCCCATAAGCGGTTGTGTCCGGGAATATAGCTGTTCCCCGGCGTCGGTTGGGGCTATTCGGCGTGTCGTGCGGTCAAAAAGTCTTGTATCGAGTGCTTCTTCTAATAATGCAATGTGTCTGCTGATATTGGATGTCGGTAAATTCAGGAATTCGGCTGCCCTTTTGAAGCTGTTGTTTTCATAGATACAGTGAAATGTTGTCAGCCATTGTTGGTCGATTTTCTCAAGCACGTCTTTTATCCCATATTATTGGATTTTTAAATCCATTTTTACCACTTTATTATCAAAATCGGGTTTATACAATGTTGTTCATTCAAATGTGCCTGTTTGTGAGCAAAAAGTACATTGACTGATACTCAATGTACAAACGCTATCAGACTATGGATATTATTAAAGGTTTTGTATGAACTGGCTTGAGAGGCTGCTAGAGAAAAAAAACGGATTAAGTACACGTAAGAGTCCGATTCCGGAAGGGGTCTGGACCAAGTGTCCATCCTGCCGCCAAATTCTTTACCGTATAACACTTGAAGAGAATTTAGAAGTCTGTCCGAAATGTGATTACCACATGAGAATGGCAGCGCGGCGTAGGCTGGAAACGTTTTTGGATGTGACTACAGAGAGAATTGAGATTGCCAGTGAACTTGAGCCAAGGGATTTGTTGGATTTTAAAGATCGAAAACGCTACAGGGAGCGCCTTGCTCTTGCTCAGAAGAGTACGTGTGAAAAGGACGCACTAATCGTGATGAAAGGAACGTTATCTGGTTTGCCGATTGTTGCCTGTGCATTTGAATTTGCTTTTATGGCCGGTTCGATGGGGTCAGTTGTCGGGGCTCGTTTTGTCAGGGCAGTGGAGGCCGCGATTGAAGCCAATTGTGGCTTAGTGTGTTTTTCTGCCTGTGGCGGAGCACGCATGCAAGAATCTTTGTTGTCTCTTATGCAAATGTCAAAGACCAGTGCCGCTTTAGATCGTTTATCAAATGTCGGTTTGCCTTATATTTCGGTACTGACCGATCAGACTTTCGGTGGCGTTTCGGCAAGTCTGGCAATGCTTGGGGATATTAACATCGGTGAGCCGAAGGCGAAGATTGGGTTTGCCGGGCGTCGCGTCATTGAACAAACTGTTCGGGAAAAACTGCCGGATGAGTTTCAGCAAAGTGAGTTTCTTCTGGAACATGGTGCCATTGATATGATTGTAGACCGGCGGGAGATGAGAAAAAGGGTGGGAGGTCTGATGGCTAAATTAATGAATGGTCCGGTCTTAAATGAAAGTGGTTGAATAAATAACTGGTCAGAGTGTACCTAAAAAATCTAAAATGGCATGTTGTTGATTTTAAAAGATGCCGGAGCTGGCTGGTGAGAGTTTTTTCTTTGTTGTTGCTTTTATTTTGTTCATTTGAGGTAAGCTGTGCAGAAAATTACACAGTGGATATTGTTAATCGGCCAGATACGCTCAGTGTTACCTATAGATTTAATATACCGGTAAAGAGTGTGAAATTTGGAAAAATGTTTGTACGGGACTCATGGGTGACAGAGAAAAAATTTGTCCATGAGAAAAGCGGTCCTTACGATACATACCGCAAAAAAGATTTGGCGTTTTTTCGTAAATTAACCATTACTGTGCCTGTTATTTATCAGGATACCAATTGGTATCCTCTGTTTTTCCTGTTTAAAAATGGAGGGAGGGAAGTTTTTAGTGGTTATTTCCGGCCAGATGTGATTGTTGGTGCTGGTGGCAACACATTAAAGGCGGATGGTTATCTGAATTTATATAATTCAGTAAAAGGGCAGAAGGTCATTCTTAGCAGGGAGAAACAGGGGAGAAGCCTTCGGAATATTCATCTAAAAAAGGATATCTATATTTATTTTGGTGAAAAGAAACTGCAGAGCGTTGGTGATGTTGATTACATTGTCGATTCGGGAGTTTCTGCATCAGTACAAAATAAGCTGGAAAATGTAATCAGTCGTGTTATCAGTCAGTATTCAAAAATTCTGGGTCAGAAACTGGGTCAGAATGTACTGGTCTTTTTGATGTTGGAGTCCGGCAACACTGATCTGGATTTAGACGGAGAGGTCACGAATTATCAGGTTAATCTGAAGATGACCGGAGAGTTTAATGCCGATAAACCATTTAATAGTAAGTTTCTTCATCTTATTGCCCATGAATTGTCTCACTTGTGGAATGCTGACTTATATACAAACCGTGGTCCTGGCTGGCTTCATGAAGGCAGCGCCGATTATTTTTCCACATATTTATTACGCAAGCTGAATCTGATTAATGCGTCGACATACAATCGTATTGTATCCGGTGCATTAAATACCTGCGCCAGTCAGGCTGGTCAGCATTCCCTGTCTGAATCTGATGTTAATGATATGGTCTATGGTTGTGGTGCGGTTGTCCACTATTCGGTTGATAACTACTGTGGCTTTGGCTGTTCGGCTCGTTTGTGGAAAACGTTATTTGCAAACCGTTCCTTTGAAAAAAACTATGACCAGAAATCATGGTTACGTGCATTTAAATCAGCAGTACAAAATGATAAGTTTTACAAAAAGGTATCTGATTTTATTCAGGAACCGGTCAAAGTCTCGGATATTGAGAATGTATACCGGGGACTTGGCTGGAATTTACTTAAGAAGCCGTTTCCTGAAAATAAAAAGCGTTTCTTTTCTTCCTTTAAGATGTTGTATCACTTGATGAATTCAGACTGTAGTGGCAGTTTTGCATATACTATGCAGTCAGACATGACCTTTCAGTTAATGAATACTTCGGATTGTCATACTTTTAAAGAAGGGAAAGTTACTCAGCTAGACAGACAATCTATCGGTTCGTATTCACTTTACCGGGAGATAAAGCAAAAGTGTGATAACGGTGGTACGGTCATGGTTGGGACAATAAAAGGCCAGTCATATTCATACGTTTGCCATGCTAAATTACCGGACTTACCTCCATATTTTGAGATACCATAAAAGAATAAGTTTAAGAAAGCCATTATTGCCAGATTGCTCCCTTTTAGATTAGCTTATTGTGTTGGAGAGCGTCGTTAAAAGTAGACTTGCATCAATAAATTGACTCTGTTAGCCTGATTACTCACTATTTCAAGGATATAACGCATGACACAGTATATGACTACTTACCTCTGGCTCCTTCTTATGCCCTGTGGTCGGTAGACATTGTTGTGCCCGGCTGCGAGTGAATGCAGCCGGAACGTCATTTCTCTCGTAGCCATTTTTATAAGGAACAGAGAAATGAGCGACACCAGTATCACCTCTTCGTCATCTTCTTATCGACAGTATCAACTGGGCATTTTATATGCTTCGGTTAGTGTCGGACTTTTTTCTATTAAGCCCATCCTGATTAAACTGGCTTACCAGGCAGGGGGGGATGCAACAGCGATTATGAGCTTGAGAGCGGCCAGTTCATTGCCATTTTATTTATTTATTCTCGTTTGGTTGTGCAGACGGCGTCAGGCCCGTATTAAGGTTCGTCAGTATGCATGGCAGGCTATGTTAGTGGGTATTCTCGGCTATTATTTTGCGTCCGCATTAGATATTTATGCTCTGGATTTTATTTCAGCTCAGTTAGAGCGGCTGCTGATTTTTTTATATCCCTCTTTTGTGATTATATTTAGCTGGTTTTTTTTCAGAGAACGACCAACTCCACGCATGATAACTTCTATTTTGATTGGCTATCTTGGCGTAATTTTAATCATTGCACATGATTTCAGAGAAACAGGGCAGTTGGTATGGGTTGGCAGTGGTTTAGCGGTCAGTTCGGCGGTGATATTCTCAATATATCTGATTTTGAGCAAGAAAGTGATAACCCGACTGGGGAGTGACTTATTTACCAGTATTGGGATGAGTAGTGCTGCAGCTGCTATCATGTTTCAGTACAGCCTTCAGGGAATGCCCTTTTCATCCATGTCCGGTGAATTAATTTGGATTGGTGTTGCGACCGGACTATTTTGTACGGTGCTCCCGTCTTATTTTATGGGGGCGGCAATGGCAAAGTTAACGCCGTCACTACTTAGCCTTACCGGAAACATTGGACCGGTTGTCACAACAATATTTGCAATTTTAATTCTGGATGAGCAGTTTACGGTGTTTCACCTCATTGGGATGTCTCTGGCAATATGGTCTGTTGTGAGAATGAAACAGAAGAGAAACCGACCCTAAACCATTGTGTTTTTAAATCAGGCAATCTGGTAATTTTTGATTGCCTGAATCATACCGGACACTACTACCGGTAGGCATATTAGTGATTATCCGGTTTTAAATTGTGTTTTCGGTAGTCTGTCGGCGTCATGCCGGTCACTCTGGAAAATTCCCGGTTGAAGTTAGATTTTGTTTGAAAACCTGAGTTCATGAAAATCTGAGTAACAGGTGCACGGGATGTTACCAAAGCTTGCTTTGCATGTTTAACCCGGTAAGCATTGATAAATCTGGAAATGTTTTGTCCGTGGGTTTGATTGACCGCGATTGAAATCTGCTTTGCCGGAACTCCAAGTTTACGAGTCAGTTTAGCGAGTGTCAGCTCCGGATCTAAGTACAATGAATCCTGACGAATTTTTGAATCTAAGAGCTCGGTAATTTCCTTAGCCCGTTCCACGGTCATGATCGGTGGTACGTTAAACTCTTTGTCTTCGAAGCTGTTCTCGTTTGTCTGATCTTGTTCTTGTTCTGGTATGTTAATGCCCGCGATGATAACAGCTATGGACAATACCGGTAAAAGAATCAGGTGCGCAATTGTCAGAATGTACAATGACCATGTTCCCTGGTTAAAGGCAAAATCCAGAGACATGCACGTATCAGTCAGTGCTGAAAATATCAGCATCCATCCGGCAATATTTTCCGCTTTTTTAACGCCCTCCCAGTTACCCAGAGATACATTGAGCAGTGGTGTTTCTTTTGCGGAGATGCGGATGAGTGCAATACCGTATCCGACATAAATTAAGGTAAGTGCTTCATCTAATGGTAATTTCAGCCAGAATTGAGTACTGGCACTGATAATGACATAAAACGGAACAATGTAATGTTTAATAGGGAAACGTTTATGTGAACGGCTGACATGAGCAAATGTATACCAGGCGACGATGGGAATCATGGAGGCCAGGATGGGTTGTGCAATGGTGAAAATGCTGAGCTGGAAAGTCCAGCGTAACCCGACCATTGCTGTCGTTAAGGCACATAGTCCCAAAAAAAGACAGGCCATTTTTGCCTGATGTGAAAACCGGAAATAAAGCGTTATTGCCAGTAATCCAAACAGCATAGAGACAATAAATGGGACTGGAATTGCGAGCATAATGTGTCCTATGTTAACAATAGAATGATCATCTTATTAAAGATAATGATAACCACATGAAAAACAATAAAAAATAAAGTTTAGACAAAAACCGGTTCCGGGACGACCTGAAACCCGTTTTAGGACGCTTGTTACTTCATTTTCTCTCAAAATATTACCACGTATTGTATTTGTTACGGAGATACATTTATGAGGTTCTATTTTCTTGCCTTTAAGCGTGGTTTTGACTTCTCGGGGTGTTCCTGCCGCCGGGAGTTCTGGATGTTTATGCTGGTGAATTTGTTTATAACATTCGTCTTTATTGCCGTCGATATTGTTTTTAATGTGGAGATGCCGGATATGGCTTACAGCATCGTGAGTTTTATCCCAATGCTTGCTGCTATTGTTCGCCGGTTACACGATATCAATAAATCCGGCTATTGGGGCTTTATCTTTCTTCTTCCGGTAATCGGGCCGTTCTGGTTGCTTTATCTGTTAATGCAACCGACAAAAATGTACGGAAATGGGGAAATACAGCTATGAAAATACGACGTTATTTTAAAGTATTCTTATTGATTTTGCTTTCTTTGTTTAGTCAGGTCACGGTTGCTTTACCTGCAGGAACTCAGGGTATTCTTACTGTAGAGAAAATGACACAAGGTGAGCTTTTGTGGCTTAAGGGGCGGATTGGCGATGCAACTTATACTCTGATCAAGGGAGGGAAAGAAACCTGTACTGTAAAAATACCCGTTGCCGTCGGAAGTAAATCGGACACAGGTCTGGGTATTAGCGAGACCAAAGGCTTAACCATATTCGTTATGAGTAAATCTCTTAGTGATGCGCTTATTCATGGGAAGCGTATTAACAGCGAAGACTGGCATTTTTCCACTCGTGAGCAGGATACCAATGCAGATGGGGTGGTTATTGAAGGTATAAAGACAGATGAAGAGTTTGTTCTCAATTCAAGAAGACGATGGATTTCCTGGTTGATGGGTAAGAGCTATGATTCTGATTGCGCCGAGTGATTTTTAGACAGTATGTCGTTGACAATCTGTTTTTAACATATGAAGATGATGGTATGAATACGAATATAAAACACCATCAATCCCGAATTATCATCATTCCTTAGGAATGGTGGGATTTGTGCTGAGTGACGTATTTGCCGAACCCACCCCATAGAGGTGGGTTTTTTGTATCTGCTTCGTGGGAATTATCTCAACTGAAGGAGGTTACATGAAAAGAATTGCAGTTTTTGGCAAGCCGGGCAGCGGAAAGTCGACTGTCAGTAAAGCGTTAGCTGCAGCAACTGGTATACAACTACATCAGTTGGATTCTATTGTTTACAAGAAGAACAGTGAGTTAGTTGAACATGAGATATACGATGAAGCACACAACGCCATTTTATCTTCTGAATGCTGGATCATTGATGGAATGGGATCTTTAGAGTCATTTAATCGACGTCTGGCAGCAGCTGATACATTAGTTTATATCGATCTCCCTTATCTGACGAGTTATTGGTTTGTGACGAAACGTCTGCTAAAAGGGTTCTTTATAAAGCCGGAAGGCTGGCCTGAAGGATGTTCTGTTTTAAAAGGTTCGTTACAAAGCTATAAGACCTTAAAGCTCTGTCCGAAATTCTGGAATGACGAATTTATGTCCGGATTAGAAGCACAAGCCAGACATAAAGAGGTGTACATAATCAAAAGTGTTTTTGAGTTAAACCAGTTTGTTTTTCAGAATGTAAAATAAGCCCGGCTTGTTATGATATGACTGAAACTTAGGTAGATTCAGAGCCCCTTTGGTAGAGGGCTCTGAACGGCGCCGGATGTTTATGCTTCAATCAGCGTTGCTGCATTACGCATTGCCTCTTTGGTTGAGCATTCAATAATGTTTGAGTTTGCAAAGCGTTGAGCATCTTTGACCTGAATATCGTGAGCCAGAATAACCAGTCTCGCATTGGCTACATCCTGATCGCTGATGCGGTTCTGAATACCATTTTGGCCCTGTGTTTCTACTTTGACCCGGATGCCGGCCGCGGCGCCTGCTTTTTCCAGTGCTTTTGCTGCCATAAATGTGTGCGCAACACCAGACGGACAGCAGGTAACAGCAACGATATCGTATTCGCCATCTCCACTTGCTAATGGTGCTATCGGAGCGGCTGTAGGCTGAGGCGCATTGGTCAGTTCTGCTTCCTTATCTTCTTCTACTACAGGTTTCCAGAAGCCGACGATTAGAGCTGTTGTGAGCGATCCAAGTATGATACCAACAACGTACATCGGTATGTTGCTTGATACGGGAGCAGTAATCAGACCACCCCATGGGGCATGGAGCAATACGTTAGTCAGAAAACCAAATACGCATCCGACGATACCACCTGCAACAATGGAAGGAAGAACTCGTACAGGATCGTTCGCTGCAAATGGAATGGCACCTTCTGAGATACCAATAGAGCCCATGATGGCTGCTGCTTTTCCTGCTTCCTGTTCTTGTTTTGTGAATTTTTTCTTGAATAAGAAGGTTGCCAGAGCCATACCCAGAGGTGGTGTACAGATTGCAATACCAACACCGCCCATCAGCCAGGGTTGAGTATCTACCTGAGTTTGAGCGAACAGCGTTGCTACTTTGTTGATTGGTCCACCCATATCAAATGCGGTCATGCCACCAAGAATGGTTCCAAGTACGACTTTAGAGGCTCCTGCCATAGATGCAAGGAACTCGTTCATCGATGCCATGAAAATTTTGACCGGTTCGCCGATGCCCCACAAAACAATACCTGCGGATATAATGGTGCCGACAAGAGGGTAGATAAAGTATGCTCCAAGCGCTGTCATGTTGGCAGAAAGCGGGGTCTTTTTCAGTTGAAATACCACGCCACCAGCAATGAAACCCGCAACAATACAACCCAGGAAACCGCCGCCCATATCTGCCATGATACCAGAGGATATCATCGCCGGAGCCAGAGCGGGTTTATCTGCAATGGAATAACCGATGAACCCACCGAGAATAATGGGGAATAACACCAGTCCCTTAATACCGATAGCCGAGATATCTGCTAATAAACCGTGAGCGGGAACGGCGCCTTTACCCGATGCCATAACAGCCAGAGCCAATAGTACTCCCCCTGCAACAATAAATGGAAGCATGTGAGAAGTACCAAATAAAAGGTGGCCTTTCATTGTGCTGAGGCGTTTTTTTAAATCGCTGTTACTCGTATTTTGAGCTGTGAGTGTACTCATAATTTTGTACCTTATGAATTAATTAAAACATTTAATATTTGGTGTTTGTCTTTTGAGTTATGAATATCTGAAATAAACTCCTCACTAAATTTTCCGAATAATTCCTGAAGAGCATAAATGTGATGATCAGCATCGTTATCTGGTGAAGCGATCATAAAAAATACTGTTGGTTTGATGCCTTCTTCATCGCCGTATTCGATGCCTTCCCGCTTAACGCCTACGGCAATTGCAGGTATTTTTACCGCTTTACTTTTCGAATGTGGATAAGCGATGCCATCCATTGACGTTACACTCAATATTTCACGTTCACGGATGTCGGTTAAAAATTCTGCTTTGTTGCTGATTCGATTGTTATCAAATAACATTTGAGCTAATTCTTCAAAAACTTCATTTTTATTATTCGCCTGAAGGTTATCTTTAATTAAATCGATATTTGTTAATTCCGTAATCATATTTTTACTCGTTATAATTAAAAGTGATGGTTAAATTTAATTAATATTAAAGCTTTCATAAATAGTAAAAAAAACACAATAACTATACTTTTGTATCATCAGTTTTTAATTGTGACATAGGTCTCTAATCAGTATTTTTAAATAAATGAACTGATATTAACCGACATAAAATAACCAGTAGCAGAACTACTGGTTTAGCGGCATCGTTTGTATTTTTAGTTCAGAAGTATTGATTGTTAGTTATACGCTCTGGCTACCCGGCCTTTGCAATTCATCGTGTACTTTTTTGCGTAGGCAGGGATGAAAACGGACTGTCCTTTGGCTACTTTGCAAGTTTCACCATTCGTGTGAGTTAAAACCAAATCTGAATCCAGCGGTAATAAAATTTCTGCCGTCCGGACACTGACTATCAGCTGATTTGAGTGCGGTACGATGGAGAATTTAAAATCATCAACCGGGGTAGGATACTCTAACATTTCGTTGATCTTGATAGGAGCCAGTAAAAGACTGTCGTATGGCTTCTCGTCGAAGTGAGTACATGAAACCAGTTCATCCACATCAATGTATTTTGGGGTCAGGCCTGCGCGCAAAACGTTGTCTGAGTTTGCCATGATCTCAAGAGCCGTACCTTTCAGGTAAGCATGAGGTGTCTCTGCATCCAGAAACATTGCCTGTCCGGGTTGCAGAGTGATTATGTTTAGCATCAGTGGTGCGAACAGGCCAATATCGGCAGGGTATTGTTTTTCCAGCTCAAGGATTAGATTTAAAAGAGGCTGGTCCGAGATCTTGGCCATTGCCAGTAGAGTAGCGAGTGCCATTTCTTTTTGTTCGCCCCGAAGTGACAGTATGCCAGAAAAGAACGCTGCCAGACCGCCCGGTGTCCGGTTGTCTATTAAATTGTCTACTAATTCTTGCAATTCAGGGATAGCAAGGTCAGAGAAGAAGCTGATAATTTCGGTGATAGGCCGAAAGCCATTCATTGCATGGTACTGGGTTAGTGCGTATACCAATTCTGGTTTGTGGTTTGGATCTTTGTAGTTGCGATTGGCAGCCGTGCGGGGGATACCTTGTTTTTCTTCCAAATCAAATCCCAGCTCTGCTTGCAGTTTATTTGGGTGAACCTGAACAGAAAGGGCTTTTTCAGCTGCAAGGACTTTAAATAGGTAGGGTAATGCACCGAAACGTGTTGCTATTTTTTTACTCAGAAAGGCATTAATATCTTCGGAAATAAGGGAAGAAAGTTCAGTTTCTTTACCGTTGATTACCACTTTTGAGCATCCGTTAGGATGAGTGCCCATCCAGATTTCGGCCTGAGGTTCACCCGTTGGATTTTGAATACCAAACAGCTGGTTAACAGCTGTAGGACTACCCCAGGGGTAATTCTGAATCACATTGTGCATGCAAAAGAATACCGGATGAGCTGTTTGGGTTTGGAATGTTTGTGCCTCGGATATGGTTAAATCAGACATAGTGTCGACCCCTGTAAATATAATTCTTATCTCATAGGTATTTTGAAATTAGCCGGGGAGAGTCTGTAGTGAAGAAAAAATGCATTTACTGGAAGATTGTATCGGCTTAGTTGTAGTGTGATTCAGATCGTCTACTGGTGGTATCGAAACGATGCTCTTTGACAAAGTTAAAAATAATCTGCTTAGTGAATGAAATGTGCTTTTCTGACGTGTTTTATCGGAATTTGGTGTTTGTTTAAGAGATGGAGCATCTGGAAAATTGGTGCGTTAGCTGGATTTTTGTAACCTTAAAATGGAAGTGTGATTTTGCTCAATAGCATAAAATTTCAGCCCGGTGTATATCTATAGTAAATAGCATTATATAGGTATATACAGAGTGTGATTGAATGATTTTTGATGATTTAATTTCTGCAGTATTAAATAAAGAGGAACCATTTCATAATATTTGGTTTGCCGGGGACTTTCACATACCGCCTGAATTTAGCTATCAAGTCAATTTTCCTCGTTTAGAATTAGTTCTTGATGGGGAATACATCAACGAAATTGAAAGTCATGAAAGAAAAGTGACGCATATTATTGCTAAGAAAGGCGACGCGATATTTATTCCACCTAACTGCTGGAATAAGCCGGACTGGGATGCGGATTGTTCTGTATTAAGTATTCTTTTTGGACGCCGTCAGCTCGGATTAAGTTTGGTGAGCAAGCATAAAGGTGAAGACAATTTTTACGATATCCAGAAACACAGCATCCAGACCCGTTCCGGGTTCGCTATTGATAATATCTTAGAAGCACTTAGTTCACTAGCCAGAGAAAATACTAAAAAGCCTATCGATAAACTGTTGCTGCAGGCGTTGCTACAGTACACCAAAACGATGTTGTATTCTTCCTCCGGACATGAATCGCACAGCCGTGTTCAGGATCTTTATCAGGGTATTTGCATTTATATTCAGGAAAATTTTCACCGTCCACTTACGCGGGATAGTATTGCGTCAAGATTCAGTATTTCATCTAACCATTTATCCCGTCTTTTTCGTCAGCAGGGGCATATGACATTGGCCGATTATATTACCTGGGTAAGGGTCGATCGGGCTAAGTTTATGTTAAAAAAATACAATTTTAAGCTTAGTGATGTGTCGGTGCGGTGCGGTTTTAAAGATGTGAATTATTTCTGCCGGGTGTTTAAGAACCGTACAGGTAGAACGCCTACAGAATATCGTGGTTCAAACTAACCATAAGCCTGAACATCAGGCAATCAGTCTCGACATTGCGTACATTAGAAGTGCCTGTAAGTCTACGCTGTTCTTGGTTAAAAGTAAGCGTTCTGCCAGTTGGCCGGTAAGTAAGTTGCGGGTTAAATTTGTTGCTGCAATGATTTGATCTCTGGTTGACAGATCAGGCATCACCAGTGCTATTGCAAGATTAACCTCTCCCATTTGCGATCCCCAGTCAACCGGTTTTTCATTAACGATAACAGCAACAACAATATGGTTAACTCCGGAAAACATGACATGAGGAAGGGCGATTCCCGGGGTGATGCAAGTTGAGGAGCGCTCCTCCCGTTTTATGAATGCAAGAACCAGTTCATCAGGATCTTTAGGGTGAATTAGCTGAGCCAATCCCTTCAAACAGTCAAACTTTGTGAGCTCAGTATACGCTTTGGCATAATGCCATTTAATCTCACATGGTGGGCAGATTTGTGGTAAACGTTCTGCTAACTGGCTGGAAAACTCATAGTTGATATGAGAACCGACTACTCTGAAGTGCTCAGTAATGATGTCTTTGATAACGAAGCAGGCCAGCTCGGCATCGACTCCAATTGCCGTAATTTGGCATAGGTCGCCGTGCTGAAGTTTCGCCTGCATAATTGCCAGAGACCTGGTTAGCTCGGCAATACGGTTTTGAGTTATATTTATAATATATAACGAACTTTTGAATTTTTTGACGACGCGGTTCAGTGGTTGGGTTACATAAGCGCTGGCATTGGTATCGTCAACAAAGAAGGTAATTTGATATTCGTTCATTCGTCGGTTTAGTCGCGGCAATGTACCAGAAAGACTTTGTCTACATTGAGCAAAACATCTTCAATTGAAACCTGTATTTTCCGGGTACCTTCGAATCGGGCTGGTTGCTCAATCTCCATATCGGATACGATCAGAACTCTGTCTGCCTGAGCAATATCATGAGGAGTGAGCTGGTTTTCAATTCCCATAGCGCCTTGTGTTTCTACTTTAATCTGTACGTTATGTTTCGGTGCAGCTTTTACGAGTGCATCTGCTGCCATGTATGTATGAGCAATCCCGGTAGGGCATGCTGTTACTGCTACTATCTTCATATTCTATCCATTTTGTTTTTGAGGATATTAACACAGCCACAACGCATTGGATTGATTTAAGCCGCATAAACGCAAGAGCTCTATCACAGTTTAAATTTCATGTTACATTAATCTAGTCAATGCACTTTTAGTCCTATATATGAAAGGGTGGGCTCTGGTTAATCTAGACTCAAATCATATTATTCAGGTCTGATACGCAAATAATTACCGGGTCAGGATATTTCAGGAACAGAGCTGATATCTTGGGTATTTTTGATCCGGTCATACGCACTCAGACTTAATAAGTTGGTAGCATATGTGGGCATATATTCGAGCATAAAGATTGGAAAGCAGTGATGGATATCAAAAACCTGATTGGTCTGGAAACAATATGTCTGGACTTGAAAGCTCAAACTAAAAATGGCGTGCTGATTGAGTTGGTTGATATGCTTGAGTCCGCTGGCAAACTCAATAGCAAAAGTCAGTTTTTAGCGGATATCTGGAAACGGGAAGCTATCGGTAACACAGGGTTTGACGATGGTATTGCTATTCCACACGCCAAAAGTAGCGCGGTTGTTAAGCCAACCGTTGCGGTTGGAATTAGTCGTAAAGGTATTGACTATGGCGCAGAAGACGACGAACTGTCAGATGTGTTTTTTATGCTTGCTTCGCCTAATGGGGACGATCACCATCATATTGAAGTACTGGCTCAAATTTCGACCAAAATTATTGAAGATGGTTTTGTTGAAAAGCTGAAATTAGCAGAATCGAAAGAAGACGCTCTTGAGATGCTTACTGATGTCCAACCCGGTCCGGAAACATTTCAATCCAATCTTACTGAGTTTACTTCCGAACCGTTAGGTCCCTGGGCACAGCGTTTTGGGAGGATTAAAGAGCATTTGCTGTATGGTACATCTCATATGATTCCCTTTATTGTGGCCGGTGGTGTCTTATTGTCGTTATCCGTAATGTTCTCTGGTCATGGTGGTGTCCCGCAAGACGGAGTTCTGGCTGACATTGCGCAGATGGGGATTGCCGGCCTTACCCTGTTTACTGTGGTACTGGGTGGTTATATTGCTTTTTCGATCGCCGATAAGCCGGGCCTGGCGCCGGGTATGATTGGTTCCTGGATTGCCGTCACCCATTACAATACGGGATTTTTGGGAGCGATTGTCGTCGGTTTTTTTGCCGGCTTTATTGTTTGGCTACTGAAAAAAATTCAGTTGCCGGACAATATGAGTTCGCTTGGTTCGATTTTTATTTATCCCCTCGTTGGTTCCTTTGTCACCTGTGGTGTCGTGATGTGGGTGATTGGTGAGCCAATCGCCAGTGCAATGACAGGAATGAACGACCTTTTGACCGGAATGGCGGGATCAGGCAGGGCTCTGCTTGGTATGGTTCTTGGTGCGATGACGGCGTTTGATATGGGAGGGCCGATTAATAAAGTTGCCACCTTGTTTGCTCAGACTCAGATAAATACACAACCCTGGTTAATGGGAGGTGTTGGTATCGCAATATGTACGCCACCACTGGGTATGGCTCTGGCAACGTTTTTAGCCCCCGGCAAATTTAAACGTGATGAGCGGGAGGCAGGGAAAGCCGCGGGTATTATGGGGATGATTGGCATTAGCGAAGGGGCAATACCATTCGCATCAGGTGATCCGGTTCGGGTACTTCCGGCTATTGTCGCCGGTGGTGTTGTGGGCAATGTGGTTGGTTTTATGTTTCACGTTATAAACCATGCGCCATGGGGAGGCTGGATTGTTCTGCCGGTAGTTGAAGGTAAAATTGGTTATATCATCGGTACAATCGCCGGGTCAGTTACTACGGCATTAATTGTCATTGCCCTTAAGAAAACGGTGACCGAAAACGATTATTATCACGGTCATTCTCAGGTGTGCACTTCCGTTCAGGGAGAAGGCGAGGCGGATGTTTTAGCGGTGACGTCCTGTCCTTCCGGTGTGGCGCATACCTTTCTGGCTGCTAAATCCTTAGAAAAAGCAGCCGGTACGCTCGGCATTAAAATTAAGGTTGAAACACAGGGAGCGAATGGGGTTATTAACCGGATTACGGAGAAAGACATCGAAAAAGCAAAATTTGCCATTCTGGCTCATGATGTTGCAATTAAAGATCCCGAGCGTTTCAAAAACATGAAAGTGTTGGATGTCAGGACCAGAGATGCCATGCTGAATGCCTCGGCACTGCTGAGAGCAAAGAAATATAAGTGATAGGCATTATTATGATCCTTATTTATCCGGTATCTCATCTCTGCCAGGATATAAATAATATCGCATATATATTTTAAAGGTTATGGAAAAATAGATAAGCAAATTGTAGTTAATTGAATTTTGCAGACTAATAAAAGGTTTTGAGAGTTAAATTTTGATTGTTGTTATGTCTGAACCACAGTATTCGTTTTTGATAAGTCACACAATTCACCTGGAACCCTAACTGATGGAGGGAGTTGGTATAGGATGTGCGTGTAATTTATACCAGATGGCTATTTTCGTGGATACATACGTATCACCTTTATGGTTTAGGTGATGTTACTGTAAATGAGAAAATAAAAAAGCCGTTGATAATTAACGGCTTATTTTAATTGGAAGTGGCGGAGAGATAGGGATTTGAACCCTAGATACGCTACAAACGTATGCCGGTTTTCAAGACCGGTGCTTTCAACCACTCAGCCATCTCTCCGTGAGGCCGATATAGTATTTATATATCCCTACGTTGTAAAGGGTGAATTTGTCGTACCGGAACTAATTGATGAATTTATGCTCAAATTACGCATTATTTTTCACAATATTTTTATAAATATGATTTGTTTTTGTGGTTTTATAGTTAATTTGAGCTATTTTTATAAAAGAATAGAAAATGGTGTTTTATTTTTAACTATATGATTTTTAATAAAAATACTACTTTCAGTTAACGTATGTACGCTCGAAAGTGATTGCACAAAGTTGTGAACTGCTTCAAAATTAAAAGCATAACTTTTCTTATGTGTAAGAAAGAGGTCTAGATGAAAGTCGTTGAACTTTTCAAACAACGTGGCGAAATTATAAGTAAGCATCAAGCTGCTCTTGTTGAGAAAATGTCTCCGGCAGTGCGTGAGTACTGGGAAGACCTGTTGACGAGAACAACTAGCTTCCATCTATTTTCGTGGAGTAAAGATTTTTATCAGACTGCGGTAAATGAAGATATTCACATTGAGGAACCTCTGGAACTTAAACCTGCGGCTCAGGAATTATACGATGAGCTTGAGGAAAAAGTTGGAGAAGTCATTCATACCGGTGAATGGCTGGATGTTAGTCAGGACCGTATAAACCAGTTTGCTCAGGTAACGGAAGATACTCAGTGGATACACATCGACCCGGACAGAGCGGCAAAAGAGTCACCATTTAAAACAACCGTTGCTCATGGCTTCTTAACGCTGGCTTTGTTACCCAAATTAACGGATAGTGTTGATCCTGATAATTCACTTTTTCCGACAGCGAAAATGGTTGTTAATATTGGTTTGAATCAGGTTCGTTTTCCGTATCCGATTAAAAGTGGAGACAGAGTCAGAGCGAAAAGTATCCTGACTAAAGTGACTCCAATCAGAAAAGGATTGGAAGTAGAGCGTGAGATTCGGGTTGAAATTGATGGTGTAAGAAGGCCGGGATGTGTTGCTATTTCCGTGATACAACTTCATTTTTGATTTAACCGACAGAATAAAAAAGGGGGTGATTTATTCACCCCCTTTTTTATGGCTAACGAATCTTAAACTGACCGACTATATTAAGAAGTTCTGAGTTGGTATGGGTAAGATGCTGAGTACTTTCCGAGGTGTTTTGTGTGTTCTGACTCAGTTTACCAACCATCTCGGCAATGTCATTCATTGTGCCTTCTACCGATTCTCCAATTTCTTTCTGGTTATTGGCTGAATCGGCAATCTGAGCGACCAGATTGTTGATGATTTCGATGGATTCCACCATGGTATTAAGGGATTGAACGACACGGGTTGTGGTACCCGATGTTATCGAACAGCGATCTTTTGTAGCCGACATTTGGCTGGCAACCTGTTGAGAGCCACTTTTGAGTTGTCCCAGCATTTCTACAATTTCTTCCGTACTTTTATGCGTCCGGGAGGCAAGGGCTCTGACCTCATCGGCTACAACGGCAAATCCCCGGCCTTGTTCTCCTGCTCTGGCAGCTTCTATTGCTGCATTCAGTGCCAGCAGATTGGTCTGTTCTGCAATACCGGTAATTTCATTCAGCACTTTTTCAATATTATCGGCGTAAGACGTCATTTGACTAACGGAATCGGATGTTTCTTCGATTGAATCGGATAGGGTTTGTACACTTTGTAATGCTTCTTCAACAACCTGAATCGAGCCGGTTGCTTCACGATTGGTTAATTCTGTTTGTTGTGCGGTATTGGAGGCATCGGCAAATACGGTGTTAGCCGAGTTTGCCATTTCAATGATCGATGATACCGATGAATTAACCTGCTCTTTAAACGAAAGCAGAGCGTCGCTGTTTTGCAATGTTTGTGATTCCAGCTCCTGAATTTCTGTTGCGATGTTT
The DNA here is from genome assembly GCF_021272385.1 of Vibrio salinus. Taxonomy (GTDB): domain Bacteria; phylum Pseudomonadota; class Gammaproteobacteria; order Enterobacterales; family Vibrionaceae; genus Vibrio; species Vibrio salinus. The sequence goes on from NZ_JAJSDZ010000010.1 coordinate 785,064, forward strand.
GTTGTCGATAACTGAATTTTTATTAAAAGTTGCTGCAGGTGTTCGATAAATTTATTGATTCCATTTGCCATATCCCCTAATTCATCTTCTGAAGATACGGTCAGCCTTTGAGTTAAATCTCCGGAGCCTTTCGACAGTTCGCTGATCAGGGAACGCAGGAGAACAACCGGCCTGAACAGGCGGTTTATCGTAACAAGTGACAGTGGCAGAATGATAACCGTAAGAATAAGCAGGAAGAGAGTAATTCTGTGGTTGAGTTCCTGAGTATTCCGGGCAATGACCTGTGGATCGATGTAACCAGTCAGCTTCCAGTTTTTTTTGCCGACGTTAATGTCCATAGATGTGGGTATTAAATCTTTTTTATCTGGTCTGTTCGAAAAAATAACGTGACCGGCAGAGTCAGTCAGTTTCCATGCAGAGCCATCAACAGTCATTTCCTGAAGTAAGGTTTGCATTGACGCCAGATTGACAAAGAAAATATTGGCATTGCCTTTATCCTGACCGACAGTGATTGTGACCATAGGTTTTTTATTTTTGATGAAAACATCACTGATCAATGTTTTTTTCTGCGCTTTTTTGGCAAGGGCTAAATATGGGGCAGTCAGTTTGGTATCATTAACTGCTCCAGTTTTATTGATTAACATTCCGAAAGCTACTTTATAGACATCGTAGAAACCGGTTTTTTGGATGGTCTTTTTGACATCAGTAAGGCCAAAGTTTGATGAGTTTGCCAGCCGGATATCTGAGTCGATAGACTTGATGACTAACGATTTAACCGAGTTCATCTGAGTTTGGATGTATTGCCTGTCTGTCGATGCAATATAATCACTTATAACGTACCGGGAAGCAAAAAAAGCTGTGACGATAGTGACCACTATCATTAGTGCAGACATCAATAATAGTTTTAATTTAAACGAGATCCGTGTCATATACTTACATTCCATTAGAATTATTTTTACTTAAAATTAACAGTAAGCTAACGGCAGATGCAATGAAATTTTTATGAATAATTTAAATTATTTCAGAATGTTATGCCTGTCAGTGCTCATCAGTACCATTGATTGCCCGGTTCTGGTGGACCATAGGAAGGGACTGTAAAAAGGAGAAGGGAAGTGTTGACTTCCCTTATTTCAACTGATTTTTATTAAGGTCTTTATTGTTCAATCCGTGGTATATAACCGTATTCGGTAACCAGTTGTCTAACTCTTTCCGATGTCAAAAATTGAATAAACGATTTTTCGCTCTTATTAATTTTATGCTTATAGTAAAGTGTCAGAAAAGGGCGGGATAACTGGTATTTACCGTTGGCTATATTTTCAACGCTCGCTTCTGTGCCGTCAAATGTCACCGGTTTAATGGACAAATCTACCGAGCCAGTCGAAATGAAGCCAATGGCTTGCGGGTTATGGTTGACTAATGTTTTTACCATACTGTTGCTGTTTACCACCAGGATATTCGGACTGATATCGGAAACCAAATGATCATTGACAACTTTGGTCAGCCCTAACAGGCTTTCAAAGCTGAACCGGGTACCGGACGATGCTTCGCGTGTGACCACTGCAATTTTCTGATCTTTTCCACCAAGCTCTTTCCAGTTCCTGATTTTTCCTTTATAGATATTAAATAGCTGCTCACGGGTCAGGTTGACAACCGGGTTAGAACGGTTGACGACAACTGCGATTCCATCATAGGCAAGCAGGTCAATTTTTAAGTCATCAGACAGCTCTTCTTCAGTAAGATAACGGGAGCTCATGGCAATATCGGAAATTCCCTTTCTCAGCAGAGTAATGCCGGCGGTAGAGCCGACACCTTGCACGGCTATGTAGGTGTTTGGGTGCGTATTGTTATACTCCTCGGCAATAACATCCATTATCCGGGCAACGGACGTAGAACCAGAGACTATAATTTCATCCTGAGCTTGAGCAGGGGCGGACATTAAGGTAAAGAGCAGTTGGGACCCAAATAAAAGGGTAAGGGCTGCACGAATCATCATTCGCTCCATATAATTAAGGGAAGTCGCAGTTTATGAGATTTTGATGACATTTTTGTGAAATCTTTACAGATATAAAAATCATTTAACATCAATTATTATGAGAGACATTTCATATTTTGTATTGAGATTAATCCGTTATATGCCTTATACTCAGATTAATTTTGAAAGAATCAAAAGATTGTTTTTTCCCGAAGGTGGAGATACAGTCTTTTTAATATCTTAGTTAATTGAGGTTCGAATGACCGTCATTAATTTGATGCAACGCCAAATTGAGCATAGGGCTGAGCTGTTATGCCAGAACAGGAATAAAGGATTGCCTGTCGGTATTGGAAAGTGTTGTTATGAGCCAGTTAAAAACGGTGTTCAGTTTATAAAGCATCATTATAAATTAGATTCCAGTCATTCTGATTATTCTACTTTGGTGGCTCGGATCATCTGGGATGAGCCCCTGAAATCGTGGTGTCTGAATGTTCCACATGAGAAAGAGGGAGAATGGATTCCATATCCTTTTTTGTCTCAAAGTGATGATTTGACTGCAATAATCAGAGAAATAGAGAAAGATCCAAAATCAATGTTTTGGAATAGGTAATAATCAGGTTATTTTTCTGACTTGTATTTTCGTTATAAAAAGGGAGCAATTGCTCCCTTTTTATATCATACTCATTTCTTATTACTATGAGTTTTCTGCGGAAGTTTCTTCTGCTTCTTTTGGTGGTTCTGCGAAAACCTGAGTTGGTTTTGCAACGATGTTTCTGTTTTCCTGATTAACTTCTGTGAGTACGATTTCCAGAGAGTCACCTAATTTGTAGACGACTTCTTTATCGATAGATATCGTACCAGCGTCGGCGTTGCAGTCAATACGGGCTTTGTTATCGACGATAAGCGGACCAGGAATAAATGCACAGGCTCCGTTTTCCAGAAGTCTGACCCGCATACCAGCACGGTTAATATCAAAAATTTCTGCCGTATAGGTTGTCCCTTTCTCTGGTTCATTTGCTAAAGTTCGTGCATATAACCAATCACCGACTGTACGCTCTGCAATCTTATGGTGTTTACGGTGAACAGCCAGTTCTTCGCCAACCAGATCATCAGGAACCTGCACCGGTTCTTTACTTAATATGTGTGCTTTCAGCATTCTATGGTTAATCATATCCCCATATTTACGAATAGGCGATGTCCAGGTAGCATATTCTTCAAGACCCATCGCAAAATGGGGAAGAGGTTGGTTTCCGGTTTCACTGTAGCTTTGGAACTTACGAATCCGGTTATCAAGATAAGTGGTATCCTGTGCAGAAAGCCAGCGACGTAGCGCTGAGAAACCTTCAACTGTTGCAAGTGTTTCAGCAGTCTGCGATGTCATTCCATGTTCGGTTATTAACTCCAGAACATCGGCAATTTTATCGGTTTTAAAACCGGCATGAGTATTGAAAACTCCAGTACCAAATGCTTTTTTCAGCGTTTTACCAGCACAGATGTTTGCCGTTATCATGGCTTCTTCAACTAACCGATTGGCGCTCCGGCGCATATCAGCATGAATGGCAACCACGTCATTATCTTCACTCAACTCAAACCGGTAATCCGGGCGATCCGGGAACACCACGGCATTTTCTTCACGCCATTTAGCCCGGGAGGCGGCAAAGGCTTGTAAATCATTAACAACAGCCGAAATAGTGTCGTTTGGTGTCCAACTGTCACAGTTACCGTTTTCAATAAAGTCAGAAACCTGATCGTATACCAGACGTCCGTGAGATTTGATATTAGCAGCAAAGAACCGGATATCATCATTAATCACGCCATCTTTACTGACTGTTACCTGACAACACAGAGCTGGGCGGACTTCACCTTCAATCAGTGAACACAGATCGTCGGCTAAATCACGGGGTAACATCGGAATGTTACGGCCGGGAAGATAGATAGTGTAACCCCGTTCACGAGCTACTTTATCCATTTTATCATCCGGTGTGATGTAAGCTGTCGGGTCTGCGATCGCTATGATCAGTTCAAAATCCCCGGTTTCGTTTTTATGAGCATACAGTGCATCGTCCATATCTTTGGTGGAGTCACCATCAATAGTAACAAATGGAGTATCCGTCATGTCAATCCGGTTCAGGTCCGGATCGTCTTTCTGCTCCCAGTTTTCAATGCCTTCCGGCTCTTTGTTTGGAAGGTCATTTTGTGCCAAAGTGACCCACCATGGCGCAATTTTGTCATCGGCATCAGTGATTTTCTGAGTGATTTCTGAGAAAAAAGTGTTGTCACCTTTTAGTGGATGACGGGTTAAGTTTGCTACAACCCAGTCACCTTCTTTAAGTGATTTTTCATCCAGTCCCTTTCTGGCTCGGGCTTTAATAGGTTGTTTTTTTAATTGCGGATGGTCTGGTGCAATGCTTATTTTCCCTTTATTCATAACAACCCGGCCAATAAAACGGGTTAATGAAGGCTCTAACAGCTGTTCTGGCTCAGCAACTTCCCTTTCTTTTTCGGTACGGATGATTGCCATGACTTTATCACCGTGCATGCATTTCTTCATATACGGAGGTGGGATGAAAAAACTGGTTTTATTGTCTACTTCTAAGAAGCCAAAACCTCTGTCGGTAGCTTTAATAAAACCTTCTTTTTTCGGAAGATTTTCCTGAATCTGTTGCTTGAGCTGAGCAAGTAAAGGGTTATCTTGGAACATTGTAAATTTACAAACCTATGATTTTTATGGGAACTGTTGATTCCAAACTAAATCCTTAAAACCCATCCCCGTAACATAAGTGTAAAAGGAGTCATTATGGGAATAGTTTTTGAGGAAATGTCTCAGTAAAACGGGTATTAGATCGCATTGTACAAGGTAAAATCAGGAAAGTATATTCTTCATCCCGTGGGAATTACTGAGCCGGTTTTTTATCGTTAGAGATACTTATAGAAGATGTTCCCGTTTTCTGAGAAGTCAGTTGGTGATGGTTTGTAATTTCATAAGACTTTCTTTTGTGAGTTCTTGTTTTCCACGGATGAATCTTTTTTCGGGCGCCTGCTGTATGTATTCAGAATCACCAACATAAATCCAGTACCAGCCGTAATCATTAGGTGAATATTGTTTGTGCAGTCCGCATTTTGAGCAAAGGTCAAAGTAGAGCTGCATGCATTCTCCACCTTTTTGATTATCATTTCGGATAAAAGAGTTTTTGAGTAGATTAGCTAATGAAATTGATGATAAAAAACAACGCATTATTTACCTCCTGAATATAAGGAAGAGTCTTGGTGATAAGCTTTTCATGAAAGGAAAGCCTGATAAGATTTTAGAGTGACAGCACCAACAGTTCCGGTAATCAGGTTAACAAAAAGGTTAGCGATGATTTTAAGGATAATGTCAAATTTTTTGTTGATAATTATAAAACTTATTGCGTATGAGGATCAAAAATAGGAGGTATTTCATTGAATAAATTGATGTCTTACCAATTACAGTTACAATAAATTTGTGATGAAATTCAATTTTCTCTGGCTTTTCTTGTCTATTTAGGGAATAATCCGCCACCTTTGTTAAGTCCCTGGTCGCTTTGGTGCGTTTGAAAGATGTCTAAAAGATATCTGCATCAGAAAGGAAGCTGTAAGAATTAGATTGGAAGTGGTAAAGCGCGTGGGGCCATCGTTAAACAACTCTAAAATGGAAACCCCCATGCAAGAAAATGTAACTCAATTCGATGAATTAGAGCTTAATGACGCTATTCTTTCTTCTCTGGACGAAATGGGATTTGTCTCTCCAACGCCAATACAGGCCGCAGCTATCCCTTATTTGCTTGACGGACGTGACGCGTTGGGTAAAGCCCAGACAGGTACAGGTAAAACAGCGGCGTTCTCCTTACCATTACTTAATAAACTTAATCTCAAACAGCATAAGCCTCAGGCTATTGTTATGGCACCGACCCGTGAGTTGGCCATTCAGGTCGCAGCGGAAATAAAAACACTTGGTCAGAACATCTATGGTCTGAAAGTGTTGGAAATCTACGGTGGAGCTTCTATTGTCGATCAGATGCGCGCACTGAAATCCGGTGCTCACATTGTTGTCGGAACGCCTGGTCGTGTTAAAGATTTGATCACCCGTGATCGTCTTCAGTTGGATGAATGTCACACGTTCGTTCTGGATGAAGCGGATGAAATGCTAAAAATGGGCTTTGTTGATGACGTAACCTGGATCATGGAACAGGCTCCTGAAACCGCCCAGCGTGTTCTTTTCTCAGCAACCATGCCTCCAATGGTAAAAAACATCGTGGATAAATATCTGCGTGATCCTGCCCGGATTGATGTAGCCGGTTCTAACCAGACTGTTGAAAAAGTAGAACAGCAGTTCTGGGTTGTGAAAGGTGTTGAAAAAGACGAAGCAATGATGCGTCTTCTTGAAACAGAAGAAACCGATGCTTCGATTGTTTTTGTCCGTACTCGTCAGGATACAGAACGTCTTGCCGACTGGTTAAGTGCGAGAGGATTTAAAGCTTCTGCTCTTCACGGCGATATTCCTCAGTCTTTACGTGAAAGAACAGTTGATCATATTAAAGATGGTCATATTGATGTGTTGGTTGCAACCGACGTTGTTGCCCGTGGTCTGGATGTTCCTCGTATTACTCACGTGTTTAACTACGATATCCCTTTCGATGTTGAATCTTATATTCACCGGATTGGACGTACAGGCCGTGCAGGACGTAAAGGTAAGGCGATTCTGTTGGTAAGAACGAATCAGCTTCGTATGCTCCGTACTATCGAGCGCGTTACCCGCTCTTCTATGGAAGAAATTAAGCTTCCCGTCCGTGATAAAGTGGCAGAAGCCCGACTGATTAAATTAGGTCAGGAACTGGAAGCAGAGAAAGAACATAAAGCACTGGAGAAGTTCTCTGAGCTGGTTGAAAAACTGCAGACTTCTTTGGAAATCGATGCGACTACTCTGGCTGCTATTTTGTTGAAACGCCAGCAAGGTAAACGCCCGCTGTTTTATGTTGGCGAAGATCCGATGATTGCAGAGCTTGAACGTGATAAACAGCGTCGTCGTGAACGCCGTGAAAATGGTGGTCGCCGCGATGGTAACCGTCAACATCAGGACTGGGAAACTTACCAGTTGCAGGTTGGTCGTGAGCAAGGTGTTCAGGTTAAAGATATCGTTGGTGCACTTGCTAATGAACTGGGTCTGACTAAAGGTTCAATTGGTGCCATTAAACTTGCGCCTGAGCATACATTCGTTCAGCTTCCAAAATCCATGTCCAGTGACGTAACACGTAAGCTTCGTAAATTGCGTATTCGCCAGAAAGAAGTTGGTGCCGTGGTTTGTGATTTTGATGATTTCCGCGAGTCAAGAGGCCGCAGAGATGGTGGCCGTCGTGATGGACGTGGACATCGTGATGGTGGTCGTAATTTCCGTGGTGATAATGGTAATCGTCGTGGTGAACGTCGTTTTGACCGGAACCGTGGTGGCGATAACCGTGGTGCATACCGTGGAGAGCGGGGCCATGGAGGACGTTCACACCGAAGTTCAGAAGCATAAGCGACATAAAAATCCCGTTTCTGCTTAAATGATGTTAAAACCCGTGTATTTCGATACGCGGGTTTTTTTATCTTTCAGGTAAAAAAATAGCCCCAGCCAAAAACTGGTGGGGCTCAGTTAAGGTGTCGAACGTCCAAAAAGTTGAGAGGTTCTTTTGTGGTTCGACTATAAACTATGTCAAAGTAGGTTAAAGGATAAAACTCCTGTTAATTGATAAACCTAACAACAATTCACAATGAATTTTATCGAGAATAAACACAGTAACATTTATTCTGAGGTGAACTTTATCTGTTTAATGAAGACGTTTATGTGATTAATCTCTCACCTGAATTGAGTCATGGTGTTTATAAAATTACGAAAGTATTTTCAAAAGTTTCATATGGGTAAACGATCAGAAAGTAGCTTGTGCCATAAAAAATGAGAGTTTGGTGGTAGTTATTAAATAAGTGAATGATACCGTAGTCCAGATGTTAAATAATCATTAGAAAGAAAAGAAGGCAATTCCTGCCTCCGTATTCACTTTCTATCGTCAACGGACAAAAGGAAAACGGATTTATGAAGCAACTTGTATTAATCTTTTCGAAGAGATTGGAGTGTGTTACAACGTAAACGCAGGCATGGTTTCAATAATCTTTTATCACCTGTAGAGTATGAAAATCAATATGAGAAAAGGCTAATTTGAACGCATACAAACTCTAGTGTCTACTGAGTCGGTGTCTATTCACTTTATGTATAGGAGAGTCAGCTAATTATGACAGTTTTTTCAAAAATTAATTCATTAATAGAACTTCCTGTTAGGGTTTTGGGTCCCATATTTTCCACTTTGTATGAAAACCTTGAAGCAAGAACTGAGTATAATTTCAGAAGAGAACGTATTCATAGACAGGAAGGTGTTTCATGTATGATTAGAGCAAAAAATGAAGAGAAGAAAATCATTGATTGTTTAATATCTATAGAAGATGTTTTTGATGAGATTATATTTATAGATAATGGCAGCGATGATAATACATTAAAATTGGTGAAAGAGTATAGTGAACACCACCCAAGAATATCTGTATATTCGTATAATGTACAAGTGTCCAAGTGTGGAAGTGAACATAATAGTACAGAAGAGAAATCTATTCACTCATTATCTTATTACTATAACTGGTGTGCTTCAAAATGTAGCTATTCTTATATTTGTAAGTGGGATGCAGATATGATTTTAGACAAATATAGCAAAGATAAATTTAAATCTATAATACATTCTTTTTCATCATATTGGCCAACATTTGCTTCATTTGAAGTTCAAACTATATACAAGTTTTTTGAAAAATATTACTTAGCAAAAAATGAAGTGAATTCTGAGATAAGAATTTTTCCAAATCGAAGCGATGTCAAATTTATAAAAGGAGATAATTTTGAATTATTGGATGGTAAAATATATAAATCACACAACGTATTATTATGTGATGTAAAGGTTTATGAATGTAAAGATGCTTCAGAAAATGAATTTTCTCATTGGACCGAAACAAAATCATTCCCTACTAAAAGAAAACAAATAGAATTTGAAAATTTTTTAAAAATAAAGGAAGGAAATATTGATTCTGAAGTTTTTACCGAGATAGTAATTAATATTTTTGATTCATGAGGCATTCCATTCAATCTAATTAACTGAGCTTCATTACGATACACTTCTATCAAACCATTATTATCGCTAGGAACGAGAGACATGTTATTCATAAAGTAACGTACTTGTTGACATCGTTTTACGTTTTATGTTGATAATTTTATAATTTCGTCTTATGCATAGTATGCCAAAGGAGAAAATTCATTTTAGTATCATATTTTTCTCTGGTTCGTATCAGCTTAGAAAAATGTGTCAATTTTTTATTTGGTACAAACACATATTTCAGGTAGTCGAATGTAAATTTGTCGGGTACAATGCGCGAACCCTGCAATTTAGGGTAAGTATTCAGTTAATTACAATGGACTTAATTTGCATGCATCCGTATTTGTACCAAATTTTGTACCAAATTGGCTGGATGAATGAATTTAATAACTTTAAGTTTTTGAAACTTAGAGAAAAATTAAAAAAATCATGTGTTGCCTGGTATGCAACACCACTGTAAAGGATATATCATGCCTATTATTACTCTTCCTGACGGTAGCCAACGTCAATTTGATAACTCTGTTTCTGTATTAGAAGTGGCCCAGTCCATTGGCCCTGGTTTAGCAAAAGCGACGATCGCTGGCCGTGTTGATGGTCAACGTGTTGATGCATGTGATTTGATTGAAAATGATGCTTCTCTGGAAATTATTACCAGCAAAGACGAAGTGGATGGATTAGAGATCGTACGTCACTCTTGTGCTCATTTGCTTGGTCATGCCCTGAAACAGCTTTATCCTGAAGCGAAAATGGCGATTGGTCCGACTATTGATAGTGGTTTTTACTACGACATCGATATCGATCACCCTCTTTCTCAAGATGACCTGGAAAAAATTGAAGCTCGTATGAAAGAGCTGGCGAAAACGAAATATCAGGTTATCAAGGAAAAAGTAAGCTGGCAGGAAGCGCGTGATACCTTTGAATCCCGTGGCGAAACTTATAAGATGGAAATTCTGGATGAAAACGTCTCTAAAGATGACCATCCGGGCCTTTACCACCATCTTGAATACATTGATATGTGTCGCGGTCCTCACGTTCCAAATATGGGTTTCTGCCAACATTTTAAATTGTTAAATGTTGCGGGTGCTTACTGGCGTGGTAATAGTGATAATAAAATGTTGCAGCGTATCTATGGTACAGCGTTTCATGATAAGAAAGCTCTGAAAGCGCACCTGACCCGTTTAGAAGAAGCTGCAAAACGTGACCATCGTAAAATTGGTAAACAGTTAGACTTGTTCCACATGCAACAGGAAGCGCCGGGGATGGTTTTCTGGCATCATAATGGCTGGACCATCTTCCGCAATCTGGAAATGTTTATCCGGGATAAATTAACTGAATACGATTATCAGGAAGTGAAAGGTCCCCTGATGATGGACCGTGTCTTGTGGGAACGCTCCGGTCACTGGGATAAATACGCAGATGCGATGTTTACGACCAGTTCAGAAAACCGCGATTATGCCATTAAACCAATGAACTGTCCGGGTCACGTTCAGATTTTTAACCAGGGGCTGAAATCCTATCGTGATTTACCACTGCGTATGGCTGAGTTTGGCTCTTGTCACCGTAACGAGCCATCTGGTTCTTTACATGGCATTATGCGTGTTCGTGGATTTACTCAGGATGATGCGCATATCTTCTGTACAGAAGATCAGATCCAGCAAGAAGTCACATCCTGTATCAAGATGGTGTATGACACATACAACACTTTTGGGTTTGATAACATTGAAGTAAAACTGTCTACCCGTCCTGAAATGCGTGTTGGCAGCGACGAAATCTGGGATAAGTCAGAAGAAGCACTGAAGATTTCTCTTGAATCCATGGATATTTCTTATGAGATTCAGGAAGGGGAAGGGGCGTTTTATGGACCTAAGATTGAGTTTACTTTATATGATTGCTTAGACCGTGCATGGCAATGTGGTACTGTTCAGCTAGACTTTAACTTACCGAATCGTTTGGGTGCAACGTACGTTGGTGAAAACAACGAACGTTTGGTGCCGGTAATGATTCACCGTGCAATATTGGGTTCTCTGGAACGTTTTATTGGTATTCTTATCGAAGACTATGCTGGCTTCTTCCCTACCTGGCTGGCTCCGGAACAAGCTGTAATCCTCAATATTACCGATAAACAGGCTGATTATGCTCAAGAAGTTGCGCAAAAACTGCAAAAATGTGGAATTCGTGCAAAAGCGGACTTGAGAAATGAGAAAATTGGCTTTAAAATCCGCGAACATACTTTGAAACGTGTTCCGTACATGCTGGTCTGTGGTGATCAGGAAATGGAAGCAGGCGAGATTGCAGTGCGTACACGTAAAGGGAAAGACCTCGGTAAATTTAAATTGGATGATTTTATTTCACATATCCAAACCGAAGTGTCTGACCGTAAGCTCAATTTGGAGGAATAAACTATTAAAGGTGGAAGACGCGGCCAAGTACCGGCCAAACAAAACCCGCACCGCATCAATGCAGAAATTCGCGGTGTACGTGAAGTTCGTTTAAGTGGCGCAGAAGGCGAAGATTCTCGGATTGTCTCTTTTAACGAGGCACTAAACATTGCAGAAGAAGCTGGAATGGACTTAGTAGAGATCAGCCCAAACGCTGAACCACCAGTCTGTCGAGTGATGGACTACGGTAAATTCCTCTTTGAAAAGAGTAAAGCTGCAAAAGAGCAGAAGAAAAAGCAAAAACAGGTCCAGATTAAGGAAGTTAAATTCCGACCTGGAACTGATATCGGAGACTATCAGGTAAAACTACGCAACCTGACTCGTTTCCTTGAAGAAGGCAACAAAGTGAAAGTTACTATTCGCTTTCGTGGCCGAGAAATGGCACACCAAGACATCGGTGTTGATGTTCTCAATCGTTTGAAAGAGGACACTGCTGAGTTAGCAGTTGTTGAGTCTTTCCCTAATCGTATTGAAGGGCGTCAGATGATCATGGTACTTGCCCCTAAGAAGAAGTAATTAACGGCTTGCAAGTAATACAGCCCTGCCGTTTATGCGGTAGGGTTTTATTCGCCCTAATTACATTAATTTTAACATTGATAACAATGCGGAGTTATTCATCATGCCTAAGATGAAAAACAATAAAGGTGCTGCTAAGCGTTTCAAAAAAACTGCTGGTGGTATTAAAGTTAAGCACGCGACTAAACGTCACATCCTGACTAAGCGTACTACTAAGAACAAGCGTCAGCTACGTCCAAACTCGCTACTTCCAAAATGTGAATTAGCTGGTGTTGCACGTATGTTGCCATACGCATAATTCTTTTTAGTTTTTAATTTGTTTAGTTTAGGAGAAGCATAATGCCTCGCGTAAAACGTGGTGTACAAGCTCGTGCACGTCATAAGAAAGTTCTAAAGCAAGCTAAAGGTTACTACGGAGCACGTTCTCGTGTTTATCGTGTAGCGTTCCAGGCTGTAACTAAAGCCGGTCAATATGCATACCGTGACCGTCGTGCGAAGAAACGTCAATTCCGTCAACTTTGGATTGCACGTATCAACGCCGCATCTCGTCAGAATGGTATGTCTTACAGTCGTTTCATTAATGGTCTTAAGAAAGCATCAATCGAAATCGATCGTAAGATCCTTGCTGATATCGCTGTATTTGATAAAGCAGCATTCACTGTTCTTGTTGAAAAAGCAAAAGCAGCGCTTTAATAGCACACTTATGAATAATTTTTAAAAGGAGAGCATTAGCTCTCCTTTTTTTCTTTCTATTACTTTCTTTATTGCCTTCTATTCTTATTTTCATTACTCCCTCCTTTCGCTAATCCATTCTTTCAGTGTCGTAGAGATTCTAGTTTTGTAGCTAATATGAGACTGAATGCTGATTCATTCATTGTACTCTTTCTATGAATGGATAATTTACATACCATCGGTAATAATTATTAATAACAAATACCCTATGTATTTTTAAGAGAACGTTATGCCTGGTGCTTTTGCTCATATTACAGCGATTAATTTAGCCCTATCGTCTGATTTTCTGGATGATTTATCAGAGCTTCCAACCCATGCCAAACGGAATCTTGTCTCTAATTTGCCCTTTGCTGAGTTAGGTTCAATAAGCCCAGATTATCCCTATTTATCCATAGGTATGGATCAAAGGAATTGGGCTGACTTAATGCATTCAGAACGGGTAGGAGTGTTGGTTCGATCTTTGATTTTCAGGGTAAAAATGCTACCTGATTCTCAGAAAGAGAAAGGATTCGCCTGGCTGGTTGGCTTTGTTTCACATGTGATAATGGATATTACAGTACATCCTGTGGTTGAAAGGCGGGTTGGCCCATATAAAGAAAATAAGCAAGAGCACCGAATATGCGAAATGAACCAGGATACATATATTTGGTCAAGGCTTGGTTTAGATCAGGCGGAGCTATCTGAAAGACTGAAAAAAAATATTAGTTTATGTTCTGACCAACGAGTTTGTGACTTACTGGATGATACCATCCGGAGTCTCTGGTCTATTGCTTTAACGGAAGTATATTCTGGTTATGCTAACGCCTGTTTACCTAAGATCAATCAATGGCATGCCAGTTATTTATCGATTGTTAATATTCCGAAAGAAAGCCATGATCTGTTTCCCTTGTCTCGTCATATTGGAATAAGCCAGGGATTAATTTATCCGGGAGAGAATGAACTGGATTATTCATACATCAACAGCTTGGATACGCCATTGGGTAAAATGGCATACGATGATGTGTTTGACCGGGCAGTAAGTTTTATCCGTTATTATCTGATTAAGCTTTGGTATGCTGTTTTTGATGGTGGCGATGATCAGATGTTTTGTAATTGGAATCTTGATACCGGCTATAATCTTGAACGTCGTGAATTAACTGCCTGGGTTACCACTCCGGGAGCATAATTCGCTTTATACGATATATCATAATTGAATCTGAAAGATCGCTTCCCATTCTGATGCCTGCTTTCTGGTAGGCTTTTTGCAGTTCTGAACCTGCGTTAAGTGATAACCAGTGAGAGTGGCAGTCTTTATTTTATTCTTTCTTAATTTGAGACTTTTATACGATCATTTTGTTCGCTTTCCGACATTATTTGTGTGCTGAATAGTTAATTTTAGTAGCAATTATCAAATAAATTTGAAGAAAATGTAATTGAAATGTTATTCTATGAGGCACCTTAATGCATGGTATAATATTGGATTAATAGACTAACAGGAAGTTAGAAGGGCTGTATAATGGAAATCAAAGTAGCGGAATATAATGATTATAAGAGAATAGCAGAATTACATGCTATCAGCTGGCAAGAGAATTATAAGGGTGTCATGAATCCGTTGTATCTGAAGGACGAAGTTCTGGAAGAAAGAATGCTAATCTGGCAAACCCGTCTGATTAACCCACCGATGAACCAACATGTTTTGATCCTTGAAGAAGGCGGGGAAATGTGTGGCTTTATTTGTGCTTTTGGAAATCATGACTTTGAGAAAGGTTCAATTATCGAGTCCTTACATGTTGCTAAAGCTTATCAGGGACAGGGACTTGGAAGGCTGCTGATTAAAGAAATGGTGAAATGGATTGAGCACTATTTCGCTGACAGCGGCGTCTATATTGAAGTATTGGCGAAAAATAAGCAGGCAATTGAATTCTACGATGACTTAGGTGGTATGCACCAATCGGACAGAACATGGCATTCACCTTGCGGTATTGACATTAATGAATGGGTATATACCTGGAATAGCCCTAAAGATATTCTGAGTGCTGTTAATGTTTAACACTTTTTCTTTTTTATTTTTGTAAATAAAACGACGATATTTAAGGTTCTTAATGACCATCAATCTTACCCCTTATAAGGGCCTGATTTTTGATATGGATGGTACGTTGATCGATTCTATGCCTACGCATATTGAATCATGGCGTTGTACTGCTCATTTTTTTCATTTCCCGTTTGATTCTGAGTGGTTTTATTCCAGAGGGGGCAAACCCAGCAGAAAAATTGTTGATGATATTAATTTACTGTATGGTTTGTCGTTAAATTCAAAGCTTGTGTCTGAATATAAGCAGAAAACCTTTCTCGAATTAGGTTATGAGAATGCCAGAATTGAGGCCACATGTGACATTCTTGAACGTTATAAAGCGAGTAAGAAGATAGCCGTTGGAACCGGTAGCAAACGGGAGAATGCAGTTAAACTGCTGGAAAAGAATGCTTTATTGGATGGACTCGATGCGTTAGTCACTGCCAGTGATGTAACTAATCATAAGCCACATCCTGAAACATTTCTAAAAGCTTGCGAATTGATGCAGTTAAGACCTGCAGAGTGCGTTGTATTTGAAGATACTGAACTGGGTAAACAGGCGGCGCACTCTGGAGGTATGGATTGTATTATGGTGACCTCTGCCGGGTTAGAGTATTTCCCTATTTGATTTCTAACAGTGAGATTTCAAATATCAGAAGGGAGCCTGGAGGAATCATTCCTGTCCGGCGTTTGCCGTATGCAAGATTATAAGGAATATAGAAGCGCGTCTTCTGTCCGACGACCATTGTCTGGACGCCTTCCTGCCAACCTTTAATGACTTGTTTGAGCCGGAAAGTTATTGCTTGTTTGCTTTCTACTGAGCTGTTAAAGACTTTTCCATTCAATAATGTGCCGTGGTAATGGACTTTTACCTGACTGTTTAATGTTGGGTGTCCGGTCCCGTTCCCTTCTTCTAAAATTTCATATTGCAACCCCGAAGAGGTGGTTATCACGCCTTCACGCTGACCATTTTCCTTCAGGAATGCTTCACCTTCTAAAATATGTTCCTTTGCCTGTTTAGATGCACGAATGTTTCTCATGAGAAAGAGTGCTGCGATGACGAAAAGAATGAGTGAAACTAAATAATTTTTATCCATATTTGTATCCTGATTGGGTATTTATATTATCTGGCAAATCATAAAGGTATCTGATGGAAATTAATTTGATGCCTGCCGGGTTGTTAGTCTATAAAATTTAGTAAAGAAATCCAAAAGTTGCCGATAATATTAATATGCTTGTGTGCTGAGATATCGATATGAAATATTTTGTCTATGTTTTAATGTTAACACTGTCCGGGTGCGGAACGATGGATATGGTGAAAGATCGCTATTTCAACCAAAATTTGTTGGATACTGCACCGAAAGACCGAATGGATGTTAAGTATCCGGACTGGGGAGAAGCCCCCAAAATGCAATATGTCAGTCCATCTGAAACAACCACAAATAAAGCAAGCACACATCGCTCCTCCGTTTCTGCAACTCAGAATCATGAAAAGACACTCGATTCTCTTACCCGTTTTCTTAAAGGACAGCGAATTGAGTATGATATTCTTCCGGGCAACTTTTCCATTGTCAGAGTAAAACGAGGTGTTCCATTTGAAGCCGGCTCAGATGATGTCTCTTATGAAAGCCGGGCATGGCTGTACAAATTGAGTGATTATCTTTCAAAAGTGAAATCCCATAACATCGAAGTCGTGATTGATGGACATGCAGATAAGACCGGTGGGCAGAAATTAAACGATAAACTGTCCCGGGACCGGGCTAATTCTGTCAGGGCTTTACTGGCTGACGCTCCGAACATTTCTGTTGATTCTATCTATGCCAGAGGATATGCGGATGCGTTGCCGGCTTGCAGTAATGTTAGTCAATATGGTCGTTCATGTAATCGCCGCGTGGACATTTTCTTCATCGTGGGCTCTTAAATTCAGACATTGGTTTTTTATACAGGAAGGAAAAACGCCACATGTAGTGGCGCTTTGTTTGTTTACTCTAAATCTGGAGTATTAAATTAACTAATCAGTTCGTTTGCTATACTGACAACGTTTTCTACTGTAAAACCAAATTGTTTAAACAGTTCACCTGCCGGTGCTGACTCTCCAAAACCATGCATTCCGATAATTTTGCCGTTCAGTCCCGTGTATTTAAACCAGTAATCGGCAATGCCTGCTTCAATGGCAATCCGGGCAGTGACTTCTGACGGTAATACGGATTCCCGGTAAGCCGGATCCTGCTTGTCGAATGTATCCGTTGACGGCATTGACACAACGCGTACGGCTTTGCCCTGTTTTGTTAATTCCTCAGCGGCATTGACGGCCAGTTCCACTTCTGAACCGGTTGCGATTAAAATCAGTTCAGGAGCTGTCTGGCAATCCTTGATGATATACCCACCTTTGGAAATATCGGTTAACTGCTGAGCCGTTCTGGGTTGCTGTGTCAGATTTTGACGAGAGAATACAAGAGCACTCGGACCGTCATTTCTTTCGATTGCAGATTTCCATGCAACGGCAGATTCAACCTGATCACAAGGTCGCCACATGCTCATGTTTGGTGTTGTCCGCAAAGAGGCCATCTGTTCAACCGGTTGGTGGGTTGGGCCATCTTCACCGAGACCAATGGAATCATGGGTGTAGACCTGAATGTTTTGTACCTTCATCAATGCGGCCATTCGCATTGCATTGCGCGCATACTCCATAAACATCAGGAATGTGCCACCATAAGGGATGAAACCACCATGAAGTTTGATGCCATTGATAATGCCAGTCATACCAAACTCTCTGACACCATAGTGAATATAGTTGCCTGAGGCATCTTCATTCGTCAGTGATTTAGATCCAGACCACATTGTCAGGTTTGAGGGTGCAAGGTCGGCTGAACCACCCATCAGCTCAGGAAGGATAGTACCGAATGCTTCCAGAGCATTTTGTGAGGCTTTACGTGAAGCAATCGTTGCCGGATTCGCCTGCAAACCTTCAATGATTTTAGAGGCTTCCTGTTCCCAGTTTTGTGGCAGGTCTCCATTGATACGACGTTTAAATTCTGCCGCAAGCGCCGGATATTCCGCTTCATACTTAGCAAATTTGGCATTCCACTCGGTTTCTTTCGCCGCACCACTTTCTCTTGCATCCCATTCCTGATAAACGTCGTCAGGGATTTCGAATGGGCCATAATTCCAGCCTAAGGCTTTTTTGGTTGCAACGACTTCGTCTGTACCAAGTGGCGCGCCGTGTGAATTGTGAGTACCGGCTTTATTTGGAGAACCAAACCCGATGATGGTTTTAGTGCAAATCAGAGTTGGACGTTGAGTGTCGGCTTTGGCGGCCTGAATGGCGTTATCAATGGCGTCAGCATCGTGCCCATCCACGTCACGGATAACCTGCCAGCCATAAGCTTCAAAGCGTTGTGGCGTATCATCGTTAAACCATCCGGTAACATGTCCATCGATGGAAATGCCGTTATCGTCCCAGAAAACGATCAGTTTGCCCAGACCAAGTGTTCCGGCAAGGGATGAGACTTCATGAGAGATCCCTTCCATCATACAGCCATCGCCCATAAACGCGTACGTATAATGGTCGACAATGTCATGTCCCTGTTTATTAAACTGAGCCGCCAGTGTTTTTTCAGCGATGGCCATGCCGACGGCATTGGACAGACCCTGACCGAGAGGGCCTGTGGTGGTTTCTACGCCTGCGGTATAACCGTATTCCGGATGGCCGGGTGTTTTGGAGTGCAATTGACGGAATTGTTTGAGCTCTTCCATTGGCAGGTCGTAGCCGGTTAAATGCAGGAGCGAATAAATAAGCATTGAACCGTGGCCGTTAGACAGGACGAAACGATCTCTGTCTGCCCAGGATGGGTTATTCGGATTATGGTTTAAATGGGTACGCCAGAGTACTTCAGCAATGTCTGCCATTCCCATTGGTGCTCCGGGATGACCAGAATTGGCTTTTTGCACTCCATCCATGCTTAGGGCACGGATCGCATTAGCAAGATGTTTATGACTCATGATGTCTTCCGATTGTTTCGTTGAAATAGGGTATATGGGCGTAGGTTCGCCCATTTTTGATATTGGTTATTTACAGCTTGGTTTTTATCATTTCTTCCAGCTTGCCCTGGTCGGCAGCGAAGTTACGAATGCCTTCTGCCAGTTTTTCCACCGCCATTGCATCAGCGTTGTGTTCCCACAAGAATTCCTGATGAGTCATCGGTTTCGGCTCTTGTTTTACATCAGTTATTGCACTTAATTTCTGTTCAACAATACCTTCTGCTTCTTCTAATTCCTGAAGTAACTGTGGGCTGATGGTTAAACGGTCGCAACCTGCAAGTTCGAGAATTTCACCGGTATTACGGAAGCTGGCTCCCATGACCACCGTTTTATAACCATGCTGCTTATAGTAGTTATAAATTCGGGTAACGGACTTCACTCCGGGATCTTCCGCTGCTTCAAATGTTTTGCCTTCTTTCGCTTTGTACCAGTCCATAATACGGCCTACAAACGGCGAAATCAGAAAGGCACCAGCTTCGGCACAGGCTCTGGCCTGAGCAAAGGAAAACAAGAGTGTCAGGTTACAGTTAATGCCTTCTTTTTCCAGCGTTTCTGCTGCCCGGATACCTTCCCATGTGGAAGCCACTTTAATCAGAATCCGATCATTAGAAATGCCGGCATCGTTGTACATTTTGATCAGTTTTCTGGCTTTCGCAATGGTCTTAGTCGTATCAAATGACAGCCTTGCATCGACTTCCGTTGAAATCCGGCCAGGAATCGTTTTCAGGATTTCTTTACCAATGGTAACCGCCAGCATGTCACCTGTGTCTTCCAGTTGTTGGTCTTTGTCATCACTCTGAGTTTTCGCCCAGGCAATGGCTTCATCGATGAATTTTGCATATTCAGGAAGTTGCGCGGCTTTTAGAATGAGTGAAGGGTTGGTCGTGGCGTCTTCTGGCTGGTATTTTTTGATTGCATCGATTTCACCAGTATCGGCAACGACAGTCGTAAGTTTGCGTAGCTGAGCTAGTTTAGTACTCATATCCGTTCATCCTATTTCGTGGGCATTTGTTCGTTATTTAATATTTGGCTCAGAATGAACTCAGTCAGATTCTGAGCATATGAACTGCATTAAAACACTTGTGAGTATCTTGACTTGAGCATATGTTCACAATGTGAGTAATTGATGAATAAATAATTAGCATCAACTGAAGAAAAGTCAATATCAATTTATAGTTGTTGCTGTGATATACGCAATTATAAAGATTGGACAAGTATTTCTAGTTGAAAAAACGTGTAATTGGCTTTTAATATGGAAAATGAGAAATTTAACAGTGCTTGATTATTTGTAATGCTTGTGAGCAAATGACTTGCCACGTAAGATTAATTACATATGCTAGGTCAATGAGCATTAGTTCTGTTTTCTATATCGTTATTGCATCGTCTAATTATGGTCTGTTTATGAATACAATGAGTCAGGACATCTCTGTTGAAGAAACCAATTTACTTACTGAAATTTCGGTAGCGTATTATCAGGATGGGGCGACACAAGAAGAAATTTCAAAAAAATTTGCCATTTCCCGGGCAAAGGTCGGACGACTTCTGAAGCAAGCCAGAGATGAAGGGATTGTTGAAATTACCGTGAAATACCACCCTGTATTCAGTGCTAAAGTTGAACAGCGCCTGATTGAACGGTTTAATATTAAGCGGGCGTTGATTGCTTTGGATCAGCCAAACGAAGATCTTCAGAGATTACAGGTAGCCAGCCTGGTTGCTAATTATTTATCCAATACACTTAAAGATGGCATGGTCGTCGCCATCGGGCAGGGGAGAAATGTTTCTGCCGTTGCTCATCATAACGGTGTTATTACTCAGCGGGATGTCAAATTTGTTTGCAGTATTGGTGGTATTCACCCTAGGGGGGGACAATTTAATGCTGACCATATCTGCCGTCAGTTTGCGAAAAAGTATGGAAGTTCATCGGAAACATTATATGCGCCCGCTTATGCTGTTAACCGTGAGCAAAAATTAGCATTTATGCAAAATGAAACGGTTAAACAGACTTTGGATCTTGCCCGTAAAGCGGATGTTGCTTTGGTTGGTATCGGTGATATGAGCGAAAACAGTTATATGGTTGATCTGGGATGGTTTACTCCTCAGGAAGTCGTTCAATCCAGATTACAGAATGGTGTGATCGGTGATTTTGCCGGTTACGACTTTTTTGATATTCAGGGGGACATAGCAAAAACGGTTATGAGCGACCGGATTATTGGATTAGGTCTTGAAGAATTTCGTCCTATTGCAGAAGTGGTTGCTATTGCATCTGAAAGTAGTAAACCTCTGGCTTTGCTAGGTGCGCTACGTACCGGGACAATCGACGTGCTGGCCACCAGTGTCAGTAACGCTTTAACTATTTTGAACCTTGATGAACAAATGACCTATGAAAAATAAAAAGGGTTTGAATATTGTGAGTAAATATTGAGACTCTTTCCTTATTCTTTCAATTGATAACAAATTATTTAAAGAATTAATTCCCATTTAAAAATGTGGATGTATTTATTTTAAATTACGAGTATCCTTGACCTCCATTCGAGAGAATGCCAGATTGCAATTGAGAGGTATATTGAGTCATGTCAAATCTAAGCGAGTCAGCACTGTTAGTTAAAAATGCACTCGAACGTCGTGGTTTGGAAACGCCAATGAATCCGAATCATTTTAGTCAGCAGGAGAAAAAAGAAAGCATTGAGCATCACATGCGAGAAGTTCTGAATCTTCTGGGGCTTGATTTGACTGATGACAGCCTGGAAGAAACGCCACACCGTATTGCAAAAATGTATGTTGATGAGGTGTTTTCAGGTCTTGATTATCATAACTTCCCGAAAATTACCGTTATCGAAAATAAAATGAATGTGAGTGAAATGGTGAAGGTAAAAGATATTACCGTCACCAGCACTTGTGAGCACCATTTGGTAACCATTGATGGCAAAGCAGCGGTTGCTTACATTCCTCGTGGAAAAATTATTGGGTTGTCTAAGATCAACCGGATTGTCCGTTTCTTTGCACAGCGTCCACAGGTGCAGGAAAGAATGACTCAGCAAATATTGGTTGCCCTGCAAACGTTATTAGAATCCGACGATGTTGCCGTAACGATTGATGCCACGCACTATTGTGTGAAATCTCGTGGTGTTATGGATGCAACCAGTGCGACAACGACAACGGCATTAGGCGGGATTTTTAAATCGAATTCATTAACCCGGTCTGAGTTTTTACACGGTTTGCGTTAAAGTCCTGTACTGACGCCGTGTAGTGACGTTTATAACAAAAGAAGAGGACATCTTAGATGTCCTCTTCTTGTTTTTTTATTAATGAAATTTTATTTAAGGAAGAACCTTAAGCCGCATCATTTTGTACTTTCAGCATTTCATTACCTTCACCGATATTATCAGTGTGGTAAGTGCTTTTGAAATAGATGAAACCTAAACCAAACAGTACCACAAAGATGACTGCAATCAGGAAGTTGTAGTAGATCATGGCAACCAGAGCAAGCGCTGCAAGTGCCAGTGCAACTGCTGGAGCAAATGGGTAAAGCGGAGCCATAAAAGGACGTTCCAGATTGGGTTCGCTACGACGAAGTTTAAACAGAGCCAGCATTGAAATGATGTACATAACAATGGCACCGAATACCGCCATCGTTACAATGTTTGCTGTTAATGGCTGACCGGCAATAACAATCAGATTGTCTGAGAAAATAGCAGCAATACCAACAACACCACCGGCAATGATAGCCCAGTGTGGTGTTTGGTAACGGCTGTTTACTGCGGCCAGAGATTTAGGCAGGAAGCCCGCACGTGCCAAAGCAAAAATCTGACGGGAATAACCCATGATAATGCCGTGGAATGATGCAATCAGACCAAACAGACCAAGCCAGACCAGCATATGTAACCAACCACTTGAGTTGCCGACGATCATTTTCATTGCCTGAGGTAGTGGGTCATTGATGTTTGCAAGAGCACGCCAGTCACCGGCACCACCGGCAAAGAACATAACGCCGACAGCCAGAACAACCAATGTCAGAATGCCTGCAATGAACGCAACAGGAATGGTTCGTTTTGGATCTTTTGCTTCTTCAGCTGCCATTGACGCGCCTTCAATTGCCAGGAAGAACCAGATGGCAAAAGGAATCGCAGCAAAAATACCGGATACTGCGGCACCAGAGAATTCGTTGCTGCCGGCCCAGCCGTTTGCTACGAAGTGTTCAACGGAGAACCCGGGAGCGACAACGCCCATAAATACTAACAGCTCAACGATTGCCAGAATGGTTACAAACAGTTCAAAAGTAGCAGCAATACTAACGCCGATAAGGTTTAAGCCCATAAAGATCAGGTAGGCAACGACAGCAACTAATTTAGGATCCAATGTTGGGAACTGAACATTCAGATAGGCACCGATTGCCATTGCGATTGCCGGTGGCGCGAAAACAAACTCAACCAGAGTCGCAAACCCGGCTATGTAGCCACCAAGAGGTCCAAATGCGCGATAGGCGTACGCAAACGGTCCACCTGCATGGGGGATAGATGTTGAAAGCTCAGTAAAGCTGAAAATGAAGGCCGTGTACATTGTGGCAATAATGAATGTGGTGATCAGGAATCCTAGTGTCCCTGCCTGAGCCCACCCGTAACTCCAGCCAAAGTATTCCCCGGAAATCACCAGCCCTACGGCGATCCCCCAGAGGTGAAATTTTCCTAAGGTCCTTTTCAGACCCGGTTGATTTTCATGTTCCATATTAGTTACCTCTTTTTATGTCCATTTAAAATGTTAATTAGATGCGGTTAAGCAAAATTGTTTTGATGATGTGTCTTCTAACTGAACGTCATCTGAGCGATCTTTTAATCCGACGCCGGTCAGTTCAATTCGTTGAGATTCTGATAAAAGATAGAAACATTTATGTACCGCGTTAGGGTACTTAAGCCCTTCTGGCCGAATGTTTGAAATACAGTTACGCAAGGATTCTTCATTGCCGCGAACGGCTTGCCAGGTGATATATAACCCCATACTGTCCGGAGAACTGAGACCGGGTCTTTCTCCGACCATTAGCACCACTTCTTTTGCATTTAAGGTCTCACAAACGTCATCTCCGACAGCAACACGGCCTTGTTCAACGATGAATACCGGAGCTATATTCCAGTCACGTTTAGGGTCGTCATTGAGTGTTTTTACCATTAACTCCAAAAAAGGTTTGGCGTGGTTGGAAATGGCATAGGACGATAGCCCGTCAGCAATCACGAACGCCACATCATATTGTGAACGGGTGTCGTCTCTGAGTTGCTGAACTTTGTAAATGGAAGCTTCGTCGAGTTTACGGCCAAGATCCGGGCGTTGCAGATATTCCATTCTATCTCTGGCTTCACTGTGAAGCCGGACTGCAGGAAGTAATGGCTGCAGAATAGGTGCCTGAGAAAACTGTTCGCACAGAGCATCCACATCCAATGGAACATGAACGGCATCCATGGCTCGCGCATGTGATAACTGGAAACGGAGAAGTTCCTCTGTCGGAATGCTTGTTCCTACCCGGCCAATACCAATTCGAGCATTAGTAAATTGTTTTAGTGTTGCCCATGGATCTTCATGAACTAACTGTTTTTTGATTGGTGTAACATTTGATTTGCTCATGATGCCTCCTGAATGCTCTGAAGAGGAAGCGCAAAGGAAGAGGGCAATTCATCGTTTAACTGTCTCTGTCCGTTAGTCGGGGCGATTTGCATGTCTTTCAGCCACTGGTCAAATTCCGGTGCCGGGCGGCTGCCTAAAACCTGACGGGCGTACAAAGCATCATGAAATGACGTGGTCTGATAGTTAAGCATGATGTCATCAGAACCGGGGATCCCCATAATAAATGAGCAGTTAGCAACGCCAAGTAAAGTAAGAAGAATATCCATGTCGTTCTGATCAGCATAGGCGTGATTGGTATAACAGATATCGCATCCCATTGGCAGTCCGAGCAATTTGCCACAGAAGTGATCTTCCAGACCAGCCCGGATAATCTGTTTACCGTCAAACAGGTATTCGGGGCCGATAAATCCAACTACTGTATTCACGAGTAATGGATTGAAATGACGAGCTACGGCATAAGCCCTCGCTTCGCAGGTCTGTTGATCGACACCATGATGTCCGTTCGCGGATAATGCGCTACCCTGACCGGTTTCGAAATACATGACATTATTTCCGACCGTTCCACGTTTCAGTTCCAACGCTGCCTGATACCCTTCGTTCAGAACATTCAGGTTAACACCAAAGCCGGTATTGGTCGCTTCTGTTCCCCCTATAGACTGGAAAACAAGATCAACCGGTGCCCCTTTTTCAATGCATTCGATGGTGTTGGTTACGTGAGTCAATACACAGGACTGAGTCGGAATGTCATAATGTTGGATGACTTCATCCATCAGGTGCATGAGTTTCCCGGCCTGAGAGACACTGTCCGTCGCCGGGTTGATTCCGATAACGGCATCGCCATTACCGTACATCAGTCCGTCAAATATACAGGCGGCTATGCCATTTAGGTCATCGGTCGGATGGTTTGGTTGCAGCCGGGTTGATAAATGCCCCGGCAGACCTATCGTATTGCGGAATTTGCTTACAACGTGACATTTTTTGGCAACCAGAATCAGATCCTGATTACGCATGATTTTGCTGACGGCAGCGGCCATTTCCGGAGTGATACCCGAACGGACCCGTTCCAGTTCCAGTGGAGTTGTGGTTTCCTGCAGCAGCCAGTTTCTGAAGTCGCCGACTGTAAAATGACTGATTTCGCTAAATGCACTTAAATCGTGTGTATCTAAAATCAGGCGGGTTATTTCGTCTTTTTCATAGGGTATCAACACATCATTCAAAAAGGTTTTCAGCGGAAGATCCGCCAGCAACATTTGTGCTATTACTCGTTCTTCTGCTGAGGTTGCGGCAACGCCGGCTAATTGATCACCAGATCGTAATGGCGACGCTTTGGCCATTACTTCCGCAAGATTTTTAAAATGGTATACTTGCGAGCCGAGTTGATATTTATAATTCGATGCCATAGACACCTCGAAATCGTTAGGCGTGTTGTTTGCTTAGTTATTAACAATTAACTAAGCTAGTTATGTTCCAACTCATTAACGAATTTGTGCAAAATTAATTAATCCTTTTTAAACAATTAGTTAATTATGGGTTGCACAGTTGGGGCGCATCATGTGGGAGCAAGGCTGATTATGAATTTTTTACAAGTGCATCATGAAGGAAATTCAAATGCACCTCAAAGGTGCAAATCTTTTGCTTATGATGTGAATCAGCAGGCCGAAAGTTTGGTTCGCTGGGAACAACGATATGATCAACACAGTCGTGGTGCATTTTACGGTTATCTGGATGAATTAAAGCTCGGTGGCTTGCATTTATTTGAAGAATTTACCAGTCGGCGCTTGTTTCAGAAGTGTTGTGTTAATGAAGATAGTGTCTGGTTAGGCTTTTCTCTTCAGGATCAAAGGCCAAAAATAAATGGCAATGAGATAGAACAGGGACAACTTATGGTTCGTCCTTCTGGTGTTGAGTTCGAGCTTTTAACACCACCGGATTTTCATATTTTTGGACTGGTACTGGAAAAAAACACGATAGCTGATGAATTACAGGGGTTAGATAAAGAACTCTGGCTCAGAAACTGTAGTAACTGGCTGGTCACCCGGCCTGATGGTTATGTTTCCTATGAATTGGCGAAAACCATATCTCTTATGCTGGACGATAACAGTCCGCTGACAGAGGGGCTTTCCAGGCAAGATAAAAGTATACGGATAGAAAGGTTAAGACCCATTGTCGCATCCCGTATCGCCGATTTATTGATGCGGGTTGAACGCGGTATGCAAGAGGTAAATATAAGCCGGCCGGAAAAGCGGCTGGTTTTGGATCGGGTCAGACAACATATTCAGGAAACCGGCCGGTACCCTCTGACCGTTTCCGAATTATGCAGCATTGCCTATGTCAGTCGGCGGACTCTTCAATATTGTTTTGAGCACGAGCTTGGCGTTTCGCCAATACAATATTTAAGAGACTGTCGTTTGAATGAAATTCGCCGTCTTCTAATCGAATCGCAGGAACCATTGGTTATTGCAGATCTGGCAATGGAATACGGTTTTTACCATATCAGCACATTTAACGAACACTATAAGCAGTTATTCGGTGAAACCCCAACACAAACAATGCTACGTGCCAGTAAATACAGCCACGTAGCCATTGCCCTTAAAAAATCGCCAGTAAAAATAAGATAACGCTTAAGATAAACTGGTAATTAATGTACTGACCAGTTTATTGATTCCTGAAGCGGCTTCACTTACCGAGTTTGCCAGCATATAGGCAGGGGTTGAGTAAACGTTATATTTCTCATCATAAACAATATCATTTACATCGCATTCAACATGTTGTCCGCCCATGGCATTAAATGCTTCGGCAGTATCTTTGTCGTAACCAATGGTTCCTTTTACGCCATTAGCATAAATCATTGGAATAATTGTTGGCGCGATGCAGATATAGCCGGCTGGTTTCTGAGCATGGTAGAAAGCCCGGCAGGCTGTGGCGACATGAGTATTGATGGTGCAGTTCTGACCATTGATTGCGAAATCTGTGAGATTTTTTGCAACCCCAAATCCTCCGGGAATGATGAGAGCATCATAGTCGTCCGGATTTAAATATTCCAAATCTTTGATATTCCCCCGGGCTATTCGGGCGGATTCAATTAAAACGTTACGTGTTTCGTCTGTGACTTCACCGGTTTTATGGTTTACAACATGAAGTTGCTCTATGTTGGGAGCAAAACAAAACCACTGAGCCTGATTTTGTTCAATAGCGAGCAGAGTTAGAACGGCTTCATGGATTTCTGAACCATCAAAGACACCGCTTCCGGCTAAGATAACTGCAATTTTTTTCATTGTTCATCCCTGTTGTCATATTTATTGATTTATTAAACAATTATAAGACTAGTTCAATATATGAGGCATGTATTGTATTTATTCATTACATGAAATTCGGTGAATGTCCAATTACCTGACTTTGATCATGATATATGAGGATATTTTTACGAAGCTAACCCGTTATCTTCATTGACAATCATCGTGGCTATACCACACTTAAACAGTAAGTGTTGATTCAGATGGCTAATCTTTTTTTGATGAGATTCTCGATAAAAATATTGTTTTAGCAAATAGAGAGCGATCATCTTAGTTATATGAAAGGGTGTGATCTATGAAGCTCACAATCAAAAGCCGTTTATACGTATTATCGATTCTTCCTCTTATTATCATTGCAATGAGTCTCATGTTTATTACCAACCAGAAAATACATGAGCTAAGTGATTTGCAGATGAATCAAACCCGTTCCAGCATGATGGAAATGAAGAAGAAAGAGTTAAGATCTTATATCGATATTACCAAAAACGCATTGCGGCCGATTATTCAGAGAAACGGGAGCAAAGAGGAGGCTCTGGAAATCCTCAGGGCGATAAGTTTTGGTGATAATGGGTATATTTTTGGTTATGATTCACGGGGTATCCGGATTTTTATGGGGGCTTTGGAAAAAGGCATCGGCACCAGTTTTTGGGATCTTCAGGATAGTTTGGGTAATTATCTGATTCGTGATCTGATCCGGAATGCGAAAACGGATGATTTTTCAACGTATTATTTCCCGAAACCGGGGGGAGATAAGCCGCTACCGAAGCTGAGTTTATCTACTTATTTCCCTCAGTGGGACCTGACTATTGGTACCGGGTTTTATATTGATAATATAGACACGGCAATTGACACTATAAGAAAGCAGGCCAATAAGCAGGTGAATAAAGCCATGATGAACATTGCGTTGATTGGTGGTGTCATTATTGTCTTAGTATTTTTTTTGGTCTTCTTTGTCAACCGCAGTATTTTGAATCCTTTAGAACGCTTTGATTCCTCCATCCGTTCTTTTGCTTCGGGAGAGGCCGATCTCACTGCCCGTATGGAAAACTTTAAAATTCCGGAATTTAATGAACTGAGTGGGCATTTCAATTCATTTATTAAAACATTACATACGTTGATATCCAGTGTTTCCGGTGTAAGCCAGAGTGTTGTCAGTGAAACGCAAATGATGGCCGAAAGAGCATCTCAGGTCGATAAACTTGCTGCTGAGCAGAGTGAAGAAACAGAACAGGTTGCTGCAGCAATGACAGAAATGACGACAACCGCGACAGAAATTTCTAATAATGCTAATCAGGCAGCGGCATCGGCATCGGAAGCGGATAAGAATACGATAGAGGCTAATGGTATTGTTGAGTCTGCTGCGACATCCGTTCAGTCATTAGCTCAGGAAATTTCGGAAGCCGGCCGTGTGATTGCTAACCTGGAAGGAAACGTTCAGGATATTTCGAAATCTCTGGAAGTGATTCAGGATATCGCGGAGCAAACAAATTTACTGGCTTTGAATGCCGCGATTGAAGCGGCCAGGGCCGGAGAGCAGGGACGGGGTTTTGCGGTTGTTGCTGACGAAGTGCGCAAGTTGGCCAGCCGGACTCAGGATAGTACTGAAGAAATTCATAACATGATCGAGCATCTCAATGCTGCTTCAAACGAGGCGGTAAATGCGATGAAATCCAGTGAGGATTTAAGTGTGGATACGGTTGAAAAAGCGAATAAAGCACATGATGCTCTTCAGAAAGTATTACTTTCAATCAATGATATCATGGACATGAACAGCTTAATCGCGACGGCAACTGAGGAACAGAGCCAAGTTGGACAGGACATATCACACCGGATCGTGGTGATATCGGATCACAGTGCCAGTTCAGCTTCACTGGCTAATGATAACCGTACTGCCAGTGAGCACCTTAACGGTAAGGCTGGTGAACTGTCTAATCTGGTTGGTCGGTTTAAAGTTTGATTGTAACTTTCCCATCGCTTTGTTGCAGTCCATTTGCTTAGAATAACTAAGCTACATGCCCTGCGCCGCGATCAAAACCCGTTCAGAGTGAACAAAAATCGGCCACAAAAGGTCAACAGACCCTAATAAGATGAATTAGCTTTGTTGAAACCGGATAACTAATTCATGTAAATCATCTGAAATAGATTTGAGTTCACTCATACAGTCCACTGTTTGGTTAGCGGCCTCACTGCTGTCATTGGTATGTGATGATATCCGGTGGATCTGAGCATTCACATCCTCGGCTACATGGCTTTGTTCTTCGACCGCTGACGCCATTTGGAATGACATATCGGCAATACTGTGTATCGCAGATGTGATTTCTTGTAGAGTATGTGAAGTTGCTTCTACTTTCTCTGTGCTCGATTCGGCATCGGATAATCCCTGGCTGGCAATGTCGACGGCGTGGGCGGATTCTGTTTTTAACTTGTCAATAATGGAATAAATCTCTTTGGTTGATTCTTGTGTCCGCTTGGACAAATTCCTTACTTCGTCGGCGACAACCGCGAATCCCCGTCCGTGTTCACCTGCCCGGGCAGCTTCGATTGCGGCATTCAGTGCTAACAGGTTTGTCTGTTCGGTTATTTGTTCTATCAGTTGGGCTGAAGTGGCAATGTTTTGGGTATGACCGGAAAGTGAGGTTACAGATGACACGATCTGATCGACTGTGCTCTTCAGTTTCACAATCGCATTTTTGGCATCATTTGCGACTTGGTTGCCGTTCGATACCAGTTCATTTACATTTTGTGCATTGTCTGATGTGGCATTGATGTGCTGGGAAACCTCGGCGATGGTTGAGGCCATCTCATTCATTGCTGTGACCGCCTGCTCAGTTTCCTGCTGCTGTTGATTGAAATGAGACATCATCGCATCAGTTTGCTGCTTACCTTGGATGGTTTGCTCATTGACACGGGTTGCATCATGTTTGATTCGTGAGGTAACCGTATTTAAATGTGAGGCCTGGCTTCTGATGGAAACTAAAATTTCACCTAACGTGCCGGGAGAATCGGTATAGCTTGCCGCCGACAGAGCATCAGAAAAATGATGTTCGAGTGATGATAAAATTAAATTGAATCTTTGATTTTTGTAGAGAGATGACAAGATTGCGTAAACTACGACTGAGATAAGTAGGATCAACTCTGAAGCCCGTTGATATCCAAGACAAAAAACAATGAGCGTGATAACAAGAGCAGCGATTAAAAGCACGTTTTCGGGAGCGAGTGGCTTGCGGGGTTTGAATCGCTTTTGCGAATTGATTCTTTTGTAGAGCGTTTGGGCTCTCTGAACATCTTCAGGTTTTGGACAAGAGCGGACGGATTCATAGCCAACGACTGTGCCGTTTTCTTTTATTGAAGTAACGTAAGCATCTACCCAATAATAGTCGCCATTTTTACAACGATTTTTTACCAGTCCCATCCATGAGCCACCGTTTTTTAAATTCGCCCACATGGTTTCAAATGCCTGAGGCGGCATGTCCGGATGCCGGATGATATTATGAGGTTGTCCGATGAGCTCGTCTCTTGTAAATCCACTCATTAATACAAAATCGTCATTACAATCCGTAATGTTTCCGTGTGTGTCAGTAACAGAAATTAATTTGGTCTCTGTTGTTGGAAATTTTTGCTCGGTATCGGTGATGGGCTTATTAATTCTCATCTTGACTAGCCTGTCTCTCTGGTGCTTTTTATAATCATTTTCTAAATATAGACGAGGGTTGGCAAAAGTGCTCATAATTCAGAGACTAAAGTGAACATAAATCATAATTAGCCATTCCCCCTCACCAGTTTTTGTACAGGACTGAATGCCAGGGGAATGAGGCCGGTATTGTTTTCTGAATTAATTGCGATTGTGGTGTTTGTATTTCAAACGGTTTTCGGTAAAGTGAAGGCTCTGAATATCAGTGCAATGACGAGCTTTTATGCAGTACATTGAAATTAAAGACAGTATTGTAGAACAAATTGGTTCCGGAGTATTAAAAGCCGGCCAAAAACTACCTTCAGAAAGACAGCTTTCTGAGTCATTCGGTACCACAAGGGTGACGTTGCGGGAAGCATTATCCATTCTTGAAGCCAATGGTATGATTTTCCGGGAAGACCGGAGAGGGTGGTTCATCGCATCTCCCAGAGTTTGTGTGCCTGTTAATCAGTTCCGAGAGCTTTCG
This sequence comes from Vibrio salinus, assembly GCF_021272385.1. GTDB lineage: Bacteria > Pseudomonadota > Gammaproteobacteria > Enterobacterales > Vibrionaceae > Vibrio > Vibrio salinus. The sequence goes on from NZ_JAJSDZ010000010.1 coordinate 817,060, forward strand.
GAGTTTATACCGGATTCGTTAAGTTATCAGTGTGAACTGGTATCAGCAGATACCACGATGGCAAGTAAAGCCATTAATGACATAATGGCATTGCCTCCATTCAGCAAAATTCATTCTGTCGACCTGATTCATAAAATCAATGACCGTCCTGTTGGTTTTGTTACTTATTGGATTGCGGAAGCCGTCTGTACTGACCTCATCAGGCAATTGGAAACGCGTTGTGATCTTCTTAATATTATGAGTCCTGTGCTTGATCTTCTGGAACACAGCAAGCAGATTTCCGTTATGGTCAAAGGGTTGGAAGGCGAAATTGCCGTTAAATTGAGAGCGACGGCAGGTACGCCGTGTCTTTTTGAACGACGAATTCTTTATCAGGAAGAGCAGGTTGCTTTTGTTGAAACAACATACTGGCGCCACGACAGTGTGCAGCTTATTTAGACCAGTCTTCTGGATGAGTTAGTCGTGTTTTGTTCGCAAAAGTTTCGGCCCGGATATCTTGTGGATTGTAGATAGCACAGGATTCCATCGATAAACAACCGCAGCCGATGCAGCCCCCCAGATCATCTTTCAGTGCCTGTAACTGTTTAATACGATGTTCAAGCATTGCACTCCAGTTTGAGGCCATTTGCTCCCAATGCTGACGGGTCGGGGCCTGATGTTTTGGTAAATCAGAAAGTGAATCTGATATTTCTTCCAGAGTGAGTCCAACGGTTTGGGCGGCTTTGATCACCGCAATTCTGCGTAATACATTGCGATGATAACGACGCTGATTACTCTGATTCCGCCAACTGTAAATCAATCCTTTTTGTTCATAAAAATGTAAGGTGGAGATCTTAACACCGGCTCTTTTAGCAACTTCACCAACCGTCATTTCCATGTTTTATCCTCCGGTTCATTTTACCTTTTCCCAATTTAGTAAAAAAAAGCTTTACCTCAAGTTAACTTGAGGTCTTAACGTAACATCAAATGGTTAATAAAGGGAACACAAATATGGAATTGAATCGGAAAAGCAACACAAAACCTTATTTGACGGGATTGTTCTTTGATGGGATTTCGTCTGGTCTTTTTTTGATGGCTATTCCCTGGATAATGTTATCAACGCCTGATATGGGGGCTTTTGTTGCTATGGCAGCCCTGGCCTGTACCGTTGTTTCTTTTGTTTTGACACCTGTTTTTTCAACGTTAATTGACCGGATTTCGAGAAAAAAACTACTGATATTGGTTCAGATTTGCCAGTCTGGTACGGCGGCTTTGGTTGCACTTTTTTATGATGCGGGATATGCCTCTCAATGGCTGTTAGCGGCTGCACAAATGGTGTTTTGGACATCTGGTAATCTGGCCTGGCTGACCAACAATGCATTTACTCAGGAGAATTTCCATCAGCACGAATATGCAACTATTTCAGGAAAACAGGAAGTGATTATGCAGGGAACGACATTAGGTGCGGGAGCATTGGGTGTTGTTCTACTGGAGTCATGGGGAATGTTTGAGTTTTCCTGTTTTGCAGCCGTTGCTTCAGGAATCTCTGGTATCAGTTATACTTTGATGTCTTATCGGAGACAATTGCGTCAGTCTTTTTCCGTTACGTTTATGGCTCAAATCAGGGAGAGCAGGAAAATTTTCACTAAGAATCCACACTTTTATGCTTTCTTAATGTTGTCTGCTCTAAGTTATCCAATATTAACTTTTCTGGTTAAGCTGGTGCCTATCTGGTTTTCTGAATCTGGTATCTCTGGTGACTGGTTCGCCGGCTATAATATTGCCTTTGGTATGGGATCGTTAGTTACCGGATTACTAGTGGGACGGCTGCTTGGTTTAGCCTCACATCAAATTATTATGATCGGATCCATGGGGCTGGCGGCAATCATGCTTGTTGGCATGAGCTTGTCACCAGGTCCACAATTGTTACTGGCCTTCACTTTTTTCTTTGGCACATTTAATTCATTAAACCGTATTGCCCGTATTAACTGGATGCATCACTGTATCAGTATCGACCAACGGGGACGGGCTGAGGGTGGGTTAAAAATGTTTACGACGTTAGCTCAAAGCATCAGCTATGTTGTTATTGCTTTTTTAAGTCATTTTGGCATTACCCAACTGGGCTTTTTCTTCGCCGCCGGAGTGATGGCTATCGCGGTATTGATCATGATGCATCTGAATAAAAGGTCAGATCTGGTGGTGACAGGTGCTTAAAGCATTCCATAAAAGGTACGTAGTAGCGTGTTATTAATATTTAACCGGAAAGGCATTGTGCATAAATTGAATAAAAGTTTTTATTGCTCCGGAATTACTGTGTTGCTGAGGGTAATACAGATACCAGCCAGGAAAATTTTTACAGTATTTTCTTAATAACGGAACTAACGTACCGTCTGAAAAGTAGCGTTCTAATTTGTCTTCGGTCCATAAAACAATACCAATGTGTTGAAGGGCGGCCTGAATGGCCAGATCAATGTTGGTAGTGATTAACGGGCCGTTTACTGAAACTGAGCGCCATCGTTCATTTTGGAAAAACTCCCATCGGTAGATGATCTTTTCTGACATATATTTCCAGTTTATGCACTGGTGACTGGCTAAATCGTCCGGTGTTATTGGTGTGCCGAATTTAGCAAGATATGTTGGTGTCGCTGCGACCACCATTCTGAGTTCATCACCAAGAGGGTAAGCAATCATATCCTGTTTAATATTTTCTCCCAGTGTTATTCCGACATCATAGCCATCGGGAATGATATCGGCGACGATATCTTCCGTCACTATGTCCAGAACGATATCTGGATATTGCTGGTAAAAATCACTCAAAATGGGTAAAAGTACGGAATTGGCGGCCATTCCTGCACAGTGAATTTTTACAAGTCCGCTGATTTTTCCGGATTGCATTTTTGTATCTTCTAAAGCTGATTCAAGCTCTGACATTGCAGGTCGTGTTCTGGTATACAAATCTTTGCCAGCCAGAGTGAGACATACACTTCGGGTGGTACGGTTAAATAGCCGGGTTCCGATATTCGTTTCCATTCGTTTGATTAGCTGGCTTAAGGCGGATGGCGTGATTCTCAGTTGTTTCGCTGCTGCCGAAAAGCTATTGAGTTCCGCAAGAACCTGAAAGGCTTTTAATTCGGTATATTCTCCGTTTCGCATTTAATTATCCATCTTAATCTAACTAATACGTTAATATTTTGAAGTATTAATTATTAGTGTCAACAGAGACATAATCGGATTGTTCCAGTTTGCAATACACTCAATGGAGACTATCGATTCATGTATCAGTTAAGAATTTACAAGGTAAATAAAGATAAACGTGAAGCATTTCATGAGAGATTTAAGAATCATGCGATACGTATTATGAAAAAATACCATTTTTGTCCTTTGGCGGTGTGGGAGTCCTTTACCGATGACGATATGGAATTCGTCTATATGTTAGAGTGGCCGGATAAGGGCACGATGGAGCGTCAGTGGGCTGTTTTTCTTGCCGATAAAGAGTGGATAGAGATTAAAAGACAAATGGCATCAGAAACCGGTGAGCCGGTGATCAAAGCGACAGGTCGGGTTCTGATACCGGTAGAGTATTCACCAGTATCACAGGTTTTGATCCCATAAGCGATTGCTATATTCAGAGAACGTAATGTGTGCGGGCTGTGGCTGGTAAGCCCGGCAGATTAATGAATATTTTCGGTGCATGGTATATCAGAGTTTATCTGTATTTTCTGTTTTTTTTCACGAAGGATTTGTCGCAATACAATGATTGCGACGGAAAACACGATAATCACGAGGACGCTGATGGCCGTGGTCACAGCGATTAAATGTCCGTAAGAACTCATGATTGAGTAGATGGTTCCTGTGAGTGCGGTGCCAAGTGCAAAGAATCCTTGCTGAACGGTAACCAGAGCGCCGCTGGCTTCGCTGGCGTGATGTTTATTGACATTTGATAATGTGAGTTTAAATGCTGAATTTAGCATGAAGAGGTTACCTAAGCCGATAAGTCCGGTTCCGATCATTATGTAGGGGATTGTAATCGTTTGTTTACAAATCCAGAACAGACCAATGGTCGTTAAAAAGCCCAGAGAAGTTGCTATTGCTCCAAGAATAAATGTCCGGCGGTCACCCCAGCGTTGACTAACGCGTTCGCTCAGGAGTGAACCGATAAACCCTGTTATGCCGAGGTACATAAAAGTATTGCCGGATTGCAAAGGGGTAAAGTTGAGAGCTTTTTGCAAATAGACCGCAGTCACAAACAGATATCCCGAATAGGTTAATGTTACTGCAATTTCGGTTAGTAATCCGGTTCTGGCATTGTTTGTCATAAATAAGGAAGGAGGAATCAGAGGGTTTCCTCCTTGTTTTTCCAGCCGTTTTTCATATCGGATCAGATATACCGAAAACGGAATCAGGCACGGTAATAACAGGAATAAAACAGGCCAGTGATGCCCCAGTGTAATGGGGATCAGTAAACATAGCATTGCTCCGGCAAACAGAAAAATGCCGGGAATATCCATTTTGGGTTTAATATCGGCTTTCGTTTCCGGGATGAAAAAATAGCCAACAAACAGAATAATCAGACAGATAGGGATGTTAATGAAAAAGGCTGTACGCCAACTGAGATTAAATAGATTGGCAGAAACGATCCATCCTCCCATCATTTGTCCGAAAGCAACGGATAACCCGGCTACCGATATGTAAATACTGACGGCTCTGCTGTGTCTTTCCCCTGAGAGGGTCGCGTGAATGGTGCTTAAAATCTGAGGCGTTAACAGAGCCGCAAACAACCCTTGCAGAGCCCGTCCTGCTAACATAGCCAGAATATGATGAGATGCCCCACAGATGACCGATGCAAAGCTAAAGCCTAAAATTCCCAGTAGGAAAATTCGTTTCCGACCGTATCGGTCTCCCAATCTGGCTCCTGTCGCAATTAACGTCGAAAAACATAAAGCGTATAACGCGACAATTAAAATTAATCCGGTTTCTGCAGTGTGTAATGTTTGGCCCATCAATTTTAAAGCGACATTAACGACGGAGAAATCAATTTGAGGTAAAAGTTGCCCGGCAACAAGTAATAACAATCCGAATAACGACAAAGGCTTATGAATACTGTTCATATATAGAACTCTATGAAATACTAACAATAGCCATGTATTATGATAACCTTTTAACATCGTACAAGAATCTGTTTAGACTCGTATAAGATGTATCAGGATAATCATGAGTGAAGACAATCTAAAAGTGTTAGGTGAATTCTACCGCCGGAAAAGAGAGTCCCTTTTACCGGAATCGATGGGCTTACCAAAGTCAGCCAGACGAAGCCGGACTCCCGGGTTACGCCGGGAGGATGTGGCTTACCTTGCCGGCGTCAGTTCCGTCTGGTACAGCAAGATCGAAAGAGGAAAGACAAAAGGGATCTCCGCTACGACCATTGAATTATTGAATAGTGCATTGCAATTAACAAAAGACGAAGTGGAGTACGTCAATCGCCTGATAGCATCAGAAAACATAGCTTGTCCGGTGTCTCCCTGCATGCGGCTATCTCCGTATTCCCAACGTATTCTGGATTTAGTCAATCCGTTACCGGCAATGGTTCTGAACGATTATTTAGACATCATTTATGCAAACTCGGCGTTTGTTAAAATGTGTGGTGTTGATGTTAATGAACTGTCTGTGCAGGAAAGAAACTATATTCATCTTACTATTACCAGTTCAAAATGGCGTAAATTTCTTAATATTACTGACGAACAATCATTGTCCGTTCTCTTCGAGCGACTGGCAGGTGTAATGCGGAGTAATCAGGCATCAAGGTACACAGATAAAAAGATGCGGGATTTGATAGAGCGGTTTTTATTATCATCTACTTTATTTCATGATGCCTGGAAAAAAAATACAGTGCATAAACCTCAATTGGATCATGAAATTTGTCATGCTTCTCTGAAAAAGAAAATGAAATTTTTTAAACAGATATTATTTCATGGTAGTGGTGAAAGCAGTGGACGAATTACAATTTATCACCCGGTTGATGATTCTGACTACGAACGTTTGGAACGTATTCTGAACAAATAAAAAACACCAGTAATGGTCATGTTACTGGTGTTTTATCGCAATCATGTCGGAGGCGGGTCATTGACAATTGCCTTGTTACACTTTGAACTGTTTGATTTTTTCCTCAAGATTATTGGACAGTTCTCGCAGATCAGAGCTGTTTTCGGTAATGGAATTCACACCGGACAGCGTTTTCTTACCACTGTGTGATATTTCAACCATGCTTCGGTTTATCTCTTCAATGGCGACTTTCTGCTCGTCTGAAGCGCTGGCAATTTGGGTGTTCATGTCGCTGATCATTGAAATGGCTTCGGCTATTTTCAGCAGTGATGTACCAACAGTCCTGGCAATATCGGCACTTTTTTCTCCATTGGCTTTGCTCGAATCCATCACCCGGACGGCATCAACTGAGTCTTTTTGCAGCCTCTCTATCATTTCCTGAATTTCTTCAGTGCTGTCTTGGGTTTTTTTCGCCAGAGCCCTGACTTCATCCGCGACAACGGCGAAACCTCGTCCGTGTTCTCCAGCCCGTGCCGACTCAATTGCAGCGTTGAGTGCCAGCAGGTTGGTCTGGTCTGCAATGCCTCTTATGACATCGAGAATGGACACAATGTTGCCCACATTGCCTTCCAGTTCACTAATGACAACGGAGGCCTGATCAATCTCTTCAGATAAGTTTTCGATGGACGTAATGGCATTTTGTACTACTGTCTGGACATGTTTCCCTTCCGTATCCGCATTATTGGCAACTTCCGCCGCGTTAATCGCATTACCTGCGATTTCCTGTGCAGAGGCAGCCATTTGGTTGATGGCAGTGACAACCATTTCCGTTTCTTTCTGTTGAGCATTGACGTTGTCGCTGCCTTCTTCGGCAACCTGCTTCATATTGTCAACAGTTGTTGTCAGGCTTTCGACAGTTCCCTTGATCCCCTGTACCAACTGATGGATTTTTCCGACGAACTGGTTAAAGCCAGTTGCCAGTTCTCCAAGTTCATCTTTTCGTTGGTCGTTTAGTCGGCTGGTGAGATCACCTTCGCCTTCTGCAATATCAATCAGAGAGTGGCTTGTTTCCCGGATTGGACGAACGATGGTTCGGGTAATGATTAATCCGGCAATACCACCAAGAACAATAACGACTACGGCTGTCAGACCGGCATAAGCCAGAATAAATTTCTGTATAGCCGAAAGTTTGGATGTAACCTCGACCATCTCTATTTCATTTAATAATGCCCATTTCTCTCCCATTATATTGACAGGGGTATAAGCCGTTAATACTCTTTTATTCAGATAGTTATTTTCGATGATCGTACCGGAGTTACCATTCAATGCATCATTTATTGCCTGAGACTTGATGGTATGAAAAGCAACATTGGTTTTAGTAGCCAGTATTTTATTAATTTCCTGTTGAGGGTAATTCAGTTTCCGTACCTGACTGGCAAATTCATCTGGTTTTTCCAGTAAGAGGCGGCTTGCACTACGGGGAGTATGATCCCGGCTGATTAAATACGTTTCTCCGGTTTGTCCTAACCCCGATGCTTTCCAGTTGTATCCATAGGTCATCAGTTCGGTGAGTTTTGCCGATGAGAGGGCAAATACAACCACTCCGATACGTTTTTCTTTTTCGTAAATAGGTGCAGACAGGAAACCTGTAGGGAGTCCTAAGAAACCAAGGTATGGCTCATAGTCAACAAAGGCGTAATGTGATTCCTTCAGTTTATTTGCCTGATGAAAGGCTTTTGCTAAACCGGATTTAGCAAAAAGAGGACTGGATACGGAAATACCAAAATCAATGTGTTTCTTAACAGAATAGACAACATGCCCATTGTCATCTAACAGGAAAATATCCTGCAGGTTAAATCGTTTTAAAGATGCTTGAAAATAGGGGTGATAGCGTTTGTGGTTCGCAGTATAAGAGGTCTTATCCGACGACACTAACATGTTGTCTTTGTTATTCAGTGCATTTGGATTTTTTGCAATGTATTGAGTTTGCAGAGCTATTGCCGGATCACCCATTGAGTTTATTATTGCGTTAAAATCCAGATTGGTTCCAGGATTTAGGCGGTTGAATTCGGTTGCGACATCTTTTGAGTAATATTGGCGAAGCTTGTTTTTTTGTCCCTGACGATCATTTCGTCCTACAAAGAAAGCAAAAGGTTTGTATGAAGATGAAAGATTTCTTGTGGCATCAATTACGGCCTGTTGCTGTGAAATACTCAGGATTTGGTTTTCCAGCGACGTAAAGTATTGTTGGAGAATTTCAGTCGCAACATTTCGTAATGAAATCATCTGATCGCGTCGAGCATCTAACAGGACATCTTCTGTTTTGTCTGATGAAAGAGAAGCGATGACGATGGCGGTACTGGCAACGGCCAGGGTTGCGATAGAGACGATACTGAGAATGAATTTTGAACCAATATTCATCGTTTACTAAGCTCCTCACTTAACATAATAGTATGCTTATTCAACTGATTGAAATGTTAAATTGATTCGGTCATTTGAGACAGAATCTTATACTCTTATACAAACTTCCGGTGGCTTTATTATGTCAGTTATCGCCAAGTGTCTTCATAACATTAGCTGATTGATAATAAATGTCGATAAATACCACCAAAAGTGCTACCTCTCTCAAATTTATTACTCTAATATCGAAATTAATAATCATATTTTTTATAAAAGAAACAAATCCCATAGCCATACACTATATTTAAAAACGATAAACATACTGGTACCGGAGAAAAATGATATGAATAAGTTCATCAAGTTACTCAGTTTTATTTTGTGTTTGGCGTTTAGCGGAGTGGTTTCGGCGGCAGATAAACCGATTGTCGGATTAGTTATAAAAACAGATAGCAACCCATTTTTTGTGAAAATGAAAGAAGGGGCTCAGAAAAAAGCCGACGAATTGGGCTTGGAACTTAAAACTTATGCAGGCCGTTTTGATGGCGATAATCAATCACAGGCTCAGGCGATTGAAAATTTGGTGGTTGCCGGAGCAAAAGGGATTCTCATTACTCCAAGCAATCCGGCAGAAATTGTTCCGGTCGTTGAAATGGCCCGTTCAGCGGGTGTGTTGGTGATCGCTTTGGATACGCCGCTCAGCCCGGCAGATGCTGCGGATGCTACGTTTGCTACCGATAATTTTAAAGCGGGTGAGTTAATCGGTGAGTGGGCAAAAGCGAAACTGGGAGATAAAGCGGCTTCCGCAAAAATTGCGTTACTTGATCTGAATGCCAATGAAATTAGTGTTGATGTGGCCCGTAACCAGGGTTTTTTGAAAGGGTTTGGTATTGATGTTAAGAATGCGATGGATATCGGCGATGAATCGGACTCCCGTATTGTCGGTAATGAGGTAACTCAGGGCTCCGTCGAAGGCGGACGCAAAGCCATTGAAACTTTGTTGCAAAAAGACACCGGAATTAATGTCGTGTATACGATTAATGAGCCAGCCGCCATCGGCGCTTATGAAGCACTGAGTGGTTTTGGTATGAAAGATGCTTTAATTGTTTCCGTTGATGGAGGTTGCGAAGGGGTTAAAAACGTTCAGTCCGGCGTGATTGGCGCAACGTCAATGCAATTCCCTCTAAGAATGGCAGCCATGGGGGTTGAGGCTGTGGATGAATTTGTTAAGACCGGTAAAAAACCCCAAAATACGAAAGGGCTGGATTTTCTTAATACGGGCGTTGAATTGATCACCGACTCTCCGGTTGCCGGTATTGAATCGAAATCATCCGCTGACGGTTTATCTCTGTGCTGGTAACTGAGTGAATTTTATATTTTGATGATAATAAGCGATCTTGTACTGAGGTCGCTTTTTTATTGCACCGCATTATTACCTTCCGGAAAACGCTACGGCATAGTGTTGCTATGTACTAATGCTGACTACATGTCGGGCTGCAGTCAGCGTGCACAGTATGCCTTATGAGGTAACTTTATTTGCAAGTTTAAAGCTCACGTTACCAACAAAAATAGATAGCACATAAGCTATGGGCCAAGCCAAAATGAAGTGTTTTATCCATGTATATAACCATGCCTGAGTCATTCCGAGCTCGAGTAAGCTAAAAATGCCGGTCATAAGGAATGCCATCATAAGAGAGATAAAGATTTGTGCGATAATTAAGGTTTGTTTTTTCTGCATTGTTCCATCCAAATGTGAATGGTGCACGAAAACTATAGACGAGCACCACCCTGATAAAAGGTTAGTGCCGTGGGTTTGCGTGGAGCAACTAAATCTCGAATATTCGAGGACTGGAATAACCGGACCAGTCAAAAATCTTTCCGACTCCGCATATATTAGTAATTAATGTGACGAAAGTCAAATTTTTCAGCCTGGGTATAACAAACGAGTTTATTATCAATCATTAATCTTGAGTGACGTTTTCGTTTTAATGGCCGTATTACTTTTCCAAAAAAACAAGTTACAACTGCCAATTTTATAAAATTCTTCTGTTAACTGGTTTTCTGTTGGAAAACGTCATTGTTATGTATTGTCTTTTAGTGCAATGAGGAATATTCTCGGAATAGTGATCACTGTTTATCTGAATCGTAACGATTTGATATCCGGATAAAAATAGCGACATTCAGTTGTCTGTTCTGGCAGTGCTATTCAATTTTCCATGTCTTCTAATTGTATTTATGTGGGATATTTATGAACAACTATTTCGTTCTTTTCATTGTGGGTTTCGCCGGATTTATTTCCGCTGCTGATAACTGGGTTGCCTCACTGCTTTTGCCGGGTATATCTAATTCGTTTGGAGTGACGGTTGCAACCGCCAGTATAGTTTTAACTGCGTATTTAATTCCATATGGTGTAATGCAGCCGGTTTATGGTTTTTTCAGTGATCGCCGGGGAAAAACGAAAGTGCTGAAAATTCTTATGATTTGTCTGGCTGTCGCAACATTTCTTTGTGCAAAAGCTCCGGATATTAAATGGCTTACAGCTTTGCGATTCGTTACCGGATTTTTTGCAGCAGGCATTATTGGGGTTGGTATTTTTGCGGTGGGGGGAGTGGAACATATGTGGGAAGTCTGATCCTTAAATCATTCGGTTATTCTGTTTTATTTTCTTCTTTTGCTGTTTTTATTGTGGTCGCTCTCGGTCTATATAACATAGCCGGAAAGTCGCAGGAATGTAAAGCCGGTCTGGAAGAAAAAATCTGATTCAGTGTTTTACCAACCAAAGGTGATGAATTAATGAAACTTGTAAAAGCGGGTCAAAATCATATTAATACAATGATGAAATGGTTTCAGAATGAAAAAGAAACGCAGGACTGGGGAGGCCCACATTTCCGGTATCCCTATGACAGACAGAGCTTTCAGGAAGATATACAGCTTGATGAATTAGAGTCTTATGTTCTTATCTCTGATCAGGGAGAGTTACAGGCTTTCGGGCAGTTTTATTTACGTTTAGGAAGGTGCCATTTAGGCAGGCTGGTTGTTAACCCTGAACAACGTGGAAAAGGGCTAGTAGCTATCCTAATAAAACATCTCAGCGATCTCGGCATGGCAGAGTTGCATGCTACAGAGAATTCTTTATTTGTTTACGATCACAATGTCAGTGCCAGAAAGGCCTATGAGAAATTTGGGTTCAGAGTAATGGAATATCCGGAACATTTACCTTTAGAGCATTGTTTATATATGATGAAATGACGTTGAAGGTATAACCATGATATAAAAATAATTACTATTTATATCATGGTTATGATATTTTCTGATTTATTGCTATACGTTATTTCTTTGAGGTGTTGAAGTTTTAATACTTGAATATAAAGATAATAAAATAACAAATATAATAGCTAAACATATAAAGCAGATAGAACTCCAACCATATAAAATATAAAGTAAAGCAGATAGTTTTGCTCCGAAAATACCACCAATAATAAATGCCGTCATATAACAACTGGCCGCTCTGGATTCGTTACCAATGCAGTGTTTATACATGTTCGTCTGATTATTTATATGTATTAACTGTATCATGGCATCAATAAAAACAGAGCCGATGCATAATGCAATTATGTTGTGTGGAAATAGAATGAGAAAAACAAATGATAGGAACATAACAGAGAATAAAAGCTTACTGCTGTAATTTAATTTGTTCAAAATTTTATCGGAAAAGAGAGCAACGGACGCTCCGGCTACCCCGGTTAATGAAAATAAACCAATATAGGTTTGCGAAAGATGGAAGTTATCGTATAAATTGGCCGTTATATTATTCCAGAATGCCGCAAAAACTGCCATCACTGAAAACCCATAGATACTGTATTTTAAAACCATTCGATTACTTTTCATCAATGAAAAGGTACTCATTATGATACTTATATAGTTTAGGTTGTTTTCTTTTGCTTCCGAGTCATTGGGCATAAGTATCAACACGAAGAGAAGTGACATCACCATCATGACTGATGAGAACAGATAAATACTGTGCCATCCCCAATGGGCAGCAAACTCACTTGATAGAAACCTTGACATTAAAGCACCTAGGAGAACTCCTGACATAATCTTACCAATATAAGTTGCCCCATATTCTTTTTTTCGGCTCAAATAAGAGATAGTGATAGGGATGATTGCTACACCAACCCCGAGAAAGAACGCCGATATATACATCATATAAATATTTTTGGTCAGATAGCCTTCAAAGCTGGATAAGATAAGTAATAGGTATAAGATACCAATAATTTTCTTTCTATTTGTAAAGTCACCAAGAGGAGTAATAAAGAGTAGAGAGCAAAGGTTACCTAGCAAGGAAATGGTATATATCATCGAGGCCATCTGATAGTTGATATTTAATGAGTGCATAAAGCAGGGAAAAATGGACTGAACGTAATACATGTTGGCGACTGTCAACCCACAAATAACAGGCAGAATAACGGTTAAGATTTGTCTTCTCATTATGAATAAACTCATTTCGTTATGGAATAGAAATAGTTTGCTACGAATTAATGGTGAGAAGTACTGTCAGATTTGACAGGTTGTAATATTTTATAGAAGAAATAAGAGAAAAATTAAATAAGCCCCATCTTTGTTGCTTTATAAATAGCGTATTTTATTGATGAGGTATTAAGCTTATTGGTAATGTTATTAGCATGAAATCGGACGGTTCTTTCTTTAATGTTTAATATTAAAGAAATTTCGTCATAAGTTTTGCCAATTTTTAATAAATTTATAACTTCTTTTTCCCGAAGGGTAAATGTTATTTTGGTATTTGTACGGTAGAAATGTTCAAAATAATTTAGGAGATCAAACTGTATTTTAGATTTTTGAGAATCAAAAAATTTACTGAATAATTCAGGGGTGTCACTGGGATAGATAGTAAACAGAATGGTAATTGTGCCTAGTTTTACAATAAATGTGGCCCCTGATTTGATATTATATTTTAATGCCAGATGTTTTAATTTATTATTGGATAAGTCTTTATCAGTCCATATGAACGGTGTCAGTTTTTTATGAGACTTTATTATTATATCACTGTTAATATCCATTTTCAGAGAAAGAAAATCTTGAATCCATGTTTCAGGAAGATTGGCGTAGATATGGGTGGCAGACAGCTCATCGATGAAAAATAAAGAATAATAAGGAATATTTATTTTCTGAATATACTGCTCAAAATACTCTTTAATTTCAATATCTTTCATTGTTTTCCCCTTTGTAATCGAAATTACACAAGAGTATTGAACATTTCAAGTGATGACTTCCGGATTTTACTTTGCAGAAAAGTCTGCTTCCCCCAGACGTTCCAGACAGGCCTTATCGAGTAATGGATGAGACCCTGCGGCTGAAACCAGAACAATATCAACCATTGGCAGGGGCGGCATTCCGGTCAGAATTTTTAAATCAGGAGTGACACTAATTCTTCCCATTGCACCCACTGCCATTCCGGACCTTACCAGTGCTCTTTGTGCCGATGAGGTATTGCAACAGGCAAGAAGTTGGTAGGGAGTGCCATTTTTTGTCAGTCCGTCTACAGCCGCCGCATGATATTTACAGTCATTTTGAAATAAGGCTAAAGGTAGGGGATTTGAATGATCGATCTGATAATCTTTGCTGCTAATCCAGACTCCCTGATCTCTGGCTAACCAGTAGCCTTCTTCACTGTTTTCAGCCCGGCTGAGGATTGCTGCATCCAGTTTATCGTCATCGAGCAAGTTTCGGAGAGTGACACTGGGCTCGCTAAATACCTGAATGGAACAGGTTGGCTCTGCCTGTTTAAGAACTCTTATAACTTCAGGTAAGATGATTTCGTTATAGTCTTCAGGACAACCCAGACGGAAAGGTCGTTTGTTTTCATAACGTTTAACTTGTTTGAGGGCCTGATTGTGTAACGTGACCAGTTGATCGGCGTGTGTGCGAAGAGACATTCCAGCTTCACTTAAAACCAGATAACGACCTTCCCGGTTAAACAGACTTACGCCAAGTTCTTCTTCCAGTTTTTTCATCTGAGCACTGAATGCAGACTGAGTCCGGTTTATTTGTTTTGCTGCGCGGGTAAAACTGCCGGTTTCAACAAATGCCAGAAAACTTCGTAGGGCTTCAATATCCATTTATGTCGGTTTACTCATCGTTTTTATTAATGTATATCATCAAAACTATCTGTTAGTTTTCACGCCTACTATACCTTACTCTGTCATAAATCACATAGGATGACAGTAAGGAAAACCTGATGAAGCTATATATCGGAAATCAAAATTACTCAAGCTGGTCAATGAGAGCGTGGCTGATTTTTTTTCAATGCAATGTTCAAACGGACGTTATAAAACTGAAATTGTTTACCGACGATTTTTATCAGGACATTAAAAAGATTTCTCCTGTCGGGAAAGTACCTGCTCTGGTGGATGACGAAGTCGTTGTCTGGGATTCTCTGGCAATATTGGAATACATCAATGATGAATACCTGAATGGCAGTGCCTGGCCAGAAAATAAAGAGGACAAAGCAAAGGCCAGAGCCGTTTCGGCTGAAATGCATTCAGGCTTTCCCGGTATGCGTAATGAATTGTCAATGAACTGTAACGCTGTACGTAAAACAGTAGTGCCAAGTGAGGATACACTGAAAGAGATTGAGAGGGTCGATCAAATGTGGTCTGAGCAAATGTCGCTGCATCCCGGCCGATGGTTATTCGGTGAATGGTCAATTGCCGATGCGATGTATGCTCCTCTGGCTATTCGTTTTCAGACTTATGGCATTGAATTATCTGAAAAAGCACAAGAATATCAGAGGAAGGTCCTGAGTAGTCAGGCGGTCAGGTTATGGTTCGGGCAGGCGGCTACTGAAACCGATACTATCGGAAAATACGAAGTTGCTTAGTTTACTGTTTTGACCATATTATTTTGTTTCTTCCTGGAACCGTACCAGTGATTTCACTGGTACTATTTTTTTCGGGAGAGGTGTTTTTCAGAATGGTGTTAAATGTTTGCTGTACTGAGAACGAACTGCGTTCTTAACCACTGATGTGCCGGGTCTCGGTGGGAACGTTCGTGCCAGAGCATAACAAGTTCGAAATCCGGCAGGTTAACCGGTGACTCAACTATTGTTAAGTCGCCGTCATTCAACGCTAAACGGGCCGGAACCATGGCAACTAAATCAGACTGTTTTAATGACGCAATCAGAAACTGAAAATCTGGTACAGAAAGGATGACATTCCTTGCTAAACCTAATGATTTCAGAACGTCATCAGTGATTCCGGAGAATCTATTGCGGTTTCCAGAGAGAACAAAGCATTTCTTAGTGGTTCACGGATTTCTTCTGCGAAGGCGGTGGGTTTCATTCCTCTTGAGCTGGGAATAAGAATGGGGTCATTAAATAACTCTCTCAGTCTGGATAAATGAATGCTTGCCGACGGTTGGGACAGGTGCAGGCGTTTTGCTGCCAGGGTGATTATGATATCCCTTCCTTAACTTTAAAGGATCGTGTTAATCCCGGATGTGGCGGATTCTCAGCGCATTTGAATCATGATTAGTTTTATATTGTGCCGGCTGCAATGGTTAGCAGGTTTTTCATTCACTTTGCTGATGAGCCTGCTGCCTGATACAAAAGTAAGCTGTTAATATCAAAATCGATTTTTTTGAGTACGACCTGATACTGTTTTGTCTTTGTTGAGCCTATCAGAATATCAAAGTCTTTGCTTTTTAAAGGAATGGGTAATTGGTTTATATCTGGGAAAAATATGGATTCGCCGGTGTTTGATGCCAGTAATTTCTGACTGTAATTTGCATTGTCAATGGTGCTGGAAATAAACCGGGAAAATGTAGCTCCGGCGATATCAGCGGCTAAGTCAGAAAAGTCAAATCCGGAGCCTTTAGGATTCGTATCGTACAACTCTTTTAGTTCTCCCGCATGAACACTTAATGTGTGGCTTCCTAAACTTTCTATAATCGCTGAGTACAAAAAGTGCTTGACCAAATCAGGTCGTCCACTCAGTGTTAATACATTATCAGGATATTCAGACAATGTTTTTCTTAGCTCTGGTGTATTCACACTGATATATTTAGCAAAATCCGGGTTTGCAAATGCGATAGCGATTGCCCACAACGCCGTATCGTTTTCAATTCTGGGGTCATTATTCTGACTACGTAACTTTGCGTATCTGAAGGCCCGGTGGACCACAAATGAGAGCGATAAAGATTCAGTATGTTCAGGCCAGTCGGGATACAACATTACTCTGAGATAATTATTAATCAGGCGGGGATCATAGCTATTTATCGTTTCTGCATTGAATACTTTTACTGCTGATGCCGCATTTTTGAATCCATTTTTGATTCTCTGCTCAAAGTGGACATGCTTATCTGCCGTTAATAGTATTAAATGTTTGTTGATTTGCACGTTACTAATTAACTGATTAATGGTTTTCTTTGTAGAATCATCAAAATAAGCAGACAGTGACAAATTCAGTACGTGGTGTAATACGATTCCGGGTATTCGTAAGTTCCCAATCTGGCAATGATCCAGATTTCTGCTTTCTGCTTCCTGAATCAGGGTACACTGGATATTGATATAGAAATCATACCAGCGGTTACGGATATTATACGTGGCTCTGAGTATGGCTTTACGGTCGGATAAGTGTCCCTCAACATTGATATCCGGAAATAAATGCGATACCGACGCTGTCAGATCATTCAGATTATTTTGGCTGATTTTTAATTCGATATAAGGGTGAGGAGCGAACAGCAAATTTGTCATGTAGTAATAATGTTTGACGGCATTTCTGACTTGTTGTGGTGATGCCATTTTATTTTCAACGGCCGGATGCCCTGAAAAAAGGCAGATAATCAGCGCGACAACGGATACAGGAAAAAAAAGTAGCAATAATTTTATGTATTTACCCGCAATGTGCACGGTTTGAATTCTCCTGTACCGGGCCGTTTAATGTGTATTTATTAATTGTAAATGATGTTAGCTGCTTTTGCTGATAATCGTGTTTTCTTATGAATATCCGGAGGTGATGAAATACGAAAGAGCTCGTAAGTTTTTGGTATAAAAGGCCATATCGTACCTATTATTTTATGATTCTCAGCCTGAGAATAACCGAATCCGAAGAGGACATATTGAAGATTAAAGTTATTCACCATAACGATTACCTGATATTGTTACCCCAGGGAAATTGCCGGGTGTTAAGTTCAGCTGTGCTGAATGGAGGACTTTGTGAAGCCTCCTCTTTTCTGAATCTGCGTGTAGACAAACAGACACCTCCTCCCTGGCTTCCTCCTGAGGAAACTTTGAGGCTGAAAGCCAGAGAGTTGCGGTTACCCGGATCGGTGACCGCAATGATGACTGCGGCTTCTATGAAGTCTCTGGGCTATGGTGTGGCAAGTGCCCCGGATGTGCAGGTTGAGTGCTGGGTTACCTGTGGGCTGAGTAATGTCCGCCGGGTCGGAGATGAAGCGGATGACCGGTTTGTACCGGGGACTATTAATATTTGGCTGTTTATTAACAAACCAATGTCGGATACGGCTATGGCAGAGGCGCTGATCATGCTGACTGAGAGTAAAGTGACTGCTATCCGGGATGAAAATATTATCAGTCCGGTTTCCGGCTTGCCGGCAAGCGGCACCGGAACAGACAGTCACGCCGTAATTTGTCCCCGTGGTAAGCCGGATGTGGTTTATTGCGGAAAACATACTCTTTTAGGTGAACTGATTGGCAGTGCTGCTATGAAAGCCTGTCAGATAAGCCTTAGGAAATGTCTGTCCCAGAAAACGCCATAATCCGTATATTTATTTTTTATTCTGGTTATATTCTCTGCACAATTGTATCCAGGCCTCTGCTGTTTTGGAAATATACCGTTCAGAATGCCAGATAACTCCAAGCTGCCAGTCAATGGAAGGGGTGATAGGTCTTACCAGTACGCCGTCTTCTCTGATACGGTGGCAAAGTGGCTCAGGGAGAAAGGTTGCTCCGATACCACTTTTGACCAGTGCGACCAAAAAGTCCCATTGACTGCTGCGGGCTGATATTTGCGGTTTAAAGCCTGCTTCATGGCACATATGAGGAATATAATCACTAAGAGTAAACTCTTCGGTATACATATAAAAAGGCTCATCAATAAGATCGAGCCAGGATATGGATTCTTTTTGCTGCCATTTTTTTGTGTCGGGAAGGATTGCATGCACATGATATCCTTCCAGAGGCAGATTATCCAAACAATGGTTATTGTCGGTAGTCAGCATTGTTATTGCCACGTCTAAGTTTCCGTTCGTGACTTCTTCCTGAATTTTTCTACCACCGCATTCAACAATGGTGAGTTCCACATTTGGGTAGAGTTGTTTATACCGGCGAATGAGTCCGGCGTAGAGGTGACCGACCATGGGCGGAATCCCCAAACGAAGTTGCCCCCGTTCCAGTTTGTTCAGATCAACCATTTCAGAATGCAGTTGTCCCATGATTTCAAGGATCTGCTGTGCCCGGATATACACGATTTCGCCTGCATCCGTAAGCCATATTCGTCTTCCTTCCCGGTGAATGAGTTGATGATCAAAAGTTTGTTCGAGGTTTCTGATCATTTTGCTGATAGTTGGCTGTGTTACAAATAATTTCTCTGAAGCACGTGTAAAGCTCTGTTGATCAACCAGTTCGACAAAATAACGCAGCGCTTTGATATCCATTTTATGGCCTGTGAAAGCAGTATATTCTGGTATTCCATTTTGGCATAAAATTGATAATAAAAATTCATTTTGTGATGGTTTGGAGGCTATTTATACTGTGACCAGCTTCACAAAGGGAACGTATACTAATGAGAAAAATAGAAATTGGGTTTGCTACTTTGCTTCAGGTAGGCATTCTGTCAGTCATTTGGCTTTTTGCTGATTATTTGGTGAAGTCTTTTCACCTGCCGATTCCTGCGAATTTGGCCGGAATGCTTATTTTGCTGATTCTTGTGTTTGGTAAAGTGATTAATGTCAACTGGTTGCGTCGGGGAGCAAACTGGTTGGTCGCAGAAATGCTGTTGTTTTTTATACCGGCTGTGGTGGCAGTTGTTAACCATAAGTCTTTGATGGAACAGGATGGTGTAAGGATTCTTGCTGTTCTGATTCTCAGTACCGTTACCGTTATTGCGGTGACAAGTTTGGTCGTTGATAAAGTGTATTTGCTTGAAATCAGGTTATCCCGTCGTAAAAGTAGCCGTCATCAACATGCTCTGGCTAAGAATATGGAGTAACGACGTTATGTTCTGGTCGAATTACGGGTTAAGCATGTCCTGTCTTCTTATGACAATCCTGTTTTATTATTTGAGTAAATATCTGTATAAAAAGAAAAAAAACATTTTATTGATGCCATTGCTATTAGCTCCGGTGTTACTGGTTTTTATTGTTGTTTATTTTCAGATACCTTATCAATCTTACATTGCAGATTCTCATTGGTTACTGTGGATGCTTGGCCCGGCTACCGTTGCATTTGCGATTCCGGTTTATGATAACCGCCATATGATTCGTCGCCATTGGTTGTCTATTTCTGTGGGTGTGTCCGTTTCAGTAATTATCGCCATCGGAAGTACGGTGTTATTAGCAAAGCTCTTTCACTTACCGGAAATTCTTCAGCGCAGTCTGGCAATGCGTTCCATCACAACGCCTTTTGCCGTTGAAGCGACAAAATCCGTGGGCGGAGAAGCTGATCTGACAGCTTTGTTTGTGGTCATGACGGGGGTCATCGGTATGGTGATAGGAGAAGTGGTTCTGACGATCCTGTCAATCCGTTCCCGCCTGGGTAAAGGGGCAAGTCTGGGCGCTTCAGCCCATGCTGCCGGAACAGCGAAAGCCTATCAGCTGGGTGATTCTGAAGGGGTCGTTTCCAGCGCAGTGATGATGATTGCCGGAATGGTTACTGTTTTAGTGGCTCCCTTTCTCGGTCATCTTCTCTGGTAAAGCTTTCGGGTTAGAAAAATGTTTGCCGAAAGACATCTATGTTCTCTCATACAAGGGCATTCAGCCCTTGTATGTTTGCTCCGACAGACACATTCAGAGGACTCTGTTTATTCATGCTGTAGAATGAGTTGAGGGGACTAGCTGCTTTCGTTTTGCAAATCCTGTCTCTTAATGACTTTGTGCCCATCTTCTGATACGCCATTTTTCCAATAGCTGCTGATGTAGATGTGATCTTTTCCGACCTGCCTCTCATTTCTGAAATACTGTCGCAACGATTTCATCATATCGAACTCACAGGCGCACCAAACATCAACGATACCCTCTGGCCAGGGCATCTGTCTGACAGTACTGGTTAAGGATTGATTCTGATCCGATATCACCCAGGAGAGTTTTACGCCATCAGGATGGTTGAGCGACTGAATGTCTTTTTCGGTTGCCACTTCTATGACGGCATGGCCCCTTGCGTCTGATGGAATCTGGGCCAGTGCAACAGACAGTGCCGGTAACGCGGTCATATCGGCAACAAAAAAGACGGCATCGTGGGTAAAATCCGGATAGGGACTTTTCCCCGGGCCGACCAGTGAAATGGTATCACCAACGGACACAGACTCGGCCCAGCGGGAGGCAAATCCACAGTTATGATCGTTCGTCAGATGCAAAACCAGATCAACGGTGATTTCTCCCGTTGTATCTTCGTAGTCTCGAATGGTATAGGTGCGAAGAACGGTTTTTTGCTCTTCGGTTAATCCTGTTATATCGGTTTCACCACTTTCTGTGAAAACGAACTTGAAATAGCCGCCTTTGGATTCTGACGTAAATTGTTCGGTATTGCTGCTTTTCAGAGTTACCCGCCGAATGGAAGGTGAAACGGTCATGACGTTCGTGACCGTCGCTTCATAAGGAATTCGTTTTGGTTTAGTCATAATTTACTTTGTCTTTATTTGTTGATATAGAGGCATATGCTAGAGATACTGATGTATAAAATCAATGAGAAAAAGTCTCATTAGCATTTCTCTTTATTTAGTTGGTTAAGACGTTTTAAGCCAAATTGGGTTAATACCGCCGACACCGTAATTAAAAAGTAGCATAACAATTCGATCCCTTCCTCGGCGGTGTTTTTGACGGCCCGGATGTAATCGTCGCCCATGAGCGATTGCCAGTAGTTTTCCATGCCATATAAACGGGAAAAAACCAGCAATAACATAACACCGACAATCAGTACTTTCATATCGGGATAAGCAAGGATTCGGGCAAGTTGGTGAATGGTATTCATTCCCCCTTTTGCCGCATAATAAATGGCAATCGCGGTGACCAACAGAGCCGGGTAGACCCAAAATCCGTGTTTTATGTAATCAAACAGAAAATCCAGTTCACGTATTGACAGCACTAAAAAAAAGCCGCTGATTAGCAAAGCAGCATGTTTGAGTTGTGGATTTTCAATGGCTACCCGAAAGAAAGCAATGGTGCTGATGGCAAGAAGGATTTGTTGTGTACATTCGGTGATGGAGGCTTCATTGATCACCGGTCCAAAGAAATAGCAGTCTAACCTGAGACAAAGAATAGTAAGCAGACTGATGACAATTATGATTCCGCTATAAAGTATGCTTCTTAGGATCATCTGCTTATCCTTAATACTAAGTACGACGGCATTAGTTTGTTTAAGCTGATTAATGTTGTTATTTGTTTGCATGTCGTGTCCTCTTCATGTCTGTCACCGTAGCGACAGGAAAAATAAAACACTTCATCATAGATGTGGTTAGTAAATGAGTCGCAATGACCACATTATTTACATTTATGATGTGTTAGTATTGACCGTTATGTTTAATTGGAAATCAAAAA
Source organism: Vibrio salinus (assembly GCF_021272385.1). Classification (GTDB taxonomy): domain Bacteria; phylum Pseudomonadota; class Gammaproteobacteria; order Enterobacterales; family Vibrionaceae; genus Vibrio; species Vibrio salinus. The sequence continues at coordinate 839,263 of NZ_JAJSDZ010000010.1, forward strand.
GTTAATAAGACATGTAAGAATGTCCATTCATCCTGATTTACATTCCATTGATTCAATGAAATCTGTGACGCTAAAAGCATCACAGGCTATTACCATTAATGTTGATCGCTTTCTTTTTCTCTATACAGAAAGATGCGATGACTTCACTCTACTGGCAGAAGGGTTAAATGAGGGTGAAGATTTCATTTTGTGGATATGATATGAACGTTAAAAGAAGAAACTAGTGCGAAAAGAATAAGAAATATTGATAATTTTGGTATTTATGAAGAATTTCGTCCCTGGTCTGAGTACAAAGCTGAAATCATGAATATGATCTCCTATTGTTATGTATGTAATGTGGATAAAGAGCCAGAAAAAACAATGGTGGAAGAGTATGAAAAACAAAATGGTTCTCAGTATATCGGGTGTTATATCTCAGAGGGAATCGGACCAATTAATAAAGGGTGACGGTAATCTATTATCGGCAGGAACGGACACAAAGGTTGTTTATGCGTAAATTTCGTTTTCTTACCCTTGGCATGATACTCCTCATTATCAGTTCATTGTGTTCTGCGAAGGTGATAGAAACCACCCGGTTAGTCGGGTACGGTAAAGCTAAATATTCTGAAACGTTCCGGCATTTTGATTATGTTAATCCGGATGCACCAAAATACGGAAAAGTAACTTACGCATTAGTCGGTACATTTGATAACTTTAACCGTTATGCATCCAGAGGTGTCGCGGCAGCGGCTACCGGAGAGCTTTATGACTCCCTGATGTACTCTCCCAACGATGAAATCGACACTTATTATCCGTTGATTGCGGAAGTAATCCGGTATTCGGATGATTATATGTGGTTGGAGGTTGATATTAATCCGAACGCCCGTTTTCAGGATGGGGTTCCGATTACAGCTCATGATGTGTCGTTCAGCTTTCAGAAATTTATGGCGGAGGGGGTGCCTCAGTACCGAGTTTATTATAAGGATGTTAAATCGGTGAAGGCTCTGAATGATAAGACTGTACGGATTGAGATGAAAACACCCAACCGGGATAAATTGTTCAGTCTGGCCGAGAATACAAAAGTACTTCCGGAACATTTCTGGAAAGATAAGAAATTCAATGAACCCCTGATAGTCCCACCTGTTGGCAGTGGCCCTTATAAAGTGATGAGTTATAAAATGGGGCAAAGCGTTACTTATGAGCTTCTTAATGATTACTGGGCTAAAGATTTACCGGTCAATGTCGGCAGGCATAACTTTAAACAGGTGCAGTATGATTATTACCGGGATGATACGGTGATGCTGGAAGCCTTCAAAGCTGGAGAATACGATCTCCGGCAGGAGGGGAATGCAAAACTCTGGGCCAACTCTTATAACGGAATTAATTTTGATAAAGGGTATATTATAAAAGAAGATATCCCTCATCAGAAACCCGCTGCAGCTAACGGTTTCGTTTTTAATACAAGAACATCGTTGTTTCATAACCCTAAGGTCAGGGAAGCGCTATCTTATGCGCTGGATTTTGAATGGATGAATAAAACTTTGTTTTTTGATCAGTACGCCAGAACCCGTAGCTATTTTCAAAATACGGAGTTTGAAGCAAAAGGTTTGCCGTCCCAGGAAGAAAAAAACATTCTTACTCCTTTTAAAGATAAAATTCCACGGAGAGTGTTTAGTGAAGAATTTGCACCTCCGGTCAGTGATGGCAGCGGTCATATTCGCCCTCAGTTACGCCGGGCTTTTCAATTATTGAAAGAGGCCGGATGGGAAGTCAGAAATATGGTGATGACGAACGTAAAGACCGGACGGCCATTTGTTTTTGAATTGCTGGCCTATAGCCCGGTGACAGAACGCATTGCCATTCCGCTGCAGCGAAATCTGAAACGCCTTGGTATCACAATGAAAATCAGAATGGTGGATACGACGCAGTATATTAAACGTCTGAGAGACAGAGATTTTGACATGGTCTCTTCCCGGTATTCTGCAAATGCCTATCCCAGTCCGGATCTGATGATCATCTGGAATTCTCATTATCTTGATTCAACCTACAATATCGCGGGGGTAACGGACCCGGTGGTGGATTATCTCACTCAGCGGATTGTTAAAAATCAACAGAATAGCGACAGGCTATTATACTTAGGTCGTGCACTGGATCGTGTACTTCAGTGGAATTTTTACATGATTCCACAATGGTATCTTAGTGAATACCGGGTCGCTGTATGGGATAAATTTGAAAGACCTGAAATCATGCCTAAGTATGATTTGGGTCTGGATACCTGGTGGATATCGAAAACTAAAGCGTCAAGATTACCCCCCAGAAGGCAATAAAGAGAGATTCGATGGCCGCATATATATTCAGACGTTTATTGCTTGTGATTCCTACGTTATGGGCAATTATAACGATTAATTTTTTTGTCATTCAGATAGCACCCGGAGGTCCGGTAGAGCAGGCCATTGCTCAAATGGAAGGGCACTCCAGTGGTATTATGGATCGTTTTTCAGGTGGTGGTTCTGAGATAAAGACGGATTTCTCTATGGAAGAGAAATCGGGCTACAAAGGCTCCCGGGGACTCGATCCGGAGGTGGTTGCAGCTATTAAAAAACAGTTTGGTTTCGACAAGCCACTGTCTGAACGTTATTTCGACATGCTGAAAAATTACATTACGTTTAACTTTGGGCAAAGTTTGTTCAAAGGGGGGAATGTGATTGATTTAATTACAGAGCGGCTTCCTGTTTCAATTTCTCTTGGACTATGGAGTACGTTGATTATTTATATTGTCTCCATACCTCTTGGTATTACTAAAGCGATACATCATGGTTCCCGGTTCGATATCTGGACCAGCGCCGTTGTTATTGTTGGTTATGCGATCCCCGGGTTTTTATTTGCGATTATTCTGATTCTTTTCTTTGCGAGCGGTAATTATTTCAGTTGGTTTCCTCTTCGTGGATTAGTGTCTGATAATTTTGAGCAATTGAATTGGTACCAGCAGATTATTGATTATTTCTGGCATCTGGCTTTGCCAATTTTTGCCATGGTTATTGGTGGTTTTGCAACATTGAGTATGTTAACTAAAAACTCTTTCTTAGATGAAATCAACAAGCAGTATGTTGTAACGGCACGGGCAAAAGGACTGGATGAAAATCGTATTCTCTACCGGCATGTATTCAGAAATGCGATGTTGATTATTATTGCAGGATTCCCCAGCGCATTTATCAGTATATTTTTTACCGGGTCAATGTTGATTGAGGTGATGTTTTCCCTGAATGGTATTGGATTGTTGGGATTTGAGTCGACCATTCAGAGGGACTATCCGGTTGTTTTCAGTACATTATACATTATGACCTTATTAGGATTACTGCTTAGCATCATTTCTGATTTGACTTATACGTGGGTTGACCCCCGTATCGACTTTGAAGCGAGGTAATGAATGCGTTTTAAACATCCTGTTCATCAGGAAAGGTGGTCTCGTTTCAAAGCGAACCGGAGAGGGTTCTGGTCTTTGTGGATTTTTCTGGTGCTGTTTACGATCAGCCTGTTTGCCGAAATTATTGCTAACGATGAGCCTTTGTTGGTTTCGTACAACAATCACTGGTACTTTCCTGTTATGACTTCTTATCCTGAAACTCAGTTTGGTGGTGAGTTTCAGACTGAAGCGGATTACACCGACCCTTATGTGGTAAAGCAGATCAATGCTCATGGCTATATGATATGGCCATTGATCCGGTTTCATTACGATACCATCAATTTGAATATCCCCGGAGGTGCGGTTCCCTCTGCTCCTGATTCGGTAAACTGGCTTGGTACTGATGATAAAGGTCGTGATGTGTTATCACGGGTTATCTACGGATTCAGGATATCTGTTCTGTTTGGTTTTGTTCTGACGATGATCTCTTCAGCGGTGGGCGTTTTTGTCGGGGCAACTCAGGGATACTACGGCGGGTGGCTTGATTTATTAGGTCAACGGTTTATTGAAATCTGGTCTGGTATGCCAACGCTCTTTCTTTTGATCATTTTGTCCAGTTTTGTCGAGCCCAATTTTTGGTGGCTACTGGGGATTATGGTGCTTTTTAGCTGGATGAGTCTGGTTGGTGTGGTCCGGGCGGAATTTTTACGTTGCCGGAATTTTGATTATGTCAAAGCGGCCCATGCGATGGGGGTTTCAGACCGGCGTATCATGATGAGGCATATGCTTCCCAATGCGATGGTCGCATCATTAACCATGATGCCATTTATTCTTTCCGGGTCGGTAACCACGCTGACTTCTCTGGATTTTCTTGGTTTTGGTTTACCGGTCGGATCTCCATCTCTTGGGGAACTGCTTGCTCAGGGTAAATCCAATTTACAGGCACCATGGCTTGGTTTGTCGGCTTTTGTTGTACTTTCACTGATGCTGACACTGCTTGTTTTTATCGGCGAAGCGGTGCGCGATGCCTTTGACCCTCACCAGAACCGGAGATAACTATGACGCAAGTGATTAATGTCAGTCAATTATCGGTTGGATTTGAACGGGATGGCGGTATTCAGCCTGTTACTGAAAACGTGTCGTTTTCTATTTCGAAGGGGGAAACACTTGCCTTGGTTGGCGAAAGCGGCTCTGGTAAATCCGTGACAGCGAATTCTATTTTAAAATTATTGCCGAAAGGAGCCGCTCATTATCTTTCCGGCTCCGTTGAGTTCGATGGAGTTGATACTCTGACCTGCTCCGAACGGCAGTTAAGAGGAATTCGTGGTGGAAAGATCGGCATGATCTTTCAGGAACCGATGGTTTCACTGAATCCTTTGCACCGTGTCGGAAAACAATTAGTTGAGACATTGTCTATCCATAAGGGAGTCAGGCCCCGGCAAGCTGAAGAGATTGCTGTCCAGTGGCTGAGCAAAGTTGGGATAAATAACCCAGAGCTGAAAGTGACGGCGTATCCCCATGAACTTTCCGGTGGAGAAAGGCAAAGAGTCATGATTGCAATGGCTCTTATCAATGAACCTGAATTATTGATTGCCGATGAACCGACAACTGCTCTTGATGTTTCCGTTCAGGCGCAAATTCTGGCATTACTTAAGCAGTTGCAGACTGAATTAGGTATGGCAATGCTCTTTATCACACATGATTTGAGTATTGTTCAGCGAATAGCCGACAGAGTGGCGGTGATGAAAAATGGTTGTCTGGTTGAAGAAAACTCAACCCATAATTTATTTTCTGCACCTCAGCATCCTTATACCAGACAACTGATTGATTCCGATCCGAAGGGAAGCCCTGTTGAAGTGAGTGCAGCAGCAGAACCTTTGATTCAGGTGGATAAGCTGAAAGTCTGGTTTCCAATCACTGGTGGGTTGTTTAAGCGTACAACAGGTTATGTGAAAGCAGTAACGGATATGAAGTTTGTTCTGAAAAAAGGGCATACCATTGGTGTTGTCGGTGAAAGTGGTTCCGGTAAATCGACAACCGGTATGGCTATTCTTCGGTTATTGGCGTCTCAGGGAAGTATTCGTTATAACAACCATGAATTACAAAATCTGAACCGGAAAGAAATGTTGCCTTACCGGAGCAAAATGCAGGTTGTTTTTCAGGACCCGTTTTCAGCATTAAATCCCAGAATGTCTGTCGCTGAAGTGATTGGTGAAGGATTGAATGTTCATGTGAAATTGCCCGGTGAAGAGGTGGATAAACGCATTTGTTGTGTCATGAAGGAAGTGGAACTGGATCCAACAACCCGGTTTCGGTATCCCAATGAGTTTTCCGGTGGTCAAAGACAGAGAATCGCCATTGCACGGGCACTGATACTTGAGCCTGAATTCATTTTACTTGATGAGCCGACGTCATCGCTTGACCGGACCATTCAGGCACAGGTTTTGAATCTTCTGAAGTCGCTACAGCAGAAAAGAAAGCTGACGTATTTATTTATCAGCCATGATTTAAATGTTGTTAAGTCTCTGTGTCACTATACCATTGTGATGCGGAATGGTCAGATAGTTGAGCAGGGGGAGACGGAATCGATGTTTGTCAATCCCAGAGAAGAATACACACGACAGTTGATTTCGTTTCTGGTTAACTGATGTAACCACAGAGAGCAACATCGGCCAGCACTTTTGTTGTTTAGTTTAGCTATCGTTTTATCAATTAAGTTTACACAAGGAAATGTAAATGAAACAGAAGGATCTTGTTCAGCTTATTTCTTCCCGGCCTCTTATCCGGGAATTGCAAAAAATGACAGAAGTGAGTTGGTTTAATCCGGATGAAACCAATGTGGCAACCGCATTACCATACGTTGGTTTAAGTCAGCAGGATGTTCGGGATGCCAGTGCACGTTTACTCCGGTTTGCTCCTTATATCAAAAAAGCATTTCCTGACACTGAGAAAAATGGCGGAATCATTGAATCTCCACTGGTCCGTGTGCCTATTCTTGGTGAGGCGCTGGCTCAGCAAGGTAGTAACGGGCCATTAGGGAATGTGTTTATAAAGCTGGATAGTCATTTACCGGTTTCTGGTTCGATAAAAGCTCGTGGCGGTATTTATGAAGTACTGACACATGCAGAAACACTGGCGCTGAACTCAGGGCTGCTCACGCCCGGAGAAGATTATACTAAATTCTTCAGTGAACCATTCCGGCATTTTTTCTCTCAATACCGTATTGCTGTTGGTTCGACCGGGAATCTGGGATTATCGATTGGAATAATGGGGGCTCAGCTTGGCTTCAGAGTGTCGGTACACATGTCGGCAGATGCAAGAGAATGGAAAAAAGCGAAATTGCGCGAACATGGCGTCGATGTGATTGAATATGAGCAGGATTATGGTGTTGCGGTTGCTCAGGGAAGAAAACAAGCGGAGTGCGACCCTGGGTGCTTTTTTATTGATGATGAGAATTCTAAGACTTTATTTCTTGGCTATTCGGTGGCCGGAGAACGGTTAAAGATGCAGTTCAGCCAACAGGGGATTGTGGTTGATAAAGCGCATCCTCTGTTTGTGTACTTACCGTGCGGTGTTGGTGGCGGGCCTGGAGGGGTGGCTTTTGGGCTCAAACTTGCTTTTGGCGACCATGTTCATTGTATTTTTGCCGAGCCCACTCATTCTCCAAGTATGTTCCTCGGTGTCTACAGCGGACTGCATGATGGTATCAGTGTTCAGGACATTGGTGTTGATAATAAAACAGCGGCAGATGGGTTGGCCGTTGGGCGACCGTCCGGTTTTGTCGGCCGGGCGATGGAACGGATGATTGATGGTTTTTATACCATTAATGATGAACGCATGTTGGAGTGGCTGAAGCTATTGAATGAATGTGAAAATATTCAGGTTGAACCTTCTGCTGCTGCCGCAATTTATGGTCCTCAGGTTGTCAGTCAGCATAGCCGTTATTTACGCCCGTTGGGAATCTCGCCTGCGACATTGGCTCAAAGTACCCATGTTATCTGGGCAACAGGGGGAGGAATGGTTCCAAAACAGGAAATGGATAAATATCTTGTGTGATATTGTTCTATAACGAGGTACACTCAGATTAAATGTATTTTTGAGATAATGATGCCATGCAGGATGATAATAGCCACGAAAACTCCGCAGATGAAATTGAAATAGAAGCTATTGGTATTGAAGTCGATTCTCAGCCAATAGAATTGTATAAGGTACTGAAAATCGCAAATGCGGTCAGTGGTGGTGGTGAGGCCAAATATGCTATTTCCGAAGGTTACGTTGCGGTTAATGGGGAAATTGAATTAAGAAAACGTCGCAAAATATACGATGGCGATCTTATTGAATTTAACCAGGAATTTTATTTGCTTATTTGTGATAATCCGGTAGCTGAGCGCCCCGTTAGCCGCGAAAAAGAAATATTACCCAAATCAGAAAAACCATTGGGGGAAGTGAAAAATAAGAAGAATAGCAGAGAAAATCGTGCTGAAATTAAATTCTTTTAGTGTGTCGTATTTCTTTTGTATCACCTGATAATCGTTTTATTTAATCACGAATAAGTATGAAAGTAGGCTCAAATATATATAAATACAGCGTTCAGGTGATCACTCCAATTTAAAGTCCAGTCTTAAATATTCTCTAAAATGATAACTTGTCAGAATCGTGATCTGGCTATCACGTGTTAGCAACTTGCTTGCTTGTTTATTGACCGTATTCACAGTCCGCTATTTTGTTCATTGTTTGTTCGTCTACTAGTTTGTTATAAATATGCTAACTCGAGTTAGCATATTTGATGATAACAATTACCAGAAAAAAATTTGCTGTAGAAAATGTTAATTCAGAGCATATAAGGACATGGGTTTTCAGAAGGCTGAATGATTAAACATCCAACTGGATGTACAACTTTGTGTCAACACAGTTATAAGTGACGGCAGATTTTACCGGATGTTTTCATAGGAGAAATATAAGAAGCATCAAATGGTAATTGTATTAATAATACGATGAAAAATCACATGAAAGGAGTATCCCGAATGACGGACTTAATGCTCTCATTACCGGAAGAGAAAGATACCAAAGCTGTTGGACCAAAGGAAATATTAATGGTTACTAACGGTGATTTACGTGAATCGGCTAACACCAATTGCTGGCCGGTTCAGGAGAAATATGAACAAAAACTTAGTCAGGTTTTAAAAGAACAATTCGGTTATACCCTGATTAGAGCTCATGATATTAATCGTATAAGAAAACATGGTTTTATTGCCAGTCAGCGTGAAGGATGTGATGTTTTTTCTGGTATTGATCCTAATGCGCCAGTTATTGTTCTTTTAACTGCATGGCAATATTCTCATCACTTAGCCTCAAGTCTGGCACACCATCAGGGGCCTATCTTGTTATTAGCGAATTTTGACGGAACCTGGCCAGGACTCGTTGGAACATTGTGTATGGCTGGGACATTAACAGGATTAGGAACCAATTATTCACGTTTATGGTCTGAAAATTTTGACGATGCATTCTTCCTTGAGAGTTTAGGTACTTGGCTTCATGAAGGTCAGATCATACATGATATTAGTTACCTCAAAGAAATTACATTAACCCATCCGATGACAAAAACAGAAGCCGCCCGGATTGGATGGGATGTCGGGAAATATATACTGCGAAATAAAGAAATAATCGGGTTATTTGATAGTTACTGTATGGGCATGATGAATGGCGTTTTCCCTCTAAAAATGATGGTTAATATCGGGATGCCTATAGAAAGTCTATCTCAGTCCGCATTGTTTTATGAAATGAGTCAGGTACCGGATGATCTTTGCGAAGAATGTTTGAACTGGTACGAAAATCAGGGAATGAAATTTAACTTCGGAACAGATGAGAAGACAGAATTGACCAGATCCCAGGTTTTGAAACAGTGTGCAATGTTGATTGCAATGGCAAGGATTTCAAAACGTTTTGGCCTAACAAGTGTCGGGGTTCAGTATCAGCAAGGGTTGAAAGATTTGTGTCCTGCTTCTGATTTTGCAGAGGGGGCAATAGGTTCGGCTACACGTTTCCCTATCCCTGACGAAGATGGACAAATTATACGTCCTGATAAACCGATTCCATGTATTAATGAAGTTGATATGGGAACAGCGATACCACAAACAATGCTGTATCGATTATTAGATAGTTTAAATTTACCTTCTGAAACTACGTTGCACGATATTCGTTGGGGAAGTGAATTTGAAGGGATCTTCTATTGGGACTTCGAAATCTCCGGAGCAGTTCCATTTGAGCACTTAAAAGGCGGAATTCGAGGAGCTAAAGGTTACCGACAACCCGCCATGTACTTCCCTAAAGGAGGTTCAACTATTTCAGGTCAGTGTAAATCGGGCAGGTTTATCTGGGCAAGGGCTAACTATCAGAATGATGATGTTATTTTGCATGTTGGGACCGGACACGCCGTTGAACTACCTGAAGCGGAGTTTCAACGGCGCTTGAATGCGACTACTTCTGAATGGCCACTAATGAATTGTGTTTTAGACGGCGTTTCTCGTGATGAACTGATGGCTGGTCATCAAAGCAACCATATTACGGTTGCATATGTGGACGAACAGTACATTGATGATGTCGTTGATGCGTTTGTTTCTCAGGCATTAGCGCAAAATATGCGGGTATTTTTAGCTGGGAAAGGACATAAAGATGAATGAAAAAAACATACTCCCTAATGGTGTTTTTCCGGTAATGCTGACACCCTTTAAGAACAATGAGGTGGACTATTTAAGTTTAGCAAAATTGGTTGAATGGTATATTGAATCCGGTGCAGCAGGTTTATTTGCTGCTTGTCAGTCAAGTGAAATCAATTACCTTTCTGATCAGGAAATGCACGACATTGTTAAGTTTATTGTCAAGCATGTCGATGGGCGTGTTCCTGTTGTTGCTTCCGGACATACTGCGGATAAGCCTGCGCAGCAGATCCGACAACTACAATCAATGGTCGAAGCCGGAGCCGATGGTGTTGTATTGATTACTAATCGGTTAGGCGATCAAAATTTTACTGATCAAGCGGTGATACACCGGATGGAAGAGATCATGTCGGAGCTTCCAGAAAATATTCCTATGGGGTTATATGAATGTCCTTCGCCCTGGAAAAGATTATTAAATAGAGACATTCTTAAATGGTGTGTTGATTCCGGAAGGTTTACGTTTCTTAAAGATACCTGTTGTGACACAGAAATGTTAAACGACCGGTTAGCATTAACGCAAAACAGCAATTTTAAAATTTACAATGCCAATGGGCCTACATTACTGAGTTCATTGAAAGCTGGTGCTGCCGGTTACAGTGGCGTGATGGCTAATTATCATTGCGATTTGTATGTCTGGCTATGTAGCCATTTTGCTCAGCAAACATTGCTGGTAGAAGAAATGGCACGCTTTCTTTCTGCCACTTCACTATATGAATTTGTAAATTATCCTACTTCTGCGAAGTACATTCAAAAGCTGCTTGGGACTTTTGATTCGACATTTAGTCGGTCAATTGATGAGGCACAATTTTATACCAGTGCAAACCTCCTGCTTTTGGAACACTTACAGGCACTTGCTGATAGTTATCGGCAGAAAATCGTGAAACTATAATTCATTATTAATAACAATTGAAACAATAGCTTATAAAAATAGAGTACCCTACAAGACAAAATGGAGCTTTACACAATGAAAGCAAAGAACATACTTACCGCACTCTTTAGTACCGGATGTCTGTTAATGTCTGGTATTTCCATGGCCGCTTCATTCCCGGCTAAAGATATGACAATTATTGTTCCGAAGTCCCCCGGAGGAGGGACTGATATTACTACCAGGGGGTTAATCGAGTACGCGAAACACTATACCGATAAAAATATTATTGCGGTGAATAAACCTGGAGCTGGTGGTGTAACTGGAATGGCTCAGGCAGCGGCAGCTCGCCCGGATGGGTATACAATGGTTATGACAACCGTTGAGCTGGATATTTTACCCCATCTTAATCGTTCACCGATAGATTATAAGGCATTTAAATTTATCGTTGCCCCAATTTCTGAACCTGCCGGCTTGATTGTTCCGAAAGACAGCCCTTTTAACAGCGTTAACGACTTTGTTGCTTATGCAAAATCGCATCCTGGAAAATTGCGGGTAGGTAATTCTGGCGTTGGCTCTATCTGGCATTTAGCATCGGTGGCAATTAAACAAAATTATGGTATTGATTATATTGATGTTCCATATTCTGGAGGGAGTGCCCCTGCTGTTGCTGCTCTTGTCGGTAAGCATTTAGATGCGATAACTGTTGGCCCCGGAAATGCCAGTAGTCAAATTGCGTCTGGAGAATTGAAGTTGCTGGGTATTATGAGTGATAAACGTTCTCCATTATTTCCGGATGTCCCCACGTTTAAAGAACTTGGTCATGAGTTTGTAGTTCGTGCATGGGCTGCTCTTGCTGTACCGTCAAAAGTATCAGAATCACGTTTTAAAACTCTTTCAGGTATTTTTACTAAAGCGGTCAATGATCCCGGGTTTGTTAAGTTTATGAATAATCAGGGAATCGAAGTTAATAAGATGACGGTTAAACAAGTGAATCAGATGGTTCGTGAAGACAACGACTACTACAAAAAGCTGGTTAAGAAAATTAAATTGTAATTCATATTTTTCCGGTAACCCGTACCCGTGAGTGGGGTTACCGGAATGGAAATACAGGGTTTTGTTATGATTAGTATCATTCTTGCCGTCATATTTTTGGTGTTTAGCTCATCGGTACTTATTTATGCGGGTCAGTTTGAATATACGGCTACAGATCCGTTGGGACCGATGTTTTTCCCTGAAATGTTATCGTGTATTTTGATGATTCTTTCTGTCATCGTGATTGTTCAAAAATTAAAAGAAGGTGATATAAAAACAGAGGTTAAAACAGGTGTTTTTTCACTGCCTGTATTAAGCATCATTTATGTTTTAGCACTGTTCAATATTGGCTTTTTGATTTCAACAATTGTGTTTTGTTTGTTAATTACACCTTATTTCCAGCATGCAAACCGGTTTTCTATCGCTGAATACTGTCATTCAGTGGGAATATGGCTGAAAAGTCCCGGTATTTATCTACTTGTTGCTTTTCTTATTGCTCTGGTATGGGGAGTGTTTATCCATATTCTTCATATTCCATTGCCGTTGTTTGCATTGACTGATGGGGGGATGTGAGTCATGGATATCATTGTTCAGGCATTTTTGTCTGCTGTATCGTGGGCAAATTTATTGCCCGCACTGTTTGGCGTGTCAGTCGGGATTGCAATAGGGGCTTTACCCGGTTTTTCGGTGACGATGGGGGTTGCCGTTCTTTTCCCATTAACATTAGTATTTCCGGGTACTGGTGGCATTATGATGCTATTGGGTATTTATGTAGGAGCCGTTTATGGTGGTTCAATCTCTGCTATTTTGTTAAATACTCCTGGCACACCTGCATCCATGGTGACAACGATGGAAGGATATCCTTTAACCAAGCGAGGGGAAGGTGATAAAGCGCTTACTTTATCCACAACTGCATCATTTATCGGTGGGTTAACCAGTGCCCTTGTTTTGACTTTCTTATCTCCTTTATTGGCTAAATTCGCATTAAACTTTTCTGCACCAGAATATTTTATGCTGGCTGCCTTTGGGTTGAGTGTCATTATTTCAATCAGTTCGGAAAATTTGGCTAAAGGGCTAATCGGTGGTGTTCTTGGGTTAATGATTGCGACCGTGGGTATTGATAATTTTACCGGGTATTCCCGGTTTACTTTCGGTTCAATTTATTTAATGGGCGGTATCAGTTTTGTTCCTATCCTGATTGGATTGTTTGCTTTTTCGCAAATCATTTTTAATATGCTTGAAGGCGATAATCAGGCTCAGGAAACAAAAAAATTCCAAACTTCGTTTAAAAGGACACTCTCTCACCTGAAAGAATTTCGTAAGTTAAAATGGACTGTATTGCGTTCGGGGCTTATTGGTACTTTTATTGGTTCGGTTCCTGGAACAGGAGGTGATGTCGCAGCCTTTATTGCTTACAATGAAACTCGCCGTTCTGCTAAAAAAGGTGAAACATTTGAGAATGGTAATTTGCGAGGTTTAGTATCTCCTGAATCTGCTAATAATGCGGTTACCGGTGGGGCAATGGTGCCATTGCTGACTTTAGGTATTCCTGGTGATTCAGTTTCAGCCATTATTCTTGGTGCCTTTATGATTCAGGGGCTTCAACCAGGGCCATTATTATTTTCTGAACATGCCAGTGATATGTATATGATTTTTGCCGGATTATTATTGGTCAACATAATGATGTTTGTATTAGGTATTTTTGGTGTCCGGTATTTCACTAAAATTACAACCATTCCTAAATCATTACTTAATACATTGATTCTGGTTTTATGTGTTATTGGTTCCTATAGCATTAACAATAATATGATCGATGTGATTGTTATGATTGCATCAGGTTTCGTTGGGTATTTTCTCATTCGAGAAAAGTTTGGTGTTGCTCCTATTATTTTGGGCATCATATTAGGGCCGATGCTTGAAAGTAATCTGAGACGGGCCTTAATTCTTTCTGATGGCGATTATAGTGTTTTCTTTTCTCACCCTATTTCATTGGTTTTATTCTTGCTGACGCTAGTCTCTTTTACCAGCCCATTGGTTAAGCGCTGGTTCTTAAAAAGAAAAAAAGCAAATACAGAACTGGAGATAATGCATGAATAATCTTATACATAAAGAAGCTCAGTATACTTTGTTTTCTACCGGAGAAGTTTTTTTTAAACAATGTCACGCTTCTTCTATAGTCGTGTTACCAAATCAGGACAAATTAATCACATTTTTTGCCGGTGAGAAGGAAGGCGCTTTGGATACAGCTATCTGGCTTGTTAAAGAAACAGATGGCGTCTGGTCGGAACCTTATAAAGCTGTTGATGACGAATTTTCTGCATTATGGAATCCGGTTCTTTATACTCAGGACAATGTCGTTTGGCTTTTTTATAAGTCAGGTGAAAATGTTCAAACGTGGATAACGAAAGTCATCATCTCTGAAGATTATGGGAAAAGCTGGTCTTCCCCAGTGGATTTGGTTGCCGGTGAAAAGCTCCCACGGGGACCAGTAAAAAACAAATTGATTCTTCTGAGTAATGGTAATTGGATTGCCCCTAATTCAATAGAGGCAGGGCTGCTTTGGGATGCATTTGCCGATTATTCCACAGATAATGGTCAAACCTGGCATCAGGTTCCGGTTCCTTTACAGCACATAACACCACAAAGGGAACTACAAAAAGATACCTGGCAGGGGTTAGAAACAGGAGCGCTCTGGGAAACGGAAGAAGAAACCGTTTTTTCCTGGGATGGTGTGATTCAACCAACATTATGGGAATCAAAACCTGGGAATGTTCATATGTTAATGAGAAGCACCCGGGGAGCGATTTATCGAAGTGATTCTGATGACTATGGGCGGAGTTGGTGTGAGGCTTACGCAACCTCGTTGCCAAATAATAATAGTGGACTTGATCTGGCTTCGGATTCAAAACGGTTATTTTTAGTTTATAATCCTGTGGCATCTAATTGGGGAGCACGTACTCCTTTATCTATAAGTATCTCATTTGATAATGGTGTCTCATGGAGCTCGCCAACTCATCTGGAAACCGAAAAAGGTGAGTTTTCTTATCCTGCTATTGTATACAGAGAGGGCGTTATTCATATTACTTATACGAGTAATCGTGAAACGATTATCTATCAGCGGTGGAAAATTAGTCATAAATAAATACAGTCATATGAATATAAGTTGTGTCTCATTCGTTGGTCGAGAGGTACACGTCATCTTTGCAGGATCTTAATAAATCAAGTTATGAGTAAAACTATCGATGAAATCGCGTCTGATCTGGGTGTGTCTGTTACTACTGTTAAGTTAGTAATTAATGGTAAAGCAAGAAAATATCGTATCGCAAAAAAAACACAATCAAGAATTGAATGTTATATTGCCGAACATGGTTGTCGGGTTAATCAGGCCGCAAGAAGTTTAAGACTTAAAAAAAGTGAAACATTGGGACTTGTTTTGCCCAACCTTAGTAACCCATATTTTATACAAATGGCTGAACATTTGGGCGACTTATGTCAGGGGCATGGATATCAACTTATTACAGTTTCCAGCAAGAGTGATCCGGCACGGGAAAAGGAACTGACTGATGTTTTATTAGGCCGAGGTGTTGATGGTATGTTTATCGTTTCGACAACATCAGAACGACAGAAGTTAATCCAAACAGAAGTAAAAAAGAAACCACTGGTTTTTCTTGACCGTGATTTTGGTGAAAATTCTTTTCCTTCTGTGACTTCCGATAATTTTAAGGGAAGTTTTATGATGATTAATAAATTACTTGAGGTATGTAAAGAAGATATTTATTTCTTATATGGAGACCCAGATTTACCATCTATTCATCAGCGTGTACAGGGTTTTTGGGAAGCTTATCGAAATCATGACAGGGCCCCCTCGTTTCTCTGGGGATTCGATGTTCCCCTGAATACTAAAGAATACGGATATTTAGCGATGGAGAAGTTACACCAACAAATTGGAGAGCATTTACCGGCTGCGCTGGTTTTTTCATCGTTACCAATTTTGGAAGGTGCTCTGTTATATCTACGGGAAAAACATACACGTATTCCAAGTCAAATTATTTTTGCGACTTTTGATGATCATTCTATGCTGGGTTTTTTACCAAATAAGATTTTGTGTATAAAACAGAATAGCGAAAAAGTTGCTGAGCATGCATTGCAGATGATGATGGCTCAGTTAAGCGGGCATTATGATTATAAAAATATGCAAAATGAAGTTATCCAGCCAGATCTCATTTGTCGTAATTGGGATTATTGAAATATCTTTTTTAACTAATGATCTGGCTAGATAATTTTAGAGCGTATGATACCAGAACGATTAAACTTAGTTACTTAATGTTTTGGTTATTCTCGCTAACCCTTTATGTAACAGACTTCGTGGGCAAGCGATATTCATTCGGATAAATCCGTCACCATTATCTACGAACATATCTCCTCCCTCAACAAGCACACCACATTGCTTAGCCAAATAGGCTCCGGTTCTGTTCATATGAGGTGTGTTCTTTAAATATTCAGACAGATCAATCCACGCCAAATATGTCGACTGAGGAATTTCGAATTTAGCCAAAGGAAGATGGGTTCTCAGGTAATTTTGTAAAAAGCTAAAATTCGCATCTAAATAAATTTTAAGTTGATCTAGCCAGTTATCGCAATGCGTATAAGCAGCCTGAGTTCCAGCAATGCTAAGTGGCGACAGAATCTCAGAATGCTTTTCTATCCATTGTTTCCTAATAACATCATTCGGGATATAAACGTGTGAAATTAAGCAGCCGGCCATATTAAAAGTCTTACTTGGTGCAGTGCAGGTGATAATTTTGGGGTGATCCGGGTAGAGCGATAATACCGAGGTGAAGATTTCATCCTGACGCAGTAAGTCGCAGTGGATTTCATCGGCAATAACCCATACATCGTACCTGAAACACAATTTTATCAGTTGTTGTAACTCTTCTTTTGTCCATACCCGTCCGGTAGGATTGTGTGGGTTACAAAGAATGAAAAGTTTAATGTTTTTGTCAGGATCAGAGAGTTGCCGTTCAATATCTTCAAAATCATTTATGTAGTAACCATCAGTATTTTTTAATTTTGAAGTAAAAACTTTTCGGCAGTTGTTGTCTCCGGCCTTTTTGAATGGGGTATAAGAGGGAGTAGCAATTAAAATATTTTCGTTCGGTTGAGTTAATAATGGCACCAAACGATTTAATGCAGGCACGACTCCGGGAGAAAAAACGATATTGTTGGTATTTATTGTGACGTTGTAGCGACGTTTAAACCATTTATAAAGTGTTATGTAATACTCTGGATCATAAGTTTCTGTATAACCAAGAATTTTGTCGTCTAAACGTCTTTTTATTGCTTCTCTGATTTCCGGTGGTGTTGCAAAATCCATATCGGCAATCCAGAAGCGCAGCAGATCTTCTTCATTTTCTACCATTTCGTCATCGTTACCGAGAATAGACTGTCTCCATCCATCGACACTCAGGCTGTTAGTATTGTTACGGTTAATGATTTCATCGAAATTATACATTATCTCCATATCCCTATTCGTATTATGTACTTATCACTACAAGCTAACATATACTTGTTATTTCTTAAATATTTCTGTGGCAGCCTGAAATAGTCTGTGGCTGCTGAATTGTGTTATTCTGGTTTTCTGGTCGTTATGGTTTCGGTATTCATGGAAAAAATAGTTATTTTAGTCGATGTGCAAAATGTGTATTACACCGCCAGAGAAGCATATCAGCATAATTTTGATTACAATGCGTTCTGGAGGCTGGTGACTGAAAACAGGGAAGTTGTTAATGCGTTTGCTTATGCCATTGATCGTGGAGATGAAAAGCAAAGGCAGTTTCAGAATATTCTAAGAGCGATCGGTTTTGAAGTTAAATTGAAACCTTTTATCCAACGCTCTGACGGAACGGCAAAAGGGGATTGGGACGTAGGAATTACCATTGATGCCTTAGAGTGTGGTAAGGAAGCTGATACAGTTATATTAGTGTCAGGGGATGGTGATTTCAGTATTCTTCTTGATACACTGTCTGAAAAATATGGTGTGAAAACGGAAGTTTACGGTGTGCCTCAGTTAACATCTGCGTCCTTGATCAATTCTGCCGGTCATTTTCATCCAATTGACAAAACGTTACTTCTTTAATGAGCTGGTAGTAAAACTATTGTACTTATATGCACATGAGATTGTGTCGAAAGATGTTTGACATAAAGAATATTGCTGAGGGAAAGTATTGTTGGCTGTTAAATTGAAATATCTTCTACTTCTGGTTTCTTTTTTTGCTTTTTCTTCGGTGGCTGGTGATGAAGCACGTGTGATTATTGAAAAAAATTCTCCGGTGACTCAGGGAAAGGCACTATCGGAAGATGTTGGTATCGAAATGTGGGGTGGAACGCTTAATCCTATCATTTTTATGGGGTGTGAGCTTCCCTGCGAACAAAATCAGGTTTTCAGTACGGCTGACGAGCAGCAAATTGATATGAGTATTAAATTGGTTCGTGGCAAGTCGAAAGAAGTCAAAGATGGGACATATCTCGGGACTTACCGTATATCGGGTTTAGTCCCTGCAGAAAATGGAAGAACAACACTTGATGTCGTTTTTGGTGCTTCAAACGGAAATTTGTGGTTATCAGCCAAAGACATTCATGGCCTGTCTAATATTAAAATTACGAAAGTGACCCGATAAGTTGTGTTTAATAATAAGCGCTAAACTATTCTACGTTATGTAGTCGATAAGACATTCAGCTTCTGAATGTGTGTCACACTTTTACCTGCGTAGTGACATATCCTTACTATAAACACTTTGCATATGCGGAGGGTAAGGTAATGACTGAGAATAAAAGACACATCGCTTCAATTGGCATGGAACGTTTTGACGATACATTAGTTATGTTATTAACATTAAAAGGGAAACTAACGCACGAGGATTATCAGGAAATTACACCTTTATTTGATAGTGCAGTAGAAAAGTTTCAGGGAAAAGGTGTCCGAATGTTAGTCGATTTGGAAGATTTTGATGGGTGGGAAATTCGGGCTGCCTGGGACGATTTTAAACTGGGTGTCAAATACAATGCAAAATTTGACAGAATTGCGCTCTTCGGACATAAAAACTGGCAGGATGGGGCCGTAAAAGTGATGGATTGGTTTATCAGTGGTGAAACTAAGTCTTTCCATAATTATCAGTCAGCTATTATTTGGTTAACTGACTGATATTCCGTAATTAAGTTGTTATAAAGCTGATTTTCGTCTAATGGCTTTTATTATCGTCTATTTTACAGCTCCTAATACGGTTTCGTTGCCGTTCTGGGGCTGTAGAGGAATATTGAACGATAAGAGCAGAGAAATAACGGCAATGCCGGCACCCAGGAAAAAGACCGTTGGAGGTGAATACATCCAGATTAAGCCAAATGTTACCGGAATGACAATGGCTGCAATGTGGTTAATTGTGAAGGAAACTCCGGCTGTGGATGCCATATCTGCCGGGTCGGCTATTTTCTGGAAATAGGTTTTAATCGCCAGTGCCAAAGCGAAGAACAAGTGGTCGATAATATACAAACCGGCGGCAATATGAGCATTTGTGACGATCCCGTAGCTAAGGAAAATAAGGGTCAGCCCGGTATATTCAAACATGAGAACTTTTCGTTCTCCGATTGAGCCAATCAGTTTTCCAATTTTTTTAGCAAATAGAAAATTAAAGACATAGTTAACCAGAAAGAGCAGAGTAATATCTGAAGCGGAATAGCCGAATTTTTCTACCATAAGAAAACCGGCAAAAACGGTGAAAATCTGTCTGCGGGCTCCACTGAGAAATGTTAACGCGTAATAGAGCCAATAGCGCTTACGCAGGATTAATTTTTTATTTTGAGGGGTCTTTGATGAAAACTCAGGAAAGATAAAAGCAAGAACAATAACAATACAGAAGCCGGTTCCGCCGGTGACCAGATAAATCCACTTATAGTCCAGTTTTATTAAATCCAGTAGCACCCACAATACACCGTAAGTAATCAGAGAGGCAAAAGCCCCGATTGAAAGCATTTTCCCCAGCATTTCTGGAGCTTCATCTTTATTCAACCATTGTAACGACAGGGATTGTTTTAATGTTTCAAAGTAGTGAAACCCTGAAGACATTAGAAGTGTTGTGAATAATAAACCGAACAGAGAAGGAAAGAATCCGGTAATTGCTGTGCCCAGACTCAGCATTGCCAGAGAAATAAGCAGAAACCGTTGTTCTCTTATAAACATAAGGATGAAAATCGCCGTAAAGGCAAGAAAGCCGGGAATTTCTCTCACACTTTGGAGTAATCCCATATCGGCACCGGTAAACCCGGCTTTTTCAATTGCAAAATTATTTAATAAAGCCATCCAGCTTGAAAAAGCAATTGGAACAACAATGGATACCATAATTAAAAAGGTGGTTGGATTACGCCAGGTCGACGTTTCCGGTGATTTCAACATACAATTTCTCCATCAATAAGCCCTCTATCATACGCTTTAAAAAGGGAGTATGTCATTGCAAAAATGGAGGATAGCTCTTTGTCGTTGTCTTTGTTTTATCTGCTAAGCTTAAAAGGTTCGTAGGTACATAAGGACAATATAATGAAAAAACTTACAATATCAGCAGTGGCCATTTCTACAGCGTTATCCATGCCCGTATTTGCGGCGAATTGGGTATCAGATGCCCGGGGGGGCGGTATGGGTAATACCGGTGTGTCATCGGCAGACTACTTACTTGCGCCATTTTACAATCCGGCGTTGGTGGCAGTTTACCG
Source organism: Vibrio salinus (assembly GCF_021272385.1). Taxonomy (GTDB): domain Bacteria; phylum Pseudomonadota; class Gammaproteobacteria; order Enterobacterales; family Vibrionaceae; genus Vibrio; species Vibrio salinus. Next base: position 860,021 of record NZ_JAJSDZ010000010.1, read on the forward strand.
AAAGCAAGATGATTTCGGTTTATTACTTCCTGCGGCTAATATTAATGTTCGAGACAAAGACGATACATTAAATACCGTTGATGATCTGCAGGACGCCATTTCTGCTTTTGAAAACGGAGCCGGCAATGAGAGCCATATTAACAGTTATTTGGATGATCTTGCCAATAATGAACCTCTAAATGCCAATGCCGGTATTGGGATGGCGTTTGCAATTCCAAATGAAACAATTTCGGTGAATGTCTTTGGGCGTGGGTTTGCGGAGGTAGAGGCATCAACAAATATTTCCAGTTCCGGTGTAACGGCTACCCGTTATCAAAATTCTTCTATTAGTGTAGTTGCATTTGGATACAGTGAACTTGGTGTGGCTCTGGCAAAACGCTTTGCGTATAGCGGCCAGGAGTTTTCATTGGGAATCAGCCCGAAATTCCAGCAGATGAAAACTTATGAAGATACTGCCAACGTAGAGAATTATGATCTGGATGATTATGACAAAAGTGAAGTTAAGAAAAACAGAGCGAACCTTGATCTTGGAGCTGTATGGCTAATGAATGAATTTCGGGTTGGTTTAGCCGTTAAGGATTTATTCAGTCAGACGCTTAAAACTCAAAGTAACGCAAACAGCTATAAGCTGGACACGCAGGTTACGTTATCAGGATCGTATGTTACCGATTTCTTTACCGCTGCTATCGATGTTGATGCAACCAAGCAAGAACGGTTTAGTGGCAGTGATGATGATACTCAGTTCCTCCGTTTTGGTGTGGAGGGGAATGCCTGGGGCTGGGCACAACTTCGGGCGGGTTATGAAATCGATATGGAAAACTCGATTGATAACAATGTGACACTCGGTCTCGGTATCAGTCCGGGAGATGTGGTGAGTTTTGATATCTCGATCAGTGGGGCAGATGAACACCAGCTTGGCGCAGCCGCGAATCTGGCTTTTACCTTCTAAATATTGCTGGTGGCGCCGCGCGATTTTTATCGGCGGTGCCTTTTACCAGCACATTCCTATTATGCTTCCCCTTACATGCAGTAAAGGAAAACTCAGCTAAACTTATTGATAGCAGTATTAGTTTACATACCAAATTGTATACCAGAACTTTGATTTATATTTTTTGTGGGGATGTATGGCGCTATATGAAATGAGAAAATTTGTGGCTCCGGAATTTATATTTGGTGTGGGAGCAAGACACAAGGTTGGGCATTATGCCCGGAATATGGCAGCAAAACGGGTTCTAATCGTGAGCGACCCGGGGGTATTGAATGCTGGATGGGTGGCCGCCGCTGAACGTGATTTGTCAGACATGGGAATTGAATCCGTTGTTTTTACCAGTCTGACACCTAATCCAAAAGATCATGAAGTGATGTGTGGTGTTGATTTTTATACTGAACATGAGTGTGATGTCATCGTTGCCGTTGGAGGTGGCAGTGTCATAGATTGTGCGAAAGCCATTGGTATTGTGATTACTAATGGCCGGCACATTCTCGATTTTGAAGGTGTTGATGCTGTTGATCTTCCAGGACCTCCGTTGATATGTATACCAACTACTGCCGGAACCTCTGCGGACATATCTCAGTTCTGTATTATTTTGAATACAGAAGAAAAGTATAAAGCTTCAATTATAAGCAAAACGGTGGTTCCCGATGTTGCATTGATTGACCCGGAAACAACGGTGACATTGGACAAGCACTTAACAGCCTGTACAGGAATCGATGCTTTGACCCATGCCATTGAAGCTTATGTCTCTACAGCCAGTTCGCCAATTGTTGATATTCATGCTCTCACTGCAATGAAACTTATCTGGGACAATATTGAAACTGCCGTAGTAAACCCAACCAAAATAGAAGCCCGGGAGAATATGTTGTTAGGAAGCTTGCAAGCCGGTTTGGCGTTTTCGAATGCCAGTCTTGGTGCTGTACATGCAATGGCTCATTCTTTGGGGGGATACTTGGGGTTACCTCATGGCGAGTGTAATGCACTCCTCTTAGATCATATTATTCGTTTTAACATGCCGAATGCAGGGGGGCGTTATCATCAGATTGCAGAAGCTCTTGGGTTAAATACGAAAGGGATGACTTCATCTGAGTGTTCTAAACACATTACATCAATGATTAATGAGTTACGCAAGAGAGTGGGAATTGTAAGCAAGCTTTCTCTTGTTGGTGTGAATTCTTCTGATATTCCATTTCTGGCGTCGCATGCGTTTAATGATGCCTGTCTTGTTACCAATCCACGTTATGCGACGATAGGAGATATTAAGGCTCTGTATGGCGAAGCAATGTGATGATAAATGGGCAAATCAACGCCGACAGACTATCGGTCTTGGAGAACGTTCGGTCAGGAAAAATTATTATCCACAACTGAAGAGAAATGTGGAGAGAATTGAACGGTTCAGAGCGTTACTTGAATTTACTTCTGATTTTGTTCTATTGATTAATATACAGAACCAGGAAATCTGTGACGTTAACAAAGCGACATTAACATTATTAAATCTCGACGAAGATACGTTAGTTGGTAAGCCTATTGATGTTATATTGGAAGAACACCACAACAATGTGGTTCAGGTTGTGTTGTCGAGATTGAAAAACTTATTGTTGGAAACTGAAAGAGACAATGTCACATGTGAGGTTCATTATGATGAGAAAGATGACCTAAAAGATAGTGGTAAGTTTTCACGTCAGTGGCTTGAATTGTCGAGCCGACAGGCAAGGGTTGAAGGTGAGTATTACATGACGGTGGTTGGTAGAAATATTACTGACCGAAAACAGCATGAAGAAGTTTTGAATAGTCTGATTAAAGAAAAAGAAGCCCTGCTGGATAATGCTTTGGTTGGACTGGCGTGGATAAAAGACAGAATTATCGTGTCCTGTAATAAGAAACTGGAAGAAATGCTTGGCTATCGGGAAGAGAGTATAGTGGGATGTTCAACCCGTATACTTTACGAGAGTGATGAGGCATTTAATGATTTCGGACAGGAGGCCTATCAGGCTCTTGCCTCTGGAAAAACTTATACCGGCACCATTAAGTTGGCAAAATTAGGTGGTGAACACATGTGGTGTCAACTGACGGGAAATGCGATTGATCCTTCTAATCCTCAGAATAGCAGTGTCTGGATATTTAATGATATCCATGAGCATATGCTTATTGAGGAAAAAGCTCGATTTTTGTCACAACACGACACCTTAACCGGGTTACCAAACCTACGTTTTCTTGAAGACCAGCTTAATCATATTATTAATCAGTGCCGTAAAGAAAATAAAGTTGCGACATTGCTTAATCTAGACCTTGACCGATTCAAAAATGTTAATGACGTAATTGGTTATAACTGTGGTAATGATTTGTTAAAAAAAGTGGCAAAACGCCTTCAAAAGAGTGTAGGAGAACAGGGAATCGTATGTAGACATAGCGGTGACGAATTTCTGGTCGTTTTGGGCTGTTTGACCGATAAGGAAAGTTGTCTTCCGGTGTTAAGTCAGATTTTTTCTATATTCCGAGAAGATTTTAAGATTGGTGGTCAGGAGTTGACGCTTTCCTGTTCTCTTGGTATCTCTTCTTTTCCTCATGATGGTGAGGATTTTGAGACCCTTCTGAATAAAGCAAACATCGCAATGTATCAGGCAAAAGATGCGGGGCGGAATACCTATTGTTTTTTTAGTTCTGAAATGAATAAAGTGGCTGAAGAAACATTAATGATAGCGTTTGGCCTTCACAAGGCTTTGGAATTTGGGCAGTTTCAACTGCATTATCAACCGCAGATTGATATTAATACAGAACGCCTACTTGGTGGTGAAGCATTGATCCGTTGGAATCATCCTGAATTTGGCATGATTTCCCCCAATAAATTTATCCCGGTTGCTGAAAATACAGGCATGATAATTCCTATTGGTGAATGGGTTATTCAGGAAGCTTGTAAGGAAGTTAAAAAATGGCAGAAAAATGGACTTATTAATCCAGTTATTGCCGTTAATCTATCAGCCATTCAGTTTACTCATGGAGACATTGAAAAAACGGCTTATCAGGCCATTAAACAGGCCGATATCAGTCCGGAAATGCTGGAGTTGGAACTGACTGAATCAATTATTATCCGTGATGCTGAAAATGTGTTAGCTAAGGTTAAACGCCTGCAGTTGATGGGATGTAAACTGTCAATTGATGACTTTGGTACAGGTTATTCCAGCCTTGCTTATTTGAAACGGTTTGCCGTTGATAAATTAAAAATTGATCAGGCATTTGTCCGTGATTTAAATGAAAATCAGGATGATGCTGTAATTGTTCGTACTATTATTCAAATGGCAAAAAATCTTGGATTGAAGACAATTGCAGAAGGCATAGAAAGTAAAGAAATTTTAGAATTATTGAAGTTGTATAGATGTGATGAAGCTCAGGGATATTACATTTCTAAGCCCATGTCAGGAGAGGCATTTATTGACTATATCCACTCCTGCTGTACTGAATCAAAGTAGTTTTTTATACTAAATTTAAAACCGCTTGACAGCACTGTTTTCTGTAGTGGATAAAATAAAAATGTGAAATCAAAGTGGGTGACATCAGAAATGGCTGAATTTAAAAAAGCGATCCGTAAGTTTTATGACTTTTGGAGACATCAGTAGCCCCATATGAGATGACCGAACGAACGTTTCGTCAGTAGCCCAGTTCGCATGAGCATCTTTATAGGTAACGGTACCGTCGCCATCCTGCAGTTTGTTAAAAATTCTTCCTAATCCGTAATTTCGTGTGCCAATGATACAACCTGTATTGATATTAGATCTTCTTATGATTCCGGAAGTCAGTATATCTTCAGTCGATTCTTTCCCGAATAGCCAGGAAGAATACATCTTATCTGACATTAGACGTGCCAGAGTGCTGCCGTTAAATGGTGTACCCAGAGTGACGATTTTGATTTCTTTGTTGGTGATGTTGTAATACGTAAGATATTGATGAATGACCAGTCCACCCATTGAGTGGCCGAGGAACAAAAGTTCTTCATCTTTTATGTCTTTACGAAACTGGTGAAGTTTGTGCAGGGTAAGGGGAGAGTAGTTTCGGGTTGTGTAATTGAAATTGCGGGTGTTATAACCCATACGTCGAAGGCGGTTTTCTAACCACTTCATCATTAACGCATTCATATATAACCCATGGACAATGATAACTGTCTTTTTCATAAACTCCTCTTAGGGATCAACATATTAGGATATTATGATGTTATCATTAAGTTGATTAAAAAAAAGCCGGTGATTTTCTCTACCGGCGATTTTTTCATTAAATTGACGTTACTGAGCGTTACTCAGATACATGTTCTGTCTTTGGAACGTATTTGTAATACTCAGCATCACGTGCTGGTTCCATATAATTATCAAGGATAATGTCGGCTGCTTTTTCTGCTACCATGATCGTCGGAGCATACAGATTTCCGTTTGTGATGGATGGAAATATGGATGCATCGACAACCCGTAAATTGTTAACACCATGAACCTTCAGGTCGGCATCAACGACGGCCATCTCATCGTAGCCCATCTTACAGGTACAGCTCGGGTGGTAAGCACTTTCACCTTCCCGGGCGACGAAGTCGAGTATTTCTTCATCTGTCTGCGCTGAGGTTCCCGGTGACAGCTCTTTACCGCGTAAATGGTCGAATGCGGGTTGTTCAATAATTCTGCGGGAGACCCGGATAGCTTCTACCCATTCCCGTCGTTCCTGCTCTGTCGACAGATAATTAAACAGAATCTCCGGTTTTTCATCAGGATTGTTTGAGCGCACTTTAACATGTCCACGGACATCTGTGTTCATCGGACCGACGTGAAGCTGGAAACCATGTCCATCATGAGGAGATGAGCCATCGTAACGAATTGCCAAAGGCAAAAAGTGGAACTGTAGGTTAGGATATTGGACTTCATCATTGCTACGAGCAAAACCACCGGCTTCGAAATGGTTGGTTGCAGCTTCACCTTTACGTAAAAATAGCCATTCCAGACCAATTTTGGGCTGGTTATACCATTTTAATGCCGGATACTTGCTAACAGGCTCTTTACACTCGTACTGAACATATAATTCCAGATGATCCTGTAGATTTTCACCCACACCCGGCAGATTATGAACCGGTGTTATTCCGGCCGCTTTTAATTCCTCTGCATTACCGATACCTGAATGCTGAAGAAGTTTAGGTGAGTTAATTGCACCACCACAGGAAATAATTTCTTTTGCATAGGCATTAATGACTTTGCCGCGTCTTTTATATTCCACGCCGATGGCATTTTTACCCTCAAACAGGACTTTCTGTGTTGTGGCTCCGGTGAGAACTTTCAGATTCTTGCGATGCATGACAGGATGCAGCCAGGCCCGGGCTGCACTCATCCGGCGTCCCCGGTAAATATTTTGGTCAAAGATGCCAAAACCTTCCTGCTGATAACCATTAACGTCATCCGTCAGTGGATAACCGGCTTCCTCTGCTGCGTCAAAAAATGCTTGAAAGAGGGGATTATCACATTTTGCAGTGGTCACTTTTAGAGGTCCATTTGACCCGTGGTATTTATCCGCTCCGATCAGGCGGGTTTCACATTTTCTGAAATAGGGTAAACAATGAGAGTAATCCCATTTTTCCAGACCTTCATTTCCGGCCCATTTTTCATAATCCATTGCGTTGCCGCGAATGTAGATCATACCGTTGATACTACTGCTTCCTCCCAGAACTTTGCCCCGGGGATGAGCAATTTTCCGGTTGTGCATAAATGGTTCCGGTTCTGATTCATATAACCAGTTATAGGTGCCGTCAGTTAACAGATAAGTCAGAGCCGCTGGCATGTGGATTCGAAAATCAAACCGGTAGTCTGGTTTACCGGCTTCTAATACCAATACTTTATTTTCCGGGTTTGCGCTTAACCGGTTAGCCAGTACACAGCCGGCAGCACCTGCCCCGACAATGATATAGTCGTAAGTTTGAGTTCCCATTGTTGCCTCCATAATTAGGATTTTTTAGCGAGCAAAGGCTCCGATTAAATTTTCTATGCAGCGAAATATTTTATTTCGATGTATTCTTATTGATGCATTGTGTCAGTAACTGGTAGTGGTAACTGATTGATGCCTGTACTTTTAGTGGTTCCTGATTTAATAAATGGTTTACGGTTATCTTCCAGTTATTGACTGTGTCGTGACAAAAATCGTCATTTTCATACAGAGCGTAGTCATGTGAGCTAAAGCCTTGCTGTAGAGCATTCATTACCCACTCAAAAATAGGATTATTCGTCATTTTGGCTATATGGATATTCAGAGCCCGGTCTATCTCACCCAAGTGATGCAGATCCCGGTTTTCAGATAATGCTTCTTTTTCAAGTTCTTCAATTAGCCCGGAAAGCCTTTCTTTCTGAGTGTCTGTTGCCCGAGTCATAGCAAAAAAAGCAATTTGATGATCGACTGACTCTCTGAATTCGGCGACTTTTTCAGGACTGACATGACTTTGCTTCAAAAATAGAGCCAGCGATTCACTAATATTTTTAACTTCAATCTGTTTAACGAATGCGCCGCCTTTCTGACCTTTTCGGATTTCAATTAAGCCTTTTTGTTTCAGAGCCCGGATCGCTTCTCTGATAACACCGCGTCCGGTTCCGAATTGATTTTGCAGTTCGCGTTCGCTTGGCAGTCCATCTCCCGGTCGTAGTCTTTCGGACATAATCGCCGATTCAATCTGTAGGGCTATGTCTTCACTTGCTCGTCCAACCTGAGCTGGTTTAAATATTGTTTTTGGCTGAATATCACTCATAAATTATTTACCATAACCAAATGGTAATACCAAAATAACATTTTTTATGGGTAATAATCAAATATACACAAATTAACAGTGTAAATTGCAATCTTTGGTCGTACCAAATAAACGTCAATGGTATGACCAAACTTTATTAGGTGATAGGGATGTATTGGGGGGAGCATATTCTGAACTAAAGTAATGAAATCAGGAGATTGACAGATAAACAAAGACCGACTTTCGCCGGTCCAATGATTAGATAGGAAAGGAAGGAATATTAAAGAAACCGTTTTGCTGTGTATTTTGGACGCATGAAGTTTTCTACATTTAAGATCTCGGACAATTGATCTTCGGAAAGTAAACCACGTTCCAGAACCACTTCTTTTACACTTCTGCCGGTTTCGGCACAGATTTTTCCAACAATATCACCCTGATGGTGACCAATATATGGGTTTAGATAAGTGACAATACCAATTGAATTAAATACGTAGCCTTCGCAAATTTCTTTGTTAACAGTGATATCGTTAACGCACTTATCTCTCAGGGTCTTACAAGCATTTGCCAGTATCGAAACGGATTCAAACATACATTGAGCAATCACAGGTTCCATGACATTAAGTTGTAATTGACCACCTTCGGCTGCGAATGAAACAGTCGTATCATTACCAACTACTTTAAAACATACCTGATTGACCACTTCCGGTAAGACAGGGTTAACCTTAGCAGGCATAATGGACGAACCCGCCTGTAACTCAGGAAGATTGATTTCATTCAGTCCGGTACGCGGGCCAGAGGAGAGCAGACGTAAGTCATTGCAGACTTTCGATAATTTTACTGCTAAACGTTTAAGTGCCCCATGTGCCATGACGTAGGCACCGCAATCGGATGTCGCCTCAATAAGATCTTCAGCCGGAGTTACATTAAGCCCCGAAATTTCAGCAAGATATCCAACTGCAAGTTTTTGGTAACCCGGAGGCGTATTTAGCCCTGTTCCGATTGCTGTTGCGCCTAAGTTAACTTCAAGAAGCAGTTTCGAAATGTATTCGAGGTTTTTAATTTCTTCTTTAAGTGTAATATCCCAGGCATGAAACTCCTGACCGACAGTCATCGGAACGGCATCCTGTAACTGAGTGCGGCCCATTTTCAGGATATCAACGAATTCTTCGGCTTTTTCTGCAAATCCTTCACGAAGATACTGAATGGTGGTGATTAACTGTTGGATACTATTATAGACAGCAATACGGAACCCAGTCGGATATGCGCAGTTAGTTGATTGACTCTTATTGACATGATCATTTGGGTTTACAAATTGGTATTCACCCTTTTGTTTTCCCATCAGCTCTAATGCCAGATTGGCGATAACTTCATTGGTATTCATATTGACAGAAGTTCCGGCTCCGCCCTGATAGGCATCTATAGGAAACTGATCCATGCATTTGCCGGTTTTCAACATCAGATCGCATGCCTGAATAATGAAATCTGCTATCTGGCTTGGTATGACGCCTAATTTCCGGTTTGCAAGCGCAGCAGCTTTTTTGATCATTACCATACCGCGGACCATTTCTGGTATATCAGAGACTTTTTGCTCGGATATAGAAAAGTTCTCGATTGCTCTTAAAGTATGAATACCGTAATAAGCATTATTGGGAACGAGTCTCTCGCCTAATAAATCCTCCTCTAATCGTGTTGTAGCGATTTCTTTATCTGTCATTTTTGACGTTGATACGTTAGATAGCGCAGCCATCATTATTTAGGTTCCTTGCATATATTGAGAATAACAATGTCTTTATTAGTAGTTATTGACGTATTTATGTTTTTACAGAAACCCGTTCTCTAGGCATATAGTCGGGAAATAGGCCCGGCTGAAAGTCATATACTAACGTAAAATATCGGTAGGATCTTCATTTATATACAAATTTTTATGCTGAATTTTATTAATTATCCACGTTAATCGTTTGCTTTTTAAATAATATTTATTTTAATTGCATTTTTATGTGTGAATTTTTAATTATATTAAAAATAGGGGAATATTCTTAAATAATCTCTATTTATTAAGAGATAATGTTGAATGTGATATTCAGGCTCACCGGGTGGGCATTTTTTGAAAAAATAAAATGGGGAGCATGGCTGCTCCCTTAAAAAAGGTGTTTGAGATGTCATCTCCAGTCATCGTCAACGTCAATATATGGGCTTCCCTCTGGTGCAAAAGGGTCATTTTCGCGGGGATGTCCAAGTTGTTCGCGAATGTTGTCCAGTTGTTTTTCTAGTCTGTTTACCCGTTGATAATCGCCTTCAGAACAGGCGATAAATATCTGTCTTTCCAGTGAATCAATACGATCCTGCATTGTCATCATATCGAACCTCCTTTCACTATGTGTTAAACAAAACCACATGGCTTCATTTTTAGTGTAGAAGATAAATCGAAAGAAAGGCAATCAGGAAATGCCTCCGGATATCATTTTTACCTTATGGTGTACGTTGTAGTATTTGAGACATCCAGCTTTCTTTAACTGGCTAAGGACGGAATCAATATTGTGTTTTTTTTCCTCATATATGAGCCCGATAATACTGCCACTGTGTGCAATGCACAGTCCAGGAAGATCGTTGTTTTCACAGCATTTTTCTATCTGGCTGAAGAGAGGGTTGGCCGAGATCTTTTGATGTGCCTGAGCACTTACCGTTGTTGCATGACCAATTTTGTTGATATCAGACGATTTAATTCCCTGTTCAAATAGAGACAGTGCTTCATTCAGGGAAGGCTGCGAGGTGATGAGTTGCTTTTTTCTGCTGATGTTATGAAAATCTCTGGTTAATACGGTTCTTTCCGGCTCAAGGACCAAAATAGAAGGAAACGATTTCAGAGTATACTGTTGATATAGGTGTCCGCTAGTGTGCTCAAAGAGAGCCAGACCCTTAAACATGACACCGTCACTTGGTTCGATGCGCGTTGTTAGCTCGGCGATTTTTCCCGGTGCTATGGTGTGTTTGAAATAACGGGACAGGGCGACTACCGTGGCACTCATATCTGCCGTGCTACTGGCGTAACCTTTCGCAACCGGTAAATCGGAAGAATGATGAATATTGAGGGTATGACGATACGCCAAATCAACGCCCAAATGTTGTAACGTCAGCTGAATCGTTTGTTCAATAAGCGGTGGCAAACAGGAATCTTGTCGTCCGTCTTCAATGCGGATTCGGCTAAAGCGGTTTATCGGGCAGGAAATCAGTTTTTCACTTCCCATCATCCATCCCTGTAGCAATTCACCACAAGTACCGGGGCATTGTGCTTCGTACATTGACTAATTCAGAACCAGTTTAAGTGCCGATACCAGATGTTGATTGTCTTCGGGAGAGCGAATGGCCACCCGGTAAAAGTGGCGGCTCAGGCCAATGTAGTTTTCACAACTGCGAATCAGGATATGGTGGGCTAAGAGTGCTTTCTGTAAGTCAACGGAGTCCGCATTCAATTTGAAAAAAACATAATTGGCGGAGGGTTTCCAGACTGTGATACCGGGAATTTGGTTCATTGCCTCATAAAGGTATGCCTGCTGCGTCTGCAACCATTGTGTTGTGATGCGCTGGTAGTCTGGATCGGAAAAAATATGCTCACCGGCAATCGCTGCAAAGGTATTGATTGTCCATGGTTTCTGGTAGGTCAGCATCTTTGTAATCAGGGCGGTGTTTCCGGAAAGTAGGTAACCTAACCGAAGCCCCGGAATTGCGAAATATTTGGTGAGGGAGCGCAAAATGGTGAGATAAGCACTGCGTGCTAAGGAATGAGCAGAGGAAGGGACATCCGGAACAAAGTCCATGAATGACTCATCAAGCATAAGGTGAATATGCCGTTTTTCACAAACGTCTATGATATCGGCCAGTAATGACGGTTCGATAAGTTGTCCTGTTGGGTTATTCGGTGTGCACAGAAACAGGCAGTCGATGTCGTCGGTCAGAACATCCAGAATGTCACGGGTAACCTGAAACTGATGCGCTTCGCTTAAACTGTGTGTCCTGATGTCGCATCCGGCCTGAGTCAACGCTCGCCGGTATTCACCGAAACTCGGCTCGACCAGCAGAGCTTTACGGGGCGAAATGGCCGTTACCCAGTCATAGATAAGTTCCGTCGCGCCATTACCGGCAAGGATGTTTTCCGGATTTTGCCGGCAATGCGAGGCGAGCGATCGGTACAGGTTGTGATAGTCGATGTCCGGGTAGTGCTCGGCTTTGTCCAGATGTTGAATGATCATCGCTTTGAGGTAAGGAGGCATCCCATTTGGGTTGATATTGGCGCTGAAATCCATCAGCTTGTTTTCATCTAAATGGAACTGCTGCGCCATTTGGCGGGTATTTCCCCCATGCTGTCCACTTTTTACGATCATTCTTTCTCCTGCGCTATCGCTGCATGGGGCGATCTCAGCCTGAACATTGGGTCAGGCTGGCATCCCGGAAGTAAATTCATAGTTATCAGACGGTAAGCCTATGTTATTGTCCGGTACAGAACAACTGATTTATCGTCAGCGGTGGCGATGTTCTGGCTGAAGTAACTATTCCCAACAAGCATTTCTTTGTCATTGTTGCTCTAATATAAACCGATATGGTTCTCACATGTACAGACAAAAGCCAATTATCATTTCATTGTCCATAATTAATATGTTTTTTGAAATAAAATACTATAAATCATGATCTTACTATTAAAATTTGTCTATCAGTGTTTGTTAATTGTCCTGATATATGGACACTATTTAGTATTGTGTCTTTATAAAATTTTTCTTATCTTGACGATGATAGTTTTCGCACCAAAGCCGCTTATTAAAAAGAAATATTGAACGATTAATCATTGCTCTGTAACTAAAGGTAAAAATTAAAAATGATTACCTCACGACAACATAAATTATTACGCTTCCTGCTACAACAGCGGGAGTATGTCACCTTATTCAATCTGGCAGAACAATTTAGTGTGTCGAAAAAAACTATCCAACGTGATCTGAATATTATTAATGATTACTTAGTTGATTCGAACGTTCAGGTGGATAAAAAAGTGGGAGCCGGTGTCTTGCTGTTGGCTGAAAATGCGGCTGACTTCCTACAACTGGAAATGCAGCTCAATGGTGAAAGTGAGGATGCAGATAGCATTATGAGTCATGCCCGTAGGATAAAAATTGTTTCTTGGTTACTGAGTGAGACGCCAAAAGAAACGTCAATCAATAAGCTGTCAGAACGTTTTTATATAAGTAATGCATCTGTTGTTAATGACCTAAAAATTATTGAAGACTGGATAACTCCTCTAGGATTGCAGCTAATTCGTAGCCAAAGTGGTACCCGAATTCAAGGCAATGAAAACGATGTTAGGCAGGCGATGGCTGCGTTGATTAACGGGTTAATTAACTATCAGGATCCTGGTCTTGTGAATCATTCACGGTTGGATGCGGGTAGCTATAAAGCATTGGTTGAATATTTTGGTGAGGACGAAGTTGACTTTGTTCAGGTTCTACTGCAGGAAATGGAACAGGAACTGTCATATCCATTAGGTGAAGCTTACTACATCAATATTTTTACTCACATTTTGATTATGATGCGCCGCCGTACCAGAGGGAATCTGCTGGATAATCCAGTCCATGTGTCCCGACAACCTTTGAAGGACCCGGTATTCTTAGTGGCGGGTAAGATGGTGGAAAAAATTGAGCAACACATGGCATTATCCTTACCGGAAGATGAAGTGTGGTTTATCTATCAATACATTATTTCATCAGGTGTTTTGGTCATTGAAAATCACAGTAGCAGTTTTTTACATTCCGAGCTGTTTAGTGATGAGGCACGTGATATTACATCGAATTTAGTGAGGAGCTTTTCACGGTTAATCAACATTGAACTTAGCAATGATAAACAATTGTATGATGGACTCGTCGTTCATATTCGGCCATTAATTAATCGACTTCATTATCATATTAATATCCGCAATCCTTTACTGGACGATATTAAAAGTGAATTGGCGGATGTCTATCGCTTAACACATATTGCGGCAGAAAATGTCTTTATTCGCTGTGCTCAACAAAGAGTTTCTGATGATGAAGTCGGTTATCTGACCGTTCATTTTCAGGCTGCTATTGAACGGCAAATTACGCATAAGCGTGTGTTGCTGGTCTGTTCTACCGGAATTGGTACATCGCACTTGTTGAAAAGTCGTATTTTACGTGCATTTCCCGATTGGGAAATCGTTGCAGCAGTGCCAGCCAGTAATTTACAAAGTGTTAACCAGAAAATGGCACCGGATCTTGTTATCTCAACTATTCATGTGCCAGAGATTGACACACCAGTGGTGTATGTTACCGCATTTCTTAATGATGCGGATCTCCAGCGTATTACTGAAACACTAATCACAGAGAAACTGCATCAGATAAGTGATGCTCACACTGTTACTCAATCTTGATTTTATTTTAATGAAGTTGGTATATGAATATTTCAAAAGTACTTAATGTAAAACACATAAAATTAGATATGGTTGCTAAAACGAAAGAAGAAGCAATTGCAGAATTAACAGATTTATTAGTACAGGATGGCTGTGTGAACAATAAGGGGGACTTTCTTCGGGATGTCTGGCTGCGCGAGGAGCAAGGTCCTACTGGATTTGAAAATCATATCGCGATCCCGCATGGACAATCATCCGCAGTAGCTCATACTTCATTGGCGATTGGACGTACTCCCCATGTCATTCCCTGGGAAACTATGGATGGCATCGATATTCGCTGCATTATTTTATATGCTGTTTGTTTAAGGGAAAAAAATACGACTTCTATTCGTTTATTGAAACAAATTTCAAGTGCGTTAGCTGATGAGGAAATAATCGCTCAGTTACTGGAAGAAAACGACCCTCAAAATATTGTTGAAATTTTTAATACGCAAGCAGAAGTTGGTGATTAACTGTAACTATTTATTATTTTCTCTTAGTCTTGAACGAAGTGCTTTAACACCGGGAACTTTCTCAAAATCCACTATTATTATGTTGTTAATCACTGCTGTAGTTTCTTTAATATACTCATGCTCTATATGTCTTTTACCTGTTCGTTCTGGCGAGCAGCGGTCGTTTTTTATCGTAATAAAATAGTTGAATACATCCAAATGTTACTTCTAGAGACGAAAGTCTTATGAGTGAAGCACCTACTATATGATTAAATAACAGTGTTTGTCACTTGTCCTGATATATGGACACGATTTAGTATTGTGGCCTTATGACATTCTCCTTATATTTATAATCATAGATTCCACACCGGATTAACCATTAAATAGAAACATAAAGCGATTAATAATATTTGTTTGGTTGTAATAAGTGTGAAAAATGAAAATGATTACCGGACACAACGTAAATTATTACGCATCTTGGTAATATAATGGGAGTATATCAATTTATTCAATATGGAAAACTTGGTGTGTTATCGAAAAACTAATAACAGAGAAGCTGTATTTGTAAGTGATGAACATGCTGCTACTCAAATTTTATTCGATGTTAATGAAGGTAGTTTATGGATATTTCAGAAGTACTCAATGCGAAACATATAAAATTAAATATGGTCGCTAAAACTAAAGAAGAAGCAATTGAAGAATTAACAGATTTATTAGTACAGGACGGCTCTGTGATTAACAAAGATGAATTTCTTCGGGACGTCTGGCTGCGTGAGGATCAAGGTTCCACTGGATTTGAAAACCATATTGCGATCCCACATGGTAAATCCTTGGCAGTAAGCCATACAACATTGGCCATTGGACGTACTTTGAATGAAATTCCCTGGGAAACTATGGATGGTAGCGATATTCGCTGTGTCATTTTATTTGCTGTCCGTTTGGAAGACCAAAATACAACTCATATGCGTTTATTAACACAAGTTTCAAGTGCTTTGGCTGATGAGGAAATAATCGAGCAGTTACTGAAAGAAAAGGATCCCCAAAACATTATTGACATTTTTAATACAGAATCAGACGTTGCTGCCTAAGACTAAATATTTATTATTTTGAATTAACTTTAGCAGACATATAAATAATTTATCGAGGATTAATATGAACATTGTTGGAATTTCAGCCTGTACAGTAGGCATCGCTCATACATATATCGCACAAAAGAAAATTGAAATAGCAGCGAAAAAAGCTGGACATAATGCAAAGATTGAAACTCAGGGTACGATTGGTATTGAGAATCCTTTGACCGCAGATGAGATTGCACAAGCAGATATTGTTCTGTTGGCAGCGGATGTTCAGGTTTCAGGAGAAGAAAGATTTTCTGGAAAGAAAGTCGTTAAAGTGCCAACAGAAATGGCTGTTAAATCACCAAATAAACTAATCGAAAAACTACAAGAATTAGTATTAAAAGCTGAGTGAATTAGTAAAAATAATTTTTCTACTAATTCTTATCCAATAAGAAATAGAGGGTGTTACATATGAGTATGAAAGAAATATGGAAAGCAGCTAATCCTAAAGGTCATCTGCTAACCGCTATCTCGTTTTTGATTCCAATTGTTTGTGGTGCTGGTTTTATTATTTCCATCGGGTTGTCCCTTGGAGGCTCGGTTCAAGATACTTTGGTTTCCGGGCAATTCAATATATGGGGAGTGCTGGCAACAATGGGAGCAAAAGCGCTTGGGCTTTTACCAGTTGTCATTGCTTGCGGAATTGCTGGTTCTATTGCTGGTAAGCCAGGTATAGCACCTGGTTTTGTAGTAGGCTTAGCTGCTAATGCAATTTCCGCCGGTTTCATTGGTGGTATTCTAGGTGGTTATATTGCCGGTTACCTTGCTCTTGCCATCATCAAAAATGTCAAGGTACCAGGTTGGGCTAAAGGCTTAATGCCGACATTGATTGTTCCATTCTTTGCATCGATAATTAGTGGGCTGATTATGGTCTACATCATAGGGACTCCTGTTGGTATTTTTACCGAATCACTAACATCCTTTTTAAGAGGTATGGGCTCTTCATCAAATTTAGTTTTAGGTGCTGTCATTGGAGCTTTGTGTATTGTTGATTTTGGCGGACCTATTAATAAAACGTGTTTTGCATTTGTGTTAACGCTTCAAGCTCAAGGTATCAATGAACCAATCACTGCACTCCAGCTCGTTAACACAGCAACCCCCGTCGGTTTTGGCCTTGCTTATTTTATTGCCAAACTTCTGCGTAAAAATATTTATAACTATGAAGAAATCGAAACCCTAAAATCGGCTGTTCCTATGGGAATAGTGAATATTGTCGAAGGTGCAATACCGGTCGTTATGAACGATATTGTTCGCGGTATTACTGCAGCAGCTATTGGTGGCGCGTGCGGTGGTGCGATCACTATGGTGTATGGCGCGGATGCAACTGTGCCTTTTGGAGGAATTTTCATGCTTCCCACAATGTCGAATCCATTAGCTGGCGCAATGGCATTACTCGTCAATATTTTAGTCACAGGGACTGTATATGCGCTGATTAAAAAAGATGTTCCTATTGATATTATCTCAGAGGATGATGAAGAGGAAGATATCAATTTAGATGATATTAAAATAAGTTAGATATACCCTGAAATACATTTAAAATATATCAAATCAATATATAAAACAAACATTGTAAAAACGGTCTAAATAATTAGGTTGATGAAATATTTTTCATCCTATTATTGGATAATGGACCGTTTTGTTTGAAATTTAACATATATTTATTTTTTTAAGAACGGATTTTATAAATATGAATAAACATATACATATTTCACCATCATTGATGACAATGGATCTTGATCAGTTTAAAGAGCAAATTACTTTTTTAAATAATAATGTGGATTCTTTTCATATTGATATAATGGATGGACATTTTGTTCCTAATCTTAGTTTATCTCCATGGTTTATTGAACAAACTCGTAAGCTAAGTAATAAAGAGATGTCTGCGCATTTAATGGTAACTGATCCTGTATTCTGGGTTCAGAAATTAATTAATATAAAGTGCGAAGTCATCTGTATGCCCGCTGAACGAATAAATGGAATTGCCTTTAGGCTGATTGATCAAATACATGCGGCGGGACTAAAAGCTGGCGTAGTATTAAATCCGGAGACTTCTGTTAGTGAAATCCTGCCATATATCGATGTTCTTGATAAGGTAACAATTATGACTGTTGATCCAGGGTTTGCGGGTCAGCGATTTCTTGTAAAGATGTTAGATAAAATTACAGAATTAAGAAAGCTTCGTGAAGAGTACGGCTACCAGTACCTTATTGAAATGGACGGTTCAACCAATAAAGAACATTGGAAAGTCATTCATGATGTAAAACCTGATATTTACGTCATTGGGCGTAGCGGACTTTTCAATTTGACAGATAATATTGAAAGTTCATGGCAACAAATGGTTGCTGAGTTTGAAGAAACGACGGGAGAAAAATTTCTTCGGCTTCAATCTGACAAAGTGCCACACAGAGCAGAAGATGTCTCGTTATCCGCATAAAACTGAAGCATCAGTATTTGTAAGGAATGACGCAGAGTGATGTTATTAAATATGCATATCAGTATTCATTGACCTTGATTATTACCAATAAAATGAAATGCTCGACAGTGTACTAAACAAATGTCCAAAGAATAGGATGATCGGAAATGAACAACAAATTGGAACAACTTCGTAAAATAACGACAGTAGTAGCAGATACTGGTGATATTGAAGCAATTGTTAAATATCAGCCTGAAGATGCAACAACTAACCCTTCTCTTATTCTTAAAGCTGCCCAAATTGCAAAATATACCCCGCTAATCGAGCAGGCGATTGAATTTGCTGTGTCTCAAAGCAGAAATAAAACTCAACAAATAGAAGATGCTTGCGACATGCTTGCCGTTATCATTGGTAAAGAGATCCTGAAAATTGTTCCTGGACGTATTTCTACTGAAGTTGATGCACGCCTTTCTTTCGATACTCAGGCAAGTGTCGAAAAAGCCCGTAAGCTGGTAAAAATGTATAACGATGCAGGTATCTCTAATAACCGTATTCTTATTAAATTGGCTTCAACTTGGGAAGGTATTCGTGCCAGTGAAATCCTGGAAAAAGAAGGTATCAACTGTAACCTGACTCTTCTGTTTTCATTTGCTCAGGCTCGTGCATGTGCCGAAGCGGGGGTATTCCTGATCTCTCCTTTTGTTGGCCGTATTATGGATTGGTATAAAGCGAAAGACGGTCACACATACGAAGCCACGGAAGACCCTGGTGTTTTGTCTGTTGTTTCCATCTACAACTACTACAAAGAGCATGGCTATAAAACGGTTGTTATGGGTGCAAGTTTTCGTAATATCGATGAAATTCTGGAACTGGCAGGTTGCGATCGTTTAACTATTTCTCCAGCACTTCTTTCTGAATTACAAGCAGCGGAAGGCGAAGTAACTGAGAAGTTAGTTGATTCTCAGGGTTGCAAAGAGCATCCAGCAGTAATGACCCACTCTGAATTCCTATGGGAACACAATCAGGATGCAATGGCTGTTGAAAAACTTTCGGAAGGTATTCGTAACTTCGCTATCGATCAGGGAAAACTTGAAAAAATGATCGAAGCGAAGCTTTCATTATAACATCAGAAGTGAGAGCAACTCGCTTCTTCTTTTATTTTATGCCGAATTCCTTTTTGAGCAGATTTTCTCTCTGCACACAGCAATATTCAATTTAATCGAGTAACGACTATGAATCGCAAACAATTGGCTAATGCAATCCGAGCACTGAGCATGGACGGTGTACAAAAAGCCAACTCTGGACACCCAGGGGCTCCTATGGGGATGGCAGATATCGCCGAAGTTCTTTGGCGTGATCACCTGAACCACAACCCGAAAAACCCAAATTGGACTAACCGCGACCGCTTTATTCTATCAAATGGTCACAGCTCCATGTTGCTTTATTCTCTGCTTCATCTGACTGGATATAACCTTTCTATTGAGGACCTGAAAAATTTCCGCCAGTTGCATTCCAAAACACCTGGCCATCCTGAATACGGGTACGCTCCGGGTATTGAAACCACGACAGGTCCACTGGGTCAGGGCATGACTAATGCAGTGGGTATGGCAATAGCTGAACGTGCTTTGGCATCTCAGTTCAACCAGTCAGGATATGATATCGTTGACCACTTCACTTATACATTTATGGGAGATGGTTGCCTGATGGAAGGCATATCCCACGAAGCATGCTCGCTGGCAGGTACGCTTGGGCTAGGTAAGCTAATTGCGTTTTGGGATGACAACGGTATCTCTATCGATGGTGAAGTTGAAGGCTGGTTTTCTGATGATACACCCAAGCGTTTTGAAGCTTATGGTTGGCATGTCATTCCGGAAGTTGATGGCCATGATCCAAAAGCGATAAATACAGCGATTGAAGCAGCAAAAGCAGAGAGCGGCAAGCCTACACTGATATGCTGTAAGACAATTATCGGTTTTGGTTCACCAAACAAATCTGGTTCTCACGATTGCCATGGTGCCCCTTTGGGTCAAGATGAAATAACAGCAACACGTGAATTTCTAGGTTGGAACTATGGGCCATTCGAAATCCCGCCTGAAATTTATGCTGAGTGGGATGCAAAAGAAGTAGGTATAGCAAAAGAGAGAGCATGGGATGAGAAATTTGCATCGTATGCTGCAGCTTACCCTGAGTTGGCCGCTGAATTCAAGCGTCGCGTAAATGGAGAGCTGCCGGTAGAATGGGAAGTTACAACATCTGCAATTATCGCTGATCTTCAGGCAAACCCAATAAATATCGCATCGCGCAAAGCATCACAAAATGCACTAGAAGCTTTCGGTAAGATGTTGCCAGAGTTTATGGGGGGCTCAGCTGATCTTGCTCCATCTAATCTGACTATGTGGTCTGGATCTAACTCACTAAATAAAAAAGATTTTTCTGGTAACTATATTCACTATGGTGTGCGTGAATTTGCTATGACAGCGATCATGAACGGTATTGCGTTGCACGGTGGTTTCGTTCCTTATGGTGCAACCTTCCTGGTGTTTATGGAATACGCACGTAACGCCATGCGCATGGCCGCATTAATGAAGGTACAGAACATTCAGGTATATACTCACGATTCAATCGGGCTGGGTGAAGATGGTCCGACGCACCAACCTGTCGAACAGATGGCTTCTCTTCGTATGACACCAAACATGAGTACATGGCGCCCTTGCGATCAAGTAGAATCAGCAGTTGCCTGGAAATATGCCATTGAGCGTAAAGACGGTCCAACTGCCCTGATCTGCTCCCGTCAGAATCTTACGCAGCAGGAACGTGGTGCTGAGCAGGTGTCTAATATTACGAAAGGTGGTTATGTACTGAAAGATTGTGCCGGGAAACCAGACCTTATCTTTATCGCAACCGGTTCTGAAGTGGAACTTGCTGTTGAAGCGGCAGTGAAGCTGACAGAAGATGACACGCTGGTTCGTGTCGTATCTATGCCATCAACAGATGTATTTGATGCTCAGGATAAATCATACCGTGACTCTGTTTTGCCATCTGATGTAACTGCTCGTGTGGCTATCGAAGCTGGTATAGCTGATTATTGGTACAAATATGTGGGCTTAAATGGTCGTATCGTTGGTATGACTTCATTCGGTGAGTCTGCTCCAGCAGGTGAATTATTCAGGCTATTCGGTTTCAGCATAGAGAACGTGGTTAAAGTAGCAAAAGAAGTTTTAACCAAATAATTTATTTTATGCTGTTAAAGTGTAGGTAAGTGAATTGCCAACTTTTTTATAAAGTTGGCATTTTTTATTCAATTTGGAGAAGAGAAAATCCTCAGCGTAATTATGAAATAACGTAGATAGATGATGCTATTACCTTGTTTTTTAAACTGATCATGGTATTTTCATTTTACAAGCAGTCAGGCTCTGTCCGGTAAGTCAGTTAGAGCTTTTTATTTTGTTTATCTCAGCCTCATTGTTGATGAAGTTGAACCGTCGTTTCCATGTCAGAGGGAGATGGTCAGGCTGCGTTTACTTGCCGGATATCGGTTTAGTACGCTGAGCGTTGCCAAAATACCGTCTGAATCATCAGAATGAAGAGAAAGTGAACAGTATGAAAGCCTTGTTAATTGGTGGGACAAACAGTGGTAGTGGCAAAACCACGATGACACTTGGGATTTTAAGAGCGCTGAGCCGCCGGGGACTGACTGTTCAGCCGTTTAAAGTCGGTCCGGATTACATTGACACCTCCTGGCATACCCATGTCTGCGGTACTAAGTCACGCAATTTAGATGCTTTCATGGTGCCGGAAAAACAATTATTTGATTCGTTTTATTATCACTCGTCAAAGGTCTATATTAGCGTTATAGAAGGTGTAATGGGGCTCTATGATGGGTATGGCACCGATCCTTATTACTGCAGCAGTGCCGGTATGGCGAAGTCACTTGGGTGTCCGGTTATTCTGACATTGGATGGTAAGGCTGTGTCTACGTCAGCGGCAGCGACGGTTCTTGGCTTTCAGAAAATGGACCCGCAATTAAACATTGCCGGAGTGTTATTAAATAACGTCTCGACGGCCACGCATTTTGAACTGATTAAAACGGCAATTGAGAAATATTGTCACATTCCTGTGCTCGGGCGCTTGCCAAAATTGCCTGACATTGAATTACCTTCCCGCCACCTTGGTTTAGTCACCGTATCCGAACAAGCCGAGTTTTCCGATAAATGGGACCAGCTTGCCGATGCGATGGAAGCGCATGTGGATTTGGATAAACTGATAGACATTGCCAGCCTTAACCGCCCGGAGACGTATCGTCATCCGATTCCTGAAGTGCTGATTGATAAAGGTAAAGGGCTGACACTGGCGCTTGCTCACGATGATGCGTTTAATTTTTATTACGAGGACAATCTGGAATTTCTGACCGCGACTGGGGTTGAGATTATTCCGTTTAGTCCGCTTAAAGATCCATCCTTACCGGATGCGGATTTAATCTATCTGGGTGGTGGTTATCCGGAAGTTTATGCTGAAGAACTTGCAAGAAATTCCGGGTTGTTTTCTGCCCTTCGAAAAGCTCATGATGATGGAAAGGCGATTCTGGCGGAATGTGGTGGTTTGATGTATTTGGGTGAGTCCATCGAAGATCTTCAGGGGAAGGTTCACAGAATGTCTGGCATATTTCCCGGACACAGTTATATGACGTCATCGCTAAAACGGTTTGGTTATTGTTCAGCCCGTGCAGAAAGCGATACCTTGCTAGCGGCTCGTGGTGAGTCCATCCGCGGACATGAATTTCATTATTCCGATTTTAAAACTACCCTTGATCCGGTCCTGACGTTGACAAAAGAACGTGACGGAAAAGAATTAAGCCGGTGGCAGGGAGGATATCAACAGAAAAATACGTTTGGGAGCTACTTGCATATTCACTTTGCTCAGAATCCGC
Organism: Vibrio salinus; assembly: GCF_021272385.1. Lineage (GTDB taxonomy): Bacteria > Pseudomonadota > Gammaproteobacteria > Enterobacterales > Vibrionaceae > Vibrio > Vibrio salinus. The sequence goes on from NZ_JAJSDZ010000010.1 coordinate 883,106, forward strand.
AATTGATACTGAACTGGCTGAACGTGGCAAGGCAGGTTGATTCATGAGCGTCATCATCTATGTTCTGGCGTTCGTTATCGATTTGATGTTGGGTGATCCTCAGAACTGGCCGCATCCGGTCAGGTGGATTGGCAATGCCATTCATTATACGGAGCGAAGATTGCGGGACGCCTGTTCAGGACAAGGCCGTTTGCAGGTTGCCGGGTTGATATTATGGGTTGTGATCGTCTTTGGTAGTTACATTGTCACTTATTCGATTGTCCAGTTTTGTTCCGGTATTCATTGGCTGTTAGGTAGCCTGGTTGAATTGTGGCTGGCTTATACCGTGCTGGCAACCCGCTGCCTCAGTGACTGTGCGAAGCAGGTGTTTGATGCTTTGTGTACCGGGGATATTGCCGAAAGCCGCAGGCAGTTATCCTACATCGTGGGCCGGGATACCTCACAGCTGAATCGCATTCAGATCACAAAGGCGGTCATTGAAACCGTTGCAGAAAATACAGTAGATGGGGTGATAGCGCCCTTATTTTATTTGTTTATCGGTGGTGTCCCGCTGGCAATGGCCTATAAAGCGGTGAATACTCTGGATTCGATGGTCGGGTATAAGAATGAAAAATACGCGGAAATGGGCTATTTCTCCGCGAAGCTGGATGACGTCGCCAATTATATTCCGGCGCGGTTAAGCTGGTTAGTGTTTTCTCTGGCGGCAAAACTGACCGGTGGAGATTCCATGAATGCCTTGAAAATCGGCTGGCGGGACAGAAAAAATCACAAAAGCCCGAATTGTGCATGGCCTGAGGGGACCGTTGCGGGGGCTCTCGGCGTTCGTCTCGGTGGGCCAAATGTCTATTTCGGTCAGTTGGTTGACAAACCCTGGATAGGTGATGAGGTCAGGGAAGTCAATCCACAGGATATATTGATTTCAATACGTATGATGTATGTTGCAGCTTCAGTGACAGTCGTACTTTTTTGCCTGATGTACTGGGTGTAAATTAAGAGAAAGGAGGCATAGAAGACGATGGACTATATTAAACAGCCACAAAAAATTGAAGAACAAAGTTTTGCCATTATTTCTGACATTATTGAGTCTGACTACCCGGATTACCGGTTTCGGAATCCGTTAGAAGAGAAAATCATTAAGCGGGTAATTCATACGACAGCAGACTTTGACTGGCTTGATATTCTGAAGTTTTCAGACGGTGCCCTTGATATCATCTCCGGTATTTTAAACGGAGGGGGAACCTTGTATACGGATACAACCATGGTGATGTCCGGGATCAATAAACGTGTTCTTGCTCAGTTAAACTGTGATGTACGGTGTTATATCGCCGAAACCAATGTGGCGGCGATAGCGAAAGAAAACCAGATCACCCGTTCGATGGCAGCGGTGGATAAGGCCCTGAATGAAGGCGGCGATAAACTGTTTATCTTCGGTAATGCCCCGACGGCGTTGTTCCGACTTCTTGAAAACCAAGACGAGTTGAAAGGCAAGACGGCTGTCATTGGGGTACCGGTTGGTTTTGTGGGCGCGGCCGAATCGAAACAGGCGCTATCCGAAAGTGATTTTCCGTTTATAACGGCACAGGGACGAAAGGGCGGGAGCAACATAGCCGCGGCTATCGTCAACGCCATTTTGTACCATATCCGGGATAATCAGGAATGAGTGACCACGAGTCTCTGTTGGCACCGGTCTGGAAAAAAGGGAAAGCCTACCGGAAAGGCTACACCACCGGATCCTGTGCCACTGCTGCCGCCAAAGTCGCTTGTCTGATGCTGCTCAGACAGCAGATCATTCATCAGGTTGAAATCACTACACCGGCGGGAATTTCTCTGACATTGAATGTCGAATCGCCATCGGTCACGGGTGAACATCAGGCCGTCGCCGCTATCCGCAAAGATGGGGGGGATGATGTCGACGCGACTCACGGCATGTTGATTTTTGCCCGTGTTCATCTACGGGACGATGCTGACATTGTGATCCACGGCGGCGAGGGCATCGGGGTGGTGACGAAACCGGGAGTCGGATTGCCGGTCGGAGTCGCGGCCATCAATAAAACCCCCCGGCATACTATCGAACAGGCCGTTCGTGATGTGATTGGCCCGGCAAGAGGTGTGGACATTGAAATTTTTGCGCCAGAGGGTGTGGAACGGGCCAAACAAACGTACAACGGGCGTTTAGGAATAGAAGGTGGCATTTCGATTATCGGCACAACCGGGATTGTCACCCCGATGTCGGAGGAGAGCTGGAAACGCTCGCTTTCCATCGAATTAGAACAGAAAAAAGCCATGGGAATCGATAAAGTGGTGCTGGTCCCCGGTAATTACGGTGAACGGTTTGTGACTCAGCAATTAACCATTTCACCTGAACGGGTCGTAACCATGAGCAATTTTGTCGGTTTTATGCTTCAGGAAGCCGAACGTCTGGAGTTTCAGCACGTGGTACTGGCCGGACATTTAGGCAAACTGATTAAAGTCGCGGCCGGTGTTTTTCATACGCATTCCCATATTGCGGATGCCCGGATGGAAACGCTGATAACGCATCTTGCCCTGATGGGGATGGATCAAAAGCGTCTGCAGGCAATCTACGATTGCAATACGACAGAAGAGGCGATGGGTATTATTGAAGAATGTGGAATGATCGCGGTTTATGATCGGATTGCCAGTGTGATTGTCGGGCGAATTGAGCAAATGTTCCGGTATGCGAAAAAACCATTGCAGTGCGATGTCATTTTGTTCTCAATGGATAATCAGCTTCTTGGCAGCAACAGACATCCGTATGATATTGTGAGGGAGATGAAATGATATCTGTAGTAGGAATTGGTCCCGGAGAGCGGAAACTGCTCACGGTTAGCGCTATCGAAACGATTGAACAGGCCGATTTACTGGTCGGCTGGAAACGGGTTCTGGAATTGTTTCCCGATGTTCTTTGCGAGAAAGCGCAGATCGGATGTGATCTCAATGCGTTAATGGAACTATTGAAAACCAGTATACACCGGAACGTTGTGGTGTTGGCATCCGGAGATCCGTTATTGTTTGGTGTCGGAAAACGAATTTCAGAGACGTTTGGTCCGGATCAGTGTCGTTTTATCAATGGAATCAGCGCTGTGCAGTACATGTTTGGCCGTATTGGACTGGATATGAACGATGTGTATCTCACCAGCAGCCATGGAAAGCAGCCGGATTATGATTTGATTGCCCGTTTAAGCAAAGTGGCTATCGTAACGGATAAAGAAAACGGGCCTTATGAGATAGCCTGTGAAATGAAAGCCAGAAGTACCTCATTTACTATGTATGTTGGGGAAAATTTATCTTATTCCGGAGAAAGGATTGAACAGTATGACCTGACAGCGTCATTACCTCCCCGGGATAAAGCGTATCAGTTAAATGTGGTGGTGCTGAACAATGAAAGACAGTGAATTTATCAGGGTTGAGAAAGTCCCGATGACAAAGCAGGAAGTGCGTGCGGTGTCACTGGATAAACTGGATCTACAGTTTGCCCGTCGTTTTGTGGATGTGGGGGCGGGTACCGGCAGTATCGGTATCGAGGCGGCGGTGAAATATCCCAATCTTCATGTGCTGGCGATAGAAAAAAAACAATCCGCCGTTTCGGCAATAGAATTGAATTGCCAGAAGTTTGATTGTTCGGAAAGAGTCCGGATTATCCCGCATGAAGCCCCTTGTGATCTGTCGGGAAAAGTGGATGCCGTGTTTATTGGAGGTAGTGGCGGAAATATTGTTGACATTATAGATTGGGCACTATCTTTACTTATTCCCAAAGGACGTCTTGTTTTGAATTTTATCCTTCAGGAAAATCTGCAAACCGCTCTGGCTCATTTGCAAAGTAAGAACATTGAAGAATTTGAGTGTACACAATTACTTGTTTCTACAATGACATCGTTGGGACAGGGAAGTTATTTTAAGCCCAATAATCCGACTTTTATCTTGTCATGTAAAAAAGGAGTTGAACATGCCTCGGGATAACTTAACTCCTGCTGAATTTGATACCTCGTTGGTTTATTTTGTTGGAGCCGGTCCGGGTGACCCTGAGTTACTGACGATTAAAGGGTATAAATTACTAAGTCAGGCGGACGTGGTCATTTATGCCGGGTCATTAGTCAACCCTAAACTGCTTGAATATTGTAAATCCGGGGCGAACTGTGTCGATAGTGCCGGTTTGCATCTCGAGGAAATTTTAACGCTGATGGTTGATGGTGTCCGGAGCAATAAGCTGGTGGTCCGGCTTCAGACGGGTGATTTGTCTCTCTATGGCTCCATCAGGGAACAGGGGGAAGAATTAGCCAAACATGGCATTGGTTTCCGGTCAGTGGCCGGGGTCAGTTCTTTTCTGGGGGCCGCATCGGAATTGGGGGTTGAATACACGGTTCCGGAAGTGTCTCAGAGTTTGATTATTACCCGGATGGCGGGTCGGACGCCGACACCGGAGCTGGAAAATCTGGCGTCTTTCGCCCGTCATCAGACTTCAATGGCCATCTTTTTGTCTGTTCAGGGAATTGAGAACGTAGTTGAACAATTACTCGATGGCGGTTACCCGAAAGACACTCCGGCAGCGGTTGTCTATAAAGCTACCTGGCCGGATTGCGAAAAGCTGACTGGTACTCTGGAAACGATTGCCGGGCAGGTCGAGAAGGCCGGGATCCGGAAAACGGCGTTGATCTTAGTTGGACGTTTTCTCGGAGAAGAATACTTTTATTCCAAGCTTTATGATGCGGAGTTTAGCCATGAGTATCGATAAAAAAGAGACAGTGTCACTTTTTTGTCTGACACCCGGAGGAATGGCGTTGGCGCGCCGGGTCAGGCAATTTTTGCCGGTTACGGCCTACTGCGCGGAAAAATACGTTGAACCGGGATTTACCGCCTTTCCCGATTCGTTTGCCGACACCTTGGTTGAGCGGTTTCGTAAAGACGATTCTTTGATTGTCATTGGTGCGACGGGGATTGTTATCCGGGTGCTTGCGCCTTATTTATCCGATAAATTTCATGACCCGGCCGTGGTGGTGATGGATGAAAAAGCCACCAATGTGATCAGTCTGCTTTCCGGTCATATCGGCGGGGCGAATGATCTCACCCGCTATCTGGCGGCGGCATTGAATGCCAATCCTGTGATTACGACGGCTACGGATGTTAATGAGGTGAGTGCGCTTGACTCGCTGGCAAAACAGATGAAGGGCGTCCTTCCGACGCCGAGAGATTCGATAAAAACCATTAATCAGCTTCTTGCCTGCGGAAAGAAAGTCGGACTGTATGTTGATCCGGAACTCCTCAAAATCACCTCGTTGGAACTCGGGGATTTTGATACCCGGGGCTTTACGATTTTAAAGCATTTGGAAAAGAAACCGGTCGATCTGGCGGCGATGGTGTGCATCAGTGTGTTTTCATCGCAGCCGTTCTGGCCAATCCCGGTTCATAAACTGATCCCCAAACGGGTTGTTTTGGGAATTGGCTGCCGAAGAGGTGTTGATTCACAGCTACTTTCCGATATGGTCCGGAAGAAGTTGATATCACTTAATATCGAACCTTTGTCCGTCTCGGCGATTGGCAGTATTGATATTAAAGCTGACGAACCGGCATTGCTCGATCTGGCCGACGAATACAATATCGATCTGGCGTTGTTTGTTGCTCAGGAATTACACGACTGTGCCGCTCATTTTCCTGAATCTGAATTTGTCAAAAAAACGGTCGGTGTCGGTTCGGTTTCTCAGCCAATCGCATGGTTGCTCAGTCAGGGGCATTTGATTGGTGATACGACGAAAGAAAATGGCATTACCATTACAGTAGGAGTTGCAGAATAATGTTGTATGTAATCGGTATCGGCCCCGGAGGGGAAGCGATGATGACAACACAGGCTCTCGAAGCCATGGAAGAGTGCGAAGTCATTGTCGGTTATAAAACCTACACGCATCTGGTTAAGAATCTGGTGGGAGATAAAGAAGTCATCAAAACCGGGATGTGTAAGGAGCTGGAGCGGTGTCAGGCCGCCATCGAGTTGGCTCAGACAGGGAAAAAAGTGGCGTTGATCAGTAGCGGAGACGCCGGTATATACGGCATGGCCGGGCTGATTCTGGAAATGGTTACAAAACAGAATCTGGATGTTGAGGTTAAGCTTGTTCCCGGGATGACGGCCAGTATTGCCGCTGCGTCTGTGCTTGGGGCGCCCTTAATGCATGACTTTTGTCACATTAGTTTAAGCGATTTGCTGACGCCGTGGGACGTCATCGAAAAAAGAATCATTGCTGCGGCAAAAGCCGATTTTGTTATCTGTTTTTATAACCCGCGTAGCCGGGGACGGGAAGGGCATCTGGCCAAAGCGTTTGAATTAATGGCGCCGTTTAAAAGCGGTAATACTCCGGTTGGGATCGTGAAAGAAGCCGGGCGCCGTAAGGAACAAAAATGGCTGACCACGATCAGCGATATGGATTGCACGCTTGTGGACATGCGCTCTATGGTCATTGTCGGCAATCAGTCAACTTACGTGAAAGATGGTCTGATGGTGACGCCCCGGGGCTATGAGGTATGACCCCGGTGAAAGTCTGTGTGTTTGGCGGGACCTCGACGTCATTGGATGTGTGTGAATGGCTGAATGCTCATTCGATTGAATTTTGCCTCTGTGTTGCAACTCACAGTGGGCTGGAGTCCGCATCGGCCTACGAGCAGAACGTTCGCGTTGGCCGTATGGATGAGAAGGCGATGGCCGACTGGGTCAGACAAGAGGCCATCTCACTGATTATTGATGCGGCTCATCCTTATGCCCGTGTATTGCATGAGACAATCCGTCATGTTGCGCAGAAAGAGGCGATCCCCGTTGTCCGTTATGATCGTCCGCCTGTTGCCACGTCATGCAGCCAACATCCGTTTTTTCATCCGGTCAGGAACCCATCCGAAGCCTGTCAGAAACTCGCTGAACTGAACGCCGGCCGGGTCTTACTGACGACGGGGAGCAAGGATTTGAATACCTTCCGGCATTTATTGCCGGATGTGAAATTATTCGCGCGGGTGCTGCCCAATGTGGCGGCGATGGAACAGTGTGCCCGGGAAGGGTTTTTGCTGGATGAAATCATCGCCTTAAAGGGGCCTTTTTCGGCTGAATTTAACCGGTCACTCTACCGGGAGCTGAACATTGATTCGGTCGTGACGAAAGAGTCAGGTTCTGCCGGTGGATTTTATGAAAAAGTCCAGCCGTGTCTGGATATGAAGCGGCACTGTGTGGTGATTACCCGGCCTGAGACAGTGACAGACGATTATGTGGCCGTGATTTATGAATGCTCCGCTTTGGAGCCGATTTTAGTTAATGATTTGAATGGTTAAAAAATGAAAAAAGCATTGCTCGTTGTGAGTTTTGGAACCAGCTATACCGAAACGTATAAAAAGAATATTTTAAGTTGTGAAACGCGGTTAGCAGAAGAGTTCCCTGACCGGGATTGTTTCCGGGCGTTTACCTCTGAAATGATCATTAAAAAGATCGCCAAGCGGGACGGCAAGGATATTTACAATCCTCAACGGGCTTTACAGAAGCTTTATGAACAGGGATATGAAGATGTGGCAGTACAGTCCCTTCATATCATTAATGGCGATGAATACGAAAAAGTGGCCCGTCAGGTTTCTGCATTTGAGGCGAAATTTAAACGCCTTCATCTGGGCGCTCCGTTGCTGAGCGACTTTTCGGATTTTGAAAAAGTCATGTCTGCCGTACAAAATCTGTTTCCGTCACTGAATCACGACGAACACGTTGTTCTGATGGGGCATGGCGCGACGCATCATGCTTTTACTGCATACGCATGTCTGGATCATATGTTTCAGGCGAGAAACCTGCCTTTCCATGTTGGCGCGGTAGAAAGCTATCCGGAAGTCGGGCTTGTGGTTGACCGCCTGGTCTCTCTGAAAGCGAAAAAAATCCATTTAATGCCGTTAATGCTGGTTGCCGGTGATCATGCTACTAACGATATGGCGTCGGATGAAGATGACTCCTGGAAGTCATTGATGCAGAAATCCGGCATCGGGGTTCAGGTTTGGTTGCAGGGATTGGGTGAGAACTCAGCGATACGGGAATTGTTTGTTGAGCACCTATTGCATGCAATTCAAGACGTTGAAGATGAGGCCGTACGATGAAAACACAGGCAAAATTGTATGCCATTGGCACGGGGCCCGGCGCCTCGGATCTGATCACCGTTCGTGGAGCCCGTCTGCTGTCATCGGTCAGCGTGCTTTATACTCCGGCCGGAAAAAAAGGCGGCGACAGTCTGGCCTTTTCGATTGTGAAAGAGTATGTCGGCGAGCAGGTGGAAGTGAAGACTCGTCACTTCCCAATGTCGAATAATGGTGACGAAAAACAACGGGCCTGGGACAGCATTGCGGATGAAATCAAGGGGGATATTGAGTCGGGTAAATCAGTGGCTTTTATCACTCTGGGGGATACCATGTTGTTCAGCACCTGGGTGTTTCTGTTGGAACGGTTAATCGAACACATTGCGATCGAAGTGGTTCCCGGGATCAGTTCCTATTCAGCAATTTCATCTCAGGCTTTGTTTCCTTTAGCGATGGAAAAACAGCAAATGGCGGTGGTTCCCTGCACGGCCTCGGAAGATAAGATTCGGCAATCCCTGACGGACTACGAATGTGTGGTGCTGATGAAGGTATACGGACGTTTTAACCGGATAAAAGCCTTGCTGTCTGAACTGGCACTGTTGCCGCATTCTCTATTGATGGCAAACGCAACCCTTGAGAATGAGATCGTTTGTCGGGATCTGAATGAAATCACCGATGAACAGGCTTTACCTTATTTTTCCACAATTATTGTGAATAAAAGTCAACGGGTACCCTTATGAAATTATTTTTAGCCATGCTGCAATTTATGAGCCGGCTGCCGATTCCATATCGGTGGACAGAAGACCTGGATTTTTCAAAGAGCTATAAAGGCATCATCTGGTTTCCAATGGTCGGTGCGGTGATTGGCATTATTTCAGCCTATGTGTTTCATTGCTTTTACGCGGTGCTGGGGACCGGGCCGTGGGTGTCTGCTGCCATCTATGTTTCTTTTCTGGCGGTGATGACCGGAGGGCTGCATCTTGATGGTCTTGCCGATACCTGTGATGGCATTTTTTCAGCCCGAAAACGGGAGAGAATGCTGGAGATCATGAAAGACAGCCGCATTGGTACGCATGGTGTGCTGGCGCTGTTTTTTGTTTTAATGATAAAAATTTTCGTGGTTGCGCAATTTGCCATCTCTGGTGATATGGGATATATGGCCGTGTTGTTTTCAGCACCGATTGCCAGCCGGACGCTTATGTCGGTTCTAATGTACGGACAAAAATACGCCCGGGAAGAAGGATTGGGTAATATTTTTATCGGTAAGATTGCAAAAATGGATTATTGCTGGTGTCTTTTGATGGGGGCGGCGTTCTGTATTTTAGCTACCGGAACTGTGCTGCCTTTTGTTGGAACCGCCGTTTTTGCGTACTGGTTTCGCCATTACATTAATCACCTCCTCGGCGGTCATACCGGAGATACTCTGGGAGCGGGTAATGAGCTGTTTGAAGTCGTTTTTTTACTGCTGTTTTTAGTCAATTCGTAAGGATAGCCGGATGAAGGAACTGAATAACGTGTTGGCATCAATCCGGCCGTTGGATGAGGGCACGCTTTCGGAATCGGAAAAAATGATCAATGACTTGGTTAAGCCCATCGGCAGTCTCGGGCGGCTTGAATCACTTGCCAGACAATTATCCGGGATATACCGCAGTACACAATGGGTTGCTGATAAGAAAAAGATCATTGTGATGGCGGCGGATCACGGAGTGTTTGAGGAAGGGGTAGCAGTCACGCCTCAGTCTGTGACGGCGCTACAGGCCAAAAATACCTGTTTGGGGTTAACCGGGGTTTGTGCGCTGGCGGCGGCGGCATGTACGGATGTCGAAGTGATTGACGCCGGTATTAACTGCGACGATCTTGAAGGTATCCGACAAATTAAGCAACACCGGGGAAGCGCCAACATTACCACCGGTCCGGCGATGACACGCTGCGAGGCTGAGCAACTGTTGTATCGCTCTGCGTTAATTGCCTTAGAAGAAGCCGGTTCCGGTACCAAAGTATTAGGCATTGGAGAATTAGGGATTGCAAACACGACACCGGCGGCGGCGATTGTCAGTGTGATGACAGATACTGCCCCCGATAGTGTTGTTGGCTTGGGTGCGAACTTACCGTCAGAGAGAAGGCAGCATAAAGTGGACATGGTGACCAAAGCCATCCGGGTCAATGGCCCTGAAAAATCGGATCCTATCTCTGTGTTGTCAAAAGTCGGTGGTTACGATCTTGCCGGTATGGCCGGGTTAATCATTGGCGGGGCCGCAGCCGGTATTCCTGTTGTGTTGGATGGATTTTTGTCTTACGCGTCGGCTTTGATTGCCTGCCAGTTAAATCCTTATATCCCACACTATTTGATTCCTTCGCATTTGTCAGCGGAGCAGGGCGCTCAGGTTGCATTATCTCATCTTAAAATGAAGCCCTATTTTGATCTTGAAATGAGGCTTGGAGAAGGGAGTGGTGCGGCTTTAGCCATGAATTTGATTGAAGCCGCATACCAGATGATGACAAAAATGGGGACGTTGTCAGATAACGGGCTGAACCTGCCTGAACCCCTGTAGGTTATCAGGAGGGCAACGAAAAAGCCTGCTAACTTTCAATCACCGTCACGCCTTCTTTTTCAGAAATCGTCATATACTGGCTTGGTTCTTTCGCTTTGATTTTATGCTGTGTCTGCGCATCGATTAAGATAAAGTCACCTTTGCAATAGGTTTTATCTGCGATCTCCAACGACCCTTCCAATATAAATATTTGTTCCCAGCCCGGGTGATAATGCAATGGTAATTCAGCGCCTGTTTGCATTTTAAGCAGCGCCATTCGGCCGGATTCTGTCTTTTCGGATAACCAGCAGAATTCAATACCACGGTAGGGAGTTTCCGACCATACTCGGTTGTTTTTCAGGGATACTGTGATCATAGTTCTTTTGTTATTGTGAATGGGAGGTTGAATAATACCATAGTATACTGTTTATAAAAACAGTTATGTGTTTTTGTACACATCTGTAATCCCGGAAGGAAAAAATGTTTGGCGGTTTGGTGTGGCTTTTCATTGTGGTCATGAACCATCTGATACAAAAAAGGAGATAAGTTTTGTATGAAGGATAACCAATTGATATCAAATTGGTTGTTATCTGTGCAAACAAACTAAAAATCAGAAAAAACGCTTTTAATTTTTTCTGATTGTGGCATATTACATCCATCGCTTCGATGCAGCGGGCATCGTATAATGGCTATTACCTCAGCCTTCCAAGCTGATGATGCGGGTTCGATTCCCGCTGCCCGCTCCAAGTTCTCTTCTTAAATTTTTTCTCTTTATTCCAAATACGTTTTTCTCTCTGGTTTAATTTGTTGTCTCGTTGTATTTTATTTTCCATTTACCGTCTGAGACCGTCTTTTGATGAATACCATTTATTCCGGTTCGTTACCAACCACCCTAAGTCAGCTGTTGGATGAATTTTCCGTCCGTTCTGATCGTCCGGCCCGGGTTCATGTCTGGGTGTTTGCAGATAAGAAATCTCGTCGCCTGGCTGAGCAATCATTAGAACATCTGGGCATTGAGGCCCGGATGTTCAGTGCGTATAAACCTCTGTTGCATTATTTTCTCGAAACCTTGTTTATCGATGAACGCGGGTTTGAACGGGTTGAGGTGATTTACCCTAAGGGATTGGTCGCCTCAGAAAACCGGTTTCTTCTGGAAAGTTATCCTTTAGCCGGGTTGATCGAAGATGGACAACTGGATTTTATTCCATCCCATCAATTTTCCACCGATTATCAGGTACGGATTCACCGTAAAAACCGGGAAACCGAACTGAGAACGGTTTTTGCTCCCAATCATATTCATCTCAGTGTTACCGGTGAAAAAATTCAGACGCCTACCGGTTGGATAAGAGCATTCGATGAATCCGGGGTATGTATCAAAGATGAACGTTTGAAAACGGACTTTGAGCTGGCTTTTGAGACGATCATCAAGGCGGTTTCGACTCATGAATGGCCACAGCAGTCGCCCTATTTTGAGCAGCTCCGGGTGAGGGTTGAGGTTCCGGCTGAAGATGAGCCGGTCGGGTACGGTCATGAATCCGTCAGCCTTCAGGAAGTCTTGCATGAGGATATCTATTTTACATTGCAGGAATGGTTTAAATACAAAGAAGGAAAAGATCTCACCGCCCGCAACAGTCAGCCGGGGCAGATTGTCCCTCAGATAACGTATGGCTCAGCCCATGAATACCGAATTGACATCCGGCAAGATACCTATGAGAGAAATGAGCAGAGCGATCAGGCGGATGACATACGGTTGAATGAAGCCGACAGGCCACTTCCCATTTCTGTGATTGAAAACCAGCTGAATCAGATTTCCGGCGAGGGATTTTCTGTGGGCACGCCATCCGGCAGGAAAGTCTTTGCCCGGTATCGTACCGGCACCGATAAGCCGGTCATGATCAGTGGTGGACAACATGCCAATGAGACGACCGGGGTTGTCGGTGCGTTACGGGCCGCCGGGCAATTGGATGGCGGGGAGCAGGCCCACTTTATTGTCGCCCCTCTGAGTAATCCGGACGGGTATGCGCTGCATCAGAAATACATCCGGGAGAGTCCTTACCATATACACCACGCGGCGAGATATACCGCATTGGGTGACGATCTGGAATACCGGACCCAGAGCCCTTTTTATGAGAAAAACATTCGTATTCAGGCAAGGGGAAGAAGTGGCGCGGACCTGCACATTAATTTGCACGGATATCCCAGTCATGAGTGGACCCGTCCTTTATCCGGTTATGTTCCAAACGGTTTTGCCATGTGGACCATCCCCAAAGGTTTTTTTCTTGTCATGCGTTATAAAGATGAACCGTATTGGGCAACGCTGGCGGAACGTTTCATCGGGCAACTGACATTGGCGCTAAATGAATATCCGGACGTCATGAAAATGAATCGCTCACACATTAACACATACCAGCGTCATGCCGGAGAGACCGGTTTTAAAATGATCAACCGGTATCCCTGCATTTTGTCTCCGGTGACCGACTATGAGTTTCCGCTGCAGCTTATTACAGAATACCCGGACGAAACCATCTATGGACAGGATTTTATCGATGGACATACCATACAGACGGCAACGGTACTGGCGGCTTACCGAATTTATCAGTCATTGGTCTAGCTCACCGATGCCGGCGGCCATATTCTTATTTCTGGTGATTTTTCCCAAAATTGCTCATGGGCAACGATGGGCATAATGAAAGCAATTCGCTATAATGGCTATAAATGACGTTTGAATGGAACAAACACATTATAAAATTAAGGACAATTATGAATAAACCGATAGTCACGATTGCCTCGTTACTGGCTTTTTCTTCATTAATTCAGGCTTCCCCTCAGGTGACCGATGCCGTTGCGCCTGAATCGACCACTTCCGTTGCACAAAAGCACCTCGTTACTGCCGATAAATTTATGGTCGCGGCGGCCAATCCTCTGGCGGTGAAAGCCGGGTATGAGGTTTTGAAAAAAGGCGGGACGGCGGCGGATGCCTTAGTTGCCGTACAAACCGTATTGGGCCTCGTGGAACCCCAGTCTTCCGGATTGGGCGGCGGGGCGTTTTTGGTGTATTACAACGGTAAGACGCACAAACTGACGACATACGATGCCCGGGAAACCGCACCGATGGCAGCCCGCCCGGAATTGTTTCAGGATAAAAATGGTCAGCCACTGAAATTTTATGATGCGGTTGTTGGCGGCCGCTCGGTGGGTACCCCAGGTACCGTAAAATTGATCGCAACGATGCACCAAAAATATGGCAAACAGCCATGGGCGGAACTCTTTAAACCGGCAGAACAACTGGCGGAAAACGGGTTTCATGTATCGCAACGTCTGGCCGGGGCCATCTCCGATGATATGGAAAGGCTGAGCCGTTATCCGGACACCAAAGCGTATTTTTTCAAAAAAGATGGCTCTCCGCTGTTAACGGGGGATCTTCTGGTTAACCAAGCTTACGCCGATACGTTAAAACGGTTGGCGAAAGAAGGGGAGAAAGCGTTTTATCATGGAAGCATTGCCCGTGATATTGCCGCCAAAGTCAACCATATGAAAGACAACCCGGGCGTGTTATCGGAACAGGATTTTGCGCTTTACCACGTGATTGAAAGAGAACCCGTTTGCGCGCCATACCGGCAGTATAATGTGTGTGGGATGGGGCCTCCGAGTTCCGGTGGCTTAACCGTCGGACAGATATTGGGTATTGTCAGCCATTTTGATCTGAAATCGCTTGGGGCAGATAACCCAAAATCCTGGCAGATTATTGGTGACGCTTCTCGTCTGGCGTTTGCGGATCGGGGGCGGTACATGGCCGATTCGGATTATGTCCCGATGCCGGAAGGGTTGCTTGACCCAGCCTACTTAGCCCGGAGAGCGGCATTGATTGAGCCCGGAAAAGCACTGGCGTCCGTCTCTGCCGGAGACCCTCCGTGGAAGAACCGGGTTGCGCAGGCTGATGATCAATCAATTGAGTTACCTTGTACCACACAAATTGTCATTGCCGACCAGTTTGGCAACATTATTTCCATGACCAGCACCATTGAAAACGGGTTTGGTTCAAGAATCATGTCTCATGGCTTTTTGTTAAATAATGAACTGACGGACTTTTCGTTTGCTTCGTATGCGAACGGCTATCCGATTGCCAACCGGGTCGAGCCGGGGAAACGTCCGCGTTCCTCTATGTCTCCGACCATTGTGATGAAAAATGGTCAACCCTATATGGCGGTGGGGTCTCCCGGTGGATCACAAATTATCGGCTACGTGGCTTCGACACTGATTGCGAATCTTGACTGGGGCATGGATATTCAACAGGCGATATCGAGTCCTCATTTACTCAATCGTTTTGGTACCTACGAGCTTGAAGCGGGCACCTCCGCTGAGACGTATAAGGCAGCACTCAAGAAAATGGGCTATCAGGTTCAGATCAGAGATTTAAATTCCGGTCTTCAGGGGATTGTTTTCACTGACGGCAAGCTGCAGGGCGGCGCGGATCCTCGTCGGGAGGGCGTTGCAATGGGGGATTGATACCATCCTGAACCCATGTCTGAACTGATCATATCTAAAGGCCGTTTAATGAAGAAAGGCGAACCGAGGTTCGCCTTTCTTATCTTGTTTTTCATCTATTGTGGTATTTGCGGGAGCACGACAGGGATGCTATACGATGGCTTCCTGTTTTTCCGCCTCGGGTTCACCCAGTGCTTTTTTATCAAACCCTTCATGAAGGCGATAGAACCGTTTATAAATGAAGCCGCTGATTAGCATCATGATCACAGGTAACCCAATCATCATAAATTCCAGACCGACGATGGTGTCGGTTGATTGTGTGACGTTAGGAACATAGCCGATAAAAGATAAGCCGACACCAACAATGAATCCGCCCGCCGCTCCGGCAAATTTTACCAGCATGGTCTGAACGGAGAAAATGACACTTTCACTGCGTCGTCCGGTTTTATACTCGCCATAGTCGACCACATCGGCCAGCATGACGGTCTGTAATGCATTGGCAATACCGACACCAAACTTGATTGCGGCACCGGCGAAGCCGATGATAATCAGGTTATTGGGGGCAATGTAGCTCATGACAAACAACATAAAGCAGGAAATAACCGGGAAACCACAGGCTATGGACCAAAGGTGTTTCCTTGGTAATCTGGCCGCAATGCGGGGGAAGAGAAACACACCGGCAATTTCTGCTGCACCGGCAACCATCATGTAAACCGGGAATAAGTCTGCGTTACCCAAAGCGTAAGTGAAATAGTAGATGGCAAATCCACCGACAAGCAGGTTAGCAATCTGGAAAGTAAGGACAGAACCGATAAGCGCTTTTAACTGATCATTCTGTCCAATGATAGAAAGAATATCATTAAAATTGAACTTTTCGGTTTTGGTGGTGGAGACCGATTTTTGTTCACGAACGTTCCGGCCGACAAGAAAGGCACTTAATATAAACAGGATCGCAATGAGTACCGCGACATCAAAGAATCCGTCTCCCTGATTGCCATGACCAAGTTTTCCGACGATAGACAGCCCGTAAGATCCGGTCACGAACCAGGCAATACTGGCAAACAACCGGGGCCAGACAACCAGTTTTTCCCTTTCCTGCCGGGAGTTGGAAATGGCGGGGATCATTGACCAGAATGGGATGTCCATGATGGTGTAGGTGAGCCCCCAAAGAATGTAGGCTGCGGCCGCGTAAATATACAGTGCCGTTCCATGAAACAGGTGTGTGCTGAACAACCCGATCAGTACAACGGCATTCAGCAGGGTTCCTATGACGATCCACGGGCGAAACTTACCAAACCGGGAGCGGGTATTATCCACGATAACCCCCATCATAGGGTCCGTTATGGCATCAATAATTCTGGCGGCTAAGAAGACCGAACCGACAAACGCGGCGGGTAATTTGGCGACGTCTGTGAAGTAAAACATCAGGAAAATGTAGATAGGTGCACAGGCTAAATCTTTTCCCAGTGCCCCCAATCCATAGGATAATTTGGTTTGTAGAGTAACGTGTTCCGACATAGGATGTTCCTTTCATTTTTTACTATTTTAGTTTTATGTTTTTTAATAATCAGACTGAATGTTGACGAGCCACTACTCCTTATTTTTAAGTTTCTCATTGTGTCTCAATATTATCTGGAAACGTTTCCAGATGAAGATAAATAAAACCGGTGAACCGGTTCAGCCAGCGATTCTGATGTGAATCAGCAGGGCCGTTTCCGGATCGAGCAATGGCATGGATAACCCGGATTCTTGCAGCCATTCACCGGAAACCGGGCAGTCTGAATGAATCCAGGGGGGTTGATAATTCACAATGCCTTCCAGATTAGCAGGCGCATCGATAACAGAAATCGTATAGAGTGCGTCCTGTTTTAATCCCGGAATTTTAAGGTGGCCACTAAGCGCGTGTGTTGGCATGGTTAACTGAGCGATCATGACGATGGCGTCGGATTTGTCTTTCGATATGACTGCATGAGCCAAATGGGCATCGTCATCAGTCGGTAACCGTAAGGTATCGCCTGAATGTAAAACCGGTCGGAGGGTTTTGTGTAATTTGATGTAACGGGCAAAGCCATTTCTTTCGTCATCAGACACGCTGACCGGGTCAAGTTCGATACCCATATGTCCGAATAAGGCGGTTATACCGCGAAATTCAATCGAATGTTGCCGACGGGTACTGTGACAGTGGGCGGCACCGATATGACAACCCATGACTTCAGGCGGGAAGAAGTAACTCATGCCACGCTGAATAGCCTGTCTTTCCAGTGCATCATTATTGTCTGAGGTCCAGAATCGTTGGGTCCGTTTCAGGACTTCGTAATCAATGCGGCCCCCTCCGGCGGCGCATGACTCGATTTCCAGCTGTGGGAAACGGGCTTTGACTTTATCGAGTAACTGATAAAAGCACTGTGTTTGTTTGTAGCCTGAAGCGACAGACTGATGGGCGGGCTGAACGATCTCTCTGTTCATGTCCCACTTAATATAATCAATCTCGTATTCAGACAAAAAATGCTCCAGGCGATTGTACAGGTAATGAAAAGCTTCCGGGTTCTGTAAGTCAATGACGTACTGATGCCGCCCGGTCGGCTGATCATAACCCGGAACCGCAAGCAGCCAGTCTGGATGATGACGGTACAGGTCTGAGTCTTTATTGATCATTTCCGGTTCAAACCATAAGCCGAACTCCATCCCCAGTTGTTTGACATGAGATATCACCGGTTTGATGCCGTCCGGGTATTTTTCATCATCCAGAAACCAGTCCCCGAGGGCGGCGGTGTCATCATGTCGTCCTTTAAACCATCCATCATCAATGATGAATCTTTCGACGCCCATTTTTGCCGCTTCTGTTGCCATCGACATGATGTACTCAGGGTTATGAGCAAAGTAAATGCCTTCCCAGGTATTGAGATGAATCTTCCGGGGGGTTGCAGCAAATTCACGGTCAAGAATGGTGTGGCGGACATGCTCGTGAAACTGATGACTCATCGTATTGAGTCCGGAGGCGCTGTAAGTCGCATACAGCCATGGTGTGGTCAGTGATTCCCCGGGGGCTAAGCTCATTTCTCCGGGGAAGTAAATCACTTCGGCCTGCAGGAAGCGACGACCGTCGGCTTTGACATCAACCCGCATGCGATGATTGCCACTCCAGGCAAAATGAAATCCCCAGACTTCTCCCTGTAATTCATTAAACGCCGGTGTGCCGACAACCAAAGCGGGGTAGTGCTCGTGTGACGTCCGGCCACGACGGTTTTCCTGTTGATAGCCGCCTTGTCTGAGACTCTGCCGGTCAGTCTGAAATTCGTGCAACCAACGGCCATAAAACGTCATTAATTCCGCGGCTCTGGCCGGTAAGGGCAGAGTGCAGGCCAGACGGTTGACCTGATAATGCGTATCACCGGTATTTTTCAGGGTGTGGCGAATCCGGACGACGTCATTTTCGTCAATGGTGAGTTCCGTATTCAATGCTAAGCCGGCAAGTTCATCCGTACTTGCAATGGTCAGTTGCCCGTCACCGTGTACAACACCTTGTGTGATAAAGACCGGAGCCCAGTGATGGCCATGTCGGTGGCCTTCAATGCCGGGGCTGCTAAACACGCCTCTCCCCAATTCCGGGCTTAGGGTGAGTGGCACATCTGCGTCTAACCGTCCATAAGGGACCGGTCTGGAAAGTGTTACATTGTAGTCGTCTGAATAGTGACGGAGCTTTTTACCCCAATACATAATTTCAGGCGCGTCGCCGGTCTTAATAATTAATTGACTGTTTTTACCACTGAGCTCGACCATTTCTTTCTCCGTGTGACATAACGATGCCCGCTTGGGTATATATAGTAATTAAGTTGGTATTTGTTTCTGTGAACCAGATACAAATATGGAAACGTTACCATGTAAAATTGTGAATTTCTGATTTTTTAATGACTTAATGGTCATTTTTATGTGATAAAAATCACTTTATTTATCTATTCATATAAAAAACAACCAAAATGTCTAACTTATCATGAAAACGTTTCCAGATGATGTTTATACTGATGTAAGCAGAAACAGAAGTTTGGATAGTTAACTATGAAGTCATTCTCTGAAGTTATAAATAACCGTGACTGGGAAAACGCTCAGTCGGTCGAGATTCATTGCTTAAAGGCACACAGTCCGTTATCGGGTTACCGCTCTCCTCGTCATGCATTAGAGGCAAAGCATGCACAACGTACGTCTTTAAACGGGACATGGAAATTTAAACTTTTCGAATCACCGGAAAGTGTCACTCCTGAGTTTATTGAACCCGGTTTTCGTTGTGAAGACTGGCAGGATATTCAGGTGCCTTCTAACTGGCAACTTCAGGGGTACGACAAGCCCATCTATACCAATGTGAAGTATCCCTTTGATTGCCATCCCCCGTATGTCCCTGAAAAGAATCCAACCGGATGCTATCTGAAAAAAGTGGATTTCACGGAAACCGATCTGAACCATACCCAGCGAATTATTTTTGATGGCGTCAATTCAGCATTTCACCTGTGGTGTAACGGTCACTGGGTTGGCTACAGCCAGGACAGCCGGTTGCCGTCAGAATTCGATTTAACGCCATTTCTTGTTTGTGGCAGTAATACCCTGGCGGTGATGGTATTGCGCTGGTCGGATGGCAGTTATTTAGAAGACCAGGATATGTGGTGGCTAAGTGGGATATTTCGTGATGTCACACTACTATCAAAACCTGAGTATTGTATCGAAGATTTTTCCGTTACACCGGATCTGGATGCCTGTTATCAGCATGGTACGCTTTCTGTTTCGACTACTATATCTGCACCTGAGACCTATCAGGTGCAGATACAATTATTTGATGGCGAGCTCCCGGTAACTGTTCCGGTTGTAAATAAGCCGAATAATCGGCGCATTGATGAACGCGGATCATACAGTGACGTTATCTTTCAGTCTTTAATCGTATCATATCCGAAAAAATGGTCAGCAGAATCACCGGATTTATACCGCTTGGTGGTTTCACTGTTAGATGAAAATGGGCAACACATTGAAAGTGAAGCCTGTCAGGTTGGATTCAGAAAAGTCGAGATCAAAAGTGGCCAGCTACTACTGAACGGGAAGCCCCTTTTGATCCGGGGGGTGAACCGGCATGAACATCACCCCAGGCTGGGTCATGTTATGACGGAAGAAGATATGGTCCGGGATATTTGTCTGATGAAACAGCACAACTTTAATGCTGTCCGTACGGCGCATTATCCCAATCATCCCCGGTGGTATGAGCTTTGTGATGAATACGGTTTGTATGTCTGGGATGAAGCGAATATTGAAACGCATGGAATGGAACCGATGAACCGGTTATCGAACGACGCGCTTTGGCTTCATGCGTTTATGAGCCGTTATACGAGAATGGTAATGAGGGATAAGAATCACCCTTCAGTGCTGGTTTGGTCGCTGGGTAATGAATCGGGCCATGGATGCAACCACAATGCGATGTACGCCTGGTCTAAAGAATACGATCCTTCGCGTCCCGTACAGTATGAGGGTGGGGGCGCGGATTCAACGGCGACAGACATTGTGACGCCAATGTATTCACGGGTGGATTCAACGATAGAAGATGAAGCGGTACCAAAGTGGGCAATCAAAAAATGGATATCGTTGCCCGATGAGCACCGGCCTTTAATTTTATGTGAATACGCACATGCAATGGGGAACAGTCTGGGAAGTTTTCATGAGTACTGGGATGCCTTCAGAGATTACCCCAGACTTCAGGGCGGTTTTATCTGGGACTGGGTCGATCAGGGAATAACCCAAGTGGATGAACAGGGCAATGAGTACTGGGCATACGGTGGGGACTTCGGCGATACCATTAACGATCGTCAGTTCTGTATTAACGGACTGATGTTCCCGGACCGCACACCGCATCCGACGATCGAAGAAGCCAGACACTGCCAGAGAATGGTGACCGTCGACGTTAACCAGCTTGATCAAAGCCAGATTCGTTTGTCTGTGACCAATGAAAACGTATTCAGAAAAACGGATAACGAGCAATTACACTGGCATGTACTGGAAAATGGTCAGGTTATTTTGTCCGGTCAGCAGGCACTGGATATTGAGCCCGGTTCGACTGAGGTTTTGACGGTCTCGCTGAATTATCAGCAAAAAAGTGGGGCCAGATACCATTTAAATACGGATATTTGTTTATCCGAGAGCGTGATTTGGGCTCCGAAAGGCCATGTAATCGCTTCTGAGCAGTTTGCATTGACCAATTATTGCGGACTCCGTCTGCCGGCATCACCGTCCTCCGTCGTACCGCTCTCTGAACAAAATCACCAGGGCATCTACGTTTTCAGTCAGGATGAGAAATACCAGTGGCGCTGGGATAAAGAGTCCGGGCTGTTAACTGAGTGGTCTGTGGATGGCAACGCCCGTTTATTACAGCCAATGCGCGATAATTTTTACCGTGCTCCTTTGGATAATGATATTGGCATCAGTGAGGTGGATAACATTGATCCGAATGCCTGGATTTGCCGCTGGGAACATGCCGGGATAACAACCTGGGAGAGACGTTGCTTCCACTGTTCCTGTGAAACGTTAACGAATGCGGTCAGAGTACTTTCCAAAATGGCGTATTACCGGGGGGATGACATAATGGCGATCACCGAGTGGCGCTATGATGTTTACAACTCAGGTCAGGTACACCTGAATGTGCAGGTGAATCTGGCTGACCATTTACCGTCACTGCCTTGTGTTGGTCTGGAGTTATCATTACCGGCTGAACTCTGTGACAATGTCACGTGGAAAGGGTTAGGGCCGTTTGAAAATTACCCTGACCGGAAGGCTGCAGCGCGTTTTGGTGTGTATACGAAGCCGGTTGAAGACATGCATACGCCCTATATCTTTCCTTCAGATTGCGGGCTTCGCTGCGGAACACAAACCTTGCAGGTTGGGAAAATGACGTTTGACGGTGACTTTTCATTCAGGGTAAGCCGTTATTCATTAGAACAGTTATCTGAAGCTAAGCATACGAATGAACTGGAAGCGGAATCTCAGGTATATATCCGCATTGACCACCGTCACATGGGGATTGGGGGGGACGATTCCTGGACTCCGAGTGTGCATAAGGAATTTCAGTTAACGGAAAAAACCTATCAATATTCCGTGATCATTGGCAGTTGAGGCTGCCGGTAATCGCACCGGTAACCGTTTCAACGCTTTCACAAAGCAGCCTCATTCCGGGGCTGTGCGTTGCGTTGGTTGTTAAACCCACATCCAGGCGTAGAAGGCAACAACCACACTGATAAAGAGGCCGGTTTTTGCTATCGACAGCAGCTCTTTTACCATTGATGCGGGTTGTTTAGTGTCGGATTGAGCGGTTGGGAAATTCCCATTTTTAATGATGGCTTCCATATTAACGTAACCTTATTTTGTGTGATTTTTATCCCAATTATGATTATTTTTGTGAGGTTGGTCAACTTTTAATGTTCACTATCTGAGGCTTTTTCTTTTGAATACAATCAGGGCCTGTTCAGCCTTTTGGACTTATGTTTTGTACAACATACCGCTAAAAACATGATCGCTGGGTTATTCTTGCCTGACAGTATTTGAATTACGGGAATTGACGTTGTTAAATGAAACAAAAATAAGACGTTAGAGTTAATCACGATGGCGACAATTAAGGATGTGGCAAAAGAAGCCGGCGTATCGGTAACTACGGCTTCACGGGTCATTAATAAAGCGCAGTACACCAGCGAAACGGCTGTGAAAGCGGTGAATGCCGCAATGGAAAAACTCGGTTATCGTCCGAATATTAATGCACAGGCATTGGTTACCAAGTCGTCAAATACCATTGGTGTTATTGTCAATGATGTGTCATCACCATTTTTTGGCGCGATGGTTAAAGCCATTGACGTTGTGGCTATTGAGCACAAAAAACGATTACTGATTGGTAATGGTTATCATAATGCCGGGAAAGAACGGGAAGCCATTAATCTGCTTCTCGATAGCCATTGTGAGTCGCTTGTTGTTCACAGCAAAGGTCTTCATGATGAAGAATTGATTGAGTTAGCGGGCAAGATACCCGGAATGGTTCTTATCAATAGAAATGTGGTTGGAATCGAATCCCGGTGTATTGCTTTGGACAATTATCGTGGTTCATACATGGCGACAGAATACCTTATTCGTAACGGTCATAAACACATAGGTTATTTGTGCTCCAGCCACTCAATTGATGATGCGTATGACCGTAAATCCGGATATATCGCAGCCCTTAAAGATAATGGCATTGAGCCGGAAGAGGAATACATTGCTTATGGTGAGCCTGATGAACAGGGAGGGGAGTTGGCCATGAGTAATTTAATTGCTAAAAATATGCCGGTAACCGCTGTGGCAGCATATAACGATTATATGGCTGCTGGTGGAATGGTAATGTTACAGGAAAATGGGATTAATATACCGGAAGAAATGTCGATCGTTGGGTTTGATGACGGATACATCGCAAGCTGCATTTATCCCCGCCTGACCACCATAAAATACCCGATTCAGGTAATGGCTCAGGAAGCGGTAAAGCTATCTTTATCACTCGTTAGTAATAAGCCATTGCATCATCGGGTGAATAATCTTTTTATGCCAATTTTAATTCGCCGCAGTTCCGTGAGTTGCATTAGTTAAGTACAGGAGTATCCGGTGAAAAGACTGCGCTTCATTTGCTGATATGCTATTACCGGATAAATTGATGATATGGCTAATGTTGTAAAAGTGTTTTTAGCTGACGAATTTTCGCAGGTTGGCGTTCTAAAAGAATTTTTTCTTCTCTGACTGACCACAATACTTCGGATTGCTCGCGGATTACAGATACATCATCTTCACCATTCAGGATAATAAAGTTGGCTGGTTTTCCTTCTTCAATGCCATAGCGTTCAGTTATGTTCATCACTTTGGCTCCGTTAGAAGTGATGAAGTCCAATGCGACTTTGAAATCATCGTATCCCATCATGTGACAGGCATGCAGTGCAAAATCCACTTGTCTAAGTAATTTTCCGTTACCCAGGCTATACCATGGGTCCTGAATTGAATCCTGAGCAAGAGCGACTGTCATCCCAGCTGCGGTTAGTTCTTTGACTCGGGTTATACCACGTCGTTTCGGAAATTCATCAAATCGCCCCTGTAAGTGAGTGTTTTCTGTCGGACATGAAACAAAATTGATCCCAGATTTTTTTAACAACCGGAATAACTTTGAGCAATAGGCATTATTATAGGAGTGCATGGCAACCGTATGACTGGCGGTCACTTTATAGTTCATTCCGGTTTCCAGTGCTGCGGTTGCCAGTACTTCTAAAAATCGTGAATTTCCGTCATCGATTTCATCGCAGTGAACATCGACCAGTTTATTGTTTTTTTTCGCAAGATCCATTATCCATCGCATTGATTCGACACCATACTCACGTGTGAATTCAAAGTGAGGTATACCACCGATTACATCGACGCCCAGTCTGATGGCTTCTTCCATCAATGTTTTTCCATCAGGAAAAGATAGGATTCCTTCCTGAGGAAATGCAACTACCTGTAAATCGAGATAAGGTGATAGTGTTTCTTTTAGTGGGAGAATGGCTTTCAGTGCGGTCAGATCAGGGTCGGTAACATCAACATGTGTGCGAATGTATTGAACACCCTGGCTAATCAGTAGCTCTGCAGCTTTCAGAACTCGTGTTTGAACGTCCTGAATACTGAGCAGTTTTTTCCTTTCGGCCCAGCACTCAATGCCCTCAAATAGCGTACCACTAAGATTCCATCTGGGTTCTCCGGCTGTCAGTACCGCATCCAGATGGATATGAGGTTCAACGAAAGGGCTACACAGCAGGTTCTGGTTGGCATTGATATCGCATTCGGATTCTATCGGGGCTTCCTGTCGCTCAATTTCGGTGAATATGCCCTTGTCACAATGCAAAGTAAATAAATCGGGCTGGTTGCGTAGGCGAGCATTGATAATCTTCATAATTTTCCTTATTTTTTATCATATTTAGGAAGGATGAATGCTTCCATTAGAAGTGCATTCTGAACGCACAGTCTTGTGTTTGGCTCATTCAGAGATAAGTGAGTCAGTGATTTAAATTTGTTAAGCCTGTGGGTCACGGTATTACGGTGAATATTAAGTGATTCGGCGGTTTTTCTCAGAGAACACAAGTTATTAAAATAGTGGATCATGGTTTGCTTTACAGTAACGAGTTCTTCTTCCTGACAAAGAAAACAATCGCCCAGATATCGACGGCAGAAATCGTAGAGTAGGTCAGTATCTTCTACTGATGCAAATAATCGCTGTAATCCAAAAGACTGGTAATGATGAACCTGTCCGGGAATATGTTGTGAGGCAAAGGCCGCGGATTGTCTTGCTTCTGAAACCATTCTGGGCAGATACTCTATACGGGACCCGTCGCTGACACCAATAGATGCTTCAAACTGATGTGATTTTAAAAAAAATTGTAATTCTTCCCAGATTTCAATGGAATAGGGTAGCGGATCTGTTGTCAGTTGCGGCAGGCATAAGATCCATCCGGCCCGGTATTCGATTACCGGGAAAGGACTCTTGTGTCGGGTTAAAAATTCACATAATGCAAAGTACCATGCATCGGTATTTGTATCCGGTTCACTACCGGGTAAAACTAAAGCAACAGATAAATTGACATCGGTCGGAAAGCCCATTTGTCCGGCCTGGTCAATAGTGGTGTTCTCTGAGGGTAGTCTCGCGTCAATAAGCTGCTGAATAAACCATTGTTTTGAACGTTGGGAAAAGGTGTCTTGTATTATGGCATTCGATATTCGCTCGGTTACGGTAACCATTGGCAGGTGATAGGGCTGTTCCAATAAAGGAACTTGCTTCTCATCACACAAATCCCGCCATGATTGCTTAAGGCTGGGTATGTGCTTTGAACCGGTTAATACAATGACAGCTGCCGCATTTTTTAGTTTTAATATATCGATCAAACGTGAGAAGTCGTCATCATACCAACATCTGTTTATACCGGTAATGAAGACAACTTCTCCTCCCTTTAGCCAGGGCTCTAGCTGATATTCCTCAGCAACATAAGGCCAACGAATGCGGTTTTCTACATGGTTCTGTCCTGCAATTATTTTTATGTCTGACAGGCCCTGAATGTTAGGGATATCACGAACAGTCAACATGGTTAATTTGTTTTAACCGGGATTTCTGTTGATGAAAATACTGTTCTCAGTACCATATAACTTATGCTCGCACAGACCATTCCAATAATTGGTGGCATCCACGGAGAGAAATAGGCTGCCAGTGAACCGATGGCATAAGCGCTCAGTCCTGTGTAGTTATACCGGGGTAAAACCACGTCCGACAGCTTAGGTAAATTTGAACGGTAAACAAACAAGAAATTGGTCATAATGACGGCACCAATAGGAGGAATGAAGGTCCCAAGCAGTATTAAAAACGGGATGAGGTAATTGTACATCCCGAAGATAGCCAGAATGGTACCAATTCCGGCACCGACAACAGTAATCATCCGGCGTTTCTCTGAACGAAATAAATTACATCCTGCGGCTGCGAAGTTATAAATCGTATTGTCTTGTGTTGTCCACAAGTTCGCAAATAACATCAGAACAGCAACCAGCATGAATCCCTGTGCGACCAGAACATCAACAATATCGGCATGTTTATAAATCAAAGCACCGTAAGCACCAATGAAAACCATCAGCCCGTTACCAAAGAAAAAAGCAATAAGTGTGGCTACGATGGCAATCTTCCCGGTTTTGGAAAATCGGCTCCAGTTGGTTGCCTGAGTAGCCCCACTGATAAACGTTCCTATAACCACAGTAATCGCTGAGCTTATTGTCATTGACGTTGTAGGCTCTATACTGAATAAATTGCTAATGCCACCGACATCGATTAATCCCTGATAAAAGCTAATAGCAATAAAAATTAACATAAGCGGAACAGAAACTTTTGATAATATGTCCATCGCCCGGTAGCCAATAGATGCGGTGATACAAAATCCAAAGCCAAAGAGAATCATCAGAGGTGTTTGCCAGGATTCGTTGATCTTAAGTAATGTTGTCAGAACAATGGCAACGGTGGCTACTCCCCATGCATACCAGCCTATCTGAGTAAATCCAAGAACAAAATCCGATAGTTTGCTTCCGTATTCTCCAAAACAGTATCTTCCCAGCAAAACGGTATTCAGGCCAGTTTTATGGGCAATAACAGCTAATGCTGCAGCGTAGAGGCCTAGAATAAGGTTTCCTGAAACTATGACAAATAGCAATTCACTGATGGGAAATGCTGCTCCGATGTTGCCACCAGCCCACATGGTTGCGGTAAAAAAAGTGAAGCCAAGTAAAATAACCGCCATCGAGAGCATTCCCTTTCGTTTTGAATCGGGAACCTCGCTGAGCGGAAAATCATTATCTCCCTGCATTGTTCTACTCCTTTCTGTTATCGATGCAGTGTGAATAACAAGGTTCGTGCCAGTTTTGCTTTATTTGGATTTAGTCATTTGGTATGTAAAAGTAATAGTAACCTATACCAAAAGAACAATTTATTATTCGAGATATTCTGAATTCAATTTCTTTTGGTGCACTACGCACAGATAAAGTGCGTTACCGGCACAGGATTTATTAAATTTCTTCTGACTATGGACTCGAGTTCGTGCACGGATAGTTCCCGGATATATAATTGGAAATATCGCTTCGCACCCGGTAAGAAAATATGATCATTAGTGTCAGCAGAAGGACAGACATTCCAGCATTTTATACTCCCTGGTTTATGAACCGTATCAGAGAGGGCTTTATGCTGACAAGAAATCCATTTAATGCTCATCAGGTAAGCAGAGTGTCCTTAACTCCGGTTGATGTCGATTTATTTGTATTCTGGACCCGCAATCCGACAATGTTGATGGCGCACCTATCAGAACTG
The DNA here is from genome assembly GCF_021272385.1 of Vibrio salinus. Taxonomy (GTDB): domain Bacteria; phylum Pseudomonadota; class Gammaproteobacteria; order Enterobacterales; family Vibrionaceae; genus Vibrio; species Vibrio salinus. Next base: position 911,114 of record NZ_JAJSDZ010000010.1, read on the forward strand.
GATACATTGGGATTTCGGTATTATTTTCAATTTACCATTACAGGGTATCCAAAGTGTTTGGAAAAGAATGTTCCGGCACCATATCGCGCCATTAAAACTTTCTGTGATTTGTCCGAATTAATAGGCGCTGAAAAAGTCATCTGGCGTTATGATCCTGTTTTGCTTTGTAACATGGTTGATGTGGCTGAACACAAACGGCTGTTCTCTAAAATAGCCGCTATGCTGGCCGGAAAAACCCGAAAGGTCGTTATTAGCTTTTTTGATTTATATAAAAAAACGGAACGAAATCTTGAGCAAATTGATGGGCTTACCTATCGGGATATTACCCAATCCCCATCAGAGCTAAGTGAGCTTGCGCTTTATATGTCAAAAGTGGCTAAAGAAAATGGCATGGTGGTCGAAAGCTGCGCGGAAGATCTTGAATTATCTGAATTCGGTATTAAACACGGTAAGTGCATTGATAACGAATATATTAAAAATGTGTTTGGCCTATCGTTAAGTGGTGCAAAGGATCCCGGGCAGAGAAAGGCGTGTGGTTGTATTAAAAGTAGGGATATAGGTATGTACAATACCTGTTTTCACGGTTGTGCTTACTGTTATGCAACATTTAATCAGAGAACCGTATTTACGAATAAGCAGAAACATAACCCTCGTAGTGCTTTTTTGATAGGAGAAGATGTTAACAGTGAATATACTGTTCTTAAGCGAATTCATACTGTGCAAAACACCCTGTTTTGAACATTGGTTAATGGCGCTTTCCCTGAATGATTTCTCTGTTACCATATTATTTTTCTCAATATAAAAATAATCATGTCAGACATTAATTCGTTATCTGTTCGCTCATACAGCAAACAGAAAAGAGGCCATAAACACGATTTTCATCAGTTGGTTTTACCCGTTAGGGGGACGATTGCAATTGAAGTCAGTCACTTCAAAGGGAAGGTCATACCTGGTGAATGTGTTATTGTTAAAGCCGGAGAAATTCATCATTTCTCTGCTGAAGCTGAAGCCAGATTTGTTGTTGCTGATCTGGAAAATCTCCCGGATCATTTTCTGATTTCCAACACCGTTGTCTTTTCTGTTACACCACCGCTTGCTTATTTTTTGAATTTCATTGAAGAACAGCTGAAATACCAGATAAACAGAACGATTCAGAATCTGATGAATGACACTTTTTACCACCTTTTGATGGAACAAAAAATTTTAAAGGCGTTTGATCCCAGAATCAGGCAGGCACTGGATTATATTGAGAATAATTTGCCTGCATCCTTATCTATTATGGCATTAGCTAATGTTGCATGTTTAAGTCCGACTCAGTTTAAAAAGTTATTTAAAGAGCAGACCGGAGTTTCTGTCATTCAATATATTACCCGTTTGCGAATGGAGAAAGCCCAGGCTTTATTGCTACATACTGATTACCCGATACAGATTGTGGCCGACATCGTTGGTTATACCGATCATGCTGCATTCAGTCGGCGTTTTTTAAAGTTTTCCGGGTTATCACCGTCTCAGTTCAGACGTTAATTGCGTCTTATTAGCAAGCATAAGTGTCTGAACGGCATAATTATTTAAACATCAGAACTGTAAGATAAAGTTTATGATAATTTTACAGAGATAGAGTTATGTCGGAAAGGAGAAAGGCGAAAGGAGTATGGAGTGTTATCGTAGCCAGTATTTTTTGGGGAACAACCGGAACAGTGGCCTCTTTAATCCCTGATGTGAACTCCCTTGCTGTTGGAGCTTTTGCAATGGGCTTTGGCGGCTTGCTATTGCTGTTTAATGCCCAAAATCAGCTAAAAGCAGACTGGCGAATTCTGTTCACTCAACGCAGTATTTGTTTTGTCGGTGGCCTTTCTGTTGCTGTTTATCCACTTGCTTTTTATACCGCAATGAAATATTCCGGAGTAGCGGTTGGAACACTAATCTCAATCTCATCTGCACCACTTTTTTCTGTGTTACTTGAATGTCTTTTCAGCAAAAAAAGAATATCAACACAATGGATATGTTCGTTTTTTATTGGCATCATCGGAATATTTCTTCTGACAGCTGGCAAACAGAAATCGGCTGTCATTGATAGTTATGAAGAACTGCAGTATTTAGGCATTTTCTTAGCCGTTATTGCCGGGGGAACATACGCACTTTATTCATGGGCAGCCAGGCAGATGATAGAAAAGGGAGCCAGCTCAAAGTCTGCTATGGCAGGTATGTTTGGTTTGGCTGCATTGCTTTTACTCCCGTCTTTAATATTTACTGGTGAAAATGTTTTTTCAGATAAAATTCATGTGACAGTGTTACTTTATATGGCGATTGTTCCTATGTTTCTTGGATATCTGTGTTTTGGCTATGCTTTGAAGCGAATTAATGCTAGTCAGGCAACATTGATAACATTATTAGAGCCCGCAATTGCGACATTACTGGCTGTGTATTTTGTCGGGGAAAAATTTGCTCCAATTGGCTGGTGTGGTCTTTTGCTTATCATTGTCAGTTTGGTATTTCAGATGATAAAACTCCCGGCTTCAGGCAAAAGACAACCAACTATATCGTGATTTATCTCATCAGAAAAACAGTCAGAACTTCTTTGTTACATTATAAGTGTTAACAAAATAATTTTGAATTTTTCATAGCGGGTCATTTATTTACTACATTGATGATATCTATGCTGGTACCTATACTGATAAATATGTTTGGTGACGCGGTGTTTCTATGAGAATACATTTCTTTCTCTTTTTAATACTTAGTTCGATTCTGTTGCCTGATTTAGCTGCCGCGGGACCGGGAGATAAAACCATCCGGTTTTCAGGGGATGCGATAAAAGCTGAATACTCAAAAAGGCTGACGATAAAGACGTTGGAGCAGAATCTTCCTCTGGTGACCATTACGGCCTATAATCCCTGGGATGAGAAGACAGAGGATTACACTGGCTTTTGGCTGAATATCATGGCTAAGAAACTTGGAACTCCGGACGTTCAGTCAATATTGCTTACCGGCCTTGATGGTTATCAGGTTAGTTTTAACCGCAATGAATGGCTATCTGATAAGATCCTGTTGGCAACAAAAGTTAATGGCAGTTATATCTCGGTAAGAGAAAAAGGGCCATTACGGGTTATTTTCTCTGAATTTGATAAAAACAATGCTGAAGATGGGCTAAAGCTACCTAAATGGATGTGGATGATTACCCGTGTCGAATTCCGAACAGAGGCGGGGAGTGAATGAAGCAGTTTAGATACAGACGGTTATTGATTGCTTTATTGATTGTTTTTCTTATTGTATCGGTTTTTTATTTTTACACTCTCAGATCAATACCTTACAAAGTTGCACAGTCAACCGATACCATTCAAAAAGTGGATACTATCCGTTTTTCGTTTAAATCTGCGATGATTGCTCAGAGAGGGTTATTGATCTACACAGATGCGATCCATCAGAGAAACCTTGAGATATTCTACAATGCCTTAGATCATTTTGAGGCAGCTATTGGCTTTATTCATGTAGCTCATTCTTTGGATCACGAGTTTAAGTCTGTTGCAAGGCCTAAGCTGGAACAAATCATTTTGTTAATGGAAACATACCAGCTTGATATTAATGATCAAAATTTACAGAAGATCAGACAACTGGTTGAAGATATCTATCTGACCGCGGAACGGCGTGAAAGATTGGTATGGACGGATATACAGTCGAGCTATGTTGATTTCAAAACCAGTGAATACAAAGTATCTCAATTGTATCAGACTATTTCATTTGCCACTGCCATTGTTCTTATTGTCATACTGGCTCAGATGTTTTTCCAGCAAAAGCTGTTAAAACAAATTAATGCAAAGGAAGCCGAGTTAGAAAAACTGGCCTATTATGACTCTCTGACTGATACGGCAAATCGTAAATTAATTGAACTGGAATTATCCGATGAGCTGGAGCGGGCAAATTTAAATAATGAAAAACTGTTTATCGTTATGGTTGATATTGATGACTTTAAGCGGGTAAATGAATTGCTTGGTTATACGGCCGGTGATTTGGCAATTATAGAAGCTGTTAGCCGTATACAAAAGGTCTTAAGGTCAAGTGATAAAATAGGACGTATGGGAGGGGATGAATTTTTGCTTGTCTTCTGTGATTCTATTGATTTTAGCGATTTAGTGAAAATTATTGGCCAGATTCAGGGGGCTTTTATAAAGCCTATTATTGTTAATAATCAGGAATTTTATATAACTGTCAGTATTGGTGTTACCAGTTCGCAGGAAATGACTCTAAATACTCTGGATGTCCATGATGCTATTAAACAGGCTGATATCGCCTTGTTTAAAGCAAAGAGCGAAGGGAAAAACCGTTATCATGTTTACGACAAGCAGCTCAGTTTGTTAATTGAGCGTGAACATCAGATGGAAACAGAAATCAAAAATGCCATAGATAATGACCAATTCGAACTTTATTACCAGCCACAAATAGAAGCTGAAACCGGGCTGTGTGTTTGTGTTGAAGCACTGGTTCGCTGGAATCATCCGGGGAAGGGATTACTGTTTCCTGCAGATTTTATTCAACTAATCGAAAAAGGGTACCATACAAAGGAATTTGGGGAGTGGGTCATTCGTCGTGCTGTTTATCAGCAGAAAAAATGGGCAGATGAAGGGATTGACATGAGAGTCTCGGTTAATTTGGCAGCCAGGCATGTCCTTGCCTCAGATTTTGTCTTTTCAATGAAGGCGTTAAAGACACAGCTAAATATGGACCCTGCCTGTATTCATTTTGAAATAACAGAACACGAGTTAATTACTCATGAAGCTAATGGTTTTGCAAATCTTGAAAGCTTAGTTAACGAAGGCTTTTCGCTTTATCTCGATGATTTTGGTACGGGTTATTCTTCCATTTCTTATTTGGAAAAACTGCCCCTTGAAGGGATTAAAATTGATAAAAGCTTTGTCGATTATGTTGGAGTCGATGGTAACAAGAGCCAGATGGTGAACGGGATTTTAACTTTAGCTCGTGCGATGAAATTGAAAGTGGTTGCGGAGGGAGTAGAAACCAAAGAACAAGCCTGTTATCTGTCTCATCTTCGTTGCGATTATCTGCAGGGGTATCTGATAGCGAAACCACTCCCTGCTGAGCAAATAATGCCACTTATCCTCAAAAATAACTTTTCCAATTGCTACCGCTAGCCTATTATTCGCCATTGGGTATTTCTCAGGAACGATTGAGTTACAGAAATAAGATGCAGATATATAATGCCTCGTAGCCGGGATAAATAGTGATTAAAATATGAAAAAGGCATACCTTATTATTACAATATAGTTGAATAAACTTCGGGTATAACATGATATTAACTAAGGATTTTTGACATGGTCTCACCAGAATTTTTGATTACTTCTCTTGTGGTTGTTTTGATGCCCGGAACCGGAGTGCTATTTACTGTGGCAACAGGTCTGTTTACCGGCAAGCGAGCCAGTATTTTTGCTGCGGCAGGATGCACTCTCGGTATTGTTCCGTCAATGCTGGCTAGTGTGTTTGGTCTTGCTGCTATTTTTCATACCAGTGTTCTGGTATATCAGACGGTTAAATATTTCGGTGTGGTGTACTTGCTCTATCTGGCATGGTCAATGTGGCGGTCTTCATCGCCATTAGTTGTTGAAAAAAAACAGACTGAAACCCGGCTTATTAATATTGTGATGAAAGGTTTTTTAATCAATATTTTAAACCCCAAACTGTCAATTTTCTTTCTGGCTTTTTTACCTCAGTTTGTTTCTCATCAGGCTCAACAGCCAGTACTGAATATGCTAGTTCTTGGTGCTACATTCATGTTGATGACATTAGGAGTCTTTATATTATATGGATTAGCGGCCAGCCACTTCAGTGGCCTTATTGTGCGCTCGGAAAAAGTCAGTATCGTTATACAAAAAGTATTTGCCGGTAGCTTTGCTGCGCTTGGTCTGAAGCTGGCGCTGACGGAACGAATTTAAATGGAGTCACGAGATAAGTACTATAAACTAAATTCTAATTATAGTTATTTTTTTATCTAAAACTGTTTTCGGCTTCCTTTATTTTACTGGTGACTTTTTGATTATCATCGGTGGATTATGTTGTGTATAGGATACCGTCTGGTTTGCATTCAGCGATCAGCCCGGTATCACTCCTTTTACTCCTTTTCATTTTAATGTTCTTATGCATCCTTATAGGAAGAATCCTTTACGACCATTACGTAAATTTTATAAATAATATTATTTATATTATTTATATTGTTTAGGTCAATGTCCGCTTAAATTTAATTTGCTAGAAACAAGACTTAATGAATCGTTATTCATTAAGTGAGCGTATTTATTACATTTTTACGCAAATGATAATTTTTAGAGGTATACAGTGGACGACAATTTAATACTCATTTTCGGAGCAATACTTGCTTCACTAATAATAGGAATTTATAAGAAAATAAACATTGGTATCATTGCACTGGTGTTTGCATATATTATTGGCTGTTTTTTTATGGGAATGAAACCAAAAGCAGTCATTGCTCTTTGGCCAATGAAAATCTTTTTTATCATCATGTCGGTATCACTTTTTTATGGTTTCGCGTCACAAAACGGTACGTTAGAGAAACTGGCAAAACAGATAATTTATTCATGTCGTAAATACCCAATGGCACTTCCTTTAGCTATTTTTGCCGCGGCCCATGTTATTGCTGCACTTGGAGCTGGTTACTTTGCCGTTATGGCCGTCGTCATTCCAATTATGTTGGCGATTTGCAAGCAAACAAAGATGTCCATTATTGTTGGTATTCTGGCGACTCACGGTGGGGCTCTTTCTGGTGGCCGGTTTGTGATTAGTGTCGGTGGTAAAATTGCGGAAGAGCTGGTTCTAAACTCCGGATTCGATGCTAATTATGCCGCTCATACTGCACTGATGATTTATACAACCGTTACGTTATATACGCTTTTGCAAATGGGATTATTCTTCATTCTGGAAAAACAGTGGTTAGTACTGAATGTGAATGCTGCTATGGAAAAACCGGAACCATTCAATAAAGTCCAGAGAACTAACCTGATTCTGATTGGTTCTATGATTGCCGTTCTGTTGGTTCCGGCGCTATTGAATGTCCTGATTGGCACACCTGAAATTGCTGCATTTCAGAAAAATATCAATATTAGCTTTGTTGCTATTTTCTTTGCCATTTTATCGCTGATGTGTAATTTGGGCGATGAGAAAAAAATGATCTCTTCTGTTCCATGGTCAACAATCATCATGATTTGCGGAATTGGCGTCCTGATCAAACTGGGTGTGAAAGCGGGTATGGTTGTGACATTCTCTTCATGGGTTGGCGGAAATATTCCAGAATCACTTTTGGCTCCGTTAATGATGGTTATTCCATGGGGGATGTCTTTCTTTAGTAGTACTACCGGTGTTGTTATGCCAACATTGTACCCAATTGTACCTGCTTTGAGTGATGTAAGTACGATTCAGGCAATTGTATTCTTCTGTATTATTAGTCTTGGTGCGAATGCTGCGGCTTTATCGCCATTTTCAAGTGGTGGTAGTTTATCGTTGAGCTATTGTAATGACGAACAAACCAGAGAAGTATTATTTAAAAAGTTATTGCTCCTGCCGTTTATTTTGATAGCACTGACGGTGGTTTATGGCTTGGCTCTGGTTGTCGTTCTCGGTTAACGATTGCAAATGATGTTGTCACTAAGAACAACGTCGCATCGCTATAATTAAAGTCCGCATTTTTGCGGACTCTAATTTACTCTATAGACCTTTTCCCTAGTTCCATCTTTATATTTTTATATATCAACTTATTTCTTCGCTATCTTTCGTTATAGGATATGCCATTAGATGCTTTTCTTATTATGATAATTCTGAGACAACAATTAGCTGGCTTCTTTAGGAACTATTTAAGGATTTATTTCTTTTGGCATTGTATGGTTGCATTTAGTCTTCTTTTCTTTTTCTCTCTATTTGGGTGACTAATGGGAACTGGCTGGACTATAATTAATTATAAAATCAATATGTTATAAATCTATTGCCAAAAGAAAAAATTCAGAATAAATCTTGAATTTTTTATCCATAGATTTTTGATTTTCATCTATACAGAACAATTATTCTAAATGGTATTAATAATTAGTTACATTTAGCAACTTTGATGATAGTATTGTTGACAATCAATCTCGTTCGCATTTGCATGGTTTAAAACAATACGGATTCATGATGCAAAAATTATTTCAATCACTATTAACGTTTCTTATTTGTTTGTCATCGTTTCATGCGCTTGGTGCTATTGTTGATTATCAGGCGGCTGCAAACGATATCAATCAAAGGCTCGACAAAACCTTACAACTCTATCAGGCTGGTGATATCGATAGTGCTAAATCGACCGTTCAGATGGCTTATTTTGATATATATGAAGGTATTGAAGGGCCTATCAGGATTAATTACTCGCAGAAATACAGTTATCAGTTAGAAGCTAAATTCGGTGAAATCCGGAAGTTAATTTCGCAAAAGGTTCCTCAGGAAAAAATCAAAGCAGAAATTGATTGGTTGAAAGGGCAAATTAATACCTTGCCGGAAAAGCTGGCTTCGGGTCATCAGTTGGTAGCAGAAAATCAGGATCTGAATAAGGCTGATATTCTTCCTTATTGGCGTAACAACGTTATTTCTATTGAAAAAACGTTAAATGATGCTTTGTCTGACTATCGTGAATCCGCTGACGACCCTGGTTCTTCGGTAGATAAAAAGCAAAAAGCCTATCAGTTAGTGCAAAAAGCTCAGTATGAATTCTATAAAAATTCGGAGCTTGAAATTGCCATTCGGTTGAATCGTTCGATGGAAAAATCAGCACAGTATAATGATAGATTTAAAAATATGGCAAAAATTACGAGGGCGCCGTATAGCCAACAGCAACTGATTGCTTTTAGCTACGAATTATCAACCCTGGTTCAGGATCTAAAAGACGATTTACCGGGTTTACCCGCCACCCGTGATTCTCAGAAGCCTCAGCAGGCGGCATCTCAAGATGCACAGAATAACGGGAAAGACTGGGCTACAGTTGTTAATAAAATTAATGATGCTATATCGGAATCTATTGAAAAATATAAGAATGGTAACGTAAAAGCGGCAATTGGCAGTGTTCAGGATGCTTATTTTGACTTATTTGAAGCATCCGGTATGGAAAATGCCGTGGGCGCACACGATTCTGCTATGAAAACCCAGCTTGAAGGGTACTTTACTCACCTGGTCAGCCTAATGAAAGCAGGCGCTGATGTACAGGAAATGAATAATCAACGTGAGGCATTACATTCAGACTTAACACAAAGTTCCGATTTACTTTCAGAAAACAATCACGGGTTGTGGGCAATGTTACTTGCCAGTTTGACGATCATTTTGCGTGAAGGATTGGAAGCATTGTTAATCGTAGCGGCGATTACATCTTATCTGGTGAAAAATAATTTCCAGGACAAACTGTATATTATTAAAAATTCCGTTGTCGTAGGCTTGATTGCCAGTGTGATTACCGCCGGTCTCTTTCAGTGGTTATTTACAAACTCAGGTGCGAGCAGAGAATTACTGGAAGGATTTACCATGCTGATTGCTGTTGTCGTACTGTTTTCAATGAGCTATTGGCTGTTGTCTAAAGTTGAAGCACATCAGTGGAAAAAATACTTAGAAAACAAAATTTCGCTTTCCTTAACGACAGGGTCAATTATCGGTCTGTGGTTTGCCAGCTTTCTGGCGGTATACCGGGAAGGGGCTGAGACTGTTCTGTTCTATTATGCACTTGGCGCAGATGCCGATACACAGGGACTCATCGGGATTTTTACTGGTCTGGTTATAGGTATCCTGTTACTTGTCATTATTTTTTACCTCATGCGCCATAGTGTGGTGAAACTGCCGCTAAAACCGTTCTTCCTGTTTACCGGCGGATTCATGTATCTGATGGCTTTTGTTTTTGCTGGCAAAGGCATATTGGAATTGGTTGAAGGTAAGTTATTTCAACCAACCTTAATTACGTGGGCTCCTCAATTTAGTTTGTTGGGTATATACCCATATATTGAAACTTTAACCCCACAAATTATCTTAGTGATAGCAGCTGTGTTTGCATTGTTTGTAATGAAACGTCGCGGCGCACAGGAGACAGCAACTGCAGTGTAAAAATATGTGTATAACAAAATCTAAAAGGAAATCATTAATTATGTCTAAAAAGTTACTGACAGCAGCCATCGCTGCTTCAATGTTGGCGAGTGCGGGTGTTTATGCAGGTGAAGTTCCGGCAGGTGAAACTGTTGAAATGAATGGCATGGAGTTGGCTGCCGTATACCTTGAGCCTGTTACTATGGAACCACAAGGCATGATGCGTGCAGCATCTAAATCAGATGTTCACCTTGAAGCCGATATTCACGCACTTGCGGGTAACAAAAATGGATTCGGTGCCGGTGAATGGATTCCATATCTTACCATTCATTACAGCCTGAAAAATGTGGATACAGGTAAAACTCAAGATGGCACATTTATGCCAATGGTCGCTTCAGATGGTCCACATTATGGTTCAAACGTTAAAATGTTAGGTGTTGGTAACTATGAACTGACATTTCATATTGATCCACCATCAAAAGCTGGCCTTCTTCGTCATACCGATGAAGAAACTGGTGTAGGTCGTTGGTTTAAGCCATTTGATGTGAATTATAAGTTCAAATATGTCGGTCTGAAATAAATCGGTATTTAAGTCAATTGATAGGCATATCTTCAGAGTATGGGATATGCCTCATCAATTTTAATCATCAGGCGTTAAAGAATGAGTTTCTATCTCTCTCAGGTTATTTCTTTATTTTTAATTCCCGCTATTTTTTTCGGAATTCTATGGAGCCGAGTTGAATTTAGATTTTATAAAATTCAGTTCTGGTCTTCTTTCTGTGCCATTTTCGTTGGTGCGGCGTGTTTTATCTATTTGCCGTACGGTCAGGTTCATATTCTGATCGCATCGGGCTTATATGCGGCTGTTTTATTTCTGGCACTGCTGTATGGAGTAATGTTGCGCCCTTCGGGTTCGGTTGTCATCGCGTTTCAGGCTATGGTTTTGCTCTGTGCATCTTTTATGTGGGCGAAAATTGCAAAGCTTTCCATGTTGAGTGCGACCAATGTAATTAACACGGATTTTATTCTGAATGGTTCCGCTTTAGTCGCTGGATTTTTTCTGATTGTCTGGTGTCAGGTCATCACTACTAAGATAATGTCTTTTTTATCCTCCGGTCTCAACCGAACGATGACTTGCGTGCTGGTACTGATCGCATTACTTCCTCTTTCCGGGGAAATCATGCTTTCTGCGATAAAGTTGCAAATACTTGGGCTGACTCAGGGGTTATTGAGTTATGTTTCCAAAGTAACCAATTTTTACTGGGTTTACCCATACTGTGCTCTGGTATTTGGCCTGATAGGTATGACGGCCTTGTTCCTGTCACAGGTTCGGCCTTTAAGATTGGCCAAAGCCGGGTTCACATCGGCATTGGAGCGTCGGAAAAATCAGGCAAAAATCAATCGTTTTAACGGGATACTGAAACAGTATGGATTCATCATTATTCTGATTTTATCCAGTCTTCTTTATTGGGATCTTGTGGCATCACAACCGCTACGACGCTCGCCGGCGACACGTATTGAATTGATGGCAGACCAGCGAGTACATATTCCTGTCAATGAAACATTAGTTGATGGGAAATTACACCGTTATGAATGGGTGGCCAGTGACGGGAAAGTGGTACGTTTTTTCATTATTGACCGTTACCCGGGAGAGAAAAAGTTTGGTGTTGTATTTGATGCCTGCATGCTTTGTGGGGATGCGGGATATACACAGGTGGGTGATCAGGTTATCTGTTTGGCCTGCGGTGTCCATATTTTTATTCCGTCAATAGGAAAGCCCGGTGGTTGTAACCCAATTCCGATTCCAAAATGGACGCTCCATAACAATGAAATTACGATTTCGAAAAAAATGCTGGAAAGTGGTTTGCAATATTTCAGTGAAGTTTTGGAAATCACTGTAACAGATCCGGTCAACGGAGAAGAGCTGAGTAATAAAGATGCTGATCATACATATCAGTTTGGTGGTAAGACTTACTTCTTTACTTCTGAGGCAACTTATGAAGCATTCAGAGCAGAACCGTGGAAATACGCAGATAGTGCAGCTATTAATAATGATGAGGAAGGAGAGTAAGCATGTTATTCACAATGCTCAGACAATCCTGGGCTCATGATAAAGGCCGGAAAATTCTGGCGATTACGACGGTATTTCTTGCCACTGGTCTTATTTCTGCGTTACTTGCTGTATCGATTAATATTGGCGATAAGATGTCGAAAGAAATGAAAAGCTATGGTGCCAATATTGAGATAACTCCTGAAGGACAGATTCAGTTGCCTGAGATCCTTAATGCTCAGCAGACTCCGTTGGACAAAGAAGATTTGCTGGAAGAGAATGAGCTGCCCAACATAATGGATATTTTCTGGCGCAATAACATTATCGGATTTGCGCCGTTTGTCAGGGGGCAGGTTACCGTTCCGGAAAGGCATCTGACAAACATTAATATCGTGGGTACTTTTTTTGATAAGCATTTACCTGTTTCAGATGAGCCCACTTTTCATACCGGAAACAAATATATTTCCACATACTGGCAGGTTAACGGTCGGTGGCCGGATGATGAAAAAAATCAGGCATTAGTCGGGCAAGCTTTAGCAGCCGAACAGCACTGGAAAACCGGTGATAAATTGATGCTTTCCGGTGTTAATGGACAAAATGTCAACATCGTTGTTACCGGAATTCTAAGTGACGGGACAGCGGATGATAATTCAATTCTTTTGCCTCTTGCTCTCGGGCAGACGTTGTTGGGACTTGAAGGGCGCGTTCAAAGTGTCAAAGTTTCAGCATTAACGGTTCCGGAAAATGCGTTGTCGAAAAAGGCTCGAGAAGACCTGGAATCTCTGGATTCTGATGAATACGATTTGTGGTTTTGTACCGCATATGTGTCATCCATATCTTTTCAACTGGAGAGTGCGATGAACAATGCCACAGTGAAACCTCTTTGGCAGGTTGCCGCTTCGGAGGGTATTGTGATTGGGAAAATTCAAAGTCTGTTATTTGTTGTCACGATTTCTGCGTTGATTGCTGCTGCTATGGGAATCGCGTCCTTGATGACAAACGCTATTCTACAAAGAGCAAAAGAAATCGGTCTAATGAAAGCTCTGGGGGCACACAACTGGCAGGTGTATGCACTGTTTTATTCTGAGTCGATAGGATGTGGAATTGTCGGTGGAATTCTGGGGTGCATTGGTGGCTGGGGATTATCCAAATTGATGGGATACGCATTATTTGGTTCTAGTTTAAGTTTCAACTGGATCATTATTCCTTTGGTTTTGGTCCTCTCTGTTTTGATTACGTCAATTGGCACTTATTTCCCTTCCAGGAAAATTGCTGCGTTGTATCCAATTGAGGTGCTTTATGGCCGCAAATAACACATCAATGACTCTGCTTTTAATCACCCGTTCTCTAAGACTGAGAATTCAACGGGTGTTGGTTGTGTTTGCTGCTCTTATGGTAGGTGCGGCAATCGTTACAGCAATGGCTGGGGTTTATTTTGATATTAATGAAAAAATGAGCCATGAACTGCGTAATTATGGCGCCAACTTTTTTGTCGGACCGGAAGAAGGGAAATCTTATCTCGATGATGATGGCTATAAAAAAATGATGTCATTAGCACCGCAGGGAAGTCTGGTGGCATCCAGCCCTTATTTATACGGTATGGCTCAGTCAGATCTGGAAAATGTGGTTCTGATGGGAATCGATTTTTCTCAGTTGAGAAAGCTGGTTCCCTATTGGCAGGTGAAGGGTAAATGGATTGGTGTATCCTTTGATGAACGAAATGTTATGATCGGAAGCAAACTGGCAGAAAAGCTTGAACTGTCAGTTGGTTCAACCATTAATCTGATAAAAAAGAATGGAGAGACACGCAGTTTTACGATTAAAGGTATCATCGAGTCTGGTTCAAACGAAGATAACTACCTCATTCTAAACTTGCCGGTTGTTCAGAACTGGCTCAATAAAGAAAGCAAAATCAATTATGCTATGTTCAGTCTGGCGAATGATCAGGGACAGGTGTCTGAGTTTCAGAAAAAAGTAAGCAAAGTGTACCCAGCACTAAATGTTCGTCCGATTCGGAAAGTCTCTGCCTCTGAGGGGCGGGTATTAGACAAAATAAAACTGCTATTAGGTGTTGTTTCGTTGGTTATCTTAATCTTGTCGACATTATGTGTGAATACGACACTGACAGCGATGATATCCGAGCGCCGTCGTGAGTTTGCTCTACAAAAATCGTTAGGCGCATCGAATAAGGCAATTACCGGTCAGATTATTATCGAAACGGTATTGATAACAATAGTTGCTATTATTGTGGGTTTGGGAGTCGGTTATGTTCTTGCTCAGATACTTGGGCAGACTGTTTTCAATGCATCGATTGACCTTCGTTTGCCTGTCTTTCTGATTACCCCCATCTCATCCATTATTGCCGCTGTTGTTGCTGCAATCCTACCGACCGTCAGGGCAATTAATGTCAATCCGGCGAAAGTATTAAAAGGAGAATAAGATGTCATCTTATGCGATTCAAACTAAAGGTCTGTGTAAGCGTTTTGATCAGGTAAGTGCACTGGATAACATCAATATATCCGTGAAGCATGGAGAGTTTGTTGCCATTATGGGTGCGTCCGGTTCCGGTAAAACCACATTAATGAATATTCTGACCTGCCTGGATACGGCTACTGAAGGTCAGGTTATCCTTGATGGTCAGGATGCTTCAGAATTGGATGAAAATGGCCGCAGAGAGTTTCGTGCTGAGAAAATCGGATTGTTGTTTCAGCAATTTCATCTTATTCCCTATTTGACGGCTTTGGAAAATGTAATGCTTGCTCAGCATTATCATAGTGTTACTGACCGGGAAGCCGCGGTTAATGTTTTAGAAATGGTTGGGTTAGGACACCGGATTGGCCATCTTCCCAGCGAGTTATCTGGAGGAGAACAGCAGCGGGTTTGTATTGCCAGAGCACTGGTTAATGAATGTCCGATTATTTTTGCAGATGAACCGACCGGGAATCTGGACGAAGAAAATGAGCGGATTGTACTGGATATTTTCCAAAAGTTACACGCAGAAAACCGCACCATTATTATGGTGACTCACAACCCGGATTTGGGCAAATATACGGATCGTATTATTCGGTTACAACACGGGAAATACCTCGGTGAGGAAAGACCAAATGTTGCGGCTTAATCAATGTGTCGGGGGAATTTTTCTTCTGATTTTTTCCGTGTTTATTACCGGATGCCAGGATCAACTTGCAAAAATTGGGGGGAAAGCCCCATCTCTTGCTGTATTCGATTCGGAAAATAATCCGATCACTTTTGATCAATTTAAAGGGAAACCGGTCATTCTGGAGTTTTGGTCGAAGGACTGTGGAGCCTGTATTGCCATGATGGATAAATGGCAAAGTGTGTTACAAAATCGTCCGGATGATGTGGTATTAATTGGTGTCGGAATTGATAAAAATCACTTTGATCTAAACGCATTTGCTAAAAAATATGGCCTGACATTTCCAATTGGATTTGATCAACTGGGTATTACAAAAGAGCGTTATCAGGTATCTGTTACCCCAACCACTTATTTTATTGATCAATCTGGCGAAATAGTGAATTTTCATATTGGATTTTCCTATGAGCTGGATTTGAATAAAGCGATTTCATATCTTGTAAAAAATTAGGAAATCTTATGATGAAAAAAATACGTTTATTGCTGGTCATGTGTGCCGCTCTTGTGATGACATTTTCTGTTCTGGCTGAGACAAAAGTAAATGAACTAAAAAAAATGATTGATGTACAAAATCCGGTGGTATTTCAGTTGGCCAATGGTGCTAATGCTACCGGAAGCAAAATGACGATTTATAATCATACTGACAAAGATCTAATTATTGATGGTTTTACATCTAATGATTTCAAGCGAACAATGCTTCATAGTACCCGGTACGAAAGTGGTAAGCGTGTAATGTTTCATGTAGACCACATTACCGTTCCAGCCCATAAAAAACTGGCTCTGACGCCGAATACTCATCACTTCATGTTGTTTAACCCTATTCACAAATTAAAAACCGGAGAATTTCTTACTTTGAAAGTTCATACCAATCAGGGGGAGTTTGATGTGATTGCCCAGGTGGTTCCACGTCGTCTGAAATAGTCATTGAGTAGGAAATTATGTTACAAAAAACACTAATCTCTTTCATGCTCGGAATGTTTATAGTTTCTCTTAGTGGGTGCGATGATAATAAATCTGTAGACAATCATGCAGAACATGAAGTTAAAACGGTAACGCTGGATAAGCGTCTTGTTATGGTTGAGGTCGCAGGACTGATAAATAAACGGATGCCAATGGCTGAAGTGACCCAAAAATACATTACTCCGCGTTTTGTTGATTTGAATACTGGCCGTCTGCTCAAACGTTCGATGGTACCTGAAAATTACAATGAGCAGGAAGCAGCAAATGATCCCAAACGGTCAGTTGTTCTGAACAAGCAGGATGATATTGCCGGTATAAAACGAAGAGAAAATATCGGAGAGCTTTATCTGGTTAACGATGATGCCGGTAAACTCGACAAAATAATTGTACCTGTCCGGGGGGAGGGAAAATACGCTTTAATTTACGCTTTTGTTTCACTGAATGCTGATGATTTAAGCATTTACAGGTTTGGAATTTACAAGCACAGTGAAACGCCGGGATTGGGGGCAAAATTTGTTGATGATCCTGATGTTGTTAAACGATTTACCGGAAAACATGTCTATAAGCAGGGTGTATCTGATTTTAAGGTAATAATGAATCATGAGACGTCGGTTGACAGCAATTCTATTGATGGCGTCAGTGGTGCGACGATGACTAGTGATGGAATTCAAAATGCCATTAATTTCTGGTGTGGCGACAATGCTTTTGGTCCGGCAATAAAGAAACTCAGAGTGAAATCATAATCTAGAAATAATCTCTGGAAGCTTTCCTGCTTCCAGAGGGGCGCTGGGGTGGCGATATTACTGAATTGTTGACTGTAGTAATTGATCAGCAATTTTGGCTAAAAGTCCTTTTTGTGGTTTTGTATGAGAAAACTCGCGTAAACCATAAATCCCCATAACAAGATACTCGGCCAGAAAATCACAGTCTGATTCTGCTGATATTTCGCCTTTAGCCTGTGCTTCTCTGAGTTTGGATAATAATTTGGATTTCCAGCTATTCAGAGCGTCATTGATGATATTCTTCATTTCATTGTCGTCTTGCGTTAATTCATTCATTAATTTTTGTAGCAGGCAATCTTTAATGGTGGCGTTTTCGCATTCATTTACAATCATTGAAAAATAGCTTTTCAGGCCCTTAATAATCGTCGGTTGAGAGTCGAAGATATCACTAAACTGTTGATCCCGCTCATTCACATAATGCTCAATCGCAGCCAGTAAAAGCCCTTGTTTGTTTTTAAAAGCACAATATATGGAACCGGGATGTAATCCGGTTGCTTTTTTTATGTCCTGCATGCTGGTTTTATTAAACCCTTTAGTGACAAACAGAGACAAGGCAGAACATAATACCTGTTCTCTGTCATATTTCGCTAGACGCACTTCTTTTTCTCATCATTTGCAAAAAAACATTACTCGAATCAGTCAATGTATTGTTGTCTTACATATTACCCGAGAAAAAACAGGAAACAAAGCAATTTGAATGATTGTTCAAAAATAGCTTGAATGATCATTCAAGAATGATCTAGCATAGATAAAAGTCAATAATAACTGGGGAAAAGTAATGACAGACATATTATTTCAACCGTTTGAACTCAACGGTAAAATTACGCTTAATAACCGAATCGTCATGGCGCCGTTAACTCGCTGTAAAGCAGATAATGAGCTTGTTCCTACCGATGAGGTTGCCAGATATTATGCCCGACGTGCTGATGCCGGGTTGATCATTTCTGAAGCAACCATTATTCGACCTGATGGACAGGGATATCCGAATACTCCCGGATTATTTACTGAAAAACAGGTAGAAGGCTGGAAAAACGTCACTTCTGCTGTTCATCAGAAGGGGGGAAAGATATTTGCACAGTTATGGCATACCGGACGTGTGGCACATCCGACGTTTTTCGGTGGAGAGTATGCTTTAGCTCCATCTGCCATTGCATTTGAAGGAACGGTTCCCCGGCATAGAGATCTGGTTTATACCGTACCTAAAGCGGCAACAAGCGAAGAGATTGAGCAATTGACTGAAGATTATGCAACTGCAGCACAAAATGCGATTACGGCGGGTTTTGATGGTGTTGAAATCCATGGGGCTAACGGGTATCTGATCGATCAGTTTCTTCATTTTAATACGAATCAGAGAACTGATGAGTTCGGGGAAACACCTGAGAATATGACCCGCTTTCCCCTTTCTGTCGTCGATGCAGTATGTGAACGCATTGGGGGATACCGGACTGGGTTACGCCTGTCTCCCGGAGCGTATGCACATATAGATCCCGACCCACAAGATAGGAAAGTGTTCGATCATCTTTTTGAAGAACTGGAAAAAAGGGAGCTTGCCTATCTGCATGAAGGGATGTTTGATGACACCATGGAATTTGATTTTCTGGATGGTACCGTCTCTGATTATATGCGTAAGCATACCAGCAAAACACTTATTGGAGTCGGTGGATATAATGCGGAGTCCGGGACTAGGGCAATATCGACAGACCGCTTCGATTTGGTGGCAATTGGTCGTTCATTTATATCAAACCCTGATTATGTCTCCCGTGTCCTTCATGGACAGGAGCTGACAGCTTACGATCCGGAAAAGCTGGATGAATTAATCTGATCCTTCTGTATAAAAATAAGAGAAATTTGTCAATTTCTAATTATGAATACCCCTCTAGGTAGCTTACCAGTCAGAGGGGTATATTTTCATTATATAGTTCTGTTAAGCCTTAAATCGTAGCATTACTTCAGGGTAATTCAGTCATCTTTCGATATAGTTCGTTGGTAGAAAACCTCTGCACCAGCAATGAGCAGAGATAATTTTTTCTGCCACCAGTCTTTGGGGTTACTGGCAATAATACGAACAACATATTCGACATGTGCGGCTGTTTGATGAGTTTTAGCCTGCTCCCAGGCATTTTTGAGTCGTTGAGCTGGTATTTTCCCATTTGAATCGGGAGTATTTAACTGTTGCCATGCAGAGGCACAATCGGTTGTCATATCAATAATGCTGTCAATAATCAAGGCGGAGTCATCACGGTTGAAGCCGAGTGATTCAATTTTGTCGCATGACATTGAAAATGCGTTAATTGCTGATAGTGGAGGGCGATCAAAACTTCGGATTGTAGCCGCCAGTCCCGGATATTTTGCGTAAATATCCCAAAGTGTATTCGCTACATAAGTTAAATAATCCTGCCAATTATTAGTATGATGTTCTGTATTAATTTCGGAAATTGCCAGATCCAAAGCATCGTAGATAATATCCTCACGATTTTTTACATGTCGGTATAGTGAAGAGTGATCAACACCAAGTTTAGTGGATATTTTTTTCAGAGTTATTCTGTCCAGTCCGATTCCCAATGCCGCTTTGGCGATTGCTTCACGGGAAATTCGGGCTGGCCTTCCGATGGATACATCCGAGGGTTGCTTAGATGTCATATAAATATTTCTGTTTTATCTTAATAATCAAATTATCGGTAATATATAGAAAACGCATCAGATTTGCTAAAATCCAATGATACAGCTCTTCCTTTTTTTTACTGAGAAATGTTACAGGTGACAATATAAGCAGCCTTCCGCATTGGTGGGTAATATTTCATGAGGAAATATTTTATATATCCAATTCGGCGAAATTCTTTAAAATCGCAGTAATAGTGAATTTTCGCTACTTTAATATTATCGTTCCAAATTTCGATTTCACGGGGATCGTCCAGATAAAGCTGAAATTCGGTACCTGTATGTTTTATACTATCGTGTTTCTGTGAATGTCTTGCCATCCAGCCAGAGGTTGCATCAAATACTAATTTTCCGCCTTTAAAATAGTGACTTAAATTCTGCAGTATGTTTTTTACCTGAGATTTGTCAAAGTACATCAACACACCTTCTATAGTGAAAAAGAATTGACTGTCGGGGTGATAGGATCGAAGAGTTTCCATCCAGGATGTTTTGAGAATTGAACCTGTTAGATTGATGCTTTCACTGTTTCCTGGAAGTAGCTTATTTCGCATTTTGATTACATCTGGAAGGTCCAGATTATAAAACTGTGCTTTTTTATTAATATAAGGCCTTACGCGTTCATATCTGGCATCCAGACCACACCCTATATTAACAATGATCGGTTTTTCATGAGAATCAATAAAATTTATAACTTGAGAATCCATATAATCAGCTCTGACAGCACATCCGACAGAACTGGTCACCGATTGATTAAATACAGAGAAATCGTACTTCATATTTTCGACAATATGAACGGCCGATAAATCTTGAAAAAAAGAATCTTTGGCAAGAGTCTGCTGTGCTTTCATATAAAGAGGAATAAATAAAGTCTGACTGACTTCATTACCGATACCGGTTTGACGTAAACTGTTTTCCATAATTTTTCCCTATAATATTAATGTTTTAACGGATTAAATTTCCAGTTGGCTGCACCTGACCACTTATCCCATAAGTTTTTATACAAGCCATCACAGTTGACTAATTCGGTATGGCTGCCTTGCTGAACGATGTTTCCGTCATTCATGACGATAATTTGGTCTGCATTTTTTATGGTTGATAATTTGTGGGCGACAATTAGAACGGTTTTATTTGCTGTCAATGCCTTCAAAGCCTGATAAAAAGCGCGTTCATTGGTTGGATCAATTGCTGCTGTCGCTTCGTCCATCAGAATAATAGGTGCGTCTTTGAGCATTGCTCTGGCAATGGAAAGTCTCTGTCTCTCTCCTCCTGATAAAGTAGCCCCGCCTTCTCCAATTTGAGTATCGAACCCATCAGGCAGGTCCATTATAAAATCATAAGCCTGAGCCATTTTTGCCGCATAAATGATTTCGTCTTGAGTTGCAT
The DNA here is from genome assembly GCF_021272385.1 of Vibrio salinus. Lineage (GTDB taxonomy): Bacteria > Pseudomonadota > Gammaproteobacteria > Enterobacterales > Vibrionaceae > Vibrio > Vibrio salinus. Next base: position 932,202 of record NZ_JAJSDZ010000010.1, read on the forward strand.
GAGGTCTACCAATCAACAGGTTATCCATTATTGTTCCCGAAAAAAGATAGACATTCTGAAAAACGAAAGTAACTAATTTATTTAAGTCTTTTGTCTTCATTTGCTGAAGATTGACTCCACCAATGCTGATTTCTCCGGATGTAACATCCCAGAAACGGGCAACAAGATTAAGTAGTGTGCTTTTGCCGGCTCCGGAAGGTCCGACGATTGCCGTTACGGAGTTTTGTCTGGCAGAAAAATTGATATTATTAATAACGCTTTGATCATCATTGTATCCAAAAGAAACGTTATTAAATTTAATATCAAAATCAGAAGGTTTTTCAGAGTGTTCTGGTTCAGAAAGGGTTTCTGCGTTTAGGACTCTGTTCATTCTGGTCAACGAAGCATCAGCCATCCGGGTTTGCTCAAGAACGGCCACCAAACCAAGCAAAGGGCTGTAGAGTGCATAAATAAGCATTAGAGCCGTTATAAATAAAGATACGTTAATGCTGTTACTTAGCAGTAAATGACTATCAACATAAAAAATAATGGGAATACCGAGTAGGGTAATTGCCCCAAATATAACCAATGGAAAAACAAGTTGTTTAACCATCTTGTTGGATAAATTCCGGAAATCATTTAGTGCATTCTCAAAATCTTCTTGACCTTTCGCGAGACGGTTGAAAGATTTTATGACCACCATCCCCTGAATATATTCAATCATTCTTGCTGCTGCAGATGCCTGTGTGTCCTGACGTTTTATTCCTAACTGAGCAAGTTTATGACTGGCAATGATATATACCGGTATGCTCAGGACAATCGAAATAGCAGCGGCGGTGAATAGGGCAGTATTTTGAAAAATCAGGTAGGTAAGCACTGCAATTGGAAGGCCGAATGCTTCTGCAATGCGGGGTAAACCATCAGACAGAAATGTTTCTACTGTCTGCATATCGGTTGTGAGAACAGTGACAGCGTCACCTCTATGCCGGGATAGATGAAAACCCAATGGAAGTTGGTTCATTCTTCTTAGCATTTTTATTCGTAAATCACTGGATAGCTGAAAGCTTGCCATCCAAGTTTTGTGTGATGATAAAAAACTAAAAACAAGTTGTCCGGTAAGCGAAAGTAATGAAAGGAAGCAAATTTGATAGAACCAGTCTTTCGTAACGCTGCCCTGTGAAGTAACAAGTGTAGTGACAACTATAATGGCGACGCCATAACCCAATCCTAGGCTGAAAGACTGAAGAAACCGGAATATGATTCCTCTGACAATTTGGTGTTTCAGTGGTCCTGCCAAATTCCATAGCCGCTTTAAACTTTGCCAGTCAGAATGTGTCTCTGTTGTTTCTTTTTGAATTTGGTTATTCATGTGGATATTCCTCAACCTTTGATTCGGATGTTTGAATCGCACAAAAGTCGGTCCAAAGTTTTTTATAGACGCCATCATTACTTAAAAGATTTTCATGGAGTCCTTTTTCAACAACAAAGCCGTTATCAATAACTACAATTTGATCAACATTTTTTATGGTGTTTAGTCTGTGTGCAATTACGATTACCGTTTTATCTTTTGTTAAGGCTTCGATTGCTTGTTGGATCAGTGCTTCATTTTCTGGATCCGAAAATGCGGTTGCTTCATCAAGAATAATAATCGGGGAGTTCTTGAGAATAGCTCTTGCTATTGCGATGCGTTGGCATTCTCCACCTGATAATTTACGTCCTTTGTCGCCAACTTTTGTTTGATATCCTTCTGGCAGGGATAAGATCAAATCGTGTATTTGAGCCGCTTGAGCCGCCAGAATCATGTCTTGAACAGAGGCCTGTGGGGAGCCAAATTTTATATTTTCTTCTAAAGTTCCAGTGAACAAAAAAGTATCCTGAAAAACAAAAGAGACGGTATCCATGAGTTGCTCTATCGAAAATTCAGTAATTGAGTGTCCCCCAATAGAAATCTGTCCTTTTGATATGTCATAGAAACGGGGGATCAGTGTGGCGAGAGTGCTTTTCCCTGCACCGGATGGTCCAACTAGCGCTGTTATTTCATTTGGTTTCGCAGTAAATGATATGTTATGTAGAACTTCCTGTTGATCATATCTGAATGAAACATTATCAAATTCAACCGTGTAATTATCAAGAGAGATGGTTTTATGCGAGTCTGTTTGTGGAGGCGTGGCTAATACTTTTTCAGTCAACTGTGAATTCATACTGATATGAGCCAATTGATGGAATAAATGAAACAGTTTAAGTAATGGGCGGCTATAATTGGCCCCAACAATGATGAAAAAGACAAATGTGATAACGTCAATAGAATGATTGACGACCAGAAAACTGCCCAGAATCACTATGAAAATCACATTGCTGAGAACAAGGCTAAAGAATGTGCCACCGTAGGGTAAATATGCCTGAGCCCAGCTTTTCTCGGTATTGGCATAGTTTTTTATCGCCTGTTCTGTTTCCTTGTGGCTTTTTTCGTCCTGATTGAAAATTTTTATAATTGGCAAACCATTTAAGTATTCAACAACGGAGGCATTCATTACTTGGTTTGCACGTTGGTAGGCCGATGCATGTTCTGAGCCTTTCTTCATTCCTTTAATCAACAGATAAAAGGAGATAGGTGTAATCAGAATTGATGCTAAGGCCATTCGCCAGTCGATGTAAAAAAGCCAGCATGAAACAGCAAACCATGTTGCGATTGCGCTGATTCCTTCGGGTATCCCATGTGCAATGATCAACTCCAGTTGTTCAGGGTCATCGATTAGAAGCTTTTTGGCATCTCCGCTTTTTTTCTTGCTGTAAAATCCCATCGGAAGTAAAGCGAGGTGCTTAGCGATTTTAATCCTGAGTTGATAAAGAGAATTGAATGCTAAGAAATGCGATGTCCTCATTGCCAACCCAAGTAAAATGTATGCAGCCAAAACGCTGATTAAGGATGAGACAGATAGGATCATTACGGTAGTAGGGTTAATGGTGTATTCGATTGCTAATACTAACAGACGATATATTGCATAGATTGGGAAAAGTTCAAATGCAACTGAAAGTGTTGCCATAAAAATTGATGTGATTAGGGCCCATTTTTGTTTGATTAAAAAAGGTTGGATTAATGAAAAACTGGCGAGGTAATTAACTGAATTTTCCGAATCTGATCTTAATGGAGGCTTATTCAGTGAGCTATTATCTTCAAGTGTTTCACCTGATGTGGTATTCATAGTCAGCTCCTAAATGTTGATCTAAATGATAATTGATATCAATATTACTCTTGTTTCTCTAGTTTGCAACACTCTGTTGCAAATGATTTATAGAATAACTGCCGCAGATAACACCTAACGCTTCATTACCAATGCGAAGACAGGAATACAAACTCTGTATTACCACTGATAAAGGGTGGGGTTGATAACTGATTTGATAAATTTTTTTGGAAATAGAATACTGATATGTGTGTCAAACTCCGGATAAAGCTTAAATGTGAAGACTTTATCCGAGGTTGGATTTTTGTTTAACAGTTGTAACAGGTATTGTAAAAGATGTTCTAAATTTGTTGCATTGGTACCTGCTAATTTTTCATCAGTCAGAGGGCTTAAGATATTTGTATGTCACTGATAATGGATTAACTTACTAAAATAGCAATTTCAAGAATATAGTAATTTAGTTCTTTATAATCCGGCATCGTACTGAATACTTTATCAATTACCTGAAATTTTTGATCAACACTTTCAAACGTTTTCATTTTGTTAAATTCACTGATCACTGTTGAACTGTGTTCAGTAACAAATTGACGGATGGTACTAAAGTTAAGTTTGTGTGCTTTTTCAACGACTTTAATGGCGGCTGTAATCTTCTCTAACGTTAAAGATTCATAATCAAATATGGGGATATTTGCGTTATTGATTTCTAATGTGCTCATGGTTGCTTCCTAATTATTGATTTTTATTACTTACAATACCTCTGTTAACAGAATGGAGTAATTGATATCTGTTAATTTGTATTCAATTAGGTGTCAAATAAATAGAAGTAGTGGCAAGCAATAATCGGTTTATTCGGTTTTCTTTTTCAGGAAGCGATATACATCATTTTTACTGATTTTACTTATCTGTTGCATTAGGGAAAAACTGGGATTTTTTATTCCGATGCTTTCCAGTTCATGTACCATTAATGTCCATAATTTTGCTGTCATTTGCGCATCAGCCAATGCCCTGTGAAACGTCCCGTCATTTTCAATTTGTTTGAAACGAACTAAATCTCCTAACTTATGTGTTGGTGAGTCCGGAATTAATCGCCTGGCTATCAGCATTGAGCAGGCAAAATCGCCTGAGTAATCCGTATTAATTCGGGCCAGTTCTGCATCCAGGAATCGTTTATCAAAAGAGGCGTTATGTGCAACCAGTGAGCTGTCTCCGATAAATTCAGCAAACTCACTCATTACTTCTTCGCAACTGGGAGCGTTATTTAGCATAGCATTCGAAATGCCCGTATAATTTTCAATAAACCGGCTGATACGAAATCCTGGATTCATCAGGCATTGAAAAGTCTTTGTTACCTGCCCTTCGACCAGCTTTACCGCACCAATTTCAATAGCTCTGTCTCCCATATTTGGTGAGAGCCCGGTGGTTTCAAAATCGAGAACTATCGTAGAGTTGGCCAGTATCTGCATATGTTTTACCCGCATAAATATCTGAAGACGATTATATACGGAAGTGACATGATAAGGCAGGATTATGTATATCAACCAATAGAAAACTGAAAAATCAGAGGACTGAATATCGAATGTCATTTATTCGATAAGGGAGGATAAGGGAGCGATTAAAAAGGTTCCGGCATAACTCATTATACCGAAACCTTCGGGTTAATTATTTCAGATTGTCTGGGAAATTAGCTGGTAATTCGCTTGCAGCACAATTGATTACACTGTCGTCATTTTCTCCGCAATCACGTACAAATGTAATGGTAGCAAATTCATCAATAACCTCAGTCGGATAGATTGGACCCGCTTCGCGATATGCTTCCATTTGAGGAATAAAATCATTCTGGAAACAGACGGTTTTCTTCGGATCATTAATAATCCAGCGAGGGAAGAAAATGGTTCCATGAAAGACTTTATCAGCCAGGTTTACAATTAAGCTAACGTCAGTCCCTGTAGGCTCAGTCCATGAAATTTTATAGACGTCACTGGCTACTCTGACAAGAAATACTTTTTGATCTTTGACCCAACGGTTTCCGACAATTCCACTATGAATCCGGTAATCCATAGTTTCTCCATTTTTTACATAAATTTCATAATTCCAGCCGTTGTCGTATGTGTAAACCAAATGTTTACCAAGAAGGCCTGAAAGATCGGTTTTATCAAACATAATCACTCTCTTTTATTATTCATTTTTTGGAATACAGATACTATAATTTAAATTATTTTTATAAAATAACGCTATTTTTGAATATAAAGGCTCAAGAAATTTTATATGTTTTTAAGTACACTCGAACAATGGATGCTGCTGGAATCCATTATTGAAACCGGCAGTATTGCAAAAGCTGCTGAAAAACACTGTAGAAGCCAGCCTTCTGTCAGTTATCAAATCAATCAGTTACAAAAACGACTTGGTATAGATTTGCTTGAACTCAAGGGGAGAAAACTGACATTAACTAACGCTGGTGCTTCTCTTCTGGAGCAGGCCTCCATTTTACTTGCTGAATGGCAGGATCTTGAATCTCAGGCGAAAGCTTTGACGGAAAATTCCAGGGAATCAATCAGTCTGGTTGTGGATAGCTTATTTCCCAAACAGCGTTTGTTTAATGCGTTGAAACATTTTAACCAGTTGTATCCATATACTCAGGTACATGTAAAAGAGATTGTACGCGATGAAGGGCTTTTACAGATTGAACAGGGAATGGGGGATTTGTATGTTGTCAGTGTTCCAGAACAGGATAAACACCCTAAAGTTCTGACAATTACCCTGCGGTTTATTTTGGTAGCGCACCAGAATCATGAAATTTTTTCGATTCAGGAAAAACTCAGAGCAAGCCGTTTATACCGCTACCCAACAATACAAATAGTGGATAAAGAGAATCAAAGAGCAAACCGTCAAAATAAACGATACGGAGAGACTTGGTATTTTACTTCCGTTAATTCCGCCATAGAAGCGGTTATTAATCAACTTGGTATTGGTTGGTTGCCGGAGAGTGAAATCAGACCGTATCTTGAAAGCGGTGAGTTACAGAGAATTGAATATTCGAATGAAACAGAACGAATGACCTCGTTGTATTGTATAAGAAGCTCACTGGAGAAATACGATGTATGTGTGCAAGCCTTATCTGATGCCATTCTTGATGATGAACTGATATGAAATAAAACCTTTTAAGTATAGTTACCATAATGGTGCTAAAACTATAGTCATTAGTTTACCGATTAATTTAGTGAATAATACTGCTCTAAAGATAGACAAATGTTTATTTTAGAACAATTCTGCTTATTTATTATTAGTGTCTGGAATTGGTTGATTTTAAGGCATTATTCTTTAGTATAAAAATAACGAAACGAGAGTTTCGTCACCATCACGGATTAACTTAGAGGAGACGTAATATGAATATTCAACGTATTAATTCATCTAATTTTGCGTCTCTTTCCGATCTTATTTCTATGTGTAATTTCAGCATGAAGTCTGATTATCCAGCGCTTGACATGTTGATTGATAATGCATCGAAACGCCGAGATTAAGTTGATCCGTATGCTCATGTTAAGCTGCGGAACTGGCAGCTTGACTGGACCTTTCTCTGTTTAATCTGCCATTTCTCCCAGTAAACATTATTATTTTACTAAGGAGAGTACCATGAAACATTCAATTTATATCCGACTTGCCGTCTGGCTTATTCGTGCTGATATTTATCGGGAAGAACGAGCGTTGGAACGAAAAATTAAACGGTCGGCGCATGATATTCCCTGGGATAATCCGCATTTGCTTCGTGATATAGGTCTGGAATCAGATGGCCGTCCAATAAACAGAGATCAGACGGATGTTAGTGTAAAATCAGCATCAAAAGTTGCAAAAATTCGTCAGAAATTTTCTCTGAGGATACCAACGTAACCAGACAGCGGCTCCCGTTTTGTCATGTTATATAACTGGGAGTCGCTTTGTTTTTAATCGAAATATTATGAATAAACAGGCAAAAGCTGCTTGTATAACATCCTGAATGTTTCTCTTTTCACTGACAGTTTTTTGTGCTGCGCAATATCAGGTTTATGGGATTCGATTATTTCGGGAAGAGGGCATACATCTTCAATCATTGCACCCGAACCCAAAACTCCAAGCTGAGCCAGTCTGGCTGCACCTAACGCCGGTCCCACATCTCCGCCACGACGATAAACCAAATCAAGGTTGAATATATTAGTGAGTAATTGTCGCCAGTACGAGCTTTTCGCTCCGCCACCAATCAGAGTTATCTGGTCTGGTTTTTCTCCGGTTTCATGTAAAGCATCAAGACCATCGGCTAATGCAAAACCAACACCTTCCAGTACTGCCTGAGCAAGGGTTAACTTAGAGGTATCATGCGTCATACCGAAGAATACTCCCTTGGCATTAGGATTATTGTGAGGGGTTCTTTCTCCTGATAAATATGGTAGAAAAATCACATTGGTTTCTGGTGCATTCCTTTCAACATCGTCCATCATTGAGGAGACTGTGTCATATCCGGTAAGTTCCGCTACCCAATTCAGGCAGGATGCGGCACTCAAGATGACTGACATGGTATGCCAGGTCCCAGGTAATGCATGACAAAAGGAATGGAGAGCCGAATCGGGGTTACTGATAAACTGTTTGCTGACTGAAAAATAGACTCCGGAGGTACCAAGGGAAATCATGGCTTGTCCCGGTTTGATGATTCCGACACCAATGGCTCCGGCAGCGTTATCGCCGCCACCGGCGACAACCGGAACCTCGTCCATACCGAACTGTTTTGCCAGCATAGGTTTTAGGGTCCCGGTTATTTCATTACCTTCATACAACGCTGGCATATGAGAACGCGATAATTCACAGGCATTTAGCAGTTCATCACTCCAGTCTCTCGCCTTAACATCCAGCCACATGGTACCTGCTGCATCTGATAGATCAGTTGCGAATTCTCCGGTCAGCAGATATCTCAGGTAGTCCTTAGGTAGCAGAACTTTATCTATTCGGGAAAAACATTCCGGTTCATTTTTGGCCAGCCATTTTAGTTTAGGTGCACTAAAACCCGGCATCATCAGGTTTCCTGTTATATCGCGGCTTTCCGGTACGAGTTTTTCCAGTTCATGGCATTCTGCTTCACAACGACCGTCATTCCAGAGTATGGCTGGTCTAATAACCTGATGCTGGCTATCGAGCAATGTAACACCATGCATCTGTCCCGACAGGCCAATGGCTTTCACCTGATTGAGATGATGTTGTTCGGAAAGCGCCTTTAGTGACGTTAACGTAGCTGCCCACCAGTCATCCGGAGCTTGTTCAGACCAGAGTGGGTGAGGTCTGGATACCGATATTTCAGTTGTGGTTGAGGCCAGAATGTCTCCGGTTTCGGACATTAATATTGTCTTTACGCCAGATGTGCCTAAATCGATCCCAATAAACATAGTCATCTCCTAGGTGAGGATTCACTGCAAATAGAATGCATAAGAATACCAATGAGTGTATTCCTTTACGGACGGTCTACAATTATGTTTTTTGTTATTCTAATTCAGAGATTTATTGACTGAGTTATAGATCACATAGAGAAATGAATTCTGCTGGTAGACTCATCTCTCTAATTGATAGAAATGATGGTTGCCAATGGATAAACATTATCAAATATCACTGTTATTTAATGCGAATAAGGTTTATGACCGACAGGTTATGGAAGGTATCGGAGAATATCTTCAAGCATCCCAATGCCATTGGAATATTTTTATTGAAGATGATTTTACAACGAATGTTGAGCATTTTCGCTCCTGGAACGGTGACGGTGTTATCGCTGATTTTGATAATCCACAAATTATTGAACTTCTGAAAGATTCAAATATCCCTGTTGTCGGGGTAGGAGGCTCGTATACAGATGATGAAGATTATCCGGATGTTCCTTATGTTGCTACAGACAATTACAAAATTGTCGAAATGGCCTTTCAACATTTGAAAGAGAAAGGACTTGAGCAATTCGCTTTTTATGGTATTCCTGATGATTCATGGCAACGCTGGGCTAACCAAAGGGAACGGGCTTTTATCGATTTAGTTTCTCAGGAAAACTATTTCTATTCGGTTTATCGGGGGAATGAGACGAATGCACTTAGTTGGCAATATGACATGAATCGCCTGTCTGACTGGATTCAACGATTACCAACGCCAATTGGAATTATTGCTGTTACTGACGCGAGAGCCCGGCATCTTTTGCAAACCTGCGAACATTTGGGTCTTATGGTTCCAGACAGGATTGCGGTTGTCGGTATAGATAACGAAGAGATGACCCGGTATCTGACAAGAGTGTCGTTAAGTTCTGTTGCTCAGGGATGCAAGACAATGGGTTATAATGCAGCCAAAATGCTTCATCGGTTGCTGATGAAAAAAGCAAAAGGAGAGGAAAATCCCCGTATTGAAAACAGCCGGATTCTTGTCCCACCAAGCCAGGTGTTTGAAAGACAGAGCTCTGATTATCAAACATTACATGATCCGTATGTTGTTCAGGCATTACACTACATTCGAAATAATGCCTGTAAGGGAATTAAAGTCGAGCAGGTATTAACTCACGTGGGAATATCCCGTTCCAATCTTGAAAGCCGGTTTAAAGAAGAGCGGGACCATTCTATTCATTTCGAAATACATAAGGCAAAGTTAGATCGTGCCCGTAATCTGCTATCCAGCACGGACCTTCCTATTGCTGAAATATCCGAAACCTGCGGATATCCATCTATTCAATATATGTATTCGGTATTTAAGAAGTCATTTAATAAAACTCCCAAAGAATATAGGGATTCTCCCGAAGAAAAAGTCTGATATAAAAACACTATCATATTTACATGAATCAATAATATTTTTTAATTCTTATTTTATTTTAAAAATTAACAATTGTTGTCACTTTAATATGTATGGGTATAGTAGGTTATTTTTTATTTGATGTGTTCTTGATCTCACTATTGCTATTAATGCTAATCATCTAAGATAGTGTTTCATTGAAATAAGTTATTGATTAAAAAATAAAATTTATCATTTCTTCTTTTTTGAGGTTTTCTTGTTTTTAAAATATCCAAGGTTGATCACGATTAATAAAAAATAACAGAAAACGTAAAAGGTAAATAAAATAAGAGAAATGGTTTTATTTGTTCTTTGTCTATAAGATTAAATTGCTCAGTATCAATGGATACTGAATATACCCTACATAAATATTAAATATAATGTACTACAAAGGAAAATATAATGAAAAAACTGATAATTCTTGTATGTTCCGTTCTTATTAGTATCAGTACTCCAGTCTTTGCAAAGACATTAAAGATCGGGATGGTCATCGATGATTTACGCTTGGAAAGGTGGCAAAAAGACAGAGATATTTTTGTTCATAAAGCAGAGGATTTGGGAGCAAAAGTGTATGTTCAATCCGCTAATGGCAATGAACAAACACAAATTTCTCAAGTCGAAAATATGATAGCCCGTGGTGTTGACGTACTGGTTATTATTCCGACAAATGGTGGTGTTTTATCCAATGTGATTAAAGATGCCAAACGTGAAGGCATTAAAGTTCTTGCTTATGATCGCTTAATTACTGATGCCGATCTGGACTTCTATATCTCATTTGATAATGAACGAGTTGGTGAAATGCAGGCGGAAGCTATGTTGAAAGCAAAGCCTAAAGGTAACTACTTCCTTATGGGTGGGGCACCAACTGATAACAACGCCAAACTTTTCCGTAAAGGTCAGATGGAAATTCTGCAACCTAAAATTGATTCAGGTGATATTAAAATTGTCGGTGATCAATGGGTTAATTATTGGTTAGCTGAAAATGCACTGAAAATTATGGAAAATGCACTGACTGCGAATAATAACAACATTGATGTTGTTGTTGCTTCTAATGATTCAACAGCCGGCGGTGCTATTCAGGCACTTGAAGCTCAGGGACTAGCTGGAAAAGTTGATATTTCAGGGCAGGATGCTGACCTTGCGGCATTACGTCGTATCGTTCATGGCACGCAGACAATGACCGTTTACAAACCCATTCCTTCTATTGCCAATCGTGCTGCAGAAATTGCTGTTGAACTGGGTAAAGGTGAAAAACCCGCTCAGAACTCTTCAATCAATAATGGAATGAAAGACGTACCAGCCTGGTTATTGGATCCAATTGTTGTTGATGCCAAAAACATTAAAACAACCGTTGTTGCTGATGGATTTCACTCCGAAAAAGAAATTTATCAATAGAAAATAAAAGCGTTAAGACTTTTCTTAACGCTCTTTTTCGTTAGGAGTGATTATTATGACTTATTTATTAAAAATGAATAATATCACGAAATGCTTTGGCCCGGTTAAAGCGCTTGATGATATTAGTATCAGCTTAGAAAAAGGGAAAATTTTATCACTGTGTGGTGAAAATGGTTCGGGAAAATCAACACTAATGAAAGTACTGTGTGGTATTTATCCACATGGCGATTACGAAGGTGAGATTATTTTTGAAGGTAAATCTATTCAGCCTCAAAATATTACCGATACCGAAAGTCTGGGCATTGCTATCATCCATCAGGAATTAACGTTAGTAAAAGAATTGAGTATTCTTGAAAATCTTTTCCTTGGCTCTGAAATTAGCAAGCATGGTGTTTTAGATTATGAACTCATGCATTACGAATCTAAGATCTTATTACAGAAAGTGAACTTATCTGTTTCTCCTGAAACAAAAGTTGGGGATTTGGGCGTGGGGCAGCAGCAATTAGTAGAAATTGCCAAAGCCATGTCAAAAAATACGAAGTTGCTGGTTCTTGATGAACCGACAGCCCCTCTGACGGAATCTGAAACCGAGATTCTGTTGAATTTAGTCAAAGAATTGCGCGAGTCTGGTGTTAGCTGCATCTATATTTCTCATAAACTTGGGGAAGTAAAAGAAATATCGGATTATATCTGCGTTATCAGGGATGGGGTACATATCGGGACCCGTCCGGCTGAAGACATGACGACAGACGATATCATCACCATGATGGTTGGCCGGGAAATGAAACAGCTATTTCCCAGAGAACCCCACGACATTGGCGATGTGGTTCTGAAGGTTGAAAATGTCTGTGCCTGGGACAAATCTAATTCGGCCATTCCTAAAGTAAAAAATGCGAGTTTTGAATTACACCGGGGCGAAATTCTCGGGGTTTCCGGCTTGGTGGGCGCTGGTCGGACCGAATTGATGGAATGCCTCTATGGCAGCTATCTTGGCCGTTATCAGGGTAACTATTATCTGAATGGAAAAACGCTCAATATCCTGAGCAGTAAAGATGCTCTGGATGTCGGCATCGCAATGGTACCGGAAGACCGTAAGCGTAATGGCATCATTCCCATCATGTCTGTCGGTGAAAACATTTCATTAGCCGCCTTAGATGAGTTTGGCTCGTCTGGTGTGCTGAATGACACGTTAGAAGCAAACTCAATAGCAAATAGTGTGAATCAGCTTAAAGTGAAAACCCCTAATACGGAAATTGCCATCAAAAACCTATCGGGTGGTAATCAGCAAAAAGCTATTTTAGCCCGGTTTCTCATGGTAAATCCCAGCATTTTAATTTTGGATGAGCCTACCCGGGGGATTGATGTCGGCGCTAAATACGAAATTTATAAATTAATATTTCAACTGGTTAAAAATGATATCAGCATCATTCTGATTTCCTCTGAGTTACCCGAAGTACTCGGTATTAGTGACCGCGTTCTTGTTATGCATGAAGGTGTCATAAAAGGAAATTTAATTAACGAAAACCTGACTCAGGAAATTATTATGGATTGCGCATTATCAGAAGGAGTCGCAGCATGATTGAGCAACCCGGTGATTTAAGCAAAACAAACAGTAGTTCATTGTTCGATAAGCTGAAAGGTGGCAACTTACAGCTTCTGGTGATGGTTATCGCTCTTATTTTCATTATGATTTTCTTCAGTTTTATGACGGAATGGAGTTACCTGACGCCACGAAATATTTCAAACTTATTTAGACAAACGGCGATTACCGGAATCTTAGCGATTGGTATGGTATTTGTCATTATCAGCGGGGAAATTGACCTTTCCGTTGGTTCCCTCATGGGACTACTTGGTGGGATAGCGGCAATACTGGATGTCTGGTTTGGGTTGCCCTTATTTATGACCATCGTCATTACGTTGATTGCCGGGCTTGTCCTGGGTGTTTGGAATGGATGGTGGGTCGCGTACCGAAAAGTCCCTTCTTTTATCGTTACGTTAGCTGGGTATTTAGCTTTCCGAGGTATTTTGATAGGTATTACCAACGGTACAACTGTCGCTCCGATTTCTGAAGGAATGGAGTTCATCGGTCAAAGTTATTTGCCTAATATCGTGAGTCTGATTATTGGCCTTGCCTGTCTTTCTGTGTATTTCGGTTGGCAGAAAAAACGTAATGCCATGCGGAAAAAATATGAATTATCCGTACCAAGTATGCAGAGTTCATTAATTAGAAATACCATTATTGCTTTAGCGGTATTAGTGGTGATATTCATTCTTAATGAATATCGTGGTGTTCCAACTCCTGTATTGTTGTTAACCTTTTTTATTCTGGTCGGAACCTTTATTGCAACGAAAACCCGCTTTGGTCGCCGTATTTATGCTATTGGCGGAAATATAGAAGCCAGCCGCTTATCAGGTATTAATGTCGAGCGGACTAAATTATTAGTTTATGCAATGAATGGTTTTTTAGTGGCGGTTGCCGGGTTGATTTTGAGCTCCAGGCTGGGCGCAGGTTCCCCGTCAGCCGGTAATATCGCTGAGCTTGATGCGATTGCGGCCTGTGTTATAGGCGGAACCAGTATGGCCGGAGGGGTCGGTACCGTGTTTGGTGCTGTGATTGGTGCGTTTATCATGGCGTCTCTTGATAATGGGATGAGTATGATGGATGTTCCGACATTCTGGCAATATATCGTTAAAGGGGGCGTTCTGCTCTTAGCCGTTTGGATGGACAGTGCAATGAAACAACAGCGTTAATCGTGTGCGCTGGAGAAGTAATTATCAGGCGGGTATTGTATTGAAATATAAAATACTCACAACAGAAACTATTTATAAAACCTAATTTATTAATAATTTAGTAAAACGTTGTGGGAAATAATTGTGTATTTTTTCCAGTTAATAAATAAAGACATTAATATGTAAAAAAACATAATTGTTTTCTGGTTGTTAACAATAAAAAATAAAATAACAACAGAAGTTATTTTATTAGGAAAAGTAATAAACCGATTGTAAGTACTAAATTTCTGATAAATCTGAATGAGAGAAAAACAATGACTGAATTTTTTACTAACGTAGACAAAATTAAATTTGAAGGTACAGAAAGTCAGAATCCACTTGCGTTTCATCATTATGATGCAGACGAAATGGTGCTGGGTAAATCAATGAAAGATCATTTACGGTTTGCTGCGTGTTACTGGCATAATCTGGTATGGCCTGGTGGCGATATGTTCGGCTTGGGGACTTTTAATCGACCCTGGCAAGGGGCTGGAAACGAAATGGAACTGGCTCAGATGAAAGCGGATGTTGCCTTCGAATTCTTTAGCAAATTAGGCAATCCCTATTACTGTTTTCATGATACTGACGTTACACCAGAGGGCAATAGCATCAGAGAATACGTCAGCAATTTTTCACACATGGTCGACATTCTTGAGCGTAAGCAAAATGAGACCGGTGTTAAACTGCTGTGGGGTACAGCCAACGCTTTCTCTAATCCAAGATACATGGCTGGCGCAGGGACTAACCCAGATCCGGAAGTGTTTGCTTATGCTGCAACACAAATCTTTAACGCCATGAATGCAACCAAACGACTGGGTGGTGAAAACTATGTTTTATGGGGTGGACGTGAAGGTTATGAAACGTTACTGAATACCGATTTACGTCAGGAACGAGCCCAATTAGGACGTTTAATGCAGATGGTGGTTGAGCACAAACACAAAATCGGTTTCAAAGGAGCCATCTTAATTGAACCCAAACCACAAGAACCCACTAAGCATCAGTATGATTATGATACCGCATCCGTGTACGGTTTCTTAAAACAGTTTGGTTTAGAAAATGAAATCAAGGTCAACATCGAGGCTAACCACGCTACATTGGCCGGACACAGCTTCCATCATGAAATTGCGACCGCAACGTCTTTGGGTATCTTTGGTTCGGTTGATGCGAACCGTGGCGATCCTCAACTGGGATGGGATACAGACCAGTTCCCTAACAGTGTTGAAGAAAATACGTTAGTGATGTATGAAATTCTGAAAGCCGGTGGGTTTACAACCGGAGGATTGAACTTCGACGCTAAATTACGCCGTCCATCCATTGACCCTGAAGACTTATTCTACGGTCATATCGGCGGAATGGATACGATGGCTCTGGCTCTTAAAAAAGCCGCTGCCATGATTGAAGATGACGTCTTATCGAAAAATATTGCCCAACGCTATGCGGGTTGGAGTGATACTTTCGGTAAAAAAATTCTGGCTGGAGAATACAATTTAGAATCTATTGCGAACTACGCTGTTGAGAAGAATGTGAATCCGACAAGAGAATCCGGTAAGCAGGAATATCTGGAAAACCTTGTTAATCAGTATATTTTTAAATAACGGATAGCGATATGGGTCTCCCGGCATGAGTGGGAGACCCGTTTTTCGTTTACACTTTCGCGCGTTTAAGTAACCCCGCCATCAGATTGGAACTGGTTTTTACCTGTTTGGATTTTTTCGACAAAGTATTTGCCAACCCATTATCACCAATATTTTTTGCGATGTATGACATTGACTGGTAAAAATTGGCGCCATTTTTGGCTTCTTTTAAAGGTTCCAGTAATTTAGACATCGCCGTTCCGGACATGCCTTGTTGTGTGGCATAACGTTCAACGGAACTGAGTAAACGATCGAGATCGTCAGTCGCTTCGGTATTTTCAGTACCCAGTTTTTTCATCTCTTTGAGATTGCGTCTGCGAATTTGCATAATCACAAAACGAGGCGTATTCAGTTTTTTTATGCCCCAATAACCTGTTGCGACGACGAGAAGAATTCCGCCAATGGAGTAGCCCCAGCCGGAGTTTAGTGTGTTTAGCACGGTCTGAACCATGCTTTCAGTATTCGTTACATTTGTCGTTATATCGGACATCAATTATCCCAACCTTTTATTTGGTACTTCAAAATAATTATAGATACGTTACATTGACAGCATCGTTTATATATTGCGATATGTCAGAATTTAGTGATTTATCTAAACACTATTTGTGGGGGCAAAAAACAAAAAAACAAACAAATATGGCATTTTAATGGCATGGGCAGATAAAAATGAGATATTGCTCAGTATTGAAAATGCTCATGGTTGCATTGCTTTCGATAAGATGACCGCGCCAAATAAACACGGTCATAATGTGTGGACTTAAAAGTAATTAAAACAAACTTTTCAGGTAGGCTACGTCCTCCTGATATGGATTGCCAAGTAATGGCATTCTGCGGTCTGTTTTTGGGTCAAGAGAATTTATTTCAATATGGAAAGATGGCGCCTGACGGTCCCGTTTCCACTGGTTTCTAATGAACATGGTAAAGTATTTTACAACACATTTAGCTACAAATTCAGGGGTATACTCTTTGTCTTCTATCGCAATGACCTCAAATATCTCCAACGGACTGAGGTTTTTCTGCAACTGCAGCATCAGAATGCGGTCCAACATAGCGTAAGGCATCAGATCATCTTCATCCTGCTGTTCTTCCGGGCGAAGCTCTGCCGTCGGTTTTTGGCTATTGATGTAACTAAGAGCACTATATTTTACATAATGACTGGTATCATCGTAGGTAATATCAATACCTTTCTTTTCCATCCAGGAAAGTATTTTCAAAATTCTGGATTTGGTCACGCCGGAAATAGGTGCGAGTACGCCGGATGTATCGCCATCCTGAGTTGCATAACCGAGACTTGCTTCAGAAAGGTTGCTGGTTGTTAATAACAGACTGTTCTTCAGGTTTGTTGCTCCCCAAATCATGGGGGATCTTGTCCTGGCCTGAATATTTTGGCGGAAAATATCGTGGTCTTCCCAGTTAAACTCTGTTCCGGTTTCTTCTCCAAGGACTTTCTCATATTGTTCTACTACGTTTTTAATTGGAAAATTAAAATGGGTAGAACCAATATACTCTGCCAGTTTTGTTGCTGCGGTGAACGTCACATTGCCACTATTAGCACTTGGTTGATAGGCTGTTTCCAGAAAGTTTTCCATGATGGACTTTTCAAGAACATCCAGATCGGTATTGTCTACATCAATGATGTCATCACCAATAAAACGCATAAAGTAGCTGTTTTTTATTGATAACTGTTTAGTTCGAAACTCATTCAGCTCCAGCTTAACGGCAAGATTACAAAGAGTCCCTACCAATCCGGAGTCGGCTCCACCACTCAGTGAGAGGGTATATCCATTTGTGTGAGTTTTCTGAGACCAGTCACGAAGACCCAACGCAATAGCTCTTGTCGCTTCTTCATGCTCAAGATACGGACTGTTTTCCCATGCAGAAATAACGTTTCTTTCGCAATGAGTGTCTGCCAGCCGACTAAGAAACGTTTTGGAATCATTGTGATGAGGCTGAGTGTTATTATTTGTGTTTACCTTTACGATATAACCATTCAAATTATGTTGAGTCTCTGAATAGCGCTGGCTGGTAATGGTCTTTCTCATCCTGCTGTTATTATTACGAATAACGGATGTAATTACTTCGCAGGGGGTATGGTGAAATCTTGGACCTTGATTGATGATTTGACCGGAACTAGCGATGATACAGCCACCATCGTATACCGCCCGCCCCGAATCGACCCCATTGAGATTTGCGAACAAGTAATTCACACCATAGGTACGGCTTGATTCCTGGATTATCTGCTTACGGGTTTCAAATTTCGAAATAGCAAAATGACTGGCACTTGGATTAACGATAATATCGACTCCAAAGTCAAAATAATGTGAAGCGATGCGTTTTGCTACCCAACTGTCTTCACAGACTTCGATCCCCATCAGAAATCCGTCAATATCAAAAATCGGAGTACCGATAGGAATCGTGACTTCTTTCCCGTTCGCTGTAAATGTATGTTGAAATACGTCTGTCTGGTTCCAGGGCGTAAACCAACGTTGTTCGTAATGGATTCCATTAGAGGCTAAATTTTTCTTGAATGTGATTCCGCAAATGTTGCCATCAAGAAGTATCGCCGTGCCATTAAAAAGTTTTCCGCTATAAAGGTAAGGAAGCCCGACAGAGACAGCAATCCCTTTGGGAAGTTGTAAAGCCAGTTTGAATAGTTTAGATAGGGCTGAATCAATAATGCTCATATAACTGAAATTGTCTTCCAGTCCATAGCCGGTGAGCGACAATTCAGGAGTCAGAAGAAAACTGGCTCCATCGTGTTTTGCTTTGACAGCAGCATCTATTATATTTTTGATATTTTTTTCAAATTCGCCTGCCGTTTGATTGAGACTGGCAGTACTGACTTTCATTGTTTTCATCTTTCTATCTCATAAATCATATATAAATGGCTGTTTTCATAATGAATCAAAACCGATTCTAATTTTTTAATCGCCGGAACAGTACTACTTTTTAAACTTTTTTCGTGTTTTTGCGTCTGAAAGAAATTTATAAACGATTTAATTCTTATGCTTTCCACCTCAATCCGCTGATAAAACAGGCAATTAAAGCCAAAGCGCCTGCCGACATTAACGAAACATGAGTTCCTTCCACGGCATAAGAATTAAATAATAGTGCAACGATTGTTGCCCCGGAGGTTTGTCCTATTAATCTTGCCGTTCCCAGCATTCCGCTGGCACCACCACTTCTGTTCCTAGGGGCAGAACTCATTATCGTTTGATTATTTGGGGACTGAAACAGACCGAATCCTGCGCCGCAAATCATCATACACAAAGAGATGTTCAAATATGTTGGTGTTCCAGAGAGCAAAGCCAGAGAGTACAGACCTGCTGAAAAGATAAGCATACCGATGGCACCAAGAATTCCAGCATGAATCTTTTCGACAAGCCTTCCTGACAATGGAGCAAATAATATCGTGGCAATAGGCCATGGTGTTAATAACAAGCCGGTCTCAGTCTCACTTAATCCTAATGTTCGCTGAAAGTAAAAAGGAATGGATACCATAGCCAGAGTTTGAGCGCAAAATGAGCAAATAGAAGTACATATCGACAAGGAAAAAATAGGAATTCTCAGCAAATCAATCGGTAACAATGGAAATGGATTTTTCAATTGTCGGCGAACAAAAAAATAGCCAATGATCAAAGCCAAAAGTAGTTCTGATAAAACATATCCAATAAATTGATTGTGTGAAAAACCGGTAATGGCAATAAAAAATAGTCCAAAAGTTAACGCATTTAATATTGCACTCATACCATCAAAACAGTGGGTATTTTTTGAGTCGTTATTTGGAAGATATCTGAATGATAGGTATAACGAAGTAATACCTATCGGAATATTAATAGCAAATAGCCATTGCCAGGATGCAAAAGATAAAATCACGCCGGCAATGGTTGGACCGGCCGCAGCAGAAATGGCTACTACAATTGCATTCAGAGCCATGCCTCTTCCCAGTTTTGCTTTTGGAAAAATAAGCCGGATAAGAGCAGTGTTTACGCTCATTAATGCTGATGCCCCAATACCCTGAAGTACTCTGGCAATGGTCAAAGTCAGAAGAGATCCGGATAAAGCACACAGTAATGACATACAGGAAAATACAAGCAGCCCTGTCTGATAAATTCGCCGGTATCCGACAATATCACCAAGGGAGGACAGAGACAGTAAAGTCATAGTAACAACTAACTGATAGCTGTTGACGATCCAGATAGAAGCGCCCGCACTGATTTGTAGATCGTCAGCTATGCTGGGAAGTGCCACATTGGCGATAGTGCCATCCAGAACGGCAACCGATATACCAAGAGCAATAGTTACGATTGATCCTATGCGCTGCGGCATTGGAACTCCGTCATTAAATATCATGAATACACCTTGATCGTAATGCAGCTTTTATACGAGAGAATATTTTGGAATTTGGCAGATGAGAAGTAAAAATTATGGTACAGATTATTTAGTTTGTAGCAAGGGCTTAGAAGAGATAAACCAAAAATAAAATAAATATTTAGCCCTGTTTGTTGGGTTTTTAATCAGTTCTCTTTTTGTTGATGGATCTGAATGAGTCTTTGTTTTTATCTTATTTCCGACGTTGATTCATGTTAGGTACTTCAGTACTTTCACAAAACGATTGAGTGTTCAAATATAGATACATAAGAAAGGAGTAACAAAGATATAAAATATCCGTGTCGCAAAGTCATCATTCAAATGACCGACTTATGTGATCCTGTTATGGAAGTGATTTATGTATTATGGAGAATTATTGAACAAATGCATATAATTTGGACAAAATAGCAGGAGGGTGAATGATGGGTGACATAAATAACAAAATTTCAAGGGTTCTCGATACTGATTTTGAGGTTCCAAGTATCTTTAAGCAAATCCTGAGAAAGGAAACCTCATTACTTCCGGATGAAGAGATCGAAGATCTGGTTTTTTTAGATCGGGAATATCTGCGTGAAAGAATCGAGTCTCCGGTTTATTCAGCAGCCAAACTCTTAGTACTAACGTCTTATGGTCTCATAATTGTGGAAGAAGGTTTTATTGAAATTTCGGATAATATTATGGGATATAAAATACAGCATATTCCATTTAGTAAAATTACCAGTATTGAGTTGGATGCATGTTTGTTAGCCGGTACGTTAAAAATTTCAACCAGTTCTTATGGAAAAATGGAAGTTGAAATTCCGTTTAACACGGCAAGATACTATGAAGATTTTGAGTCTTTTATCAGCGCATTAAGAATCAAAATTGTACTTGCTTAGTTTCAGGTACCATAATTTTTACAGCGATTCAGATGTTGTACGAAGACTGAATCGCTTCTGGATTCATTTTTATTAATTTCTTTAGTGTTTTGTTCTCGCCATAGAGTGATCCTATCAGAAGAAAAATGCAATTTTCTGCAAAAGAAGTTCAAATCAAGACGCCAGATATGTTTTAGCGCAATTTTAGATGTGAATTCGACATATGACGGCATTGACATAGGCATATTGACTCAGATGGTCTATACATAAATATGTATAAGTATAATTTTAATTAAAATACATTTGAGAAGTGACAAATGGAAAACTTAAAACAACGTCTGGGCTTAATTAAAACACGTATATCTGAATTTTCACCTATACACCATTTTTCAGAATTTATTTCGAAGAAACATGATGTACCCGATGAACCATATCTGGAAAAACGGGACTTTACTCAATTAGGTAATAAAAATGTTACCGATAAGTATCATCGGACAAAACGGATGTTATCTGAGTTCAGGGTAGGTGATTTACTCGATTACTATGGAATTATTGCCCGTGTAGCCGAAATCAAAACCTATCCGAATTATGATCAACCTGAAAGGCCTATTTTCATTATCAATTGTATGTATGTTGAGGGGAACTTTTCTGTCTATAAAAGTCTTTATAAAGGGTATGGAGCCAGCGGATTAGAAGCGTTTTCTTTTTGTATCCATGGAATTGATCCTCAAACATTAGACTGCGTTGAGAAAAAAACGGATGCCTTGTATGCCATTGAGCATTGAGGTCAAAAAGGTTCAAGTAGATTACTGCCTATCATAAGATAAAGACAAAGGGGCATAGTAACTTAGACAGAAAATTAATTATAAATTGTACTAGATAACAATAATTAATATTCGCATTGGTCATGGAATATGAATGTATGAGCAATATCGAAAATTGGAATTATGATGGTAAAGCAGTTCTGCTGGTTATTGATAGTAAAAAGGAAAACATTTCCTATTTAAGTCGTGTTTTTGGAAGAAACTATCGGATTATTTACGCCTCATCAGGTATGGATGCGATGGTCAGAGCCAGAGAGCAATCCCCGGATGTAATATTATTAGATGTTAATATGCCTGATATTGATAGCTATCATATATGTCATACTCTAACTGATGATGAAAGTACTCATCATATTCCGGTTGTACTGATTTCGCGTAAAGCAACAGATGGTATTATGAACCGGAAGAGCACAGAGAGTGTTATTGAAAAAGGCTACCAGAGTGGGGCTGCAGATATTATTTTTCCTCCCATTAATCCTCTTTGTCTCCAAGCTCGTATTCGTTCTCATGTTGCATTTAAGCTTCAGACTGATTATATCAATTCAACAACAATCATCGATACAGCAACCGGCTTATATAATAAGAATAAGTTTGATGACTTTCTCAATGCTAACTGGCGATTGTGTATGAGAGAACATAGGCCCATTTCATTATTAAAGTTGAATATTGATTATTATCAGGAATACTGCCGCCAATACGGAAAAGACAATGCTCAAAAGTGCTTAAAAAAAATTGGTGATCTTTTACATAAAAGGGCCAGAAGGCCTTCTGATGTCTGCAGTCATTATAATGATGACGAATTTGCCTGCTTGTTACCATTTACAGATTTAGATGGCGCTATCAAAGTTGCAAACGATGTATTATCAGGCGTTCGTGAGCTAAACATTGAGCATGTCGGGTCAAAAATAGGTAAATATGTTACAACCAGTATAGGCCTTTCGAGTATGATTCCGACGAGCTGGAATCTGGAAGAAAGTAAACTTATGAAAGATGCGGATTTAGCGTTGTATCTATGTGAGCAGAATGGACAAAACTGTATAGCGGTGAACGCCTAAAAAAAGAAACCCCAATCCGAAATTCGGTGGGGTCTTGATAATGAGTTGAACAGAGAAACGTTAATTAGGGGATTTGCCTCTCTATTATCCAACTAAAACAACTACGAAAATAGGTCAAGAAATAAAACTCAAGTAATTAGTATTGTTGGAATCATTAACAATACCTCTTGAATCTTTGACTAACAAAGAATATGACATTTATTTCGAGAGAGACTTTATCGTGTCACAGGATGGTTTTTTGTGATGCATGTCAAATTATTCTTTTGCCCATAATTTTATAAATTTACAAAACTATATTCATAAGTTTCATTACTCACTTTTATGATTTTTACTCTATTTTTGAGCAATCTTTAAGTCCTTTATAAAAGTCATCTTCTGTATTTACCATGTCTTATCTTCCATAAATAATAGCCACATAACATAAATGTAAAACAACTATACAGCCTGAATGAAAGAAAAATAAGCTGAAAGAAAATCATTAGTGCAGTCATTATTGGCAAATGACATAATTGTTCTTTACAATGGAAAAGAGTCTAAACATCAGGGTAAGCATTTTTTGAGACTAATGACCTAATAGGTCTAGTCAGCGAAATGAAAAGACTGGATAAATATAATGGTTCAAGAATCAGTGGGGCATTTCCCCGGCTTTGCAGAATCCGTATTAGAAAGTATCTCAGATGGTGTATTTACTGTTGATAAAAACTGGAAAATCACTTTCTTTAACCGGGCTGCTGAGGACATAACAGGTATTAAGAAAGAGGAAGCTCTAGGAAGGTTATGCTCTGAGGTGTTTAAGTCAAGCCTCTGTGAAGGCAATTGTGCTTTGAGGCATACACTTGAGTCTAAGACACCAAGCGTTAACCGGACCTGTTTTATCATAGATGCCGATGGAGAGAAAATACCGGTATCAGTTTCTACCGCTGTTTTAAGAAATAACAAGGGAAATATGATCGGTGGCGCTGAAACGTTTCGGGACCTGAGTGAAATTGAAGCACTGAGAAATGCATTAAAAGATCATCATCAGATTGGCCGTTTCTCCAGTCATAGTCCTGTGATGAAAAGCTTGTTGGATCTTATACCAGTTGTAGCTTCCAGTAACAGTACGATTTTGATCCAGGGGGAAACAGGAACCGGAAAAGAGCTATTAGCCCGTTCTATTCATGAAAGTGGTCCCCGGGCAGATAAACCATTTGTAGCTATTAATTGTGGAGCGTTGCCAGACTCTTTATTGGAATCAGAATTATTCGGGTACAAAAAAGGCGCATTTACCGGTGCGAATAAAGATAAACCGGGACGTTTTGCTCTGGCGAATGAAGGCACGTTATTTTTGGATGAAATCGGTGAAATAAGCCCGGCGCTACAAGTTCGTCTGCTAAGAGTATTGCAAGAGCATTCCTATGAACCGCTTGGGGCTGTTCAATCCGAAATCAGCCATGCCAGAATCATTGCCGCAACTCACCGGGACTTACCTTCTATGGTTCAAAACGGTGAATTCCGGCAGGATCTTTTTTACCGAATCCACATTGTTGATCTGAAATTGCCGCCATTACGTGAACGTAAGGAGGATATTCTGTTATTAGCAGACCAATTTATTCAGAACTTTAACCGAGTACAGGGGAAGGAAATACACGGTATTCATTCTGAGGCTGCCTCTGTCATGATGCAGTATCACTGGCCAGGAAATGTTCGTGAACTGGAAAATATTATTGAGAGAGCCTTTGTTATATGTCCAGATGCTGAAATCGGTCTTTGTCATTTACCTCCTGAACTGCTCGGAAATTGTGTTTCTTCAGAAAAAAAGAACATACTATTGATTCGTGAATCAGCAGAAAAAATGTCCATTGAATCTGCATTGCAAAGAAATCAATTTAATCGTTCCGCAACGGCAAAAGAATTGGGTATTCATAAAACAACGTTATACAGGAAAATGAAAACTTTAAAGATTCCTTTTCCTGTCCAGAATGGAAGAAATAAAAAAACTAATCCGGTTTCTGACGGAAATTGATCTTATCAGAAAATAATCAATGGAGTGATTATGACTACAGATATTTCCTCTGACCGAGACCGATCTCTGGGCTGCCTGGTTGGACTTGCGGTCGGTGATGCTGTTGGAGCCCCGGTAGAATTTAGACCAAGAGGTACTTTCAAGCCTTTAACTGATATGATTGGTGGAGGGCAGTTTTGTCTTAAAAAAGGATATTGGACTGACGACACGTCCATGGCCTTGTGTCTTGCTCATAGCTTAACAGAACACCAAGCATTTAATCTTAAAGATCAAATTGAACGGTATTGTGCCTGGATGGATTCCGGTTACATGAGTAGCCTGAATATATGCTTTGATGTCGGTGCTTCCGTGTCATCAGCATTAAGACGTTACCAGAAAACAGGCGACCCATTATCAGGCTCTAAAGCAGGATGGTGCTCAGGTAATGGTTCGATTATGCGTTTGGCCCCTATTCCGATTTTTTACCAGCAAAAACCGCGGGAAGCTATTTTCTATGGTGGTGAAAGTTCCAAAACAACACATCGTTCTGCATTATGTGTTGATGCATGCCGCTATCTTTCTTCCTATTTGGTTGAATTGCTTCATGGTGAAAAGAAGACCGTTTTTATGACTCTGGATTATCAGCCGGAAACCCAGGAGTTTATATCTATCAAGTCCGGGCATTTTTTGAATAAGAGGTATCAGGATTTGACAGGTAGTGGTTTTGTTGTGGATAGTCTGGAATCTGCTTTATGGTGTTTTATTTATACTGATTCATACGAATCGTGTGTACTTGCAGCTGCGAATTTAGGAAATGATGCAGATACTACTGCTGCGATCGCCGGACAAATGGCAGGAGCATATTATGGTTACAGCGGTATTCGTCAGGATTGGCTGGATGCATTGTTTCAGCATGATGAAATAGTTAAGGTTGCAGATAGTTTATATCTGGCTTCCGGATCTATGTAAAATTCGGAGAAGTGACTGATGATACATTCAGACAACTTTAATTATGCACCAAATACAAAAGAGAAATCGTTGTTACGAAAAATCACAGTGCCGCTGAACCGAATCAATGTTCCATCCTGGTTGTTTGGGTCAATAGAATATCAACACCATCCTATTCCTGTCAGTCTCGATGGTATTCCGCTCTGGTACAGTAAATTTTTTGATGATTTGAGTAAAATAACATCAACAAATCAGCGTTTTGATATGTTTACTGAGTTTATGGACAACCGATTTTGCTTATCGGACGAAACCCGAATTCGGATGCGTATTGAGTCTGATGGACTCAAAAATCTCCGGCCTAAAGTTCATTACCGGCGTTTGATTCTGGGGTGGCTATTTGATTCAGATAATCAACAAGGAGCTGCATGGCGGGGGTGGGTTGAATCCCGTTTCGGATTGCTCACAAATTTTTACAACGGTTCGTCAGTTGATTGTGGCAATGAAGCCTATTGGGAGTTCCGTCAACGCTGTCAGCAGGCCACGCATAATACTAATGAGCTTTATGAGCAGCTTGATTTACTGTATTACTTTTGTCAACAAGAACTAAAATTCACTTTTCCATCTGAGCAACATATTACCTTATATCGTGGATGCACTGATGACTCAGAGAATTTTGGAATAGACGATAAGCAAGTAACACTATTTAATAACCTGTCCTCCTTTACGTCAAACCCTGAATCTGCGCTTTTATTTGGTTCAAGCGTGTATGAAGTCAATGTTCCGCTTACAAAAATTGCCTGTTATCAATCTCTTTTACCCGATGCACTGAGCGGAGAAAATGAATATGTCGTAATAGGGGGGCTTTATACTGTGAATAAAATGAAGTACTAAAAGCCCTTCGGTAACTCTGATTTATTCTGGTTGGCAAATCAAACCGCGTATTATTGCTTTTATAGTTTTCATTATTAACCAGATAAATAACAAAGAAATAAGTAATAACAGAATATTACCAAATGTAGCCATTCCACCTGAATGAGTAAGGTGACTGAATTTAAATGTAGCAATCGTCAGAGCTGCACATGGGAAAGAATAAGCCCATGAAGAAATAAAAAAAGGTATACGGGTAAAACGGATTAAATTACTCATTAAAAGAATGGCCAGAAATAATCCTACATAATAGATAATCCGGCTAAAAGTATCTATTCCTCCAGTCAGAATCGTATACGAAACAAAACCAACAGATGGTGGTGCCAATAAAATAAACAACATCGGTGTTAAACGGGCCGGAAGGGATTCATGAAAGAATAAACGGTACAGAATGATAGTAAGTAGAATCAGCCAGAATACAATTCCGATGCTAAAGAAAAACCAACTTATTTCAATATACCCTAAACTCACCCCATTTATTGGAACGATAATGTTACCTACGACGGGGATAAACCAGCTTGGGTTCGCATGTTCAAGACGGTAGTGCGTATGATGAATCCAACTGCTCATAACAAAAAGAGTCAGACTAATATGAACAATGGCACCAACATGCCATAAGATTCCGCTGATAAGAGGAATATGTTGCCATGCTATTGATAATAGGAGCAGGCTTATTGAAAATGCTGGAAAAAAATTGATTCTTACCGGATGCTTAATTTCTTCAAGTACTTTAGCCCGGTAAAGCAAAACTTTAGTAGCATAAAAGCCGGTAACAAGCAGAAATATGAAAGAACTAAGCATGGTTATTATCCGGCTTATTTCATTGAAATCTGCCGCCCGGTAACTGATTGCCAGGCCTGTCAATCCCATGACAATGGCATAGAACGATATCGGAAAATTTGACAACCTTGAGTTTTGTGTCAATAAAGTGGTGTCATTCATTCTGTACTCCAAAATTCATATATTAGCAAATTCTTATATATTATATTTGTTGGTAGCATATGACAACTAGATAGACAATAATCCAACATAAAGATAGTTTGAATTTATATCTCATCAATTTTGGCAAACGAAAAATGTTGGTAATATTCAGTTCTTCTGTGAAGTAAGGGCTTTCTGACACATAAAGAGACTATGAGCCATTACTCATATTCTCTTCTGTTTTGGGGTAGGGAGGACAATTTAATCTAAAACTTTTTCAATAATTGTTGTAATAACCCCTTCATCCTGATTACTGGGGGCCTGAAACCGGGCCAGTTCTTTAATTTTGTCATGCGCATTTGCCATTGCAAATGAATAATAACTTTCTTCCAGTAATTCAGTATCATTCAGATAATCGCCAAAGCTCATGGTTTGTTCATATGAAAACCCCAACCGATCTTGTAGCTGGCGAACTGCATCACCCTTAGACGCCGAAATATTCATAATATCCAGCCATATCCTTGCACTGACAACAACTTTATGGGTTGAGCCGAAATGTTCATTGATCACTGGGTATACATTGTCCTCGGTACCCCCGAAATGGCATATCGCAATTTTAATAAAATCGTCTTTAACTGACAGTAAGTCATCGACATACTCACAGCGGTAATAATACTTACCCAATTCTTTCAATGCTTTCGGATGCTGGGTTTCAATATAAGCCGACTTAATTCCGCAAAGAACAATGTAAGAGTCCGGAATATTTCTGGCTCTGGATATCAAATCCGGAATATCTTCTTCCGGAATAGTACAACTGTATAATTCCATTCCTTTGTGCATAACCAGAGTACCGTTTTCAGCAATAAAAACGATATCGTCCTTAACTGGTTCAAAAGTCTCAATCAAACTGTAATATTGCCTCCCAGAGGCTGCAGAAAATAAAATATTTTTTTGTTTTAACTGGTTAAAAATTTCAAAGAAACGAGAGGGCAGTTCACCTTGTTCGTTGAGAAGTGTGCCATCCATATCAGTAGCGATAAACTTGATGTCTAAATTTGACATAGTAATCCTGTAGAATGAAAAACGAGTACAGTATTCTTTAAAGGCAGTATACGATTCTCATAGATCAGGATGCAACCCTGTAAATAAGAATGACTGAAAAGGACTAACCAAGTATGAATATTTATCCTGAAATAGAATTATCACAAGATCAACATGTGGAACTGATTAAGTTTTGATTAGGTGTTTTTTGTTGTGACGTTGTCGCTTTTTTGGACAATACTTTTTACTTAACGTGTTTTCTCTGCCCCATTGTCTATACAGATGGCATCTGAGTTTGCCACATCTTTTGGTCACCAGATTGTCATTCTTATTCGATTTCTTAGTCACCGATTTGATTTTCTGGTGATTTATTGTTTAAAAGTTAACTAATATATATTGTAAAAGTTGTTAAAATTTAAACTTAATGAAGTTAAATATTTGTTTGACGAACTTTATAAAATAGGATGGCCTATGTTGTTTAACAAACTAACGCTGAAAACCCGAATGATAATTGCTGTTCTCTTGCCTACTTTTGCGTTGCTAATTGTAGGGTGGGCAAGTTTTAACAGTATGGCATTTATTAAAGAACAAGGTAAAAAACTCTATCAGAGTACTTCTTCGCCAATGCGTTCGATGGCCGAAATAGCATCTCGTATTCCTAGAATGCGTGTCGGTATCGACATGATGCTATTGCAAGAAACCTCGTTAAAAGACAAAAAAGGGGTTTTAACAAGAGTCAAAGAAACTCGTGAAGAAGACATCCCTGAAATGCAAAATGCACTGCAACACGCTATCAGTGCTCAAGTTGATGATGAACGTAGAGCAGAAGTAGAGCTGTTGGCATCAAAATTTGAGGATGTTATTCGAGAAGAGCTCACTCCGATGCTAAAAGCACTTGAAAATAATCAACTTGATAAGGCAAAGGCAATATATAGAGACAAGTATGCTAAGTCTTATGGAGTTATGCGAAAACAAACCAATCAGATCTTAGATTCACTGTTAGGACAGGCTGAGCAGCTATACTCCTCAAGTCAGAAAAGCTATAGCTCCGGAGTTCTTCGTATGGGAATGATTATCAGTATTACGATAATCATATCCGTGATGATTTCTTTTCTTATCATATTAAGTCTCCGTAGAAGAGTGAGTTTATTAAGAGATCCTATAGTCTATGCTGCCAACAACATGGCATTAGATATTAGAGTGGAATTGGAAGGTGAAGATGAGTTGGCTTCCATTGCCAAAAGCTTTAATACTTTTATAAGCAAGGTTCATGATTCTGTCGAGAAAGTCGCGACCAGCTCTTCTGTCTTAGCCGATACTGCAAATCAGGTAGCGGAGAGAGCCAGGCAGACTCAAGAAAAGTGTGTTTCTCAGCGAGATAATTCAGTTCAGGTTGCAACAGCAATCACAGAGTTAGGTGCAACCGTTGAGGAAATCGCTGGTAATGCCGCTCAAGCTGCTGAAGAAGCTAAAGAGACAACAAGGCAAGTTAAGGAAGGCAGCCTGGTGATAGGTGAGGCTCGCACTCAGATAGATGTCCTTTCAAGCGAACTTACTCATGCAACAGGAGTTGTCCAGTCATTAGCTACTCAGGTTGAAAACATCAGTTCTATTCTGGAAACCATACGTAGTATTTCGGAGCAAACAAATTTGCTGGCTCTTAATGCTGCAATTGAAGCAGCTCGTGCTGGAGAACAAGGTAGAGGTTTTGCTGTCGTTGCAGATGAGGTTCGAAATCTTGCCAGTCGTTCTGCAGAATCAACAGAGGAAATACAAGAAGTTATTAATAAACTCCAGGAAGAGTCGAATAAAGCTGTCTCCGCGATGTCTCAGGGTAAAGAAAAAAGCGATATGGTAGTGGCTCAAGCTGACAATGCCGACCATTCATTACAACAAATTGATGTTCATATCGAGTTAATAAATGATCGTAATATCCAAATGGCTACTGCGACCGAAGAGCAGGCTTCAACGGTTACGGAGATTAATCGAAATGTTGAAGATATTAATCAATTAACCATAGAGACAGCTGATAATGCAGAAACCATGGCAACAGCCAGCATTCAGTTGCTGCAGCTTTCTGGCCAGTTAGATGACTTGGTCAGTTCTTTCAAACTTAAAGATTGATTTAGCTTATTTCTTCTGGTCACCGGGTGTATAAAATCATACATTCGTTCAGCAGTATAAAAGGCCATTTTAATATTGTTATAAGATTTTTGGGTGACTAAGAATCGTTAAATACAACTTAAAGTTACAGCGTTACCTTTCTCTCAGCTTTCCAACAAAAAAGGCGCTAAATGTAGCGCCTTTATCCATGTAAATGACTGTAAAAAATCCTATTTCTTACGAGTGTACTCTGCGATGATGTACATTGACTGGCCGTTTGCTTTACCAGAAACAAGTTTTGGATCGTCTGCGAGGCTTATGCCGCGTACAACGGTACCTTGTTTGATAACCTGAGAAGAACCTTTGATTGGTAGGTCTTTGATGATTGTTACGTCGTCACCTTTCTTTAGTTCAACACCGTTTACATCACGCGGTTTTTCAGCATCATCATCCATTCCGATGATAGCCCAGTTCATTACGTCTTCTTCAATGTACATCATGTCGAGAAGTTCCGTAGCCCATTGTTCTTTCTCTGCAAGCGTTTTAAGCTGACGCCAGGCTAAAACCTGTACCGGAGGCACCTGACTCCACATGCTGTCGTTTAAGCATCGCCAATGATTTGGGTCTATAGAGTCCGGAGCTTCAATCTGAGATTTGCATGTATCACATAGCATAGCTGAGTGATCGACTGTCATTTGTGTATGTGGCGCAACCACAAATGGAGATAGAGACGACGTTGCTCCACACAATTCACATTTTGAATCACAACGTTCAAGAAGAGTTGCTTCGGTAGACATAATGTTAGCCTTAAACTTGGAAAAGAGGTCGTATTATGCATATTACGGCCATGAATAAAAGAGGGTAAATTAAAAATTCACAATGAAGGTTTCACCAGTTTTTATTTAGCAAAGTGATGAATAAGGAAAAGTTGCTGGTAGAATGTCTTTTTTTGCATATGTAACATGACTAACCATAAAAAAGGGCTTAAATAACGGATGAAAATTTGGAAGAAGGATATTGATTTAGATGTACTAAATAAGACATCCGAAAATACGCTGATTGAACATCTGGGTATCCGCTATAGTGAAGTTACAGATTCATTACTAAAGGCGACTATGCCGGTATGCGCAAAAACCCACCAACCATTGGGTATGCTT
Organism: Vibrio salinus; assembly: GCF_021272385.1. Taxonomy (GTDB): domain Bacteria; phylum Pseudomonadota; class Gammaproteobacteria; order Enterobacterales; family Vibrionaceae; genus Vibrio; species Vibrio salinus. The sequence continues at coordinate 964,162 of NZ_JAJSDZ010000010.1, forward strand.
CATGGTGGTGCGTCAGTCGTCTTGGCGGAAACACTTGGATCGGTTGCCGCAAATTTTTGTGTTCATGATGACTCTTTCTGTGTTGGTCTGGATATCAATGCCAACCACATCCGGGCGGTCAGGAATGGAATGGTGACCGGGACTGCTGAGCCTGTGCATATTGGTTCTAAAACTCAGGTATGGCAAATCAACATACATAACGATAAACATCAACTTGTTTGTACAAGCCGTCTTACTGTGGCCGTAATGAAAGTTAAAGGAAGTAAGTAAGAGAGGAACTGGTGGTTATCAATTATTCAGCAGGAAAAATCATTGTCACCCCCATGGAAATCGTTATCAGAGTTTCCGTGTCAGGGGGAATAACAATGCAAGCATACCGAGATACGATAACACTGTACGGAGATGCTTGTGTTATCGCTGCAAATTCTGGTGATGCAAAATGGTCTTTGACATTAGATAATCAAGAGCAACTTTGTTTAATCTCTAAAGAGACTGGCGTTGAAATTTTATAATTTCTTGATCGATAAACTTGTTTGTCTGAATTAAAATGGGGAAAATCGTCTTGATTGTTTAAAATAAGGTTTTCCGCTTTTATGAGTAGCCAGCGTCTTCGTTCTCAATTTGAATCATTATTTGAACACTGTCAGGGACATGATACCTCTATTCAGTTAGAGGATATTACCGATTTACTTTTTTGTACCCGACGGAATGCCCGTATTGTTCTGAACAAAATGGAAGAACAAGGGTGGATTGAATGGTATCCGGCGGCTGGACGCGGACGTTTATCTAAACTCATTTTTAAGCAAAGCCGGAATGAAATCAGTGAGAACTTAGCAAGACGATATTTAGAGGAAGGCAAATTTAGTCAAGCTCTGACGGTTCTGGATAATGATGCCACTAAATTAACTCAGGTAATACAAAACTATCTTGGAGTTCAACAGCAGGAAGGGCAACAGGTTGTTCGTCTTCCTTATTATCGGCCACTTTCCCGTTTGTGTCCCAGAATTAACATGCGCCGTTCTGAACAACATATTGTCAGGCAGGTTTTCAGCGGATTAACAACACTGGATGAACATGATAACGTTGGTCCCGATATTGCTCATTTCTGGCAACAGATTTCACCTGAACACTGGCGTTTTTATTTAAGACCGGGAGTCCGTTTTCATAATGGCGAACTGTTGACGATCCGACATGTTATAGAAAGTATCACAGCCCTGAAACCATTCCCTCTTTTCTCTCACATTGAAAATGTTATTGCCGTTAGTGACTGGATTATTGATATACACCTTAAAAAACCGGATCACTATCTGGATTTATGGTTAACAGAGTCTTGCGCTAAAATCGTATTAAGTTGTGAGCAACGTTCTGAAGATTACGATCAGTTACCAGTCGGAACCGGTCCGTACAAAGTCATTCATAATGATGAAAAAAGATTGGTACTGGATGCGTTTGACGGTTATTTTGGATTCAGGCCATTATTAGATAGGGTTGAAGTCTGTGTGATTGATGAAGCACACTCGACCTTAGTCTTTCCTAGTTTAACCAAACCTTTAAAAATGGAAAGAGGGTCTGTAGAAGAGGATGTTAGCCTTGATCCCGGCTGTTTACATCTGCTGTTAAACAGGAAAAACGGATTAGCAAAAGATTTAGCATGGGCCGATTATTTTACAAACCGGCTGAATGCATTGTCTCTTTTCAGAGCATTGCCTGAGCAAGCAATCGTCGAGTTAGGTATTGTGCCTGCATTGGGACTTAAACCAGGCTGGTACCATACTTCAACGAGCTGCGATGTTATCAGCCCGGTTCCTTATAATGACAGACCGGTAAGGATAGCATATCATGCCAAACATCCGATGTTTCCTCAGATTATCAGTTATATTGAATCTATTCTTAAATCCGATGGCCACACTGTTGAACTTATTCGTTACGAACATGAGCTGGAGGATGTAGATAGCATTGATATCTGGGTAAAAGCCATGGGAATATCAAATTATCGTGATGATGCGATTGCCGGCTGGTTACTAAATTATTCGGATATTCATTCAATGAGTGTACCGGAGCATTTTGATTTATGGCGTAATATGATTGATGATTGGAGAAGCCAGTTATCCAGACCTTTTCCGGCAATGGATCTCGGGAAATCGCTTGTTGAGAATAAACAACTGGTACCACTGTTTCATGTCTGGATGGGTGTTAATCACGACCAGTGTGGTTCTCTGCAAAATGCTAAATGCAATGCATTAGGATGGTTTGATTTTTGCCATGTTTGGGTTAAACCTGAAATTTAACCTGTTAAATGATACCAATGGTGATCTGCTGTTTTTTACTGATTTGCATTGTCAGTTTCGTCGCACAACTAAAGGGTAGTAACGTTGCATAGTCCAATTACATTAGAAGCATTGCATATACTTGATGCAATTGACCGCAGGGGAAGCTTTGCGGCAGCGGCAAATGAACTAAACCGGGCCCCCAGCTCATTAAGTTATCAAATTCAGAAACTGGAGCAGGATCTTGATATCATGATATTTGACCGTTCAGGTCATAAAGCGAATTTTACGGAAGCAGGAAAACTTATTCTGGAAAGTGGACGAGCTATTCTGAATGCAACCGATAAATTAGTGAATGATGCAACGATACTGGCGAATGGCTGGGAATTGGATATCGCTCTGGCCTACGACGGAATTGTCCCGGTTGAAACATTCTTTCCTCTTGTTGATGCTCTCGGGAATGTCAGTAAAACCCGGGTCCGACTTCAGGAAGAAATATTAGCAGGGTGTTGGGAGTCATTGGCAACGGACAGAGCCGACTTATTAGTCTGTCCTAAAACAGACTCACTACCTCATGACGTAAAATCTGAAACAATAGGTCAGATGTCAATGGTTTGGGTCGCAGCAACCAATCATTATATCCACAAGCGCAAGGGCGTATTTGATGAACAGGCCCGGCAAAAATTCCGGGTTATTGCTATTGCCGATACTGCTATAGAACAACCGGCAATCAGTGTTAATATCCTGCACAAACAGCCAAGATTAACGGTCACGAATTTTGATGCAAAATGCAGGGCATTAATTGATGGCTTAGGTATTGGGACAATACCTAAGCAGGTCGCTGAGAAATACATGAAACAGGAAAGACTTAAAATTATCGATGGTTCACAAGAGACAACAACCGACATAATTATGGCATGGCGACGTAATAAAATCGGCGAGGCTAAATCATGGTGCATTCAATATTTGAAGAAACACTGGAAATTAATGTGATTATTCAAATGTTTGAATAGTTTGTGCCTTATATCACAGCTTGTTTTAGCTAAATGCTTGTATAAGCTTGATTATATTGAGCTCTATGTGCATGATTAGCATACTAGGTTTTTGTAACTGGCTGATTTTTATTATTAAAAAATCCCCTCCAAAATTCCTCCAAAATTTCCCCTCCAAAACTACAGCAGTATTTGGGTGGGGGATTGTATTTGGTGTGGTTTTACCGAAAATGGTTACACCGTCACTACTTTGCAATTTGAATGATTGTGTATTCACCACCTCGCATGTCATCATATCTATCCGTTGTTCTGCGATCTTTGTGGCCTAATAGAACCTGAGTATCAATCCCAACTTTACGATACGATCGCTCAGCCAATGATCTTATTTCGTGAAATGAAGGTTTGTTTTTCCATTTTAAGCCAGTTAAATCTCTTGCAATAGCGAAGTGGTGGGTTACCCTGTTTACGTCAACTCTGTCACCGGGCTTGACCGTGTACACACGTTTTGTCTGGTGAATAACGTATTTAGAAACAACACCGCTTTGTCGACAATCTGAAATTATCTCTCCAAGACTTCTATTAATAAGCGGGTTTGTCAGCTCAAGAGGAAAGGCAAGCTTGGTTTTTCTTTTTGATTTGCTCGTCGCTACATAAAGAAAACCGTCTTTAATATCTCTGAATTTCAGTGCGCAAACATCTTCCCGGCGCAATCCCGTTGTTAATGCTAACAAGGCTGCATTTGTGGTGTATCTTGGTGCGTTCTTGAGTAAGCTTTCATATATGATAGGCCAGTCAGATTCTTTGAGTCTTTCTCTTTTGACTTCAACTCTTGGAGGTTTGGTGGCTAAAGCTGGGTTATATCCGGCGTCAACTTCTCCAGCGTGTTGAGCTTCTTTGAATAAGTCGATCCATACCGATCTAAGTACTTGCGACATTCTAGACTTGCCTTCAGATTTGTACTCATCGATGATTGTTGCCAGAGTTTTTGTATCAAGCTCTTTTATTCCAGTCGTTTTACACCTTCCAATTAATACGTTAATGGCAGATCTTCTAGACTTAAACGTGGATTCAACGATTTCACCAACTGTGAGTCTTTCTTTTTGAATTGATAAATATCGTTCACACCATTTGCCTGTAGATATACCGGTTGTTTTGATAGTTACCTGGTTTGAGTTAATGATATGCTGATATTGTTCTGTTAGTTGCTCATATATTAAACGGTTAAGTTCTTTCGAGGCCAGGATAGCCTTTTTCTTGTCTGATCCAAGGCCATGAAATTTACCGGTTCTTGGGTCCCTATATTGGTAATAAACCTTGCCGCTTCTCTTATCTAATTTCTGGTATAAGTTTTCTACATCTATTTTATGAGTTCGGGGTCGTGCAGCCATTTTTAAAGATCCTTTCTACAAGGGGGTCTGATATTGATTTGTTCTGAGATTGGGGTAGACCGGTAAAAACTGCATCAGATTTCACCATCCACCGGCCGGCCATTTTAACTGGCTTCGGTTGGATTTGGTTCGTCTTTATATACGATGTAATCGTTCCGCTGCTTGGGACGAAGGAAAAGGTTTTTTGAAACCATTCACGAATGGGCATGTATTTCATATGGATCTCCGTTGGAAGTTTCGGCAATAAAAACTCATGAATACGGTGGGTGAGAGATTGGGAAATTTTTAATTAAATGTAGGAAAGGTATTTGTTTACGTTCTGGCGATTACTTAAAACTGTAAAAGCTTATTTTCATGTATACTCCTCTTTCACTTCATTACCCCAACAATCCCAACCAATCCGCCTTTTTCTCGAAAAAAGTTCTATTCGTTCAATGTGTTTACCGTATAAGCGATCAATCCTTTCATATGCTTCTGGTGGCTTTGCGCTGTGAATGTATTCCCGGGTTTCTGGATTAATAGGCATTGGAGCTTTAATCAGGTTACTGACGCCCTTATCTCTGATTAACCGCTCCCGGCTTCCGTTGTAAGCAATTAAAGCCGATTCAGTACCAGCGCGAGTATGAGCACCCATTCCGAAATTCGTTTTTCCATTTTTGGTGAGCTTTTCCCAAACAATTCCGTTTATGTTTGAGAATTTTTTAAATCCCCAGGCTTTTGCAAGTTGAAGGGCTTCATCCGGCATCGAACTCAGATACCACATAACCAAAACAGCATCCGGCTTAAGCATGTAACGAACCGGTAAACACATTAATTGGTACAAATCCATTGTTGGGTATTGATTTGCAGCCCCGGATTTCATTGAGCCGCCAGTTTTAATACTGTTTAGCTTCCATGGTGGATCGGCATAAATGAGCGTGTATTTTTTATCTGTATTGAATATATCGACAAATTCACCACTAAAGCATTTTGGATGCCTTAGAGGTTGATAGTGTTGGTTCATGATTTGCTGCCTATGCTGCAATTTGATTAGGTGTGATATGTAGATTGGCTTCAACCAGAGCTTGTGCTACTGGAGGACAAACCGCATTACCGCACCTGTTTACTTGTGAACTTTTTGATAGTTTTTTACCGTTGCTGTTATGAGATATTTTGTAATCTTTCGGAAAACCCATGGCGGAAAAAAGTTCGTGAGGTTGTAGCATTCTCATGCCTATATCTACAATCTGATAACTTTCTCCTTTCACCGTAACCAAAGCAAAACGGTCTTTAGTTGTTACCGTCCCTAATGGACTATTTAAAGATTCACCTTCACCAGTTCCATAATATTTCATTAGAAAAGCTCTAACTTCGCCTAAATGGAAGCCTCCGGCTGAAATCGTATGAAGTGGTTCATCCACTCCGTGACCAACATTGTCACCACGCATTTTTACAATATGGCTTGTTATGAGTGCGCATTTCCCGCCGCCGCCACAGGTTATGGTTCCAAGAGGCTCGTCAATGCGGTTTCCTTCACTGTTTCCGAACTGGCGATCAATTGTTGCTGAGACTAAGGCAAAGTGACCGCCCTTTACTTCTGCACAAATGGTTCTTAATGGTTCATCAATTGGCATGTTTCTCTGGCTTGAGCCGTTTGCGTGTTCTGTTATAAACGAAATATTGTGACGGTCAGAAACGATATACGGATTTTCATTTTCAATGACAAATTTCTTAATGCCTTTAAAAATTCGTTGCATGGTTTTTTCAGCCAAAGGCTTTTTACGTCCAAAAATACTTAGAACAGGAAGAGACCAGTCTATGACATGTTCAGCCGTGGTTTTGTAAGGTAATAATCCAGATCCGTCCGGGCCGTGTGTTGGTTTAGGCCAATGTATTTTGTGTCCATCATTCCTAGCTCCGATATACAAACGAAGCCTGGTTGTTGGAACTCCATAATCTTTTGCGCTAATTAGCTTATATTCAAGCGTATAGCCTAGACCTTTTACAATGGCCTTATATATTTTTAGCTTCTGATTTATATCGTATTTACAGCGAAATAATGAGTGGTAGATATCACTCCATACCGGACTATCTTTTTCTAATCCGATTGTAAGTGCCTTTAAAAACCCCCTGAAAGTTTCTCCTTTTTTATTCTTGTCGGGTTTAAAAACACCGGGTTCTATTTCTATTAACGGCCCCCAATCTTTAAATTCTTTGACGTTTTCTAAATTAAAGATACGCACAGGAACCAGCGCGCACCATTTAATGACAATCCAAGCCAAGCCACGTATATTTTTTTCTACTGGCTTGCCGCCCTTAGCGATACTGAAATGTTTGCAGTCCGGACTAAACCAAGCATAACCGACCGGGCGACTGGCGCAGGCCTCTACAGGATCAACGTCCCAAACAGACTCACAATAATGCTTTGTTTCTGGATGGTTCATTTTGTGCATATCAATGGCTGCTGGATCGTGATTTATTGCTATATCTACATGAGTGTTCAGCCCCAATTCCATCCCGGTAGACGCACCGCCGCCACCGGCGAAGTTATCAACTACTATTTCACCTGGTAGTAACATTGTTAAATTCCTGAATTATTGCTGAGCAGAAAATTGATTTAATACTTTTTTTGCGTCAGCAATTGATTTTTTTGAGTGATTTGATAAGAGATTTTGAAGAGTGGATATAAGAGTTATTTTGTCTGATTCAGCCAGTTCGAGCTTGCCTGTAAGATTTTCGATTATATCGGTGTCTTTCATGGCTGTTGTTCCTTCTCAGCAAGGCTCATAATCCATTTTCTAAGCTCTTTCATTTGTGGGGACCAATAAGCTGATTCGACATGTGTGTATAACTTAGGGTGATGGTGCTGTTTACGCCTTATAAACCAGTTTGCATCTTCTTCGGTTAAATGGGTGGATATGACCTTTTCGATTTCTTGACAGTGAATCAAAGATAAATCAACCGGCAGCTCATCAATACAGGGATTAAAATAGGCCAGAAAAGAGTTAATGAATGCACGTTTTTCATATTTTCCTGAGTCATTCACTACGTCATAAAGGTCACACCATTCATCGCACCAACTTTTATGGTTACTGAGTAGGTAGGATGCAAAAGATTCGAAAGATGCATCCATATCAGAGCGATATACGCACTGACCGTTCATATCCATAATTTCAATATGATGCTCATTAATCCCTTCTTCTGTAGCAACGTAGTCTTTGCACCTAACTTGCCATATGGGAGCAGCTGTTCCGCGATTGTTTTGCTTGCGCATTTGTTTTGACATTTCCATTAGGAAATACGGGATTTCACATTCCATCATTACCTCTAACTGTGAATATCTGTAGAAATAAACAAGGCCACAAGCAGCCTTGTTATTGAGGCTATTCGCTGAAAGAACCGATAAATGTAGCTACGTCGATTTCTTCTTCTTTGAACTTGCCAGTAAGAATATCCATGAACTGAACACCCATTTCCTCCTGATGTTGTTCAAGATTTTTAATCCGCAAAATTAACGTTTCATTACCGATTGTGCTCATACGCATCTCAAATACCCGCTCAGGGAGACCGAGATAGGGCTCGCATTTAAATTTAAATACGGCTGGCATTGGAAGTTCGTCTTTGGTGCGGACAGCTATTGATTCATATTCGGACTGTCGTTGGCTGAAATCATCAACACTTGACTCTCTACCAGCCCTGGCTTCAAAGTTCATATTTCGAACTGCTGCTGATGCAATTGGAATTTCTATTTTCGAACCATCAACGGCGAACACTTCTAAGAAAACAGCATAGTCTTCTATCCATTCGGCCAGTTGTTTTTGCCCGCAACGTTCTTCATTGATAGCAGTCAATGCATTGAATGCGGCGGTAGCTTTTAGGGCCAAGGATGCTTTGTGATAACAGTGTCCTGGATTTTCCTTTGTGCCTAAGTCAAAAATGGTTCTTCCTGTCATTTTGGAAGCATCAATAAAGCATTCGTTACCCGGTTGCGCGTATTTTTCGTTATACCGGATGAATTCATCGATATTTGCCGTTTTCATCCAACCACGAAATTGATTTCGCTCCGGCATAAACTGTTCAAGACTTTCAACGTAGAAATCTTTCGGAAAAACTGCGACCGGGAATTTGGCGGTTTCTAATTGTTTGAGCAGTTCTGGGATATTAGCAGTCTCTTGGATCTGCATAATTGCTGATTTATCCATGATGTTTTTCTCTTTGATAGATGTGTGGTTAAAAAATACAGTAGAGGGGGGATTAGCGGACTTCTTGTAGTTTACGATCGTTAAGATTTAACTGACCTTTAATGTCTTCCATTGGCCTGTCATAAGTCAGCTTGCCGTTTTTGCCTATAAATGCGAGGGAGGTATATTTAAAATCTTCCGATTTATTACCGTTTGCCTTAGGTTCTTTTACTGAAATTGAACATGCAATTTCAGCCATTTCATTATTGGTACCCATTGGCTTTAATTTCATATTTAACTTAACTTCGCCCGGTTTATCGTTATGAGAAACCGCGCGAGCAACGTTAGTCAGTGCAAGACCGACAACATTGGCAATTACACCTGCGTCAAGATCTTGCATAAGTTTTGGAAAATTGGTGTTGGTTTCTTCAATACTCAAATTTCCTTTTTCCTGTTCAGACATAGAAAGTCCTCTTGTGGTTAAAGTGCTGGTGGATTAATCGATCAGGCTTGAAATGGTGATTGGTTGTTCTTTCAATTGCTCAAGGAACTCAGCAAAGAAACGATCATCATTTTCCTGAACAAACTTTTTGAGATAGTCAGACAGATATTGCTTCTGCTGATACAAGACTGTTTGAGAGGGGTCATTTGGATTAATAGGCATAGTGATTAAATGCTTTATCAATCCAGTCATTAACTGGGCACCGCCATCAGTTTTACATAGGTACTGAAAGAAATCGCCGATGCTTGAATGACAGAATTCCCGGTTATGGAACATTTGAAAAATACCTTTTGTAAGGTAGTCCTGATAGTTCTGAATTAGTAGGGTGGGGATAGTATCGATATTATCCTGAACAGGTTTATTTAACATGACGTTATCCTTGCTGGTGGTGCAGTGGTTGGGTATTGTGAAATTCCTCTAATGCAGTTTCATTAGGCTTTGTCGGCATATTCCTTAGTCCACTGTCCGAGCATTAAAGGGATTTCAAAATAGCTCTGTTTCTAAAGCCAAATAGTTCTCTACCTAACCGCCGAGACAGGCGGGGTTGTGTACATAACTGGGTCATCCACTCGGTTAAGCCATATCAGCAAATGCCATTCCATTATCTATAGGTAAGACACCCGGTCGCCATTAGTGGCACACAAGTCTGTTTCAGTGAATTTCTGTCCTCCGTCACTGGATTACTCGGAGTGAACCTGGCCCGGTAGATTAACCGCCGGGATAATCGTTCATAGTACGTATTGTTAAAGAACATGTCAGTTTGAGAATAATTTCTCCGTTTTGATGCTCATAAATGTACCATAAGTTCAATTTAAGTAAAGTACTAAAAGTTCATTTTTATTCGGTGGGTATAAAAAAACCGCTATGAAAGCGGTTTTTGCTGAAATATATTTGTATGTTAATTAACGAAGTTCAAAGTCTCTAGAATCAATGTCTGGGGTGGCAAATCTAAGAATTTCACTTTTTCTATCATACGGGATAATGTTAACACCTAAAGCTTTCATTCCTTTCTCTACCGATTCAAAAGCTTTCAGAGCTTCATCTAATTTTGATTTTGGCTTTTCAATCGTAAACAAGAAATTAGATGGCTCAATAGTCTGGGCATCTAACGCGTGTCTGACACGAGAAACCCATTTGTCACCGTGATCGGCTATCTCTATAGGCTTGTTTTGGTTAAAGGCCATAGGCTTGATTGCTCTTAACTTAGTGTCAACCTCAGTAGCTAGCGGAACATTAAACTGTCCGAAATTAGTAGCAAGAGAATGCTCTTTATATTCAAAAGGAAGTTTACGAAAACTGTTTTTTAATTCCCGAACCATAACTCGTTCTCGAATTTCTTTTGGTACCTTCAGATCCCTTCCTATAAACGTACTATAAAGGTCTTCAAGTGCTTTTTGTGGTTGCTCAGTTAACATCATTCCTGATTCACTAAACGTCATAACTCCTTCACGTTGTCGGGTTAATTCGTTCATGATTGTATCAAGGTTAGTTGGGTCCGCATCCCGAGCGTATTCCTGAATTCTGCGTAACTCTAGATCCATAAAATGACGGGCTGTCTTGTATAGATTGCCGTCTAAGTCATCAAAGAAATTATTGATCCGGCTAAATGGTGTTGGTGCTAGTTTGGTTAGCACTTCTCTTTTTTCGCTATTCCAAATGACTACACCTACATTTGCAAATTCCTGTGTTTCTGAGAACGGCATGAAACGTACAACTGCATATTCAACGAATGCTTTCATTTTATTGCCTCCCAAAAGTCATCAGATTTGTATCTATTAAGTATAGGTTTAATTTCAGCATCAATTTTTTCCAGAGAGTAGCCTTCCAACCAATCATCAGGGACGGAGTTAATAGCAGCGTCTAAAGCAAGTAATGACTTTGCAAATAATTCTTCGTATCTCTGGCGCTCTATATCAAACAATGTAGCCCATTTCTTTTTTGTGGAACAGACATGAAGAGCCTTATGTTGCTTGATATCAAAGTCGGCGTCAAAGGCTAAATTGTGATCTATAACAACAGGTTTACCAGATGATTGATGAATAAAGAAATTTGGATTACCGCCAAAACCTGTTAGGTTTCTATCCGCATTTTGTATCCAATAATCAAAAATATAAAGATCATTGATAAGTTGCTGATCAAGATTTTTTAGGGTTGAAGGCGTGACATCCTGAATATTTTCAATAAAACTGGACGCAAAATTATATTCAAACAAGTCACGTTTACTTTGTAGTGGAGTGTCGGCCCACGCAACTGAATAATTGGGGATGGGTAAGCCGAATTCGGTACCTAATGTGGCACATATCCATTCTTTAACCAATCCTTCTCGAGTAGCATTTTCACCCTTTACGATATGTTGGTTTTGATTATCATCTTTACACAGATATGGAGTTGTTCGTCCTTGCTTCATTTCACGGATAACCTGAGAAATGCATATTTCATCTTGCTTAGCCATCTGTCTCAACCATTTATAACATTACGGAATACCAGAACACCCGACCAATAACCGTGATTTTTTGTTCTTTTATCTGTTCGCTTGTGTATTCCCTAGGTGGGTATTCAATCTCATTGAAACTAAATATCCTTAAACCACCGCCTGGTAGTTTGTATAGCTTCTTAATAAATAATTCACCGTTATGGTTTATGGCAAAGATTTTTCCATCTATTAGTGCCTTGTCACCACAGTTAATACCGACAGTTGAGCCATCAGGAAGAACTGGCTCCATGCTGTTTCCAGTAACTGCTACGCAAACTGCATGTTCAGGTAGTACGTTGTACCTGCGGAGTGTGGATTTAGCGAAGCGAAGACGAAAACCGTTGTCATGTTCCAGATCATTTACGAACCCGTTACCTGCAGAAAGCTTTATGTCTGATAAAAAAGGAATAGCTACTTCATCTTCTGATAATGGGGTTTTGTTATCCCATGTTTGCATATTGCCTAAAATTTCAGCATTGCCTGTTTCCTGAGCTGTTTCTTTGCCATATTGCAGCCAATAGAGGCTTACTCCGAGAAAGTCAGCTAACTCAGACATTTTATTTTGACGGGGTAACGATTCGGCGTTTAACCATTTACTTACAGCTTTGGGTGTGACTCCAAGCTGTTTGGAAATAGTTACGCCTCTACCATGTTCTCCAATCCCAGCATCTACGCAGGCCTGTGCAAGCCGCTGAGAAAATTCTAACCGCACATTTTCACTATGTACCATAGGTTCAATAATAAAACGTCTTGAGTGTACTTTCAGTTCTGTTGTACTATGTACTAAATGTTCATGTTTAAAAGGTGTATATGTGTTAAGAAAAGCTATAACGGCAATCGGTGTTCAAAAAATAGCCAAGCATTGCAATGTTAGTGCTCGAGCTGTTTACAAATGGTGTGAAAAAGGTGTTCTGCCTCGAACGGAATATACCGGGGAAACAAATTATGCAGAACAAATTGAAACCTTGTCGAACGGTCGATTCAAAAAAATTCAGCTATTGAAGCTACCGAGATGAAGTAATTATTTCACAAGTGGCTTTTGTTATTAACCACCAATATTGGAGCTATGTGGTGACCAACAAAAAAGAAATGATAAACAAAACCATTGCAGGTGTTAGCGGTGGAAAAGAAGTTGTTGCGGCTACTTTGGGGATGTCAGTTGATAGCTTCAATAACCATTTGTATGAAAAAAAAGGCTCTCGATTTTTTAATGTCGATGAGCTGGTGGAACTCGCTGACTTAAGAAAGTCATCCAGTATCGCCGAGTATTTCGCAGAAAGGGTTAATTGTTTCGTTGTCCCTAAGCCGAGTCTGGCTGAATTAGACAGTGTAGACATGTTTGACTGCCATCTTCAGTTAAATGCAGTTAAGGGACTTTTGGATAAAACCATCGAGGAAGCAAAAGCTGATGGTGTCTTTGACGCTGAAGAGCGAAGAAAAATATCGGCTCTCAAAGATGAATACCAGTCAACCTTTGAGGCTTTCATGATCAAACTTGATGCTTTGTATTCGGAGAATGAACTATGAGCATTGTAAGAGCCAGGCGTGATCGCAACTACAGCGTAATGTCCCACTCAGTCTATGCCGATAACCGGTTATCTTTTCAGGCAATGGGATTGCTTTCATACATTTTATCGAAACCGGATAACTGGACAGTAAATATTGAGCATTTGGTCGGTGTTACGCAGGGAACGCAAAAGAGAACCGGGAAAGATGGTGTGTATGCCATTCTGAAGGAGCTTAAAGACATTGGCTTTGTTGAGATGAAGAAGCACGCATCCGGAAAGGTAGATTATTTTATTTCTGACATGCCTGCAGCGAACAAAACTCATTCTATGAGCACTATTTGTGAGGTGGCATTATGAGCAGGGCTGCAAATGATTGGGCTTGGTCGTTAAATATAAAGCCGGCAAGCTTAAAATTACTGCTTCTTTCGATGGCGGATCGTGCTGATGAATATCATTGCTGTTATCCGTCAATCGAAAGGCTTGTTAAAGATACTGGATTGAACAGAAAAACAATCATGTCAGGCATAGATAAATTGATTAATGCAGGTCTTTTGAGGGACACCGGAGAACGGAAGGGGGCAACTCAGAGAGTTAAGGTTTATCAGCTAAATTTGATTGAAATTGATGAACAAATATCCCTTCGTTCTAATAGTCCCAAAAACGGAATCATTCCAAAAACGGAACCATCCCAAAAACGGACTTTAAATAGTCCCGAAAACGGTACTTTGAATAGTCCCAAAAACGGTACTCAGAACCAGTCAGTAGAACCAGTCATAGAAACTATTAAAAAAAATAACACAAAAAAAACCAAACTTGATTTTTCCTTGTGGCCTGAACAACCAGCCCCTGAAATTCTGAAAGATTGGAAAACCGTTCGTGACAGAAAAAAATCACCACTGACTCAAACGGCAGTCAATCGATTTGCAAAAAAACTCAAACTTGCGAGGGAAAAACTCGGCATGAGTGTGGACGATGTTTTGAGTTTGTGTGTGGAGCGAGGCTGGTGTGGCTTTGAAGTGTATTGGCTTGAGCGTGACAGGCAGCAATTCGGGAAACCGGATATTAATTCCATTAGCTCAGAAAATGATTTCTCCGCGCCTCCCGGCTGGAGAACATCGCTATGACCATCATGCAAGAAATCAGAGCCAGAGCTGCCCAGGGAAATCTCAAATATTCATGGGATGACTTGAAACGGTTGCGCGAGCAGGACGAAGCGAAACAACATGATCAATTTCGTGCTCAGTTGGCGAATTATCGAATTTCAAAGCTTATCGGTCGGTCCGGAATATTAGCGATGTATCAGGGGTGTTCGATTGAAAACTATCTGGTCACCAACTCTTCACAACACGAAGCAGTAAGTTTTGCGAGTCAGTACATAACGAATTTCGACACTAACGCCGGGACCGGTTTTATTTTCAGCGGAAATACCGGTACCGGTAAAAATCATCTCGCTGCAGCAATCTGCAATGCTTTGCTCAAAAGAAAATACTCATGCCTGATTATCACGGTTACCGAGCTTATGCAAAAACTCCGGGCATGTTATGGCTCAGGCAGCCAGATTTCAGAAGACCAGTTTGTTAAATCAATGGCTGACTTTGATTTGTTGGTGATTGACGAAATAGGGCTACAGAGAAACACAGACACTGAAAAGTTGATGCTTAATCAAATTATCGATCAACGTGTTTGTCGGTACAGACCGACCGGAATGCTAACGAATTTGCCGTATCAGTCCAATGATGGCCAGCAAAGTATCAGTGATTTGTTAGGACCTAGAATTATGGATCGCATGAAAAGTAATTCGGGTGTCTGGCTTTCATTCAATTGGGAAAGTTTCAGGAAGTAGGGGACGACCATGAATTCAAATATCGAAATGGCACAACCTGAAGAAACTCAGGAAAAGTTTGAAAAGCGTTTACTGGAAGTTAAGTAATGGATACGAGAATTTATGACGTTTCAATGAGCCTCGGAGAGTTAAGAAAATCCGGAGAAACTTTAAAGAAAAAACGCAGGGAGCCGGAAATGGAAGAATGTGCCGCGTTTGTAGAATGGGCTCAATACTCCACTATAGGTGGTGTCAAAGTTGGTGAGCATCTTACTCATGTTCCTAATGAGGCCAAACGCGGCTGGAAGGCACAGGGAGATTTAAAGAAACTTGGTGTACAGAGTGGATATCCGGATTACATTCTTGACGTTGCCCGTTGCGGATACCATGGACTACGCATTGAAGCTAAGGCTCCGAAGCCGTACAAATCAAAAATCTCTGACTCCCAATTGAAATGGCAAGCCAGGTTAACTGAACAAGGGTATTTATTTGTTTTCTGTTATGGCGTGGACGAGATGAGAGCGGTGGTTACTGATTATCTGACTGGAAAGTTATCGCGAGAGTAACGTCGGGAGTGGTGAAATGAGAGACTTACAAACAACACGAAAAATTCTCAGATCGTGGGGAGCGTGGGCTAACAATAAATCAGGCGTTGGCTGGTACACCGAAATGTGTGGTTTATCAAATGTACTACCAAGAGAAATTAAGGGCTACGTTAATCCTATTTCTGATGAAGATGCACTGAATATTGATCGGATGGTGGCCCAAATGTATGACCATAACAATCCTCGTCCGATGTCATTTTTCCTACTCAGCTATGTTTACAATATGAGTAATTGCGAGATAGCGAGAAGGGCCACAAAAGCTGATGATAAAAAGGTTTCTGAGGCAAAGGTCAGAAATGCCTTGATGCTAATGGAAACGTTTATTGCTGGCCGTCTTACTGAGCAAGATGAAGTAGGGAAGCCTATTTCTATTGAGTGAGGACAAGTGTTGCTTCTCCTTCAGTTAATGTTCTCAATCTGTTTGTTCTATTGAACTGTATAAAAAGACAGTAAAGTAATAGTTTGTATCTAAAATTAACTAATACGAATACTTCTGCTTTTTCTGATGATGATCAAGTTAATTCATACCTTAATCGTCAATGATTATATCATCTTATGATAATGTGAATTATATATTATAGGGATGCTATGCTGCATTTTTTGCGGAAACTATAACGAATTTTTCGGTATATTAAATTGTTATAACTACCTAGCTAAGGAGTACATAATTAGTGAAGTGGATAGTATTGTGTTTTTGGTTATTTTTAAGTTCCGGATATTTATATCTTCTAAATTTTGCAGTTCCAGAAAGTGCATCTTTTAATGGTTACTTTTTATTTACAGTAATTTTGGCTGGTGGCGGATTATCATACGATATAGCATCAAAAATGTTTGCAATTCCAAGTTATAGAGGACATTGGTCGCAATTGCTCAAACGTATGGTATGGATTGTAATTGGTCATGGCTTAGTCTTGGGCGGTATCTTTTTAGCAGGCTATTTCAGCAATATTTATAGCCACACTATTGCAAATAGTATTGGTATTACAGTTTCAGTCATTGGACTTATTTTATCTTGTTATCATGCATATCAAGCAGAATATACATTTAAATCGCTACGGAATATGTTTTCGTAGTTATAACAAGAAATTTCAATGGATGCATATAACGTCTGGCATTCTTGGTTTTAAGCTACTTGTTCTTTGTAATAGCGGTGTTTATGCACCATTGAATTCGACGTTATGTTGCTAGAGGAAATATGAAAGTATCGGTAGAAATTAGTAAAGAAATAGAAGAATCAGAGGTTGTTGCTCTTTATCAAGCAAATGGATGGTCGTCAGCAAAAGTTCCCAATAAATTGTTACCAGCATTGTTGAACTCGGATACGCTTGTTACTGCACGCATAAACGGTCGGTTAGTTGGTCTTGGTAATGCTATCTCTGATGGTTACCTTGTGGTCTATTACCCACATATGCTTGTCGATCCCAATTATCAAGGTATTGGAATTGGACGGAAAATTATGGAGTTAATGCAAACCATATACAAGGATTTTCATCAGCAAATGTTAACGGCTGATGGTGATGCTGTGGACTTTTATCGAGCATTAGGTTTTGAAAGGGCAGGCAAAACTGAACCTATGTGGGTTTATGCAGGAAATGACCATTAACATAAATTAGGCATCGCTACATAACAAGCCAGTGCAATTGACGCTGTTAAACGCTGCGGTTGCTGTTTAAGAATTTTCACATGTTTTAGTTTAAGTGTTCAGCGCAATTGACTGGAGCGTATGCAAAGGGCCAAGATCTGTCTTTAGCGGTAAAATTGAATTTTATAAATTGGGGAACTTAGATGGACGATGCAATTAAAATCCTGTTGGAACAATCTCCGTCATTAGCGGGCTTAGTTGTACTAGCGATTTCTATTTGGATCGTTTTCAAGCGAAGTCTCGAGGAGAATAGAACAACTCTTAATGGGTATAAAGAGTTGTTTGAACAACACAGAACGAATATTGACGATTTGCAAAGTAAATATAAAAGTATGCTTGAAGAGCAAAGAGTTGAGATTGAAAAACATAGGGTAAATTTTAGAGCATTGTTGGAAGACAAAGAGCGATCTGATGTTCGTTATGACACTTTAAAGCGAGATTTTAACGATTTACTGATAGAAAATAAGAACCTCTTAAGATTAATAGAGCGGATCGAGTCTATGGTTAATGCAACTGGAAGTGATGTTAAGTTTCTTCAAAAGGAATTAGAGAGACACAGAGAAGATTTAGGTTCCGTTAAAGACAGCATGCTGAGATTAGAGCATATGCCTCAAGATAAAAATGCATAACAAA
Organism: Vibrio salinus; assembly: GCF_021272385.1. Classification (GTDB taxonomy): domain Bacteria; phylum Pseudomonadota; class Gammaproteobacteria; order Enterobacterales; family Vibrionaceae; genus Vibrio; species Vibrio salinus. Next base: position 982,154 of record NZ_JAJSDZ010000010.1, read on the forward strand.
TTGCTCCACTTTTCCCCTGAGCAAGGCGTTATACGAAAAGGGGTGTTAATGTGACTATAAAGGACGAATTTGCCTCAGAAATCAGAGAGGCAATTAAACAGTGTTATGTATTAGGTTATCGCCCATCTAGATTTGAAGAGATGATAGCTACTAGTCATCCAGTCGATGTGGCAAAAGCATTTGTTGTTTCGGGGGATTTTCAGTCAGGTTTTAAACAACTTAAAAAACTGGGAAAACTCAATCTTACTGTTGAAGGCATAATGATAAATCCTAAATATTCGACATTGTTTACAAAGGCTGAATTGGAAGCGGCTAAATGGCGCTTAGAAAACGTTTAATTTTTGTATAACAAGCAGTTAAGAGTGATTCCCAACGCCTGGCAATTTTGCTTTGATAGGCTGGAACTGGTGATATCTTAATTACAAGTGGTTTTGTGGAAGCTGCGATTGGCCGAGTATAGCCACAACTAAAATAAAGCCGTCTTCCTTTGTAAAGTAAGCGGTGTGCTTGCCTACCGGAAAGTAAAAACCGCTTGGATAAATTTCATCGCAACTATGACCTATGGATGGGTTGTCGGCGAGTATTTGAAACCCAGTTAGTAATATGAATTAGTCTTAATGCAATCTGTCATTTTCGTTACCTCGATGTGACTAGATCTGACAGGTTGCCCTAAATCGGTTCTGCCCCTTTTCACGTTAACATTGAATATTATTCACACGACCACGCTCTAATTTTAACTAAACGGAACTTATCTTTAATAGATGGGAAGTTCACTCTGTAGAAGTTGTTCCTGCATTATGCAGGAACAACTATTGGTGAAATTAAAAATCAAAAGATTGTGTTAATGCCAATGGGGAGTATCCTCAAACCCTCCGAAACCAATAACGCACAAGTACTCGACACGCTGTATGTCAGTTTGTGATCGAGCGACAGTACTTGAACCACTTTATTTGCGAGAACATATGCGAAAAACGCTTGTTAGCGCAGCAGATTACTATAACAATCGAAATTAGGATTACTATGGATCATGTAATAAAAGATGTTGTGGATAATATCAATGCGACTGCAGCAGCACTGGAACAACATTTAAAGGTAAACACGCCCGTAATTAATCCAGAGAAAAACGGAATCCAAGAAGCGAATCTCACTTTTCATTTTGCATCTCAGTGTCTACAAAAAAGCTGGCTAATTTACCCAGAGGCTAGCAACTTTAGTGTTGATGGTAGGCCAAAATCACGCAAGAAACACGCGAGAGTTGATTTACATGTGATTGTAGAAAATCGCTTTATTATGACTGTGGAAGCGAAAAAGTTTTTTGATATAGACTCAGGTAATGGACTAATTGAAGATTTTAAGAGGGCTCAGTCAATCAAGTATGAACATCGCTTTGATGAACTGCCTCATTATATTTTACTATTAGCTATCACTGAAAAGGATAATTGGGAAGGGTGGTGGCGAGATAGTCAAATCGACGAGAATAGCTCTGAGACTTGGAAAGATCTTTCTCAAATTCTCGAAAGTGAAGGTATTGTGAGATCGTCTTTAGCGATCGATGACAATAGAAAGAAACATTACTTATTATATGCTCTTAAGCAAACACGTTAATGTCCAATTGTGAGTTACGATATCAGCAGGCCTACTGTGTGATCTAGTCGTGACCAACCAGCGGATATGTAAGATCGAGTATAAGTTACTACAAGTAATATGTCTTTGTCGTTGTGCCACTGCATTTCAGAAAAATTGTTGATGGTATAGCTTTTGATTTTTCTTAAATGATCCTGAGCTGATTTACTTAGTTTGTATTTACTCTTTTGCATAATGGGTTACAAGGTGCTTAAGAAATCTTCACCATCAACTACATTCTCTTGTGCCAAGTCCTGTTTGGCTGACTCGAAACAATGTTTAAGGTAATCGGCTTTCATTGCCTCTAGCTCTTCATAGTCTTTGATAGACATGACTACCACGGTATCTTTACTGTTTTTGCTAATCTTCACTGGCTCACGTTGGGCGCTAAGAAGGAGTTCACCAAAGTTACGCTTGGCATCATTTGCTGTTAATGTGTGCATGTTCAATCTCCAAATCTGGAATTACAGTAAGATTATAGTTGATCGCATGAAATGGTTAATTTAATTAAATCGTGCGATTTGTATGAAAAGTCAACTAACAAACAATCGGTCAAATTGACTGCAACGATCAGCATTTTGGTGGTGGTATTCAGCCTCAGCCCGTCGAGAAATGTGATATATAATGGGATAAAAAGTTTTATTCGCAACGAGTTTTGTGTGTTAATATAACCACAATTGGAGTTTTACACTTAAAATTCTAAAATTCATTTCATAAGCCGCTGGTTTCACGACCGGCGGCTTTTTTATTTCCCAAAGAAAAAACATTTAGGACACCCGTCATGGGGGTGGATATGCGTATGTCTGACAAAATATCAAGCGCCGTCTCATATTCGTGGAATGCTGCCTTTGCATGGCTCGTAGGAATTTTCTCATGGCTCGGTGCAATAACGCCGGACTGGTGGACTGTGATTATCTGCTTTCTTGGAACGATTTTTACTGGCTGGATGAATTGGCACTGGAAGAAAAAAACTTTTGAGCGTGGAGAAGCGGATCAATGAGCCGGGTAAAAACGGTCACATGCTCTGTCATGGCGATTATTGCGGTTGTCATCGGTTCTCATTCAGTAACAGATAAAAACAAACCGGTTGGTGATGTTGTAATCAGTGGTGAGAAAATCGGCACGCTGTTTATTTCAGAACAAGCATTAGAGCTGATCGGCAATGCTGAATCATGCCGCCGTAGTCCGTACAAATGTCCTGCTGGCTTGGATACTGATGGTATTGGGAACACCCACAACGTAACCCGGGAATCGAAAACAGATGAACAGATCGCAATTGATTGGGTTAGAAACAATATCAGGGCGCAAGATTGCCTTAAATCATCCGTTGATATTTCTCTTTTAACACAGGGCCAGAAAGATGCATTTGTGTCTTTTATCTTTAATACCGGTTGTACTCGCTTTAAGAAAAACGGAAACGGAACCTACACCCGTATTTACAAAAAACTAGTGGCCCATAAATTCACAGCTGCCTGTGGAGAGCTGAAATACTGGGTTTATGGCGCTGGTAAAAAATTACCAGGTTTAGTTACCAGACGAAGCAAAGAGACTGCCTTATGTCTTCAATAAAATTTAAAGTGATCGGTACGGCGATTTGTACCATTACGTTTTTGCTGCTCATTATGCTGTATATGTATGAACGGGGCCGGGCTAACAGTCTGGAAGAGAAATATAAAAACGCTCAGTCACAGATTACTGCATTAGCTGACACAGCTAAGAAGCAGAAGTTGTTAATTGCTGACTTTTCCGCATTGAGTAAGCAGCATGCAGAGGAAATGACAAATGCACGTAATAAAATCGACGAGCTTGAGTCTGGCCTTGCTGACAGCACTAAACGGTTGCGGGTCAACGCAGTATGTCCAGAGCTGTCCGAAGCCGGTACCACCGGAAGCGTGGGCCATGCAGCAACCGCCCGACTTACTGACGCCGCTCAGCAAAATTATCTCCGTCTCAGACGAAAAATCGAAGAAGTAAACGGGCAAGTCAGTTATTTGCAGAACTACATAAAAACCCAGTGTTTAAGATTTTGAGTAGTCCGGATTATGGCAAAAAACGACTGGAACGCACTACAGAGTCAGTTTGAAAATGATACTGCAAAGTCTGGAATATCACCAAAAGACTGGTGTGAAGCTAAGGGGCTAAATTATCAGACTGCACGAAGATATATAAAAGTGCGCAAAACTGCGCAAAATGTAAAAAAAAAACTGCGCAAAATAAGAAGAATGCGCAGAAATCAACATCAAGAAAATCAAAAGTAATTAATTCGGATAATTCCTCTCAACCCAACAACACCAACGCCTCCCTGCCACCAGCAAACACCGAGAAACGGAACACCGATGAAGATCACGCAGAATTTGCGCAGAAATGTGCGCACGATGGCTGTGGGGAAAGGGATGAGGGTGAACAAAGTGCGCAGAAAAAATGCGCAAAAATTGGAAGTAATGCGCAAAAAAGTGAAGGTGAAAGTGCGCAAAAACTTGGAGGAAATGCGCAAACTGCGCAGTTTGATAGCGGTGGAAATTCCGGTGGAAGAGATGACCGGGGATGGTTCAAAAGAGGTAATCAGGTTGCTGTAGGGAACAGTGGAAATCCAGATCCCGAAAATCAGTTTCAGGAAGGTAATCAGTTCGGAAGAACAAGCGGAATCTATTCGAGGTTCTTCCCGGAAGAGAAACAAACACTTTTTGAATTCAGTGAACTTGCAACACTCGAAGATGAACTTGCACTGACAAGGGCCAGGCTTCAATCCGGTATAGAGTTCTTAAATCGTCTTACTGATGACATCGTTGATGCTACCGCGATGGAAGAGAAGATAAAACTCTATGAGCAGTACCAGAAAACAGAGATGCGAATGGATGTTCTTACCGGGCGCATTGAATCCATTACCAGAACACTTTCTAACTTACGTATTGATGGTGTCAGTGAGCACAAGATTGTGGCTGATACCAAACGTATTATAAATGCTTCCCGAAAACTTGGCCTTGAAGCCGATGAACTACAGAACAAAGGTAAAGGCGATGATACGCCAATTTCAGATATCGTTTCAGATATTCAATCAATGAGTCATACGGGATTAATGAGCAAGGGTTAGTTATGATTTACAATTTACGGCATTTGACAAACAACATGACCGCAAAGCAGGTCGCCAATGCGTTAAGAAAAACGGAAAAGGATTGGCGGGGAATGGGACAGGGAATGACGCTTGCTATTCAGGGATTTAACGGAGGCACATCCACTCATTCAAGAACCTGCAGAACCCGCCATCACTCTAAAGTGCGATTTAGAAAAGTGAGAGCAGTTATTCCGACGTTTTATTTAACTGGCAATCCGATAAAGGATACGGACATTGCTAATGATTTAAACTTTCAGGTCGGTATTGAATCGAAATTTAAAGAGTCATTAACCGGGATTAGTCCCCGCATTATGTTTAAGTTTGGTGGCGATGAGGTTGCTAAATATCTAAACGAATCAGCCCCGGAGACGGGTTATATTATCTCGGATGTTTTGGATTTAAATGGATATATAGAGCCGGATCAGGATTTCGGGTTGTGGACAACCGTTGAGGCTCCGAACAGTGATTCAAACGCATTGCCGTACACTAAGAAAGGATCAAGTCACCTTCAGCGTTATGAAGGGGTGATTCAGAATGACACTGGCAATATTGAAAATGATTTAGCAAGAAGTGCCTCTGAAATACCGGCATTTACCAAAGTGCAAACCGGTGAAACAACGTGGTTCGCTCCGTGTTTCTTACTTATCTACACAGACAGTGCTAACCCGTTCGTTGTTGATATTGGTTCATCTTCATCATACGGCGTCGGTGAAGGTACTGCCGGCTCTCTTGAATACGGTGATTCTCGCGGGAGTCTTTTGGGTAACTCCGGATTCTTTGAAAGGCCGCTTGATGAAGAACTCGGATGGTCATATGTGAATTTTTCAAAGGGCTCCGATGGCAATAAGTATCTACGTGATCCGGAAAACTGGAAGTATCGGAAACAGCTACTACAACTTGCCAATCCGACTCACGTTATCAACTCAAACATCAGTAATGATATCTCAGCCGATACGGACACACTGTCTGGCAGAAGCAGTAGTACAGCTTACGAATATCTTGATACAAAAACCTTTGATAACCGGGTATGGATTTGTATTCGTCCTGGGACAACAGCGAGCAGTCAGCCTGAATCATTAGGTGATATTGAAAATGGAGAGCATCCGGTTGTCGTTGACGGTAGTTGTACCTGGCAATACCTTGGCTCACTTAAAGATGATGATGGTAATACTCTAAGCTCAGAGGTAAGGCGGTGTTATCTGGACTTCCAATTTGCAGTACAGGTAAATCATCAAATAAAAGAAGCGGTAGGCGTTCCCGTTTACCAGATGGTCTGTAACCCGAAAACGAATTCAACGGATGATTGGGCCACAGTAGAAAACCAGACACCTCGCAATGGATGGGGCGATAAAAGCTCAAGACGGGGCCGGGTGAATGAGCTCATAAGGGAAAATCTTTATATCATGTCCACCGATGAATATGTGGACCCAAATCCTACCTATGAGCTCGAATATCCTTTAAGCGAAACCTCTATCTGGAAATTTCTTAATGCCACTACAGACGGTACCCATTTAAACAGCTTTGGGTACAGCTCAGGACAGAAAGGAATGGCAGAAGAAATCAAATCTAAAATAATTCAATAATATCAACCGCTCTGCGAAAGGCAGGGCTTTACTTATGACTGATAATGAATTGGATGGTATCGCGTATATTGAGTCCAGATTGTCTGATAAGTGGTGGCGACTGGATAATCTGTACATGATAGAGAACGAGCAGGGGGAACTTGTTCGTTTTCGTTTAAGGCCAGCGCAAAAGCTACTGTTTCAGATGATGTGGTATCTCAACATCATTCTAAAAGCCCGGCAGTTGGGATTCTCTACCGCCATTGATATTTACCTGCTTGATGAGGCGCTGTTCAATGAGAATTTGAAGTGTGGGATCATTGCCCAGGATAAGAATGCGGCCGGGGAGATATTCAGGACCAAGATAGAGATCCCCTTTGATAATTTGCCGCCCTGGCTAAAAACAAAATTCAATATTAAGTCGCGTCGTTCAGGTTCAACCGGAGGCGCGATTTTTTTTGAGCATGGTTCGAGCATTCAGGTTGCTACTTCGTTTCGTTCCGGGACGGTTCAACGGTTACATATCTCTGAGCATGGAAAGATATGCGCCAAATACCCGGAGAAAGCAAAGGAAGTGCGTACCGGTACGCTTAATGCGATTCATGAAGGATGTATTGCTTTCATTGAGTCTACTGCAGAAGGTGTCGGCGGTGATTTTCACAGTATGTCCATGCGATCAATGGAGCTGTCACGGAGCCAGGCAGAGTTAGCAAAGCTTGAATGGAAGTTTCACTTCTTTGCTTGGTGGCAGGATCCAAAGTATCGCGCACCGGTTCCTAATCGAGGATTGATACTCAGTAAGCTGCAGAAGGAATATTTTGAGGCGGTTGAGAAAGCTATGGACATGACGCTTTCGGACGAGCAGAAGCAATGGTATGTGCTCAAAGAAGCGGATCAGGGGGAAGAGATGAAACAGGAATTCCCCTCAACACCATTGGAAGCCTTTCTTGTTTCGGGTCGACGGGTATTTAACGCCATTGATGCGATGAATGCGGAATCGGAATGTGAAGCACCCTTAATTGTGTATGACATAGAGCCCATTACCGGCGCTAAAACCAAAATGTCTAAGCCGGATAAACTGGATGAGCAGGGACAAAGAACGCTTCATAACATGCTGCTTGTCTGGGAATTGCCGGATGACGATGAGGATTATGCTATCGGCGTTGATATTGCTGAAGGGTTGGAGCATGGTGACCGGTCAAGTATTGACATCGTGAAGAAATCAACCGGCGAACAGGTTGCTCACTGGTTCGGTCATATCGACGTAGAACTATTGGCACATTTAACCGCTCACATCGGGAAATGGTACAACAAGGCTTACATCGGGCCGGAGCGAAATAACCATGGTCATGCGTTCATTCTCAAACTCAAAGACATTTATCCAGGTAACCGCATTTATGCAGAGCAGTATATTGATCGGGAAGATGAAGACGAGACGGTGAAACTTGGCTGGCTGACAACCAGACATTCCAAACCCATTCTTACCGAAGGATTTAAGACCCTGCTTAAAAATGGTATTTCAGGTGTCCGCTGGGTTGGAACCGCAAGCGAGATACACACGTATGTTTACGACAAGAAAGGCAGCATGAACGCTCAGGAAGGATGCTTTGATGATCAACTGATGAGCTACATGATTGCACAGGAAATGCGAGCAAGAATGCCAGTACGCATTAAGAAAGAAGACAAGCCCCGTGAAAAACGACACTGGATGACACGTTAATGATGACTGAACTCAAGAAGAAAAAATTTAATTGCGAAGATCTACTTGACCGGATTTCTGATATCGATGCTCAACCAGATTGGCGGACATCAGCGAGAGCCGCTGATGCCTATTACGATGGTGACCAACTCAGTTCAGAGGTGGTTGCCGTTCTGAATGATCGTGGCCAGCCATTGACGATGCACAACCTTATCGCGCCGGCTATTGATGGTGTATTAGGTATGGAAGCAAAGACCCGTACCGATTTGTTAGTTGAGTCTGACGATCCAGACGATGAGATGGAAATGTTAGCCGAGGCCGTTAACAGTGAATTTTCTGATGCGGCAAGATTAGGGCGTCTGGATTCTGCCCGGTCAGATGCCTACGCAAACCAGATAAAATCAGGTGTTGGATTCGTTGAAGTCTACCGAAATCCTAATCCCTTTGGTTCAAAATACAAAATTAAAAACATTCCCCGTGACGAGATTTACTGGGACTGGTTTGCCAGAGAGAAAGACTGGTCAGATTGTAAGTGGGTGATACGTGACCGCTGGATTGATATAGATGAGCTGAAATCCATGTTTAGCAAGAAGGTCAACATAATTGACTGGGCTGTTAATGATTTTGATGGGTTTGTGAATACCGATATAGTGGAAGGTGGCGATCCGGATTTAATGAATGCCTGGGAAGCTCACCGGGCATGGTCTGAAAAAGAAATCGAGTATCTTAGCAAAGACAGACGACGGATAAAGCTTCAAATCGTTTATTTAAGAAAATATAAAATAATCAATGTATTAAAGTTCCAGAATGGCCGCATCATTGAATATAAAAATGAATCAGTGCCCCATCAGGTGGCCCTTGCTTTAGGGAAAGCAAACCTTGCACAGGCTCAGATTAGTTACATCACGGAAACGTGGTTCGCCGGCCCATATCATTTAGGTGAAAGAGAATGTGACGCGCCGCATGGAATGTACCCCGTTGTCCCATTTTTTGGTTATCGCAAAGTGTCGGATGGTTCGCCCTACGGACTGATTGCAAGAGCTATCCCCGCACAGAACGAAGTAAACCTGCGCCGGATTAAATTAACCTGGCTGCTACAGGCAAAACGCATCATTGCTGATGAAGATGCCACGAACCTTAGCCGTGATCAGCTGATTGAAGAAGTAGAACGGCCAGATGGTTATATCCCCTTAAATCCGGACAGAAGAAATAAGAAAACTATCTCTGAAGCCATACAGGTTCAGCAGGATTTTAATGTTGCCGCTCAGCAATTTACGGTGATGCAGGAGTCCATGAAACTGATTCAGGACACAATGGGGATCTATTCGGCTTTCTTAGGTCAGGAAGGCGGCGCGGATTCCGGCGTTGCAATAGCAAACCTCGTTGAGCAGGGCGCGACGACTCTGGCCGAGATTAATGATAATTACCGGTTAGGCTGTCAGCTCGTTGGTGAATTGCTTCTTGGCTACATTCTTGAAGATATGAAGGCCCATAGAAATAAAACGATTGTCATAAACAGAAAAGAAAAATACAAACGTAAGACAATCACCATAAATGAGGAAACAGAAGAAGGGCTGAGTAATGATATCAGCCGGTTACGGGCTCATATTGCTCTGGCACCTATCCAACAAACCGCAACTTATAAAGCACAGTTAGCCGACAGGATGCTGAAACTTTCCGCTCAATTGCCACCACAGGTTCAGGCCGCTGTTATCGATCTGGTCGTTGAATTATCGGATATTCCGAATAAACAAGAATTCATGGAAAGGGTCCGCAGTTCTCTGAACATTCCGAAAGATCCGGATGATATGACACCGGAAGAGCAACAGGCAGCACAGGCCAAAGCGCAGCAGGAACAAGAGCAGATGCAACTGGCCATGCGGGAAATGGCCGCAAAAGTTGCCAAATTAGAAGGGGAAGCTGAGCGGGTTAAAGCGGATGCTAACGGTCAGCAATATGATGACGCGAAGACTCAGGCCGAGACCGCCATGATTTTGAAACAGATGGAGCAGCTAACTCAGGAAATGGGGGTAATGCGTACCCAGTTTGAGCAGAGCTTACAGAATCAGATTGATGCCATAGCCCTATAAGAAACAACGTATATAAATTTTGGAGTAAGCCGTCAGTGAGTCAGATGCCTTTCTAAGAGAGGCATCGAGCGCACAGACAGCGACACGTCTACATAACAGGAGATATTCAAAGTGGGTATAGAAGACTTAGACAATCTTACCGGAGAAGAATCTCCGGAAGAACTGGAAGAATTACTGGCAAATCTTGAAGGTGACGATCTTCAGGTGGTTGATGATAAATCAGAAATTGACCCAGAAAATAATCCAGCAGTGCAACAGGTAGAAACCAAAACTGATGAAAATCCAGCAGTCGATAATCCCGAAGGTTCGGCGTCTTCGGATGGAGAAGGATCAGCAGAGGATGAAGGCAAACCGTCAGAGCCGGTAATACTGGCAAAAGATGGTGAAAACACCATTCCTTTCGATGTCTTAGAGCGGGAAAGAGAAGCCAATAAAGAACTGCAAAAACAGCTTGAAGAGCTCAAAGCTCAGCAATCTGAATATGAGCAGGACAAACGGTTACTCGAAATACGTAATAAGCAACTTGAAGGCATGGGGGTTGAGCCGAAAGACTTACCTGAAAACCTAAAACTGACAGAGGAACAGTTAGAGAGTCTTGCAGAAGACTATCCGGACATCGGTCAGGTAATTCGCTACCTAAGCGCCAAAGTTGATAAGTTCGAATCAGCAGGTGTAAAACAGCCAGAAGTACAACAAGAGCCGTCAAATCCCGTTGGTGATGCCATTGCGGAGAATAGCGATCTCAGTGCCTGGCAAAAGGCTGGCGGAGAACAATGGGAAAAAGCACTCCAGGTCGATGACCAGCTAATGAAAGATCCTGAGTGGCGCAACAAGCCACTAACTGAACGGTTTGCCAAAGTGGTTGAAGTAGTGAAAGGGCAATCCGCCTTAGCATCGGACGACAAGGCAAAATCCGTTCAGTCAAAAGCTAAGCAGGAAGAGGAAAAGCTCGAAGATTCTCTTCCGGTCTCACCGTCAGAAGTGGGGCAGACTGCCGGACACCAGAAAACCAGAGAAGAAATTATTGCTTCCGGAAATGCAGGTGAAATCGAAAGTTTATTCTCAGGAATGAGCGACGATCAGGTCGAAGCCGCACTTGCTGAATTGGGTATTTAATAACGGCGTGTAGACGCCTCTAACGGAGCCCGGCCATTGTGCCGGGCTTTTTTTGTTTGGAGAATTTTAATGACAACAATTACGAAAGCACAGGCGCGTAAGATCCAGCAGGTTGCGCTCCTTACTGCTACAAGCCGAAATCGCTCGCTTGTCAATATGATGACAGAAGCGGCGCCGAAAGCGGCCATGAAAGACAAGCGCCTTAACCGGCAAACTTCTGAACACGCGCCTATTGTCCGCTTAACGGATTTGCAAAAATCAGCGGGTGATACGGTGGATATGCAGGTTGTTCACAAATTATCAAAACGGCCAACGATGGGCGATCGTAAAATTGCTGGTCGCGGTGAATCACTGGACTTGTCAAGTTTTGAACTGAGCATTGATCAGGGACGTCATCAGGTGGATGCCGGTGGAAAAATGTCACAACAGCGTACTGTTCATGACTTGCAGAAAACAGCAAGAACCATGCTTGGAACGTATTTCAACGATTTAGATGACCAAATCGCAACGGTGCATTTCTGTGGAGCTCGCGGCGGCTATATGGCTTCCGATACCATCCTGCCTCTTGCTAACCATGATGAATATGCGGAACTCATGGTCAATGATGTTTTGCCACCGACCTATGACCGTCACTTCTTTGGTGGTGATGCGACTAAATTTGAAGCTCTTGATTCTTCGGATTTATTCACTCTGGAAAAGGTTGATGACCTTGGTCTTGCTATTGAAGAAATGGCAAATCCTATCCAGCCAATTCGCTACAAAGAAGACATGGATGCCGGTAACGAACCGTTTTATCTGCTTAATGTCACCCCTCGTCAGTGGAATGACTGGAAGCAGACCACAACATACAAGGATTGGCAGCAGATCACCGCCAACGCTATGTCACGCAGCCGTGGATTCAATCATCCTGTCTTCCGGGGCGAAACGGCCATGTGGGGTAATATTCTGGTTCGCAAATACGGTGGTATGCCTATCCGGTTTGATACTGGTGCTACTGTTAAAGTCTGTGCTAATGATAATACGGCCACTATCGGTGAGGTCACCGCCGCCGCTCGTATTGACCGGGCGTTCCTTGTTGGTGGTCAGGCACTGGCGTCAGCATGGGGTAAAACTCAGAACGGCCAGCAATTCTCTATCCATGAGGAACCAGCGGACGCCGGAAACCGCAAAGAAATTACGATTGCCTGGATGAAGGGCATGAAAAAAATCCGGTTGGCTGATAAATCAGGCCGGGTTAATGATCATGGCGTCATGGTTCTTGATACTGCAATCAGTGTCGCTAATTAAGTCATAACTGGCGGCATTGTCCGCCTTATTTCGGAGTAAAAAGACAATGGCAAAAATTAAAGCGCCGTCCATGCATGATGCTATTTATGTCGGAACTCACGGTAATTTATCATTAGCAAAAACACAAGTAACGCTCGCAGCGGCAGCAATTAATGATGTTGTGGAAATGGTTGAAATTCCTGTTGGGATTGATATTCAGGCTCTGCGTATTTCAACGTCGGGATTAGGGGATAATGTAGTCGCTGATATCAGAATCGGTGATACGACGCTTGCGTCCGACCTTGACCTGTCCGGGGAATACAGTCAGACAATTGCATGTGACCACTACACAGAAGAAAAATCAATTATAACCGTAACCATTAGAGGCGCAGCAGCGACGGGTACACTAAATGTAAACCCTGAATACCTCGCTACCGGTTATTAATCCATTCACAAATTAACCTATTAATAAGGGCGTTGTTTAACGCCTTTTTTTGTTTAAGGAGTTTATATGCCAAATTTCGATTATGTGGGGGCAAATAATGGAAATGTTTCGATTGTTTATATTGGACCCAAAAAATTCAAGACGGTAAATCGTCAGACTTTCCGGCAATATCATCCGGTACCAGTTCCTGAGCCAATGGCCGCAAATCTTCTGAAATTTCCCGATGTATTTATAGAGGAATCACAGCTTGAAGATTTCAAAAAAAATCAGGCTGAAAAAATGGCGGAAGCCGAAGCGAAGGCGAAAGAACAGGAAGCGGCTCTGGAAGCAGAAAAGCTGGCGCGTGATATGACGGTTACCGTTGGCGGGAAAGAATACGACCTTAACAAAATGACCATTTCAAAAATCAAAACATTGCTGGAAAGTGGAGACATTGAGAACGCTCCGACGAAAGATTCACAGGAAAGCGCACAGGAATACAAAGTAAAAATTCGTGACTTCCTTCGGGAAATGCCTTCTGAGCCAGTGGAGGATTAATCCTTGGACATGGTATCCGTTAATCAGTTCTTACCGGAATTAAGAACAATGATCCCTAATATCATGAATGAAATCATGAAGCGGGAAGTTGTTAAAGCCGCCCGGCGGTTTTGTGAAGATACAAATATTTTTATCATCACTGAAACGGTCAGCTCAGAAAGTGACGTTCAGACGTTTGATATTCCAAGTCTGTGGGCGGCGTCTGGTAACCGTCAGGACAAGATGGAATTTGCCAATGTTGTGCTGGTAACGGGTGATGAAGAAACCCTGTATGAAAGCAGTGATTACACCATGCCGGACAAAGGAAGCATTGCGATTGAAAAGGCGTACCGCAGTATATCGATAATGGCGTCTGTCAAGCCTGAACGAGCTGTTAACGAACTGCCAGAATCTCTCTACAACCAGTATGCTGAATTTATCTGTTATGGGGCGGCGTCAAAGCTTTACACCGTAGCCGGTCATGAAAATGGGGATCTTCATCAATACTATGAGCGTGAGTACATTGAAGGGATGCGTAAGGTAAAACGCTGGCGTTTGAATTCATTCCCTCATCAACCTTTTTCACCAAGAAAAAGAAACCGGAGTTTTTTCTAAATGACTAAAGTATCAGATTTGATTAACCGGGTAGCCCGGGAGCTCATCGATGAAAATTTTGTACGTTGGTCAAAGTCGGATCATTTAAGTTATTTTAATGATGCTATTTCGTCCATACTTCTTATTCGACCAGACTTAACAAGAAAAACTATTGAGCAAAACGTTGCTGCCGGAGAATATAAAATTTCACTCCCGGAATCTGCGTATAAGCTACTCAATGTAAATCATTTTGATGGTTATTCGCTGGCGTACATTGATTTGGAAGAATTGAATGCGATTTTACCTAACTGGCGAAAAAAGACCGATGAATACCCTGAACGATGGACAAGAAATCATAAAGAAGATACGGCTTTTTTTATTTATCCATCTCCCAATAAGTCGGCAAACATTGAGTATGATTTTTCAGAAGAAATAAGCGCTCTCGATATCGCAGATGATTTCCCGTTAAAGCAAATTTACGAAGTTATGGTATTCGATTTTATGATGTATCGGGCTTATTCCAAGGATGGTCAGGATTCGACAGAACTGGAAAAAGCGAACTCTCATTATCAGGCTTTTACGCTTTCATTAACCGGGAAGGTCCAGGCAGATCAGCAAGTAAGTACACCGCCTAAAGAAATACCACTGAGATAAGGAGTCGATAAATTGCCAGCGGGATTACAGGTTTTTACTTCTAGTGGGTTAAAGATACTTGATACCTCTTCGTTGATTGGTCGGCAAATAGGTTCTTTTACTGTCCCTGCTAATTCTGTATCAGGGGCGGTGACGGTTGTGGGGTTAGATCAGGGTATCCCTTTCGTTATCCCTCAGGTATCAGGAGGAACAACCGGAGTGTTTTTAGGGACTCAGGTCGTCAATGCTATCTTTGTTCCTAAGTGTACGTTTTCAGGTACGACCGTTTCATGGTCCAGAAATTCAAAGGGGAGTGCGCCTTATACGTTGCCTGCCGTCACTTTTTTTGTCGGAGTGTATTGAGCGTGTCAGGGTATTTTCAGGCTTTCAATGACAGCGGGAATTACTTAATTGATGGTGTCTACAAGAGCTTTGTTTTAAGCCGCAAGTTAACCGTGACAACCTCTGTTAACGTGCAAAGCAAATATCGCTATGTGGATATTTCTGTCAGCTCTGGTGAAATCATCGCCATCCGCTCTGGTGTGCCGGTTTTTTTGATTTTCAGAAGCAGTACCGTTATCCGGCTCGGAACTAATGGAACAGCAGCAAGAGCCTTTACCGTTTATATTTTTAAAAATAATCCAACGCCCGAAGATTCGGGGGCCGGACTGGAAGTCTACAACGCCGCCGGGGAGTGTGTTTATAACTCGGTGCAGTTGCCGCTTAACATCGTTGGCATAAAAACGGGACTGTCTTCTTTTACCTTTGATACGTCAAGGATCTATGCGGCGGTCATCATCTCTTCATCAGGGACATTGACAAGTGCGTATACGGCGGTGATGGGACCCAATATCATCTTTCATTTATACATCGGTGTCACCAGTGGTGTTAACTATGTGAGCGGTGGGATTCAGACAAGTAATGTGGAATATTACTCATCACAATCCAATGAAACGTACAGCAGCGGCCAGAGTTACCCCTCTTATTCGTATTCCGGCAAGGAATGCAAAATCGCAATCATCGATGTGACAGGCTATTAGTACAATGAAACTGGTTAAATACACAAATCAACTCGAGAACGGGATGGTTCACACGTTTCTGGTTGACACAGAGACAAAGAAAACGCTGGTGAAACTGACGGACAAAGAAAAAGGTCTCGTTGGGCATTATTTTGAGCCAGAGGCGCTCAGTCAGGAAAACCTTAATATTCTCTTAAGTGGCCAGTCGAACTGGAACCTCGCCAACACCGATGATAGTGATACCAAGGCATTTATTCATCACTTTCCCCAAATTTGAGTTGTTATTATGCTAATCGATATTCCTCTTATGAAGGGCGAAACGCCACTTCTTAAACCTCATTTGCTTTCTAATGAATCCGCGACAATCGCCAAAGATTGCCAATTTGATCGGGGTGTTATTGCACCGACTAACACAAACTTGTTGTCTTTTTCGATGCCGGAAGAGCCGACCACCATTTTTAAATACAATGATAAATGGCTGTACTGGAATGTTCTGACGGATGCCATAAAAAGCCCAATCGCCCAGGATCCTTACGACCGTATTTACTGGACCGGGGAAGATAAGCCCAAAGTGACCGCTCAGGATATTGCGTTAGGCAGCAATGGTTATGGTCCGGCAGCATCTTACGATCTTGGTGTGCCTGCTCCAGAATCAGCACCGGTTGTGACTAACATCGATACTTCGACGGGAGATGATCCGGAAGAGGGCGAGCTGGACAGTTATGACGATGAAGACAGGGTTTACATTCAAACGTATGTGACCCGGTTTGGTGAAGAAGGGGCTCCGGGCGACCCATCAGATACCGTTGTTATCGAAAAGCCGGGTTCAACGGTCACCATTGATTTAGTGCAGCCAGGCGCTAATACACACAACATTACTCATACCCGTCTTTACCGATCTGTTACTTCATCCAGTGAAAGCGACTATATCCTGGTTGCGGAGCTGCCTATTTCGCAGGAAGAGTATATCGATTCTGAAAAGAATGTGTCCGGCGCCACTCTTGAAACTTATGATTACGATGTACCTGATTCAGATATGTCAGGGCTTTGCATGATGGCAAACGGCATTGCGGCAGGATTTGCCGGTAACGAAGTGATGTTTTCCGAAGCGTATCTTCCGTATGCATGGCCTTCTTCTTACCGGTTAACCACAGAACATGAGATTGTCAGTATTGCCTCGATCGGTAATTCATTAGTAGCAGCGACTAAAGGATATCCCTATCTGTTTAGTGGTGTGAGTCCGGGTTCGATTACCGGAACGAAGCTGAATGTTGAGCAAGCCTGTGTGAGCGCCCAGTCCATGGTGGTTCTTAATGGCATGGTATTTTATGCCTCTCCGGATGGTCTGATAGTGGTAAGCAGTGACGGGGCAGTCAATGCGACAGACCAACTTATCACAAGAGTGCAGTGGCAGGCGTTAAAACCGGAAAGCATCAAAGCTGTTGCCGTTGAAGGTAAATATGTGGCTCAGGCCGAAGGCAACGCTTTTATATTCGATCCGACATCACAAGATATTGTCTACATCAGCGACCAGTGGCAATGCTCGTTTAATGATCTGGAAAGTGACCGGCTTTATATCGCTGATGGAAAAACAGTCTATGAATGGCGAAAAGGCGACGAGCTCAACGCCTTTGAATGGCAGAGTAAAGAATTTCTTCTGACCATTAATACTTCGCTGTCATCCGCCCGGATACATGCTGATGAGCCTGAAAAGTTGAGTGTGACTATCATTGCGGATAACAGCGACATTATCACCATTGCAGAGGGTAGCCTGACCAATCAGTCTTTTCGTCTTCCGGCAGTGAGAGCAGCCAGATGGAAAGTAAAAATAACCGGTACATCTGGCGTGGATCGGATACTGGTCGGCAGTAATATGCAGGAGCTGGTTTAAATGGCAAAAACGGCATTCCGGGCGGGAAGAGATAATCAGGCTGTACAGGAAAACATTGAGCTGCTTACCGGGCAGAGGGGGAATCAATTAGACCGAGCCGTTACGCTTCGGGATTTGGCATCGTCCGGTATAACTCAAATAAAAAAGAGTGGTACCGGGACTTACACCATTCAGAAGTTTACCCAGACTTCGGTTAGCTCTGGCTCTTCAGGTAATAGCAGCAATCAGGCGATTGATACCCCAACAGTACCAACCGGCTTAGAAGTTTCAGGCGCATTTAGTTCTATTTCCATCAAGTGGGATGCGCCAACGTATAACGGACATTCTCATACTGAAATATGGCGGGCAACTGGTGAAACGTTTTCTGATGCGGTCTTAATTGCGACGACACCTGCAACGGTGTTTGGTGATATGGTCGCAACCGGCAGCCAGTATTACTACTGGATCCGTCACATCAATACGGCAGATAAAGCAGGTCCATACAATGCAACGTTGGGAACCCTGGGGAAAACTAATGACGATATTTCAGATATTGTTGATGATCTTGGCACTCAGCTTGAAAATTCAGAGCTAATAAAAACGCTCAATAGTAACCTGTCAGGCACCGAGCAGTCGTTAACGCAAAAGATTAACGAGCAAAAAAGTACGCTTCAGGAAGCCGACCAAAATTTAAGTGATAGCCTGTCGGATCTTTCCTCATCGGTCGAAAAGAATCAAAGTAGCGTTGAATCGTTGTCAAAAACGGTCACTGATAATGAGTCATCAACAGCGACACGTATTGATTCTCTGACTTCATCCATTGGCACGAATAAGAGCAGTATTGAATCGTTGTCAAAAACGGTCACTGATAATGAGTCATCAACAGCGACCCGTATTGATTCTCTGACGTCATCCATTGGCGCGAATAAGAGCAGTATCGAATCGTTGTCTAAAACAGTAACCGATAACAAAAGTGCTAGTTCGACAAAGTTTACCGAACTTGAATCATCAATCGGTGATAACAAAAGCAGTCTTGAAACATTATCGCAGACGGTAGCCACAATAAACGATGATGGAAGTCAGGCATTCAAATCCATGTGGGCCGAGAAAGCGACCGCAGGAAACATCACGGCAGGGATTGGCATTCTTGCAGCCGACGATGGAACCAGTCAGGTGGCTATCTCAGCAAGTCAGGTCTTCGTCTTTGACCCGAACACTGAAGATTCTCTGACTCCACTGCTTGCAGTCAATAACGGTGCAGTCACAATCCCCAAGGCGTTTATTCAGGATGCGGTCGTGGAAACGCTTGAAGCGCAGGACATTACCGCAGATAAGGTTAGTGCCGGGGCGGAAATTAGCTCACCGGTGATCACTGGCGGAACCATCAAAGGGGCCGAGGCGGGGTTCGGCTCTGGTGATTTTAGTGGCTATGCCACTCACATTGATACCAACGGGTTAATTAGGACGAAAACCCTGTACCTGAAGTCCGGAGATAGCAGCACGTATTTACTTATTGAAGACGGTTTGTTGCAGGTTGTGGCTAATGGTGTTCTAAGGGTTAAATTAGGGATTTGGTAATGAGGTTTGCGTTTGCGAGTTATCAGAAACACCGGTTGCGAGTGCTTCCGGTTCTTAGGCGTACGGATGAAAAAAATAAGCATAATTTTGCGGATGAAGTGGATATGGCCCTGTTAGATGACAGGGCTTTTTTATTTCTGTGTGACGGTGGTTTTATTGTCCTTCAGCCGATAGTCAAGGATGGCTCATCATGGGTAAATATCATGTTTGCGTACTCATGGGGAACCACGGCGCTTCCCTGCTATATGAACGATATTTTTCATCTTGCCGGTGATATCGGGGCTGTTGGGGTTGAGCTCTATACCGTAGTTAAGAAGCTGGAAAGATTTCTTATCCGTAAAGGTTTTTCTAAGGACAGCGGCAATAACAGAATTCAACATTGGGTTAAACGGTTTTGAGGTGATATATGGGCGGCGGCGGTAGCAGCGAGCAGAAAGAAACATCGTATGAAAAGGCGGCAGCAGATGTCGCTCAGAAAGAATGGAATCTCTACACCAATGAGCTATCCCAGTATGAGGATAACTTTATTGAGCGTGTCGGGAATTATAACAGTGATTCTAATATGGCTAACGCTAAGTCTGATGTGGATGTGAATTACAACTCAGCTTACAGCGATACAAGAGATCAACTGGCTGACAATATGGCGGCATCGGGAATAAACCCGAACAGCGGGAAGTTTCAGGAAAATATGGCCGATACTGTTACCGATCAGGCAGAGAATCAGGCGGACACAGTAGACCGGGCTCAGTCGTCTGAGCAGGATAAATACATTGCCGGATTACAGGACGTAACGGCAATGGGGATGGGTGAGAAAGGAGACGCCTTATCTGGATTAAGTGATGTGGCCAATATGAGTGCGAGCAAGGCCGCAAGTGATGCGCAGGACGATTTTAACAAGAGAGCGTCTAATCAGCAGCTTGCGGGAGCGGTTGCCGGGGCAGGCCTGAGTAGTTACCAGAATTCTTTGAAATCAAGCGGCACCGGACTTTCAAGTTATGGCTCAGATGGCTACAGCTCATATTCACTTTCATCCAATAAAGAATATAACCCACAATCAAACACATACTTTGGAGGGCGATAATGGGGGTAGCTTCTGATACTTATGCGTCATTGACCAGACAACAATATAACGATTGGTATAACCGGTTTTACCCGGTTCAAAAGCAGCTTTTAGAGAAAACGCAATCTGGTGAGCTGTTAAATGAGCAGCTTGACCGGGCGGATGAAAATGCCGCGAGTTCTCTTGATGCGGCGCAGGAATCCGAATCGGCAAAAATGGGGCGTTATGGTTTGAGTGGTACAGTCGATTCCAGTCAGAAAGCAAAGCTTGCTTTATCCAATGCCGCGACGAAAAACAACCTGCGTGATTATGAGAAAGAGCGTTCTATGGGGGTTCTTTCCGGGGCAGGCTATGCCCTTAAATCCGCCGCAACTTCTTCCTCAAGTTAGGAGACAGTCATGTCATACAGTTTATTGAGTCTTGCTGGCGATACCAAAAGAAGTGCCATGAAAGGACTGAGGGATGCTGCGGTTAGAGAAACCCAGCGTGAAAATAATAATGAGCAGCTTAAGCAGGCTGAAAAGCAGCAGACCATGAGCTCTGTTGGGAGTGGCGCTGCTATCGGTGCCTCTTTTGGTCCATGGGGTGCGCTCGCTGGTGCAGGTGCCGGTTACGTTATTGGTGAACTATTTTAGAGGTATCCGTAATGGGATTAGATACACGCGGTTTTATGGATGGTGCTTTGCGCGGTTATGATTTAATGGATCGCCATTACTCCCGGGAACGTCAGAACAAGTTAACTGACGAACGCATGGAGATGCAGAGAGAAAATAACGCTTTGCGTCAGGCATCAATGGAGCAGCAAATGAGTCTTCGAGATATAGAAGCCAAAAGAGCCGATGAGGACTATGACCGGAAATATGGCACTGTCAGTGAAGATGGTAAGCGAACTGGGGGTACTTATCAGGAAGACCGGGAACTTGCCAAAAAGCAAGCCGAACAAAACGCGAATTTACGGAATGCTCAGATCGAATCAGCAAAAGCAAGTGCTGACAATTCTAAGTATCAGATGGAGCAGGCTAAAAAAGCGAACGAAATTCAGCAAAACTTACCATTGATTCAGTCCGGGTGGAAAGAGTGGGGAAAATCAGAAGAAGTCCCCGAAGTCTTCAATAATAAATACATCAAAGGCAGTGCTTACGACCCAAGGCGTTATATGGAAAAGGATATCAATGACGCATTTACGACATTGCAGGAAAAGTTACCACAGATTATCAAAAATAAAGACGCCATGAACGATCCGGAATTCGTTTCAGCTTTGGGTGTGATGTATAAAAATCAGGTAAGAGGTGTTATTGGTCAGATCGATCCGATAACAGGTAAAAAAATTAAAGATGCGAAACTGGGCGGGGTTCACTTAGCTAAGGACATCGATCCTAATCAGCCAGGTGATCAGCCCGGAGTTGTACTAACAACGCTGGTTAACTACGGTGATGGGAAATGGATTCCAAAACCAATCAGCAATAGCAGAAGTACTGATCAGAATGACGGTGTAAAAGTGATCCCTTTAGCGTCTGCAATGCGTGATATTACCTCTCAATTAGGAATGTGGCGTCAGGCCTCTAAATCGCAAGCATATAAGTCCATCTTTAAACCAGATCAAGCCGATGCTAAAAATCAGGCGGCATACCGGGATAAAGCAGCTGAGATTGAAAAAGAGCGGTTGCAGGCAATTGGTAAGCTTGATGCTTCATTGGGTGAAGAAGGCTATAAAACACAGGTTGAACAGATTAACCGGACAGCCGAAGAAGCGAAAAATAACCTGAAACGTTTATATTCGGGTGAAATACAGGGTAAGACCTCAGAAGTAGAATCACAACCGGGAACAAGCGTTCCAGCGTGGGCCAATGGTGATCCAAACAAGATTAAGTTTGCTGATTTTTTACAGAGCCAGGGTGAAAATGTTGAGGCTATGTCTGCTAAACAACTTAATGATGAGTATGCAGATTACAGCGAGCACTTGAAACGTCAGGAGGACGAGAAACGAGCTCAGGAAATCATCGATAATAACGCAATGATAACCCGTGATTCTAAAGGTAATCCAACATACAGCGATATTCCTGTTCAGTAATCTACGCCCATTAATGTAAGGGAACCGTGAAACAGGACTCCCTTTTCTATTAACTAAAATTCAACCAAACAAAAACCCCGAAGTGCGCCTAACACTTCGGGGTTTTCTGTTTCCAACGTTACAAGGATAACGAGGACTTATGACTAATTATATCAAACTAATTTTGGAGTTTCTAACTATGAGTAGAAAATTACCAACCTGGAAATTCATCATGATTTGGTTTCTGTTCTTCTGCGGTATTGTGCTTTTTGGTTCAGCGTCGTTAATCACCGCGATTAACTCATGAGCAAAGCGTAAAAAGGGTCTTGTGACGAAATTCGGGAGTGCTAACTATGAGTGAAAAGCTATCAAACTGGCGATTCTTTCTCGTATGGGTGATATTTTTCATCCTAAGTTTTTCTTACTTAATTAGTGCAATAAGGTGGTGGTAACCATATGAAATTATAGATTTATTTTATTTATCACTAAAAGACTTCAAACACCTTCATCCGCCCTTTATTGGCGGTTTTTTTATGTCTGTAATCCGGAGAATAACCAATGCAAGACAATGAATTGCTAGGTGAAAACCCTAACGCTACCGTTAATGCTAAAACCAATATGAACCGGGAAGCTGACTTCTCTGACGCTTCTTTAGATAATTGGTACAAATCGAGAAAACCTTTCTTCTCACAAACGACTTCTGTCAATACACCTCAATCGACAACATCTGCAAAAGATTACGATGTTTCTTTAGGAGATGTCGCAAAATCCGTTGGTGTTGGGGCTCTTGGAATGGTTTCCGGTATTGGTGAATTATCGGAGCAGTTAACCGGCTATGGTGAAGGTCTGAGAGATGCCGCTCAATCAGGGTCTGATTACCTTGTTGATTCAATGACAGATGATGGTAAAGCTGCAATTAATGCGGATCTTATTAACGATGAAGACGGTATTAAATTAGGATCTGGTGCTGGAGATATCGATGTTTGGGCAATGAAATTTGCTCAGGGAATTGGCTCTTTAGCTGGTGGATTTGTTCTTGGCGGTGGTGCAGGAAGTGTGACAAGAATGGTTGCTTCTTCCATGCTAAAACGTGGTGCATCTACAGCTATTGCCAGTCAGGTTGCTGCAAGAACAGCTCAAATTCTGGAATCAGGGGTGACAGCGGCACCTATGATTGCTGGTTCCCATGGCGGCGCTATGCTGGATAGTCGCAATGATGTCATGAATATGGATGCAGGGGTTTTATCTGAAAAATCTGAATACTTCAGAAATGCTTTACGTGAAGTTTCAGGCGATCCGAATAACAGCAACCTTAGCGCCACTGAAAAGGTTAATTTAGCGAAAGAGAAAACCGCTGACTACGCCAGTAAAATGACCGGGTTAGATCCGACTACTATTGCGGCATCTGTTATTGGTGGTGCCGGTGACAGACTCTTGTTTGAATCATTGGCTGGTAAAGCAGGACAAGGGGTTATCCGGGGAACTCTGAGGGGGGCAGCCACAGAGGGACTTTCAGAAGGTATCGAAAATGCAGGGCAAACCTACGGACAAAATGTATCTATTAACGATGTGGCCGGTACCAAACGGGATCCGCTTGAAGGTGTTGCGAAAAATGCTATTGAAGGGGCTGCAATTGGAGCACTTACCGGCGCGGTACCCGGTGGCGTTGGTGGTGTTCGGGGTAAGTTTAAATCCTCTGCTGAAGACAATGCGATTGACGGGGAACATAAAGATATCTCTGAAAATACGCAGCAAGAGTCAGCTCCTGAAAACGGTGCGAATACGTTCGAAGAGGTACCACCGGTCCAGATTGACAACGAAAACCTGGATATTCCTGCTTATGAACGAAAAGACCAGATAAGGACACCGATTCAGGGTAATTTCAAAGAAGATCCAAATAATCTTGATATTCCAGCGTATGAACGTCAGGGAAAATTCATTGATAGTAAAGAATCTACACCGGATGAAAGTGTTCAGTCTGCGCCCGGTCCTTTCAATTCTTCTGATAAAGAAGCGTTAAAAGAAGATCTGACAAAAGCCGTTGACGAATTAAAAGCCGCCCTCAAAGAAGACAGGGATGACGGCCGGGCCAGTGTTGCAAAGCTTGATTTATCCCGATATCTGACGTCGATAGAGTCTGATGAAAACCTGACACCGGAACAGTTGGAAGTCGTTCGGAAAAACAGCAATGAAATTTATAATAAATATTGGGGGATTGCTGATAATCAGGAATCGTCACAAGCTGAACTTTCTATTCAACAAGCACCAGCTAAAGAGCCTGGCTCTCTGCAAGAAAAATTAGATGAAACGATCAATGCTAAGAAAGAAACTCAGCCAGAAAGTAAACTTGTAAAAAATGATATGCAGTCATCTCTCGATCATCTGATTGAAGAGCGGAACAAAGAATACAACCAGATCCGGGAAAGGGTTAAGTCAAACCTTCTGGATGAAGATAAAGGCAATGAAGCGCTCATCGATCGGTTAGCACAAACTGAATTTGATTATAAATACAACAACCAGAAACCAGATGATGCTGAACCTGAAAAGCCTCAACAATATCAGGATACATTTCGTGCGGAAGACAAGGAAGCAGCTAACGCTGTCATCGATGCCCGATCAGCGAAAGCAAAAGAAGCGGCATTACAACGACAGGCAGAGCAGGAGCGGTCCGGGCAGCCTCAACCCAAAGTAAACCCTAATGTTATCACGAAGCAAGACGGTCAACCTGTCACCCGTTCATTTGCAAAATCGAAAGAAGAAGCCAGAAATAACGAAGTCGAGCGTGTTAAAGGCATTAAGCGTGATGCAAAACAGAGGGAGCTCGAACGTGCATTCGGTAGCAACACAGTCAAAACCGGTTTAAGTAAGCGTCTGCGCCGTAAAATTCAACGGGCAAAAGGTTTTGATAATGAAAAAGTATTAGACGAATTTCGGAACAACGAGAAGCGTCTGCAGGCTTTTCATGATGAAGCCCGTAGACAGGCAGACATTGAAGCGAATAAGCCTGAAAATGTTAAACGCCGTAAATCAGCACAGGCCTTGTTTGAAGAAAAAATCTCCTCTCCTGAAGCTAAACAGTTTGCTGAAAACCTGATCACTGAATCCATTAAAAATGTAAACACAACATTGGATCAAAGTGCCGGTACAGTGCTTGAAATGGATGGACAGGAATCTGATTTGCCTAAAGTGAAAAAACAAATGGCAAACAGTATCCGCACTCTTGCTAATAAGTTTATCGGGAAGACTGCAGCACTTAATGACAACCTGCGAGCAAAAGCCTTAGAAAAAAAAACTCAGGAAGCAGCATCGATAACAGAAAAAGTAGAGCAAGCCGCTCAGGAGACTAACGCCGCACCAACGGAAGGGCAGAAAGAGGCCGGTAATTATAAAAAGGGAGCAGTCAATATTCAGGGCATGACCGTGGCTATTGAAAATTCTAAAGGCAGCACCCGATCAGGTCGTGACCCTAATGGTAAATCATGGTCAGTTAAAATGAAAAATCATTACGGGTATGTCAAGGGAACTAACGGTGCTGATGATGATCCGGTAGATGTCTTTATTGGTCCAAATCCTGAAAGCGATAAAGTATTCGTTATTGATCAGGTTGATCCGGATACTGGAAAGTTTGACGAACATAAGGCCATGCTTGGGTTTGATGATATTGACTCGGCAGAAAAAGCTTATCAGTCCAATTACTCAAAAGGTTGGAAAGGTCTCGGTAATATTAATGAGACCACCGTCGAACAGTTTAAAGATTGGCTAAATTCGGATAAGACCAGTAAGCCTTTTGAAAATCCAAAGGGAAAAAATCAAGGCAGTGAAAATGTTAAAGAAAGCCTTGATTCGATCATTATAGATAAACCTGAAACCAGTTTTTCCCTCGAGTCGGTTACCAGTTCAAGACCAGAAAAAGGTATGACATTGAAATCGGCAAAACTTGCCGCCGATCAATGGCTGAATAAATACAAAGGCGGTGCCGGGGTTAAATTACGTGTGGTTAAAACTCAGCAGGAAGCGGAAAGCATCCTTGGTACTAAATTTGGTGATCAGTTTGTCCATGCCTTATACAACGGCGATAAAGGCGAGGTTGTTGTTGTTGCTGACAACATTGCTAATCCAAAACAGCTACGGCAAAAATTAAGACATGAAATTTTAGTACACCACAGTCTGCAGTCAGTCATCGGTGACCATGAGTATAACCGGATCATGGATCTGGTTAGCAAGAGTAAAGATTCTCGCTTCATGAAAGATATCTGGTCTGATGTAGAGAAAAACTATTCTGATTTAAGTCCGCATGAGAAAGCTGAGGAAGTTCTTGCCAAAGCGGCAGAGTCAGAAAGAGGGGCCGTTCATAAATGGCTTGATCGGATTGTAGGCGTTATAGCAGAAGCTCTAAGACAAGCCGGATTGCTTTCTGAATCCGATATTACTCAATCTGAAATGTATAACATTGTTCGTACATTAGGGGATAGGGTTAGGAAAACGAAACCGCGCCCTCAGGGACCTGATAACAATGGACAAAGTGTTAAGTTCTCTCAGTCAAAAGAGGACTTAGATAATTATCAGTCCAAGCTTTATAAAGCAATGAAGTCTTTAAAAAGTCGTGTAGATCCAGTAAAGGTGATGGATACCCCAGACGTTCTTAAACATGTGGGCATGCCTGATTTACCGATTTATATCTCAAGGGATATTGTTAGAAAGGCAACTAATGGCGTGAAGGAAGATCATGACTTTGATATGAGTGTCATAGAAGATTTGCCGAACTTACTCTCTGATCCTATTGCTATATTTAAACCGAAAAACCAGGCTATTTCTAAAGATGGCAGTAAAAACATTCTTGTTGAGGCTACAACGTTAGCAGGTAAAAAAGCTGTGGTAGCCATACACGCTAATGTGCAAGACCATCGGATGGTTGTAAATAGGATAGCTAGTGTTCACGGTAGGTCAAATCAGAACTATAACGGTTGGATTAGAGAAGGATTATTAGAGTATATAAAAAGCAAAAACCCTGATTGGCTGCGTTTGCAAGGGCTACAATTGCCCAAGGAGCGCACCTTCCATCAGGGCTCTAATAAAAGTCTACTTACTAAAGATGATATTGTCAAAATTCAGGACTCTGATAAAAACACTATTAAGTTCTCCCGAACCTCCCAACCGAAGACGATTGATGAAGCTTTAGAGCAGATCACGCCTAAAGAGCGATTTGAAGGGGTAACAACTGCAATAGGAAGGGCAGTTAAAAAAGCCGTTCAATCTAAAGCTGGTGGCGCCATAAAAGGTGATCTTGGTCTTGGTGCTGTAACTTTACGGCAATTGTCTGATCTTGCAAATCATAAGCTTCCTCAGGTTAAAAATTATGTTGATACGGTCCATAAAATGCTGACTCAACGAAATCAGTTGGCGTTTGATGCGCACGAAATGGCTAATTTCGTCAGGAAGTGGGCAGCAAGAAACCGAAAAGCGGCAGATGAAATGTTTGATGTTGCTCACCTGGCAACGGTTGAAGGTGTGGATCCGGACAAAGAATTTAAGTCGGCCAAGGAAACACTGGAAAAGCGCATTCAGCACTTAGAGAAAGTGAATGAAGGTAGTCATAAAACCAATGAACAAATGGCCGAGTTAAAAGAGCTCCGGAATATGCTTGAAGGCGAACCTCGCCGGATGAGAAAGCATGCAGAGCTGAGAGCTCGGTTCTATAAAATGCCGAAAGAAGCACAGCACCATTACCGGGAAATGCGTGATAAGTATCAGCAGCGGCATCAGTTATATAAAAATCTGCTTGAAGAGCAGATTCAACATGCCGAAATAGATAACCGCATTAAGAAACAGCGGATAGCCGAGTTAAAAGCTCAATTTGAGCTACAAGAAGTGATGGCGCCATATTTCCCGCTTTCCCGGTTTGGAGATTACTGGATTAGTACCACTGACCGTAATGGTGAAAAACAATTCAGGATGTACGAGTCTGAAAAGGATCAGCAGATTGCTAAAAAGAAACTGGAAAGTAGTGGCTATCAGGTATTAGCCGGTTACAAACTGGAAAAGAACCCAGCCATTGAAGGTGCCAGCTTAAGCTTTGTGTCTGATCTAATGAACAAGGTCGAAGAGTCCAGTCTGAATGAACTGAAGAAAGGTGAGTTAAAAGACACTATCTATCAGATGTATCTGCAATCTCTGCCCAGCCGATCTATGCGAAAACAATTTATGCACCGGCAGAAAGTTAAAGGTTGGAGTAATGATGCTTTGAGGGCGCTTGCCGAGAACATGATGAAAGGCTCTTATCAGTTAGCCAGGCTACAATATTCTGACGAATTGACTAAGCATGTATCTGATGCAATTAAAGTGGCCGGCAACAGTGGGGATAACCAATCATCACGTTATGCCAATGAACTTTTAAAACGTCACCAGTGGGTAATGAATCCAACACATTCTAAAGCAGCTCAGAAAATAACATCACTTGGATTTTTATACATGCTTGGGTTTTCTCCTGCAGCAGCGGCGATTAATACCACACAGAACTTTGTTGTAGCATTGCCAATGATCGGAAGTAAATTTGGTTTTGGTAAAGCCAGTGCTGAATTGGCAAAAGCGACTAAGGAATTTATCGCGGCAAAAGGAAGCATTAAAAATAAATTAAAGGATATAGATGAGTTGGCCGCATTTTCTCAGTGGTATGACAGTGGCTTGCTTGATTCAACCAACGCTCATGATTTGGCCGGGATGGCAGAAGGCCAAAACTGGAGTTATAACCCGGCGTATGAAAAGTTTGCCGGTTTGATGTCCGG
Organism: Vibrio salinus; assembly: GCF_021272385.1. Classification (GTDB taxonomy): domain Bacteria; phylum Pseudomonadota; class Gammaproteobacteria; order Enterobacterales; family Vibrionaceae; genus Vibrio; species Vibrio salinus. The sequence continues at coordinate 1,011,169 of NZ_JAJSDZ010000010.1, forward strand.
ATTGTTTAATGCTGCAGAAGTATATAACAGGGAAACAACGGCATTAGCTGCTTACCGGTTAGCAAGAAAAGGAGGCATGAAGCACGAAGAGGCAACCAGATATGCAGAAGATCTAACCTGGAATGCCCACTTTGATTATACAAACGTTAACCGTGCCCGTTATATGCAGGCCCCGTTTATGAAAGTAGCAACTCAGTTTAAACAGTACTCTCAAAACATGACATATTACCTGATGCGAAACGCTTACAACTCATTCAAGGGAATGACAAAAGAGGACAGGGTGGAAGCGAGTAAGCAGCTTATAGGTACTTTGGGAATGACGGCTTTGATTGGTGGTATGTCTGCACTACCGCTCAGTCTTGTTTACTCCATGGCTAATGGGTTCAATGCTTTATTTGGTGATGATGACGAGCCATTTGATGCAGAAACAGAGTTTAAGTCATATCTTTCCAGTGTTATCGGCGGTGGCATGGCTGATAAAATTATTTACGGGGCTGGGGGAGCTGGCATATCTCCAAGAATTTCATTGGATGGTATGTGGATTCGTGATCCAAACCGGGATATGGAAGGGGAAGATACCTGGAGCTTCTATGCACAGCAGGCCGCTGGACCAGTTCTTGGTGGAACAGTATTACAAGCTATTAAATCATTAGACAAAGTTGCTGATGGTGAATATTACCGGGCTATAGAGGGTGTTTTACCTAAGGTATTCAAGGATACAATGAAGGCTTACCGGTATGGTGATGAAGGCGCTTTAAATTACCGGGGAGATGCTTATATGGAATCTGGTGATTTCGATGATATGGATTTGGCACTACAGGCGCTGGGTCTAACACCATCTGAACTATCAAAACAATATCAGCTCAACAATGCCCGGAAAGAATATGAACAGCATGTTCTTGATCGCCGTTCAGGTCTTATGAGTGCCTACTATCTTGCATGGAAGCAAAAAGATGAAGATTTAATGCTGGATGCTCAGAAGGCAATTAGTAAGTTCAATCGGAAATATCCGAAGCTGGCCTTAGATTCGAAGTCCATCAAGCGATCCATTAAAACTCGCCAGCGTTACAGTAAACAGAGTTCTAACGGAATTAATCTAAATAAGAATCTGAGGAATTTTGAGACAGCAGTGGTTTGGTAATAAAACAAGTCGTTATTTAATATCCTAACTCGAAATTGGACAAAAGCGTTTTAGCTCTTTAATTTTTTTAGGACATTAATAGTCGCTTCACCGAATGAACCGTCGTAATGCTGTTTGGGTAAATTGAAAATAAAGGTATCTTTAATTAAATAAGTCTGTATAGTAGATCCTGCTCTGACAAAGAGTTGTTTCAAGATAAAGTATAAAGAAAGTCTTCCAGCGTCATTCCTAGCAAGTTTCTCTCTGTAATCTCCCTTAATTCATTATCCTAAAAATGATACCTATGTTCAGTGCACCTTAATTTTAATTTTATAAGGGGCATAATATGTCTAATCAAGTAATTGGTACAGTAAAGTGGTTTAACGAAACTAAAGGTTTCGGTTTTATTTCTCAAAAAATGGCGATGATTTATTTGTTCATTTCCGAAGCATTTTAGGTGATGGTTTTAAGAAGCTTGTTGAAGGCGATAAGGTTTCTTTTACTGTAGGCAAAGGGCCAAAAGGTCTTCAGGCTGAAAATGTAACGACTATTTAGTCTTACAGTTGAATTTTAACTACCTTGTCATATGTGTGGCAAGGTAGTTGCTCTGACAAAGATTTGTTTCAAGATAAAATATAAAGAAAGTTTCCAGCGTCATCCCTAGCAAGTTTCTCTCTGTAATCTCCCTTAATTCTCTATCCTAAAAATAATACCTATGTTCAGTGCACCTTAATTTTATAAGGGGCATAATATGTCTAATCACATCGTTAATAATGAGAATAGAATTAATAAAATTAATGCTATTCAAAATACAGAAACTTCAATCAATAAAAAAACACAAGTTAATAGCCTTCTCCAAAGAATTGCCAATGGTGAAAGTGGTGTTGTTTTGGAGGAATTACTTTGAGAAATAATGGTCGAAAGAAGATCTGGTTTAAGTTGAAAAAGTTTGAATCAAACACTAAAAAAACTTATCAAAATGAATAACCTGTTTGTAAAGGGTTGCCATCTGGCAACTCTTTCTCGTTCTACGCTATAGCCAAATTGTTTAACTAGAGATTAGCGTTATTGTCATCAGAGAAATATGAGCATAGAGGCCATATACCTCAGCCTCTAACAGACTTAGGGGCAAAAGTTGCTTAATATATAATTACAGATTTACGACAATCTTCACACTACCTACAACTTTTATCAACCAGCACAACAGCTTAAATCAACTCATAATTCCCAGGACCTAATAATTGAGCATATGTGTTATGGATACCAATATAGAACTTGTTATTGAAATTGCTAAACGGATTACGACGAAAATTCCTGACCTGATTTATCTTTTTAGCGGGATAGTGTTTGAAGCTGAGAGTGAAGCAAATAAGTTAAATAACAAAGGAACAATTGAGTCGATAAAATGGTTGTGTCATGAAAGTTCATACATAAATGAATTGGATTGTGATTATAAATCCAGAGAATTGCTTGAAAAAATGATGATGTCTGAACTCTCAAAGTTATAATGAGTAAAATTAATTAGTTAACATTACGGTTCAAACGATGAAAGTAGCAGCTATGAAAAAAATCAGAGCATTGCTCGTGGTTGGTTGTCTGATTCCCGGTATAACAATGGCCGCAGGCAATATGACGAATGACTCTTTTTCCAAAGCAAAAAGATGGATGCAACAGAAAATCTATGTCGATAGTAACCTTCGGAAAACCATCTACTGTGGAGCATCGTTTGATACCAATAAGCGAATAACATTACCAGACGGTTTTACTACAACTAAATATCTGAAAAGACAATACAAGTGGGAAGCTGAGCATGTAGTGGCCGCAGAAAACTTTGGGCGGACGTTTAAAGCCTGGCGAGAAGGGGATCCAAAATGCGTGAACTCAAAAGGAAAGTCTTTTAAAGGGCGTAACTGTGCTTCAAAAGTCAGCGAAGAGTATCGTTACATGCAAGCCGATTTGTATAACTTATTCCCGGCAATTGGAAGTGTAAACGCTGCCCGTCAGAATTATAACTTTACTGTCCTGCCTGGAACTAAAAGTCTGTTTGGCTCATGTGATATGCATATTCAAAATCATAAAGTTCAGCCACCGGAAGCTGCTCGGGGCCGTATTGCAAGAACACATTTATATTTTGATGCTGTATATCCCCGTTACACCTTAAGCGCTGCCCAGAGAAAATTAATGATAGCCTGGGATAAACAATACCCGGTGTCCTCTTCTGAATGTGAAATTGGTAAGCGGGTAAAAGCAATACAGCATTCGTCAAATCCAATTTTAGAGGCTCGTTGTAACTACTAACGCAGTATTTATTAAGTTAACTCAAATGGGGAATAATAGGATTCCGTTATTAATTGCGAACACCAATCTATTTGTGTCATGGACATTGAATTAGTTAGCAGTTTCATCCGTCGTACTTCTCATAATGGTAGTTAGGTGATCGAATTATTTAAAATCCATCTAAGATGAAACTTTATGCACTGAAATGATTGGCGTTTCTGTTATGATGTTCAGAAATGCTTCACTTATAGAGAAACTCAGATGGACGATTTTTCTCCCTCGGATTTAAAAACCATTCTCCATTCAAAACGTGCCAACATGTATTACCTGGAATATTGTCGGGTGATGCAAAAAGATGGGAGAGTCCTTTACCTGACAGAATCAAAGAAAGAAAATCTCTACTACAACATTCCCATTGCCAACACCACCATATTGCTGCTGGGTAATGGCACATCCATTACTCAAGCAGCAATGCGGATGCTTTCTCAAGCAGGGGTGTTAGTTGGATTTTGTGGCGGAGGCGGCACACCTCTTCATATGGCAACCGAAGTCGAATGGTTTACGCCCCAGAGTGAATATCGACCGACTGAGTACCTGCAAGGCTGGCTTTCCTTTTGGTTTGATGATCAAAAACGTCTCGATGTTGCCAAGCAATTTCAAAATGCCCGTATTGATTATTTACAAACAGTATGGTTGAAAGATCGCGAATTAAAAAATCAAGGGTTTATCTTCAAAGATAATGTTATTCAAAATGCGCTTATTACATTTCATGAACGTACTGATAACGCTACTAAAACCGCTGAACTGCTCCTCACCGAAGCACAGCTAACTAAAGTTTTATACAAATACGCTGCCAATAATACGGGCTTAGAGAACTTTACTCGTCAACATGATTCCACCACGCTAGCAAATAATTTTCTTAATCACGGTAATTACTTAGCTTATGGGTTAGCCGCAAGTTGCTTGTGGGTGCTTGGTATTCCACATGGTTTTGCAGTGATGCACGGTAAAACGAGACGTGGCGCGTTGGTCTTTGATGTGGCCGATTTAATTAAAGATGCAGTAGTGTTGCCATGGGCGTTCGTGTGTGCCAAAGAAAATGCGACTGAGCAAGAATTTCGCCAGCAAGTTCTGCAATCCTTTATAGAGCATAAATCAATGGATTTTGTGTTTAATACCATAAAAGCTATTGCGTTAAATGTGCCTGAAGAAGAAGGGGAATTTGTGCAATGATGGTAACGTTTGTTTCGGAATGCGAGAAGAATGCCCTCAAGAAAACCCGCCGAGTTTTAGATGCATTTGCCGACCGAATTGGAAGTAATACTTGGCAGACGTTGATCACGGAAGACGGATTACAAACCGTGAAAAAAATGCTTAAACAAACCGCCAGTCGCAGTACTGCGGTGAGCTGTCATTGGATTCGCAGTCGCTCTCGCAGCCAATTACTATGGGTGGTGGGGAATCGTTCCAAATTTAACTTGGAAGGCTTGGTTGCCGTTAACCGTACTTCACTTAACTTAGAGCATCGAGAGTGGGAATCGGGCTGGTATTTAAACGAAATGATAGTGTTAGCTAGCTCAGTTGCTGGGTTATTTCACGACTTTGGTAAAGCCAATACTTTGTTTCAAAAAAAGCTCCAAGGATCATCGGTAACCAAAGGAGAACCATATCGCCATGAATGGATTTCTTTACGTTTGTTTGAAGCCTTTGTGCGTGATAAAACGGACCAAGAATGGATAGCTGATCTAGCGCAACTGTCGAAACCTACAGTGGCTAAAGCATGCAACAAACAGATGTTGGCATCAGTATTTCAAGACGGACCTAACGTTTGGCAAAATCCCTTTGCAGAGGGAAAGCTGGCGCCATTTGCTAAATTGATCGCGTGGTTAGTGGTATCGCATCACAGATTACCGAAAAACAACAATCGTGATAGTGGCGTTAATATTGAAGAGATGGATAAATGGCTAACCCAATGTTTTAACTGCCATTGGAACTCACCAAATGCATTGGATCTTAGCCAATACACAGCACAAGCCATTAAAGACAATTGGTCATTTCCAAACGGTACACCATTATTAAGCCGCACTTGGCAGCATAAAGCCGCCAAACTTGCCCTACGGATGAAAAACAACCCGCTGTTAGCCAAGGATTCCATTACCTGGTTTGAGCAGCGTTTTGTTACTCATATGGCCCGGTTGTCACTAATGTTAGCTGACCACTATTATTCTTCACTCTCATTACGAGAGGGCAAAACGGCATGGCAAGATCCTAGCTATAAAGCCATTGCGAACACTGATCGTCACTCAGCGCACGACAAAAGCACCACGCCCAAACAAAAGCTGGATGAACACAATATTGGTGTGGCTGTGAATGCGCAGCGTTTTGCACACAATTTGCCTGCTTTAAAAACCACACTGCCAGCTGTTGCTCAGCACCGTTTATTCTCCAAAAGTTCAGGAATTGGAAAGTACAAGTGGCAAGATAAAGCCTTTGCCAAAGCGAAAGAGATAGCCAAAGCCTCAGAACGTCAAGGATTCTTTGGCGTTAATATGGCATCGACTGGTTGCGGTAAAACCATTGCCAATGCCCGTTTTATGTATGGTTTAGCTGATGAGCGCGAAGGGTGTCGTTTCTCGGTTGCGTTAGGGTTGCGTACCTTGACTCTGCAAACAGGAGATTCCTATCGTGAGCTATTGAAATTAGGTGACGATGAACTGGCGGTATTGATTGGCTCCCAAACGGTACAAGCATTGCACGAACTCAAAAGTACTCAGGAAGAGCAAGGCAGTGAATCCGCAGAAGATTGGTTCGAACAGTTGTTTATTAGCTATGAAGGGCAGATTTACGATGGACGCCTAAAACATTGGTTAAGTGCTAGCCCTAAACTGGAACAGTTAGTCAGCGCCCCGATTTTAGTCAGCACCATTGATCATTTAATGCCCGCAACGGAAAGCCAACGTGGGGGCAAACAAATCGCTCCAATGCTGCGTTTATTGACCTCTGATTTGGTGCTGGATGAACCAGATGATTTCGGTTTAGAAGATATGCCAGCGTTATGCCGCCTAGTCAATTGGGCGGGCATGCTGGGTTCGCGTGTGTTGCTTTCTTCGGCGACCTTGCCACCATCGCTGATTAAAACTTTGTTTGATGCATACAAGGCAGGGCGGGAGCAGTTTAACCAGGCTCAATTTTCTGAGCAGAAACAGACGCCAATTTGGTGTGCTTGGATTGATGAATTCACCACGCAGACTGAGCCACTGTCTAATGTGTCTGATTTTGTTGCTGTACACCGTAAATTTGTGGATAAACGAGTGGCTAAACTGAAACAGATCGATCAGCCATTACGCAAAGGCACCATTGTTCAAGTTAATGATGCTAATGTGGACGACTCTGCAAATAAAGCAACTCGTGACATGGGTGTGTATCAAGCAGTTGCTCAAACCATTTATGAGCAAATTCATCGATTGCATCAGGCTCATGCCGTGATCTCACCCAATGGGAAAAAAGTCTCTTTAGGTGTGGTGCGCATGGCGAATATCAATCCAATGGTTGAAGTGGTGCAAGCTCTCACCCAGTTAGCGCCGCAGGATAAGGTGCGTATTTGCTATTGCGTTTATCACTCCCAATTTCCTCTGGCATTGCGTTCTTATAAAGAGCACAAATTGGATCGGTTATTAGATAGGCACAATCCAGAAAAACTTTGGCTGCAACCTGAAATCAAAGCCGTATTGGATAGCGCAAGGGAAGAGAACATTGTGTTTGTAGTATTGGGAACCTCTGTGGTCGAAGTGGGGCGTGACCACGATTACGACTGGGCTATTGCAGAGCCAAGCTCGATGCGTGCTTTGATTCAGCTCGCTGGGCGTATTCAGCGTCATCGCCAGAAAGTCTCTAAAAAAGCTAATTTAGTGGTGTTAAATAAGAATATCAAAGCCTTAAAAGGTCATGAAATTGCGTATTGTCACCCTGGTTTTGAGAGTGCCGCTTTGCCGTTAAACAGCCACGACATTAGTGAATTACTGGGTGAGGAGTTGGATAATGTTTCGGCAATCACTCGCGTTAAAGAACCTATTTACAACAAAAGTGGTCGGGATTTTCTGAGCAATTCTCAATCAGCGAACGGAAATGCGTTTAGCGTTCAATCATTTCTGGTACAAGAACATCGAGCTTTACGGTTTGCCTTAGAAAGTATGCCTAAACCTGAGTTTTATCACAGCGGACGAGAGGCAAATCGATGGTGGTCAGAACAATATGGTCACTATGCAGCTTGGAATGCAGAATTTATTCAACAAACGGAATTTCGTCAATCAGAACCACAAGAACCTTTTGTATTGCGCTGTAACGAAGATGAACAATTGGAGTGGAGTCAATTAGATACCTCTCAAAAAAACTATGAATATAAGAACAAATCACATCGATTTTATTCTGTTATAACAGAGTTAGCCGATGGCTGTCAGTGGTGGTTTGGGGAAAATCCAATGGAAATTTACCAGTATTTTGCCGAGCAGTTTGGGCAGTCATTGAGTCGGGTCAGTCAGCGCTTGGGAGAAATCCAGCTTCGAGCTGAACAACCAGATCAAACCATAGAGTGGGCTTGGCATGAGCAACTTGGTGTGTTTCAACAAAATAACTAATAAGGAAGGCGAATGGACGGAACATTAAGTGCCGCAATCGCGGAGTACATTAACCAGCGCAAACAAGCAAAGTTAGAACCTTTGCAAAAATCGCTGAATAAAGTGCTGGAGAAAAGTGACGATCCCGTTGTTCTTGCTGCAGCAAAAACGGAATACCATGAAAAAGCGGAACCTATAGAAACTGCATATGAACCAGTTGTGTGGTTAACGGATGCGGCTAAGCGAGCCAAACAAATTAGCTTAGCGACTCATGCTGCGAAATTTACGCACAGTGATGCCAAAGCCAGCAGTATGCTGATTAATCATTATCAAATGAGTGATTCTAGTTATCTTGTTACGCAGCATTTGCCCAACCCTGCAATTGATGCAGTTGGCAATGCGGCAGCTTTGGATATCGCCAGACTACTGAAATTGGAAGTAAATGGGGAAACTCTAGTTGATCAATTGCAACAAAATAGCGTTGCTGCATTAAGTGCATTTTCCCAAGATAGCCAATTATTGGAAGAGTGGCGAATGGGGCTTAGTCAGGCTTTAGGAGATGAAAAGTTATCTGCTCATACCTTAACCAAGCAGCTTTATTTCCCTATTTTTGATGGTGAAGACGAATACCATTTACTGTGTCCTCTGTATTCGTCAGCTTTAGCAAATGAATTATACGGAAAAATTCGAGAGTCTCGTTTTGGTGAATCCAAAGAGATTCGCGATGCCCATAAAAAAGGGATTTACGATGAAAGAGTCGATGTGCGTTTCCCAGAAACTGCTGTGCAAATGTTTGGCGGGTCTAAGCCACAAAATATTTCTCAATTGAACAGTGAACGTCATGGACAAGGTTTCCTTTTAAATTGCGCACCGCCAAACTATCAATATCAAACTAAACCACCACTATCTAGCCAAACGTTATTTAATCGCCAATTTAGTTGGAGAACCAGTCAACTAGTGCGAGAGTTTAAGGCGTTTTTAACTGGGTTAACCGAAAAAGACCGCAATTTTACAACTCGTTTTAAACGTGACTATTTCTATGTCAAACCTTTAATCGATGGCTTACTCAATTTCGCCTCAGAAATTCAAACTATTCCAGATAGTGCTGGTTGGACGAGCGCTAAAGAGTGCAATATGAAGCGAGCTCATCAACTTTTTTTGGATATAGACAATCCTGATGAAGTGTTTCAACAGGAACGCGATAAAGGGGATTGGCTTGAGGTAGTTGCCAGTGATTTTGCTAATTGGCTATTGCGTAAACTGGAAAATAAAGAGTGTTATCTGCTGGGCGATATGGAGCAACGCTATTTCAAAAAACTTTGTTTGAATGAGCTTCGCGCCTTTGAACGAATGGGCAGTATGCAAGAGGAGAATCTAGCATGAAGTCTTACCTCTTATTGAAAAAAATCGATGTGCAAAATGCTAACGCCATAGCCGGGTTAACATATGGTTTTCCTGCTATCACCAACTTTTTGGGCTTTGCTCACGCCTTGTCCCGTAAGTTAGCGTCAAAAATTGATGTAAAACTTGGTGGTGTGGCAGTGATCAGCCACAAGAATGCGGTACACGCGCGTCAGCCAAGTGGCTGGGGAGATTATGTATTTGCACTAACCCGTAACCCTCTGACTCAACAAGGTAATACCGCGCCAATTAATGAAGAGGGACGTATGTCACTGCAAGTCTCTATATTGATTGAGCTTGAGGGCATTACTTCAGGTGATGAGCAGAAAAAAGCTCAGTTGATTGCGAAGCTACGCAAAATGGTCCCGACCATGCGGTTAGCTGGTGGGCAAATTACCCATGTGCAAGATTATGTGGCATTAACTGATGAAGAAAATCAACACAAGGAATTGCGTCGTTTAATGCCGGGGTTCGCGTTGATTGACCGCCGTAATTATTTGTCTGATCACTTTACTGCCTTACAGGAGATAGATCCTCAAGCCACCGTAATGGATGCATGGTGTGATTTTGCGGCCTTATCTTACAAAGCCACGCCTATTGAAGGGGAAGTGGTGAGTGAAGAGGGCGAAGGAAAAACCAAGGCTCAGTGGGATTACCAACCTAAACCTTATGCGGGCTATTTAGTACCAGTGGCAAGTGGTTACTGCGCTATTTCAAAATGTTACCAACCGGGGGCGGTCACCAATGTACGTGACACTTCGGTGCCCGTTACCTTTGCTGAAACCGCTTATACCGTAGGTGAGTGGCTGAGTGTACATCGATTGGAAAATATTCAACGAGGTATTTGGCATTACCACCACCATTTCCCTTGGTACGTTGCTCAAGGATATGTGCCTGAAATTGAATTAACACAAAATGAAATACCTGAACCTGATTTGCTGGATGAAGCCGATCAAACCGGTTTTGACCCTGACTTTATGTGATTTAAAGGAATTGAATAATGGCTACTAAAAAATTAACAACACCGTCTGTACTGGCTTTTGAAGCAAAATTAATCCCATCGGATGCCTTGATGTTTGCGGGAAATTGGGAATCGAACCAATGGTCACCGATCATGGTGGGTGAAAAATCTGTTCGTGGCACGATCTCAAATCGCCTTAAAAATGCGATTGCCAGCGATCCGGCAAAACTTGATGCGGAAGTATCGAAAGCAAACTTACAAACCGTGGATACTGCTGCGTTAACCCACAGTACAGATACTCTGAAAGTGGATTTTTCACTTCGTGTATTAGGTGGCTTTGATGTACCGTCAACTTGTAATAGCCCTGAGTATCAGCAGGCCCTTGCTGAAAAAATCAATGCTTATCAAGAAGAAACTGGCTTTGCTGAACTGGCTCAGCGTTATGCGCAAAATATAGCTAATGCTCGCTTCTTGTGGCGCAATCGTGTGGGTGCTGAAAGTGTACGCGTGGAAGTGCAAGCTGCTGATAAACAGTTTACTTTCAATAGTTACGAATTTGATTTGCGCTCATTTGATGAAAAACATCAAGTGGCTGAGTTAGCAGCGTTAATTCAGCAGGGCTTAAAAGGCGATGCGATTTTTCTTAAAGTTAATGCTTTTGCCAAGCTCGGCGAAGGTCAAGCTGTGTTCCCATCGCAAGAACTCGTCATGGGTGGCGGTAAAGGCGATAAAAGTAAATTCTTATATCAATTGGATGGCCAAGCTGCAATGCACTCACAAAAAATTGGTAATGCGCTGCGCACCATCGATACATGGCATCCAGCGGTAGAAAAAGTGGGTCCCATTGCTGTTGAACCATATGGTTCAGTAACCAACCGTGGTGCAGCATATCGTCAGCCAAAAGAAAAAATGGATTTCTACAAGCTGCTTGATAGCTGGATGTTAAAGGACCAAACCCCAGCTTTAGAGCAACAGCATTACATTATGGCAATGCTGATTCGTGGTGGAGTCTTTGGCGAATAAGGATAAGATATGAAATATTATCAAGATATTACCTTGTTGCCCGATGCAGAAGTATCGCTGGGGTTTATTTGGGAAAAAGTCTATCAACAAATCCATTTGTTGCTGGTGGAAAATAAAACTGCGGAAAGCCAATCTCAGCTCGGACTGAGCTTTCCAATGTATGGGGATAAAACCTTTCCATTAGGTAATCAGCTCAGGTTGGTAGCCGAAAGTGAAGGCCAATTGATTCAAGCGAACGTTAACCAGTGGCTACAACGGTTGAATGATTACGTTCATGTGAAATCAATCAAAACTGTGCCGAGTGAGGTGAATGAATACGCTTGTTTTTATCGAGTGAATCCAAAATCCCAACAACGTCGTTTAAAACAACTCGATCGCCGAGTTGCATTTTTATCTCAAAAACATGGGGTCGGGGAGGAGGTTATGCGCGCACAACTATTAGCATCTATTGAACAAAGTTCTGGTGAAAGCAAATTACCGTACATCAATGTGCAAAGTTTATCTTCATCAAACGTTGAACAACAACATAAATTTATGTTGTTTATTCATTGTGAAATGTGTTCGCAGCCAAAGGATAACGGTAACTTGTTTACATGTTATGGACTAAGCTCGAAAGAAAAGGGTAAGCAACCTGTATTTGTTCCTTGGTTTTAACGTTAATAAAGGGTCTTTTGACCCTTTATTTTAAGTTCTTTAAAAACTCCATTAAAAACAACAACCTAATAATAGGTGGTTTTAACAAGGTAAAAAAAGGCTTTTCTCGTTAATACCTTACTCTTACTCAGTTTTTCGTGATATTTTCATTGTTCACTGCCGCACAGGCAGCTTAGAAAGCACCGAAAGGAGAAAATTTATTCCGCCTCGCGTTCACTGCCGCACAGGCAGCTTAGAAAATCAATAGTTGTTTTTTTTCTCTCTTGAGAAGGTTCACTGCCGCACAGGCAGCTTAGAAAATTAGTCTGGGCATATACGACTCATTTACTAGGTTCACTGCCGCACAGGCAGCTTAGAAAGGTAAAAGACCCTGATGGGGGCCTGATGTTTCGTTCACTGCCGCACAGGCAGCTTAGAAAATGCCAACATCGACTGCGCCGCGCTTTGAGAAGTTCACTGCCGCACAGGCAGCTTAGAAAAGCTTACCCCGGTATTATTATTGGCCCATGCGGTTCACTGCCGCACAGGCAGCTTAGAAAATCTGTTGATGTGTCATATCTCTTTAATCTGAGTTCACTGCCGCACAGGCAGCTTAGAAATATACCACTGTAGTTTGTTCCATTACCATTAGGTTCACTGCCGCACAGGCAGCTTAGAAACTGATTTGACCAGACTGACAAGGCGGTGCCCTGGTTCACTGCCGCACAGGCAGCTTAGAAATATTGGCTGTTTTCCAACTGCGTCGAGGTTATGTTCACTGCCGCACAGGCAGCTTAGAAATCTTGTGAAGCTTTATTTTGCTAACCGATTTAGTTCACTGCCGCACAGGCAGCTTAGAAAAAATGCGAAGATGTACGGCTCACCGTCAGACAGTTCACTGCCGCACAGGCAGCTTAGAAATGATGACCCGGCTGATTATTCTCTACTTCGACGTTCACTGCCGCACAGGCAGCTTAGAAAACAATGAAAGAAACGAATCTTTTTATCAGGGAGTTCACTGCCGCACAGGCAGCTTAGAAAAACAGCGCAACGCCTGATACTGTTAAATGGGATGTTCACTGCCGCACAGGCAGCTTAGAAATAGCGTAAATGCTCAAAATGCACTTGAAAATCTGTTCACTGCCGCACAGGCAGCTTAGAAATGCTAACTCTTCCAGTGTAGCGGTTTTACAAGGTTCACTGCCGCACAGGCAGCTTAGAAAGCCAAGTTATGGGTTATGCTAGTTGATCACCAGTTCACTGCCGCACAGGCAGCTTAGAAAATTCAGCCGATCTGTAATCTAATTGATGACATGTTCACTGCCGCACAGGCAGCTTAGAAAAGCTTACCGTGTTAAGTCTCTCATGATGGATCGTTCACTGCCGCACAGGCAGCTTAGAAATCCACGCTTAACAGAGGCAAAGTTTTTTTTAGGTTCACTGCCGCACAGGCAGCTTAGAAACAAACAATCCGATAAGGATTCTTGTGATATTGGGTTCACTGCCGCACAGGCAGCTTAGAAAAAGATGAGCAAGAGCAGGCCAATAAAAGTCAAGTTCACTGCCGCACAGGCAGCTTAGAAATTAACCATAGATGCGGGTAGCTGACCGTCAGAGTTCACTGCCGCACAGGCAGCTTAGAAAATCAAAGACGTACATATCACAAACGTCATCACGTTCACTGCCGCACAGGCAGCTTAGAAATTAATGCCACTCGATTATCTATTTGGGTTAAAGTTCACTGCCGCACAGGCAGCTTAGAAAATTCTCACGGTTTTTAGTGTAAGTTTTGTACCGTTCACTGCCGCACAGGCAGCTTAGAAACTATATCTGCAATGCCTTTGCCCGTCGTCGCTGTTCACTGCCGCACAGGCAGCTTAGAAATCAACAGGGTCGTATTTAGTACCATGAGATTTGTTCACTGCCGCACAGGCAGCTTAGAAAACACCATACGTAGACGATGAGCCCTGCAAGTAGTTCACTGCCGCACAGGCAGCTTAGAAATACTTGCTGGAAAAGAATTTCAACTCTCACAAGTTCACTGCCGCACAGGCAGCCCACCATAATCTGCCAGTTCTCCAAAAATGAAAAAATTGGAACCTGGCAGATTGAGTTAAGAAACAAGAAATTTATATAGATCGCTTTCTATTGAAGTTTTTGAATCTGAGCTCTAATTCGTTCATTGACTGAGTTGGATAATTCAATTAGCTGGTCAATATCATTAAATGCAATATCTGGCTCTTTGAAGTAGTTGATAAACTGGTGGCGGTTCATAATAAGTTCGTCACCATTCAGTAACCTTTTATTGGTGATTACCCCATTCTCAACAACGACAAGCCACCGTTGATACATGAAATTAATATCGTCAATTGGGGTAGGTGCTGGCAATCTATTTACATTGCTGACAAGTTGTCTTTCCATTGCGTTAAATGCGTTGATATAGGCTTCTTTAAATAGATCCGCTTTCTTTCCTGTAAAGCCCATAACAGTCATTGCGAAGCCATCTTTAGTTATTGAATAACATCTATAACGGCGAGTTGTATTATTTCCAGTGATAACCTCGTAAAACGAAGGCGCAAAATTGCGCTCTCGAAAATATTGACTACAGCCTAAGTTTTTAATTGCCCGTAAAATATCTTTGTGGGACTTACCAAATTGGTCGGCTATAACTTTTGAGGATACTACTGGAAGGTTGTTTTCAATAGAAAGTGAAGAAACGATGGAATTGATTGAATCTGTCATAACGGACTCCTGCTAGTGTATGTAACAGTCACCATCAATGTCGCCAAACAAGGGTGGTGACGTGAACCAGGTTGGCGAACCGGCCTAACAGGTACCGGCATACCCGAAGGTATCCCAATCCACGTCACCATAAATCAGATGTGCGAATTTTACGCAATAAAAAACCAGCAAAAAGCTGGCGTCATGCGCCTGTTAGTGTTCGAGTCGCCAAACCCGGTACTGGATTTTGCCAGTACATAGAAAGGGTAGCTCTGAAATAGGCGCGCTGTCAAATTTAATCAATTAAGAACATTTATAGAGGGAATAACCGTGGTATGTTATCAATACTAAGTTTGTTGAATATAAATTGAGTTCAGCAGAGTAAGTGTGTAGGAATCAGTTGTTCCTTGTTTGGCCTTTATTTCAGCTAATTAGACCCTTTATTTTTCGCTCTTTAAAAATAGAAATAAAAACAATAGGTTGTAGATGGGTGTTTTTAACAAGGTAAAACAGGGTTTTTCTTGTTAACCTTTTGTTGTGGCTTATTTTTCTGCGATATTTTCATTGTTCACTGCCGCTCAGGCAGCTTAGAAAGTGAGCTTTTAGCAACCACTTAAGTTTATCGTGTTCACTGCCGCTCAGGCAGCTTAGAAATTACAGGAAACAACTATTAGAGCTGGCAAATCGTTCACTGCCGCTCAGGCAGCTTAGAAAAGACTTGCTACTACCGCGTCCGGCGTAACCTTGTTCACTGCCGCTCAGGCAGCTTAGAAAGGATACAGCAAACACCCACTAAGCAGCGAAGCGTTCACTGCCGCTCAGGCAGCTTAGAAATCGTGCAGCTTCGTTTGTTTATACAGATAAGAGTTCACTGCCGCTCAGGCAGCTTAGAAACTTAACTTGATTTCTTTAGATAAGAGTAAAAAGTTCACTGCCGCTCAGGCAGCTTAGAAACATGCCGTAAATGCGATAAGACCGAGAATAATTGTTCACTGCCGCTCAGGCAGCTTAGAAAATTCTCCCGTAGACATTTGAAGTGCTAATTCAGTTCACTGCCGCTCAGGCAGCTTAGAAAAACTAACTCAGATAACTGCGCTCTAAATCGGTGTTCACTGCCGCTCAGGCAGCTTAGAAATTGAGGAGAAGTTGCATCAGTCGACGAAGTTTGTTCACTGCCGCTCAGGCAGCTTAGAAAAAAGTCGAAGCGTTAATCTCTTTTGTAATTTCGTTCACTGCCGCTCAGGCAGCTTAGAAAAAGCAGTGAAGAGGTTGGATTTTCAACATCACGTTCACTGCCGCTCAGGCAGCTTAGAAAGGCCGGATATGTTGGCGGCGCTTTCCGCTCTAGTTCACTGCCGCTCAGGCAGCTTAGAAATAACGATGCAATTTCACTTTCTATATCTTTGGGTTCACTGCCGCTCAGGCAGCTTAGAAATGACGTAGTATCCTGAATATCCACCATCACATGTTCACTGCCGCATAGGCAGCTTAGAAATCGAAGGAAAATGGGGACAGACACACACAGGTTCACTGCCGCATAGGCAGCTTAGAAAAAAGTAATCCGAACACAGATAAATATAGTAAGGTTCACTGCCGCACAGGCAGCTTAGAAAAATAAGCATTAACGCCAACAGGAAAATAGAAAGTTCACTGCCGCATAGGCAGCTTAGAAATGGTGTTTTCATGCTATCAAACTGCATAAATGCGGCTTGATAGTATGAAAAATAAGAAATAAAATGAATTAGAAGAGGAAAAGCCCCTCCAAAACTATATCTAAGTTCATGATCTTTATGATTATTATTTTTGTATGGTTGGGCGTAAAAAACGGTTATTTTTTGCAATTAACTTAATGAAAAATAAGAAAAAACCAGCTATTCTAGTTATATGAATGATTAACATACTAGGTTTCAAAGGCAATTATAATATGAAAAATAAAATCATTATTGGACTTTCTACGATTTTAGCAGCGTGTTCTTCCGGTACATATGTAAGTGATGTAACAACCGAAAGCTACAAAGAAGATTATCAGGCAGATAAAATTGAGCAACCTATCGTTACTCAAACCGGCATGACAAATGGTATATCTGAATCTCATGTATCTACTGAACCGACACGTGTCCGCACACAGGTTCAGCCCAAACCGACAGTGAAAATTGCTGCACCGTCTAAAAAACAGGTTGCTCAGCGTTATGGGTATACAATTCAGGTTGTGGCTGTTGGCTCTCAGAGTAAAGTGGATCAATTCGCTTCTAAATTACCTCGTAATGGTCAGCCTGTCTGGGAAAATTATAAAATGGTAAATGGTACTAAGTGGTACACAATTTTATTTGGTGATTTTGCCAGTAAAGCAGAAGCAAAAGCCGCTATTACATCTTTACCTGCAGAATTCCGACGATTAAAACCATTTGTTAAAAGTATTGATTCAATTAAGAACTCTGCTTATCCAACTTTAAATAAACTTAACTGATCAATATATCAATTAATGCCTACAAACTAGGCACTTAAGTATTATTATCAGGAATATAACTGTACCTTCATAATGAATAGATTATGATAGGTACAGACATTGGAAGTGACCGTAGGAAAGAAAATGAGTCATATTAACATCTTATTACTTTGTGGAGGCGGCTCCTCAGAACACGAAGTGTCCCTTGTTTCTGCTGATTATATACAACAAGAGCTGATAAAAACTACGCAGTTTGATGTAATCCGTATTGAGATGAAACAAGATGGTTGGTATGACAGTCAGAATAGACTGGTTTATTTTGATATAAATACAGCAACACTCAATTCTTCCGAGCATAGTGAACTAATACAATTTGTTGTTCCCTGTATTCACGGATTTCCGGGTGAGACGGGTGATATTCAGTCGATGTTTGAACTGGCAGGTGTTCCATATTTGGGATGCGGTCCGGAATCCAGTTCAAATAGCTTTAATAAAATCACATCAAAGCTTTGGTATGATGCGCTCGGCATTGCTAATACACCTTATCTCTTTCTTTGCCAGAATAGCGAATCTGAATGGGATAGGGCCATAGCTGCGTTTGATGAATGGGGAAGTTTATTTGTTAAAGCAGCCAGACAAGGGTCTTCTGTCGGGTGTTATAAGGTAACCCAGAGAGAGGATGTGACAAGTGCGATTAAAAATGCATTTAAGTTTTCCGACCAGGTTTTGGTTGAAAAAGCCTTAAAACCGAGAGAGCTGGAAGTGGCCGCGTATGAATTCGCTGGTGAGCTACACATTACCAACCCGGGGGAAATTATTGCTCCGGAAGACACTTTTTATTCTTACGAAGAAAAATATAGTCAACACAGTCATTCACATACAGAAGTGGAAGCCCGGAATTTAACGAATGACCAAATAGCACTTATTAAAGAATATTCTTTCCGGGTGTTCAAACAAATGCGTTTGAGACATTTATCAAGAATTGATTTCTTCCTGACCGAGGAAGGACATGTTTATCTTAATGAGGTAAATACATTTCCGGGTATGACTCCGATATCAATGTTTCCTAAAATGCTGACAAATAATGGCCACCAATTCTCTGAATTCCTAGCCCAGTGTGTATTTGATAGTATCAATCCCAGGGCTTAAATTTTTTATACCGCAGTTGATGCTGCTTAGATTGTGATGAGTTACCGATATACTGAAAAGGCATTACAGGGCTGTTCCAACGGCCAAAGATTTGAATATCAGTAATTTTTTCACCTCTTTTGTGTAAATCCTGAGCGGCACCAATTCTGGCTGATTGACCTGAAAATCGTAATTCCGGTTTTCCTATTAATTCGGCTGCTTTTCTAAAAATACGAAAAATTGAAGAATCATTCAGTTTTTTATCTGAAACGTTATGATGTTTATCCACTGCTCTGAATACTGGACTGTAATTATCTTTGATATGGCTTAACCATTTAATGACTGAATTTGATGCCTGTTCTGATAATGGATATACATTTTCATCTAAGCTGATAGTAACAATATTGTTCTGTATACTGATCTGTTCAAAATTCAATTCCCGGAGTTCTGCTCTTTTTAAAGCGCATTCAAACATAATATAAAATATAGCTAAATCCCTTAAATCAATTATTTTGTCACTTTTTCCCAATTTATGTTCAATCAACTCGAGGTGCAATGAAGTAAAAGCATCCGATTGCTTTTGATCTCCCGATTTTTTTAATCTTAAAGTCATTAAACACTGACGTATATGTGATTGTCTTAACGGGTCAGGTTCCCCAAGAAGACGATAAATGGAGCTTAAAGTGATACTGTAACGTCTTATTGACGAATATTTTCGATTCAAGCTTTCCGATTCTAAAAATAGCTGAATTATATCAGTTTGAGGAGGGAAAACGGAGGCGCTTTTCCGGTAACAAAAATCAATATACCGGTTCCAGTCCGAACGCATTGCAAGTAAAGAACTATTAGAGTAACGGCCATCGGTATATTGATTTAATGTATCAATATCAATATATTGATAGAAATCTTTTTTTGCTTCAGCCAATAACTGTGAGTCATCAATAGGTTTAAGCTTTTTTTTCATTTTAAAGCACTATAACTATATATACTTTTAACTAATATACTTGATAACATTGTAAAATAAAACAATACTTAACAAAAAGTGGCATAGGATTCAGCAATATGGCAGCAGCAAGTTATCGAGGCTTCACTCTGCAAACGGTGAATGGCTCGACAGATGTATGGCAGGTAAAGATAAAATCCCACGTATTATCAGGTAATTTGGCTGCCGTAAAAAAAAGTATCGATTGGTGGTGCGAAACCGCTTCTCTTATAGATCCAAAAGAGTTTGAATCCATTGGACATAAAAAAACCGCAGCTTCCTCAGGAAGTCCGGCTCAGGAAAAGTTTGGTAATTATGTACTGAAAAATGATACCGGAGAACCTAACGCCTGGTACTGTATGTTCAATGGCAAATTGATTAAAGGTTCTAAATTAGCTATTCAAAAGCACATAGAATCGTACATAATAGCCCTGAAGAAAGCACAAGCCAGGAAACAGTAGTCCTATGACATTAGTATATTCAACAGAAACCGGACGAATTAAAGAAGAAAAACCGATAACAGAACGTCCAAAAGGCGATGGTATTATTCGCATTCAGAAGCAAACGAAAGGAAGAAAAGGAAAGGGCGTTAGTATTATTACCGGTTTAGATCTTGATGATACGGCTCTCAAATTATTGGCTGCGGAGTTAAAAAAGCTGTGTGGTTGCGGTGGCTCTGTTAAAGATGGAAATATTGAAATTCAGGGCGATGTGCGGGAAAAAATAAAAACTTACCTTGAAAGTAAGAAAGGATATAGAGTCAAGCTGTCCGGTGGTTAATAAAATAATGGCGCTAAGAGATAATCAAGCGCCATTTTTTGTTAATCAATTATTAGTATTATCATCTACACGATAATAATCTAAACATATATCAAATAAACCCTGGGTAAATTTCTGCAACCGGTGGCTTTTATGCCATACAATAACCATTTCGTGATATTCCGGATGTTCACCAAAAGAAAGTGGAATAATATCGTTTTTATATCCCGTCATATTAATAGCTGTATCAAGCGTGATGGTTACACCATACTTGTTAGCAACACATAATAAGGCAAGCTCAGAAGTAGGAACCTGAGTATCTATAGTCGGGGACATGCTTTCTTTATCGAACAGAATTTCAGTAAATCTTCTCATCTCCTGATCATGGAACAGAGCAATAAAACTTTCATTTTTCACTGATTGAATATCGATCCAGGGATAACGAAATCCTTCTTTTTCAACAGCTGTTTTCACTAATGGATGATCTTTATGAACTGCAAGAACAATTTCAGAAGAAGCCAGATGCTCATACGAAAAGTTGTCTAATCGATTTTTTATCGTAGTCACGGCAAAATCAAGCTGATTACTCTCAAGCATACTCATTATATTTGAAGTTGAATGTGCTTTAAGTACGATATCGATATCTGGGTGTTGTTGTTTAAACTGAGGAATAACATCAGAGATAATTACCTTCGACATCATAAGCTGAAATCCAAAATAAATAATCCCAGACTGACAAGCAGCGATACTTTTGAGCTCTTCATCCATTTTATCCTGCATGGACACAATTTTCTTCGCCCACTGGACATATTTTTCGCCGGCATAGGTTAATACAAATTTTTTCCCCACACGGTCAAAAAGATCCACACCTAACTCTTTCTCTTTTAAAATTATGTATTTACTAAGGGCGGATGAAGTAATTTCTAAAGTTGATGCGGCTTTATTCAAATTACCAACTTCTGCTACTTCAACAATATAATTCAGGCTTTTTATCATTATTAATAATCTCTGTTCATGCAGTGCTTACACATATTAACAGAATTGCCTAAGATATTCCTTTCAGAAACAGTAAGATCCAATAACCCTCATAAATAATCATTTATGGGGGTTATTGGCAATCGGAAGGAGATTAACGATCGTGAACTGAACCATCGTAAGCATTCATCACGGACAGGCTTCTCTGTGCCGGAGGAAATTTTTCAGAAATATTGTCTACAAGTTCGATTCCAATTCCCGGGGTATCGGGTAAATAAATATAACCATCTTCGACTTTCAATGGTGTTTTTATCATGCCATCTTCACTATCTGTATGGTAATAAGAAGGAAACTCCTGAATCAAAAAGTTTGGAATACAAGCATCCAACTGAAGACAGGCAGCTGTTGATACCGGCCCGAGTGGATTATGAGGCGCAATCTGAACATAATTGGCTTCAGCAATCGATGCAATTTTTTTAGCCGCGGAAATTCCGCCGACTACGCAAACATCCGGACGAACAAAATTTGCAGCTTTGCGAGTGCATATCGCTTCCATTTCCTGAATACTGACTGCTCGCTCTCCAGTAGCAATAGGGATTGAAATTCGATGAGAAACATCTACCATACTATCAAGACTGTCCGGCGCTATAGGATCCTCCAGAAATAGTGGTTTATACGGCTCAACACCTTTGGCAAAAGCGACCGCCTGCGCAGGTGTCATGCTACGGTGAACTTCCAGACAAAGATCAAAATCTTCTCCTACGGCCTCCCGGCATACCCGAACCCGATTAATATAATCACTGATTTTTACGTTGAAAATATCTTCTTCACGGCTCATCTGATTCGTGCGCATTGTTCCACAAATCATTAAACGGGCGGCAGTGAAGCCCTGAGATTTTAATGACAGACAACCTTCAGCCATTTTCTGAGGATCAGACTCAAAAACAGGGGCGTATGTCCGAACCTTATCACGACAGGCACCACCAAGTAACTGGTAGACCGGAACGCCAAGAGATTTACCGAGAATATCCCATAGTGCAATATCTATAGCGGAAATAGCACTAAGAATGACGGAACCTCTGAAATACATACTGCGGTACATGTAGTTCCAGTGATGCTCAATTTTACGCGGGTCTTTTCCAATTAGATAATCTTTTAATTTTTCTAATGCGCCGGCACAAGCATCCAAATATCCCCATGCTCCCATTTCTCCAATTCCCTCGATACCATCATCAGTGGTGACCTTTACAAACAAATACTTTGACGCGGGGATTAATTCTATTTTTTCTACAATCACTTTATATCGACTCCTATCTATAACTGACGATTACTTAATTAAATGGGAAAAGAACGGGCAGGAAGAAGATGGCAAACACAGAGATAACTGCGACCAATGGCCATGCCGCTTTAATATAATGTTTTAACTGATAGCCACCCGGGCCCATAATAATAGCCTGAGCCGGACTGGCCATTGGCGTTAAAATGGAAGTACTACCTGCTATTAAAACCCCCATAACTAAAGCCCTTGGGTCAATGCCTATTTTTGCCCCTGCGGCGGAAACCAATGGAATAAAAATTGTCATTGTCGCCAGGTTTGACATCAATTGTGTCATTATCAAAGGCACAATGAAGAAAACAGACATGATTACGTATGGGTTTGTGGAATTGCCCAACAACTGGATCATCAAATCCGCAACGACGTTACCAGCTCCGGTATCTTTAATCGCAGCAGAAAGGGGGAGAACACCGGCGAATAAAAATACAGTTGGCAAATGTATTGAGCTCAGAGCTTCCTTTTCATCCAGGATTCTAAAGAAAACCAATGAGCATGCACCTAAAGCTGAAATGACAAACAAAGACATATGCAATTGTTTTGCAAACAGCATTGCGCCAATGGTGAGTATAATAAGTGCAATTGCGGTTTTTTCTTTTGCTGGAGATAATTTAACAGTTTCTTTTTTCTTAATATTATCCTGAAACTGTTCATTAGGAATATCCGGCAATAAGCGCCAGGCAATCACTGAGACATAAACAAGGGAAATAAAGAAAAATGGTAATCTTGCAATAGTAAATGACCATATAGTGAAAGGTTCAGTGCCTCCGGCTTTCATCATAATATCACTAAATGCCATATTACTGGCTCCCTGACCAAGAAAGGTCATCCCGGTGACGATGTTTGCAACGACCATAGCCGGGAACAGTAATTTACTCCGGCTAATCTTGATCTCGTTGGCAATGCCAATAATCAGAGGGAGCATAATGGCTGCGGCCGCTGTTGAGCTGGTCAGGATAGCCAGTAATGCAGCGACAAAACTGGCTATAAAAATTAAAGTTTTTGGTTTATCTCTATAATTGAGAACCAGCGCCTGAGTTCTGTCCAGTATACTTGTTTTTGTTAAACCAGCGCCGATAACAAACATTGCGACAAACATTGCAACATTCTGATTCACAAAACCTGACAACGCCTGAGCAGGTGTATCAATTTTTGTCAGAATCAAAGAGAGGATAATTCCCATTGATATTAGTGAAAACGAAAAGCGGCCGGACATAAATGCGGCAATCGTAAGCACTAATATAATGATCGTTATTGTTAATGGTGTCATTAGATGGCTCCTGTTTTATACGTCATATTTTTTATTAGTTTTTTCATTCTTAACCTCATTTCTCGTCCATGAACGGAAATGAATACACCACCTTTATATCAACATTTTAGTTGCTATTTTTTGATTTAATCAACTTAAATGTAATATTAATTATTAAATATCTCTATTTTTAGTAAAAATGAGGACTTCTTAACAGTTTTTCGGTGAGGGTTATAGAGACAGAAAAAAGCTGAAGACAAAAAAGGCAAACTCAATATTTAAAATATTTTAGTTTGCCTAAGAAGCTAAATTTGATTTTTATATATAAATCAAACGATTAAATTTACTTGTTCGTTACAGGAAAATATGTATGTAAAAATGCCAGCACCCGGTCTACATTCACTTTTGAATCAAACTTCTTATCGCCGTGAGTAGCATCTTTCACAAGATAGAGTTCACTGGGAACACCGGCTTTATCCAAATCCGCTTTGTAGGCCACACTCTGAGTATAAGGGACAAGGGGATCTTTTTTACCATGAAACAGTAATGTTGGAGGCGTATTTTTATTAATATAAGTCACTGGCGATGCTTTCTTCGCAATTTCCGGAATCGTGCTTGGTGCTGCACCAAGCAATAACGCCTCAGCAGTTGGACGTTTGCCTTTCTGATTATGTGCCGCACCTAAACTTAATAAGTTAGAAGGCGTATAAAAACCAACGAAAGCATCAATATTGAAATCAGCTTTGGGAACAGAAGTAATAAAATTCTTAATATGAGCGTTATTAGACATTGCTGCTAAACCCGCCAAATGAGCGCCAGCAGATCTTCCCATCATCGCTATTCGGGTCTTATCAAGATTGTAGGATAAAGCCTGTTTCCATAAAAACTCAGTTGCGTCATTAATATCCTGAATTTGTGCCGGAAATTTTGCAACCTGAGAAAGCCGGTAATCAATAGAAGCTACAGCGTAACCCGCATTAATTAACGCATTGAGCAAATTGATATTTTTTCCTTGGTAAGTAAAAACTGTTTTGTCTCCATGCATCCAGGCACCACCATGCACCCAAACAATAAGAGGGATGTTTTTCGCATCTTTTGGTAAATACAGATCAAGGTCTAACGAAGTTTTACCGACTTTCTTATAGGCAATATTCCTGACGACCTTCGCTGATTTTGTCAAAACACCTTTGACTGTTGGTTTCCATGGATTCACAGAGTTTGCTTTAGGGTTATCAGCCCTATGACTATTTTCATTTGCCTGCACTGAATTACATCCTAACAATAGAGATAAGAGTACTAAGCTTATTTTAATAAATTTTAACATTTTTCACCTATTTGATTAATTATGATCAAATATAACGCCTGACAAAATAGGCGGTACTTAAAAGTAATAACGCATACCTAAATTGATACTTTTATTTTTAACCGTATTATCAGTTGTAGTGCCAGTGAAGTTTTGATCGGCTTCAACATAAGAACCTTCGAAAAATACAACAATTTTACGATATTCCAGATCATGAGAAATACCGGCTAGAACACCATTGGATTTCACACTATCCAAACTATCATCGGAACCTGAAACATCATATTTTTCATAAACGTAATTACCATAAATTTTATTTTCTTTATTACCAAGATTAATACTGATACCTGGAGATACATAGAAAGCATCCGCTTTATCATACTGATAATAACTTGTATGAGAACCGCTGGATGTCGCTGTTGCACCAACACCTTTATAGCTGCTGTCTTCACCATGTTTAAAACCGGCATCAAAACCAAGTTTCAATCCATTTTCGAAGGTATAGCTTGTCGCCAGCATAATGGCATTTTCATGACCATCCTGATTATTGTCAGCATCTGATGCCATTTCTTTATGTCCGATAGCAATGTTAAATGCAGCTCCCTGATGACGATACAATGCTCCTGCAACATATTCACTATCTACACAACCATAGTGTTCATAGCAGGTTTGTCCGTCGTATGAATCGGTAACTCCATTACGGGCATCGGATAAATTATAGTTAGCACTAAATGTCCAGTTCTTACCGTATTTATAATCATACCTGGTGACTTCTTTGCCCCATTTATTTAAATAGAGAGGGACAATGCTTAACGTTAAATGAGATGAAGCACCCCGTAAGCTATCGATAACGGTATATTGACGTCCAAAACGAATTTCACCGTATTTTGAGCTTCCAAGACCAACCCAACCTCGTTTAATCATGAAATCACCCCAATTATCAGTGCCTCTGGTTCCGGTATCATAGCCGTCCAGCCGGGTTTCCAGCTGACCTTTAGCATATAAACCGTTTTCTAAATTCCTGAGAGCTTTAAAACCAAATCGTGACCCGGCATCATGCAAAGTAAGATGATCACTAACATAATTATCACCATCAATTGAGCTTTCCTTACTTTCATATATCAGACGAACAGAGCCATAAATATCGACACTTGCCTTATCCGTCTTATAAACATTGGTTTTTGCCATTACACCAGTTGAAGCGGTAACTGAAGCTAACGCCAAAGCTATAAATGTTTTTTTCATCATATTGACCTTCATTAGTTTATTATTAGATATTTTTGTATGTCATTCACAAACACTTGTGAAGATTTCGGCGCTCACCAAAGTAAGCGTGATTTTTTAAATATGTGAAAACCCTGACCGCCGTTCTAAAGAAGGCAGCCTTGTATGATTTGTTTATTCAGATGGCCAGAGGGCGGTTATAGCTCTGGTAAACTTTGCGTCGACGAGCAGAAACGGTCACAGTGATGATGTGTGAACATCCGCACACTTTTCATGAAAGAAATTTTTCCCCATTAAGAGGTTTGGTAAAAAGTGGTTCCCATTCAGTCAGACTATATTATCATTCGAAAAGATGTTCTGCGTATAAATATATCTATTTGATTTTTAATGAATAATAGAGAATTCGGCAGAATTTATCAGTTCTATAATGTCCTATCCAGAAATAAATCAAACTTGTTTTCATGCGATTTATTCTTACAAAATCAATTTTTACTTACAACACAAAACAACCTTAATGTTGATATAAATAACATTTAAAAACCAAAAAGTAGATATAGATCAGAATTTATCCGATAAAAATCGTTTTAGAAAAAGCAAATTATGCCTGTTTGATAAATCTATGATTACTGAAATGAATGAATAAATAGCCCTGGATGATAAAATTGATTTAGTACTTATTTCTATTGTATATGCTCAGTCTATCAGTGACCTATCTCTCCTTTTGTTTATTTATAAATAGACATTGACGAATTGTTTACTACGCTTTATTTGAATATATAACTATATTTGAATATATATTCAAATAATTTAAATAAAACTGATTAAAACCTCTAAAAATGACCCGAGACTGAATTGTGGCCATTAATGTGGTTTGGGGTTACAAATTCAGGGTAGAGGCGTTAGACAATGGAAAAAGTTAGAGTTTTAACACGAGGACAAGTAACAAAATACGCAACTGGAGACATAGTTGGCTCACTTGTTATTAATGGGGTAGCTACATTTGCACTGCTTTATTATACAGGGGCTGTGGGGTTATCCGCTACCTGGGCTGGCCTGGCTTTATCTATATCAATATTCTGGGATGCAATTTCGGACCCCATTACAGGGTATTTATCCGATAATACAAAAAGTAAATATGGCCGTCGTCATCCTTGGATGTTAATTTCAGGAATACTTCTGGCTATTTCATTTTATTTTATCTGGGTGGTCCCGGATTTTTTCAAACAAACTGAAATGTTAACTTTCAGTTATCTTTTAGCTGTGAATCTCTTAATACGCACCTTCCTTACTGGCTTTTTTGTTCCTTTCAATGCATTAGCGTATGATATTTGTACAGACTATAATGGCCGAACCAAGCTCCAAAGTGTAAAAATGCTTTTTCAAATGGGGTCTAACTTCCTGGGGCCTGGTTTAGCATGGATGATTTTCTTCCCTCAAGCAAACGATGTTAATCATTCCTCAAATTTTGAATTGATGGGGGCAGTTTTTTCTGGTGTCATTTTGTTATTTGTTCTGATTTGTACATATATGACAAAAGAACACATTATTAACTCAGAAAAAACTCATGGCACAATATCTGAAAAAGCAGGTTTCCTGTCTTTTTTTAAAGACACCAAGTTGGTATTCAAAAGTAGAGATCTAATTTTAATTTTCCTATTTGCAATATTATTTCAATCTGCTGCTGTCTTTATGGCAAATCTACAACAATATGTTTATCAATATGTTTTGCAGTTAACTGGTTTGGAAAAAACCATCATAAATGGCGGAACTATGATCGGAGCAGCATTGGGAGCTTTTATAGGCTCTTTGATTGCGGAACAAATTGGCAAGAAAAATACTAATTATGTAGCAGCGATAATTGCAACACTATCCGGAGTTGGTACTGCCTTTTTCTTACTTTCCGATTTGTTTATTCATTTTCATTTTATAAGAATCAGCATTTTTTCTATAGGAAATATCGCATTCTGGTTTGGGTTTGGAGTGACAATGCCAGTTATCGCTTCGATGATAGCAGACATTGCAGAAGCACATTATTTACAAAGTGGGCTAAACCAAGAAGGTACATTTGGTGCTGTATACAGCCTTGCTATAAAAGGCGCAACTTCATTCGGAACATTTATTGTAGGAATACTCCTTAGCTATATCGGTTTTATATCTGGTCAAGAAGCTCAATCCAATGATGTTTTGGTTAAAATTGTATTAGTTGGTTTTATTGTTGGTCCTTTATTGACAATATTCGCTTCATTATTTTTAAAAGGATATCATTTAAGCAAAGAAAACCTTGAATCAATGAGAAAGCATAAATCTGTAATTCATACGATAGACGAATCTGAAATTTTAGATAATAACTTACAACAAAATTCAACTAAAATTTAAAATTTATTGATTATATGTAATATGTCATTAGGAAAAAAGATGATTAATACAACCGCAAATTGGATTTCAGCAGAAAACATCCAAAATGATCAATTAGAGAGTGGGTCATTTGAAATAGGTTCACCGGCTATAATTTTTAAAAAAAAATGGTCTGAAAATAAAAAAATAAAAAAAGCAACATTGCAATTAACTTCTCTTGGCATTTATGTTGTAGACCTCAATGAAAAAAGAGTTTCTAATAGCAAACTATCTCCGGGCTGGTCTGACTATAACTCAAGAATTTACTATCAAAATTACGACATAACACACTTATTGGCTAAAAATAATTGCTTAGTAGTATGTGTAGGGGATGGATGGTACTTCGGAAATGTTGCTCATATTGGTCGTGGAAGATACGGGGATGAAAAAAAATCCATTATTGGTGTTGTATCAATCGAGTATGATAATGGAACAATCAAAAAGATAGTTACCGATAATTCCTGGGAAGTCTTTCAATCAAATATAATTTACAGTGATATTATAATGGGAGAAAAACATGATCATACTATAACTCCCATTTCTTTGGGTTATGCAAAAAAACAAAACTATAAGAAAAATCTTATTCCACAAGACGATGATTTAATAAGAGAAAGATTAATAATAGAACCTGGAAAAACAATAAAATATAATAGCAATAGTGAAATATATGATTTTGAACAAAATATGGTTGGTTGGGTGAAATATGAAATTCAGGGTAATAAGGGAGATAACGTAAGTTTTCAGTATGCAGAAGCCATGGCTAACAATGATATATATAATCAAAATTTAAGAAAGGCAAAACAAAAAGATACCGTCATTTTAAATGGTAAAAAAAATGAATTCTTCGAAACTGAATTTACATATCACGGATTCAGATATGTAAAAGTCACCCATCCAGAATCAGTCAAAATATTAAGCGTAAAAGCTGTTGTTGCGCACTCTGGTAATGGTATAAGTAGTAAATTCAATTGCTCCCACTCTTTACTAAACCGTCTTTTCATGAATATACAATGGAGCCAAAGAGGAAACTTTGTGTCTATTCCAACTGACTGTCCGCAAAGAAATGAAAGAATGGGATGGTTAGGAGATGCACAAATATTTTGCAAAACTGCACTTTATAATATGGATTGTAAAGCTTTTTTTGAAAAATATCTTAACGATATCAGAGACTGTCAGCGAGATGATGGTGCAATACCAGATGTAGCTCCCTTTATAAATGCAATGTCTATAGATGGGTTTGGTGGAGATGAGTACCTAGGGTTGAAATATGGAACAGGAGGTTGGGCTGATGCGGTAATTATAATAAGCTATCAGCTATATAACCACACGGGAGATAAAAAAATACTTATCGATAATTATGAAGTTATGAGTAAATTGATTGATTATTATATAGATACATCTGATTCATTCATAAGACCAAATGAAGGATATGGGGATTGGTTATCTGTCGGAGAAACTAGTAATAGATCATACATTGCTACTGTTTACTTTTATTATTCAACATATCTATTATCCTATATATCCCAGGTTATAGGTAAATATGATGAACAAGAAAGGTTCTCTATTTTAGAGAAAAAAATAAAATCAAGAATTCAGGAGCATTTCTTTACCGATGATTTTATTTGTAAAATGACACAAACAGAATCTCTCTTAGCTCTAAAATTCAATTTATTACCAGAAAAAAGGGATTACTTGTCAAATATTTTAATTAATAATATCAAACGAAATAAATACAAACTTTCTACTGGATTTATCGGTGTAAGTTATTTATTGCCGGTATTATCTGACATTGGTTTCTCCGATATTGCTTATAAAATTTTACTCAATGAAAGCAACCCGTCATGGCTTTACTCAGTGCTGCAAGGAGCAACGACTATTTGGGAACGTTGGGATTCATACACACATTCCGGTGGGATCAATACTGAAAGCATGAACTCATTTAACCATTATTCTCTTGGCTCAGTTGGTCAGTGGTTAATAGAATATATGGCTGGCATAAACATCAATCATGGCAAAGGGAAAGAGAGCTTTATAAAACCCATTATTGATAAAACAAAATCTATTGAATTTTGCGAAGCAAGTATTATAGCAAAAGATGGGCTATATCATATCCGTTGGGATTGGATTGATGAAAGTAGTATAAAAGTAATCATTAAAACACCAGTATTAACAAAAGTTATATTACCAGATTCAACAGAAACCACTGTCGAAGGTAAATCTCAATTTGTTATTAAAATTTGACGATGAAACACCGACTATTGGAAAAATTCATTTACTAAAATGATAACTATTTGCTGTAATTCTATTTAAAATATCTTGGTAACAAAACTAGCTTATTACAAGTTTTAATAAGATGAAATTTAGTGACAGAGGTTAATGTCTTTACTGGCATTTTCTGGCGTTTTATACATTCGTCTATCGCAAAAAAGAGAGAGAAGACTTGTGATAGACAATCCGTATGGTAGCTAAATTGGGATAGAAGCTAATAATCTGAACGTAAATCTATGATTATACAGATGATTATTAGCTATTTTATGGTAAATATGGTTATGTTTAATGTGTGCTATACGAGATAGTAGGTAACAGATAAGGAACAGGCACAATTCACACCAAACATACTATTTAACATAATATACATAATGCGTACTTTAATTGTAAGGCGTGTTGTGGTTGTTTTGAGTACCAATCCAATCATAAATGGTTAATTAATTACTGTGATATAAGCAACGTGATTGTTTAGCAACCTGTTAATTTCACGAGCCTCTTGCTCTGTTGTCCCAGGTTTCATTTCAATATACATACAGCCGGTATCATGGATAAACGGTAGCTGTGTTGTGTCAGGGCAACACTCTAAAGCCCAAACAGATGGTGTTTCAGAATGAGGAAGTTCTTTGAGTCTATATCTACAATCTGCTCTATAGGTCGACATAACATTTCTCCTAAGCTGCATCATATTTTTTTAACAAGTCAGTGATTAGGATTTCTGTAGCGGATGATCCAGAGTGAAGCAACACATTACAATCATCACTGGAGAGCATGCCTTTGATAGATTTTCCAACATGAACGGGAAATGACCACTCTCGGATATCAATTCGTAATTTCAACGTATTATCAATCAATTGTAATCTAGCATATGGCTGCTCATTTTTAACGTCATGAGCCTTTTGGGCACCTTCGATAGATTGAGCAATCTTTTCCCTGATTTGTTCGTTAATGCGTAACATCAAATCCCCCTACACTCATGAAACCCTAATATGCATCAATGAGTATAGTTCAATCATCTAAGACTTTTTAGATTGCCTAGAAATCTGACTTTGAAGTAGCTCCATTCTCATCCGAGTAAAAGAATGTTTTGCCATTTCGAGGTGGTCGTCGCATAAAAGCGGCTCAGTGGATACCATCAAAAGAGAATGATGGACACCCTAAAATGAGATTTAAAAATCAGGATTAAGATATTAGTAAATAAATATTTATATGTTTTATATACATGCAATATATTAACCAATTTTCAAACCAGCAGAAGATTAGATATAATATGCATCAATTTAAATAATGGAGAACTAAATTACATTAACTCAATCATGCTTTGAACTCATTACGCAATGTTTCCCACAAACCAATGACCACCGGAACAGCTGCCCCCACTACACCGCCATAGTGAACCCCTGAATTTGTAATCGATGCGGTTAACAGCATCGGACGCAACCAGCGCCAGCCCTTTTTATGTTGATGGCTGAGACAAACGATACCTATTTGTTTACTGGAAAGTTGTTCATAATAGACTCTTTAGTTTTAACACCTGTAAATAGCATATGCATTATATTAAAATATTTCTACTTTAAATTAGTCAGGTGCAACAATGATAGATAACGAAGAACTTACCCGGACAACTCACTTTTATCAAAATAGTAAGGGGCAAAAGTTTTGCCTGAATTGCGTTAATAACTCAAATAAAAAGGTCAAACTCAAACCCATTTATGTTGCGACCAGGGATGAAGATAGCCATGAAATAATTGAGGAATGGACTGAGTACGTGTGTCCAGACTGCCGAACAAGAGTAAAACCATAACACTCCCCTGTACCAGGGTGAGATTATCAAAATCTCACCTTATCTAACTGAACTTTTCATCTGTTACATCGTAACGAACTGTTTTCTGATAAGAATTAGCTTTCTTTATTGTTGATCGCGATTTAATTATTTTATAGTTCAATTTAAAATTAGTTATAGTGCATTAATTAATTCAGAATGATTAACTATGTAAGATCAACACCACCAAATCCATAGATCCTTTTATGATCTTTAATCAAAAAGTTAGTAAGCACTCATTCTCAATAGAATTTAATTTCAATATAACCTATTGAAATTAAATTAAAATTGTTATTAACTCCTAAATATCAAACAAGATCATTTATGGAAAACACTTAATTCAACTATTGAATTTACCGACTAAAACGAATCTGACAAAACTCTTTTTCAGTTAATAAAAAGAAAATAAGAGAAATAAAATGCAGGGAATACAGGATAAAAAACCAGTCAGGAAGAGCATGCCTGCCCTTCCTGACTGGTTAGTTAAAAGATATTAATCAGAGGTGGATTGTTCACGAATTTTTTGGGCTACCATTTTAATGGCTTCCGCTGTACTGATACCTTTTGCCATTAATTTTTGAATTTCTTCGACCGCTTTCTGCTGCTGTTCATGAGTAAGCGATAAATCATCAAACATAAAAAAGCTCCTTGTTTAAAAGGAGCTCAAGCTTATCCATTTGATTAATACGTTGCAAGGAAATTCACGTAGGCACCCATGGCATCTTCGTTGGTATAAGAACCGGCAATATCAATTTCAAATAAGCCCAGAGGCGATAAGCCAATACCCGCGGTAACTGTGTCTTCACTATTACTGTAAGCAAGGTTCTTCATGTAGCCGGCGCGCAGTTTCAATTGACGCATGATGTCTATCTCACCACCAACTCTCAGCATTTGAGTGTTATCATTAAAAGCCACATAGCGTTCAAGTTCATTCAAATCATAGTCAACACTAATTGTTGCATAATCTGCAACCAAGCCGACACCAAGTGTGTACTGCGGTTCCAGCTTGTACTGATAAGACTGACTGGATGACCCAAAGGTATTCGTCTGTATATCCTTTGCAATAAGGTTCCGTCCTGAGATACCAACTCTCACGGGACCATAAAACCACAATAATCCAGCATCGATATTAAAATGATTAACATAGTTGTCGTTTTCATCAACATCCGTTAAATCGAAATTATTTACAGATGCCTGATAAACATAAGTATAAATACGCTGAACTTTGGGCGAGATTCCAATGGCCATATGCTGGCCAAGAAAGTTCATATATTTTCCAACATTGACACCAGCTTCAGAAACGGCAACTGAAACAGCATCAATAGTGGTATTCTGAGCCCGGGTTAAGGTGTCAGCATCATTTGCAACATCCGGAGTGACAAACGTCTCGGCATATACTTTACCGAAAAGCGTCATGGACAAATATTGATTTGGAATTCCAATGGCAGCAGCAAGACCAACTTCGACTTTAGCCTGGCTTCCATCCATGGCATCTAGCTCTGCAGCAAGATTTGACTCTTGCGAAGTGTCCCCACCCTCAACCGCTTTAATAATATCAGAAATATTATCGACGGAATCCATCAACTTATCCTGATCATCATAATTCAGACCAATAGAAGGTAAGATCATTCCGGCATCATCATTACGTCGATAAATCGCTACCAGAGCCGGATTATAAAATGGAGCTGTCAGATAAGTACCGGATACAACACCGACTCCGCCCATGGCATCGCCACGTGCTTCAACCGAATAGGAACCAGCGTAAGCAAAAGAAACAGAGAAAAAAGACAACGCTGATACAGTTAATAATTTGATATTTTTAATCATAGAGCCATATACCAAAACCAGATCTTAAATATATAGCGACTGACAAAAGGCAAACTTTAGCTATTCATCATTAGAAATATCATAAGTTTTGCTTATAACCTGAGAATTTTCAACAGCAATTGGTCCCTGCCATCGTTGCTGATTCATGGAAACAGCTAACACATAGCGATTGGGTGGCAAAATATTGGATTCAAGGGATGAAGGATAATCGGACTCGTAGGATTTATGCCATTTTTCCTTATATTTACCATCTACGTACTGATAAATTGATACATTCAGTTTTGGCAATGGACAATATGGATTTTGCAATGCCGTTCTTTTTACATCCCACTGATCTTTGGCAACCCAATAAACCGAATTATTATTACCACTATGACTCAGAATAACCCAGGTACTCCAGGAATCACTATCGTCTTTCGTTATAATCAGACGATACAACCCAATATCAAGAGGAGACGCCAGATTATATCTTTTAATATATGTCAAAGCGTCATTAGTGACGCCGTCACTTGAAAGCTGATTAAAGGTGGAATCCTGAGAAATTGAGCTGTTAACCCATTTAGTTAATGAGATATCCCTGATCTGATTATCAGTAACGGCATCAACAATAAGCTGATAGGCTTCCCGTCCGGGGCTCTGAATTTCAATATTTCTTATTGTGACGGACTGAATCCAGTCAGGAAACGGCTGTTCTGACAAGCCCTTACCGCAATCTACATTCAAAGATTGAAGTAATAAATTATTAAGGTGTAAATCTAATGACTTAGTGTGCTGACTCTGCCAGACTTCCACCAATGAATCAAACATCGATGGAAGTTCATTATTCAGCAAATGCTGATGCGCCTGAGTCAGAGGCGTGTTTTTCTCAAACCAGGCAGAATTGGCAGAAGGAACGACAAGCGACGCTCCCAATATTAACGCAATGACTTTTCTGTTCATGCACTAGGCTTTCATTTTATAACCGACACCACGTAACGTCTCGATTTCCAGTCCTGGTAATTTTTGACGAAGCTGCAATACATGTGTATCGACAGTCCGGGTAGTCGGAAAATGATTATAACCCCATACATGATCCAACAGCTCATCCCGGGTAAAAACACGCCCAAGATTGCTGGCTAAAAACAGCAATAGATCAAATTCTGTTCTGGTCAAAGTAATGGATTCTTCGTTATAAAACACTTCCCTTGTTGCTTTATCAATGACAAGATTCTTTGTGACAACTTTTGTTGATTCGTCATCCTGCCCTTCAGGAAGTCTCAACTGAGCACGAATTCTTGCAAAAAGCTCTGCTTCCGCAAAAGGTTTGGTTAAATAATCATTAGCACCGGAATCTAAACCAGCGACTTTGTCTTTTACTGTCACTAAAGCTGTTAGCAGAATGACAGGCACATCTTTAAGCGCCTTCCACGTAGTCAGGTGCTCCACGGAATCGCCGTCTGGAAGTTGTCTGTCCAGTATTACCAGATCGGCCTCTTCCCATAACGGCTTAACTTCCGATATTCTTTCCGCATGTAAACAGTTATATCCCGCTTGTTCAAGACTAACGAGTAATCCATCAGCTAAGTTTTTATCATCTTCAACGAGAAGCAACGTCTGTTTCACAGGGTATCTCCAAAATAAATGTCGTCGGTGGACCGATCAGCGTCATCTTACCGCCCATTCGGTTCACCATTGATTCAACTATTGTTAGTCCGAGTCCAAGTCCGCTTTTACTCACAAATGGCTTGCGCAACTGACGCCAGTCTTTGTCAGTCAATTGTCCTTGGTCGACCACTTTAAAAGTGACCATGTCACTTGATGTTTCAACGTCCAGATGAACAGGAGCAACACCATACTTAAGCGCATTACGCAATAAATTATCAATACATGTTCCCAACCAATAAACATTCAACGAAGCTGAAACATCTTTATCTATTGAGAACGTAACCTTTTGATCAAATTCTTCTTCAACTTTAAATTCAAGCCATTCAGAGATAGACGAAACCATTTCAGTAGATAGTGGTTTCGTGTCTGACTGAAGATAGTCTTTGCTCGCTTCAGCTAACTGTCTTAAACGCCTTGAATCTTCACATAAACGTCTGAATTCGTCATAAACAGATTCAGGTAATTTTTCAAATTCTCTTCGGAACCCCTCTACCGTTAATGACAAGCTGGCGATGGGTGTTCTGAGCTCATGGGTTAGTATTTGTAACACCAACATACGGCTCTTAAGTTCACGTTTTTTTGAGTTCCAGCGATAATATAACCAGCCAATAATTAAGAGAAGGTTAACGGCAACCAGTCCAACCAATATATATCTTAATATTTCTGATTGATCTTCTTCCGCCCAACATAGATTCCCCCGCTGAACAAAACAAGTATCAGCATTTCCGACTAAATGGTGATCCAACCCCATTTTTTTCGCATTATAGTGCCAGACATTTGCGGGGAAAATGTAATATCGGTATCCCTTTCTAAGCCATAACTCACCATTTTCAGCGAACATGCTAGCACCAGAAATAAGGGCAGTAATAGAATCGCCATCCATCCTCTGCAAACGACCTAATAAACTGTCTTCTGAAGCTACCGGCCTTTCCTGAATATGCATGTATTGCTTCAACGCATCATATTTATCCGGATATCTTTTAATATATCTGGCAGCATAAGTTCCGCCCCCAGGATGAATTAAAGCACTTCTCGCAAACCAACGTTTCGCTAACTTGGTGCCTTTGCACATGGTTCGCGTAAATACAAGAGGCTCCGTAATAAGAGGGCTCAGTGGCAACGCACCCGTACAAGTTTGTGACAGATGATATAACTGCTGAATATCCTTTAACGGATATTTCGAAGTTTGAGGCAGCATTGCATCCGGAGTAAGAAGCCGGTTGGGATATTCCGCTTCTATTTTCCGTATATCATAAGAAACTACTGCGTCGGTAAAATTAAAAGTAGAAACAAAATTATTTATCTTACCGGGCAAAGAATCAGCATTTGCAAACGTTGAAAACAGCGCTACCAAACCTGTAAGCACAATTCTTCTTATTATCATTACTCCGTTTGACTCTAATACGTAGCACAAGTTCAGTGAACATGACTGCTATTATTAACAATATAACTGCGGGTCATGTTATCTGTGTGTCAATTATATTTAAAGCAAATAAAATAAAAGCCAGCTATTGCTGGCTTTTTAAACAAAGAATCGTCTTTGTTATAGAGCTTTGGAAATTGCATCCACACTTTCTTTAGCATCCCCAAATAACATTTGAGTATTTTCTTTAAAGAATAATGGGTTTTGAACACCTGCATATCCAGTGTTCATTGAACGTTTAAATACAATCACGTTCTGAGCATTCCAAACTTCCAGAACCGGCATTCCGGCAATCGGACTATTTGGATCTTCCAGGGCCGCGGGGTTAACCGTGTCATTAGCACCAATAACCAAAACCGTATCTGTTTCAGAGAAATCATCATTAATTTCATCCATTTCCAGTACGATATCGTATGGTACTTTTGCTTCGGCAAGCAGAACGTTCATATGACCAGGTAAACGACCGGCAACCGGGTGAATACCAAAACGAACCTCAATACCTTTCGCTCTAAGTTTCTCGGTAATTTCGTAAACCGGATACTGGGCCTGCGCGACGGCCATACCATACCCAGGAGTGATAATTACTGATTTAGAGTCTTTCAGCATGTTTGCAACTTCTTCAACAGTTGTTTCGCGGTGTTCCCCTTGCTCTGCATCATCAGAAATAATAATTTCCTGTCCGAATCCACCAGCAATAACGCTGATAAATGAACGGTTCATTGCTTTACACATGATATAAGAAAGGATAGCACCTGATGAACCAACTAAAGCACCGGTTACAATCAGAAGGTCATTTGCCAACATGAAACCTGCTGCTGCTGCTGCCCACCCCGAATAGGAGTTCAGCATTGAAACCACAACCGGCATATCGGCACCACCAATAGAAGCAACCAGATGATAACCAAAGGCAAATGCAATAAGTGTCATCACAATCAGTGCGAACATACTACCGTTAACATTCAGAAAGTAGTTAAGCAATAATAGTGATACAACGATCGCAGCCAGATTCAGCTTGTGTTTATGAGGAAGATTAAGCGGAGATGATTTGATCGAACCGCGTAGTTTTCCGAATGCAACAACCGAACCGGTAAAGGTTACAGCACCAATGAAGATACCGACAAACACTTCAACTAAGTGAATAACATGTTCAGCATGTGTTGCGGTTTCAGCCGGATCCAGATAGCTACTAAAGCCAACGATAACAGCCGCTAAACCAACGAAGCTATGAAGAATAGCGACCAGTTCGGGCATCTGAGTCATTTCAACTTTTTTAGCCAGATGGATACCAATAGCACCACCGATCACCATCGCAACAATCACCCAAGCCAGTCCTTCAGCACTTGGGCTGAAAATGGTCGCGATCAGGGCAATGGTCATACCGGTAATACCATAGTAGTTACCGGCTTTTGCTGAAGTTTGCTTAGACAGACCTGCCAAGCTCATGATAAAGAATAATGCAGCAACGATATAAGCTGCTTGTACTAATCCTGCAGACATACGTTACTCCTTTAGTCTTTACGGAACATCTCAAGCATACGCTTGGTCACAGTGAAACCACCGAAAATATTTATGCTGGCAATAAGTATGGCGACAAATGCCAATACGGAAACTACACCATGGCCCTGACCAATTTGCAGCAAAGCACCAACAACAATAATTCCGGATATCGCATTTGTTACTGACATCAATGGCGTATGTAATGAATGGGTGACATTCCAGACGACATAGTAGCCAACAACACAGGCAAGAACAAAAACGGTGAAATGGCCTAAAAATGCAGCCGGAGCCACGGAAGCGACCCAGGCAAAAGCACCGACGGCAACAACCAAACCTGCCAGTTTTTTAACAGGTGAAACCGGTTTTTCTTCTTTTGGTTCAGGTTTAGCGGCAGCAGGAGCTGGCTTAGCCTGAGGTTGTGCAGAAACTTTAATCGGCGGAGCCGGCCAGGTTACTTCACCGTCTTTAACAACGGTCACACCACGAAGCACAACGTCTTCGAAGTTAATATCAATGTTGCCATCTTTTTCTTTGCAAAGAAGCTTCATTAAATTAACAAGGTTTGTAGCATAGAGCTGAGATGACTGTGTAGGTAAACGGCTAACCATATCGGTATAACCAATGATTTTCACGCCATTTTCAGTTGTAATCACTTTATCAGCGACAGTGTAATCACAGTTACCACCATTGGCTGCAGCCAAATCGACGATAACACTCCCCGCCTTCATGCTATCAACCATTTCTTTAGTGATAAGTTTTGGAGCAGGTCTGCCAGGAATAAGTGCCGTTGTGATGATGATATCAACGTCTTTAGCCTGCTCTGCGTACAGTTCTGCAGCTTTCTTGTTGAATTCATCTGACATTTCTTTGGCATAACCGTCACCGGAACCAGAATTCTCCTGATAGTTAACTTCAAGGAATTCTGCGCCCATAGACTGGACTTGCTCTTTTACTTCCGGACGGACATCAAATGCACGAACAACGGCACCAAGGCTACCTGCAGCACCAATTGCAGCCAGTCCGGCAACACCGGCACCGGCAACGAACACTTTCGCAGGTGGCACTTTACCGGCAGCAGTAATCTGACCAGTAAAGAAACGGCCAAACTCATGAGCGGCTTCGACAACAGCACGGTAACCCGCAATATTAGCCATTGATGACAATGCATCAAGAGCCTGAGCACGTGAAATACGTGGAACGGCATCCATAGCTAAGACATTAATTTTTTTACCTGACAATTTTTCCATCAACTCTGGATTTTGAGCAGGCCAGATAAAGCTAACGAGTGTTGTCCCTTCTTTAATTGACTCGATCTCTTCATCGGTTGGAGCATTCACTTTAAGGATAAGCGGACATTCCCACACTTTTTCCTTAGAAACGACAGAAGCTCCGACAGCTTCAAAAGCAGAATCTTCAAAACTTGCACAGTCCCCTGCTGTAGATTCAATAGCAACATCAAATCCCAGCTTAATTAGCTGTGTTACCGAAGACGGTGACGCAGCAACTCGCGTTTCTCCCGCGAGCAGTTCTTTAGGCACACCAATTTGCATAGCATTTCCTTGACTATTGGCACAATAAAATATAATTGTGTAGTTGTTTTTATTGACAAGAAGTATAACTTCAAGCCATTTATAATAACAATTGAAATAATAATTACTTATAACCGTACGGAATGTTTTATACGGTAATAAGATTCCGTGTCCGGGGTTAATTATAAACACACAATGACACCACCATCACTCGTTAAAAGAACGTTGGACACTATGATGATTTTGACCAGAGTGAGCTTTCAGCTTAATCGCTTATGACTCACTCATGTTGATTTGAATCAATCTGTTATCGACTTAAGAAAAGATTTTATCGCCCATTTGATCAATGAGCATTTTTGCCTTACGAACCATCAGCTCATCCGCATCTTCTCTTGTCATCAACACATCGGATCGGATGAAAAGATGTTCCTTTGCTTCCTGCTCTCCCTGAGCAGGAGTACAAATTCGGCCGGCTATCCGGAACTGGCCATTTTCCGGCCGGGCTTCCGGAAAAATGAGGTATGACTTATACGAAATGGGTTCAACTTCCGGTGAACTCTCTTCCTTTTTTTTACTACCAAACAACGCTGACAGAAATCCCACAAAAAACTCCTTAATTAATCATTATGCGGACGAGGCACTATCGGTTTTTCAAACCACTCTAACTCGATATCGTCTTTGTACCGGGTCGTAGAGATAATAACTGGCACATCATCTTCATTTCGGTTCTGCCGTCTATCGTTTTGAATCATAGATTCCGCAGCAGCTAAAGCACTTTCAGCGCTTTCTTTGAAATTAACTGCTCTAGCTTCAGGGAGTTTGGATAAAAAATCAATATCGTAGCGAATATAAACAGGTCTGAGCTGTGATAGAGCCAGACAAGCCAAATCTGCCAGTTGTTCTTCTGAATATTTTTCTGTGAAGTCGGAAGCCGCTAGCATTTGACCCACTATCGTTTCCATATAATTGTGCACATCAGAACTAATATTCATATAAAAGACTCCGTAATTGATAATCAGAGATTTTAGGTATCTTTACGGTAATTTTTACAGTAAAGTAACGCCGTTTAATTAGAAGAATAAACTATTTTAACTGAATGTCC
Organism: Vibrio salinus; assembly: GCF_021272385.1. GTDB lineage: Bacteria > Pseudomonadota > Gammaproteobacteria > Enterobacterales > Vibrionaceae > Vibrio > Vibrio salinus. Next base: position 1,052,820 of record NZ_JAJSDZ010000010.1, read on the forward strand.
GCTTTTACTTCCTGGTTTCGTTTTATATTTCCGATTTTGGTCGCAATAACCGTTAGCACTGTGCTGGTTAAGGCTCAGGAAGCTATGCCCTTTACCCGGGATTCTATCGCGATATTACCCTATATTTTTAATGCAATTATTCTAATTTTAGCATTAATGTTCAAACGAAGCCGGATAGCCATGTTAGCTCTGGCGAATGTCGCCGCTTACGCCATCATACAGTCCCGATTACAAACCCCTCTTTCTCTGGGCTCAACATTCCTTGAGTATTGCTTGCTGGTCTTTCTCTACCCGGTTGCTCTTTACCTGATATATTTGTTTAAAAATGCCAATGTGCTGACCAAGGGCACACTTTACTATCTGTTCATTCTGTCGCTTCTGGCTGGATGGTCTGCAGTGATTATTGAAAACTATCAGGAACTTCAACTGGTCGAAACATTCAAAACCCTTCTCTACTATTATGCTTCGTTCTCCAGATTACCCGTTCTTTTGTTTCTGTATCTTTTTGCTTTGCTGGGCATCAGTGCCATCATGCACCTTAATTACGGTAAGCAGATAAATACGGCCATTTATACCAGTATGACTTTTTTTGTCACCATGGCCGTTCTTTTTGATACCCGGTTAATCTCTTCTACCCTGTTTTCAATCGAAGCTCTGTTTCAGATTACTTACATGGTATTGCATATAAGAACCGTTGCTTATAAAGATAAACTGACCGATCTGGCAAGCAGAAGAGCACTTGAACTGGAATTCATGCAGTTGAACAGGCGTTACAGTGTCGCAATGATCGATGTTGATCACTTCAAAAAGTTTAATGATAAATTTGGTCATGATGCCGGGGACGACGTTCTTCGTTTGGTTGGTACACACTTAAAGAGTCATTGCAAAAAAGCGCAGGTCTACCGGTATGGTGGAGAAGAATTTACGGTCATTTATAAAGGGAAATTAGCCAATGACGCAAAAGAAAATCTGGAAGAATTACGAGAAGCTATCTCAAATTATGAAATGAAGATCCGGAACCCGGATACACGCCCCAAGATTAACACTTTCGGAGCGTTAAAGCGAAGCAATACAAACTTAGAATATCAGACAGTCAAAGTCACCATTAGCATTGGTGTCAGCGATAGCTCTTTGGCTTCATCCTCAGATGAAGTACTAAAATTAGCGGATGAAGCTTTGTATGAAGCCAAACAAAAAGGAAGAAACAGAGTCGTTGTAAGCCATTAATTAATCGTTCGGCCCATGAACTCACAACTTTCCTATTCCATGTTTTTTCGGTGTTTTTGGGTTTGTTTTTCCATCCAGAACTCACAAGCAAAACGCTCAGACTTTGTCGGATTTCCCCAGGCACTGCAAATATCACCGGTAGATTCCGTTTTTCTTTCATACTGCCGACAGTTTCCACAGCATTTCTTCATGCTATATTTCCCTATTTGACAAACATTGAACATAACAAGTATTCCATATAACCAGACGGTTTTATCTGACCTCTATCAATAGAAACCAATGGGTAAACAAAAGTCCAGTTCGAACCGTTCATCCTCTTCAATAAAGTGGTTTCGGTAATAACGAACATAAGCTGGTGTTGATTTCATTTTCATGTCGGATTCCGGTAACCATTTTTCCTGAATCAAACTAATGTGCGGCAGCAATTCCCCATATTTCCCGGTTAAATGAAATTTTGCATATAGCCCCTTAGGAATCGTCATTTGATTAACAACCGTACGAGTCTTAATTGGTGATTGTATCTCCACACAGGCAACATAACGGCATTTATCTAAATCGACACAAATTGGGTTAGAGTGATGCAGGCCGAACTGAACATCAAAAGAACGTCCTTCAGACTGAGTCCATGCCTTAAGCACCTGCCAGGCTCTTTTAATTGACCTGTTGTAACCAACATGTCGGACGTAAGCAACATGTCTGTCGGGTAATTCGACCAGCTCAGGTTCACTGACAGTCTGCTGTGAAATCCTCTTGTAGCTATCAGCGACCTCAGGATCCCGTAGATAGGGTTTGACCAAATTGGAATTTACCGCATTTTTCCAGTTTCCAGGAGAAACATCAAAAGCGCCTTTAAACGCACGGGAAAAAGAAGATACTGAGCTAAATCCACAACGATTAGCGATATCTAAAACCGTGGTATGTCTATCAAACATAAGCTGATTCGCCGCATATTCTAACCGGGTTCTCTTTATATACTGGTGAACATTTTCGCCCACAACCGACTTAAATACCCGATGGAAATGCTGCTCAGAATAAGCCGCAACTTTCGCCAGCGAAGACGCGGACAACTCTTGGCTAATATCCTTATGAATCTGGTAAAGGACATCATTAATTCTGGAAATTTTTTGGGATTGTTTTTCAGACACAACAAATAATCATATAAACGGACAATAATAATAGCATAAATGGACAAGCCAAAATCATCAACAATTTGTAGTCTACGTATTAAACATATTTACTGTTATTCATTAACATACTCAATACCGGAGCCTGCTATGGAAATTGCCCAGTCATTACAAAATGTTCAATCCTCATATATCAGAGAAATTCTTGAAGCGGCAAGCGCACCGGATGTCATTTCTCTGGCGGGTGGGCTACCGGATAAAACCACTTTTCCTATCAATATCTTGCGCCCTATTTTTGAGTCGCTTGCGGATAATGAAATGGTCTTTCAATATGGTAATACTGCTGGTTATACACCATTATTAAACCATTTAAAAAAGCGTTACCAATTACCGGAGCATCATGCTGCAGTAGTTACAACAGGCTCTCAGCAAGGTCTGGATCTTCTTGCCCGCGCCTACATCAATCCCGGCGATAAAATTGCGATGGAAGCACCGAGCTATCTGGGTGCAATGCAGGTTTTCGGGCTTGTACAGGCCGACATTCTTCCTATCCCTCAAAATGCCGAAGGCCCGGATTTACAAGCACTAGAAATCTGTTTTCGGGAACATAAACCAAAGCTCTTCTATACCGTTCCGGATTTTCATAACCCAACCGGTGTTTCCTGGTCTTTGCCAACCCGCCGTAAAGTTGCAGAACTGTGCAATAGTTACGGTGTCACCTTAGTAGAAGACGCACCATACAGAGAACTTCGCTTTACCGATGTCATGTTACCTATGTCCTCTTCATTCTGCCCAGATAACAGCATTGTTTTACGCTCATTTTCTAAAATAGCTTCCCCAGGACTGCGAATCGGAGTTGCAACAGGAAAAGCATCACTGATTAACCCGATGATAAAAGTAAAACAAGGCGCTGATTTACATTCAAGTATCCCCATGCAGGCATTACTGGTTGGTTTACTGACAGACAAAGATTTTGACAGCCATCTGGTCAACGTCAGAAAACATTATGCAGAAAAATACTATCAAATGGAAAAAGCATTAAAAGCTTACCTTCCCAATTCCTGCTCATTTGAACCCGCTAAAGGCGGCATGTTTGTTTGGGTAAGTGTCCCTGAGTGCGACACGTTTGAACTTGCTTCTAGATCGTTAAAGAATAAGGTAGCAGTTGTACCTAGTACCGTTTTTTATCCAAAAAATGTGACCGGAAAATCGGCCTTAAGGTTAAATTTCACCAATTCAACTGGCGAAGAAATGCAAAACGCTATCAAATGTTTAAGCAAAGTAATTGAAGATTTTACAGCTGAACAGACCGTTGCTTAGAATTCATCTAATTAAAATTTCAATCTGTAGATAATCAAACCTGCACAAAACGGGACATCACACCGATAATGCAGGTTTGTATTCTTAAATAATGCTGACAATTCGCAGAAAATAACGAAAAAAATGTAGTTATTAACCCGGCTCAGTGTATAATGTGTCTGGCTCTTACAAAAGAGTTATTATTAATGCTACATTAAGTACAAGTTATTTCTCAGACATCTTTCGATACCTTTTGGTAAAGTTATACTGCGACAACTTATCTTCATAAATCATTAATAGCTTTTGGTATCAGCACACATCAATTATTAATTTATTCAATTCAGAGGTATCTATGTCTGGTAAAATGACTGGTTCAGTAAAATGGTTCAATGAAACAAAAGGCTTTGGTTTTATTTCTCAAGACAACGGCGGTGATGATGTATTTGTACATTTCAGATCAATCGTTTCTGATGGTTTCAAAACACTTTCTGAAGGTCAAAAAGTCAGTTTCAATATTGAACAAGGACAAAAAGGTCCGCAAGCAACTGAAGTTACTGCACTTTAATTCCATTAAGGCGTGATTTAATCACGCCTTAATATTACTACCCTTTCTGTAAATCTCTCACTTATTTTCAAGTCATTATCAGACATTTCTTTACAATAAAGTTAAACAAGCCGATGAACCTGCTTTAATTTGAACACTCTATTCTCGTACTCATAGTGGAAAATGCAACAGTTTGGAAACCCCTTGCTAACCTCTTCTGTTATATCCTGCCAATTAGCTAAAAACTGCTTACACACACCAGCATGAGCAACAGCAAGAACACAAGAATGCTCAGGTTGTTCCATTATATCAATACAGGTATTAACAACTCTTTCTCTCATCTGCAAACGGGATTCACCACCGAATTGCACATAATGAGTAGCTCTGGTCTCGAAATCTGGGTGCAAATCTTCACTCTCGCCTTCAAAAACGCCAAAGTTAATTTCTTTGAGACCTTTCAATCGTTTATAAGACATCCTGTTTCGGGTGACAATCTCGGCAGTGTCACAACTGCGCTCAGCCGTCGAGCTGTAAAGATGGGTCAAATTGATTTCATCAAAAAAACCAGCAACAGTCTTAGCCTGCTGTATTCCGTCTTCAGTCAGAGGAGAGTCACACCACCCCTGAATTTTTCGTCTTACGTTAAATAAAGTCTGTCCATGACGCATCAGATAGAAATCTCTTTTCATTATCACTAAACCTTCTCGGTACATCCGTAATGCAGCTTATTATGATACGCTGCCTTTACTTGTTTATAAATAATATTAGCTCTGTTAGACTTATTTAATGCAAACTAGCTCATAGATGCATATATCATATGCATCTATGAAAAAAGATGATATATTAATAACTTGAAATCTAAGTGTGATGAGTCTTTAAAGCGAAAAACGCTACCCTATGGTGCATAAAGAAGCGGATCGCATCTCGGCAAAGCAATAGACATTGAGATGGTTTCAAATCTTGTTCAGAAAAATGTAAGTTATAGATTATTGTATTTAATTGTTAATGAAAACCGTCTCTAATACTCTAAAAAACCTAAATGTGTTGATAATCGAAGAAGATAATATGTTGTCTTGCGAGATAAAACACATGTTGAAAAAGATGGGGTTTTATGAAAATAAAATTTATAAAGCAGCTTGCTTATCTACCTTCCGTGCATTAATAAGAACACACCCTTTTCATCTGATTATTTGCCGCTACTCGTCCAGACAAAACTATATATGCCAAAACTATTTGCATTTATACGAAGAGTGTGGACTTTACTTACGCGAATGCTCTATTGTTTTTGTAACAGAACAGTTAACAAATAAAGAGGAAGATGATATTAATCAATTTCAGGTTGATAATTATCTGGAGATCCCATTTAATTATAACCAGTTTTATCCATTGATTTCAGATAGCTTAATCAAAAGAAAAATATTGGCTGTCGTATATACTTTAATCGAACAAGAAAATTATTCAAATGTCTTTGAAATATGTGATTTATTAACAAAGAAAAAGAACTCATGGAGAACCGATATTTTCAAGGCAACAATCGATCATTATATTTCCTGTAAAAAATACGATGCCGCCATAAGCCTTCTTAATGATCTAAGAATGAAAGATAAAAATGAATGGCTCTTCATAAAACTTATTGAAATCAATTCAATGTTAGGTCAGTTCAATCAGGCGTTAGAAATCGCTCATGAATTTGAAACGCTTGGTTTCCCTGAACACCCTCTTATTTCTGAAATTACAGCTCAACAGTCTATATTACACTGTGATGCACAATCTGCAATTGAGATTATTCAAAAAATTGTCACTCGTTACCCTGATCATATTTCTTCAATAATTAACCTTGCTTATTTATATGTTGCAGCATGGGAATATGATAAGGCTCTGTCCATTTTTAATGACATCAATCCTGACAATATCATTAACGATGAACAATTTTTGTGCATTGAAGAGTCCCGCCTATACCTTGAGGTAAGGTTAAACATAGTACATAAAAATGTAAATAATCCACCCAAAATATCACACAGACTGGATGAGTTATCAACGTATAATAAAGATAATGATCGAAGCACTACCAAGCTTTATAATATAATAAATAATATCAATGAACAAAATCCAATATGCTCAGAAAAAACGCTTATTCAACTTTGGAAAGAAAATAAATATGAGCACAGAAAATTAATTTTAATTGCTATTGCTTATTATTTTGGATATTTAGAATTGTCAGAAAAATGGATTAATTTCGAAAAACACAATCTTTCATTGATAAAAAGTATTGATGATGCAATTAAACTACTTGTCTTGGATTCAATGTACAAATTTATTCAGCAGAAACAAAAAAAAATAGATGTTGCCGAAGAAATGGTACAAACAGGTAAACACATAGAATCTTTCGTTATTCTTTCCAGAGAAGCTCCAAGTTCAATGATGCATCACATAAAACTCATCAACTCAGTAACGAAAGAGTTATCTCTGCCCCCTTCTCTTGAAAATGAATGCATAGATAACATTCTGTTTCAATTTAAGTACAGCATTTCAATTTTAATGAAAAGTTTATTACGCCATGACCCTAACCATCCAAAACTGGAAAGTCTGAATACAATAGACCGAATGGTAACTTCACGATTTAGTTTAAGTAAAAAATAGTCTGAATTAGATAGAGTTGATTCACAACAATTCAAATTAAATAATAATCTATTTTTCATCCACATCTACAAATGCAATTTAATGCATAAAAATAACACACATAATTTAACATTTGATAAATTTGAAACAAAATGTAATATGTATTTGAAGTGAGATTAATTCTTATATACAGTGTGCGAATTGTGATCTGTAACCAAAGTGTCAACTAGCATGCAGATTCTATATCTACTCTAAAATCGTAGAAAATCTAACAGAAAAAATACATAAGATATTGTTTTTAGGTTGTAATGATAAATTTCCCCAGCTCACTTAAAAATTTAAATGTGATGATCATCGAAGAAGACAATATGCTTTCTTGCGAGATTAAACACATGTTGAAAAAGATGGGTTTCTATGACAGCAAAATCCATAAAGCTGGGTGCCTATCTACTTTTCGTGCATTAATACGAACACACCCTTTTAATCTTATTATCTGTCGTTATTCCGCTAAGCAAAAATCGGCTTGTCAAAATTACTTACATTTGTATCAGGAATGTGAACTCTATTTACGTGAGTGTTCTGTCATTTTTGTTACAGAACAACTCAACAATAAAGAGGAAGACGACATAAATCATTTACAAGTGGATAATTTTTTAGAAATTCCTTTCAATTACAACCAGTTCAATCCATTGATTGCAGACAGTCTCATAAAACGAAAAATATTAGCGGTTGTTCATAGTTTAATCGAACAGGAAAAATTCACAGATGTATTTGAAATATGTGACTTATTGACGAAGAAAAAAAGCACATGGAGAACTGAAGTATTTAAAGCCACAATCGAGCATTATATTACCTGTAAAAAATACGATTTTGCGATAAATCTGCTTAATGATCTCAGAGTTAAAGAACCAAATGAATGGCTGTTTATAAAACTCATTGAAATCAATTCAATGTTAGGTCAGTTCAATCAGGCTCTGGATATTGCTCATGAATTTGAGGCACTTGGTTTCCCTGAACATCCCCTGATTTCTGAAATTACTGCCCAACAATCTATACTAAATAGTGATACAGATGCAGCAATTAAGATCATTCAGAAAGTGATAACCCGTTATCCAAATTTAATTCCAGCGACAATCAATCTGGCTTATTTATATATTGCTTCAGGTGAATATGATAAAGCACTATCGACTTTCAGTAGCATCAACTCTGATAATATCATCAGTGATGAACAATTATTATGTGTAGAAGAATGCCGTTTATACCTTGAAGTAAGATTAAACATAATAAAGAAAAACATTAACAACCCTCCGGCTATATCCCATAAACTGGAAGAATTACTTCTCTACACAAAGGATTCTAAAGATAGCACTCAACAATTTTATTCAATTATTAATAATATTAATGACCAAAACCCCATTTGCTCAGAAAAAAAACTAATACAGCTTTGGAAAAAAACAAGCTACTCACATAGAAAGTTGCTCATCATCGCTATTGCTTACTATTTTGGATATCTGGATTTACTCACTGAATGGCTGAATACGGAAAGTAAAAAAATCTCCTCCATAAAAAGTATTGATGATGCAATAAAGAACATTCTTATTAAATCAATGCATTCGGCCGTTGAACAAAAGCAAAAGCAAATAGAATTGGCAAATAAAATGAAGCAGAATGGCAAACACGTAGAATCATTTGTCATTCTCTCCAGAGAGGCCCCAAGCGCTATGATTCACCACATTCAGCTTGTAAACTCAATAACGAAAGACCAGTCTCTGTCTTTGTCCATTGAAAATGAAAGTATGGATAATGTCTTATTTCAGTTTAAGTACAGTATTTCAATTCTGATGAAAAACCTGTTACGCCATAACCCTAACCACCCTAAGCTTGAAAGTCTAAAAGAAATTAATCGTATGGTAACGTCACGCTTTAATTTCAGTCAAAAAAACCGGGTAGCCTAAAAATTAGGCTTATCCATCTCTGACCTATTAGAAACTGTATTTCAATAACAGATAAATCGACGTATTCGTTTCCTGCCCGTATACACTGTTGTCTGTACCGCCGAAATACTGCATACCACTATGCAACTGCCAGTTATCAGCCAATGAGTACTGCCCCGCCAAACTAAGATAATAAGAGTTATCCTGATAGAAGACACCGGAGAAAATCAAGCGAAGTAATGCCGACAAATCGAATCCGGTTTCTCCATAATAGCTATTTCGGCTGAAGCTCAGAGTTCTAACACTTAACGGCTGACTCAGAAACGTTCCGGTATCGAATTCATCATCAGGCTCCCCGAAGTACAGCCAGGCAATTTTTACTGACCAATTTCTTTCACCTGAAAAACTATAACCAGCTTCCACTGTCGCGGCCACTGTCTGTTCAAGATTGTTGCCTTGTCGGTAGTGATGGTCAGGCTGAAAATAACTCAGTTCTCCCCTAAAACCAGCCCCTTTAATATTTCCGGAAAAACCGGCTCCCAATACGTGATCCAGCCCGGATTTACCTCCTAGTAACTGAATATCCCAACCTCTCGCATTAAAAAAATATCGACCAGACCAACTATTTTGTTCACTATCCTCATCCGGGCTAAATGCCACTTCTACCCCACTGGCATAACCGGTTTTATAGCTAACCAATACCGCATCTGTTCCCGGTCGTTCAGCGTAATCAATTTCGTAAAGAGAATAAGTGTTAAACAAATCGTTAGGATTCCAGATCGTTGCCATTCCCCAATTAATTCGTTGTCGTCCTCCTTTCACCTGCCAGTTTTTTTGATTCCATGTAAAATTAAACCGGTCAACTTGACTATTCCCAACCCACCCTTTTTCTTCTAACCAATTAGAGGACCAGTCAAAATAACCGTAGTCTTCATTTATCCACGACCTATACCGCGAATTCTTTGCGGTGTCCCCAAAAATCAACCGGTTTCTGAGTCCTGCATTAAGTCGACAATTCGGATGCAAACGATATTCTGCATTTAGTCGCTGATGCAATATATGGTCAAGTGAATGAGCGTTGTTCTCTGGATAAGAAACCATTGTTCTATATGTTACATAGCCAGAAACATCCCAACTCTTTTCAGGGTTCAGACCGGGAACGGCTCCTTGTACTAAGCCGCTTATCGAAATAATAGCTAGTACCACTTGTACTGCAACAATCGGAAAGCTCCGAAAGAAAAAATGACAAAACTCAGCCAACATGAAACTTATCTTCTTTTAACTGACCGTCTTCAAAAACGATCACCCTCCGGGCTCTGGTAATTACCCGCGGATCGTGAGTAGAGAAAATAAACGTGATCCCTTCCTTTTCGTTCAGTTGTTGCATAATATCCAACAACCCGGCAGTGCTTTGAGCATCAAGATTTGCGGTTGGTTCATCAGCCATCACAAATTGTGGATGTGATGCAAGTGCCCTCGCCACGGCCACCCGCTGTTGCTGTCCACCGGAGAGGTTTGCCGGACGTTTATGTTGTAGTTCTGCAAGACCAACCTGCGCCAGCAGTTCTGTCGCTCTCTGGCGGCATTTCAGTTCACTTTTTCCTTGCAACTGCATAACAAACTCAACATTTTCCATAGCAGTCAGCACCGGTAACAAACTGTAGTCCTGGAAAATAAATCCGATGTTGTCACGGCGAAAAGCACTCAGCTGTTTTTCACTCAGTTCGTTCAGGCAGCAACCATTAATACAAACTGTCCCGGAAGTCGGATTATCCAAACCGCTCAACAAATTAAGTAATGTCGTTTTCCCTGAACCGGATGGCCCCATAATCGCAACAAATTCTCCCGCTTGAATCGTCAGGTCTAGCGCTTTCACCGCATGTACCGGAAAATCCGTATCCGGATTATAAATTTTATTTAACTGACTGATTTCAATTGCCATTAATGTTTCTCCGCCATTGCGTCAACCGGGCGTTGTTTTAAAATCTGCCGGGCTGGATATAAAGCCGCCAGTAATGCAGAAAGCACAACAGTCCCAAACATCACCAGATATTCTGTTGGCGACACTCTGGGATAAAGAACAGTGTCAATCCCGTAAGCCCCCAACCCTTCAGCCATACTGCCCAACGGCAGACCGGTCTGTTGCAGCACAAAGATCAATACACCGCATCCAGCCAGCCCCAGCAGAGCCCCGCAAATACCCAGCCAGAAACTTTCTGACAGGATCAGTCCGAATAACTGGTATTTCTGCATCCCAACCGCCATCAGAACACCGAACTCCTGAGTCCGCTCAAAGACAGACATAAGCATCACATTCACAATCCCCAGTCCCATAGCCAGGATAAACACACCCAGAATAATGGTGGAACTGGTATTTGTAGTTGCCAGCATCGAAGCCAGTAACGGCTGTACCTGAGTCCAGTCCTGTACCAGATTTTGTGTGGAAGTGATGGCGGTAATTTGATCTCTCAGTTGCACCAGCGGTTGCAAATCATCGACCTCTCCCGGATACATTGCTAAAACCGCAATTTCATGAATACCAGTCATGCCGGCAATGTTTCTCAGATCGACTCTCCGGACAAACACATTGTTATCATCAAACTGACTGGATGGTGTCTGAAAGATACCGCGCACCCGGAACGCAGACCCCGTAACTTCCCCCTGACCATTAGTAAATGTCAGCACCACCTTGGACTTGATTCTCAGTTTAAGCCGCCTGGCAGTTTTAACAGATACCAGGATGGGTTTCCGGCCGACCTCTGAAAACCATGCACCCTTTATAATACTGTCTTCAAGTGGTGTCAGCCGGGCTTCTGCCGGAGGATTGATCCCGTTAATCCGCACACCTTTTGAACTCCGGGCCGAGCCAATCATCCCGTCAATCAGAAACCGGGCCGAAAAAGCCTGAACGGCCGGGTTTTGCGCCAGTTGCCCAAGTAATGCGTCCGAATCTGCAATCGTCACCTGAATATCCGGATTTTTCACATACTGACGATGATGAATCTGAAGATGGCTTATCTGCCAGTCAATTGCGTTATGCACCATGTTATCGAGCATGCCGGACATAAACCCGGTAATCACCGCTGCTCCCATCATGCCAAACATCATAGCGCCCAGCATCACACTGGTTCGTAACTTGTTGCGCCACAGGTTACGCCATGCCAGTTTAATAAGCATGAGTCCCCCCTTTCAGCGCAGAAACAATCTTTAGCCGGGAGATTCTCAGTAACGGATAAACCAGACTGATGATAAGTAACACCATGACGGCAATTACCTGATCAATGACCAGCTGTGGATTTAGCGACACCGGAAGAATCGGTTCAAAGCCAGATTCGAGCATCATTTGCGCCGCTTCACCGGTCATTTCGATCGGATAAAACCAGAAGTAAATCAGGATAGGCGTAGCCACCAGCATGCCAAGAAAAATCCCCAGCAAGGAAAGTAATACCGATTCGGTGATCACCAGCCGCACCAACCGCCCGCGAGACATCCCGGTCGCCAGCATCACTGCGAATTCACGCTGACGTTCCAGAATCATCATCAACACAGTCGCAAACAGCGCAAAGCCAACGATCCCGTACAGTACATAGATCATGACAATTCCGCTGACTTTATCCATCAAAATCTGCTGCGCCAGCTCAGGTGACAGATCCTGCCAGCTCCGCACATTCACCTGACTGCCATAAAGGGCCTGAAGATCCCTGATGATTTGTGGCAACGCAGCCAGATAATGCGTATGCAATACCCACGCACTGACCTGATCGCCGGTACTGTACAGGGTTTGCGCCAGCTGGAGCGGCATATAAACCAACTGCCTGTCCAACTGTGGCATCGGGAAATGCAGGATGCCTTTGACCCGGTAAACCCCGGCAGCGGTTTGTCCGCGATATCCCTGACCATAGAGAACCATTTCATCCCCGACAGATAAATGAAAATATTCCGCCAATCCCTGACCAATCAAAATCTGCGTATCCTTCTCCGTCAGGAAGACGCCACTTATCAGTTTCCGACTCAGATTCGAGTACCCCTCTTCCAGTTCAGGGATCACCCCAATCACCATCACCCCTCTGGAATGCTCATCTACCGCTGCCAGCGCGAAAGATTCAAGGCGTGGCAACCGGTCTGAAATGTCAGGATGCTCCTGTACCGGGCGGATAAAGTCGTCTGAATACGGCAACAAATCATCAATACTCAGACTATCGGCATAATCAGGATTTTGCAGTTGAATCAGGCCGGTATAAAAACGGGCAGCATGGTCAATCCCAAGGGCATAACTGCCCTCCTGCAAGGCGCGGGTCATCAGAGAAAGCAGCAAGGCCAGAGCCAGCGCTGAAGCCGTCAGCAGAGTTCGCCGTTTTTGCCGCCAGAGATTCCGCCATGCCAATCTGAGCAACATCGTGCTAATCCCTAAGTGATTTCATCTGATTCAGAGAAAAGAAGCCAGTGTCAATCTCAAAATCAAACTGCGCTTCATGAGTGATAAATTCGGTTTTGTAGCCTGGTTTATCGGCCGGATACATCTCCATCCGGCTGGCAATCATCCGTCCCCCCATCTGGCGGATATCGAAGGTTTTCATGGTATTGATCAGTTCTTCAAACTCATCAAAGAACTCAACTTTGCGTTGCAGGTAGGTTTCCGTGGAAATCCATAACCTGACCCGGCTCCAGACCACCGGTGCATCAGGTTTTGCGATGGCATCAATGACATACGTCATCTCACCGTCAAACGGTTCCTGTTTAATCAGTTGATGCCGGTAATCCACCACAATCGATGACTGATTAATCAGATCGTCATTGGTGAAGTCGGAACCCATCCAGGACTGACTCAGCATTGATGGTGCTATTTTGATCACCCGCTCTATCGCTGGTACCCAGTTCCACATTTCCCGGAAACGTTTCAGAGAAGCACTACCTTTGTCTTTCGCCGGAGCGGTGACCAGAACCAGTGAATAATCCCGCCCTTTAGTCCAGCTTTTCATTGTCATACTGCGCGTCCAGTCCGGACGGACAATCCTCATGGTTGCCACACTGTAGCTGGACTTCCCCTGCATCTGTCTGTCAGATCTATCGACGATCTGAGTTGCCGTTTCAGAGGCCACTGATAGCAGAGAAAAAAACAAAAAAACAAAAATAGTCACAAATCTCATGATGATTCCTGCATATCAAGAAGTTCAGTATTTATGATAGTTTGAATCAGCCAGTGGGAGCGTTATCTTGCCAGCGAATTTTATGATTAGTTGTCAATTTATATGGAATGTGAATCATTTGATGGCTATTTTGCGAAGTCATATATAACGAAAAGTGCCTGAAATAAAATTCAGACACTCTTCTGCATTTACTCTGAGTTATTTAGTGGCTGATACCGGTCAGAATTCCACTTTGACAACGTAGCTGGGCTGTCCTTCAATACCAAAATCATTATCATTTGTTAAGTACCATAATTTAGGGTTCACGTAGGCAACACCTTCAATCTTATCCGGAGCATTATCAATATTATCTGTCGTTAATATCAGCGCTTTCTTAAGCACTGGTAATGTTTCTTCCTGCTCCAGAGATGGCGATGTGGAAGTATTATCCCACTTCCTGGCTATTTTTATTCCTGATTTAAGATCAATTTGGTAAAACTTGGTTGTTTTACTGATTCTTTCCAAAACAATCAATTTATCCTGTCCATTCGATACCATATCACTGATCTTAACATCACTTTGTTTACGGGCTTTCTTTTCATTATCTTTTCTAAATGTTTCCGGTGTATCTAAGTGATAAATGTACTCACCAATGATTGCGCCGGAAGTACGTTTTACTTTAAATAACCGGATGTTTCGGGACGTTTTGTACGTACTGACGTCCGGATTATCTAGCGGACTTTGCATGGCGAAATATAAAAACTGCTCGTCCGGTGACAAACTGATCGATTCGATCCCCCGATTCAGATGACGCTTTGCTAAAATGGACGGCAATCTGGCTCGTACAGGGTAATTGGCTCCGGCAAATCGAGGTTGAGTTCCTTCGGGAATCCAACGCTCAATAACAGTTCCATCTGCAGACAAATGTAAAATACTAGGCCCGTATTCATCACTAATATAAAAATCTCCCCGTTTGGTTCTCACCAAAGCTTCTGAATCAACACCATTAGGGTCATCAAACAATTTCTGTCCTTTCAGGTTAAAAGCCGATTCTGTTTCAGGCGTTGAGATGCCAGTAACGGATATTTTCTTCGAAGTTTTTATTTGAATTCGTTGTAAAATTTTCACCCCATTATCAGTGACTTTCAATTTGTATATAGATGGTGAGAAATTTGGATCCGGAAAAATTTTTCCTTTTGCACAAAGCTTTTCACCAATCAGTTTTTCTGCTTTTTTGCATGGAATATTTGGCCCACGATCTGTGATAGTGTAAATCACATTATCAGGATCACCTGGCCGGTGATAGGCACCGCTACCAACACCCACGGAAAGGTTCAGTGCATGAGGTGTATTGAAAGTATCAAGAGGAATAGTAAATTCATGTGCTGTTAATTCAGCAGCCTGTGCATTCAAACTAATTAAAGAGGTAAAAAATAGTGTCTTAAGAATCCCTGTTGTTTTCATTGTCTGCTCCTGTAACATGAGAGTTACAATCAGAATGACAGGGAAAATTGTCAGTTTAATGAATATTGAATGATTTCAGAAATCTTTCAATAAATAAATTAAATTTAAAACTTATATCACAAAATTTCAGAGAGCTCTTGTACAACACTCTCAGGAATATTTTTAATACATAACCCCGTCAGCCAATCCATTTCTTCAAGAAGCTCTACAGATGTATTTTCAGGGACATAAAAATAATAACTATTTGAAATATTATCTTTATCCTGTTTTAACTCAATAGTTAATAACTCAAAGTCATCAACATATTCTTCACGTATACCAAGATATTCAGTGAGTTTACTCATGATAGTGTACCTTTCTATATAAATAGACAAAAAAACTGAACTGTTATCTATAATGATTAACCGCTTATCTATTTTGACACATACATAAAAATATATGATGACATTTATGTGAAGCATTATGACACATATAAAATAACAACCATCGATGAAGACAACGATACTGAATGCAAAAGAGCCCTATTCAAAACTTACTTCAAGCCACCTTTGAATAGGGCTCTTTTCCCTTATGCTTTCCTTTTCTGCTATAACTTCCTTTTCCTTTTTTTGCTTTTTCAATTCTGAGTTTAAATAACTGACTGGTAATAACCGCTTTTAATGCATTATCCTTAATTTCCCCCCGACCACTCTCATGTTCCATAGGCAAATTAGCGCTTTTTATTTCTTTCATATAATTCTCTCGTCTTATAACATTGGGTATACTCTATTTAATAAATTATGCATTTTTCTCATAATAAATTTACTGTCAATCATTTTTAAACGACTAATACCTTTCAGGGACAAAGTTATTCTTATGAATTGGAGCTCGGACATAACCTGAGTGGTTAATCGTCGGCAATTCAATCTCGGTCAGTTCCAAAGGTTCATAATCAAACTGATCCAATAAATGAGAGATGCAATTTAATCTCGCGTTTTTCTTATTATCCCCCTCCACAACCCACCAGGGGCTAAAACTGGTGTCGGTGTAGCAAAACATGGCATCTTTGGCTTTGGAATAATCGACCCACTTCGCCCTGGATTCCATATCCACAAGACTGAATTTCCATCGTTTCAACGGCGAATGGATCCGGCTCTTAAATCTTTTTTCCTGCTCCGTATCGCTGACAGAAAACCAATACTTAATGAGTTTTATTCCGGATCGGATCAACATGTGTTCAAACTCAGGACATGAACGTAAAAACTCCCGGTACTCTTTTTTGGTACAAAACCCCATGACACGCTCAACGCCGGCGCGGTTATACCAAGACCGGTCAAACAACACCATCTCTCCTGCGGCAGGGAGGTGTTGCACGTAGCGCTGGAAATACCATTGACTTTTTTCCCGGTCACTCGGTGCCGGCAGCGCCACCGTTTTTACAATCCGGGGATTCAGGCATTGCGTTATCCGTTTGATAACCCCTCCTTTGCCTGAGGCATCCCGCCCTTCAAAAATCACAACCACTCTGCTGCCAGAATTTTTGATCCAGTTTTGCAACGCAACCAACTCCGTCTGAAGCCTGAGTAACTCAGATTCATAAAAATCCTTGCTCAATTTTTTATTCTTGCGCTTTTTATTGTTGTGTTTTGTTGTCATGTACCCACCCGTTCCATACCGATTGTGTCGAACCATCACCTTTGTCTTTCATAAGAAATGTTTCAACAGAAGCAATTCACTGATATACCCAAGCGACCTGAAGATGCATGATTCAGGTTACTTGGGTATATATCTATAGCTTAGTACAGACAAAATAAAATGAATGGGTTAGCGTTTCTTTTCCAGTTTGAGCAGTAATGCTTCAATGTCTCTTTTCCGGCCCTCACCGGCTAATTGGTACTTAGGATTAATCTGTATCTTTAATGCATCATGCAAAATACGGATGGCTTTATCTGCTTTACCCTGCTGAGCAAGAAAATCCGCATAAAAATAGTTAGCCGTCAGACTTTGCGGATTCATTTTCAGCGCCTTTTTTAATAAGGTACGGGCTCTCTTTTTGCTGCCAAAGCTGATTGGCCATCCCGGAGCCCGATAGTACAGTGCGCCTAATGTAAGGTAGGATGCGCCATGCAACGTATCCGGCTTTTTTGTGTTTACATTTTCCAGAATATCTTTTGCTTTGCGGGCAAGACTCAGGCCTTTCATGCCTCCGGTTACACCGGCAAGAGAAGCATAATTAATCGCAAGCAGGGTCGCCATTTCCATATTATCGGGCTCAGACGTCACAATATGGTTAAGCTGTTCAATGAGGGTCTGAAAACAGCCTTCCTGCTCATCGGAATTCTCATAGTCGTACTGACAAACGGCCCAACGGGTTTGTGTCTGATAAACGGACAAATCAGCGCCAAAGACAAAATGAGCACAGAGAAGGAAACAAAAAGAAAAGATTTTTAAACATACTGGTGTTCGCATCAGCTTTCCATTTTTACTCAAAATAAACCATCATAGGAAGAGTATGGCTGGAAAATATGACAACAAACCGATTTAATAATAAAACCGGGCGTTATGTTGAGGTAACACCCGGTTTTATGGTCAATATGAGTGATAGAGTGACGCCGTTACTGCATAGAAGCGGCAATCGTCTCGACATTATGAGTAAATGCGGCTTCATACGTAGGCGCTTCACCATTGCTGTCAGTCAGCGCTTCAGGATACAGCTCACCACCGGATTTCGCACCGCTGGCCGACGCAATCTGCTTAACCAAGCGTGGATCAGTCTGGTTTTCGATAAAATACGTATGAATATGCTCAGCTTTAAGCTGTTGGATTAGCTGACCAACATCACTTGCACTGGCTTCTGATTCCGTTGAAAAACCGACCGGCGCCAGGAATTTCACTCCGTATTCTGCCCCAAAATAACCAAAGGCATCATGACTGGTTAATACTTTGCGCTTTTCAGAAGGGATAGATGCAAATTTCGATTTAGCCCAGGTATCCAGTTTATGTAACTTTTCTATATATACTTCGCCGTGCTTTTTGAAATACGCTTTATCCTGAGGATCGGCCTTAATCAGTGCATTCATCACATTTCTTGCGTAAATAACCGCATTTGCCGCGCTATTCCATGCATGAGGGTCGGTAATTTTTTCGCCATCCTCAATCATTGAACGGGTTTTAATGCCGTTTGACGCGGTGACAATCTCACCTTTATAACCGGACGATTTCACCAATCGGTTCATCCAGCCTTCCAGGCCTAAACCACTGACAAAAACAACATCACTGTTTTTGATCGTAACGCTGTCTTTCGGAGCCGGTTCAAAGGTATGCGGGTCGCCGTTAGGTTGAACCAGAGAGGTCACTTTTACGTGTTCGCCACCCACCTCTTTTACAATATCTGCCAGCACAGAAAAACTTGCAACCGTATTCACTGTCTTTGCCATCAAAGACGGGCTGATTGCAATACTTACTGTTAACGCAGCCGTCTGCCAAATTTTCATAAATGTCTTCCTTAATTAATTGAAAGTGCTTTTTTATTTTTCCGGATAGGGAAAATACCTTTTTCTGCTCCGCAAAGGACAGAAAACAAAAAGAGAATAAACGCCGTTAAGACAATCGCCGGTCCGGCAGGAATCGATTGATACCAGGACCAGGAAAGCCCAAAGAATGAACTCACCACGCCAATAGTGGCGGCAAGGGCTAAAGTAACCGGCAAATTGTTACTCCAGCATCTGGCGGAAATCGCCGGTAACATCATCAGACCAACCGTCATTAATGTTCCCAGAATCTGAAAACCGGCAACCAGATTCATCACAACTAACGCCATAAACAAACCATGAACCAGTGATGGAAACCGTTTATTTCTGACCTGAAAAAATGCCGCATTAAAGGACTCATACACAATGGCCCGATAGAATATCGCCAACGCCAGAATGGTCACAGTTGAAATAATACCGATAAATATCAGGGAAGATCCCTCAACGGCCAGTAAAGATCCAAATAACAAATGTAACAAATCCACTCCGGAGCTTCTCAGCGACACAAGCGTCACACCAAGAGCCAGAGAGCCGAGATATAAGCCTGCAAAAGTAGAATCTTCATGCAAACGGGTAGCCGAACTTATCCAGGTCGAACTCATCGCAACAATCAGACCGGCCAGAAAACCGCCCAGCCCCATGGCCCACAGTGACATACCGGCACACAGGTACCCGACTGCGACGCCCGGAAGTACCGCATGAGACAAAGCATCACCAATCAGACTCATCCGGCGCAGTAACAAAAATAAACCGAGTGGCGTCAGACTCAAAGACAAAGCCAGACAGGCCACCAAAGAGCGGCGCATGAAACCAAACTGAACAAAAGCATCAAAAATATGATTAGACATCAACAACCCTCAGATTACCCAAAACGTGCTATGTGGCCCTGCTGATGAAACAGCTGACACTGCGACATCACTTCATGAGTATTCCCCCAATGAATGCACGAATTATTAATCGCGAGCGTTTCCGGGAAAAAGTCCGTCACCATTTCCGGATTGTGTAATACGGCAATGATGGTTTTCCCTCTTTCATGTAACTGGCAAATTAACCGAATGAGGGTATTCTGAGTCTGGCTGTCAATTCCGGTAAATGGCTCGTCCATCAACATGATCTCGGCATTCTGTACCAAAAGCCTTGCAAACAGCATTCTCTGAAACTGCCCGCCCGATAGCTGGCTGACGTTGTAATCGACCAAATCCGTGATACCCACTTCATCCAGTGCCGAGTAAATGTTGTCAATGTCTTTGGATTTCAGAGAAGAAATAATACCGTTGTCCGGCCAGCATCCCATTGCCACAACATCAAAGACTGTGATCGGAAAACTTCTGTCTATTTCAGCCTGTTGGGGAAGCCAGGACATACGTGCACATTGCTTTATCTCCACATCTCCGCCGATTGCCGGCTGAATGCCACATATGGTCTTTAACAGTGTGGATTTGCCCGTTCCATTCTCTCCCATAATGGCGGTTAAGCTGCCCTCAGAAAAGGAACCGGTCACGGGTTCGGCCAACCCCTGCCCAAGATAACCAACCACTAAATTTCTAAGCTTAATCATGGTAATAATACCGCCCAATAAATTGCCAACCACAATATTGCAATTAAAAAACAGCACGTCAGAGCGCGCTTGATGCCGGATGAAGTTAATACGGATCTTCTTTTCATCCTACCTTCTCTCTCACTGTAACGAGAAAAGTCATGAGTACTCATGACTTTTCAATAATGTTATAACATAACATTATTTACTCAAAAATAAACCTTAATAGCAAGTTTTTGATAATTTTTCTCATTTACATAAAAATAAGTGATAAATCACCCAGTAAGTGATTTATCACAGCAATAGGTACTCATAAGCAAACGGACCGGATTTATCCTCCGGCAGTTCATTAAAATTTGTACCCCACCTTCACGGAGACTTCTCCGGTGGTTTTCACGTCAAATGAGCGATCGGAAAAATTCACTTTATCATCGCCGGATACCGGCACATGAACGCCAACCCAGGGGTTCAGGTAAAGGTGTTCGGTGAGATAGAATGTATATCCGCCCCCTACCGTGACCAGATTGGTATCGTAGCTTTTTTCAATATCAGAGGAAGAGTCTTTCACTTTCCCTTGCCAGTTTTCTACACCAACACCAATCCACCAGCCCCGCAAATCCTCATTTAAAAAATAATCCAGAATCACCGCATTCACATCGACCTTATTATCTTTAAACCCGTCCTGCAGATAAAAATCCGGGGTTTCAAATTCTGTCGTCACATAGCGTAACTGCCAGTGATCAACGGAGGCCCCGACGGAAGCGTAATACCCTCCCAGAAAATAAGGTACAGCATCAATTTCAACCCCTGCCTTTATCCCGCTACTGGCAAAGGAAGAAGCGCTGAACATAACCCCGCTTAAGGACAACATACCCAATATGAATTTTTTCATCGTAATCTCCAAACAATGTCACCACTTGGTGACATTGTGTAAGAAGATGTATAAACTGTAAAGCACTCTTTTCTGAAAAGACCCAGACATAAAAATTTTAATACTTATGGCATTGAAAAATAAAGAATTAACAAAAAAAAGAATTGTAGACGCATTCGAAAACATTCTGGTTAACGAGGGATTTCATCAGCTTAAAATACGGTATATCGCTTCTTGTGCGAATGTCGACAAGGTACTTATCTATCGGTATTTTGGTGGTCTGGAAGGACTGGCCACCGCCTACGCTGAAGGCGGTGAGTTTTGGCCGGATTTGCAGGAAAGCTTAGGAACCTTAACGTTGGACAATTTTCGTGATAATCCGGATGAATCCATCGCCATGCTGATCCGCCAGCACATCAGGGCGATCAAAAAACGCAAGGCCGTTGCCGCCATCCTGGTCTGGGAGCTGGTTGAGTCTTCACCGGTCTGTAAAATTCTGGCGGAAGCAAGAGAGCAACACGCCATTTCTCTTTATCAGTTTCTGATGCAAACCGACACATTCAATATCACGTCGCTGACTGCTTTCGGGGCCATTTTTGGGGCCAGCCTGAATTACCTCATCATCCGGTCACAGAATGAATCCGTCTTTTCCGGCATCCCTATTCAGTCAGAAGAAGGATGGAATGAGCTGGAAAATATGTTTGTACAAATGGCAATATCAAATATAAAGAAATGACAATTGATTAAAATTATTCGTTATCATCCGAAATCTGTTTACAGGCTTCAAAACAGGAATACAGTACGCTCTGAGCCAATGCTTCATCATTTAACGCCCGTGCTATCGCAACACCGCCAATCATCAATGCCGAAATTGCGTACGACTTAGTCTTGTTTTCCGGTCGATTTTCCGGGTCAATCAAATCCACAAAATGTTTGAATACCCCGGTATAGGCCTCTTTTATGGATTCTTCCTTAGAAGCCACGTCGGTCGATAAAAATGCCAATGGGCAAGACGGCGCTTCCAATTTAACGTGCACCATGCTCAGGTAGTTTTTAAATACCCGGTTTTTATCTTCATCCCAGTGAGAACGCTTACTCAGTCTGGCCGCATGAAGCAATGCCTCGCAATACAATTCCGTTTTAGATGAAAAATGTGAGTAAAAGCCTCCGTGTGTCATTCCCGCCGCTTTCATCACATCCCCAATTGAAATTCTCTCATAGCCATAAGCGGTAAATAACTGTGCCGCACTATTCAGGATCTGTTGTCGGCTTTCTGATTTTCTGTCCTTTGGCCAGGCCATAATTCCCCCGAATCAAAATATTACCTTGAACATATAGTGATGTCTTTTAGGCTACCAGCATGTTTGGCAAATGCAATAAGGTGGAATTATGATCTCCGAAAACGTTCACATACAACATGAGCACAATTACTCAGTCTGTCAGTTCAAGCACATTTCTGATTTAGACGAATGCACATTTACTCACGAGCGAATTCCTCTGGAAGCCAAAGGAAAACTGTTTTTGAGTCAGGTTTTAGAGTGTACGGGAAGCATTATTTCGCTCAATACACTTCCGCCTCATTCCGAAGTGCCTTTCTATCACAGGCACGTCAATAATGAAGAGGTGTATGTGTTTTTACGAGGTAGCGGGCAATTTGAAGTGGATAAAAACCCCATTCCGGTGAAAGAAGGGACAGCAATAAAAGTGGCACCAGACGGCGTTCGAATCCTGAGAAACCCATCGGATGACGACCTTTATTTTCTCGTTATCCAGGGCCCCGTCGATACTTTCCCTCATGCTCATACGATAGAAGATGGAAGAGCGGTGTAACCGACTTCACTCTGTATGTTTTGCCATTTCATGCATACAGAGTGAACGCCGTCGGTTTTTAACTTTGCTCCAGTACCAAAACCGCCACCGTATCGGGCTCTAACGCCTGAAATATGTGGGGAACATCACCGGGATAGGAAATGTAATCCCCCGGATTCAGCTCCACAGGATCATCCGCCAAACCGACCAAAGCTTTGCCCTGTGAAATAATAATATGTTCAATCACACCGGTTGTGTGAGGACTGGACATCCTTGGATTCCCCGGCTGGACGACGAGCAGATAGATATCACGCCTTGCGGCCGATGGACAGGTAGCCAATAAGGTCGCAATATAATCCGTTTGCTCGGAGACAACCGACACGCCCTCACCTTTCCGAAGAACCTGAACATCCGGCTTTTGAGGCTCAATCAGACGCGCAAAAGGAATGTCCAGAACAACACACAGAGACCATAGTGTTTCAAGGCTCGGGTTGCCGACACCACTTTCTAACTGAGATAAGGTTGATTTCGCAATGCCTGCCCTTCTCGATACTTCGGCAATAGAAAGACCTGCTTTACGACGTTCTCTTTCTAAGGAAGAGGCGATGATCTCAATCGGAGCCGTTTTTTTACCATTTTCGTTAAAGTTGTTCATTATAAAATACGATCGTTCGATTTGACTTGATGAATTTCTGCGTTCATTATATCAGACAACCGTTTTATATAAGAGGTTGTCATGAAAAAAAGCTACATCAGTCTCAAAGAGCGACGTGTTCTGAGAAATATTGCCTTTGTCTGTCTGGCTGACGGACTGGTCGGTCTGTCATATGGCGCCGTTTCTGTCAGCTCGGGAATTGAATTGTGGGTTCCACTGACCTTATCGATACTCGTACTGGCGGGAGCATCCGAATTTCTCTTTATCGGGATCGTCGCCAGTGGTGGCAGTGCGGTATCGGCGGCTTTTGCCGGTTTGCTTGTCAATGCAAGACACCTCCCCTTTGGGCTGGCAGTGAAAGACTGTGTTGGAAATGGCATTTCTGCCCTCTTAGGATGCCATATCATGAATGACGAAAGTGTTGTGTTTGGGTTAAACCAGCCGTCTTACTACGAGCAAAAATTATCATACTGGCTGTGTGGCGTCGGAATTTTAATTGTATGGCCTTTAGGGGTATTCCTGGGCGGAACATTGGGAAGTTTGATTACAGATACTTCGGCCCTGGGATTAGATGCCATGTTTCCGGCCATTATTTTTGCACTGGTATTACCCAATATAAAATCGGTCACCAATGTCATATCTGCCGCATCGGGCTCGATTATCGCCGTCGCAGCCGTTCCATTTTTACCGATTGGTTTGCCGGCTCTTTTATCTTTAACCGGCGTTTATATCGGGAGAAAAGTCTCATGAACCAACATATCATTACCGGCATTGCCCTTTTGGCTGTAGGCACCTATCTATTCAGGCTGGCAGGCCCCGTTTTAGGCCGACGCTTCCATTTCCCCGAGACGATAAAAGCAATCACCTCGGAACTCAGTACCGTTTTACTGTTTTCCGTTGCGGTCATCTCAACCATTTTTGACGGCAACTTGTATGCCGGCCACGCTCATGTTGCCGGCGTGTTGATAGCAGCAGTATTTGCCTACCGAAAAATGCCTTTTTTGATTATCGTGTTGTCAGCCGCATTTATAACAGCGATTTTGAGAGCATTGGGGATAGAATAGGTAATCTTCCCTATTGATTCTGTTGTGTTTCCAGCGTAGATAACATTTCTAACATGGCTTTATTTGACGGCGCATGCAATATGTTATTTTCAACAAAATTTGAGATACCTGGATAACTGGTTTTCATCATATTCATTACCGCGTCCTCTGAATTGTAACTGGAGTGAATAAAATGGATTTGAGAATTATCGATCAATAACCAATCCGCCCCTTTTTGGCTGGTTGGCATTCCGACACTACCAGCATTGACCACTCTTTTTTGCCCGATGTTTATATCAAACTGTATGTGAGTATGACCACAAACAATGAGTGTTTCACTCGCATTTTTAAAAAGCTGATGCAGGCAATCTTTCGGTGTTTCAGTGGTGAAAATATCCAGATCGCTGGATGGTGTGGCATGACAAAATAACACCTCTCCGATCTCTTCAACGGCCATTGTTTTGATGTCTGTCCAGGTCATCAAATAATCAATATCACTGGCTGAAAGTTGTGTTGAAACCCACCTTGTCACTTCGTCTGAATAAGCAGACAAGCCTCCAATCGTCTTACCGGAAATGCATCGGAACAACTCATTTTCCGCATTACCCAAAATACAATCAACCGGGGTGGTCACTCCTTTAAGTATTTCCAGCGTTTTTGCAGGCATAGGACCAGCAACCACATCCCCATCCGGTCCACATTCCATTTTGTTAAATCCTGCAAAACGGCTTGCAACGCGAATGGATTGCCGTGAATATCATATAACGCCGCAATTCTCATTATGACCAATCCCTAAAATGATCTCCGTTCAGATCAAATATCCGCTTTCACTTTAAACTTGTTCATCGCATCCTGTAAGTCATGAGCAAGTTTAGACAAGGCTTCACTGGCCACTTCGGCCTCCTCTGCGGAATGGACGATCAACTCACCGGTATCTTTGATACCAACCATATTCTGACTAATTTCCTCAGACGCCGAAGCCTGCTGCTCATTCGCCGCCGCAACCTGAGCACTAGCGTCAGTCAATGAATGTACAACATTTGATATTTCGCTGATACCTTCCCGGGATTCATCAATGAGCGCAGAAACCTCGGTAATACCTTCACTGTTTTTTTGTATACTCTCGACAGTTGAACCGGAATTTGTAACCAGTTTTTCTATCAATTCATAAATTTGCTTCGTCGCCTCCTGGCTACGGGTTGCCAATGCTCTGACTTCATCTGCAACAACCGCAAAGCCACGCCCCTGATCACCGGCCCGTGCAGCCTCAATGGCAGCATTAAGTGCCAACAGGTTAGTCTGTTCCGCAATCGCATTAATTTCTGTCACAAAATTTTGTATTTGTTCTGAGCTTTTCTGTAGATCTTCAACAAGTAACTTGGATTTTTCTGAGCGCTCGACAAGATCATTCGTGATTTTTCTAGTCGTTTCAATTTGCTTAAAACTCTGTGAAATATAATTTTCTGCTGATTGCGTTGAGGCCGCTGCATTCGATGCATTTTGGGCCACTTCCGTGATCGTAATACCCATTTCATGCATCGCTGTTGCAACCTGATCGGTACTATCCTGCTGAACATTGATGGCATCACGGTTAGCTTTGGACACGGTTGCCAGTTCAGTGATCGTTTCAGCAATAGTATTAGTAGCGGATTTAATCGTATGAACTACTGAATTTAATGACCGGGACGTCTTGTTTAAAGCTTTCAGTAACAGACCAATTTCATCGTTTTGGCTGTCGTCAATTTCAACGGTAAAATTCCCTCTGGCCACTTCCTCTGCAACATAACACGCTTTCCTTAAAGAATGAATCATCTGCCTTGCAATGAGTAAACCAATCGTCATGCCTAAAAATAAAGAAACCAGTGCGATCGATAACATCCCTATAAAAGCATACTCTTCATCCTGCTTAGTCTTAATCACGGCATCTTTGGTTAGTGTTTCAACCTGAGTTAAAAAATTTGACAACTCAGAATTGAGCATATCTTGGAGGCTTTCTACTCGTTTCAAATTAGAATAGATCAAAGAATCATCTTGTTTTGATACGATCAGTTGCAAAACAGTCGTCGCTTGCTCTTCATAATTCTTATGATGACGGATAATACCTTCCAAATCATGATTTAGCGTCATTGCTTTTTGCTGCAACTCTGGAGTCAGAGCATGCTGAATTGCATCATTCATTAATGCTTTTGCTTCCAGAATTTCGTCATCAAAACGACGGGAAAGAGACTCAAACTGAGTTTTTAGCCTTCCTATATAGCTGGCAGTTTCAGACTCTGAAACATCCAATACCCGTAGCGCTTTTTCTAAGATAACGGCACTGTGAAGCTGTTGAACCGTAATGTCGCTGGTTAGCTGAATTAAAGGAATGTTTTCATCGGCAACCCCCTTAATCTCATAAGCTATCTGCTTCATCTTAAATAAACCATAACCTGCAATGGCCAAGCTTAATAGCGACATTATCAAAATTATGATCATCATTCTCACGTTTATGGAGCGATTATTCAGCCATTTCATGTAAATCCCCTGACGCAACGGTACGTTAATCCACTTAATTTTTATTAGAAATGTCATTTATTATCAGTTTAAGCATAGTCAGCTATACAAAAAATGAGCAACAAGTTTTATGATAAGATTCACATTATAAATTCGATTTTCAGTATCTCACGACGTTATACCAATATAAAAAACCAAAAAAACAAAATAAATAGACCAAAAAACTTTATTTTTTAAAATTAAAAAATCAATCTCTTACATATGCAATTAATTTAAAGAATATTATGAAAAAACCAGTTTAGAAATTCTTAGATATTCAGTTAAATAATCAAAATAAAAGAGTAAGGTAACATTATCAGCATTCATCAAAATAACAGGTCAGATTTTATGACGGCAACGACTTATTTAAACACGCTCAACCACAACTACCTGACGGTTCACCGAAAAAAAGAAGACCTATTTTGGGATACCTATATGGGGATCAGTGGTGATCATGAACAGGCAGCAAAGGCACAGAGCGACTGGATACATTTTTTAGCAGACCCGAATAAAATAAGCGAAATAAAATCCCAGATAAAAGAAGCAGAATCTTTAAGTAATCCTCTGGAAAGAAAAACAACCATAACCGGATTAAACGGATGGCTGGTCATGTTTGAATCACATGCAATTGAGTCACAAAAAGGACAACAACTGAAAACAGAATTAATTAATTTTGAAGCCGCCTTATTTGAAAAGAAACAAAATCACACAATGACGTATCGGGACGAAAACGGACATCTACCGATGCTTCCCTTCCGGTACTCAGCTCACTGATCCGCACATCCGATAATGAAACAGTAAGAAAATCGGCTCATTCCGCACTACTGGAACTTGAACAATGGTTACTGCAAAATGGATTTATTGAACTTATTAAGCTAAGAAATAAATTTGCCCACGCACTGGGATACGATTCTTTCTTTGATTATTCCGTTGTTAAAACAGAACAAATGTCAGCAAAAGAATTGTTTGTAATTCTGGATGATTTTGAACAACAGACACGCCAAAACCATCTTAAAAGTCTGGCTGATTTATCAAATAAAAAAGGAAAACCGGCACTGACCGGACACAACTTTGCTTTTTCATATTCAGGAGATGCCATGCGGGAACTGGATTCTTACGTTCCTTTCTCAAAATCACTTCGTCACTGGGTTGATTCTTTTGGTCGTCTTAACATTAATTATTCCGAAGCTGAACTGACTCTGGATCTTTTGGATCGTAAAGGCAAATATCAAAACGGATTCTGCCATGGTCCGGTTCCTGCTTTCTATGATCAAAATCTCTGGGTCCCAGCCAAAGTTAATTTCACAAGTAATGCCAAGCCTGATCAGATGGGAAGTGGGTACGATGGAATAAACACATTATTCCATGAAGGTGGTCATGCTGCCCATTTTGCAAATGTAAAGATGAATGCGCCCTGTTTCTCTCAGGAGTTTGCTCCAACATCTATGGCTTATGCCGAAACTCAGTCAATGTTCTGTGACAGCCTGCTAACGGATGCTGACTGGCTCAAACAATATGCTATTAACGCATCCGGCGACGCTGTTCCCGATGATATCATAAAAAAAATGGTCTACTGCAGACAACCGTTTAAAGCATATGGTGAACGCAGCATATTAGTTGTGCCCTATTTTGAACGTGCTTTATATCAGTTAACTGACGACGAACTAACGCCCGAAAACATTACCAATTTAGCCCGTAATATGGAAAAAAATATTCTTGGTCTGGAGTGCAGTCCCCGGCCACTACTGGCCATTCCACACCTTTTATCCGATGAATCAGCCTGTTCTTATCAGGGGTACCTTCTGGCTCATATGGCGGTATATCAAACCAGAGCCTACTTTACTGAAAAATTCGGATATCTTACTGATAACCCGGAAATCGGCCCTCTTCTGGCTAAGCACTATTGGCACAAGGGCAATCACATATCTCACAGTCAAACAATTGAAAGCCTGACCGGCGAAAAATTCTGCGCCAAACATCTGGCTGATGCCTGTAATTTATCAGCAGAAGATGCCTGGCTCTATGAGCAAAAAAAAATCACATCACTCAACACTCGGACAAGAGCTAAAATATCCCCGTTAAACGCCACCATAAAAATTGTTGATGGACAATCAACTATCTGCGATAACACACTCTCAGATGAAGAAATGTGCCGGCAATTCGAATGCTATGTAAATGAGAAATACGGATGCTGACTTAATTGGTCTTTCATTATCGGATAATTTAAACAAATCAGGTTATGGCAAATGCATGCCATGGCCTGATACGTTCCCCGCGCGTCTCTTTCCACTCATTAATTATTTGGAATAAGAATCACACAAATAACCATCCACAGACTTTTTTCATTCTTTTCTCAGAGAATATTTCTCTTATTTTTGTATATAGACTATATATACAATGTATATACATTTTATGAGCGATGATATGGGAAGTAAAAAATCATCAAATAAAAAGGACTGCCAGCTAGTCCTGCGTATCAACCGAGAGCAGCGCGATAAATTTATCGAACTCTGCGAAGATATGGATACGTCTGCAGCCCGGGAAATCCGGAAGTTCATTAAACAATACGTTGCAACTCATACAAAGGTAAATACAGATAAGTCTTGAGCTCTGTGGTACTGGACTAAATTATCATCATAATTTATGGAGTAAGACACAATGGCAAAAACCAAAAAAGATCTTAAAAAATCACTGAAAAAAGCAAAAGCTAAGGTAAAAAAAATCAAAAAAGCAATCAAAAAAGCATAAGACTGCTATCACAGACTTATTCTCAGATTACCAATGCTTAACCGTAGCCCTGATAAATATCTCAGGGCTACATTTTTAAGTTTCTCATAACGATCCCAGATCCAATTAAGTACGTATGAACTGAAGTAATGAATAACCAAGAGATATAACAGACAATCCAATCATTATGTAGTAAGCAGCGGAATTGATAAATAACCATTTCCCCGACTTAAATAACTGCTTACCCAGTAGAGCCCCTGCCAGAGAAAGAACAACATAAAAATAGGGATGCTCAGGTAATAAAGGGATTTGTTCTGTAACAAAAATATTACTGCCAACCACAAATATCATTGTTATGAAAAAATAGCTGACAAGTGTGTTTCTTTGTTGTTCAGCAGAAATGGATTGGTGGCGGATATGAATGACAATCGGTGCCCCACCGGCAGATACCGCACTTGTGCTCCATCCTGATAAAAAACCACATAACCAGGGTGAGCGAATGCACTTCATCGCTGATTCATTAGGCAATTTTGTCAAAACCGCCAATCCAGTAATGGTCAGAGGTACCAATACTTTCAGCCATGCTTCGGGCAATCTATACAGCATAAACACGCCCAAAGGTACCCCTAGTATGGTAGCCCACAACACCGGTTTTAAAACGTCAAAATGCGTCTTTTTCCAGCTATCAAATACCAGTGGAAAACTGATAATCAATTCAACTAATAATATAGCAGGCACGATTTCTGAAACAGGATAAAACAACGAAACGACCAGTATCGTGATCATGGAATAACCAAACCCGGTGTAACCACGGATAATACCAGCTATCACTACAGCGGTGATAATACTCAAATCCATAACCATCTGATGTCTCTCCGGTTCTTGATAACCACGAAAAAGCGACAACGTAACTTAAAATAACTAGCAGCGTTATTCAATAATAGTAATCAGAGTCTACATTCCCGTCGTGGTCCACTCCTGAATATCTTTGATGCCAGTGCCGGTTTCATCAGACATAAGAAAAGCCGGATATTAACCGGCTTTATGAAATAGGGTCATCAATTTTTATCAGTAAAATTAATAGCTACGCCATGAAATCCTGAAATCCTATACCCCTTATTATCTCAAAGCCAACCTTTACGTTTGAAATAAAAATACGGTGCAAATCCGGAAGCCAGCATCAGCCCCAGAGCAAAAGGATAGCCGCCTAACCAGTGTAATTCAGGCATAAACTTAAAGTTCATGCCATAAATACTCGCAATCACTGTAGGAGGTAAGAAAACGACGGCCGCAATTGAAAAGATTTTGATTATCTGATTTTGCTCAATATTAATGAATCCTTGAGTGGAATCCATCAAAAAATTAATTTTATCGAACAAAAACGTTGTGTGTGACATCAAAGCTTCAATATCGTGGCTAATTTCAGTCAAGGCTTCCCGGTGTTCACTTCTCGATTTTAGATTTCTCAGTAAAAACGAAATATTTCGCTGAGTATCCATCAGACACAAACGAACTTTACCATTGCTGTCCTCAAGGCGGGCTAAACGGCTAATGCTTTCTTCCAGATCAGGTTCTTCACTTTCCAGAACATCGTAACTGACTTTTTCAAGCTCTTTATGAATATCCTCGAGTGTATCCGCATGATTTTCAACTTTCTGATCAAGCAATGTCACCAGTAAACTGTCCACATTGCTACAATGAACCTGACCTTTTCTGGCCCGTAAGCGCAGAAGGCGAAAATCGGCAACATCCCCTTCACGGATTGTAATCAATCTTTTTTTCTGAAGGATACAGGCAACAGTTACAGGAGAATGCCTGCCCTCTGAACGGGACAAAAACAAGGAGTGAACATGCATACCTGTCTTTTCAATAAAACAACGCGCGGAAGTCTCAATCTCTTCAACATCATTTGATTTGGGTAATTCAATACTTAATAGAGAAGTGATGAGTTGCCTTTCTTCTTCTGTTGGTTCATGAGCATCAATCCATTCTGCCTGTTCAATAAAGACGCTAAGATCACTGGAGCCTTCGGTCGGCATCGCTGTAATCAGGCCATTTATGATTTTAAAAAATCTCAGCATTAGGCACTCCTCTTAATTATTACGAATAGATTCGAAATCTTTATATTCGATATTTCCGCTCTCTTTACTGCTATACAAAAACAGTTAGTTACATTGAATTTTCATCACGCCATTCAAATCAAAATAAACCTTATGGGCACATCGTCTGAAAACGGAATGAACCTGTACATAAAATATGCCGATTGTATGAATGACATGCATGGGAAAAGAAAAATTAGCAACAAAGCAAAGGTTGGCAACTATCACCCAATCCCTCACCTCAGTTAGATCGAATAATCACTTTACTATGCTACCAGCTCTTATTAAGCCGCCCGATTATAAGCGTCTGTCATGGCAATAATCAAAACAAATTTTATTTTTATACATCAGGTTTTTAGTGTCATCCCCATTTGTGTAAGCCAGTATATTTACTTTTTTTGATAAATTTATTACAAAAAAATACCAAAGCTTCGAACGATGCTTTGGTATTAATTTGATACCTAGTCTAAAAATGAATGAGTCCAACTCGTTAGTAACAAAAATGTATAACCGACTCATTTATTAATGCTTATTGATATTAACTCTTACCAGTCAGGTTTATTTGTACATATATTCGCGGGTTAAAGGCAAAATCTGCTTACCGGCTTTCGTTGCCACTATCTGATGCAAAGATACCCAGTTTTGATAAAAAGCATAAGCGCAACCAGCCAGATACACACGCCAGATTCTGAAATGCTTATCGTCCACCATACTCTGCAATAGATCCGCTTTAGCTTCAAAACGCTCAGCCCAATGATCAAGTGTTTTTGCATAATGAACACGCAAATTTTCTATATCTGTCGCTTCTAAACCAGCATTAGCCATTTCAAACAGAACTAAACTGATATGTGGTAACTCACCATTAGGGAAAACATACCGATCAATAAACTCACCGCCACCACCAGGTGCACTTCCTGAGTTTGGATCGCTGGTTGTTATACCGTGATTCATGATAACACCATCATCAGCCAGTAAACTGTTTAGTTTTTTGAAATACAAGGGTAAGTTATCGATGCCGACGTGCTCAAACATACCAACGCTGGTAATACGGTCAAAAGTACCTTCAACATCCCGGTAATCCAACAACTTAACCTGACAACGATCTTCCAGTCCAGCGGCTTTGATTCTTTTCTGAGCTTCCTTAAGCTGTTCCTCAGATAAAGTAATACCTGTGCAAATTGCGCCAAATTTTTGAGCCGCACGAATGACAAGAGCTCCCCAACCGCACCCGACATCTAACAAAGATTGCCCGGGCTGAAGATTTATTTTATTCAGAATATGGTCCAGTTTTTGTTCCTGAGCCAAATCCAGCGAGTCATCATCATGACGAAAATACCCGCACGAATAAACCATGTTTTTATCCAACCAGTGGCTATAAAATTCGTTCGAAACATCATAGTGGTAGGATATAGAGTTCTTATCGACTTTTTTAGTGTGTTTATGCCGTATAGAGCTACCATGCTTAAGTTTGCTGTTTTCTCCTTCTTCCACAAGTCTGGTGGCAACTTCAATGACATCGGTCACTTTGCCCTGAACATCAAGCTTACCTTCAACGTAAGCTTCTCCCAGCTTGTCTAAAGTCGGATGAACAAAATGTATCAATGAACTCATGTTTGGAATATCAACAACGATTTTTTCCTCATCTGCAAATTTGATCAATTTACCATTCCATAAACGCAAACTCATTGGTACTGAGTATTGTGAGCTAAGATCATCAATTATTTTTTCTAGCTTCCTTTCGAAAATCATAAAGACCTCCTGTGGTGCACATTTGACAAAACGATACCTAATTATTGAGACTTAGCTCAAAAAAGTAACGTTAATAAGTCATGCTACTCGCATAAATGAAAACTTCAAATCACGTTTTCTTAACACTCATCGGATAGCTATTCATAATCTAAATGGCAGGTATTTACAGTAAAAATATTATGGAGGCGGACTTATTGAAAAATCAAGTAAACTTCCCTTCAGGAAGGTAAATAGGATTTGCTAACCTTTGTATATAAATACTGTTCAGTCAGAAAATTTTTTGAGCATGGCAAAATGTAATAAAAAATGACTTGCTTATATTATGTAAACAACGAATAACGCACTACATATAACGGGCTTTTAGATAAGCCCTTTCATTTTTGCCAGAGCATAAACATTAACTGTTGTTGAATCTTTAATATCACCAGTGATGATCATCTGTTCAAAATCACTGAGCAAAATCTTTTTCGTTATTAATCCTTCTTCTTCCGGATCTAAATCGGTTTGTCCCTGAGTAAAGTCAGTAGCAAAATAAATATGATACCCCTGACTGCAAAAGCCATACGCAAGATACTGATAACCAATATATTCAAGCTTATTAGCAAACAGTCCTGTTTCTTCCTGTAATTCTCCGGCAGCCAACAATAAGTGATCCGCTTCCGGATTATCTTCCCAGGTTCCCTGTGGGAATTCTACGTGACGCTCACCAACCGGATACCGAAACTGCTCAACCAAATACACATAGCCGTCTTCATAAGGCAGAATAACCGCAAAATCCGGCTTATCGACAACACCATATAATCCTTCGGCTCCACTAGCACGGCGAATTTTATCTTCCCGGACACTCATCCATCTGTTTTTATAAACCACCTGACTATCCAGCGTTTCAATTTCTTTCATGATGCTCCCCTCATTTAAACATGATGTTTAATGCTGCATGCTAACAAAATCTAGCCGACTCAACAGATCCAAACTACCTGATATGAGTGTCTATACAGTCTTCGATCAACATCAACCCGGCACGAAGTCCATTTTTTACGTGATTGTTAGGAAAGATAATGAATTCTTCAGCCTGAGCGGCCCGAAACTCAGTTTCTCCGTCTCTGGCAAGCAAGTCGCCCTGGCTGAACCTTGTAAAATTCTTAACATCATCTTTCATATTAAGACTGAAATCGTCACTGCTTTTAACCAATATCTGAGAGACTTTATACACTTTTATATCTGTCCCTCTGTTTTGTCCGGATGACCCGAGAGAGTTTGTCGAAACCAATCTGTATAGCCCTTCTTTTATTCCCCGGAACCGGGTTAAATCATTTTGCCCGAATGGTAATGCTTTCCCCAGTTCCAGAGTGACGCTATCGGCCTGACAAACTGCTTTAGTAAAATAGCTGTACGTTGAACTGGGTGCATGATTGATAACAAGAGCATCCAGATCAACGGAGGATAAAAAGTTAAGCCAGCTTTCCGGGTACAAACCCTCTTCATCATAGGGTAATAAACCAAAACGTTCATGATGAGAAAGTCTGATTGCTGTGTGCAAATCAAGATGAATACGCGGATAAGACAAGGCGGTACTATAGAAATCAACGGTTAGTTGCTGAATCAGCAATGCTCTTAGTATCTCCGGGTAATGTTCCTCATTCTTTTTACTGTCAAACAACCGGTTCATATCGTAATCAGAATAACGAACGCCCAACCTCAGTGCATCAATATTTCCCAGAAGAATCATTAAACGTGATGTTAAAATCAACTTTTGATTAAAAATATCTGAAACCAGCTGATCCAAAATTTCAACCGGAGCTGTTTCATTACCATGAATACCGGCAGAAAGTAATATACTGCTATGGCAAACGAATTCAGGTTCAAAAATAATGACTCCTAAAGCCGGACAAAACCAATTTATATTTCCAGCTTTCCCTTTTCTCCCTTTTTCGAACGAACCGTTTAATGTCTCCTGCAAAAAACTGCGCATCGTCATCCCCCTTAGCGTTGAAAAGGATAAATTGACCCCAGATTCAATAACCGGGTTAATTCATCCAGTGCTGTACGATTTTCCAGTAATAGCTCCGGATCACGCAGATCAGCTTCGGATAAACGATCCCGGTAATGCGTTTTCACCCAGCGAGTCAACTTCTCGTAAAGTTCATCATTCATAATGGCATTCTGATTAACGGCACATAATTCCTGATCATTCAGTACAACCCGTAATCTGAGACACGCAGGGCCACCACCATTTCGCATACTTTCCCGCAAGTCGAACACTTTAAGATCATTAATTGGTCCGGGACCAGCAATCAGTTCCTGAAGATAATCCCACACTCTCTGACTGCGTCTGCACTCTTCAGGAACCACTATCAGCATAGAACCATCTTTTTTCGTCAATAACTGACTATTGAACAAATATGTATTGACCGCATCCTGAACGGATACCTGACCCGATTTCACGGCTATTGGCGTAAAATCACAATTAATTTTCGCCAGCTTTGAACGAATTTCATCAAACTTAGCAGAAGTGTTCAAAAAGGCTTCTTCATGATGAAGGAAAACCGGGCCATTACTAACGGCGATAACATCGTTATGAAAGACACCCTGATCAATAACGGATGGGTTTTGCTGAACAAAGACGGTGTTATGCTCACTCAACTGATTTAAGCGCGCGACAGATTCACTGGCTTCATAAGTTTGCCTTGCCGGGTATTTTACCGGCTCGGCATCATTGCTGTACGCTCTTCGCCCATAGACAAAGATTTCCACACCTTCATAACCGTAATCCCGGCATAACCGGTTATGGTTTGCGGCACCTTCATCACCGAAAACAGCTTGTTGCGGTAAAGCCCGGTGATGCGAAAAAAAATCAGAATCCGAAAAGATTGCTTTTAGCGCATTGGTCGTTGTATCTTCCTCAATAGCCCGATGGATTTTATTGTTCAGATTTGCAACAGTAAAATGCACTTTCCCATCTTTTGTATCCGCTGAAGGTGACACTGTAGCGGAATTAGCGACCCACATAGAAGAGGCAGAGCTAATTGCGGAAAACAAAGCCGGGTTGGTTTGTGATGCGTGATATATAACATCATAATCCGATCCCTGAAACCCTAATTGCCTTAATGTTTGAATACAGGGTCGCTCCTGAGGAGGCAACACTCCCTGCTTAAATCCCATATCCGCCAGCGCTTTCATTTTACTCAGCCCCTGCAATGCAGCGAGCCGGGGGTTTGCAACCGCATTTTTGTGTGAAGTTGAAGCCACATTACCAAATGATAACCCAGCATAATTGTGCGTAAGTCCAACTAAGCCATCAAAATTTACTTCGTAAGCTGACATTATTATTCTCCTTATAATCTTACTTAAAGTGTAGGCCAGGTAATGGGTTTTCAGGAAAAACCAATGTCTCAGATTCAATGGAAGCCATTGGCCAGGAACAATAATCAGCCGCATAGTACGCGCTGGGTCTGTGATTTCCGGAAGCACCTGTCCCTCCGAAAGGAGCACTACTGGAAGCACCTGTCAGGGGTTTATTCCAGTTCACAATACCTGCCCGTGCTCTGAGCAATAATGTATCGTAATCCTTTCTGTCTGTAGAAATTAAACCAGTCGCAAGACCAAAACGTGTATTGTTTGCAATTTCAATTGCTTCTTCAAACTGCTTATAGCGGATCACACTCAGTAAAGGGCCAAAATATTCGTCATCAGGTAACGATTCGATACCGGTTACGTCGATAATTCCAGGGCTCAATAACGCACTGTCAGACCGAAGCAGTTTCATTTCCAGTAATCGGGCGGCTCCTGATACACATAATTTTTTCTGAGCATCAAGTAAATCGCGGGCAGCTTTCCCGGAAATAACGCTTCCCATAAAAGGAACCGGTTCACTATCCCATTCTCCTACACGAACAGCACCAGCAACTTCACAAAGCCGCTTTAAAAGTTTGTCCCCTTCAATATTTTCAGGCACTAATAGACGCCTGGCACAGGTACAACGCTGCCCTGATGTGATAAATGCCGATTGGATGATTATATTAACGGCCGCATCCAAATCGTGATAAGAATGGGCAATTAATGCGTTATTCCCCCCCATTTCTAATGCCAGAATTTTTTCCGGTTGTCCTCCCAGTTGTCGATGCAGCTGATAACCGGTATTCGCACTTCCGGTAAACAAAAGTCCATCAATCTCCGGACTGGATGACAATGAAATGCCCACATCTTTACCACCCTGAATAAGATTCAGTACCCCATTAGGTAATCCGGCCTCTGCCCATAATTCAACTATTTTCTCTGCCGTCATCGGGGTCAGTTCACTTGGCTTAAACACAACGGTATTACCAGCTAATAATGCAGGGATAATATGTCCGTTAGGTAAATGACCTGGAAAATTATAAGGGCCAAAGACAGCTAAGACCCCATGAGGACGATGCCTTAAAACCGCACGGTCATTCCCCATATCGGTCACTTTAAGTCCGGTTCTCTCATTGTAAGAGTTAACAGAAACAGGGAGTTTATTTATCATCGACTGAACTTCCGTCAGCGATTCCCATAATGGTTTTCCGGTTTCTCTTGAAATAATTTCTGATAAAACCGTTTTTGATTCTTCTACTTTTTCAACAAAACATTTCAGATACGATAATCGCTGTTCTCTGGTCAGTTCAGCCCAAGAGGGGAAGGCATTACGTGCCGCATGAATCGCATCAACAACCTGAGCATCGGATGCAGAGTAACCAGTCCAAAGTAACTCATTATTTGCCGGATTTCGTTTTTCAAAAGAAACACCAGAACCATCAGTCCAATGACCATCAATAAATAGACTCTTAGTCACGATTTTTCTCCTTAGAAAATAAAGAGACCACCCGGACATTTTCACCATCTGAAACATTTAGCGCTTCAGCCTGCATAGGCGTAATATAAATTTCTGTCCCGGTAACTCTCTGAGCTCCAATAATTGCCCTGAAGTTTTTATAGCTATCGTTTCCAATCAAAAATTGCTTATCACCTTCATTCATTGTCAGTGAAATCACGACTTTTCTGAGTTCGCTGTCCCGAACAATACGCAAATCTTTTGTATAGGCTTCCAGTGTGGGGCCCGCATCAAAAATATCGATATAACCTTCATAGCGCATTCCCTCACTTTCAAGAATTCTACGGGCCGGAATGGTATTCGGGTGAACCTGAGCAATAACAGTTTTCGCCTCTTCAGTCAGAAAGTCGACATACAATGGGTGCTTCGGCATAAGCTCTGCAATAAAAGACTTCTGCCCTAATCCTGTTAACTGATCGGCTTCTCTGAAATCAATCGAAAAGAAATGTCTTCCCAGCCTTTCCCAAAATGGGGAATAACCGTCTTCATCAGAAACGCCTCTCATTTCTGCAATCACTTTATCTGCAAATTGATCCTGAAAAGCAGCGATAAAAAGCATGCGGCTTTTCGATAACAAATGACCGTTTTTATTCTTCCGGTAATCCGGTTCAAGAAATAGCGTGCATAATTCACTATGACCCGTATGGTCGTTACTCAAAAACAGTGTTGGCATCTGAGTGTAAACATTTAATTCTTTTGAAGCATGAACAAGTGTACCAACCCGAAAGTCATACCAGGGTTCAGAAAGACCCATCGCTACTTCAATTCCGCAAACTCCGACAATGCAGTTTTCTGAAGTATCTTCAAGAACAAACAGGTATCCCTGTTCCGCGACCTCATTTGTCCCTTCCCAGGTCGCCAGTACCCGTTCAATTCGTTCTGATATTTTGTTCTCATCATGTGGCAAAGATGTAAAACCAATCCCGGTACTACCTGCCAACATCATTAATGCCTGCTTGTCTTGTCTGCAGACAGGACGAATAACCATCATCACCTAGTCCTTTTTTATTTGCGTAAGCGTCCTTCAAACGCTAAAAAAACAAATGCTGGTATTTTCTTCAATACCTAACTGCTGTATTACCTTTTCACCGACTATTAACCCATTATCAGAAGGCATAGCTGATACCATAATGACCTGAAATCCATCTTTGCTTTCATAACCGATAATGTACCGGTTTAATGATGATTCAATACCATTAACACCAGACTGAATCACGCCAAAACACGTCTCTCTGGCCAATCTGACTGCACTTTTCGGGGCAGTCAAAATAGGTCCGCCATCAAAAATTTCCAGATATTTATCCGGTTCAAAACCTTGTTCACTTAGCAAGTGACACTGTAACTCAGCATCAGAATGTACCTGTCCCATGACTTGCTGAGCTTCTTCATCTATCAAAGGAACATACAATGGATAGTGCGGCATTAACTCTGCAATAAATGTTTTTTCCAATGTACCGTGGTAGTACTCAACCTGATTGTAATCAATACCAAAAAACTTACGTCCCACATGTTCCCAAAATGGCGCCCGTCCATTTTCATCAGCGATACCAGGTAAAACGGCCATCCACTCATTAGTGAACCGCTCTTCATGGGCAGCCATAAATAATAAACGACCTAACGTTACCAATTTCGGATATTCAGTATTGTGCATCGAAGGAACGACATAAAAAGTACATAGTTGCGAATGGTCACTTAAATCATGATTGAGTTTCAGCGCATGAATTCTGCTATGAACATTCAGCTCTCTCGACGAATGGATCATGGTATCGTTACGGAAGGAATAAAAAGGGTCATGAAAACCAGCTAATGCATTCACTGCTCCGGTACCCAGAATTTGTCCAGAATCGATTTCTTCCAGAACAAAAAGGTAAAACTCTTCTCCCGGGCTCAATATGTCCTGTTCAAATGAATGAATCGATTTCTCAATCTTTTTGACTAAAAGCTCTCGTATTGCCGGTAGAGTACAAACCAATGTACCACTTTCATCAGCCAGTCTTTCGATTTGGTTTATATCGCTCAGTTTTGCTGGACGTAATATAATCATCATTCTTCCCTGATTAAAAAGTCTTCCAATGCCAAGGCAAAACGCATCAGGCCCTTTTCCACTTCTTCAGGAGATATATTCAAAGCCGGTGCAAAACGCACCACGTTCGGACCGGCAATTAAAACAATTAAACCATGCTTAGCACATACATTACTTAATTGTTTAGCCATCCCCTGATAGTTTTCATTGAGTTCACAACCGAGTAATAATCCCATCCCTCTGATTTCCTTAAACACCTGGTACTTGTCGTTGTATTCGGTCAGGCATTTAACAAACCGATCATGGGTATCATCGATGTTATTTAAAAACATTTCATCATTGATGGTGGAAAGTACCGTTCCAGCCGCTGTCGCAGCCAAAGGATTGCCACCATAGGTTGTACCATGTGTTCCGGCAGAAAGTGAGGGTGAAAGTTTGTTTGTCGTTAATATTCCACCAATAGGGAAACCTCCTCCCAGCCCCTTAGCCGTCGACAAAATATCAGGAACAACACCATAATTCATGTAGGCGTATAACTTCCCGGTACGTCCGACACCAGTTTGAACTTCATCAAATATCAACACAGCATCATGTTCATCACACGCTTTTCTTAACGCGGTCAGAAAGTCTTTATTTGCAGGGATAACACCACCTTCACCCTGAACAGGTTCAACAATCACAGCACATGTTTTGCTGCTGATGGCTTGCACTGCCGCATCAGTATTATTGAACGGGACATGACGAATACCCCCTGGCAACGGACCAAAATTTTTAGCATACTTAGGCTGACCACCGGCTGAAACCGTAAACAGGGTTCGGCCATGAAAAGAGCCATTGAAAGCGATAATTTCATTTTTCCCGGCATCATAATGATCTGAAGCGTACTTTCTGGCCAGCTTAAGTGCCGCTTCATTTGCTTCCGCCCCTGAGTTACAAAAAAAGACTTTATCTGCAAATGTGGCATTAACTAATTCTCTGGCTAATGTTAAAACCGGTTCATTGGTATAACCATTACCAAGATGCCAGACTCTGTGCATCTGCTGCGTTACCGAGTTAATTAATTCAGAATTTGCATGTCCCAATGCATTCACGGCAATGCCCGCTGCAAAATCAATGTAATCCTTTCCCTGTTGATCGAACAGAATGGATCCTTTCCCTTTAACCGGTATAAATCCCGCCGGTGAAAACATAGGGATCATGTAGTTATCGAAATCATTTCTTTCCAGATGCGTGTCCATATTCTCCGCCTCAAGTTTGCCTGCATCCTGCCATTATTGATTCTTTATCTGACACTGGCATTAATATATGCGACTAAAAATTATAAATTTTCACCCGACGTTTTACGCCGGAATCGCTTCGTTCGTTCATCTCTGGGGGTGATGCCGTAATAGGACTTATAGCTGGATGAAAAGTGGGGGCCACTGGAGAATCCGCACACCAGCCCTATCTGTACAATGGACTTACCCGTGGTGCGTAAAAGATGCTGAGCCCGCTGTAATCGCAGCTGTAAGTAGTAACGGGCTGGCAATACATTCAGATAACGTTTAAATAAACGCTCCAGTTGTCTGCGGGAAATATACACATACTCGGCAATTTCATCCGTCGACAGGGGTTCCTCAATATTATTCTCCATCAATTCAATGGCCATTGTAATTCTCGGCTGAATATCGTCTCCACCCAGCGTGACAGCAGGTAATCTCTGCTTCTCTTCGGCACTTCTTACCCTGTCAATGCATAACTGATCAGCCAGCATGTTTACTGTTCTGGAAGATTCACGATGTGATATCCATTCATGAAGAAAATCAACCAAAGTCAGTTTTCCGGCACAAAGACTGATGGAGTCGGCAATCATATATAACTGCGGCAATATCTGGCAACGGGGATAACTCTCTCCAATTTCATCCCAATGTTCCCAGTGAACAACAACCGGAAAATTCTGGTACAAACCAGCATCAATCAACCACATAATTCCGGTATTGACCGTAATAAGTGGTATTTCATTCCCGGATAAAACATTCTGTAATAATTGCAGAGTTTCCTGGCTGATGTTCTCGACAGGCAAGAGATTGGACATAATCAGTAATATGTCAAAATGATCAGTCCACTCCCAACAAGGCATATGTTCAGAAAAAAGGGACAATGCATCATTATGTGTAGTATTTCGGATCAGTCCAAGCTGATATTGATTCTGATCCGAAGTGAGATTCACCTGACGAAAAAATGTTTCGCACAATGCCAGCTCCAGCACCGGTATATCCGATGGCAACCAGATGGCTATCCGGATATGACCTTTCTCTGCGGAACCTTGTCCACCGGACATACTATTTTAAAGCCCCTGAGAGAAACTGCTTTAATCGTTCACTTTTGGGATTTTCCAGAACGACATCCGGATGCCCCTGCTCTTCAATGACGCCCTGATGAAGGAAAATAACATGATTGGATACGTGTCTGGCAAACTCCATTTCGTGAGTCACGACAATCATCGTTTTTCCTTCTTCCGCCAACTTTTGCATAATCTTCAGCACTTCACCGACCAGTTCCGGATCCAGAGCCGACGTCGGTTCATCAAATAGCAGAACCTCCGGTTCCATAGCCAGGGCTCTGGCAATGGAAACTCGTTGCTGTTGACCTCCGGACAACTGAGACGGATAACGTTGACTAGCCGAATCATCGATACCCACTTTCTTAAGATAAATCTGCGCCCGTTTCCTGGCCTCATTTTTATCCAGTCCCAACACTTTCACCGGAGCCATCATGACATTCTCTAAAGCTGTCATATGACTCCACAGATTGAAATGCTGAAATACCATCGTCAGTTTTGTCCTTAACAACTGCAACTGCCGTGAATCGAAAACCTTCAGTTCCCCACTGGGTTCCCGCACCATCTTAATGATTTTCCCATTGACATAAATATCACCTTCACAGGGTTTTTCAAGAAAGTTCAGGCATCGTAAGAACGTACTTTTACCTGAACCTGATGAGCCTATGATACTAATTACGTCACCAGCTTTAGCCTGCAAAGAGACACCTTTGATGACTTCATGATTTCCATATTTTTTATGCAGTTCTTTGACTGCTAACTTGGTATTTTCCATAACAAAGGATTTCCTACGCAGGCTGGTGAGAGTTATCAAGCGGCTGAAGGTGCTTCAGCCATTTTTTTTCTGCCATTCTGAACAATCCAACCAATAAAAATGAAATGAACAAATATAGAATTGCAGCAATACCGAAAGCAGTAAAAGACTGATACGTCGCTGAATTCACATCTCTGGCAACTTTTAAAATATCAGGAACTGTTGCGGTAAATGCCAGCGAGGTTGCATGCAGCATAAGAATTACTTCATTACTGTATGCTGGCATTGCCCTTCGCAATGCAGAAGGAATAATCACCGTAAAATACAGTGACCAGTCGGAAAATCCATAAGCCCGGGCCGCTTCAATTTCACCTTTATCCGTTTCACGAATGGCACCGGCAAAAATTTCTGTCGTATATGCGCAGGTATTTAACACTAAAGCCAGTAACGTGCAGTAATACCCGCTTCTGAAAAACCAGTTCAGAAACTCCGTTGACCGGACAAATTCCAGTGTGTATACACCGGTATAAAAAACTAAGAGCTG
The DNA here is from genome assembly GCF_021272385.1 of Vibrio salinus. Lineage (GTDB taxonomy): Bacteria > Pseudomonadota > Gammaproteobacteria > Enterobacterales > Vibrionaceae > Vibrio > Vibrio salinus. The sequence goes on from NZ_JAJSDZ010000010.1 coordinate 1,097,181, forward strand.
AACATAAAGTGGCGTACCTCTGAACACATATGAAAACAGCCATACAGGTAATGCATATTTTTTTTTGTCAGATACCCGTAAAACTGCCAAAGGTATTGAAACAATAAATCCAATACATACCGAAATAACTAACAGCCACAAAGTAACAGCCAAACCGGTGAAATGATATCCATCACTCCACAGATATTGTTTCCCATACTCTAAAAATACATCAAACATCGTTAAACGACTCCCCGTTCAAACCGGTAACGTTTATGCAACCAGATAAAAACAACATTTGAGATCGTGGTAAACAACAGGTAAATCGCGGCAGCAACAATCGTAAACATAAAAAACTGATAAGTGCCTTTTCCGGCCATTTGCGTTGCTTTAACCACGTCAGCCAATCCGATAATGGAAACCAAAGCAGTAGATTTGAGAATAACCAGCCAGTTGTTTTCAATCCCTGGCAGAGCATGGCGCATCATCTGAGGAAACAGAACGTAGACAAAAATCTGCCAGGGTGTCATTCCATAAGCCCTGCCGGCTTCCATCTGTCCTTTTGCAACGGCCAGAAACGCCCCTCTGAATGTTTCTGTCAGATACGCGCCGTAAATAAAACCTATCGTAAGAATTCCGGCGACAAAAGGATCAATATTTAATTGCGTCCAATTCAACGATTCCGTCAGGTTGTTCAACGCAATCTGCAATCCATAAAAGATAAGCATCATTAATACAAGATCCGGAATTCCCCTAATCAGGGTGGAATATAGCGTAGCCAAAGAAGTCGAAACGGTTGAACCAAAGAGTTTAGCCAGCGCGCCAAGCAGCCCCAGAATAACAGCTAGCAGTCCGCTGAATATAGCCAGTTTTATTGTCATCCAGGCGCCCTGAAGGATCAGGTCACCATAACCATAAAGCATATTAACAGTCCTTGTTAATTCAGGCAGGGAAAGGCTCCCTGCCAGTCAGTAAAGTGTGTGTTACTTACCGTAAATATCAAAATCGAAGTATTTCTTAGCAATCTTGTCGTAAGTGCCATCTTCCAGCATGGATTTCAAAGCTGCATTCACTTTTTCTTTAAGTGCTACGTCTTCCTTACGCATACCTATACCGGCGCCAACACCAAAGTATTTTTCATCATTGACTTCAGGACCACTGAAATGGAAAGATTTACCAATAGGACGGTTTAGGAAACCATCGCTTGCTGCAACCGCATCCTGAAAAGCAGCATCCAGACGACCGTTAACCAGATCTGCATAGATAAGTCCCTGGTTTTGATAAGTGACAACATCAACCCCTTTTGGTGCCCACATTTCTTTTGCATATGTTTCTGCGGTTGTACCCTGGAAAACACCAACCCGTTTTCCGGCAAGAGAAGCCGGTGTTGGTTCAAGAGAAACAGATTTACCGGTCACTAAACGAGCGGGAGTGCCATATAACTTATCTGAAAACGCAATCTCTTTCTGACGAGCCGGAGTGATCGACATAGATGACAGAATAGCGTCAATTTTCTTAGCTTTTAGTGATGGAATCAGTCCATCAAAATCGCTTTCAACCCAAGTACACTGAGCTTCAATTCGTTTACAAATTTCCTTACCAAGGTCGATATCAAAACCCGCTAAAGTACCATCAGGTTTTTTAATTTCAAATGGCGCATAGCCAGGTTCAACCCCAAGACGAATGTTATCCGCTGCATAACTAATCGATGAAAATGACATTCCCGCGATAAGTAAAGACAAAAGTGTTTTTTTCATTTTAATCTCTTCTCGTATTAACGATGGTGTAACATACAGCACGAATTGTGCCAATTATATTAATAAATATCACTACTAAATAAAGTTACTATTATGCTGAGTATTTATTCGTGATGGTGCTATTTTAATGAAATTTAATTCAATTAAAACCAAATTTAATTAAAATGAGAGACACAACAAGTCCGGACAGCTATGCACAAAACATAAAAACAATCGCACCAAAATGTCACAAAAATAATCATAATGGTGCATTTTTGTCATTTTTAACGATATTTCTTCATTTTCACTTAACTTGATGCACCAAATTAGTCATATTTAAATAATAAAATTGTCATTCATATTTGCGGCTAATAATTATATTTTTCGTCACTTTTTCAATTGATGTTATATTTTTGTTCTTATTATGTTACTTACAAAAATATTAGTTAATGATTTATTATTCACTATTAGAGAATTTAAAATCAATTTAATATACATCTGATTATTGTTAATCCTACCTATTGTTGAATATATTATTATTTCTCAAAATAACTTACGATTAAATTATATACCCGGATAGCGTTTAAAATGTATGTTTGAGAAACAAAGCATTAACCTCATAGCAACATGCTGATTTCAAAGATATTTATTCCGTGTGTAAAAATTGACTTACCAGAAAAATCAGTGATTCCAAATAATATCTTCCCATCTGCCAGTATTTAATTCCGCCATATTTCAGTTAAAACGGACAGAAACAACATCATCGTCTTCGATAAATTTTCTTTGTCGTAAAGGTTAAAATTCTTCACTTTACCTAATACTCAATTAGTTCAATATTCGCACAGTCTTTATATTTTTATCTTTTTACTCAGGTAAATAGCAGTGACAACTTCCGCCGTACACAGATTAACAAACACCATTCCCTCACCCGTTATTGCTATATTTAGCTATGCGATTGCTACCGGTTACTCCACAAGCGTACTTCCTTTAATTATCCCTGAAGGTGTCCTGTCTGCCTCTCTTTTTACTGGTTGGTTAACTGCCATCTTCTATACCGGAATGATAAGCGGGACACTATCGAGCAACATTTTAATTCTCCGACTCGGTCATAAAACCAGTTTCATCACGTTGCAACTCTGTTTGTCTTTCATTTTGTTGCTTCTGCCTGTCTTTACTAACCAATACTTCTGGCTACTTGACCGCGCAATATGCGGTTTTCTGGTAGGCGGTATTTTTGTCACTATTGAGTCATGGTTATTAAAAGGCTCAGATGATAGGAAAAGAAAACGCCTGAGTATTTATATGTGCGCGCTGTACGCCGGAACCACTCTGGGCCAATTAGCATTATCCGTATTCGGGGCAGCAGGAAACACACCTTTTACTTTATCAGCTATTGCTCTCATTCTTGCAGCAATTACTCTTGTCATACTTCCTGATTATAAATCAGAAACACATTTCGTTTCCTCATCTATCCCAACAATAACGAGCTTCCATCATTGGGTAAAAACACCAGCCCTTACCGGCTGTTTTATATCAGGTATTTTATTAGGTTCCGTATATGGTGTAATGCCCTTTCAGCTTCAGACAATGGGTATGAGTCAAAAACAAATAGGTCTTATGATGGCCGTCATCATAATAGGTGCAATTACCGTTCAACCAGTTATTAGCATTTTGTCTAAAAAAGTGGGGGGAACACTACTGATCAGTTTTTTTTCTTTGCTGGGAGCAATGAGTATCGCTCTTTCAGAGCAATATCTTAACTATCTTTTTATTGGTATGTTTTTACTGGGAATGGCTGTATTTGCCCTCTACCCAATATCGATAAATCTGGGGAGTTCCGATTTTTCAGAAAACGATATGGTAGGCGCATCCCAACAGATGTTACTGACATGCAGTGCCGGATCGATATTCGGACCTTTAATTGCTCAAAAGTTTATTTCCTCGCAATATGGTATTTTTGGATTATTTTTTATCATCCTGATTACAACCAGTATCTATATGCTGCTCGTTAGCATAAAAGGAATCTCCCGGATTGCAATTCATAAATGAGTGTTTTTCAAAGAATCGTAGACTCGCTCCGATACTCTGAGATTATATAACCTTGCTATCTTTTGTGAAAAAAACAACTGCGGCAATTCATAAACAGCAAGAGTCACAATCCCCCACAATGCCAAATCAACCCCAAAAACCAAAGCAATAATGCAGATAATTAACACTGTAAACTCGACTATAAACTGAGGATATTTTTTCAGATACAGATGGTGAAAGCCACCAATCAATGACCATGTTAATACCGCATACGTATCAGGATCTTTTATCTCATCAGAGATATGTTGGTAATAAAGGTGCCTTTTTTCATCTGAAAGTTCAGATACTGCAAGACGAAGCATTTCCTCTTTTACCTCGATACTTTCAGTTGCCTCAAAATACTCTTTCACGGAACATCATCCACTATTTTTTCAACCAAATCCGTATGACTACAACGTTTAATACGCTGGCACCCCATCATCCATCCTTTAATAACACCATACTTTAATATGCACTGACGGGTATACTCAGAACAACTTGGTTCGTAATTACACTCAATATTGAAAAAAAATTCAGAACCACCATTACTTTGGTACCAGGAAATCATCCTTAATGAAACATGCTTTAACATTACCGCCCCAATGTCAAAATTACAGCTTCCCGCGTCCAAAATAACATAAACCGTTTTTGTTCTATCACCTGAAAAACAACCTGCCACCCATCCTGAGCATACTTGTTTAACTCCGCTTCCAAACGCTGCAATGGCAATCCACTGGCTCCAAACAATAGAGTGCCACATCCTCCTTCAACAACATGAACCACTTTGTACTCTTTGTATTGTGACATTTCACTCAGCCTTATGTAAAAATAAAAGCCGGGGATAACCCGGCTTTTAACTCATGAATAAATAATTATACAACCGATTGTTTTAGTATAGATGCATTCGCAGGACACTCACCCTTTTCTATCCATTCGGCAATATTTTCAATTTCCTTCGGATAGACAGCTACAAAGATCTCATCACCACTTTCCAGATAGTTCTGTTCACCAAAAGGTTCATAAGCCGTAGCACCAACAGAAATAACGGCAAACTCAGGATAGCCATTTTCAGACAACAACGCTGAAATGTTCTCCAATGGCCCGGTATCTTCCTGATTGTTCATCTTGTCAATTAACCAATCAATCAAGATTTCATAAAAATAACTGTAACCCAGCACTTCGGTATCAACACCATAAGGATGTAAAACACCATCACGTTTAGCAAATGATGCCAGTTTGTAATCGTCCAGCGTTCCACCCAGACTAAATTTATCTAAATCAATCCAGATATCACTTACCCCTTTACTGCATTCACCCCAGTTTTTTTTCTGGGATATTTTTGTCGCACCATCTTTTCGTACAGTACAATCATTAAATGCCGCGAATTTACGCGGATGAATGCCAACAACCTGCTTGTTCTTATATTCAAGTTCGCAGTACAGTGCAACTTCGGGTTCCAGTTGCGGATTAATCGTACCAGAAGCAACCTGTTGTTTTCCTGACAACGGAAATACATTCAGAAAAGAGTCTGACTTTGGCAAATAGAACGGGAAAATACCTTTGGGAGCCCCTTCTTTTGCCTGAACATTAACAAAATCTTTCATTTCTCCGGCCTGCTCTAAATGCTTAGCAAAATTACCTGCAACGCCTAAGCCAATACACTGTTTTAAATCCATGATAATCAATCTTCTAAATAACACTAAAGAAGACATAATAATCTTTTTCTCAACAATTAAAAAAGCGAAACCAGAAAATTTCTCTTAGTAATTTGATCCAATTCCATTCAAAAAGCACATCGACTGTAAATCAGACAGAGATACACCAGCTTTCAATAGTTCATTATTACGATTTAACTAAAACAATAAAAAGTTCATGTGCAATTCCGTGATCGATTGATAGGATAACCACCTATACCCAACTGACCGTTTTTCAGGTTATGGTATTTTTCTATAGGGACAACAATATGGAATTACCGATAAATAAAGATACAACGTTATGCATTTCCCTCGCAGGAAATCCAAGTAATTTTGGTACGCGTTTTCATAATTTTCTATATAAAGATCTAGGTCTTAATTTTATCTACAAAGCCTTTACTACTAACGATATTGAAGCAGCGGTAAAAGGGATGCGGGCACTTGGTATTCGTGGGTGTGGCGTCTCAATGCCCTTCAAAGAAAGTTGCATTCCGTATATTGATGAAATTACAGAATCAGCCAGAGCCATCGACTCCGTCAATACTATCGTCAATACAAATGGTTACCTGACCGCTTATAACACCGATTATATGGCCATCTATCAACTCATTAAAAAAAATAATATTGCTCCCGAAACAACTTTCGCATTGAAAGGAAGCGGAGGAATGGCTAAAGCCGTCGCCTGCGCATTAAGAGATCTGGGATTTAAAAATGGACTTATCGTTGCCCGAAATGAAGACAAAGGGAAGAAACTGGCAGAAACATCTCAGTTTGACTGGATCTCATCTTTGAAAGATCAGCCAGTCCAGATGTTAATCAATGCCACTCCTGTCGGGATGCAGGGAACAGAATACGAAAACGATCTTTCATTTACAGGTAACCAAATTGAGTCAGCGAATATTATCTTCGATGTTGTGGCCTTACCGTCCCATACCCCTTTAATAAAAGCATCACTGGAAAACAAAAAAATCACAATAATGGGCAGTGAAGTCTTTGCGATTCAAGCATTAGAGCAATTTAAGCTTTATACCGGTATAACACCGACACCGGAGCAGTTCATCAAAGCATCAGTGTATTCACGCGCTGGATAAGTACTCTATTAATTACAGGCAGGCAGAAATGCCAGCCTGCAATTACATGCAAGACTATCTATCTAATCAACTATGGTTAGTCCGGTTTCGGGTAAAGGAAGCGAAGTTTTATACCGAACCTGTTTTAAAGCAAAACTGGAACGAATATTAGAGATACCATGAATTTTGGCTAAGTGAGTCAGAATAAATTTCTCCAGAGATTGTATATCAGGAACCAAAACCCTGAGTAAATAATCTTCTTCTCCCGACATCAAATAGCACTCCATCACTTCCGGCCTGTCAGCAATTGCGCCTTCAAAACACTTCAGAGCTTCTTCATCCTGCTTTTCAAGACTAATATGAATAAACACATTCACATTTAATCCAAGCATGCCCGCCGACACTAATGCCACTTTTCCGTTTAGTATTCCCAGCTCTTCCAGCCTTTTAACACGGTTAAAACACGGTGTTGGTGATAGATTCACCCGCTTTGAAAGTTCTGCATTTGTTATGTCCGCATTACTTTGCAACTGACTGAGTATCGATATATCGACTTTATCAAGCTTAACCATGTAAATTATCCAAAATAACACAAATATAAAGATAATTTATACTGCAATATGGTCCGATTCAACATATATAAGAAATTTATTCCTAAATTGCTTTACTCCAGATCTGTCTCCATAAAAAATGCACCGGTAAATTCATCTACCGGTGCATGTATCTCAGTCATAACCTAAAGGTGAGCTTTCCAGAGAAATCAGTTCTGAACTGCTATATTTTCAGACAACGCCTGACCAAACTCTTTATATACGCCTTTGTCTCCTAATAAATCGACAATTTTTGCTCTTTCCAGTTTCGTTTCAACCAGATTATTCGGGCCGGAAACCACGACTTTAATACCACGGCGCTGAAAATTCGTAATGATTTCTTCCAAAGACTGAAGACCGGTGATGTCAATAAAGGGAACCCATTTCAGGCGTAATATAATCACTCTCGGAAATTCCTGAATTTGACGCATCGTTTGTTCAAAAGACTCAACCGCAGCAAAAAATACAGGGCCATCAAGTGCGTAAACGACAACATCACCGGGCAGCTCTTCATATCCAAGCTTAGAAAGCTCATTATCCAAATCCTGACTATCATCCGCCTTAACCTCAACACTACTCGCCATTCTTCTGACAAATTGCAAAATCGCAACAATGACACCAATGTTTACAGCAACCACTAAATCAGCAAAAACGGTCAGCAAAAAGGTCACCAGCAAAATAACCACATCCGCCCTGGGGGCCCTTTTCACGACTTTAACGAAATGTTTTACTTCACTCATATTCCATGCAACAACAAACAAAACCGCACTCAATGTCGCCAGAGGGATAGAAGATGCCAAAGGTGCCAGTGCTAATAAAATCACCACAAGAGTGAGTGAATGAACAACACCGGATAGCGGGCTTGTCGCGCCATTTCGGACATTAGTCGCGGTTCGTGCAATCGCTCCGGTAGCAGCAATACCACCAAAGAATGGAGCAATCATATTTGCGATCCCCTGACCGACTAGTTCCTGATTCGAGTTATGGCGGGTATCTGCCATACCATCGGCAACAACAGCAGAAAGTAACGATTCGATCGCTCCCAGCATTGCAATAGCAAAAGCAGGACCAATCAACGTAATCACATTAGACAACGAAAAATCCGGAACCGAAAAGTTCGGTAATGACCGTGGAATACCTCCGAATGCAGAACCAATGGTTCTGACTCCTTCCATTGGCATCAGACACTCTGTTGTTGTCATAATAACAAGAGCAATTAGAGGTCCGGGAATTTTTGCCAGACGGTTAATATAGTTAGGCAACAATACCAAAATTAACGAAATAATACCGACAGCAAACGTTGGCCAGTGTAATGAAGGAAAAGCAGACAATAGCTGATAGATTTTTTCATGGAAATGGCCTTTAACCTCAACATTAAGACCAAAAAACTCACGCCACTGACCAACCCAGATAATGACGCCGATTCCACTCGTAAAGCCAATAATAACGGGATCCGGAATATAACGAATGATGCTTCCCATCTTACTAAGGCCAAGTGCAATCAAGATGATACCAGCCAATACAGTCGCAATCTGTAAGCCTGAAATACCATGTTGCTGAACGATTCCCGAGAGAATTACAATAAACGCCCCTGTAGGACCCGCGACCTGAATTCGGGAACCACCAAAGAGAGAGACACAAACACCGGCAATAATTGAAGTATAAATTCCCTGTTCCGGAGCCACTCCGGATGCAATAGCAAAGGCCATTGCCAGAGGCAGGGCAACAACGCCTACCACTAATCCAGAAACAATATTCCGGCTCCATTGCTTAGGAGCCAGCAACCCTTGTTTATATGCATCAACCACTGCAAACATGAGTATCAAACCCTTATAATTAGAAAGGGCTTGAATGTTACTCTTAATTTATATCTTGTAAACTTACTACTAATTGCATATACACCAACAAATATGCAAACAATAATTCCATAAATGACAAATTATTCACTTATCACTGACAAATCAATCACTACTAATTCGAAATATATGGCAGAAAATAAACCATTAAAGACCAAACCCCAATCCAGCCTATAACAACCAATGTATCTAACCAATCTCTGCGCCACATGGTTTTGCTCCCATTGTTAATGAGTGACATAACACACCATGCAATAATTAAACCAATTTTAACGAGTTAATATTTTCGAGTAACTACTGTCAGAAATATTCAGAAAATACCGATCGCTACGCAAGCTTTCAATAAAAGCATCTGCCATCGTGACATCAGAAAGATAAGAAGGAGCAACAGTACTGATAATTGCATCATAACCTTCTTTCCCTTTCATGGTATAGCTGGATGAAGTACCACAGTATACTTTTGTTTTATCGATAGATATCCAGTCATTATCCACATTCAGCTGCAACAACACGACTCTCTTACCGGCTGGTAATTCAGAGTTATACTCATAACGTAATCCATAGGTATAGGGGTAACTTCCTGAGCCGGTTCCGTCGACCCCATTGCTCAATGCATTATTTATTGCGCCTTCAATTGTTTGATATAAAGACCGTCCGCTAAGAAAATAAACACCGATTGGAATGGCAAACGGCAAAAGTTTACCGGCTATGTCCGCCGCTGTAATTCCACCAGGCTGTAACGAACAACGGACTCCACCCGCATTATGAATTGAAAACTGAACCGGAAAGCCTCTTTTTCTCATACTCATATAAAAAGATTTAGCAACTAAAGGGGCAACCTCGCTGGCGCCATATTCATCGGGAATTCTGACATGACGAAGTTTCTGAGAGAGACTAGCCACTTTTTCTTTTTTCAGATTGTTAACTTTGGACTGATAATTTTCAGTCAAAATTTCCTGCATACGGGCATCTTTTCTGCACACAGAAATCAATGGATGATTATCAATAACATCACAAATAGTATTATACAGTTCTGACTGTGATTCTTCTTCTCTGTCAGCATCAATAAATAAACGCCGGCCAAGAAGCAACTGATTACTTCCTTCAAAAGAAGTTACCGTGCCATCTGCTGCAAAATCAATTTCACAATGACCGATTGCCTGGCCATAAAATCCCGACTGAACGATAAACGTATCATTCACTTTAATACCGTAATCATCTTCTTTTTTCAGCCCCAAAAGAGAGTAATCACCTTGCAAAACATGGCTATGTCCTCCGACAATCAAACTGATGCCATCAACCTCAGCAGCCAGTTCTTTATCTGCCTCATAGCCAAGGTGACTGAGTAATATAATCTTATTAATACCCATACCATGCAGGTGAGAAACTGTCCTCTGCGCTGTTTCTACCGCTGAAACAAAAGGTGTATCCGCATCGGGGCTGGCGATATCAGCCATCCGGTCGATGGATAGCCCCATGATTGCCAATTTTTCACTCTGAAATTCTTTAATCAGGCAATTAGCAATCTGTTTATCCGCGTCGTAGCTAAAAACCTTTTCATTATCTGACAGACGAGGAGATTTACTCTGACTTTCTGACGACAAATCCCAGTTACCGGCCAAAATAGGGAAATTAACCTGTTTTGAAAACTGAGCAAAAATTTCGTTCCCAATATCAAGCTCATGGTTACCCACTGTCATAGCGTCAATACCTAACTCGTTAAGAAAATGGGCATTCGCTCTGCCTTTAAACAGTGAAAAGAATAGTGTTCCCTGGAAACAATCTCCGGCATGCAAAAACAGAAAGTCCCGTTTTTTATGCTTTGCAATTTCCCGGTATTCATCGGCCTTTGTCTTGATTCGGGCCACACCACCGGCACTAACATAAGGTGTCACTGTTTTTCCCCCGATAGCCATAGAAAGAGGCAGAGACAACGGTTCAAGATAGGAGTGAGTATCATTGAGATGTGCAATAGAAAGTTGAAGAGGATTATTAATCATAAACCGACCAGAAGACCAAACTTACATCATTTTATCGAGAGAAATATGACAGGAAAATGAAACAAAAAATAGTATACCCTAATCTCACAGGTTTAACATTTAATGTGTCATATTTTATATCCTATTGACATCTGGTGCCAAATTCAAAAAGCCATCAATCCACCTGGTAAAATGAAAAAATACAACGCTCTTCACAGAGTTATTTAAGCGCAACCTCATGAATTTAAAATAACCTTCTGGAAATTCCATTTGTAGTCACAGATAATCGGAACATAAATAGAGAGGTACAAAAGGAGCGCATATGCGGCTTGATAGAGTGGAAATATCCGGATTTCGGGGAATTCGACGCCTGTCATTAGCATTTGACGAACTCACCACCATGATAGGCGAGAATACATGGGGGAAATCATCATTACTTGACGCCTTATCTATTTCCCTACCGGCTGACGGGCAGCCTTACCAATTTTCACTCGAAGATTTTCATGTCGATTATTCAATATCACAACCACAAACTCAAAGTATTCAAATCATTCTCAGCTTTATCGCCAATAATTCAAAAGAACTGAAAGCAGGGCGTTACCGAAAATTAAAACCCCTATGGCGTAAAGACGAAAACGGCCAATACCGGATCATTTACCGAATCAGCAGTGAAAGAAAAAATTATGATATTACAACGAAATACAGCTTTTTGGATTTAAATGGCAAACGGCTTGTATTATCTGCATCGGATCGGTTTGCTCAGGAACTCATGAGTCTTCATCCAGTTATACGGTTGAAAGATTCACGACACTTTGACCGGCCTTTTGATGTCCAGAATAAGAAAAAATATCACCCAAATGTTGAAAAACGGATAAACAATACCTGTCGACGGTTGCTTGAAATTCCGGGACACGTGAATAAAAAAGAAATGAAAAGCAGCCTGAATGCAATGAATGCACTGGTTGACCACTATTTTTCATTCAAAAGCCATCACCGTAGCAATCCCAGAATTGACAGAGACAGTATCGTTTACGCCAGCCCTTCCACAGAAAAAAGCTTTAGTGAGTTTATTACGGAAACAAACAACAAGCAGACCCGTCTTTTATTTATGGGTCTTCTTAATGCTTATCTACAGGCAAAAGGACCAAATGAATTACGCCGCTGCGCCCGCCCAATCCTAATTATCGAAGATCCGGAAGGACGGCTTCACCCTACCCATCTGGCCAGAGCCTGGAATCTGTTTGCTCTGTTGCCAATGCAAAAAATTCTGACCACCAACAGTGGCGACTTACTGAGTTCTGTTCCCCTTCATTCGATACGCAGGCTTATCCGTGCTTCCGGAAAGACCATTTCACTATCGATGCCTGGCAATAGTTTATCTAAAGATGAACTGAGAAAAGTTGGGTTTCATATTCGTTTCCACCGTTCGAGTGCCCTTTTCGCCCGTTGCTGGCTTCTTGTTGAAGGCGAAACCGAAGTATGGTTATTTAGTGAACTAGCCCGCCAGTGTGGGTATAATCTGATGGCAGAAGGCGTACAAATTTTGGAATTCGCGCAATCCGGGCTGAAGTCTTTAATCAAAGTAGCAAAAGCATTTGGAATCGACTGGCATGTGGTCACCGATGGTGATTCAGCCGGGAAAAAGTATGCAGCAACCGTCAGATCACTCCTAAAAGATGAACAGGAACGCCACCGTCTTACTGAATTACCAGATCGGGATATCGAACATTTCCTATATTCTCATGGTTTTGAAGAATTTTTCCGGGAAATGGTCAAGATACCAGTTAATCATCAGATTCCACCCAAAAAAGTGGTTGCCAAAGTTCTGAAAAAACACACTAAACCCGATTTAGCGCTGGCCATTGTCTCTCATTGTGAAAGAGGTGGAATAGAAAGGATTCCTCTGTTACTCAGATGGACGCTAAAACGCGTTGTCACCATGGCAAACGGAAACACCTAGTTTTCCATTAATTAATCAGTGACCGTCCCTGCATCATATTAATCCCCTCCCTTCTTACGCATTCAATAAGCGGATTATCTTTGCTGTCCACTCTCCAGACAAAAGATAATGTCCTTTCAATGTTAAGCTCTGGTGTGTTCAAAATCGCCAGTTGTCCGGTATCCACTGATTTTTTGACCTCAAGATAAGGAAGACAAGAAAGGCACTCACTATTAATAACCAAACTTTTTATCACAGGGACAAAATCGTATTCCCGCCAGACATTCAGATGTCTGATATGAGAAAATATTGCGCTATCGAATACTGCACGAGTCCCGGAACCTTGTTCCCTTAAAACCCAGGATGAATTTTCGAGCATTGATAAACTGATTTCCGGATTGCCGGCATAAGGATGCTCTGCGGAACAAACAATCACAAGGCGGTCTTTACACCACTCCTGCTGCATCAATCGCTGGTCATCACACCGCCCCTCAATAATACCAAGGTCACACTGATAATTCAGTAACTCACTGATGACGTTATGAGTACTGTAAACTGAAAAATCAAGCCGTAATTCAGGATATGTCTGATTAAGAAATGAGATCAGTTCCGGCATCAAATATTCTGCCGGAGTCTGGCTGGCAGAGACTCTCAAGAGTCCGCTCATAACTTGCTGATCCATAAAGCCAGACTCAATATGTCTTGCATCCTGAAGGAGCCGTTTAACTCTGGGCTGTAACCACATTCCCCAGTATGTTAAAGACATCCTTTTCCCATGCCTTTCGAATAATGGCCTGCCAAGTATTTTTTCCAGCTGAGCGAGTGACATACTTGTCGCGGATTGTGTTAAAGACAGTTTATCGGCTGCCTGGCTCACACTTCCTGTCTCACATACCGCCTCAAACACTGCAAGTTGTTTTAAGGAAAATTTCAACGTTATACCTTCGTTAAATAACAAATATATAAGTTACATAGGTGTATTATACTACTTAGTAATTTCTTAGTATCAATATTTTTGATATATAAATTCAAAATTACAGATTTATCTAACCGTCATAAATTCGGTAATCTACGCGCACTTATGTGCCGTAGCACACATTTTTGACATTTTTTATTTTTTTGGAGAATACGGATGGGGAACAACACAGACTTCTTCACACCACATGAAATGATGGTAGAAGCCGAAAAATATGCAAGTGGTAAAACGAAAAAGTCAACAGGCACAATTCTGGGACTGGGTGCTATGGCCGGATTATTTATTGGTCTGGCATTTGTATTCTATACCACTGTTACAACCGGTTCTTCAGCTGCCGGAGTGGCATGGGGCATGTCTAAACTCGCCGGCGGGCTCGCGTTTAGTTTGGGGTTAATACTGGTTGTTATTTGTGGCGGTGAATTATTCACCAGCTCAGTACTGAGTATTTTAGCCTGGGCAAATAAAGAAATCAGTACTTCAAAAATGTTTGGTATCTGGGGAAAAGTCTATATCGGTAATTTCCTTGGTGCGATGTTACTTCTTCTTCTTGTCAGTGCCGCAGGTCTTTACGAAACCGGGCATGGACAATGGGGCTTAAATGCTCTGAATATTGCACAGCATAAACTTCACCATACTTTTATTCAGGCCTTTGCATTAGGCATTTTATGTAACCTGTTGGTTTGTCTGGCAGTATGGCTGACTTTCAGCTCACATAATGCATTCACAAAAGCATTTATGACCATCCTTCCGGTCGCTCTTTTCGTTTCAACCGGTTTCGAGCACTGCGTGGCCAACATGTTTATGATTCCGCTGGGTATCACTATTCACGCATTTGCTCCGGAAACGTTCTGGACAGCAGTTGGAGTTGACGCCAGTCACTATGCAGACCTTACCGTTGCTAACTTTATTGTTAAAAACCTGATTCCGGTTACATTAGGCAATATTGTTGGCGGTGCAATTTTAGTTGGTATGTCAAACTGGTTTGTTTTCAGCCTTCCTTATAAAGATAAAGGACAACCTGAATCTCAGAAACACTAATCCTTTATTGATTAACCTGAAAATGCCGGATTACATCCGGCGTTTTTTTATCAGTATCAGAGAATTACATAATTTATTGCTTGCAAACCCAACTTTTTGCATTTTAATATTTACAAATATCTAACCTATCACCCATAATCAAATTCTTGCCTTATTTGGTCCCATCCGGAAAAAACTGACAGGAGTGCTGGCTTTGTTGCTGGATGTATTAATACAGAGTGTTAATGAGTTTCAGGCTGACTTCAGACTGTTATGTGAAAAACACTACCCCGCAATACATAACCAGGGAATGACTGAGCATCATCTGGGATTAGCCTTATCCCGCCGTTTGGCCAGAACTCTGGTGGAATTTGGTCATCCGTGTGATTTCCAGCCAATAGAACTAAATAAAAATAATGAAAAACATGCTCACTTCCGGGTTTCGTCTGATATTGGCACCGTTTGGATAATCAGTCACCATTTCGTTAACGCAGGAAAAAACTACCGGGACCAAATATTCAAAAAAATAATTCAATGGCGAGAAGAATATGGATTTGCTATTCAACCCAACGATCTCTTATTACTGGCATCCGACCATTGGATAAACCGGCAGACACAAAGCAGGAACTTATTACACTGGTGGATGGGAATGTTACCCGACCACATTGAAGAATATTTAGCTCAGGGAATCACCTTAAATGAGTGCGATTCTCAAATGACACAATTTCTTGACGATTATTTTCAGGCCTCACCCTGTTTTATAAAATATGCCCACCCTTTACTCCGTAGCAAAGATAATTGCAGCTTCAAAAAATATTTACACCTATATGCTGTACTTCAGTGGTCTTAAATAGATCATTTTATAACCATGATTAATTAATCACTGGTTCTTTCATATCTATTATTATGCAATTTTGTTAAAAATAGATGAATTAGGTAATACTGGTAACTAACTAATAATCATATGGTTTTATATAATTCATCACGTTATGTGTGTAAATTCCGATCAATTTTCTTTCAATATTTAAACTATCCCAGATAAATTAATATCAAAATGAAAAATATTCTAACAATATATTGACATTGTCAGGAAAACGTCAATACTATCAAAGTGATTAATAAGATACTCCTTCTTTTTTGTCGGAGAATAAGCGTTACCTATGGGAATTGACAATAGTTCTACAATAAAAGAATTAGTTTATCGCCATGAAGAAAGTGGTGAATATGTTGCTCAATATAAGCAACTGGCCCTACGTAGTGCTTTTCAACCCATATTTGATCGACGAAGAAAAATCATTGGTGTGGAAGCTTTAGTCAGAATCCAAAACCAATTCAAAACCGTGATAAGTCCTGAGCATTTTTTTCATTCGATGCATTTTAGTGACGAAGATAAAAATAACGTTGAGCACTTAAGTCTATTGCTTCATATCCATAATTATTCAATATCTCCATATGGAAATTTAAAGCTATTCTTAAATATTTTACCTAATTCCAGTCACTTAATCGAAAATGCAACTATTAATAATCATTTATTGTCAGATTGGTTGAAATCATTAAATATTAATAAACATTCGATTGTATTTGAAATAATGGAAATTGAGTATGATAATCATCAACTCCTTTTTTCATCGACCCAAAACCTTTCAAACAGTGGATTTTCAATCGCAGTTGACGACTTTGGCTCAAGAGCGTCCAACTACGAACGTGTCAATATCCTTTCGCCAGATATAATTAAACTTGATCGTTCATTGTTAACTGCCTATATGGATGGCGATGAAGAACCTTTAATTCAATCGTTAACCTTTGCCAGAGCAAAAGGCGCACTTACTGTGATTGAGGGAATTGAGACAAACGAACAATATCTGGCAATGTCTGATCTTGATATTGATATGCATCAAGGGTTTTATTTAGGCGAACCAGATTTCGTTACAAATTTGACAAATAGCAAACTGAACTAAGTAAATTTCTATTCTGTGGCGCTTTCTTTGCTTTCTTTAATCAACTTCTTTTCGCCATACATATTTTTATCCGCTATTCGTAATAAGTCCTCCAGATTATCTGAGTCCGATGGAAAAATCGCTGACCCTATACTCACTTTTGCATTAATTAACGTGTCTTTGAACAAAATTTCATGGTGCAGAATTACTTTCATACTAAGAATTTTTTCGTCAAGCGTACCGTCCAGTTCTTTAAGATTCAAACAAACGACAAATTCATCGCCACCGATTCTGCCTGCAAAATCAGATGCTCTAAGCTGATCACTCAATCGACCAGACACTACTTTAATCACTTCATCACCAGCATCATGCCCGTAGGTATCATTGATGAATTTAAAATCATCAATATCAACAAAAAGAAGAGCAAATTCTTCACCATTTATCTTTGCCAGACCAATTGAATCATTTACCTTTTGCTCCAGAACACGGCGATTCAACAATCCAGACAAATAATCATGACTGGCCAGATAGGACAGCTCTTCTTTTTGACGAGATAACACAATGGTTTTCTTTTCAACTTCCTGCTCCAGTTCGTCTTTTTTAATGGTAATTTTATTTAAAGACTCCCTCATACGATCACAAATCGTAATTAATGAAACAAACTCTTCATCAAGGTCGACATTCGTATTTATTGCATCTTTAAAATTTGCTCTGGATAAATTAAAAAAAGCATATTTGAGTACTTTCGCTCCTTTTTGAAAACGCTTATAAATTATTAAATTCACAAAAACGATAATAAATGCAAATATTATCAGTTTAATGCCAACCGAATAAACTACTTCCGAATGATTTTTCTGATTATCTTTAATGTTTTCTTTAACTAAGTATAATATCTCCTCTGTCATATTTTGAATTATCATGTTATATCTGGCATGCAGAATTTCCAACCCTTCATCATTAGTCCGGCCCGAAGCTGAATGCCATTTATTTTTTTCCTGATGCAGAAGAGAATCCAGACTGGCATTCATTCGTTTGATACTGTTATATGTCGACTGACGATTGCCAGTATTTTCTAACAAATTCTGAAGGATGTGTTGAGCAGCTTCGACCTGCTCAAAGCTTTTTTCATCAGAATACTGTAAAAAAGTCCACAACTGACTTCGCAAAAAATTAATAGAAGCTTGTATTTGAAGTAAATTATTTACTTCATCCTGCATTTTTTTATGTTCATGCATCAAGCTGGTAAATGAACTGACAACAAACACAAATAAAATACTTGTCGCAATAATCAAGCCTAATAGCTTTCGAGATAATGAATTAAAAACATAATAACGGCTCATTTATTCACCTCTCCCGAAAATAACGTTCAACGATAGCGGTTGCCATAAACGAACGATAATCGGGTACCGCTCCTTTAACCAAATCGGAATTTTTAGCCCAACGAGCCTGTAACTGAAGATTTGATAATAATGAATTATTTATTGAAAGCCGGAACCGATAATCATTCCAGGTCCAGTTTAATTGTCCATAATTAATATCTAACGCTCTTGCAATAATAGTCATTGCTTTTCGTGGGTTGTGATTTATCCATTCAATAGCTTCATCTAGAGACATTAAAATATGTTGGATGTTTTGCTGATTTGAATGTAAGTATGACTTCATTGAGAGCAGATTAAAAGTTAAATGATAAACCCCCTGACTTCCTAAATTAACAATTTTAGAATCCGGTTGTAATGACATTAGATACCCGTATGGTTCCCATACTGATATAGCATCAACCTCACCTGTATACAATTTTTCAGGTAAATTCTCCGGCTCAAGATATACTTGTTCAACCTTTCCCGGTGAAACACCGTTGATGAGTAATATCGAATATAAATAAAATTCACTTGCACTGGCCTTTACCACCCCCACCTTTTTCCCTATCAAATCCGCAACTTTTTTTATACCTCGCTTACTTGTCGTCAGCAGTTTAAGATCATTATCAGAATCAACAAAAGTTGCCAATATTGAAAAGTCATCACGTTTGAAACTGTTAAACATTACGACCGATTCAGACGCTGTCGAAAAATCAGCTTCAGCGTTAAACAACCTATCGGAACAGTCAATACCACCAAAACACGGCGCAAGAATGACATTAAGACCATTTTTTTTGAATAAATTTAAATGATTAGCAACAATAAGAGGAGCTGATAATGGCGAATGGGACGCTGCAATTCTGATATTAGACAAAGCAATATTATTCGTAATTTGTTTAGGAGAAAATTCATAAATATAAAGTGATACTATCCCTAAAGCTAAGATTGCAGGTATGGCGATTTTTTTTATCAAAAATGATTTTTTTAAATTATAATCCATAACGCAAAAATATTATTATCTTTCCCTTTCTAAGTTTAGACAGTCTCCTTCATTTGTATACCCAAGCACGATTTATTTTTCGTCACACAACATTCCATAAAACTCTCATCTGTGATACTTTCGTACTATATAACTTATTATTAAAAACATTAATTTTTAAGCATAAGTCAAATAAGTAATAACAATATGTATGCGTGGAGGAATGCACGTGAAACTACAACAACTAAAATATCTAAAGGCAATCAGCGATAATAACTTAAATGTCTCTGCAGCTTCCGAAGCTTTGTTTACTACTCAGCCAGGAGTTAGCAAGCAGGTATTGTTACTTGAAAAAGAGCTTGGCGTCCGTATTTTTGAACGACATGGGAAACATTTGCAACGCATCACAGATGTCGGTGAAAAGATCTTATCGGAAGTAGAAAAAATGCTCCGGCTTGAGCAGAAAATCAAGGCTATTGCCAAAGAGCATGTCGATCCGGGAACTGGTGTTTTCAACATTTTTACAACACATACCATTGCTCGTTATCTGCTTCCGGCTAGTGTCTCAGTCTTTACAAAAAGACATCCTAAAATCAACTTTAATCTTCATCCAACGTTACCGTCTCAGGCAAAAGGCGGGATCAGCCGTGGTTACTCAGACTTTTCAATTGTTGCTCATGATGTTGGTGCCGATTCAGACTTAATTATTCTTCCGGCTTATCTTTGGACCCTGGGTCTGGTTGTACCGGAAGATCACCCTCTTGCAAGCATTGAAAAACCGACTCTGGAAGATATTTCGCAATATCCGCTTTTGACTTATGAACAAGGAGCCTCAGGACGAGAAAGAATCGACGAAACTTTCCGTAATGCCGGATTGGCACTCAATTACTTCATGACAGCAATGGATGCCGATGTAATCAAACGTTATGTTGAGCTCGGCTTTGGTATCGGTATTATTTCATCGCTTGCAGCCAAAGACATAGAGCATATGAAATTAAAATACATTGATATTAACCACTTACTGGAACCATGTCAGGCGTGGATATGCTTTAGTAAAGATGTCATTCTGCAAAACTACATGTACGATTTTCTTGGTTCCTTTTCTCCGCATCTTACAAAAACGCTCATGGAAGAAGTATTAATGAACAGTAATTCAAATCGTGTCGAAGCGATTTTTAAAGATATAAAGTTACCTGTTTACTAAATCACGCCATTCCTTATATACCCAGTTTTTTTAAATACCTGGGTATATTGTCTTTTAAATTTAAAAGCAAAATGCCTCTATTTTAAATCAGTATTTAGCTCAATTTTCATTTTTTTCCTGATAATCCATTTCTGACCGAAAACATTAATAACCAACCCTAATGCGATTACAAATACTCCGATTATCTGATAAAAACCCAGATTCTCCCCCAAAAGAAGCATTGCACTTAATAAACCAAAAGCAGGAACCAACAAAGAGAGGGGAGCAACAAGGCCTGTCTCATAACGACTCAGCAAGTAACTCCATCCACCATAACCGACAATGGTCGCTAAAAGTGAAAGGTAAACAATAGATAATACGTTATACCAATGAATATTCATTAATGAATTCACAATCACATCCAAACCTTCGACAAAAAATGATGCAATAGCAAAACTGATGGTTGGCACAAGAGCACTCCATATGACTAATGACATCGTCGGAATTTGGTAATGTCTCATTATCACTTTATTGACGATATTCCCCGTAGCCCATGAAAACGATGCACCTAAAATTAATAATAGAGTAAACCATGTAACAGAAGCCGTACCCTGTCCTTGTGCAACCGCCAAAATATAGATACCGATGCCGGCAATCATAATTGCAAATATATTGTGTACTCTTATTTTTTCTCTCAGTAACAGAACACCCAGAACCAGAGTAATAAATGCCTGAGCCTGAAGGATCAGAGAAGCAAGGCCAGCAGCTAATCCCACTTTCAGTGCCCAAAACAATAATGCAAACTGTCCAAAGCTGATTGTCATCCCATAAGCAATTAACCATCTCCAGGGTAATTGAGGACGTTTAACAAAAAAGATAGCCGGAAATGCAACCAGAGCAAACCTTAAACCAGCCAACAATAGTGGCGGCATCCCCTCCAGACCAACTTTAATGATGACAAAATTGATTCCCCAGACCATAACTATAATTAAAGCCAGAAAGCGGTCTCTTATCGACATGAAACATCCTTATCTAAAATACTCACCGGATAAACTCTTAATTCATCAATATACTGGAAGTTCATTAAGGGTATATATCAATAAAGTTCACCTGCATCCGATATATGCAATCCTTTTTGACAACATTGTCAAAGAAACCTCACTGAAGCAAGACATTATTTCCAATAAAGCAAAAATAGCCTTTTATCTGTATAAAATGATCTAATAAATAATCAGGATATTTGTAATGAAATAAAACATCGGGAAGGTAAACATAACAACAAATAATCTCTTGCAAATTGTTGTCTATATCTTATTGTTAATTTAATACTATTATAAGTTCTGAATATCTCAGAACATCTTCAACATCAGATACGCATATTTAAAACTCATTGATACAATCCGGTTTTAAAGGTTGGCTATGGTAAACAAATTGTCTCAGATGAAGTTCAGCATTAAGCTGACTGTCATCTCCTTATTTATCTTTCTATCGCTACTGATAGTGGCAGTTGCGTTATCCCTGCAATTTTATTTTAGCCAATCTTTAGCTAAGGAATCCGCCGGCCTTTTATTCAAAAACAGTGCTCAACGAGTTAGTGACAAAATTAATGCATTGGATACCGAAAGCAGTGATTTAGCTCTGCTTCTATCACAGTATCCGGAAATGACTCTTCCCGATTCAACTAAGACAATAAGACCAATAACGAAAATCATGGCTCAGGCCATGCGACAAAAACCGTACCTTTATGCTATTTATATCGGATATGAAAATGGTAATTTCTATGAATTGGTTAATTTAAACAGTAGTAAGAACTTAAGAAAACGATTAAAAGCAGACGAAGATGACCGTTGGCTGATTGTTCATATTTATAGCACTGCGGAAAGACGGCTGAGACAATTTACGTATTTTAATTCGCAATTCATAAAAACACATGAAAGAACCGAACCAAGCCGTTACTTCGCAAACGTCAGACCTTGGTTCAGACAGGCGATGCAAGCTGATGAAACGATTAAAACCAGCCCTTACCTCTTTCATAACACACAAACACCGGGAACCACCTACGCAAAAAAAATTCCTTTAAGCAATAATGTTATCGCCGTTGACCTGTCGATGGCAACGCTTTCCCGCTATCTGCAACAACACCGCTCATTAGAAGAATCAAATACCATTATTTTTGATAGAAGTGGAAAAATCTTCGCTCATTCATTCGAAAAAATAACATCAGATAAAATCAAACCGGATTCAACCATCTCACTAACAAAAGAAGAACAAAAGTACATTACGGAGCTCGGTGTCTTAAGAGTATCCAGCGAAAAAAACTGGCCACCTTATGATTTTTCCTACGGAGGTGAACCTCAGGGATATTCAATCGACCTTTTCAATCTCATCGCCGGTAAACTAGGTTTGAAAGTTGAATACAGTAATGGCTATAACTGGAATGAGCTTGTTGATTTATACAGTCAAAACCGATTAGATATTCTCCACAGTTTATTTCAAACACCACAAAGAGAATCATGGGGACTCTTTTCTGATCCCTATCTCGAACTTTCTCCGGTTCTTGTCACCAACACAAAAGATACTCAAATCACGTCACTGAAAACATTAAACAATGGTAAAACCATTGCAATACCTGCAGGCTGGGCGTTCATCAAATTTGTTAAACAACATTACCCCGATATAAAAATATTAGAAACCACTGACACTCTTAGCTCATTAAAAGCACTTATCAGTGGTAAAGCAGACGCGGCATTCGACAACAATGCCGCCGTTCACTTTTTTGTTGATCGCTATTCTCTGGAAGGACTACAGTTCAACACAAAACTACCCAGCTTAGTCGGAACATTAGATCAACAATTACGCTTTCTCGTTCATGATGGCAGAGAAGAGTTGAGAGATTTACTGAATAAAGGTATTCATTCCGTATCTGCATCTGAATTGGCACAATTAAAAAATAAATGGTTTTATAATCAATCACAAACAAAATTACACCGAACAATACAGTCAGGTGTCGTACCCAACCCCGAATTTACTAAACTTGCCATTCAAAGCAAGGAAAATAAGGCTGACACCATCAGCCAGTCGATAGTCATTGGGGATACGTCTTACACCGTTTATGTCCATCATACCCTCTCCGCAATTGGCCCGGATAACTATGTCGCAATCATGATCCCGACATGGACTATTCAAAAACCGTATATGCATCAGGTTAATATTTCATTACTGATCACTCTGGGTTTTCTTGTATTACTTACGCCACTGCTGTTCATTCTCGCTAAAATGATCGTAACGCCTGTGAATCTGTTAGCCAATGAAAATAAAAAAATAATGGAGCGTCGATTCAAAGAGGTGGAATGTATCCCCAGCCGTATTCTGGAGATCAATGACCTTTCAAATTCAATTTTATCTATGGCAGAATCCATCGAAGACTATCAAACAAAACAGCAGGAACTGGTAGATGCATTTATTCAGCTCATTGCGAAAGAAATCGATGAAAAATCGCCATTTACCGGAGCACATTGCGAAAGAGTACCAGAAATTGCAATGATGCTGGCAAGATCGGCATCTGACAGTTCACTTCCGGCTTTTAAAGATTTTAAACTGGAAAGCATTGAACAATGGCGTGAGTTTAAAATTGCGGCCTGGCTGCACGATTGCGGGAAAGTGACTACACCGGAACACATCATTGATAAAGGCAGTAAACTCGAAACCATATATAACCGGATTCATGAAATAAGAACCCGTTTTGAGGTTTTGTGGCGTGATGCTGAAATTGATTTCTGGAAAGGCATTGCCGATGGCAAGCCAAAAGAAAAACTGCAACAAATTTTATTAAACCGGCACGACCAAATTACTAAAGACTTTTCTTTTATAGCAGAATGTAATATTGGCAAAGACTATACAGATGAAGAGAAAATAGTCCGGATTAAAGAGATTGCCCAACAAACATGGGTAAGGCATCTGGATAACAGACTGGGCTTATCACCTCTAGAAACTAAAAATCTTGAGTCAATACCAGGCAAAGCGTTACCGGCTACCGAGCATATATTGATGGATACCCGGGAACATATTATCCCCTGGATTCGTTCCCCCAAAGACAGAGTCAGTAGTAAATTCAAAGTTGAGATACCTGAAAATCAGGCTAACCTCGGAGAAATATACAATCTGAGTATAACTAAAGGTACTCTGACCAACGAAGATCGTTACCGGATTAACGAGCACATTATTTCAACAATCCAAATACTGGAATCGTTACCTCTTCCAGATGAGCTTTCACGAGTTCCCGAAATTGCCGGAGGCCATCATGAAAAACTGGATGGCACCGGATATCCACAAAAATTAACAGCCAATGAGCTGTCTCTTGAAGCGAGAATTTTAGCGATCGCCGACGTCTTTGAAGCATTAACCGCTTCTGACAGACCCTATAAACATGCCAAAACGTTGAGTGAAGCCATTGAGATCTTAGCGTGTATGGTCAAAGAGCAGCATCTCGATGAAAATCTGTTCAAACTATTACTGGCAAACAAAATACATGAACAATACGCGGAGCGATTTCTAAGTGATACTCAACATGACCCGGTGGATATCAATAAGTACCTCTAACCCGCACTAAATTTCTCTGAGACTATAATTTTTACTTTCTCATAAGAACGAACAACCAGAGATAAGAAAATATGCTCTAATAATAAGAGCGCTCTTTCATCATAAAAGATCTGGGCGACATCCCTGTCACAGCCTTAAATTTAGTACTGAAATAATTACTGTCGTTATACCCAACACTAAATGCAACATCAGTAATGGATCGACCTCTCCGCAACATCGGGACCGCACGACGGACTCTCAAATGATTAATGAAACGGTTTGTTGAAAGCCCTGTTAACTGAACCAGCTTATTGCTTAATACTTTCGGCGATACCTTAAACATTTCGCTTACACGATTCACTGACAAACTCTGAATATGATAGTTGTTACAAAGATAGATAACTGCCTGCATCACTGGCGAATTATCAAAAGCCCCGATACTCAGACGATCAATGGAAAGTAAAAGCTGTTCAAATAGCAAAGATGTCATTACACCAGAGTGGATACCCTGATTTTCGCGTTCTTCTTTAATTTTTAAAGCAATATGATTAATACGTTTAAAATCGTTTTCAAGAACCATGAAATGGCTAGAGTCGTTTTCTAATTTTTTTATAACATCGACAGAATCATTGCCTATAGAAAGAAACTCTTTTTTATAGGCAACATTCAGCAAAACCAAATCATGCACATCCGAAAACTGGTGATAATCTTTTTCACTCACGCAGGCAACCGTATTAGGAAGCATAACAGAAAACTTATCATTAACCGTATGGGAGCCGATACCAGAACTAACCAGTATCAACTCACAGAAATCATGAGAATGTTCTGGGTAATCCAGTTGAGGATCACGGCTCAGTATATTTACGCTGGTTTTATGCCCAACGTATTCATCAGACTTAAGAAATAGCATATTAGGTATAAACAGGTTAACTAACTCGTTATACTTTTAGGCTTTAAACACAATAAAGCTGAGATAACTCTCCCAGCTTTAACAATTTACAACACTTTTTTATACAAACTAATAACCTGATCACGTGACACAGGAACAGGATTTCCTCCGGCACAAGGATCAGCAAGGGCATCATCAACCCATGCCATCATGTCGTCTTCTGAAATTCCCAGTTGGCTGAATCCTTCCGGAATACCAACTCGCTTATTCAGTGCTTTCAGTGCCTCTATCGCAGCCAGACTTGCTTCTTCCTCTGTCATCATAGAAGTATCAATACCCATCGCTTTCGCAATTTTGGCAAATTTTTCGACCCGGTAAGGGCGGTTAAATTCACTGACAACCGGAAGCAAAATGGCATTACAAACTCCGTGAGGCAAATCTTTTTGAGCTCCGCCCGGATGTGCCATCGCATGTACCATCCCCAACCCGGCGCTGTTAAAAGACAATCCGGCGATAAACTGCCCAAACGCCATCATTTCACGGGCATTAACATCCTGTCCATTATCCACCGCCTCTGGTAAACATGATGCAATAATACGAATCGATTCCAGAGAAATATAATCCGTCAAGGTATGTGCACCGGCAGATACATAGGATTCTACGGCATGTGTTAATGCATCAATACCTGTCGCTGCTGTCACCGCTTTTGGAATTCCGAGCATGACACTTGGATCATTTACTGAAACATCCGGAATAATCTTATCGGAAATAATCACATGTTTAACATGAGTTTTTGTATCCGTAATAACGGCGTTACTTGTCACTTCAGCCGCCGTTCCGGCAGTCGTATTGATAGCATATAGTGGAACACCTATCCTTTTCACTTTTTCAACACCATTATACTGAGCGATAGGTCCTTCATTTGCAGACAAAATACGGACAGCTTTTGACGTATCGATAGAACTTCCGCCGCCAAACCCAATCACATATTTCGCACCGATGGTATGAAACTGATCCATAGCCTGATTTACTGTATTACTATCCGGGTTGGGTTTGACATGACTAAATAGCGAAAGATTCAATGCACTATTCATCAGTTTCCCGGAAAAACCAAGCTGAACCATTGCAGGATCACATACTAACATCCCCGGTTCATTCCCATGGGAATCATAAATTCGCTCAATCAAAGCTTCAATCGCACCTACACCAGACAAATTTATTCTTGGAAAAGCCAATTTAAAAACGTTCATAGCCACCTCTCAAATTACAAATTAAATTCTCGTTTCAGAATATCCATACTTTCCTGACTAACACCTTCCGGTTCATACCCTGCTGCCAGACACTTGAGGTAAAGTTTTGCTCCTTTATTAGCGACGTCGATATAATCAAATGCGACAAGAACATCCCTCCCGGACGCGATAGCTCCATGTTTTTCCCAGACAGCCACATCATTGACCAGTAATGACTCTGTCGTTTTATCTGCCAACTCTTCTGAGGAAGGCAAACAATAAGGGATCACACCAATTCCTCTAGGAACAAATGCTCTGACTTCCGGTAGCATTTTCCAGCAAGTATTTGTGAATAAGTCACTGGATTTTGATATGTCAGGATGATGAGACAAAGCAATAAGCTCTAACGGATGGGTATGAACAACCGATTTATCTGCTATCCCTAGTGCCCGTTTAGCCTCTAAGATTTTAATATGACTAATAAATTCTGAGGTTGGTGCAAAATGTTCTGATGCTGTTCCTCCCCAGATAATACAAAAACCTGTCGCTGAATCATTAATTTTAAGAATACAACCCGCATACCCCGGCTCCCGTAATTCGCGGATACGTTGTCCGGTTCCTTTTACAAAATAAACACGACCTGCACAGCTTTGTGGCATTACGATAGAAAAAAGCTGCTCTTGCGCTGTAATATTAACGTTGCCAATAATATCGGTTAGATCAATGGAAATATTTCCTCCGTTACGTTCAGCCCATTCCCTTTGCCAGAGATACTGAGAAACCTCATGCACTTTCTCTATTTCAGCTTTAACTGCATTATTTAGTTTAATCATTTTAGATAAAAAACCTCTTTTAAATCCCTGGAAACCGGAGAGTTATCAGCATTTGATTGCATGATGTCTTTCATATAAGCCCACCACTCCTTACAAATCTCCGTATCAGCAATTGCGGCCCACTGTTCTTCATTTTCAATTTCGGCATAACTAAACAACAGGTTCTGTTCAGAAAATAAATGAATGGAATAATTAGACACTCCGTGTGAAGACAAAAGCCTGGACATAGAGTCCCATAATTGGTCATGGCGACGTTTATACTCATCATGACAATCCGGATTTACAAACATAAGGCATGTTTTCCTGATCATGTTTTTCTCCTTTCCTACGATGCCATACCAAGACCAACGATATTGGCCGCAGCAGTAATCACTAATAAACCAAAAATAAGAAAACGAACCGGCCGGGTACCAACCCCTTTCCATTCAGCCATAATGAGCCCGATAACTCCGCCGAAGAGGACATATCCGGACATGTGTAGCATCCAGTTGATGTAGCTTAGATCTTTAGGTACTGATGCTTCGCCCCAGCCATAAAAGAAGAATTGCAAATACCACATGATCCCGCCTATAGCGCTAAAAATTAAATTACGCATAAGCAAGCTTTTAGCTAATGACATATCTCTGCGAACCGAAATTTCCTCTTTGGTAAAAATATTCCAGAGACAAAAAGCGAAATTGACAATGGCTCCTCCCCCCATGATGAAACCATAAGCAGGCATCGCAACATAAAGATAATTAATACCAAGCGCCTCAGATTGTTCCCGGATGGGACCCGCGGCATCCAGTCCAAAAGCAAATCCGGCTGAGAAAATTCCACAAACAATGGCCAGAGAGACTCCTTTTTTCAAATCAAACTCTTCGGCCTTTTGCCCCATCACTTTCTCTTTTTCATTACCGGCATAGGTCACAATCGCAATACCAACCAAAGCAACTGCTATACCGATCATCGTTAAGGTACTGCCATTTGATGCCAGCAATTCACCCAGTTTTCCTTTAATAATAGGAGGTAAAAGTGTCCCGACGGCAAGGTTTAACCCAATTGCAATACCAATCCCCATAGACAAACCAAGGTATCGCATCGTTAAGCCATAAGTAATATTTCCAATGCCCCACAGAGCACCACAAAACATCAACATAGCAAACGTCGATATAGGAATATGTGAGTAAAATGCCCCCAGATCGGGCACCAACATCATTGTGACAATCCAGGGCATTAAAACCCAGGAGAATATTCCACCTATTGACCACATGAATTCCCAGGACCAGCCTTCGACTTTTTTATATGGCGCGTAAAAAGCCGCAGCAGAAGCAGCTCCCACTAAATGCCAACCAATACCGGCAACAACAGACATGTTTATTTTCCTTATATTGTAGGGATAAAGTAAGACTTACAGTTATGGACTGAATCCAATTCAAATTAACGTGTGGCTAATACCGTACTTTCGTAATCCGATACCTGATTTATCCAGTCAAAACCAATTGGCACAGCATTTGTGAGGCAATAGTAATCCCACACAGCAGCCCAGGGCAGAGAATGCATTTCCTCTGTAAGGCCAAGGCGCGTTGTATAATCAAATTGTTGCTCTGCCTTTCTCAATATCTCTCTTGGCTCCAGTAATGCTTTAAGAAGCGCTTTTTGTGCATTACGGGTTCCCACAGTCCATGCTGCAATACGGTTTATCGAGGCATCAAAAAAATCTAAGCCAATTGAAACACGGTCTGCCAAATCATTTCTTACAACTTCACGCATGATTGCCTGTGTCTCATCATCGAATGCGACAACATGATCAGAATCCCAACGAACCGGACGGGTAACGTGTAATAGGATATTTTTCACATAGAGCGATACCGCCGAAATCTTATCGCTGATAACTTCAGTGGGATGAAAATGCCCGGCATCCAGGCATAAAGCGGTATGACGGGTAGCTGCATATGCCAGATAAAACTCATTGCTTCCTACCGTATAGGCTTCTGCTCCGATTCCGAACAATTTACATTCAACGGCATCACGATGAAAACGTTCATCTATTGGCTCAGAAAGTGCCGAATCTAACGCATCAATTAATCGTTGTCTCGGGCCAAGACGATCAATAGGCTGATCCTTCATTCCGTCGGGAATCCAGATATTCATCGTTGATGGAGTCCCTAATTCACGTCCAAAATATTCAGAAATTTTCCGAGAGGCCTTAACATGGTCAATCCAAAAACGGCGAATTTCTTCCTTTGGATGTGAAAGCGTGAAACCATCATCTGATAACGGATGTGAAAACAACGTCGGATTGAAATCTAAACCCAGTTTATTTTTTTTGGCCCATTCAACCCAGGATGAAAAATGCTCAGGTTTAATCTCATTACGTTCAATTTTATCTGTGCTATCTAGGTAGATAGCATGTAGATTCAGCCGTTTCTTTCCGGGGATTAGAGAAAATGCTTTTTCTAAATCTGAACGCAGTTCTGATGGAGTGGTTGCGGCTCCCGGATAATTCCCTGTTGCCTGAATTCCTCCACTTAATGCAACATCGGGAGATTCAAATCCCCTCACGTCATCGCCCTGCCAGCAATGCATCGAGATAGGAATTTCTCCAAGATGTTTTATCGCTTCATCGGTATTCACACCGTATTGAGAAAAAACGTCTTTAGCATATTCATAGGCAGATTTGATTTGTGCTTCTTTCATTAGTATATCCTGCTTATTTGAGTGAGAGATATCTGGACTTTATAGCTTCCAGCCCCTCGATTTTCTGTGGTTTAAAAAGTCTTATTTCTGAAGATGACTCAATGATTCGCCGTCCTTCTTCGAGACACGAAATCATGTCAAGGGCAATGAATTGATTAATTACATTACCCAGTGCAGAGGCTTCTGTCGGTTCAGTAAAAACAGATATCTGACATACATCTGCACATAACTGATTTAGGAAATGGTCCTGTGTTCCTCCACCAACAATTCTCAATGCATTAATATCCCGACTTGTCACATTGGCTATCTGAGTTAATGCATCGTCATACGCAAGTGCCAGACTGTCATAAATACACCGGATAACCTGAGAAAATGTTTCCGGAGCTGGTAGATCCCGCCTCAAAAACCACTGTTTTATCGCTTTGGTCATGGATTCGGGGTTTAAAAAATGATCATCATTGGGGTTAATAAGAAACCGGAATGGTAATTCCTGGCTAGCCAGCGAGCTGATATCAGAGAAGGTAAGAGAAGGATGCTCTGCTTTGACTCTTTGAATTAACCAGAGACCCATTATATTTTTCAGTAAACGATACCGCCCATCAACTCCACCTTCATTCGTTAAATTGGCATCAAAAGCAAGTTGATTCGTTATGGGTTGCTCACTTTCAATACCGATCAAAGACCAGGTACCCGAGCAGAGAAAAGCAGTTTCAGAATCAAAAATAGGCGTTGCCGCAACGGCAGAAGCCGTATCATGACTGGCAACAGAACATACCGGTATATCAACTCCGTTTAATGAATACTGCCCAATGATTTGATTCGGCATTGCAGGAGGAATAAACCAGCTAAATTTCGCTCCACAAGCATTTATCAGTATTTTGCTCCATTCTTTACCTTTGCAATCCAACAGTTGACTGGTTGAAGCATTCGTATATTCACAATGTTTAACACCACACAACTTATAGTTAAGAAAATCTGGAATGAATAGTAGCTTATCGACTCTGTCAAGCCAGTCAGAGTGCATATCGGTGATCGCTTTAAGCTGATTGATAGTATTAAATGTCAAAAACTGTATTCCTGACATCTTGTAGATATCTTGCTTACTTAGCGCATTATCCTGTTCAATTTTTTGTTGGGTCCCCTGGGTTCTTTTATCCCTGTAACTAACAAATTCACCAAGAGGCTGACCTGATTTATCCAGTAAAACAAAATCCACTCCCCATGAATCGATTCCTAATGAATGAATTTCAAAATCACTCGCTAAAACTTTTGCAATACCAACCTTAATTTCATCAAGCACAGAATATAAATCCCAACAGGATTCTCTGCCCCGCATTACCTGACGGTTATCAAACCGGTGAAATTCCTCTAATTGAATCTTTCCCTTATCGAAATATCCCACCATCACCCGGCCACTTGATGCACCAAGATCAATTGAAATCACACCTTTCATTCTTTATTCCCTCACAGTTTACAAGGGAATTAAACCTAATTTCAGGATGATATAACTTCAAAAAACTGACGGATATAATCTATAAGGGCTTTTTTCCCAAGATTAAAATGCTCATTATCACAGTTCTGATAATGAACACTCACTGGACAGAAAGAGGATTTGAACAATACAAATGAGATGAAATGATTAAAATTTTTAACCATTTTATTAAGTTAATAAAAACTCTACTTATTGAGAAATGCTAATGCTTTATCAATATCGACCGGACGACTAAAATAGAACCCCTGATAAAAGTCAGCCTCTATATCAATAAGCTTTTCTAACTGAGATTGCTCTTCAATCCCTTCAGCAATGACCTGACAACCAATTAGGTGAGACATTTTGGTTACTGCTTCAACAATACTTTTGTCTTTCCCCTCATTACATATATTATCAATATATATTTTATCAATTTTAATGAAATCAATTGCCAGGCTTTTCAAAACTGATATTGAGGAGAAACCGGTCCCAAAATCATCAATAGAAATTAGAATGCCACGTTTTTTAATCTCGGAAATAGCATTAGATAGCTTTTCGAGATTTTCAATTAATACTGTTTCAGTAATTTCAAGATGAACGTTTGCAGGATTTATCTGGTACTTTTTAACATAAAAGTCCAAAAAAGCTGGAAATTCATCATCCTGAAACTGAATAACGGAGACATTGATTGACATCGAAACATTACTATTGATTTTATTTATTTCATGCAACGTCATAAGCGATTTCTTAAGCACTAATTTTCCAAGATTAATGATCAATCCATGTTCTTCCGCAACGGAGACAAATTCTGCCGGCGAAATAATTTCTCCATTCAACGTCCAACGAACCAATGCTTCATAACCGTCTATCTCATTTGTTGTCACATTCACGATAGGTTGATAGTGCAGATAAAATGCTTCTTGTTTTAATGACTCTTCCATCGAGCGACGCAAAAATTCCTTACGTTCCGTTTGACGCTGAATTTCATCACTGAAGTGACAAATCCGTAAGTTTTTCTGCTTACCTTCCTGAACAGCATGATAAGCTTTACGTACAGACGTCACGATATCTTCATGTTCCTTATAAATCCGGATACCAATATGATAAGAAGGAACAATTTTGATATTGTGTTGCCTGATTTCTTTTGTCAACGTTTCCTGCAAGTACTTTAAGAATTGCTTAATGGCAATACGAGATAACGACTCCACATACAAGACAAATTCATCGCTGCCCCAACGACCAGATATCGAATCATAAAATTTATCAACGCTTCGGAACCGGGTACCTAATGTCGACAAAACATGATCACCAAAGAGATGCCCATAAGTATTGTTCAATATTTTAAAGCCCCTCATATCGATATACAGTACCGCATGAATATCATGGTGCTCGATATGTGTTTTATTTAAATTCAACTCAACTTTTGAAAGAAAACTATTACGGTTATTCAGCTCTGTCAGCATGTCCCTTTCTTCAAGCCGAATGATCTGAGCAGTTCTTTCTTTTACTTTCAGCTCTAAATTATCAACCATATCATCTAACTTAGCTTTATTACGGATACCGCTACTAATGAATTTTGCACACTGATAAGAGCTGATTGTCAACGCCACCCAAAATCCAATACCCAAAATACCCAGAGCAAACTTATTCGGCTCACTTGATAAAAGAAGAAGTACACTGTACGGCAGGACAATAATAGTCGTAAATACAATAGAAGAACGAAGATCAGCGTTAAGAAGCGTAGCCCCTCCTCCCGCCATTCCACAAAATACCACAATCGTAATCATTTCTTCTTTAAAGTCGAAAACCCCATTAAATATGTAGGGGAAAAGTGCCCATATAACCCCTGCAGACACAACCCCCCAGAAATGAAGGTTCATTTTATAGCGGGGATCATTTCTGGCAAAGATAGCAACAAATAACCTGATTATGCAGATCACAAATAATATCCCTAACCACAAATATTTATTATTACCAATATCTGCGTATAGAGGACTTACCACGAGCACAGTCGCAACAAAAAGGTTCACAATCACGGATGTGATCATATTAAAAGAGAAAACCTTTAAACGTTCCTGTGCATACATAGAAAATGGGTCCTTATCTGCATTTCTTATCACGTAATTCACTTTCATTATTATAATAATCTCATATATGAGAATGACTTACAAAAGAATGTTCATTATATTGACATTTGGGAAATTATCAATTCTTAAAAACAAAGGTTATAAACAAACAACAATGCAATAAAAAAGAGCTATACGACAGACCTTATTACGGGTTGTTATATAGCTCTTTTAAACAAAAATAGCGTCTTAATTAACTTAACTTAACTTAACTTATAAGCACCATATTCAGAACGGAGTCCCAGTAATAAGCTAAAGCACATTATTATTAATATGAAATTAAAAGGTAACCCTGTGGCAACCACACCGGATTGGAGAGCCTGCAATGCCTGACTTCCGCCTATCCATAGCATCGTTGCCGCAATGGCTCCCTCAAGAGTGGCCCAAAAAATTCTCTGTGGAATTGGAGCATCCAGCTTCCCTCCAGCAGTAATCGTATCAACCACTAGAGAGCCTGAATCTGATGATGTAATAAAAAATACAAGAATCAACAAGATTGAAACAACTGAGATAGTACTGCCAAACGGTAATTGATCGTAAACGTAAAAAAGTGTTAACGATATATCAGTCAATCCTTTAGTACCAAGTTCTCCGGCTTTATGAATCACCTGATCAAGCGCAATACCACCAAAAACACCCATCCATATCATGGTGACCAGTGTTGGAATAAAGACAACAGCCAACACAAACTCACGAATAGTACGCCCACGAGAAATTCGGGCGATAAACATACCAACAAATGGTGACCAGGATATCCACCATGCCCAATAAAATACTGTCCATGCATGCATCCAGTCTTTATCTTCCCGTCCGATAGGGTTGCTTAACTGAATAATGTTCTCAACATACCCCATAAACATGCTCCAGATGGAATCCCATGCCAGGTTGTATGTAACGGAGACAATAAACACAAACAGGATAAACGCAAAAATCATATTAATGTTACTGAGGACCTTAACTCCGCCATCAATACCGCGAACCACAGAACCAATCGCTATCATTGTAACAAATACAATGACGCCTAGCTGCATGCCAATACCACCATCGGTACCGAACACATAATTAATTCCACTTGTCGCTTGCTGGGCTCCCAACCCCAATGAGGTCGCTAAACCAAACAATGTTGCCAAAACAGACAGAATATCAATCACGTGTCCCAGCCATCCCCAGGAGTGATCGCCTAAAATAGGATAAAACATGGAACGCATAGACAAAGGCAAGCCTTTGTTATAAGTAAAAAATGCCAGACTCAGAGCAACAATAGCAAAAATGGCCCAGCCAT
Organism: Vibrio salinus; assembly: GCF_021272385.1. Lineage (GTDB taxonomy): Bacteria > Pseudomonadota > Gammaproteobacteria > Enterobacterales > Vibrionaceae > Vibrio > Vibrio salinus. Next base: position 1,132,628 of record NZ_JAJSDZ010000010.1, read on the forward strand.
GAATTCCCCAATGGAAAATCGTTGCTCCTAAGGCCAACTGTTTCGCTTCTGGTGAATAAGGTTCTACATTTAACGGTGCATAGTACCAATTGGTAAAATACGCAGTTGGCTCCGCAACTCCCCAAAAAAGCAAACCAATCCCCATACCGGCAGCAAACAACATGGCTAACCAGGATACCGTTGAATAATCAGCCGTTGCATCTCGACCACCAATTCGGATTTTTCCATATGGCGAAATACTTAAAGCAAGAGTAAACATAAGAAAAAAGTTAGCTGACCACATAAATACGCTGTCAAACTGCTCAATGATTGAATTTCTTATACTATCGAGTGTCATCTTTGCTATTTGTGGGTCCGCAACCAAGACAGTAGCTAAAAAAATCAGAATCAAACCGGCGCTAATTCCAAAGACAGGATTATGAATATCAAAACCCCATTTCTGAACATTATCCTGACCAACCTGATAATCGGTAGTTTCAATACTGTATTTTCTAAATACATTATCCATATTAATCACTTAAATATTTTGCCATCTATACTTTCTGCCAATAATTCTGATAAAAAAGAGCTTTTTGGCAGAAATATAATTAGAGCACAAAGTGTTTTATGGGCGTGATGTTAACAAAAAAAATACTAGAAAGGCAAATTTCATTCAATTAAAAAGATTTTTTAACGAAAATTAATTTTGCAACCAATACATTTATTTAGATAACAAAATATTTATAATTAAATTAATTATTGAAGACGTTAGGCTGTATCCAGATAAAATTTTGATATTTTCAATCAGTCCATTTTCATTTTTTATCATTTAACGTTACAAAGTTGACACAACTTTCTAGAGGCTACTTGCCAAAAACATTAGTCGCGCTGCTAATTTAATAATGCCGAATGTCTCACAACTAAAAATCTTATTTGAATCTTTCATAACGTTCAATAAATATAAATATTTTAACTCTTTGTACAAAAGCAGATACCTCATCGACCATCAATGACAACGTCACAAAATATCTATAGTACATTGTCTACAACCAACATATTCAGTTTCGTTGACGTTTTTAATTCCTGTTTCGTCAAAAGCAATTGCTGTTTTAAATCATCTGAATACGCCTGTGACGTTAGCGTAACCAGGCATTTAAAAGCACATGGACGCATATCAGAAGAAGATATTCCACATAATAATCCATAGGTGCTATTTCTTAACTCCAGAGGATTAAAAATATACAGTAAACATTCCTCAAGCGCATTATATTGATTAATAAAGGAAAAACGAATTAATCTATCACTATATGTGACAGTTCCGAGATAATAAATTTCACTGTTTCTGCCGTTTGGTGTAACAACACTAATGGTCAGAGTTGCCGTTTGCTGATTACCTTCTTTATCAGGCAAAATATCAATCACACCATCTTTTAAGCGATTGTACCGCCCGTCGTAAAAATAGAAAAATAACCGGGGAGCATTGTGAAATGTTCTTAAAGCAGACATATTCTGAATCTTCTCTTCCGGTGGCGAAAGATGATAATCGATCAATTGATTCGGCGTGACTTCCAGAGCTGATGCAAGATTAAATAACGTCACCATATCAAGCGAGATTTCACCCGTTTCATATTTGGAAACAGTTGCCCGGCTTTTGTGTATTCGTTCGGCTAATTGCTGAATCGTCATCCCCTGAGCTTTACGACGACTTCTTATCCGGTTACCGATATGTTTATTCAATGTTTCATGATCATACTGCTGTCCGTGACTCATATGTTTATGCCTTAAACAGGTTAAAGAAAGGGATTTAATGGCGAAATGCTCGTATTACGGTGCACTTTTATGATTTTATAAACTTCAGAATTCTTTTCTAATTAAAATTAGCATATATAGGCCAAAAATTCTATTTATACGAGAATTTTTGAAAACTTTGTTTCTTTAAAAGAAACTTCTCTTAGTTGATGAACAATTTAACCTCTCTGTATACTCAGACCCTATATCTTTGACTAAACCAGAGTTTTCTTTCCTTCTGTTCTGGTGCTAGCCTGACATTCACTGGAGAATTATATGAAAATTGCGGTCATCGGCGCAGGAGCTATGGGTTGTTTATACGGCGCTTATCTGAGTGAACAACATGACGTCTATATGATAGATACTCTGGAATCTCAGGTTTGGTCAATACAGGAATCCGGAATTACCGTAGAAGAAATGGATGGTCGTGTTGTAAATTACCCGAAAGTCAGTGCGTTCCTTTCAGGGCATTGCAACGTCAAGGTTGATATGGTTATTGTCTTTGTTAAATCAACCTATACTGTGCAGGCACTGGAACAAAATAAAGCACTTTTTAAACCTTCCACTCTGGTAATGACTTTACAGAACGGTGCCGGGAATGACCGGAAAATTGAAGAATACGTTGATCAGGAAAATATCATCATTGGAACCAGCAAACATAATGCCGTGAATCTTGGTGAAGGCAAAATTAAACATCCCGCGAAAGGAATTACGACAATTGGTAGCAATCACAATGCATCCAATGTTGTACAGATTGCGGCGAAGTCGCTTGAAGAATCAAGTTTTGACGTTGATATCGCTGGCGATATTCAGCGTATCATCTGGAGTAAACTACTGGTAAATCTGTCTGTCAACACATTTACGGCCATTACCCAAACACCCATTGGTTATATGATCAAAAACCAACATGCATGGGACTTTGCAAAACGCTTGGTTTATGAAGCAATTGAAGTCGCTGAAGCGGATGGTACTTACTTCGACCGTCGGGAAGCACTCTCAATGGTCAAAAAAGTCTGCGAAACAGCTGGTGACGGATATTCATCGATGTACCAGGACAGAAAGAACCACGTAAAAATGGAAATTGATGCCATTAACGGAGCCATTGTCGAACAAGCTAAATTGTATGGCGTTCCAACGCCTTATAACACGCTGATTGTTGACCTTATTCATGCCATTGAAGGCGCTTACGATTTATACGGTTAACAAGCAACACACTACTGAACCCGTTTAGCCTGCCAATACTTCGATTTCCAGTAAACATTATTCAGGCTTGAAATAATGACTCCCCGGGATTCGGATGCATGAATAAACTGATTTTGCCCGTAATAAATACCAACGTGGCGGGCTTTATGACCGGTTTTAAAAAAGACGAGATCACCTGAGCGAAGTTGAGACCTTGCAATCTTTTTACCGATGCCTGATTGTCCCTTTGTTGTCCGGGGAATAACGGCACCAAATTGCTCTAAAAAAACCGCATAGACAAAACCGGAGCAATCCACTCCTCTTTTACTTAATCCTCCATAAGAATAGGGTGTTCCTTTCCATTCCTCATATTGAGTAATAAGACCATTTCTCACCAGCCCACTATTGGATAAATCGGTTTTATGAGGATTAACAAAGACAGATTCTTCCGAAGGTGTTGTACTGCAACCGGCGCAAAAGATGATAATTAACCAGATAAGAATACAAGATACTTCTTTTTTCATCATTTAGCTTATACGCTCATGCCAGTACCGAAAAGACTGAGTGCATATAATCAAATCGTACATAAAATGTCCATAAAAAAGAAAACGCACAATTCTTATTTTGAATTGTGCGCCCAATTTTACAATCTTATCTGCAAGCAGCCCGGTTAACCGGCTAAGCCCTGCTTAGCCAGATATTCATCATAAGTCCCATGGAAATCATTCACACCATCTTTCGTTATTTCAATGATTCGGGTAGCAATAGAAGAGACAAACTGCCTATCATGAGAAACAAACAGCAAAGTGCCTTTATAGTTTTCAAGCGCAAGGTTAAGCGCTTCAATGGATTCCATATCCATGTGGTTTGTCGGCTCATCCATCAGCAAAATATTCGGTCTTTGCATGATAAGCTTACCAAAAAGCATACGTCCCTGTTCACCACCGGAAATGACTTTCACCGATTTCTTAATGTCATTTTGTGAAAACAGCATACGTCCGAGAATACCGCGTACAACCTGCTCGTCATCGCCTTCTTTCTTCCACTGCCCCATCCAGTCCATCAGATTCATTTCTTCACTGAACTCATGAGCGTGATCCTGAGCATAATAGCCAATATTATTGTTTTCCGACCACTTCACCTCACCTTGCATCGGCGTCATTACACCGGCTAGTGTATTCAGCATGGTCGATTTACCAATACCATTTTCACCGATAATGGCAATGCGTTCTCCGACTTCAACCAGTAACTTCACGCCATTGAAAAGGACGTTATCTCCATAACCCTGCTTCAGGTCTGTCACTTCAAGTGCATTACGGAACAGCTCTTTCTCTTGATCAAAACGAATGAAAGGAGACTGACGGCTGGAAGGTTTGACTTCTTCAAGCTGAATTTTTTCCAGTTGTTTCTGACGTGATGTTGCCTGCTTGGCTTTGGATGCGTTAGCCGAGAAACGGCTAACGAAAGTTTGCAGCTCAGCCATTTGGGCTTTTTTCTTCGCATTATCCGCCAGTAAGCGCTCGCGGGCCTGCTCGGCAGCAAACATGTACTCGTCGTAATTCCCGGTAAACAAACGTAATTCACCGTAATCCAGATCCGCCATGTGCGTACATACTGTATTAAGAAAATGACGGTCATGCGAAATGATAACCATCGTACAATTACGTGCCAACAGCGTTTGCTCCAACCAGGCAATGGTATGCATGTCCAGGTTATTGGTCGGTTCATCAAGGAACATGATGTCCGGTTCCGCAAACAGAACCTGAGCTAAAAGAACCCTCAATTTCAGACCCGGTGCAATTTCACTCATCAATCCGAAATGCTGGTCTTCCGAAATGCCTAACCCTAAGAGTAATTCACCGGCCCGGGCTTCTGCGGAATAACCATCCATTTCAGCAAATTCTGTTTCTAAATCTCCGACACGCATACCATCTTCATCGGACATTTCAGGCAAAGCATAAATTCTGTCCCGTTCTTCTTTGACTGACCACAACTCTTTATGGCCCATAATGACGGTATCAATAACGGTATATTCCTCAAAGGCAAACTGATCCTGACCCAGTTTTGCAATTCGTTCGTTAGGATCATAAGACACCGAACCCGAAGAAGGCTCCAGCTCACCACCCAAAATTTTCATAAATGTCGATTTACCACAACCATTTGCCCCAATCAGACCATAACGGTTGCCATTACCAAATTTAATCGAGATATTTTCAAACAGAGGCTTGTCGCCAAATTGCATGGTGATGTTTGCAGTCGTTAACACAGATAATTCCAAATCAAATAATGAAGACAAAAAAAGTTGGTCATAAACCAACTTTTCAGATTTCCGCTATAGTAACAGTTTTCGTGATAAACATCACCTTCCGCTATTTATCCAAAGTCATTTAACTCTCATGAATTTACATTCCCATTTCTTTAAATAACCTGCTATAAGCTCTGTCTTCTTTTTGAATATGCTGAGTCAGCCATGCTTTCAGAAACGACATCAATTCATCACTGATATCTTCACCGGATTCAACCCGACGCTGAAAATCCAGAACCTGACTCACCAGAGTGGAGTGAATTCTTTCATGCTGATGGCGATCTTTATATTCAAACATATCAAATAACGTTTCTTCATACTTAAAATGATTTCCGGTGTAATCTATCAATCCCTGAACAACCCGTTTAACAGAAGCCAAATCGTAATTATTATTAAGAAGATAATACAATTCGTTAATCAGATTCACTAAGGTTTCATGCTGACGATTAATTTCTGTCAGGCCAAGATCCAAATCAGGTCCCCACTCAATCAATTTATCTCGATTTTTGTCTTCTTGTTCCACCTGTTTATCGTCGATTACAAATCGTTTAAGCAAAGATTCCACTTCTCCGGCCAGATTTCTGACAGTGATGCTGGCAAGAACTGTTTTTTGAGCAACACCAACGTTATTATTCGACTCCTGTTCTATCTGTTTCAGATAATTATCAAGCGCCTTAGTTTCAGACAACTGTTCAGAGGCCAGATCGGCAATATTTTTACCCAGAGTATCGATATTGAGGATTTGTTCGTTCAGAGAATTAAAATTGCATTCCGCTTCACCTGCTGCTTCCTGAGATGCCAATATTCTGGCCTTGTTTGATTCCATTGAAGAATTCACTTTCGTAATCAGTTCCTGCAGATTCAGTATCTTCTCACTGATTTGCTTCGTTGCATCCTGAGTCTGGGTGGCTAAGGCGCGAACTTCATCCGCAACAACAGCAAATCCTCTACCGTGTTCACCGGCCCGGGCACTTTCAATCGCTGCGTTCAGCGCCAGTAAATTCGTCTGTTCTGCAATATTTCCGATGGTGTCGATGACCTGCCCTATACTGACACTTTCCTGATTGAGCTGCTCAAAATGTTCAGCCGAACGAACATACTGTTTCGTCGTCGCTTCTAAAGAGTCCTCCAATCGTTTCATTCCGGTTATACCTTTTTCTGCCATATCACTCGCATCAGTTGCCAGTTTATAAGAATCATTACAGTACGAATCAACCTGAGACGATATTGTTGATAATTGTTCAACACGTTCTTTGGCACTATTAATATTATGCTGTTGAGCAACCGCACCGCTTTTTGACGCTTCAGACTGGCTTTGTAATGAATTAGCAACCTGAATAAGGTAGCGGGTCGTTTTCCCCAGAAAAAATGTTGTCCGTGAAATGTCTTCCCCAACCCGGTTGAAAGATTGATAAATAAGATTATCACTATCCTGAGATTTGTTAATTCGTGACGTTAAATCTCCCTGTGATAATTGATGTGCCGAAGAGGTAATTTCGGACAACATTGGTCCGACAGACATAAGGATGCATAACATCGTTATATGATAAACAATTAAAATAGCCACAAAAGCCCAGTGAACCGACACTCCTAAAATATAAATCAAAGGAATAACTGGAATGGATAAAATGACACCCCATAGTAAAGGAGACACTCTGATTGATTTCAGAGCCAGCTTCACGAACATAACCTACCTCCGGTAGCCTGTGTTAATTCGCAGGAAATCAGACTATTACTGAAACTATAGTCAAAAAAATCCGGAATGGCGCCTAACGGAACGTACCTGTTTCACATTACATTACATTCATCTTAAACCTTGCTGTTAATCGATATTACCTGACGAAGAATAGACGTGTTTTTCAACTGCTTTACCAAAAAAGTTCATCATACAAACGTTATCAAAGACACATTTAATATAACCAAACCCTCTTAACACAGAGCATTGTGACATTACCTGGAGAGTTAAAGCATATAAACTTCATTTTATAATTACATTTTACTTAATTTCGATTGACAAAGAAGATCAATATCACAATAATTACTTGCACAGGCAATTAATGCACAGGCTAATAATGTATAGGCAACGTAATGGAGGCTGTTAATGTCCGAATCAGATAACCATGATTTATCTCTATACGACAACCTCGGCTTTTTACTTGGTAAAGTTTCGCAAATTAAAGATCGGCTTCTAGATCAATACATTGCAAATGAAGACATCACCGCAACTCAGATGAAAATGCTCTATCATTTGTATTTTGTTAATACAAACCGACCTTCTGAAATCGGCACTTATTTATATATAGACAACAGTGCCATTACGAGAATGCTGGATCGTCTGGAAAAAAAAGAGCTTATAAAGCGAATCCCAGATCCCAATGATCGCCGTTCAATCCTGGTTGAACTGACGCAAAAAGGTAAAGATGTTACAAAACGGACTATTCCTTTCGCTATTCATGCCATTGATGATTTGACGCAATGCCTGACTTCTGATGAAACTCAACAACTTCAGTCCTGTTTAAAAAAAATCGTCGAACACTTAATGCCTGAAGAGTTTAGACTCCGTTATACCAAGGAATCCGAATGATAAAACTGACTAAAATTTCGATATTTGTATCGTTATCTCTGCTTTATGGTTGTTCAGCTCCTGATCAAATTAAGCCTCAGAATAAACTCAATGATCAGGCCGTTTTAAGCCATAGTTCCAATCTTAAATCACAACAATTTTCTGTCGCAGACTGGCCAAAACAGGACTGGTGGAAATCATTTGGAGATCCTCAGTTAAACCAACTTATTGAGCGCGCACTAAAGAACAGCCCTGACATTCAGTTAGCTAACGCCATGTTAACTAAAGCATCGTCTTATGTGATGGCGGCCGACAGTCAGTTTGACCCGACACTTACCGCAGATGCTGCTGCTCGCCGTGCCCGCTTGTCTCGTTCTGAAGACTATTCAATGCAGGGTAATCGCTATGGTACTGTTTATGATCTGGGATTAAACGGCAGCTATACCTTTGACCTATGGGGAGGAGAACGTTCAGCCTGGGAAGCGAGTGTCAATAACCAACAAGCCGCAGAAGTGGATCATCAGGCGGCAAAAATTACGTTGTCTAACGCCATTATCCGCTCTTATGTCGAATTGGAAAACTCCTATTCTCTGCTCGATCTGGCTCACAAAGATCTAGAAAGAACACAGCGGATAGTCAGAATTACTCAAAATCTGTTAAATCACGGATTAACCTCTGATGATCGACTCTATACGGCACAAAGTAATGCAGCCGGAGCCCAACAGGTTCTGAAAAAACGGACGCTGGCAATCAGGCAACTCAAAAATGCTATTGCAACATTAGTTGGTGAAGGACCAGACACAGCATGGGGTATCCAACGTCCAACAAGTCAAATAAGTACGGTTCTGAAATTACCAGAGGATTTACCGGCAAACTTATTGTCACACAGGCCCGACATTGTAGCTGCTAAATGGCGGGTAGAAGCAGCCAGCAAAAATATAGACGCGGCCAAAACCCGTTTTTATCCAAACGTCAATCTGAGTGCAATGGCTGGATTTAAAGCCATGCTGGGTGATGCCGTTTTTGAAGACGTAAGCCGCTCGTGGAATGTCACGCCAGCGATCTCTCTCCCTATTTTCACTAAAGGATTGACCGCTGATCTGATAGAAAAAACAGCGGACTATGATACTGCTGTCGCTCAATACAACAAGTCACTGACAAACGCACTGGGACAGGTAACAGATTCTATCCTGGCGATTAAATCTCTGGGAAATCAGTTAAAAGATGCAGAACAAAGTATGCATCTGGCAGATAAAAGTTACCGGATTACTGAAAAACGTTATCAGTCTGGAATGGGAAGTCAGCTGGAAGTATTAATTGCTGAAGACCAACTCATTCAGGCTGAGTCAGCCTACACAACTTTAAAAAATCAGCAGCAAGAAGAGCAGGTATTGTTAATTCAGGCTCTGGGCGGTGGTTTTAGCAATGTTCAAGCACCAGCTAAAACTGTTACTGACAAAGATTAATATAGGTTTTTACAATGCAAGAAAAAGAAACTGAACAAACTGTCTCTCCTAATAAATCAAAACGTAAAAAAGGATTAACAACGTTTGCTTTAATCATTGCGATAGCGGCGCTGGGCTCTGGTTATTACTATTTCAATTACGTCAGGGGAAATGAAACGACAGAAGATGCCTACGTAAACGGGAACCTCGTTCAAATCACACCGGAAATTACCGGTACCGTCACCAGTATTGCAGTCGATGATGGTGACTATGTCAAAAAAGGTCAGGTTTTAGTCCGCTTTGACAAAGATGACGCACAGATAGCTTACGAAAGTGCCGTTGCTGACCTTGGCCAGACAGTTCGTCAGGTCCGCACCATGTTTAACAGTGTAACACAGGCAAAAGCAGTAGTTGAAACCAGAAGAATAGCCCTTAATAAAGCCAAAACAGACTATTCACGACGTAAAGATATGGTGAAAGTAGGTGGGTTATCTCAGGAAGAATTAAGCCACGCTAAAGATTTGGTTGATTCGGCTCAAAAAGAATTGGCGGTAGCCATTGAACAGTTAAAAGCCAAACAGTCCATCATTCATGGTACAACCGTTGAAACTCATCCATTAGTAAGGGCTTCGGTCGCAAATCTGAAAAAAGCGTATCTGGCAAAAATCCGTACCAGTGTTGTTGCACCAGTGTCCGGATATGTTGCACGCCGGAATGTACAGCTAGGACAACGTGTCTCTCAGAATTCTGTTCTGATGGCCGTTGTTCCACTTGACGATGTATGGGTTGACGCAAACTTTAAAGAAACTCAGCTAAGAGAAATGCGCATCGGGCAACCTGTATCGCTAATTTCTGACTTATACGGTGACGACGTTGTCTTTCACGGAAAAGTAGAAAGTTTGGGCATTGGTACCGGCAGCGCGTTTTCCTTACTACCTGCTCAGAATGCTACAGGAAACTGGATTAAAGTAGTACAACGATTACCTGTGCGCATTGAGCTTGATAAAAAAGAGCTTAAAAATCATCCGCTAAGAATTGGATTATCTATGACAGCTGATGTGGAAACTGAAAATACCAATGGTCCTTTATTATCAGTATCATCGCCGAAATCAGCACGGTATAAAACGGACGTTTACAGTAGAAGTAATGATAATTTAAATAAACTGGTTGCCCGCATTATTGCTGAAAACGATGCCCAACTAAAAGATTTTATTGCAAAAAAATAGAAAGGTCTAACTATGAGTCAACCTCAAAGCTACCAACCATCTAATATGGCTCTATGCGTTTTTGCCATATCGTTGGGAGTATTTATGCAAGTATTAGACTCGACGATTGCAAACGTATCACTACCTACCATTGCCGGAAACATGGGTGTCAGCCTGAATCAGGGGACCTGGGTAATTACGTCATTTACTGTCAGTAACGCCATAGGTCTTCCAATTACGTCCTGGCTAAGTCGTCGAATAGGAGAAGTGAGACTTTATGTCGGTGCACTTATTGCGTTTAGTCTGTTTTCCTTTCTGTGCGGTGTCTCCCAGTCGATGGGGGAATTGGTGATATTCAGAACGTTACAGGGTCTGGCAGCAGCACCATTATTTCCTATGAGTCAGGTGTTACTGATGTCCATTTTTCCCAAAGAAAAACGCAGCATGGCTCTTGCTTTACTTGGGATGGTTGCCGTAGTCGGCCCTATAGTCGGTCCAATTCTGGGGGGATGGTTAACCTATGACTATAGTTGGCCCTGGATATTTTTTATTAATATCCCTATTGGTATTTTTACTGTCATCGTCGTACTACGTCAGTTAAAAGACCGTCCTGCTCAGGAAAACATGCGGAATTCAAAATTCGATATTGTTGGCCTTTCAACCATGGCGTTAGGTGTCGGAATACTTCAAATCGTATTAGATAAAGGAAATGAACTGGATTGGTTTAATAACGTATGGATCATCGCAGGATCGGTTTTTGCTGTTATTATGCTTGTCTTCATGGTTATTTGGGAACTAACCGATGATGACCCCATTATTAATTTACGTTTATTTGCCAATCGTAACTTCTGCATCGGAACCATTATTTTAACTTTTGGATACGCTGGTTTTTTCAGTATTAACCTTATATTACCTCAATGGCTTCAGAGTCAGATGAATTATACTGCTTTATGGGCAGGGTTTGCGGCAGCCCCTATGGGGGTACTCCCTCTATTTCTGACCCCCATATTAGGAAAATTAGGAACCCAGTTCGATATGCGAAAACTCGCAGCATGGTCATTCATCGTTATCGGATCCAGCTGTTATATGCGGGCTCAGTTCAACAGTGATGTCGATTACTTTACGATTGCCATAATTCAGCTGTTTATGGGTATCGGTATTTCGTTATTCTTTATGCCTATGACGACTATTCTGTTATCCGATTTGCATGGTTCAGATGTTTCTGATGCTGCGTCTTTATCCACATTTATAAGGACTATCGGAGCCAGTTTTGCTTCATCATTAACTACATGGATATGGACGCGTAATGCAAGCGTGCACCATGCCATTCTGGCAGAGCAAATTACTCCCTACAATCCATTAGTCGCTCCGGAGTTACAACATAATAATGCCCACAGTACATTAATGACACTCAATGGGATTATCACAGGTCAGGGGTATATGATGTCAACCATCGATCTATTCACAACGTTGATGGGCATTTTCTTTGTGTTAACTCCGTTTATTTTCCTGACACAAAGACCTAAAGCACATGCGTAATTAAAATACCTTAGGTCTCCCCATTCAATAGCCCTCTATGCCTGATGCTCACATCAGGCATGTTTATTTAAGTAACCAGATAGTATGTTTTGTGGTAAACCATTAAATTTATCTATAATTTAATCAGTTTCTAAACATCAATATTGAGTCGGGGTCTTTTATAGTGGTATGTTACCGCCCAAAAATAAAATTCAACTTTGTTCATAGTTATCTTTTTAATGAATCAATAATGTTCAGGGTAATTTGCCGTTTATTTTTCACCCTGATTTTCATATATGCATCAATTGCCTTTTCTGTGCAAGCTCATAACCTCAATGATCTTCAGTATAAACACCTTCTTGTTCTGCACTCTTATGACCCTTCTTATCCCTGGACAAGTGATGCTCAACAAGGAATACAAGAAGCGATCAGCCAAAGTGAATTCAAATTCAGATTGTCTCTTGAATACCTGGATGCAAAACGAATTAATAACCCGGCCTATCTGTCATCCGTACGTCAGTACATCAAAGAAAAATACTTAAACTATCGGTTTGATGCCATTATTGTCACAGATGATACCGCGTTGAACCTTCTGAATTCACTTGACTTAACCAACTTAAAAAATCTGCCGACTGTTGCTGTGGGAATAGGCAATCCCACCGCTAAACTGACATCGATCACAAACAAAGGAATTATACTTAATACAGAAATTCACCTAAAAGAAAATATCAAATTAATCCAAAAGATTAGACCAAATATTCGTAAACTTTATCTGCTGTCTGACGATTCGGCTTCATCAATATATATAAAAAACAAGCTAAACAATTTACTAAACCAATACCCAAAAATTAAACTGATTGAATTTCATAACCATACATTAAGTGACACAATATCCGAGCTAAAACAAATCTCGTCTAAGGACGCGGTTTTACTTGGTCATTATAATACAGAAATAAAAAACGACGTTTACTATGAGTATGAAAACATTGCTCATGCCATTGGTGAATATAGCAAAGCGCCGGTCTTTGTTTTATGGGAGTTCTATGTACAACATGGGATTGTAGGTGGATATGCAACACGTTCTTATCAATTAGGTACTACTGCGGTAAATATTATTACTAATCAACTTTCCTCTTTAACAATACCTGCTCCCACCAAAATTCAAACATTTCGTCCCATATTTGATTATCAGGCGTTAAAAAGACACGACATCGATATTAATTCACTGCCGGCGCACTCATTAATTATCAATAAGCCAACCAATATTTTTGAACGACATCAGAAGAAAATTCTATATAGTAGTGCCACTGTTTGTGTTCTTCTTCTGTTCATTATCAGTCTCCTGGTAGTATCCTTAAGAAGAAAAAAGTTGCTCCATGAAAAAAATCAGGAAATTGTAGCGCTTCAAAATAAAGAACTGCTAATACAGAAAAACCTGCTTAATGTACTGGGGGAAGCCATCGAAAGCCGCTCCGGAGAAACAAGCAATCACGTAAGAAGAGTCGCAAAAGTGTCATCAACACTGGCACAATTAAATGGCTTACCACAAGAGCAATGTGACATTCTTGAAATTATTAGTCCGATGCATGATGTCGGTAAAATAGCTATTCCCGAAGCCATTTTAGATAAACCCGGAAAGCTGACAGACGATGAATGGCAGATAATGAAAAAACACACAAATTACGGATATAAACTGCTGAATAGCGGTGATGGCAACATTCTTCAACATGCCTCCATCATCGCTTTAGAACACCACGAGCATTGGGATGGGAATGGCTACCCTGATGGAAAATCCGGCAAGGATATTCATCTGTTTGCGAGAATAACAGCAATCTCAGATGTCTTTGATGCCTTACTAAGTAATCGTTGTTATAAAAAAGCCTGGTCAACGGAAGAAGTAAGAACGTTTTTCGAACAAAAAAAAGGTCGTCAGTTTGATCCAGACCTGACAGACCTTTTATTGAATAATTTCAGTCAGTTTATCGATATTCGCTCTCAATATCCCGACTGATATTTGAGATTTACAGATTAGTGTTCAATCCCAGACGGATTTTCATCATCTGTTGCGGACGTTTTTTGATAAATATCGGCCAGAGATTTCGGTTTTTTCAGCTTAGTTTTTTTTCTGCGAATCCGGCGGTATTCAAACTCCTGTTCGACAAATTCCAGCGTTTTAGCATGCTCCTGAGCCGTTTTATGAAATTCAGGATCGGACATCGCCTTCTGACGCATGCGGTTAACACGTTCAATGGTTTCCCATAACATAAGCTACCTCACCCACTTTCTGTACATATGTACAGTATAGCATCACTCTTTGATTTATCAAATTTTACTGTATAGAAAAACAGTATCCAGAAATTTAAATACAGTAAAAATGGAATCTGGAATCTGGAATCTGGAATCTGGAATCTGGAATCTGGAATCTGGAATCAAATGGTTAATCAGCTCTTTATTACTATCATGCAAATAAAGAGCTGATGGACAGGGGTTTACCTTAATTTGAACTGACTGACAATGGAAACCAGCCGGTGATTCATTGAATCAATATCATTGGTCTGTTCGGATACCTGACGACCATTATCATTCAGCTTCGAAACGATATCATTCAACGCCGACATATTTTGGTTTACTTCCTCCGTAACACTGCTTTGTTCTTCTGCTGCGGTCGCAATTTGAATACTCAGATCCTTAATGCTATTAACCTGATGATTCAGCTGTTCCAGCGTTGAACTGACCTCTTCAGTACTCTCAAACGTTTCCTGGCTGGCTGTTTGAGTACTTTCCATCAATTTAACCACATTGCTGTTACCCGCCAGTAATCTTTCGAGAGCCTTCTCAATTTCTTCAGTACTGGATTGAGTCCGGCTTGCCAATGCTCTGACCTCATCTGCAACAACAGCAAAGCCTCGTCCCTGCTCTCCGGCCCGGGCCGCTTCAATGGCGGCATTCAGTGCCAGAATAGGACGATACAAAGTATTGAGTACTAATATAGTGAAAACAACACTCAGCAAGACACTAGAAATCGTTAATAATAACGTTTGTTTTTTTATGGTATTAAGACTTTCAAATACAACACTCTTATCCAAACCAACCATCAGATACCAGTTTTTGTCACCATATTTTAACCTTCCGAAAACATCACTTTATCAACTCCATTCAGATGATAATCCGTAATAGCTACGTCGTGACGTTTAACTTCATTGGTAACATTAACTAATGATGAAAATGAATCCATTTTTTGACCCATCTTAACCACAGGAGATGTACTGGCCAGAACGGTTGAATTATCATCGATAATTAAGGCTACAGCCCCTTCATATCAAAGGACTCAACAGCTTCAGTTAGAATTGCTAATGGAATGTCGGCCAGGATAACAGCATTATCTCCTGCTTTTTTCCCAATGCTAACCATCAGTTCTTTTGTTGTTGCATCCTCGTAGGGCTCAGTATAAATTAATCCTGTCGCAGACATACCATCAATAAACCATGGTCTCTTAGTTGGATCATAAGTCGGCGGGTTTTTAAAATTATCCCACCCAGGAACCTCAGCCGCACAATATGCATCACCATTAGAAAATCCAATGGTCAAATTAGGAATATGGCCTGAGATAGCGGCAACGCGCATCCGCTCTGCATGATTCGCCGTATAATTATATTTTCGATAATCGTCAGCAAGATTACTAACACTATTTGCTCTGGCTTTTACAAATTCAGAGAGAAGATTACGTTCTACATGAATTCTTTGTTGGGTATCACTGTAAACAAGTCGCTTAAATTCCGAACTGATACTTTGATAGTTAATAAAATTAGACACTCCCACCGCAAGTGCTGTTATTAAAGCCATTGTCACAACAAGAGTTGTTTTAAACCCCAATCTATTCATATAACCACCTCAACAAGCTGTCTTTACCTCTCATACATATAAATTATATGAATAACATATAAGATTTTCATTTTTGGTGGTAATGTAAATAATTTGAATTTAATTTCACTTACGACACGATAAACTATCTTTATAATTCACGGACATTTATAACAGTGCATTACTGGTGCGAAGGCAACTCAGGTCGTATCCATATAAAATAGCTTCCAACTAACATTCCCAACAAAGCTATAATGACAAATGTCTGTGGTACTCCTGCTATCAGCAAAATAACAAAACATGCGGTCATTGATAGCGCAGAATGTATTTTGTTTTTCCGGGAAACAACCTTACCGTTTTGCCAGTTTTCAACAATCTCCCGACAATAAGACCATGACATAATCCATGAGTGAATTCTCGGAGAACCTTTGGCCGCAGCCCAGGCAGCTAAAAGAATAAATTCTGTTGCAGGTAGTCCGGGTAAAATAATACCTAATACAGCCATTCCCAAACTAATTACCGCAATCAGTTTATAAATCCAACGTTTCATAGTTCCCTCTCAGTGTAAGTTATTCATCATCGCCATCTTCTATAGATAACTCTTCCGATAATTTATCATCCAGTTCAATAGTTCGGTATTGCATACGGTTATGTGCCACTACATCTATCACCTTATTTTCAATAAGTAATGACATCGGAGTTAAACCATCAGATTCACGACAAAGCTGAACAACGATTAAAGAAACTGAATCTTCTTCACTATCTTCTTCTGGCATCTCGCCGATAAAATACCCCTCCGAAACCAATGATGGGCAGATATTTGTCAAATCTCCACGGCGAAAGGGCTTCCAAGCCAAGCTACGGTCAAGATTGACTTTATATATATTTAATTCATAGGACCCTATTTCAGATTCGGGCAGCATCTTATCAAGCAGATAATCCAAATCCGTTGCTGCTATATAACTTTGAACAGAAAGAACGGATGACAAGGTATGTGAAATTCTGTCATAGTCCCCTCGCAATCGGTTAATTGAATATAAGTCAGCCACAACTGAAATAGCTACTAACAGCATTCCGAGCGACAGAGTAAATTCAATCATTGCCAGTCCCCGACAGTTTTTTACTCTATTTCCCATCAACTAGTCATCTCCGTTAATGACAATATCTCCAAGTATTTGCTGGAACTCATGCTGATAAGAAGCTCCCAAATCAAATAACTCAGGTAATGGCGTAATAAAATCCTGACGTAAGGTTAAATTAAGACTCAATATCGGAGCATATGCGTAACTGGTTTCCTCATCATTTCCACTGTCAGAGTCTGATTCAGACGATTGATTACCGGAGAAATCCCCCAAATCAGAAAAGGCGTTTAATTTTAAATCCAGATTATCTTTTGAAACTAAATCAAATGAATACCGAATTATCCTTTCTTTTACAATATTAGATAATTCAGATTCACCCAAAGAATAAAAGTGATCATCCTGCCGAAAATTTTGTACAGCCCTCTCTAATGATAAATTAACCACACCAATAATCAGCGCAATTCTGGCCAACTCAAAAAACATGACCAAAATAAACAGCAAAACAGGAAAAATAAGCGCAGTTTCTACAGATACAATTCCTTGCTGATATTGACGAAACTTTTTAAGTATTGACCTCACGATTTATCTCCGACTAACGTCAGTGGATTATGAGTCAATACAGTCAGTTCTGAGTTCACTGAGCTACCATTCTTTATACGCTGACAAATAAGCTCAAATCGGTTAATAATATCTTCCGTCCGATTGCTATCGGTATACCTATTGAGCAATTCACGAGCCATGTCCGTTCTTTCATTCAATATATACGCAAGTGCAAGATTCAAACGCCCGGACATGGGCAAAATATTCTCCTGAGTGATAAGTAAATCTATTGCTTTAGAATAATTGCCGGATGACAAATAAGTCATCGCCAGATTATTTAATACCATCATATTGTCAGGTTGTATTTCTAATGCCTTTGTTAACATTGTTTTAGCTTTATCAACTTCACCGCGATAACTTCTGATGACACCGGCCCCGTTCAAAGCAGTAACATTATTAGGATTAACTTGCAGAGCACAATCAAGGTAATACTCAGCTTTATCTCTCTGAGCCACCTTTAAATAAGCCCGACCCAAACCTACACAAAGAGCTTCCCGCTCCTCATTAGTCTCGTGACCGGCGAACTCTTTTTCCGCTCTTTTATACAAAGTAATAACCTGAGAAGGCTGAATAACCAGAGAGCCTACCGTTGCATATTCCAGTAAATATGCTCTATTTAACTCTTTTTTTTCATCCATGTTCTTATAAACATCAAATGCTGCTTTATAACGACCGTTATCTCTCAAT
This sequence comes from Vibrio salinus, assembly GCF_021272385.1. GTDB lineage: Bacteria > Pseudomonadota > Gammaproteobacteria > Enterobacterales > Vibrionaceae > Vibrio > Vibrio salinus. Next base: position 1,150,843 of record NZ_JAJSDZ010000010.1, read on the forward strand.
AGATGGGCTAGTTTCAGTGCTTCTGTTGCCATTTCCGGTAATTGTATATTTGTATTTTCAATTGTATGCACAGGCTTAACCGATTTCTGACTACATCCGGAAAGCAGCACCATAACACAGACAATTAATAAAATTATTTTTTGCATTTTGTTTCTCTGAAATATTAACTGGCTAACAAGCGAACAATCCTAACCATCGCTGGTGCTCCCATCATAGCTATAACAGGAGGTAAAATTAGAGTCATTAACGGAACACTGAGCTGCGCGGGTAACTTACCTGTTTTTTCTTCAAGATTTAAAACCAGAGCCTTACGGCTTTCCTCAGATATCGTTTTCAAAGCTTGGGACAACGGTGTACCATAACGCTCCGCCTGTACTAATGTGGATACCATTGCCGTTACATTTTCGACACCACAACGATCTGCTAAATTCACCAGAGCCCGTTTTCTGTCGTTTAAAATTTGCATCTCAGTATGCGTATACCCCAATTCTTCTGCTACCTCCGGTGCGGAAAAAGAAAGCTCTTTAGACACAACATTCAGTATCCTCGCCAATGGCAAACCAGCTTCCGCACAAATAACCATGAGATCCAACGCATCTGGCAGGTTGTCAGACAATAGTTTTCCTCTTTTCGATGCCCGGATTTTCATCCACATTTCAATCAAAAAGGAACTCAGAAACAGTAACATCAAACTTCCGGCAAGCCCCATCATACTTAAACGATGTCCTGCATCCAGGCCGAACAACAAAAATAACGCAATACAACCAATGCCTAAGAAATATTTCCCGATAGTGTACAGACCAATATAACGACGATCATGAAAACCAGCCATTGCAAGCAAACGGTAAACTTTCATTCGATCTGTTTGTGTTCCTGCCATTGCCTCACCGATCTCAGATAGGCGGGATAAAAAAACAAAATGTTGAAATAAAGACGGTCCGTTAACAAGAGAGATTTCATCATTAACAGAATCGTTCACTTCCTGAGAATTACCCAACCTATCCGAGAGCTTGGGAGCTTTTATATGGAAATATAAACCAATAAAAATCATCCCCAATGCCATAAGAAAACAGCCTAATCCAACATTTATCAGCACTATTCCATTCATCGGATGACCCTCTTAATCATGTAATGAGTTATAAACAGACCCAGGCCCACACTACAGGCTGCATAAATAAGAACACTATTTCCTGTTTCATCATTTAGCAGAAACAGGAAATCTTTCGGAGAATTAAAATACATGTACGCCAGTGACAAAGGGGCAAGTAGTGCAACAATGGAAGCCGATGCACGCACTTCTGATGTTTTTGCTTTTATTTTTAAAGCCAGTTCCTGACGTGCCCGCAATGTATCACTTAAGCGAGCCAGTGTTTCACTCAGCCTTCCGCCTGTTTCCTGATTAATGATTAGAATTACAACAAAAAAACGATACTCATTTAGCGGCACCCGTACAGAAGAATCTCTCATCGCATCTTTCAAAGGAACACCCACCTTCAGCCAGTTATCGATTAACAAAAATTCAGAAGCTAAAGGCCCGGGCAGATTATCTGCAACCATTGAAAATGTGTTAGTCACGGGGACTCCCGCTCTGGCAGCTCTGACAATGGCATCAATTGCCTGAGGCAAATTCTGTTTAAACTCTTCTAAATGCCTACCCATTGCCCGAAAATAAATCAGCCCCACAGAAACAAAGAAGAAAGTCAGAGTTAATACCAAAGACATAGCAAATGGGGATTTTGAACTTTTACTTATCGCCAGAGAAATAAGAAACGAAGGAATAAACAAAAATAGACTTCTTTTCCATATATGTTCCTGCCAACCTAATATCTCTAAATCTGTCCACAACCGTTTAATAAGAGAACCGACAAGAGGTAACGAGTGAAACCTTGTTACATTCATTATTTTCATCAGGCCGTCATCAACTGGCTGGTCTGGATTACTGACCATTCCAAGTGATAACTGCTTCAACTGTGATAAATACCGGGCCCTTTCTTTACGCTCAGAATACACAGCTATCAGATAACGGACACCGACAAGAATGCCAAATAAACCAGCAAATATGATCAGTGTTAGTCCATCTAATTTCATCACGCATTCTCCCTGAAAAAATGACTATGAGTGCTGTAAAACCCGGGACGCTCTCCACTGGAAATATATTCACCATGGACTTTCCCCTTATGATCAATTTCATGAATGGTATAAGCATATAGTTCCTGAGTCTGAATAATATCGTCTTCCATACCGCAAACTTCCGTAACAGAAACTACTCGTCGTCCTCCATCACACATACGCTCTACCTGAACAATGATATCGATAGCACTGGCGATCTGCCTGCGAATCGCCTCCAGAGGGAGCTGCATATTGGCCATCATGACCATGTTTTCAAGACGCATAATGGCATCACGAGGCGTATTAGCATGAACCGTACACAGAGATCCATCATGACCAGTATTCATAGCCTGCAGCATATCAAAACTTTCGGCACCTCTGACTTCTCCCAAAATAATACGGTCAGGCCTCATACGCAGAGCATTTCTCACTAAATCTCTTTGATCAACTTTACCGGAACCTTCTGCACTTACCGGACGAGTTTCAAGTCGAACTACGTGAATTTGTTGTAACTGGAGTTCCGCAGCATCTTCAATCGTGATAATCCGGTCATCATTACTGATACCCTGCGACAACGCATTAAGTAGTGTAGTTTTACCAGCACCTGTTCCCCCTGAAATGATTACATTCAGGCGGGCACTCATCGCTCGTCGAAGAACTTCAACCATATCTGAAGACATAGCGCCACGTTCTGCCAGAATTTCAAGCGACATATTCCGACGCATGAATTTACGAATAGAAATTGTCGTCCCATCAAGAGCAAGAGGATGAGTAATGATATTAACCCTGCTTCCATCTTCCAGTCTTGCATCGACCATGGGGTGAGTTTCATCGATCCGCCGGCCTACTCTGGCTGCTATACGTTGAGCAATGTTAAATACATGTTCTTCATCAATAAAATGAATTGGTGTCAATTCTAATCTGCCAAATCTCTCAACAAAGACCTGACCGGCGCCATTCACTAAAATATCGTTTATCGAGTCATCCGCTAACAATGGTTGAATTGGGCCAATACCGATCATCTCATTGAACATCACCTCACCAACGTGATGCTCTTCATCAGCAGAAAACTGTAAACGATGAACATCGCAAATTTCGCGAATCATATCGTTAATCCGCTGATGCAATTTCTCAGGAGCCATAGATGCCACTTTTAACGGATCAATTTGTTCATATAAATGATCCCGAATCAATCGCATATTATTGCTTGCCTGACTTTTATCCGATGTCGTGGATTGAGTCTCCCAATTATTTTTTGCAACAATGTCATCCTGTTGACTATTGATCACAGGCTCTTTAACTAATTCATGAATTTTCCGACGTGAATGCTTGATGATCATGATGCTTTCCTCTCAAACGGCAATATAAATCGCTGGAAAAGCCGTCGTCGTCCTTTAGAAGCAGAACGATAACCACAGATCAGATCAACAAGAGAAGAGATGGATTCATTAAATAAAGGAACTTTCTGAAGATTTAGTGCTCCCTTCAGCAACATTTGCTCAATCGATTTACCGGCAAATGGCAATTCAATGTCAACTTTTCTGTTAATAAATTGCTCGAATTCAAGGCGGCTTATGAGTCGGCTATTTTGACGATGTTCATTGCATACAATAACAATGCGCTGTCCATCCGTTTCATCACCGATTTCTTTTAACAAACGCAGCGTATTACGTGCTGATATCACCGTATAATCTGCAACAATAATCCTTGTATGAGCGCAAGCAAGAACATCTAATGAACCATCAGGCTGACTGGAGGGTAAATCCCATACCACCTGCTTAAACATCTGACAAAGCGTTGAACCCAAAGTCAAAATATGCTCTTGATCGATAGCTTCCTGTACCGAAAAATAATCAGGAGCCTGACTCAAAATCGATAACTTATCGGAAATGGTATTCATTGAACGGTATAGGAACCGTGTATCGATACTATCCGACCTGAGCACACCACTCAGTCCGTCTTCGTCTTGCAAGCCACATAACAATCCCAGACATCCATTCGTACGATCAAAATCAACCAACCCTGTCGTAATACGACGTTCATTAGACAATATTTGCGCTATACCCAGAACAATTAAAGATGTCCCAATACCACCTTTTACACCGGTAACGGCTATAGTTCGACCGGACGATATTTCTCCAATTCTCCCTGTTTTCACACAATTGAAAAGATTTGCAAACCTATCAAGCGTTACAGGTTTAACCAAATAATCAAAAACACCCTGAGCCAATAAATTTCGATAAAGATCCAGACTAGCAGTGGTATCGGTGCCAATAGCAACCACCTTACATGTTGGCCCACAGACAGAACATAATTCGTAAATTGATTCGGACAAACATTCGGCACCATCAATATCCACAAGAATAGCAGAAGGAACAGCATGGGATTTTACCCATTTTATAGCATCATCCACGCCCCCTTGCACAACACCTTCACAGTCCAGACTCAGGCGGCTGAAATCATCTACATAAATAGCAGCATCATCCTTATCCGGGGTAAATAACATGACAGATTCAAGTTCTTCTGTATTGTATTTGTAATTGTCTTCGCTCATGGTCTAATCTCAACGGTTAATTGTCTTCATTGAAGTCGATGTCCAGAAGTTCTTTTAAATCATCTTCGTAATAACGTTCTACTGCACCGACTGAAGTTACTGCATCCGCGCTATCCAGAGGTTTTGAACGGATCAAATCTCTCGGATCAGCAACCATACGGGCTAAATTAGACCTTGTTGCACATCCTAATGGACCAATCGCTTCATATGGAGAAATAGCCCACTGTCCCGCATCATGAATCTGGCAATCTGGAATACTAACGACCATAGCCTGTGACTGGACACGTAGATCCCATTGAGATTTACCTGAATCATAAATTTTGGGCTGAACTTTTACTTGCTTTGCCCCAGCCTTTAATAGGGTCGATTTCAACCTGAACGCAAATTGTTCACCATCGCTTGAAAAGGGTTGAATCAAAATCACCTGGTCTATAAGCCTTCCCTGATTCATCAATAAAGTGTTAAGGCTTGCAAATGATGCTTCATCTAAACCCTCTTGATTTGTCAATTTCAAAGAAACGGCAGAAACTGAAGGAGAAACGTTGATAGGGTAACGTTCTCCGGTCAGAACTTCTTCATCTCCGGCACGTAATTGATTTACCGTATGTTCACATCCGGTAAGGAATATACACAGAAAAATAAAAATAAGTCTTAAATACATAATGACATTCCCTGATACTTAGAAAAGATAACCTGCTGATGCTTTTTTCGGCATAGCATTATCCAATGTCTTGATCCCTTTGCCGGGAACCTGCAGATCACCAGCATTGGTTGGCGTTACAACATAAGCTGTCGCAATAATCACCAGTTCTGTTTCCTCCTTCTCATTGCTGGAGGATTCAAAAAGATGGCCAAGTATCGGTATATTTCTTAATCCGGGAACACCGTTGACCGTCAGGTTCTGACCCGACCGAAGCATCCCAGCAAGAGCAAAGCTTTGTCCGCTGGCAAGTTCAACGGTGGTATCTGCTCGACGAACTTTAAAAGCTGGTATTTTTGTACCCTCCAGTTCTATAGCACCATCATCTGATAAGTCGCTGACTTCCGGAGCAATATGAAGGCTAATACGGTTCGGGGATAACAACGTCGGTGTCATTCTCATAATCACACCATACTGCTTAAAATCAATAGAAGTTGTATTGTTGGTTATCATAACAATTGGAACTTCACCACCAGCCGCAAAACCGGCGGTTTCTCCTGACATTGCCGTTAAGTTTGGTTCTGCAAGAATACTGGCTAAACCATTTGTCGATAAAGCGGATAACACTCCTCCCAGGTTACCGGATGCGCCACCAGCAAGGGCATTTGAGACTGAATCGCTGGAAAAGATACCAGTAGAAGCATCGAACAAAGCAGAGCTGGTATTGCGTATAAAATATTTGCCGTTATCAAGCAAAGATTCCCAACTAAAACCGAGTTCAGTATCCAGACTTCTAGACACTTCCACAATTCGAACACTAATATTAATTTGTGCGGATAACTTAACATGCAATTGATTAACAATTCTTACCGACGAATTACTTCCACCGCCATTGTTACCTCCTCTATTAGCGTTACCGCCCCCACTACTACTTACATCTGAATCGCCTCCTGTATAAGCAGTGATAGCATCGATCACTTGTTTAGCCTGTTGAGGTGTCTGAACAGAACCACGAACCAAGATTCCGTTTTCAGTTGAACTAAGAAGTTTTACATCGGCTCCGACAATTTCAGTGTTAATTTGCTCTGTTAAACTTTCCAGATCAAAACCAGCGATAATATGCGTTGCCAAAATCACACGATCCTGATTATCCAGAGCATAAAGTGTTGTGGTTCCCGGTTCATTGGCAAACACAAAAATATTGGTAGATGATGGCATCTGAAAACTGGCAATATCAGGATTGGCAACCAATACTTTTGACGCTCTGGCAGGCAACGATAGCAATCGTCCTTTGCTAACCGTTAGATGTATTGTATCGTGTACTTCAATCTGGGAAAAATTGGTTGTTTTCACAGTTTTTATTTTGGGAATTATATTTTGACCTGCGAATGCCAAAGGCATACCGATCATGCAGACAATAATAAAATATGCTGCATTTTTTATTTCTTTATGAAAAGTCTTCATCGAAATTATTTCCTAATAATCATAAATTCTCGATTCATGAAGGCATCAATTAATTTGCCACATCTTCGACCTGAACTTTATTTCCCATATAAAGAACTATTTTCGGAGTCGAAGGTGAGCTCAATTTACGATAAATATCAGTAACTTGGTTCAAAGTGGTTACACCAGTTTTGTTGTCAGCGAGAGACACAATATCGTTATTATCTCCGACAGCCCGCAAAGCAAGTTGTAGCGTACCGATTTCTCTGGCGACAGCTAAACGTTCAGACTGTTTAGGCGTCACTTCCAAAGTGACAGTTTCAAAATACTGATTATCATCCTTGCGTTTCTTATTATCCTGCGAGCGAACTTGCACACCACTGCGAACAACGTTGTTCAAAGCCAAAACTCTTACATTAGTAACCAATGTCTGGGATGCCAGCATTGGAGGTTGTACAGACGAGGTATCATCGCCAGAAACATTGACATTATTTTCCTTTTTCAAGCCAAGAATAACATCAACATGATCGCCAGCAGACACTAATCCAGCATTACTGGCAACCGCATTAGTTGGGATAGCAACTGCGCGCATTCCTTTATGTAAAACCGAAGCCAAAAATCCTGGTTCTCCCGGTTTCACAACCAATGAATACGTTAATAAATCACCTTTTTTAACCAGTTTACGGACTGTTGCACCAAAGTTAGATGCCAAATCTATAGAGTCCTTTTTTAAATACAAAGCTTTGGGATAGTCTTTTTTAACAGCTTGCCAATGAATTGCTCCGCCATCGATAAATTCTCCGGGATGAATGTCGCGGCTGGCAACCAAAACAGGAGTATAGACATGGGCAGGCCTTGTTACAGCAACAGGCTGTAAAGACACCTCGGCTTTTGGTGCTGGCTCAGCCAGACCACGCATAACAAACGTTCCACCAAGAGCTATCACAAAAGCTCCGGATATAAATAAGACGGATGAAACTTTCATAGAAAAACCAATACTAATGAGTTAATGGAGTAAGAAGGGACAATACCGCCCCAATGCTAATAGCAATACCATACGGAAGACCAGTTGTTGTCGGTGAGTTGGTATAAGCAGCATCTGGTACCGGGATTTTCAGAAATGGGAACCATGCTGAAATATTCAATATCCACTTTGCCCCCCTGAATTCGATAACTCTGACAAATGGCATAAAAAAGACTAAGACTCCCCCGGCTAATGCCGTAAGCAGTAAAAAGGTTACCAAATTTTCACCACCAAGCAGTAAACACAAAACTGCCATCAGCTTTACATCTCCGGCTCCCATCTGACCAATAGCAAATAAAGCAAAACCAATAATCAAAACAGCCACAGCACCTAATACAGAAAGCTCAAACTGACTTTGAATCTGTCTGACTGTTAATCCTGCATAACTACCCATATCCAGATAAAACAAAAAAACATTGACCAACACCATCACAAGAAGAAGATAAATAAGATGGTTATAGATCTTGCGATAAAACAGATCACTGATACTCACATACAAAAGAGGAAGCACCAACATATAAAGAATCCACTGATCGTGCATAACCACCTTTCCTTACAAACCTAGTCACCGGATGGCGTTGCCGTATTAGTAATTTGATCCGCAATCGCAGCAAAACGCTCCTTCAATGCGGTCACAAAGACACCATCCGCTCCAAAAATCACACCAATAGCAGCGGCCATGGCTGCTGCCAGAATTCCGTACTCAATCGCCGTTACTCCGCTTTCATCAGAGATAAACTGCTTAATTTTAGATTTCATAATCAATTCCCTTATGTATAAAAAATGATAAATAAGCTCAATCCTCACCCCGTATTAAGAGTTATTCTCATTTACATATCAATAGGTCAATTATTAAGAATGCTTAATAAAACATTTCTCAACATCATAAATTTGATATTTTTGGTTAGTAGAATCTAATAGGCTGCGCCTGATAGATATGATGACCAATTACATGTCGAAAGGTAGTCAGATAAAGTTATTAAAGAAGAAATTCTTGCCATTTGAATATAATGTTTTATTCATAAACCTTGTTGACATAAGTGTTACTATTGATACAATATTACTATTGATAATAATTATCATTACAATTTAGATTAACATTATCAATTTCTTGTCTAAATAAGGAATTAACTGTGCGTGTTCTTGTTGTGGAAGATGAACTTCCTGTAAGTCATTGGATAAGCAGTAAATTGCATTCATATGGTCATAATTGCAAACTCTCAGATAATGGGAAACAAGCTCTTAATCTCATTAAAAATGAAGTTTTTGATGTTGTTTTACTGGACAATATGCTTCCTGAAATGAATGGAATTGATGTTCTGAATCAGCTCGTTGATACACCACACCCTCCTATTCTAATTCTATCAGCAAACGATCAAATATCAGACCGTATTCATGGGCTAAAGGCCGGCGCAGATGATTACATGGGTAAGCCCTTTGACTTTATTGAACTGTTACTCCGCCTTGAACGTCTCCATGACCGGACAACGAAAATACAAAATACTCATGACATACATGTTAGTAATGTTGTTATTAATTTAGAGAAAAGAAACGTAACACTAGGGGGAAAAAAAGTTCTTCTTACAGGAAAGGAATTTGAACTTTTGCAAGTGTTAGCAGAGCACAAAGGTAAAGCTGTAACTCGGAATATGCTTTTAGAACGAGTCTGGGGCTACCAGTTTGACCCTCAGACAAACATCCTTGATGTTCATATGTCAAAGCTAAGAAACAAGCTCAACATCAACAAAGAAGAAACACCAATTATACGGACAATTCGTTCTGTCGGCTACGCTTTAGGTTCAGAGTAATGCCAGTCAGGTTAATTATTACCAGTAGCAGTTTTCGTCAGGCCGCTTATGTCGCTTTTTTTTGTCTGATTATTTCTTCGGCTTCAATTTTTATCAGCGATCACTTTCTGAAAGAAGTTATGCACACTCACCTCAAGAATATGATCCTGGATGATATCAAGGCTAAAAGCTCACTAAAACTATTTGAAGATAGCCACAAACTTACCAACTATCTCACCAATCACGAACAGACTCAAAAATATGATGAATTGATCTCCTATACCTTTGATAAAAATAAGGCATTACTTCATGGAGATACAAGTGTCTTAAACCTTGATGAACTTAAATCAATTTTCCAGCTGCCACGCAGACATATGGCTGAATTTACTTTTCATAAGAAAAAACACGTTCTTTTTGGGATTGTAGTTCCTCTTAGTGATGGAGGTTATTATTATGCTTCCTATAACATTTTACCAATGCTCAATAATACCCGGATCATACCCCTTATGACAGGTGCTGTATTATTTACAGTATTACTATCAATACTAATTATAAGTCTACCATTCAGCATTAGAAACATGCTAAGAGTAAATAAGATCCTGGATGTAATGCATGAATATGCCAATGGAAAACATCAGGTTCGTGTCATGAACAATGGCTATAATGATGAATTTGGCCGATTGAGTGATGAAACAGACTTATTATTAAGCCGTACAGAAAAGCTAATGGAACAGGTTCGTACAGCAAATAGTCATATTGCTCATGAACTCAAAACTCCCCTGACAAGAGTAAAAAATCGTTTAATTAATACTTCGGCAATAGTGGAAGGACAAGCATTGGATGAACTGGAAGAAGCAGCAAAAGAAATTGATCGGGTTTTATATCTATTCCGGGCGATAATGAAATTGACGGAAGTAGAGAATGGCTTATTATCCCTTAAAAGAGAACCGATACATTCAGTCAAATTACTGCAAGATGTTACCGAATATTACGATCCTTTAATTGAACAACACAACATAAGTTTGAAAATCTCTGTCAATAAAAACCATTCTTTTTATGCTGACTATGCTCTAATTCTTCAGGCTGTCGCAAATTTACTTGATAATGCAATAAAATATGCACCGGACAGCTCCAAAATAATCTTACGCATAAACCAGCAACTTGATACCACTTACATTCAGATTATTGATGAAGGACCAGGTATCCCGGAAAATATGTTGTCACAAGTTAAAGAACGTTTTCAACGAATCAAAAGATCAGGAACCAAGGGATTCGGTCTTGGACTGCCCTTTGTACAGGCTGTCGCAGAACGACATCATGGAACACTATCTCTTGCTAACTGCACTCCTGGTCTGATGGCTACCATTACTTGTAGAAATGAATCTGTCACATAACTGATTCACGAATTGCGACTTTTAGGACACCATTCCACATGCGATGAATAATACTTTGAGATTTACCTTTTATAACAATTGCTCCCTTTTTCTGGCTAAGGGGAGCAGATAACGAACTATCATCCGATAAATAAACCTGATAAATTGCCTGCTGCGGAACCGGAATACGCTTATGCCTACCCAATTTAGTAGCAACGGGTCCTCCATATGAAGAACTTAGCTCCGGATGAGCACTAAGGTCGGTAGAAACACCTCGAGCCAAACGGTCAATTGATAAAGAAAAACGGCTGAGATGAATATCATCAGGAATAAACGTTGCCTTATTTTGGCCACCAATACGGGCAATATCCCTTTCATTTATATAAGCTTCCGCAATAGTTCCTTCTTCACCGACAACTCTGCCCAAAACGGTGCCTGCTGCCATCCAGCTTCCTGCAATATGTTCTTGTAAATCAACGACAACACCTGAATACGGTGCACGGATTGTCAGTTTTTCCTTGAGACTTTTCTGCTCATTCAGTCGGTATTTTATAATTGAAAATTCATCTCTGACAATTTGTAAATCGGCAGCTGCTTTTTTGTCAAAAGGATAAAAAAGGATTTGTTTCTCCAGCATACGGCTCTGTATTTTAAGTTCCTCTATCGCCTGATCTAATTTAGGAGATATCAGAATAAACATTAATTGTCCCTTAACTACCTTATCTCCGGCATTTACATACTGCCCTGTCAACATGGCATCTTCGGCAACAAACAATTGTTGTTGTTGCTTTGCCATCAACACCGCTGGAGCATAAACGGTATGGTGCCACGGTACAAACAAGAATAAAAAGATGAAAAATACAAAAAGAAACAACCTCAGTATTTTTACATTCATATGAAATTCCTGATAATTTTTTAACCATATACGAACTTCCCGAACTAAAGGGAATATCAGAAAATAAGCAATTTCTACTGAAAATAACAGTATTCCAAGCGTTTTAAAAACCAAATGATAAACCGCTAATGCAATGCTGAAATATAAAGTGCAACGATAAATCCATGTCGAAAGTGCATAAATTACAACCCCCCTGGTCCTCATCGCTGAAAAACGTTCAGGAGGTTTTGTCTTCCAGCCAAACATCCACTTTCTGATTGCCCAACGGGCCATAGCGAATGCTCTGGGCTGCATATTTGGCATATTGCACCAGTCAGAAAGAATAAAATAACCATCAAAACGCATCAGTGGACTCAGATTAATTGATAGTGAAAGAAACAGAGATGTCGTTGATAATGTGAATAGCACACTTTTAACTATTCCTTCATCTGTAAAATTCCATATAAGTAAGGCCCAGGCAGCAATAACCATTTCAGTAAAAATACCCGCGGCTCCAATCATAATTCGATGTTGTCTGCTCTTCAGCCGCCAAGCCCCTGACACATCAGTATAAAGTACTGGCCAAAAAAGGATAAACATGATTCCAATTGTTGAAACACGGGCTCCATATCTCTTACAAGTAAATGCATGTCCTAGTTCATGCAGCACTTTTACTAAGATGATGGTTATTACCGATATGACAGCTCCCTCAGCAGAATACAAATAAGAGAAACCATGTATAAATGACTCCCATTGTCTCGATGCCAGCCAGAACCCGGCGATGGCCGCCAACACACTAATTTGAAAAAAAAACCTGGACATAAAAGGTAAGGCAACCGGTAATGTTTTACCAAGCCATACATCGGGTTCACAAAGAGGAACTCTGAATGCCAGATGATACCGAAACAGCCACTTTAGCCAACTCTCACTTTCTCTTTGCTGCTCTTTCTGTCTTATTAATGTGTCAGCACTAGTTTGGACTAAATGATTATTTCGTAAAAAAAGTAAAAAAGAATTAAGTGTCTCCGGATTAGGGCGTAACGTTGTCGTTTCATATATACGGCTAAGGGTTTTTTGTGGAGAGATTGACCAATTGGCAAGAAATTCCGTTTCAAGCCATCCCAACTGATAAAAACGCCCCCTGATTGGGTCTTCCAAAGTCCATCGGGAAGACCCATGTTCGCTTTCCGGTGCAGGGTATAATCGTAATTCTTGTCTTAGCAATGGTAATTCGTCATTAGGAGGGCTAATCATAACGCTCCCCACCATAACCGCAGGTGAGAAATTGGTCTGCGGAAAAGATAATAAAATAACGTGGTTTTCTTCCCATAAAGCTTTGCAGTTCCTTTCAAACCCATCTGGTGAATATGGTTATTTTCGACGAACATTCCTTTTAAAACATATGCATATTGTCCATCATTTTGTAGAGTCGAGTGATAAGCAATAGTTTTAACTTCTGCTAAAATAGCCTCCGTTGGATTACTGTTGGGGAAAAAACGAATTTCATCGCCAGGCTTTAGCTCCATCATATTTTCAACAGCTAATTGAATCTCGAGTTGCGTTTTCTTGGGATCAGCAACAAACATAATCGGCTCCCCGAAATTAAGAGGCCGACCAATCCAATCTCCTTGATCATCAAATAATGAAATCCCATCCTGAGGTGAGTATATACTTGTACGTTTAAGCTTTTTCTGCAAATAACTGACCTGGCTTTTCGCCAGTTTTTCACGTCCCTCTAAAATACTAATACTTGCTTTCCGGCTTCCATCATAGAACGATTGTTGTCTGGCCAACCTAAGTTCAGCACTGGATATAGCTAATCGTTGTCTTGCCTGAGCCAATTGATCATTCAACTGACGGGCATCAAGTGTCATCAACAACTGCCCTTTTTTTACAAAATGATTAGGCCTGACATTAAGACGCTGCACCACTCCATTGATAGGCATTCGTACAACAACTGATGATGAAGATATAATTTCTGAAGGAGCAAGCACTGACTGACGAACAGGCACAAACATCAGAGCGATACACAGAACAACAGCAGATACCCAAAACTTTTTTCTTCCGGGCAGACTTAAACGTTTTGGCTTTTGACTGTTACGCAAAGCTATCCAGGTATGACCATAAGAATCACCCAGAAGATCCAGTAACCTCTCTTCTCGAATAGAAAGAGGCTCAGATCTGGATAAAAGTAACACACATACCAACTCACCATCGGTACCTTTTACCGGAAACCAGATAAGTACCTCAGACAAATGCTCTGCAAACATAGAACGGTCAAACGGTAACCACTCATGAGTAGCAAGGCGATGAATATCATTCTTCCGGGTTGTTTTCGCGATAGTAGAACAGTGCTTATTTAACCACTGAATCAATGGGGCATGGACATCCACCTCGGGTACACCAGAAGCACCCGTAATCCGATTCTGCAGCGGATCCCATAAAATCAGGTGATCATAATCAACTAATGTTCGGGTCTGATTAAGCATTATGAACTGCAATTGGGGCAGGTTTGAAGCATTTCTGGCCTTCTTCTCCAGCAACAGCAAAGACATTAATGCCGATTCAACAGGATTCCCTCTGGAAATCGCCCGCTCAGAGTCCATGTTCATGCTCGTTACGCTCTTTGTCAGAAACATTGAATACAGCGCTACCACTCATTCCGGGCATTAACACTAAATTCTGATGGGCCTGAATTTCGCCAAAAACTTTATAAGATTGACTCAGTGCATCAATCACACTACCAAGACGAATGATTTTGGCTTGGTAGGTATTACCAGTTTCATCCAGCGTAACCTGAAAAGTGTCTCCGACATTAACAAAATTAACCCAACGGGAAGGAATAATCAGTTCTACCTCATACGACCGAGTACTGTATATCTCCAACAATTTTTTTCCTTCCGTTACATATTCACCAGACTCGACAAAACGCTGAGAAACCCTTCCGGAGAAAGGTGCTCTAATAATGCATCGCTTCACCATCAACTGAGCGACTTGACGTTCAGATGTCGCCATTTCAAGATCCGCTTCCGATTGACCTACTTCCATCACACTAATTGACTCCAGTTTATTCAATCGCTTGGCTATCTTGTATTTTTGACTAGCTGCTTTCTCTTTCGCTTTGGCGTGATCTAATCTCGCGCGGTAAACATCACAGTTAACACCGGCAAGAACAACACCCTTATTAAACCGCTCACCTTCTTTCAAAGGATATATACTGAGTCTGCCAGCGATTTCACTGGACACAATAAGCTCCACCTTCGGCTTTAACTGAACCCGGATTGGAGGTGATGAGTCTATATCCTGTTCCTGAGCAGTCACACCAATAGCAAGTGTCATCCCTAACATATACACAATGATTTTTAACATACAGAACCGATTACTCATATTTAGCAGAAGTTGTGTAATCACGAATAATGGTTGCTTTCAGTGAGCCAAGATTCTCAAATGTAGAGACATAATCTGGTGATTCGCTGATAACAGTTCGACTCTCCGGTATTGTTTTCTCTGATACAGAAGGTAAGAAGGTTTCTGTGACAAATGGCGGAATTTTTGTCAGCAATGGCGGTTGTTGTTGGCTAAGTTCTCCATTGAGTAACCTTACGCGCTTTTGTGCTATAGCCAGGGTCAAGGCTTTAATACTCTGATTCTGTATTTGTTCAGGAAGCGGATCTAAACCAGCAGCCTGATAGATTGCACCTAATGAAGATTGTGCTTTCGCTAACTGTTGATCCCGGTGGCGAGTTATCAAAACCGTTTCTGTTTTCATTCGGATCTGCTCCAACCTGGATTTCATACTACTTTGATAAGCATGCCGAGTCTGAGCTTCAATACCATTTTGTAACCTCAATAACTCGGTCGCATTTTTATACTGATTCTGCGACTGATGATATTGGTGCCATGCAACATTAACTTGAGTCAAAACAGCCATACGAAGTGCCTGCCGGCGTATTTCTGCTACTTTTTCTTTTGCTTCTCCTGCATTCTTTACAGAACTGTAAGAAAACACATTCATCAAATTCCAGCTTACCTGCACACCAGCATCGGCCCAGTTCTGATTGACCAGGTAACTGTTACTATCATAATGAGTGCCAACAAACAGTGATGCTCCGGGTAAAAGATGGGTCAATTGTGACCGGGTTTCTAATACAGCATTACGCGCTTTATAAACCTCTTCATTTATTTCAGGACGGTTAATCATTGCTAAAGACTCAAGATTCTCCAGACTATAATTAACTTTCGGTAACTTAGTGCCACTCTCTCCAATAGATGCCAATGTATAAGGCGTTGTAGGTGCTATGTTCATAAGTGTTGCCAACTGCGTTTTAGCATTGATTAATTCAGCGGACAAATTCTCAAGCTGACTAATCATTTTTAGCAGACTTTTCTGATATCTCATTGCATCAACCGGTGCGATAAGCCTCTCTATTTCAGTCTGACGTGCTTTTTTCAATGCTTCTTTCGCCTCAGCCAATATTGCCTTAACTCCTGGTTCCAGATCTTGTGCTGTCGCAGCAGCCCAATATGCACTACGTACCTGTTGAATAATATCCGCAATAACAGCCCGACGTTGCTCGTTAGCCGCCAACACATTATTAGCCTGTATTCTGGCACCGAAATAACCAATACCAAAATCTAGGATATTCCATGATAGTGATAGATCGGCATTTCTTAATTTTTTATCCTGACTGGTTGATGGTTCCAGAGATTGTGTCCCGGTCTCAAGCGATTCACTTGATGACGCAGCAAGCTTGTCTCGGGTCCGCCAGCCAGCACTCGAAGCAACCGAGGGAAGTAATTCGTAACTTTTACTATCAAGCAAGCGCTTTTCAAGTGCTTTTCTCATCACGGCAAGACGTCCACTAAGGTTATATTTCACAGCACGGGCCATGGCTTCTTCAAGCGTCAAAGGGTGAGAAATTGTTTCTTGCTGACTAAACATTTCAGTCTGATCTTTAAGAAATATAGCGGATTTCTCTTCATCACTGATGTTATGTGGATGAATAGTACAACCAGCAATAAATAATGCGACGACACCTGTAACGGAAAGTTTCGCGGACATATTTTTTGAGCTACACGTTGTGTTTTTCACTACGGATTACCACTGTAAGTTACTTATTGAACAGAGTCGGTATACGACCCGATATATTTAATGAAGAGTAGATCATCAGTTTGCCCTCAATTCGGCTAACAACATTTGGGCTTCTGCTTTCAAGGCCCGAGAACTCGCTTCTCTAACCTGATGTTCAAGATTAGTCGTATCAGTTGCCTCAGTTGTACTTCCATGAATCTGATCTTTCAGATCGACATTGATTATCTTCGTTTCTCCGGAGGCATCCATGACAGTCACAGAAATAGAAATGTGCCCCAGCCGATGTAACAAACCAGTGTCTATGGTGACATTCCCACGTTCCAGATTAAACTGAACACCTTCAGGGAGGGACAACCCATTGGTCAAAGAAACCTGAAGGATTTGTCTATCCTGTCCATGGAGCGCATTGAACAAATCGAACGAAACTGAATTATCCGTCATCTCCTGACCCTGAATTGTCGTGACTGTATCGGGTTGACGCAAATCGCTCAGCCAGTCATTTAACTGATAGAATGACGTATACGCATTATCCGACGTTTTTCCAGAGAGATAACCTGAAACATAAGTAGTACTGTATGAGACATCTAAATTGGAGGAAGAAAAATCATTATTTGACAGTGATGCCAGCTTGGGTGTACTTAAATCAATAATATCTGTTGTATCGTTAAGACGCTGTTGCAAAATATTCGGTTCTACCGGTAATTCATTTACTGATAAGCTAAAACGAAACGTCGTAGCAAGCCCCAAAGAGTTTGTCACGGTAAAAGTAAGCTCATAGCTTCCACTCTCGCTCACAATCCCTGATAATGTTAAGGTATCTGTATTAAAATTAAGGCCATCAGGCAAGCCTTTTACCAGCCAGGCTAAATCCAGCTTCTGAGGATCCGTGACACCATCCGTTGAAAATACATAATTGATGGCTTGATTTTCATAAAACGAAATATATGAGTCCGTTATATGATTGACAGGAGTGGCATCAGCATCAGACAGAGCAATATTTAGTGTTAGATCAAATGAAATCTTTTCCCCGCCGCTGTTTGTCACAACAAAGTTAATAGTATATTCAGCAGACTCAGTTGGTATTCCGGATATTGACAAATTTTCGGAATCAAAATTCAGTCCTTGAGGTAGTCCACTGACTTCCCAGCTCAAAGCGCGCTCCGCGGGATCACTTACAATCGTATCCGGTAAACTCTGACGGTATAATGTATCGGCTTTTCCATCGACAAGTGTCACAT
The DNA here is from genome assembly GCF_021272385.1 of Vibrio salinus. Lineage (GTDB taxonomy): Bacteria > Pseudomonadota > Gammaproteobacteria > Enterobacterales > Vibrionaceae > Vibrio > Vibrio salinus. The sequence continues at coordinate 1,168,977 of NZ_JAJSDZ010000010.1, forward strand.
TGTCAAGATTAACAACCGGAGCCTCAACTACATCAAGAGTCAATGCCTGAGATACTTTTTCGCCACTGGGATCGTAAACTGTTAGCGTAAAGGAAATTTCCCCACCTTCCGCTAATGAACTACTGTCATAACGAATGTTCTGTAACAATTGCTCCAATTGAATCTCTGTCAGATTACCTGTAACTGAAAGTTTCAAAATACCGTTTTCTGAAGAAATGGATGCAATAACTTCTTCGTTCAATATGACATTACCATTATCGTTAACAGTATAATCAGAATCCGAATCGATCGTAAAAATGTCATTAGTATTTGTATTACCTGCCCTTTCAACCGTCACCGTAAAACCGCTATAACTATCAGAATCGGGATCAAAAAGTGACATATCGGTAGCAATTAATGTTGACTCACCAAACGCCACACTCAGTACCGGCTGATTCGTCTGGTATAAGGTATAATTATGATCTCCGACAAAAAACTCACCCTGGCCCGTCACACTAATTGTGGCATCGGCAGAATCCAGTTGAGTACTATCAAGACGTGTAAGTGTTGTCCCATCGGTCAGTGTATAACGAAGTAATTCTTTTGAGCCTGTTGTGACATATATCGTTGTCCCATCATTTGATACAGCAATATCATTGATATTATCGATATTTAAAGATGATATTTGAGTGAATGAATCTAAATCAAAATGATAAACAGTAACGCTGCTATCAGTGGCAGCATATACATATTGCTCATCATCACTTACTTCCAAATCAATGATACTACTGCTGACAGACACGCTATTCCCATCAGAATCTGAATCTCCATCGCGAATGTAGCCAACCCAGTCAATACCAGAATCAGTAATTTTATAAGCAATTAATGTTGGTGAGACAAAATTTGTTGTCACAAATACATAATTACCAGATGTAGTCACTGCAGTAGGACTATATATATAAGGTTCTGACCAGGCAGAACTAAACTTTAATAATCCCTCTTCATTCAGTTCTCCGGTAGAACTATCAATTGATACTGCAAAAAGGCTGCGGGAAGATGTAAAAAAAATGTAACTACCATCATCTGATAACGTCATATTTGACATGGCACCGAAGTTGGAGGTTAATTTATAATCGAGAGTAACAACCTGCTCCTGGACTATTAGACCTTGCTCATCGACTGAATAAACCGTAATTTCACTGCTACTGTTATTTGCCATGATATATAAATGACTACCATCGCTGTCAGAGAGGATAGTGGTAGCTGATGACGCTTCAACGCTTATTGCATTAAGCGATAAAAAAGTCAATTCGCCGGACTCTGAATTCACATCATAAACGGCAATCTTTCCATCATCTCCAATAATGAATAATCGTTCACCGGAATCACTGAGCGTGGCACTGGAAACATTTTCAATCTCCGTTAGATCATCGGTAGATGTTACTCTACTCAACACGCCCAATTCGTACAGGTCACCCAATGACATCTCTGGGGTATCATTTACATTAATATTATTAATTGTAACAACATAAGAATTAGAGCTTTGTTCGTAACTATCGGTAAGAGTGACTATCAGACTACTACTAGCGGGTAAAGCATCAGAATGATTTGTGTAATGGACGAGCGCAGCAACCGCATTCACATCTTCTGTGGTTGGTATCTGTTTATAGACCTCAGTAAATGTAATTTTCATTTCAGAATTTGTAACGTCTACTAAGGCAATAACCACACCATCTTTTGAAATCTGCCCATTAGAATAGGTATATTCATCACTATCGGCAAAAATAAGCTCTCCCCCCGAATCACTGGTATCAATGCTAACCGTCAGTGTTGCACCATCATAGTTACCCGCGCCTCCATTTCTTGAGTCCATTTCTGAGTCACTAATCGTAATACCTGTTAAAAATGCCTGTTCTCCACTATTTTCTGTATACGTAACAGCAGAAGTACTCTCACCAGAAATCATACTCAGCGCATTTTCTCCGGAATCAGCAACAACATGTATTGTACTACCACTTCCCAGACTGCTTGTCTCATTCTCACTGACACCCAGTTCCTGAACAGAGAGATTGAATATTCGGTCCCCAGATTCATCAAGAGATGTATTACGGTACTGAATTGAATCAATAAGCTGTACTGTATCCTCAACAGAGCTATTAACGTATAAAATCACCGTCTTTACTCCATCATCCGTTTCAGTTATTTGATAATCAAAACCATTAACTGTTTTTTTCGTACCGGACGTCGTTGTAAGACTGATAATATTGCCATCCACATTCAACACATCATCATCGGAGCTTCCGGAGACTGTAACCATGACCTTCCAGATGGTCTGATCCGCTTCTACCGTATCAATGCTGGTCTCTGAAAACAGCGATATATAATCACCGCCGGATGTGTAATCATCAATAACCGCTTTATACGTCATCGTTGGTGCGTCATTAACATCAGTCAGATTTAGTGTTACATCGAGAGTATCCTGACTTCCGCTACCATCTTTGAGCGTAATGTTCAGAGTAACCGGAGAACCATTTGCATCAGGGTCATCACTGGTATTTTTATAAGCAATCTGGCGTAGCACCTGTTGTGCCGTTGACTGAGAGACAGTATCCGTAAAGCTCACTGTCACACCATCGGATGATGAACTCCAGGTTGCAATGACGCTTTCGTTTAATTCAATATTTCCGTCAATATTCAGGGTCAGACTATTGCCATCAATAAAAATATATAGGTCTGAAGAGTCACTTTCTGTTCGGGCGATGGTAATACTTGCCCCATAATAGTTATCCAAAGCATCCAATACTGAATCACCGATAACGCCATCAGGAAGAACCACTACGGCATCATTACCTTCAGTATAATTAACATCCGGAATTTCATAACTAAAAACGCTCAGACCACTTGTTGAAACGGCAATGATGTGCTCGCTACCTGAAGAATAAGCGACACTCACTACCCCATGACTACTGGTTTGCGCAGACTCACTATTCATCGTAACCGAATCACCGAGCCTATGGTCAGTTTCAATAGAATAAGCATTGACAGATGTCCCGAAGGTAAACAATGTGCTATCGTCTGAACTGACCATCAATGACGTGACATCGTCACTAACATCATAAGTTCCGGCTATCTGATAACTCCCAGCGGAATCACGATACATCGCCAACACTCTAGTCGTACCATCAGTACCGTTTTGAAAGGCAAAAACCTCACTGCCATCGGATGTACTCACAATCGAACTAATAAAATAAGTGTCCGTACCTTCAACCGTTCCTGAAAAAGACAGTGTTCCTTCAGAGCTTACAGCGAAGACACTCATGACAGAACTATCACCGGTACTACCGACAAATAACATTCTGCCATCTTCAGAAAATGACATCTGGCCATTATTACTGACATCAGTGTTCTCACTGCCAGTATACGTTGCCAGTACGCTTAAATAACTGTCATTTCCTGACTGAAGAACATAAACACTATCCCCTTCTGTTAAATACAAATAACCATTGTTAGCCTTTAGATCAGAAGCAGAATCGGAACCGATTAATGTTGAAACATCCTGTGATTGTTGATAAATGATTTTTCCTGTATCACCATCCCTGGTAAATGTAACAATGCTACTATCTGTTTCACTATAAACATAGATAACAGACTCATCCGATGAAAGCGTAATCAAACTGGCACCACTCAGTCCATCATTGATGACACCATTACGATCAGCGTTATATACGGTTTCTACCAATGATAAGCTGCCATCATCACTCACAGAAAAAACACATACAACAGATGAATAAGCATTATGATAAGAACCAGAGGTAAAAGTCACTGAATAGGCATATTTACCATCAGATGACAGGACCAAATCATCAATATTCTTTGCTGTATTCGACCAATTACTATCGGCTAAATAATTCGTATAACTATCGCCTTCAATCGTATTTTGTTCGGTAGTGACCGTTATCGTAGTAGCCTCTCCTGATACGCTACTGTCGGCCGCCACATCTGATGTTGTCGTCTCAATTGTACTTGTCTCATTACCAGAGTTGCTGGCATCACTGCTATTGCCACTAACAGAATCTACCGTTGAAGTAACTGCAGCATCAAATACAATCCGTGGCTCAAGCGCAAATGCATGGAGCAATAAGTCCGAAGTAAACCCTTTCATCTTTTTTCCCAGTCATCCAATCATATTGTGTCAGTCACTCTATTAGACGTACGTAGTAATTCTTCTGAACATCTTTTGCAATGTTCTCTAATACGTCCTCTAACTGCGTTTCACCATCAGAAAAACCACTTGCACTGACAAAATGTATGTTATCTTCACCCTCAGTACATATCTTCATTCCCGGAGCCATATATTGTTCATAAGTTTTTCTTCCTGTGTCTGCGGTATTTCCAGATCTGACACCAACAAAATACACGTGCAGATTCCGACGGCGAAAGCTTTTGCACAAGCTAATAAACCGCTGTTTGGCGATAGACTTCCTGTTTGCTCCGCTTGCTAATTCACTCTCATAGGCCTGCTGCCGAAAATTATAACGGTCTGTGTCTAACTGGCTTCCTTTAATATGAGCCAGCATCACAATCGCCTTATAATTCTGGTCATCTGAACTAAAGTCTAAAGGTAATTCAAGATCACCCCAGCCAGAGTTACCACGCATTCGGGGTGATAGTGTTACTGCCGCCCATCCCATCGCAATGGCGTAATTCACATTATTTCTGGGCGTCATCATATTCAAACGCTCACTAATTTTGTTCAGATTGTTCGTTAAAGGTAAAACAGGTGTATTAGGACATCCTTTATCCGCAAGCATCCAGCGGGTTCCTATTGCTCCGGAGAACTCAGGCCATAAATATGGATTCGGTCCCACCCATGATATTGGTGTTGCTCCGGGAGAACCAAATGAGGGATCGGCAACTCGATAAAAAAGACTGAACTGCTCATTTACCGAACGATCCCAGTAATAATTTTCATCTTTATCCAATCCTCGGTATAAACATAACAGATGTGCGACTCTGTCCGGAATCCGGGTATCATTCAGGTGGCTTGCCTTGCCAGAATTAAACAATGATCTTAATTCAGGTGGTTTCAAATTAGTTCCTGACCACTGCTGAATGCGTGCAGGATGATCATTATCATAAACATTCACTGCCGAACTGTATGGAACCAATGAAAGCCATCGATATCCGTTGCTGTCAGATTGACTATCATCACTAATAAAATCTTGCGCGAACTCATTCGCCAACCGTTTTAGAGCAGAAATATCACTATTACTTTCATAATAAGAATTCGGCAACATCAGGGCGACTTCGGTAGGACGACTCATGACCTCCACTGTAGACGAAATCACTTCCTCTTTTGACTCAGCCCCCAGAACGGAAGATTCCGCAGTAACACGAACCGATACTTTGTAAGTCACCGACCCGGAATCTGCTTCTGATTTAACAACCTGAACAGAAGATGTATCAACCTGATCTGCCAATTCGCTATCTAAGCCAAGATTTGACAAAATATAACCGCTCGCCAGTGCTCTCAGAGCTTCGTTATCATCACCATTTGTGTTTGCCATTTCTTTGTACCCGATGGCCAGTGCAGCCGTGTCGGTTGCTCGTTTTACCTGTGAAATACTGTCCACAGTTCGTGTTGTATCCAAAGAATAAGCAACGGCAGTTAAAGCACCGGCAAATACAAGAACGGTAAGCGGCAGAACCGAACCCGACTGCTCATTACAAAAGCGTCGCCACAAACATTCGGACATTGCCTGGATATTTTTTCCGGAACGGTTAATTGCATCTAATAAAGTCATTAGTACGAAAATACATCGGTTATCGGGGAACTTCCCATTCACTAACAATAATGATGATGATAACCATTCTCAAAAAGAAAGGTAGTAGAAAAATATTAATATTCGTTAATATTACTGCTCAAAATAAAAGAGCCTGACGGCTCTTTCAGATATCGAAGAAAACGTCTCTCAGAACTAATCAGACTTTTTGCAACTCGGGAAACACATGCATTTTTGATACAGGCTCGTGACCTTTATCCAAATGAACAAAGTCAATTAAATCCTCACTCGATACATGGTAGGCCTTACCAAACCCTTTGACATACAATCCTTTTTCCGTTGTCAGGTGGTACAATTTAAAATCTTTCATCTGACTCAGATTATTGATAATCGGACCAAAGCGCTCCTGTAGCTGCCTTATTATCTGATGCCACTTATCGCTTTCCCGTTCTATAAAATTTGCTCTAGCGTCAAAAGTCAGCCGTTTACGTGCATACAACTGTTTTGAACTCCCTTCATCCTCAATCATCATCATTGAAAGACTTCTATTTTCATGCAAATTTCTTGCATGGCGTGCAATCTCTGAAATAAGAACAAAATATCCCTCTTCGTTATAAACGAATGGCGCATAGCTAACGTTTGGATTCCCTTGTGAATCGACAGTCGCCAGTTGCAGAGTCTGACACTGTTCGCGGAAATCATGAATTTCAGGCTCCAGACGATGTTGTAATCTCTCCTTTTGTACCATTGAATCCATACTATTTTTCTCCTAATCTTTTCTCTAGTTTGCTAACTTTTCTTTTAATTCCTTAAAGGCTTTTATTTGGGGCAATAACAATCTACGTTGCTCATCTCTTCCCAGGTAAATCTTAAAAATTGTATTTCCGTTATTATCTATAAAACCAAAGTAATGACTTTCTTTTCCCATAAAAGGCTTACTGACAAAGCAAACCTTAGATATATTTTCCAGTTTTAAATGTCCCTGAAGCTGTCCGGGTTGCCCCATGAGATTAAAATAGCCCATGCTTTTTTTTCCTACTGGTAAAATCGCTTTAACCTCAAAAATAGAGCCACCTAACTGCATGATAGAAGTAACATTTGTCTTCCAACCGGCTATTTCTGTCAGCAACATTTCAGCATGGCTTCCATCAACGATGGTCACAGTATCCTTTGGGAATTCCTGTAATATTTCCAGTTCACTAATACCAAATTTCTCGGCCATCTCGGAGGGCAACAGCTGTGGTTCTTGTTTCAGACTCAGTGAAATTTTAGAGCGCAATGATTCCATGTCATATCCTTAAATAATCATTTTCAGTTTTGACTGATTTCGTTTTGTCTGCCAGACAGAATAGAGGGCTAAATTGGTGAGAATAATTAAGATGAGAATAATTAAGATGAGAATAATTCGCAATGGAATCCAGCATAGGATTTATTAATATTTGTTAATATTTTTACGCTTTATTAAACAATATGGTCTCATACATTATTTTCTTAAATACATTATTTGGCAGCCAATTTCTTCATTTTATCTAAAGTTCATTCATAATGATTGAAAAACACTATTTTAAGAACCCGTTCTCATCATTTCTTGACACATTGGCTGGTGTCCCTTTTCAATTACTTTAATTAAATTTTGTGCCAAATTTACGGACCAGAATTGTCCTGCGGTTGTTAATACAACATAATAATTATTTAACTCAATTAAGCCATTTTTCTGCCAAATTTCAAATAATGTTCGTAACTGACTGAACAAATCCATTTTCGCAACAGAATTCAGTTTATTCTTAGATAAAACCCCTTTATCCAAACCCGACTTTATTTCAGCGTACAAATCAAAGTCAACTGTTTGACGAAATACCATCCCTACCGGCATATTTTGGCTTTTTATCGCTTTCAGATAATCATCCAGTTTACGGTATTGCATTAGTTGAATATCAGCAATGTTTCCTCCGGCTCCGGCTCCAACGGGCAATACCTCTGCGTTCGTCTTTGCCAGTGAATTGTAGATACTTCTCTCACGATTGTCTGAAGTCCAGTGATTCACGCTGAGTCTTTTCTGATAATGTTTCTCCATGAAATTTACGCCCATTTCAAACATTGTCGCCTTCATTTCTGTCGATGCCGGTGGTGGTAATTTCCCCTGAGCAACTTTATCTTCCATTGGCATCCCTGGCATTTCAATTAGCTGGTAAAGATCGACCCCATCAGCGCCTGATTCCAGATATCCCTCAAGATCACGCTGCCAGATATCCAGATCCTGCATTGGCAAACCATATAGCAGATCCAAAACAATGGGTGCCGAATTATAACTTTTTAGATCTGAAATTTTTTGCAGTAGATACTCGCGATCATCCAGCCTTCTGGCCGCTTTTCTGACTTTAGTATCAAAACTCTGTACACCAAATGAAAAACGATTGAATCCACCTTCCAGTGCACGTTCAAATTTTTCATTATCAAATTTGTTTAAGCGTCCTTCCAAAGTAATTTCACAATCGGGAGTCAAAGGAAATAAAGCTTTAACTTTAGATGCAAGTAACTGAAGTTGTTCAGAAGATAGATCCGTTGGCGTTCCGCCCCCCACGTAAACGGCTTGAAATGGCGCTGCCTGAGACCAGGTTAACGAGGATTTCCACTCAAGTTCTTGTATAAGTGCAGAAAAATAATCATCAACTAAACCCCGGCTTGAAGCATTCTGAAAAAAATTACAATACGTACATCTCACCCTACAGAAAGGAATATGGATATAAAGACATCGGTTAGAGTGGCAAGTTGTTGTCGTTGAAAATGCACTCAAAACGGAACTTTGCACGTCCTTAAAAGGAACAGGGTGTACTGCTGCCTGTGCATGAGCACTTGTTTTTTGTGAAAACGCATATCTTAGCGGATCAGACGTATATATTCCTGTAATTGTCTCATCACTCAGATCAAATTTAATCATTCTAGTTACACCATTTTATTTAAATAATTTTACATTGCTTCGCGGTGTTATTAATCTTTTGTTTCTGATGATAGTATTTGTAACTTTTTCCGCTGTAAATATGGGAAACATTAATAATTGTTAACATTTTAGAATGCATTAATAGAGGATAGTTAGTATCTATAAGTACTATTATTATAAAGATTACAATTTTAAGCAGATATATAACCAAGTAACCTGAAGATGTCGTATTCAGTGATATTTACCCAGGCCTGAAACAAAGATAAAAATGGAGAAAGACCAAAATATTCTATTCGATAGCCTGCCTGTTAATAATGCCTATAATGCCTCTTTCTATAGATATATGAATATACACAGTTTCATCATTTATCTGCCAGTGTGCTGATCTCATAACATCTGCTCCTTTTCTGACACACACAAAATGAAACACGTTGATATTTGATAAGTCTCATATCCACAACTACACTAAAATCGAATAAATAATAAGCACTGGATTGCTAAATAATCATTCGTTCAAGAGGTTGGCATGAGAATTCAATCAATTAGACTAAAAATGATGCTCCCTATCATTTTACTGGCAACACTGATACTCACGATCTTTATCTTCATGCAGGTCATTTTAAAAATTGAAGCCAAAGCCATGGAGAAACAAACCAAATCTTATTTTGAAGCAATAGCCGTTGTATTAAATGCAGACAGGGACATCTATCAGGCCCGGTTAGCGCAAGCTGAAATGTTGTCTAACTACGGAGACAAAGCTCAACAACAAAAAGACTTTGAAGAAAATGCACAACAGGTTTACGACCGCTTTCAACGTTACCGTGAATTTCTGGCCGAAGAACCGGAACTGATCACACCATATGAAGACTTCGACAAACTTTATGAAGACTGGTTTAAAAGCAGCCGTCATATACCTACAATTTATAAAGCCAACCAACAGATTAATGAACAGCTCGCCTCTATTGATAAAGATTTCTACACCCTGCGTAATCTGGTTGATACTGCCGAAGCTAAACTCAGACAACACGCATCCGAATGGGGAGAACAGGGTATTGACCGCGATAGGCTCAAAGTCTATCTCAATGCATTGTCAGAAATTCTGAATGCAGACAGAGACATCTATCAGGCACGGTTAGCTCAACAAAAGATTATCACCGGCGTAGGTGATCTGGATAAAAATAAAGCGGACTTTGAAGCTAATTCTCTTCAGGCGATCAACCGCTTTCAGGCGTACCGAACCTTAATGGCATCAGAACCTGAGTATGTAACTCCATATGAGACATTTGATCATCTCTTTGCTGAATGGTTTAAGCGAAGTACGTTATTGATTGATTCCCATGAATTTAAAACTTCCACAAATCAACAAAATATTCTATCCGCTACGGATCAGAAATTTCACAAAATACGGGATATCTTAGATAAAGCCGGAGAAAGATTAAAAAAACATGGCGAACGTATGGAAGAAAAGGTCGCTAAACAGATTAATACTTATGAAAATATAGCCATAACGATCATCATTCTTGGTTTTATCATCGCATTCATTATCGGCTATTACATTCCAATGAAAATCACTCAAAGTGTCAATAGTCTTTCTTCTCGAATTAAAGAAATCTCAGAAGGAGATGGCGACCTCACAGCGAGAATAAAATCAACATCAAAAGATGAACTGGGTGATCTGGCCAGAGAGTTTGATGGTTTTCTTGATAACCTGCAATCTATCATGAAAATTATCCAGACAAAAAGCTCAGCCCTTGGTGATTCCACCCATCAGTTAGAAGAAGTTGCCAACACGGTCAGTCAAATCACTCAGAAACTGGTTGATTCTAGTGACTCCATTGTAAGTGCCGCAAGTGAGATGTCCATGTCCAATGAACAAATGGCGGATGTGGCTTCTAACACATCGGATGCATCGACAAAAGCTGCTGACCATATTGATAAAGGAAAAGATGTCGTTAATTCTTCGCATGACAGTATTGACTCTCTGGTCAGAAATATCGATACAACAATGACTAAAGCAGCAGAACTGGAAAAAAATTCCATCGACATTTCTACCGTGCTTGAAGTCATACGGGGCATTGCCGATCAAATTAACCTACTGGCTTTAAACGCGGCCATAGAAGCCGCTCGTGCCGGAGAATACGGACGAGGATTTGCAGTTGTTGCTGACGAAGTACGGACCCTGGCGACTCAGACCAGTGAAAGTACTAATAAGATTGAGCAGATGATTACTCAGTTAACACAGAGTGTCTCCGATGCATTTGATACCATTAAAGTCAGCAAAGATAACGCAAATAGTGCTGTTGAAAACTTTGACAGTGTCATTGAGGTTTTTGATGCATTAAACAACGCTTTCACAACGGTACAGGAGCTATCCGAACAAACAGCTCTTGCAACTCAGGAACAATCCGGGGTTTCTTCTGAAATTAATGAAAACCTGATCTCTATGAAAGATCAAACCGACGGTGTTGACAAAGCATCCCAAGAAATTCGTCGCCAATTTTCGACACTGAGCGCCCTATATCTGGAATTGGATGGTCAGGTGTCTAAATTCCGGGTTTAGTAAAAATAAGCAACAGGGTCAGAAATGAATCTCAGATAAGCGCATCAGACTCTAATATCAACTTAGGATATAAAACTGAGTGATTACCTGATTTAAGATAGCTTTCTCTTACTCCCATTCCGGTGTATGGGAGTAAGCATTTGAACTGCTATGAATATAAATCACCCTTTCACTATCATGACTTTTGTGACATTGTTCGCCTCCACTAAATCATGCCACCATTGGCACGCAAAACCTGACCATTGATCCAGCGACCATCCGGGCCGGTTAAAAAAGACACCACGGCAGCAATATCTTCTGGTGTACCTAATCTTTCCATCGGGTTCATCTTAGCCAGGCGATCAACCAGTTCATCCGATTTGCCTTTCAGGAACAGATCCGTTGCTGTCGGACCCGGTGCGATGGCATTTACTGTGATATTTTTTCCCCGCATTTCTTTAGCCATAATGGCGCTCAATGTCTCGACGGCGGCTTTGGTTGCTGCATATACACCGTAACTTTCCAGCTTTAGCCCAACCACTGAAGTAGAGAAATTCACCACACAGCCACCATGTGCAAGGCGTGTAGCCGCTTCTCTTAGCGTATGAATCGTGCCTTTGAGGTTAATATCCACCATCTTGTTAACATGTGCTTCACTGACGTCAGCTAACGGTTTCAGTTCCATCACCCCGGCATTGTTCACCAACACACTAACCTGCCCCCAGGTGAATTCCACAAATTCAAATAATTTCGATACCGCAGCAGCATCAGACACATCCGCCTGAAAAGCCACCGCCTGACCACCGGATGATTGGATTTCCTGCACGACATTGTCTGCCGCCTGCACATTACCCGCATAATTAACAACAACCCGGAATCCATCGCTGGCAAGGCGTTTTGCGATTTCTGCACCAATGCCTCTTGAAGCACCGGTAACTAAAGCGATTTTGGTTAACTCTGACATGTTGTTCTCCTTTAATTGAATGAGAATAAATTAATCATCTGGATGTATCTAGTGGAGCAAACATACAAGGGCATCGATGTCCTTTTTTAAGCGCCCACCGATGGCTTGAGCGGCTTACTGAACCAGATATATCCTGTTTAAAAGTACTGACCGCAAACAAATTTATCACTTCTTAAAAAACGGATAATCAGCTAAAATTTGGTAACAGTATCCGGAAAAAACGAATAATAAGACGCAGAGAATCATCATGGACAGAGTCGACACAATGAAAGTCTTTACCCGCGTCTTTGAGCGAAAAAGCTTCAGCGCTGCGGCAGAAGATCTCAACCTCCCCGCTTCGACCGTTTCCGACATCATCAAAAAGCTGGAAGCAAAAATCGGCGTGGTATTACTGGAGCGGACGACCCGTCAGGTCTCTCCCACGATTGATGGTGAATCGTTTTATCACCGCTGCCTGTCGATCATTCAGGAGGTTGAAGATGCAGAAACCTTTTTATCCGGTGAGAAACCCAAAGGAGCTTTACGGGTCGACGTGCACGGCACACTGGCCCGGCACTTTCTGATGCCTAAGCTGCCGGAGTTTCTGGCAACATACCCGGAGATTAATTTATTTCTCAGTGAAGGCGACCGCATTGCCGATGTGATCCGGGAAGGGATTGACTGTGTGTTACGGGTAGGAAATATTCAGTCAGAGGAACTGGTCGCCAAACAGATTGCCACACTCGAAGAAGTAACCGTCGCTTCTCCGCAGTATATTCAACAATTCGGTTTGCCTTCAGATTATCAGGCGCTGGATGAGCACCAAATGGTCGGCTTTCGTGCCACCGGCAGCAGCTCACCAATGCCGTTAGAGTTTTGTACCGACGGCAAAACGCATACGCTGTCAATCAACACGTCACTGACGGTCAATTCAGCAGAGACACTGGTGATTGCAGCACGCAGCGGATTAGGCATTATTCAGGTGCCCCGCTACCATGTCGCGCAAGATATCAGCGAAGGACGCTTAGTGCCAGTGCTGGAAGGTTGCCCGCCAGCGCCCTCACCGGTTTCGGTACTTTATCCGCGCAATCGGAAATATGCCTCCCGTGTGAAAGTTTTTGTCGATTGGCTGGAAGATATTTTTTAGCTGCACCGGTTAACCGGCGGATAAAAAAATCGGAACAGGTTTCGTTCAACATATCTTTTTCTGAAACGCTTCAAGCCATCGTCCTGATAGTTTGCTCTTTCAAGAGAAACATTTATGGATGAATGTTTAGGATTTCCCTGGTGGAGCGACAAGCTGACAAGTAATCATCGCTTTCAACCAGAAACGGACATTAAAGGTGGTCGGCATAGCAGGTTTTCAATAACTGGTACATCGTGCGCTTACGCTGGTTTTCCTTTGCCAGTGTGTTGACCTGCTGATAAAAACCCGCCAACGTTTGTGGCGCCTGTTGTTGCAGTTTTGCCTCAAATTTCCGCAGCACCTGAAGGGCTTGCTGATAAGCTGGTTTCTTTCCCTGACCAATGATCACAGAAGCCGTACGCATGGTGTAGTTCAGCGCCTTCTCCGGCTGGCTTTCAAGCACCCGATCCGCCACTTCCGACAACATGTCATAGCTAATTTGATGGCTGTCCGCCCAGTGGCACAGTTTTTCCAGCTCATTTCGGGCCAGATAGAACTGCACAATGGCATCGCTGCCGTGCCGGACCCTGCCGTTTTGCGGTGGCTGATAACAGCCAATCAACTGCTGCTCCACCCGCTCCCAGAAGTCATCGTCCTCAATCTGATGAATCGCTTTTAACTCTGCCAGCTCAAGGTACCCTTCAAAATTTGGCCGTTGTTGAAACATCCAATTCGCCAGTTGCCACGCTCTGTCCTTGTCGCCCTGCAACAACAATAAATCCACCTGTATTTTATCGCAGCGGGTTTTCTCTTTTTCTCCGCCTTCCTTGCGCGCTTTTGCCAGCCAAAACTCAACCTTAAGAGGCTGTTGGTGGTCAATATACTCACGGCACAAATCCAGATAATCTCGACAGCGATGGGCAATTTTCTCTTTAATCGCCATGACTTCCTGCCAGTCGGTGGCGACCTCAATCAACGGCTTGGCATACTGATTCGTTACCCACCAGTCCCTTTGAGATGATGGCAGGGCAATCGCTTCGCGGCATAACTGAAGAAAATGGGAATTACTGCGCCAGACGTCGGCAAAATCGTCTTTAATGGAAGGAAAAACATCAAACTCAAACGAAGACATCCGCTCAAACATCCACTGCGCTTTCTTGCTGTCACTCCAGTCAAGTTGCCCGAAAATGACCGGCATCTTCCGGTTAATCAACGCTTCGATACCAAACCGTTCTCCGTTGGAATCGTCAATCTGCTCCAGCACCTTATTCAGCCGCTCGACCGCGTAGCAGACCAGCTTCCATTGCTGATCCGGCGTCATCACTTCCAGTGACTCAAACACAGCGGTTAGCTGCTCTTCCGCCTTAATAAAGTAATCCCTGACCTGCCGCCAGTTCCAGAGACTTTTTCGCGGCAGAGCCTGAGTGATCAGACTTTTCATTTCACGTAGTGAGAGATGGCGTTCCGACAAACGAATTTTGGTCAGCAGCGTTTTCCATTGAACCTCATCCATATAGAGATAATCCAGCAGCATCTCCATCCGGGCTTGCGGAGCCAGTCCGGACAAATACGCCTTGATCATTTCACGCTCCGGATCACCGGTTTCGGCGCTTTCTTCTGCCGTCGGTTTTTCGGGCGTGATGGTTCCGCAGGCCGTCAGTGTCAGCGCAATGGCATGTTTACAAATGGTCTGAAACCCCGCCGCCGGACAAGCGCAGAAGGCCGAGAAATGTTGCCCGACATTAAGCTGTACCGGATAGGCGTTAGAACCGGAGCCATCCACGACCGCCGTCACCGTATCCCCGCTGATTTTCATATTGCGCACCGCGCCCCGTTTCGCAAGAGCGACCCCTTTGTCGTACACTTTCGGATCACTCATCGCCTGCAGCGCCGCAACATCGATCTCAAGGGGATTTTTAGCCATTCCTTTCTTTGCCATCATGGTGACTCTTCAGAGTTTGGGTTAGCCCCCATCATAACGAATTTGTTTGGGTTTCCCAATTGGGAAGGGGAAAAATGTGCTTACGTGATAACATTCAGCAGCAGGGACAACCGGCGCTTTAACGTCCTTTAAATAATTCCCCCCGGTGGTAACCAAGATACGTTTGGTGTTCCGGCAGCAGCGCCACCGACATTTCTTCGCGAATGCCTAACACTTCCGGCGATTCCAGACAACGGGCTATCAGAATTTTGCCGTGAGAATCGAAAGAGATAAAACCGCGGTCAAACGCTTTGTCCAGATTGGCGACCAGTAACAGGCCGTTGAATTTATCCAGTTTTTCGTCCGGCGTGGATTTCCGCCAGGGTTTGATGTGGGAAGCCACCAGCATTTGTGTATTACGATAGCCGGTAACAGCACACCCCTGCCACAGGTCGATCAATTGCCTGCGGTAAGTCCCCTGTCCCATGCGGGTATTGACCAGAATTTGCTTTTCCGTCTCGGTCAGACTTTGGTTATCGATGATATCACTGACGTCCTTCTGTAGGTCGACCTGCGTAAAATCTTTTAAAAAGGCAAGGTAAGACTCAATGACCTGAGAAAACACACCATGCGTTCGGGAATCCTGAACCTGTAATTTCCGGTTTTGATTGATTTTCACCACCAGCTCATGAAAAGCCCGGAAAGACTTGATTTCCAGCACCGGCACATCCGTCAATTCCTGCTGCTGTAGCCACACGGGCAAATCGTGTTCAATCACCCTGCAATAATGCTCTATCGTTTCAGGAAGGTGACCGGTATCCCCCAGCCACTGACGGTATAAAAACGCCAAATCGGACAAATTCTGATTGAGTGCATCTTTTAAATCATTGCGGGTAATCGGGCTTTTCATAAAAGTAAACAGCGCTTCATCAAGAAAGGCGTGCGAGACATTCTTTTTGGAATAGCCCGAGACCATCGCCGGGTCCACTCCGGGTTGGTAAGCCAGATGCCAGAAACTCTCACTTTTCAGGTGATAAAACGGATTCTCTGGGGTGTCTCTGTCGTTGTCACGCCGGCGCTGGTTGAAATAAGACGTGAACGTGGCTTTGAGCTGTGAATCAAACTCAATCCGGTTGCTCGTAATCACCCCAAACTCGATCAGCTCCATCACCGCCAGCAGCATACACACTTTATGCGGGCGCTTATGGCCGCCTTTAATATCCATATTCAGATTGCTGAATTTGTCGGTGTAGAAGGTGAAGGGCATGGTTTTTCCTGTGATTACTTTCTCAGGATGACCGGCGACTTTCGTGCCAGCATCCTGCTATTTTTCAAACTTGTCCCAGTAGCCTGGATTCCAGCTCTTTGAGGCTTTCGCCTGCTGACGTTTTCCAGCTTTGTGGTCCGCTCCGACTACTGCCAGCCACAAATGAAGCAGCATAGGAAGAGGAACTCAGGAGTTTGTCCTGTGCCAGCACATATCCGTTACCATTACTTTTAAGCGTGCCGTTCTCGATCCATGCTTCTTTGAAGTGCTGTACTTTGCCGGGCATACTCTGAGAAGATTTCGCTACAACTTGCGATCCTTTAAGCAAAAGAAAACCTTCATCGACCATCCTGCCTTTTGCCATCATTTTACTGACTTCAAAAGACAGCTCATATTGCGCAACAGATTCGGCCTCAGTATGTGTATCAACTACTGCTTTTGCTACAGGTTCCAATAACTTGTGTCCCAAACTGCCAAGCACCAGTTTGATGAAATCAATATACCCTTCCATGTCTGACATATCCGCACGTGGCAGACTCGATTTCGTCGCATTATTGCCATTCTCCAGTGTATAGCGATCGGCAGATTGAGTCAGTTCTATCAACCTTGCTTCAAGGTACTTGATATGTGCTTTAGTCAGATTTTCATCCTTGCTGGTGAAGATAATGACTTCATTCCAGAAATCCCGGTCACGATCATGACTTGCCAGACGTTTGAGGACATTTTCAGACTCACCGATATAGACCTGATTTCCTTCTTCACCGGAAGGTTTCTCCAGCAAAAAGTATACTCCGGGCCGTTGGGATTCCGGCCAGTCACTTATTTCAGAGAAACGCACCCGAGGACAAGCCAGCGCCAGTCCCGACCAATTACCAACCTCTACCTGTCGCAATCCTGTGGGACTACCATCTGCGAAAAAAATACGCATACTTTTGCCAAAATTTGCCATACTGCCTCGTTGTTTTTTTATCTCTTCGCCCAATTGATGCTTACCCTTGACTTCCGGCCAGCATATCAAACATCACATCCAGCACCGTTTGCCTTGTCGCCGGATCGCTTAAATACTTCAGCATCATTTCCTGTTCCGCGCCAGAACTGGCCATCACCGCATTATCTCCGGCAACCGGAAAGTCACCCAGCATCGCCTGAGCTTTAGTATTACTGCGGATTTGCGCCATCACAGTCTCATTCTCTTTGACCTTTTCACTCCATTTCCGAACCGCATTGAGCATATCGCCATCGGTCAGGTTTTCATCCGCAAACGCTTCATTGAGTCGATCCAGAATCGTAGAAAGCCATTCCTCTTTTTTATCCTTTGGCTTGGCGGTCCCGATATCATTGCCCGGTTCAATCTGGTATTCCGCGTCATTCTCACGTAGCTTTAAATCCTGCTGTCGGATTTTGGATAAACGATAATGACTCATCACCACCTGACTGAGGTCGATTTCATCTTCCTCAATCATTTGTTCCCGCAACTGTGGCCGGAGATGGCGCGCATACAGGCTGAGTTTTTCCAGAGCTTTATCATCGTAAACCACGACCTGTGACATAAACTCATAAAAGCGGGTAAAACTGCCAAGGTCTTTTTTGAAGATCTCCAGCCGATCTTTTTCCCGCTTACATTCTTTGAAGCTGTTTTCTGCATTCGCCATCAGCACCGGGTCGGCGGTTTTTTTCGTCCGTTCAAACATGTCTTTTGCCTGAACATACGCTTCCACTGCCGAACTGTAACGATGTCGCCAGCGCTCTACGGCCGGTTTACAAAGATTACTCAGCACCGCATTGGATTTGTTTTTGCTGAAAAATGCCGTCACAAACTGTTCCACTTCTGACCAGAGGAAAATTCCGCTGCTGCGCAATTTTTCAAACAGATCAAAAATCTTATCCGGATTGGATACATCGGCCAGCTCTGCGGTTTCATAATAAGGCTGAAAGGCATCGAGAATTTCCTGCGGCTCATTGAAGAAGTCGAGCACAAAGGTGCCACTCTCGGCCTTGCCGGGATAGGTCCGGTTCAGGCGTGACAGGGTTTGCACACACTCCACGCCTGCCAGGGGTTTATCCACATACATGGCACACAGTTTGGGCTGATCAAATCCGGTCTGGAACTTATTCGCCACCAACATCACCTGATAATCGTCACTATCAAATGCTTTACGCATCTCCCGCTGACGCAGACCGGGGTTCATGTTCACTTCCGTAAAGGATTGATCAAGCAAAGCAACACTGTCCGGGTCATCCGGTGTAAACGTCACTTCGCCGGAAAATGCGACCATCGCCTGAATTCCCTGATAGCCTTGCTGCGCCACATAGCGGTCAAACGCCAGTTTATAACGCACGGCTTCTTTGCGTGAGCTGGTCACAACCATGGCTTTGGCCTGTCCGCCCAGCAAGCCCATCACGTTTTGCTTAAAATGCTCGACGATCACTTTGACCTTCTGGGCAATATTGTAATCATGCAGCCGCACCCACTGATTGAGCCGGGCTTTGGCTTTCCCGGCATCGACTTCCTGATCGCTGGCTTCAAGCTGCTGTTTGAGTTGATAAATGACTTTATAGTTGGTGTAATTCTTCAGCACATCGAGAATAAATCCCTCTTCAATCGCCTGCCGCATGGAATACACATGATAGGCTTCCGGCCTGTTCTGTTTCGAAGCGGGTTGTGTCGGGTCCGGGCAACGGCCAAACAGCTCCAGCGTTTTCGCTTTCGGTGTGGCGGTAAAAGCATAGACATTGAGATTGCTGCTGCCCCGGCGTGCGGCGATGGTGGCATCGAGAATATCTTCCGCGGACAGTTCCTGTTCGTCATCTTCACCATCGATCATCAGCACTTCTTTGAGCTGGCGGGCGGTTGAGCCGCTTTGTGAGGAGTGGGCTTCATCAGCAATCACAGCATAACGGCGTTCTTTCAGGCTGGCGCTGTTTTCGATCGCTTTGAGCACATGCGGAAAGGTCTGAATGGTGACAATAATAATCGGCTGCGCCACCTCCAGTGCATGTGCCAGTTTCTCTGATTTGGAACCCTGCCCTTCCTCACGGTTAATCCGACCGACTACACCATCGGCATGTTCAAACTGGTAAATCGTATCCTGCAACTGGTCATCAAGGACGGTGCGATCGGTCACGACAATCACGGAATGGAACTGTTTTTCTCCGCTGGCATCATGCAGGGTAGAAAGCTGATGCGCCGTCCAGGCGATGGAGTTCGATTTCCCCGACCCGGCGCTGTGCTGGATGAGGTATTTATTGCCACATCCTTCTGTCACAGCATCTTTGATCAGCCTGTTCACCACATCCCATTGATGATAACGGGGGAAAATCAACGTTTCTTTCTTACTCTGACGACCTTCCCAGTCTTCGGTCAGCTTGATTTCGAGATGCATAAACCGGCCAATAATATGTAGCAGGTTTTCAGGCGTCAGCACTTCATTCCACAGATAATCGGTGGCATAGCGGTTTTTATCTTCCGGAACATCGTTACCCGCACCGCCTTCCTGAGTGCCCCGGTTAAATGGCAGGAAGAAGGTTTCGTCTCCGGCCAGCCGGGTCGTCATGTAGACGTCAAACTGGCTGACCGCAAAATGCACCAGCGCACCACGTTTAAAGGTCAGCAAGGGTTCCGGCTTTTTGGTGGCCGGATCTTTCGGCAGTCGGGTACGGCGATATTGCGCCATCGCCCGTTCCACGTCCTGCTTAAATTCTGATTTCAGCTCCAGCGTCGCCACCGGTAAGCCATTGACGAACAGCACCAGATCGATCCGCCACGCTTTGGCTTTCTGGCCGGTCATCTCAAAATACGCCTGGGTCGCATACGGGCTGTAAACCAGTTCCGGTACAATGCGGCAACGATTCTGTTGATAGCGGGCGAGTGTTTCCGGGTTGAGATCATGATCGGGTTTAAACTGACAGAGAGAAAAGCGGGCATTGCGGATTTTTAACCCGTGACGTAACACACCCAGCGTACCGTAAGTGCGGGAAGCCCGGTCTGTGGCATTGATATCGGCTTTTTTCAGTTGCGCCACCAGCGCATCAAGGAAATGGCGTTCAGAGTCGGCGGGGAAAACTTTGCAGAACTTCTCCCATTCTTTGGGTTGTGTTTGCTGCACAAAATCCAGCACATCCTGCACATAAAGCGCCCGTTCGCGGTCATACCACCCTTCACCAGTGCCCACGACCCAGCCGCCTGCCTGCATCTGGCGGATGATATCGTCTTGAAAATGTTTCTCTTGGGTTGCGTCTTTCATCTATCCATCCCTTGACTTCTTAGCGATTACCTTCAGCGACCTGCTTCACGTCAGGTTTATATCCAAGCTGTAACTTATTTTCTCCAAACTTTTCTGCCAATTTGTCATAGACTTGCTGAAGATCGTTAAAACGCGCTTTTCGGTCATATAATTCCAGCACAAATTCAAACATCTGAAAGGCATATAACAGATCCAACTCGCTCACCTGATTTCCGTGTGTCCCTTCATTGCCAATAATTTTCAGGGGTTCCAGATAAGATGCTTCTTCCGGATATACTTTGGCAAGGTTTTGAATCATTCGATTTAAATTGCTTCCTTCCATACCCATATCTGAACAAAATTTTTCAATCGCCCGGCGTAATTTGGAAGCCGATGACGGGGGATCAAAATGGAAATGCTTAAAAGCATCGAACAACTCATCCCGTATCGTTGATGGTACATTTTTTGAGACAGGAAACATCGGAATAGACGGTGAAAAGTGTTCAATCTTCATCACTTCGGTAGGTTTATGATCCTTCTGAAACCCTTGTTTGGCTCTGATCAAAACGCCTGTTGCGCTGGTATGTTGGTGACATTCAGAACAGAGAAAGTAGCTATTCAATAAATAAGGTTGTCCATTCACCGGAGATACGTAATCGCTATAGAACAAACCAGCAGCAACGATCAGATCCAACCAGGATATATCCTCTTTTTTGAGCAACTGCCCTGCGTTATCCTGTTTTTCCCGCGCCAACTTCACATTTTTATATTTTTTATTCAGCCTTAACAAGGACTCTTGAGATATCTCCCGGTTCTGAAGACTGGATTCCTCGAGCTTTAATGCAACCTTGTGACAAAAAGGACAAGGTAAAACCGGGTATTTATTTACTTCTGTATAGTCGGTAATACGACGCCATAATTCGATATCCATTCGCCAACCTCATTGTAATTATTTTTTATTCTTCTTTATTTATTGATTAAATACGATTATTGACACATTTGCCTTCCAGACGAACCCTCCGGAATTTCCGGATAGTTGCGTTTTGCTCATGATACCCCCTTCAAACCGGCATGCCACCGCCACCCGGCCATCTTCGGTCTGAAACAGAATCAGTTGCCCCTGCGGTGCGGTGCCTGTCATCACGCCTGCTCCTCTGCCGCTTGCGCCATCGTTTCAGCGGGCGCCGCCTCCGGTGCCCGCCAGCCGCGGACGTCAATTTTGCCGGTGACGGCTGCGGAGATGAGGGCGGTGCGGCGTTCTTGGAGTAAATTTATCTGCTTTAAACATTTCCGCTCTAAACACTCAAAATGAGTTATTTTCTTCTCTAGAAAGTCAAGAATATCACTTCGTTCCTGAGATGAAGGAATAAGAATTGGTGTTTCGTTTATGTTAGTAGCTGAAATTGAAGCTAAATTAGTACTCTGTTTCGCTACTCTGAAAAAATAAAACTTCGCATAACTTGCTCTCGTCAACATATCCAACCATTCAGGCTCAATTCTAAATGGTCGAATAGCAAATACATGATTTTGATGTATACAGGAATCCACCTGCCCCCGCCAAATAGCACCTCTTCCTAACTTGTCGTTATCGCCACCTTCATTCATTAATACATCGCCATTTTTTAATGAGTAGCGGGTTAACTGCTCAGGTTCTATTTGAATCGTATGAACGTCGTCTAAATTTAAATAACCATCCTGTACATTCGCAACTCGCAGCATTGGGACAGAGATTAATTTCTTCCCGGTAAGGTCTTTTCCACCTTTTGCTATACCAGACTGAAGATTGGCTACGTGCTTCAATCGACTAACCTCCCAATGCGCCGGCACATCCCCCAACCATGCCACTCCAGAATCTTTCATCGGCGCATCCGGGTTCAGCCCTTTGGTGACGGCATGGCTGATCACCGCCTGACGTTTTTCTTTCAGCAGCCGGATCAGTTGCTGCTGTTTTTCAATCAGGGTGTCGATTCGGGCAGTTTCGTGATCGAGGAAATTGGCGATTTGGGTTTGTTCTACTTTAGGGGGTAACAAAATAGGTAACCTCCTAAAATCTTCAAACTTCATCGACTGACGTAATCCACCACCCATCCCATAAAATACTTTTGTCGTATCATAAGAATGTAGTAAGCGATAGGCAAAACGGGGCTCAATCTCTGACTTTGTAGCAAGTTTTAAATACGCAGAAGTAATTATTCCTTTCTGCTTAGCCAAACCAACCCGAAGACTTCTTTTATCATTTTGCAGATCGGTTAATCGAAGAATAATGTCTCCTGCCTTAACAATTTGATATGTATTAAATGATTCTGGCAATAACCCAAAATTTGTCTCAACATCCCGCTCAATAATATTTCCATAGCTAAGTGATAAAACGTGCGTTTCTTGCCCATCAGTATTCTTTTTAGAAAAAGGATCAAATATGGCAAATGTAGGCTTAACCTCCCACATCACCGGAATTTTCCCTACCCACTCAACCCCAGAGTCCTTATATTCCGGATACTCCTGATATCCTTTCACATAACTTTCCGCCATCACGAATGCACCTCACTCAGAAGCTGCATAATCTCCGCACTCACCTGCGCTAAATCGGCATCAATCTCCGCCAGATCCCGCGGCGGCTGGTAAATATAAAAATGGCGGTTGAATGGAATTTCGTAACCAATCAGGCCGATTTCGCCGTCTTTGTCATCGCGTTTATCGGCATTGATCCATGCATCAGGCACATGTGGCTGTACTTCGCGCCGGAAGTAACCTTCAATCAGCTGGCTGGTGGGAACCGCCGGATTGAGCGGCACATTTTCATTATCCCGCAGGTCGCCATCGGTCAGGAACTCCACCACCTTACCCTGATAGTCAAATGCGCCATACAGCGGCTGGGCGGTTTCTTTGAGTGCTTTTTTCACCACCGGTTCGGCGTGTGGATTTTTCCAGGTGATCGCCTCCAGCAGTTGTTTCTTCTGCTTGGCATCCAGCTTGATGCCGGTTGTTTTCAGTGCAGCTTTCAGGATGGCGTCAAACTGGTTAAAGTCATCGTGCTGCGCGGTGCCAATCTCTGCCTGCAAGGCTTTGGCATGAGCCAGCAGGGTTTGCTGGCTGAGCCAGAGTGTCGGGCTGAGCACCTCTTTGATTTGCTTTTCTTTCAGCTCCGGAAACTCTGCTTTGATCAACGCACGGACGTCGGCTTCCACAGCGGCAAGCTGGCCGTAAGTGTCTGCCGTCCAACTGCTGCCAAACTGCTGATACACCGCCGCCATGACAGCGTGATAAGGCTTGGGCGCAAACCGTAGTGAGGCGACGGCATCATCACTCAACTGTGCGGACAGGCGCAGCGGGCGCTCAATGGTTAACCGGCGATAACCGAAAGCGTGGCTGTCAAACAGTTTCGCCGCAAAGCGTTTGCCACCTTCCGTCTGCCGTTCTGTGGCTTCAAAAGCCCCGTAATTGCGGGTGATGGTTTGAATATCTTCATCGGTAAGGTAATTGCGTTTCGAACCGAGGGATTTACGCATTTTGCTGCCGAGATCGGCTGCATTGATTAACTGCACTTTGCCTTTCCGCGCCGGGGCTTTTTTATTGCTCAGAATCCACACATAGGTGGCAATGCCGGTGTTGTAAAACATATCGGTCGGCAGGGCGACAATGGCTTCAAGCAGGTCGGATTCCAAAATGTAGCGGCGGATTTCACTTTCACCGCTGCCAGCCCCACCGGTAAACAGCGGTGAACCATTGAGGATAATGCCAATCCGCCCGCCATCTTTCACTTGACCGTTCCCGATGTTGGTGTCGCGCATTTTGCTGATCAGATGCAGCAGAAACAGCAGTGAACCATCCGACACCCGCGGCAATCCCGGCCCGAAACGGCCATCAAACCCTTTGTCCTTATGTTCGTCTTTGACTTCTTTTTCGATCTTTTTCCAGTCGACGCCAAACGGGGGATTGGACAGCATATAGTCGAAACGATCCGTCATCAGCTGGTCATTTGACAGTGTGTTGCCCAGTTTAATCCGGCTGACATCCTGCCCTTTAATCAGCATATCCGCTTTACAGATGGCGTAAGATTCCGGATTGAGTTCCTGCCCGAACGCCCGCATCACCGCCTGTGGGTTCAGCTCCAGCACATATTCCATCCCGGAGGAGAGAAAACCGCCAGTGCCCGCCGTCGGGTCATAAATGGTACGGATAATGCCGTCCTGACTCAGCGCCTGATCGTCTTCCATAAACACCAGTGACGTGGTGAGACGAACGATATCACGCGGGGTAAAGTGTTCCCCGGCGGTTTCATTGGAGCTTTCCGCAAAGCGGCGGATTAACTCTTCAAAAATCAGCCCCATTTCATGGTTGGAAATCACTTGCGGGCTGAGGTCAGTGGTGGCAAAGCGTTGCACCACTTTATACAGCAGGTTGGCATCTTCCAGCTGGCCGACAAATTCATCAAACTTAAAATGCTCAAAAATTTCCCGCGCATCTTTTGAAAAACTTTGCACGTAATTTTCCAGGTTGGCTTTGATGCCACTCAGCCCCATCGTGCTGAGGTTCATGGCCGAGGTATTAAAAAATGCCAGCCCTTTGTCATTATCTATGCTTTGAGTCGCACGCAGCAGAAATTTTTCCTGCGCTTCTTCCGGCAGTGCCATCGGCTGAATTCGCTGAAATTCTGCCACCACCGCGTCTTTGGTCGATTCCAGTACACACTCCAACCGCCGTAACAGCGTAAAAGGCAGGATAATCCGCCCGTACTGAGATTGTTTGAAATCACCGCGAAGCAGGTCAGCCACCGACCAGATAAAGGCCGCTGTTTGGGAAAAGTTGTGCGTCATGAAAAGTCTCTGAGTTCGTTCAGTCGTATATTGGAAAGGGATTCTAGCGTAAATTCAGCAGAAAAACTGCCGGAACAGGTCATAAACCTGTCCCGGTTTGTAAGCGATGCTAAAATGCTGGTTCTGGCGTCACTTCCGGTTGCCCGGTTTTCAATAGCTCAAGACGCTGCCTGAGTATTCCTGACGGAGAACCCGGGACGGTAACCCCAAATACATCAGGATCACCAAACACAATGAATGCATCTTTGGCGCGCGAGACAGCCACATTGAGCATATTGGGCCCCATATCGTAAAATTTACCGCTGTCTTTATCGTTCTCTCCATAAACGCTGGAGAACAGAACGATCAGCCGTTCGTCTCCCTGTAGGCTATGCACCGTTCCTACTGTCAGTCCTTTGATACCAGCTTTCCCTAATTCAGCCCGGATTAACTTCGCCTGCTGACTGAACGGCGTCACAATTCCAACCGTTTTGGAGAGGACTTCAGCATCACTCAACTGCCGGTATTTTTCATTGTGCTCCCGGGCATAATTCAGGATCACCGAATACTGAGACAGCAACCATTGAGCAATCGCGGTCGCTTCCCCCGGGTTTCCCCGGCTGCAACCATAGGAACGAGATGCTGAACGAACGGGCTGAAATGCCATGGTTCCCCAAGGCACGACATGGGATGCTTTACCTCTTAACGGTTCAAGGACACCCTGATAAATCAAATCGTTGCAGTAATCAATAATGGAATTTAAACACCGGCGATGTTCGGTCAGGTAAAGCCCCCGTGGCAGCTGTTCAAACTGATGAAAACGACACTGACGCTGTGACAGACGCATCACATTGCCACTACTGGCGAGCAAACCACTGTCTAACCATGATTCATAATCTTGTTCATCACCCAGTAAATCAAACAAAGCCAGATTAGACCGGTCAACACTGGCTGGAATGCTCCATACAGGTTGAATCTGATCCGTATCCCCGACAATCAACGCTTTTTTCGCCAGCGCAAAAGCAGTTGCGGAAACATCGGGTAATGCCTGTCCGGCTTCATCAACAATCAATAAATCAATTTCTTCCAGTAATGGTAAATCCATCCACACATTGTCTTTGAACTCACCTGCCATAAAAGTCCCCGGCACCATGTAAAACGTAGAGACAAAACAAGGCGTTAATTTGGCATAACGATGAAGTTTGCGCCTCATCTTCACCGGCGACTTCTTATCTTCATCATGGGATTCGACAAACAACTTGGTTTCTTTCAGCCAGCGTGCTTCAAAATAGTGTGTTGCCAGTTTGAAAAGGTGAAAACGGAAATAACGGTCATTGACTTCTGCCACTTGATCAGAAAATGATTGGCTACTCAGTTTGAGTGATTCAATAGGCTGTAGCCATTGGGTCAGCTTTTCCTGATATTGCCTGAATTCTTGCAGGCATTGTTCTGCGCTCAAATGCGTCTTCTTCAGATACTTAATTTTTTTATCAATGTCATCCAGATTGCCTTGAATTGAGGCTTCAACCGCTTGATCGGATTTATCCTTTAGCCGTCTTCCCGACTGATTTAATAAGCGGCGCGTTTTCCGCCAGGCCTTGTCTCGTACCGGAGGAAACCACATCAATAAATTCATCCACCAGGGTCGAGACTCCCAAAGCGCGTAAACCGCATCCAAAAGGGATTGTTCTTTGTTATACTGCTGCGTCTTCTCTCTAATCTGCTCTGCAAGCACATTGAGCTGCTCAGTTAAATCGCTTTCAGACCCATACATCTGCTTGATCACACCCAGAGCCTGCTGCCATTGAGCTAACAACTCAAAGCCTTGCTTCATTTTATGTTCAATCGCTTTCATCTCACGATGGAGACATTGCAGTGCTTGATCAATATCGGTACATGGTTTGCCATACCAGCGGGAACATTGACTCAAGAAGTATTCACTTGCCTGCGTGACAAACTCCTGCGTCTGCCATACCTGCATACATCCCTCACCCTTTGGCCCTGAATAACGATATGGATTACTATGATTTGCTTTACCGGAAGCACAAAAATACAAACCATAACTGTCCAGCTCAGGGAGCCATCGACCTTTCAGGGATTCCTCTAATCCGGTCTCATCAATTCGGCCAAAGCTTTCAAGTATATTAGTCACCGCCTGATTGTTATTCGAGGTTGCAACAATGAATGGCGGTTCTTTTTCATCCAGCGCGGCTTGTGTCCATAGATTTGCCACTACAGATCGGATTAACGTCGTTTTTCCTGTTCCCGGCGGCCCATTCACTGCCAGAATCTCTCCCTCTTTTTGTTCAATAAAATAGTGCAGTGCATTTCGCTGTTTGGCAGAGAGCGGGAATTCGCCAGACATCTGCCCCACATGACGTTTTGCCAATTTTGGTGCATATTGCTGGTCTGAAAACGGCGTCAACCTGGCATTTTTTCGTTGATTATAAGCACGATACAAATTCGGGAAGGTTTTATTATCTAAAATGAAATTTAAGACTTTGAGTAAATTGAAACTGGCTCCAACCACTGGTGTATCCAGCTGCAAGAGACATTGATTGCTCATCTCATACGCTTCATCTATGGCGATTTCGTCAAGCCAAGTTCCCGGCATCGCTTGATCGGCTTCGCGGTATGATGTACCTGTGGCATGACATAATAATCTTGAACAATAAGATGTCAGTTGAGACCAGTTTTCAATCCCTTCAAATGGGTGCTGCGTGAAAAACTCATCGAGTAATGGCATTTCCGTGAATGGCTGGGTCGCACTCTGAGTCGGGCCAATCCATACCCGGGGAATCCACGGTGCTTTATTGGTCGGTCGTAATACGCCATTTCGATCTAAGTTGGCAAAAACTACCAATGGCATTAGAACCGTTCGCTTGCGTTTATCTTGAGAACCACCCTGAAACCTTAAATGGTCCACCCGGGGGAAAATAACAATTTCCAATTGCTGAATCGGTTTCTTGCCCTTTTTTTGCCGGGCATTAATGATTTGAACTGCCAGATTTGGATCAATTGCTCCCTGTTGCCAGACTGAATCATGTAAAGCAAGATAAGTTGCTTTGGGATCTTGTTGTTTATCCGGCCCCAGCACCGGCAAAATGTCTTTATCATCCGGACATAACCGATCAGCGTCAATCAACGATTGACGAAAATATTGTGTAATTTGGGTCTGATACTGCCTCATCCCTGATCCTTACGTTGTCAGTTTTATTTTTTAGTTGTTCAGCGATCAAAAGCCCTAAACGGCCACTTTTGTGAGCTTAGTTCAATATGACTTAACCATCATACCCAATCTGTATCACTTTCACTAATACTCAGGAGAAATTTTTGTTGCATTTCATCGGTGTGCATTCACCTTCCCCTTTTACCCACATCTACGGTATCCTTTTCAACTCCTTGCTCATACAGACTGAAAACCCGAACTTATGAATCAAAGCCTTGGCCATCTTCCTGAATCCAACCAACAGCAAATTCACTCGGTCGCGTCGCTGATCCGCGATGCCGTGGATGAGGCCGCTGCTGCATCTAAAGGCAAGCAAGGGTTTAAGATTTACAAAATCATTCTGTTTGGCAGCTATGCCCGCCTGCCGGATGCGCAGGGGCGCACGCCCTGGGTGTATGAACCGGAGAATGGCTAACATCAGCGATTACTATTTTCCTGCGGCTGAGAAAACGTTAAGGCTCGCTTTCAAACCCATGTTTGAAGAAAAGGACTATTTGTTGGCAGGTTCTACCCAATTTAGCGGGCACATCGCTGTACGAACCTGGAACAGGTACGAACAATCGAGGAACAAAGGAAATTAACCGCGATTACACGGTAAGAAATGCGTCCAAACTGGAGGCATTTCTTTTATCACCAGTAGAGGCTCTAGCCAGAAACTCTTGGATGAGATTTGTCTGGACCTATTTTTGCCTCTCTTTTGTTTATATACGCCAAACAGTATATACACTCAATATACCCCATAGAGTATATTTGCATTATATACTGTTTGGCGTATATAATACCTACTATCTCCATCTAAAACTAAGAGTATCATAATGCTAGTTAACACTCCGACAGCCATTGGCAATGCGCTACGCGAAGCCCGAAAGGGAAACGGGTTAAAGCAAACAGATCTTGGTCTGCGACAAGCAACGGTATCTAGTTTTGAAAACAACCCTGAAAAATCCACAATAGAGACCCTATTCAAGCTCCTATCTATCAATGGGCTAGAAATGCATATTGTGCCAAAAGGCACGAACATTACGGAAACGAAAGGGGTTGTTGACGAATGGTGAATCGACTTCACGCTTACATGAATGGCGTAAAAGTTGGAGTACTTGAAAAGCGCACAAACGGCGCACATGTTTTCACTTACGATTCAGACTGGATTTCAGCACCAAATGGTCGCCCTATCTCGCTTTCTATGCCTCTCAGGAAAAATGCATATACTGGCAGTGAGGTTATTAACTTCTTTGATAACTTGCTGCCAGATAATCAGCAGATACGAGATAGAATAGCGGCTCGCTATAAAGCAGAGACTAAACAGCCATTCGACCTACTAGCTAAGGTGGGTCGAGATGCTGTAGGTGCCATCACGCTAGTTCCAGAAGGATTTGATGTAGACGATCATCGCTCTATCACCGCTAAAGCGTTATCCGAAGAACAATTAGTTCGAATCCTAAAGGGGTACATGGAAGACGCCCCTCTGGGGATGCTGAAAGAGGAAGATGACTTTAGGATCTCGATAGCGGGTGCGCAGGAAAAGACAGCCCTACTATACCACGATGGAAGATGGATGCTGCCACAGAGAATGACCCCAACTACACATATTATCAAGCTGCCGATCGGTGAAATTGTTTCTCAGAGCAATGTTATTGATTTGTCTGCTAGTGTCGATAATGAGTTGATTTGTATGAGACTAGCAGAGGCGTTCGGTATTAAGACGGCAAACTGTGGCATTATTCGGGCTGGTGATGTTCGTGCCTTGTCTGTTGAGCGATTTGATAGAAAATTGTCTGTTGAAAATGGCTACTACTTGCGCTTGCCTCATGAGGATTTTTGCCAAGCAAAAGGGATTCCATCGGCTAGAAAATATGAAAGCGACGGTGGTATCGGTATAAAAGATGCGGTTGATATTTTGCGATACTCATACGAAACCAACGATACCGTTACTTTTGCACGTTCTCAGATATTGTTTTGGCTACTGGCAGCCATTGACGGACATGGAAAGAATTTCTCAGTAAGTATAGCCGCATCTGGTCGCTATCAGCTTGCACCATTGTATGACATTATCTCGGCACATCCGCTAACAGGTGGTCGTGGTTTAAGTGAGCGTAAGATCAAGATGGCAATGAGCTTACGTGGCACTAGTGGGCGAAAATGGAAGTGGCACCAACTTCAACCGCGCCATTTCGAAGATACCTTTCACACTATGAACGTCCCGAACATAAGGCGAGAAAAGGTTCGCGTATTGCTTGATGAGTTTGAATCAACGACAACGGCTGTGATTGATTCTGTTGGAAACTCGCTACCAGCTGATATCAACGAGAGCGTAAGAGATAAGATATTTAACGGCATCTTAAAGACCGTTAAGAAGATTCAATTGACAGAAAAATAGCTCAGAATTTAAATAAAAGCCTCGCAGTAGCGCAAGTTATCACACAACCACGCAGGTCCAATCAAAACAAACACAGTAAAACATTTCGCATTTGAATCTGTCACTCATCCTGATTACTATGCTTCTCATTAACAATGATATGAGTGACTTATGAAACGATTCGCTACGCTTTTCATGCTTTCTCTGAACCTGTTCCCAGCTTTTACGGTTTATGCAGGCGAACCAAATACGCAAAAGCAAACTTTTCAACATAAAGACTGGTATCTGGCCTGTGATAACACCGGGACATGCCGGGCGGCGGGCTATGCTAAAGAAGGGTCACAGGAAAACTTTGAACCCGGCGCCATTTTTCTGGTCCGAAACGCGGGCGCAGCGGCACAGGTTACAGGGCGATTTATTTCTGAATACAGTGAAGAAGCCGTTAAACAAGCTCAGCTCAGCATCAACGGGCACTCCTTCGGTAAATTGGGCCCAAAAGGCACACTGACAAAAACACAGATCAACGGATTGCTGAAAGTCGCAAAGTCCAACGCCAACATAGTGATCACTCTCAATCAGTCTTTATGGCGGATCTCAGATCGCGGTATGACCGCAGTTTTCCTGAAAATGGATGAAATGCAGGGGCGGGTCAAAACATCATCTGCAATGGTTTCCAAAGGAAATCGTTCCCTGGAAAAAGTGTTTCCCGAAAAATCAAAACCTGTGATTCACCAATCCCCGGTACAAGATAAGGAAACGCAGTTGATCGATACTCAAAATCCACTCTATAAAACATTACTCAAGGCAACACAGCCGATGTTTGATGAATATTGTGATTTCCCGAATAATGGAGAACCGATTGAATACGCCCGGTTGGATGATACTCATGCACTGGCAGTTCGTATGTGCTGGATGGCGGCCTACAATGCCGCCAGCGTTGCCTTTGTGCTGAGCCCGACCCCGCCCTATACCGTGCATCAGGTTATCGGAGATGTGAACGTCTATGACAATGGCAGTCTTTATATGCAAATGAAAGGCCGTGGTGTCGGAGATTGTTGGAGCTTCAAAAGCTGGGTTTATAATGGTGAAAAATTCTTGCTGGCGAATATCTCAGATACCGGATTATGCCGTGGCATGCCGGGCGGCATCGCCCCAATGCCAACGTATACCACCGAAGTCATCCCCCCGAAACGGTAATCAAGCGGATAAGATAATAAGGATAATGTTTTGATGTCGATATTTCGTATTTTCATACTCTTTTTAAGCCTGTGGGCATGCTCTTTGCCCACGTCAGCCCAACAACCAAAACAAGAAATCACGCACGATTTTCATGTTGAGATCCTGCAACTGCCTAAAAGGTCAGATGCCTTTTTCCCTTTTGTTTCTTCAAAAAAATACCCGCGAAGTGCAGCGAAAATAAACACGATGTTACAATTCATGATCTTCGAAAAACCTGTGAAACGGCGCGATTTTTTAAAGCCCTCCACCTCGCCATTCAACAGAAATGAATCACCCTGGACGTCTATCTACAGCGTCGGTTCCAAAGAATTTACGAATTTTCTATCTATTACCATCGATGGTGAAGGCTGTGGGGCATACTGTGAAGGTTTTTCTTACACCTTGCATTTTGATAAATATTCGGGGCAAATGCTGACATTACCGGACTTTTTTACTCCGGATAAGCTCAAGCAACTGGAAGATAAGTTACGCGCAGTTAACCTGAAAAAAATCGAACCTTATCTGCAAGATCCGCCGGTCAGAAATGACAAGGAAGAAATCAATGGCGATTTCACCGATTACGACGTTTATCAGATGTATCAGTCTTGTTATGATGATTTGAAAAAGCCCCCTTATCTTACATTGGATTCGGAAACCAATTTCTCACTATCTCAACAGAGTCTTGAAATCACTCACGGACGATGCTCGAACCACGCCATGCGAGCACTGGATGAAATTGGTTCTTTCACCAACACATTAACGTTGAAAGAATTTTCACCCTATTTAAGTGATGCCGGAAAACAGTATTTGTCCACAACCCCATATCAAATGCCCGCTTTCCACAGCGCTTTCCCGGTTTGGTCAGGCAAAATCGCAAACCGTTATCCTGTCACTTTTATTAAGGCGAGATACACCAGATGGCATTACTGGTACGATAAATACCAAACGCCGATTGAATTGGTAGAAAACGGCCGTGACCCATCCCATCCTCAGATTCTGAAATGGGTTGAAAGAAAATATGATAATCAGAAACGGAATTGGATAACCACGGCGTTAATTCAGCTTCGCTTTAAAGATAAAACGGCAACCGGAACTTATCTGAGACTGTCCGATAAGAAAACCCTGCCTATTATTCTGCATGAATAAGCCCTAAGCTCATGCGTAATAGTTCCGGTGAGGATATAAGGAATTCGAACCTTTCGACTTGTCATTTCCCGAATACAATGCCGAGGTTAGTTGGATACAATCCTCAATCTACCGTACAATTACCACAATTCAAATTCATAAAGGTCTCTGAGTTTTTATGTAGTACGTAAAAACTCAGATTATCATTAAGGTATATGATTCAATATGGTTAACAACACAATTCAATGGTTTCCCGGTCACATGCACAAAGCAAGGAAGGAAATTGAAGATGCAATTCCTCAGGTGGATGTGATTATCGAAGTCCTTGATGCGCGTATTCCTTTCAGCAGTGAGAACCCAATGATCGCCGAGTTACGTGGTGAAAAGCCTGTCGTAAAGGTGTTAAACAAACGCGATCTGGCGGATCCCGAAATGACTCAGCTCTGGATTGAACATCTGGAAAAAGAGCAAGGGGTAAAAGCCATTGCCATCACCACTCAAAACAATTCCGAAGTACAGCAAATTCTGGAGTTATGCCGAAAACTGGCACCGCACCGCGAAGAAATTGGTAAAAATATTCGCACCATGATCATGGGCATCCCCAATGTCGGGAAATCAACCATTATCAATGGTCTGGCAGGCAGAATGATTGCACAAACCGGTAACCAGCCGGCCGTTACCCGACGCCAGCAGCGGATCAATCTACAAAACGGTATTGTATTGTCGGATACTCCTGGAATCTTATGGCCGAAAGTGGCAAACCCGCACTCAGGTTTTCGTCTGGCGGCCACCGGCGCCGTCAAAGACACGGCTATGGAATACGATGAAGTCGCCTTTTATACTGTGGAGTATCTCGCTGCGGAGTATGCTGACTTACTGAAAGCCCGTTACCAAATCGAAGAGGATCCCCAGTCGGATATCGAATGGATGGAAGAAATCGGCCGTAAGCGCGGCGCGCTCCGCTCCGGTGGCCGTATCGACTTGCATAAAGCCTCTGAAATTTTGCTGCATGAACTGCGTTCCGGCACCATTGGTGCAATCACTCTGGAAAAACCGGAGATGATCACGCAGGAACTCATTGACGTAGAAAAGGAAGAAGCCCGCAAAGCGGAAGAAAAAGCCAAACGAAAAGAAGAACGCCGCAAACGCTATCTGAAAAATAAGCGCTAAACGAGCAAAATCACCGGAAAGAGGGAAAAAATTTCCCTCTTTTGTTGCTGTTCAAATAACAAAACACCATCATCACCAACAGCTCACCGACTGTTGTTTACCGATTCAATAAAGGTTTCCTTAGCCCCTTCCACATTGAATTTTTTGGCTTCCTCTAACAATGAAAGTGCTTTAGAAATATTACCCGCTTCAACGGCTTTGCGAATTTCTTTTTTATAGAAACTACCAAGATTCGCACCGGACGGCACGTTATCGGTACTCTGCATCACACGGTCAGTTGCTACTTTGTTGGTATTCACCGCCAACCGGAAATGCCCGTAAGGGACATGTTTTGCTAAGGGGTCATCAATATCCGGTTCAACCGTATGCCTTGCTCTGGCAAAAGCTTTCGCCGGATGGAGGATAGGCGTCTGCCCTTTCAGATCTTCGGAAGATGTAAAAATTAATAACCTGAGCTTTTGTCTGTTACTATCAGGTATAACAGTGAATGTCAGGACAAATTTATCGTCATCAAAAAATTTCGCCGGAACATATTTAAAATCCTTAAAAGATTTACTGATAACAATTTGATTTTGTGCATTCAGCACAAAAACCTCAGGGGCATAGAACGTCATTTCTTTACTGACAAATGTTTCTAAACGAACATCAAGACTCCCTTTATCTCCGGGAAGAACAAAACCGGCGACGGGCCCCGAACTTTTGTCATTTAAAAGTAACTGACTGGATTGATCAATATTAAACTGCACCTGTCCGGGGATATCAAGTTTCGTCCAAGACAGGTCGGCAACATTCGCTGTCGCCTGGTCACTTTGTTCTGAAGCTAGCGATAAAGTTTTCGTTTCGGTACATCCGGCTATCAGCAAGGGAATCAATACCGCGGTAATCCACTTATTCATTGTCATTATTCCTATGGTGGTATTACATTAAACAATGACACCCAGATAACATGAAGGGGGTTATTCACAGGCTAACCGGGTGTCACATAGCCAGACATGCTGGCTATGCTGATACGATGAAAATACTTAGAACCAGGCTTCCACCTGAACCCCAAATTGCATGGTATCGTCGTCTTTTCCACTGTCAAAAGGCGTACTGTTACTGTCATCATCATATTTAAAGTATGTCGCATACAAACGAATCTCAGGACGGGCCCAGAAACTGGATCCTGCACACCATGCCTGAGCAACCGTTACCTTACCCAGTTTTGTTTTCGCGCCATCGTTGTCATCCACAGAGTAACCTAACTCCAGGATACTTTTGTGGTTTTCATCCCATTTATATACCGGTCTGATAACAGCAGACATGGTTTTCCAACGATCCATGGTGCCCCACATTTCTTTACCAACACCATAAACAAGCTGGTGACCGACTTCAACACTGTCACTGAAACCGGCAACACCCCAGTTAATTAAACGGTAACCGTAAGCATCGTCTTTCGCCTCTGCCCCATACCAGCTTCCATCACCATAAAACGCAAAGTTCTTTGAATACCCTTCAGTACCATACTGAAGAACTGTTTTGTTAAACCCATTATCCAAACCCTGAGTCAGCTCTGCGGTGAACATCACCCCATTTTCGGCATCTTTTGCTGCATCAGACGCAGAATCAGTCGGATTCACATAGGCATAATCAATACCAACTTCCAGGTTCGCTTTTGACCAAAGAGGAATGCCAGCATAGCGTGCATCAAAAGTATTAACATTCAGCATTCCATCATTACCGGTATCTGGCGTATCACCGGAGCCGGAACCATTATTGAAATTGTCATTACGGTCGTTTCGTACCCAGGCCAGTGATAATTTACCAGGACCGGTTTCGATACCCTCAATACCGGCTCCGGCACCTGAAATATTCCAGTAATACATATCACTAATATGTATATCATGACGTTGATAATAACGTTTACCGGCCCACAACGTCGCTTCCGGTGCAAAATTCAGCAAACCTTTCGCTTTCACATTGTATTGACGGAAGGCAAATTCCGCATCCGAAACACACTCGTTACCGGCAGCAACACCACAATTCGTGCCGGTTCCTTCCCAGTCATTAGATCCATTTGAGCTCATTGCAAACATAGTATCGACATAAAACGTTTTCCCGCTTTCATTGTAAACTTCCTTGCCGAGTTCCACTTCACCATAAGCATCACCTTCGTTGCCCAGACGACCGATTTTGTTTTTGTTATAAGTAATCTGACCCCCGCCATCAGGACTCATACCAACACCTGCACGCATGTATCCATGAAAATCGACATCAGCAAAAGCAGATGCAGAAATCAAAGCAGAAGAAACTGCCACAGCAATTACGCTTAGTTTATTCATATCGTTACTCCTAAACGATTCATTATTATTTTTCACTTCTTAGCTTTAAAATTACCGAAAAAAAGTAACAATAAGCCGAGTGAGGTAAGCCAGGGAATAAACCCTGTTTTATTTTGTTTCACCGATAAATAGCTTAAGAAAAATGATTAATAATGACTTCATCCACAGAAGATTAATTAAGGGGTGAGAGATAAGGAGGAGATAATCGAACTAAAAATAATTTTGTTATCTTTGTCACTAAATTAAGGATGAGAATAAGATATCCGGACAAACTAAAAATAAAAACTGTTATTCATCTCATATTTTAATAAATTAATTTTGTTCCCAATAACAAATTTTAAATACAGTTTCAGAGAGGTTATTTTTAATAATGCATTGAACTATTTAAATATAACCAAAAACTTTTCCACACAATAAGGATAATACCCAAATTACTTTACGAAATCTGGGTATAATATTTAATTGTACTGTACTGAAATTAATGAATTTTTAGCTAACTAAACATTCATACTCAAGCGACCTGAAGATGCGATATTCAGTGAGATTTGTCTGCGCTTGAAACAAGGCTCTAATTTGAAAGCAAAGGTATTATAACCGGAATTTTTTCACTAAACCGGCCAGTTCAGAAGATTCCTTCGTCAATAATTCTGCGGCACTGGCACATAACTCCGAATTACTCCGGTTACCATGAGTCACACTGTCAATCTGATTAATACCTTCGGACACCTGCTCCGCACCAACCGACTGCTCCGTTGACGCCTGTGCAATTTTTTCCATCAATGTCGAAACTGAACTAACGTTATTCACGATATCTTGTAGTGATTGTGTTGCTTTGTCTGTCAGCTCAATGCCTCGTTTTGTTCTTGTGGCAGAGTTTTTAATTAGTGCCGATGTTTCCTGAACAGCATTAGCACATCGTACCGCAAGGTTTCGTACTTCTTCAGCGACAACGGCAAATCCCCGGCCTGCTTCACCGGCCCGGGCGGCTTCTATAGCAGCGTTCAATGCCAGCAAATTCGTCTGCTCAGCAATACCTTCGATTGAACTAATAATCGCATTAATATCATTACCTGAAGACTCAATTTCCACCATAGCACCGCTTAGTTCATTCATAATCTCGCTTGCGGTAACAGCATAAGTATTACTG
This sequence comes from Vibrio salinus, assembly GCF_021272385.1. Classification (GTDB taxonomy): domain Bacteria; phylum Pseudomonadota; class Gammaproteobacteria; order Enterobacterales; family Vibrionaceae; genus Vibrio; species Vibrio salinus. The sequence continues at coordinate 1,207,055 of NZ_JAJSDZ010000010.1, forward strand.
ACGCCAGAAAGATGACTGACATGACGGGCATCTTCAGAACTGCTTCGGATTTGTTGAGCAATATGACTGATCGTTGAATTTATTTCAGTTACAGACGAAGCCGATGTCGTCGCGCCACTGGCCAGAGTATGGCTTAAACCTGATATTTGGGCAGCATTTTCTGCAATCACTCCTGACCGGGTTGAAATATGCTGTATCAATTCACTGAGATCCTCTACCATTTTCTTCAGTGCAAGTCCCAGTTGATCTTGTTCGGATGCCAGCTCGATATCAATCGTCAAATCACCCTGAGCTACCGTTTCGGCTGCTTTAGCCTGTTTCTGAAGTGAAATAGCCATCTCATCTAACGCTTCAGATAGTTGCCCTATTTCGTCCGATGACACGTGGCCCAACCTTGAGTCAAACCGGCCTTTGGAAACCATTTGCGCCATTTTGACAGAAGACAATATCGGCCGGGACAATTTATCCGAAAAATAGAGGATACCCAGTAAGGCAACGATGGTCATCGATACACCAATCGCTATCTGATTCAGAATATTTTTAACAGCCTGCCCGGCCAATTCTTCATTTAACTGGTATAAGTTATTCAGAACCAACGCTTTACTGACTTCCAGCGTAATGAACCAGCGAACGCCGGAATCACCAAATGAAATAGGCACTAATACCCGGTAAAAATGAGAATTTTCATCATCTATACGTGCGTCATTACTCAGCGATGAGTAAAGGCTTTGAAACGATTTGTCATTGTATATCTGTCTGACTGATTGCCCGATATTTTTCGCATTTTGGCTATCAGCAACCACCAAACCTTTATCGGTCGAGATAACCACATGACTTTTCCCGTTATAAATACCCTGAGAAGCTTTTACTGCCAGATTCTGAACGTAATCTAAGTTAAAATCCGTACCGGCAACACCAACGAATTTCCCTTTTACCAAAATAGGCACAGACATACTGGCAAGCCATAACCGTTTCCCCTGAAACTGATAAGGTATCGGGGCAGTAACCACTTCTTTACCGGTTTTTTGAGGAATCTGATACCAGGCATTTTTCATCAGCCCATTGACATATTTTCCAGAAGAGTCATATCCGTTCAGTGGATGTATAACAGGGTGTCCCTTCTGGTTTCTGGTTATATATGGAACATAACGACCACTTTTATCGCTATCGTTCCGACCAGATTCGATATCCGCATCATTACCGTCAAATGCATTGGGCTCCCAACCACTATAAGTACCATGAAGGTGTGAGTTATTATTTAGTACTGCTTCCAGGAGATTATTAATTACCTTCCGGTTTAAAACATGAAAAAAGTCATTAGCATAATATGATTTTATCGCTGAAATAGACGTTGAGACCGATTTCGCCGATTCTAACCCTTTTTCAATCTGGAGGTTAATCGACTTTGCTGACTCGATTGCTTTATATTGTAATTTTTCCAGGACTTCTCGCTTAATTATTTCAGACGAACGCTTTGACACTGTTTTCTGAGAAATGTGGGATGAATATACATTATATCCAACCAAAATGATTGAAGTAATAATTAAACAAAAACCTGCGGCAAGTGCTATTTTAGTTCTTATTGATTTTATTTTCATGGCAAGATTACTCTTTTTAAACCAGACCTGACATTAATTTCCGAGTCGTCTGTCAACAACTCAGAGAATTAATGAAAATAAAATGTAAAATGGATTATTTCTGATAATGGCCAAAGTAAGCCACAACGACTTTGTCTTTTCCTGATGTTCTTGAAAACACATAAGCGCTTTTGTTGGGTAAATCCAGATGAATACCGCTCCCAACGGAAGGGTGGCGATGTCTGAACTGGCCTAATGTGCGCCAAAAGTGTAAAAGAGACTGTCTTTTTTCATCCAGATTCCAAACCATATCTGACCGGGTTCCCTGTTGGAAATCATCTTTAGGATAAGGTCCGATATCTCGTGCCACTTCATCACCATAAAACACCTGAACGGCGCCCGGACTCAGCAGAAGCGCTGCTGCTACTCCTTTCTGCATATCAAAATTCAGATACCGGCTGAAGAACAACTCAGTGTCATGAGAAGAAATGTAACTCACCGGATTCAGCTTGTTTTTCTCATGAAGCGAATCTGAATAAAACCGATAAATATCGTCCATATAACTCAGACAAGCCGCACCTTTCGCAACACTGTGCTGAAAATCAAAATTAAGCAACGCATCGAAGCCATTGTTATAATCCGGACTTTTTGACGGTCCCATCCCCCAGACTTCGCCCATCATCCAAAAAGGACGTGTTACGTTATCATGACGGGCCTGATGAAATTGCCGTAACTTAGCGGTTGCTGCGGATTTCAGCCGTTTCCAGACATCGCCATTGACATGTTTAACCGTATCGACCCGAAACCCATCTATACCAAACCTCTTAACCCAGTCACTCTGCCACTCAATTAAATAATCGGACACGGTATACCCTTTTTTAGTCACAACCCTGGTTCCGGGATTATGTAAAAGCCACTCAGGTGGCGTGACGTGTTTTTCCGATTCGGTGAGAAAATCCGGTAGGCCGGATAAAGAAAGAGTTTGATCCGTTGACCCCGGCTGAGGATAGCCTGGCAAACCAGCTCTGACCCAGTCTCCACCCCACCACTGTGACCAGTTCTTACTTTTATAATCAATCAGTTGATTGAAAGTGTGCCAATTTTCTCCGGTTTTTGGTTGCCAGTCTCCCCACCGCTCAGGTAACAGGGAGGTATCCGGAACGACTCTGACTTTGTCTTCCTGTAAATCCGATAATGTGGCATAGCCCGCGTGGTTCAGAACGACATCCAACAACACTTTTATTCCCCGTTTATGGGCTTCATCAACCAATGTTTTTAATGTTGTTTCCGTTCCTAAATTCGCATCAATTTTAGTAAAGTCTCTGGCCCAGTAACCGTGGTAGCCATAAAACGGAAATGAACCTCGTTTCCCTCCTCCGACAAAGCCGTGGATTTGTTCAACGATGGATGATAACCATATCGCATCCGTCCCCAGACTTTTAATATAATCAAGGTGGTTAATGACGCCCTGAAGATCTCCGCCATGAAATGTTCCTATTTCGTCTTTCCCATCAGAATGTCGTCCATAAGCATGGTCGTTGCTCTTATCACCGTTAGCGAACCGGTCTATCAAGACAAAATAAATGTTCGCATTTCGCCAAACCAATGAATGATGCTCCTCTCGAAATTCATCGACAGCACGATCGACAGGTTCGAGAAGAACCAAACCATGGCTCTCAGGGGAAGGCGTAACCAAAACATGTCTGTCTTTAACTGTCACAACCTGATGACTAAACGCATCGCGTAGCACCGTTCCATCGGCAAACGTATTACCCAAATCAATACGGACCGGTTTGTTGGTATATACCGGGCATTGCACATCAGGCAAAGGACGGGTAAAACGGGCTTTATCCGTTGTGGCAGGTTGCCTTTTTACTTTAATTGTGTGGTTGTGTTCATCGTAGATGAATGCGTACTCCCCGGGAAAACGGATCTTAGCGTGAAACAACCCAGGGGTATTGCATCCAACATATAATGGCGTGTTAAATTTGAATTTCTGTCTGGCTGGTGGAGGGCATTGTCCATCCTGCTCAAGAACTTGAATTTGGTAGTTTTGTTTTTTCAGATGAATCATTAAGGGTTCACGGTTTTGCAGCTCTCGCATCTGATGTGTATCACCGGCAGACACCGTCAGTGTTGCTGCCTGTACCTGAGTTGCTAAGCATGCAAGCCATAGGTAAGAAGGTATCTTTTTCATAAGCAAATCACGTTATTATCAATTATAGTTTTTAGATAAAATACTCAACTATCGGAATGGTTGCATCCTCCTCAGAGGTACGCCCCCAGATAATTTCTGCAGTAACAGATAAAAAAAACGCTGCTTTATATGCAGCGCAAAGTAATGAAAAACAAACGGACAAGAAATACCAACTCACGTTTACCCTTTTACACCACCAGCGGTCAGCCCTCCGACAAGCCAGCGCTGAGCCAGTAAAAAAACAACGGTAATTGGCAAGGCAGATAAAACAGCAGCAGCAGCAAAATCACCCCATAAGTAGTTTTGAGGGTACAAATATTGCTGCATCCCAACAGCCAGCGTGTATTTGTTAATATCAGATAAAAGAAGTGAAGCTACCGGTACTTCTCCGACGACCATAATAAATGACAAGATAAACACTACCGCCAGAATTGGCACAGATAATGGCAGTAATACCAGACGAAATGCCTGCCAGGGCGTTGCGCCATCGAGTGCAGCAGCTTCTTCCAATGAATTATCAATCGTTTCGAAATACCCTTTAATCGTCCAGACATGCAATGCAATGCCACCCAAATAGGAAAAGATAAGTCCACCATGTGTATTCAGTCCGAGAAACGGCACATATTGCCCTAATTTGTCGAACAATGCATAAATTGCCACCAAGGCCAGTACTGCCGGAAACATCTGGAAAATCATCATGGCTTTTAGAATAATGCTTTTCCCACCGAATTTAAGCCGGGCAAACGCATAGGCAGATGTGGTAGACAAGGCCACGATCAATACCGATGCAATCGATGCCACTTTTATCGAATTCCATAACCAGGTCAGAACCGGAAATGGCGGTGGGGTTACCGTACCATCGGCATTAACCACCGGAAAACCAAATGCAAGTTTCCAATGCTCCAGAGAAGGGTGTTCCGGAATCAGGCTTCCTGTTGAGAAATTACCTTCACGGAAAGATATCGCAACAATCATTAACAGGGGGAAAATAATCAGGGATAAAAATGCCCATAATCCCAGATGAGCCGCCCACACGCGATACTTCAAATTTTTTCCTTGTACCATAGCCATTGTGGTTCTCCTCAGTCTTGTTCTACACGGGCAAAGCGAAGGTTTATCAGAGCCAGAGCCCCTACCAATAAGAAAATCAATGTCGCGATAGCACTGGCTAATCCGAAATCACGGCCTCCACTGCCTTCAAATGCAATTCGATAGGTATAACTCACCAGTAAATCGGTATATCCTGCTGGTTCAGTGGTTCCTATCATATTCGGTCCTCCGGACGTTAGCAGATAGATCATGACAAAATTATTGAAGTTAAAAGCAAAACTAGCAATCAATAATGGCGTCAATGGTTTAATCATCAGTGGCACAGTTATTTTTGTAAAGTTGTAAAACGGCCCGGCACCATCAATGGCTGACGCTTCATATAAGTCATTGGGAATGGCTTTTAATAAACCCATGCATAATATCATCATATAAGGAAATCCCAGCCAGGTATTAACCGTAATAACCATGATCCGGGCCATCAGTGGATCTGAAAACCAACCAGGTTTAATTCCGAACAAAGCACTCAGAACCATATTGATTTCACCAAAACTCTGATTAAATAACCCCTTAAAGATTAATATTGATATAAAAGCAGGAACCGCATACGGCAGGATAAGCAACACCCGGTAAATAGCACGTCCTCTTAATTCTTCCCACTGAACAACACTGGCCAGCACCAGCCCGATGATTAGGGTTAAAACTACTGTGGCAGCAGAAAACACGATGGTCCATATGAAAATACTGATAAATGGTTCTTTGATTCCATCATCTTTCCAGACACGTTCAAAATTCCGTGTTCCGATCTTAACAATAAATCCCGGTGATACCGGATCGCCGAAAAACTGACCATCAGAATTAACAGGTTGGTAAAAGCCCGTTTTCATGTTTGGTTTAAGTAATTGATTTAATTTATTATTAATTAATGTAGCACCATCTTTTTTAAGCGTATACAACGGCATAATGGCTGAAAATTTCCTCAAGCCATTCATTCTTATCGTTTCTTTCTCCGACTTAACTAAATTCAGTTTTCCAAGAACATGGCGGTAAAGAATGATCGATTTTAAAGGCTCTTTTTTCATACCATTCAGAGAATCTAATTTGGATAAAGGCAAAGTATCTGAAACTTTATCGAAGAAAAAAACCGGCGTTGACAGGTAGTTATCATTATCACGAACTACGATCCGATATCCATTTTGATATTGGTAAAGATCAAAGGAATAATCTTTTCCACTTTGAAACGTTTGCTCAAGTAATACCGACTGGACTCTTGGTAAGGTCAACTGGTTCTTAGCGCTATAGTTCGTAAAAGAAAGTCCGACAGTATACATAAGGGGGAATAGAATAAATAAAATCATCCCTGCCAGACCTGGATAAATATAGCGATGCACATAGGTTTTCGCACTTCCGAAAATGTACAATGCAAGAGCGGTCATGACTATAGTCAATAGTGCAAATGCAATTTCTCCCCGAGAATACATCAAAATAGATGCATACCCGTTAAGAATGCCGATAGCGATCAGCACAATCCATTTTATCACTTTCATTTTATTCTTAAGGAAGGACCCAAAAGAATTATTGTCCATTCTCTGAGCTAACTGCATAAAATCTCAGTCCTAATTTGTCTTTGTAAAATCAATACCAATTTTTTGTTTCAGGTCACTTCACCCATTTGGAAAAGCAAAAAGAAGCAACCTGAAACGATTCTCTTATAAATTAATGAGCAATCTGTTTTTTCGCGTCTGCGAATGCTGAGTCAACAGACTGACGTCCATCAACCACATTGATAATTGCATTTTTAACAGAACTCCAAAATGCATTCATCTGTGGAATATTTGGCATGATTTCACCATGAAGCGCGTTAGCCATTGTTGCTGCAATTCTTGGATCTTGTGCAAGTTGTTTTTGGAAAGATTTTAATGCGACCGCACCAAGAGGCTTATCATCATTGACTTCTTTTAACCCCTGATCTGTCAGTAAATAGTTTTCAATAAATTCAACAGCCAGATCTTTATTTGGAGATGCAGTGCTAATACCGGCTGACAAGACACCAACAAACGGTTTCGAGGATTGACCGTTAAATTTCGGCAATACTGTTACGCCATAATGAATTCCTGACTTTTCAATGTTTCCCCAGCTCCAGGGACCATTGATTGTCATAGCAACCTGACCCTTATTAAAGGAAGATTCGGATACGGCATAATCCATATCAGGCGAAATAACGCCTTTGTCTACCAGTCCTTTCAGGAAAGTTGCTGCTTTTTTTACACCAGAGTTATCGACTCCGATATTTTTTACATCGTAGCCTGTCTGTTTAGAATATTTGAATGCGTATCCCCCATCAGCCGCTAGTAGAGGCCAGGTAAAATACGGTTCTTTCAAATTCCACATAATGGCTTTTTTATTTTGTTTTTTGAGTTTGGCGTCAATTTTTGCAATATCTTCCCAGTTTTTGGGTGGATTAGGCACTAAATCTTTATTGTAGATTAAAGAAAGAGACTCAACAGCGATCGGATACCCAATGTATTTGCCTTTATATTTGACAGCATCCCATGCAAAATCAACCATTTTACTTTTTAAAGCCTTAGAAGGATGAATCTCAGTAAGCAACCCTGCCTCGGCATAACCACCAAAGCGGTCATGCGCCCAGAAAACGATATCCGGACCATCGCCGGTTGATGCCGTTTGAGGGAATTTATCCTGTAATCCATCCGGATGAAGAACAGTAACCGGGATTCCTGTTTCTTCTTCAAATTTCTTACCAACTTCAGCTAAGCCATTATATCCCTTATCACCATTAATCCAGATTGTGAGCTGACCTTCTTGAATTTTTGCATTTGCCGAACTGACAGCACTCATTACGCCAAGAGCAACCATTGTGCATAACGAGATGGTTTTTAAAGGTTTCTTCATTTTAGTATCCTTATTTTTAAAATAATTACATACGTAGGGCTAGTCCGAAACGGATCGGAAATCCATCTGACATGCTGTTAAAGAGAACGCTTTTCAGTTCAGAAGGGGAATTTAACTAATCAACTTACATCCTTGGTTTAGGCAAACAAAGCATCTTCATAAAACAACATGCCCCTATAATGGAAAATAATTTCCATTTCCTCCTCATCCTTATATCTACGCCCCTACAGTAAAAAATCATTTTCGTGATATTCATCAACATTAATGTCAGTATATCCGCTCACTTATTGTTTTTTTATACAAGGTAACATTTAAAATCACAAAAAATGCCACTGTATATTTCATCATTAAATGATTTATAGCCATGATATTACTCTCATTATTTGTACTCATACTTAACTATCCCCCCAGAAAATAACCAGAAAGGAGGATGCATATTTCATCCATTCTTTTCATAATGATATTATTAAGAAATGGCACATTCTTTATTTTCAGTTGCTATTAAATTTACCACGTAGAAAAAATTGATTTATATTTATTCGTTTTATCTCAATCTCATTTTATATATTAATGTAAGAATCATTCGAATAAGATAAAAGTCACAAAAATTAATTTAAAGAATTGAGGACCAGCTGCATGGCAAATGTCACATTGAAAAATGTATGTAAAGCTTACGGTGACCAAATGATTTCTGAAAATATCAACTTAGAGATCAAAGATGGCGAATTTGTTGTCTTCGTCGGACCATCAGGATGCGGCAAATCAACTCTACTTCGTTGCATTGCAGGTTTAGAGGATATTACATCTGGTGATCTTTATATCGGAGAACAGCGGGTGAATGACATCGAACCATCAAAGAGAGGTGTGGGAATGGTGTTTCAGTCTTACGCTTTATATCCTCATTTAAATCTCTATGACAATATGTCTTTCGGACTCAAACTGGCAAAAGCAGATAAGAAAGAAATTCATAAAAGAGTCACAGAAGCGGCCGAAATCCTTCAGCTCGGACATTTACTGGAACGTCAGCCTAAAGCACTGTCTGGTGGCCAAAGACAACGTGTTGCAATAGGACGGACGTTAGTGTCACGACCTAACGTATTTCTGCTCGATGAGCCCCTATCCAATCTCGATGCTGCATTAAGGGTAAATATGCGCAGCGAAATTACTAAATTGCAAAGGCAACTGGGCTGCACAATGATTTATGTTACCCATGATCAAGTTGAGGCAATGACAATGGCAGACAAAATTGTTGTTCTCGATGGAGGTTCCATTTCTCAGGTCGGACAGCCGCTAGAGCTTTACCACTACCCCAAAAACCGTTTTGTTGCTGGCTTTATAGGTTCTCCCAAAATGAATTTTATGTCTGTTCATATTGAAGAAGTAGAGGAAGAAAAAGTCATGGTGCAATTATCTAACGGATCTGCATTTTGGATCCCGGTAAAAGGGGAAAAAATTACCAAAGGTTCCCGAATGTCTCTGGGTATCAGACCGGAACACCTGATTAGTGCTGACAGCTCATCTGTGACTATTTCGGGAAAAGTACAGATTGTAGAAAAATTAGGTAACGAGACTCAGGTTTACCTTACTTTGGATAATGCCGATGCGAATGTGATCTACCGGGCTGCGGATACACTGGACGTCAACCCAGGCGAACATTACTCAATAGGTATAGAACCTAACCGATGCCATTTATTTCACAGCACTGGTGAAGCCTGTCGTCGTCTTTATCCGGAAAATGGTGTTGATTTCGATTCAGTTGAATACGAATAACCGAGAGTCCCTCCTTGTTAAAATGAAAACCAATTAATACACTAGCGATATTCGGGTCAAATTATTGAATTTTAATCCCTGACCCGCTTTTTACCTATCCAGTATCGATTACCTTTAACCTCTTTATTTATCTAGATAGATATTCAACCATCCATTAACCCCATTGCCTCTCTCTGAGAATTGATTTTATGGTAGTCGGTTGGCCACAGCACCACACTATTGAGGTACTATCAAATGATAAAAAATCATCGCTGTGTTAACAAACGATGATTTTTAGAAATGAAAACAAGATTATAATTTGAGGTTTGCTCGAACTTTATTGACTCTTTCTGTCAGGCGACATACAGAAGGGATATAGAAAACATCTTCGACATCTGCACATAATTTTCTTCGCCAGTTAGGGTATTGATCAACCGTCCCGGGCACATTTACCGGATCACTCATATTTAACCAATCTTCAATCTGCATACTAAAAAATTCTGAATTACATGAAGCTGCATAAGTCTGAATAAATTCACTTAAATTTGGGGACATAGACACACTGCCAGACTCATCAGTATCCGATAAGACCGCTTCAGAATCGCTGTCTCTCAACAGGTTTAAAAGTCCTTTTCTGATTCGCTCACGATCATTCAGCAATCTCTTAAAAAGTCCGGCATCCGGATACAACCCGAGCTTTTGGCCCAAATACAAATCGCTGCCTTCCCAGAAGCCACTCAATGTCGGCATATCGTGTGTGCATATTGTCGCCATTGATTGTGATGGATAATTTGCCGGCAGGCGATACACTCCGTTTTTATTTCGTTCAAAAAAGAATACTTTATAGGAATAAATACCATACTCAGCCAAAATACTCGTCATTTCAGCGGGGACAGTTCCCAAATCTTCACCAATAATAGTACACTGATTTCTGTGTGATTCTAAAGCCAGTATCCCCAGTAATTCCTCAATACGGTAAGTTACATATGCACCTTCTTTTGCCTTATTACCTTCCGGTATCCACCATAAACGCAATAGCCCAAGGACATGATCAATTCTCAATGCTCCACAATGTTTCATATTTGCCCGAAGGAGTTCAATAAATGGCTTATACCTGTTTTCTCTTAATTTCTGAGGAGAAAATGGCGGTAACCCCCAATTTTGCCCTAATGGACCTAATATATCCGGAGGCGCACCAATACTGGCTTCCTTGACCAAAATCTGTTCATCCACCCAGGTATCGGCTCCATATTTACTAACACCAACAGCCAAGTCACGGTAAACACCAATTGCCATGCCTTTATCTTTGGCCATTTCCTGAACTTCATGAAATTGGTTATCCGCAATCCATTGTAAGTACATATTGAACTGAATGGAATCATCGTTCTCTTGGGCAAACCGGAACACTTCATCACTATTGCAATTCTGAAACTCCGGAGGAAAAGAAGCCCATCCCAGAGCATCATGTTTTTTCAACGATACACACAATACATCAAATAAGGCCATGTTTCTCAAACTCTCACCGCCCTGGTCAACGAATTGAAGAAACACTTTAGCCCGGTCGGTATTATTGTCCAAATGACGCGATTTAAATTCTTTGTATAATAGAGATAACACTGTCAATTTGGTCGAAAGAACTTCGGTATAATCGACCCACTTTAAATCTCTCAAAGCTTTCAGCCTACTCTGAAATTCCATTTCTCCAACCAGTGCCTGTGCCTGATGGCTCAATACAAACTCAGGTACCGAGCAAACATCAATGTATAATATGTTTAACCAATAGCGGGAAGAAGGGCTGTAAGGGCTTGCGTTTTCCGGCCAGGAGGGAAATAAAGCATGCATAGGGTTAACGCCCACATAATCGGCCCCCTTTTCAGCGGCTTCAACAACTAACTGCTTTAAGTCACCGAAATCACCAATTCCCCAGTTTGCTCTGCTCTTAAGCGAATATAACTGAGTACTGATCCCCCACAATTTTTTACCGCCGAGTAATTCCGGTTGCTTATAGCACGACAAAGGCGTAACAATAATCATGCCTGAAGAAACATCTTGACGGTCACGATCCGAAATGAAGAGCTGATGATATCCATGAGGTAATTTTTGAATACGTATGATCACAGTACCATCCGTACTGCGGTTATCATATAAAATATCGGAGATAATACGACCTTCGATCCTATCACCTTGTTCTGTATTTAGATGCCAAGTAAAATCAATCAGGGATTGTTTACCCAAAACAATTTTTATATTTACTGGGTTATCGCTTCCTTTCACGACTGTCACAGGGTCCACAGAAACGGGGGCGCATTGGTCGGTCATTGAATGAATAAGACCTGAGTCGGTCGTAGTATCATGCCCCATGATGGTTAATAACTGACATAATATTTCATCTGATACTGAAACTTTTTTTCCCCATGCATCAACATAGCTGTTTAAAATACCGGCCTTTTCAGCAACCTGGTGTAGCACTGATTTTGTTATCATTTTTCGCTCCAAAGGCATTAACTATCTAGGGTCTGTTGACCTTTTGTGGTCGATTTTTGTTCACTCTGAACGGGTTTTGATCGCGGCGCAGGGCATGTAGCTTAGTTATTCTAAGCAAATGGCCTGCAACAAAGAGCAAAGCCAGTTCAGATGGACCCTTCGGGCAGCGTTTGATGGTGATTTATTCAGCGTTGGGTCATGATTCATGTAGATGACTACACTTCACATGCCCCTCTTTGCCTAAATCACCATCAACTCGCTGCAAAAACCATCACCAAAGATCAACAGACCCTAAGAACTAAACAATCATTTCATAGCCGTAAAAAAGTTCCGGCTATGAAAAAGGCTAAATCAGCGGTTAACCGCTTTTAGATGCCAAATGTTCTCAACATAATCCCGGATAGAACGATCCGAGCTGAATTTACCAACGAGTGCCGTATTAAGAATCGCTTTATGTGCCCACCCTGCCTTGTCTTTATATTGCTCTTCAGCTTTTTGCTGCATCTCAACATACGATGAAAAATCAGCCAAACACAAATAAGGGTCTCCACCAGATAGTAATGTATCGTATACTGGTTTTAAACGAGTTGGGTGTCCGGGAGTGAATGTATCCGAATTCAGTAAATCCAGACACGCTTTAAGTAATGGATCGGATTGGTAGTATTTCTCCGGCTGATAATCTGTTTTTAATAACGCGTTCACTTCATTGACATTTAGCCCAAAGATAAAGATATTTTCGTCACCAACTTCTTCCCTGATTTCAACATTTGCTCCATCCATTGTACCAATGGTTAATGCTCCATTTAGAGCCAGCTTCATATTCCCGGTACCTGATGCTTCTTTACCCGCAGTGGAGATTTGTTCGGAAATATCGGCAGCAGGAATAATGATTTCAGCAAGACTAACCCGGTAATCAGGAATAAATACCACTTTGAGTTTATGATTGACTCTAGGGTCCTGATTAATCGTATCTGCCACCTGATTAATCGCAAAAATAATTTCTTTTGCTAACTTATATCCCGGAGCCGCTTTCGCTGCAAAAAAAACGACTCTTGGATGCATATCAAACTGTGGGTCATTAAGAATTCGATAATACAAAGAGAGGATATGTAAAAGGTTCAGATGCTGCCTTTTGTATTCATGAAGCCTTTTGATTTGAACATCAAATATTGCTTCCGGGTTTATTTGCAGATTTAAATGCGATTTTACCCACTCAGCCAAACGTAATTTATTTGCCCGTTTGATAGCCATATAATCAGATTGGAATCCGGTATCATCAGCAAATGGAACTAAATCGGATAAACTTTCCAGATTTGTCTGCCAGACGTCACCAATTTTATCCGTGATTAAATCAGCCAGTTTGGGATTACAGAAGGTTAACCACCGGCGGGGACTTATACCATTAGTGACATTTTTAATATGTTCAGGATAAAGCTTATTAAAATCAGAAAACAACTCGGTTTTAAGCAATTCCGTATGCATTGCCGCCACGCCATTAACAGCATAAGTCCCAGCCACACATAAATTCGCCATTCGGACAAGTGGCTTCTTATCAGACGAAATGACCGCCATAGCGTCCTGCTTTTCTTTATCTCCGGGCCAAAGCTGATTCACTTCGTTCAGAAGATATTGGTTAATTTCCGCAATCAATTCCATGTGACGGGGTAATAATTTCTCAATCAATGCCTGACCCCATGTTTCCAGAGCTTCTGGCATCAGTGTGTGATTGGTATAAGCAAATACTTTTCTACAAATGCACCAGGCCTTATCCCAAGTCATATCCCTCTCATCAATTAAAATTCTCATTAATTCGGGGATAGAAATGGTTGGATGAGTATCATTTAACTGTATCGTTTCATAATCTGGTAAAGATTCCAGAGAATGGCCGGAACTTTCATGCCGTCGTAAAATATCAGCAACTGAGGCTGCACTATGAAAATACTGCTGCATCAGTCTTAGTTCTTTACCCTTTTCATGATTATCATTGGGATAAAGAACTTTCGTCAGACGACTTGCTTCAATCGCATCCAACTCAGCATTGACATAGAAACCATCATTGAATTTGTCTAGAGAAAATGGTTCCGGAGCCCGGCACTCCCATAGTCGAAGTGGATAAACCGTATCACTTCTATAACCAACGATAGGTATATCCCATGCGACCGCTTTAACCGTCATAGCTGGTTTCCATACCCGTTTCTGACACCCGTTCTCTATTTCTGTAACCACCTGCCCAAAAAAACCGACAGTCTGACTGAGATCGAGTCTCTGACGCTCCCATGGGTATCCTTCTTCCCCTTTCCATCGATCAGGACTTTCATACTGACGCATATTAATAATTGATTGTTTAAAAAGCCCGTATTCATAATGTAAACCATAACCAACGGTTGGAAACTCCTGCGCGGCACAAGAATCCATAAAACATGCCGCCAATCGCCCCAGCCCACCATTACCTAAAGAAGGGTCGCGTTCTTCTTCCAAAAGATCAGTCAGGCTCTGTCCAAGTTCATCCATGGCAGTTCTCACCTGAGAATATAATCCCATATTAATCAGATTGTTCCCGGTCAAACGACCAATCAAAAATTCTAATGACAAATAGTTCAAGCTTTTCGTGCTATTTATACGTTCATCGTTTTCAGTATTAACTAAATTAAGAGTTGTCATGTCTGACAGCGCCCTTGCCATGGCCAGATACCATGCTTTGGGTGTTGCCATGTCTAAACTATGTGCATACGTTGAATTCATATGAAGCTTTACTTTTTCCTTAAAAGCTTCCGAATCAAAGTTATTAATTTGTGATCCTTTCATTACTATCTCACCGTTTTTTAATTCATCATGCTTATCCTGCACAGTCTTTAGCAATGAAACATCATCCCGTTGAATTGAATTTTGGTAGGAGTAAGCAGGGCGTAGAATATATTTAAACAGAAGTATTAATAAAGTAAGGTTCAGGAAAAGACATTCTTATATTTGTTAATGCAGTCAACATAAATTTCATAAATATAGGATGATAAGCAAAATAAATTGCTTAATATCAATATTAATGAGACATTCGACAAAAATATTCATTCTTATATTGAAATCAAACAAAAACAAGTAGCACAATTATTAAATTCATTAATAGAAATATAGTATTTGTATTATGCTTATACCTTCTAAATTAACTCGTCCAAGTCGCTTACATAATGCTATATCCAGGCCTAAGGTCCTTAATGTATTAGCATCGGCTGCTAATTACAAATTGGCTTTATTCCATTCTCCGGCCGGTTATGGTAAAACGACCATGGTCTCCCAATGGCTAGCAGATGTCTCATCTGTCGGTTGGTACAATATTGATAATGAAGATAACGATTGTTTTCGTTTTATCAATTACTTCATCCAGGCTATCAATATTGCGACAAACAATGGGTGCCCGAATAGTGTCACTCTGGCTGAGCGTAATCAGTATTCATCCATGTCGTCTTTATTTGCTGAACTCTTTAACGAAATTGACGGTATATCTCAGGATTGTTATGTAGTTCTTGATGACTATCATTCAATCGATGACGAACAAATTCATGAAACCGTTCGGTTTTTTATTAAGCACATGCCCCAAAATATTACGGTAGTTGTCACCAGCAGGTCTAATCCTCCACTTGGTATCGCAAACCTCCGTATCCGGAATTCACTTATAGAAATCGATAGTGAAATGCTCGCTTTTGATGAAGATGAAACAAGGCGTTTTTTTAGTCAGATCATTGCTGGTGAATTCGATCCGGAAACCGTTCGGGAACTCAGAACTTATGTTGAGGGATGGCCTGCAGCTCTTCAACTTATTGCTTTACAAACAAAGCATTTGAACCGTTCTCTTGCTCAATCCAAACAATCTGTCTTACAGTTTAATCATGACCACCTTTGGGAATATCTGATTGAAGAAGTATTTGCCTATATTGACAAAGACACCCAGCTATTTCTGCTGCAATGCTCAGTCCTGGAAACATTTAATGAAGTTTTAGTCTCGGAATTGACGCAGAGGAATGATGCTCTCAATCTTCTTGAAATGCTGAATCGATACGGGCTTTTTATTCATCAGCTAGAAGGAGAAAACAATTGGTATCGCTTCCACCATTTGTTTGCGGAGTTTCTTGCTCATGAACGCCATATAAAGTTACCGGAAACCGAATCTCAGCTTCAGTCTCAGGCGGCCAGGGCATGGCTGAAACTCAATCTACCCAGTCAGGCCTTGAAACACGCTCAAAAAGCCCAAAATAGTGACTTAATCAGCCAGTTACTGTTAAGTCGCGGTTGGACTATGTTCAATCAGGGTGAACTGTCTACTCTGGAATCCGCTATCACTTCACTGGATAAAGATCATTTGTATTCGCATATGAAGCTTCCTTTGCTTCAGGCATGGCTGGCGCAAAGCCAACACCGTTATACCGCCGTAGAGGACATGCTAAAGACGGCTGAAGCAGAAATGAAGCAGAGAAATGTAGTAATTAATACCTATGAACAAGGCCAAATCAATGCCCTTCAAGCTCAGGTTGCCATTAATAAAAATAATCCTGATCATGCGCTGGAGCTGGCAGAGCTGGCGTTGAGTCAGCTCGACAACACCAATTTCAGAAGCCGGATTGTTGCTACATCAATTGTCGGGGAGGTAAACCATGTACAGGGTAACCTTAGCCGTGCGTTGTCATTGATGCAACAAACTGAAAAGCTGGCTCGTCAGCATCAGGTTTATCATCAGGAATTATGGGCACTGCTTCAACAAAGTGAAATTTTACAGGCACAAGGGTATGTACAGGCGGCATTTGAATTGCATGAAACAGCATTCAAACTGATAGACGAACATAAACTTCATCAAGTTCCCCTTCATGAATTTTTATTAAGACTTCGTGCACAGATCCTATGGGGTTGGAATTCTCTGGAAGAAGCCGAAAGATTGGCCTATAAAGGAATACAAGTTCTTGGAAACCTTGATACAAGCAAGCATCTGCACAGTTATTCAATATTGGCCAGGATATCTATTTGCAGAGGAGAACAGGATAAAGCATCGAAATTTATCAACCAGATTGAAAAACTGTTACATCAATCGACCTATCATATTGACTGGACGGCCAACGCTTCTTTTTCCCGGTTATTGTACTGGTATACGTGTGATGACATCGCTTCCATTTCAGTATGGTTAGAGAATGCATACAAACCAGCTAAAGCGACCAATCATTTTTTACAACTGCAATGGAGAAATATTGTAAGAGCCCAAATTTATACTAATCAGCTAGAGGAGGCTCAGGAAAGTTTAACCTTTCTTCAAAAAGAAGCGAAACAATTGAACCTTGTCACTGACATCAACCGAAATTTAGTGATTGAGACAATTCTGGCGAATCTAAAAGATGACAAAGAAAAAGCCGAAAAATCCTTACAGGAAGCGCTTATTATGACAAATCAGACTGGTATGGTGGGGGATTTTCTTGTTGATGGTGGGCATATCTTTCCGGTTCTGGAGAGAGTCATACAAAAACAAGTTTTATCGGATCTGGAAAAACACCGTGCAAGGTATCTTTTAAAAGAAATATCACACAAGCAACGCAGTCGTTCCACGCACTTTGACGAAGAATTTATAGAGAAATTAATCAACCACCCTAAAGTGCCAGAGTTAGTACGAACAAGCCCTTTGACACAACGCGAATGGCAAGTACTAGGACTCATATACTCTGGATTCAGCAACGAACAAATTGCACAAACGCTTAATGTCGCTGGAACAACAATAAAAACTCACATTAGAAATTTATACCAAAAACTCAATCTGGAAAATAGGAAAGATGCTATTAAGACAGCCGAGAACCTACTTCGCTTAATGAAATATTAGCTTTTCTATCCATTAATGAAATACTCTGATGAGTTCGGAGGAACTCAATAAGCCGTACTCATCAGAATTTCACATTAAAATCAATTAATTTAAAATAAAATTTTTGTGACAAAAGCATGAGTAGTAGCCAAAATAATATCCATATCACATAAAATTATTTTTTTTGTATTATTTTCACAAAACAAGCCTATAAAACGTGATCAAAATATAACTATCACCACATCTCATCCCCTCAACTTTATTTATAATACCATTACTTCATCCACAAATTTTTATGTATAAGATGAAGAAAAATACTCACTGCTTATTTACACTTATATATTATTAAATATAAAAATCACATTTCAAAGATAGTGTTAACAGTTCGAACTCAATCAGAAATGTTAAGGAAAGTATATGAACAGTAAAGAAGCAGCTCAATACTATAAAAACTCAATAAAAACAGCCGTAGAGAAAGGAAATATTAATAAAGCAAATGCACTATTAGAAGAAGCAAAATCATTAGGAATACCTTTTATTCAGGCATACTTTATAAAAAAAGTCAATAAATTCCATAACATAAGAATATAATCTAATATGTATATAAATTTGAGATAGTATAGATATGAATATCAAAAATGCAGAAGGTAAGTATATTACTACAAAAATAGGATGTTTAAAAATAATTAAAAAATTAGGTAAAGGGAAATCAGGTTACTCATATCTGGCTAGTAATGCCAATAAGAAGTATGTTATTAAGTTTATGCACAATGAATTGTGTTCATATTATTCATTTGGTTCGGAGTCCAAAGTAAAACTTGAACTGAATGCTTATAATTTACTAAATAAATTAAAAATATCAATTCCAAAGTTATATAATATTAACATTAAAGATAATTATTTAGTCAAAGAGTACATTGATGGAGAGCTGATAACAGATAGTATCGTTAATAATAGGCTCAATGATGCAAGTCTAAGACAAGTATTTATAATATCAAAAAAATTGAAAGCATCAAAGATCAATATTGACTATTTCCCTGATAATTTCATCTATGCCGACAAAAAATTATATTACATTGACTACGAATGTAATCCATATGATGAAGAGTGGAATTTAGAGAACTGGGGATTATATTACTGGGCAAATTCTCAGGGATTATCCGCTTATAAGAAAACCCATGATGACACATTTATTAATGACAAGACAAACAATGGCCGCCCTATTAAAAAAGGATTTGACAACATTGTTAATCACTGGATTAGTCAATACCAATAAGTAATAATCATCTTCTATTTGTGATTGAAAGAGATGAGAATAGCGGGAAATTTGCCTTCTTTTGCCAAAATTGGCGATGACTATCTGACAACCCGCTACCTACTAATTAGTTCATATGAATCAGGTATATTTTACGCCTGATAAAGTAACTAAAATTTCATTCAGTTCTTCCCAGGGCATCAACTGAGAGTCTATGACTTCGATTCTGGATTCGAAACCATCTAAAGATAGCTCGTTAATAGATAATACTCCGTTTGCTTTATTAAACGCATAGCATCCACGATCGGTATTCACAACCGCCTTAACCCGCTCAGCCGTTAACTCCTGAAATAGAGAAAACAACGCATCAAACTCAAACGTGTATTCAGCACCAAACAACCAACCGCAACTATAATAGCCCTGTCCGGTATTCTCTCTTCGGGTATAAGCCTTACCCGGTTCCAACATAAACTGAGGCTCTTCCTCTGCATGATGGTGGTGATGTTTATCTTCTTCATTCCATTCTTCATTTCGGCGAGAAAGTTCAAGAATTTCCGGAGGGATCTGCCCTTGCCTAACCAGTTTATGAAACACTTTTGCCGGTGTTTGTTCAGTCAGCCAGCTGTTAAAAGTATCAATGTCCTGAGCAGTACACAAATCTACTTTATTACCGATAACAACATCTGCACAATTCAGCTGATCCTGAAAATTCTGATTAGACAGATACTTCTCATTACTCAAATAACGTGGGTCCGTCAGTGTAATGGTCGCTTTTAAATCGATATAAGGAGAATATTGTGCGGAAAGCAGAAGAGCAATAATCTCTTTAGGATGCCCTAATCCGGTTGGTTCAATAATCAGGCGGTCGGGCTGCTGGCGAAGCAATGCAGTAATAGCAACAGAAGTAGGCACACCGGCTGCACAGCACATGCATCCACCCGGTACTTCTTTTACCACAGCCCCCTGCCCGGACAACATCGCCCCATCAATACCTATTTCACCGAATTCATTGACCAAAACGGCCCATTTCTCATTTTCCGGCTTGTTATTAAGAAGTGAAAGAATCGCAGTAGTCTTCCCGACACCCAAAAAGCCAGTGATGATATTGGCTGGTATCTTCTGTGGCATTTTCTTACTCCCTTTATATACCCAAGTGGCTATTTTAATCATTCCACCAGAAAAAAACAGAATTTATCATATAAAAGAATGTTTTCTGTATGGGAGCAACGAAAAAGGCGCACCGTTAAGCACGCCTTTTATTTTCCCCGTTACTCATATCGTGAGCTTGCGAACCGTTATCAGTATCTGACGGTCATAGGCGGGGACTGTCATTTGAACTTCTTTGTCTGTATCAGAATCCAAATTGTATGTAAGACGCTTTCAACCTCCATTTGGTCCATTAACTTTGCCTTACATGTTAATAATGGAACAAAATTCTGTATGTGCCATAAAAATGTATTATTTTTGGGTATCGCTCACACTTCAAAAATTCGATATAATACCTACCTCCCAAATATGAAAATCAACATTGCAACATTACCAGTTCAGCTGCTGTTTCGGACAGGTATAATTGCACGCTCGTTGATCCCCATTACTCATTTTCGAAGAGGTATTGATTTAAAATGTCTACAAAAGAGAGATTTCGTACAGCCCTCCTTGCCAGAGTCCCAAAAGACTCAATTAACCAGTTTCTCTCTAAAGACAAAACTCCTGTATCAGTGCTCATTTTATCGGTTATTGTCGGCGTTTTGGCTGGGTTTGTCGGAACGTATTTCGAACTGGCTGTTCATTTTATCTCAGACACAAGAACCGAATGGCTGAAAAGCGAAATTAGCAGCCACTTTCCCCTCTGGCTGGCCGCGTTTCTTATCAGTGCCGGTCTGGCATTTATTGGTTACTATCTTGTTCATCGATTCGCTCCCGAAGCAGCTGGTTCAGGAATTCCGGAAATAGAAGGCGCTATGGATGGTATGCGCCCGGTACGCTGGTGGCGGGTGTTACCTGTCAAATTTTTCGGTGGAATGGGGTCTCTGGGATCAGGAATGGTACTCGGACGGGAAGGTCCGACGGTTCAAATGGGTGGCGCTATTGGACGTATGGTTTCCGATATTTTCCGGGTAAAAGATGATGATGCCCGTCATTCTTTGTTAGCTTGTGGCGCAGCTGGTGGCCTTACCGCTGCCTTTAATGCTCCTCTTGCTGGCATCATGTTTATCATTGAAGAAATGCGCCCACAGTTTCGTTATTCTCTTATTTCAATTAAAGCCGTTATTATTGCTGCAATTTCTTCTGATATTGTTTTCCGCATTATAAAGAGCCAGGATGCAGTAATTGATATGCCTCAGTATCAGGCTCCCGCCATCAATTCTTTATGGCTTTTTCTGGTTCTGGGGATTTTCTTTGGTATTTTCGGGGTTTTCTTTAATAAGCTAGTCACCATATTCCAAGATATCTTTGCAAAAATTCACAAAAATAACCGCAAGCGCTATCTGATTACAGGAACTCTTCTTGGCGGCTTCTTTGGTTTAACGCTGCTTCACGTTCCAGAATTAACTGGTGGTGGTATACACTTAATCCCAACATTAACGACCGGTGCGTATTCCGCCAATTTTCTGTTACTGCTATTCCTTGGAAGAATTCTGACAACCATGCTGTGTTTCGGGTCTGGCGCACCGGGCGGTATTTTTGCTCCAATGCTGGCACTTGGAACCCTCTTCGGCTACGCCTTCGGCGCAACAGCAAACAGCATGTTCCCTCATCTTGGTATCGATCCCGGTATGTTTGCAATCGCGGGCATGGGGGCATTATTTGCCGCAACAGTAAGAGCACCGATTACCGGTATTCTACTGGTTATTGAAATGACAAATAACTATTATCTCATTTTACCGTTAATCATTACCGGATTGGGTGCCGTTATTTTTGCGCAATTATTAGGTGGCCAGCCTATATACAGCCAGTTATTACACCGAACATTACGTAAAGAAAAGTTACAGCAACAAGACTTACCACCTCAGGACTCTTCTCATCTGGATCAAGAAGCGACTGAACAAGAACAAGCGACGACAACAAAATAAGTTTTCCGGATCGTGGATATATACTTAAAAGAGTACCCTAAAAGTACTCTTTTTATTTTTTAGCCTAACTTAATTTTATTCTAAAATTAAGGTTGAGATGATATCGTTTTTTCTTTTCATTAGTACAAGTTCTCAAAATACGCATAACAATCCAAATGATATAACTATTTGTAAAGAAATATGATGATTCTACCCTGATGTTTGTGATAACTTAATACTATTCTATTTGCAAAGAGATATTTTTATGAAGAAGAAGAGATTATTCATATTTTCCCTTCATCTTTTCGGTATTTTGACCATATCTGTTTTTGGATTTTTTCGTCTGGAAACAGCAGCAAATACAGCAGCAATAAAACTGCAAGAGACAACCATCAATCTTTTTAATCAAACTGAAATATTTTATAATCACACGTTGTCCAAAACTATCACAGGTGGTGATTGCCAAGAATTCCTGAAGGTTTCTGAACCTTTTCTATACCAAAACCCTTATATAAGAAGTATTACCCTGAGTGATGGCGGAACAATCACCTGCAGTACTATTTCAAAAAATAAAAAAATAAAAATGAAGAATTGGAGACCACTTAATTCAGAAAATCAACTTTTTTATACTGATAAAACACCATTCAAAAACAGAGAGCTAACTATGCAACGTGGTGTCCTGTTACTCCGGATTCCTATGTCAAGATCCATCGCAACAACCTTTGCATACCATCCAGATTTTTTTAAACAAGCATTAACTACTCCATCTAATTTTCATTTATCCCTTCACTTTGATGATATTGTGTTTACTTCATCAGGTATTTTTCACCAAAAAGACACAGAAAAACCAGATCACATTCTTCAGGCCGATTTATTCGGCACATCGTATAAAATTACCTACTCGGATACACTGCATTATATTTTTGCTAATTATGGTATTCTCTTACTTATGTGGATGGCTTTAATTACCTTTGCCGGCTCACCACTATATAAGAACTTTGAAAACTATAACCTAGCATATTTTCGAATTAAAAAAGGAATTAAACGAAAACAATTCGAGCCCTATCTTCAACCGTCATTTGATATCGATGGAAACTTAACAGGCGCAGAACTTCTGGCTCGCTGGGTTCACCCTAAAAAAGGAATAATCTCTCCATCAGAATTTATCGAAATTGCAGAAAATAATGGACAAATTATTGAAATAACAAATCAATTAATAAATAAAACAATTAAAAAGCTTCAACAACACCATTTTAATAAAAAGCTATTTTTGTCCATTAATATTTGTCCAGCTCAGTTTGAAAACGATGATCTTTTCAATGACTGTATATTAATAAAAAACAAATTATTAAAAAATAATATTGAACCTATTCTTGAACTAACGGAAAGGATGGAGCTTACAAATAATAAACTCTATATGAATTATATTGATCGGCTTCAGAAACAAAATTTTCTTATCGCATTAGATGATTTCGGTACTGGTCATTGCTCATTAAAATATATCCACCAGGTAAATGTTAATTTTATTAAAATAGATAAAAGTTACATTAATACGATCGATGATAATAATTCAAATACCAATATTTTGGATAATATCATTGATCTTGCAAAGAGAATCCAAGTTCCCCTTGTTGCTGAAGGCATCGAGACTCAAACTCAACTTGATTACTTGCGTGGTAAGCAAATTCGGTATTATCAGGGTTTTTTCTTCGAACGACCGATTTCAATAGATAACTTCATTAAAAAATATCATTCAGAAAACCAATAAGCACTTAAATCCCAACACACCTATTGATATTCCTCTCAGATAATCAGGCATCTTGATCACATTCATCCACCGTTCAGGATAATTTCGATCCAGATAAACCGAAATAAAACAGGAATAGACTACTATTAACACAAGTGAATATAAACCATTATAGAATTAATGTCATAGAGGGAGCCTTATGAAAATCATAAATGCCCGCCTGCGCCACCATCAGGAGCTTTTCACTCTTCACTGCAGCAATGGAATATTTACTCAAATAGAAAAACAACCTCACCCGCTTAAAGAACCTTCAGACATAGACGCAAATGAGCAATTATTATGTGCTCCTTTTGTTGAGCCTCATATCCACCTCGATGCAATCTTTACCGCTAGCGAGCCTCGCTGGAATCACAGTGGTACTCTCTTTGAAGGAATCGAATGTTGGGCAGACAGAAAAGGAATGCTAAGCACAGAAGATGTACAGTCCAGAGTTTTAAAAGCGGCCGAGCTTCTGATTAATAACGGTATTCAGTACATCAGAGCTCATGTCGATGTTACCGACCAAACCTTAACTGCTTTAAAAGCAATAACAGCTTTAAAAAAGAAACTGTCTCCATATCTGGACATTCAGATCGTTGCCTTTCCACAGGAAGGTATTTTTTCTTTTCCCGAAGGGAAAAAGCTAATGATCGAAGCGCTGGAACATGAAGCTGATGTGATTGGAGCCATACCTCATTATGAATTTACCCGTGAGTATGGCGTGGAATCCGTAAAATGGGTGATGGAGCTGGCAAAGCAGCATAATAAATTGGTTGATGTTCATTGTGACGAAATCGACGATGAAAATTCACATTTTCTGGAGGTTCTGGCAACAACTGCACTGGAAACAGGAATGAAAGAAAAAGTGACGGCTAGTCATACTGTTGCAATGCATTCATACAATAATGCTTACTGTTCAAAATTATTCCGTCTGTTAAAAATGTCCGGCATTCAGTTTGTTTCCTGCCCAACAGAAAATACTCACCTTCAGGGAAGATTTGATTGTTTTCCGAAAAGACGCGGCATTACAAGAATAAAAGAGCTTCGTGAATCCGGTATCAATGTTGCTCTTGCTCAAGATTCTATTCAGGATCCCTGGTATAGCTTAGGTAATGGTAAATTGCTTCGTCAGGTTGATTTCGCTCTGCATACCTGTCATATGATGGGATACGATGATTTTACCAATGCCTTAGACTTTATAACGGAAAATGGAGCAAGAGTAATGAATATTTCCGAAGAGTATGGGATAGGAATTGGTAAACCCGCTAACTTTATTATTCTTCAGGGTACAGACGACATTTCAGTCATCAGAGAACAAGCCGACATCCTCTGGTCCGTCCGAAAAGGAAATATATTGGTAGAGAAACAACCGGCCAAATTTCTTAAAACCGTCTCTTTCAGTTAACGATAGTTTGGACAACTAACCGGAAAACGTCATGACCCTTTGGGGCTATGACGTTTTACAGCCCAAACACTTCCGGCTCTTTCCGTTCACTACAGTTCTCTGTTAAATAACGGGCTTTTTCCAGAATATTGTCACTTTCCCAGAATCTTGCCTTTTCAGGGCAGCCTTTTATACAGGCACTGCACAAAATACACATTTCACTGTCTGATATTGCAACATCATCGATATAAATTGCACTGGTAGGGCAAAGCTCAACACACAAACCACAGCCTTCACAGTTTTCATTACTCACCGGAGAAATATGCATCGATGGGGATCTTTCTTGATAGGGATAATGGCCAGGGACTTCAAATTCTTTAGCATCCCGGATAGTATCCAGAGTTAATATCTTTTCTTTGATTCGGTAACCAAAATTTATTGCTTCCCGGATATCCTGGTCATCAGGTCGATTATCAGCAACAGGGAATTCCCCGGATGAAAAAGAGTGTTCACCAATAAAAGCCGCTCCGGCAATAACACGAAAGCCCACATCAACCGCCAAATCTTTCAATTCCAGTAGCGCATCATCATAAGCACGGTTGCCATACACAACAACCACAATAGCCAAGGAATGATTAGCTTTTATTTTCATGAACCTTTCAATTGCTGTCAGAGGAATTCTTCCCGCATATACAGGAGCAGCAAGAATAACAACATCCTCATTAAACTCTAATGTTTCATGTTCCAGAGAACTTTCTCTGGTCAAATTAACCGTTTCAACGTCATCAACAGCCAGTCCACCGGCAATACTTTTTAGTATTGCTTCATTGGTTCCTGTCGGAGAAAAATAGACAAGCTTTACATTATTAATGTTCATTCCAGATTACCTTCACATCAAATTTAGCATTTGCCAAATAATGCTACCTCAATCTCATCCTGACTTAAACCTAAAAACGTTTTGCTTCAAAAGAAACACATATAAAAACTCAAGGCATCAGAAAACTCATACCTGATACCTTGATTTATCACCGATATCAAAATGTAAAGGCATCTGCCATTTCGCTTTTGATAGATAAGCCAGTATTCCGCTGGCAAGTAAAAGCAACAAACCGGTTATCCACAAAAATTTGAAAAACATAAGAAAAACACTGCTGGCTAAAAATAATGGTACCAGTTTTAATCCTATCACTTTAAAACAAAACGATTCTTTCAGCGCAATTCCTGAAAAGGTAATAAAGAAAAAACCAAGAGCAAGCCAAACCACTGTTTGATGGATGTCAACAAACAATATGATAAGCCCCACCCAGCCAGGCCAGGAAATCGCGTATCTGACAGGTTTGCTGTACACATGAATATTTCCCGCACTTAGTGCCACCCCTAACGCCAACCCAGACAAAATAAGGTGTCCAAGTACTTCTGGAACAGGAAATAGCCCAGCTTGCCCAAACAATTCAATTGAAAACGCGAACAACGAAATCGCAAAGATACTGATTCCGGTCCGATACATTACAACGCCAGTTTTATCCAAAATATCGAGCGTTTCCACGTGTTCCGGGTTAGCCATAAATCCTCTGTAATAATCAGTGAAAATAGTATTTTAACACTAACTAACAGTGATTTATTGTTGGCTCATGCCGAATAGTCACGATAAAAACGAAAAATTTATAACCGGAAATCGTGGGAAAACTCTCCATATAAATCGCATATGGAGAGTGATAACGGGCTATTTATGATCAAATGCCACCCGAGGGGAATTTTTTAATGCTAAGCTCTCAAAATTCTTAAATTGGTCGCCTTCTTTCTGAATAAAGAAAACTTCCAACTGCTCTTTATTCGCCACTTCAGCGCCTTCTTTCGGTCCCAGACATAGCATAGCAGTTGCCCATGCATCACTAACGGCAGGAACACTACCAAAAACAGAAGCTGACACAAGGTTATGACTTACCGGTGCACCGGTACGCAAATCAAGAATGTGAGGATATTCTTTACCATTTTCATCAAATGAATGATGGTATGTTCCGGACGTATCCAAAGTAACCCCATTTTCTTCATTGATGGTCACTAGCTGATATGGCTGCCTTCCCTCTTTTTGAGAGATGGGCTTCTCAATGGCAATTCGCCATTTCTGCCCACCGGGTTTATGTCCCCGAATCTTCATATCGCCACCGAATTCAACCAGATAATCAGAAATCCCATCATCTTCCAAAATCTTACTCAGTTTACCTATCGTATATCCTTCACCCATCGATGAAAAATCAAGCTGAACACCAGGTTGAGTTTTACGAATTCGTTTACCTTTTTCATCAATCTGAATTTTATCCAATCCCAGCTCAGATCGAACGGCGGAAATTTGCTCATCACTGGGGACATGCAATACATCTTTTTTGAATCCCCATAAATTAAACAAAGGTCCCACAGTCGGGTCATAACATCCGTCTGTTTTCTTATTCACCATCTGAGCAATATGCAGCAAATCGATAAAATCGTCCGAGGCGGGCTGCCAGTCTGTAGATTGACTTTTATTAAATTTTGAAATGTAAGAATCATCGCGGTATGTCGAAAATTCACGATCAATGATTGCCAGCTCTTTAGAAAATTGCTTATTGACCTGCTCAATCGAAACCGGCTTATCTGACCACCAACTGATATGGTATGTCGTACCCTGAGCAAAACCATCGACTTTTTTAATTTCTGGCTGTTGTGTACAACCAGAAATCAAGAACAGAGTTAAACACATCATTGGAACACGGCGCATAAAATGACGCACACTATTTTTTCTAAACATATCCGTTTAAATTCCATCAAAAACATAATAGGCAGAAGTTTACCAACAGATACTAATGATTGCTATGAACCTTCATTGCCGAATGATGAATTTAATCCGTTAAAAATAAAGTCGAAATTTTCTTTGGTTGTGCATAATAAGGTGCCGCAGTAACGAGAATATCCGCTCCCGCTGACACATAATCGCTGACATTTCTCAGAGTAACATCACTGTAAACGGCCAGTTTGGTTTTATGTTTTTCCCAATGGATACACTGTCTGCACACAGCTACATCATAAGGTGAAAACTGATTTAACTGAATAATCTCTGCACCGCTGCGGATCCAACGTTTAGCATCATCAATGGAACTGACTTCAACAGCAGTTCTGTACTCGGGCGCGGAATTGGAAAGAAACTCAATAATTTCTTCTTCCGTACGTTCAAGGAATTGACGATGTTCAGAAAAAATTAATAAGCTATCAGAAAAGCCTAATCGGTGCATAATCGCACCACCAGAACGAATCGCTTTTACGGAAAGTGCTTTTGTAAAAGGTATTTGCTTACGGCTGCAGGCTATGGGAATACCATCCGCAGCAAGAACTAACTCAGAAGTATAGGACGCCATGCCGCTCATCCACTCCATCAAACTCTGAGCTACCTTCCAGGCCATAAAAAGATCATCACTACCTCCGGACATGGTCAGTATTTTCGTCCCCTTTTTAATATTATCGCCTGAGCGACAGTGAACCTCGACCTGTAAATCTTTTAACATGGCAAGGCGGGCAGCTTCCTCGACACCACAAAGTGTCATATCGCAGGCCGCTTCATAAACGACTTTTGCAGAACAGTAACCAACCAACAAAGATGTGGTGATATCTCCATAGGGTGCTTCTTTAAAAAGTAATGTTTGAATCTCAGAGTCTGACAGTACACAATCCATTAGGCTCATTCCTATTCAGGGAAAGTAAAGAAATGGAAACGAAAATAAAGTAAGTAAATTCAATACTGACAGAATAGACGATGAGAAATATCAATGTTTGACTGATAACACAAATAGCCAAACATCAATACGGCTCATTCACATTTTTACAAAAAAATCAAACGTTAAGCAGGTAAATTATTTACCGGACAACTGTCCCTAATGATATCAGTGCAGCAATATTCCTTGCACACATCTGAACATTACTATCCGCGTCTTTCAGGGCTTGCTCTAACGAAACCGCACGGGGGACAACACTGAAGACCGCATCTATGCCATACTGGCGGACAACATCACTATCGTAAGAAAGAGCCCCTGCAATGCCGATCACCGGAAGATGGTATTTTTTTGCTGCTTTCGCTACACCGACCGGCGTTTTACCATGAATGCTCTGACTATCAATCCGGCCTTCACCGGTAATAACAAGATCAGCTCCATCCATCGCCTTCTCTAAAGATACCGCTTCAATGATGATATCGACGCCAGCTTTAAGCGTCGCACCACACAAACCGACTAAACAACCACCCAAGCCACCAGCAGCGCCTGAACCGGGAATATTCAAAATGTCAGCACCGGTTGTTCTTTTCACTACATCCGAAAAATGCCTCAGATTATCATCTAACCTGCTGATCATTTCCGGTGTCGCCCCTTTTTGTGGCCCGAAAACAGCAGAGGCGCCTTCAGGACCACACAGCGGATTATCAACATCACAGGCAACATCAAGTGTGACCTCCTCCAAACGGGGATCCATCGCGGTCAGATCAATATCAGACAATTCACTTATTGCACTGCCACCAGGCAAAATAGAATTACCCTCACGATTAAGTAAACGTCCCCCTAATGCCTGCAACATGCCACAACCAGCATCATTTGTTGCACTTCCCCCAATTCCTAAAATAATGTGTTTAACCCCCTTGTCCAGGGCCGCTTTAATTAACTCTCCCGTACCGTAACTGGACGTTAATAAAGGATTTCTCTCCTCTTCTGAGACCAGATGAATTCCTGAAGCCGCAGCCATTTCAATGATGGCTGTCGTTTTATCACCCGAAATACCCCAGAGTGCAGTGACACTTCTGCCAAGAGGATCCCTAACCTTTGTTTCATTTATTTCACCGTGAGTCGCATCAATGATCGCCTGAACAGTGCCTTCACCACCATCCGCCATCGGTACCTTAATACATTGAGCTGAAGGGATAATTTCTGTAATCCCTTTCTCAATCGCATTCGCAACTTCCATAGCGGTCAGACTTTCTTTATAGGAATCAGGTGCAATGACAATTCTCATATCATATCCTTATGCTTCAGATCAGAGACAATACAAACTACTATAACAACTAGGATACTTATGTGATACCTAACCTTGAGTTTATCAGACGGATGAAGAGAACAGATTTGGTAAATTAAGGAATGCGGCCCTGTCACCAAAATAGGATTGCTAATAATCAGGAAATAGCAGGGATGGGGTTGGGATACATGACACTATTACTCAGCTCACAAGAATATAAAACTAAGCAATACTCATAATAAACTCGTTCAATAAATTGGCCATCAACATGACACTAACATGTCACAAAAAGTATCAGGCCAATCAAATATTATCTTTCGGGTTTCGATATTCTTCAAACTAGGAAAATTCTACCCCAACATAAATCGCGGGCTTAAACTAATTTCGGACGCAAAAATAGTTTGCTCACAACAGACAAAAAAGAAGTTTTCTCTTTTAATATAACTTTGTCTTTTTTACCTGAAACAGGACGCTGAGAAACTTCTAAACCAGTTTGGTAGAACGGACTATCAAAATTGAAAATACTATACTCAAATTTAGTGAACATGGTCACACTCCTCATTATTTTTTTGTAATTAAATTTCATTTATGCGTTTATTTTAGATCTCGATCACACAAACTGCAACAAAAATTGTATTAAAAATACAAATGAAATTTTTATTTCATTGTCATCAACACATTACTTTTAGTCATTTCTTACATTTACATTCGATCGACAAACACATTATTTTCTATCTGGATTCTGTCCGTTCTTGTTTTCACAGCAAGATAACCAGATAATGTTATCAACGTTCCATAGCAGAAATGATTAAATGGCACTTCCACAGCAAGCCCTGTGCTATAAAGGAGAAATAATGAAACTGTTTGTTTTTGAGCACTGCCCTTTCTGTATTAAAGCAATGATGACGGCCAACCTGAAAAAAATCGATATCGAGCTGGTTTATTTACAAAATCATGATGTTGAGGCTCGTATTGAAAAAGTCGGTGCGAATATGGTTCCTATTTTGCAAAAGCCTGACGGTTCTTACATGGCTGAAAGTCTTGATATCGTTGATTTTATGGATAACTTCGATGACAACCCATCGATTACCCCTTCGACAAAACAAGCACAGATTGAGGAATGGAAAAAATCCGTAAAGAGCGTTGAAGGACCACTGGTTTACCCTCGCTGGTTAAAAATCGTCCTTCCGGAGTTTGGCAGCGATGATGCAAAAGCCTGGTATGAAAAAAATAAATCCGCGCTGATTGGTATGAGTTTTAACGAAGCTATATCCAAAACCGACTCGCTACTTTCCGAAATGAATCTCGCGCTGACTCAAATCGACTGGCTGACACTGCCATCAGAAAAAAATAATCAGCTGAGCTATGACGATATCAATTTCTATCCAATGCTCAGAAACTTAACCGTTATCAAAGGCATCCGGTTTCCGGAGAAAATACAGCAGTACATCGATGAAGTTACAGCGTTGACTAACATTCCTGTTTACTATGATGTTGCCGTATAGCCCCTCCCACTTACGTAAACCCATAACGTATCATATCGCCTGAGTCATCAGGCGTTTTTTATTGTTTCCATTACCAATTTATCAACACTTATTGATTTATCAGAATTAATTTCTCTTCATGGGGAATTTAGCTAATGGCATGGATAAATGAGCTACTCATCTTCTATTGTGAACTTCATCGTCAGCTAAGCAGATCAAAGCACATATTCTTTGTTTACGACATAACGACAACAAATAACGGTCGTTTAAAGACCGGCCCTACAACGTGAACGAAGCAAAAGGTAATTATTATGATAAAACAACTTACGCTGACAGCGGCTATCAGCTCGCTCCTGCTTTCCTCTGCTCTTTATGCGCACACTCTTACGGTTGGTTTCTCCCAAATCGGTTCGGAATCCGGTTGGCGGGCAGCTGAAACCAGTGTGTCAAAAATCGAA
Source organism: Vibrio salinus (assembly GCF_021272385.1). Lineage (GTDB taxonomy): Bacteria > Pseudomonadota > Gammaproteobacteria > Enterobacterales > Vibrionaceae > Vibrio > Vibrio salinus. The sequence continues at coordinate 1,239,297 of NZ_JAJSDZ010000010.1, forward strand.
GCAGAGAAAAGAGGTATTAAACTCAAAATTTCCGACGCTCAACAAAAACAGGAGAACCAGATTAAAGCAGTACGCTCTTTTATTGCTCAGGGTGTCGATGCCATTTTTATTGCTCCGGTAGTACAAACTGGCTGGGGTCCGGTATTAGAAGAAGCGAAAGACGCGGATATTCCGGTATTTCTACTCGACAGAAACATCAGTGTTAAAGATAAATCGCTTTATATGACAGCAGTTACAGCCAACAATATTTACGAGGGTGAAGTCGCAGCAAAATGGCTGGTAAAAGAAGAGCACGGAGCTCCTTGTAACGTTGTAGAACTTCAGGGAACCGTTGGGGCCAGTGTTGCTCTGGACCGGAGAGAAGGATTTTTAGACGTCGTTAAGAAAAATCCCAATCTGAAAATTATCCGGACTCAGTCTGGAGAATTTACCCGGAGTAAAGGTAAAGAAGTCATGGAAAGCTTCATAAAAGCGGAAGACAACGGGAAAAACATCTGTGCGGTTTACTCACATAATGACGACATGGCAATCGGTGCCATTCAGGCCATAAAAGAAGCAGGATTAAATCCAGGGAAAGACATCAAAATTGTATCTATTGATGGCGTCCCTGATATTTTCAAGGCTATGCTGGCTGGAGAAGCAAACGCTTCTGTGGAATTGACACCGAATATGGCAGGCCCTGCATTTGACGCGTTAATCGCATATAAAGATAAAGGCGTGATTCCTCCTAAACAAATCATTACGAAATCTCTGCTATTTGAACCAGTAAACGCGAAAGAGCAGTTGGAACGTAAAAAAGATATGGGGTACTAGACCTCTTTCTGACAAATTGCCATTCTCCATCCCGTCAAGGGATGGAGAGGGACAGAGTTAAGTGGTCCATTAATTTGCAGGAGGCATTGTCATGTCGCTATCAACCCCCGCTCCTATCCTTAATGCTCAGGGAATAGGTAAACATTTCCCCGGTGTAAAAGCCCTGAACGACGTTGATTTTTCATTGCAGCAGGGAGAAATCATGGCTCTGCTTGGTGAAAATGGCGCTGGAAAATCAACGCTTATCAAAGTACTTACCGGCGTATATCAAAAAGATGCCGGAAAAATTTATCTGGAAGGCACAGAAATCAATCCCCGGAATACCGCCCACGCTCAGGAATTGGGTATTGGAACGGTATATCAGGAAGTCAACCTGTTACCCAACATGTCAGTTGTCGATAATTTGTTTATTGGCAGGGAAATACGCAAATTTGGTTTCACTGATCGAAAAACAATGACCAGAGAAGCAAAAAACATCATGGCGTCCTTCGGATTTGATATCGACGTAACGCTTCCGTTAAATCAATATTCTGTTGCCATGCAACAGATTATCGCTATTGCCAGAGCCGTATCTCTCTCGGCAAAAGTACTTATCCTTGATGAACCGACAGCCAGCCTTGATGCTAACGAAGTACAACTGTTATTCAAAATAATGAACGATCTCCGGGGCAAGGGAATCAGCCTCATTTTCATTACTCACTTTTTAGATCAGGTTTACGAAATATCGGATAGGATAACTGTGCTAAGAAACGGTGAATTGGTCGGAACCTGCATTACCGCGGAAACCAGCCAGATTGAACTCGTTAAAATGATGCTAGGCCGCGAACTTGACAGTAACGCATTAAAACGCACCAGTAAAACCCGTGACTCATCAAAGCCTCTGATTAAACTTAAAAATTTCGGCAAACGCGGCACAATTAATTCGTTTGATATGAATATTTATCCCGGAGAAATTATCGGACTGGCGGGCCTGCTTGGATCCGGTAGAACAGAAACTGCTCAGGTAATTTTTGGTATGTCACCGAATGACTCCGGAACCTGCGAAATAGAAGAAAAACCAGTAAAAATCCATTCTGCGCAACAAGCTTCACTATTAGGATTTGGCTTTTGTCCGGAAGACAGAAAAACAGATGGCATTATTTCCAGTGCAACGGTCAGAGAAAATATTATTCTCGCCCTTCAGGCCCAGAAGGGCTGGTATCGTCCGATTTCCAGAAAAGAGCAAAATAAACTGGCCGAACGCTTCGTTAAACAATTGGGAATAAAAACGCCTGACATCGAACAACCTTTAGGATTCTTATCCGGAGGTAACCAGCAGAAAGTACTCCTGGCCCGGTGGTTACTGACCGAACCGCGTTTCTTGATTTTAGACGAGCCAACCCGGGGAATTGATGTCGGTGCACACTCAGAAATCATCCGGCTGATTGAATCTCTCTGTGCTGATGGACTGGCCTTATTGGTTATTTCTTCTGAACTTGAAGAGCTGGTCGGTTATGCCGACCGGGTTATTGTGCTTAAAGACCGTAAGCAAATAGCAGAAATTTCCTCAGAGGAACTGTCTGTCCCCGCCATCATGAACGCCATTGCAGTATAAGGAGGCGATAATGAATACCTCTATACTTCCTAAAAAAACACCTGGCTCCCAAACCCGGTTTAAACTTCCAACCGGTTCACCTCAATTACTGGCCTTAGTTGTCGTTTTATTAGTTAACAGCCTGGTTGCTGACAACTTTTTTTCCATCCAGTTACAGGACGGCCGTTTATTTGGCAGCCTGATTGACATTTTAAACCGGTGTGCTCCGGTCGCTCTGCTCAGTATCGGAATGGCGCTGGTAATTGCTACTGGTGGAATCGACCTTTCCGTTGGTGCGGTGATGGCCATTTCCGGGGCCACTATGGCCAGTCTAATCCGAAGCGGTCATTCGGTTGAAATGGTGCTCCTTCTTTCTCTGGCATCCGGGGTAGCCTGCGGACTCTGGAATGGTCTGCTTGTGGCGGTGCTAAAAATACAACCGTTTGTCGCCACACTTATACTAATGGTTGCCGGCAGAGGCGTCGCCCAGTTAATTACCGAAGGGCAAATTGTCACCTTCAGCAATGATGCTATTTCATGGATTGGCAGCGGTTCCCTTCTTCTCTTCCCAACCCCGGTCATTATCACGATTCTCATGGCTATATGTGTCTGGTTAATAACAAAAAAAACCGCATTAGGATTATTTATAGAATCCATTGGAATCAATATCCGGGCAGCAAAGAATGCCGGTGTAAATACCACCGTAATCGTGATGAGTACCTATGTCATCAGTGGGATTATGGCTGCTATAGCAGGTATTATTGTTGCAGCGGATATTAAAGGCGCAGACGCTAACAATGCAGGACTCTGGCTTGAAATGGATGCCATTCTGGCTGTTGTTATTGGCGGTACCTCGCTAATGGGCGGACGTTTTAACATTTTCCTCGCTATTGTCGGAACGCTCATCATTCAGGGAGTCAACACAGGTATTCTTTTGTCCGGTTATCAGCCACAATGGAACCAGATTGTAAAAGCAATTGTCGTGTTAACCGTTCTCATTATGCAATCTCCTGCTCTTTTACAAAAATTAAACCGAGGTGTTCATCATGATTAAACGTCACCTTCCCTTATTTATTACTATGATGGTTTTCGTGGTCAGCTACCTATTCTGTGCAATGGAATATCCCACTTTTTTTTCCACAAGAATTATCTGTAATATTCTGACTGATAATGCTTTTCTTGGTATTGTCGCGGTTGGAATGACTTTTGTTATTTTATCCGGTGGCATTGATCTGTCAGTCGGTTCAGTCATTGCTTTTACCGGGATTTTTCTGGCTAAACTGATCGGTGATTACCACCTGTCTCCCTATCTTGCGGTCATATTCGCGCTTTGTTTCGGCGCATCCTTCGGGGCTCTGATGGGATGGATCATCCATACACTGAAAATTCCCGCTTTTATCGTGACACTGGCCGGCATGTTCTTCTTGCGTGGTGCAAGCTTTTTGATTTCAGAACAATCTCTTCCCATTGATAATCCGGTTTTTTACGACTTATCAAGAGCATCCTGGAAGTTAACCGGTGGCGGGAGGCTCAGCCTGATTGCTGTCATTATGCTCTGTGTTGTTGCAATTGGCATGATGCTGGCCCACCGTACCCGGTTTGGCAACAACGTTTATGCTATTGGTGGAAATTACCAATCCGCTGAACTGATGGGCATACCGGTTAAACAGACGACTGTCGGGATTTATATGTTATCCAGTCTGCTGGCAACCGTCGCCGGAATTGTTTTTGCCATATACACATCAGCAGGTTACCCATTAGCAGCAGTCGGAGTTGAACTGGATGCTATCGCTGCTGTTGTTATTGGGGGAACATTGCTGTCCGGTGGCGTCGGAACCGTATTTGGCAGTTTATTCGGTGTGTTGATTCAGGGTGTCATTCAAACCTACATTACCTTTGACGGTACCCTGAGTTCATGGTGGACAAAAATCATCATCGGAATTCTGCTTTTCAGCTTTATCGGATTACAGCGGCTGCTAACGGTTTTTTCGGAAAAAAGAAAAGTGGTCGTCTCACAAAAAGCCCAGCTTACATCCTGATATCGTTCTCCCACTGATGATACCCATCGGTGGGAGATAACCTACTTGATTTCTGCTATTGCCTCATCCCAATATGGAATGTCCTGATAAAACCCATCGACAAAATCAATAAAACTCCGAACTTTTCCGGCCAGAAATTTCCGGTTAACGTAGACAGCATATAACCCTAATGGTTGAGGCTCGAATTCTTTTAAAATACGGACTAACTGTCCTTTTTCAATGGCATTTCCCGCAATAAAAGTCGGCTGAATAGCAATGCCCTCTCCTTCTATCGCCGCATTCACCAAAATATCGCCATTGTTTGATGATAGATACCCTTTTTGATTTAAAACTCCTTTCCCCTGTTCCAGTCCGGACAACAAAGCAGAAATGTCAGCATAGGTATAACGTAAATACCGGTGTTGGATTAACTCTTCCGGGGTTTTAGGCTCTCCGTACCGTGCAAGATAATCGGGTGCCGCACAAATACAGAGATTAATTGTGGTAATCTTCTTAGCAATAAGAGATGAGTCGGTCAATCGACCAATCCGCAAAGCGACATCTACCCCTTCTTCCACTAGATCGATCTTTTTATCGGTAAGATTGATATCAACCGAAACATCCGGATACTCTTTGTGAAAAGCTGTCAGCAATCTGGGCAGGTGCGTTATCCCGAATGACATAGGAGCACTGACCGAAAGACGACCGGACACATTCTGGTGTAAATTAGCCAGTGAATTTTCCATTTCATCGATATCGACTAAAATTTGCAGACACCTTTCATAATAAGCCTGCCCTGCTTCAGTAACATTGATTCTTCTCGTTGTCCTGTTAAGCAATCTTGTCTGTAAGCTGTCTTCCAGATTCGATACATATTTACTAACCAGTTGAGGAGAAATATCCAGCTTTGCAGCGGCTTTCGAGAATGAGTTCTCCTGCACGACAACGGTAAATGCTCTCATGGTATCAAGCTTATCCATCTTTACCTCATTATAAACATAATGTTGATAATTATTACACAGAAGCGTCATTTATCAATTAATTATTTACGAATATAGTTAACACATCGAATAAAAACACACGATATTCAAGCAGGAGAAATCATTATGGCTAATTCAATCATCACCAAATTACTGGACTCTAAATCAGGCGCATCTTCATTAATTTTACGAGTACCTGTGGGACTGACTCTCGCCGCCCACGGTTCTCAGAAACTTTTTGCCTGGTTTGGTGGATACGGACTGACCGGCACCGGACAATGGATGGACAGCATAGGCTTCCACCCTGGTTTCCTGATGGCGTTGCTGGCTGGCAGTGCTGAATTCTTTGGCGGACTGGCTCTTGTTCTGGGATTGTTTACCCGGCCGGCAGCTTTGGTTACTGCATTCACAATGCTGATGGCATTTACACACCATTATCCAAATGGATTATTCCTGGCAAACGATGGCTTTGAATACGCATTAACTCTGCTTGCTGTCACCACAACCTTATTGTTTCAGGGCGCAGGCCGTTACTCCATTGACCAATGGCTATTCACTAAGTTAAGCGCACAGAACCGGTAAAAAACCAGTAAAACATTCATGGGCAGATTCACACAGATTTAATCAACAAAAGAGGAAGGAAGCGATGTTAGTAAATGGCGTTTGGACAGAAGACTGGCAACCAGTACAGAAAAAAGACGAACAGGGGCGATTCATTCGCCAGACATCAAGCTTTCGTAACTGGATCACCAAAGATGGTTCGGCCGGTCCGACCGGAACCGGGGGATTCAAAGCGGAAAAAGATCGCTATCATCTTTACGTTGGTTTTATCTGCCCATGGGCATCAAGAACGCTGATGGTCAGAGAACTGAAACAACTGACAAACTACATTTCCATATCCGTTGTTAACCCTAAACTCAGCGATCAGGGATGGGAGTTCGGCGGATATCCCGGCAGCGATGATGATGTACTGAATGGATTCCACTACATGCACGAATTGTACACTCATGCCGATCCTCAATTCACTGGCAGAGCAACTGTACCAGTTCTGTGGGATAAGAAGCAGGGAGTCGTTGTCAACAATGAATCCGCCGATATTATCAGAATGTTAAACTCGGCATTCGATCACCTGACAGATTCATCGCTAAACCTGTATCCCGCGGATCTCAGCGCGCAAATCGATAGCTGGAATGAAGACATTTATCACAACTTCAATAATGGCGTCTATAAGGCAGGGTTTGCGACCTCTCAGTTTGCTTATGAAGAAGCCTACCAGAGCGTATTCGCTACCATGGATAAGCTCGAACAACAGCTAAGCGATGGCCGGGATTTCTTGTTTGGAGACCGTATGACAGAGACTGACATCCGGACATTTGTCACACTGATCCGGTTTGATGTGGCCTATCACGGTATTTTTAAGTGCAATCGAAACCGGGTTTCTGATATGCCTCATTTGAATCAGTATATGAAACGCATCTACAGACTTGAAGGCATCGATCGAACGGTCAACATTGACCATATAAAACAAGGATATTATTCAGCTAAAGCATTAAATCCAACCGGAATTGTTCCTGTTGGCCCGGAGATAGAATTATGAACACAAGAACACAGCCCAGCTTTTTTATCTCTCACGGCTCACCAATGATGGCCGTTGAAAACAGCGCGACTTCCAATTTTATTGCCGGTCTGGACAAAACCATCGAAAAACCGGATGCTATCATTGTGTTTTCCGCGCACTTTGATCTTCGAAAAGATATTGTCATAACCAGCGGATTAGCACCGAAAACCATTCATGACTTTTATGGTTTTCCACAAGAACTATACGATATTAAATATCCTGCATCTGGTTCTCCGGAGCTGGCAAAAAAAATCGCCAATCGCTTTGAGTCTTACGGTTTGAAGCCCATTTTATCGGATGAACAAGGATGGGACCACGGAGTCTGGATTCCACTCATCCTAATGTACCCGGATGCCGATATTCCGGTAGTACAGGTATCCATCAACAGCTTGCTTGGTGCAGAAGTGAATTATCGATATGGTGAAATCTTATCTGACTTTCGTGACAACAATATTCTGATTATTGGTTCAGGGGGCATCAGCCATAATCTGAGAGAAGTATTTAATCCAGTACCTGATAAAGACCGGGTAACCAAAGTTACAGCCTTTACAGATTGGATCAATAACAAATTGCTACAACAAGATAAAAATGCCATGTTTCATTATTTAGACGAGGCGCCCTTTACTCAGTTTAATCACCCTAGCCAGGATCATTTCTTACCATTAATGGCTGCATGGGGAGCAAGCAATGCAGCGAAAGGAGAAAGAATTCATCAAGGTATGGAGTTTGAAATACTGGCTTTGGATGCATTCCGGTTTGATTAGATACCATTTTTATCATTCTTCTTTTCATGCTCAAAAAAAGAAACAGACATTGACTTACAATTAAGTCATTGGCTTAACACTTATTTATAAATATATTCAGAAATTAATCATAAAAAAGCCAATCCATATAGATTGGCTTGTAGATTCCCTACGACGTTATTATAAAATAACGATTAGCTATGCTGATAACATTCAACATTCAAATACTTTGTGAAGGCTTCCTGCAAAATATCGCCTGACGAAGAATGGTTCATTGCAACATGGTGTTCAAAACCATTTTCACAAATATAGGCGAGCAAACCTTCTAGTTGATCAACCTGAACAACAGCACGACACCCAACGGTATCCAGTTCATCATCAACAAATTTTCCCTGCCCGACATAAGCTTTGACCTGACCGGAAAAATCATCAGTAGACAGGCGGAAATACGTTAACGGCCCGGCTTTCATACGACCATTAATTGCACCGCATGTATTACCACAACCAACGGTTGTTCCAATAATATCAGCGGTGCTCATAAAAGGATTTTCCAATTCATTTGTAGCAAAGTTACCGCAATGAAAAAGAACACATTTATCTCTGTCATCTCCAAAATTGTTATTCCAATCAGCAATTGAGGCTGGTTTCAGAGAAGCCATTGACAAAGCATACATAGAAAGTGCTCCCATGACATCAACTTCACAGGCACTTGGTATTAACTGACCGGACATCACACTCATAATAGAACAAACATTAACACCTAACGTTTTTTGAAGTGATGTCCAACATTGAATTGCGGTTGTATTAATATCATTATCAATGATCCACTGACTTATCACGACAAACAATTTTGCCATGGTTAACAGTTTATCGTCTCCAATTTCGGCAGTGTCGGCATTAGCTTTTAATAATGCCATTTTATCTTCAATTCTAAGGTCACCGTCTTCCAAACTGTCCACGCTGGCAAAAATTTCCGACAGATCGATGGTTTCTACTGTCACTCCCATGCGTTCAAGCATTTTTTCACTATAACGAACCGTATTGAAACTTGCAGGTCTTGCTCCAATTGCACCAACCCTGCAGCCTTTCATTTTATTGACAACCCGACATACCGACTCAAACTTATCTAAATCTTTCTCAAAAACATCACCAGAAAGTTCACAGACATGTTGTGTTGTCAATGAATATGGGATTCCATATTGTCTAAGGTTGTTACAAAGAGAAATTTTTCCACAAAAACTATCCCTTCTTGTTGCCAACCCCATTTTATCAAGATCATCCGATACCGCCTGAACTAAAACCGGTACCTGAATACCAGATAAACGAATCGAATCTGCTAACGCTTTTTCATCACCAAAATTCGGCAATACAATTAAGATACCATCAATTTCCTCTTTATGTTTTTTTAACAATTCTGCCGCAAGTTTTGCATCCTTATAAGTTTCGACACCACCATATTGCGTATCAGACTCACTTAACATTACCGGCTTTATATTTTTTGATTCAAACAAAGATAATACTTCAGCCCTAGCTTCCTCCAATAAATAGCTTGGGAAAAAATTCCGGTTTCCAAATAGAACCGCTAGTGTTGTTTGCTCCATTGTCCTGTTCATCATTCATCCTCATTGTTATTGGATTGAAAACTGACTAATTTTAGCTTGTTCTCATAAACGATACTTTTCTTGTATTTGTAGGTTACCTTTTCATTCGGCAAAATAGCTGTCACTCTGCGGAAAACAGGTTGCTCATCTCTGCATCCGTTGCTTAGGTATTTCAGGCCGAGACGATTACTTATCCCTTAGTAATAACCTAAGAGCATTATCGACAATACCAGCCGAATCAATTTCATGATGTGCCCGCATGGATTTCCGGTCTGCAGCTAATGCATACCCCCCATCATCAATACCAAGACGTTTCAGATGGGTTGAAAGTCCATACTCAGCAATCACTTCTGATATAACTGTACCAAGACCGCCATTGACATTATGTTCTTCAGCTGTAATTACGTATGACATACCAGACAGATATTCAGCTAATTTATCTCGATCCAACGGACGAAACGAAGCAATAGATAGTACCTTGGCACTAATACCACGAGACTTCAGTTGCTCTGCCGCCGAAACAACTTCATACGTTGTTGACCCCATTCCAATTAAAACAATATCAGCTCCTTCTGTTATAAAATCTATATCGCCAGGAACAAAGGTATAATCATCATTAAATAGTTCAGGAAGTGCTTTACCGTCCATACGTATATACACTGGTCCTTCTTTTTCTATCGCATAATCAATGATCTGACGACATTGCATAGGTGTTGCCGGAGCATATATTTCGATATTACCAAATCCGCGAACCACGGAAATATCATCAATGCTGTGGTGTGTACTTGCCAGAGGACCATAACTGGCTCCGGAATTCAGACCAAACAACTTAACATTGGTGTTGTTGTAACACACATCGACTTTCACCTGCTCATTCGAACGGGAGATAAGAAAAGGTGCCGCATTGCAGGTCACTGCAACTTTCCCGCCCAGCGCTAATCCGGCTGCAGTTCCCACCATAGTCTGTTCGGCAATACCCACATTGACTAAACGGCCGGGAAATTCTTTGATAAACGGAGCAATCTTAGCCGTTGATGTCGAATCCGCCACAACAGGAACTAAATCAATGCCCCGGTTCACTGCTGAAATGAAACGCTCAACCATAATATTTGCAAAATGCTCGGTATTACTCATGATTCAGTTCCTCCAACGCTAATGTTACTTCGTCCCCTTTCGGAACTCTGTGATGCCATTCCGGACGTCCCTGAATAAATGAAATTCCAGCTCCTTTTATTGTGTTTGCGATCACAACATTTGGTTTACCATTAAATGTTAACGTCTCTAATGTATTCACAACCGACATGACATCGTTACCGTTGCACTGAGATACCTCCAGACCAAACGCTTTCCATTTTTCATCCAGCGGATCGGTATTCATAATGTCTTTTGTAAAACCGGCAAGCTGAAGTTGATTTTTATCATTAATAATAATCAGGTTATCCAGATGATAATGCGCTGCAACCAGCGCCGCTTCCCAGTTACTTCCCTCGGCAAGTTCACCATCGCCGGTCAACACGTATATTTTCCGCTTACTACCATTTTTCTTTGCAGCTATTGCCAGTCCGACGGCAACCGGCAAACCATGCCCCAAAGCCCCGGTGTTCAACTCAACTCCAGGCGTCTTCTGTCTGACCGGGTGACCCGGCAGTTTAGAGTTTGAATGCTGATACGATGGCAACCAGTCTTCCGGAATGTATCCTGCCTCAGCAAGGCAACAATAATATCCTCCGGCACCATGTCCTTTTGACTGGATGTATACATCTCTTTCCGGATCATCAAGTCGGTCTGGAGAACAATCCAAAACCCGGAAATATAAAGATGTAAGCACTTCGACCTGAGACAAATCGGCTCCCGTATGACCACCCGCCGGGCTTTCGGAATTTAAAACCACAATTCTTTTACGAATATCATTGGCTTTTTCTCTCAGCTCATTGATCGATAAACGATAAGGATTCATACAAACCTCCAATATATTCAAATACGAATATATATTCATTTAAATCAAAAAAATTATTTCTATAACCCTACTACTCTTTAAAAATCTATTATCTGAACACCTCTAACTAACTGATTTTTGAGATGTTATTGCGGCTTTATACTGCATTCTACTCTGCATTTGATCGATAATGACAGCAACAATAATAACAATCCCTTTAATAACCATTTGCCAGAACTCGCTGACACCCATCATGACAAGCCCATCGGCTAAAATACCAATGACGAATGCCCCGATTAACGTCCCGGTGACTGTACCACGACCGCCTGCCAAAGAGGTCCCTCCAAGAACAACTGCAGCAATCGCATTCATTTCAAATGCCGTCCCGGTTGCCGGATGACTTGCTACAAGTTGTGACGTCACAACAATTCCTGCAATAGCTGCACATAAGCCCGAAATGGTATAGACCCATATTTTGACATTTTGAACTTTTACACCGGATAGCTCTGCAGCTTTCTCGTTATCGCCAATTGCATAAACATGACGCCCGAATGGTAATTTCTTAGCCACATAAGCAATTACTCCTGCAACGATAAACATTAACCAAATCGCATAGGGGACACCAAGAAATGTACCAGAGCCAATTAAATCAAAGCCCGTATTTCCCAGTTGAGGATTCCCCTGAAGTCCGGGAAACGTCTCTCCATCTGATAACAACATCGCAGCACCACGAATAACATACATGCTGCCCAGTGTGCATATGAACGGAGCAACATTATACCGGGTGATAATGAAGCCATTTGCTGCCCCTATGAGAGCTCCAATGACCAATACTACCGGAATAATGACCCATACACTGGGGAAAATAGCAATGCCCAAAAACGGAAGAACAATCCCTTTGGCTATCATAAATCCAGCCACCATACCACAGAAACCTAAAGTAGCACCGATAGATAAATCGATTCCTGCCGTAATAATAACGAAGGTAATTCCGAGCGCCAGAAATGCATTAATAGAGATGTGTTTAACCATGATGATTAAACTGGCTGGAGCCAGAAACCCATCTACCATAAAAGAAAAAAAACCTAATATGATAAATAACGCAATAAACGTTCTGAGTTTTAGCAACAGCAAACCAACACTGGCAGTGTTTACCTGCGCTTCCGGCATAGTATTCTCAATCACTTTTGTTTTCATAATTAAAACCCTTTAGCACTGGCTAAAACCAACTCTTCTTCTGATGTATTTTTCCTAGCCACATCGGCAGTTAACTTTCCATTTGACATCACCAGAATTCGATCTGATACCGCCATGATTTCTTTAAGATCAGAAGTAGAAAACAGTATTCCTATACCTTGTTCAGATAACTTAACCATCATTTCAAACACATCCCCCTTGGCACCGACATCGATACCCCGGGTTGGCTCATCCAGCAACAAAACTTTTGGTCCTGTTAGCAAAGAGCGTCCTATGACAACCTTCTGTTGATTGCCGCCACTCAGGGCCTGGATCTCAACATTCGGACTCGAAACTTTAATGGATAAATTTTGAATGGCATCGTCAACTGCCTGCTTCTCACTTTCGGGAGAAATAACCCACCCCTTTAAACGTTTCCAAAGACTGGATATGGTTAAATTTGAAGCCACTGAACTGACAGGGAATATACCCGATTGTTTTCGATCTTCGGGTACCAGACCAATCCCCATTTTAATTCTGTCAGGCGTTTTCGTTGTAGACTGAATAATTTTTCCATTTAGTGAAAACCGACCGGAATACGTAGCTTTACCGACCAAACATTCAAACAGCTCGGTCCTTCCGGCTCCCATTAATCCATAGATACCAACAATTTCCCCTTCCCGGACACAAAAAGAAACATCATCTACGGCTTTGACTTCTGATTCTGTAATATAAGAAATGCCCTCCGCTTCCAACATTTTCAAACCGTAATGCCTTTCTTCTGGCAAAAAATCGGTTACCGGATCACTACCCAGCATTTCTCTTACAATCCATGGCACGTCAATATCTTTTACTGATGCCTCACACTGGAATTTACCATCTCGCAAAATAGTAATGTATGTACCTATCTCCATTAGCTCTTCAAGACGATGAGAAATATAAATAATAGAGACCCCCTGAGACGTCAAATCTCTGATAACATCAAATAAGATTTCAACTTCTGTTTTACTCAGGGCTGATGTGGGCTCATCTAGAATTAATACATCCACATCACCTGAAAGTGCTTTCGCAATTTCGATAAGTTGCTTTTGACCGACTTTCAGATTTGATATCAGCTCATTAGGATCAATATCCTGTTTCAGTCTCTTCAGTAGTTTCCGTGTTGCCTCATTTTGAGATTCATTATCAATAGGTGACATCCCTGCCTGAATTTCGCGACCAAGAAATACATTTTCGGCAACAGTTAAGTTTTCTGAAAGATTAAGCTCCTGATGAACCATACCAATGCCGTACTCTGCAGCGCTTCTCGTGCTATCGATAATGACAGGTTCATCACGAATAAATAACTGACCTTCTGTTGGCTGCTGAACGCCGGCCAAAATTTTCATTAACGTTGATTTCCCTGCACCATTCTCCCCAATAATGACATTAACAGCCCCCTGATAAACATTGTATGAAACATCATCAAGAGCCTTTGTACCAGGGAAAATCATCGAGATATTCTTTGCCTTAATGATAATGTTTCTGTCATCTTCATTCATCACCATCACCTTTTGGTTATTTTCAGTGGAATCACGTCAGTAATGGAATTTCCTTTATACGTCACAGCCGCAAGTACATCGACTTTTGAGCCCTTCCATGAAGAATCAGGTCGGGTAAAGTTAGCCATAGCTTTCTTATTTAATTCCTTTGATAGCCGGGCAAATTGCACCTGGTTTTTGAAATCATCAAAATTAATAAAACTTGATGCATCTCTGACGGAATTTCCCCTGACAATGGGGCCAATCTGCAAGACAATATTTTTCTGTCCCGATACAACATCCATCGTTGCTCTCATACTGCTATCGTCAACAGAGTTTACAATTCCCTGAAAAGAAACGAACTGGCTTTTACGGTCACTGACGCTGTCTAAATTCTTCGAATGACCGTTTGCTTCCTTAATGATATCCCCCCAGAATCTGTCCGCGAGTTGCTTAGGTGACATGTTTTTTATCGAATGTGCTTCTTCGGCAGTCATTGGAATAATAGGGTTACCATTATCATCAAGTTTAACAACATCACATCCGGTCAGAATGAGTCCCACAAAAACACTCAGCAGTAAATTAGAAAAATAATATGGTTTCATTACTGGTTTCCTTTCATTCACATAATGTGTCTCACAGGAGCTGAGCTTAAAGCTCAGCTCCAATCAATTACTGAAGTGCAAAGGTATCGAGTTTTTTAGCATTATTTTTATCAATTAAAATACAATCGATAAGTTGTTTTTCATCAACGCCGGTACTGCCTGTTTTAATGTATTTATCCGCTTGCTCTACCGCCATTTGAGCCTGTTCCCATGCAGGTTGTAATACTGTCGCTTTAATATTGCTATTAGCGATAATTGAATCCCGGACATAATCACTACCATCAAATCCGACGACAACAATATCTGACCGTCCAGCCGCTTTCAGAGCCGCTTCTGCTCCTAAAGCCATTGTATCATTCCCGGAAATAACGCCTTTGATGTCGGGATGAGTTTGCAGGATAGATTCCATACGGGTAAAGGCTTCC
Organism: Vibrio salinus; assembly: GCF_021272385.1. Taxonomy (GTDB): domain Bacteria; phylum Pseudomonadota; class Gammaproteobacteria; order Enterobacterales; family Vibrionaceae; genus Vibrio; species Vibrio salinus. The sequence goes on from NZ_JAJSDZ010000010.1 coordinate 1,254,305, forward strand.
GTCTGGCTCCAGTTGGCGGTTTGCTGAGCTACCATTTTCATATCGGTGTAATCATCAATAACATCGTGGTAACCCTGAGACCGGACGTGGGCATTGGTGTCAGATTCAATACCAAGCAATTCAACATATTTGCCTTTGCCATTCATCAGTTCGACAAATTTTTCAGCACCTAACTGAGCACCCTGATAGTTATTAGAAACAATTTGAGAAATAGCGACACCAGTTTTGTTGATCTCCCGATCAATTAAGAAGGAAGGAACGCCTGCTTTTTTGGCCTTCTCAACAGCACCTATCGTTACATCAGAACCAGCATTATCAATAATAATGGCCTTCGCTTTCCTGGCTATAGCAGTTGATATAAGTTGATCCTGCTTATTGGCATCATCATCGTGTGAAGCAACCAATGTCGTATACCCTAATTCTTCAGCTTTCTCTTTTGCCCCCATAGCTTCAGCTTTAAAGAATGGGTTATCATGAGAAGGTGTTATAATTGCTATTAAGCCATTGTCTGCAAAGGATAATCCTGAAAATACGGACATGGCAATCAGTGCACTGAACGATAGAAATTTATTTTTCATTATTGTCACCCTGAATATATATTCACGTTACGTTATTTATTCATTAGTAAATTTAGTAATGAATAAAAAAACTGTCCAGCACTAACTGAACAAAATCTGAGCACTATCACAATTGGTGACTATTCCCGTATAAGAATTAAGATATGATGCATAGTTCAAAAATCTAATGACTGCATAAAGAAGGAACTATCAAGCTATGAAAATTGAAACCTTTACCCCTGAATTCTTGCTTCAACTTATCAGACATTTTGAATAATGATTATATAAAAAAGCAGTTCGTAGACTTCCTCATATAAAATAAAACCATATAAAATCCGTATCAAATCGAATTTTATATGGCAAAATATATGTTATTTACAAATAAAATAAATTTACCAGCAGACAAATCCACCATCAGCAACCAGATTTACTCCTGTACAAAAAGAAGCTGCATCACTGGCGAGGAAGATTGCAGGCCCGGCCATTTCTTTAGGTGCAGCCATTCTGTGCATCGGTGTTTGATCTTCAAATTCTTTCGTTTGATGAACCATCTCCGGTCTTGTATTCATAGGAGTTGCCGTATATCCGGGACTTATCGTATTTACCCGGATATTTTTACTGGCCCATTCCATTGCCAGGCTTTTAGATAAATGAATAACTCCTGCTTTCGCACTGTTGTAATGCGCCTGATCCAAGCCCCGGTTAATAATCATGCCCGACATAGAACCAATATTGACAATTGAACCTCCGCCCGTTTCAAGCATAACTTCGGCTTCTGCCCGGCATGAATTCCAGACTCCAGTCAAGTTTATATCCATCAACTGTTGCCATTGGTCTTCCGGCATTTCCAAAGCCGGATTTGCGTTAGCAATACCAGCAGCATTAACCGCCACATCTAAACGACCAAACACACTCTTAGCTTTCGCTACTCCTTCTTTTAGATCAGAAAAATTTCTCACGTCCCCGGTAAATGGTATCGCTTCTCCATTTAGACTTTGAATTGTTTCCACTGTTTTCGTCAACCCTCCATCATCACGGAGATCAAAACATACAACTTTTGCACCGGCTGTCGCTAAGGAACAAGCAACAACCTGGCCAATACCACTTCCGGACCCAGTCACAAAAGCAACCCGGTCTTTTAAACTAAAAATATCCTGAGCAAACGTTTTCGATATCATTACACAACTCCTATCCTTATTTAAACCTTTTAAATTTAAATGGTTAATATTATTTTCATACGTTTTACGGATTATTAATTTGACGAATAATGAATATGAATTTACCTATTTTTGTCATTTACTAAGCGTATTTTTCAAAACAGAACGCCATTCCGCCCAACGTTTTTGTAAGCGTTCATGTCTTTCCATATTCGGTTTAAACTCAAAATGATTTGAGACAGAATTTCTGGCAATTTCAAATTGTTGTTCGGATATGGCTTTTAATGCTAAAAGTGCCGCTCCGATAGCAGACAACTCAGTAACATTACTACGTAGGACACTAACACCCAGTAAGTCAGCCTGATACTGCATTAACCAATCATTTTTAGTTGGTCCACCATCAACCATTAAGCTTATAAATTCAAAGTCAGAATGTTGCTTCATCGCTGTGATTACATCGGCAATCTGGTAGGTAATCGCCTCCAGTGAAGCTCTGATCAGATGTGCACGTTCTACTCCCCTGCTTAATCCTGTAATCACACCTCTGGCGCTATCATCCCACCATGGAGCCCCCAGACCGGTCAGAGCAGGAATAAAATAAACGCCCAAAGTGCTTTCAACACTGGCAGGTAATGAATTCAACTGTTCACTAAGCTCTTGTTTTGAAATGGAATCTAAACCTGTAACTTCAGTCATCCAAGCAACGCCATCACCAGTATGAGGAATATTTCCTTCTAAGCCATAAATAACGGAATGCCCATCGTGCCAGGCAATCGTACTAGCAAGCGACTTAATATTTGAACAAACATTTGTGACTGGTGCCATAACCGATGATCCGGTTCCATAAGTGGCTTTCACACATCCCATTTCACCAAATCGATGCCCAAACAATGCAGCATGAGAATCACCGATCATTGACAAAATAGGAATACCATCAGGAATGTTCTCATTTCCGTTTGTATAGCCAAAAATACCACTTGATGGCTTAATACCGGGCAAAGAACTTTCTGGAATACCAAAAACTTTAATTAATTCTGTATCCCAATGATGAGTGTGAATATTTAGCAATTGGGTTCTGGATGCATTAGAGTAATCGCATGAGAATTCTTTCCCACCGGTTAGATTCCATAGTAACCATGAATCAACCGTTCCAAGGCAGATATCACCATTTTTCGCCAGTTCGACACCATTTGGTACTGATTCTAAAAGCCATTTGAATTTTGAAGCAGAAAATAAAGGTGCAACAGGTAATCCGGTGATGCTTCTAATTTTTTCAGATAGATTATCTCTTCTTAGGCTTTCGCAAAATTCAGCGGTTCTTGAGCATTGCCATGTAATTGCAGCATTTAACGGTTCTCCATTAGAACGATACCATCCAACGGCAGTTTCTCGTTGAACACTTATGGCCAATCCAGCAATTCTTTCCGGCTCAATATCTGAGATCACTTTTGAAATAACAGAATAAGAAGCATTAATAAGTAAACGAGCATCTTGTTCAACCCATCCTTCATTGGGCGTCAATATTGATAAAGGCAAAGAATGACTTGTAATGATATTACCTTCAAAATCTATCGCCATCGCTTTTGCGTTACTCGTACCTTCATCTAATGCAATAATTATATCTTTATCCATGCTAGACCCCTGAACTTAATCTGAGTTTGAATATATATTCATAAACGAATTCTTATTCCAGAGTGTACAATAAGCAATCAAAGACAACCAGTTTAGAGTACAATTTTTGAGCGTATACTCACATTTGAGGGGAAATTAAAAACAAAATATTTTTATAATTGCTCAAATACCAATAGATAAAATTAATATCGACGTTTAAGCAATAACAAATTAATCAAAAAATCGTTATATTAAATTATTATATAAAAATAAAAAATCTTCTTAAAAAGAAAATTTTATTTTTTGAGAATTAAAAATGTGAGTTAAATCTATATTCCCTCAATAAACTTGTGAGTTTACACACAAATAAATATCCACGCGGTAGTGATCTTTCTATCTTATTTTACAATTTAAAAATAAAAAATCGATATCGAATAAATATTCAAAATTATTATTAACGCTGATTGATATCAATACAAAAATCTATCATCAGTAGAGAAATGGGAAATCAGATATGAACAATGAATTTAATGGAAAAGCGATTTTAGTTACTGGTGCGGCTCATGGGATAGGTGCGGCTATTGCTTCGCGTTTTGCAAGTGAAGGAGCAAATGTTGTATTGGCTGACTATGACAAAGCGGTTTTAGATACAGCAAAAACAATTAACGAAAATTCTACCGGTAGCATTCTTGGTTTTCAGGTAGATGTAACTAATGAAGAACAAGTTATTGACTTATATGCAAAAACTTACGATGAATTTGGACAATTAGATGTATCAGTTCAAAATGCCGGTATCATCACTATCGAATACCTCGATAAAATGCCTCGGGAAGAATTTGACAGGGTCATGCAAGTTAATACTACTGGTGTGTGGCTTTGCTGTCGTGAGGCAGCCAAATATATGATGAAACAAAGCAAAGGACGTCTTATCAATACCTCCTCAGGACAAGGAAGAAATGGCTTTATCTATACTCCTCATTACGCAGCAAGTAAAATGGGGGTGATAGGCATTACTCAAAGCTTGGCTCATGAGTTAGCTCCTTTCAATATAAATGTTAATGCTTTCTGTCCCGGTATCATTGAAACAAACATGTGGGATTATAATGATCGGGTTTGGGGTGAAATTCTCAGCACTCCAGAAAAACAATATAAGAAAGGTGAACTAATGGCTGAGTGGTGTGAAGGTATTCCGATGAAACGCCCGGGTCAACCTAAAGATGTTGCTGGATTGGTTCGCTTTCTTGCTTCAGAAGATGCAAGCTATATCACAGGACAAACAATTAATGTCGACGGCGGCCTGATAATGTCCTAAATATTCTTCCCCAACTTTTATACCCAAACGACCTGAAGATGCATGATTCAGCGTCAGCCGAAAGGTGCAGTTCAAGGAAGGAGAATGAAGGCATGTAAACACCTGTCAAATTCGCCTGACGCAGAAATGTGCGTTTCGGCTGATGACCTGCGGGTGAGTCTGTTCGGGCTTGCTCCAGCGTTACTGATTCTCAACGTAGAACGACTATGTTTTCCCTCTTTCGTTATAAAGAAGGAGCGCCTTGTTTCAAGCCCGGACAAATCTCACTGAACACCGCATCTTCAGGTTGCTTGGGTATATATAATAAACGTCAGTTTGTTTAATTATGATAACGAACTGACTTTTTATTTTACCATTTAAATATATTATATAAAAACAACCATCTTATTATTAATTAATAAGATTAACTTTAATTAATAAATCACAAGCAAGAACCAAGAAACTAAATTACTACTTACTAACAAATTTAAATAATATTTAAGCTAAATATAAAATCATAATAAAAAGCCACGCCTTACTGTAAAGTAATATTTAATAAGACATGGCATATCTATTTATTGTGTAGCTAATTCCATTATAGAAATCTGATTCGCATCTTCAGCATTCAATATTCCCTGATTTTCCCCATGAGCCAAAACCATAACCCGGTTGGATAACCCTATAACTTCGTCTAAATCAGAGCTAACGACAACTACTGCCATACCAATTTTCGCTAAATCCGAAATCACTTCGTATATAGCCGCTCTGGCCCCAACATCAATACCTCTTGTTGGCTCGTCCAGAATAAATATCTTGGGACTACGAGCGATCCATTTCCCAATCAGAACTTTTTGTTGATTGCCTCCTGATAGACTTGAAATCGCATCCTCTGTTTGGCCTTTTGTCCTGACTTTTTGTATCGCTTCCCGGGAGTATTTCATACACACAGAAGGAAACGCCCAACCATGCTTATCCAGTAAGTCAAAGTTACCATATAAAACATTATCACCAATGGATTGTTCAACAATAAGACCTTGTTGCTTTCTATCCTCAGGAACCAACACTAACCCAGCATCGATGGCCTTCTTAGGATGGGTAATATTAACTTTACTACCATCGATATAGATATCGCCGGATTCTATAGGATCTGCACCAAATATCGCTCTTACCAGCTCTGAGCGACCCGCCCCAACAATTCCGGAAATACCAAAAATTTCACCTTCATTTACGCTAAACGAGATATCTCTGAATTTACCCAATTTTGATGTAAGTGATTCAACTCTCAATACTTCTTTATTTTGAGGTTCGGGTAATGGTGGAAACATCCGTTCAACATTTCTTCCGACCATTTCAGAAACCAGCTCTTTCACTGGAACAATCCCTGAGTCGTGCACTGAAATCAGATTTCCATCACGGATAACCGCAATTCTATCTGCAATTTTAGCAATTTCGTCTAAGCGATGGGAAATGTATATGAAGCCAACACCCTGCATTTTAAGTTGTTCGATTTGCTCAAATAAGCGTTCAACTTCTTCGCCACCCAAAGCTGCCGTGGGCTCATCAAGAATCAGTAACTCAGCATGATGAGCCAGCGCTTTTGCTATCTCAACCTGCTGTTGTGCTGCAATTGACAATTCTCTAACCAAGGTGTTTGGCGGAACATGTAGGCCCAATCGTTCAAGCTGTTCCATTGTCTTTTCATACATTGTATCGGTATCGAGCAAACCTCCTTTCATTGGCTGCTTACCAACAAAAATATTCTCAGCAATACTCAGATCAGGCAGTAACCGTATTTCCTGGTGAATCAATCGAATACCAGATTCAAGCCCTTCACTGGGTGTCAAGGGAGAATAGGGTTCCCCTTTCCACAACATATCACCTTCTGAACTGGTTATGACCCCCGAAATAATATTTGATAATGTCGATTTACCAGCTCCGTTTTCTCCCAACAGAGCTAACACTTCACCAGGTCTAACATCCAGAGTAATCCCCTGAAGAACTCTTGTTTTACCAAACTTTTTCCCAATATTATTTAACTTCAGGCCCATCACTGAGCCTGAATGTCCGGGGTAAGTAGGTTTGGTATCTGTTGTTGAATATAACATATACGTTACCTATTTATTTTTAAGGGTGTGACTTAATAAATTGTTCAACATTTTCTTTAGTTGTCAGAATTCCTGCTGTTTTTTGTTCCGCAGGTACATAACGACCTTCAATCAAATCAATAGCCGAACGAACAGCCAATCTTCCCATATATTGGGTTTGTTGAGTAATTGTGGCGGCTAAAACCCCATCTCTAACAGCCCTCAAACCAGCAGGATCACCATCAAACCCAACGGTTACCACTTTCTGGTTTGCAACTTTTGCAGCTTGAGCACCACCTAACGCTAATGCGTCCGCTTCACCGAAAAAGACATTAATCGAAGGATTTCGCAATAACATATCCTGACCAATTTTGAAGCCTTCATCCTGCATCCACATAGTGCTGGCCTGATGTTCTACAATTTTTAAATTAGGAAAGTTAGCTAAACCCTGATTAAAACCTTTTTCACGTTCAATCTGTGGAGTCGTACCAATCTGGCCCTGAATCAGCCCTATATTTCCTTTCCCATTAGTTATTTTAGCCACATAGTTGGCAAGTATATGGGCAGCCGCAACAGAGTCGGTAGCAACAAAGGTATCTCCTGGGGTACCTTCAGGATTTCGGTCAACAGCAATAACCGGAATACCCGCTTTATGGGCCGCTTTAATTGGAACACTCGCAGCCGTTGCACCTGCTGGTATATAAATAATCGCATCAACTTTTCTGGTAATAAGATCCTGAATCTGATTTACTTGAGTTGCACTATCACCATGAGCATCAACTGCAACCATCTTATCTCCCAGCCTTAGTGTTTCAGCTTCGACAGACTGCTTTATTTGATTGAAAAAATCGGCTTGCAAATTAGCGACTGCGACACCAATGGTATATGATTTGGCATTTGCTTGAATCGAAACAAGAGAAGCCATAATAAAAGCGAATACTGAAAATAACTTTCGTTTGTTCATCGTTCTATCTCCATTTGTACTCATATTTTTCAGCTCATTACAACACTTAAAAAATGAGTTTATGCAACCTTTTAATCGGTCACTGTAGGGTAGTTTTTATCAATTGTTATTTTGTTTTTCTTCTCATGGTGTCAAAAGCAACAGCGACAGCTATAACCACTCCAATGATCACCATCTGAAAAAAAGGTGACACACCAATAAGGTTTAAACCGTTTCTTAAAACGCCGATAATTAAAACACCAACGATGGTTCCGGCAATACTGCCTATACCACCTATCAGACTTGCGCCACCAATTACAACAGCAGCGATTGTGTCTAATTCCAATCCCAGCCCAGCACTTGGCTGAGACGAATCTAAACGGGCAGCTAATGTCATTCCTGCAATGCCCGCTAATAGACCTGATACACTATAAACAACCAGAGTAATCTTATTCACTGAAATACCAGATAATCTTGCTACCTCCGCACTTCCTCCGATAGCATACAAATTTCGGCCATTCGCCCTATAGCGTAAATAAAATGCAGAGACAATTGCCAAAAGTACAAATATCAACATTGTTGTAGATATCACACCAAAGTAACGCACAGTTGACAAACTGGTAAACCAATCAGGATATCCGACGACCTGCCGACCATCAGTCAATATATTTGCTAAACCACGAGCAACTGACATCATAGCGAGAGTTGCAATAAACGCAGGAAGTTTAGCCCATATAACCAGTGCCCCAGAAACCAAACCGCATAGCAGACCGGTCAGCATCCCTAAAATCACAGCAACGGGCAAAGACACATCCATAAACCGTTCCAGCCACCCCGTCATCATCATCGATAACGCAAGGACAGAGCCTACTGATAAGTCGATACCACCAATAATAATAACTGCCGTCATCCCAATTGAAACAATTCCGAGCACAGTGACCTGGTCCAGGATGTTCAATAAGTTTCTTAAGGTAAAAAAGTATTCGGAAGCAATGGCAAAACCCACACATAATAGTATTAAACCTACAAAAGGTCCTTGTATCGATTTTAATGTATTACCTAACACAGACTTTTTAAGACTATTTGTAGTGGGAGCATCGATTCCTGTCGTAATTGCAGTTTTCATCTGGTTCTCCGAAATATCAATTTTTACTGTTTATGATTATTGAATATATATTCCATATCGAAACAATATTCATATTGGTTAATTTTTGTCACCTATACGGTTTCTTGTCAATAGTGGAAATTCAAAAATCGTAGGTTGGAATACGTAAAATGTTAAAAATCCGTGTTACTTAAAAAATTTGATAACAATGTATACCACTGTTATCAAATGTTGATCCATGAGGATTTTCACAGAAAATATGTTCATCATTTATTTATTTGCGGAAATTAAGTTCTAAAAGAATGCTATTTTTATGGTAAATACTCTGATTGCCTGCTTATCAAAATCAATCTGTTGAAAATTGAATATTCACATTTATTTTACATTTAACCTAATTTTAATATACATTTTCAATACGTTGCATCATTCACAGATATTAATAATAAACAGAAAAGACGAGTTCAATTTTGAGGGGAAATTTTAGATAATTAAGTTAACAAAATTAGTAATTGTCGTGTTTCATCTCCAATACTTGTTTAAACAAGATAATAATCAAGGCTCCTATCATCCCGGATATAAAGATTAAAAATCACCTTGATTGCATGCAATTAAATCGCTTTCAGAAGCCAGCACTAAGATACCCGTTCTTCATCAAATCATTCAAATATCTATAGCAATTGTTTGGCGGTTACCCGATCGGTAATTAAAACATCAATATACTGCCCGCATAATGCTCCTTTTATGGCCTCAACTTTATCTCCTCCTCCTGCCAAAGCAACAACCTGAGGACAATTTCTTATTTTTTCTAAAGCCATTCCTATAACCGGATCTTCATCTTCTCTTAATACTGGCTTCCCTTTTTGATCGAAATAATGAAGACACAAATCTCCGACAGCCCCTCTTTTTGCCAACGTATCCAGCATTTCCTGATCATAATAATTACCGGAATTACGAAGAAACTGAGAGGGTAAAAGGTGCCCAATACCAACAATAGCCATATTTACATCATCGAATTTTTTTATTACATCCGTCACTTCATTGCTCGACAACAAACGTTTTTTGTCATCAACAGAACGTTCGATACTCTGGGATGGCAACAACCACGATGGGCAATTTAATAGCTCAGCCAGTGTCTGCGTTAAAATAGTTGCCTGAACATTACCATTTGCACCTACTCCACCTAAAAGCTGAATAACACCACTTGCCTTCAGCTTTTGTGAATACATTTGGTCGACCATTGCTCTTATCGTACTACTCCAGGAGGAGATACCAATTAAATCATTGGCTCGAAGGCGAGTTTCCAGATAATGAGCGGCAGCAGAACCAATAGCCCTTTTAACCATAGCTTCATCCTGATGTTCATCGGAATCAACAACAATGGCCTGATCAATGACATATTTCTTTTGTATCGCTTTCTCTAAATTAATAAACATATTTTCAGGCTGGACTACACTTATTTTTACCACACCTTCTTTGATGCTTCTGTTAATAGCCCTAGACACAAAAGATTGAGACAGTGACATAGTTTTCGCTATATCTGACTGTTTGTACCCCTCAAGATAATAAAGTGTGGCAATTTTAACTAAAAGTCTTTGTTCATCTTGTCGAGACATATTATTCCAAAGATTTTTTACCTATAAACGTTTCTGAATTATACACAAAAAGTGTTTCCTATATAATATATATAAAAATAAGTAAAGATAGCATTTGATTACAAATACTGTTTTAGCAATCTTTTTTCATTTCCAGAAAAAGGCCGGATTCTTAATCCGGCTTACTGAAGAGTTCTATCATCAGAAAATGAATAACAAACCCACACATGTAAATTAAAAACAGATTAATTCATATTCAATTCGACATATTGGACAATACCATCACTATCAATACCATGGTGCTTTCTCATACTGGCTCTATCAGCAGCTAGTGCATATTGACCATCCAGTATACCTAGCCGTTTTAGTCTGCCGGTCATACCATTTTCTGCCATTACTTCCGCTACAACAGAACCAAGCCCCCCATTAATGTTATGTTCTTCAACTGTTACCACAATTTCAGAGCTTTGAATTTGCTTAGATAACATGTCTCTGTCAAGAGGTCTGATAGAAGGTATGTTAATCACCTTTGCCATAATCCCTAGCTCAGATAGCTTGTCCGCTGCTTCAACAATTTCGTGAACCGTTGAGCCCATCGCGAGTAATGCCACATACTCACCTTCGCGCAAGACATCTACAGCACCAGGCTCAAATTGGTAACAAGTATCGTGCAATTCAGGAAGAGCTTTACCATCTAATCTTATATAAACAGGACCTTGCTTTTCTAAAGCATACTCAATAATTTGTTTGCATTCTAACGGAGAAGATGGTGCGAAAATTTCAACATTTCCAAATCCTCTCATAATGCTAATATCATCGATACTATGATGAGTACTGGCTAAAGGCCCGTAACTGGCCCCTGAATTCAAACCAAACATTTTTACATTTGTATTGTTGTAACAAACGTCAACTTTAACCTGCTCATTAGCTCTGGATATAAGAAATGGCGCGGCATTGCAGGTAACGGCAATTTTCCCTCCCAGAGCTAAACCCGCAGCGGTTCCAACTAAAACCTGTTCTGCAATCCCAACATTAACCAACCTGTCAGGAAATTTCTCTATAAAAGGTTTTATCTTTGCTGTTGATGTTGAATCAGCAACACAAGGAACGACATCCAATCCTTTTTCAACGGCTTCGATAAAAGTTTCAACCATAACATTGGCTAAATGTTCTGCTTTACTCATCTCTCAATTCCTCCAATGCTCTAGTCACTTCCTCACCTTTAGGCACCCGGTGATGCCATTCAGGACGCCCTTGAATAAACGAAATACCCGCACCTTTTATAGTATTGGCAATAACCACGTTAGGTTTACCTTCTTGCTTCAAACTCTCCAATGTTGTAACAACCGATTCGATACTGTTGCCATCACACTGAGTTACCTGCATGCCAAATGCTTCCCATTTTTTATCCAATGGATCGGTTTTCATTATGTCTTTTGTAAAACCTGCTAACTGAAGCTGATTCCTATCATTAATAATAACTAAGTTATCTAACTTATAATGAGCGGCAACAAGTGCGGCTTCCCAATTACTTCCTTCCGCCAATTCACCATCACCAGTAACAACATAGACTTTCCGTTTACTTCCAGATTTTTTTGCCGCCAGCGCTATGCCTACAGCAACAGGTAGTCCATGCCCTAATGCGCCGGTATTCAGTTCAACCCCCGGGGTTTTTTGCCTGACAGGATGGCCCGGTAATTTTGAATCGGCATGCTGGTAAGTAGGTAGCCAGTCCTCCGGAATATAACCAGACTCAGCTAAACAACAATAATATCCTCCTGCGGCATGTCCTTTAGACTGGATATAGATATCACGTTCAGGATCATCAAGGCGATTTGGTGCACAATTGAGAATACGAAAATATAATGATGTGACAATTTCAACTTGTGACAAATCGGCCCCTGTATGTCCGCCAGCAGGGCTATTAGAATTCAAGGCAACAATTCGTCTACGAATAGATTTTGCATGCTTTTCAAGCTCTTCTATTGAAGAAATATATGGATTCATAATTGATCCCTCTTTCGAGTCTAATGAGCAGCCAATACTACCCATAATTTACTTTTACCCTCATCGTTCAGACTATTGATTAATTCACCTTAAAGGTCTGAATATATATTCAATCTCGACTTATTATTCATTTTACATGTCATTGGCTATTCTGTCTAGCTAAGGACAATAAAATTTGAACAACTCTATTTATTAGAATGACGGAGAGAATAAATTTTTTGCTATTTTTTCAATTAGTTAAAAAAGATATACAGCTGTGTTTTTATTCAATAAAAATGCACAATTCATCAGTAATCGCGGGATTGAATTTTCTTTGACAGACAAGAGCATCAGAAACTATTTAGGGACATAATATCTGATATAAAAAAAGCCCAGTCACACTTTAAATGACTGAGCTTACCTCATTAATTTCAAGAATAGCCTTCTCTTTTATTCTCTGGCTTTCACTATATCTGCATTACCCGAAAACTTTTTTTTAATGGCTTTCCATAGACGGGTCTGTGTTAATAATATAAAAACGATCAACCCAAACAAACTGGCAGATATAGGATTAATAATGATGCTATGAAGAAGGCTACTAACATCGTTCTGCTCAATCAGCATCGCTCTACGCCAGTTTTGATCCATCAGGTCACTTAGGATCACCCCCAAAATAACAGGCGCAACCGGATAGTGATACATTCTCATAAAATAACCAATGACGCCAAATCCAAGCATCCACCAAACATCAGCAATTGAGTTATTAATGGCATAAGCGCCTACGACAGAAAGTATCAGAATCAATGGTATTAATATTCCTTTCGGGCAACTGACAAGCTTACTGAACACTTTCACACCCGTCAGGCCAAAAATTAATACAAACACATTCGCCAGAGCTAAGTTACCGACGGTAAACCAGAAAATATCCGGATTATCCGTCATCAGTAATGGACCGGGATTCAGTCCGTGAATAAATAAAGCCCCAATAAACACGGCTGTCACTGCATCACCGGGGATTCCCAGTGTTAACATAGGTATGTACGCACCACCAACTGCAGCATTATTCGCTGATTCCGGAGCTATAAGACCTTCTTTTGCCCCCTGCCCAAAAGGCACCTTCGGATTTTTAGTCGTTCTCTTGGCATAATCGTAAGCCATCAATGAGGCAATATCTCCTCCGGTTCCCGGTAAAGCCCCGACTATGACACCTAAAATAGAAGATTTAATACTAAGAGGCAGATATCGCCTTACATCTGCCCAGTCAGGCACAATCTTTGACAGACTTTGCTTCACGACTGGTTTATCCATAAAGTGTAACTGAACCAAAACTTCAGACAGGCCGAACATCCCAATCATAACAGCAACCGGGCTGATACCTTCCCACAACTCAACGACACCAAATGTGAAACGTTCTTCAGCAGTCATCGGATCAAGACCGACCGTCCCGACAACAACACCTAATGCACCAGTAAATAACCCCTTTGAAAAGTGGCCGTATGACATTGAACTGATTAGCATCAGCCCTAATACACCAATCATCAGATAGTCACGAGGCTGGAGTTTAATAGCAATGGAACTGATTGCCGGCGCAGCAAACGACAGCACAATAATACCGACAAACCCGCCAATTACCGACATAACAGTCGAAAGACCGATGGCATTACCGGCTTCCCCTTTCTGAGCGAGCGGGTAGCCATCCAGCGAAGTTGCTATCGCAGAGGGAGCTCCGGGGATATTAAGGAGAATCGCCGTACGGGAACCACCATAAACGCCCCCCATGTACACACCGACCATCAGACAAAGAGCATTATTCAGATCCCAGGAAAAAGTAAATGAAATCAGAATAGACACAGCCATTGTTACCGACAGTCCAGGGATTGCACCAATGTAAATGCCTAAAAAAGCACCAAGAGCCGTAATGGATAGCAATTGGACTGAGGACCAACTGGTCAGGAATAAACTTAAAATATCCACGTTTTATACCTCAAAACCCTGAAAAACCAAGCGAGCCCAACCATTCACTTTCTGGAAGAACAACTAAGAAAACCATTCTGAAAATAACAAACACTACGGTAAGCACAACAACCGAAAGCAATAGTGAAACCAGCCAACCTCTGCGATAAAAAACGGTAAATGTAAAAAATAAAAACAGAAAAGCGGCAGTAATGAATCCCAGAGAATCCAGACACAAAACAAAAACAAAAATACTGGCCAGAATAATCAGTATATTTCGTGGAAGAATCCGTTCCATAAACGATTCGAAGGAATGCGATGGGGCTTTTGTATGAAGTGTTGTCCAAAATGTAAACATTGAGGATACCAGCATGACAAACGAAGCAACTAAAGGGAAAAAACCGGGCGAACTCAATTCACCAATCCCTGATATCTGATAAGCCTGATAAACCAAAAACATGCTCACCAAAACCAAAATTCCATTAAAAACTAGTTCTCCGGGACCTCTACTAGTTTTTGTGGTCATACACCAAGTTCCTCATATTTTTATACCATAAGTTAAAAGGGGCTTAGCGCCCCCTAAATGAAAGAAACGACGCACTAATCATGAATCTTTTCTATGTTAAATTTTGCCGGCGAAAATTTTGCTGCTCCGGCTTCATAGACAGTCCACGAACCCACTTTTCTGAACCGTTCAACATAATCTGCAGCTTTCTGTCCGGAAAGACCGAGGTATTCATAACCTTTATCTTCAATTAACTTTTTAAAATCACCCTGTGCTGCAGCAGTATTAAACGCCTGAGATAATTTATTTACCACATCATCCGGTGTACCTGCTTTTGCAAAAATACCAAAAAATGCACTGTAGGGCAGTTTACCGGCTAAATGAGGAAAATACGTCGTAACGGGTTCAACACCCGGCAATTGGTCATTAGGCTTTTTATCCATTAAACCAATAACTTTTACCTGCCCTGCCCGGATGTATTCCTTCGCAACTCCGTAAGTAATCGGCATGACATCCACCGCACCACTGAGTAAAGCCGTTAATGCCGGGCTATCACCATTATAGGGAACCGATGTTACTTCAAATTTCTGATCGGATTTAAGGATGGATAATAAAATGGAAGGTAAACCTGCCGGACCAGTTGAACCAACTTTTACATCTTTAGGGTGTGCCTTTGCGTAATCGATGAATTCTTTCAAGTTATTATACGGAGTCTCATTACGGGCGACGAATATCGAAATCCCCTGAGCCAGAAGGGAAACAGGAATCATATCACTGTAATCGATTTTAGAAAGTCCCAACACTTTGTATATCTGCGGGTTTTCTGCGCCCATTAATAATGTATAACCATCGGCTCTTTTAGCATTAACAAATTTTGTGGCCAGAGCGCCACTGCCTCCGGGACGGTTGACTAAGATAACATCGGTACCCAACAGCTTTTCCGCGTCCGGTGTAACTGTCCTCATCACGCTGTCAGTTGAGCCACCGGCTCCCCACATAATAATACCCTGAATATTTTTACTCGGGTAATCAGCTGCCGAAACACTTGTGGCAGCAGAAAACGCCAGAACCGCAGCACCAGCAGAGTTTAACCATTTTTTACGCATTTTCCCGCCTGTCTTTTCATCACTTATCGTTATTTTTAGATTCAACCAATTTCATCGCATCAAACCTTCACTAAACATAATAAATATGTCGATAGGGTCAATATTTATTTTTAAAAATTTTAAACGCCCAAAGTGTATCATTGTACTAGTACGAAGTATAATGATTAATATCACAAAGTATAGAGGCAAATGAAATTACTTTATCCTGACGGGAAGTCAATAAAGAAGAAAAATTCTTATTTTTGCCGGGATTGTTTCGCCAACATAAGTTATTTCCCCCTTTAATAACCAAATATCACCGTTTATCATACGCATAGTCAGTTTCACCGATATTTATTTTCCAATTGCCTGCCTGATAACGACTCGCCAATGGAATTCTGTTTACCAAGGAGATCTTAAATGCTTGCTTTAACTAACGGCATTGTTTTAACCGGATTTCAACGCTTAACCAACGTTGCTGTTTTGATAAAAGAAAATAAAATTCATTCCATCATTCCCGAATCAGAACTGCCATCCAGTATTGAAGCCTACGATTTGGAAGGCACCATGCTGTCAGCAGGCTTTATCGATCTTCAGGTTAATGGCTGTGGTGGGGTCATGTTTAACAGTGCGCCCACTTACTCCACCCTTAAACATATGCAGGAAACCAACTTAAAATCCGGAACAACCAGTTTTTTACCAACATTCATCAGCGACAGCGATGCAAACATTAAGACCGCCGTTAAAGCCGTCGAAACATTTACAGAAAAGCATCATAATCAAATACTGGGAATGCACCTGGAAGGCCCGTTTACCAATGTGATTCGTCGGGGGATTCACCCTAAGGAACAAATCCGGCCTCTGACACAGACAATGGTTGAGTGGTTGCTCAGACATCGCAAAGCCATAAAACAAATCACTTTGGCTCCTGAACTCAGCACCGCTGAATTCATTCAGCAGCTTTCGCAATCAGGAATCATTGTCAGCATTGGCCATTCAGCTGCAACATACGAAGAAGCGACCAATAGCTTTAAGCAGGGAGTAACCAGTGCAACACACCTCTTTAATGCAATGAGTTCAATAGCAAACGGGCGGGAACCGGGGGTCGTAGGCGCTGTTTTTGACAGGAAAGTATACTCCGGCATCATTGCTGACGGACACCATGTTCATTGGTCCAATATAAGACTTGCAAAGACGATATTAGGTGACAAATTATGTTTGGTTACCGATGCAACAGCCGGAGCAATGCCACCTTCGGATATGACTGAGTTTAATTTTTGTGGCGCCACTATTTACCTGAAAGACGGAATCTGTTGCGATAAAAACGGGACGTTAGGTGGCTCATCTCTGACAATGAATAATGCCATCAGGCTAATGGCCGAAAACGGCGGTGTCAGTGTGGATGAAGCGTTCCGGATGGCGACACTCTATCCGGCGCATTCGATAAACATGGCAGACAAACTTGGTAGTATCCAACCTGACAAAATTGCAAACCTTACTCAGATCACTGACAACTATCAAATAGTAAACACAATGATTAACGGACAATGGACAGATACCGTTATCTGACAGAAAAATGAATATCTGATAATATTATCAGAACAATAAAACAGCAATTGGATGACAAGGCTAAAATGGAATTTAGGCTAAATACTGTGTGTGGCTGGTTATTATCAGCCAGTCTGGCACTTTCAATTTTTTCCGCTTTTTCTCCGGAAATACCCGGTTATTATGCCGGAATTCCAATATGGATTAGTGCTGTACTCTTGTTTCCGCGGATTAAATCAAATCAGAAAACGCAAGTTTCCATACTCATTATCCTTGGTGTATCAGGAATACTGTTCAGTTCTTTGTATTCTGGACATCTGGCTGACCTGCGCAGAGCCTTAGATGCCAATCAAAAAGTGGTAACCATGCTCATTGCCGTCGGCTTTCTAAAAATATGTGCCTCAGCGGTTTCACTCAATAAAAATGACCTGCCAAAGGGCAGAAAAGCCCTGTTAAAAACCTTATTTGGCGCTCATCTGTTTGGTGCCGTTCTGAATATGTCTTCCGTCATCATTATGGGCGATAAACTCGCCAACCAACAAAAAGTGACACCTCTGCAAGGGCTGCTCCTGTTAAGAGCATTTTGTATTTGTGCATTCTGGTCTCCTTTTTTTGCCGCAATGGGCCTGACATTAATCAGTTCCCCAGGTTCTCAACTTACCACATTAGTCCTGTATGGCCTTCCAACCAGTATTGCTGCGATACTTATCAGTGCCTGGGAAATTTTGCGTAAGCCGGTTGCAAAAGAGCTGACCGGTTACCCAATGGCACTGGACTCTTTGTGGATGCCTTGCTTCCTTGCCGGTATCGTACTGATGATTCATGAAATAAAACCGGGGGTCAGTGTTCTCACGCTGGTTTCTCTTACCAGTATTACTTTTACTCTGGGTTTGCTTTCTCTAAAAAAAGGATTACGAAAAGGTATCAGTACCATCAAAGAGCACATCAATCATGGTATTGTCAGTTCAGGAAACGAAGTCGTTCTGTTTGCATCAGCCGCACTGCTTGCCTCCGGATTTGCAGCCATGATGACCGCATTACACCTTCACTTAGCGCCTGAACACTATGGGCCATTAGAAGCCAGTATTACTCTGGTGATTTTAGTTGGTCTGGCAATGACCGGCATGCATCCGGTAACAAGTGTCGTGCTTGCCGGTAGTATTCTTGCACCATCAGTACAAGACCCAAATTTACTCGGCCTCACACTTTTAATGAGCTGGTCTTTAGGCATATCTCTGTCACCATTTTCCGGAGTACAGCTGAGCATACAATCCCGCTATAACATCAGAGCAAGTGAACTCTTAAAGCTAAACTGGCGATATACGCTAATGATGTTTTTATGCTGTTTTTGTATTTTATGGCTTTATTCAGTCAATACCGGGCTCGTTTACTTATAAGACGGGGAAATATGAATATTTCCCCCAGGAAACAAAGGGTAATACCCTGCTATTACCTAACAAAAACCGGATACGGTCGAACTAAAAAGAACCATAACTATGCCCGGCATATCCGGATACCGTAGTTGTCTTTTTATTATTATTTCCGGTTTGCCATTGCACCTGTCCCGGATCATCTTCGTTTCGCTTAATGCATTTCCACTCAAAAGCTATATCCGATGGTAACCCGCGAACAACACCCGTCCATACCGGTTTAGTCGGCCCGGGAAGGTCCGTATTACTCCGGTTAATATAATCATAATAAATGTTCGGATCGAGCTTGATGGCATTAGCCGGATCCCAATTACCCAATGCAGCAATATTACCGGAAACATAAATACTTTGTCCCGGAACGGTAATGCCATTGTCGCAAATAAAATTAACCGATGTGGTCGGCTGAGCCGCCTGTAATTCAAAAGTAAATGATTTTGAGGTTTCCACATCCTGCTTAGCCGTTTTTGCGATCACCAGATTGGGACCCGCATTATACCAACCACTGTCTGCGTCACTGAATGCCTGTTGTGACTGATATTTTGTCAAAGGTGAATCATTTAGTGTCACTTTAGTTGCAATACGCCCATCAACAATCAGTTTAATAATATTTGAACGATTGGTAACTGCACCTGAATACGGCTCTTCCACTTCCGTATCACCTTGTTTATTAACAGCAGAGCCAATCATCACCTGAACGGTATTATTACTTTGTTGCTGTTTGATTTCAGTGGTTCTGTATGTATACAGCGGTCGACCTGACATCGTATAGTTAAGCGTCAGGCCATCATCTTCATATAAGATAAACTGCGAGGGTTGATCCGAAGCATAGACACTAAGTATCAGCTCTTTATGAGCCAACGTGTTCTCACCCTGATGACCAAAAGCATCAAGCGTGTTGTCGTCAACATACATCTGTGGAAGGATGGCACCAGCCCGGACAAAAGTGGGCAACCGGAATAAACCATCACGGTAGACCGGTATCGATTCGAATTCTTCTCCCCGACTGCTCACCCATTCATTCGAATGATAATTAACCCATTCGCCTTTAGGAAGATAAACATGACGTTCATATTCTCCATGCCGTGCAACAACACCCACTAAAATATCTTTTCCAATCATTTTTTCATTACCGGTTTCTCTCAGATTTTCATCCTCCTGATAATAAAAAACCGGAGGTGGTACCACTGGCTCACCGTATAAATAGGCTCGGTAAGCAAGAGAATAATAATATGGGATAAGTTCATACCGCTGACGAAGATTCGCTAAATTACTGGCTGTTTTGCCAACTCTGTCTGGTGCAGTTTCGTAACAGGGGGGAGTACGTTCCCCAAAATTTTTCTGGCAGCTATCACGACCGGTACCGAATTCGTTATCGGTATGTGGACGAATGGGAATATCAAACCAACTGCCATTCGCAAACCACTGGGTATACATTTCATCCTGATAACTGACGTCATAAGGCCCGTCACTGGTATTACCCGGTAACACCTCACGACGAAATCCCCCAATATCCGCACCATAATAATCGATTCCGGAAAAAGACATGTGCATCTGAGCATTAAAATGGCTGGCCAGAGACTTAAGATTTGATGCAATATCCCCCGACCACATTGCTACGCCATAGCGTTGAGAACCTGCCGCTCCTGAGCGGCTAAGAATCAGTGGTCTCGGATTGGTTACGCCAAGGTTATCCGGCTGCCCTTGCTTTTCAACATAACCGTTCCAGATAGAACGGTTCCAAAGTAAATTATAAAGATTATGAATGTCGGCATGCGCATTCTTCACACCATCTGCGGTTATTTCTACACCTTCATAGCATGCCGACTGGTTAAATGTCTCGGGTTCACCTAAATCCGTCCAGTGAGTATTAACACCCAACTTCACCAAATTTGGATAACGCCGGTTATTGTGTATCCATTTCCCTAAGGCATCATCAGACCAGTCAAACATCCACCCGGTGCCCCAGAAACCGAACGTTTCAGCGGGAATCTGACTATCCGGATCACACTGATTGCTGTTGTTTCTTTTATAACTCATCAGATTTTGAGGAATTTCTGATGCTGTTTTCAGCACCGGATCTGTTTCTGCAAGATAAGACTCTTCAATCGCAGCCAATCCAATATGATCTTCGTCATACTGTTTAATTTTTTCCGCCGGTTCCGGGAAATAATACGAATTATTCTGAACCAGTGAATCCTGATTCTGATCCCAGTTCAAACGTCCCATATTAGAGTCCGGACTGATACCACCAAACCAGGTTAAATCCAACACAAATCCATCAAGCGGGAAATGATGACTTCTCAACCCATTTTTAAGCAGATCGATCTGCTCCCAGTTATCATAACCGAACTCTGATACCCACAAACCAAAGGCTTTACGGGAAGGAACCGGAGGTCTGCCGGTTAATGCCATAAAATCCGAACGTAATGCTTCTAAATTCTGACCGGTCATAAGGTAGAACCGTAGCTGATCACCATACATACGGGCCTGCCACCAGTTTTTAGTAAAATCCCATTTTTGCCAATACACATTATCCATAAATAACGCGTAATTCAGATTCTCCGGGCCAACAGCGTAATACACCGGGATCTGAACATTGCCAACCATTGCATTCTGGAATACTTCAAACCCATTACCCCAGTTGTCTTTCCCTTCTCTGACACCAAGCTTAATCCAGTCCCCATCTGCTGACCCGAGTGTTTTAAATTTCTGCCCAAGTCCATACACATTCTGCATTTGTGCGGGATCAATGTTCAGTCCTTTCATTGGCTGGGAAAGATCGACCGGGCAAACCGTCGTTAACCGGATATCACTTTTCGTTTTATCAGTCAGACTGATACACAAGTTATCTTTGTCAATTTTTAAACGCATATCGGGTGTTTCAATCACATTATCACGTCGTATAACCATAGATGCTCCCTGATAGTCTGTTTTCAGGATCATTGGTGACGTGTAGAGCGCAGTATCAGTAGAGGGTGCAGAACCTACAGCAGAAAGTTCAAAATGAGCCAGGTCATCATCTAAAATCTCCACCATCAGATACTCTGAACCTGATTCAAATTTTGCACGGAAAACCTCGGCACTCGCCGGTGTCCAAATTCCGACCAGTATCAGTAACCCCGCCGATATAATTGCTGACGTTTTTTTTATTCGATCAATCACTATCATTGTACTTATCCTTATGCGTGATGACTTTTATTATCAAAAATATCAATGACATCACGCAAAAAATTATTCACTAACAAGAATAGTACATACCAATAAACGTCACTCTCATTCTGGCAGGAAAAGCAGAGTACCAATCAAAATAAGAAGTGGAGGGATGTAAAAGGAAAGGATAGAAAATAAAAATGGCTTAGATAGGATGTTGGTAAAATCGTCGATGGCTATTCACTAACATGAGGACTAACGCACTGGCAGTTCCAGCAAAAGTCAAACGATGGTGCATTTTCCTCGCCACATTCCGGACAAATCCAGTTATCATCACCTGATTCGTCAGATAACTGAGCAATAAGTTCTGCAGCCTGATCATAATATTCATCACTGACCCATAATTCAGGCCATGTCTGTATTGGCGATAAATCACCAATGGCACCACCAGCGAACTCATTCCTCAATTCGCAATCAACTCCCTGTTTTTGCAAATAATTTCTTGTATTTTCAACAATGACCTTATTTTCATGTGTGTATATCAGCTTCATGATTTCTCTCTCCACCTTAATAATAAAAATAATGGCACATTAATGCAGATATACCCAGGCGACGAAAATATCTCGGGAATAAACCACACACAAAACCGGCTAAATATAAATGGTTCCTTTCATATACAAGACGCCATAGCCCGAAACCATCACACGTTCACCATTAACAGAACAATACAGAACACCACCGCGATTCGAAGCCTGATATGCAACTAAATTTGATTTAGCGAGTTTTTCAGCCCAGAAAGGCGCTAACCCGGAATGAATCGAACCGGTAACAGGATCCTCATCACCGCCATTCGCCGGCCAAAAATATCGTGATACAAAATCAAACGTATCCGATTGCGCCGTCACTACCACATCATACGGTGCCAGTCGTTTAAGTTGTTCTGTCTGGTAGTCTAAGCACTCAACTTCTTTAGCTGAAGACATCACAGCAAAATAAGCCTGCCGGTTTTTCAGAACCTGTACCGGCGAATAAGACAATCCTTTAAGTAAAACTTCCGGAATGTCTTCTATAGGGTCTAGACGCTGATTTGGAAAACTCATTTCAATACGTCCGTCATCGAGTTCACTAACAAACAATGAACCGACCTGAGATGTGATAAATTCAATCTCACCTTTGCTATTCAGGTAATTGAAAATGACAAACGAAGAAGCAAGTGTAGCATGCCCGCAAAAATCGATTTCTGTTAACGGAGAAAACCAGCGAATTTCATATTGGTTTGACGAAAGAAACCGTATAAATGCGGTTTCAGACAGATTATTCTCTGCTGCAATTGCCTGCATTTTCTCTGCTTCAATCCAGTCCGCTAATAAAACAACCGCGGCCGGATTTCCTTTAAATTGTTTATCCGTAAAAGCATCAACAACAAAAATATCAAACTCCATAATACTGACGTCCTTTCGTATAATAATCTAGTGCGTTTTCCCCGGCCCTTTTCTTACCAGATCTTTCCCATTTTCAAACACTTCCTGAGTGACCCACCGCCCAAGAAGTAACTGGTGCCGGTCATCCAGCACTGCGACAAAAGGCCGCCCGTCCGAATTGTTCGTTGCCAAAGCGACACCGGCAACATTTTCCAATCCTAATCCACCATTCTCGACTAAAATTAAAAAAGTTTCTAATTCTTCAAGAGTACGAATTACATCATTATCATTAATCATAGGACTCTGCTCATTTCTTTTTTAGTGGCCGGCTACTAAGTTGTCTCGTAATCTGGCCCTGTAAAGTTCTTAATAAAAGAAGAATAACGGTTTTTGGCCTCAGACAGAAGACTTTATCCTGTTATTAGCCTCTGCCGGACAAACGAAACAGGAACAGGAGTACTCAGAAGCTTTAATTGATAAATAAGCCGACTGGAACACCGGAATGTGCTGTGTTCTTATTGTTTGGGAATAAATTCAACCAGACCGTATATTTTAATACATCTACGCCGTGGTCATTGATGTGGCTAATGCAGAATTATCAACGAACATCAAGTCTGTTCTATCGGAAAGACGGTTTTTCTGCTATCTTATGCTAAATCGTTTCAGCTATTGATTCTATCTGGTTTTACTAATTTATTCAGACAGAACAATTCGAATAACGAAAAAACATTATTGATTTGGAGTAAATTATGAAAATTGCTGTGGCAGGTGATCATGCCGGCTTTAAAATGAAACAGGAAATAACAGAACTTCTACAAAGTCAGGGGCATGAAGTAGTAGATTTTGGCCCTTTTAGTGAAGAATCCTGTGATTTGCCTGATTTTATATATCCAGCAGCATTAGCCGTCAGTAAGAAAGAGGTTGATCGCGGTATATTTATTGATGGAGTCGGCTATGGTAGCGCGATGATTGCCAACAAAATTTATGGCGTTTATGCGGCTATCTGTCAGGACCCATTCTGTGCAGGTTTAGCCCGTTCGCATTCAGACACCAACGTTCTGTGCCTTGGTGGCAAAATCATTGGTTCTGCAATTGCTCAGGATATTGTTAACACATGGATGACAACCGACTACCTTATCAACGAAGAAAAATACACAAAACGAGTTGATAAAGTAAAGGCCATCGCTGAAAAACATCTGGTAAAATAAGACCATTGCACGTGTAGATTTGCGGTAAATTCACTGGTTACCGCAAATGAATAGCTCTCTCCCAGAAAGTATCGCCTCATTCAGACTAATTTAATAGCGGTATATAGACGTATTGATATCCAATGGAAAAAGAAACATAAACTAACAGTACGGACATAATATAATTGAATATCCTGAAATAATTCTGACTTTCAATCCGCTTTCCGACCACCAGCCCCATCAAAGAGTAACTGGCAGGAGCTCCAAATGCCAGAACAGCCAGTATAAACGACCAAAACAGTAATTCCCCTCCAGCAATCCCAATACTGGGAAACTGAATGGTTGCAATTGGCAACGTTGCAACTAAGCCTTTTGGATTTAGCAACTGCATAATAACGCCATCTTTAAAGCTGAGTTCATCTCTGTGACTATTACTGGTATCTGTATCCACATTATTCAAGTGCACATTCGCTTTAAGTACTTTCCAGGCGATATACAAAATATACAAACAACCAACTAAGCTGATGAATGGCAGGTACGTTGGCTTCATAACCTGATTGCCTGCGAACCCAAGGAAAACAAACAAAATAAACATTGCAAATCCAATTCCGGCAAAAAATCCAAGATGATTCCGGGTTCGACCATTAATACCGCTATACAATCCCAGTAAGTTAACCGGGCCGGGTGTGTACATAATACCGATGGCATAAGCAAAAATAGCTAACATAATCACTCCAAAAACAATCAGGGCAGATTATCAATATCTGAATAAATCACCAGAGATGCTTTATTCGGATATTAAAAAGCAAAAGGAAACCAGAGTTAACGGGACCACTGACGTTGAAACTGTTTTGGCGTCATGCCAAATACTTTTTTAAAATTCCGGTTTAAATGGCTAACATCAGCAAAACCAGATTCAACAGCAGCTTGGGTAGCACTGTCTCCAATCTGCAACATTTTTCTGGCCTGGTTGATACGACAGTTCAAAACATATTGATGTGGAGTAATACCAAACTGAGCACGAAATTTTCGTATAAAATGAAATTTAGATATATTGGCGGCCGATGCAATCTGGTCAATTGAAATATCATTACTAAGATTTGCAATAATGAAGTCTTTCGCTTTAATAAGCAGAGAATCGACTTTCAAACCCGATGTTGGCAAGTGCAGACTGCCATCATGGCTTACAATAGCCTGAGCGAGTAAATACAATTCATTTTCGTATTCAATTTGCGAACGATTACCAGATTTTAACGACTGAGTCATCGATTCAATCCGGTAACGCAAAACAGGATCATTAAACACTCGATCCTTCAGCCTCAAAGGTCCATTGCCTTTATAACCTAATGTCTGAAATATTGGACCGACCTCATCAGGATGAATATAGAGCATCACATACTCAAGCTCCTGTTCTATTCCTGAATGCCCATCATGAATGTCTTCCGGATTAAAAAACATAACGCAGCCAGGAGAACTTTTATGAAATGAGTCATGACAGAAGAAATCCTGCCGACCTTGAAGAGTCAACCCTATTGAGTATTCTTCATGAGCGTGTTTTGAATATGAAAAATCACTCATTGTTGCACTAAGCATTGCAACATTATTTAGTTGCAAACGATTAGTAAACTGAAAGTGATTTGCTTGCTTCAAAGTCATTTCCTCGAAAAAATGTTATCGGCTTAGTATTAATCTTTACATACTATAGAAAATGACTCGACTAAAAAATTGAACAAAATTGCTCCATTACTTTTAAATCGGCTTCAATCTTCACGATAAAATCAAAAAACCCGGCATTACGCCGGGTTAAGAATGTTTATTTATTATTCGCTTATACTGCGACCCACAGTAAAACAGCGATAATTTGTGGTGACAAAATTCTCAGACACATCACCAGAGGATAAACAGTTGCGTATGCTAAAGCCGATGCCCCACTTGTTTCGTGGATCGAGTTTGCAAAAGCCAGCGCCGGTGGATCTGTCATCGAACCAGCCATAAGCCCACAGACAGAAAGATAATTTAACTTCATGACAAAACGGGCAACAAAACCAATGATTAATAACGGGATTAAGGTAATAAAAATACCATATCCCATCCAGGACAGACCTTCACCGTCTATAATCGTACTGATAAAGTTGCCACCAGAGCTGATCCCAACAACAGCCAGAAACAGAACAATACCGATTTCGCGAAGAGCGAGGTTTGCACTTGGTGGCATAAACCAGTACAGACGGCCTATACTACCAATTCTTGCAAGAATGATGGCAACAATTAACGGACCGCCAGCCAAACCTAATTTCAATGGTGCTGGCAGATGAGGTAGCTGGAATGGAATTGAACCCAGTAGCACCCCTAAGCCGATACCGATAAAAATAGGAAGCATCTGAACATGTTGTAACTTACTGGCCGCATTACCCAGCATTTTACCTACTGTTGTAATATCTTCTTTTTGACCAACTATGTAAAGAATATCACCGAACTGTAAAACGGAATGGCGATTAGCCACCAGCTCAACACCAGAACGATTTAAACGTGAAATCACAACATTATGTTCATGTTTTAGGTGCAAATCACCTAATTGTTTACCCAGCACTTTTTCATTGGTAACCACAATACGGTCACTTTTGAAATCCGTCCCTTTTGTAGACAGTGATTCTTTCACCTCTTTTCCGACAATCACCACGGCTTTGTGCAGCATATCGTAACTGGCACTAACAAAATGTAGGTAATCCCCTATGTGCAAGACCGTATCCGGACCGGGAACGTTCAATTCCCCATCCGATTTCATGCGGGAACACACAATATTCTGACCAATTAAAGTTTCAAGCTCTTTAAACAACATGCCATCCATATTCGGGTTTTCAACAACGACATTAACAGATAGCAGATCTTTCTGACTGCCTCCCCCGTTATTTTTCTTATCGTACTCTTCCGCTTCCTTATCTACATTGATTTCGAAAACAATTCGTACAACCCACATAGAAAGCAAAATTCCCAAAATCCCAAATGGATAGGCCATCGCATAGCCAAGGCCCAACATATCCGTATGCGCGACTCCTTCACCTAATTCCTGCAGAATCTGCTGCCCGGCAGCAAGAGATGGTGTATTAGTTACCGCCCCAGAGTAAATACCAAGGAACACATCAAGAGGCAGGTCAAAAATGAAATGAAGTGCTACAGCAACTAAACCGCCTAAAACCACAATTCCGGCAGCAAGAACATTCAGCCTTAATCCACTGCTTTTTAATGATGCAAAAAAACCCGGACCAACCTGAATACCAATCGTATAAACAAAAAGAATCAAACCAAACTCTTTAATAAAATGAAGAGCATGATTATCCAGGTGCCATCCAAATTGATTAGTGAAGTGACCTACAATGATGCCGCCAAACAAAACACCACCAATTCCAAGACCAACACCTTTTATTTTTATGCCACCTAACCACAAGCCGATTACTGCCACGATGGCAAGAACCAGAGTAGATAGTGCTAGTTCACTCATAATTGTATTTCCATTATCAAGATAAAAAATATGAAGTTCTCAATTTCTTGTACGTTTCCCAAGCGTAATTAATTGAGGTTAAAAGTTTTTGTTCTCTTATATTTAAGTTTCTTATTGGAAAGGAATCCTTGATAATGGTTAAAAAATTTCGAGAAATAACTCATATGGAATATAAAATAACAAAAATGGGATACATCACTCATTTTTATATTTCAATTGTAACAAAATATTAATGGAATTTTATTTTTATTCATTTATATCAATAATTTAATTAATGTGAAGTTGGTAATATTATCACTTTTGTGAACAAAACGGTTGAAGTTACGTAACTTTTGTAATCAATATATTTTTAGCCAAAAATTAATTAAACGTTAACAAAAACAATTTGATTGTTAATAGAGTTAACACGAGGTAATGCGTTTTATACAACAATATTCATGTAACACAAACCACAATATTAGTTAGAACACTAATTATTTTTTAAAAACGATCTTGTGTACATTGAAAAGATAGGGTAATGGAATAAATTTAATTCATAAAAATGACTTATCTATTCCGAATACATAAAAACACTGTTTTTAGTAACGTAAATAAAAGTAAAGTTTCGTATATATTAAGGTTTAATTTAGTTCTAACTCTAAGTTTAGGGCAGAAATTGACCCAAGAGGAAAAAATTTTATAACTCATTGTTAATTAATGTCATTTAAATAAAAACAACAAATAAAAAATCATCTCGACTATACAGACTAAACTTTACGTTTCTGAACCTTTACCGATTCTTTCATTTTTGACGTCTTCATTTTAATACATCTATATGGCAGATTAGAGAGCGCCTGCTTAACTTTATTCAGTCCATCAACTATTGGTGGAACTCAAGTCATTATGTTGGATACGCAATATGTCAAAAACAACAAAACTAACACTGATATTAGCGACTATTTTCATTGCTATATCCGGAACCGCCTATTCTTTGTGGATGAAACCAAAACCAGCCCCATCCTATGCCGCTGAGGTAGTAAGAAGAGGAAACATTGAAAGTGCGGTTCTTGCCAGTGGGATGCTCCAGGCATCCAAACTGGTCAGCGTGGGAGCTCAGGTATCCGGACAGATCACTAAACTCAAAGTTAAGCTTGGTGATCATGTTAAAAAAGGCGAGTTAATTGCCGAAATCGATGATTTGACACAACAAAACGCATTGAAAGAGGCCCGGGCATCTCTGGCGAGTTTAAGAGCACAGTATCAAGCTAAACAAGCCCAGATAAAACAGGCTACGCAGGAATTTAAACGTCAGAAAGCCATGTTGGCTGATCATGCAAGCTCAAAAGCAGATTATGAATCCGCCGAGTCCAACCTGGCCGTTTATAAAGCAGAATCCGATAAACTAAAAGCAGAAATTGATCAGGCAAAAGTCTCTGTTGATAGCGCAAAAGTTGACCTGGGTTACACCAAAATTAATGCTCCAATGGATGGTACCGTTGTTTATACTGCCGTGGAAGTCGGTCAAACTGTTAATGCCAATCAAAGTACGCCAACCATCGTAGAAATCGCCAATCTGGATACGATGACTGTTAAAGCACAAATATCCGAAGCCGATGTTATTAATACATCACCAGGTCAGTCTGTCTACTTCACAATTTTGGGTAACGCCTCCCATCGTTATGAAGGAAAACTAGAATCCATCGAACCTGGCCCAACTTCAATGGATGGAGACGATAGCGATATGACCCCGGATGATGACGAAGCGGTTTACTATAACGCCCTCTTTAATGTTGCCAACCCGAAGCATACTCTGCGGATAGGGATGACAGCTCAGGTAACGGTTGTCCTCAAAAAATCAATAAATGCACTTTTAGTCCCCTCACAAGTGCTTACTAAATCACGAAATGGTACTTACACAGTTCCGGTCCTGAAAAATCATCAAATACAACAAACTGAAGTTCAGGTAGGAATCAATAACAAGGTCAACGCGGAAATCGTATCCGGCCTCAGTGAGGGTGAAAAAATTGTGGTTGGAATGCCCGGGGGAGATACATTTACTGACAAAATGCGTCACGGGCCAATGGGATTCTAGTCATGAAGGAAACATTACTTGAAATTTCCGACATTTATCGTTCATTTCCTGCAGGCGACCAAGAACTCGTTGTTCTGAAAGGCGTGAACTTATCCATCAAGCGCAGTGAAATGGTTGCTATTGTTGGGCAGTCCGGTTCAGGGAAATCCACTCTGATGAATATATTAGGATGCCTCGATAAACCAACCAGTGGCAATTACATTATCAATGGGCAAAATACATCCCACATGAACCAGGACGAATTAGCCCAACTAAGACGCGAATACTTTGGTTTTATATTTCAGCGTTACCATTTGCTCAGTGACCTGAATGCGGTCGAAAACGTGGAAGTACCCGCCGTATATGCCGGTAAAGATAAAAAATTCCGTAAAGAAAAAGCAGAAGAACTGTTAACGCGCCTTGGTCTTGAAAGTCGTCTGGACCATAAACCAAATCAACTGAGTGGTGGTCAGCAACAAAGAGTTAGTGTCGCACGGGCCCTCATGAATGGTGGTGATGTCATACTGGCCGATGAACCAACCGGAGCTCTGGATAGTCACAGCGGTGAATCGATGATGAAACTACTGCAGGAACTACACCGGGACGGTCACACCATTATTTTGGTCACTCATGATATGAATGTGGCCCGATATGCTGATCGCATTATCGAAATTAAAGATGGTGAAATCATCAGTGATACACAAAATGATCCAGACGGCCAACCAACAAAATCCTTACCGGAAAAAACAGAAGTCAGAAAAAACTGGTTTGGCATCGCACACTACGCAGAAGCATTCAAAATGGCCATTCTGGCCATGTCCAGTCATAAACTGAGAACTTTTCTCACTATGCTGGGAATTATTATTGGTATTGCTTCCGTCGTTTCTGTCGTTGCATTAGGAGAAGGTTCCCGTCAAGCTATCCTCAAAAATATTCGATCAATGGGAACCAATACCATTGATATCATGCCCGGTACCGGATTTGGTGACCGACGCTCAGGAAGAGTCAAAACTTTAGTTGCCTCAGACGCTGATGCAATAAAAAATTTAATGTTCGTTGACAGTGTAACTCCAGCTATCAATTCCAGCATCACACTGAGATATACGAACAAGGCTGTTACCGCAACTGTAAAAGGCGTCGGAACACAATTTTTCAGGGTAGGAGGTTATACTCTGGCTAATGGACAACAATGGGATGAAGACAGCGCTTCTGCTCTGGCACAATTAGCCGTCATTGACAATAATACCCAAAAAGAAATTTTTCCCAAAACGAATCCGATCGGAAAAGTCATATTTTTAGATAACCTTCCGGTAAGAATTATCGGTGTCACTGAACCAAAAGAAAACGCGTTTGGTAACAGTGATTCTCTCAATGTCTGGGTTCCCTACCAAACCGTTGCCAACCGGATGCTTGGACAGAATAACGTGAATAAAATCACCGTCAGACTCGATGATTCAGTCACCAGTGCCTCGGGAGAACAAGCTATTATTTCACTTTTAAAAATGCGTCATGGCAAACAAGATTTCTTTACCATCAATACGGATACTATTCGCCAGAATATTGAGAAAACAACGGCAACCATGACCTTGTTGATTTCTGCCATAGCTGTTATATCTCTGGTTGTAGGCGGAATTGGTGTTATGAATATCATGTTGGTTTCAGTAACAG
This sequence comes from Vibrio salinus, assembly GCF_021272385.1. Classification (GTDB taxonomy): domain Bacteria; phylum Pseudomonadota; class Gammaproteobacteria; order Enterobacterales; family Vibrionaceae; genus Vibrio; species Vibrio salinus. The sequence goes on from NZ_JAJSDZ010000010.1 coordinate 1,286,127, forward strand.
AAAGAACCAAAGAGATAGGGGTCCGAATGGCGGTAGGAGCCAGACAAAGTGACATACTTCGCCAGTTCTTGATTGAAGCGGTTCTGGTCTGCCTGAGTGGTGGAATCATTGGTATCGGACTGGCGTATCTGATTGGCGTCATATTCTCCTATACCGGTGGCAGCTTTGAAATGATCTATTCAACCACATCCATTCTGGCAGCATTCATTTGCTCCACAATGATCGGTATCGTTTTTGGCTTTTTACCAGCGAAAAATGCAGCCCGGTTAGATCCTATTGACGCTTTAGCAAGAGAGTAATCATCCTTATGCCAATAACAAAATCTAAATTACTGAGTCTTAGTATTTCCTGTGCTCTGCTTGCTGGTTGCGGCTCTTTAACTCATACAACGTTTTCCCCACCGCCAGTGAATGTACCGTCATCCTGGCAACAACAACAGATAAATGAGTCCACAAGTATCGATCCATGGTGGCTTAAATTTAATGATGAAACATTAAATTCTTTGATCACTCACGTGCTAAAAAATAATAATGATTTGGCTCTGGCAACATTAACATTAGAAAAAGCCCGCCTGAAAGCAGGTCTGACAGCAACAGACCGCTATCCGGATATATCATCAGAGACAACTGGGAAAAAAAATAAAGACCTGGACTCAGGAGCAACAGACAACAGCTTTTCAACGTCATTGTCCATTAGTTATGAACTTGATCTGTGGGGACGAGTATCATCGGAAATAGACGCAGCCAAATGGACAGCAGTTGCCAGTGAAGAAGACAGAGAAGCGACCGCTCAGAGTCTGGCATCAACAACCGCCTCTCTGTACTGGCAAATAGGGTATTTAAAAGATCGGCTCCGGCTAAGCTCAAAAAGCATTGATTATGCTAAACAGACTCTTGCCTTAACGAAAAATCAGTATAAAAGTGGAGCAGTTACGCAGTTAAATGTTTTGGAGGCACAACGTAGCCTTGCAGGACAGGAATCAAGTCACAGCGAATTAGTACAACAACTTCATGAAGCTGAAAACTCACTGGCTATATTACTGGGGAAAACACCCAAACCGGATTTAGCCAAAATAGATACATTACCGGACACAAATATTCCAGAGATACAGGCTGGTGTTCCGGCCGATGTCCTAATCCGCAGACCCGATGTTAAATCAGCTTTGTATACAATGCGAGCAGCGTTGGCAACAAAAGATGCAACGCTGGCAGCCTATTTCCCAACATTCTCTCTGACGGGGTCACTTGGTGGTTCATCTACCGAATTACATAATCTGCTATCCAATCCAATTGGTACTCTGGGAGCCAATCTGGTTCTGCCATTTCTGGAGTGGAACCAAATGAAACTGAATGAGAAAATTTCTGATATTGATTACCAGAAAGCGGTTGTTACCTACCGAAAAACTTTGTACGAAGCGTTTGAAGATGTTGACAATGCGTTATCCGCAAAAACTCAGTATGACTATCAGGCCCAAAAACTCAAAGAGCAATATAATGCCGCCTCGGCAGCTGAAAAAATCTATGCCAGCCAGTATCGTTATGGTGCCGTCAGTATCCAGGACTGGCTAGATGCTCAGGAGACACAACGTGAATCTGAAGAATCATTACTGAAAAACCGCTATAACCGGTTTAATATTCAGGCAACGGTCTATCAGGCTCTCGGTGGTGTAGATATTGCGACAACAATAAAATGACCATTTCAATTCAAGACAAGTATTCTGTACATAAAACTTGTCTTGATTCTTCTGCTTATCAGATTTATAACTAGTTCTCGTATATTTAATTTACAAGTTTGTTACATAGAATGGAATCTTCTTCTCTTTGGGTTTTTATCCCAACTTTTTTCTTCGTATCGGCAACTCCCGGTATGTGTATGACTTTATCATTAACGTTAGGAATGACCATTGGTGTAAAAAGAGCAATGTACATGATGGTTGGTGAACTGATTGGCGTTGCCTCTGTCGCTACCGCTGCGATTATCGGTGTTGCCACCCTCTTGCTTAACCACCCGGGACTCTTTCTGGTTTTAAAAACGGTGGGGGCACTCTATCTATTTTACCTGGGAGTACAAATGTGGCGTTCCAAAGGCCGGTTAGCAATACCGGAAGATTTGAATCAAGAAATGGATGTTGATTTCAAATCGCTGGCATCCCAGGGACTAATAACGGCGATTGCCAATCCAAAAGGCTGGGCATTTTTTATTGCACTTTTGCCCCCCTTTATCAATTCCGAAGCACCATTATTTTCGCAATCTGCCATGTTGATTAGCATCATTCTAAGCTTTGAATTTATTTGTCTTATGATGTATGCATCCGGAGGCCAGACTCTGAGGAAAGCATTACTGAAAAGAGGCAATGTTGTTATGATGAACAGGATTTCAGGGTCGTTAATGGCTGGAGTTGCAGCATGGCTGGCACTTGGCTAACCTAACCATGCACACAATGTAAAATCTTAACCCACAGCACAAAGATTGGGCGACTCATTAATAACCGTCTGCATCGGCTTGAAATTGCAAGAATCAGACAAAAGTGACGTTTCAATCTTTATCACTACTTTTTTCACTTTCGAAGGCTTAGATAATGCAAGGGATGGCATATGAATGGTTCTTGGTGTGAATACATAAAAAGCCCCTGGCTTCATGATATTTTCCTGAAGCTCAACCATCGGATTTTCATTTCCGACAAAAGCAATATCTTTCGCCTGATCATAATTACAGGTACGACTCAAAACCCGGTATTCTTCATCAGAAGCCACTGTCCAGCCAAACTTTTCTTCACCATATAGAAGAAACTGAACATCTGTGTATGTTTGATGGAATTCAGCACCGAATTGACTTTCTTCCACTGTTTCATATTCCTGAACCAGAAAAAAAGCTTCATCACTTTCAATGTGCTTAATTTCGTATTTACCAGAAGCCAGATTCATTAAATCTAAACTGGTTACGTAATCAAAAATATCATTAACCAATGGAGAAAATAGTGCCTGATTATCAGAGCAACCAAATTTACTAATGATCATACTACTACCTACTTCAGTGATAGACGTCGAATAATACACATCATATTCGGTTACCTGCTACAGATTTGTGAATCATGCGAAATTTATCAGACACTGAATGTAACAAAAGGAAACATCAAAAAAAAAGTATTAAGATTTCATTCTGTTTAAATATATATGTCTGACTTCTTTTCTTATGCAGAAACAAAGCTTGCTCATTTATTTATAAAAAACTTCTCCACTGTCTACATCATAATAAACTTTATCAGACACATTAAGTCCACCACAATAAACAAAGTAAACATTCCGGTCAGGGTAATTTAATGAACGCATCCAACCATGAAGCTCTTCAAAATCTTCTGGTTTACAAATATTTTCCTGTAACAGCTTACTGGTTACTTTGATAAACCTGTCACGATATAATTTAAAATCATCAGAGCGCCCAATATAACTGCTCACAATATCATCATGTTCAAGTGGGGAAATAATAGGCTTGGTATGAGATAAATCTGACATTTTTACCCACTCAGCCATTTCTTTCCCACCTTCTTTGTAAACATAGAAATTCGAAATTCGTCCCCACCCATCTTTTTGTTCCAAAACTCTGACAGTATCCCCAATATACATGTATCTTTCCGGCAGATGGTCATCCCCGGGACCGTTACGTACCGCTATCTTCCGTTCCTTTATGTAATAATCTTTAACTCTGAATGGTACAGGTTTCGCAACTTTTTGGGTCTTAGCATCTGATGCCTTAGACTTCGCCTTTGTATCATCCGTCATTTTAGTCACTTCAGTATCAGACTGTGGTTTCATAAAAAACAAATAATACCCTGCCCCTGCACCACCTAAACCCAATAACAAAATGACAATTAATAAAATTTTTTTCACAAATATTTCCTGTACTGATTCAAAAAGACCCAATAAAGATAAACAGCAGAACTACTCTGTCATCGGTCACTACTGTATTAACTTTAGTCTTAAAATACAGACTTAAACGAGGTAACCCGAGCGTTACTCATATTAATATCACTTATTAGCACTGTAATTTTGAGCCTTTACATAGAAATTAGTGGCAAAGATCTACATACTTACAAAATATCTAATAGCTAATAGACATATTGCATATCAATAATATGAATTTGAGTGTTGGTGTTCAGAAAAAATACCTGCTAGCTACGGTTATCATCCTGCAGTCTGTTGTCTGGGCTTTCCCTTGCCAAGCAACTGAGACTTCTGAGCCTTCAATAATCTATTATTCTCTCATGGTATGCATCTTAATCTTATCAGCAAGTATCATCTTTTTTACTTACTCCCAAAGAAAGTCGAAGCAACATTTGCCAGAACTTCTCAGTGCCGTTAATGAGCTTTCTGCATGGATCATTCTCGATAACAAATTCAGAATTATACGCAGTAGTAAAGAGTTCCGTAAACTAAATGGCTATGATATTAAAGATATTTCCGGATTAAATCCTTTCCCATCTATTGTTTTTACAAACTCCTACAGAGAAAAAAAATCTATCATCTCCTGCTTAGCTGAAAAAAACGTCTGGCAGGGAGAGCTATCAACCATTCACAAAGAAGGATATATACAAACCCAATTAGTAAAAATACAGATGGTTTGCTCTGATAACGATGATCAACGAATCTTTTATATGATTTCATTTGTGGACATCACTGAACAAAAAAAAGTAGAGCATAAACTAAGAGCTCTCAGCGAAAAAGATCCTTTGACCGGGATATGGAACAGAAGAAAGTTTGATGGAGAACTGAGACATTTCTGCCAGCTCAATGGCCGGTACCCGGATAAATCCTTTGGTTGTCTTGCAATCATTGATATCGATCACTTTAAACTCGTCAACGATGAGCTAGGACACGATATCGGTGATCATGTTATTCAGAACATTGCCACCACGTTAAAAGTTTTTTTAAGAGAGACCGACATCATAGCCCGGGTTGGCGGAGAAGAATTTGCAATCATCCTCCATCAAACATCATCAGAAGACGCAAGCTATATTCTGAACCGAATACGAAAATCCATCCACACCAATTCCGATATCCCCTGCTCAATTAGCTGCGGAATAACCAATATCACGTCTTCACCTGAAAATGTTTATAAACGTGCAGACGTTGCACTATATGATGCCAAATCAACCGGACGAAATAAGATAATAACACTATTGACTGAGGAAATATCAGAAATATCCACATATGAATCGCCTCAATTTAGTGCAAGAGCCTGAAAATGTGCACAATTTCCAAACAGCGTGTGTTTAGTTTAGTTTTAACCGTTTGTTTTTGTTAACTGTTATGAGTTGGCGTAAAACTTGAAGTGGTCAAACAATGAATAAAATTGCACATCATTAGGGAGCAACAAATGCAAGATACACTAACGGTTGTACTTGCGGGCGGAGTCGGCTCAAGATTATCGCCTTTGACTGATAACAGAGCAAAACCAGCCGTCCCTTTCGGAGGCAAATACCGAATCATCGATTTCACACTAACCAACTGCTTACATTCCGGTCTCCGGCAAATACTGGTACTAACTCAATATAAATCCCATTCACTACAGAAGCACTTACGCGATGGATGGTCGATATTCAACCCTGAGCTTGGGGAGTATATTACCATTGTTCCCCCTCAAATGAGAAAAGGAGGTGCCTGGTACGAAGGTACCGCCGATGCGATCTATCATAATTTATGGTTACTATCCCGGAGCGATGCTAAATATGTTGTCGTTTTATCCGGTGACCACATATACAAGATGGACTACGCCGCAATGTTAGAAGAACACATTGCCAAGAACGCCATTACGACAGTTGCCTGCATGGACATTCCCCGAAGTGAAGCATCAGCATTCGGTATTATCAACGTAGATACCAACTATAAAATCACGTCCTTTATTGAAAAACCTCAGGATCCGCCCCCAATGCCTAACGACCCGAACAGAAGTCTGGTATCCATGGGAATTTATATCTTTAATATGGAAGAGTTACAAGAAGCGCTGACAAAAGATTCAGCTAACAAAGATTCAAATCATGACTTCGGAAAAAACATTCTTCCCGAGCTGGTAAAAACAGGAAACGTATTTGCCTATAATTTCTGTGGAGATAAAGGAAGGGTTGCCAAAGATTGCTATTGGCGTGATGTCGGTACGATCGACTCCTATTACCGTGCCAATATGGACTTACTTGACCCACTGCCTCCGATGAACATATATCAACCTGATTGGTCAATAAGAACCTATGAGGCCCAATTCCCACCAGCGAGAACTGTTTCTTCAGCAACAGGCAATGAAGGTATCTTCATCAATTCAATTATATCGAACGGCGTTATAAATTCTGGCGGCTCTGTGCACCATTCCATTATTTCATCAAACGTCAGAATCTATGACAGCGCAACCGTTTCAAACTCCATTATTTTTGACGACGTCACCATAGGCCAAGGGTGTCAGATAGCAAACTGCATTATTGATAAACATGTAAAAATACCACCAAATACTGAAATTGGAATCGACCCGCAAAAAGATTCAGAACGCTTTCATATATCAGAACAGGGCATTGTTGTTGTGCCGGAAGCCTACATATTTGATATTTAAAACTCTTTCCAAAGAAAATCGCCACACTTCATTCAGGCAAGTGTGGCGGAACAGCTAAAAACATTAGCTTAATCAGGAAATTCTATTATTCCTTAACTTTTTTATTTTAAAAACAGTCATTTTTTGGCTTTCTTCTTCCTCTTTTTTGTTCTTTTCCTCATTTTGTTAACTATAAGATTGAAATATCAGTAAGAAAAAGGAATATATAAGTTACTTTTATATTTAAGGTTTGATGAACATGGATAAGAAGACAAGAACAATTGCAGCTCATAAACACGTTGCACTTGTAGCACATGACAACTGTAAAAAAGACCTGCTTGCCTGGGTATCTACAAATAAAGCAAAACTTCAAAAACATTTTTTATATGCAACAGGCACAACCGGACATCTTTTAAGTAAAGAAACCGGCTTGGCAATTAAGAGTCTGATCAGCGGTCCAATGGGTGGCGACCAACAACTTGGCGCTCTTATTTCAGAACAGGAAATCGATGTTCTGGTATTCTTCTGGGATCCGCTGAATTCAGTGCCTCATGATCCAGATGTTAAAGCCCTTCTCAGAATTGCCAGCGTTTGGAATATACCTGTAGCAACAAATCAGGCAAGTGCAGATGTCATTTTTGCTTCTCCACTTATGGATTCTGAATTTGACATTGAAATTCCAGACTATGAGGCCTACCTAAACAAACGCACCTAGTTCCTATTTAATTTGTTTTAGCAGATATTGTCCCTGACGGAGCTCCTCTATAAATGAGGAGCCCATGTGGCTATATGCAAGCCAGACTTTTTCTTTTGCCCGGGTCATCGCAACATAAAATAGCCGTCTTTCCTCTGCATAGGGATAGGTTTCATTTTTACTCATAAGCACAGTATCAATATGATTTTTTTTCACCTGAGCAGGAAACTGACCGTCGTCTACGTTCAGCACAATAACATAATCGGCTTCCTTCCCTTTTGAAGCATGACAGGTCATAAATCTTATATTTAAATTAGAATACCTATCCTGCCAGTCATCATACAGTTCCGGCCTGTGGTAATGATTGCGACCTAACATTAACAGCGTTTTAGGCTCTTTAGCTTTCCGGTTTAACCCATCAAGAATTTTCTCAATTTTAGCCTGATTCAGTAAGCAAACTCTCGCCCCTTTAACCGTCGTATAACTATTTAGTGTTTTTTTCAGTTGCTCAGGGTTTTGTTGTATAAACTGATTGGCAACAGCACCAATCTTGTCATTAAAACGATAAGTGGTATCAAGATATTTAATAACAGAATGAGGAAAACGTTTTTTAAAACCGGTTGTTAAGTCAACTTCAGAACCGGCAAATTCGTAAATGGATTGCCAGTCATCACCAACAGCGTATAAATGTACATCTGCCTGTTTTTTATTCTTATGGCATAAAGACTCAATCAATAATAAACGCTCAGGTGATATATCCTGATATTCATCGATCATGATGTGTCGCCATGGTGACTTAAAACGACCACGTTTCACAATCTTAATTGCGTTCGATATCATCAAATTAAAATCGACTTCATTATTTTCCTTAAGCATCTGGCCCCATGACTGATAACATGGCCAAACTAATGCTAATTCACTGTTTAACCGGGAATATTCACTATCACTAACCAATTTTTGTTGAATGTCTTTTTTCGACATATTCACCATGGCCAATGTATCCAGCTGTTTTATCAACCAGGCAATCAATTTACTATCTTCAACATGACTTCCTAATTCATCGTCTCCGGTAATATAGGCGATAGGCCACTGGCTGAGATGTTTTTGCCAACGTTTATAATTCGTTGGTGTCATCCAATGTTTCTTCAACCACTCTGTCACCCATTCGCCTTTTTTATCCTCATCGGTTGCAACAGAAGATATTAATACATCCGAATCGCCAGATTGCTTTATAATATTGAGACCTAACTGATGAAACGTACAGATCTGAACATGCTTTGCAGCAGGTCCGATCCGGCTGAGTAACCTCTCCTGCATTTCATTTGCGGCCTCCCGCCCGAATGCAAGCATGAGTATCTCATCTGGCTGGGCCAGTTTACTTTCAAGCAGATAGGCAACTCTGGCCATTAACACACTCGTTTTACCAGACCCAGCTCCGGCCAGTACCAGGTTGTTATCGTCGTTTAGTAACACAGCCTGTTGCTGAGAAATATTTAACGGAGATGATTCAATTTGAGTAAAAAGCTCGTCCCACCGGCCTGTTTCATTGTTGACCCAACGGTTGTTTCGCTCATCAAGCTGGGAGGAAATATCGGTATACCAATTCGTAATCAGAGTCGATATATGAGGAAAACGTTGATTCACCTGTTTAATGGACATCGATAATGTGGAAAGATTGTTATTTACCTTAGATTTCCAATCTGATAGCTTCGAGTGAGGCAGATAACCGTCATAATGAATTAAAGCGTCTAAATCGGCATGCCACTGAGGCAAAAATTCAGCCAGAATACGGCACTGCTCATTATGCCAGGCCTCATAGGAAGCAAGGGCTTTTTTTGCAAATTCAACACAAGAACTCCACGGCAATCCCTGAACCAGCCAACAAGTTTGTTTCCCCTCATCAATATGAGACCGGAATTCAAGTTGCCCCCACAGGATACCCCGGCAAACCCGGATTGAACCATTCCATATAAGAAAAGGAATATGTTCTTCCACCATGTTAGAACTGACAATCAGTGTATTATCCACTAGCTCAACCTGATGGTATTCACCATGAATAAAATACTGTGCGCTTTTACTGGCCTTTAACAACATACACTAACTCTGTTTTTTGCTCTGTATTAAGCAATTATCTTTTGAGAATTTTATTTATATCAATCTATTAATTCTGTAAGCTGATAGCCTAACACTTTTCGGCTTAAGTGGTTAAAAAAAGTGAGACTTATTAGCTTGTTACTTAGTTATTGGACAAACAAGACCATTAACTACTCTATTCTCATCTTTATTGCTCTCATGGGAATAGCAGTACCAACTTATCAATACCATTTAAATACCTGGATGACACCATTAATTCTTGGTGTTATTGCTGCTGCCTTAACAGAGCAGGACGAAAGTCTTGTTGGTCGTATCAAAGCAAATGTGCTCACTATCATTTGTTTCGCCATTGCGACGATTTCAATACAAATTTTATTCAACCACCCCGTGTTATTTGCCATCGGACTATGTTGTTCTACTTTTGGGTTTATTATGTTGGGGGCAATTGGTCCACGCTATGCCAGTATTGCATTTGGCTCACTGCTGATAGCTGTCTATACCATGCTTGGCATTCCCCAAAGTCCTGAATTCTGGTTTCAGCCTACTTTGTTGCTCAGTGGCGCAATCTGGTACTACTTCCTGTCTTTTATCTGGGCGGCCCTTTTCCCCCGTCATCCGATACAACAAAGTTTATCGGATGTATTTGAGCAGATCTCAAATTATATCGAAATGAAAAGTGAATTATTTCATCCCATCGAAAATATGAAATTACAACCATTCCGAATCCGGGAAGCCAACCTCAATGCATCGACCGTGATGTCTTTAAATCATTGCAAATCCACTTTCGTTGCCCGCTCAAAAAGAGGATTTATCCATCATACAAATGATAAATATCTGAAAATTTACTTTTTGGCTCAGGATATTCATGAACGTGTGACGTCTACACATTACCGCTATCAGGACTTAGCAAAACATTTTCAGCATTCGGATATCTTATTCCGGTTTAAGTTTCTGATGCAGGAACAAGCCAAAGCCTGCAAACACATTGCTCAGGCACTAAAACTGAATAATACTTACCTGCATACTAGTGAAACTTCTCAGGCCTTATCCGAACTGAAAGTATCGATGAATTACATTAAAGATCACAGTGACGAAGAATCAAAGCCATTAATTAATCAGCTCACTTATCTGTTTAATAACCTATCAACCATCGAACAACTTTTAAACAACATAAGCAAGCCTCATGCGGAAACATTAAATGAGAACCAGTTAAGTGATACCTCTCCTGATTCATTGAAAAACATGTTCAGAAAAATCATGGATAACTTTAATACAGACTCTGTCATTTTCAGGCATGCAATCCGAATGTCAGTTGCACTTACTGCCGGTTATCTGATTATTCAGGCTTTTCAGCTTAGTCTGGGTTACTGGATTATTCTAACCACATTATTTGTTTGTCAGCCCAACTTTTCATCTACAAAACAACGAATTATTTTACGGGTTATTGGCACCATCGCAGGATTACTCATCGGCGCCCTATTAATTACTCTTTTCCCATCCGAATTAAGCCAGATAAGTATCATCATTATTGCCGGTGTTATGTTTTTTGCCTTTCGCATCAATAATTATGGATACGCTACCGGGTTTATTACCGTGCTGGTTCTATTTTGCTTCGAGCAATTCAATATCGGATTAAGTATCGTCTTTCCGCGTCTGCTTGATACCCTTACCGGGTGTGCTCTTTCTGTCGGAGCCGTTATTTTCATTCTTCCGGACTGGCATGCTAAGCGAATTCACAAGACAATGGCAGATGCCGTTGAGAAAAATCTCAACTATTTGGATCAGATTATTGTGCAGTACAGAATCGGGAAAAAAGACAATCTACAGTATCGTATTGCCCGCAGGGACGCACATAATCAGGACGCAGCGCTAACGCTCTCTATAAATAATATGCTTTCAGAACCGGGAAAATACCGGACATCCATCAATGAAGCATTTCGTTTTCTGACGTTATCGCACGCACTTTTGAGTTATGTATCCACTCTTGGAGCCCATCGAACCAGACTGGATGATATTGAAGCGCATATGCTTATTCAAACATCACATAAAATCATCCACAGGCATCTGAACGAGATAAAACAAAGACTGGTATCAACTGCAGATAGCAGTAAGAATGAAATAATAAATGATGATGAATTAGAAAAAAAATTGACACAATGGCGAGAAGAAGGAAGTAATTCAGCGAAACTTATTTTACAGCAGCTGCACCTGATATACCGGATGCTGCCTGAGCTATATTCTTTGTCTGAAAAATTTTCAGCCCGGATTCACCAAGACTAACCATCCTTTTGACAAAAATTTGACATTAGGTGAACATTGTCTGAGAGGTTAAAAAGTATACTCCTCCATATTGATATTAAGGAGGCAGGCAATGTTAACAACAACCGAGTGTTGTCATGGTGCAAAACAAAGTCATGCTATTTCCGAAAATAGTTTTGATCAGGTGCTGGAAACTCTAAAGTTTCTTAGCCCAGTTCAACTGCATTGTTTACAGGAACAAATTCAGGATTCTCTAAAAGAGCCGGAACCGGTACTTTTAACCAGCGAAGAACTGGATATGATTGTTTCTCTGTTTGCAGATGCAGAATAAGACTGATCTTGACCTATAGCGTAAATGAAACTAGACTCAAATAGGTAGGATCTAACTTATTAAAGAAGACTATGACCATTAACTCAATTCAGTCAGGATATAACTTAATTAATCAGTCATCACAGATGGCCTCAAAGGCTGCTGATGATATTAATTCCGCTCGGACTGAAAATGATCAGAAGTCAACTTCCTCACAGCTCCTTCCAAACGATATCGAAAAAAAAGAAGCAGCCTCGAACGATGAGAAATCAAAATCATCATCTTCAACAAATAACATCGACCCACTTATTGAATTGAATAAAGCCGTTCAGTACAACAAAGCCGGTACTAACATTGTCCAGAAAAATCAGGAAATGCTTGGTTCTATGTTAGATGTCAGGGTCTGAACATTTATTCTTATCTCACTCAACATATTATTCACTGTATAGACGGCCATAGCAGGTCAAGTTTAAGATTGTCCTCGACAGCATCTGCTATTCTGTTAATAGCATCCTGTTTATTTTTTAAATGATCAAAAAACTCGATATCTTCTGCTCCTGCCCATTTACATATCGCTTTCGTTACATCAAATTCGTCAAACAAACCATGTAGGTAGCATCCCATAATCTGACCACAACCACTGATCAGTCCATCTGAGCAACCAGTATTTAACTTAATCAAATCTAAATCATCTGAATTTTCTTCACGAACCGTTTTCCCTACATGGATTTCATATCCGGAAACCGGATAAGAGCGATGTTGTAAAAAAAGCTGGCCGGTAACATTGGTTAAACGTTTATGTGGCGTTAACGTCGTATGCATATTAAGCAGTCCCAACCCTTTTGTCGTACCGGGCCTACCCTCAACCCCATCAGGATCAGCAATCGTTTTACCCAACATTTGAAAACCACCGCAAATACCTAATACTTTTCCGCCAAATCGTAAATGTCTCATGATATCTTTATCCCACTTTTGAGATTTGAGATACTCCAAATCAGCCCTGGTAGATTTAGAGCCCGGCAATATAATAAGGTCAGCATTTGTGATCCGCTCTCCCTTCTGGATATACCGAAGGTTTATATCCGGATTTTTTCTCAACACATCGAAATCAGTGTGGTTACTAATTCTGGAAAAGACTGGCACGGACACATTCAGCTTCGTTTCTGCCGACAGATGTTGTTCTTTATCAATCGCATCTTCCGCTTCCAGATCGAAACCATGCAAATAAGGCAAGACTCCCAAAACAGGTTTCCCGGTTTTTTCTTCCAGCCAATCTAATCCCGGTTGCAAAATCGATATATCACCACGAAACCGGTTTATAACAAAGCCAATAACCCGTTTCTGCTCACTTTCAGATAGTAAGGCCAAAGTGCCATACAGATGCGCAAAAACACCACCTTTATCGATATCTGCAATAATGATAACCGGAATATCAGCTTCTTCTGCAAAGCCCATATTCGCAATATCATTATCCCGAAGGTTTATTTCAGCCGGACTCCCGGCTCCTTCAATCATCACACTGTCATATTCATCACACAAACGCTGATAAGAGTCCATCACCGTTGCCTTTGCGACCTTTTTATAGTCATGATAAGCGGTTGCTTCCATATTGGTCACCGCTTTACCCTGAAGAATAATCTGAGCCCCGGTATCGGAGTTTGGCTTAAGCAATACGGGATTCATATGCACACTGGTAGAGACTTCGCAAGCAAGAGCCTGTACTGCCTGTGCTCTGCCAATTTCACCTCCGTCAGCCGTAACCGCACTATTAAGTGCCATATTCTGAGGTTTAAATGGCGCCACCTTGATTCCCCTGCGGTGCAGCACCCGGCATAATCCCGTCACCAACGCACTTTTCCCGGCATCTGACGTGGTTCCCTGAACCATCAAAATCATATTATTTTTAATCACTTAAACACCAAAAGATCATAACCTAAAAAACTTAAAAAATATCTTAGTTAACTTGTATAGTCATTCACACTGTTAGAGATAAAAAGTCCAATACTCAATTTGGTACACTTATTGGTACACATCCGAATTGGTACAAATCACGAAGATTCTCATGCCTATTTATAAAGGGAATTGTTAACCCTGTAAAATTTAGAATGGCGAACACTCTATAATCCATCATGATCACGGGTATATAAAGTGATATTCATTTATATTGAAGAATATAACTTCTCAAAGAGTTTCTTTGAATATCAGGTAAAACATTCGCCATAAACTCACTTACCGATTTTCTGTGCTTCAATATTTTTACCGCGGCTGTTATGGCTTTTTTTGCTAACCCCTCTTTTTCACTTAATATGATGGGTTTTAGCAAGAGAGCATCCTCACTTTTTCCTACCACTCCCAACGCTGTAATCGCAGACAAAAGAATTTCGGCATCATTGCTCGACATGTAGGATATGACGTAGTTTCGTAAATGGTCACAGTTATCACACTCAAGGGAATTCCATGATGCTTGCCCCATAAGAAAAGCCAAATTAAGCCTTATCAGAATATTGTTGAGAATTGGCGATTCATTTTGATTAACCCATAACTCATCTAGAAAATGTATTAGTTCTTGTTTATTCTTCGATTTCCACCAAAGTTCGTTCAGGTGATTATTGATTCCATATATATATTCAGAACATATACTCCTCTCAGAACGAGCTACTATATCTGGATACTTACTGCAATAAACATATGAGTCATTAGATATTGATCCTAAAATAGCATCATGTTCATGAGCAGTCTCAGCTGAAACAGGTGGCACCATTATTAACAAAAAAAAACAATAGTAATCGCACTTTAATTCCACCAAAATAAACAGAAAATTCAGAACGGTATATCATCACACAATAGCGGGCATAATAATGTAGTGCTCTTAGCACGACGGGCTAGTATGGTTTGATAAGTTTTGGGATGTTCCGTGCATCAACACCGAATCTTACCAAGTACACAAAACCCCAAAGCCAAACCACCGAGCGTAAAAAGTCACCTTGATTGAATTGTTATATTACCACTCCATTTTTTATATTGAGTTATAAACCATAAATATTAATGCAGTCATTTGTGGTGTGATAGCAACAAAAATCAGAAAAAAACCATTCTTTATACCAAGTAATTTTCGCTTAGACTTTTCACAATTTTTCCAATGTTTTTTCCCTTCTTCATAAGCGCTCCCACGAATACAACCAACATAAATGATTAAAGCTGTAATCAACCCAATAGTTAGAATCCAATAATAAGCACCAATGTGGGTTAAAACGCCATCAAAGACTAATGAAATTATGCTCCAACAACCAAATAGGAACACATAAACAATCAAACCAAGAACTGACCAGGCATTAATATGTCCATCATCCCGAACTTTCTCACCTTGTTTATCAGCAGCAAGTACCCAATATGCCAATCTAAGCCGTAACAGTAAGTTCAAACTAACCTCGTAAATTAATTCCGTGCACCGCAATATAACAATTTAATATACCGAAAAATTCAGTACAGTATACACCAAATATTACAGTGGCATATCAACTAGTTGTGCAATAACAAAAGCACATGGCCTATCAGATTTTTACCATCACAAAATGCCGAATTTGTCACATGAGTAAAACATTCAGAAGAAAGTAGATGACGACGTCAGGCCTAAATTAGGCAGGGGTAAAAGCGCTTTAAGCCTTCGCTTATACACTCTCTGACAGGTCCTGTGCTTTCGGGAAAGCGACTTTAACCAGATTTTGACAATAGACCGGAGTTTGGTAACCAATGGGCATCGGGGCCGCTCGTTCCATTGTGAGTTCATTTGGCACATAGGGGCTGCTAACCTTTAGTGATTGATTTTTTTCCATTTAAGAGGGCAGCTCTTGTATGTCCAATATCTTCTAAAATGGCGTCTCCATAGAAAAGCGTACTTTGAAGCCGCTTCTTTCGTTTTCTTTCAGCGGCCTTTTTTTTGGCTATGTTGGGTAATAACGTCAGTAACATCATCAAAAAGCGCAACAAAGAACCATCATCTGAACACGTTCGTAAAACTGGCGCTTTGCCCTTATTTCTTTCTTTTCTGCCAAACATCTGCATGAAGCCCCCTGTAAAGCTGAGAAAATGGAGAATTAAAGATTGACGAGCTACCATAATTTAATCAAACGAAATAAACTTAACTGTGTATTTAGAAAAACTAAAAGGTAATGTTAATGACATACACTAAAAACATGCCACCTTTACTGGAATTAGATGTGCTTCGTTCCTTTGTCGCGATTGCTGAATGCGGCAGTTTTTCAAAAGCGGCCCTGTTGGTATTTCGTTCCCCGGGCGCCGTTAGTATACAAATTAAGCGGTTAGAAGAAACGCTGGGACAACGTTTGTTCATCCGTGAAGCCCGTCAAGTCCGGTTAACTCAGGAAGGGGAAACCTTACTGACTTTTGCCCGGCGTCTACTCAAACTCAACGAAGAGACGGTCAGTCACTTTTTAAAGCCAGAATTAGAAGGCACCGTGACTTTTGGTCTGCCAAACGATGTCGGAACCCGAATACTACCAGCCGTTCTGGCACAGTTTGCTCGCTCCCACCCGGCAGTTTCTGTCAATGTGGAAGTCAGAAATAGTCAGGAACTGATTGAAAAAATACAAATGAAAACACTGGATGTTGCACTGATAACCATGGATGACGCCAGTCAGGTTCCAAGGCACAGCCAGGCCCTATATTCAGAACCATTACTCTGGACAACTTGCGAAAGCGGGCTGGCAGCCAAACAGATTCCCCTCCCCATCGCCGTTGCCAAACCCGGATGCTGCTGGCGCAAACAGGCTCTTGACGCGCTCGAAAAATCAGAGGTCGCATACCGGATCGCATACACCTGTGATAACTGTACCAGTATGAAGGCGGCAATGGAGGCCGATCTCGCCGTTGCGCCACTTCCCCGTAGCCTGGTGAAACCTCCTTTTGTTGTCGTTGAGCATTTACCCAAGCTGGATGACTATCAGGTTTTGATGTTGAAAAAAGAAAACAGCGGTCCGGCGACAAACATATTAGAAGCCTATATTGCAGCCCATTGTCGGGATGTGTAGTCAGCCTTTCTCCTTTGATAATGGCACATCTATAACCTATAGTTGATGTATTAGCCATCCGCTTTCAACACCGCCCAGTGATCAGGTATCCGTTCTCCCCCAAGGCTGAACGAATGGAGATAAAGAATGTTCCCATTTACCTTCCCTTACACGATTCCGGCCATAATCCTCAGGTACCTTCTCGCCATGCCATCCGCCCTATCAGCCCCGGCTAACTCCCCTGCTCATCATGATGAACAGGACAACTCTGAGCGTCGAACCATTACACTCTCCATCGGCGAAAATTAGGAGCCCTACTACAGTGAAACCTTAGAAAACGGGGGGAGTAGTAACCGAAATTGCCAGGCAAGCTTTTAAAGCAAGCGGTTACGACATCGACGTGAAATGGCTCCCTTGGGCAAGGGCATTCAATCTGGCCAAAAGTGGTATCTATGACGGATTAATTGGCGCGTGGTTTACCGAAGAACGCCTGCAGTATTTTTCTTATTCAGAACCTCTGCTTTCAACAAAACTGGTCGTTATCAAAAGAAAGACAAATCCCACCGTCTATGCAAAATGGACCGATTTAAAAAAATACCGGGTCGGGGTTGCACTGGATTCCACACCTCATGAATTACTTAAAGAAGAATTAGGGGAAAACCTTGAGATAGGCAGTTCTGCATACACAAATATTCAAAAACTCATGGCAGAACGATTTGATCTTTTAGTCGATGAGAAGTTAAACGTTTTTTATATTATCAATACGCACTTTCCGAAATGGCGTGATGAAATCGTCGTACTTTCTCCCCCATTGCAAACCAATCACCTCCATTTGATTATTTCAAAAAAATTAATGATAATCAGTTGGTTATTGAAAAATTCAATCAAGGCTTAGAAGAAATAAAACAAAACGGAACCTTTCAGTCCATTTTGGAACATTACCAGTTTGGTTCAGGTTTCACCAATTAAGTCGACAATACCAGAGAAGTTTTGCCCATAGCCGGTTTCGGACAATACGTCACAAATACATGGGGACATTTCTGTACCGACAGTGTAATAGTCAATGTTTTTACTCATTTTTTTTATTATTATGTATTCTTATAATATGATGGCTAAGGTTAAATATTAATAGGAACTGATAATGGCATTACATATGAAATGGCGCCTCTTACCAATATTGTTATTGTTATCTTCACCTGTTTATGCCAATAACTTTAGCTATAACTATTTCGAATTCAGAATGGGTTCAAGCCCTCAGTCACTGGGCGCAGAGTACAGTCTCGCATTAACCGATAATTTCCATGCCGTTGCACATCTCGATTCTCAATTTGATCATGACGGTGATTTGGCTGCAGGAATTGGATTTAATGGCCCTGTAAATGATTTTATTGACATCTACGGACAGGCATTAGCTCATTACGTCGACTATCCTAAAAACAGAAATGAAGGCTCAGAAGCTCTGCTGGAACTGAATGTTGGCTTAAAACTCTGGATTGCGGAAAATCTCGAAACAGAAGTCAGGGTCGGAACGATAGACGATCACTCAATCTTTAATGCCGGTGTCAGATTCCATTCAACTGACCAGTTATCTGTTGGTGCCGGTTTCGTTAACAACGGTATATGGGGACCTCAGCTGGAACTGAATGTCAGAGCTATTTTTTAATGCTATGGCTCTTTTATGAACTATGAAAAAGACATGTCCAGGTTAAGAAATTTTTTGACTAATGGTACAAAAATTTCCGTCAAGCTCGAATTTGGGAACAATGATGAGTACTGCTTTAATTCGCAGGTTATAGGATTTAAGAATCACGCTTTCATTATCATAGATTACCCGCATAAAGTCATAGACGACTTAATCGTCCGGAACCTGAAGTATGCGAAAACGATTATCAGAGCTAAAAGTAACTCCGAACTTGGGCACATTATTGCTTTTCGAACCAATATCCTTCATATAATCATGCAACCCGCCCCCATGATTATGCTAAAAGTGCCTCACGACTATGCGTGTAAACCCATCAGAAAACATTATCGGTTTCAATTCACCGCACCAGTGGAGATAAACATAAATAATCGGCACTATAATGGTATGTTAACGGATTTCTCAGTCTCGGGATGTAAAATCAGCTTAAATCATGAAGCATTTGTCGAATTAGGAGCGAAAGTTGACGTAAAAATCAATATTTTCCCGGAACAGGAAAGTATTATTTCCAGCACAATAACCAACATTACAAAATTTAAGTCAGAAAAAATTATTGGTGTGTTTTTTAATCAGCAAATTCCTTTTGATGACAGGCTGCAGTCAGCCATATTTAAGTATTGCTATCCCGACTGTTGATATTATTGCGATAATACATTGATTTAAAATACGCCAATGCCTGCCGTATTATCTCTTCTCGTATTGGTTTAACAATAATAAAATCTGCACCTGAGTTTAAAAATGCTTTCTGAGTACTGTCACTTCCATCCGCAGTACAGGCAAAAATGGGCGTTCTGAGATTTAACTCTTTCCGCAAGGTTCGGGTTACTTCAATACCATCTTTATTTGGTAACTGATTATCCATAAATATCAAATCAAAAGAAGATTCTGAAACGGCTTTCACGGCTTGGTTACCATCCTCGACCCAGGTCACCAGTAAACCGTATTTCTCACAAAATGCTTTGGCTATATAAGCGTTAGTCTGATTATCTTCAACTAACAACACCTTTGGCGGAATATCAAAGTTAAGTTCATCATGATGATTTGACTCGTTCGGTATTCTTCGTCGGGTTTTATGTCTGGACAGAGAAATCGGCATTTCAAACCTGAATTTACTGCCAACATTCAGCTTGGATTCCAGCTCAATCGTCCCATGAAACAGCTCAACTAAATTTTTGACAATAGCAAGCCCTAACCCGGTCCCTCCATGCACTTTAGATAAGCCGGATTCTGACTGCACAAAGGGCTGAAAAACACTCTCCTGTTCACTTTCATCAAGACCGATACCTGTATCCGTAATTTCGACGATGAGTGTATTATGTTCCGGAGCAGTCGCAGAAAAATTCAACCTGACCGTAATCGAGCCTTTATCAGTAAACTTAACCGCATTATTTAACAAATTAAATATAATCTGGTTCAATCGTGTTTGATCACTGTACACATAAGTTTCATGCTCTAAATTGTGTTCAACAGAAAAGTTTAGTCCTTTTTCCTCACATAAAGGACGATAAATCTGTTCTACAGCCCGAATCGTATCCACTAAATCGAAATTTGATGCATTAATCTGAAAATTGCCGTGCTCATGTTTTGAAAAATCCAGAATATCGTTAAGCACCGCTAACAAATGCTCACTACACGCGCACAAAACCCCAACCTGCTCTTTATTTTTCGAATCACTAACTGTCGATTTAAGTAACTGAGCAACGCCTAAAATACCATTTAATGGAGTCCTGACTTCATGACTCATTCTGGCCAGAAAATCTGCTCTGACACTCGCCGCTTTTTCCGCTTCTTTTGTTGCTAAACGACTTTGCTTTTCCGCCTCCGCAATAGTGGTAATATCTTGTCCCTGAGTTAAAATGGACTCCAAACCACGAGCAGAAGAAATGGGAGATACCATCCACCGATACGTTCTCCCGCCAACCTCTGTTAACACTTCTTTTGACCCGGCCCCCTTTCCAACATTAATAATGTCATGACTCAACAGCATCTTTAATTCAATAAAAAGAGGTTTTGTGCCTTTTTTGTCCTCAGAAAAATAGTTAATAGCAGCTGGATTCATTCTCAAAAGACTGCTATTTGTTCCCCACAAAATCGTAGGCATGATTGAATAGTGAAATAAGTTCTCAAATTGTTTTTCCTGCTCAGAGAGGCGATGAAACGTATGCTCTAATACCCGGCCAAAGTGATCAAATTCTGCAATGGAAGAACCATCAAATATCACATCAGTTCCTTTATCCGCAATCGAATACGTAAAGTTCATCAACGTTTCTATCTCTGACCGAATCCGTCGGTGTAACCAATTCCATAATAAATAGGAAAAAATCAGCATCGCAAGTAGTGTAAAGACAACTGTATAGTAAAAATTATTCCGTAACTTTTTGATATTATAATTATTCTGAACAGAAAAAATCATTAATTGAGTGGGAATATCATCAACCTGAAGATTAGTTTTACTGATAAAAATAGCATCTTTAAAATTGTAAAACTGATGGCTATTTAAAATGTCACCGGTCGTATAAGGCTCTTTCCCTGAAATGGTTGTAGACAACACTTCATGATTCACGGTCAGAATCAGATTTTCTGCATGACTTCTGGTCCGTAAATTTTCAATTAAATGAAAATTATCATTAAGAATAAAAACAACGACAAGATATCCTAAAACCTCTCCAGAATCTGGATCTACTATTGGAGCCCTACGAGCTAACACATACACATTTCTTTGCCCGGTATTTACTCTGACCAAATTCCAATAATTATTCAGAGATACTGCATCAAAAATATTTTTTAGTTTTCTATCGGGAATACCGTAAAAAGCCGAACTACCGTCATCCCAATTAGGATGGGTTAAATCAGCCAAAAAACGAAAATCAGGTGTATTACTTGGATCAAGCTGATCAAATGATTTAAAAAAACGTTCAACATGATGATTATTTCTTTCACGGATAGCGCGAATTAACTCAGGATTACTAACGCTGCTATCCTGATGAATTTTGAGCAAAGACAACCGGGAGTTGAACACTCTTTGTTGCAGATTAGCCGTTTGATTTGCCGTTCTCTCTACTTCCTGAGCAATTAAAGAACTGCTCATATGATAACTTTCAAATAAAATTCCAAACGTCAATGCCCCGATGACTAATGTTATAGAACGGGTAAAATAAGTGGCTATTTTACGCTTAGTCTGGAATTTTTTAATCATTCACTGTTTTTTTTGCCTCTATCAGAGTAACGAAACGCCTGTCGCTTAAGCGCATCCAATCGTTCTTGGGAATTTTCTTTCGTCACCAAGACCAAGTCACCGGAATAGACTAGTGGCACTTTATCCCCTTCCAGGTCCCATTTAATCGCTTCAGCCATAGCAATACCAGTGTCGTCATTCATTCGCATGACAGTTACATCAAGATCACCCAATGCATTCAGTTCTGCCGAACCTCCACCCCATCCGTTAACCACAATATCTTCGCGGTTCAATTCTTTCAAAGCCTTAACCGCACCAAGTGCAACATCCGTAGAGCAGGCATAAATAAAGTTCAAATCAGGATGACGGGCTACATTTTCAAGTGTTGCTTTATAGCCGCTTTCTTCCGTTGCATCCGTATAATAGGATGATACATGCTTAAAAGATGGGATACGCCGGATAATACTATTAAAAGAGTCCCCTCGTGCCTGACTGATAAAGCCCTGAGAGAAATACAATATGGAATAATTAGCGCCTTTAGAAAACCTTTTTTTGTAATAATTTGCTAATTTGAGAGTTCCAAGCTCATGGTCAAAGCCAACATACATCATCGGTTGCTTATTACCCCAGGCTTTTACTGGCGTTGTAATATTTTGCAAAATGACTTTTGTGTCTGTTGAATGTAAAACCCTTTCAATAAACTTACGGTGACGAATCGAATCTAACGTAAAAATGAGATAGTCTGAATGATTCTTCATTGCTTCCATCAGATAATAGCCTTGCTGCCTTTCATCAACATTAGGTCTGGTAAATACCTGATTAATTACGTACTTCACTCCCAGCTCATCCAGGCGAATTTCGAAGGCTTTTAAATTACGAATCCAATAATCCGATACCTGTTGTCCCGGTAACACCATCGAAATGGAAATTGTTTTTTTCTGATCAATCGAAAGAGGAACTGGTGGTTTCCTGACAACATCACTGAGAGCATCAGTCAATTGTTTCTGCTCAGGAGAATGATTCAGGAATTCATCATAACGCCAGTATCCTGGAACGGCACTAGCAGAAAATGAACCTGATAATAAAAAGATGAAAAGAAAATGGATAATTGTGCTTCGAATTTTCAACATAAACAATAAATATTGGTCACTACACTAATAGCATAGCATCTTAGCGAGCTATAAAAGAAAAGTAATTAATAGCTGAGTATTTGAGAGTTTAGTATCTAAGAAAAATATCGTAACTTTATTTACTATGCCATACAGCCCAAATGCATGAATTCATCCACCTCTCCAACTCACTTAGACTTAGGGTAAATATGTCGATTCACTTTGTACCATCAGACAAATCGGGCACATATTGCTCAAACAACCCGGGATTGGTTATTAATTTCTCCTTTTTATATTTAGATAACCGCTTAATTCTTATTTCATAATGTGAAGCAAGTGAACGGGAACCGATAAACCGGCTCCACTCCAATGTCAAAGGTGTTTTCCCTCTGAGATACTTCGCGCCCTTTCCCTCTGAGTGTGCTTTCAGCCTGAGCTCAACATTCTTAGTAATACCACAATATAAGTGACCATGGTTTGTTCTGATTAAATATACCCACCAACTTTGCGAGTCAGGCTGTTTTTCCGGAAAATCAGTTTTCATTAAAGATCTGAGATTTTAACTTCAATAGCTCATCCTTTAATCCTGCCACTTCTTTCTCCAACATGGCAATCCTGCTTTCCTGATCAGTGACAGTGGCCGGCGGCTCATCAATACCAGCACTGCCCGATAACTGAGCGGTATCCGGCATTCCTGTAAACAATTGGGCATATCTGGACTCTCTCTTACCCGGTTCTCTCTCCAGTTTTGCCACCAGCTGAAGAGAAACCAAATCTTCCAGTACGGTTTCGGTTTCTTTCACATCCTGAAATGAACACAAGCGATTTGTTCTTGTTCGTAATTCCCCAGGCGTTTGTGGCCCACGAAGAAGTAAGCAACAGATAATACCCAACTGCTGTGGATTGAGTTGTAAATCGCCAAATTCAGTATTACAAAAACGATGCTGATATTTATTCACCCTACTGGAGAACTGGCTTTCATCACTCACCAGCCGCCGGTCAATCAAACTTCCTACAATATCCATAACTTCAGAATCAGAATATGAAGTTACCGGGTCACGATTACTCTTCTGGTTACAAGCTGTAGTTAAACTATTTAAAGTCAAAGGATAATAATCAGGAGTGGTGATTTCTTTTTCTATAAGACAGCCAATTACTCTGGCTTCCTCACTGGTCAACTCAATATTCATATCAAATTATTCCGAATCCATAACAAATTTCAATGCTCTTTAAAAATATTCAACTTAATCAACTGGCCGAATTCATCCAGGACAGCAATTCTTGTTCTGTTAAGTTCAATATCAATTTTATCTCTTTCTTTCCAGGCAGTCTTATATGCTTCCCCGAGGCGGGAAACCTTTTCGGCTTTTGAGACATCAGTTCGCAAACAGACTATATCAGACGAGTTCATTACCTTATCACATTCAATAACTACTAAAGGCGGGGTCTATAATGATAATGCTCATGTAACACAAAACTCAAGTTTATTATGTTATAATTTCTATTAACAACCAGCTGATGATTAGTATTAAAATCATTGATCTAAAGACTATTCTTGATAGCTTTGATATGATTTAATCAATTCACATATCATAACTAAAAATGGAAAGGAACTTATGAGTAGCGTATTTGAAATCGTAGCATTAGCTCGACGTAAAAATAAATTAAAACGCGAACTATTAGACAACGAAAAGAAAGTTCGGGATAACCGTAAGAGAGTAGATTTGCTGGATAATTTACTGGATTACATCAAACCAGAAATGACTCAGGAAGAGATTTTTGCCATCATTAAAAAGATGAAATCTGACTACGAAGACCGTGTCGATGATCACATCATTACCAGTGCTGAAATTTCGAAAGAACGTCGTGAGTTAAGCCGGAGAATTCATGAGCTGACTGAAGAAGACAAACTTCAGAATCAACCAAAAAAATAATCCGTTGACCTTGGTGACTCCGGTCAGGAGTCACTTTTAATGCATCCTTCCTTTTATTCATATCTCTTCGGTGTTGCTTGATATCACCAATTAAAGCAGATAAATTCAACCTACACATACCAATAATGATTAAGAGAAAATGATGTCAGCAATTACAACCCGATGCCCTCATTGCAAAAGCCTGAACCGTATCCCGGTGAATCGCCTTAATGAAGCACCCAATTGTGGAAAATGTCAGTCTAAGTTACTGGACGGCAAGCCTGTGGAAGGCACTGAAGAAAACCTATCTGTACTCATTAATTCAGATATTCCGGTCGTTATTGATTTTTGGGCCACCTGGTGCAATCCATGCGTCGGTTTTGCTCCGGTATTTGAAGATGTCAGTAGTGATTTTACCGGTAAAGCCCGTTTTATAAAAGTTGATACAGAGGCCCAACAACAACTGGCGACACAATTTCAGATAAGAAGCATACCAACCATTATGGTATTCCATAAAGGGAACCGCCTTGATGTCATCAACGGTGCTTTACCAAAAAGCCAGTTTACCCGTTGGTTAAACGATGCATTAAATAAAAATTAGCTCTGTATTACGGGCAAAATGTTCGTCACTTTGCCCGATTCCTCTCCGCGAGTTACATATGGGAAAACTGATTAACTAAACGCTGCAAACTTTCAATTTGTGTAACCAGCTCACCAGTTCTGTCGACAGAACCATTAGACAGTGTTCTGGTTTCATTTGTTGTCTCTTTCATCCTTTCTACATGATCCACCATACTTTTTGTGACTTCGACCTGCTCCTGAATTGACTTGGAAGTAAACGTCGTTTGTTCTCCAATAGCAGTAAGATCCTGAACAATCTTTTCAAATGATTCTTTACTTTTTTCTGCGTATTCCACACTATCCTTTGAGGACTTCTGCCCCATCGTCATCGTATTACCGGCTTCATTCACTGCTCCCTGAAGCGCATCAATACGTGACCGGATATCGTCAACAGATGCACTGGTTTTTTCAGACAACGCTCTGACTTCATCAGCAACAACAGCAAACCCTCGACCGGCTTCTCCGGCCCTTGCCGCTTCAATTGCTGCATTAAGAGCCAAAAGATTAGTCTGTTCCGCTATCCCATGGATCATACCTAATATATCTTCAATACTTTCAACATCCGAATACAACCTCTCTAAAGACAGCTTTGATTTATCCAGTTGATGGCTTAATTCCATCACGGCATCAACAGAGTTATTGATTGTTTTTGCCCCTTCTTCTGCTGTAAGAATCGCACTATCAGCAAATGCTGCACTACTTTTTGCATGTGATGAAACGCCATCGATGGAATTTAACATCTGTTCTGCAGCAACCGCCATGGCATCCGTCGAATTAACCTGATTCAGCAAGTTTTGCTGGACAGATTGAGAAGCCGCCATTTCTTCTTCCGCAGAAACCAGAATGTTATTAGTTGTTTCAGATGAACGGGCAGTCACTGCTCTTAACTCTGTTTTTTTCATAATAAAAGCTAATTCAAGTGCCGAAAAATCATCATAATGATTGGTATAAGGCCACTCCATTAGAGGATTAGAATATACATTAAATGCTAATTTATTTATTTTAGCTAAACGTTTTCTTATAAAAAACTGAAATATTATAGATAAAATAAAAAAAACAATTGCTAATCCAGATAATTCATAAGACATATTGGGGTGTAATAAACTGGTAATAAAAAGGCCCAGGGAAATAATCTGTAAAAATAACATCAGATTCATCCAATGCATTTTTCTTTTCGTTCTTTTCCCTGATTGTATTGACGAATATAACTTCCCGGCACGTTCTATTTGATCATCATCAGGAAGATGCCTGACGGACTGATATTCATGAATACTTCCATCATCATTTTTGATAGGTGTTACAAATGCCGAAACCCAGTAATGTCCTTTATCTTTACAACGGTTTTTCACCAACCCCATCCAGCTTTTCCCGGACTGGATGTATTCCCATAACTGACCAAAGGCCTCTTTAGGCATATCCTTATGTCTGATAACGTTATGAGGTTTATCCAACAACTCTTCTTCTTCGTACCCGCAAATATCACAAAAGCTTTCATTACAATAAGTAATAATGCTTTCTTTTGTCGTAGTCGAAATCAAATTCTCTTCATCTGAATATTTTACGCATTCATCATTCACAAATTATTCCTTTCGAATAGATAACCAAATGACTTCGATATGCCGATTAAAAGCATCATCAACGAGTTCAGTTCAAGGAAAATAACGGAAGCAATGGCTATTTCCTTTTAAAGTAATTTGGGTATAAGTGCATGTAAATTTAAAAACGGACAAAGCATAAGCTATTACTATCTAGTTATATTTAATTAAAATCAAGCTACTATTAATAAAATTATTTTTTATTGATTGTCATACTTTGTTAAAAATACATTCATAATATTTTAGATATCTCTTTTTAATTTTTGGTTTAAAGTGAAACCTCTCAAACGATATCAATATGAACGCTACGCTGTATTGTGCAAGCTTTCGTATCCCAGAATATTTCGCCATACTCAATATGGATTCGATCCCGGTGGTCAGCGGATTATCTATAATCAGCATGGAAAAATTATTGGTAGAATCTTATGGAATAAGAAACAAGAAGAGATCGTCGTCGTTTTGAAGGGCTCTCATTCACCGAGAGACTGGATGCTGAACTTCGCATTCTGGCTGAAAGGATGTCATGACATCGGACTGAACTACTCCATTCATGCCGGATATCACAGACTACTGACTCAGGAAAGTACACCATCCCGAAACGAAGATCACCTGGGAGAGTCGGTACTCACGAAAGTAGAGAAAACATTAAAACCTCTAATTCACAGTGGGAAAAAGGTCACGTTTACCGGACATTCTTCCGGGGGTGCAATCGCCTGTGTTTTGGGGGATTATATCGAAAACAAATATCCGGCCAGTATTAAACGAATTGTTACTTTCGGTCAGCCGGCGATCGGAAACTGGAAGTTTTACAGAAACTACAAATTAAGAAAAAAAACATACCGGGTTTGTTGTGATATTGACATTGTCACCTTTATGCCTCCAATTCCCCTGCTTTACTGGCATGTCGGAAAAATCTTATGGCTTTATAACGGGAAAATTTACGAAAATACCAATACAGCAATCCGGTTAGGGCGCTCCATTATCAGCTGGGTTATCAGACCCTTCACTTATCACTTAATGAGTAAATATATTAGAAATAAGGATTTTTTTGATGAACGATGAAATGGAGGCGCGTCCCGGAGTCGAACCGAGGTCCACGGATTTGCAATCCGCTGCATAGCCACTCTGCCAACACGCCATTTCATGGAGCGACACACGAGGTTCGAACTCGTGACCTCAACCTTGGCAAGGTTGCGCTCTACCAACTGAGCTAGTGTCGCAAAAAAAGATGGTGCCCCGGGCCGGACTTGAACCGGCACAGCGCGAACGCCGAGGGATTTTAAATCCCTTGTGTCTACCAATTCCACCACCAGGGCACTTTTGAAAGTAGACACCATCTTACGATGTATTATATGTCTGTAGTGACAAAAACGAGGTTTGAACTCGTGACCTCAACCTTGCAAGGTTGCGAGCTAGTGTCGCTTTTAGTTCGCGCTTATTGCTGCGAACGGGGCGTACTTTAGCGCATCTTTAAAATGAGTCAACAATTTATTTTAACTTTTTAATTCAAGTGATTAAAAAGCGATCTCGCCGGAATAAAAGCTCATCAAATTGTCTGTTTTTCACCCTAACGATGCTTTGCCAAACGGCCTAGTAGCGATGGATGATAAGACCAGTAAAAATCAAAGAGATCCAAAAGTTGAGGATTTCCATACGAAGATAAAGAAACGGCATGAAACCGGTTTTTCTCTGCTTTGAGGTTTTCTATCTGAGAAGCAATTTCAGAATTCTGTTTAGGTGCCATAAAATCAGACAGAACGACCACATCTGCATTTTTATACTTCTCAGAATCCAGTAATTCCACAGAGGCTCTTAATACCGGTTCGAGATCCGTACCACCATGAAAAGTCGAACTCAGAAAATCACTGACTTCCCGTAACCCATCCTGTTTGGTTAGCTCATACTTTATTACCTGAGTTGAAAAAATCATAACATAGCAATCCCGGTTTCCTGCCAATGCTATCTGCATCAGGGCATAAGCTAACGCTTTTGCCGCCTGCTCAGGAAAACCCTGCATAGAGCCTGAAGCATCAATACAAACAATAAAGGGACCTTCTTTGACCTCATCGTTATCCGATGTCTTCTTTCTGGTCGTTATGTGCTTTAACTTGCGCTTTTTCCCATGGAGTTCATAATTCAGCAGCTCCTGATCGATAAGATGCTTATAAAACACCACTTCCAGTTCCGGATGAGACAGGAAAAGCAGCTCATTGGGTAACAAGCGGTTTATATCGTCCTTTTGGTGAACACCAACAATATCATCCGTCGCTTCTGATGCTTTTTCTTCAATGATCTGAATGTCATCAACGTACTCATTGCTCTGAGCGTTATTTTCGTTTGACTCACTGGCTTTTCTTCCCAACTGTTCAGCCAGTTCCCTCAGAGAATGGTGCTTTTTCAAAAACTGAGCGTGTGTTTTTATCACTGAAATATCTGTCTTACTCAGTTTCGTCGAGGCCATATTCCACATTCGGCGTGCGGCATCCGGAGTCGTTGGTGCATCCTCATCGCATTCTTCTAAATCATGCAATGTTTCCATTCTCTGATACAGATCGCTG
Organism: Vibrio salinus; assembly: GCF_021272385.1. GTDB lineage: Bacteria > Pseudomonadota > Gammaproteobacteria > Enterobacterales > Vibrionaceae > Vibrio > Vibrio salinus. The sequence continues at coordinate 1,315,754 of NZ_JAJSDZ010000010.1, forward strand.
AGCAATACCCGTTTGTGTTCTTCTAACTCTCTTTCCTGTGCCTGCCGGATGTCACTTTCAAGACTCTGATACCATTGATCGCAAAAATAATGAGGAAACATTGGGTTATGAATATTATTTTCATCATCAAGCAAACGCCGGGCTTCATTATAAAAGCCGGACAAACCTTCCAGATGATCAACAATGCTTTCAATATTGACAAAAAAATCGCTCTCAGCCCAGTAAACCACTTTTTGATAGAGTGCCATTTCCTTTTTAAACCGGTCTGCTTCACTCACTTTCGTCAAACGGAACCGGACATACTCTTTCCACCTCGCAACGTGTTTTTTCAAAGGTGTCTGTATTCTGGGGTCCTGCCCAATCAAAAAATATTGCGCAGAATCAATCAATTCTTCGATCGTAAGATCGGTCAGACCAGAATCGATAAACGACGTCGTCATGTCTGCGATATCTAAACCAAGCATATCAATTATTTCTCTGTAGAATTAAGAGAAAAATAACGCTGAAAATTTTCCAACTTTTCCTTTGTTTCCTGACATGCAGAAGCAAAAGAATCGCTACTGTTTTTTATCGACTGAATGGTAGATTCAATTTTCACCAACAAACTCTTATCAACAAATATATGTGGAAGTGCACCATGAAATGAAGTCCGGGCATCTCTCATCAATTGCTCAATTTGTTCTGACGCTTCAGAAATAGCAGAAATTGTTCCAAACCAGTTATCCCAGTGAATGGTGCTTTTCATATCATGAGTGACAACTCTGACCAACACAGAACGATTCGCCATATCCTTAATTACAAAGCGGTTCTGAGAATCTAATTGAAACCTCAGAGAACACAAGACACTGCCTTCATTAACATAGCCATTAGCATCACCTTCTCCATCACGAATAAGCCGCTCAAAGTCGCCTTTATCAATATAAACCCACCGGCATTCACCACTGGCATGTTCTTTATTCGTAACCGAACAACCGGACTGTAAAAGAACCAGCTTAACAAAATTTCGCCCCATTGATTTGGGAAAACAAACGGGGGTTCCTAGTGTCAGGTGATAAGAAGACGATTTCTTGATAAGACTTGATGAGCTTTCTGCGACTAACGACATCGCAAGCGCATCTTCCATTTCTTTTTGTAAATTAAAAACGTCCTGTGTCGCAGAAACCGTCATTTGCTCTGCTTCTTTCTGATTGAAAGCATAAGAAACAGCAAACTCCCTGATGATCTCATTCACTTTCTCTCTTGATGCCGGTGAATTCCACAAGCATTCCCTCAGCAACAACAAATCCAGAGGGTTCACAGTATTTCTTCCATTGAAAAAGGCACTCGCTTTCAATAGTTTTACCGCTTTTTTCCACCGTCGGTCAGATACATAGAAATCTTCTGCATTCACACTTTCCAGTTCTGCCGTTTCAAGCATTGTTTTTAACTTGTACAGCTTTTCAAAAATATCATCTGAAATCGGCAATTCCTGCAACTGTTTTAACCAGGAAAAGTATTCTTCATCAGATATGGCAAGCTCTTCAGGGATCGTGGTTTCCTGAGGTGTTCCTACCGTCAGCAGTGCTTTAAAATTATTTTTCTCCTGAATCCGGTTTACATACAGTCGGACCAGTAAACGATCATAAAGAGCATCCAACCCACTGTCTTCCTCAGGGAGTTCATTGGAAGCGGCAACCAGTAACCGCATCGGAACCGTTTCAATCTCAGTGCCATTTTTAAATATTTTCTCGTTAACAACAGTCAGCAGAGTATTCAGAATAGCCGGCCCCGCTTTCCAGATTTCATCAAGAAACACGACCTGAGAATCAGGCAAGTACCCTTCCGTTAACCTCACATAGCGACCATTATCTTTAAGCTCCTGAATACTGAGCGGGCCAAACACCTCTTCCGGCGTCGAAAAACGCGTCATGAGATATTCAAAATAACGGCTTTTACGAAATGCCTGAATCAAGCGTTTCGCAATTAAACTCTTCGCAATACCCGGAGGGCCTAATAAAAATACGCTCTCGCCGGATAAAGCGGCCAGCAAGCACATTTTTATCACGTGTTCACGTTCATATGTACCTTCAGCTAAAGCGGCAGAGAGTTTGTTAATGCGCTCAGATAATAATGAGCGTTCACTATGAGATGTCGGGTGCAATAGATCCATAAATAATTCAATTTAGTTTATTGATTTATCAGAGACTACACGGATAAAATTTATCATACAAATTTTCCGTAACGGACAATGCTGGTTTTTATACCTATAACAAATTGTAAAATCCAAGAGACACATGCAACCTTTGTTTTTATTATTGATACATTAGTTAATTATCAATATTTCCTATAATCTAATATAAAGGCTTTAATCGTGACCAAAATTATTCATAAATGGAAATCGTTTTCACTTCAGGAAGAACGCTTCGTTTTCCCCGATAATACAAATGCAATCCATACAACACTCAGGCATCCTGGCGCTGCTGTTATCATCGCCGTTGATGACAAAAACAAAATCGCCATTTTAAATCAGTTAAGACCTTCTCTGAATGAATGGCTCTATGAACTACCGGCCGGAACGAAAGAATCCGGAGAAACACCGCTTGTCTGTGCCCAACGAGAACTGGAAGAGGAAACCGGATATTCGGCAACGGAATTCATTTCATTGGGTGAACTCATACCTTCGGCAGGATTTTGTGATGAAGTTCAATATTTATTTTTAGCAAAAAATTTGTCTAAAACTCAAAGGCTGACCTGTGATGATGACGAGTTTATTGACGTATTTTTTCTGTCACTGGAAGAAATCGAAACCAAAATAAAAGAAGGTCAAATTAAAGACTCCAAAACAATGGCAGCGTTGAATAAAGCAAAAATTCTCGGTTATTTACACGATTAAAATGATTTACGTCAGGGTACTCAATTGAAATTGTCCTACACATTTTCTGTATTCAACGATAAAGTACTGACTATGCAGGAAGGTAAATAATTTTTATGACCAAAAAACGCCAAGGCAGACGTAGCGCAGAAGATGCGCAGAAAACAAAAGAACGCATTCTGAAGATCGCAACGGATCTGTTTAGTGAATTCGGGTATGCTCAGGTTTCACTTCGTAGTATTAGTGAACGTGCGGGAATCTCTCATAGTCTGATTCGACACCACTTTGGAAGCAAAGAACAAATCTGGTACCACATTAGTGATGAAACCAGAAAACATATGGAATCTTATTGCCAGCTTATCCTTAATTCGCTACCTGAATATCTGCCAGTCAATGAAAAACTTTACCAGTTTTCAATACGTGTGCTTGCGTTTACCCTGATTAATCAGAAACCAATTAAGTTGTCGTCAGATGTAATTGATCAGGAAGGTGAGCGTTTTGATTACTTTTTCGCGCATTCCAGCGAACTGGCAAAAATTATCGATAACCTGGTATCCGAATACAATGCATCAACTACACATTCACACATTGAAGTGAAAGAAATAAACTGGGAAATTATCTTATATGCCCACGCAGCAGCATCACTGGAGCCTTTCCTGAAAGCGAACTGGCCCGGTTCCAGCGATACCTCTAAAATCCATTTGCTCAAACACTGGGAACTGTTTAATAACTTAATGGCAAATAAACTTCAGGTTAAACAGTCTCAGCGGCTATTTCCCAAAGGGCTTAACGAATTAATTTATTCGGTATAAACAGACAAACTAACGGGAACGGTTTTTCCCTCTGCCTGAGTGGATTTTAAGCCGTTTCTTCAATTGCTGCTTTTCATAATTACGACTTTTTTTACGGGCGACCGGTTCCGGTTCATCCTGACTCAGTATCTCAGGCTCAAAACCGGTCAGCCACTGAACGCTCAGTCTGTGATCAATCAACTGCTCTATTTTTTTCAGCATTGGTTCATCATTTTTTGTCACAAAAGAAACAGCAAGACCGGTTTTATTTACCCTGCCGGTTCGCCCAATCCGGTGGACATAATCTTCGGCCTTAAAGGGAATGTCATAGTTAATAACGACAGGCAGATCCTCAATATGAAGCCCTCTTGCCGCAACATCCGTTGCAACTAACACTCTGGATTCACCACACATAAACAATTCTAGAGCGCGCTCTCTGGCCCCCTGGCTTTTATCACCATGAAGTGTTGATGCAGAGATTCCATCTAACTTTAATTCTTTCGCAATAGACTCCACACTTACCTTCTTTCTGACAAAAACCAACACCTGTTGCCAGTTTTCTGAACCAATCAAAAAAGACAATGCCTTGCGCTTTTGCTTTTCATCCAGCTCATATAACCGCTCTTCAATGCTGGAAACCACCCGGTTTTCGTCACCAATCTGAACTCGCTTTGGATGCTGTAAATATTTCTGGCTGAAACGAATCACCCCAGGACTGTATGTTGCAGAAAACAAAAGGGTTTGAGGCCTCACGCTCATCTTCTTCGACAATCGTTCGATATCGGGAGAAAAACCCATATCAAGAAGCCGGTCACCTTCATCTAAAACCCATATTGCCAGGTGAGAAATATCCAAAGCTTTTAAATAAATCATATCCAGCAGTCGCCCTGTCGTTCCGATAACAACCTGAGGATACTGTGCCAGCTTTTGTTTCTGAACATTGACGCTTGCTCCGCCATATATACAGGCCGCTTTAAGTCCGGTTCCAGACGTGAGCTCACAAAAGGAATTAAAAACCTGCTGAGCAAGTTCTCGTGTCGGAACGACAATCAGAACAGAAGGTTTTCCGGTTTCCGTGCAGGAAAGCCTATCAGTTAGTGCTTCAGACAAATGCTCAAAAACCGGAAGCAAATACGCAAACGTCTTACCCGAGCCGGTTTGTGCACCGGCAATCACATCACTTTTTTGGATAATTTCAGGGATAACCTGTCTTTGAATATCAGTTGGTGTCTTCAGCCCAATATTTTCAAGACACTGACAAACGGTTGTACTCAAACCTAATTCGGAAAATTCGCTCACTCGATAACCTGATTTATTTCTATGGGAACAGGAACAACCTTCACTTTTACATATACATAGCCTAAGTTAGCTATTATAGTCAGCGAAAGTTACTGCGGACATAAGATATAGATTCGTCAAGTAACTGCAAGTAAAAAGGCTTAAAAAGCGCTTCAAAGGTTGAATAACGGGTTTCAAGAACCCGATTACACAATGCTAATGGGGCATACCGGCTTTTTTTTGTGGAAAGCCGTTCAATGGCATATTTGGTTTTTTCCCAATGCTGGTAGGACTGCAACCATTTTTCTTCCCACATCATACCCGAAACCCGCGAGTATTCTGATGGCACATTCCCTACAATCTGCTCTTCCCGGCAGCACTGAGCCCTCATATCATCGCAAAAATCATTAAGATTGACTGACGAATATGAATCCCAGAGCTTTCCAAGCATATGATCCCAGAATATATCCAGCGCAACCGGACTGAAACGACGGCATTCTTTAGGAAACCATGATTTCGCTTCTGTAATCACAGAAGATTCATCCGTAAAACGATCAACCCAACGGTGTAGATAAATTCCCTGAACTAATTGACCGGAATCAAACTGTTTTGCGGGATCGCCTCTGACAAAATCACCGAGTAAATTACCCAGAGGAGAACTCTGGCAAAAAGAGGCAATGTGAAGATGGGCTAAATAATTCATAAAAAAGCCAGCGTCGCTGGCTACTCTCTGTTTATTCCGGATAACCGTCAGGATTATTAGACTGCCATAACCACGAGTCCCTTGTCATGTCTTCTAACGTTCTTTTCGCTTTCCAGCCTAGGTCTTTCTGTGCTTTTGATGGATCGGCCCAACATTCAGCAATATCACCGGGCCGTCTTTCTACCAGTTTATATGGGATACGTTTACCACTGGCAACCTCAAATGCTTTCACCATATCCAGAACACTGTATCCGTTTCCCGTGCCCAGATTGTAAATATGAAGACCGGACTTTTTACCAATCTTATCTAACGCAACAACGTGCCCGTCAGCCAGATCAACCACATGAATATAGTCACGGACACCGGTGCCATCTTTGGTGGGATAATCACTGCCAAAAACAGACAGAAATTCACGCCTTCCGACCGCAACCTGAGAAACAAACGGCATTAAGTTATTAGGGATCCCCTGAGGATCTTCACCTAATTTACCCGTTGGATGACTGCCTACCGGATTAAAATACCTAAGCAGAACAATACTCCAGTCCGGATTCGCCTTTTGAAAATCAGTCAGGCACTCCTCAACCATCAGTTTACTGTGGCCATAAGGATTCGTGGCACTGGTCGGAAAGGATTCAGTAATCGGAACCGTTGCCGGATCACCATAAACCGTTGCCGATGAACTAAAAATGATTGATTTGACACCAGCTTCTCTCATTGCATCAACAAGGACAAGGGTTCCATTAACATTGTTATCGTAGTATTCCAGAGGCTTGGCAACCGATTCACCGACCGCTTTTAAACCAGCGAAATGAATAACCGATTCAATATTGAAACGTTTCATTGTTTCAATCAGTAATGCTTTATTTCTGACATCCCCATTCACAAATTCCGGTTTACTGCCAGAAACGTCCTCGATCCGCTGTAAGACCGTCTCTTTACTGTTGTATAGATTATCAAAGATAACCGGAGTCATACCCGCTTCAATCATTTGAATGCAAGTGTGGCTTCCTATGTATCCCATTCCACCTGTTACTAATACGTTCATTGTAAATTATACCTTCTGATAACTTTTCTTTAGTTTATCACTCACTTACAAAGTTAGAACCTCACAATACAAATACAATGCTAAGCTAGCTTACTTTCTCAAAATTAATACTCTCTTTCACCCCAACAGCCTTAGCCAACCCAGCAGGATAACCTCTGTTTACCGCCATCTGTATGGCAAACTGCTCTACAATATCCGGCGATAACGATGTAATACAAGGATGTAATTCTTCTATAGATTGATCATATTTCCAGGAAGGTACCAGATTCCAGGCTTGTACTATTTTTCTCACAGCTTCATAAGCAGATGAACCTTTCACAATCTCAATTCTTGCATAGCGTTGACCGTCAAATGAGACATCAGAGGCTCGTAATGACGCGTCATTTCCCGGTATCTGTTGCGCCCCGAACAGAGGAAGTCCTTTGGGATGCGCTTCATAAAACTCAGGAATATACTGACCAATAAAATCAATGGCTTTTTCTGTTCTCTCACGGGCAATGTTTTCATTCCATCCCGATTTTAGTTTTTTATTCAGTTTTTCAGGAAGAGCCGGCTGAGAAGACCCCTGATGACTGGCAACAAGACCACCTTTAAAAAGAGTAATGTCTTCCGTCATGCCGTGTAACTGAAATATACCGTCTGCATAAGGCGTCAGTTGAGCCATTCCCTGCGGCGTTCCTCTTTCGCCATGAAAAATGATTTCCGGCCACTGATATTCACTCTCTTTCCATTCAGTGACATAAGCTGCTTTAAACTCAACATAACGTTTACGGCGGTAAGCAACCAGATCATCAACAATCCCGGTTTCATAGCCACAGGCATTAATCAGATAATCCACTTCTAACTCATGAGATTCATGACCATCAACAAGATACTGAAGAACCCACCGTTCTCCATTCTGAGCTATTCTTTTCAGCTCCGAATTCAAATGTAAATTTGCGTTTGGCAACTTCTGCAAATCTAATGTAGCACTGGCCCCCAAACGAAAAACACTCCATCCATATTCCTGAACAACAATAACCGGAAATTTTAGTTTAGATAAATCCGCTGACCGGGCAAAAGGAATAACCCAGTCATCCATATTCTGTGGATTTCCCGGCTGGACACCGCTCTGCAATTTTTCTAAATCCGTGCGTGTATAGAGCTTATAGTAATCGTCAGGCTCACCAATGACTTTATTTCCCGGATCGGTAATAACAAGTTCAGAATAACTGCGTTTGATAACATCCAGCCGGTCTATTATCGTTTGAGGCGTACCGCTATCAGAAACCGGAACGGCAATAACTGTCGGCCGGACATTGATAGTATGTGGATACAGGCGGACAGACTCTATTGACTGGCGCAATAATTCAATACATTGGTTTTCAGAAATTTCACGGTATAAATTTCCACCAGCATGCAAATGGCAGATAGGAGGTCCGTTAACAAGTTCATTTTTTCGCTCTATAAGATGAACATCGATGCCTAACTCGCCTAAATGTACGGCTGCGGTTGCACCGGCAACACCACCACCAATCACTGCGATCTTAGGTTTTTGGTCCATAGCACCCTTTCCTACACAATTAATTATTTTGTATAACACCTTCTCATTCTATATAGATTAAAACCGCATTAAAATCACATTTTTTATATGGTGAAACGTTTTTGATTAAGAGACGTAGTCAATAAAGTGGGCAAATATGATTCAAGCAATGATTTTACCAGAACCGGCATCGGCTAAAAGCTGGAACGCTTCCCACATACTTCGGGGTAACGGCGGGACAGGAATTCCGGCACGAAACTCTCCGAACTGAATCCGGTTTTCGGCGTCAGAAACCATTAGTTCAGATGCAGCCGTGATATTGCATTCCGTTTCCCCTTGATTGTTCACCAGCACAACCAATGCCCGCATGTTATGACTCTCATCAGCATCCGATAAAGGCAATAGGGAAACCAATAACGGTGGTGTCATAAAAGAAACCGGAACTGTGTATCTTCCCTGTTGATCCACCAGTGTTGTTCTTACCATTCCCAGCGTATCAGTTACCTGTACTTTTGCAGGAATGCTGTCCTTTGCGGTATCTACCGTCCCTACCAAAGCGCTCATTTCACTCAAAGAAATATCCGGAACCCAGCCGGAAAATAAAGCCTCCGGAGTATAATTGCTCACCTGGTCAGCAGTCAGTTGCGGACGATTTCTATCACCCGGACAAGACCCTTTACCCCGGTTCTGATACTCACTAAACCGGGAATCCTCAGGATAAAACCAGATAGTATTCCTATCCCTGTCCCGGCCACTCATCTTATCCCATCCAAAAATATGGTCATCCATCTGACACCGGATAAAAGCAGCATGACCGACAGCATCTGGATCGGCATAAGTACCGTCTTCGAACCGGGTAGTTGGATGCCAGGGACGTCCTAACCCGTAACTACCGGCCGGAACACCGTTTTCTTTTTCCAAACGGCAGTCCTGAACCACCAGACCGAACGATTGTTTAATCGGCGTACAGGGCGCAACCAGATAACCATAAGGTTCATCCGAATGCACATCGTCCCGATTACGGGCAACGATGTCACAGTGTTCCAGCAGTGCCGTTCCTCCGCCAAAAATAAAATCAACGGTTCCGGAGATAAGTGACTGTTCAATGTAACTTCGGCCGGCATACAAATAGAGCGTGTCATGATAACTGATTAAACGAACATCTTTTAATTGAACCCGGTCACCATGGGATGCAATCAATAATGCAACCGCCTGAGTATGACGCAGTCTGGTTGGATCGGTATTCGCTTTGGCTTGATTCGCGGGGAAATCAAATCCATTACAAATGGTCAGAGAACGGGCCGAAAAATCTGGGGCATTAATGCTGACAGTCCGGCTGCCAAACGTTGCAAATTTTCTCCCTTGTGAATCCAACATACCGTTGGCCACTGAAGAGGTAATGATCGTATCCTCACAGGATTCACCAATAAGAGAAACCCGGGGACGAGTAACTTCAAAGCGTTCATGATATTCCCCTTTACGGATAAAAATCACATAAGGAGCATCATCCTGAGGGGCATTAGCAAGGGCTTCTGTCACAGACCGATAATCTCCGGAACCATCCAGCGATACAACAACATCATATAGTGATGCAATCAACATAGCTTCCCCCTTATAGATACACTTAATGAAAAAAATCCACCTGTTCTTCTAAAACATCAGCTTCCTGTCGCATTATTCTGGCGTTTTCTGACGTTTTGGTACTGATGTCTCTGCCCTGTTGATTAAGGCTGCAAATCTCTGATGCATGATGAGAAACCTGAACCGAAACCTGTGCCTGTTGTTCGACAATACTGGTAATTTCTTCCGCCTGAGTCGCAATCTCATTCACCTGAGTTGCTATCGACTCTAAAGCCGAGCCCGCATCATGGGATTCATCCAGTACCTTATTTGCCTGTTTCTGACTTAATTTCGTTGATGACACAGCATACTGAGTCGACTCTTTCAACTGACTGACGATGTCCACAACATTTTGCACAGATAACTGCGTCCTGTTAGCCAGAACTCTCACCTCATCGGCAACCACAGCAAATCCACGGCCCTGCTCTCCTGCTCTGGCCGCTTCAATCGCCGCATTCAAAGCTAACAGATTGGTCTGCTCTGCAATATCATTAATCATTTGGATTACAGCATGAATACTCTCGCTGTCTTTACTGACTTTTTGAATCGCCTGATAAGAGTGGTTGAGCTGTTCATTTAATCCGGAAATATCAGTGGCTACGGAACCAACAATTGCCAGTCCGGATTGAGTATTTTGATTGGCATCACGGACATTACCGGCTATCGATTCAACCTGTCGGGAGACGGATTCCGCAGAAGCGGCCATCTCTTCAATGGCTGTCACTACCTGTTCAATTTGTTGCTGCTGCGATGTCAATTGGGCCAACGCAATTCCGGCATCTTCAGCAACGTTCTGAGACTGGGCACTGACCTGACTACTGGAGTGGCGAATTTGCCCAACCAGTTTATTTAGGTGGGCTGCCATTTTCCCCACATCCTGCGTCAATCGGGTCATTTCATTTTTCGATGCCCGTTCACTAACATCAATCGTTAAACTCACTTCCCCACTTCCAAGTCGTTCCATATATCCGTTTAACTGCTTTAAAGGCTTCAGGGTTCGACGGATAATTAATGAGACCAGAATATAAGTCACCACTCCAACAAATAAGAAAATGGCGGCAATATCCAACAACAGTCGATTACTCCCCTGAGTCAGTTCTTTGGTCCACGTCCCGCCAAGCAAAAACCAATTCCATCCGGGAATATGTTTATAAACTACGTATTTTTCCTTCGTATCACCATTGACAGAAACCGGGAAACGAATCATCCCTTCTTGCTTCCCTTTTAAGGAAACTAATGGATTTTCTCCGTTGGTATCCGTAAACATCACCATATTTTGCTGTTTAAGTGTTTTATCTTCTGAATTCAGCAGGTACTGTCCAAACTGTGCTGGACGAGCATCAACGATGATGGTTTCACCGGATTCGCCCCAGTGAATTTTCTTCAAAGAGTTAAAAATTTCCTCTGTCGCATTTTCTACCGGCAGAGAAATCATAATAATTGCGCCTGCTTTTTTGTCGCTGTCGACCACAGGATCATAATAAGTAAGATAGGAGCGACCAGACACAGATACTTGTGCAATATAGGGTTTACCCTGGCGAAGTTGGGCATAACCGGCAAAAGAGGTATCCAGAAAATGGTTAATATCCCGTTTCCCATTCTTACTCTTAAAAGAACTGGCAATACTAAACCACTTCGTTCCGGTTGATGAATACAGAGTCACGAATGCGCCGGTATCCTGCGTAAAGGTATCAACCAAATCGGTATTATTCACTAAGGGTAAACCATACAAATCAATATTACGTATTGTCTGTCCTGCATAATCAATCATCTCTTTTTTTACTTCAAAACCGGCAAGATAGCCGTTTTTGAAGGTGGAGCTGAGTATTTTCGTCGTTTCGACATAAGCATCGAACTGACCACTGACCGTTTCAGCAACAGCATTCAACTTTGACTGTTGTTCACTAAAAGCGGATTTAAGCAGAAGTCGGGAAGCATTCTGATAGACAATTGTTGCGGCAATACTAAAACCAATCAACAGGCAAAGTATAACTGGCAGTTTCAGTTGAAAACCGACACTCTTATACTGATAAGCAGAGACCATAACCACCTCTTTACATCTTTGATTTTGTAATTAACGGCAAAACTGAGAAGATATTCATATCACTCTGTTAGCTATTCAGGTCTTTTCTCTCCGGTAATAAAAATAAAGGACTGCTTCCATTCATCGGAGCAGTCCTCTTTGTAATGACTTTATTGTATATCCTGATGTGTTTTTATGATTTCCTCTATCAAATTAACAGCATGACGATAGTCAGCCGCGGAATGAGAAGTCGGAATAAATGCTGCCTTTTTCAATGTGTTAGCAACAGGTACGACGGTTCCCTTATCGTTGGTGGTTTTTCCGTGACTAATAAAGTCGTTGTGTGCTTTTTTATACGCATTCACGACATCACTGTACTTACTGGACACATAGAACCGGTAAGAACGGTTATCCTCAAAGGTTCCTTGTTTTACTTTGCCTTTATAAGGGCTTTTCCGGAACAGGAAGTTAAACCGTTTGTTATCAATGGAAACATTGTCTTCTACGGTTAATGAACCTGGGTTAAAGTTGTCTGTAAATCCATCCATGCTGTTACGGAACGACAGATTGCCTTTCACAACATGCGCAACCGGTAACCCTTCACCACCCAGTTTGAAACCATTACCCCGGGTGCCACCTTTTTTATTTTTAACCTTCATGGTCTGACCATTCATATAAGCAATGGAGTCAATAATGGTCACCGCACCATCCGGACCATCTTCCACTTTGTTGAATAAGTCATAACCGTCATCAATATTGTGATGCGAAATGCAGCGAATCAGGGTGTTGCCATCACCAACCCGCATTTTCACAGCAAATCCATCCGCATTGATTTGGGATTTATCCATGTTGTTGTAACTTTCACTGTCCCGGACAATATTATAACTTGCCCACAGTGGACGGCCGACAGTTTTGGTTGATGAAATCTGGAATCCGGTATCCGGTGAATTGTGCGTTAACATATGATCAAAGTGGTTATAACTACCATGAACGATGGTTCTTCCACCATCCACTTCAAGATTAGCGATGTTCCAGTAGTTACCCTCATGCAGATATGGACCGGTTACCCGAACGCCTTTTGATGCTTGTAGTGTTTTGCGTTGTTCAGGGGTTCCACTCGCAGCAACAGGAATGTTCAGCTCAGAATAGTCACCAGGCTCCATCACGATAGTGCCACCCGGAGGCAACAGTTTAACAGCTGTGGCTAAATCCAGGCGGCCATTGGTTCCTTTAGGATTAACAACCAGACGCATCGGATGAGCAACCTGTTTTCTTTCCACGGTATAAACGTCATGAATCGTTTTTTTGCTTGGACCTTCAGTCGGTACGAATGTCACTTCAATCGGTGTTTTCGCCTTGGTCAGTGTAGTTGGGTAACTGAACATGGTACCGGCTTTCACCATCTTATTGTTTATCAAAATCCGGCCATCCTGACTGGCAGTATAGGTACCGGCATAATTTGCCCGTGCCTGTATCACATACCGGCTCACTGCAGACTCAGTTGACGATGCGCGCTGCAGCAAGGTTGCAACTTGTTTAGGCTGATAACGAGGCGCTTTTTCTGTCTGCGCTTTTGATAGCGTCAGTTTGACATCACTTACCTTAATTTTCGCATTCCGGGAGGCAAAGAAGCCCACATATTGGTAATCCGGATTTTGCATTTCGACGATATTGGCGTGAGCGCCTTTCATGGAATAGGTTTTGTGAACTTTACCGTTATCGAAGCTGACCGTATAACCCTTATTTGTGCGGGTTAACGTCATATGAAATGGCTGTTTTTCACCATAGGTGAGCCCTTTAAGGAACGCTTTTTTGCTCATATGGTTATGAGCCGTGCCCCATGGCTGATAAATGCCTTCCCGGTAAGCCGCATTGATATTAATCAGACCGTTATTGGCTTTTTTATTGGCTCTCAGCAGGTTCATCGCCATGTTGGAAGCCGCCGGGAACTCTTCCGTGCCTTCCGGTTGCGGATTTTGTCTTGGATTACCGAGAATATCCCGGACCATCAGCCCGGCGCCTTCCTGGCGGTTCGGTGTTGAACCAGTTTCCGGCCCTAATTGGCTGAGGACTACCTGCGCAGACAACGTAAAATTGACATCAGTTGGTAGTTTTGTGTAATAGAAAGTCCCTCCTTCATGAGAGTTAGCAATTTTACCGCCACGACTCTCAATCGTGAAATGCCCGGCGACCGGGCCCGGTTTGACAGGCTGACCGTTAATCGTCACCTGATTGACCCCAACTTTTTCAGGAAGAATGGTGGAGCCGAAATTTAGATCAGTCGACTGACCGAACGTAATGGCTTGCCAGGTTAAATTATCGCTGTTTTTAATATAGTCAGCCGCTGTCATAGACTGGTTACTGCAAGCAGACACCGCCAGAACAGAAGAGAGAATTAACGGAACTTTGGCTATTTTCATCATCAGTTACCTCGATAGATGAACAGACTTATTCCGGTGTCACCGGAATAAGTCGTAAGGATGGAAAAAGAAAGCAGAATTAGAAGTTGTATTTCAGACCGACACGGAAACGTGGGCGCCATTTGTCGTTCTGAGCGTCAGTCGTACCATTGAAATCGTATTCCTGACCTGATTTATAAGGGACGAAACCCACTTCCATAAATGGACGCCAGCCACTTTCAAAGCCTTTATACTCACCGGTAAAGTTAAGCTCAGAGAACCATGCTTTATGATCTTTCCATCTAGGCCCTTTTTCTGTACTGTTGAAGGTGTAATCCAGTGACCCACCAAATTTCCAGTCTTCAATACCGCTATATCCGAACGCAAACGTCCAACGGTTATAATGCGAATTGGTTTTTCCCTTGGATGGAACCGGATTATCGTAATGGTAACGGTGACGGAACGACACCGCCCAGTCACTGTTCACTTTATACCCTAAGGTCAAATTGAGCTGATGACCAATCTGGGTCGAATTCGATTCCCATTTATATTGCGGTTTTAACGACCATTTATCGTTCAGTTTGTACAAGTAACTGATATTGGCCTGATGCCCGTTACTCTTCTGTTCACCAAACGCGTCTTCGTTATCACCTTTCCATTTCACTTCAACTCCGAAACCCACCCCATTTTTAAAGCGGTGGTCAACGGCAACACGTTGTTTGTGTGCCGCCGACTGGCTATCGTACCTAGGAGTAAACTCTTCACGAATATTCAGGGTTGCAGCACTCACTGCTGTGCTAGTCAGGCCTAATAAAACAGCTGATACTAAGATTTTATTTTTCATAATGAAACACCATTTCACTTTATAGGATTAACCGTTTCAATTTAAAACCATGAGTGAAAAATAAAATAGTCAATAAATATTTTTGTGATCAAAGAGCCACAGAATGTAATAAAAATTCAATGAACTGTGATCAGCGCAAAATAATAAGAAAAATTAAAAATGAACTATTTGAAAGATATGAAACGAGAATCACTGGAAATTTAATTTGATATTAAATCTAATAAAATAAAGTATTTACAGACTAAATATGCCATTTATCTGTCATCATAAATTAATATTATAAATAAAAGAAATCATGCATAAGTAACTAAAAATTAATAAAAAATTATATACTACATACCTAAATACATCAGCAAGAAAACACACAATTCAGTTGAGGGCCACACCTCCTTAACCAAAAATTAATAGCATATTCAATTAATAAGTAATCTTATCACTTGCTATCAAAAAATTTGTTAAGCCAATTTAGACTGGTATATGCCATAGCTAAAATTTTTTTAAAATAATGGTATTTGAATCACAATATTGTCATTTCATTAAAAAATAAAATATAAAACGTTATTTCATTATTTTTATTAAATTGGTTAAAAAATTTTAATCAGCGATCACAATTATCAAATTAACAAGTGGAAGTTAAATATGTATCTGCGTTTAATAAGTACAGAAACTGAAATGTGACCCGGTATTTGTTTTCTACTTTTCAGTAAATTAATAAAATTAACGAGGATAAGAAAATGTATGAAAATCGCAAGCTGGGATTGGCGTACTTATCTCCCTTTATAATAGGGTTGATATTGTTTACTGCCTTTCCATTTGTGTCATCGTTTTTGATGAGCTTTACCAATTATGATCTGATGACCACACCGGATTTTGTTGGTTTAGAAAATTACCACTATATGCTTTTCGAAGATGATGTGTTCTGGAAATCAATGAGTGTAACGTTTTTATACGTTTTCTTAACGATTCCCGTCAAACTCGCGTTCGCATTGTTTATTGCGTTCATTCTGAACTTTAATCTGAAAGGTATTGGTTTCTTCCGCACGGCCTATTACATTCCGTCTATTTTAGGAAGTAGTATTGCCATTGCCGTTCTTTGGCGTGCTCTGTTTGCCATTGATGGTGTACTGAACCAGTTTCTCGGCCTTTTTGGCGTAGATCCGATCAGTTGGCTGGGGGAACCTTCATTTGCCTTATTTACTATTACGCTCCTGAGAGCCTGGCAATTTGGTTCTGCAATGGTCATTTTCCTGGCCGCTCTGCAAAATGTTCCCAAATCGCAGTATGAAGCTGCAATGATTGACGGGGCGAGCAAGTGGCAAATGTTTATGAAAGTCACCGTACCTCTGATCACTCCGGTTATTTTCTTTAACTTTATTATGCAAACTACTCAGGCCTTCCAGGAATTTACCGCACCTTACGTCGTCACTGGCGGTGGCCCAATGAAGTCGACTTATCTGATTTCTCTATATATTTATGAAACAGCCTTTAAGTTCTTCGATATGGGTTACGGTAGTGCACTTGCATGGTCATTATTTGTTGTCGTAGCAATCTTTACTGCCATTACATTCCGTTCATCTAAATACTGGGTGTTCTATTCCGGCGATAAAGGAGGTAAATAATTATGACTTCAACAATAATCCCTGCAACTCAGGCTGAAAAAGAACGTAACCAGGAAAATGAACGCACGATTCGTCGCGAAAAGATTAATGCTTTTTTCCGTTACACAATTCTGATCATTGTCGGACTCTTGATGCTGTATCCACTTTTATGGATGTTCTCAGCGTCAATGAAACCGAACCATGAAATATTTTCCTCCATGAGTCTTATCCCGGACCATATCAGTTGGGAAGGATTTATTAATGGCTGGAAAACCGGGACTGAATTTACATTTGGTCACTATATTATCAACACTTTTGCTTACGTACTTCCAAAAGTAATACTGACCGTAATTTCATCGACAATTGTAGGTTATGCATTTGCCCGATTTGAAATTCCGTTTAAGAAGTTTTGGTTCGCCACTCTGGTTGCCACCATTCTGCTTCCACAGTCAGTGTTGTTGATTCCTCAATATCTGATGTTCCGCGAAATGGGTCTGTTAGATAGTTATCTGCCACTGTATTTGCCTATGGCATTTGCAACACAAGGGTTCTTCGTTTTCATGTTGGTTCAGTTCCTTCGGGGTGTACCAACGGATATGGAAGAAGCCGCAATGATCGATGGGTGTAACTCATTCCAGGTACTTTGGTATGTGGTTGTTCCTGTGATTCGTCCAGCGATCGTTTCTGTTGCCTTGTTCCAGTTCATGTGGTCAGTCAATGACTTCCTTGGTCCGTTGATTTACGTCTCCAGTGTAGAGAAATATCCAATTGCTCTGGCACTGAAAATGTCTATCGACGTTACAGAGGGTGCGAAATGGAACGAAATTCTGGCAATGGCCTCTATTGCAATCATTCCTTCAATCATTGTGTTCTTTATGTCACAGAAATATTTTGTTGAAGGCGTCACCAGCAGCGGTATTAAAGGTTAATCTTGGGGAGATAACACAATGGCTGAAGTAAAATTTAATAAATTAGAGAAAACTTATTCAAACGGATTTAAAGCCGTTCACGGTGTTGATTTAACTATTAGAGATGGAGAATTTCTGGTTATCGTCGGTCCGTCTGGTTGTGCAAAATCGACCACACTGAGAATGTTGGCGGGGCTGGAAAATATCACCGGTGGTGAAATCCTGATCGGAGGTCGGGTGGTGAATAATCTACCTCCGAAAGACCGGGGAATTGCCATGGTATTCCAGAACTATGCACTGTATCCCCATATGACTGTCCGTGAAAATCTCGGCTTTGGTCTGAAACTGCAAAAATTACCGAAGAGCGAAATCAATCAACGCGTAAATGATGCCGCCAATATTCTGGAAATTGAAGAACTACTTGATCGTTTACCTCGTCAGTTATCCGGTGGTCAGGCACAACGGGTTGCCGTCGGACGTGCCATCGTGAAAAAACCGGAAGTGTTTTTATTTGATGAACCACTATCCAACCTGGATGCAAAACTCAGAGCATCAATGAGGATCCGTATTTCTGACCTTCACAAACACCTGAAATCAGAAAAACGCCCTGCAACGGCTGTGTATGTTACCCATGACCAGACAGAAGCGATGACGATGGGTGATCGTATCTGTGTGATGAAACTGGGTGAAATTATGCAGGTGGATACGCCGGAAGAGCTTTATAACAACCCGGTCAATATGTTTGTCGCTGGCTTTATCGGTGCCCCGGAAATGAACATGGCCGATGTGGCACTCGTCGATGACGGTGACGATTTGGTTGTAGATATTGAAGGCCAGAGACTGAGCTTACCAGCGGAAAAAGTTCTCAGCATTCGCAATCACGGATTCAATAAAACCGTTTTAGGCATCCGGCCAGATAACATTACGTTGTCATTAGCTGAAGGCTCTCACCATGATTCGATTCAAACCATCCAGGGTGATGTCGTCCGGATGGAAAATATGGGGCATGAAGTGTTTGTTTACTTTGCCATCGGCAAAAATGAATTTACAGCCCGTGTTCCAATTGATGACGTCAAAGAAAAATTAAACATGCAGTTACAGAAGAATGTCACGTTCATGATTGACATGAACAAAGCACATATTTTTGACAAAGAAACAGAAGTGAATATTTCTCTACCTACTCAAAAATAATAAATATCTTGGAGACTATCTCATGATTAAGAAAAAACTACTAACAACACTCACCATGGTTGCTCTTGGCACAATGGTTGCAACAGCAGCCTCGGCACAAACTGAGTTGCGAATGTCCTGGTGGGGGGGAAGCTCCCGACATCAGGCAACATTAAAAGCCCTTGAAAAATTCCATGAAAAGTATCCGGACATCGTAGTTAAAGGTGAATATACCGGTTGGAATGGTCACCTATCCCGTCTGACAACTCAGATTGCAGGTAACACTGAACCTGACGTGATGCAAACCAACTGGAACTGGTTGCCAATCTTCTCTCGTGACGGGAAAGGCTTTTATGATATGAATGCTCAATCAGATGCGCTACATATCGGAAACTTCCCGGAAAAAGCCATTAAAATGACCACGGTACAAGGCAAAATTGATGGATTACCTGTCAGTATTACCTCCAGGGTGTTCTACTATAACAAAGATAGCTGGGCCAAAGCAGGCGTGAAATATCCAAAAACCTGGGAAGATTTCAAAAAAGCCGGTCAGGCATTTAAAGCGAAACTGGGCGATGGATACTATCCTCTGGTGGTGGAAGCCCGTGACGTGTTTGCCATCAACCGTTCAATTTTTATCCAGAAATACGGTAAAGATATTATCAGCCATAAAACCAATTTACTGGATTTTACCCCGGAAGAGATGACCAAATTCTTCCAGATTTATGTTGATATGGTTAAAAATCATGTGTTTCCATCAACCGAAGTATTCGCGTCTTATGGTAAAGGAAACATGAACGAAATGCGTCCATGGATTGACGGTCACTTTGGTGGTCTGTATATGTGGAATACCTCCATTCCTAAATACGCAGACAATTTGGAACCACCACAATCAATGGAATTAGGTCCTTATCCGATGGCTCCGGGTGCTACTGACTCTGGTCTGCTGGCTCGTCCTTCAATGATGTTTTCTATTGGCCGAAACACAAAACATCCTGAAGCGGCCGCCAAACTGGTGAACTTCCTTCTAAACGATCCCGATGGAGTGAAAGCAATGGGGCTGGCTCGTGGTGTACCATTAAGTAAAGCAGGCCTGAATGCATTGAAAGTATCAGGTGATCTGGATGAAACCAGCCTGCCATATCAGGGTTACAAAATGGCGCAAACACTGCCACAAACTATTTTGCCAACTACTTATACTGATAATGCCCAGTTAATGGAATTATTTGAGGAAGAAATGCAGCATTTGGATTACGGTCAGTCTACACCGGCCAAATCTGCGAAAAACTTTATCCGTCGTGGTAACCGCGTATTGAAACGTATTGCCAAATAACGTAAAAGGAAAATCGTCACAGCACTCCGGTAAACGGAGTGCTGTTTTCGCGTTTTTATTATAAGCAATTGACACATTTATTGATTGACATGATATGTCCCCTACACCATGGGATGAACACACTCAAATATAACCAAAACCGGGATGGCTCACTCCTCTTCATTTACTTTTTTCCCGACCAAGCCTGCGGAGATCATGAACATGAAAACTTCCTTTCTGCCTTTGCTTAATGACTATTATCAACGAATGACAAAACAAGCACAGGCAAAATCCACCCCCCTTCTTGCCGATGGAATCGACGTTCATAACGGACGCCCGGTCTACTGGGCTTACCCGGATGGTTCCCGGGCACCAATGAGTAACTTTGCCAGCCAACAAAACTTTATGCGGGGTCTGGTTGCATTAAGTGAGATTACCGGTAATGCACACTACCGCGAACAGGCGCATCAACTGACCCAGTATTTCCTTGAACATTATTCCGACCCTAAAAGCGGATTGTTCCACTGGGGAGGACACCGTTTCATTAACCGGGACACCGGAGACATTGAAGGGCCGGCAGGGAAAGCCTGTGTCCATGAACTCAAACATCACTTCCCTTTTTACGATCTTCTCCATCAGGTATCCCCGGAAAAAACGACCAAATACCTGCAGGGATTCTGGGCAGCCCATGTGTCCGACTGGCATAAACTGGACCTGAGTAGACATGGTGAATATGGCCAACCTTTCCCTGACCGGATATTCCACCAGTTTGAACCTCATCAGGTTGTTGATCCCTCGCTCTGGCCGGATCTACCGGAAACCGTCGGTCTGACCTTTGTCAATGCCTCAACGGACTTAATTTATGCCGCATGTCACTACTACAAATACACCGGAGATAGCGATGCCAGCAAATGGGCAAAACACTTGTACCATCAGTTTGTTCTGGCCCGGAATCCGGAAACGTTAATGCCGGTGTATCAGTTCTCTTCGCCAAAACAAAGAGAACCGGAGCCGGAAGATGACCGGATTACGTTCTCCTGGTTCGGTGACCGGGCCCGGCGTCAGTTCGGAAAAGAATTTGGCGCGATAGCCCGGGAAGCCAATGTCTTATTCAGAGACAACTGGCCGGTCATCATTGATAATCCTCTGGCCATGCTAGAGTGCGCCGATCTTCTGCAGGATGACGAACTGACCGACTGGGTCATTGACGGGATCAATGCCTATTTCAGATACGCCTGGGATGAGTCAACCAACGAAATAATCCCCATGTGGAATAACGGACAGGACATGACCGGCTATGTGTTCCAGAGAGACGGTTATTATGGCGACAAAGGGACGACACTCAAACGTCAGCCAACCGATCCGGCTTGCCTGCTCACACTGGTACGCGCCGGTATCCGAAGTGACAATGCTGACTTAAGAACGCTCACGGCCAAAATGTTCGCCAGCTTCAAATTAGGTCGGCTCAACGCTCAAACACTGCATCCAACCGAAGTCGCGCAAGAAACCGATATCGCGTCACCTTATCTGGTCTTTTCATTGCTGGAATTAGAACAGCTGACTGGCGACCACCGCCTCTATGAGCTGGCCGAAAACGTCGGCGAAAACCTGATAAGAGAGCACTATTTTGACGGTTATTTCCTGCCATCCGTGAAACATCGCTTTGCCCGTCTGGATGATCCGACACCTTATGCATTAATTGCCCTGGAAGCCGCCCGAAAAGGATGTTATCAGCAAATTCCCGTGGCAATTTCAACGGGTGGATATTTGCACGGAGAGCAAAAAATCGACGGAGAAATAAAAATTGTTTACGACCTGGATGTCATATACCAGCAAACAATCGAAGAACCAACGCCACTACCCTGTGGCCAATAACAAAAGGAACTCAAACGTGCCTGCCGAGCAAGCAAACGAACCGGACTCTTTATCCATAGATAATCCTATGCCACCACCACCGGAGCCCAAACAAACGAAACGGCTTATCCGGCACCGTCATAAAGTCCTGCTTTCGCAGGACGTTGCGCCTTTCGCCTGGCCAATCGCCATCGAACTGACCTGCGTCGTTCTGATGAGCATAGCCAGCACGATTCTGGTCAGCCGTATCGGCAAAGCGGATACGGCTGCCGTTGGCGTCAGCGACAGTCTCACCTTCATTGTCATTTCATTTCTCACCGCCATTGCGCTTGGTGGTTCAGTGTTCATCGCTCAGTTATACGCTAAGCATGATCGTGAAAACTGTATCCGGGGAGCAGCGCATGCCATTAACTTGAATCTGGTTTTCAGCCTAGTCGCCTGGATAATCGTGCAGTGTTTTGCAGGCCCCATTCTGTCAGTTGTCGCTTATGGAGCAGAAGCAGAAGTCATACGGCTCACCCAAATGTATTTACAAACCATCGCGTTCAGCTTCCCGGCACTGGCAATACTTTTTGCCGGAAGTGGCGTCTTACGGGCGGTTGGAAATTCCCGTCTGCCGGCCATCAGTAATATTCTGATGAACGTTCTCAACATTCTGATCAGCTACCCGCTGATTTACGGACTGAGTGAATGGGGAATCGGAACATGGCAGGGATTCGGACTACTGGGAGCAGGCATCGGTATTACACTGGCCCGCTGGATTGGTGCACTGATGATTCTGGTTTGCCTGATGAAAAACCGAACCTTCAGTGTCCCTCTACGGGCCTTCTTTCAGCCATTTCGGAAAAACATATTGAACGATATTCTTGGTGTCGGTATCCCTGCCAGCATCGAATCGATGATGTTTAACTTCGGTAAACTGCTGACACAAGTTATGGTCGCCGGGATGGGTACCGTCGCAATGGCCGGTAACTACATCACTTTTTCTATTATTCTGCTGCTGAATATTCCCGGAAATACCCTCTCTATGGCCTCCACCGTTATCATCGGTAAACGCCTGGGTCAGGACAGACCCAAAACCGCAGCGCAGGAAATGCGGCTCATCTTCTGGGTCGCGACGATTTTACTGATTCTCTTAGGGGTTGTCAGTGTCCCACTGGCAGAATGGATTGCCCGGGGATATACCAGCGATCCCGAGGTCATCGATGTGGTCGTTAATCTGTTGTACCTTAATGCCATCATGCTGCCGGTCTGGGCCGCTTCCTTTGTCTTACCGTCGGCCTTTAAAGGGGCCAGAGACGTCAAATACACCATGTACTCTGCCATTATCAGTATGTGGGGTTGCCGTGTCGTACTCGGTTACATACTCGGCATTGTATTGGATTTAGGCGTCTACGGCGTCTGGCTCGGAATGTTTGCAGACTGGTGGTTACGCGGTAGCCTGTATTTCTTGCGAATGCTAAACCAACGATGGCTAACCAAGTACCAACAGCGCAAAGCAGAAACTATTGTGGTTACAAGCGTTCGACGAACCAAATAAATACCGTTGACTGGCAGTTCCCTTCTGTTCAAACTAACCGATTTATTTTACTACTTAACAGCAACTTTACTTCAGTAGCATACCGGGTCAGAATTCTGTTGTATTTATTACGCCACTTTGCTCATAAACAATCAAATTTTTTGTATAACGTAAAATCAATATACCGGACTCAAAACGGTATTAAAATCACATTTTTATACGAAAAACTGGCTTTGGAGTCTAACAATATCAAGACACAAATTTTAAAAAATATAACTTGACTCAACATTTCGAGTTTAATTTTTTTAATAAAACTGAAATATACACTCAAGCACAGCCATTGTATTTATTAGCTTTGAGTCGAATAATCGGCAGCAAACTTATCAAGTTATCCCAAACTTTATCCACTATTTCTGTGGATAAATTGCAACTTTAGTCTATGTTCAATTAATTTGTCTGTTGAGCAAATCTTTAAGATTTGCGGACCTATTGAACATCAACTTTGTTCAATAGGGCTTCACCAGTGATTTTGAACTCCGCAGGACAAGAATCATTAGAGTTACGACCGTCATAACGGGCATAACAAATAACATAGCCCAATGCATAGAAGAATCGATATTGAGTATGTATTCACTGAGGATACGAATCAAAATTTCAGCACTAAAATACGCTACAATACTCGCAATACAGCCCATCAAGCCAAATTCGTATAATAATGTCTGAAAAATTCGGTTCTTACTTGCACCTAATGTTCTGTATATTTGTACTTCATTTTTCCTTGAGTCGATACTCAACAGCAGAACCGTTACTACCAGTAAAAAACCCGCTAACACGGCAATACCTGACAATAAAGAAATTGCCCACACCACTTTACTTAGTAAATTCTGAATTTTTTCCGTCAGGATTCTTAAATCAATCACACTAACAGTTGGAAAAGATCTTGATATCTGATTCAATTGGCTATCATGTTGAGGTAACAGACGATAGCTCACCAACCAGGAAGAAGAAAACTTCCTCATGACATCCGGAGTAAAAATGAAATAAAAGTTTGGCTTCATTGAACGCCATTCAACCCGGCGGATTGAATTAATCGTCGCAGAAAACGAAACACTGTTTGCCACAAATGTTAATATATCTCCGACCTTAAGTTTCAATTCGTCAGCAACCCTGGACTCAACGGAAACCCCATTTTTATGACTCCATGTCCCATCAACAATGTCATTATAGGTTGGTAAAGTGTCAGCCCAGGTAAAGTTGATTTCCCGTCTTAATGAATCACTCTGATCAGTACCCCCGGCATGATCAACAATATTTTCATTATTCACCCTGGTAATCCGGCCTCTCAATATCGGATACATTTGCGAAATATCCGTCGCAATGTTACCGATTTCCTGACTATAACGAGCTCTTTCCTTATCTGAGATATTAAATGCAAATACGTTGGGACCATTCACAGGAAGAACAGAACGCCAATCCGAAAATAAGTCATGTTTGGCCATCCAGATCACCGCCATAAGCATCAAAGACAACCCAAGAACACCAAGCTGTAAACCTGTTACTATTCTTGTACGGCTCATCCTCATTAGTGCCAACTTAATAGCCGGGTAAGTGATAAACCGCTTCGTAATAAAAATAATCAAAAGTGACAGACAGGAAAGCACAAAAAACAAAACGGCAATGCCGCCCAGCATAAACCAGACAATCAGGTTCCCTCTGAACAAAAAAAACAGACTGAATAAAGGAATAATGATCAAAATAAAGGTCATTATATGGCCGGTGAAACTGTCCTTCATAGAATCAGTCCGCCATAAACGCCTGATGGGAATCCCGACAGAAGAGAAAACAACCAGTAAACAAAACGTAACGGCAATAGCATAAGGCTCGCCAGTCAGTGGCGAAATAACGGCAGGTAACAGAGGCCTGAGCGGGATTCTCAGAACATACTCTAATCCGATACCTAGAATAAGCCCTGCAGTAATAGCAACACTTAAAAGAAGCCCCAACTGAATCAGTAACCAACGGATTATCCATTTACGTGTCGCGCCCATACATCTGAGCGCATCAATCACCGGTTTTCGGCTGTTAACATACGACTGAGCCGTTACCACCAGTGTCGCCGAGGCCATCAACACAATGATCACAACAATCATTGACACAT
This sequence comes from Vibrio salinus, assembly GCF_021272385.1. Lineage (GTDB taxonomy): Bacteria > Pseudomonadota > Gammaproteobacteria > Enterobacterales > Vibrionaceae > Vibrio > Vibrio salinus. The sequence goes on from NZ_JAJSDZ010000010.1 coordinate 1,341,349, forward strand.
ACTGGCGAGTTTTCTCAAAAATCTGGGATGCCCGGCTCTCTTCGCCGGTATCACGCCATTTGTCACCACTTTTAAGAGGAATCTGAGATTTCAGAGCGGCCTGTTTTTCTTCAGGGGCATTGATATACACGGAATATCTGACCCGACTACCCGGCTGAATCGCACCGGTTTTCGCTAAGTCACTCTGATGAATATACACCGTCGGCATCTGGCGGAAAGGGTTAAAGTTAATCCCCGGCTCTTCTTTAATTTCCCCGGTCACCCTGGCATCAAGATCTCCAATCGAAACCAAATCACCAATATGCGTTTGCAATTCACTCATTAGCCCTTTATCAAGCCAGACCGTTCCGGGATAAACGTGATGGGCATCCCCGGCGCCCCCTTCCAGTTGTAACTGCCCTCTCAGCGGATAATTGCTCTGTACGGCCTTTACCGTCACCATTTTCATGGCGTTACGACCAAATAACATGGTGTAAAAGCGGGTCATCTGTGACGTGTCACTTTTATCCTCACTATGGATGTCCAAAAGAGACGCCGGAGGCGGATTGGCGGATTCAAATACCATATCGGCTAAAAGAGCATCTTTACCCTGTTTATCGATAGCCTGAGACATTCTTTCAGACAAAGCAAAAAGAGAAAACACGCTGGCAACAATCAGGATGATAGCCAGAACGACAGGCCAGAAATGCCCCCGCATTAATTCCCGGAAACTCCAGGAAAAGTAAAACCGCCATGGAAACCGCTCAGCCATCGGTGCCTACCTCTTTAATGGTTCCATCACTCATAATGAACCGACGTCTGCACCGATCTGCTAATTGAGGGTCATGAGTAACAATTACCAGAGTTGTATCATGCTTATCATTCAACTCAAACAACATCTCAATGACTTGTTTAGCCGTCGATTGATCTAAATTTCCGGTTGGCTCATCTGCAAATAATACCTGTGGATTAATCATAAATGCTCTGGCAATCGCCACCCGTTGCTGCTCACCACCTGACAATTCAGAAGGCATATGCTGGCAACGATGCCCTAATCCCACAGCATCAAGCAACGCTTTTGCCTTCACCCAGTTTTCCTTTTTACCCTGAAGAAGAAATGGTAACGTCACATTCTCAATCGCATTCAATGTTGATACCAACATAAAATTTTGAAAAATGAATCCAATCTTCCGGCTTCTTAACTCTGCCTTTTGCTCATCGGTCAGCGCATTCAGGTTCTCAGACAAAAGTTCAATGTTTCCGGACGATGGCGAATCCAGTCCAGCCAGTAATGACATCAAAGTTGACTTGCCGGCTCCTGAGCTTCCAAGAATAGCTACTGTTTCACCGGAGAAAATATTCATATTCACGCTTTCCAAAATTGTCAGCGTATGTTGTTTTGTCGATACAACCTTAGATATATTAGAAGCAGAGATAACTGGAGTACTCATAATGCGTTTACTTTCCTTAGTTTTTTTACTGTTTTTTTCAACATCAGGAATATCAAAAACCCTGCTGATTCTGGGTGACAGCCTCAGTGCCGGATACCAGATGCCAATTTCTAAAGCCTGGCCATCATTACTTAATAATGACTTACTACAGCAGGGATACAATATTAATATTGTAAATGGAAGTATCTCAGGAGATACCACCTCATCTGCAATTAACCGGCTGCCACAACTTTTGTCTGAGAATGCGCCGGACTATGTCCTGATAGAGCTTGGAGCTAATGATGGTCTTCAGGGATTCCCCCTCGACATTACAAAACAAAACCTGATTTCTATGATCAAAAAAATACGGCTGGAAGGCGCGTTCCCGATACTGATGCAAATTCGTATCCCTCCGAATTATGGCAAACGTTACAGCGATGCTTTTCGTAATATCTACCCGGGTCTTGCACAGCAGTTAAACGTCCCCTTAATTCCCTTTTTTATGGAAAAAGTCGTCACGAAACCCGAGTGGATGAGAGATGATGGCTTACATCCCAACGAACAGGCCCAACCATGGATTGCCAGCCAGATAGCCCAAGATATCGTGCCTCATATTTCACTCGAACCCAACTAATAGCATATTCTGGATATTTTAATGGCTTAGCTCAATAAATTACATGTTAAGTTAAGATATGGTTAACATGTTTGAACAAAATAGGAACTGACTACATGCCTATAAAACCTCAGATTCACAACAACACGGTTAAGCATGCCCACCCCCTTGGCTGTAAGAAGAGAATTGAAAAGCAGATCCAACGGGTAAAACAGGCCACAATTCATTGCAATAAACGACTTCGGGTTCTTATTCTGGGCAGCTCCAGTGGTATTGGATTAGCGTCAAGAATCGCCTTAACATTCGGAGAAGCAAACGCCGACACGATCGGAGTATCACTGGACACTAATCCCACTCCACACAGTGAAGCTAACGCCGGATATTACAACAACCAATGGTTCAAACATTTTGCTGAAATTGATGGTCATACTGCCGTCAATATTCAAGGAGACGTATTTTCTCCTCAAACTAAAATTGAGGTTATAGAAGCCATTGAAACCTACTTTGAAGGCGAAGTCGATCTTATTGTTTACAGCATCGCCAGCACAAAACGCCGGAAACCGAATTCAAAAGAGTTTTGGCATGCTGTAATTAAGCCAATGAATACCCCTCTTCATACTAATATTATCGATTTCAGTGATGACAGTATGTCTGAGGTAGAAATACCACCGGCAACAGACGATGAAATTTTGTCGACAAAAAAAGTGATGGGAGGAGAAGACTGGGCTTCCTGGGTAGAAACGCTGATCAATTCGGAATCTATCTCGAATGGTTGTCGAACTCTGGCGTTTTCTTATATAGGCCCGGAATTAACTAACCCAATTTATCTCGAAGGGACGCTTGGGCACGCCAAAGTCGATCTTCACCAAACCAGCCACAGTTTAAACATGGAGCTGGCCAATTTTGGAGGCTCGGCACATGCAGTCGTCTGTAAAACTCTGGTCACACGAGCCAGCGTCGTCATTCCGGGACTACTCCCTTATTTAACTTGTTTAGAAAGTGTTCTGGACAGTCAGAATCGAAATGAAGATGCTTTATCACAAATGATGCACTTATTTTATGAAAAATTATCTGATCCAGATAATATTCAAACCGATAGTGAACGCCTGATTAGGCTGGATGAAACAGAGCTATCCTCAGACATTCAGTTAGCAGTAACTGAAAAACTTAAAAAATTTACGCCAGAAAAATTATCATCTGATTTATCATACCAATCGGTAAAAAAACAATTTTTACAGCTCAATGGGTATAATAATGATGAAGAATAAACACTAACGAATGGTTAAGGGCAACAGAAAGTTGACCAGTTGCCCTTATAATTCTCAAAGAAAAGACAAAATTCATTTCGTAACACCTATTCAACATTTCACTTTTGTGGTTTTATAAGTATCGAAATGCTTTCGTATAACGCCTAATTTAGCGTTTTAGTTAAGTCCAAGATTCATGCGGGAATAAAGTGTTATGCCAATTAATGAGCTAAAAAATTCAGGCTTATTCTTAGAATTATTAAAAAACTGGGAAAACACAACGGCGGTCTTTGAACACTATTTAACCGACATTCAACTCAATATCTGGCTATACAATTCCCCACACTGTTCATTAACAGTTTTAAATTTAAAACAAGATGAAAAGTTCTTGCTGTTATCTGAGTTAAAAAATTCACTGAATCAATCTCACTTACCTACCACGAAATTTCTGAAACCTCTTCAGACAACCGGAGAAAGATATAAATGCTATAATATTTTATATTTTACGCTAACAGATGCACTATCTAATCTGCCAATCGGTTTAATCACCGCAACAATGTTGTCAGAAAGATCACCAGCCCAACAAGAATTAAATCTACTGCAGGAATATTGCGAAAAAATTGAATTAGAGGTTCTGAATAAACTCCGTTCACTGGAACAAAATCAGCATCAACTGATAAAAAATGAACTCGACTTTCACAAAAATTACGATTTCGGTACTGGCTTTTTAAACAGATATGCCCTGGAAAGGGAGCTGGAACAGGCTCTATCTAAATCACCAAATGAAGTGGCCGTTGTTTATGTCGGGTTTGCAAATGCAAAAAACCTTCAGACTCAGTTTAATTTTTATGAGTGGGAAAAAATACTCAAAGCATTTGCTGATCGGCTTTCGTTCAAAATACAGCAAGACCACATTAACATCGCAAGACCGAATGCAACAGATATTATTGTTCTAATTCACTCACACGAACTGAAAAAAGAAACGATCCTATTATGCGAAGAGCTGGCATCAATCAGCAAATCAATCTTTACAATCAACAATCAGGCTATCCACTTACATACCCACATAGGTGTCTCTTATAGCTTTGGTACAACCAGTGTATCATCTCTGATCAATCAGGCATCATCAGCTATGATCACCTGTAAAGATACCGGACAAAAATATTGCATTCACTCAAATCTGCTATCCGAAAGCCAAACCCGACTTCAGCATCTGGAAAGCTATCTGCTCAAAGCGGTCAGAAACGGAGACCTGATGCTTTACTTCCAACCGAAGGTTAATCCACTGACAAAACGCTGGCTTGCTGCAGAAGCATTATTAAGATGGAAACACCCTCTGCTAGGTGAAATTTCCAGTGAAACATTAATTCATTTAGCAGAAAAAAATGGCCTTATATTTGAAGTAGGAAGTTTTGTGTTAAAAACAGCGATCAAAAAAGCGGCTTCCTGGAAAAAATACGCACCTCATTTTAAAATTGCGGTAAATATATCAGCGAAACAACTGATGGATATCCGGTTTATTCATCAGGTTCAAAAGTTATTGGAAACTCATTCTTTGTCACCTGAAAGCCTTGAAATTGAAGTAACAGAAAGTGGATTAATCACCGATGAAGAAATGGCAGCTGAGGTTTTAGAGGAGCTTCATCAATTGGGAATTACCTTATCTCTTGACGATTTTGGGACAGGTTATGCCTCATTTAACTATTTGAAAAAATTTCCGTTTGACTGCATCAAAATAGACAAAAGCTTTGTTGAAACCATCGAAAACAATCCTCAGGATCAGGATATCATTCGTTCTATCATCCAGATTGCAAAAAAACTCGATCTTCAGGTAATTGCCGAAGGGGTGGAAACACGAATGCAGGAACAGTTTATTATTGAAGAAGGATGCGATTATGGGCAAGGTTATTTATATGGCAAACCAATGCAGGCTGACGTATTTGAAAACAAACTGAAAACTCAATTGGAAGTTTTCGAATTGAATTAAACAGCAGAAGACTAAATCATCGCTATATTCTTAGTAAATTCCAAGCTTCACATAACATACGGAACGTATCACTGTTTCCCCCATCCCGGTCAGGATGCCATTTCAGAGCCAGTTTACGCCAACGCTTTCTGATTTCTGCCGGAGTTGCAAAATCATCCAGTTCAAATAGTTCCAGCGCCTTTTTGCGTGTCAGGCCGACATTATCAGAAACACCACCGATATAGGACTGATAGTGTTCCCAAAATTGATTGAGTAATCGTTTCACTTCACCTTCCGAAGCTTCATAATTGCTCCATTCCAGATAATACTCTCTCAGGGGATCGGCTGAATCAATAGCATGTGATGAAGTATGACGATAAAAAAATAATTGGATATTCATTGCCTCAACCTGCAGCCAGTATTCAGGGATCAGAATTTCCTGAAGCTGATATAACGCATTCATAATCAAAAAATTACGCTTAAATACATCTTTTTCAGGAGCAGCATCCAACTCAGGGATATAACCCAGCCTATTCAAATGGGCCGATAAAATATGAACTTTCCATGCATTTCCAGATGATTTTAAGACCTCAAAAATCGGCCAAATTAACGAATTTTCTATCGATGAATCTTTCGCTGCCAGAGACGAACTGCTATTCATTGATTAACTCCTTGAGATCCCGTATCCCTGTAATATGAAATTAAATTTGCCGATAACACCGGAAAATTCATCAAAAGTCAGGTCGTTCACCAAGACGTAAACTAACCTGACACGTCTTAAGTCTATTATAATATTCAGACTAAAATGGGGAATTTATCCTTTTTCTTATAAAATCATGAGGTATAACCTCAAATTTTCATCAATTTGTCATAAATTTATTGAATATACGACTTGCATTTTTTAAAATCACAAAGAAAACATAACCACTATAATATTATGCTTGCAGAAACATGTAATAAATTAATCTCGGACAACACCTCTGGTGGTGTTATCAAGATTAAAGAAAATAAACATACCTACTGGTTGAAAATATCAGGGGAAGATAAAAATAATATCATCAGAAAAGTTTCTGCATTTCTTGCCAGATTCAATAAATTTTCGTTCTTCGAAACCAAAGCCGTCCTTAACAGTTATGAACGCTTTGAGCATGAGAAATGTGTATTACGTTATCTTGATGAAATGAATGTACGGGTTCCTCATATAGAATACGAAGGCCCTGGTTTTTTTGTTACTTCTGATGAAGGAAAACCCCTTAATAATATCGATCCGGAAAGAATCGATCAAAATACCTTAGATCACTTATTTGAAGCATTTGCAAAACTGCATACGAATAATGTTGCTCACGGTCGCCCTGCTCTCAGAGATATTGTCATTAATGAAAAGAATGAATTAAGTATTCTGGATTTTGAAGAATCGATATTAAATGCAACAGAGCAACAAATAGCCCGCGATATTTTCATGCTATTGATGGATTTATGCCGTATTTCCAGCATAACGGAAGACCAAAAAATCAACTCATTACTATTATGGAAAGAAAGTGTTCCGGATACAGTCTGGCAACAACTGATAAAAATAAGCGACTTGCTAAAACATTTTACATTCATCGCTCACTTAGTTTTGATCTTTAAAAAGAAAAATAAACTAAGCAGACAGATAATCGAAACCGTTAAGCTAATTCAGCATATTCATTAAGAATAACAAACTAGCGTGTCATTTTATTAATCCATCATTAATTAAATGACAAACACAAAAACACCGCTCCCAACCTGGCAGCGGTATTTTAAACCTATCAAAGTGAGGAACGGGAAAAAATTATAATCTTTCTACACATTCTCTCGCAATAACAAGCTCTTCGTTTGTTGGTATAACTAAAGCAACGGAATTAAACAGTTCAGATTTGGCAATCTGACCGGAAGCACCAAAGCGGGCCGCTTCGTTTCCTTTTTCATCTTCTACGTAACCAAACACTTTCAGATAATCAAGAACGGCATGACGGACAGGCATTGAGTTTTCACCGATACCACCGGTAAATACAATGGCATCCAAACCTTCACCTACCGATACAATATAAGAACCAATGTATTTAGCAACACGGTAAGTAAATACATCAAAAGCCAGTTTTGCAGCTTCATCACCGGCTTCCACCGCTTCAAGAATACCGCGCATATCACTTGTTTTACCGGAAATACCCAGTAAGCCGGACTTTTTATTCAACGTTGTAAAGATTTTTTCCTGATCCCAGCCTTTACGCATTAAAAATTCGATAACACTTGGATCAAGGTCACCACAACGGGTTCCCATAACCACACCGGCAAGAGGAGTCAGCCCCATGCTGGTATCAATACATTCTCCGTTTTTTATCGCAGAGATAGAGGCACCATTACCAAGGTGGACGGTAATAAAGCTACCTTCGTTAGCTGGTTTACCCACCATTTTTGCTGCTTCCCGGCTAACATAAAAATGACTTGTGCCATGCGCGCCATAACGGCGAATTTTATGTTCTTTGTATAGTTCATATGGTAATGCGTAGATATATGCTTTAGGAGGCATTGTCTGATGGAAAGCGGTATCAAAAATAGCAAACTGAGGTAAGCTTGGGAAAACTTCCATCGCAGCGACCATACCCGCTGCATTTGCTTTATTGTGAAGAGGAGCAAGCTCTGCTAAACGAGCCACTTCTTCTACTACTTTTTCATCCAGTTTCACAGTACCTTTGAAAGATTCACCACCAGCAACAACCCGGTGCCCTACCGCTACAAATTTGGATGATAAATCAAGTGAATCCAGTAATTTAACAATGCGTCCGAAAGCATATTGATGATGATCACCGCCGGCAGGAATAGCTTCAGCCGTTTTCTCTCCATTATATTTCCAACTTATTTCAGCTTCTGGAAGACCAAAACATTCTCCTAAACCACTTATAATGGCATCTCCAGTTTCGGCATCAATTGCTGCAAATTTAAGAGATGAACTTCCTGAATTAATGACCAACACTAGTGAGTTCGACATGAGACGATATCCTGTTTTTTGGGTAAATGATGAAGTTCTAAACTTCTTGTTCCTGTACTAACCATTATTCAATAATTTTTGAATCTTTCAACTTTCTTTTAATTCTTTGAGACCTATTCAACATTTTTTATTGATCTTGAACAAAAATTTGCTGTTTTCAACAAAATTAGGTAAATCTATGGCTTCTCATTCAACAAAAGTTGAATATATTGCTTTAATGATTAATTTTTAGTCATTAATAAAGGAATGAGCACTTTAGAAAGTTTATAAACCCGTTAGAGGGTTGCTTTCTAAAGTATATGGAAGAGCAAACATTATGCGTAATACAGGCACATTTTTTTCCCATCGTGTTCAATTACATTAAAAGGAGTTTCATATATTTCACTCAAAATAATTGAATCTATCACTTCATCGACTTTTCCGGAAACAACGACTTGCCCTTTTTTCAGCGCAACGATGGAGTCGGAATAACACGAAGCAAAATTGATATCATGAATCACAATAATGACGGCTTTCCCCAGTTCATGGGCCAGACGTTTTATTGTTTTCATGATCTGTAAAGAATGTCTGATGTCCAGGTTATTTAAAGGCTCATCTAAAAAAATGTAATCCGTATCCTGAGCAATCACCATGGCAATGAATGCCAGTTGTCTTTGACCACCGCTGAGCTGATCCAAAAACTTATCCTGAATATCGTCAATCTTCAGATACGCTAAGGAACGGTCAACTATCTGTACATCTTCCGCTGTCAATCCGCCTTTTGAGTACGGGAAACGCCCAAATGAGACTAACTCTCTGACAGTAAAGCGCATTGACAATGAGTTAGACTGTCGTAAAACCGATAACTTTTTCGCTAAAGCTTTTGTATCCCATTCGACCAGTTCTTTACCATCAATCCAGACTTCACCTTTATCTTTGTTAAGAAGTCGGCATGCCATCGATAGCAAAGTACTTTTACCTGCACCGTTAGGACCAATAATTGAGGTAATTTCCCCTTTTTCAAAATAAACAGTAGCATTATCAACAACGGTTTGACGATCAAACTGTTTTGTTAAATTTAAAACGCTTATCATCTTTACACCACTTTATTTCTCATTAGTAACGTCAGAAAATAAATCCCTCCGATAAAATTAATCACAACACTTAGCGTTGTATCGAAGTTAAATACTTTCTCAACCAGCCATTGGCCACTTAACAGAAAACATACAGACATTGCAGAACAACCGGTTAATAAAACACTGTGTCTGTATGTCTGAAACCACTCTCTGGTCAGGTTGGTAACCAGTACGCCAAAGAACAAAATTGGTCCGACTAACGCGGTAGATATCGAAATAAGCACAGCTATCAGCAGCAGGGTGTTACGGGTCACCTTTTGGACATCTACTCCCAGACTGACCGCATTATCCCGATTCAGCCAGAACACATCGAAAATAGGATTCATCCGGAATAACAAAAAGGAGGTAATGAGCAGCAATGGCGTAACAGAATAAACCAGATTGACATTAACATGATTAAAACTGGCAAATAAATTCGCCTGAACCGATGCAAAATCGTTCGGGTCCATCAAAACAACGAGAAAAGATGTCATGTTGTTAAAGACCTGCCCAATCACAACACCTAACAAAAGGAGGGTAATTAAGTTTCCTTTGCCACTTCGGAAATAAAAAGCAAATAACAGAAAGGAAAACACCAGCATAACTGACGCCGATAAAGAAAAATTCCAGTATGCACCAGTCACAAAGCTGCTCAGTCCGCCAAATATCATCACTAGCAAAACCTGAGTAAACTGGTAGAGAAAATCAAATCCCATAACGCCTGGCGTCAAAATACGGTTATGAGTGATAGTCTGAAAAGATAACGATGACAATGCCAGAGCGATACCAGCTAAAATAATGGCCAGAACTTTTGGTATCCGTCGCGCAAGAAAAAATTCATAATTACCTGGTGTTAAGCCAATTCCGATAAACAATGCCATCACCACCAGAGAAGCGACCACAAGAACCACAACTTTCGCGCTATCTTTCATTAAGGCGTCCTTTAATTATAAACAGCACAAACAATACGCCACCGAATATATTGATAATAAAAGAAATCGGCATCTCATAAGGAAAAATAACCAACCGCCCGGCGATATCACAACAAAGAACGATTAACGCACCGGCAATCGCGGTAAGAGGAATGTTTTTCCGCAAATTATCGCCATAAAAAAATGACACCAGATTAGGCACAATCAATCCAAGAAATGGCAACTGCCCAACGATCATCACAACAACTGCAGAGGTCATAGAAACAAGTACACTGCCAATTACAACAACCCGTGTATAACTAAGGCCTAAATTGATGGCAAAATCTTTTCCCATACCTGCAGCGGATAAATGGGCTGCATACAAATAGCTAAATGCAGCAATGGGCACAGCGAGGTATAACAATTCATAATTGTCTTCAAGAATGGTAGAAAAGTTAGCGACACTCCAACTCGAATAATTCTGAATAACATCAAAACGATAAGCCAGAAATATCGCCACTGACCGGATAACATTGCCAAAAATGATACCGACCAACGGAACAAAAACCGCGTTTTTAAACTGGATATTTTGTATAAAAAAAACAAATATTAATGTTCCGGCAATAGCCGTTAAAAAAATAAACCAAATACTCTGACCATTACCAAAAATAACCAGGCTAAGCACATAACCCAATAACGCACTTTCGATAGTTCCGGACGTTGAGGGTGAGGCAAACCGGTTCTGACTGATTTGCTGCATAATAAGACCGGCAATGCTCAATCCGGCACCGGCAAGCAAAATAGCGACTAATCGCGGAATCCGGCTGGCAATCATTAAATTCCACATCGGCTCATCACCCGATATCAACCCGTACAACGTCATCGAGCCGACGCCAATAAACAGAGAGCACAGCCCAAGTAAAATTAAAATAGTAGTGATAATTTTCAAAAGAAGGACTCTGTAGGGTTAGTTATGACGGACAACTTGTTTTATGTCCCGGATCATTTGCTCTGTTGAGCGTACTCCGGCAATGGATACATACCAGGCATTGATATCAAGATAGACAATATGGCCTTTTTTATAGGCCTTCGTTGATTGAATCAACGCATTATTAAAATTTTCTTTGCTATGACTCTGACCATGATTGACCAGTTTGTCCTTATCAATAATAAATAAAATATCGGGATTTTTTCCCTGAATAAATTCGTAAGAAATCAGATCGCCATGAGGACCCTCTTTTTTTGTCTGATAGACTTCCCGGAAACCAAAATCATCATATATCGATGAAAAACGAGACAGCTTTCCAAAAGATGATATTTTCCCACCAACCGACATAATGGTCATCGCCGATGCCTGATGATTTTCGTTATACGTTTTTATCTGTTTAAATTCTGCATCGATTTTTTTTATTTTATCTTCAACTTTTTGCTCTATATGAAATATCTTTCCTAAATTCCGCCACTGTTGCTGTGTACTACTCCAGTAACCTTTATCCATATCATTCGAGAAAACCACCGTGGGTGCAATTTCGGACAACTCTTTATAACTTTTAGCGCTACGCGGACCGATAATAATTAAGTCCGGCTTTTGCATGTATATACTTTCAAAATCGGGTTCAAAGAGCGAACCGGCGGAAGGATATTGCTCACTTTCATATTTGGACAGATAGTCAGGCGTACCGGAAAATTTAGTGACCGCCACCGGATTAATACCAAAACTGTCTAAAGCATCCAGAGGTCCGACACCAAGAACAACAACCCGTTGCGGTGTGTCGTTAATCTGAGTGTTCCCCAACTGATGATGGATCGTAACCGGCTCAGCACATACGTAAGCCGAAATCGTTGCAATCAAAATGGACATTGTTATTTTAAGAATCATACCTACACCAATAACGCTTATGATAGTCATTATCATTTACATAATCAGCGTAATATACCTTTCAATAAGAAATCCATCAACTAAAAGCAGAAACAGGGAAACGTTATTACAGGTCTGAACTGTCGCAATCTTCAATATAAATTGAACAATCAGCGATTTCCGGTCCGAATAAAAAATCGTAGATAAACTGAGCATTGTCCGAAAGTGAATATGTTGGATCCACAGAAACAAAATTAGAAAACAACACCTGGTTACCGGTTTTGGTCACCATACAAGCAAATACTGGCTCCTGTTCCCTGAATCCGACGTACAACTGACAGGGTTCTGAGTAAATAATCTGGGTGTAGAACTCAATAATGCTTTCCTGCTCTTCAGGCAAAGCAAACCGCTTACTTTGCATAATCGCAAAATACACCGTCAACCGGTGAAAATTAACCGGAAACAACTCAAAGGGACACAGACATGGTTGTTCCGATGGCGTCCAGGCAATCACTTCGCATTTCAGGCTTCGTTCAAGCTGCAAATGGTAACCTTTCAGACTGGCTTTGGTCGGAAACTCGACCTCTATCTGATGCCGTAACCACTCATTCTTTGTTTCAACGATTAGCGAAATTTCATCTGCCATGGGTATCTCGGATTGGAATAAACAGCCACAAGAATACGCATACTCAGTCAATGAGACAAGTGATATACCCGGGTAACTTCGACACAGCCGGTGATTCTCTGAAATGACATCCGAATTAATGTATGATAGCCACCAGTACAGATAAATCGTTTCGGAGAATAGAATGTTAAAGAAATTAGCATTTATTGCTTTAATTGCTTCATCGCTCACGGCCTGTGACAAAAACGAAGTTGGCGATGTCAGCCTTGGGGTCTTTACCACTCAGGACATAAAAATCGATTTGTTAAAAGATCCGGTTGTTACCGGTGTTACCTGCCATATTGCGAGTATTGAGGATAACCTAAGCCTGGCAGACCCTTCAGATTCATCAATAGCCTGCCGTCAGACAGGAGAAATCACACCGGAAATGATTAAGAACATCGATAAATCCAGCTCAGGAGAAGTTGTCTTTAAAAAATCAAAAAGCGTTTTCTTTAAGACAATGAAAATCCGCCGGATATATGATGAAAAAACTCAAACCCTGATGTACATTGCGTATTCAACAAAAGAAACGTCAGGCAGTTTTAAACACAGCCTTTCAACTGTCCCACTGTGGGGAACGAAAGCCTATAAAGAATTGTCCTCCGCTTCCGACACAAATCAGTAACCTTTCCAATGCAACTGTTTTTGATTCTTTATACAAAAACAGTTGCTCTAGCACAAAAAAACATCAAATGACAGAATAACTATTGATTAATTTGTCAAATTTCATCATTCTATATCCAATAATAATAACTCATACATCTGAGTCAGTTAATCGAATTTTAAAAATCTAAAAATATTCTATTAACGTAAGCATAGCGATCATTATGACCCACGGTAATATAAGACATTTAAAACTTATCAATTCCGAGCGAAATGCGTACTCGTTAAAGAGTCATAAGTTCCGTTTGCTCCATATCTTTAATACCTGTCTGGAAGGGTCTTATCACATAGACTATTCCGGCAACGTCACTCTGTATAACAATGAATTTTATAAGCAGCTAGGATTTACAACCTGTAATATAAAACTGAATGATTGGTATCAGAGAGTTCATCTTGACGATATTAGCCGCATACAAATCCGGGTAGATTTGAGCCAACTGGAAGTCGGCCAGAAACTAACGAACCATTACCGGATTCTGACATCCGCTAATGAATATGTATGGATTGAAAATAGATCTATTTGTCTTTCTGAAAACGGTGAAAAATTTGTTGTTGGCTCTCATCGGGATATTTCTGACAAGAAAAAACTTGAGTCTTACCTGAATAATACGGCTTTCTATGATTCTTTTTCCGGTTTATTTAATCTTCGGAAACTTTTTGCTGACATTGATTCATTAAAAACAAACAATACCGAATTTAATACTGTCTACTTAAAAGTTGGTAATATACACTCAACGCCAGATGAACTGAGTAACGGCCTAGCTAACGACATTGTAAATAACCTAAAAATAGCTTCATCTGCATTTTCAGCGTATTCTTCCGTGCTTTACCGAGTTAATGCCAGCGACTATGTCATTCTATTAAATCAGGCGGTTTCTATTGCGCCTGTTGTTAAAGCCTGTCTGGAAGCTTCTTCGGAATATTCTGAGCTAATGTACGCGCAGGGTCATCTGCTCGCTAATAAGCTCAGCTTTGGTATTTACCCTCAGTCAACAGAAAATCTGGACAGTAACGAAATTGTTAGTCTTGCTTCCCGCACCTGTATGTACGCTGAAGAATCGACCTCAACCCATATAGAGGTATACCACGGCAGCACACAAAACAGGATTGATCGGTTTTTCTATATTGAAAATGACCTGAAAACAGTTCTCCGGGACAGAAAACTATCGGTGAAATTTCACCCAATAATATGCTCAAAAACCGGAGAGGTGAAAAGTTTTGAAGCTCTCGCCCGCTGGAAGTCTGAGCAATTCGGTCATATATTCCCGGATGAATTCATTCCGGTGGCAGAGAAGAAAGGGCTGATTGTTGAACTAGGTTATCTGGTATATGAAAAGGCCTGTTCTTTTATTAAACAATACAATGATAAAAACCAAACCAATGTGAACATTAATATTAATGTTTCTGTTTTACAGCTTTTAAACACCCGCTTTCCTGACAACATAAGAAAAATCACCTCTCAACTGGGTATTTCCCCTTCCAATGTGGTATTGGAGATGACAGAAACTTTCCTTCTGGATAGAAACAAAAACGCCAGAAACCAACTTAAGTTACTAAAAAACATGGGTTTTTCTCTTTCCCTGGATGATTTTGGTGCCGGATTCAGTTCTATCAACAGTTTCTTTGATTTTTCCTTTAATCAAATAAAAATTGATAAAACATTTGCAACAAAAACGATGTCTGATGAAGACTCAAGTAAATATCTGGAGTTTTTAATACAGCTTTGCAAAACCAAAAAAATCAGCGTTGTCATTGAAGGAATTGAAGACAGTATCATGTTGAATAAGTTTACAAATATGCAGGCGGACCTGCTACAGGGCTACTGGTTTACTAAACCTCTCTCTATTGTTAGTGCCACCTTTTACAATCCTTAAAACTTCTTGATTATCTTCTCAATACTGAGTGGTAGTTCATAAAACCGTCACATCAGTGTAATAGCATATTCCTTTATTGTTTCACCCAGCCGATAGATGAATAATGCTCACATATCCGACCAAAGTCAGTTCTTCATCGTCCAATATGGAGCTTAAGTGTCTAGCCATTACACTTGCCATCATCTTCTTTTTTAATACTCCGGTCAGTTATATAAAAAACGATCAGCTAAAAGATTATCAACAACAATTGTTACTCAGGTCTGAAATTATTTCAGAAAAAATACGACTCATTAACAGCCTGATAAAACATCATTCTGATTATGGATTCAGCGTATTTAATAAAGGTTTTAAAGAGAATTTTAATTATATAAAATCAATTGAGTATAAACCAAGCTATCAAATATCGCACAAATGCGGCTCTCATTTTCCTTCCACTGTAAAAACCAATACGTTATTTGATCCGAATACCGATGAATTCCGAATATATCAACCAATATGCCACCAATCTAAAACCATAAGACAGCTATATATTAATCTGGACCTGAAGGCTCTATGTGATTTTTCCACACCAAACTTAATCCTTCTGAATGCTGACAGCTATATATACAACACCTCCAGCTCAAATATTTATCCCGGCCATAAACTAAGCGAAATTTATCCAAAGATCTGGAATGAAATATCGGTCATGGATAAGCCAAATAATACCTTTTCAATAAAAGACACCACAGTTATCGTCCATAAATTATCATTTATATCGGACCAACCTGTATTTGTTTTGCACATCATCGATGACTCGGATCTTATTCCGCCTTATTTCTACATCATCATTTTTATGTTTGGTATAACAGCCGGTGTTACCTATTACTTATATTTATTAAGAAAAGAAAAAATGGCATTGAGTAAGATAACTTACACCGACCAGTTATCCGGCCTGAATAACCGTCACTATCTCAGTAAAATAAAAAACAGAATCACTACCGACGGAAATTATTATCTCTGCATATTAGACATCGACCACTTTAAGAAAGTAAACGATAAATACGGGCATGATATCGGCGACCAGGTTATCCGACGGGTTGCTACTGTAATAAAAAGTAAAATACGGTTTTCAGATTATGCCATTCGATTCGGCGGGGAAGAATTTCTCGTCATTTTGAAAACGAATTCAAAAGAAGATGCCGCCAATATTATTGAACGAATTCGGGCAGGGGTTGAACAATTAGCCCAACAGCCCTCCGTATCAATTTCCGGCGGGCTTTGTTGTCTCAATCAACCAATGGAAAGTACCATCAAGTGCGCAGACGCCCAACTTTATAAGGCCAAAGAAAGTGGGCGTAACCTGATCGTATGTTAACCACGGTAATAGCGCTGAGGGACAAACGGCATTTTTTCAACCTGCATCGGTAACCTCTTACCACGCACTTCTGCAAAAATTTCGGTTCCCAGCGCGGCAAAATCCGAATCAAGGTATCCCATCGAAACCGGTTTACCTATCGTAGGTCCGACAGTGCCACTGGTAACCACCCCGATGAGTTCCCCATCCGAGCTAAATAATTCCGCCCCTTCACGGACAGGCGCTTTTGTTGTCCCGATCAGGCCGACCCGCTTACGGGCCACAGATTTTGTCTCTATCTGTTCCAGAATAACCGAGTGGCCGGGGAACCCTCCGGCTCGCTCTCCTCCATTGCGCCGGACAGGACTGATTGCCCACAGTAAACTGGCTTCAACCGGGGTTGTTGTCGGATCCAAATCATGACCGTACAGACACAAACCACATTCCAGACGAAGCGAATCACGGGCTCCCAACCCAATCCATTCCACTTCATCAAACTCTGTCAGTCTGGTCGCCAGCCATGTCGCTTTACTCTCAGGGACAGAAATTTCATATCCATCCTCACCGGTATAACCACTCCGGCTGATAATGCATTCCACATCCTCAACGGTAGCTCTTATGACATCCATAAAGACCATGTCTGACACGTCAGGAATCAAAGCACTCAAAACACGGCAGGCTTCAGGGCCCTGCAATGCCAGTAATGCACGATCGCTTAATTCTTCAAGGATTAAATTATCCGGTAAACAGGCGCGGAGATGGCAGATATCCTGCTCTTTGCACGCGGCATTCACCACAATGAAATAGCTTTCGCCCAGATTCGTAATCATCAGATCATCTAAAATACCGCCATTTTCATTAGTAAAAAGCGCATATTTTTGCTTTCCGGCAGGCAAACCAAGTACATCGACAGGGACAAGACTTTCTAGAAATGAAGCGGCACCGTCACCGGTGAGTAATAGCTGCCCCATGTGAGACACATCGAAAAGTCCGGCCGAATTTCTGGTATGAAGGTGCTCTTTTTTTACACCTAACTTATACTGAACAGGCATTTCATAACCTGCAAAAGGTACCATTTTGGCTCCCGCAGAAATATGAAGGTCATAAAAAGGGGTTTTCTGTAATGCGCCCTGCTCTGTCAAATCAGCCATGGGTTTTCTCCGTAAAATCATAAATTGAATGGGTTATTTTTATGTGTCCCTTAAGTTTCCAATAATAAACAAAAGTTCAAAAATAACCAACCATTAACAAAATTTAGTGCCTAAAATGATGAAACAAAGCCAGAAGTGATGAAAATACATGCAGATAAAGAGAAAAAAGAATCCCTTGTTTCTTAAAGTAAACTACTTAGCCGTCACCCATAAAATCACTGCATCGTCTTCACTGGAGGAAACTAACATATGCCCCATGGTTGCATCATAGTAAACACTGTCACCTTCCCGCATACTCACCGGCTCATAAAACTCGGTGTAAAACATAATTTCACCGGATAACACCAGAAGGAATTCCTCCCCGTCATGGCGTACCCAATCGGAATACTCGTCGAACTGACGGGCATGAACCGTCGTTTTGAAAGGCATCATCTTCTTATTTGATAACTGAGTTGCCAGCAATTCATGTTCATACGTTGATGTAGGGTGAGGTTTCCCCTGACCATTGCGGGTAATATCACGACGACCGGCAGCCGTAATTTTCTTAGGTGGTTCAAACAGTTGTGGCATATCAATCTGCAATCCCCCCGCCAGTTTCTGCATCGCCTGAAATGTTGGGGAAATTTGTTCATTTTCAATTTTACTCAATGTTGAACGGGCCAGCCCGGTTTTATGGCTCGCTTCTTCCAGCGTCAGCCCCAGATTGGTCCGGATCTCTTTAATCCGTTCTCCCAGTTTTAACGGCTCGATACGCTTTTCGTTTGTTTCCTGCGCCAGCAATAACGAAGGATACTCATCCAACATCTCATTTCGCATACATCGTTTTCCTGTTTTTTCAAAAGAATTACCCGCATTGTGGCATGAATTTTCCGGTCAAGAAACACACCCATGCCAGAAATCATCATAGCCAAGCAATAAAAAAGTTTCCTATAAGAAATTTTAATTGAATGTTGAGTAAAGAATCGCTATGTTATCACTTTGTTGCTTTCTTTTTTTTACGGAGATTTCCAGATGGACATGACACTCAAATTTACGGACAGCCATGAATGGGTAAAAGATAATGGCGATGGCACCGCGACAATCGGTATTTCAGAACATGCACAGGAAATGCTTGGTGATGTTGTGTTTGTAGAACTGCCTGAGGTTGGAGAAAACGTAGACGCCGGAGAAAATTTCTCTTTGGTTGAGTCCGTCAAAGCCGCCTCCGATATTTATGCCCCGATTTCAGGGGAAATCATCGAAGTGAATGACGAGCTGGCAGACAGCCCCGAGCTCATTAACGAAGAGCCTTACGATACCGGCTGGATAGCAAAAATCAAAATCTCAGATGCCAGTCAGCTGGACGGCTTAAAAGACGCAGAAGCCTATCTGAGTTCCATCGAAGATGAATAATTGATAACCTCAACGTTGTATAGGTAAGGAAACATGACTTCACTGCTGCAAACGCTCGATTCCGGTTCTGAGTTCGTCACCCGCCACAATGGCCTGAATGATTCAGAACATGCCGCGATGTTAAGTGCGCTCGGCGTTAACTCCATTGATACACTGATTGAACAAACTATTCCGGAATCCATCCGGCTTAAAAATCCGTTAGACCTTAATCCTCCATTAAATGAAACAGCAGCGTTAACAAAGTTAAAAGCCTATGCGGAGCAAAATAAAATTTACCGCAGCTATATTGGACAAGGCTATTACAACACCCACACGCCCAGCGTTATTTTAAGAAATGTATTGGAAAATCCGGGCTGGTATACTGCCTACACGCCTTATCAGCCGGAAATCTCTCAGGGACGCCTTGAAGCATTGCTTCATTTCCAGCAGATGATCATCGACCTGACCGGTCTTGATATCGCAAACGCCTCACTTCTGGATGAAGCCACCGCAGCGGCGGAAGCCATGGCGCTCAGTAAACGAAGCAGCAAAAACAAAAGCAATCTTTATTTTGTCTCCGATGCCCTGCATCCGCAAACCATTGGCGTGATAAAAACCCGGGCAGAGTTTCTCGGATACCATGTCATTGTGGCCCCGGTCGAAACATTGGATGACCACGACGTATTCGGCGCGTTATTACAATACCCCGGCACCACCGGAGAAATCCGGGATCTGACCGATATCATCTCAGCCGCACAGGCCAAAAAGACCGTCGTGACCGTTGCCACCGATCTTCTGGCTTCGGTATTACTCAAACCCGTCGGTGAAATGGGTGCGGATGTTGCCATCGGCTCGGCACAGCGTTTTGGTGTCCCTCTTGGCTTTGGCGGGCCACATGCTGCCTTTATGGCCACCCGCGATAAACTGAAAAGAAGCATGCCCGGCCGGGTGATCGGTGTCTCGGTAGACGCGAAAGGAAATCAGGCACTTCGCATGGCAATGCAAACAAGAGAGCAACATATCCGCCGGGAAAAAGCGACTTCGAATATTTGTACGGCTCAGGCATTACTTGCCAATATGGCGGCCTTTTACGCAATCTATCACGGGCCAGACGGACTGAAAAAAATAGCCCGCCGGGTTCACCACCTGACGACCATTCTTGCCAAAGGGCTCGTCAGTCAGGGCTACGAATTAAAACACGCCTATTTCTTTGATACCATCACGGTCAATACCGGTGAGCAAACCGACAGCCTGTACCACAGGGCACAGCAAATGGGCTGCAATCTGAGGAAATTCCCGGATGCTCTGGGCATCAGTTTGGACGAAACCACCACCATTGAAGACGTTACCCGTCTGTTTAGTCTGTTTGGCATCGACGATGATATCGAGACTTTATCCGCTGATATTGCACCAAACGAGTTTTCTGCGATTCCTGAAAGCTGCCGCCGGACGTCACCTTTTCTGACGCATCCGACCTTCAGCGCTTATCGCAGCGAAACCAAAATGATGCGGTATCTGAAAAAACTGGAAAATAAAGATTTTTCTCTGACCCATGGGATGATACCTCTGGGCAGTTGCACCATGAAACTGAACGCGGCCACGGAAATGATGCCGGTCAGTTGGCCTGAATTCAGTCAGATTCATCCTTTCGCCCCGACGGAGCAAACGCTTGGGTATCAGGCACTGGCGTCTGAACTCAGCAATCAGCTTTGCGCCATTACCGGATACGACGCCTTCTCACTGCAACCAAATTCCGGAGCTTCCGGTGAATACGCCGGGCTGCTTGCCATTCAGCGTTATCATCAAAGTAACAATGAATCGCACCGCAACATCTGCCTGATTCCTAGCTCAGCACACGGGACGAACCCGGCCAGTGCCTCAATGGCGTCACTGAAAGTAGTCGTCGTAAATTGTGACTCGGTGGGTAACATTGATATCGGTCACCTGACGTCACTTATCGAAAAACACCGCGATCATTTATCCTGCATGATGATTACCTATCCGTCGACGCACGGTGTGTATGAAGAACAGGTCCGCGAAGTCTGTGACATGGTGCATGCTGCCGGTGGTATGGTGTATCTGGATGGTGCCAATATGAATGCTCAGGTTGGCTTAACCAACCCGGGATTTATCGGCTCCGATGTCTCGCACCTTAATCTGCATAAAACCTTCTGCATCCCTCACGGAGGCGGTGGCCCCGGCGTCGGCCCCATCGGTGTGAAATCTCATCTGGCTCCATTTTTACCTGGACACTGTGAAAACGGAGAACATGGTTCAGACTATGCAGTCTCTGCTGCAAACTGGGGAAGCGCGTCTATTTTACCCATATCCTGGGCCTACATCTCAATGATGGGCGCTCAGGGGCTGAAGCAGGCAACCCAAACGGCCATATTGAATGCCAACTACATCACCAGCCGTCTGAGCAACGACTATCCGGTTCTTTACAAAGGAACGCATGATCGCGTCGCTCACGAATGCATCATTGATATCCGGCCGTTAAAAGAAGCGACCGGGATATCAGAGGAAGATATTGCCAAGCGCCTGATGGATTATGGTTTTCATGCCCCGACGATGTCATTCCCTGTTGCAGGAACGCTGATGATTGAGCCCACGGAGTCGGAAGACAAACAGGAGATTGATCGTTTCTGTGATGCCATGATAGCCATCCGCAGAGAGATTGAAAAAGTCAAAAATGGTGAATGGTCTTTACAGGATAATCCGCTGGTCAATGCCCCGCACACACAGGCAGATTTAATGTCCGCTGAGTGGGAACACGATTATTCCAGAGAGCTGGCCTGTTTTCCGTCTGACCATACCCGTCAGGCAAAATACTGGCCAACGGTCAACCGCGTGGATAACGTATACGGAGACCGCCACTTAGTTTGTACCTGTCCTGATATTAACGAATACCGGGATGAATAGAGATTAAAGCGGATTAAGTTATCCGAATGATATATGGGAAAGGTGAACCCCACTTTTTGTGGGGTTTATTTTCATAAGCGACCGGAGGTCGCGTTTGTTGTAAAGCGAAATTTTGTCAGTCAGTCCTAAAAGTGCAAAGGCTAGGCTAGTTTAAATTTATCAACAAGCTGCACTAACGATTTATTTAATTTATTCAATTGTTCAGTTCCTGATGTTATTAATTCACCATTTTCACTCAATGTATTTACCACACTTTGTATTGAATTCATATTCTTACTCATTTCATCCGAAACCTGACTTTGTTCCTTGGCTGACGTAGCAATGTGTGCAGACAAGTCATTAATGGACAGCATTGATTCGGTCATTCCTACGATCGACGATTCAACTTGGCTTGTATTTTCAGAAGTAATCGTTCCATAGCTTTGAGTTTGCTTCACTTTCTCGGCTACCTCATTACAGGCTTTATTTAGAGAAGTTAACATCTCTGAGATTTCTTCGGTACTTTTCTGAGTTCTAGAAGCCAAAGAACGGACTTCATCAGCAACTACAGCAAAACCACGACCAGATTCCCCAGCCCTTGCGGCCTCAATAGCAGCGTTTAAAGCAAGTAAATTAGTCTGTTCTGCAATGCCTTCTATTACCCCAAGAACACCCGTAATATCAATAGTAACTTGTTCCATTTTCTCCGTTGATCTATGGGTATAATTTAAATTTTCAACAAGCTGCTCAACATTTAGAAGTGATTTTTGAACCAACTCTCTGGAGTAATTACCAGCATCGGTAGCTGCCTGAATCTGCTTA
Source organism: Vibrio salinus (assembly GCF_021272385.1). Lineage (GTDB taxonomy): Bacteria > Pseudomonadota > Gammaproteobacteria > Enterobacterales > Vibrionaceae > Vibrio > Vibrio salinus. The sequence continues at coordinate 1,364,239 of NZ_JAJSDZ010000010.1, forward strand.
GCTGTATCCGAAGCACTATTCGAAACCAACTCAGAACTCGAACTTTGTTCTTCCATGGCAGTAACAATCAGGTCTGTTTCTAATTTATGAGAGTTAAGCAACTCCTCATTAGAATGAGTTCTTCCTCTAAAACTCTGAACCTCATGATCAATGCTTTCTGTTATGTCTAATATACCAAGCATTTGTTGCTGTAATTGCTGAATAAACTTATTGATACTCTCAGATATCACACCAAGATCATCTTTTGAATTCACAACCAGACGCTGAGTTAAATCACCTTGCCCACTGGCTAGTTCCTGTACTAGTTTTCGTAGTGACTTTATTGGTGAATATGCAACATTAATGAGTAAGATAGTGACAGGAAAAATAATGATTGCACTGCAAAGTAGAGCAATAGTAATTGAGTGATTCAGTTGGTTCGTACTTTCTGTAATCACTTCGTCATCCACAAACCCTTTCAAGTTCCATTCATGACCAACCACATTAAAAAATTCTTCAAACGTTGTCCCCTTTTTATCAGGGGGAATCCCATTAAAAATAGAGCTCTGGCCATTATCAATTAAAGAGAAATACATACCATTTTTCTGATTTTTTTCTAACAATGTCTTTAAACTGGTTAAGTCAGCAAAGAACAAATTTCCCTGATTCTCCCCTTTAGGCACGACTATGGTTAGGATAGGTGCCTTATCCTGAAAATACACATTATCCACAAAAACTTTGCCATTCGCCTGTTTAATAAGATTTTTATAGCGTTTAATTAACTCTTTGTCTTCTATCCACCCATTCACTCCCATCGCAATATCATCTTGAATTTTAACCACCTGATGAAAGCCAGTTTGCTGTGCAGCTTGCTTAACTTGTGTTAGTGAAAAATTGGTCGACTTAGCAATTATTATCTTTGCATTCACTTCCTGGCTTGTAATCTTTTTCACCAAGTTTATCTCACTAGATACCTGAGAGGAGAGCGTATCTTTGACATAGTAACTAATAAAATAATTAGCACTGATATTCGCAGTAATGATGGTTACACCAATAATCATCAAAACTAGAGAAAGTAACTTGAACTTAAAAGAAAGCGACTTCATTTCCATCCCCCCAAAGTTAAACTGCGTCCCAAAATTGACTGTCAATGAACCAGGTCTCTTGGCTACTCACTGAAAAATAAATAAAAAGGCCTCTATATAGATAAAGGCCCTCTTCTATTCACATTACTGATTCTGAATATTTTTTAGCAGTTCTTCCTGACCGGGATGTTCAGTTATAAATTTCTCATATACAGGCTTAACCGCTTCCTGAAATGCAGGAATATCACTTTCCGTAAATTTAACTCCGGATGCTTTTAACTTTTCAACTGCAGAACCAACAAATTTGCTCCAATTATCTTCCTGTACTTTAACCATCTCTTGGGCAATTTTACGAATTTCACTTTGGTCAGATTCCGGAATGGTATCCCATATTTTTGTTGATACGACTAAAACATCTGGCACAGAACTATGTTTATCGAAAGAATAATATTTTTTTACTTCGTAATGCCTAGAAGAGAAAAATGAAGGAATATTATTTTCTGCACCATCTACAAGCCCAGAGTGCAGTGCATCGTAGAGTTCACTATATGCGATCGGAATTGGCACTGCCCCTAACGCGCTCACCATATCTTTAGGTAACGAAGAATTTTGAACTCTTATTTTCAACCCTTTTAAGTCAGCCGGTTTTACTATTGGCTTATCGGTATAAAAGCTCCTTGATCCCGCATCTAAAAACGCTAATCCAATGAAACCTTTATCGTTTGTCTCTGCTAAGAGTTTTTTGCCGATTGGTCCTTGGAGAACTTGACTATAATGAGCCTTATCTTTGAAAAGATAAGGCAATGCTAAAACTTTGTAATCATCTGAATAGTTCGTAATGAGAGATGCTCCAACCTTTGTGACGGCAATACTTCCATCTTGAAGAGCTTTAAGCAGGGCGGTTTCATTCCCTAATTTCCCATCAGAAAAAACCTTTACTTCCATCCCTGTGCGTTTATCTACTTCAGAAGCGAACCAATCTATCGATTGACTAACCGGGTGCCCCGCAGGTAGTTCATGTGCCACAATTAATGGAGCAGCGTAAGATTTTGCCACAACAAGCATGAAACAGATATTGACACAAAGCACTAAGAGTTTTTTCATAACATCACCTATTCAATCAATATTATATTTTGGAATGATAAGTTATCCCAATTAATTAATAGCAGATAAGTATGTAATTGCATCTCAAAACCGAAATTTAATATATTCACTATAAAAATCGTCTCTCATATGATAGGTGCAGTGATGTAACTAAAACGTAGTCACTATCAACATAAAATGGGCAAACCGTGTTGCTGTGGGCAAACTCCCTTCCCTGAATAAAAATCATACAACAACCATATTTCGGTCATCAACGAAGTATCTCTTTTCCAAATAGCTATAGTACCTGCAACAATTAAGTGACATAGGATAGGGAAAGAAATGATAGCTGTATTATTTGAGGCAATGGCAGTTGCCGAAAAGAAAGACCGGTATTTCCAGTTAGCGGAACAATTAAAACCACTACTCAGTGATATTGATGGTTTTATATCAATTGAACGCTTCCAAAGCACAACGAATCCAGACAAATTTATATCGCTATCTTGGTGGAACAATGAAGAAGCGATCAAGCATTGGAAAAAAAATGTGCAGCATAAGCTTGCTCAGAACGAAGGAAAATCTTCTATTTTTTCTTGGTACAAGATTAATGTTTTAACCTCAACCCGCGAATATAGCTCACAATAAAAAGGGATAAAAAATGCAAGATATACACATAATTTTAAAAAATGACCCCGGAGAATTAGCCCGCGTTGGGGAGATACTAGGTAAAAATAGAATCGGGCTGGAAGGTGGTGGCGTATTTACTGTTAATAATCAATGCCATGCTCATTTTTTGGTTGAAGATGGTGAGAAAGCCAGATTTTTTCTGACTCAGAACGGGATTGAAGTAAAAAGCGTCGTATCTCCACTCATAAGAAAATTAAAACAGGAACAGCCGGGAGAGCTAGGCACAATTGCCAAAGCACTGGCTGATAAAGGAGTAAATATCATAGTTCAATATAGTGATCATGATAACCGATTGATACTGGTAACAGATAACGATACATTGGCTGACGATGCAACGACTGATTGGGCTATCCAGATTTGAACAAGAAAAACATAACGCCCATAGAATCAACAACCTTTAGTCAGGAAACGGATATGGCGGCCTTGGCGGCAGCCATGTCAGACGCTTCCCGAATGAAAATCTTATGCGCATTAATGGATGGAAAAGCCTGGACAGCAACGGAGCTAAGTGTGGTAGCAGATATTGCTGCGTCAACAACCAGCTCTCACCTATCCCGCCTGTTAAAAGCCAATCTGGTGACCTGTTTATCTCAGGGCCGACATAGATATTTTCGCCTTTACAGTAACAACATCGCTTCATTACTTGAAAATATGATGGGCATTACTTTTCAAATAAATAATCCCTCCCGCTCGAAAGTGCCGGCAGAACTACTAAAAGCAAGAACATGTTATGACCATTTGGCTGGCGAAATCGCAGTTAAATTGTATGACTTCCTTGTGGAAAATAATTGGATTCAGCAGGATGGAAGTGATCTTACTGTACAAGGGCATGAAAAGTTCTTGCTGTTAGGTATCAATTTAGATGAAAAAACCAGACGAAAAAAATGCTGTCCGTGCTTAGATTGGAGCGAAAGAAAGTTCCACGTTGGCGGTTACTTAGGGGCATCACTACTGAATTTTTTTGAAAGTAATTACTGGATAGAAAGAGTCTCTGGATACCGAGAAGTGATTATTACAAGTAAAGGTAAAAAGGAACTTCACCGGCATTTCTTCATTGATAAATAGCTATTAGCCAGGAATATCGCGTGTGGATTGCTACGCATTAGCGTATATATTGAACATGTCAATCCGAGAAAACCTAAGCCATCGTTATTTTATTCCTGAGGTTTGGCGTGCTGGCGAACTGCCCATCAAGGGTAATAACAATTGCTTCCATACCCTTTATGTTATTGACTGTTTCTAAAATAATTCTCGGATCCAGTCCAAAGAGTTTGGTGGTGTAGATATCACAATCCAGTGATTTATCAGAGATAATCGTCAATGATGCCACATTGTTTTCGACAGGATAACCACTGTGACTATCAAAAATATGGTGGTACTTGTTTCCATTGTGCTCAAAAGTTCTTTCGTAAATACCGGAAGTGACGACTGACTGATTTCTTATCTTAACCTTAGCAACACAGTTTCCTCTTGGCAGAAAAGGATTTTGTATCCCTACATCCCAATACTGCCCGTTTTTAGGGGATTCGCCATAAACCAGCAGATTACCACCAATATCAATCATGGCAGAAAGGGAATCTTTCCCTTTGAAAAAACTCATGATTTTATCACTGAAGTAGCCTTTCGCTATAGCGCCCAGATCGATTTCAAGCCCGTCTTTGGCAAAAAATACCGAGCTTTGCTCATCATTCAAGACAATGTCAGATGGATTAAGCCTCTCTAAAACCGATTGAACTTCTTCTTTAGTTGGAACCTGAGCATCTTTAAAACCAATTCGCCAAAGCTTAATCAAAGGGCCAATGGCAATGTTTAATAAACTATTGGGGTCAAGACTATGCTCCTTTCCTATCTTGATTAATTCATACAATTCCCGAGCCACGACAACGGGTTTTCTCGCTGCGGTTGTTTTCAATAAAGACAACGGAGACTGATCATTATTGGCACTAAAGACCTGCTCATAATGTCTTAACATTTCACAAGCCTCAGACAAACACTTATCCGCCTGATCGCCCTTAAAATAAAGACGGATTCTGGTCCCCATCAGGTCGAGTACTTTATTACATTCCGTCATGGTTTTTCCTTAAAAGTATCAGTAATGGGCCGTGTCTTTATAACGAAGGAACGAATCAAGCAGTCCTGTATCCGGCACTGAGAGTTCCCTGTTACCCAGATGGGCAATAAAATAATCGATGTTTAACCGGTCCACAGGCAGAATATAGATGTTGTACTTCGATGGGCAAGATTCTAACGGCAGACTTTCAGGGACAAACGTGACCCCCATATTCGCCATTGCAAGATGTTTTACTGTGGCGATTTCACTGCTTTCAATCACAATATCGGGCTTTATCTTATAAATACTTAATAAGTGATCGACCTGCATTCGGATCGCAGAGCCTTTAGACGTTAAAACAAGCTTTTGTCGTAATAAATCCTCTATCGCTATAGAGTCTGGTTCAATAATGGCAGTCTCTTCCTGATACAACTCACAGGATTTAGGTATAACGGCATAATACCGGTGCTTTCCCCAGGATACCGCCAGAAGATTGGGAGCAAGATTACTTGAGTTCTGCCCAACCCAGAAATCGATCTCCCCATTCATAAGACGCTTCTCATTGTTTTCGGGGATATCTTCCACCAGCTCTATCTGACATTCGGGAAAGAGAGACAAAAATTTGGGTAAAAAAAGTGGTATCAAATAAGTACCTATACTGGGCAAAATACCAATTTTTATGGTCTGTTTATTCATATCCGTTATCGCAGTAATTTTTCTGCGCATATTGGAATAAACCGTCTCAAGGGAACCAAGATAATCATAGTAAACCTTGCCCTGCTCTGTTAAACGATAGGGCAGCTCGCTTCGGTTTATGATTTGACAATCCAGCTCATTTTCAATCCGTTTAATCACCTGAGTTAAATATGGTTGAGAAATATAAAGGGAGTCTGCAGCCTTACTGTAATTACTGAATTTTAACAAAGCATCGATGTAAAATAATGTGTTTTGATTACGATACTTAGACATACCCACCCCCTCTTCAACTCAATGATACCGGGACTATAACAAATTACTTATCAAGTATGAATAACCAGCTATTAGATAGCTTTTGAATACTGTGGTAAAACAATACCCAGATAGTAATTATGGTTTTATAAGATAGGAACGGTCTGATATGAACTACTTAGCCATTGTGGGCACCAACTCAAAGGTGTCAACAAATCGTATGTTATTGCAATTCATGAAGGAGCACTTCAAAGAAGAAGCTCAGATAGAACTCTTTGAAATCAAAGACCTTCCCGTTTTTTACGAAGCAGATGAAGATCAGGTTCCTCAGGAAGTCGAAGCGCTTTCCGGAAAAATCCGTCAGGCAGATGGTGTGATTATTGCGACACCGGAGTACGATCACACGATTACGGCATCCTTAAAAAGTGTATTGGAATGGATCAGCTATACCAGTCAGGCATTGACTGATAAACCCGTCCTGATTGTCGGTGCTTCTCACGGCTCTCTGGGTTCTTCACGTGCTCAGGCTCATCTTCGTCAAATTCTCGATTCCCCTGAATTAGCAGCCCGTATTATGCCAAGCAGTGAATTTCTGTTAGGAAGATCACAAGCAGCGTTTAATGCCGGAGGCACTCTGGTCTATGAAGACAAAGTAGAAGAGCTCGATGAGATTTTTAGAGAATTTGTTCTGTTTACAGATCTTATTACAAAACTGTTATCAGAAAAGTCTGTAATCAAAAAAGCGAAAAAATTCGCCTGGCAAACTCAGGAGGCATAAGAGAAATGAAATTTACAGCAATCGTCGGAACCACGTCTCCAAAGTCTTACAACCGAAAACTGCTTCAGTTTATGCAAGCGCATTTTAAAGACAAGGCTGAAATTGAACTGTTAGAAATCAACGAAGTTCCGATGTTTAATCAGGACAACCCATCTAACAATCCACAACTATTGTCAATTAACGAAAAAATAGAAGCAAGTGACGGTGTCATTATTGCTACGCCAGAATATAACCACTCAATACCATCCAGTCTGAAAAGTGTGCTTGAATGGCTAAGCTATGAGCTTCATCCTCTGGATGGGAAACCCGTTATGATTCTGGGGGCTTCTATTGATTCTCAGGGTTCTTCACGAGCACAGCTACACCTTCGTCAGATATTGGATGCTCCGGGGGTGAATGCTAACGTCATGCCTGGCTACGAATTCTTGCTGGGCAATGCCCACAAAGCCTTTGATGAAAATGATCAACTAAACAGTGAAAGCACTATCGACTTTTTGGAAATCTGCTTCTTGAGATTTATGCGTTTTGCTAAGATTTCCAACCAGTTAAATGAAGAAGAAGATTTCTCATTTGCACCAGGTACCTATGAAGTGGATGCAATCGGTCATGGTGGTGCTCTGCCAATGAAAGTTGCCTTCAGCGAGAAGAAAATTGAAAGCATCGATATCGATACCGCTGGTGAGACAGAAGGTCTGGCAGATGTTGTTTTTGTCCGCATCCCCGATAAAATCATCGAAGGTCAAACTCTGAATGTTGACGCACTGTCTGGCGCATCAGAAACCAGTAATGCGGTTCTTAATGGTGTGGCTAAGGCGGTGAAATTAGCGGGGGTTAACCCTGACATTTTAAGAAAACGTCCTAAACCCGCAAGCAGCCTGAATAAAGGTGACGAAGAGTACACTTGTGATGTCGTTGTTATTGGCGGCGGCGGCGCTGGATTAAGTGCTGCGGCAACCGTTCTTCAGCAAGGTAAGAGCGCCATTGTCCTCGAAAAATACCCGGCAGTAGGTGGTAACACGATTCGTACCGGTGGGCCAATCAATGCGGCAGACCCGGAATGGCAACATACTTTCGATGAAAACCCGGGGGAACGCCATACAATCGAGGCTTTGGTGAGCAAAGATGAGAGCGAGATTCACGAAGAATACCGTGCAGATTTCCGTGCTCTGAAAGATGAATTCGCGAACTATCAGGCTGAGTTTGGCGAAAGAAAAGGCTATCTGTTTGATTCTCCTCTGCTTCACAGAATGCAAACTTACTTCGGCGGCAAACGTACTGACCTTCAGGGAAATAAAATCTATGGCCAGTACGATCTGGTTAAGATCTTAACCGACCATGCTTTAGAGAGTGTTCAATGGCTTGAAGATATCGGTGTGGAATACGACAAATCCATCGTGTTTGCACCGGTTGGTGCCTTATGGCGTCGTGGTCATAAACCCGTTAAAAAATACGGTACTGCTTTCATTCTTGCCTTGAGTGAATACATTGAAAAAATGAACGGCACCATAATTACTGACAGCCCGGCCAAAGAGTTCCTCATCGAAGACGGCGAAATAAAAGGCATGATCGCAACCGGTGAGAATGGTCAGAAAATTACAGTACATGCTAAAGCGGTAGTGCTGGCAAGTGGCGGTTTTGGTGCGAACACCAAGATGTTACAACAGTACAACACCTACTGGAGCAACATCGCAGATGACATCAAAACAACCAACTCTTACGCAATGACCGGTGACGGTATTCTTCTTGGTCAATCAGTCGGTGCTGGTTTGACTGGCATGGGCTTCACTCAGATGATGCCGGTCGCTGACCCGAACACGGGTGAGCTGTTCAGTGGCCTTCAGGTACCGCCGGAAAACTTCGTGATTGTGAACAAACAGGGTGAACGTTTTATTAATGAGTTTGCAGGTCGTGATGTATTGACGAAAGCCGCACTGGCAGAAGGCGGACTTTTTTATCTGATTGCTGATGATGAAATTAAGAAAACAGCGGCAAACACCAGTCAGGAGAAAATTGATCGCCAGGTAGAAGCTGGCACGTTATTCAGAGCAGATACGCTTGAAGAGTTAGCCATTCAAGCCGGTATGGATCCAGCGGTACTTGTTGATACGGTGAACAAATACAACAGCTATGTTGAAGCCGGTGAAGATCCTGAATTCCACAAGGATACATTTAGCCTGAAAGTGGAAAAAGCCCCTTTCTACGCGACACCTCGTCAACCGGCCGTTCACCATACGATGGGTGGGCTTAAAATTGACACCGCCACACGCGTTCTGGATGAAAACAACCAGCCAATCAAGCATCTTTATGCCGCAGGTGAAGTCGCAGGTGGTATCCATGCAGGTAACCGTCTGGGGGGTAATGCCCTGGCAGACATCTTTACGTTTGGCCGTATTGCAGGTAAAACCGCAATGACAGAAATGGACTAAAACACGATAAACCGAGAGACTGCCTGAATTGGGTTAGTCTCTCGTCATCGCAATTTGTACCATTTACTCTTACCCCATTCCGATTAATTTCAAATTAAGAATGCTAATTTTTTGATTCCTTCATGCGGTTTCTGATACACACAACTTAACTCAAAAATGGACAAAAGTTTGTTAGAACTGTAGCACTAACCTGACTTGAACAGATTAGGAAAAATATTTTGAACACCTTCCATGTTGACCTCCCATCCGTGTTAAAGGATATGGTAAACATCACTGTGGGCTGGTAGCCACATTTACAAAAAATGGCTGATAGAGAAGATAACTATTAATTAATATATTTTGGGAATCTTAGATAAAACAAATGGAAATCATTGCAGCTTTTTAATTTTTATTGATATATCGTTCAGCATTGGCAAATAGTTTATCGCATATTTTTTTCTGATTTATATACTCTGAAGTACCTTCTGCCATAGATTCAAGAACTTCTTTAGCTTCTTGATATTCTTTGACCATAACAGTAAATCGCTCTTCAAAATTGTTTTTTTGTATTTTTTTACTCGATTTTCTTACTGGTTTTCTCATATTGATCTTTGCCTTATAAATCCCAAAGTTTTCTATGTTCTCGTTCCAACAAAATGTTTTCGATTTTTTTTCTTATCTTATGAATGCTATCAGAGCTTTCATCTGTACTAGGTTCCACGACTTTGGCAGTCTTGGATTTAGAACTCGTTGATGTTTTTTTCAAAGCTCAATCTCCTTCTCTAATTTGAATATGCCCCCGTCAAAAAAACTCCCTATGGAATCTTTAATTTCACCAAGATTTTCCAATTCAAAAAATGCTGAGATAAAAGATGCAGGTATTTAATCTAGGAAGAATATAACGTTTTAATACATCGCTATTTAACTGATGTATGACGGCAGACTAAGAAGTCATTACCATGATGAAGGCTATATTTTATTATGAACAATTAATCTTTTGTTCTTTAACTATTCTCTGCTCGCGCAGAACATAATACCAATATGTCTTTCGATTAGTTTTTTTAGTCATCGGACTCCTTATTAAGTTGTAAAGTAAAAGCTTTCTCCATATAGGAAAAAGCTTTCTGAAAATATTTATACTAGAGTAACGTTGCCTGCTTGTGGGCCCTTGTTACCTGGTTCTACGTTAAAGGCGACTTTTTGGCCTTCAGCTAATGTTTTGAAACCTTCGCTAGCGATTGATCTGAAGTGAACAAATAAATCTGCACCACCGTTATCAGGTGTGATAAATCCAAAGCCTTTTGTTTCGTTAAACCATTTTACTGAACCAGTTACTTTATTTGACATATATATCTCGATACATTGATTAAATTAAAAAGAAAGCTACTAAATAAGGAATGAAGAAAAAGGTATCGCAGGATAAATATGACGAATTAAATCGAAAAAAAACTGAGAAGTACTTGAACTAAATATTTTATCAATAGCTCACTGTTAGAGCTGTCAGTACTATACACGATATACACATAATAGATACTTATTTTTTTATAAATTATTATTACCTATTAAATCATATAATTAATAATTAAATTTTCATCAAAGGTAACGTTATAGCCCGATTCAAACCGAACGTATCAGTAGAATAAATATTGCAAAACTGATATTCGATATGAATACGATGCCTACTTTCTAACTTCGAATGGGGCAGTTCTGTGCCAGCCGTAGAAATCAACTGGTACATTGTAATACTTATTTCCCTTTTGATGGTGCGTTACCACGACCACCTCCAGAAGGATTCCCAGAGGTACTTGGCCAATTACCACCCGGACCTGGATGACTGGATGGCCCTCTGCCTCCGCTTTTACCACCGCTTCCACCTTTTGAACTACCACCTTTTGTCATAATGACCTCCTTACTAAAGCGAAGTAATGTAGATTGTAGCTATATTTAAATTGCCAATTACATATACAATCTAGGTCATATATGTGTATTAAACAAATTAGGTCAAAAAAATTCAGAATAAAGTTTATGGGAAAGCCAGAACTAAACTGGAATGGGGCAGATTCGTGTCAGCTAAGATCTCGCTGACACGCTGATGGACAATTTAGTGATAGGAACTTTACTAAATTAGCGAGCAATAAATTACTTTTTGTATAGGAAAATTGCTTACCAACATGCCTTAAACTACTGATTCAGATCTCTTTCAACACTAAAAGTTTATTTACATGATAACATCAGGATCGGCTGTATAAGGTCAGTAGTACATTATTCATAAGGCATAAAAAATTAGGATATTTGAGCACCCAATTATGTTTCAAAATACCAATCTAAATTTATTGAAATCACTCCATATACTCTTACAAGAAGCCCATGTAAGTAATGCAGCAAAGCGGCTTCACATATCCCAATCAGCAGTTAGTAGACAGTTAGCTCAGTTAAGGGAAATGTGTAACGACGACTTACTAGTACGCAGTTCAAATTATTATGTTCTGACTCCTAAAGCCGAAATACTTAAAGCAAAATTAGACTCGTTCTTGGGAGATTTTGAACACTTATTGTCTGACATAACATTTGAACCTGAAAATTGGTCAGGAGAATTGATCATTTCATCCAGTGATTATGTTGCCCAATATGTCTTACCCAGCATTTGCTCTAGACTCAATTTATTAGCTCCACAGCTGAAAATCAATTACCAGCTATGGAATCCGGTAAATATTGAGCGATTGCACGAGTTAGGTATCGATATTGCGTCAACAATGCTTCCAGAAAAGCCCCATGGAGTATCGAGTCTATTCATAGGAAGTGACTATTCTGTTCTTGTAATGCGCAAAAAGCATCCATTGTCGAGTAAGAAGAATATAAGTGTTAATGAGCTACTATCATATCCCTATATAAAAATTACAGGTGGAGCAGATAAAGACTCAATTGTTGATCAGCAGTTAAGCTTATTGAACCATCATCGGGAAATTTATCTTCAGGTACCATTTTTTACTGCAGCTGTCAGTCGATTGGTACAAACTGATGCTTTAATGGTTGTTCCACTGCACATAGCTAAAAACCTATCAAAGTTCTGGTCTATAACGCATAAAAACCTCCCCTTTGATATGGGAATCAATAAATATTGGCTAATTTGGCATCCAAAATTTGATAATGACGTCAGCCACAAATGGGTAAGGGAACAAATTGTACTTTCAATGCAAGATAACGAAAATTCTATCCATCTATCGTGATATCTCCAAACTGTTCAAATTAACAACATTATTACCATAGATCATACTAATCATGATTAATTATGATTTCCCTACATGCTCTGGTTCCATTATCCTCACCAAAAAAGGGAAAAATCATGACATTAACATTCTTTGGTACCTTATTGAGTATTTGTTTACTCGGTGCAATGTCTCCGGGTCCTAGCCTTGCTGTTGTAGCCAGGCATTCACTTTCCGGGGGACGTTTATACGGAGTAACAACTGCATGGTCACACTCATTAGGTATATTCGTTTACGCAATATTGACAATTAGTGGCTTATCAATAGTGCTTGAACATTCATCTTTAGTGTTTAAATTAATAACTTATCTAGGCGCCATTTATTTAGCTTATTTAGGTACTCGTTCTTTTCTATCGAAAGGGGGAATAGAGGACAAACTTAAGTCTGGAGAAAAAGGTAGCATCCTTGAAGCGATAAGAGATGGGCTTGCTATATCAATTTTGAATCCGAAAATAGCACTGTTTTTCATTGCATTATTCAGTCAATTTATTGGAGTATCTCAAACAATACAAGATAAGGCGATAATTTCAGTTATTCCTCCCTTACTAGATGGCCTTTGGTATACATTGATAGCGATTATTCTTTCAAATAGAACGGTGATCGATAGAATACGAGCTAAAGCATCTCTGATTGATAAAATCTCAGGCATAATTCTATTATCATTAGCAATTAAAGTTATATTTGTCTAATTGTGGGTTCTGATTCATGGCTCGATGAATAACAACTTTAAGTGAACATTCAGGCAAAAGTCGTATGGCTATCAAAAATGTATAGAAAATTTGCGAAGATATCTACCGGAGTAATTCTCTATTAAATTGCTATGGAACAAATCGTTTTCTTCAATAAGAAGCGGTTCACATAATCTCTGCCAAGTGTGATGACAGAGATTACAAAGAGTCCTACATCTGTTTGGCTTTATGCCCAGAAATATGCGTAGCCGTTATCACTCGCACCGAAGATGGCATTGCCATTCGCGCTGATAGACATCGGCCAGTTCATCTGATCTGTTTTATAGGACCAAAGCAGAGGATTACTATTATCGTTAACCTTAAACAAGTAGAAATCACCGGCTGATTCATCTTTATCACTTTTAGAACCCGGCTGACCATCAGTGGCAGTAACGTATTCAGCATTCCTATCCATATTAACTCCAGGATTAACACCATAGGTAATATCGTGCTGCCAGCATGGAGTCGGCATACTACCCTCGGGCGAGCTGGCCTGACACTGCATAGTATACAAACGCCCTCCGGCATTCTCACTATGCAGGTTCACTCCTAAAGTGAAGTAAACCACCTCGTCTTTCCGACCGATGGCAACCGCATAAGAAAGGCTGACATCCTTATCATCAGGGGTAAATGTCCAAACAGGTAACGAACCACTTTTAACATTAGCAGAAAACGCAAAAAGCTGACCGCTGTGTGTCGATGCAGCCCACCAGCTACTATCACTGCACAAAGCCACTCGCTGAATTCCCACATCAGCCTGATAAAGTGCAGTTTGTGTAAGGGTTTGGTTCGCTGTGCTGTAAGTCAGGACCTGACCGGTATACCCATTATCTTTGTTTTCATCGTAATTGGTCGTACCGACTACTGCATGACACCCGTCAGCAGATAGCTGACACGACTGACCGTACTGTGAACCCAGGTCTTCCACAGCGACTCGCTCAAAATCGCCTCCAACCTTCTGACAAAGGATAACTTCACTCCCTGCCACGGCAACAAGTGTTGAACCATCGTCTGACATCGCAACCTGGTTGACCCTGCTAGCACAACTCAGCGCTAAAAGGTTTTCTCCGGTACTCATATCATAGATATTCAAAAAGCCATTGTCGGTACTCTCTGAGTCATCTCTAGCTATCAACCTAACAGCCTTTTTCGTACCTGACGTCTGTGTTTTCTTTATCCCTCCCGCAGCACCATACTGGCCATTGGCACTGACAGCAACCCAGAACACGCCCTGATACACTTCGGAGTCCGTAATCGGTTTGCTCCACAAAAGGTTCTTATTACTGTCATAGCAATAAACGGCAAACTGACCTGAATCGTATTCCCGGGAAGTACCAAGTAAACAGACACTGCCATCAGCACTGATGGCCGTCGAATTAATCTGGTAGCCGGTCTGAGGTTCAACGAACCAAATGGGATTGGATGCAATATTCATAAGAGCGATTTCCTTATCATGATAGTAAAGTCCAAGGCATGTACAGCATTAACAAATTAGGCTGATAACTCATTTTCTTCCCGTCCGGAAATGACAGCCAATAGGTGCTATTCAATCTGTTAACTTGTTTATGTAATTGATTATACAAAAATGCATCTTATTGCAACTTTTATTATTAAGGTGTAAACGAAAATGTTCCCGAAAATCTAAGGCATTAAAATAGCAAATTCGCGAACCCTCTCTCCCATCAACTGCATTCTACTGATTGCGCTTTTTCTTCTTTTTACCCGTACCGGCAGGCTTTGCACGTGGTTTCATCGGTGCAAAGTAGGCTTCGCTTTGATCATCTTCCACTTCAAAACCCTCAATCTGCTCACGCTCAAGCCGGAACTTATTTTTCTTCTCGATCACTTTAAAGTGGTGATAGTCATCGTAATCGATAAGCGATAACCCAAGGCCGACTTCGCCCGCACGACCACTACGCCCGATTCGGTGCATATAGTCAGCAGGACTTCGTGGAAGGTCAAAGTTAATAACCACCGGTAGTTTTTCGATATCAAGACCACGAGCGGCGATATCGGTAGCTATAAGTACTTGAATCTCACCAGACTTAAACCCTTCAAGCACACGAGTACGAGCCCCCTGCCCCTTATCACCATGAAAAACCTCTGCCGTGATGCCGCGTTTTGACAGTTTTTGAGCCAAATGGTTACAGGCATTCTTGGCATTAACAAAAATCAGAGTCTGTCTCCACTGATGCTGTTTGATGAGGTGTGCAAGTACTGCCGTCTTCTGACCTTTGTTGACACTAAACACTCGCTGTACCAACGTGCTGGCTTCCGCATTTTGTAACTGGACTTCAACGGGATCGTGCAGCAAGTCTTTAGCTAAGCTCGTAACTTTTTCAGGGAAGGTGGCAGAAAACAGCAGTGTCTGCTTCTTCTCAGGTAGTAGTGCAAGAATCTTATTGAGTTCGTCTGTAAATCCGAGGCTCAACATACGGTCGGCTTCATCGAGGACGAGTGTCTTTACCTGGTCCAACCTGATGGCGTTGCCAGATACCAAATCAAGTAATCGGCCCGGAGTTGCGACAATGACGTCACTACCACCACGAAGAGCCTGCATTTGAGGATTCACCGATACGCCACCAAATACTGCAACCGTTTTGATCTTATCTCTAAGATGGTACGAGTAGGATTTAATGTTGTAAGCCACCTGTGATGCCAACTCACGAGTTGGAACCAAAATCAGATGAGACACGAAGTTGCCACGACGATTAGGTGTTATATCTTGCTGGTAGATCTTCTGCAAAATTGGCAATGCAAACGCGGCGGTTTTACCAGAACCGGTGTTAGCCCCACCAACAATATCCCGCCCCTCAAGTACATAAGGAATAGTATGAGATTGAATTGGAGTCGGTTGACTATATTCCAGGGATTCTAATCGCTCGACTATGGTTGGAATCAAACCAAGATCGATAAATGTCACTTGCTGTGTGTTATCTGTCATTACGATGAGTGGCTCAGTGCTAAATAAAGGCCGTGTATCTTATGCTATTTGCCGCAAAGATGTTAGTTATAATGAACTAAACAAAATATTAACTATTGTCGACTATTATACCAAGAATGTTTAGATCTTCCCGTAGCGACAGAAATTTCAGGCGCAGAGGTACTTGCAGACATGGGAAGCAGGAGTGTTACAACACTGGCAATAGTGAAAAGCAGCATTATCCATGACATCGTCCACGGCGTACCATCATAAAAAAACGCGAGTAAAAGCGTAGAGATAATACCACTCCCGTACTGTAATGAACCAATCAATGCCGATGCCGAACCGGCCAATGACGGTACCGCATCTAGGGCGGCCGTGGTTGAGTTTGCCGCAATCACACCATTCATCGAGAAAAATAAAAAGACTGTTATGACAACCGCAATGATGCCCCCAAGTTGTAACTTCACACAACATGCCAATGTCAGGGTAGCAAGCGCCGATATGATCACGGCAAATTTAAGTAATTTTTCCAGCGGAAAATGCAGAACAAGACGTCGGTTTATCAGGCTTACCCCCATAACACCAACGATATTAAGGGCAAACAGCCAGCCATAATACTGAGGCGCAACACCAAAAAAATCGATGTAAACAAATGGAGACCCCGTCATAAAGGCATACGCAGCAACATAGAAAAACGTTAAGCATAGTGTATAGCGCATAAACAGACGATTACGGAGCAAAGCTAAATAGTTGCGAAAAGCGCCCGGCAAAGAGGCTTTTACACGTTCCTCCTGTGGCAACGTTTCCGGTAAAGTAAATAATGAAAGAAACATGAATAAACCTATCACCACCAATAACCAGAAAACCGTGTGCCAGCTCGAGACCTTAATAATTTGCCCCCCAACTAAAGGGCCGGCAATTGGCGCAATGGCCATAATGAAAAGTAATGTTGATAGCATTTGAGCAGAACGGATACGGGTAAATGAGTCCCGGATCATCGCTCGTGCCAGCATTGGACCGGTACAAGCTCCAAATGCCTGAAATACCCGCCAGAACACCATTTGCTGGATATCTGCCGACAATGCACATCCGGCAGAGCCGACGATAAACATAGCCATACCGATAAACAGAGGAATACGGCGCCCCAGAGCGTCACTGACTGGTCCCCAAACCAATTGAGCCAATGCAAAGCCAATAAGAAAACCCGTGACCGTTAATTCAACATCACCCTTTAACTCAGTTGCCATCATCGGCATAGCCGGCAGATAAATATCTGTCGACAACGACGCAAAAGCCATTAGTGTACTAAGAATCGCCAGAAATAGCGGACCATGTAATTTGTTATTCATAACCCTGTTTAACCTCAACTCATATGACTGATTTCATTTCTGAAAAAAGTACTAATACGTCGTTACCGGTACTTAGCTGTGTGCAGGATAACTGAGTACTTCTATATCAACGACTTAAATAAACATAGACATTATGAGTGGTGTTCAATATTGTACAAGGAAGCGGTTATATACGTATAAATTGTATAGGGTAACGAATTAATGCATTGTGATAATCTAAAGCTATTGGGTGATTTTTTACGCGCAAAAAGAGAACGTATACAACCTGAAATGATTGGGTTACCAAGACTCAAGAGGACCCGTTCAAAAGGATTAAGGAGAGATGACGTCGCGTATCATTCGGGCATCAGTACCATTTGGTATAGTAAAATTGAACGCGGACAAGTCTCAGGGATTTCGACTCAGGTTCTTGCCGATATTGCTGAAACGCTTCAGCTAACCAAATCCGAATATAACTACATCTGCAATTTGGCTTCTTCCATTCCGGAAATCACCGTTAATTCTCCTCGTAATAAAATTTCCGACCATACCTTTCAACTGCTGTCACAAATCAATCCACTCCCGGCATTACTACAGAATGACTATCTGGATATCATCGCCTGTAATGAATCGTTTAGCCTCATGATCGGTTTTCCTATGGAAACTCTCCCCCCGGACGAAAGAAATTATCTTCATTTAACGATTATGAATCCGGACTGGCAACAATTCCTGCTCATTGACAATGAAGATAAACTGAAAATACAGATATCCCGGATGGCCGGTTTTCTCAGAAATACATTAGCAAGTCGTTCAAATGATAAAATTCTGAAACAAAAGATCGACAGTTTTGTCGAATTATCCCCTACGTTTAAGCAAGCCTGGCAAAACAATTCGGTTCTGCAACCGGAGGAAATTTCGTACATACATAAACACGCGTCATTAGGGAAAATAACATTAGACAAACAGATATGGTGGAACGTGAATGGGGATTCGAACAGCCGGTTAAATATTTATCATCCTCAGAATGAAACGGATAAACAACGGTTATCTGATGTACTAAAAACTCTCGTTTAATATTATCAAAGAAGACGACCCAGCTGGCTCGTCTTCTTGCTTATGAAAATGAAACAGAGTCAATTCAGAAATTCCAACTAACGCTGGCGACAGCATTAAGTGGCGCAGCATAGTATGATTGCCCCCAACGTGTACTGGTAAGGTATTTTTTATCTGTTACATTATTGATATTCAAAGATGCCTTAATATCATCGGTAATATCATAACTGGTCATCACACCAACCACACCATAAGCACCTTGTCGTAGATAATCATTTGTTGAACTATATACTCCATCCTGCCAATGGTATGTCGCCCCGACTTTCCATTCTGGTATTGCATCAAATCGGTATGTTCCGGACACTTTAACCAGATTTCTCGGAGTATAAGTCAGAGCCCGGGAACCATCCGGATCTTCAGCATCGGTATAAGTATAACCGGCCTGAACCTGAAGTCCTTTAATCACTTCCCCTGCGACTTCCGCTTCTACACCTTTGCTGGTAATACCATCTTCTCCGGTATAATAAGTCGTACCACCATTTGTACCAGCAACGGCGGCAACATTATCCTGACTGGCTCTGAACAATGCCAGAGATGCATAAGCCTTATCGTTAGCAAAATTCGATTTCGCACCAATTTCGATACTATTTCCCTGAATGGGATCAAGAACCTGTCCGCTTTCGTCGAATTTATTTTGCGGTTCATATACTTTTGAATAGCTGGTATACAGCATGACATCATTAACAACTTCATAAGTGATACCACCGTAAGGGACAAACTGATAATCAAAATCAGACGATTTATTGGTACCATATGCAAGTCCGGCGATACTGGCCGCCGTCATCCGGCCACCGATTAACATAGAAAGCTTATCGGTAATGCTTAATCTTGTAGCGGCAAAAGCCCCCCTCTGATACTGGTCATAGTTACTACCGTCAAATGATTGATTCAATGCCGGCTCTGAATAGCTCCCACTTAGCACTTCACTCAGTGAAATCGAATCAAAGGTCGGGCCATAGCCTGACAAATCCCAGACAGCAGAATGAAACCACTGATATCCAAATGTGGCTTCATGTTGACGACCGAGCAATTCATAATTTCCTGATAGTTGGACATCAAACAAGGTTTGATCAACATCATTGTCATACGCAGATGAATAAGCCCTTAATCCGGAACTTTCGTAGATATACAGCAGCTTACTATCGCCCTTAATTTTGGTGTAATTCAAGCGTGTTTTAGCTGTCCAGCCATTTGAGAAATGGTGTTCAAGTTCGGCAAACGCATTTTTATTATGAGTATTCCAGTATGCCCAATCCGCAGAGGTACTGGCGGAAACATCAAAGCCCGAACGATCTTCACTAAAAGGTAAGGCTCCCCACATAGGGCTTTTCGCTTTATTTGTCGCATCCGAATAACCGACAGTGACAGTCGAACGGTCAGTTATATCCCAGTCAACGATGCCATAAAAAACATACTTTTCTTTTCCATACCGATCAAGATAGGAATTTTTATCCCCATATACTCCAACCATTCTGCCCCGGACCGTCCCCTCATCATTCAAGGCCCCGGATATATCACCTTCGACCCGACGCTTATCCCAGGAACCAACCGTTCCTTTTAACTTCCCCTGAAAATCCCGGGTTGGCCGCTTTCGGACTAAATTGACCGTAGCGGATGGCATTCCGGACGCGGAAGTCAGCCCATTGGCACCACGAACAACTTCTACCCGATCATAAATCGCTGTATCAACATCACCTAACTGAAGCCCCCACACTGAAGGAATTCCGGTTCCGTCCAACTGAAAGTTGGTAATATCAAAACCTCGTGCACTGTAATAAGTCCGGTCGGTTTCTACCCGTTCAACATTCACCCCCGTAGCCATATCAAGTGCATCTTTAAGATCTTCAACGGCAAAGTCATCCATTTGTTCACTGGAAATAACCGTTAATCCCTGAGGCGTTTCCAATGCATTTAACGATAATCCGGTAGCTGATGATGTTTCTTCAGGCTTATACGAAGAATTCATTTCCGTTTTACTGGCAGTCACTTCAATCACATCATCCACGGAATTCTGATCCGTTTCTGAATGAGCAACTGAAGAAAATGAACTCCCGGCTAATCCCATCAAAACAGCCATATTGAGAGGCTTGAGACGAATAAACATAACTAACTCCTTTCACTAAAAACCTGCCGTCAGATAATTAAAATATGAAGAGATAACAGCAGAATTTTGGATCGTAAATGATAATACTTATCGTTACAATTATTATTTACAATATGGTCAGCTATAATGCATTTTGAATTGAATTTATCTATCTGGAACGGATTAAGCTTCTGTCCTTTAATTACTAATACGAGATATTCAGGAGTGAATGAGTAATTGCCTTAGCAATATACTCAATTGAGATGGAACCACCGTATGTCCATACCGGGCCAACCGGACCGACATGATGCTTTTGAACAAACGGTAAGTAACGCCATAATGGCATTGATTTTAATTTCGCCTCATATTGGAACGGTTCCACATAGAGAACTATCCCATTATTTATCTTAGATAAATCAGTAATTGGCCGCTGCACTTGCCCCCATTGGGATGGCTGAATATCAAGCGCTGACTTTATTCCCAATTTTTTCAGTGCCGCCTCAACCGTTGAGTTTTTCCCGTAAACTCTGACATGTGACTCACTTGCAAAGCGAATTAATGTTGTTTCCGGGATATGAGAACCAAACTTTTTGTGTAACTGATCAGAAAGCTGCTTAATCTTTTTTTCTCGTCGGTCAAGTCGCTCTATAGCTTGTTGTTCTTTACCTAACGCCCGGGCTAACTCAATAAAGGAAGCATCTATTGCCTGTATGTTATTATGATCCTTTCTGAAATTATCAAAATACAGAACAGGCGCAATACTCTGTAACTGAGAAAGAAGTTGCTTCTGGCCTGAGCCGATAATAATTAAGTCTGGTTTTAAATGATAAAGCACTTCCAGATTAGGCTCGCTACGGCTACCAACATCCTGACTCTGCGGCAACTGAGGATGAACAACCCATTCTTGATAACCATTGATATCTGCAATGCCGAGAGGAACAACCCCCAACTCGATCACTTCTTCAGTCGCCCCCCAATTTAATGTGACCACTTTTTGTGCCGGCGCAACAAATTTATGTTGGCCCAGACTATCATTCACAGTGAATGCCCAACCAGAACATACATAAAATGTCAGAGACAAAATGATACCGGTTTTCAACATAATTCTTTTCATATCATACTCAATGTTTGGTTAATAACTTCCAATACTCATATTTACTGAGCTCCGCCGGTTGTAACATCAGACACTTTTTTAACTGCTGTGCCGTATACCCTTCCTTTGCCTCGGGCAAGTCGCACATAATGCCCCATTTTTCGTCCGAAAATGCAGGCAGCAGCCCTTTCTTTTTAGTCCAAGCGCCTTTTCACCATTTTCAGAAACAACCATCATAAAGCCACTTTGGTTACTCATTCCGGTGGCATTCAGCCAGCATTTTCCCAATGAGGACAACTGCTGATTATCCACATTAATTAACGACCCCCTCAACGAGAGTAATGTCGATAATAATCTGTCAGCAGCTAACCTTCGGGCCTCTTGTACCCTAATAGGGAAAAGCTGACAAACCTCACTAAGATAGTTATCCAGACAGCGTTTAAGCTGATGACCATTTATCTCAATAAGAGAGAACAAATCAGACTGAGAACAATCATTCAGAGAACCAACATCTAATGAATATCCACAAACGAAACTTCCTCGCATTCTCTGAGCAATTTGATCATGTTTAAGCTGCATTTTAAAAGCATGAGCAGCAAAGAGAGAAAGAAGGATTGGCTGCCAGGTTATCATTCCCCAGGTCCTGACTTGATGATACGCCCCACCGGCTTCAGGGTATTGTTCTTTAACCGATTGATATAAAGAGAGAATGAGATCCAGATTATTCTTCGTCAAACATAGTTCACTAACAGCAGGGGCTTTCACAACCCCTTCCATTTCCGGGACATACTGCTTAATCAGAGAAATAAACTGCGATTCAGGGGAATCGGATTTTTGAAACATAAGAGAACTTTACACGCAGACATTAATTCACCATACACAAAGTTAATGATAATAGCAATAATTCGTATTTTTATTAAAATGGGGTATTTAGGTGTAATTAAATCTGTTCATTAGATGATTTATCAGTAAAATACTCAATAAACGATAATGGAAACCATTATCATTAATATATAGATAAAAATTGAGGATCAGCATGTTCTCGCTCAGCAATATTAAAGTAATCCGTAATAGCAGAACTATTCTGTCTGTCGATCAACTCAATATTCCCACTGACAAACTCACTGTCATTCTGGGTCATAACGGCTCGGGGAAATCGACACTGGTCAATCTCTTATCAGGGCTGACCCAACCAGACAATGGAGAGATATATCTGGATGGTAAACCTATTAAATCGTTTACTACGAAAACACTTGCTAAATCCATTGCCTACTTACCTCAAAAACTACCAAACAGTGCTGGTTTAACTGTTCGTGAACTGGTTCGTTTAGGCCGCTTTCCATGGCGGGGACTGCTTGGCCGATGGAACAAAAATGATGAAAACGTAATAGCACAGGCCATAAATCAGGCCGGAATAAATGGTTTTTCTGACACTCTTGCTGATGAACTTTCAGGAGGAGAAAGGCAACGGGCATGGATTGCTATGCTACTTGCTCAGCAATCACCAATATTAATCTTAGACGAGCCGACATCAGCTCTGGACATCCACCATCAATTTCAGTTAATGACATTACTGACAAAACTAAACCACGACCAGCAACGTGGCATTATCGTCATTTTGCACGATCTGAATCTGACTCTTAGATTCGCTTCTCATGTCATCGCTTTAAAGCAGGGTACCATTGCATTTAATGGTTCCATAAAATCTCTTGCAAACGAAAAAAGGCTATCCAGTCTTTATCAGACACCAATAACTCTGATACCCCATCCCTCTCCTCAAAAGAATTCGGAAATAAATAAAGTGGCAGTGGTGTGCGCTTAATCGCTTCATCTCATCCCGGATAACCGGGCCATCACCAGACTGACAATAAATAATATGGCTTTTGCATCATGATTAAACGCTACCTTACGGGTATACTTGCATTGATTTGTATTTCTGTTGCAAGCTTACAGATTCAGCAAGTCTTGACCTTTCATCAGCAACTGAACTTAATTCTCACCCCTCATTTGGCTGGTTCCTTTGATGACATTAATTTCATTTATGCACAACTGCCCAGATTACTAATAGCAATCTGCGTTGGCGCGGTTTTGGGAACGGTGGGCAGCCTGATGCAGCAGCTCACCCAGAACCCGTTAATGTCACCTTTAACAATGGGCACATCATCCGGAGCCTGGCTTGCATTAGTTTGCATTAGTATCTGGTGGCCCAATTTATCGAGCAATTACAGTTCGGTAGCTGCAATGAGTGGTGCAATGATGGCCTTTGGCCTGATAATCATAATCGCCGGATTTCAGAATATGGCGGGCTTGCCTATCGTCATTTCAGGAATGGTCATTAATTTATTACTCGGAGCAATTGCCAGTGCTATTATTTTGCTAAACCAGCAATATGCAGAAACCGTGTTTATGTGGGGAGCCGGAGATCTGGCTCAAAATGGCTGGGATGGATTAACATGGTTATGGCCCAAATTATTAGTCGGGTTTACGTTATTCGCATTTGCGCCCAGACTATTATCCCTTCTCCGTCTCGGTAAGGATGGCGCAAAAGCACGGGGATTATCCGTTATACCTGTGTTTTTCATACTGATGTTAATAGGCATGTGGTTAATATCTGCTTCTATTACGGTTGTCGGACTGATTGGCTTTATCGGTTTGATATCGCCGAATTTAGCCAGATTATTGGGAGGTCGAACAGCCAGACAAGAGCTGATTATTAGTGCCATACTCGGCTCCATAATGCTTGTTATCACCGACACATTATCAATATGGTTAACGCATATATTTAATCAGGTCGTACCAAGTGGTGTTACTGCTGCAGCCATTGGCGCACCCGCTTTAATCTGGTTTAGCCGCAAACAATTAACGGCTCAGGACGCGCTCTCGGTATCCATTCCGAATTCAAGGCTATATTTCAGCAAAAATGGAACTGCCCTGATAGTGGCTGCTCTTTTGTTAGCCGCACTATTATACATAACATACCACCCAACTAACTCAAGCTGGTCTCTGATATGGCCAGATGAGTATCAATGGCAACTACGCTGGCCGAGAGCTCTGACATCGCTATCGGCAGGCATAGCTCTCGCTGTTGCCGGCGTTATTTTACAGCGGATTATCTACAACCCTCTGGCCAGTCCTGATATTCTCGGGATTTCTTCCGGAGCCACTTTCCTACTGGTCGTATCAACGCTTTTCATTAATCATAGTTTACCCGTAAATCAATGGCTAACCGCCTTTGCCGGGTGCGGAACCGTATTAATCGCGTTACTTCTCTTAGGGAAAAGGCATCAGTTCGCTCCGGCCAGCTTTGTGCTTACCGGAATATCAATAACGGCACTGCTACAGGCATTGGTTCAGTTTTCTCTTGCAAAAGGAAATCAGGATAGTTACCAAATTATACAATGGATGTCAGGATCAACTTATCGGGTCACAGATCAACAAGCGGTTCTTCTGGCCATTTTTACACTGTTATTAACGGTACTTGCTCTATTGTCATCCCGCTCGCTGACCCTGCTATCAATTGGGAGAGCATTTTCTCAGTCCCGTGGGCTTAACATTAACAAAACCACTATTTTCCTGTTCACTTTGGTTGCGTTACTTTGTGCAATCGTCACCGCGACACTGGGACCGATATCTTTCGTCGGACTGGTCGCTCCACACCTTGCCCATATGTTAGGTGCACGAAAAGTAAAATCACAAATAGCCGTTGCCAGCCTTATCGGAGGGACGTCAATGCTATGGGCTGACTGGCTCGGACAAGTCATTTTGTTTCCGAATCAAATTGCTGCAGGCACACTGGTTGCCATCATCGGAGCGTTGTATTTCCTGACACTGTTGATTTTTAATCGTATTGGTAAATCTAATTGCTAGTTTATAGAAAATACGTATCCACCGGCCCTTGTTAAGAAACAACGTCTGTATCACGATGAGTTCCAAGCTTTTCTGAAAGCTTGCGGGTAATGTTTTTCATCGAGGCTTCCGAACGATCTAATCCATAAACCTCTAACGGGAAATTCAGCGGCTTCTGAACTTCCCAAATTTCATCATGCTGTTCTGAAGGAAAAAGCTGTACCGGATCTCCTACGGCAACCCAGCCGATAGGAACGGTTTCACCCTCTGGTAAATGAGTTTTCAGATGAACAACTCCGTTAATGCGAACTTCACTGCCTTTCCCAAGTCTTGAAGAATGAAAGACAGAGGCTCCGGTTGCGATAAAAACTTCATCTTCTACCGTACAGCCTGCAACATGAGCAGTGGGACCAATAAGACAATTATTACCGATACTTAACGGATGATGTTCCATACTACGCAGCACTGCATTTTCCATGATAATACACTCATTGCCTATCGTTATTGAACCACTCTCTGCTATTATCTGAGCACCATACATAACACGGCAACCCGGTCCAATCTTGACATCACCATACACAACGGCACTCGGAGCGACCCATGCATCCGGATCAATTTCCGGCGTATTTCCATTGTGGCGAATTAACATCTCTGTCCTCCTGTGACTTTATTGACCAATCTATTAAAACACAGAGACCGAAAATCCAATAATTAAATAGACATTTTTTAACCAATTATGTGTACTAAAAACAACCGGAAATACCAATAAACTGAGAAATAACAATGCTAAAAGGTACTAAATCCGCTATACAGTTCAACGAAAATAAAGCAGTATAGGGCTGAATATTTTATTTGGGTTTATTATCAACAGTTATAAAAACCTCACGGTCTAAAAGTAGTATTTCGCATGGTAATAAAGACAGGAAGTCTGGATAGTATAAACGACAGCCAATCAGGCAGTCTTAATAATGAACTCCTAACCGCCATTCTGACTAGTGCCTCTGATTTGATCACCGGGCACGGGCTGCTTCATGGTATTAATCCCCTGCTGGAAGAATTGGGAAGAATTACGCAGGTAAGCCGGGTGTGGATCTTTCAGACACTGGAGCTACAAGATGACTATATTCTGCAGGATTACGTCTTCGAATGGGCGTCTGAAGAAAAATACATTCAAATCGGTCTTCCACACTTTAATCATTTTAAATCAGCCATTCATACTCTGGAATATTCTGATCTGATTAAAAGTCGCCAAAAAGGGGAATACCAGCATGTCATCACCAGCAAATTATCGGATTCCTGGCTGAAAACTTACCTCGAAAGTCAGAAAATACGCTCTATGCTCACCATTCCTATTATTGTTGAGAACCAATGGTGGGGAACATTAGGACTGGATGACTGTGAAAGGGCCATAGAGTGGTCAGCGACAGAAATTGTGCTTCTCAGAACAGCGAGCTTTTTTATATCAAGTGCCATAGTGCGGGATAACCTCCGTGTAAAAAGAAACCAGCTAAGTGTCCTCATGCAAAATACAACATGCAGCACATGGGAACTGGATATCCGGCGTGGGCATCTGTGGTGTACTTCGGAAATATTATCCCCCTCCTCCGACGTCGTTCATACTATTCATTTTAATCTCAGGCTCTGGTTAAGGAGAATTCATCCAGCATACAGACACCGGTTCCTTCAACAAGCCCGTAAATATATTTACAGCAAGAGCTCATCGTTCCGGTGCGATATCAAAATTTTGAGAAATGACGGAACGTATGGCTGGATAGAAGTCTCGGCAAATTCTGCAATTGATGTTCCCCAGCAAGATCCTGTCCTTGCTGGTATTTTCTGGGATATCACCGACAGAAAAGAGGGAGAAGTCCGTTTAGAACAGGAGGCCACGACCGATCCCCTAACGGGAGTACTGAACCGGAGAAAAATCAAACAGAAAATTGAGAGCTATCTATCACATATCCGAAGACATCAATCGTTTTTCACCCTGGCGATTGTGGATATTGATTACTTTAAAAGAATCAATGATACCTACGGACATCCGGTTGGAGACAAAGTCCTGTGCCACTTCACTAAAATCTGTCAGAAAGCGTTGAGAAAGAACGACAGTATTGCGCGCATTGGCGGAGAAGAGTTTGCTATTTTGTTACCTAAAACAGCTGAAACTACTGCTCTGGAAATGTGTCATTACATTAGAGACTCAATCAAAAACCACCCTTATATCCACCAGAATAAACCCATTACATATTCCGTCTCTATCGGTGCTTCCATCATACGAAATAATAATCTGAGCGTAGATAAGATCATAGAACAAACGGATAACGCGTTATATCAGGCCAAACATCATGGACGGGATCAGGTCGTACTAAAGTAAAACAAGCAATAATGTATGGATTGCGCTTCATATTCTACATACTGAAACTGACAACTCTATCAATGGATTATTAATATTTTTTATTAAATATCAATAATATAAAACCAAGATAATATTTTTGTCTTAACTGTAATACCACCTCTATCTTTTTTAAATTAAGCGTTAGTGATACTTATTTCACTATAAATTACGTGATAGCATAACTTGGTGTAAAAATGACCAATCCGGGAACGATTATAATGCGTAAGCCACTTTCGCTGGCAAAAATCTACAGCACAATAATAATAAGTGCCTTGGTCATCTCGAGCCTTTTTCAGCTGTTTGTTTTTTCAGACCAAAACACTACTTCTGTTTCGCTTCTGACCAAACCCGGTATTCAATATTTGATTGCGGGCCCGGTATCGGATAAAAAACAATTAACCCGGAGTAATCCGTCTCTCTCTCTGACATGCGATGCACGGGATCTGAACTCAATAACAATGTGTGGCATTGTTTTACTTTTCCCTGAAAATAAAACGACCCACGCATACCCATCCTTCCACTCTTATGACCGGATCACGGCAGACATTCAGGCTTCCGCCGAAACATCCCGGTACTCAGGAAAAGTCACCATTTTCATAAAAACGATTTATGACACCAGTAATCCATCAGTGGCTATGGAGAATACGAAATATCAGGCCGTTAAATTCAATCCTGAGAAAATACACGTTTTTAACCTGAATGATTTCAATGTCGAAAATTGGTGGCTGAATAAATATGATATCCCTTATAACCATTCCCACCGGGACTTGAACAATGTTGTCAGTCTGGAAGTGTATATCAGTGACATTCCACTGCTTCATGCCAGCCGCTATCAACTAAAGATACAAAATCTGGCATTAGTTGGCGATAAAATAAGCCAGAAAGAACTCTATCAGTGGATGTCAGCTCTGTGGCCAATATTAATTATCGCACTATTATTCCATTACTTTTTACATACCAGAATTCTCCTTAAGAAATCTAAAAAAATATTTTATACCGATAAAGAAACCGGATTTTTTAACATAGAGAAACTGGTCAGAGACTATTCAGACATCAGAGAAAAGAATTTTCAGATACATTCTTTGAAAATTATTAATTACAAATCTTTATGTGAAAAAATAGGCAAAAAAACCACATTAGATATCATTAATTTTACCTGGCATCGTTGTACTGTTGAATTGAATAAAAAAGAGCTGGTTGTATACCGGATCGATGATGACGAATTCATAATATTAAAAGAAGGTAAACCATTTACAAAGAAAAATTATAACCTATTATTTGACCTGTGTTCACTTGGTATAAACATCAGTAACACCGGACAGTTTTCACTTGATATCGTACTTGGTGTTATCGATGCCGAACACATACCAGAGACGGCTCAGCAACTGATTGAAAACAGTAAACTTGTCACCAGTTATGCTAAAAGTCATTCTCAGAAGCTGGTCCACTACGGCATTGAACCATTAAAGGTACACAGAGAAGAATTATTTATACTTAATAGTATGAAAAAGTCTATGAGAACAGATAGTTTTTACCTGCAATTCATGCCAATTTATAATCGTAAAAAAAAGAAAATAAGCGGTGTTGAAACAATTTTAAGAAGCCACTCTTTGGATCTGTCCGCTTATTCTCCGGAAACATATATTAATATAGCCGAGAGATATGGGTATATTAAAACTATCGACTTATGGGTTATTGAAGAAACATTTAAAGTCATCAATCAATATAATGATATTATTGGTCAAAAACTTCGATTCTCGATTAATATTTCATTCAGAGAAATGCTGGATAACTCTTTTATTGATAACTTTAAAAAGTTACTAAAAATATATAATATCAATACTTCTATTTTATGCTTAGAAATCACAGAAACCTTTTTTGTTGATATCAATCCATATGAAATTAGAAACATAAAAGAATTACGAGATTTAGGATGCTCCATCTCTCTCGATGATTTCGGGACCGGCTACACGTCATTTCCATCATTGCTTAAACTTCCGGCTAACGAAATAAAAATTGATAAAAGTTATGTATCCAAATTAGGCGAACCACACTACGACATCCTGATTCAGTCATTCATTAATATCGCCCAAATATACAATTACGATGTGGTTGCAGAAGGCATAGAAACAAAAGAGCAACTTGAAAAGCTATATCAAATGGGATGTAATCATTTCCAGGGTTATTACATCAATAAGCCTGCCGATTTTTCTAAAATTATCGAAAACTGCCTGGTTCAGGGACCTCAAACTCCCGAAATGTCAGATACAACTGAACCAGTTGTCCAGTATTAACACCATAAGCATTTTCGTTCTTCAGTATTACCTAATCCCCTTTCCATCCGATAATAAGCCTATAAATGATAACCGGATAAGAGAGTTACTATCTCCAAAATGATTCTTGACATAGCATCTGTTCAGAATTACTTTATTAGATAGTTAGATAATTATCTAACTATCTAATAAAGTAATAAAAACTTTTTACTATATAAACAGATAAAAAATAGACAGATACAAAAAAATATTAGGACATTATGAAAAGAAGACTTCCTCAGCCAACGACTGATTCAATTGATATGACCTCATTATTATCTGCACTGGCAGATCCTGTGAGACGGCACTTAATACGGGTTCTTGCTCAACATACTGAACCTTTCGAGTGTGGAGTTGTTGCACAAGATTTGGAATTAACAAAAGCAACCCTATCTCATCACTGGAAAGTGTTGCGCGAAGCCGGATTAACAACGACATCAGTTCAAGGCCGTACCCGCTTAATTAGCATTCGCAAAGCCGATATTGAACAACGGTTTCCGGGATTACTCGATGCTATTTTGCATGCGAAGGAAGATAGCTTCCAAAAATAGTTTTTAAGGAAAGTATAATGTCACACATAGAACAATCAGACACTGCGTTGAGTTCTGAAAATATATTTTTTTCTGAATCAGAGAGCATCAAACCATGGCCTGCATTCTGGGCTGTTTCCATTGGTTTTTTTATGATTATGCTTGATACCACTATCATTGCAGTTGCTCAGCCAAACATTCAAATCGCTTTACAGACATCACTCAACTCTGTCATTTGGGTCAACAGTTCATATTTACTTGCCTATTCAGTCCCTATGTTGCTTTCTGGTCGGCTGGGAGACCGCTTCAGCCCCCGTAACATATACATTTTAGGCATTATCATTTTTACCTTCTCCAGCATTTTATGTGGTTTATCAAACACGATTTCCCTTCTTATTGTCGCCAGAGTATTTCAAGGAATAGGAGCAGCATTAATGGGACCACAAACACTCTCCGTGATAAACAGGGTTTTTCCTGTTGGTGCAAGAGGTCCCGCTTTAGCCACATGGGGAGCAGTATCAGGATTAGCTACATTTTCAGGTCCATTACTCGGTGGCGTTATTGTTGCCTTTCTCGGATGGCAATGGATTTTCTTCGTAAATGTTCCCTTGGGTATCATCGCTATTCCATTAACTCTGCGGTATATTCCTAAGTTTTCCCCCAATTCTCACAGGTTCGATATACCGGGAGTTCTATTAAGTGGTATCGGATTATTTGGCTTGGTGTTCTCCATTCAACAGGGACAAGAACTACACTGGAATATCGCTATATGGACAATATTGTCTATTTCTATCATTTCTCTTTTCTGTTTTATCCAATCACAAAAGAGCCGTGAGAATGAAGCTTTGGTTCCATTATCACTGTTTAGGACGCAGGATTTCTCCATTAGCGTCCTTTCTTTATTCATGATTTCTATTGCCGTAAACGCGCAAATTGTTCCTGTTATGTACTTTCTGCAAAGAATTGATGGCTGCTCGCCTCTGACGACAGCAATGCTGACAGTTTCAATGCCTGCTTGTGGTGTTATATTAGCCAGCAAAGTAGGACGCATTATTGGGAAAGTAACTGCTCCATATGTTGTTTTTCCAGCGTTTATAGTGACTGCATTTGGTGCCTTATTCCTAATGCTGGCTATGATGCCCGAACGTCCCGTTTGGTTAATCACAATTGGATATGGTATTTTTGGAATAGGGGCCGCCTTTATCTGGTCCCCTCTTGCCGCGTACGCAACCAGAAATGTACCGGAAACATTGCAAGGAGCCGCATCTGGTGTTTTTAACACATTTCGCATACTGGGGGCTGTGTTAGGTAATTCTCTTATTGCCTTTGTAATAGAAGACCGATTAAGAAATATAAATATCATTAATTCGATTGATAACTCACCACTGGTTATTTCTCCTGCTGATGGTCTACGTTTACATTATGCAATTTCACTTATTGATTCTGTATGGCTTCCTATTGTCACTTTACTGGCCGGAGCATTTATATCTCTGTTTCTGAGTAAGAAAGTCGTTCAACGCAAAGTTTAACCATATACACTGATTTCATATCTTCCTCATATTTTAGTAAGTTTAACCCCTTAAATTTAATCATAAAAATTACTATCAGGTGTAATAACATGACTTATCCAGACTACCAGAACGTCTTGACTGAATCCGGTTTAAGTACAAATGAAATAAAACACTTATTCTCATCTTTCAAAGCATCAGACTATGAAAAAGATCAGCACCTGCTGAAAACCGGTGAGATCTTTGACCATGTTTACCTGATTCAACATGGTGCGATACGCATGTATTATCTGACCCCGGAAGGACAGGAAAGTAATAAACTTTTTTTCTTTGAAAACCATCTGGTTTTCCCTGTCGCTCCCATTGCCCGGGATAAACCCAGTTTATTTGGTATCGCAGCCTGCGAGCATACCCGGGTCTTACAGTTGCCTTTTCATGATTTCAAATCCAGACTGGAATCATTCAATGCATGGGAATACTTTTATCTTCGCTATCTTGAGTGGCTGGTTAACGAAAAAGTCAGCAGAGAACACCGTTTACTAACCCTGAATAAAAAACAAAGAATTCAGGATCTGGCGGCCAATGAATCCCGCCTCTTCAACCGAATCAATGACTACCAAATCGCAAGTTATTTAGGTATGAGCCCCGTGACGTTCTCCCGGTTAAAACACAGCCCTTAACATTTGATAAGGCACCCATTCACTCTCTGCCGTAATCTGTAAAAAACAGTCCAACAGGAGAAGACACAATGGAAAAGGTAGATTTGCAGCCCGACCAGACGGCATTGGTACTCATTGAATACCAGAATGAATGGGTAAGTGAACGGGGAAACCTTCGTAATAAATTGGTGCAGGACAAAGAGGCGTTTGCCGGTGCCATTGAAAAATCGAAAGACGTTCTGACGGCATCCAGAGAAAAAGGGTATCTCATTATTCATGTTACTCTGCAGCCGGACAATAACTATCTGATTTTTGGTAATGCTTCCTATGGAATGAGACATGCAATCCCGGCGAATAAAACCTGGCAGGGATTTCAGGGAGAAATTCATCCTGACTTTAAACCCGAAAACGGCGAGCATGTCATTACCGGGCGAACCGGAGCCAGTGCCTTTTCCGGCAGTAATCTGGATAGTGTGTTAAGAAACAATCGCATTCACAACCTGATTTTGATCGGGTTTGCGACTCATGTATGTGTCGAGTCAACACTAAGGGCAGCACACGATTTAGGGTACAATACCTTTGTGATCACCGAGGCAACCGGTGCTTTTTCCAATGCACAGAAAAAACATTTCAGCCAACATATTGTCAGACATTTTGGGAAAGAGCTTTCCGTCCAAAATTTACTTGAGCCAACAGCCTCGCAATAATAACGTTTTGAATATACAGACATAGCAGAGGCTTTGCTGACCGGCAGATATATTTTCTGGTTTTCATAACTGAGTGTTAAGATGATGCCCGGTAACCAATGACATGGAATTATCACAATGATCGACTCAATGAAAGTCTTCTGTATGGTAGTGAAAAAAAACGGCTTTCGTGCCGCAGCCAGTGAGTTAGATATCTCACCAGCGATGGTCAGCCGTCATATTAATAAACTGGAATACCAGCTAAAGACTTCATTGTTAAAACGAAATACCCGTTCAATTACACTGACCGTTTCAGGGCAGATGTTTTTTGACCACTGTGGAAACATTCTCAGTTTATACGATCAGTGTCTGAATCAGATCTCAGGAGAAAACAATACCCTCAGTGGCAATCTTAAGGTCGGCGTACCTCACTCCATCAGTCAGTTACACGTGATACCAGCACTGGAGCAATTTTACCGGTCTCACCCGAACCTGACTCTGGATATCATTGCCGGTAACCATTCACTGGAACTCTTTAGTCACGGATATGATCTGGCACTGCATTGCGGGCCTCTCCCGGACTCCACGCTTTACTACACATTGATTGGCTATTGG
Organism: Vibrio salinus; assembly: GCF_021272385.1. Lineage (GTDB taxonomy): Bacteria > Pseudomonadota > Gammaproteobacteria > Enterobacterales > Vibrionaceae > Vibrio > Vibrio salinus. Next base: position 1,398,342 of record NZ_JAJSDZ010000010.1, read on the forward strand.
GGAAAACATACCGTTGCTTCACAAGCCTATTTGGATCAACACGGAACACCGCAACACCCGGATGACCTGCATAAACACAACTGCCTGCTACATTTTGACAACCAATCGAAAGCATGGAGATATACCATTGACCGGAAAGAGGTCGATATGCCCGTATTCGGACAGACCAGAATTAATAACAGTCTGGATTTATACCAGATGGCACTCAACGGATTAGGGATTGCCTATCTGCCGGATTTTACTGTCGGGCAGGCAATTGAGGACCGAAAACTGGTCAATGTGTTGACGGAATACATGCCACCACCGTTACCCATGTTCGTGGTGCATATCAACCCGAGACCATCCAAACGGGAACAGGTGTTTATCGATTTTATCAAACAGCTCTCTCTGGCCAAATGCCCCGTTCCCGGCTCAAAATAACGCCATCATTAACCCCTAATCCGTCAAAGACTTACACAGATATTTGGGGGAATCAACGTACCCTTGCCGGTAGTAAAAACGATGCGCATCCACACGCCGGGAATGACTGTGCACTTCCATACGATCACAACCCCGTTGTTTCGCGAGTTCCACGGCTTTTTCTTCAAGCAGTGCACCGATTCCGCCATTACGGGCTTCTTCCGATACGCATAACGCACTGATACGGCAATAGTCACCAGCCAGAGCAATCTGAGGAATAAAGTGCAGAGAGATAACCCCCAGAATGCTTCCATCATCAACGGCTACAAGTAGCTCAGCATCACGATGAGCCAACAACTGTTCAATTCTGCGTTCAATAAAAGGCTGAGTACCCGGATAACCAAGAGATGCTAACAAATCTGAAATAACCGGAGCGTCGGTAATCTGCGGGGACTTAATTTCAATCATTTATCACTTCTCCAAAAAATAAAAATAGCAGTACAAATTTCCAGTCAACGAATTAAAGGATACATATGTAGAAACCGGGACCCTCTGAATACTGAATCACACGCGACCACCAGAAACAACCACTATCTGACTATCTACAGATGATCAGATAGTGGTTAAACCGGACTATTCTAAAAGCCGGGCCGGTGTCACGAACCGGATGATATCGGTATTAAGCCCTGTAGGTTCATAATGCACCCAATCAATACGGGCATCATGGCTGTCCTTCAAAACCAACATACTGTTGTCTTTCGGGTCGTAGCCGGTCAGCAGAATATTCACCGACTCACCGCAATTCAATGTAACCGCAGGAACAGCAAATTGTTTACCCTTTCCCGATAACACAAACCAACCACTGATATCGATGGGCTGAGTTCCCATATTCATCAATGTCAGAGCCGGTTCCTGTTCACTAAGATTCAGCAATGTAATAAAAATATCAACAATATCATCTTTCACGGTTTGCCGTGTATCACCATGACCAATGACATCCGATGGATTAAAGACTTCGATACGTTCAGGAGTATGAACAATATTAAGACTGTTATCCGGATCCGGGGCATTGTATTTCAGTGGATTAGCCTCATAAAGCTGCTCATCAAATACCAACCCGGTCTGAACTTCCACTTCCATCAGAGACACCTGATAAGTCATTGAATCAAAACTGGGCTGAGAAGACGCATTCTTATCTTTCATGCTAAAGCTGTCCTGCTCGACAATAAATGCCCGGCATTCAAGCTGACCCTTTTTGTTTTTGTATGCAAGCACTTTAAAAAAAGCAGAAGGAATGCGGACGATATCTCTGCCCTGAGGCTGAATGGTCCGGTCATAGTCACCGTAAATACACCCGTTAAAACTCAGAATTTTACCGTCTGAATCCATATCCCATTCTTTAGCGGAATTTTCCAGAGCCAGCCACTCGTCCTGATTAAGACAGCAATGCTGTAAAGCGGCATTAGTATAAAAGAACGTGCTGTTCGCACTTCGCTGTGCTTCTGTTCGGGTATCTCCCCATCCGGCAGTTGAACGGCGGGCTAAATGGCCTCTGTCCCAGGGATTATTGATGTAGTAATCATTATCCAGTTGGTCATCGTAACCAATCCGGCTATCCAGTTGCCAGCGTCTGGCCCGCTTTGTTTGCTTAAACTTTTCCTGATCAAACATAAATGCCACAACGGCTGCCGAACGTTTTTGCGGGTCGGCATTCATTACCACCGAATACTTCTCATAATCCAGGATGTAGCCGTCTCTCAGATCTGCATCAAATAGAATTTCGGATGACAATTCTGCACTCGGCGTTGGAATTGCTATCGTATAGCCATCTAAAAAATCTTCGTCATAACCCATTTTTCTTGCTGTCACTGCCGCCATCGATCTGCTCCTGTTCTTCCTTAGATGAATGTTCAATATGTAATTTAAGGCATATAAATGAATCAGAAATGACAGCGGCTAGAAAATCACCGAAATAAGCTGGAACGATCATGCATAAAACGAATAAATTCTGTATGGACAAACTTAACCTGCCCATTTCATAGGCTTCATCGTTTAAAAACAGACAGGTTCAGAACCTGAATTACTGACGTAAAAAATCAAGTTCAGGACAGGTTTTAGAAGGAATAAACTCAATGACATCATATTTTGCAACACCATTTTGATAAAACGGGTCCTGCTCTAATAATACATCCAGTTTTGCTCTGCTTTCCGCATTAGCCAGAATAACGCCACCGTTACGAGGCTCTTTCCGGCCAGAAGCCAGAAAGACACCCGACGCATACTGCTTATCCAGATAATCCCGGTGTTCTCCCACAAACTGGTCAACTTTCGTTAATTCGCAGACATAAGTTAAAGAAACGATAAACATAGATTGTTCTCCTCAATTGATAATGTATTTTATACCAACGCCTCTGAATACAACGTCTTCAGAAGGTCTGGAGATATCTTACGAAAACCGGGAGAACAAACCAGACCGGATGCAGGAACACTCTGTTTCACATTATTAAACAATCAGTTCTCATTCAGTAAATGCTGAAATTGTGGCAGGTAAGCCGCATTTTCTCGCACCGTCTCCATCAATGCGTCATCCAAAACCATTCCGGTATTCACAATCGGATTCAGGATCAGCGCCCTTTTTGCATCATTCAGATTGCCCGTGACCGCAGCGTTAACGGTCAGTGACTCGTATTCTTTCATCAGTTGAATCATGCGTAATGTATCCGTCGGGAAAGGGGCAACATTCAGGGGAAGTGGTCCGCTCTTTGTGATAACAGAACTCACCTCGACAACACAATCATCAGGCAAATCATTAATCGCCCCGTTATTTCTTGTATTTACATGCATGATGGTGCGCTTATCGTTATAAATCGATGACATCAACTCACATGCGGCCTCAGAGTAATACTGACCACCCCGTTTTTCCAATTCTTTGGGTTTTTCATTCAGCGACGGATTTTTATAAATATCGAACAGCTTACGTTCCATGGCTTTCACGACTTCTCCACGGGTTCCTTCGCCATCCGCTTCGGCCATTTCCTGACGCATGATGTCATCACTGAGGTAATAATAACGAAGGTACGCACAGGGGATCATTTTCATGTTTCTCAGAAGATCTTCCGGCCACGCAAAAGGAGGAATGTTGCTCGGAACCAGGTAATCCCGGCCCTTAAGAATTTCGTCAACCACAATATCCAGCTTATCAACACCCTGATGTAAGATCTGACGAGCCCAGATGAGATGATTCAACCCGGCTACCTGCATAACAAACTCGTTTTCATCGGCATTAAGTAATCTGGCAACGCCTTTTTGCATTATCACCGGGACATTACACAAACCAACCGCTTTCACATTGGTGTGTTTTAAAATGGCTTCCGTCACCATCCCGGAAGGATTGGTAAAGTTCAGTAACCATGCATCCGGACATAGCTGCTCTATTTCACGACAAATATCCAGAGCAACAGGGATGGTTCGGCAAGCATTGGCAAATCCACCTAGCCCATTAGTTTCCTGACCAATCATCCCATATTTTAAAGAAATCCGTTCATCACGAATGCGCCCGTCCAGACACCCCGCCCGGAATTGAGAGCAGATGAAATCCGCGTTCTCTAATGCCGCTTTTCGGTCCAGAGTCACTTCAACCCGAATTTCTAATCCTTCACGCTGAATCATCCGACGGGTAAGATCGGCGATAATCGTCACTTTTTCCAGCCCATCTTCGATATCAACTAACCACAATTCGGCTACCGGTAACTCATGCTTTCTTTTTAAAAGTCCCTCGATAAGCTCCGGAGTATAACTGGATCCGGCACCGATAACCGCGATTTTTAGCTGCTTGTTCATAGTGTTCCCCTGCCTTATGGATAAGTCAGGTTAATTTCACAGTAAATTTCAATCGCTAACAAACCAAATATTCGCTAGTATGTATTAGCGAGACTAATACATAAGCTTAGCATCATGGATAACAAACAAACGCTCATTGCCAACCTGTATTCATTCAGTGTTGCCGCTAAATTTTTAAGTTTTACCCTTGCCGCCGAAGAGTTGTGTCTGACGCAGGGTGCAGTCAGTCAACGCATCAAAAAACTGGAACAGGAACTGGGCTTTAAGCTTTTTGTTCGCTTAACAAGAAAGCTGGAACTGACCGAAGAAGGGAAACGGATTTTAGGTGTCCTGAATACGTCACTGGACACCGTTTTTTCTGAAATTGAAGACATTCGCTTTAACGAATTACGCGGAGAGCTCTACATCGGCATCGCCCCAACGTTTGCTCATCTGTGGCTGATGCCCCGGTTAGCGTCTTTTCAGTCCAGATATCCTAACCTGAATGTCAAAATCCGGGTTAAGGCCAGTAAACTGGATTTTCAGAATCAACCGGTGGATCTGGCCATTTATTACGGTGATGCCACCCACGCCGACTTTTACCACCAGCGGTTATTTGATGAAACTCTGGTTCCGGTTTGTACGCCTCAATACGCCCGGTCACTCAATCTGAACACCGGTGATAAACAATTATCGGAAGCCTGCTTCCTGCACTGTACCGAATCACTGGAATTTCTCTCCCCACAGGCAGAATGGCAAACATGGCTGAAAGAAACCAACAGAAAGATTGATGTAATGAGTAAAAAGTACGTTTTTAACCATGAAGAACTCACGATGCTGGCAGCCAAAAACTCAATGGGGATTGCCATGGGGCGTTACCAGCTGATCAAACCCTACCTTGACAGCGGAGAATTGATAGCCCCTCTGGAAACGGTCGACTCAGGACTGGGTTACGATTTAATTTGTCCGAAAGGGCATGAAGTCCGGCCAAGATTTAACGCTTTCTCACTGTGGATTAATGAACAGCTTAGGGTCTGTTGACCTTTGGTGATGGTTTTTGCAGCGAGTTGATGGTGATTTAGGCAAGGCGGGGCATGTGAAGTGTAGTCATCAAACCGGCCTATCTCACCACACAAACCGGTGTTCTGGCGACAGGGTCCCGGTGAATTTCCGCGTCCAGAGAAAACACCGAAGATAGCAGATCGGTTGTCAGCACCGATTCAGGGGAACCTTCATCCATCACCTGTCCATCTTTCATCACAATCAGATGATCACAGTAACGGCAGGCCTGATTGATATCATGCAACACAGTAACAATGGTTTTTTTCTGCGCTTTAAGCGTATGCAACAATTTCATCAGCTCAACCTGATGATTGAGATCCAGATAAGTCGTTGGTTCATCAAGCAGAATGTAGTCGCTATCCTGAGCAAGCGTCAGGGCCAGCCAGACTCTCTGGCATTGCCCTCCGGATAAATCCGTTACTTTCCTGTCCATCAGCTCAGTAATGCCGGTTGCCTTCATCGCCGAATCAACGTACTGCCAATCCTTTTCAGAGAGCTGTCCCCAGATTCCGCTGTACGGACTGCGTCCGTAACTGACCGCTTCTCTGACGGTAATGCCTTCAGGCGGTAACTGAGACTGAGGTAACAAGGCCAGTTGGCGGGCAAACATTTTCGATGACAAATCATCTACATTCTGACTCTCGATAAGAACGTGCCCTGACACAGGTTTAAGTATTCTGGCCAATGTTTTAAGAAACGTGGATTTTCCACAACCATTCGGGCCCAGTAACGCCGTTATTTTGCCAGTCGGGATCACAACAGACACATCGTCCACAACCACTTTTTTCTGATAACCAACCGTTAATTTTTCCGTCGTAATCTGTTTCATTATTTCAACCGGGTCAAAAGATAGAGAAAATATGGCGCTCCAATCACCGCGGTAAGAATACCGGCGGGAAGTTCCAATGGCGGATGAGCTACCCTTGAAAGAAAATCGGCGCTCAGTAGCAACAACGCCCCAATCAGCATTGAGACAGGTAACAGGATCTGATGCCGGCCTCCCACCATTTGTCTCGCCAGATGCGGAGAAACCAGCCCAAGAAAACTCAAAGGCCCGACCACAGCAACACTGGCCGACGTCCAGATAATGGCGATCCCCAGAAACCACAACCGGGTTTTTGTGATTGATACGCCTAATGTATTGGCCTTATCGTCCCCCAGAGTCAGCAAATTCAGGGAGTGACAACGCCACAAAGCAAAAGGAATCGTAGCCAGCCAGGGAGCAAGCATCAAAATGTGATTCCAGCTTCTTCCCCACAGGCTGCCGGTCAGCCAGAGCAATGCATTATTGATTTCCATCGGTTGCGTTAGCAATAAAAAATCGATGGCGCAGCCAAGTAAAGCCGACAAGGCGACACCGGTCAGGGCCAGCCTGACGGGCTGAATAAAATGCCGGCACAGCAATAACAGAATCATCGCAGCAGATAATCCGCCAGCCAGTGCCACAAAGGGCAACCAGTACACGGATGTACCCGGCCGAACAATCATCCACAACACAGCCGCCAGCCCGGCCCCGTGACTGATGCCTAAAATATCCGGCGAAGCCAGTGGATTTCGGATCACCCCCTGAACCAGTGTCCCGGCTCCGGCCAACAATGCTCCGACAATCACAGCCAGAAAAAGACGGGGGAGCCGGTATTCGTGAATAGTAAAATAATGCTCGCTGCCTGAAAATAATCCCTGCCATACCTGATGACCAGACAGATGAACGGCACCGTACAAAAGGCTGGCCACTGAAATCATGATGATTGCCAATAAAATCACACCTGTGATCATTGATTTTCTCATGATTTTCTCCTGACCAAATAGAGAAATCCGGGGGCACCAATCAACGCCAGTACGGCACCGGCGGGGGTTTCGACCGGGAAACTGACCACCCGGCTGACAATATCGGCAGCCACACAAAGCAACCCGCCGGATAACACACAGAGCGGAAGCAGCTTCCGGTAGTCATACCCGAACAGAAAACGACAAATATGTGGCACCATTAACCCCACAAAGGCAATAGAACCGACAGCACTGACACTCCCTCCGACCAACACCAGAACCAGCAGGCTGATGATCAGACGCAAAGACATCAGATTCACGCCGAGCGTGACAGCCCGCTCCTCACCCATCGACATCAGATTCAGTTTCGGCGCAATCACCAGACTGACGATCAGCGCCAGCAGCGACACCGGGAACAACCAAAAAACCGTGTCCCATGCCACACTGGCAAAAGAACCGGCCAGCCAGACCATGACACTGGATGCCTGTTCTTCGACCAGCAAAACCGACGCTTTCGTTACGGCGCCACATAACGCTGAAATCGCGATCCCGGCCAGAACCAGTTGGCTCCGTTTGACATCATGACGCCAGCCACCGCCAAGAATCATGACCAACGCCCATGCACCGCCACCGCCAAAAATAGCGGCAACCGTCGCCGATACCGGGCTGTCAGAGACCCAAAACGTAGAAACGAATGCCACGCCCATCGCCGCCCCGGCATTTACGCCGAACAGCCCCGGCGAAGCCAGAGAATTCTGAGTCAGGGCCTGCATTAATGCACCGGCGCACGCTAAATTTGCCCCGACCATCAAGGCAACTATCACCCGGGGAAGCCGGACTTCATGAACCAAAATCTGAGCCGTGCGGCCGCTTGACGGAGAAAAGAGGCCCGCTAACGCATCCGCAGGGGAAATGGGAAATGAGGAAAAGGCAAAAAGCCCCCACCACGATAACATCAAAGTGACCAGGGCCATCACAAGACACTGAAAAACGTACCGTACCATGTTAGGAATTTCTGCCTGATGCCAGTTGCATTAAATCATTAGCCATGGCTTCGGCAGCCATGATTCCCCGGCACCGGGACCATAAATTACCGTTTACATGATAAATATGATGACTTTGTACTGCTTTTAGCACACGCCACAGTGACTGTTTTTCCCATTTTTTTATAATGCTGTCAGAAACGTAATCTCCCACGACAAGATAATCAGGATTGATGGCCAACAGTTGTTCAAAGCTGATTTGACGGGAAGCTTTCTCATTATGTAGTGCGGCCGCCCCTTCAAATCCCAGTGTATGGAGTACGCCGCCAGCGTAAGAATCCTCAGAATGTGCGTAAAACCCGTTTTCTCTTGCGACACCGAACTGAACAAATTTATGCGCCAGACCTGCTTTTTTAAACAAAAGCTTATAATGATTCATAGCCTTATTATGCTGACGCAACCGCTGCTCTATTTCGTTCCCTCTTCCAACTGCTTTTCCGATAATCTCAGCGGATTTAAGGTTGCTTTGATACGTTTCGCGTCTTGATGGCAATAGCAAAGTCGGGGCGATTTTATTCAGATCACTATAGATTCCGGAGTGGCGATCCACATCGGCAATAATCAGATCAGGTTTCAGGGAAGCAATGACTTCCAGACTAGGCTGAGAGCGGGTTCCGACAGACTGCCAGTGACTGAGTTTCTCTTTTATCTCTGGCAACAAACGACCCGGGTCATTGTCATCCGCAATACCTACCGGACTGAGCCCCACAGAGACAAGTGCATCAACAAACGAAAATTCCAGAGCAACAATACGTTCAGGCTGATAATCAATGGAAAACCGACCATGACTGTCCACGACGGTAACCGCTTTAGCTACGGCCACTTCACCACAGAACAACAACACAAAACAGAAAAAGAAACCAAGTGTTTTTCTCATCAGATTAATCCTTCTTACTTTGTCCGGATATCAGAAAGTGGCCTGGCATATCGCCAGACCTTGCGCATCACTGATTAAAAGTCATAACTGGCCGTCAGATAGATACGACGGCCTTCCCCGACAAAGTGACCGGTTCTTTCCAGAAACCCACTGATAGCATATTCTTTATCGAACAGATTCTTTACATTAAGCTGAACTGTCCAATCTTCGATTTTAGTTTGCCATGACGCATCGTAGATAGTGTATGGCTTAACCCGTTGTCCGTCCTGGCTGAGCTGCTCACTAACGTAACTGGCTCCGAAACCAACTGAAGAATTCAACGCTACAACATCATAACGCGTCCACGCACCAAGCTGGTGATGCGGTGCATTGGCAAACCGGGTACCGACGGTACGGCTGATGCCATCGTAAGCCTGTTTTACTCTGGTATCGTTATAGGCGTAAGATAGGTTAGCAGCCCAGTCTTCCGTGATATCCGCCAGCATATCCATCTCAATACCCTGACTGCGGACTTTACCGTACGCCACATATTTGTCAGAGTCCTCCGGATCTTCCTGAAGAACGTTCTCTTTAATAATGTGGTACGCTGCCAGATTAACGTTAACCCGGTTATCCAGCCAGTAACTCCGGACACCAATTTCTTTCATCAGACTCTCTTCCGGATCAAATGGCCCTCCGGAAGCTCCCCCCTGTTTAGCAGCATCCTGAGGAACAAACCCGGTAGCAATAACTGCATACGGATGAAAATCGCCGGTGAGTTCATAAGTCGATCCCAAACGATAGGACAATCCACCTCCAGTATAATCATCCGTCGAATTATTCTTTAGATCATCAATATGATCGCTGAACCCATCCCAGCGAAGACCACTGACAAGATTTAGTTTTGATGTAATATCCCACTGATCCTGTAAATAAACACCATACCTTTCAGAACGGGTTTTGGTTTCTTTATTCAGAGAAGTCGACACACTTCCGGTATCCTCGTCATAGACCGGATCCGTCAGGCTAAGATTTGTGGCATTCCCCCGGTAGTAGACATAGTGCGTATTGAGCTGATAATAATCCGCGCCCATCAATACAGTATGATCGCCATAATTTGCAATTAAATTCCCTGTCATCGAGCCGGCTTTATGTTCCCATAACTGATCCCGTAACTGACGTTTTGTCTCGTCGTAAATACCATCGGAGTCAGTATCCACCAAACCATTTGGTTCGTGATAGCGCTGCTTCTCAGTATTCTCGTAATAACGCAGTGTCAGGTTGCCATTCCAGTTATCATTAAAATAATGATCAACCCGCGCCTGATATACCTGAGCATCAAGCGTCTGATAGTCTGATGCTTCGTTAGCATTCCAGTCGGTATCAGTCAGGAAATTTCCGCTATCATCAACCGGTATTCCCCGCAGACGATAACCACCATTATGTTGCTGAACATCCATAAACTGCAAACCAATGGTAGTATAATCCGACACATCAATTTCATAGCCCAGATCGATAATACGGTTTCTTACGTCGGTATTCTTTCTGGATGGATTTTCATGATCCTGGTAAACACCAATACGATACCTTTGCGTCTGTTGCTTATTGGCGGAACCGGACAACTCAACACTACCGCTGGCAAAATCTTCATTTCCGCCCGTTACACTTACTTTTCTCTGAGTATCGGCAGTTGGCTTTTTCGTCACATAATTAATGACACCTCCCGGCTCGCCACCACCATTGAGAGCGGCGGTCGGACCTTTGAGCACCTCAACCCGTTCGATATTAAACAATTGTGGGATTGAAAAACCCTCAAACGGATTCCCTCTGACACCATCGAACAACGTTTCATCCTGACGGAATCCACGAAATGTAACATAAGAATAGTTATACGCACTTAATCCACTGATAGAACGATAAAGATCCGTGATCTCCCTTGCGCCCTGATCTTCAATAAGCTGGCGGGGTAAGACCTGAACCGACTGAGGAATTTTATCGATGTCGGTCGGCGTCTTGGTCGCCAGAGACGATTCCTGCTCGCGGTATAAAGAAAGCGCACGGCCATACACAACAACATCACTGGTATCCGTTGTATTCGAATCATTTGATTCAGCCTTTGACGTAGAGTCAGTGGTCTTCTCTGTCGTTTCATTTACTGTCGCCGTTTGTTCTGCTAATACAGAAAAAGAGCAAGTACCAATTACTGGCAACATAAACGATGCCAGAATATTACGAGAAATAAACATCAATATCATGAATAAATAGTTACAGTTCCGGCAAAGATAACTGATAACAATTCTTATTACAATTGCTATTAATATTTATGTAAGTTAAAAAAGCAGTTCCGGATAATTCTCATACAATAGCGATAAAAACGGACGAATTTCTATACTGGCTTTACCATAACAATTTCACATGCATCATGTCCGGTATGTCCTAAAGGTGTATCAATATGCTCAAATCCCAGCTTTTCATACAATGTTATAGCTTCTTTAAGGCTTTCTGTACTTTCAAGATAACAGGCAGAATATCCCAATGCCTTTGCCTGTAGTTCCATCATACCGACGATACGCTTTGCTAATCCGTGTCCCCGTGCTTCCGGTAAAAAATACATTTTCTGCAACTCACAATACGCTTCATTTCCTTTCAAAGGTGCATATCCACCGCCACCAATCACTCTTCCTTCCTGTTCAATCACCCAATACCCTGATCCGGTTTTATTGTAAACGTTGTACATATCATCCAACGTCGGATCAGATACGCCATAACCTTTGTCCGGCGTTAATCCATATTCAGCCGATACCTTGCGTATAACAGAAGCAATATCTGCGTTATCGCCGGGTGTCACCGGGCGGATAATATAATTTTCTGACTGGAATGCTTTCACCAGACCTTTGAGGTAGTTTTCCATTCCCAGCTTTACCTGCTGCTGCTCGGATTCACTTAACTGCCCTATCACCCGGGAAAAAAAATCAGATTGCTGCCGGTCTAACTGTTCAAGCACAGCGCATCCCTCAGCAGTAATGTCGGCAACCTGGCGTCTTTTATCACGCGGGTCTGGCTGAACAGACACTAACCCTGCCTTCTCAAGACCGGACACCGTCCGGCTGGCGTTAGATTTATCCACAACCAACTGCTCAGATAGCTGGTTGACAGACATAGGCTGTAAACGAATTTCTCCCAAAGCATGAGCCTGAACGGGAGTAACGTGGAGCATTCCGCACTGTTTATCCAGCATTCCGAGCAGGCGAACCATCTGACGGGAATACTGACGTAATAATGAATCCTTCATTTGGCATAATCCTTACATAAAATTGCGCACCGCAACCAAATTTAGTTGCGGTGCGCAATTTTGTCAAGACTAACCTGAATAAGACAGCTAACACATTTTAGTGAACAAAAACGGTAGCAAGTAAAAATCCGAACGGAACCGCAGCAATAATGCCGGAAATTCCGGGCAGGAAGAAAGGATGATTCACAATGAAAGACCCATTCCATTTCCGGCTCAAAAACGAACCGGTATCATCCGTTGCGATAGCAAATGCGGTGGTCGGATAAATATTGGTAATATACAAGGCACTGACCGCAATGAAGCTTGCCAGAATGGTTCCGGCATCGACACCAATTGAAGCCGCTATAGGGATAAGAAGTGCACTGGTCGCTCCCTGACTGAACAATAGAGCGCTGGTACAAAAAAACACCAGAGACAGAAGAAACGGATAATGATGCAAAACCGTTGCCGCAATATCTTTAATCTGACCGATATGAGCCCCGATAATAGTTGAACTCAGCCATACTATACCCAAAATGACAATGATTGATTCAGCCCCATCGCGAAAAATTGGTGCCTGTTTAATCCGGTTTAGCGGTACTTTACAAAATACAGCCATTACCAGAGAAACAAAAAACATCGTAATAATAATAATGTCTTTTGAACCTAAATGATGACCGATAACAGACTTAAACATCAGCATAGCAACAATAAAGATAACGCCCCCAAGGAAAAAGAAAACCGAACGTTTCGCTTCCGGTGTTATAGGTTCATCGGTATCTTCAATATCATCTAAATTAACCAAACCATTTTTCACGCGTTCAAGATAAATGGGATCGTCTTTTAATTCACAACCTTGTCTGCTGGCAACAAATGCCGCAACGATACAACCAAATAATGCGGATGGGAAAATCACAGCCATTGCGTCAACAAAGCTGACCCCCATTTTTTCCACGACAACATACATCGCCGCTGTTGCACCGGAAATTGGAGACGCCGTAATCGCAATCTGTGACGCAACAACCGAAGAACTCAGTGGCTGACTTGGCCTTACACCATTATCTTTCGCGACTTGTTGTATAACATTTAAAACAGACATAGCGGTGTATCCGGTACCTGCCAAAGTAGTTAAAACAAACGTAGTTGCAGGTGCAATAATGTTAATATATCTGGGATTATTTCTTAATAATTTTTCCGCACACTTAACCATGTATTTCATTCCGCCGGCTTCCTGCATTACGGAAAGTGCTAATATAACGGACATAATAATCAAAATAACAGAAACAGGGATATTTCCGGGAGCTAATCCCAATATATAAACGGCCACAACCATTCCTAATCCGCCGGCTAATCCAACACCGACACCGCCTAATTTCGCTGCCAGGATAATACATCCCAACAGCAGTAAAACTTGAACAAATAACATGGGGTAGATTCCTTAATCGTTATTATTTTAATAATTAAAAATGTCACAAAATATAAAAAACTCATCAAAGTATTATTAAAATAACCGATAGAAACCCAAAATTTGAAATGCCTAATATTTACCATCAATAAAAATATCGCATAGGCCAAATTGACGAAAGTCAAAGTATCAATAACATTTTTAAGCTACGAACTGCAGCTCATGCAGAATATTTATCAGAGCTAATATTTCGGCATTTCCTAATTAAATAAATCAGGATTATGTTATTCACACATGTTAGCAATCCAGTAAAAGGTAACAAAATGTTAGCGACCAAAGAAGAATTTAGAACGGAAGAAGATCTATTAGGGAAAATGCAGGTTCCTGCATCTGCATACTATGGCATTCACAGTCTGCGGGCACGCAAAAACTTTAATATCTCATCTACTACCATCGCAGATGTTCCTGATTTAGTGAAAGGTATTATTTTCACCAAAAAAGCAGCAGCAAAAGCCAATATGGAACTCGGTACCATTCCAAAAGAAATTGGAAACTATATTTTAAAAGCCTGTGATGCCGTATTAGTATCAAATAAATGCATCAATGACTTTATTTCCGATGTGTATCAGGGCGGCGCAGGTACTTCCGTCAACATGAATGCCAATGAAGTTATCGCCAATATTGCACTTGAACTGAAAGGGCATAAGAAAGGTGAATATCATATCATCAACCCTAACGATCACGTGAACAAAAGTCAGTCAACTAACTGTGCTTACCCTACCGGTTTCCGTATTGCGGTCTACAGCAGCGTGATGAATCTGATCAAATCCATCGAATATCTTCAACACGAAATCGATGAAAAAAGCAATGAATACAAAGACATTCTGAAAATGGGCCGAACTCAGCTTCAGGATGCTGTCCCAATGACTGTCGGTCAGGAGTTTCATGCTTACTCAACATTGCTAAAAGAAGAACTTAAAAATATAAAAAATACCGTTGATCTTCTGCTTGAAGTCAACCTGGGGGCAACCGCTATCGGCACTGGCCTGAATGCCATTGAAGGATATCAGGAACTTGCTGTGCATTATCTGGCTGAATTTACAGGCTTTAACTGTACACCGGCTGAAGACTTAATTGAAGCGACTTCTGATTGCGGTGCCTATGTTACTGTTCATGCTGCGCTAAAACGGCTTGCCGTTAAATTATCCAAGGTTTGTAATGACCTGCGTTTACTTTCTTCAGGACCAAGAGCCGGACTGAATGAAATCAACCTTCCTGAATTACAGGCGGGTTCCTCAATCATGCCGGCAAAAGTAAACCCAGTAATACCTGAAGTCGTAAATCAGGTATGCTTCAAAGTTATTGGTAATGACACAACCGTGACTTTCGCCGCTGAAGCAGGACAGTTACAGCTTAATGTAATGGAACCGGTTATTGGTCAGGCTATATTTGAATCCATTTCTTTATTAAATAATGCATGCCTGACTCTGGCAGATAAATGTATCAAAGGAATTACGGTTAACCGTGAGATTTGTGAAAACTACGTTCTGAACTCAATTGGAATTGTCACTTATCTTAATCCGTTCATCGGTCACCACGAAGGTGATATCGTCGGAAAAATATGCGCTCAAACCGGTAAGAGTGTCCGTGAAGTGGTTCTGGAAAGGAAGCTTCTGGGCGAAGCGGAGCTTGACCAGATCTTATCCGCATCAAACTTTATGCAACCGAAATATACAGCAAATTTATACAAATAACCCCTGAAAAATGCCAGCGAATTGCCGCTGGCATTTTCATATTTATAAGGATGCAATCTATGTTGAAAACGTCTTTGGGCAAGAGTCTTTTATTGAGTTCAATTTGTTTTAGCTGTTTTACTACAGCCGGTGAACTACCTAATATTGCCATTTTAGCGACAGGCGGCACCATCGCAGGAGCCGGACAAAGTGCGACAGATTCCAGCTATACGGCAGGTAAAGTTGGCGTAGAACAATTGGTAGCAGCGGTTCCTGAAATCGAAAAGTTAGCAAACATCACCGGAGAACAAGTGGTTAGCATTGGTTCTCAGGACATGAATGACGAAGTTTGGTTGAAACTGGCAAAGCGTGTTAATGCCTTACTGAAAAGAGACGATATTGATGGTGTTGTGATTACACATGGTACAGATACCATGGAAGAAACTGCCTATTTTCTTGATCTGACAATAAAAAGCGATAAACCAGTGGTATTGGTTGGCTCTATGCGCCCTTCTACCGCCAAAAGTGCAGATGGTCCAATGAACCTTTACAATGCAGTTGTCACAGCAACAGACAAAGATTCTTATGGTCAGGGTGTCGTGGTTGCTATGAATGACGCAGTATTTGATGCTCGTGATGTCACAAAATCAAACACAACATCAGTCCAGACATTCAAATCACCCAACTACGGCCCTATAGGTTATATTCATAACAGCGATGTTCAGTACGACCGGGCACCCCGTCACCGACACACCACTCAAACCCCTTTTGATGTATCCAAAATCAACCATTTACCCAAGGTTGGTATTGTCTATAACTACGCTAACGCATCGGCTCTGCCGGTTCAGGCATATACTCAGTCGAAATTTGATGGCATTGTCAGTGCCGGAGTCGGAAACGGTAACATGTATCACACTGTATTTGACGCATTAGAAAAGGCCAGTAAAAACGGCATTGTCGTCGTACGTAGCTCAAGAACCGGTAGCGGTTCAACGACACTGCATGCAGAAGTCAATGATGATAAATACGGCTTTGTCGCATCCGGTACACTAAACCCTCAGAAAGCACGTATTCTTTTGATGCTGTCTTTGCTTGAAACCAAAAACTACAAAGTCATTCAAAAGAATTTTTCTTTGTATTAAAACGAATACACGAAAAGAACACAGACTTAAAAAGCCTCATACGAGGCTTTTTAATCTTTGTATCCACAAATAACCTTACCCAACCAACAACGTTCCACAAAGGTCCTTAATTGGGCATATCTGCTTTAATTCATTCCAAATAGTTTCACAGGTTTCATGAAGTCTTGTGTGGTACCGGTAAATATACAACTCCATAGCGATTGGCTTTCTCTCTGTAAGAATCACCAATTTTTTTTCTTCTAACTCTTTGCGAATAGAGTAATCCGGCAGCCAGCAAACCCCTTGCCCATTTAAAGCGAGAGCTTTTATAAAGTTGGTCATGGAAGCGGAACAAATACTATTTTGAGTCAGCTGGGCATTATTCCTCTGAATAATTCTTCCCATATAACTTTCCGGAGTATAGTCAAGACAGGGAACTTGAGCGTTATCATCGTTATCTAAACTAAACAGTGGATTACCCTTACCATCCGTTCCGGAAACACAGTACAGGTAACTCTTACCTAAATAAATGGATCGGTAGGGTGAAACCTGTAATTTATCTTCGTAAAATGAAAACAGAAAATCACATTTTCCATCCACGAGAAGATCAACTCCATCTTTCACTTCATTTGCAACGACAGCTAAACGGGTACTGTTCTGCCTTGGTTTAAAAAGACTCTCATGCAATTTGGGTAATAATGTAATTGCGATAGAATGAACGGCACTCAACCTGACGGTATGGCATCCACGAGATAGGCTTCCTGAGAGACGGTTGGCTTCTTCTTCAAGCTGCCCCAGAATTGAAATTGCTGTTGATTTAAATTGTCGCCCGGCGACAGTCAGTTCAATTGGCGTTTTCCCTCTGAAAACCAGTTCAACACCTAACTCAGATTCAAGTGATTTTATTCGTCTGCTAAATGCGGGTTGCGTGACATTACGAATTTCAGCAGCTTGAGAAAAACTTCGGACATCACTGAGCGCTAAAAAATCTTTTAACCATTTTGTTTCGATATTATTCATTTTGTAACCGAATTACTTTTTGATAATCAAGTATATTGGCACTCCATGCATGAAGATTTTAACAATTAATATCCATTTATTAGCTTATTAAAAGTACAATTTACAAATTAATTCTAATAAGACTAAGTCAAAAACCGGGATCAAAGAATAACACAAGTTAGTTTTAATTCTATTATTTTAGTTAAAAAAAGATAAAAAATGCAACCACATGATTTATATATGAAATAATTTTTTCAGTTATACAGATCACAATGTAAGAAAGATAATAATGCTTTATTTTAATCCATATGTATAAATTAGCATTTCTTAAATGAAATAAACCCATTTATCATGTGGTTTAATTATAAAAAATAATAACATAAAAATAAACATATTATCCAAACGTAAAACATAGGTTATAAAAATGAACTTAATTATAAAATTATTTTTCGGAATAATATTCGGAATTATAGTTGGTCAGTTTATGCCTGACTTTCTAATCCAAATATTAATAACAATCAAAGCTTTTGTTAGTCAACTTATAAAATTTGTTATTCCCTTGCTAATATTGTTCTATGTTACCAGTGGAATAGCCGGACTTCCAAAAAACTCAGGAAAACTCTTGTCCAAAACTGTCGGGCTTTCCTATTTATCCACATTACTGGCTGGTATTTTTGCATTTACCGTTGCATCAACTCTTTTCCCTCCCCTTTTACACGGTGCAGGCAAATTACCAGAAACCGGTACGGTATTAGGCCCATTAATAAATCTGCAAATTCCACCCATGATGAACATCATGACAGCTTTAACCATTGCTTTTATGTTTGGTATCGGAATCTCACATAAAGGCTACGAACATCTGAAAATAGTCAGTGATCAGGGTCGGGATGTTGTTGAAATGTTCTTAAACAAAGTAATGATCCCCGCCTTACCACTTTACATCGCGGGTGTCTTTGCAGATGTGACAGCAAAAGGAACCATTTTTGCCACATTAAAAACATTTAGTCTGGTAATTCTTGCAATCATTGTCATGCACTGGATATGGCTGTTATTTCAATTCTCCCTTACCGGAGCTATCCTGAAACGTTCTCCGTTAGGTATTTTAAAAGTAATGTTACCGGCGTACCTGACTGCAGTCGGTACTATGTCTTCAGCCGCTACCGTCCCGGTCACTTTACGGCAAACGAAAATGAACGGCGTTTCCAAGTCAGTCGCAAATTTTGTTGTGCCACTCTGCGCGAATATCCATATGTCCGGCTCAGCAATCAGTATTGCGGGGGTTTCCGTCGCCGTCATGTTAATGACAGGATACTTTCATCTTATTTCACTGACTCACGCTTTGCCATTTTTAGCAATGTTGGGGGTTACCATGGTTGCAGCCCCCGGAGCACCGGGTGGAGCAGTCATGGCTTCTGTCGGACTCCTCGGTTCTATGCTGGGTTTTACTGAAGAAATGATTGCGCTTCAGATTATTCTTCATCTGGCACAGGATAGCTTCGGAACAGCCTGCAATGTCACTGGGGATGGTGTTATCGCACTGCTGATTAACCGGATAGAAGAAGAGCAGGAAATAGAATCTGTTGGCGACTCAGTCATCTAACTAAAGGTTACCGCGCAACAATACGAAAAGAATAACGCTCCACAAATAATATGCGCTGCCATTAATAGCAGCGCATTCATAAACGTTCAGTCAGAGAAACTTAATTGTTTTCTAACACTTCCTGCGTCTCAACTTCAATAGGATCCAATGCCTTAAGGTCTACAGCCTGCTCAAAGGCTTTTAAACGTTTATAAATAGACAACAGTTCAACGATTGTAGTCCAGGAGTTAACCAGATACTGGAACGAATTCTCAACCTGACCGAATGCATTTAATATCCTCTGCATAATACCGAGAGTAAATACACCGGCTACAATGGAAGGCGCTAAAGCAATCATGGGAATAAACGCCCCAAACTGCAGGTATCCATACCGAACAATATTAAAATACACATAATGCCAGTAAAGCTTGAAATAATTCTGCCGGACATTCCCAAACAGCTCCTGCAGTGTAACCGGCTGAGCCCGCTCTTCATGGTCTTCGCCGTAAACAAGCTCTTTACGATAAGCCGCTTCAACCTTCTGATTTTTAAACTCAAGTCCCGGCAGTTTTATCCCTGCAACGGACAACAATAATGTCCCAAAGATTGACCACAAAATAGCAATAAACACCAGCGCCTGAGGGACTTCTCCCACCAGAGGCAATTCTTTGACATAACCGGACAACCCCCAGAGAATGGGTAAAAATGCTATCAGCGTCATAACGGAATTTAACAGGCTGACACCCAGACTTTCCATAATAGAGGCAAAACGCATGGTATCTTCCTGAATACGCTGGGAAGCCCCTTCGATGTGACGGACATGCTGCCACTTGGAGGTATAGTAGTCCGTCATAGCTGTTCGCCAACGGAAGACAAAATGGCTGACGAAAAAGGCATTACAAACCGCAACAATAATAGCTACCATCAGAATAATTAACACCGTCCGACAACTCTGAATAAAATTTCGTCAACGTAATGCTATTCGGTGTGGCAAGTGCTTTTTGAATCAGATTATAAAATTCTCCGTACCACTCGTTTAGCCTGACACTCACTTCGACCTGAAACCAGGTAATAAAGACAATCAGAGCAGAGCCAGACACAGACCACTTGGCCCATTTCTGCCCGCCCCCATATCATCCAGACACCAATAAAAATGGCTGTCAACAAACAGGCCATATACTGATAAAGCGCATGCGTTTCGTCGCTATTCTCTGTCAGTTCATGAAAATGCATCTTAGCCAACTGATTCGCATTTGCCGCTAATGAATCTGGATAATCAATACCGAATACGGATGCCATACTCAACTTTGGCCCCAGCCCCTGAACAACGGTATACCAACTAATAACACACAATAATGACCAGAAAACAAAACTGAAAAAAAACAACTTAGGTTTTGGAAAAAACGAATCAAACAAAATACTTACCTCTTATCCATCAGCCAGTAGCAAAATGGATATCCTCTCCACCTGAATAATCATATTTTTGTGTTCAAATTAGACATTTTCATTACAGAATAATGTCTTACCCTAACTACGACGACGAGTATTGATTAATTTGACCAAAGAAGTAAACAAAAATTCAATTTAAAAATAAGACTCGATAACAAAAGTATTGACTGAAAAATGACACACCCTGTTCATTGCTCATACTTAGCGTTCTTATTATGTGTAGTAAGTTTACTATTTCGATTTCATATGTGAGCGTAATAATGCAGAAACTTATTTCAGCAGCGGCAATAATGGCTTTATTATTTTTAGTATGGGGAATTGGAATTGCCAATGTAATGGCAGATAACGCATCAACGACAACCCGGAATAAGGAAAAAAAAACAAGCCCAGCATCATCCGGTAAATAAGCGTTCCGGACAGGCAAGAAATAAAGGGACGATCAGAAAGCCCTCAGACAAAGAGAAATCGCCTGACTGGAACAAAGACTTTCAGAAAATCGAGAAAGAAATGAAAAAAGAACAGGCTGAGCTAAAGTCTCTGACCGAATAAACAATACCGAGAAATCAGCATCAGTAAAGTCGGCTAAATTCTGCAAACCCAGCTCTTTCAAATAACTAAACAAATCACTAACCCTAATTTTTACGACTGCCTATGTGTTGCTGACTTATGTGTCGTTGTAATTTATACACTCACTGCCAGCAATTTTGAGGTTGAATACTTAGCCAGAAGCACGACACCTTCCTGTCTGGATATTTATCACCTTGTCTTCACCGATTTACAGGAGTGTATTCAAGATTCTCCGGAGCAAAAGGACGAATTATTAGCATTTAAAGGCTGGATGACCCGGTATAGTGAAGGGTATTCTTCCCACAAACTCTTTCGGCTTCAACCGTAGCACAGAGTCTGCCTGTGAGGCAGACTCTACTTGCCGATTTTCGCCAGCATATTGGCATTCATAAACCGGCTGACTACAAACATAAAAATGACAGAAGGTATCAGCAGAATTAATGCTGTTATTGATGCTATCTGATAATTCCCTTCCATACTCGCCGTATATACAAAAGTAATGGCAAGGTATGTACATCCGGAGCACCGACAAAAAAACGTTCCGGAAATTCATCCAAAGACTCAAGAAAAAACAAAAATGCCACTGGCAATCACACCGGGCAACGCCTGAGGAAACGTAATTTTCCAGAACGTATACATTCCGGATGCACCTAAATTCCTCGCAGCCCTTTCCTGCAATACATCCAGGTTTGAGAAAGCCGCCACACAAATCCATACCGAAAACATCAAGCCATGTACCGAATGAACCAGCACCACCCCCAAATGTTCCATTTAAACCCAAGCCATAGAAAATACGGGCAATATTCACATAGACCGTTAAATTAGGAAAAGCCTGTGGCAACAAAAACAGCAGCATCCATAAAAAGCGCAAAGGCATAGAACGTTTTGATAATGCATATCCCGCCGGAACCGATACCAGTAGGCAAACCATCACCGTCGAAACCGCGATAAAGACACTGGTTGACAACGAACCGGACACATCACTGTATGGACTGAAAACCTGATGCCAGTACTTGAGTCCCCACTGACTGGGCAACGAATGCGGAAAATACCAGACTTCGGCCACTGTCCAGATCAGCAGATTCAAAATGGGACCGAAAATCATCAGGGCAAACAGCAGAATAAGAACACCGTGCAACCAGCGAGATAGATGGATTGAAGGCATCCTAGGTATTATTTTTATCGCATATTTTTCTTTTATACTGATTCCGTTCACGACGATGCTCCTTTTTCTTTCAGGCTGTGGCGGAGATAGAACCAGGCAAAAACCGCACATATCAGATACGAGATGATCCCTAATGAATTGGCCACGTGATAATCACCATAAGAATTAATACGAAAGGCAATATCTGCCGTCATCATCGTCGGAGACCCCGTCCCTATCATCAAAGGAACAGATAAAGCAGAATTCACATCATAGTAACGGCGGATAACACGAGTGTGACACCCAGTGTCGGAGCAATCTGAGGAAGAATAATTTGAAATAGAATACGAACCCGGGAAGCCCCTAAGTTCTGTGCAGCACGTATTTGTGGTATCATCCAAAGCCGCCATCGCACCGGAAATTAACAAGGTTGAAAACGCCAGTTGTTTCCAGACAAACGTAATAATAATCCCACTGCCCCCCAAAAAGAAACCGTATCAAAAGGGGTCCAGCATTCCTGTCGCCACCAGAGCGTTATTCATTAATCCGTTTTTGGCTAAAAACGTTCTCATCATCTGAGCCGTCACAATAAGCGGAATAAATAAAGGGATCCGGTACAATACCCCCAGCCATTTTACCAGCGAATTAAATCGGTGATAGTCTTAAAACAGATGCAATCGCAACCGAAATAATGGCAAGAATGCTCAGCGAGCAAAAGACAATAAAGACGGTATATCCGATGTCGCGGGAATACAGCCCGAACGACTTACTCATGTGCTCAAAAAGTAAAACCGCCGGTTGACGAGGCAAAACGCCGAATATAAAGAAAAACATAAGGGATAAATAAAGAAAATCCCGATAATGGATGCCGCCGGTATCACCAGCCAGACTAATAATGAAGAAGAACGGTACATGGAAAAACTCAAAACCTGACAGTATATAAGCTTCTGCCGCCGGTAGACTCTGACTCCGGCGACAGAAAATAAAGGAACGAAATCAAGCTAGTTAGCTACATTACGTTCATACCCTTCTTTAATGTCATCGAAATAAGATGCAATAGGAAAATTCTTACCGTATTTCGATAAATCATCCGGTGTTATTTCCGCGAACAATTTATTCCAGGTTGCTTTATCCAACTGAGGTTTAACGTATTTGCATCAATGCCGGGATACCAGTTAAATCGTTTCACAATGCCTTCCGCCTGAATTTTCGGACTGGTTGCCAGCGCGATAAATTCTTTAGCCAATTGGCGTGTTTCGCTTTTGCTGGTATCACATAGTACATTGGTTGCCCTGGCATCCCCGGTGCAATCAAGCCAATTTCATTGATGGCGGTAACTTCCCGTCAGCTTTCCAGCTGTAGAACATATCAACCCAAACCGGCCCCATGAAAATTTCACCGCGGTTGAGCATATCAAGCGTACCGGCATTACCCGGTGTAAACGTGACATTCTCATTAAAGGCTTTCAGTTTTGCGTACGCCCTCCTGCCATCCGGATTCAACACTCTTATCATATGGCATGCTGGACAAACGCTTTGCATCAGTGCCGTAAGCATAAATCCATCCGGTCACAAAGCTAACACCAGACATACCGTTCTTGATTTCCGTTGTAGCCAAATGCTTTCGGATGCTTCTTCGTCCATTTCACCAACTCATCATAAGAAGACGGTGGATGAGCGATCATATCGCTGTTATAAGCAATGGCCGTTGACTGTGGAACATTGGCATCACATAACCATCCACATTCGTCCCAGTGCATTTTTGGCACTATCACGAGAAACCATACCACCGGTTTTAATATCAGAACGATACTGTTCCAGCAGGCCATCTTTGACCATATCACCGCAATTTTCTGGTGAACAACAGCAACATCGATATCCCAGTTCTTCGCTCCACTACTCTTTTGTGCATCCAGCTTTTCATAGATTTTATGAGAACCGGCATCACCGGTCCTGTGCCGACAACGTTAATTTTGACACCGGGATGAGATGCCTCAAATTTCGGTGCCAGATAAGATTTAACGTAATCAACCATATTCTGACTTCCGGCGGATGCACATTCAATGTTGTTTCAGCATTTGCCCACCCTGATAGTGAAATACAACTTAGTGCGCTAAGCCAAACAACCTTAGATTTCGTATGCATAATATGTCCTTAACAATGTGCCTGTAACGAAGTTTGTCTTGGGTTATGATTTAAATCGAAAATGTGAAGTGCACTTTGGGGTACATGCACTCTCACGGGCGTATTTTCTAAAATAGGGTCGCAGTGATTCACTGCCAGTGAATAACCAGCACAATCAATCTGAAGCCGGTAATAACTTCCGAAAAAGACACTCTGGGCCACCTTGCCAGATAAAATTAATCCGTGAGCCGAATAGGAACGAATCGGTGTGTATTTCGCCAAAGGTTCCAGCGATGCCTCTTCACTACGAAAATAAAATGAACGGTTTCCTTCCGGAACCGGCCATGACAAATGGTTATCAACCCCCATAAATCCGCAACAAAAGGAGTTTTAGGGTTTTGATAAATCTCTTCGGGTTTTTCTATCTGTTCAATTTTTCCCTTATTAAGTACAGCGATCCTGTCCGCCATAACCATCGCTTCTTCCTGATCATGAGTCACAATTAAAGAAGTAAACCCAGTTTCTTCTGCAACTGCTTAATTTCATGGCGTACCTGCATACGGACTTCGCATCCAGGTTGGATAAAGGTTCATCCAGAACAAGAATATCCGGACGAATAGCCAGTGCTCTTGCCCAGCGCAACCCGCTGACGCTGACCACCAGATAACGCCGTCACTTTATCTTCCTTCCGGCCCTGAAGACCAACCAATACCAACATCTCATCAATACGGGCTGAAATTTCTTTTTCCGGCCGCTTCTGCACCTTTAGTCCAAAGCCAATATTCTGGCCAACCGTCATATGAGGCCAAAGTGCATAACTCTGAAACACCATGGTGATTTTTCTTTTCTCTGCCGGCTCTGAGGTTATGGGAGCTTTATCAAGCCATATTTCACCACCCGTTACGGGAGTAAAGCCACATAACGCATTTAAACAATGTTGTCTTTCCACAACCGGAAGGCCCCAGTAAAGCAATCATCTCTCCATCATGAACCGACAGGTTAAGATCATTCAGAACGTATGTCCCCGTATGCCACCTGAAGATTTTCCATTTGTAACCTTGCATCTTTCCCTCTGATGAAAAAATTTATTCACTCGTTGTCTGTTATCTTTCTATAATGAACACGTGTTCATCAATCTGTAAAAAAAATGCAAAATGCAACCGACATGATGATACAACGTCGATAAGCATAAAATCATTATTTTCTTTATTGTGGTCTGATTACGCTTTTTTATTGCTGCTATCGGTTTACTACCACATGACCTCCGCTTTGGATTAGTCGTAACTACGATATATACCATCGCGGAATTGTATCAGTGCATGAGTCTTATTGATAAGATTTACGATAGCATTTTTGTAAATTCGTCTGGGTCTTCCGCCCAGTATTGTAATCCAGTTCCAGTTTGAGGGGTACCTTCGGATTCTAAGTACTCGAGATAACGTCGGGCAGTAATGCGGCTAAAGTCCATGATTTGCCCCACTTCTTCAGCCGAGAACTCCGTGAGTCCCAGTTCATTGATGCGTTGACGCAGGCGTTCCAGTGTGGATGTGTCTATTCCTTTTGGTGTACGTCGGCGGGAGTGTGACGTCGGTGATTTTCCTAACAATGTATCGATACGGGCCTGATCGACTGTCGTTTGATTTCGAAATGTTTCAATTGATTTCAGATATCATCGAGAGCCTGATTTACTCTCGACATGCGGATGGGTTTAACAAGATAGTCAATAACTCGAGTTGAACTGCTTTTTCAACAACAACAGTATCACGGAATAGCGGTTGTCATGATGAAATGACAGGACTCATTCTCTGTACGTAATTTTCGGATAACGTCCAGTCCGTTACCATCCGGTAAAGTGATGTCAACAAAGACTAACTCAGGCGTATATAATTTGAACTGGTCTAGAGCTTCGCGGCACGTTTCGGTGACGGTAACAACCTGGAATTTACCATGATGATTAATTGTTGATTCCAGAGTGTAACTTGCACGAATATCATCCTCCAGAATCATAACACGGGTTTTATTTTTTCATCTGTGACCACTTTTCTTTCTAAATATACGCTAAATAAGGTTGAATTATCTTCTGTTCTTTCCCAGTCAATGCTACCGTTCATGTAATCGACAAGTTGTTTTACCAAATACAGACCGACACCATTTTGTTCGTCCGTATCTTTGGAGGTTACTCCAAATTCTAATATATTATGTTCAATTTCGCTTGGTACTCCAATACCATTATCTTCCACTTCAATCATAATATGTTGACTTCTGTCACTGATATAAATTGAAATAAAGGGTGACGGTTGCTGATTTCGGTTTTCCCAGGCAGCAAGCAGAGCATTATCTATTAAATTACCGAGAATAGTGACAATTTTTTTCGGAAGTATCTTTTTCATAAGGGGAAAAGCTGCTGTCGTTATCCAGCTTAAAATGCACGCCCATTCTAGAAGCTTTATTAAATTTTGCCAATAATAATCCCGCAACAGCAGAATTGGAAATCGTTTTAACGATCTGATTAATTATCGATTGGTAGCCGTCGGCTTCCTGCTGAATAAAGTCGATACACTCATCATATTTTCCAATTTGAAGCATACCTGATAATACATTTAATTTATTGGAATATTCGTGAGTTTTGCTTCTTAATAATTCGGAATAACTTTTAAGGTAGGTTAATTCGTTTTTCCAGATCATTATTATTTGATTTGGCAAAAAAAACAATGACATGACCACTTAATTCTTTTGATGTGATAATCGGGTAAATATCAGCCTGATATAATAATTTACCCCAACATAAATTCCCCTTGTTGAAAATGCTCCGGTGTTTGTAATACCTGGTGACTAAGAGAAGAACTGTAGCGGGATAATAATTGCCCTATATAATCAGAACGGCTGAAAACCCCCATCGATAACATTCTTATTGCCCGATCGTTAATGAGTGGTAATTTTCATATCTTTATCGATAGCAATAATAGCATCACGAATACTATCGAAAACCATTTCATGTTCGCGAAATTTATTGGCAATGTATTCCGGTTCGAAATCGAAAAAGGTACGTTTTATTTTTGTTAAAAAGGCCACTGTGACACACAAGCCGACTAAATAAACGATAACAATTAGTGTAATTATCTGGATAAACTGCCTTTGAAGAATGTCAGAGATTTGTTCAGTAAGATAACCAATACAGACAGCGCCTATGATTTGTCCATTATCGATGATCGGTGCAAGTTACGGATTGCTTTTCCCCAATGATCCAGTTTCTATCGTGCTGTATTCCTCGCCTTGTTTTAAAACCTGGAAGATATCTTTACCAACGAAATGTTTATTCACTTTCAGTGGATCTGGGTGGCTTAGCCGGATGGCATTTTTATCAACGACGACAATAAAAGAAGCATCAGTTCTCGCCCTGATGTTTTCGATATAATGTTGCAGTACGTATTGAGGAATACCCTGGTTTTTTTCCCGCACAGAATCAATAACAACCGGATCATGAGCAACCACTGCGGCGAGTTCAAGACCCCTGGCCTTCAAACCATCGTGATAGGTATGCTGTAATAGGTACAAAATAGCCACAGTGACGATAATCACAATTGATGAAGTGGCTGCAACGGTACTTAATGTCAGGTAGTTCTTTAATTTCATAGTTTGGATTAATTGGGTTTCTGCATTTTGCAGATAGTTATTATGGATCGATCTTGTGTTTGATTCGTTTTAGATTATCACGTAATTAATATTTATATAAATTATGACTTATCTAGACCCATTTTTTGCTGATATAGAATAAGAAAAGGCTGATTGTATTACCAATCAGCCGAAAAATATATCACCAAGACCTTCAATTAATAGAATAAACAGAGTTTTATTCTATTAATTTAGTGCCATAGACAAGAAGTAACCAATGATGGTTGCTGTTGATACGGCAAGAAATCCTGGGATGATAAAGCTGTGGTTTAGTACATATTTACCGATGCGGGTTGTTCCGGTTCTGTCGAAAGTGATCGCTGCCAGATCACTTGGATAGAATGGGAAGAAGAAATATGCGTAACAAGCAGGCAATACACCAATCAGTACTTTTGGCGGAATTCCTAAAGAAAAACCAAGAGGTAGCATGATGGTAAGAACGGCTGCCTGACTCTTCAGGAATGCAGATACTGCAAACATGGCGAACGCAAATGCCCATGGGTGTGCTGCAACAATGCCGCTGATCATTCCAATCAGGTAATCTTCGTGGTGAGTAATAATGGTTTCACTCATCCATGCGATACCAAAGATAATGACAACTGCAGTCATACCGGCGATGAAAACGTTACTGTGAACAATTTTCTTTGGTTGAATTTTAGTTGTCAGAAGGATGACGGCACCAACCGCAAGCATTAAGAACTGGATAGCAACTGACATTTTCACGCCATGCGGCAGAAGTCCCAGTGTTTTACCGAATAGTGCAACAAAGACAACGACTGCGATACCGCCAAGGAAGATACCAAGACCTTTGCCTGCAGTATGTTCAATATCCTGTTCTTCGTTAGTGCCATCGTTATCTTCAAGTTCTGCGACGAATTCAGGATCTTTCAGACGAGCCTGAAATTCAGGGTCTTTATCCAGATCTTTACCGCGTTTCAGGCTCCATGTGCAAGCCACCATCAGACCACAGAAAGTAGCTGGAATGGTGATTTTCAGAACATCGATCAGACCGATATCAAGGTTATTATCGGTTGCTGTTGCCATGACAACGGCTGCAGCCGCTGCAATAGGGCTGGCAGTAATACCTAACTGAGAAGCGACAGATGCAATTGACATCGGACGTTCAGGACGAATGCCTTTTTTATAGGCAATATCATAGATAACCGGTAGAAGAGGGTATACAGAGTGACCTGTACCGACCAAAACGGTTAAAGTATAAGTACAGATAGGACCTAAGAATACGATCTGGTTAGGGTGTTTACGCATTAATCTTTCTGCGTATTTGACTAAAAGTTTAAGACCACCAGTCGCTTCAAGCGTTGCAGAAGCTGCAACTACAGACAAAATAATCAGCATTACGGCGACAGGGGGTTTCCCTGGTGCAATACCGAATACGAAAGCCAGAATGGTTACGCCAAGGCCACCAAGCAGACCAAACGCGACGCCTCCAAACCGGATACCAGTGAAGATGACGGCCAACAACAATAGCATGTGAACATAGAACATGTTGATACCGTCGAATAAGTGTATTATTGACATCTTTTGTTTCCTATACAGCGAGGCAGTTTCACCTGTAGGGAAGTTCACTGCCTCATTAAGTCGTTAAATCATAAATACAAACACAACGCCAAGTACAGTGATAGCAAACGCAATTGCATAACACAGGAACTTGACCAGTGAACCAGTGTGGATTTTCAAATCATGCATACCGTGGTGAAGACGGTGCATACCATGCCACATTGGCAGCGCCAGCGTCAGAATGACAAAAATGCCACCAATAAAGCTGCCGGCAAAATCCGCCACTCTGTCATAGCTGAGTGCGTCCGCATCCAGAATACCCAGCGGTGCCAAAACACCAAGTACAAGGATTGTGACCGGTGAAATTATGGCAAACCAGGTACCACCAGCACCAAACAGACCCCACCATACCGGCTCGTCGGAACGTTTTGGATGTTGATTAATCACAGTCTTCTCCTTATACCAATAGCAATACGATGATTGAAATCACGACAACCGCTGCCCACTGACCGCCAACAATCAGTTTTGTATCAATCTCTTTGCCGTTCAGTTTGATTGGCATGACTTTCGGCAGCATGCCGAAAAATGTATGCGCGTGGTAAAGTGACCCCAGCAGCGCAAGAATATCGATAATGATGACAACCGGGTTAGACATAAATGATAACCAGCTTGCCCAGGCTTCCGGGCCCTGTACCAATGCACCCAAACCAAACGTCAGGAATACCGTAAACAGGAGCAGGGGTAATACCGTTCCTTCACGTAACATGTAAAAACGGTAGAACGGATTGTTGTTCCACCAGGTCCGTTTCATTTCTCTTACATAAGGCTTACGATTACTCATCTTCTTATGACTCCTGTGGTTTTAGCATGGCAATCACAAAGTCTTTTGATGACTCAAGTTTGCCCTGGTTAACTGCTGCTGCAGGGTCAACGTGTTTCGGACACACTTCAGAGCAGTAACCGACAAACGTACAGCCCCAGACACCGTTTTCACCGTTGATTATATCCATACGCTCGGCCTTACCGTTATCACGGGTATCCAGATTGTAACGGTGCGCCAGCGTCAGCGCCGCAGGACCGATAAAGTCAGGATTCAGACCAAACTGAGGACAGGCTGCATAGCAAAGACCACAGTTGATACACGCCGCAAACTGTTTGTAACGGGCCATCTCTTCCGGTGTCTGCAGGTTAGTGCCGTCTTCCGGTTTGCGGTCGTTACCAAGAATGTAAGGTTTAATGGCTTCCAGACGCTCGATAAACGGAGTCATGTCCACAATTAAGTCTTTCTCAATCGGGAAATTCGCCAGCGGCTCAATCTTGACACCATTCGGATAATCACGCAGAAACGTTTTACACGCCAGTTTCGGTACGCCACCAATCATCATGCCGCAAGAGCCACAAATGGCCATACGACAGGACCAGCGGAATGACAGGTGTTTGTCCAGATTGTCTTTGATGTACATCAGCGCATCCAGAACCGACATGGTTTCATTGAATGGCACTTCGTACGACTGTAGATATGGTTCAGCATCCTTTTCAGGGTCATAACGCAGAATATCTACCTTTTGCATGCGTTGTGGGGTCATTATGCCTTCTCCTCTGCGCTTTTTGCTGCCGCCGCTTCTTCCGCTGCTGCTTTTTCTGCTGCATCACCATACAGACGCGCTTTCGGTTGCGATTTGGTAATCGTTACCGGACTGTAGTCAATCTTCGGTGCGCCCTCTGGGTTGTAAAAGGCCAGCGAGTGTTTCAGATAATTAACGTCATCCCGTTCCTGACAACCTTCGTCTAAACGTTGGTGTGCGCCACGGGATTCGTGACGGTTAATCGCAGAGTGAACCATTGCTTCTGCAACATCTAAGCCATAACCCACTTCGATTGCATAAAGAAGGTCAGTGTTAAATACATTGCCTTTGTCTTTGATGCTGATTTTTTTGTAACGTTCTTTCAGCTCAGCCAGTTTGTCGATGGTCTGCTGCATCAGGTCTTCCTGACGGTAAATACCACAACCGGCTTCCATGCTCTGCCCCATCTCGGTACGGATGGTTGCCCAGTTCTCGTCACCTTCCTGAGTGCGGAGCGCCTCAATACGGGCTTCCACTTCTTTTACCTGTGCCGCGATTTTCTTATCATCCCAGCCGGCAAACTTGTCCACGTGTTTCACCGCGCTTTCGCCCGCAACCCGGCCAAGTACCACGAATTCCGCCAGTGAGTTAGAGCCCAGACGGTTAGCGCCGTGCAATCCGGAAGACGCACATTCACCCACCGCAAACAACCCTTTAATACGGGTTTCACACGCCGGGTCAACTTCAATACCACCCATGGTGTAGTGAACCGTCGGACGAATT
The DNA here is from genome assembly GCF_021272385.1 of Vibrio salinus. Taxonomy (GTDB): domain Bacteria; phylum Pseudomonadota; class Gammaproteobacteria; order Enterobacterales; family Vibrionaceae; genus Vibrio; species Vibrio salinus. The sequence goes on from NZ_JAJSDZ010000010.1 coordinate 1,430,217, forward strand.
GGAATCGGCTCTTTCGCCGGGTCTACGTTAACGTACGCTTTGGCCAGCTCACAGATAAACGGCAGACGCTCTTCCAGGTATTCTTCACCCAGATGACGAAGGTCCAGATGCACCACATCACCCAGTGGGTGCTGAATGGTGTTGCCTTTCTGTTGCTCATGCCAGAAAGCCTGCGACACTTTGTCTCGCGGACCTAATTCCATGTATTTGTTCTTCGGCTGACCCACCGGTGTTTCTGGTCCCAGACCGTAGTCCTGCAGATAACGGTAACCGTTTTTGTTCAGCATGATACCGCCTTCACCACGACAACCTTCGGTCATCAGAATACCGGTACCCGGCAGACCTGTCGGGTGATACTGAACAAATTCCATATCACGCAGTGGTACGCCGTGACGGTAAGCCATCGCCATACCATCGCCCGTAACAATACCGCCGTTGGTGTTGCAGTGATACACACGACCCGCACCACCGGTTGCCAGTATGACGGATTTGGCTTTGATGATGACCATCTCGCCTTCTGACATGTGAATAGCAAGCAGACCCTGAATTTCATCGCCGTCAACCAGCAGGTCAACCACAAAATATTCATCAAAACGTTTAATTTGTGGGTACTTCATTGAAGTCTGGAACAAAGTATGAAGCATGTGGAAGCCGGTTTTATCCGCTGCAAACCAGGTGCGTTCAATTTTCATTCCGCCAAAACGACGTACGTTCACTTCGCCGTTTTCTTTACGGCTCCATGGACAACCCCATTGTTCCATTTGGGTCATCTCGCGGGTTGCGTTTTCAACAAAATATTCCACAACATTTTGTTCACACAACCAGTCGCCACCGCCAACCGTATCATTGAAGTGGTTATCCAGTGAATCTTCTTCTTTGATGACAGCCGCTGAGCCGCCTTCCGCTGCAACGGTATGCGAACGCATTGGGTAAACTTTAGAAATCAGAGCGACTTCCAGGTTTGGATTTGCTTCGGCTGCTGCAATCGCTGAGCGAAGACCGCCGCCACCGGCACCAATGACCGCGATATCTGTGGTAAAAGTTTGCACAGTTATCCTCCAGTGAGTAATAGAAATTGTGTAGTGTAAATTATCACTTTTATTGTTCTTATATATCAGTGTTGTACACCGAAAAAAACGTGATTGACTATATTGTGGGTAGTCTAATACTGGGAATAGTAAGAAATATTGATTTTGCTTATTTTGTAACTATCTAAACCTTTTGTAACTTCTGTAACCCAAAAAATACGTTCCAAAAACTTGTTATTTGGAAAAAAAATTCGTTCTGATCTTGTGTTTTTTATAACCGGGGAATTTTTCATCGTTGTCAGATACCGTTTTTTAGGGGCATGTGCTAGTTATATAAGGTAGGTATCTGTGATGGAAAGGTAGGGGATATGGATAATAATCATATTATTTTGAAGCGTGGTGACATCACTCAGTCGAATTCTGATGCGATCGTTAATGCGGCAAATGTGACGCTGCTGGGTGGCGGTGGGGTCGATGGTGCCATTCACCGAACGGCCGGTACCGGGTTATTGAAAGAATGCAAAGCATTGCCTGATATCGATGGCGTTCGTTGTCCGGTTGGGGAGGCACGGATAACCAAAGCGGGTCGTTTAAAATGTCAGTATGTTATCCATACGGTTGGACCGAATTATTTTTCGGACTCAAACCCGCCTTATCATCTGGAGCAGGCCTACCGCTCATCATTATCACTGGCATTGCAGATGGATTTATCAAGTATCTCATTTCCTGCTATATCCTGTGGTGTATATGGCTATCCTCTCGAAGAAGCGGCTTACATTGCGCTGATGACCTGTTGTGAATCGCAATATAAATCGCTGCAGGTATTTTTTTATTTGTTTGATCAGGCCTTATTCGATATTTACGACAATACATACCGACAACTTAAAAACTAAAAAAAAGGAGCAACGCCTCGGTGTGGAAAGTTACTCCTTTGGGCATTTGAGCCTGAATTAGCCAAAATCACCCGAAATATATCGTTTGGTACGTTCGTGTGTAGGGTGGGTGAATAACTGACGGGTTGGTGAGAACTCGATAAGTTCCCCAAGATACATAAAGGCAGTGTGATCCGATATCCTCATCGCCTGTTGCATGTTATGAGTGACGATCACGATAGTGTAGTCTTTTCTCAACTGAGTGATGAGTTCTTCAATCGCAGATGTTGCAATGGGATCGAGTGCAGAAGTTGGCTCATCCATAAGAATGATGGATGGTTCAAGGGCGACCGTTCTTGCAATACATAAACGTTGCTGCTGCCCACCGGAAAGCCCTGTGGCATCATCGTGAAGTTTGTTTTTAACTTCTTCCCACAAATTTGCCGACTTAAGTGCAGATTCCACTTTTTCCTTGATTTGAGATTTACTTAACTTGCCGTCCAGACGAAGGCCAAAGGCGATATTTTCAAAAATCGACATAGGGAAAGGCGTCGGCTTTTGAAAGATCATGCCAATTTTGGAACGTAATTCGTTCAGGTCTTTGATAGTTAGAAGATTTGTGCCATCGTAGTTGATTTCGCCTGTTGCAAATTGCTGGTTATACAAAGAGTAAATCCGGTTCAGACAGCGTAATAAGGTTGATTTACCACAGCCTGATGGGCCGATAAGGGCCGTAACCTGTTTTTTAAAAATTGGTAATGTAACGGATTTTAGTGCAGGTTCTGCATGTTTGTTGTAGTGGAAGTTAAGACTTTGAATATCTAGCACTACATCTTTTTCATCAATAACTTCCTGCGTGGACTCGAACTGGTTTGATTCAGGAATGTGTAAAACAGCAGATGTTGCTGATGACATTGCGTTTGTATTCATTTTCTTTTCACCGAGATTAATTTTGGTAAATGGGTTGCCCCTAAGTTAATAAGTAGAATAAACAGCGTAACGACAAGGGCTCCGGACCATGCCAGTTGTTGCCATGACTCATAAGGACTCATGGCATACTGATAGATAGTGACGGGCAGGTTTGCCATCGGAGAACTCATCGAAGTACTCATGAAATTACTGTTAAGGGCGGTAAACAATAATGGTGCGGTTTCTCCGGCAATTCTTGCTAGAGAAAGTAAAATGGCGGTAATAATGCCGGGGGCAACGGAACGGTAGCATAGATGAATAAGGACAACCCAGTTTGCCGCTCCGATACCTCGTCCGGCTTCTTTCAGTGATAATGGTACAAGACGTAACATTTCTTCTGTTGAGGCTATAATGGTCGGAAGGGCCAGAATCGCGAGAGCGACTGTGCCGGCCCAGCCGGAATACCCCCCTGTTGGTACCACTATAATGGCATAGACAAACAGACCAACCAGAATGGAAGGCGCACTGACCAGAATGTTATTCAGAAAGCGAATAGCTTGTGCTCCAGGATGATTTTTCTCTTTTTCCGAGAGCCATGTTCCAGCCAGAAGACCTATCGGTGTGGCAATCAAAATGGCCAGAAATGTCATATAAAGACTACCAAGGAACGCATTTTTTAATCCACCATGACTTCCCGGTCCCGGAGTGATTTCAGTGAACAGAGCCACGTTTAAACCTTTTAAACCCTCGCTGATCAGCGTCCATAGAATACTGGCCAGTACCAGAATACCGAGAGCCGCTGCAAGAATACATAGCCAGTAAAAGCATTTGTTTTTAAATTTTCTTATGGTCATTTTTTATCTCCCACAAGACGGTTTGCTATTAGCATCACGATGAAGGTAATGACAAACAGGAGGACACCTAAGCCAAGTAGTGATGAAATATGTATGGAATTTGTCGCTTCATTGAATTGTTGTGCAATGGTGGAGGCAATCGATGTTGCCGGCATGAACAACGATGCCTGAATTCGGTTTGCGCCGCCGATTACAAAGGTAACGGCCATGGTTTCTCCCAATGCCCGGCCTAACCCGAGAATGCAGGCGCTGACGACTGCTCTTTTTACACTGGGTAGTAGCACTTTAGTAATCACCTCGTACTGGTTTGCTCCAATACCATAAGCGGTTTCTCTCAGTACATTCGGGATGGATGCCAGCGCTTCTTTTGTCAGTGACGTGATGATAGGGAGTATCATAAAAGATAAGATGATACCTGCACTCAGGAGTCCGACTCCGATAGGCGGGCCTGAAAACAGCGCACCGATGACAGGCAAATCTCCCAGATGTTCACTGGACCAAACCTGAAAGTTATCAGAAAACCACGGGCCGAAAACAAACAATCCCCACATACCGAAAATAATACTGGGAATGGCGGCCAACAATTCAATTGCTTTTGCAACCGGAGTTCGTATCCATTGAGGGGCGAGCTCAGAAAGGAAAACAGCGATACCAAGAGAAAGTGGGACGGCGATAAGGCAGGCAATTAAAGAACTGACCAGTGTACCGTAGATGGAAGCTGCTGCACCAAAGATCCCCTTGATTGGGTCCCATTTATCATTGACGATAAAATTGAAACCAAACGTAGAAAATGCCAACTGACTACCACTGATCAGAGAGATAATCAATCCGGCAAGTAATACTAAGACAATCAACGCACTAATTAAGCTGATTGAATTAAAAATATTATCTCCACGATTCATATTTGTTGTATTACTCATACATATTATTACTCATATATATAGTTGCTTAAATAAAGTGACCACACCAATGGTTTGGGTGTGGTCTTGTTGAGTTAGGTCCTAGTTATAAAACGGGCTGACCATTTGATTTTAGGTTGTTTTTCCATGTTTTATTTACTAAGCGGACAACAGACTCTGGCATTGGAACATAATCAAGATCTTTTGCCATTTCAGGGTGTTGATAGCTCCAGGTAAAGAATTTAACCATTGCTTTTGCTTTATCAGCATCTTTCTGATTTTTATGCATCAGAATGAAAGTCGCTGAAGTCATAGGCCAGGTTGTTGCTCCTGGTTGATCATTCAGAATAAGTTTGAAGCCAGGAGCGTGTTTCCAGTCCGCATTTGCAGCCGCAGCCTGGAAGCTTTTTGCTGTTGGATTCACAAATTTGCCAGCTTTATTTTTCATCTGAGTGTAAGCAAGGTGGTTTTGAGTCGCATAAGCGTATTCAACATAACCAATTGAGCCTTTTGTACGGGTTACATAGTTTGCAACACCTGCATTACCTTTACCGCCGATATCGGTTGCTGCGCTTGGCCATGTGATGTCTTTGCCTACACCAACATTGTTTTTCCAGTCGCTGCTGACACGAGCAAGATAGTCAGTAAAGTTGAAAGTAGTGCCTGAACCGTCAGAACGGTGAACAACATAAATTGGAAGGTCTGGCAATGAAACACCAGGGTTCAGCTCACCGATGCGCTTGTCATTCCAGTTTTTAACTTTACCCAGGTAAATATCTGCCAGAAGAGAGCCAGTCAGCTTGAGCTGACCTTCTTTTATTTGTGGGATATGAACCACCGGAACGATCCCGCCCATTACCATTGGGAACTGAATCATACCTTCTTTATTAAGTTCTTTGACATCCAGTGGTGCATCAGTACCACCGAAATCAACAGTCTTTGCTTCTATCTGTCTGATACCGCCACCTGAACCAATTGCCTGATAGTTAATTTTTACACCTGTTTCTTTTTGGTAGGCTTCAGCCCATTTTGCATATACCGGATAAGGGAATGTCGCACCGGCGCCATTTAGTTCGTTTGTTGCAGAGAAAGCATACGAAGAAAGGCACAGAGCAGCAGAAGCAAGTAAAACTGTTTTCGTGAATTTCATGGTTACCCCAAAAATAGATAATGTATTTATGTAGTGAGTGAAGAAATTGATAGGTTCACGCTAAAAATTTTGAATGACAGTTTTATTACATTCCGTTACATGAAAAGAATAATTGGGAATATTTATCTGAAATGGTTAATTATGATAAAAATATTTATCATATTGCTATTTTTACTGTGAATAACTGTCATTTAAGGCATGTAAATTAAAAATAATTATGTATTTTTTTTGTCATAAAAACGAAATATCATAGAAAAAACAGAATATGGATTTGTATTAATAATGAATTCTTTCTTTTCATTCAAGCTGCAAATAATAACCACAATTATCTATTTTTTTATTGCATTTCTGATTTTTCTGAACAGACATGTTGAAAAAAAAGATTTCACATATAACTCATTGATTTATTTTGCGGTTTTCAGTCTGTTTCATGGGTTGGCTATTTCAACTGAGCATTTTTTAGACTTCTACTATACCCTCGATAATATCAGGTCCGAAGTTTCCGTATACTTAGCAACGCTTCACTCTTTGTCACTGATAAGTCTTGCTTTATGTATTGTTAGCGTATGGACAAAAAATTTACTGGCATATCGTTTTCATAAGTTAATATTGAGTCTGTTTTTCGTACTGATTTTATTTGTCTCATATATAGGGGATATCAGCAGCCAGCACCTTATTATTTATATTTCTATGGTGTTTTACAGTTTGTCTGTTTGGATTAAGACGGATCGAAATGGTAAAGGTAACCAGCAGACATGGTATGAAAGCTATTCATTTCCTCTGGCATTGATGGTTTGCTCCGTTTCTTTGCTGATGTCTCCTTATACATTGTCTGAAAAACTTTACCTGCTGGGGTCGGCCGGATTTTTACTCGTAGTTGTTTATCAGAAACTGCGGTTATATTCTGAAGAATCTAAACAAATGGCAAGTGATACTCTTCAGTACCAGTTGCATGAAGTGCACCTGAGAGAGCTAGGGGAATGGAGTGCTGCCCTTGCCCATGAGATGAAGACGCCTCTGAGTAGTGCATTACTGAGCAGTGATATGATCGTCAGACTGGCAAAAGATGATGAACTGATTTTGGATCATGCTGTTCGCATGAAAAAGAGTATTCAACGGGTTATCGGAACCTGTCAAAGTGTGCTGAACTATTCACAAACGCTGACACCGGATAAATCGGAGTTCCTCATTAACGATTCCATCGAAGAAGCATTATCACTGCTGCATTTCCGATTAAAAAATTTTTCAGTTTCCCGTAAAATTCAGCCTGATTTAACGGTGTTTGGGGATAAGAATTTATTGCTATCTGTGTGGAGTAACTTGTTGAGTAATGCCATTGATGCCTGTGAAGAATCAGAGGTGAAATACATAGCGATAGAAGCCTTTGCCAGTCAGGGGCTCATTCACATTAAGATTATGGATGAAGGTGAGGGTATCTCTGTTAATAATAAAGCGCTGATAGAGGACGCTTTCTTTACTACCAAACACGGTAATAACGGAACGGGTGTTGGTCTGAATGTTGTGTCTAACATTCTGAAATCTCACCGGGGAAGTTTGCACTTTGATGATAAGTCTGTCGGTGCATGTGCTCATGTCGTGATTCCGGAGAATATTCAATGAAAAAAGTACTCATTGTTGAAGATGATGATTCGCTTCGTGATAGCTTATGTGCGGCACTGGAGTATGAAAATTTTGAAGTCGAATGTGACTCCAGTGTTGAAACGGCTCTGGCACGTCTTAAAGAAGAAAACTTTGATGTTATTTTATTAGACATCATGCTGGGTGAAATTTCGGGAATTGACGGGATTACATTATTTAAATATCTCCAGCCCGGTGTTGCGATTATTATTATGACTGCTTTCGCAACCGTGGATCTTGCTGTAAACGCCATGAAAAAAGGGGCAGATGAGTTTCTGACAAAGCCATTTGATATTGATACTTTAGTAGTGACGTTAAAGAAAGTGGTTCAGAAGTATCAGCCTAAGTCGGTAAAATCTGAACGTGATGATGATCTTATTTTTAGTGCGCTGGCGAACCCCATCCGTCGTTCCGTGATTAAGCAGCTACGACTGTATCATCAGGTTAAATTTATGGACCTTTGTCGTTTGGTTGATGTTGATGATCACACCAAATTTAATTTTCATCTTAGGCAGTTAGTCAACTGTGGTATCGTAAAAAAACTGAATCATAAAGAGTACACACTAACTGCGCTGGGGAAAGATATTTGCTCCGGTGGTTTAATGGAATTTTAACTGGACATTTTTACGAAGCCGGTTTCCACGGGACTTAGCTACCTGGAATAATTTACTTATATATTTCATTCTATTAGCTTAGAATGAATCTATGAGTATCATAAACCAGAGGTGGAAATGGCGACGAAAAAGAAAAGTTGGGTGACAGCCGCTGATGTTGCCCGTCATGCAGGGGTTTCCCGATCTGCCGTTTCCCGAACTTTCACACCAGGTGCGTCTGTCTCCGAGCATACCCGGGAACTGGTGATGAATTCAGCCAGAGAGCTGGGATATCAGGTTAATATTATTGCCCGGACAATGACGAAAGGGAGCAGTAATTTTGTTGGGATAGTGACCGCCGGATTTGACAACCCTTTCCGGAGCAAGTTGCTTGCTCCGTTAGTTCATCATCTGGCATTACAGGGGTTTATGCCTCTTTTGATTAATGCCGATGACCCGCAGCAGCTTGAGCCTTCATTACGTCACTTATTAAGTTATCATATCGCCGGCGTTATTTTGACATCCGGTGCCCCTCCTTTGTCTCTTGCGGAAGATTATCTGGCAAAAAAAATCCCTGTTACGTTGCTTAATCGCTACGCAGATTTACCCGGAGCGGATCTGATTTGTAGTGATAATGCACAGGGAGCGAGTTTAGTTGCAGAGCTTTTTCTGGCTCAGGGGCTTAAAGAGATCGGTTTTATCGGTGAAAGCGAAGTTAATTTCAGTTCATCGCAACGTTGGACTTTTTTTAGTCAGGCTCTGGATGCGGTTACTCCCAAAGCTTATTTTTGTCCGGACAGTAGCTATCGTTCAGGCTGGGATGCCGCTGAAAAACTGTTAAACAATGATTCATCTCTGGGGGGGATATTCTGTGCAACCGATATGTTGGCCATGGGAGTCGTCGATTATATTAAGAATAATTCGCAATTTTCCCACGTAAAGATTGTTGGTTTTGATGATATTCCCCAAGCTTCTTTTGATGCTTATCAACTTACGACTATTCAGCAAGATACTGACAGTTTGGCGAAGTTCGCGGTAGATTCGCTACTAAAAAGAATTTTTGATTTTTCCCGGCCATCAACTCAGAAGGCGGTACCTGTCAAATTAGTTTTAAGAAAAACAGCGTGATTAGCTTAATTTAGTTTCTGAGTTCATGGTCACAGAATTTCGTTTATTAAGCGCCCATATTAATCAGTATTCTTCGGTATATTTTTTTTGGTTTGAATTTGCACACGCGTGCAAATTCAAACTTAAGTTTAAGTATACTCTTTTTTTATTAATAATTGCACACGTGTGCAATAAGGTTGAAATATGAAAAATTTAACAGATCAGGATATTGAAGAACGATACCGGTATGCCTGCGAGGTAGCCGTTGAAGCCGCAAATTGTGGGTTTAAGTTTTACCAGCAACGGGAGAGTCTTGTCGTTGAACATAAAGGTGATGATTTTCAGGATGTTGTAAGTAAAGCAGACCGGACAGTTGAAGATTTGACCCGGACAATGATCAGCAGCCGTTTTCCTGATGATGATTTTTTAGGTGAAGAAACCGGAGGGGGTGATGAAAGTGCATTATGTACCTGGGTTGTCGATCCGATCGATGGTACCAGCTGTTTTCTGAATGGATTGCATAACTGGTGTGTGTCCATTGGTATTTTAGTCGCGGGTCAGCCAGTTGTGGGTGTGGTTTACGATCCAAATCATCGTGAACTTTTCCGTGCCTGTAAAGGAAAAGGTGCGTGGGTGAATGATAAACCCATGCGTGTTCATCCGGGAAAAGACGTGAAAGATGGGGTTATGGGTGTTGGAGTTTCACACCGTGTGACACCTGAGACATTTGTGCCTTTTATCGGGAATCTGCTGCACAAGGGCGGCATGTTTATACGAAGCGGTTCCGGCGCTTTGATGACAGCCTGGGTTGCAGCCGGAAGGCTGATTGGATATTACGAACCTCATATGAATGCGTGGGACAGCCTGCCGGGTCTGGTTCTGGTTGTTGAAGCCGGAGGCGTAAGTAATGATTTTTTGGCCAATCATGGTCTGCTTCAGGGGAACCCTCTATTGCTGGCTAACGAGACAATATTTGCACAGTTGAGCGATATGATCACGCAGCGGCTGGAATAACATTGTCATTATAATCTGAGACTCACTTTACTCTGATACCCTACAATGCCGGTTATAAATAGAGTACATATAAGCGATAAATAAGACTCGAAATTGGCAACTATCAGATTAAGTGTTCTATTACTAAATGGGGTAACAATTATGTCTGGAGTTGTGAATTTTTTCAAAGCTGCGGCTCCCGCAGCAGAAAATAAAACATTTAATCCTCAGAAATTTATGTTTCTTCGGTGGAAAAGTTTCCTTGCTATGACGATAGCTTATGTGACTTTTTATGTCTGCCGTCTTTCTTTTACGGTGGCTAAGAGTGCTCTGATTGATATCGGTATTTCGCCGACAGAATTAGGGATGATAGGCTCCGCTTTATTTTTTGCTTACGCAATCGGTAAACTGGTTAACGGATTTCTGGCGGACCATGCGAACGTTGTTCACTTTATGGGTTTTGGCCTATTGCTCAGTGCGTGTATGAACCTGTTGATGGGCTTTAATACAAATGCTATGTGGCTGACTTTGTTCTGGGGCATCAATGGCTGGGCACAGTCAATGGGCGCTGGACCATGTGTTGTGTCGCTGGCCCGGTGGTATGGCTCGAAAGAGCGCGGAACCTTTTATTCTCTTTGGTCTACGGCCCATAATGTTGGTGAAGCCGTAACTTATATGGGAATTGCTACGGTTGTAGCGACTTACGGTTGGAATTTAGGCTATTTTTCTTCTTCTGCGTTGGGCGTTATCGGGGCGATTGTTATATTGCTCTTTATGTGTGATTCTCCACAAAGTGCCGGCTATCCACCAATCGGAGTTATTCGTAATGAACCTCAGGATGAGATCGAGCAACAGGGCCCGGTTATTAAAAGCCAGTTGTTATCTTTGAAAAATCCTGCATTGTGGGTGATCGCTATTGCTTCCGCATCTATGTATATCGATCGGTACGCGGTCAACTCCTGGGGTATTTTCTATTTTCAACAAGCCAAAGATTATACCACTATCGAAGCATCAGCCATTGTGGGCGTGAATGCCATCGCAGGTATTGTTGGTACTATTATCGCAGGCGTTTTATCTGACCGTTTTTTCCCTCGTAACCGTAGTGTTATGGCAGGGTTTATCAGCTTAATTAATGTTTGTGGTTTTGCTGCCATGTTGTTCTTACCTAAAAATTATTATACCGACATCATTTCCATGTTGATTTTTGGGGCAACGATAGGGGCTTTGACCTGTTTTCTGGGTGGCCTGATTGCGGTGGATATTTCTTCTAAAAAAGCCGCGGGTGCCGCCTTGGGTACCATTGGTATTGCCAGCTATGCCGGAGCGGGATTTGGCGAATTTATTACTGGGGTGATTATTGATCATACTTCGTATATTGAAGCCGGAAAAACCTTATATAATTTCCATTCTCTTTCCATTTTCTGGATTAGTAGCGGGCTGCTTTCTGCTCTTATGTGTTTCATCGCTGCCGGAATCGTCGCAAGGCGCAATGTGCTGACAGAGTCCAGTGTCACCAATTAACGTATGGTTCAGGACAAAACAGGGATAACAATATGTTTATTAAGAACAGAGAATGGTGTCTTCGTCTATTTTTTCTGGCTTTTTTGTTCGCTAGCCAGATAGCATCAGCGAATGGTTATGTTTTAGAAAAAGTGGTTGAAGTAAGCCGGCATGGTGTCAGACCACCCACCCCGGGCAATACAAAAGCAATGGAGACCGGTACTGCCAGACAGTGGCCGGTTTGGTTAACCCATGATGGTGAGCTGACGGGACATGGCTATGCAGCGGCGGTGATCAAAGGCCGCTACGAAGCAGTAAGATTAAGAAAGCAGGGCGTTCTGAAACCGGGATGTCCTGATGCCGGTTCCATTTTTGTCTGGGCAAGTCCTTATCAGAGGACTAAGGCAACGGCTAAAGCTCTGGTTGATGGCGCCTTCCCGGGATGCGGTGTAGATATTCATTCTGTACAGGCAGCAAAAGACCCGTTGTTTCATAATGATAAAATGGGTTTGGTTAAGCTGGATAAGAATAAAGCGCTTTCCGGTATAAAAAAAGCGATGGGTGGCAGTATTGTTCTGGCCGAAAAAAAAGCCCAAAAAGATATAACCGCGATAGAATCCGTCGTATGCAAAGAAAATCATCCGTGTCCTGTTTTTGATGAAAAATGGTCGGTCAGGCAAAAAGAGGATGGACGGTTTGAAGTCAAAGGGTTAGGTACATTAGCCAATATGGCGGAGACTTTTCGTCTGGCCTGGAGTAATAATAATCCAGAGAAAGATATTGCTTTCGGTGCTGTTCATTCGTCACAGGATGTCGCCCGGTTAATGCCGCTTCTTACGACAAAGTATGACTATATCAATGATGTTCCTTATATCGCGATGCGTGGCGGCTCAGTTCTTATGAATCAGATAGTGCAGGCGTTGGATATCAGGAATACCGATACTCAAATAGGGCCGCCGGATGTGAGATGGTTACTGTACGTCGCGCATGATACAAATCTTTCCTGGCTCAGAACGATGTTGAATTTTAGCTGGAAACTGGGCGATTACCCCAGAGGAAATATTCCGCCTACCGGAAGTCTTATTTTCGAGCGGTGGCGGGAAGAAAAAAGCGGGCAGCGCTTTATCCGGCTTTATTTTCAGGCACAGTCTCTCGATCAGATTCGTTACTTAGTGAGTCTTGACACTCATCATCAGCCTCTAAAACAAGAGTACTCGATGGCTCATTGTCAGAAGACAAATGTTGGGGTGTTATGTCCCTATCAGGAGATGATGACACATATAAAAAGCAGTATTGATGCTTCCGCAGTTATTCCCGTGTCATATAAAGAGCAGAGGAAATATTCCGGATTGTAATTGTGTATTAAAAAGGAAAACAGGATAAACCAGATGCCCTGACTCCGGTGAACTAGCGGAGTCAGGGCTTTTTAATATACGAACCCAAATCAGTTAACTGCGGCAAGTCTGGCAGCAAACCCCATGAAGAAAAGTCCGAGGAGGCTGTTAGCAAGTTTATTAAGAGTCGTGTGTTCTCTGAATAATTTAGTCAGACCATTACCTAAAAAGATAAGAGCACTCAGGTAGGTGATACTCATTAATTCCAGTATTGAAGCAAGGACTAAATACGAAATCCAGGTATGTTCATAGTGGTAGTCAATAAACTGAATGAAGAACGATACATAGAATAAAATTGCTTTAGGGTTTGTCAGGCTTAACGTCAGAGATTTTCGAAAAACCTTTTCTTTTTTCACTTTGGTGGTTTTCTGTTCTTCCGGTTTTCTGATCCAGTTGTTATAAATTAAATGGCAGCCCAGATATAACAGATAAACTGCTCCAAGATACCGGATGATAGTGAACAATGTCGGGGATGTCTGGATAAGTGATGCAACGCCAAGATAAGCAAGTAATATCAAAAAAGCATCACCCAGTAAAACACCTGCAATTGCATGATAACCTTTTGGGATACCATGGGTAGAGCCGACTTTTAGCACATAGAGAGAGTTAGGACCGGGAGCCAGAATAATCATGATTAACCCCGCAAGGTAGGTCCATATATTTAATACACCGATACTTTCAAACATAAAATGAACTCAATTTGTAACACGATAAATGGGAATTATTGCTTTTTTGCGTATTTTCACCGTAATTTGATACCTGAAAGACAATTACTCCAGAAAGTTTACATTGTCATATAAAAGCTCTGAATGTGTCTATACCTGGTTAACATTAAAATGTAGAAATCGGGATTGAAGGCCTTATTAAAGGCGTTTGTTTCATGTGAAAGGCGACAATATTTTTGTTTAAATTATATTGTTAATTATGCCTTTTAATCATAATAGTGGCTTCTTTTTCTAGTTTTATCCCGGGGGATTAACTGATACATTTTCTTTAGTCTTTCAAAGGAGGTGAGTAATGGGTTATCCAATTAAAGGGGCATGCCAGTGTGGCCATGTAACATATACACTGTTGAGAGAGCCAAAAATGGTTGTGGCCTGTCATTGCAAAGAATGTCAGAAATTATCAACGAGTGCATTTAGTATTACAGCGGTAGTTGATGCTAAGGACGTTATTTTTGAAGGTGAAATGAGTGACTGGAGCCGGAGTTCTGACAGCGGGAATATTTCAGCTGCAAAATTTTGTCCGGTATGCGGAAATCGTATGTATCACTATGATCCGGAGAAACCGGAATTACTGAAGTTAAAACCGACTAATCTTGAAGATACCAGTATTGTTAAGCCTGTTGCTCATGTCTGGGTAAGCGAGAAACAGGATTGGTACGAAATACCGGAAGGCGTGAAAGTTTTTGATAAGCAGCCATAAATGAACTTAAGCCCGGGTGAATTCCGGGCTTCATTGTCACTGATAGGAGTTAGTCTTTTAGTGGCATTCTTTTAGCATTCTGGCAAGTGCTTTGACTGCTGTTGTTGACTGTTCAAAGTCGGTATAGGTTAAATACATTGGAATAACCCGTTTGCAACCTGCGGCAAGAGGTAAACAGCGCAATACCCCTGTCTCTAATAGTGAGTCTACTCTGTGCAGTGGTAACCAACCAAAACACAGTTTGCTTGTTACCGCTTCAATTGCAGATTCAACGGTATTAACGGTCCATCTTGACTTTGGCAAGTCCAGAGTATCGTTGTTGAATTCGCCGATATTATCAATATAAACTCGGGTGTAGTGCGTTAGGTCATTCATCGACAATTCCCCTTTTTTTAGGCGGAACAGGGGATGGTCAGCGTGAGCTACAGCATTGACTTCTACATCATATAGTTTCTCATCAATGCTTTCTCTTATGGTTCTGGAACCTATAAACAGATCGCAGTCAGGTTTCTTGTTTGAATGAAATAAACGGATGGATTCTTTTAATTCTATTTGAGTATGAGGGTACGCCTCTTCAAATGACGCGAGAGCCTGAAATAACAGTGATTTGGGATACAGGCTGTCCACTTCGATTGATATTTTGGCCGGGTCGCCGGATATGAGTGTTTTTGCTTTGCGCTCAACATTTGTGAATTCAGCCAAAAGGGGACGAATATCATCTAAAAGAGCACTGCCAATATCGGTCAGACTCACTTTTTTCCCCTCAACCTGAATGAGCTTTGCCCCCAACTGCTCCTGAAGGTTTTTAATGGCATAGCTAACGGATGACTGGCTTTTGTATAAAGAATCAGCTGCAGCAGTAAAACCGCCTTTATCTATAATTGTTTGAAGAATGAGCCATTGCTCTAACGTCGATTTATGCATCATCTATTTAATAAGTAAATTAATATTGGGTAAAAATACCGCTCATGGATTTGTTTTTCAAATAATATTAAATACTCATTCTGTCTGGGACAGTAAATCACCCCATTCATTATGTTGTGCTTTCGAATATGGGAGAAAGGGATAAATGACTTGAGTATTTTTGTGACAAAATGGTGATATATTTTACCTAAAAAGATTTTATGGACGAAATAATGGAACTTAAGGATGACATTCGTTTGTATTGTCTGGGTGAATCGGCAATTACAATCGAGTCAACAAAACCGGCTTCTATCGGGCTACAGAAAAAAATCTGGTGCATTACGGAATTTTATCGGAATAAGGCTTTCGTCAGTGATGTCGTACCCGGAATGAATAACCTGACCATTATTTTTGACATGTATCAGATCGATTTAAAGCAGGAGTTACAGGTACTTTTATCTCTTTGGCAGGATATCGAAATGTCTTCATATGACCATGAAAAGGTAATTGAAGTTCCGGTGATATATGGAGGAGATAATGGTCCGGATCTGAAAGGGGTTGCTGCCTATCATGGAATCAGTCAGGAGGAAGTGGTCAGGTTACACAGTGACAGTGAATACATTGTCTATTTTCTCGGTTTTCAGCCCGGATTTGCGTATCTTGGAGGGATGCCAGCCCGTTTAACTACTCCCCGGCATGCATCACCAAGGGCTATTGTTCCTAAGGGATCGGTGGCTATTGGTGGCGCACAGACAGGAGTGTATCCTAATCGTTCTCCTGGTGGATGGCAGATAATTGGTAAAACCGATGTCGAGCTGTTTGATGTCAACCGGGAGCAGCCGGCTATCTGGATGCCGGGAGACAGGGTACACTTTGTTGCAAAGGAGATATTGACAAATGATTGAGGTATTACAGGCTGGGCCTCTAACCTCTGTTCAGGATTTGGGGCGACAACATTTCCGGGATCAGGGTGTGGCATTATCGGGGGCAACCGATCCTTTGTCGCTTCGAGTTGGAAATATGCTTCTGGGAAATGAGATATCAGCTGCCGGAATTGAATGGATGTTTGGTAATGGAAAAGTCAAATTTGTCCGTGATACCTGGTTCGTTGTTACAGGAGCAGAATGTTTTGCTCAGTTAGATCAAAAACCTGTGATGATAGGGTGGCGAATGATGGCTCGTGCCGGTCAGGTGCTGACACTTAGAACATTGAAATCCGGCTTGTGTTCGTATTTGTGTCTTGAAGGTGGAATTGATGTACCTGTTGTTCTGGGCTCCCGCTCGACCGACCTGCAGTCAGGTTTCGGTGGGTATGCAGGCAGAGTTTTGCAGAAAGGAGATTGTATTTCATTATTTCACACAGAGAGCGCAATACAGAAATCTGTCGGAGTGTTGCTTCCCCATAATGACGGAGTCATTCGGGTGATGGAAGGTCCTGAAGAATCACAGTTTTCACCTGATGCCATACACCGATTTTATTCTTCTCCATGGCGGGTTAAAACCGAATCAAACCGGATGGGATTTCGTCTCGATGGTCCGGTTCTGGAAAGAATGGTGTCTCATGAATTGCTGTCGCATGGCATTTTGCCCGGAATCATTCAGGTACCACCGGAGGGGAAACCGATTATTATTGGTGTTGATGGGCAAACCACCGGAGGTTATCCAAGGATGGCTTCTGTTATCGCTTCTGATTTATGGAAAATCGGCCAGCTCCGACCGGGCACTGATATTTTATTCCGTAAAGTCACGCCTGAAGAAGCAAAGCATGCTTATCAGGAACAGCAATTTTACCTGAACAAAATTCACATGGGCGTGGTATAGAACGAAAGAGGCTAGGAATTTAAATGGTTAAAGTGGACTTAAATTGTGATATGGGTGAAAGCTTTGGTGTCTACTCCCTTGGTTGTGACGCTGATATTATTCAGCATGTAAGTTCGGTTAATGTCGCTTGTGGATTTCATGCCGGTGATCCGACGGTCATGAAGAATACGGTTGAGCTTGCTAAAAAAAACGGGGTAGCTGTGGGAGTTCATCCAGGATTCAATGATCTTCAGGGTTTTGGCCGTCGTAATATGCAGGTTTCACCCTCAGAAATTTACAATATGGTCGTTTATCAGATTGGCGCGTTGTATGGATTTTCAGCTGCCATGGATCTTAAACTTCATCATGTAAAACCTCATGGTGCTCTGTATAACATGGCAGCTAAAAATCCGGATATGTCTATGGCGATTGCTCAGGCGGTTAAAGATGTCGACCCGGGCTTGATTATGTATGGTTTAGCTGGCAGCGAGCTGATAAAAGCCGCTGAGTTGTTAGGTTTGTGTGTTTATAACGAAGTATTTGCAGACAGAACTTATCAGCCTGATGGTTCATTAACTCCGAGGACTCAGGAAAATGCGTTATTACAGTCTGATGATGAAGCGGTGCAGCAGGTGCTTGATATGGTGCTGAAAGGCGAAGTTAAGAGTGTCACCGGTGAGTGGATTCCTGTTAAAGCGGATACTATATGCATTCATGGTGATGGTGATCATGCCTTGAGTTTTGCTAAAAAAGTCCGTAAAGCATTAGAAGATAGTGATGTCAGTGTTGAGGCTTACAGATAAGAAAAATAAACCCTAACCAGTAGATGGAATGGTTAGGGTTAACTGTACGTTATAGTAATAATACCTGGGGGACATCTATACATAACGCAACACTAAAATAATCACCTATACCACAAAGAGTGTGGTTCTGGTCAATTGGGCTAGGTCTCTAATTATAAATAAGAGTCATTTAAAGTCCGTGACCTGGATCACCTAAATGGTAACGTTTACACTATTACAGTATAGGAATTTATTTAGAATTGGAGTTAATGGTTTATGCCAATTACGGATACGTTTACACTTGCATAATGAATTAACCTCAGTTTTTTAGTTTAGCTCAGGCCAGAAGTCCTTATTCGCCTTGATTAAATCATCAAGGATAAATTTAGCAACAGAGGCGCTTGGTACAGTTTTAGATAGCGTGATAGCCTGCCACAGTTTTTGATAGGATTTTTCAATCCATGCTTCGACTACCAGCTTTTCAACAGCAACCTGCTGATCCATCATTCCTTTCTGGAACAGGGGTATTTCGCCAATGGAAAGCGGTTCTGGCCCGTTACTGCCGACAAGACAAGGTATTTCAACCATCGCCGTAGAATTAAAGTTACTGATTGAGCCATTGTTAGGGACGATCAGCAGCATTCTTTCTTTTGTGTTGTAGGCGATAGCCCGTGCCAGATCAACAATGTATTCGGCATGGTCATCCGTGTGCAGCTCACAATCCGCAGAAGAGCCTTGTTCGATGACTTTGTTACATTCACCAAAGACAAATTTTTCCCTGCCGTCCATTACTTCATTGGCCCGGGTATATTCGATATTGGAATGTTTTACGACATAGTCCGGGAATAAATAGTATTTAAGGTAAGTGTTCGGCATGGTGTCCGGTGCGAGAGGGTATACGTCTTTTGCTTTTGCAAAGGTATCTAACCAGCTTGCGTCGCAATGCTGCTGTGAGCTGAGCTCTTCCTGAACGACGTAACCATGTTTTGCAACGTGTTCTTTCAGTTTTGGCATGAGATCATTACCCGCTTTATCCCGGATATCACACCACCATCCGAAGTGGTTCAGACCATAGTAGCGGATATCCATTTCTTTTCTGGACTCTAATTCCAGAATTTCGGCCATCCGCATTTCGATGCCAAGAGGCATATCGCAAATATTGAGAATTTTTGCATTTGGTCTTAGCTTTCTTGTTGCTTCAGCGACAATAGCGGCTGGATTGGAATAGTTCAGCATCCAGGCATTGGGTGAATATTTTTCCATGTAATCCAATAGTTCTAAGACACCGCCAATTGAGCGCATTCCGTAAGCAATACCACCAGGACCACAGGTTTCCTGACCCAGTACGCCATATTTCAGAGGGATTTTTTCATCCAGTTCCCGCATTGCGTATTTACCGACACGGATGTGTGCCATCACAAAATCAATGCCCGAAAAAGCTTCTGCCGGTTCTGTTGTATAGGAAAACACAATATCCGGTGCTTTTTCTTTTAAGATGATAGCGCATGCTTTACCAATGGTTTCCTGACGTTCTGCATCGTTATCGTAAAATTTCAGTTCTTTAATAGGGAATTTATCAAGGTTATCTAATAACATTAAGACAATTCCAGGGGTAAAAGTACTACCACCACCAGCGATTAATACAGAATGTTTGTTCATGTGAATCTCCATTATCATTCATTATTGATGATCAAAGTTTATACAAGGGCCTGAGCGTTTGTTGGCATAGGGGTATCCATGATGTTTTCTATCCGGTCCCGAACCTGAGAAACAGAAAGCCCTATAATTATCTGAATTGCTTCGTCATTTCGGACCACTCCGTGAGCGCCTGCCTGACGAAATACCGAATCCGAAAGCAGCAGATCCGGGTTTTTGACACTGATTCTCAGCCGGGTTGCGCAATTATTGATTTCGGCAATATTGTCCATTCCCCCAAGGGCTTTCAGAATCTGAAGTGCCTGTTCGTCACGGGAATCGGTGGCGGTTTGGGCAGCCACTCCCTGTTTTTTCTCTCTGTACTCTTTTTTAGATACCAATCGGATATCTTCATCGTCAGATTCCCTTCCCGGTGTTTTTACATCAAACCGGACGATCAGA
The DNA here is from genome assembly GCF_021272385.1 of Vibrio salinus. Classification (GTDB taxonomy): domain Bacteria; phylum Pseudomonadota; class Gammaproteobacteria; order Enterobacterales; family Vibrionaceae; genus Vibrio; species Vibrio salinus. The sequence continues at coordinate 1,450,161 of NZ_JAJSDZ010000010.1, forward strand.
TACTTGAAGGTAAAGAAGTAAATGGCGGTAAATGAGAAGCCGATAATCAGCTGTTTCACCATAATCATGGCGTGATTTCCAAACATGGGTAACCAGTTCGTTGCGGCCATTTCCAAAATTCCGCCGCCAAAGTTGCCGACAACACCACTCATATACATTACGGCAGCCATCGTTGCGGCAAGCACTGCATGAACACCAAACAAATAAGGTGCGATAAACAGAAACGTGAATTCCAACGGTTCGGTGATACCAACTAATACTGCGGTTAATGCGGCAGGTATAATGAGACCGGCGACTTTTCGTTTGTTTTCCGGTGCGGCGGTTGCAATCATTGCGCCTGCAATCCCAATGGCGCCAAAGACTTTACTGTTGCCAAACAGCATGAACCCGCCTTGTGGAAACAGATCTGTCAGTGGTTGTAAGGAACTGGCAAACTCAGGGATATGGTGTAGCCAATAGGCCTGAAGTCCACCTTCAACCGCCGCAGGGCCAAAGACAAATGGGCCGTAGACAAAATGGTGTAAGCCCGTCGGGATGAGAATTCGTTCCAGGAAGGTATACAGCCAGACTCCGATGACGCCTGCGTTGCTTAAGAATACCTGCATGGATTCAATGCCACTCTGAACTTTTGGCCAGAATAAGGCGGTCAGAAAGGCGATAGGGAGCATGGCGATAAAACCGATGATGGTGACAAAAGCGGTTCCCTGAAAAATGCCAAGGTAATCGGGCAGTCTTTTATCAAAAAAGCGGTTATGAAGGTAGGTAATGATACCGGCAATAAATATGGAGCCTATGATACTGGTGTCTAAGGTTTTGACACCCGCGATCATTGTCAGGCCACTGACGCCGCCGATGGGTTGGGAAAAATCGACGCCAAAGTCTTGTCCCCAGGTCGTTAATATTGCCGCGATGTAGTAGTTAAACGTCATGTATGACACGATGACCGCCAGACAGGCCCGCGCCGGGGCGGTTTTTGCCAGACCGATGGGCAGGCCAACAGCAAATAAAATGGGCATATTACGAAATACCGTCCATGCGCCTTCCTGAACGACCATCCATAATTTAAACCAGATTGTTGTCGGACTGGCCAGTGATCCCATCAGTGTGGGGTTTGTGAACAGAATTGAAATTCCAACCACAATTCCTGCGAATGGAAATAGGAGCACAGGTGTAAACATTGCACCCCCAAATCTTTGTAACGCTTTCATCATAATTTTGCTTCCTATATTTTTATTTATTGTTATTAACTATTTGTTGGGCAGAACCTAATGTTCCAGGTAGACATTATTGGGTAATAACATGAGTTCCTTTACGCCGGATATTAATAGTATTTAGGAGGTTGAAAAGTGATTGCTATCACAAACATACTATATTCGTATTAAAAAGGTATTATTGGTATTTCTTTGATTATAAAAATAAGACCAATATACCTGCTGAGTGGTTATCTTTTCGTTCTTTTTCTGAACTTTTGTATCTCGTATTTATACTACCTAGGTAATTTTTCTAGTTTCTGTTATTTTCTGAAATCGATATCTGAAAGAGATGATATGTGAGAAAGGTCTTAGTTTGTTATAAACTAAATAATATATATTTAATACCATTCAAATGATTGAGATCAATTAATGATATATAGAAATATTGCTAATAAGCTTAGATTACGCATCAATTCCGATGAGTATTCTGTTGGAGACCTTCTACCAACAGAAAGGCAATTGATGGAAGAGTTTAAAGCTAGCAGGGTCTCTGTCCGTAAAGCTATTGAAGAGCTTGTTGCATTAGATTTGATAGAAAAGAGACAGGGCAGTGGCACATTTATTACTCATAAAGACGTGGTTCACCAACTGGTTCCTCTTCGCAGTGCTCAGGAACGCTCTCAGGAAATGGGTGAAAAGGTTATCAGTGAAGTGCTAGAATTTTCGGTTAAGGTTCCGGATAGCGAAATAGCCAAGCAGCTAAAAATAGAATCAGAAGATAAAGTATATTATGTAAAGAGACTAAGGCGTTATAATGGCAGGCCACAAATCCTTGAGGAAAGTTATTTGCCTGTCCGTGTGTTTCCTGAACTGAACATTCGCGTGTTGGAAGGATCAAAATTTCAATATATAGAGAAGGTGACACAATTAAAAATAGAAGGATGTTATCAGGAATTTTCGTCCATAATTTCAGATAAGGAAAAGCTGGAATTGTTGAAATTGAATATCAACGAACCATTGCTACAAATCCGGTCAGTGGCCAATCTGGTGGATGGAACCCCTATTGATTATAGTATTGCCAGTATCAAATCCAGTGAGCATATATTAGGCTTGTATATTCCCCGTTAGAGAAGTTCTGAAATATTGTATTTGTATGTTTGGAGGAAAAAACAGCGGGTGGTTTCCCCCCCACTGTTTTTTGACAGAAGGTTAATCCAGATAGGTTTTTTTAATTCGGTTTGCCAGTTTGATCACCAGTTCATAGGGAATGGTTCCGGCCGCTTCGGCCACTTTTTCTACCGGAAGGTTTTTCCCCCACATTTCAACGCTGTCACCCACTTTATCCTGACAGTCCGGGCCGAGATCAACAGTTATCATATCCATTGAGACTCTGCCGGATATTGGGACGATACGTCCGTTGATATATACAGGGGTACCGGATGGAGCACTACGTGGGAAGCCATCTCCGTAGCCCATTGCTATGACACCGATGTATGTATCTCTTTCTGATGTCCAGGTTTCTCCATAGCCTACGGGCTGGTTCGCATCGTGTTTTCTGACGGCAATCAGCTTCGTTTTTAATGTCATTACCGGCTCCAGTCCAAGCTTGGCACCGGTTATACCTTCTGAGGGACTGATGCCATATAACGCAATTCCTGCCCGGCAATAATCAAGGTGAGATGTTTCCCAGTACAGAATGCCTGCTGAATTAGCCAGCGTTTTGGGACCTGGATATGGAGCTGTCGATTTAAGAAAAATATCCAGTTGTTTTGCAGTTGCCTTTGCGGATTTATCATCGGCACAGCAGAAGTGACTCATAAAACCGACCGGACCAGCCAGTTTTTTAGTGGCTTCTGCCCGGCTTACAAAGTCTGGAAGTTCATAAGGTTGTACGCCTAAACGGTGCATTCCTGTATCCAGTTTAATCCAGGCAGTCACCGGTTTTGCCAGCGTGGTTTGTTCTAAATCTTTTAGCTGTTCTTCACAATGGATTGCGGTATGAAAGTTTTTTGCTGCTGCTATCTTTAAATCTTCTGCGCAGAAACAGCCTTCCAATAACAGAATGGGCTGAGGGATGCCTGCATCTCTTAATTCGATTGCTTCTTCAATTCGTGATACAGCAAACATATCAGCCTGGGATAGGGTTTTTGCGGTTCTGACGGCATTATGTCCGTATGCATTTCCTTTTATTACTGCAACTACTTTTTGGCCTTCACATCGAGATTTCAGTGTATCGTAGTTACGATTTAATGCCCTGAAATCTATTACGGCTTCTGCTGTAATCATAATCGTTCCTGATATTGCTTTGTTGGACGTAGTGTGCCTGAGGCAGAAAAGCCTCAGGCGGTTTGTTTATTAAGATTCGACTGAAACACCATCCTCCTCTTTATCTTCTGGTGCAGTAAAGTAAGCCTTGGTTAGTTTAAAGACTACCGGGCTAAGAACTGCCAGTGCGATAAGGTTTGGAATGGCCATCATAGCATTTAGTGTATCACTCAGGAGCCAGACAAAATCCAGAGACATCGTTGCTCCGATTGGCAGTGCTAACACAAAAATAATTCTGAAAGGCATAACGGCTTTTGAACCGAATAAATAAATGGCACAACGTTCGCCATAAACGGACCATCCCACAATGGTGGTAAACGCAAATACAGCAAGGCTGACTGAAACCAGATATCCGCCAATCCCAGGAAGTACCTGATTGAATGCGGCAGAAGTTAATGCAGCACCAGATTCACCACTTGTCCACTGTCCCGAAATGATGATCACTAAACCTGTAATAGTACAGATAAGAAGTGTATCAATAAAGGTACCAAGCATCGCGATCATTCCCTGACGAACAGGATCATCAGTATGAGCACTGGCGTGTGCAATCGGCGCTGAACCAAGACCGGCTTCGTTTGAAAAAATACCTCGAGCCACACCAAAACGAACGGCCATCCAGACTGTAGCACCGGCAAAGCCGCCTTCAGCAGATGTTGGGGTAAAGGCTTCTTTAAATACAAGGGTTAGTGCAGAACCAATGTCTCCGGCATTAGCTGCCAGAATGACCAGTCCGCATCCTACATAAGCCAATGCCATAAATGGGACTAAAGCGCCGGCAAAAGCACCGATCCGCTTAATACCACCGATTAACACAGCCCCTGCCATAACCATAACAACAATGCCTACAATAAGAGGGGAGAAAGAGAAGCTGCTTTGCAGAACCTGAGCAATCGAGTTAATTTGAACACCATTACCAATACCAAAACAGGCAAACGTACCAAAAAATGCAAACAGAGTCCCTAGCCAGGCCCACTTCTGTCCCATACCGTTTTTAATATAGTACATTGGGCCACCAACGAAGCTTCCGTTTTCGTCAGTTTCACGATATTTAACCGCCAGTACTGCTTCGGCGTATTTTGTGGCCATTCCGAGTAAGGCTGTCATCCACATCCAGAATAATGCACCCGGACCACCGATGAAAACGGCGGTTGCAACACCGGCAATATTACCTGTACCAACAGTCGCGGACATTGCTGTCATCAGAGCCTGAAATGGAGGGATTTCACCATCTCCATTTTCACTTTCCTTACGACCACCCCACATTAGTTTGAATGCACGTGAGATGTTAAACAGTGGCATAAATTTTAATCCGAAGTTTAAAAATATCCCTACGCCTAAAATCATGACAAGCATGGGAACACCCCACACAATGCCGTTAATTTCACCGATAAATTTTTGTATCAGTTCCATCTGTGGTTCTCCTGAGAATAATTGCATAAAAGACTTGATTATTACTGAACTGCAATATGCGCACCAATTGGTCGGAATACTCAGTTTATGTTTAGAGCAAGTGATATTGAGCACATTTATAGTCTATTTCTATTCAACGAAGATGATATCGCTGATTTATTTCTAAAGATATCATTTTTTTATTTAAATCTATAAAAATAGCAAAATGCAAGATTTAACTCTGTTTTGTGAGTGTGTTTCTGTGGAGTTTAAATCTGGAAATAACGGTTGTAATGAGCGTATTATTTTTGTGGATTTAACGAAGGTTATGAAAACTCAGATGATATGAAAAGCTATTTTGGTGCATAAATGACCCGTTATAGTGCAAAAAAAGCACATGATTGTTTTTATATTGTTTCAGATATGTTTCTGTTTACTTCTTATTGTGATATAGATCACAATATAAACCTATTCTTACTAATAAATCCATAAAGGATAGATTCGCTATTTATGCCAATTTATTTGAAATTATATAAAACTAAAATATACCAATCTTTGAACTAATTTTCTGTTCGTATTTATAGCTGCATATATATTATTCTTAAAAAAAGATAAAACTCAGAATAATAACATTAAGTTAATATTGTGTTAAATATGAATAAATAGTCACAAAAAATATAGAATTTCGCATATCAATGCATTATTTCATGTGTTTGTTGTGGTTTTTATTTGTTTGATTGTGAAAAGTTGTCATGTATTTTGCACTATGAATGGAAACTAACTCGAAATTTATAATCGCAATATAAATATTCAACAAATCGGAGAGATTCAGAGATGGAACTTAAACAACCATATTTACTATTCTTAGGTGACGCGGCAGATGCGTTGGCAGCAAAAGTAGCACAAGGTATCAAAACATGGAGACCGGATTACTGTGTTGGTCAGTTTCGCCTGAAAAATTGTAATGCAGATTGTGGTTTGCCTGACCTTACCATTAAAGATGCCGCCGCTGCAGGCGCGAAAACATTAGTTATTGGTGTAGCAAACCGGGGTGGAATTATTTCTGAAGAGTGGATCAGTGTTTTGATTGAAGCATTGGAATCTGGTATGGATATCGCTGCTGGCCTGCATAATAAACTTGCCGACATACCGGAACTGGTCGCATGTGCAGAAAAAAATGGCCGTTCATTGTTTGATGTCCGTTATCCTACTCAGGTATATCCAGTTGCCAGCGGTAAAAAACGTTCAGGCAAACGGGTACTGACCGTTGGTACGGATTGCTCTGTAGGGAAAATGTATACCTCTCTGGCTATTGAAAAAGAAATGACCGATCGTGGTATGGATGCAGATTTCCGTGCAACGGGTCAAACCGGTATCTTAATTTCTGGCGGCGGTGTCAGTGCAGATTGTGTTGTTGCCGATTTCATTGCCGGTGCGATTGAAACGATTACACCTGCTGCAGATGAGAAGCACTGGGATGTTATTGAAGGTCAGGGCTCTCTATTTCATGCGTCATATTCGGGTGTTACCCTGGGCCTTATTCATGGTTCGCAACCCGATGCATTAGTTCTATGTCACGAACCAACACGTGATCATATGCGAGGTTTGCCTGATTATAAGCAACCAACTATTAAAGCTTGTATCGAACTTAACCAAACGATGGCAAGACTTGTTAACCCGAAAGCAACGGTAGTTGGTGTTTCTATCAATACATCAGGTTTAGAAGAACAGGCGGCTCTGGAATACATGGACAAGGTAGAATCTGAAATCGGTTTGCCTGTGATTGATCCATTCCGCCAGGGGGTTGCCCGTATTGTTGATAAACTTTCGGAGATCTAATGGAAGTCAGTGTCTATCAGAAAAGTTGGCCGATCAGAGGTTCATTTACAATATCCCGCGGAACGAAAACGTCTGCGGAAACGATAATTGTTGAACTGAATAGCGACGGTGTTACGGGGCGTGGAGAGTGTGTTCCTTATGGCCGGTATGGTGAAACGTTAGAGAACGTAAAAGCACAGATTGAATGGGTTTTACCTGAAGTAAAATGCGGTATCAGCCGTGATCAACTTCAGTCACTGTTGCCGTCTGGTGCTGCGCGAAACGCGATAGATTGTGCAATGTGGGATCTGGAACTGAAGTCATCGAGAAATTCCGTTTGGGACGCCTTGCAAGTGAAACCGGAACCTTTAACCACTGCATATACGCTTTCGTTGGATAAACCTCATCGTATGGAGCAGTCTGCTATTGAAAATTCGCATCGCCCATTGCTTAAGTTAAAGCTGGGCGGGCCTGAGGACCTTGAGCGAGTTCAGGCAGTAAGACGTGGTGCGCCAAACGCAAAGATTATTCTTGATGCAAATGAAGCATGGGATAAAGAGACTTATCTGGCATTGATCCCGGAGTTAGTCAAACTGAATGTTGCAATGATTGAGCAACCATTCCATGCAGATAATGACCACTTTCTTGATGGTTTAGACAGACCTATTCCGATCTGTGCTGATGAGTCCTGTCATGACAGAAGTAGTCTGGAACGTGTAATTGGCCGGTACGATATGATCAATATCAAGACCGACAAAACCGGTGGATTGACGGAAGCGTTGGCTCTGAAAGAAATGGCTGAAAACGCAGGGCTGAGAATTATGGTCGGGTGCATGCTTTCTTCTTCTTTAAGTATGGCTCCGGCATACGTTGCGGCGCAGGGTGCAGAAGTAGTTGATCTGGACGGGCCATTGCTTCTTGCCCGTGACATTGAGCATGGTTTTGAATTTTCACAGAATTTAATGATGCCTTTTGACCAACGGTTATGGGGCTAGAGAGGAATTTTTATTATGGAACGTATCGTTTATTTAAATGGAGACTATATTCCTGAATCTGAAGCTCAAATATCAATATTTGATCGTGGTTTCTTATTTGCGGATGCGGTTTATGAAGTTACTGCTGTCCTTGACGGTAAACTTATCGACAATCCGGGGCATCTTGCTCGTCTTGAACGCTCAACCAAAGAACTGGGTATTAAATTGCCGGTTACCGGTGCGGAACTGACTGCAATTCAAAGAAAACTGATTGAGAAAAATGGTTTGGTTGAAGGCGGGATCTATTTACAGCTTTCCCGTGGTGCGGAAAGCGATCGTGATTTTGATTATAGCGATGACATTGAACCAACATTGGTTCTGTTTACTCAATCCAGAACTTTGATCAATTGTCCTAAGCGTGAAACCGGAATTAAAGTCATTTCATACAATGATATTCGTTGGCGTCGTCGTGATATTAAAACAACAAGTCTTCTTCCCGCTTGTCTTGCTAAACATGCTGCTCACGCAGCAAAAGCCGATGATGTCTGGCTGATTGAAGATGGTTTTGTTACTGAAGGCGGTTCCAGCAATGCTTACATTGTGACTCAGGAAGGTAAATTGGTTACCCGTCCGCTGAGTAACGACATTCTTCATGGTATTACACGTGCTTCTCTCATGAAACTGGCAAAAGACACCGGAGTTGAGATTGAAGAACGAAATTTTACTATTGAGGAAGCCTATGCTGCGAAAGAAGCATTTATCAGTTCTGCAACGACATTTGTATGGCCTGTTGTCGAAATTGACGGTAAGCCGGTCGCAGATGGAAAACCGGGTGAGTTTTCACTAAAACTACGCGATATTTATATTAATACCGCTAAAGAACTTGCTGAGTAATCCCCTTCTGTCCTCCTTTTCTGGGCCCCTATTTTAATAGGGGCTTTTTTGTGTCTGTTTTATAGCCATAATGTGATTGTGCAGCTCAATTTTTTCATTATGTAAAATATTGAAAATTGTATTTGGTCAATAGGTTACAAAGTGTTGTAATAGAGCATAAATTTGTATATTTGATCGATTGCATGGTGATATTTAACCAAATATTAACCGCTGTATACGATAGACTACAATTAGTAATGAGAAATTTATTCAGAGAGCAAGATAAACGTTATCATGGATTTATAGTGTTACATTGTAACATTCGTGTGAGTGTTTAATTGTTAATTAAAAAAGAAAGATGATTAACTTTCAGGAGAGATATAATGGCGAAAGTCTTGCCTATTTTTAGCAAGTCCGTTCTTGCTTTGGGACTGGCTCTTGCACTTGCTGGTTGTCAGGATGAATCCTCAACTCCGGCTGGACAACACCAAGTAAGAGCCGTTGCAGTAGACTCTATTGTGGCGCATCACCAGGCGGTTGAAGTAACCGACAGATTACCTGGACGGACAAGCGCTTATCGGATAGCCGAAGTGAGACCTCAGGTTGATGGTATTCTTCTCAAACGATTTTTTGTTGAAGGTAGCTCGGTTAAAAAAGGAGAGGTTCTGTATCAAATTGATCCGTCTACCTATGAAGTGGCACTGGATAGTGCAAAAGCCGATTTAGCTTCAGCTCAGGCCACGCTTGAAAAAGCGAAAATGCAGGCCGACCGCTATCAGGGATTAGTTAAAAACAGAGCGATTAGTGAGCAGGATTATGAAGATGCTATGGCGACATACCGGGAAGCGAAAGCTTCTGTAATGGCGGCTAAAGCGAAGGTTAAGTCTGCTCAGATCAACCTCGGCTATACCAAAATTAAAGCACCAATTTCAGGTCGTATCGGAAAATCTATCGTTTCTGAAGGGGCGTTAGTAACAGCGGCCCAATCAACTTATCTGGCAACGATTCAGCAAATTGATCCGTTGTATGTCGATCTGTCTCAGCCCAGTAGTGAAGTGTTGAAACTTCGCCAGCATGCGAAGGATGATCATGGTAAACAGGCGAAAAAACTCAGTGGGATTAAGCTGACTTTGGATGATGGGACCAAAATTACTCAGGAAGCAACGTTGCAGTTTGCGGATGTGAGTGTTGATGAGAGTACCGGTACGGTGACATTACGCGCGTTGCTGCCCAATAAAGAACATTTACTTCTTCCCGGCTTATATGTCAGAGCTAGCGTTCCGGTTGACTACAAAGAAGATGCATTTTTGATTCCTCAGACCGCCGTGACCCGAGATGAAAAAGGTCAGGCTCATGTGAAAATTGTTGGTGCAGACAAGAAAGTTGAAGATCGTGTTGTCAAAGCAGAACGAGTAATAGGACAGAACTGGTTAGTTACTTCCGGCATTAAAGATGGCGATCAAATCATCGTATCCGGGTTACAGAAAATTCGTGATGGCGTGCTGGTTGCCCCAACTTCAGCCAGTGAAAATAAAGGACAATAATATATGGCTCGCTTTTTTATCGACAGACCCATATTTGCATGGGTAATTGCGATATTGATCATGCTCGGGGGGATTCTGTCTATTGAAACCCTGCCTATTGAGCAGTATCCGCAAATTGCGCCGCCAGCAGTGAGTATCTCTGGAACGTATACCGGGGCTTCGGCGAAAACGGTGGAAGACAGCGTTACACAGGTTATCGAGCAGAACATGAATGGTATCGATAATTTGCTTTATATGAACTCCAGTAGTGATTCAGCTGGTCGGTTTACTATCCAGTTAACTTTTGCCACTGGGACCGATCCAGATATCGCTCAGGTGCAGGTTCAGAATAAACTGAGTGCGGTTGAATCTACATTGCCGGATTCAGTTGTTAATACTGGTATTACCGTTGCCAAATCAACCAGCAGTTTTCTGATGGTGGTTGGATTTATTTCTAAAGATGGTTCAATGAATAATACTGAACTGGCTGACTACGTTATTTCTAACGTAAAAGATCCCATCAGCCGGGTTCAGGGGGTTGGTGAAGTTCAGGTCTTTGGTGGTCAGCACTCAATGCGAATCTGGCTTGACCCGAATAAACTGAATAAATTCAGTTTGACTCCAAGTGATGTAACCAGTGCGATTGCCAGCCAGAACTCTCAGATATCCGTAGGTCAATTGGGTGGTACACCATCGGTTCCTGGTCAGCAACTGACGGCAACCATTACCGCTCAGGGACGTCTGAGTACTGTTGAACAATTCGGAAACATTTTACTCAAAGTTCAGAGCGATGGCTCTCAGGTCCGGGTCAAAGATGTTGCTCGTGTTGAAATGGGGGCCGAGAGCTATCTGGCTCAGTCCCGGTTTAACGGCCAGTACTCTACCGGTATTGCTGTGAAACTGGCTACCGGTGCAAACGCTCTGGATACAGCAGAAAATGTACGAGCTAAAATACATGAACTTGAACCATTTTTCCCAAGTAATTTGAAAGCTGTGTACCCATATGACACGACGCCATTTGTGAAAATTTCTATCGAGGAAGTCGTTCATACCTTAATTGAAGCGGTCATTCTTGTCTTCATTGTCATGTTCGTGTTCCTGCAGAATTTCCGGGCGACGTTAATTCCAACTATTGCCGTCCCGGTCGTACTCTTGGGTACATTCGGTATTATGGCTGCGTTTGGGTATTCGATAAACACATTGACAATGTTTGGTCTGGTTCTGGCGATTGGCTTGCTGGTGGACGATGCGATAGTGGTGGTCGAAAACGTTGAGCGTGTGATGGAGGAGGATGGACTTCCGCCATTACAGGCGACACGCAAATCGATGGGCCAGATTACCGGCGCCTTAGTCGGTATTGCACTGGTACTGAGTGCAGTATTTGTTCCAATGGCCTTCTTTGGTGGTGCATCCGGCGAGATTTATCGACAGTTCTCAGTGACAATTGTGTCAGCAATGGTGCTCTCCGTGTTAGTGGCGATGATTCTGACGCCGGCGTTGTGTGCAACGTTGCTGAAACCTCGTAAGCATGGTGAACAACATATTCAGCATGGACCGCTTGCCTGGTTTAATACGGCTTTTAATCTGGGAACGGATAAATACCGTAATAATGTGGCTAAGAATTTAAACCGTAAGATCCGCTTTGGCATCGTTTATTTGGTGATTGTCGGTGGTCTGATGGTTATGTGGCAACGGTTACCGGGTTCATTTCTTCCGGAAGAAGATCAGGGGATGTTTTTAGCTATCGTTATGCTTCCTTCCGGGGCGACTCAGGAAAGAACATTAGCTGTAAACAAAAAGCTTCAGGAATACTTTAAGAACAAAGAAAAAGGAAACGTTGATTCGGTATTTACAATTGCTGGTTTCAGTTTTGCCGGTAGTGGTCAGAATATGGGAATGGCCTTTGTTAAATTAAAAGACTGGAGTAAACGTACTCGTCCTGATCAGTCAGTTGGTGCTATCATTGGCAGAGCATACGGTTATTTTGCGACGATTAAAGAGGCTCAGGTTTTCGCATTTAATATGCCGGCCGTTCCCGGGTTGGGTACGTCCAGTGGTTTTGATGCCTATCTGGTTGACCGGGGAAATCAGGGACATGCAAAATTAATTCAGGCCCGAAATCAACTCTTGGGCATGGCGGCACAGGATCGGAATTTAACTGCCGTGCGCCCTAATGGTATGAGTGATGGTCCTCAGTTTCGTATTAACATTGATTATGAGAAAGCAATGGCGATGGATGTGGCTGTGAGTGATGTAAACTCGGCATTATCGACCGCTTGGGGGTCCACTTATGTGAATGACTTTGTAGATAATGGACGAATTAAAAAGGTATATGTTCAGGCTGATGCGCCATACCGTATGAACCCGGAAGACCTGAACCTGTGGCATGTCAGAAACAGTAAAGGTGAAATGGTACCATTCAGTGCTTTCGCAAGTTATCACTGGACCTATGGTTCGCCTAAACTGGAACGTTTCAATGGTGCACCTTCTATCAACATTCAGGGCTCTGCTGCTGCGGGAAGAAGTTCTGGACAGGCCATGGCCGAGATGGAAGCATTGGCGAAGAAACTACCTGCTGGTTATGGCATTGAATGGGGTGGTATCTCTTATCAGGAGAAACAATCTTCTGCTCAGGCGGGATTGCTATATGGTATTTCTTTGTTAATCGTGTTCTTGTCACTGGCGGCACTGTATGAAAGCTGGAGTGTACCGTTCTCAGTGATTCTGGTTGTGCCTCTGGGTATTCTGGGTGCCGTTTTGGCTGCTACGTTCAAAGGGCTGTCTAATGATGTCTATTTCCAGGTTGGCTTGTTAACAACTATCGGTCTTTCTGCGAAAAATGCGATATTGATTGTAGAATTTGCTAAAGCTCAGTATGACGAGGGTATGGATCTTGTTAAAGCGACCATCGAATCGTGCCGTATGAGGCTACGTCCGATTATGATGACATCATTTGCGTTTATTCTTGGGGTGTTACCTCTTGCTTTGAGTACCGGTGCCGGTGCGGCATCGCGAAATGCGATTGGTATTGGTGTTGTCGGTGGTATGCTATCGGCTACAATACTTTCTATTTTCTTTGTTCCGGTCTTTTTCGTTATGGTCATGCGTCTGTTTAGGACAAAACCAAATAACCTGAAAGTGATAGCGTCTGAAGAGGAAAACACAAATGCAAATTAAAATGCTTCCTTTGATGGTCGCAGTAGTACTAACAGGGTGCAGTATGGCACCCGATTATCAACGTCCGGACATGCCGAAAACGGCTGGCTGGCAAGGCGTTGCACAGCAATCTAATGCGACCGCTTTACCAGACTGGAAAACGTTCATGGCCGATGAACACTTACAGTCATTGGTTGAAATGGCCCTGAAAAATAATAAAGATCTTCGTCAGACGGTCTTAAATGTGGCTTCTTTAAAAGCTCAATACCGGATTCAGGATTCGGCACGATATCCGGGACTGAATGCTTCTGGTTCCGTGACTAATCAGCGTTTTTCGGATAACTATACCGGTGCCGGTAAGGCTTATAATCATTATAAACAGGCAACAGTTGGGGTCAGCAGCTACGAGCTGGATTTGTTTGGTCGTGTGAAAAGCTTGTCTGATCAAGCATTAGAAAACTATTTTTCACAGGATGAAGCTCGTAGAAGTGCGGTAATCTCTCTGGTCGCTGAAGTAGCAACCAGTTATATGTCTTTGCTTGCGGATGAACAACTGGTTTCACTTACTGATGATACCGTCAATGCTTATGAGCAGACATTGAAGCTGGTGCAGACTCGTTACGATGCCGGTTATAGTGATGCGTTGACGTTAGCGCAGAGTAAAACAGCGTTGTATAGTGCCAAAGCAACTGCAGCTAAGTACCGTTTGTCAGTTGCTCAGGAGTACAATACCCTGCGTCAATTAGTTGGTGCCCCGATAGACCGGCATATTACCGGACAGCTACCGGAAGAAACCGGTGCATTTTTATCTGAGCTGAAAGTCGGCGCGTCGTCTGATTTGCTGTTGTCCCGTCCAGATATTCTGGCCGCGGAACATTCACTTAAAGCAGCTAATGCGAATGTGGGCGCTGCCCGAGCCGCATTTTTCCCAACGATCAGTCTGACTGCCGGTTTTGGTAGTGCAAGTCAGTCTCTGGATAACCTGTTCAGCTCAGGGTCGGGTTACTGGTCATTTATTCCTTCTTTGTCAGTGCCAATTTTTGACTGGGGGAATAACTCAGCTAATCTGGATTTGGCGAAAATTAAGAAACAGTCATCCATCATAGCTTATCAGAAAGCAATCGAAACGGGCTTTAAAGAAGTGTCAGATGCGTTGCTCGGTCAGAAGCATTATCTGGAAGAGTGGGATGCTCAAAAAGCCAACCTGAAAGCGAATGAACAGTACTACGAGCTGGCGAAAATGCGCTATGAAAAAGGCAATGACAGCTATATCGATTTACTTGATGCACAACGTTCGTTGTTTAGCGCCCAGGAAAGTGAGCTGACTTCTCATCTTAGTTTGCTGACAAGCAGGATTAACTTGTTCAAAGCGTTGGGTGGAGGGTGGTCCGCCGCTGACCACGAAGCGTCAACGTCCGTCAAGCATGCGATGGATCAGGTTGATTAGCCTGATGAATTGAAAAATAACCTAGCAATAAACGCACTAATAACCCAATTAGTGCGTTTTTTTTTCACTGCTAATCCTCGAGATCTGCAATAGAATAAATCCGTTTTATATGAGAATGTATAACAATATTGTTCGTATTAGCTAACGAAACGACAAAGTGAGGGAATATCATGTATAAACTTCTCGCATTAGATATGGATGGGACAGTATTGTCGAATGACCATACTATTTCTCCTTACCTGAAAGAGGTGTTAAATGCCGTAAAAACTCAGGTTGAAGTGCTGTTTGTCACCGGGCGACATCATGTCGCTGCACAACCTTATTATCAGGAACTGGCTCTGACAACACCAACGATCTGTTGTAATGGTACTTATATGTACGATTATCTGAATCAGAAAGTGTTGATGGAAAATGCATTAAAAAAAGAAGATGCCTTACGTTTTCATAAAATGGCAGAAGAAGCCGGAATAAAGCAGGTTTTGTATGTTGCGGATGCTATGTTGTATTCCGACTCTAATCCGGTTGACTACATTCAGCAGATGGTTCACTGGGCTCAGTTGTTTCCTGAGGAGCAAAGGCCCCGTATAGAATCGACGGACTCGTTTGAAGATGCGATTTTTAGTGCGGAATATGTCTGGAAGATTGTATTGGAAGGTTTACCGGAATCCTTATCTTCTCTGATTAATGATCACTGGGTTCAGGACACCTTTAACCCTGAGCAGTCGTGGTTTAACCGTGTTGATTGTGCTCCGGCTGGAAATAGTAAAGGGAATCGCCTCTCACAGTATCTTATTGAAAAAGGGATTTCGCCAGATGAAGTTATGGCCGTTGGAGACAATTATAACGACGTATCGATGATTCAACTGGCTGGTTTAGGTGTTGCGATGAAAAATGCGGAACCGGGTGTAAAAGCTTGTGCAGACAAAGTCTGTGAAACAGATAATAATGGCGATGGTTTAGCCAAAATGATAGAGAAGTATTTTTTATCGTAATTTTATAGTAACAAAGGCGAGAGTCATTTTAGCACCCGACTTTATCGTAATTGTTAACATCGTCGTGTTTAAAATTTCTCCTGATCTTTAAATATACGCTAGGATTAACTTAGTGATTTACTAACAATTATTTCTATTATGATTAATCCTACGCATTTTGATTTACAAACGGTTGCAAACATGGTCGGGGATGAAAATATATCGTCGATGCTGGAAAATTATATGGAGTCGATTCATCCCTCTCTGGATGAATTTAAAAAGGGTTGGCAAAATTCTGATTCAAAGAAAATAAGAATGCTTGCTCATAAAATGAAATCTTCCTCTCGTTTTATTGGTGCTACTAATTTAGCTAAACGATTGGAATTTATCGAGCTGAACGGAAGACAGGATGATGCAGAGAAGGAATACTCTTATGAGTCTCTGTTAACCGAATTTTCTGACTTGCTTACTGAGATTGAAAGCTATTTAAGCGAGGATAAATAGATGATGGAAGAGGTAACGTTAACTGTTGTCTGTTTAGATGATGATAGTTTTATGCTTAAAGCAATAGGCAGAGTGATAAGGAGGCTTCGACCACACTGGAATATTTATATGTACGAAGATTCAGTTCAGTGGTTTGAGAAGTGGCGCATGGAAGGCAATCCCAATGACCACATTGATATTTTTATTTCAGACCTGATTATGCCTAAAAAGCGGGGCGACGCACTGCTTGAAGAAATTCGGCTCTCTTATCCGCAGTCAATACGGGTTCTGTTAACTGGCGATACGACCAGTGATTTGCCGAAAGTTGCTCATGATTATGCTCATTTTGTTATTCCGAAGCCGTTTGCTCAGGAACATTTTGAGCATTTGTTTGTCAGCGCAGAGCGATTGCATAAGATGCCCTTCACCTCAGAATGCAGAAAAAAACTGGGCAATTTTACCGGACTGCCTGTTTTACCGGCTTGTGTAACAAAATTAAAAGAGGCATTAAAGGATCCGGATTGTGATTCACAACGGATTGCAAACGTGGTTAGCCACGAACCAGTGCTGGTGGCAAAACTTTTACAAATTGCCAACTCACCTTTTTTTGGGTTCCGGCATAGTACCGAGTCATTAACAGAAGCCGTAACCCGTCTGGGAGCGTCATTGATTGAAAGTGTTGCTATTTCAATGCTTATTAACGTGAATGAAGACAATCTGACTAAAGCACAACATCGCAATATCGCGGATATTTCTTTGAAATCCGGTGCGATCGCCCGATTACTGGCAAAAAAGCTTGGCCGGAGTAGCAGTGAACAGGATAAGGTCTTTATCGCAGCGCTACTGACTTCAGTTGGCGCTTTACTAATGTTGGGTTATGGAGCAAAAGAGAAAGAGTTGGGAGAGTTCATAAAGTTTCAGGAAGGGCTTTTTGACTATCATATCATTGCGGCCTATGTACTGATTTTATGGGGATATGAAATAGAAGTTGGTGAAATTATTTTAAATCAGAGGAACAGAGCGTTTGATGAAGAAAATGATATCGCTTTTTTAGCCAGTATTGTTGGCATCGCCAGTCAAATAGCTCAGTGCACTTCTGAATCAGATTTTCAGTCGTTATTAGAGGGATTACCTGATTCTATTTCTTTTCTTCTCTTAGATAATCAGAGTGTTTTATTGAGTTCACAGTAGTTGGTTAGTGACCGGTTGAGGTGCTTATATGGCAATAAAATTAACTATCGCAGATGATTCCCGAATGTCCCGTAAGTCTGTTATCAGAGCGCTACCGGAAGAGTGGGATGTCGAAATCAGTGAAGCTACAAACGGCAAAGAAGCAATAGAAAACTACGAAAATGGTTTAGCTGAAGTTATGTTTTTGGATCTGACAATGCCGGAAATGGACGGATTTCAGGTACTTGAATACCTGCACAATATTGATGCCAAGTCCATCGTTGTTGTTATTAGTGCAGACATCCAGCCTTATGCGCAGCAAAAAGTGAAAGAACTTGGCGCCGTAACATTCATAAAAAAACCACTGGATCCTATGGTTCTCAAAGAGGCTTTGTTTGAGGTAGGACTGATATGAATATGACGCTATCGGAAGATCACAAAGATGCCCTTCAGGAGTTTATGAACATTTCCATGGGCCGGGCGGCAAACAAACTGGCAACATTGTTGAACCTGCATGTGGTAATTTCTGTTCCGAACATTCACCTGGCGACGGAAGAGGATTTGCGATATTTCCAGGTTCGTCAGGATGATTTCATTTATACCCGGCAGTCCTTTTTTGGGGGAATGGATGGTGAATTGATTACTTTACTTAGCAGGACGGGATGTGCTCAGGTAGTCAGTGATCTCAATAAAGCAAAGGGCGCTGATGAATCGGATGAGATCAGTATCGAAGAAAATATTCTGGATATTTCAAATATTTTATCAGGGGCAAGTCTGAAAGGATTGTGTCAGCAGATAGATGTGAAGACCAACATCCATCCCCCGGTTATTTTTGAGCCGGAAAAGCAACCCTTACCGGTCTCTCAGTGGAAACTTTCCCTTATTATGGAGATTTCTTTTCTGGTTGAGAAAGCCGCGTTTTCTGCTAAAACAATCATTTGCTTTGCTGATCAGGAATTAAGCAGAGTTTTGACTCATCTCGATGAGTTAATGTGAGTAGCGGAGGCGATATGGCAAAAAGTAAGCTGCTATTTTCTGATTTACTAAACCAGTTATCATTTGCATTATGCATTGTGAATCGTGAGTACACTATTGTAAAAGCCAATGAGTATTTCCAGTCCCGGGCCCTTTTTGAGGGGGATGATATGCAGGGACAAAATATTCTCGAGTTATTTCCTGAGGCTGCACACCATATAAAACGCAAAATTGATACGGCGTTGATTATTGAATCCTCAAGTTTTTCATCCTGGGAACAAAATCCACATGTATTGCCTTTTAAAAGTTCCCGGCCGGTTTCCGGAGATGAAGAACAGATGTATCAGGATCTGGAAGTGATTCCAATACATAGCGATGATGGCAGTATCGATCACGTCTGTGTGTGTGTCTATGACGTGACGATTCAGGCAAGCCAACAAAAACAATTAAAGGCGATTTCTAATCAATTAGAAGTTGAACATCTGGAACAGAAAAAACTGATTCGTAAGCTGGAAGATGCACAAGGGCAATTGGTTCAGTCTGAAAAAATGGCATCAATTGGTCAGCTTTCGGCTGGTATTGCTCATGAAATTAATAACCCGGTAGGGTTTATTACTTCCAATATTCAGACACTGAAAGATTATGTCGATAAGTTAGCAACAGTGATTGGTGATCTTAAAAAAAGCATTGCTGATAATGGAGATGGGCAGTTAAAAGAAAATTGTCAGCGTGTTCTGGATAAGCATCAGGTTGATTTCATTTTAGAGGATACAGTTGATCTTATTGATGAATCACTGGAAGGTTCATCAAGAGTGATGTCGATAGTTAAAAACCTGAAAGAGTTTTCTCATATTGATGGTTCTGAATGGACTTACGCGAGTATTAAAAACTGTATCGAGTCGACGCTGAAAATTATTAATAATGAAATTAAATACAGCATCACTGTTGAAAAAGATTTTGAAGAAGAATTACCTGACATTTTTTGTCAGCCAATGCAGATCAATCAGGTGTTGTTAAATGTCTTGGTTAATGCCAGTCAGGCAATTGAAGGTGAAGGGACTATTTTTATTTCGGTCAGGCGTATTGATGAGAATATCGAGATAAAAATAAGAGATACAGGGATTGGTATACCTGAAGAAGTCAGAGATCGGATCTTTGAGCCGTTTTTTACAACGAAGGCCGTGGGTTCGGGGACCGGGCTGGGGTTATCGGTTTCTTATGGCATCATTAATACCCACAAGGGGTCTATTTCAGTTGATAGTGAAATGGGCAAAGGGTCTGAGTTTACCATAACTCTTCCTATTGAAAAAAAATGATAAAGATGAATGGCGACCGGGTGCGGAGTATATGTGACGGAGAAGCATAAATGGGTGATGATATCGTAAATCATGAAACGGTAGAAAAACTGAATATTCTGTTATTGGATGATGAAAATGAAATTCTGAAATCTCTGAACCGGGTTTTGCGTTTGGACTACAATGTCATTTTATTCAGTGATGGGAAAGAAGCACTGTCCTATCTTGAGAGTAATGAAGTTGCCATTATTATTTCAGATATGAGAATGCCTGAAATGGACGGAGCAGATTTTCTTGCTATCGCCAAAGAGCTTAAACCCGATTCAGTAAGGATTTTATTAACCGGATACAGCGACGTTCAGTCAACAGTACGAGCTGTCAATGAAGGTGGGATTCATACTTATATCAGCAAACCCTGGGATAATGAGAATCTAAAACTGACTGTGGCTAAAGCCGCTGAGTTTTATCAGTTGAAGATTGACAGACAACGTTTGAATGAAGAAATCGCTGTCAGGAATAAGCAACTGGAAGCGATGAATGATGCATTGGAAGAGTCAAATCACCGTCTGAAAAATTTTAATTCAGAGCTCGAAAAACAGGTTCAGATAAGAACAAAAGCGTTGAAGCAATCAAACATTCGTCTGGAAGCCCTTTTAAAGAATCGGAATAAAACCTTTAAAGATATTCTGAGTATGGTATCCGTTATCATACAATATCGGACTGGTTATCCGGAGGATCATGTTGAACGTATTGCGAATCAGGCTAAAGCCGTGGCACTTCGGCTTAAATTGCCAGAAGCCGATGTAGGGTATGTTTATTTGTGTGGACTAATGCATCAGATCGGTTTAATTGGTGCAAATAATCAAGACTTTGAATTTACTAAGATTAATCCTGGAACCAGAGTGGCGAAGGTTCCGGATGTTAACGCGGTGGTTGGTGCTAAAATTGTAGGAAGACTGAAACGGTTTGAACCTCTGGTTCGTATTATAAAACATCAGGACGAACTCTATGATGGTACGGGTAAGCCTGATCACCTGTTTCAGGAAGATATACCGATTGGTTCAAGAATTATAAAAGTGGTAAAAGATTATGATTTCTATGTAGCATCACCGTATAACACCCGGCGTATAACACCTCAGAGTGCACAAGAATACCTTAAGAAAAATGCCGGTAAATTCTATGATCCAAAGGTGGTTGAAGCATATGTTTCAATGGTGTCCGTTCCGACAGAGATTGAAGAGGGAATCGAACTTTGCGTCAGTCTTAGCGAAATTAAGCCGGGAATGATCGTTAAGCGAGATTTGTACTTACCTAACGGTAATTTGATGGTGACTGCCGGAAATGCTATCAGTTCGGCGTTATTGGTCCGGTTAAAAGAAATTGAAGAATCCTCTTCTATGCCGATATCAGTGTATATTTAGCAGAGAACCATCGCAGCCGACAGGCTGCGACAAAGTCGGTTATTTACCCCAATGATAAATTTGCCAAGGTCTGCTGTTTGCCTCTTTTTTAAGTTGTGTGCAAGGGTTGATTAAATATGTGTAGTCTGAATATTCACATAAAGGCAAGTCATTAATTGAATCTGTATAAAAATGAACTGAAGTGTATTTATTTTCTTCTTGCCCAATCCAGTCTTTTAACCGTTTGATTTTTCCTTCCCGGTAACTTGGAACCCCTTCAATTTTCGATGTATAGCGATCATTTTGGATAACCATGTCAATACCGATAGCTTCAGAAACACCAAGAGATACTGCGACTTTACGGACAATAAAACTCACTGTCGCTGAAATGATCAGCATTGTGTGTGATTGTGCTTTTAGGTCGTTAATCAGAGAAAGGGCTTCATTAAATACTCTTGGCTTTACGTAATCGGAGACAAATTCATCAACCATTCTGTTTACTTCCTGTTGGGGAATATTAATGAGGGGTTGCATGAAAAATTCCAGATACTCTTCCATATCCATTTTTCCGATAGAATAGAGATCCATTAATCTTTTATCTGTTTCTAAAAAGTCAGGGGAGGTGACAATGCCTTTATTGACCAGATATTGGTTCCATAGCATGGAGCAGTCCCCATCAATTAACGTGTCATCCATATCAAAAACATATAGGGGCTGTGGCATACTAATTTCTCACTGGTTGAATTTCATTTAAGTTGAACATGATATCGATTGTATTACCCGGAGGCATTAATCGTTCTGAAGAGCGGTTAAGCATATCGACAGTTAACTCCTGTTCGCCGACATTGACGGTGTAACGAATCACGTTACCAAGTAGCTGATGTTGTTTAATCGTGGCAGCTATCGGGGCTGAAATATGACTGCCATACTGTCGGCCTTCTTCACGGACATAAATGGATTCCGGACGGATGGCAACAGTTGGGCCGGCGCTGATAGTAAACCATTGACTGGCAGTTTCCGCCGTGACGAGATTATAGTGTCCCATAAACCCGGCAACAAATTCATTTTTGGGCTGGGTGTAAATGTCTTCGGGTTTTCCTTGCTGAACGATTTCGCCCCCATTCATCAGAAATATCCGATCGGACATTAACATGGCTTCTTCTTGGTCATGAGTTACAAATACCGTGGTCAGGTTCAGTTCTTTCTGAATATCCCGTATCTGTTGCCGTAGGTTTTTCCGTATTTTTGCATCCAGTGCAGACAGCGGTTCATCGAGCAATAAGATCCTTGGCTGCATGACCAGGGCTCTTGCCAAAGCTACTCGCTGACGTTGACCTCCTGACAATTCGTGAGGATAAAATTTTTCTTTTCCACCTAGCTCGACCAGATCAATGAATTTCGCGATGTCGGATTGAGACCGTTGTTTTGTCACCCCTTTCATTTTTAATCCGAAGCCAATGTTATCCGTGACGGTCATGTTAGGGAACAGGGCATACGACTGAAACACCATACCGATTTCCCGTTTTTGTGGTGACAGATGAGTGATGTTTTGCCCATCGACCCATACTTCTCCTTCATCGATGTCATTAAGACCGGCGATACTGCGCAACAGCGTTGATTTTCCACAGCCACTCGGGCCAAGTAATGTAATGAATTCACCCTGTTCGATAGAAAAATCGATATCGTTAAATACAAGGTTATCACCAAATGCTTTTTTTAACTTATTAACTTCTACGTAGCTCATTTTTTGCTCCCTGCACTAAGATGAGTTGCCAGCCATGTGCATACAAAGATAAACAGGAAATACGTGATAACCAGAGCTGACGTGAAGTGTCCGCTGGTCTGACGCATGTTATACAGGTAAACCTGCAATGTTTCGTAGCGGGTGCCGACCAGAATATTGGCAAATACGAATTCTCCCAGTAAAAAGGAGAATGAAACGAATAAAGAAGCCATTAACCCTTTTTTCAGGTTAGGCAAAATAATTAAAAGAAATGCTTTTGTGGTACTTGCACCAAGCAAATGAGCCGCATCAATAAGATCGCGAAGATTGATAGCGATAAAACTATTTGAAATCGCCCGGTACATAAACGGTAAGGCAATCGTAAAGTAGGTGCCGATTAATATCCATGGTGTTCCGACAATGGATAATGAGCTGTCAGCATAGATTTGCAGTAAGCCAACCGAGGAAACCACAGGTGGGACAGCGAACGGCAATAGAATCAGAATGTTCATGACTTTGTCGAGTTTGGGGTAGTAATAAAACACGACAAATATCATTGGCAGGACCAGGATTGTGGCCAGTGCCAGAGAGCAGAAACAGATGAACAGCGATCGCCGGAATGCCTGCAGAAATCGTGGGTCTGACAATAAATCCCGATACCAGTGCAGCGTAAATCCATCTGGCAGGATGGTGGCTCCCCAGTGGGAGGACAAGGAATATGCAAGTGTAGCCAAAATTGGTATCAAAAGCAGAGTTGACACGCCATAGACAATGGTTTTGTGGTAAAAAAGATCTGAATTACGCATGACGGTAACTCCTTGATACTAACCACTGGTTGACGATGGTAACCAGAGCGAGGAGGGCGATTAATAAAACAGAGATAGCGGCGGCCAGATTGGGCTCAAGGAAAAGGTCCCCCGATACCAGACTGGCGATTCGGATCGTCACCATATTGTAGTTACCGCTCGTCAGTGCATACACACTGGCGTAGGCTCCGATTGCATTTGCGAACAGAATAATGAAAGTGCCCAGCAGAGCAGGTGACAGAACGGGAATCGCAATTTTTAGCCAGTATTTCCAGACACTGGCACCAAGCAGTGCCGCAGCATCGTACCAGTCTTGTTTTAAGGCGTCATAGGCCGGATAGAGAAGTAAAACCCCCAGTGGTATCTGAAAATAAATATAGAGGGTGAGTAAGCCCCACCGGTTATAGAGGTTGAAGCCATCAATCAGTCCAATTTCTTTCAATAAAAGGGTTACCGAGCCGTTGGTACCCAAAATGATAATGAAGGCGAAAGCCAGTGGTACCCCAACAAAGTTACTGCTCATATTGGTAAACGCAATAATGGCTCTTTTTAATTTCCCATCCAGATGGCGCAGGGAAGAAACCAGTATGGCGGCCAGCATCAATCCGATGATACTTGACCAAAACGAAATCCAGAGACTGTTCGAAAATCCCTGTAAAATAAATTTTGAATCGGCAATATCAACGTAGTTGGCAAACGACCATTCATCATCTGCAATGAAGCTGTTAATCACGACCCATACCATGGGCGCTATCTGGAATAAGTAAAAAACGGCAGCGAAGGGCAGAATGAGTAATAGTGGTTTCCATTTTTTTAATTTCAGCATCCGCTTGCCTGTTATGGATGCTGCTGAAGGCGAATTCTTAGTTCTCTCCATCGTTATGTCCTTATTCATAACAAACATTCCCTGTTATAAGTCTTAGTGTGGGTTAAACCGAGAAGAGTGCAGACAATGCCGCATATATCGGTTTGTCGTATGTGTGTCTGTGAATGAGAAAATGCGGTTCCGACGACGTAAAGCGGAACGTTACGTTCTTCCGGCAATACCCCTCCGTGTGATTTATCATTATTCATACCATGATCACTGGTAATTAATACCTGATACCCTTCTTTTTCCCATTTTGGCAAAAAGTCGGACAAAATGACGTCTGCTGTTCTGGCTGTATTTCGGTATTCAGGTGAGTCCAGACCGAATTTGTGCCCAGCGTCATCAATATTCATGGGGTGAATCAACAGAAAGTCAGGCTGATGTGTTTCTCTCAAGTATTCGGCATCCAGGAATAAAGCCTGATCTGGATAATGATCCCAGTGGTAAAAGATACCATGTTGAATATTGAGGTCTTTATCGTTGGTATGACGATCCTGAAGGGCATCATAAGGGGCTTTATTATACAGTTCACTCACCCAGTGATAGGCGGCAGCGGCGGTGGTTTTTCCCTGTTCCTTAGCCAGACTGAAGATAGAATCAAAATAGGAACGACGAACGACCTGATTGTTTAAGATACCGCTTTCTATTGGTGTCACGCCGGTAAGCAGACATTCGTATAACGGCCGGGAAAGGGACGGTAATTCGGAGATGATTGGGTAAAATGTTGCTCTCTGCTGCTCAACCAAACCATTTAGGTAGCCCATGCATTGTTGGGCTACCTCTTGGTTAAGACCATCAAGAACAACAAGGATAACCTTGTTGTTCATAGTATCACCTGTATTACTGCTGGTTGATTAACACGTTTTCTTGCCATGCTCTTGGTAATTTACGAGCGGATTTTTCCCAGGCTTTAAAATCTTTGATTGGATGTACGTTGCTGTATTCTGAATTCGGTAACAGTTTTTCCTGAACGTCTTTTGGCAGCTTAACATTAGTCCGGATAGGACGGGCATAACCCCGGGCCAGATTGATTTGTCCGGCATCACTAAAGATATACTCACGAGCCAGTTTGGCCGCATTAGGATGTTTTGCGTATTTGTTGATGATGGTGGTATAACCTGAGATAACTGAACCGTCTTGAGGAATGGTGACTGTGAAACGCGAGCGATCTATTTTGTCACGATAATTAAGCGCATTGAAATCCCACATAATAGCGACTTCAACTTCACCTTTTTCCAGGTTTGCCAGAGAAGGATCTGTGAAAGATAAACGGTTTTGTTTAGCAAGTTTACTATAGTACTCGATACCCGGTT
The DNA here is from genome assembly GCF_021272385.1 of Vibrio salinus. Lineage (GTDB taxonomy): Bacteria > Pseudomonadota > Gammaproteobacteria > Enterobacterales > Vibrionaceae > Vibrio > Vibrio salinus. The sequence continues at coordinate 1,475,863 of NZ_JAJSDZ010000010.1, forward strand.
TCAGGTTGGATTCATCACCACCGTTAGCAAATGCGGCTGCAAGAACAGCATTATTAGCCTGAGCAGCAGTACCTACGTCACCTACAGTGACTTTGTAATGACCTTTCAGGATATCGGCCCATGAATGTGGCGGATTTTTTACCAGATTGTTATTGGAAATAAAAGCGATGGTACCTGTGTAAGCCAGCATCCAGTTACCATCTTTGTCTTTGGCCCAGCCCGGGATATCATTCCAGGTCGATGGTTTATATGGCTGAGTCACGCCTTTTTTCACCGCAACACGGGCAAACGCAAAACCGATATCACCGATATCTGCAGTGGCATTGCTTTTCTCAGCCGCGAACTTTGCGACTTCCTGAGCTGAGCTCATATCGGTATCCTGATGGCTGATTTTGTATTTTGTTTTTAAATCAGACCAGGTATCTTTCCAGTTAGCCCAACTGTCGGGCATGCCTACACTGTAGACTTGACCTTCACTCTGAGCCGCTTTCACCAATGTATCAATTTTATCACTGGCATGTACCGCTGCAGATAATGAAATCGTTGCGATAGATACCGTCGTAAGTAATCTTTTCATAATTAGCCATCCTTTGGACTAGTTCAGTAAGTGCGTTTTTTATCCTTCACTAAAAATATTACGGTTTATTTTTATAAATATGAATGTTTTTTTTCAAAAATGTTGCAGAAATGTTTATTTGAATTCGTATTTTCTGTGGCTTGCTTTTTGTATAACGATGATTTAACGTTAATTTAGATGAATAACTGGACTAGTTCAGAAGATGGCAGGCAGATCAACACAACTGAATAAAATTAAAGGTGTTATTCGCGAACAAATTGTTGGCGGTGTCTTGTTACCACAGCAAAAATTGTCTTCTGAACGTGAGTTGAGTGATCGTTTTTCGACAACACGAATTACGATTAAAGATGCGTTAACATCGCTGGAAACGGAAGGATTAATTTACCGGGAGGAGCGTAAAGGATGGTTTGTTTCACCTCCCAGGATTCACTACAATCCACTTTCCCGTAGCCATTTTCATCAGATGATTCGTGAGCAACAACGCATCGCAGAAACAAAAGTGGTTAATGTTGAAACCGTCTTAGCAACCAGCGATCACGCTAAGGTTTTGGAGAGGTCTGATTTTCCGACTGTCCATCTTATCCGCCGGTTACGCTATATTGACGGCAGAGCGGTTTTGTTTGTTGAAAATTGTCTGATCAGTGAATTGTTTCCGGGAATATTGCAGGAAAACCTGACGACATCTCTTACCGGGTTATACAAAGAGAAATACGGCTACACAACCAGTCGTTCCCGTTTTGATGTAATACCGACAGCGGCTCCGGAGCATGTGGCAAAATCGCTGGGTATTGCCGCAGGACAGCAGGTTCTTAAAATATGCCGGGTCAACTATAATCAGGATGAGGTCATTATTGATTGCGAATTTGAATACTGGCGTCCTGATTCTGTTGTTATTACTATTGACAGCTGCGAAGATTGTGAAAAGACCTCCGCTTATTAAGAGAACATCTATATAGTTTGATATCTCCTGTTCTTTCCGTTTTATCCCAAAATTTTCCAGAGTTTTGTTGTCCGCTTTTTGTAGAATGTCTGTACTTCTTTATTCACTTTAAAGTGGCTCATTTAGTTGAAAGGTTCATTTAATGTGTTATTATGAGCCAATAAACTAAATGAGCCAATGTGAGAAGAATAATGAGCCAGTCATATGCTTACTTGCGGGTATCTCCGATGATAGAAGATATCGATAGCCGTATCGAAGCACTACAGCAATTTCGTGAAGGGTTAGTGGTGCATCTTGAGAAGCGTGTAAGAGGATTTGTTCCGCTCTGTGAGCGTCCCGTGTACCAGCAGCTTGAGCAGAAGCTAAAAAAAGATGACGAATTAATTCTGTGGTGGATTGATGAACTGGGTAGGGACTTTGAAGTATGCCTGAGCAATTTATTACCCCTTTTACGCAGGGGTATCATTATCCGGACGGTGAATCAGCACCTGGAACTCCGGCAGGATGATATGGTGACGGATGCTGTCATTAAAATGATGCAGGGATATGCGGAGTCAGGGCGTCACCGGAGAATTTTTGCTGCAGAAATGGGCCGTAAGGCAATTAAAGACGACCCGGAGCAATGGAAGCGGAAATTCAGAGGGCGGCGTTGTAACAAAGCAAAACACCGGTTGATTGCTCAGAAGTTATTTGAAGGTAAGACGCTTCAACAGGTTGCTGATGAAACCGACACTAGTCTGTCAACGGTAAAACGAGTTAAATCAAAGCTTAAAGCTCATGATGAATTGGGGCATTTAAGAGGGAAAGGAACCCATTCATACAGTCATAAAGACGATGAATTGAACTGGTCTGAAAATGAAGAGAGAGAAAAAAGTGAAGGAACAGAATAGAAATATGACACATACAGAAGGTATCCAATGGCGGTAGCATCACAGACAATAGAACAACGTTTTAACTGGCGGCCCTTATTACTTACCTGCCTGGCCATTAGCGTCGGACAGCTAAGCATCGGGCTTGTTTTTCCTTCATTACCCTGGATTGCCCAGGATTTCTCAATTTCTATTGATCAGACACAACTGCTTATTTCTGTTTACCTGCTTGGTTTCGGTCCTTCTCAGTTTATATATGGTCCGGTCTCTGACTCGATAGGGCGCAGAAAAGTTCTGTTATTTGCGTTAATTCTTGCATTTACCGGACTGACGGTTCTGGTCACTTTCAGTTCCAGTTTTACCGGTCTGGTGATCGGACGTTTTATTCAGGGAATGGGAACAGGATGTTGTGCTGTTCTGGCCCGGGCATCGACCCGAGATAGCTATTCGGGTGAACAGCTTCCGGTTGCACTGGCATACGTAACGATGGTTGCCTCGTTTTCACCAATTTTTGCTCCGTTTATCGGAGGATTTATTAATCATGCCTATGGGTGGCTGGCAATCTTCATAATACTGATGTGTTATGTCAGTTTTGTATGGCTGATGCTATATTTCTATTTTGAAGAAACCATGAAAGAACGTAAGCCATTACCTAAAATTAGGGAATCATTAATAAAGTATAAAGAATTGTTAAGTTCAGCGTATTTTATTAGTTTTGGAACTATTGGCTGGCTGAATTTTACGCTCGTTACGGTTTGTATTTCACTGATGCCTTTCTTAATGCAGGTTCAGATAGGCATGACTTCCGACGAATATGCGATGTGGGCGTTAATTCCCGCAGTGGGATTTCTTCTCGGAAGTTTCTCGGTTTCTCTGTTACGTTCTAAAATTGGTCTCAGAAATATTTTTCTGATTTCTCCGGCCATTCAATTGCTTTCTGCTGTCTGGTTCATGTTAATTCCGTTAAACCCATTATTGCTTATGTTGGGTCAGTTCCTGATGATTTTCGGTAATGGTATTGCTTTCCCGTGTGCTCAGGCTCAGTTAATGCTACCGTATAAAGATAATGCAGGAATGGTTGCCGCTCTGGCCGGAGGCGGGCAGATGATATTTGCTGCGGTGTTCAGTTTTATATTATTGAAGCTGGGGGTTCATGAAATCTGGCAGCTTGGTCTGGTTACCGGGTGTTTTGCCGTTATTATTACGATGAATATTCTCCGGGGATTTCGTTCTGTAGTGGCGGCCTGATAAGGCCACCTTAATGCTTAGTCTGAATTTAGGCCGGAACATATTGAGAAGAATGAAATGCTGCCAGAAGCTCTGATGCGGCTTTCTTCGGGTTTTCGGACTGACATATAGCAGAAACAATCGCCACACCATCAACCCCGATTTTTGCGATAGCCGGTAACGTTTCCTGGTTAATACCGCCAATGGCAACAATGGGATGTTGAGTGTGCTGTATCGCCCACTCTAGACCTTCCTGTTTCCACTCAAACCGGATGTCGGTTTTGGTGGCAGTGTTGTAAATGGCACTCAGGCCAATGTAATCAATGTCCAGATGATTCGCGAATATTAACTGCTCATGACTTTCAACGGAAAGTCCGATTATTTTGTCTGGTCCCAGTATTTTTCTGGCAATATCGACAGGCATATCAGACTGCCCTAAATGGACACCATCCGCATTCACTGCTAATGCAACGTCTATCCGGTCATTGATTATTAATGGGATTTCCATGCTTTTTAACAGATCTTTTACTGCCGATGCTTTACGGATAAATTGTCTGGTGTTTTGATGTTTTTCTCTAAGCTGAATGATACTGACACCGCCACAAACAGATTGCTCAATGACATGGCATAGTCGCTGTTCATCCAATTTTTCATCGGTGACTAAATACAGTTGATAATTTGGTGTTTTCATCACGGATTACTCCCGGAGGATAGTACGGAATCTATTTGAATGAGCATGCATTCAGGATAAGATGAGCTTTCAGTGTTTCGTTGTCCAGGTTATACAGTGAATCCAGTAAGTTTACCTGCAGGCTTCCGGGGCCGGTGCTTTTTTTACTGGCGATTTCACCGGCGACACTCATCACTGCCGCCGCAGCCAGTCCGGTATCTTCTCCGACGGCAGCAAAAGCACCGGTTAATGCACTAAGACTGCATCCTGTACCGGTAACATATGGCATCAATGAAGAGCCATTTCGGAGCGTTATGTGATTGGTAGCGGATATTATATGATCCGCTTCGCCTGAGATAACTACATTCGCGTTATAATTATGGAGAAGGTTACGTGCAGCATTGACTGCGGCGTTACTTGAATCTTGTGCATCCACACCTTTCCCCTGAGATTGTTCACCGGACAACGCGATAATTTCTGAGGCATTACCACGGATAATTAAATGTTCGGCCAGTTCGGCCAATTCTCTGGCTACATTGGTCCTCAGAGTTGTGGCACCACAACCGACCGGATCAAGGATAACCGGTTTTTTATATTGGTTGGCTTGCTGAACCGCAAAACGCATCCGGGGAATCCAGACTGAATCCAGCGTACCGATATTGATGACCAGAGCGCCGGCAAAGCTCATCATTTCACTCATTTCTTCCTGAGAATGGGCCATAATTGGTGAGGCCCCGATAGCAAGTAAAGCATTAGCCGTATTGTTCATCACAACGTAATTGGTGATATTTACAACAAGAGGTTTTTGTTTGCGGACGGCTGCTAAGGCATTGATGATATTTTCGGTGAACATGTTCGTTTCCTTACTTAAGCGAATGATGGATATGGGAAGACTGAGCAAAGTGATTTGGCCGATAAAAATGGTTCACCGGACCGTGTCCTTTCCCGACATTGAGCTCATCAGCATGCGATATGGCCTGAGTGATGTAATCTTTAGCCAGTCTGACCGAATCAGACAGAGTGTTTCCCTGAGCCAGATACGAGGCAATGGCAGATGAAAGCGTGCATCCGGTCCCGTGAGTGTTTTTCGTTGCTACACGGTGGCAGGATAGAACATCCGTTTCTTTATTGGTGATGAGATAATCATTACTTTCATTCAGGCTTTCAAGGTGACCGCCTTTTAACAAGGTTGCTCGTGTGGGAAGTTTTTTTAAAGACCGGATTAAGTCATTAATATTCACATTGTCAATCGGGGTTGACTGACCTGTCAAAGTCAGAGCTTCCGGTATGTTAGGGGTTATGATTGTTGCAATCGGAATTAATTCTTCGATCAAAGTGGTAATGGCCGATTGCTTTAGAAGGATATCGCCACTGGTGGCAACCATTACCGGATCCAGAACAATAAACTCAGGTTGGTATTGTCTCAGAATATCGGCAACTAATTTTATGATTTCAGAGTCAGCCAGCATGCCAATTTTAACAGCAGTAACATTCAGATCAGAAAAGACCGAATGGAGTTGAGACGCGATATGTTCCAGAGGTACAGGGAAAATATTCTGAACCCCCTGAGTGTTTTGAGAAGTGAGCGCAGTGATAGCAGAACATGCGTAGCTTCCGGTGGCGGACATGGCTTTTATATCCGCCTGAATCCCGGCACCGCCGCTGCTGTCGCTTCCGGCAATGGTCAGCGTGACTGGTGTGATTTGTTGAGAGTTTGATGTCATTTTTAGTTCCTTATACATTGACGATAAGGTGGACTAAAAATGTCATATCCGGAAAGGTGGAATAGATAACCAGATGAAGACAGGTTCATAGTTCCCTACGTCAGTGTTAACTGAATCAGGTTCAACGGGTCTCGCTTGTATGGCGATCTCAGCTTTTCAGCTCCCCGACTATCGAATACAACAATTTTAACAGTTACCTATGAAAACAAAAGCGGATTTACTCACGAATGGCGCCATTTGAAGGTAATAATTCATTAATTACGGATAATTAGGGCTGTTGATAAGTAAAGTTATGAATTCGTATTAACCTCATATTAACCAGTGTTTTTCTACACTAAACTAAGGTGATGTTTTTTTATTTTGTTGTGGCAAAAATGGGTAAGATACTAATTGTTGAGGATGATATCGATCTGGCAACTGCAATTATTGATTATATGGAGCTGGAAGATATCGACACAGACTATGCGGCTGATGGTCAGGTGGGTCTCAATTTAATTGAACAAAATGATTACGATGTGGTTCTTCTTGACATTAATTTACCTAAAATTCAGGGATTGGTGGTTTGTGAGCGAATTCGGGCAAAAGGAATTGAAACCCCGGTACTAATGTTGACCGCAAGAGATACTCTTGATGATAAGCTGGAAGGTTTTTCCAAAGGGGCAGATGATTATCTGGTGAAACCTTTTGCAATGGAAGAACTGATCGCCCGGGTAAAAGTCCTTTCCAAACGTAAAAGTGGCCAGGCAACCCGCTTAACGGTTAAAGATCTGACATTTGACATCAGCAGTCATGAAGTTTACCGGGGAGAAACGTTACTCAAATTATCCCCGATTGCAGCAAAAATTCTGGAACTTCTTATGCGTGAGTCCCCAAATGCTGTATCTCGTGAGAAAATAATACGGTATGTCTGGGGGGACGATATACCTGATAGTAACAGCCTGAAAGTCCATATTTTTAATTTAAGAAAACAAATCGATAGTGAGCACGAGCCGCATTTAGTTCATACTGTCCCCAATTTCGGTTTTGCTATCAGATAAAGTGAGTATCATGAAAATCCGTAAAAGTATGCATATTTACCTGTCTTGTTTTGTGATTTTCATAGGCTCAGTGACGGTGATTAGTTTTTCAACTGTTGCTATGAATTACTTTGTCAGTGGTCTAAAAATAGCTTTTCAATACTCGATGGAGATGGTCGCTCGGGAGACTACGGTTCCTGAACATGGATCTGTTAATGTTGTGGGGTTTGATGTCTCCGCTGACTGGAACGCTTTGCCTGATATCATTAAAAATACGTTGAAAGAGCCAAAAGGGCACCTGGGTGTCAGTAAATATTTCTTTCGTAAAACGTGGTATGAAACACCGAGGTTAGCGGCGTATGCAATGCGCTACGAGCGCAGTGACGGAAAAGTTATCTATGTAGCCCGTTCATTTTTTCACTGGAATGAAATAGATCCGAAACCGCCTTTTCTGATTCGTATTGTTGTTTATGCCGTTATTGGTGTCTTTGTCTTTTGTCTTTGTGTTTTGTTCCTCTTTTATAAGATTAATAAGCCGGTTGATCGTCTAATTTCATGGGCAAAGCAATTAAATTCTAAAAACCTGACTGAGCCTGTTCCAGATTTTCAGTACCGGGAGATAAACAGGTTGGCTGATATTATTCAGTCAAGTCTCTCTTCTGTTCAGATGACATTGCAAAGGGAGAAGAAGTTTCTTTCTCACGCAAGTCATGAGTTACGAACGCCTATTTCAGTTGTCAGGAGTAATACTGAGTTATTATTGAAGCTACAAAATAAAAATGGGGCACACGAAAAAGAAAAACAAGTAGCAGAACGTGTCTTGCGTGCTGGTGTATTGATGACAGAGTTATGCGAGACATTACTATGGCTTAATCGGGGGGAATATAAAAACGTATCTCAGGATCAAGTTGAACTGGGCTGCACTATTAAGCAGTTGGTTTCCGAGTTAGATTATTTGCTTAAAGATAAGAGTGTATCATTATCAGTTGATGTGATGCCGGGTTCTCTGGCACTGACACCGACGTTGGTGCGTATTGTCGTCGGTAATTTAATCCGTAATGCCTTTCAGCATACCTATTCGGGTACGGTTTATATCCAGCAACGGCATGACTGGGTTCTTATCCGTAATGAAAATAATGAGGATATTGATGAAGAATCCAGCCTCGGTTTCGGTTTGGGGTTAGAATTGACCAAACAAATTATTAAGCAATACAACTGGTATTACCGGGTAAAAGAAACGTCGGGTGGCCGGATTGCGATTATTCGTTTTTGCTGACGGATTCTTCATCAGATTATTCGAATAACAACGACAATTCTCCTTAATTTTTACTGTTCTGTCCTTTATCTATAATGAACTTATCATTAGCAGAACAGAGGCGATTATGGGCAAACTGATCAATGGTGAGTGGCAGGATGTCTGGTACGATACAAAATCCAGTGATGGTCGTTTTATGCGTGAAGATGCCGGGTTCCGGAACTGGGTAAGAGCCGAACCCGAAGCCCGGTTTACCCCGGATTCAGGGCGCTACCATTTGTATGTTTCTTATGCCTGTCCATGGGCGCACCGTACGCTTATTTTCCGTGAGCTAAAAGATCTGAGAAAACACATTGATGTGACGGTTGTGTGTCCGGATATGATGAATCATGGCTGGCGGTTTGGTATTCCGGAGCCGTTATATGGTTTCTCAAAGTTATACGAACTGTATACTAAGGCAAAACCGGATTATACAGGCAGGGTGACGGTTCCTATTTTATGGGATAAGTGGACAGATACGATAGTCAGTAATGAATCTTCAGAAATTATCCGTATGTTTAACAGCGAATTTAATGAGCTGACCGGAAATTACGAAGACTATTATCCGGTAGCCCTTCGCAGTGTGATCGACAAATGGAACGATTTTATCTATCCCAATATTAATAACGGTGTTTACCGGTGTGGATTTGCTACTACTCAGGATGCCTATGAAGATGCGTTTGAAAAGCTGTTTGGTGCATTGGATACCGTAGATCAACATCTTGCGACTAGCCGTTATTTAGCCGGGAAAAGAATCACTGAAGCTGACTGGCGGTTGTTTACCACTCTTATCCGTTTTGATGCTGTTTATGTTGGTCATTTCAAATGCAATAAACAACGTATTGCCGACTATCCGAATTTGCAAAGCTATATGAAAGAGCTCTATCAGGTGCCGGGAGTCAAAGAAACCGTCGAGTTTTATCATATCAAGCGACATTATTATTACAGCCATATAATGATAAATCCGACTCAGATTGTTCCGGCAGGGCCGGAGATGGATTTAGATTCTCCGCATAACAGAGACTCTGTTGGTGTATAAAAAATAACCCCAGATTTCTCCGGGGTTATTACAATGAATTCATACTGACTTGTCATCAGAAAGAATTATTTTTGTTCCTGAGAGGCTTGAATTGCAGTCAGAGCAATGGTGTAAACGATGTCGTCAACCAAAGCGCCACGAGACAAATCGTTGACCGGTTTACGCATACCCTGAAGCATTGGACCGATAGATACAAGGTCAGCAGAACGCTGTACTGCTTTGTATGTTGTGTTACCGGTATTCAGATCCGGGAATACAAATACGGTTGCTTTACCTGCAACTGGTGAATCCGGTGCCTTAGATGCTGCAACATTTTCCATGATTGCCGCATCGTATTGCAGAGGTCCGTCGATAACAAGGTCAGGACGTTTTTCCTGAGCAATACGGGTTGCTTCACGTACTTTATCCACATCTGCACCTTTACCGGAAGTACCGGTAGAGTAGGAGATCATGGCAACACGAGGATCAATACCAAAGGCTGCAGCAGAATCCGCAGACTGAATCGCAATTTCTGCTAATTGTTCAGCTGTTGGATCCGGGTTGATAGCACAGTCACCGTATACCAGTACCTGATCAGGCAGAAGCATGAAGAAGATAGAAGATACGATAGATGCACTTGGTGCTGTTTTGATGATCTGGAATGGAGGTACGATGGTGTTTGCGGTGGTATGTACTGCACCAGAAACAAGACCGTCTACTTCATTCGCTTCAAGCATCATTGTACCAAGAAATACTGAATCCTGAAGTTTTTCACGGGCAACAACTTCCGTCATGCCTTTTTTCGCACGAAGCTCAACAAGACGGGCAACGTAGTTTTCACGCACTTTGTCTGAATCGATGATTTCGATACCAGAGCCAAGAACGACACCCTGTTGTTCAGCAACACGTTTGATTTCTGCAGGGTTACCTAACAGAACACAATCTGCAATGCCTTTTTCAGCACAGATTGCTGCCGCTTTAACGGTACGTGGTTCATCGCCTTCAGGAAGAACAATACGTTTGCTTGCACGACGGGCAAATTCAGTTAACTGGTAACGGAATGCCGGAGGACTAAGACGACGAATACCTTTAGTACCTTCAGTCAGAGAGTCAATCCAGGGACCGTCAATGTGACCGGCAACGTGATCATTAACAAACTCAATACGAGCTTTGTCATCAGCAGGAACTTCGAGGTTGAAGCTTTGCAGATTCAGTGAAGTCTGCCATGTGTTACCCGGAGCGCGGAAGATAGGTAAACCAGTATCGAATGCAGGTTTACACAGATCCAGGATTTCTTTTGGAATGTCGTAATCACCGGTTAGAAGAATCGCGCCGATTTCCAGACCGTTCATTGCAGCCAGAGATGCCGCAATCATAGCATCAGGACGATCTGAAGAAGTCACTAACAGACTGCCTGGTTTAAAGTGACCGACCATGTTTGGAAGAGAACGGGCACAGAACGTAATGCTTTTGATACAACGGGTCTGAATATCACCTTCATTGATAATGGTTGCATTCAGGTGTTTTGCCATATCGATTGCACGGGTTGCAATCAAATCAACGTGCCATGGAACACAGCCCAGAACACGGATTGGACTGGAATTGAAGATTTGCATTACTTCTAAGTTAGATTCCTTAGACAGGGCTGTATCATCAAAAATTTCAGACAGATCCGGACGGGTACGGCCAACTTCGTCGACTGGTGCATTCAGTTTGTTAATGATAACACCGGCAATGTTGTTGTTTTTAGTACCACCAAAGTTTGAACATGCAACTTCAATGCGTTCTTTCAACTGAGTTGGATTGTCAGTACCCGGAGTCGCGACTAATACAATTTCTGCGCCCAGAGTAGCTGCAATCTCAGCATTCACCTGATTGGCAAACGGATGTTTGCGGGTAGGAACCAAACCTTCAATCAAAGTGACTTCTGCGTCAGCATTGATTTGGTTATAACGTTCAACGATCGTTTCTAACAGAACGTCTGCCTGATCTGAACCAATGAGTGTTTCAGCATTAGACATCGGTAATGGTTCACCGACTTTATGGTCGGTATTGGCGTTTAAAATCGTCGTTGTCAGGTCTGGTTGATCATCACCAGATCTCGGCTGAGCGATTGGCTTGTAAAATGAAACATTAACGCCTTTGCGCTCCATCGCGCGAATTACACCCAAACTAACACTGGTTAAACCTACACCAGAGCTAATTGGGACAAGCATAATAGTACGAGACATGAATAAGTACCTGTGCTGTCAGTTAACAATCTAGTAGAACAAGACTGTAGAAAGGAACAAAGCTCAACTTTTATCTATTAATCACAAAAAGCTAAGCCCCAAAAAAAACTGGCTAACTCAATGGTTAGCCAGTAGTCAATCAGATTTCCGCAAGAAGTGCGGTATCCTCAGCAATAACCAACTCTTCGTTGGTTGCAATTACAATAGCAGGGATGTTGCTGTCTGCTGTTGTGATAACACCTTCGCCACCAAAACGAGCTTTCAGGTTTGCTTCACCATCCAGTTTGATTCCGAAGATGCTCAGACGGTCAAGAACCATCTGACGAATTGGTGCTGCGTTTTCACCGATGCCACCAGTGAATACGATAGCGTCAAGACGTCCATCCATTGTGGACGTATAACCGGCAATGTATTTCGCCAGACGGTGGCAGAATACATCCATTGCACGGGTTGCTTCTTCTTTTTTACCGTAGTTGTCTTCAACGAAACGGCAGTCAGAAGTGACTTCAGTAAGACCCAGCAGACCAGACTCTTTAGTCAGCATCGTGTTGATTTGGTCAACAGAGTAGTTTAGTACATCGTGCAGATAGAAAACGACAGCAGGGTCGATATCACCACTACGAGTACCCATTACTAAACCTTCAAGAGGAGTTAAACCCATTGAGGTATCAACACACTCACCACCTTTGATTGCACAAACAGAAGCACCATTACCCAGGTGGCAGTTGATGATGTTTAGCTCATTCTGAGGTTTACCCAGACGCTCTGCTGCTTCACGGGCAATGAAACGATGAGAGGTTCCGTGTGCGCCGTAGCGACGGATGCCGTGTTCTTTATATAGTTTGTAAGGAAGCGCATACAGATAAGCTTCTTCAGGCATTGTCTGGTGGAATGCTGTGTCAAATACAGCCACATTTTTAAGGTGTGGGAATGCATGTTGAGCCGCTTTAATGCCAATGATGTGTGCTGGGTTATGAAGAGGAGCAAACGTTGCTGCATCTTCAATTCCTTTCAGGACGGTATCACAAATCAGTGCAGATTTAGTGAATTTCTCGCCACCATGTACAATACGGTGACCAATAGCAGCCAGTTCTTTAGCCAGCTCTGGCTTAGAAGCTAAAATTGTGTCTACCATAAAAGCAAGAGCTTCTTCGTGAGCCGCTCCGTCACCTAACTGAGCTTCGTGTTTACCACCATCCAACTTCCATTTGATTCGTGCTTCCGGAAGGTGAAGACATTCCGCTAAACCAGTAAGGTGCTCTGCACCATTTTCAGCGTCTACGATTGCGAATTTTAAAGAGGAACTACCGCAGTTTAAAACTAGAACTAGCTTCGACATGTGTCACTACCTGTAATAATCAGTTTTGATCAACTATTTGTTTATTTAACTATCAGCCGCATTCGATAGATTCACCCCGTGAATCCGGATGAATACAGCTATAAATACCCTATGTTGGACAAGCACTAAGTATGACGTACTTAATACTTTGTCCATTTAACGCCGGTAATTCTACATACAAAAGTTGCCATTGTCTGGATAAAGGGCAACAATGGTAGTAGAAAGTCCACAAAGGATATCGATAATAGGGCAATATAACAAAAAATTTTGAAGAAATATTAACTTTAAACAAAAAATTGTCATTTTAGTTTATATTTTCAACTATATTTGAAGTTGAGTTGCTAAAAACGAATGAGAGAGAAGCCTATGAGTCACAATGTGGGGATTGTTCATAGCCTTAAAGATGGACAAAAATACATGGACACCTGGCCGCTGAGAAAAGAGCTTTCAGCCATTTTCCCTGAGCACAGGATAATAAAGGCGACAAAATTCGGTTTAAAAGTGATGCCTGCGGTTGCGGCAATCAGTGTTCTTACCCAAATGGTATTTCATAATATAGGTGCAATGCCTCAGGCAATTGTTGTTGCCTTGTTTGCTATCAGTCTTCCTCTTCAGGGGATGTGGTGGCTGGGAAATCGCGCGAATACCCGTTTGCCTCCTTCATTAGCCAGCTGGTATCGCGAATTACACCAGAAAATTATTGAAAGTGGTTTTGCTCTGGAACCTGCCCGTAAGCAACCTCGTTATAAAGAACTGGCTTTCATTCTTAACAGAGCGTTCAGACAGTTAGATAAATCGGTGTGGGAGCGTTGGTTCTAGTCATTTCCGTTTTATTCCGTTTTCTTTTCTAAAAGAGCCCTGGTACCTGATTGGTATCAGGGCTCTGTAATATTTTTGTTTTCCTACTGTAAAACTTCCTTTCCTTTTGGTTAAGTTATTGGTAATAATTAGGTGTACTACTCAAAGAGTACGCTATCCAATAATTACAAAACATAACATTCGTAGCATATAGTCTCGAAACAAGGAGTTAAGATGAAAGCAAGTAACCTTCTTGCGGCCGCTGTGTTTGCCGGTGCCACTCTTTTATCGTCGACCAGTATTATGGCTAAAACAGCGAAAGTTGCTGTGTCTCAAATCGTGGAGCATCCTGCACTTGATGCAACGAGACAAGGTCTTATCGATGGTTTAAAAGCAAAAGGGTACGTAGACGGTAAGAATTTACAGTTCGAATACAAGACAGCACAGGGGAACCCGGCAATTGCTGTTCAGATTGCCCGTCAGTTTGTCGGTGAAAAACCGGATGTGCTTGTTGGGATTGCAACACCGACGGCACAGGCTTTGGTATCCGCGACACGCAATATCCCGATTGTTTTCACTGCCGTTACCGATCCTGTTGGTGCAAAATTAGTAAAAACGCTGAAACACCCCGGAAAAAATGTCACAGGTCTTTCCGATTTATCACCAGTTGAGCAGCATGTCGAGCTGATTAAAGAAATCCTTCCTAATGTGAAAACCATTGGTGTTGTTTACAACCCCGGAGAAGCCAATGCTGTTAGCCTGATGAAAATTCTGAAGGCCAGTGCGAAAAAAAATGGTTTAACTGTTGTTGAAGCGACAGCATTAAAAAGTGCGGACGTTCAGTCTGCAACACAAACCATCGCAGAGAAGTCAGATGTCATTTATGCTTTGATTGATAACACCGTTGCCAGTGCTATCGATGGTATGGTTGTTGCCGCAAACCAAGCGAAAACACCGGTTTTCGGTGCTGCAACATCTTATGTTGCGCATGGCGCGTTTGCCAGCCTTGGCTTTGATTACTATCAAATTGGTGTTCAGACAGCAGACTATGTTGTGGATATCTTAAATGGAACGAATCCTGGTTCGTTAGATGTGAAAGTGGCTAAAGGGTCTGATTTAGTCATCAATAAGACGGCTGCTGATAAATTAGGTATCACTATTCCAAAATCTGTATTGGATCGTGCGACCAGTATTAAGTAATAGTTAAGTAAACGGGCTGTTTGCCCGTTTACTTTTAAAGCAGCAGAGAGGAGTAGTTATGTCTGCTTTTGCTTTTTTCGGGGCTCTGGAAATTGGTCTCGTATACGGGCTTGTGGCGTTAGGTGTGTATCTGACGTTTAAAGTGCTGGATTTTCCTGATTTAAGTGTTGATGGTAGTTTCCCAATGGGAGCTGCTGTTGCCGCAACCGCCATTGTTGCCGGAGTGAATCCCTGGGTTGCAACATTTCTGGCTATTCTTGCCGGTGCAGCCACTGGATGGGTAACGGCATTTTTAACCGTGAAGTGCGGTATATTAAACCTTTTGGCCTCCATCTTGACGATGATTGCCGCATTTTCGGTCAATATTCGCATTATGGGAAGACCGAATATTGCGCTGATTGGCGAAGATACTATCCTGACGCCATTCGAAGAACTGGGTGATCCAATGTATGTCCGGCCACTCGTTGTCGCCGTCTTAGTTTTAATTTCTGCTTTACTTATTATTCGTTTACTTAACAGTGACTTTGGTCTGGGTCTGCGCGCAACGGGTGTGAATTCCCGCATGGTTGCTGCTCAGGGTGCGAGCACAGCGTTTTATACGTATTTCGGTCTGTCTCTGTCCAATGGTTTCGTTGGGTTTGCAGGGGCTTTGTTTGCTCAAACCAACAGTTTTGCTGATGTTACCTCTGGAGTGGGAACCATCGTGGTTGGTCTGGCTGCTGTTATTCTTGGTCAGACGTTGATCCCGGGGCGCAAAATATGGGTCGCTGTTGTTGCCGTGATTGTTGGTTCCGTCCTGTATCGCCTGGCCGTTGCTTTTGCACTTAGTTCTGGAATGTTTGGTCTGCAGGCGTCTGATCTTAACCTTGTTACAGCGGTATTAGTGGCAATCGCTCTGATCATGCCAAAGTTAAAAAAAGGGAAAAAATCCGGGAAAGCAGGAGGTAAAGCATGATTCGGTTAGAAAACATTCAGGTTACCTTCAATCCCGGAACGATTTTGGAAAACCGGGCACTAAGAGGCGTAGACTTAGTTGTTCCGGAGCATCAGTTTTTAACCGTTATTGGTTCTAACGGGGCCGGGAAATCAACCTTGCTTGGTGCGGTGACCGGAGAAACTCCGATGGTCGGCGGACGGGTCATGATTGATGAAACGGATGTGACAAAAAGAACGGTCGACAAACGCGCCCGTTTGTGTTCCAGAGTATTTCAGGACCCTTTGGCCGGGACGTGTGGTGCCCTTACTATTGAAGAAAATATGGCACTGGCCTATATGCGGGGCCGTCGTCGTGGTCTGGCCTATGCGTTATCCTCAAAACGCCGCAAGCTTTTTCAGGAGCGGATTAGCATTCTGGGTCTGGGTCTGGAAGACCGTCTTGGTGATAACATCGGATTATTGTCCGGCGGGCAGCGTCAGGCGGTGAGTCTGGTTATGGCGACGCTATCAGACAGCAAACTTTTGTTACTTGATGAGCATACTGCTGCGCTGGACCCTCGTATGGCGGCTTTCATTATTGACCTGACAAAGAAAATAGTGTCTGAATTCAGTTTAACAGTGATGATGGTGACGCACTCAATGAAAGATGCGCTTGCCTGTGGTGACCGGACTATCATGCTACATCAGGGAAAAATTGTGCTGGATGTTGAAGGTGAACAGCGAGCCGATATGGGTGTCCCTGATCTTTTAAAACTTTTTTCTGAAGTTCGTGGGGAAGAAATTACGGATGATAGTTTGTTGCTTGGATAGAGTTACAGGCTGTACACGTATATCATTAATTTAATGATTCATGACCAGTTTTTGCCATTGGCAGAAACTGGTTTTTTTGAATCTTAAACATTTATATACAAAATAATTATCCCTGTTACATTTCTTTTGTTAATGCATCATTGCTACAATTTAGATGTTTTATCTAAGTTTTGAGGTCGCAATTGAGTCTGAAATCGCGGTTCCTGCTAGGAAGAGTCGCTGTCTTTGGTATTCCTTTCGTGTTCGTTTTGATTATGGTGGGATTGTTGCTTCATACCCATATCGCTATGCTCAGAGCGGACATTAACGAAGAATATGAAAGGATTGGGCGAACTTTATCGCGTGCATCAAAAGCGTTGGTCGGACTGGACTACTCGTTGAACAGCTATTCTTTAAATAACACCAATAAGATCTTACTTTCAAGATATCATTGGCAGAAGCAGCGAGACCAGTTATGCTTCCTTTTCCCGACAAAAGATCTGAAACGTCAGGGCTCTCAGTATTTACAACAATATATGTCGAAAGATTCGTATGCTGTGGTCGGTGAAACTGAGTTATGTGATTTTAAAAGTAAACTGGCTTTGGCTGTGGAAAGCCGGATACAATTGGCACCGTTACTGGCGCTTTTTCATAATATTGACGACGCTTTTATCAGCGTCCATTATCAGGATATTCACGGGTATCTTATCGTTTCACCAGAGAATCTATCTAAAAATATCACACCCGAAATAATTGCGAAGATAAAAGATAAGAACTGGTCTTTCTACCAAGGATTTCAGCAATCAAAAATAAAAGTGCAGGGACCTTTTATTTTTGAAAAGGTAAATGGTAAAAGGCCAATATTAACGTTGATGTTACCTGTCTATAAAACATCCGGTGGTTCGGATATTCATGGAAGTGTTGCACTGGATATTGATGTTCTGACCTTACTGAGGCCGGTAAAACTGACAAACAGCTATTTTAATATCGTAACTGAGGATGCACCTGTTCCTGATAATGCTTTTATGTTGAAAGAAATTGACTCAATTGAGGGGATCGATTTTCATCATAAAATGTATTATTTAATTGATTTTAAAAATGAAATTTTGCGATTCTTGACGGATCGTAAAATGAACTTAGTTATTATCTTTATTGTCTATTTTCTTTCAGTGTTTATTTATCTGTATATTAAGTCGTACAGAGAAAAACATTATTTTAAAGAATTGGCGGCTCAGGATCCTTTAACCGGATTAAATAACCGTCGCGGTTTTGAAACGTTTCTTACTCGGAAAACTCATGATGCTTATGTTGCAATGGTTCTGATTGATATTGATAACTTTAAGCAGATTAATGATACCTATGGGCATGATGTCGGGGATGATGTTATTTGTTATCTTGCTGACGGGCTTAAAAATAACATCCGAACATCGGATTCTGTTGCTCGCTTTGGTGGTGAAGAGTTTATTATTTACCTCACGGGTGAAAGTAAAGATGCGTTGGAACGGACAATTCACCGTGTTAAAGATGAAATTACAAATAACAGTACCAATGCGGTTGAATCGGGTTTTACCATTTCCGGAGGCGTTTCAATTTATTCCTCAGATCGGATGCCCTCTCATGATCAGATTTTAAAAGTGATAGACAACAAGCTTTATTTCGCTAAACGTCATGGTAAAAACAGATTAGTGTTCTAATTGGCCTGCATAACGGGAAATCGTATGGATAATGTCATTAACAGCAGTCAGTGTGCGGATTTCACGAAATAGATCATTTGCTTCCGGATAGGCCTGACGCAGATAGGACAACCACTGTTTTATCCGGTTTGGCAGGTATTTACTTTTGTCGCCGATGACTTCGTATTCTGAATAAATCAATAGTAATTTGACTACATCATACCAACACATTGGTGAGTGACCGTACTTTATCATATTGCCCAGATTTGGAATGTTGAATGCCCCCCGGCATACCATAATGGAATCAATACCTGTTGTTTTAATACAGGCGAGGGCGTCGCTCCGGTCCCAGATTTCACCATTGGCAATTAATGGTACCGTGGTTTTTTTGCGGATTTGGTCGATATATTCCCATTTTATTTCGCTGGCTTTATACCCACCGGATTTGGTTCTGGCGTGAACGGTCAGTTCATCAGCCCCGCCTTTTTCAATCGCATCAACAATATCAAAACAATCGTCCGGGTTTTCAAGCCCCAGACGGATTTTTGCTGAAACCGGGATATTGGAAGGAACAGCCTGCCGGCAGGATTGGACAATCTGATGAATCAGCTCCGGAAACTCCAGAAGGGCAGCGCCGCCTTTACTCCGGTTGACGGTTTTTGCCGGACAACCAAAGTTAATGTCGATGCCATGGGCTCCAAGTTCGGCTGCGAAGCTGGCATTTTCTGCCATCCAGTCGGGATCCTGACCAAGTAGCTGGACGTTGACAGGAACTCCGGATTTTGTATGAGAGCCATGTTTAAGTTCCGGGCATAACCGGTGAAACACATGTTTTGGCAAACGTTGATTGACCACTCTGACGAATTCAGTTACGCATAGGTCATAATCATTAATGCCAGTCAGCATTTCTCGCATTAAATGATCTAAAACGCCTTCCATCGGGCCTAATACGACTCTCATGATACTCTCAATATTAAAATGGGTTGCCGATTGTAGTGGTAGACAGTGAAAAAGTCACTATCTGTGAATGATTGTTCTGGCGGCTTGTGTTACCTTTTATCCCCCGGTTATCTACGAGACAATGAATCTATTTATGACATATCATCCTGAGCATTTTATGAATTCTGACTTACCGGTTTCGGCCGCTTATGCCGAAGGTGTTCTTCTTGCGGTGAATCTTGCCTGTCAGCCGATTGAAAAATCGCAATGGCAGAGTCTTCTTACAGAAGAAGAGACCGGTGAATTTGATGCGTTATTCGTCGGGCAATTTCAGAAGCAGTATCAGGCTATGTTGTCCGGTGATTATCATCTGGATTCAGTGATTGATGTCCGGACCGGACAACTTGAAGAGTGGGCCGGTGGGTTTCTTAGTGCCTGGTCTTTTGTTGAGCCAACCTGGCAGGAGGTGATACCGGATGATGGTACTCAGCGGCTCCTACAGGCAATTATAACGTTATGCTTTCTTATCACAGACCGGGAAGCAACCATTGAACAGATGAAAGCAGCGGGAATTGACGATGTGCCGGATACCGATTGGTTTATCGGTAATATTGATATGATGATTCATGAACTGGTCCAGTTTGCGGATAGTCAGTTACTGGGGCAGGGAGCGCAACGGGTTAATCCCTATAAATCAGTAGGAAGAAACGATCTTTGCCCTTGTCAGAGTGGTAAAAAGTTTAAAAATTGTTGTGGTCAGTAGAACTTTCTTCTTTATCAGTATTCCAACCAGATACTGACATATCATTAAACTGACCCGGTATTATCGGCGGTAGAGAAGACGAATTGGAGTCCCGTTAGAATGAAGGAAATTGTTGCGTTATTATTTTGCATTTGTAGTTTTTCTGTTTTCGCAACCCCGAAAGAAGAATTAAGTCACAGGTTGTCACTCAATGATGGTTTTAGCGCTCAGTTTCATCAGGAAGTGCTCAGCCCCGAAGGTGAAGCGATCAGCGAGTCGAAAGGGAAAGTGGATATTGCCCGTCCGGGTTTGTTCCGCTGGGAAACATCAGAACCGGATGAGAACATGCTGGTCTCTGATGGTAAGACATTGTGGTATTACACCCCACTGGTCGAGCAGGTGACAATCTATGATGCTGAAAAAGCATCTGAGCAAACCCCGTTTGTGTTGTTGACCCGCAATAAAAAAAGCGACTGGGATAACTATTTTGTGTCAGAGAATGCAGACCACTTTACGCTTACTCCCACGCATCTTGATTCAACTCAGGGCCGCTTTATTATAAATATTGATAATAAAGGGGTTGTTAAAGGGTTTGATGTTATCGAACAGGATGGGCAGAAAACTCACTTTACTTTTGAACACATCAAATTAGGCAAGCCGTCTGAAAAACTGTTTACATTCGTTGTTCCTGATGGCGTGGATATTGATGATCAACGTTAATACAGAGAGAAATCATTGGATAATCTGAGTCTCGACTTTTCCGGATCTGAAGATTTCAGGCCGCTTGCAGCCCGCATGCGGCCTGATACGCTTGAGCAGTATATAGGACAAACTCATATACTTGGTGAGGGGAAACCTCTGCGTAAGGCGATTGAAAACGGACAACTTCATTCCATGATTTTGTGGGGACCGCCCGGGACTGGCAAAACGACGCTGGCAGAAGTAGCAGCGCATTATGCTAATGCAAGGGTAGAACGGGTGTCGGCGGTTACTTCCGGTGTAAAAGAAATTCGGTTAGCCATTGAAAAAGCAAGGGAAAACCGTCTTGCCGGTTTTAAAACCATTTTGTTTGTTGATGAAGTCCACCGGTTTAATAAATCGCAACAGGACGCTTTTCTTCCTCATATCGAGGATGGAACAGTGACGTTTATCGGGGCGACAACAGAAAACCCTTCTTTTGAGCTTAATAATGCAATTTTGTCCAGAGCCCGGGTATATAAATTAACCGGTTTGTCATCCGACGAGATATTACAGGCCCTTAATATTGCCATTTCCGATAAGGAAAGAGGACTGGGGAAGCATTCCGTTAATATCGAGAGTGGCGTGTTAGACCGACTGGCGGAATATGTGCAGGGCGACACCCGTCAGGCAATGAATTATCTGGAACTGCTGTATGACATGGCAGAGGAAAAGGATTCGGTAAAACAACTGACCCTGGCCGGACTTGCTGAAGTTATGGGAGAAAAAGTCAGTCGTTTTGATAATCACGGAGACATCTGGTACGACTTAATTTCAGCCGTACATAAGTCAATACGTGGTTCTGATCCAGATGCGGCGTTGTACTGGATGGCAAGAATCATTGTTGCAGGGGGCGATCCGTTGTACGTTGCACGCCGCCTTCTTGCTATTGCATCAGAAGATATCGGTAATGCGGATCCCAGAGCAATGCAGGTCGCATTGTCTGCCTGGGATTGCTACCATCGGGTCGGGCCTGCGGAAGGCGAGCGGGCCATTGCACAAGCCGTTGTCTATATGGCTTGTGCGCCGAAAAGTAATGCGGTTTATACGGCCTGGAAGGGCGCACTGGCTGAGGCAAAAAATACACCGGAATACGAAGTACCACCACATTTGAGAAATGCACCGACGAAGCTTATGAAAAAAATGGGGTACGGAGAAGAATACCGCTATGCTCACGACGAACCGGGAGCATACGCCGCCGGGGAAGTGTATTTCCCACCTGAATTAGCAGGAACCCGGTACTATTACCCCTCTTCCCGTGGGTTAGAAATTAAAATTCGGGAAAAATTAGACTATTTGGCTGAATTAGACACAAAAAGCGACCAAAAGCGCTATGAAAAATAGTGAGTTTTCGTTATCTTTTATCAGTTAAGAGTTTCCAATTGGTTTTGAGGTGATATTTCATCTCAAAACTCTCATATTCACATATTAAAAGCATAGGATTAGCAATGCTGGATTCTAAATTACTTCGTGCAGAACTGGATGAAACCGCTGCAAAACTGGCGCGTCGGGGCTTTAGCCTGGACGTGGATGCAATTCGTCAACTTGAAGAGCAACGTAAATCGATTCAGGTCGAAGTTGAAAATTTACAATCCACACGTAATTCGATCTCCAAACAAATTGGCCAGAAAATGGCGGCAGGTGATAAAGAAGGCGCCGAAGAAATTAAGAAACAAATTGGCACATTAGGTAGTGATCTTGACGCGAAAAAAGTCGAACTAACGGAAGTCCTGACTAAAATTGAAGAGATCGCACTGACGGTTCCTAATCTTCCGGACGATTCAGTGCCTGACGGCAAAGATGAAAATGACAACGTTGAAGTCAGCCGTTGGGGTGAGCCTAAGCAGTACTCATTTGAAGTGAAAGATCATGTTGATTTGGGCGAAATGGGCGATGGTCTGGATTTTGCCAGCGCAACAAAACTGACTGGTGCCCGCTTCGTTGTTATGAAAGGTCAGTTTGCACGTTTACACCGTGCAATTGCACAGTTTATGCTGGACCTTCACACCGAACAACATGGTTACTGTGAAACGTATGTTCCTTATCTGGTTAACTCAGACAGTTTGTATGGTACTGGTCAGTTACCAAAATTTGGCAAAGACCTTTACCATACCGAACCTCTTGTTGAGAAAGTGGATGATGAAGAGCCCCGTAAGCTTTCATTGATTCCGACGGCTGAAGTACCGCTGACCAATATTGTTCGTGGTGAAATTCTGGAAGACGATGCATTACCGCTGAAAATGACAGCACATACCCCTTGTTTCCGTTCAGAAGCCGGATCGTATGGTCGTGATACGCGTGGATTGATTCGTATGCACCAGTTTGACAAGGTTGAACTGGTTCAGATTACAAAACCTGAAGAGTCGATGGCCGCTCTTGAAGAGTTGACCGGACATGCTGAAAAAGTGCTTCAGTTATTGGAACTGCCATATCGTAAGGTCGTACTGTGTACCGGTGACATGGGCTTTGGTTCATGTAAAACTTATGATTTGGAAGTCTGGGTTCCGGCACAGAATACTTACCGTGAAATTTCATCCTGCTCTAACATGTGGGATTTTCAGGCAAGACGTATGCAAACCCGTTTTCGTCGTAAAGGCGAGAAAAAACCGGAGTTGGTTCATACACTGAATGGTTCAGGTCTTGCGGTAGGTCGTACAATGGTTGCGATTCTTGAAAACTTCCAGCAGGAAGATGGCCGTGTTGAAATTCCAGAAGTATTGAGAAAATACATGAATGGTTTAACTCACATCGGTTAATTTTCAGCGGATAACGCGAAAAGGTTGCATGTACATAGGGCAGTTTGCACTTATATCATGCAACCTTTTTTTATTTTTATTCTTTGGTTGTTGTATTTACAGGATAATTTGCGTTGGTATGTCTTTTGCTAGTATCCCTATGATTAAAGGTAATTGGATGTGAATACAAATAACAACGTTGGTGGGTAAAAGACTCAACTTTCAGGTTGGGTCTTTTTTTGTCTGGCAGATATCAACAATTTGATCTGTAACATAAGGACTTTTTCTCAGTCGGGTATGGTATTTCCTGATGTTTCAATTTGAGTTCGCCGGTTAGTTACATGAAAAATATGCCTTTCCTTTCTGACGAGACTTATCTTCCTCACGATAGAATGTATGAAGATTCTACTGTCAGCGCCTCCGGATTATCCGGTCGTAGTGACGAGAAAGGGAGAGTCTGCCTTGTTGGTGCCGGACCCGGAGATCCGGATCTGTTGACAGTCAAAGCGCTTCGTTTAATTGAAAATGCAGAAGTCGTTGTGTTTGACCGTCTTGTCGGCAAAGACATTCTGGCATTATGTCATCCCGATGCCGATATGATTTATGCTGGCAAACGCTGTGGTCGGCAAAGTATGAAACAGGAAACCATCTCGCAGTTATTGGTTGACCTGGCGCTAAGTGGAAAAAATGTGATTCGCCTAAAAGGGGGGGACCCCTTTATTTTTGGCCGTGGAGGGGAAGAAGCGCTCTTATTAGCCGAAAATGGTATTCAGTATGAGGTTGTTCCGGGGGTAACAGCGGCCATTGGCTGTTCTGCCAGTGCATTGATACCGTTGACTCACCGGAAAGTGTCCCGCAGTGTAACGTTTGTCACCGGACATGTCGTTTCCGGCGCAATGCCAGCATGGGCCGGACTGGTTCATTCGGGACAAACGTTAGTTTTTTATATGGGACTTGAAAAAGCCAATGCTATTCAGTCCGGGTTATACGAAGCCGGATTATCTTTGAATACCCCGGTGGCCGTTGTTGGGAAGGGGTGCAGTAAAGAACAGGAAGTGCATACTTTTCAATTGAATGAACTGAAATCAATGGCTGTTAAGTTGGCCGGGTTGAGTCCGGCATTAATTATTATCGGGCAGGTGGTGACATTACGTACTGCATTGATGACTTCACTTAATGAAATAAAGCAGATGGGAATGATGTAACTTTTTCAGGAGCACACAGCCATATTTTATTATGAATAAGGCTGTGTATTTAATAAAGTTATCCGGTTATTGGAAGTGAGCGGATATCTGGACGGCTTCTCTTATCATCTGTATCAAATATTCAATGTCACTGGCCGGGGTGATATAAGGTGGCATGATGTAAATCAGTTTGCCGAACGGACGGATCCAGACGCCGTTTTTGACAAAAAAGGCCTGTATTTCAGGCATATTGACCGGCTGGTCCACTTCGATAACTCCGATGGCGCCCAGATAGCGGACATCGCTGACATGTTTCAGGTTCATTAAAGACGGAAGTTGCTTTTTAAAGATAGCTTCAATGGTTTCCACCTTACTTTGCCAGTCATTTTTTGTCAGTAAATCGAGGCTTTTTGTAGCGACATGGCAGGCAAGCGGGTTACCCATAAAGGTCGGACCATGCATAAAACAACCGGCTTCACCGCTACACACAGTATCTGCTACTTTTTTTGTAGTAAGGGTTGCAGCCAGTGTCATATATCCACCGGTAATGGCTTTCCCAACGCACATAATATCGGGTTCAATATCTGCGTGTTCGCAGGCAAAAAGCTTTCCTGTCCGTCCAAAGCCAGTGGCTATTTCGTCGACAATAAGCAGTAAATTATGTTGATTGCATAGTGTTCTTAATTGCCTCAGATATTCAGGATGGTAAATTCGCATTCCTCCTGCGCCCTGAACGATGGGCTCCAGTATGACCGCAGCAACATTATGGGAATGCTCTTCAATGCATTGCTTCATACCCTGCATATCACTTTCCTGCCATTCCTGCCAGAATCCGGTGACCGGAGAATCGACAAAAATATGTTCAGGTAAGAAACCTTTATAAAGTTTATGCATGGAGTTGTCCGGATCCGTTACTGACATTGCGGCGAAGGTATCTCCGTGATATCCGTGACGAACCGTAATAAATTTTGACCGGGCTTCTCCAAGTGCATGCCAGTACTGCAAGGCCATTTTTAGGGCGACTTCAACCGAGACAGAGCCGGAATCTGCCAGAAATACTTTTTCCAGTGATGGCGGTGTGATTTTTACCAACCGTTTACATAATTCAACGGCTGGCTGATGCGTTAACCCGCCAAACATAACATGAGACATACTTTTAATCTGGGATTCTACAGCATGGTTCAGTTCGGGATGATTATAGCCATGTATGGCTGCCCACCACGAAGACATACCATCAATCAGCTTTTCACCGGTTTCAAGATAAAGGTGATTATTGTCAGCATGACTAACCGGGTAGCAGGGTAAAGGATTAATGGTAGAGGTATAAGGATGCCAGATATGCTGGCGATCAAACTGAATGTCTATGCTCATTATTTAACCAATGGTAAACCTGTTGATTTATTTTTAGGGTTACATCATAAAACGAGGAAAATATTCATCAACTGTTTTTGTTTGTAATTTTTAACATAAAATTGAGCTTTGAATGTAAAAAATGGCCGTAATAGAGTAATTGTAGGAATAGCTTTTGGTTAATAAATAACCAAATGTAAACCATAAAAATAAAATGGTATTGACATAAAGCGGGCAGCGAATAGACTAGTAGCCAATAACAATAAATACGTTAAGGATTGCATGTGGAAGTTCGTCATAACTGGACCGTAAAAGAGGTTCGGGAACTATTGGAAAAACCGTTCATGGACCTTCTTTTTGAGGCTCAGTTAGTTCACCGGGAGCATCATCCTCATAACTATGTTCAGGTTAGTACCCTGCTGTCGATTAAAACCGGGGCGTGCCCTGAAGACTGTAAATACTGCCCGCAAAGCGCACACTACAGTACCGATGTTGAAAAAGAACGTCTGATGGAAGTTGAGCGTGTACTCGATGCGGCGAAAAAAGCCAAAGCGGCCGGTTCGACCCGTTTTTGTATGGGGGCTGCATGGAAAAACCCTAAAGAACGGGACATGCCTTATATCAAGCAGATCATTGCCGGAGTGAAAGAGCAGGGTCTGGAAACCTGTATGACGCTTGGTATGTTAACTGCGCAGCAGGCCCAGGAACTGGCGGATGCCGGACTGGATTATTACAACCATAATCTGGATACCTCCCCTGAATTTTACGGAAAAATAATTACGACGCGAACTTATCAGGACAGATTGGATACCTTATCTCATATTCGTGACGCCGGAATGAAAATTTGTTCCGGAGGTATTATCGGTATGGGTGAGAATGCTAATGACCGCGCCGGTCTTTTAACTGAACTGGCGAACCTGCCTGTTCATCCCGAAAGTGTGCCTATTAATATGCTGGTCAAAGTGAAAGGAACACCTCTGGAAAACGCTGAAGATGTTGAGCCATTTGATTTTATACGCCTTATTGCGGCGGCAAGAATCATGATGCCTGCATCGGCAGTCCGTCTTTCTGCCGGACGTGAAAATATGAATGAGCAGATGCAGGCGTTATGTTTTATGGCAGGCGCTAACTCAATTTTCTATGGCTGCAAATTGCTGACGACCCCGAACCCATCAGAAGATGCCGATATGCTTCTCTTTGATAAATTGGGTATCAATCATCAGCATGTGGCGCAAAAGCCGGATGAAATCGAAGAGAGCAAATTACTGGATCGTGTTGTTGAGAACGTGGTATCGCGTCCTCAAAAAGACGATTTGTTCTATGATGCATCTCTTTGATCAGCGTATCACCAGTGCTTTACAGGAGCGTAAAGCACTGGGTTTGGAGCGCCGGGTGCTGAAAATTGACAACGGAAATACAAAAGAACTTTGCTTCGGTGACCGGAACTATCTCAATTTTTCCAGTAATGATTATCTTGGTCTGGCTAATGACACTGAATTGATCCGAAAATGGCAGCAGGGACTGGACCGGTTTGGCGCGGGCAGTTCATCATCGCCAATGGTGGTCGGAAACAGTTATCCCCACGAGTTGTTAAAAACATCTCTGTGTGAATGGCTGGATTATGACGAGTGTGTGTTGTTTAATTCAGGGTTCAGTGCGAATCAGGCTCTGATTACATCGTTGTTTAAAAAAGGCGATTTGTTGCTGCAGGATAAGTTAAATCATGCATCACTGATGGAAGCCGGTATGTTGTCTCCGGCGACGATGAAGCGGTTTAGACATAACGATATAAAACATTTGGTATCCTTTCTCAGGGATGAAGACCATCCTACAGCAGTTATCACGGAAGGTGTTTTCAGTATGGACGGAGACATGGCCTCTGTCAGAGAAATGCACCAGGCCATTGGTAATAAAGCCATTTTGATTGTTGATGATGCCCATGGTATTGGTGTTTTAGGTGAGCAGGGCAAAGGTTCAACCCATCTGGCCGGAGTGAAGCCGGATCTTCTGGTTGTTACTTTTGGTAAAGCATTCGGCCTGTCCGGCGCTGCCATTATGTGTAGCCATTCTGTCGGTGATTATATTAATCAGTTTGCCCGCCATCATGTTTATTCGACGGCGATGCCTCCGTCACAGGCTTACGCCTTAAATCACGCTGTTTTTATGATTAAAGAGCAGCAATGGCGCAGAGATAAACTCGCTGAATTACAGGCGCTGTTTCACAAAAGAATGAGTCCGTTCGGTGCCCATTATGTTGAAACTGTTACGGCAATTAAGCCGATTCTGATTGGCGGAGTAAATGAAACCATTGCGGTTGCTGAGCAGATCAGACGTCAGGGAATATGGATTACCGGAATTCGGCCACCGACTGTCCCAGCCGGACAGGGGCGGCTAAGAGTTACGCTAACCTCAGGACACAGTGTGACGGACGTTGATAAATTATGTTCCTGTCTGGAACACACGCTGGAGAACCTTCATGTTGCCCACGACTGCGAGTAAGCCTACAAATAAAGAATATATCGCTAATGCGTTTTCCAAAGCGGCTCACTGCTATGACCGGCATGCTCAGTTTCAGCGGGATGTGGCGGATATTTTACTGGCGAATATCCCGGACAATCTTGCCGGTAAACGGATTCTGGATCTGGGATGCGGTACAGGCTATGTTGCCAAAGCGTTGCTTGAGCGTGGAGCACACGTTACCTGTGTGGATATCAGTGAGGGGATGCTTCAGGTCGCAGAAAAGATGCTGGGAACGCAGCAGGTCAGTTATTTATGTGCTGATGCAGAGCAATTACCCATTCCTGACGGAACATTTGATTATGTGACATCCAGTCTTGCCCTCCAGTGGTGTGAAGATTTATCCCGTCCGATGACAGAAATTAAACGGGTTTTGAAATCCGACGGTACGGCTTATTTTTCAACTCTGCTGGATGGATCGCTTGACGAACTGCGCTGGTCATGGGCACAAGTTGACCGGCATCAACATGTCAATGTGTTCAAAAGTTTAAAAAGGGTAAAACTTGCGTTAGCGCAATCTGATATAGAAAACCATCAGTTAGACTTGCGTAGAATTACAGTCTGGTATGAATCAGCAATCGCATTAATGAAAGACCTTAAAGGCATCGGGGCCACCCATGTCAATAACCGGGATAACGGTCTGGTAAGTCGCAATGCGCTATGTGCCGTTGAGCGGGAATACCAGCGTTTTCAAAATTCTGCAGGATTATTACCTGCAACCTATCAAGTGTGTATTGGGGTAATACGACAATGATAAATGCATTTTTTATTGCGGGTACGGATACTGATGTCGGTAAGACCGTTGCGTCGAAAGCGATATTGCAGGCCTTATCTGCGAAAGGTATAAGCACTCTGGGATATAAACCCATTGCGGCCGGGTGTGAAGAAACACCTGAAGGACGCCGCAATTCCGATGCGCTACACCTGATGAAAGCGGCAAGCAGTGAAGCAGATTATAATGATGTAAATCCATATACTCTTTTGTTGCCTACGTCTCCTCATATTGCAGCAAAACATGAAAATGTCACAATAGAATTTGATGTCCTCAGCGAAAAACTGGCAAAGCATAAAGCGAATGCCGACAGCGTCTTAGTGGAAGGCGCTGGAGGCTGGCGTGTGCCGGTTTCCGATGATAATTATCTATCAAGCTGGGTTAAAAAAGAACAGTTACCGGTTGTTCTTGTTGTCGGAATTCAATTAGGTTGTCTAAACCATGCCAAACTGACCGCTGAAGCCATCCGCGCTGATGGGTTGAATATTGTTGGCTGGGTTGCAAACCGGATTAATCCGGGAACCGAACATTACGCGGAAATTATTGAGCTGCTTGAAAAAGAAATTGATGCGCCTAAGCTCGGGGAAATTCCATATGTGCCAAGCGCAAAGCGTAGTGAACTTGGAAAATATATTAATGTAGAACCACTTATGTCTGCATAATAATTCAAAATCAGAAGGTTAATTTGCGCCTTCTGATTTATTTTATGTAAATCCATTCTTAAATTCTTTTCTGACTGATACATTATCATCCTGTCTTTTTTATTATTTACCCGTGTACTTTATTAATTACGTTATTTTTCTGTTGCAGAATATACAATTATTTACATAATCATCTAATTTCTTTTCATTTAGTAGTTATATTTTCAAAACTTGCCGGTATCTGTCTGAAACAACAATATTTTATATTGTGTTGCTTTTTTTAGAACAATTTGTTGGCTTTATAGCATTAGTTATCTTATTTCCTCTGTGATTAAATCAAAAGGCTTCATATTTTTATGGAATATTTAATTACTAAAAGGAAATTAGCGATGAGCAGTCTAAAAGGCCAGTCTGGTAACTGGCTACTTCACCTTGTGGTGATTATTATTTCGGTCATTGCCGAGTTGATCGGAATAATAAAAGTCCCCCTTGGCAGCAGCAGTGTTGTATTACTCCCTCTTTTTTATGCCTTTATTATGGGTTTACTTTTAAACCCGAATGTTATCAGCAAAGCTAAATGTATTTTAACGCCTGAAAAGGCAGCGAAAGCCACACCGATTATTATTATTTCAGTTTTCCCTTTTCTGGCAAAATTCGGAACATTGATTGGTCCTTCTCTGAATAAAATTTTAGAAATAGGTCCGGCGATGATTCTGCAGGAAGCCGGTAACTTAGGAACCATATTAATAGCGATGCCGGTTGCGATATTAGTACTGAAAATGGGCCGGGAATCCATCGGTGCTTGTTTCTCCATTGCCCGTGAACCCAACATTGCGCTTATTTCTGACAAATATGGCCTGAAAAGTCAGGAAGGTATCGGTGTGATGGGTGTTTATGTTATGGGAACCATGTTCGGAACGCTGTATTTTGCGATTTTAGCTTCTTTGCTTGCATCCACCGGATGGTTTGACCCACGTGCACTTGCAATGGCATGCGGTGTCGGTAGTGGCAGTATGACAGCGGCATGTTCGGCGTCATTAGGCGAATCAATCCCGGCAATGAAGGATGAAATTCTTGCTCTGGCCGGTGCCAGTAATCTGTTGACCAATGCGACCGGTCTTTTTGTCGGATTGTTTATTGCGTTGCCTTTAACTGAAAAATTGTATGGTCTGCTAACCCGCAAAGGAAATGAAACTGTGACAAAAGGGAGTGATTTAAATGTCTGATACAGCAGCAGAAAAAAATGTAAATTCGAATATTAACCTGATTGATCATGCGATTGTTTTAGTCATTGTCTGTGCAATTGCTCTGATCAGTAACTGGACTGGTTCTGGCGTTACACCATTATCGGCACTTCCCGGTATGGCTATTATTTTTGCGATGGTGATGGCCGGCCTCTGGCTTGCGAAAGTGATGCCATTTTATTTACCTTCGGTTGCCTGGTTATCTTTGATCAGCGTACTGCTTACGATTCCGGCATCACCGGTGTCTGAGGTCATACTGAATCACGTCAAAGAGATTAATTTTTTAAGTTTAGTCAGTCCGGTACTTGCTTATGCCGGTTTAGCGATTACTAAGCAGGAAGTCAAAACCTTTAAATCCGCTGGTGGAAAAATTGTTCTGATTGCGATTTTAGTCTTTACCGGTACTTATTTAGGTTCCGTCATTGTTGCAGATTTACTGCTTTAAACGGTCCCGGAGAACATCGGGTTGCTAATGAATCAGATAAAATAGATATAAGTTTATGACAGAATACATTAAACCTTATTCAGAAGAGCATCACCAGCTTGTGACGTGGAGACGGGATCTCCACGCACATCCTGAAACGGCTTACGAAGAGTTCAGAACATCAGATATCATTGCAGAGAAACTGACAGCGCTTGGGCTGGATGTGTACCGCGGTCTGGGTAAAACCGGAATTGTGGCAACATTGCATGGCAGACTAGGCGACGGAAAAACCATCGGGTTAAGGGCCGATATGGATGCACTGAATCTGGATGAGCAAAATACTTTTGCTCATTGCTCGAAACATCAGGGGAAAATGCACGCCTGTGGGCATGACGGACATACAACGATGCTGCTTGGTGCCGCGGTTGTATTGGCTGAAAATCCGGACTTTAAAGGAACGGTCCACTTCATTTTTCAACCGGCGGAAGAGAATGAAGCAGGTGCCCGATCCATGATAGAAGATGGTCTGTTTGAAAAATTCCCGATGTCAGAAGTTTACGGTCTTCATAACTGGCCCGGATTGCCGGCAGGGCAGGCCGGTGTCCATGAAGGGGCAGTAATGGCGGCGTTTGACACTTTTGATATCACAATCAAAGGTATTGGCGGACATGGTGCCATGCCGGATAAAACCGCCGATCCTATTTATACTGCGACTCAGGTTGTCAGTGCGCTTCAGGGAATCATCAGCCGTAATCTGGACCCGCAAAAGTCGGGTGTCATTAGTGTTACCCAGATAAATGGCGGTTATACCTATAATGTTATTCCGGAAGAAGTGACTCTGAAGGGAACGACCCGTTCTTTTTCTCCTGACGTCCGTGATCTGATCGAATCCAGAATGAAAGACGTCGTGACCGGTATTGCTGCTGCGCAGGGTTGTCAGGCCGAGATACTTTATTCCCGGCGCTACCCTGCTACTATAAATACAGTGGAGGCTGCGAAAAAGTGTTATGCCGTTTTGGAAAAGATGCCGGAAATTGAGCAGGTTCATCTGAACCCGCCGGCGAGTATGGGCGGAGAAGATTTTGCCTTTATGCTCGAAAAATGTCCGGGCGCATACATCTGGCTTGGAAACGGAAGTCAGGTACATTCGCATGATCTGCACAGTGCAAATTACGATTTTAACGACGATGTTTTACCCATTGGTGCGAATTTCTGGATCCGGATGGTAGAACAGTTACTCTCAGAATAACCCGGCTCCGGTAAGGAAAACATGGACGACAGGGCATTAAGATATTTTGAAGTTGTGGCAAAAACGGGTAGTATTCGTGCGGCCTCGGAGATTCTGCACGTATCACCTTCGGCGATCAGCCGGAAAGTTTCCCAGCTTGAAGATCAGCTTAATACCCGTCTGATGGATCGCCTTGGCCGCGGAGTCAATCTGACGGAAGCCGGTATTCGCCTGGCGGAGTACATTCAGGATATTAACCAGAGAAAAAATGATCTTATCTCGGAGTTGTCTGAGATTGAACATTTGAAATCCGGCACACTCCGCATATCAACCGGGGGTGGGTTTATCCCGGATCTCGTCAATAATGCGATTACCGGCTTTTCCCGTAATCATCCCGGCGTAAAGCTGGTTCTGAATGTTGGCGGCGGGGATGATGTGGTTGAAAGCATCAAAAACGAGGAGTCGGATATCGGGCTGTTACTGAATGCCCCACAGGACCCCAAAATTGATGTTCTCTATTCCTGCTCGTTTCAGGAACTGAGCCTGTTGGTTCCCAGAGACAGCAAATGGGCGCAACTGGACATATGCTCGCCTTCCGAATTATCCGAGATTCCTTTGGCATTATTGAATGAGTCGTTCAGCATCCGGCAGGCAACCAATCTATACGAAGCCCGTCAGGAAATCCGTCTGAACGATTTACTGATATGTAATTCATTTGAGGCATTGAAGAATTATGTCGAAGCCGGGTTAGGCGGAACCCTACTGCCCAAGGTCTGTGTCACGAAAGAGCTGGAAAACCAATCGCTTGTGGCTATCGATATTGAAGGCATGTACACGCTTGATACGTCTTTAGATTTGATTTTGCGCAAAGGTCGTGTCCGGAGCGCACCGATCAAAAAGATGAAAGACTACATTATCAACTGCATGGATGCCTTCAATGCCAATAGCTGATTCACTCAGTGGACGGGTTATTTATCAGTAAAAATCCGGATCCGGTGTCCGTCCGGGTCTGAGGCAACAATGGTCAGTCCAAAGACTAATTTGGTTGGTGTTTGCAAAAACGTTACCCCTTTCTTTTCCCAGACTTTATATAACTGATGAAGGCTGTCGGTATTTTCGGTAGTGAAAGAGATCTCCATTCCTCCTCCTGTTATATCTGCTTCCAGTGAAACGTGGCAGCGTTGTTTTAGTGCCATGTTTATACCTGAAGGTAAGGAAAAAGAGACGAAGGTTGGCGATAAAACGGTGCATTGACAGTCAAAGATGTCTTCGTAAAACGCTTTGCTGGTTTCAATGTTGTCAACATAAAGAACGATGGAATCAAACTGAATCATAAACACTCCTGTGAAATAATGGTATAACCTGATAACGGAGGACACTATACGGTTTGGTAATGACAGTTTTTGTCAGTAGTGTGCTCCGTAGATGTGCTTATGCCTTTGTTGAGTTATGTTGGTTATATAAACCAACCGACAGGTACATGTTCATAAATGAGTTTGGTTGTCATGATCAGAGTGACCGTAATAAAAACCGGACGGACAAGACGGGTGCCATAGGAAAGCACAAACCGGCTTCCGATCACCGAGCCGATAATTTGCCCGATACCCATTATCAGCCCTAACTGGTAATCAACCTGACCCAGAAAAACAAACAGGATCAGGGAAATAAAGTTGCCGGTCAGGTTCAGCGGCTTGGTTGCCATGGTGGCCTGTTTGATGGTATAGCCGAGTAAAGTAACAAAGGCCAGCATCCAGAAAGAACCGGTTCCCGGTCCGAAAAAACCGTTATAAAAACCGATAAGCAGGCCACACAGCATCATAAAATGCGTGGTACTTATTTTGGGTTCGGAGGCTTCGGTTGCTTTGAGTTTTCCGGACAGAACGGAATACAGGGTAATAGCAACCATTAATACCGGAAGCAGGGTTTCCAGAGCTTCCTTATCAATCAGGCTGACGGCCAGTGCACCGCAGACAGCTCCGGTTGATGTGCATATTAAACCTGAAATGATGCCTTTTACTGGAAGTTGCCGGCTGGATATGTACATAAAAGAGGTCGTCAGCTCACCAATGACAGCCTGAAGCCGGTTTGTCCCCAGAACGGACATCGGGGGAAGACCGGTTAGCAGAAGGGCAGGAACGGTGATCAATCCACCACCGCCTGCGATGGCGTCAACAATACCGGCAATGATGGCAATACCAAATAAAAAAACGTAAACCCAATCCGTGATGTGAAGAATGACTGCGCTTTCCATAGTGCTCCTTATTTTTTGAACTGTACTGAACGCTATTATTTGTATCATTGAACAACATGTAGTTAAATTAACGAATGCTTATTCAATCATTAAGGGTAAACTTAATGATATCGTCACAGGATCTTGAGTTTTTCACTACCATTGCCGGTAGCCGTTCGCTGGCTGCGGCCGCCCGGAAATTAAATGTTACGCCTCCCAGTGTTTCACAACGTCTGCAGAATATTGAACGTAAGCTGGGTGTGAAACTGGTCGACAGAAGTGCCCGGTTAATTTCATTAACGGCGGAAGGTGAGGTACTGGCCGGTAAAGGTCAACAGTTATTGCAGGAGCTGGAACACCTGACGGAAGACGTTTCCGGAAAAACGTTAACGATTTCCGGAGAAATCCGGTTGGTTTCCTCTCTCGGATTCGGAGAAAAACACATTGGTCCTTTAGCGGCTGAATTTCAGCGCCTGTACCCGAATACTACCATCGAGCTGAATCTGTCGGATAACCCTAAGTGGTCGGTACATAACAGCCCTGATATTTTGTTTTACATTGGCTACTTACAGGATTCCGCACTGAAACGGATTGTGTTATCGAAAAACCGGCGTTTATTACTGGCTTCTCCGCAGTATCTTCAGTCGGCTCCGCCATTGCGTTCTCCTGGCGATTTAGAACATCACCGCTGCATTGCGTTAAGAGAAAATGACGAGGATGCCACTATGTGGCGTTTAACGCACACAGAGACTCATGAGGTAACCAGCGTCAGAGTGAACCCGGTTTTATCGAGTAATGTCAGCCGGGTGACCAAAAACTGGAGCCGTGATGGTCAGGGTATTATTCAACGTTCAGAATGGGATGTGAAAGAAGAACTGGAAACGGGCAGGCTGGTCAGAGTATTGCCGGAATACCAGTTAGCGGAAGCCGACATTGTGGCGTTATTGTCTTCGGAGCGTTTTAACCGATCGAGGAAAGTGTCGGCTTTCCTCGATTTTGTCCGGCAGCGTTTGCCGGATCGGTTATGACAAGGGTATTTACTCTATGACTATTTCAAGGTTAGGAACCAGATCCGTCAGGATCTGTTTTTGTCCTGAACCAGCGGTCAGAATTATAATCAATTAATGCTCTGACAGCAGGAGACAAATGCTTTCTGGGGGAGTATAGGGTATATATAATGAGATCGGCAGGCTTCCACTCAGAAATAACGGCAAGCAATCTACCATCTTCAGGTTTCCTGCCGCTTTAAGTATTGGTGCTAAAATTCATATGGGAGAGATAAATGGTCACTGTTCACTACTTTTATGATCCAATGTGCGGGTGGTGTTATGGTGCCACTCCTTTACTGGAAACAATCGCAGATAATAATAAGTTTAAACTCATCCTGCACCCAGGCGGAATGCTCCCTGAAAAAGCGATTGAGCCATCGTTTCGCCAGCATATTCTGGATAGTGACAGACGCATCAGTCAACTTACCGGGGCGCAATTTGGACAATCCTATGTCGAACGTGTAACCGGTAATGATGATCTGATCCTGGATTCCTACCTTCCAACCCGGGCAATTCTGGTTGGAGAATCTTTAGGGTTGGAGCCGTTTATTATGTTAAAGGCGATACAAAAAGCTCATTATATTGACGGAAAACCAGTCAATGAACAGTCAACTTTGGAAGAGCTCGCAGTTCATTCGGGGCTAGACAAAATGTTATGGCGGGAAAAAATGCAAACAGAGGAAAACCCGGAAGACGCAGTAATTAATCATAGTCATCAACTGATGATGCAATTACAGGTGCAGGGTTATCCGACACTTTTCCTTGAGGACAAAGGACAACTGATCAGACTGCCTCATACGGAGTATTATGGCCGGGGAGAACAATGGCAAACTTTTTTGGAAAGTTTAATTTAACACTGCCTGTGTTAAATTTTTTAGCCTTATCAGCTACCCCCATCCGTTGTCCGGTTTTTCAGCATCGGTAGTTTATTGCTCTAAAATGTTTCTGTCAGAGTAGGAAAATATATTGAAACCTTAGTCGGTTGTATTGCTAGGGTCTGTTGATCTTTGGTGATGGTTTTTGCAGCGAGTTGATGGTGATTTAGGCAAGGCGGGGCATGTGAAGTGTAGTCATCTACATGAGTCATGACCCAACGCTGAATAAATCACCATCAAACGCTGCCCGAAGGGTTCATCTGAACTGGCTTTGCTCTTTGTTGCAGGTCATTTGCTTAGAATGACTAAGCTACATGCCCTGCGCCGCGATCAAAACCCGTTCAGAGTGAACAAAAATCAACCATCAAAGGTCAACAGACCCTAGGAGTTTACTTCCACACTTCCGGTTTTATGAACTGCTTGAGTTCCAATACCAATTTATCCAGTTGTTCGTAGTTGGTTAAATCAATAGAACTTTCAGAAGTACGTAGTGAAAGTTTTGATACTTGACCGGATTTCAGCTTTTGTTTCACCTGAGTCACGTTCTCCCAAGGCAAAATACTGTATGTATCTGGATTTTTTATCTTTAATCCTTCGTTTGTCACAATTATTGCATGGTTTAACGCGTATTTAATAAAGCGTTTTGACCCAACTAGATTTGCACCGACAGAAAGAATACCCGTTAAACCGAAAACAAAAGAAAAGCCAATCCAGTCGAATTCTTCGCCTTGTGTTAGTAGATAGCACACAATAGCAAAACCGGTTACATACAATGCTGTAAAATAGGGGCTTCTTTTCCGCTTATTAATCACACTTTGTTTTATTTTGTACATGTCATTCCTAAAACTTATAACCGTCCGAATGGGCACTAAAACGTTATATTAACAATAAACAAGCCGCTTCCCTGATAGTTGTTGTTCCAATGAACAGAGAAAGTGGTCGTTATAAAGGCAAACGAATTATCCAAGGTGGACGCGCTCTGGTGCGTACAATCCTGTATATGGCAATGATGTCTGCAATGCAATTGTAACCCTCCCTGTTTTTAAGAACACTTATCAACGATTACTTGGTGCAGGGAAACCCAAAAAAGTAGCTATTATTGCCTGCGTTAGAAAGATGGTTGTGATACTAAATTCAAAGCTAAGAGGCGGTCGTATGTGGGATGAGAATATGGCGAAAATTTAATTATTGACACCATACTCGTTTGTTATATTTTGTTTTCGTACATCTTTTTTGCTTCCGTAGCTTTGTCTAAGCGACGATGAACCAGAGACACCATTGACAAAATATCCAACGCATCAAGCTCGTCAATTTTCCAAGTAATCTTGGGAGAATGAGCCGTAGTGTTTCGGAATGTACCAAACAAACCAACTAACAAGTTTACAAAACCTTTCTGCTCACTTTTTTCACTTTCTGTTTGAAGAGTGTTTAAGGCTAAATGGGGTATATGAGGAGCATTTTTGAATGCAAACGCTTCGTTTACTAAATTAGCTCCATCTGAAGTTAACCCAGTTTTGTTCCTTATTTTATCAGCTACACTTTTTGTCGCTTCAAAAACAGCATGGAAATAATTGTCCACAAGCAGCTCTTCACGACAGTAATACAAAACGTCGGGGTGAACATTTCTAGATACCAAATGCTCTTTCAACTTGCTTGCTCTAGCTGCTGCTTCACTGATCGTAGAGGCTTTTGAAGAACTAGAAACTTTACCGTTCTCGCCTAGTAAGTACCCAGCAAAACTCAATACTTGATTCAACTTAAAGCGAGTATCATTAAACCATTCTAAGTTGTTGTAATGTTTCGATGGAGACATCGCTAGTTGTATAAAGTGAAGTACAGGATTTGCACAACCGTCCTGATCTTGTCTATTTGCAAGTGCTGAATTTAAACGCTTCCATTTAGTATTTAAGGCGTCTATATCCTCAATTTTGGCTTCGTACAACAACTTTGCAATTTCAGAGCCAGTAAACCCACGCTCCGTATCGCCAAGTATTTTACAAATAGACTCAATAGTTCCGAAGTCTAATTTCTCTAATCGTGCCATAAAACTCCAATAAAAATATAACGCCGTGCTCTGCGGAAATTTAGGAGCTCCAGCGAGTAAATTTTCCGTAGCAGCGCCTTGTTAGGGTTGCTCTTCATCTTGCTGGAATTCTATTTTTAATGGTAGTTCTGACATGGCGTAATGAACAAACTGTTGCCCAAGGCCAGTTAAGTCATACCCTTCGTTTTCATCAAAAGCAGAAACTGGCGGTTTGGGGCCGCTTCCTTTGGGTCTTCTTTGCGTTGGTTTCTGAATGAAATTTCCAAACCTGTCAACTTCCCGATGCTGACGAATAATCCCGCCAGTGCTTAAGTCTCTGATTAATAACTTATATAAATCGGCATCAGCAGAATCTTCTCGAACAGGCCCCTTACCAATTTTTCGCCAGATTTCACCGCGTGTTATTCCGTCAGAATTATAGATTGCCCCTATAACCTGAAAATGCATTTCTGAATATTGGTTGATCCAATCGATATACATACGAATTACATCATCGCTTGATACCTTTGATGCGGCTGCATTTGATAATATATTGCGGATATACACACGTTTATCTTCACTTTCAGCACCAGACCATTCACGGAATGTTTTCTTAACCAATGATTGATATTCAAGACTTGATATTCGCTCTGATATAGCTTCGTCTTGCAAATCAAGTCGAGCCATAATTTCAATTATTGTTTCTTCTTTTTCTTTGAGTTCATCTTGTAGCATGCGAACCCAGTCTTCAAAGAAACGATTAACTTTATCCTGCTCACCCTCAGACCAAGCGCCAGCGATTGCAGAAAAAACACCACCCGCGAACGGCACAGCCCCACCAACTGCTTGAAGGGCGCCGCGTGAAATTTTAGCTACCTTTCCACTCTCAGGTAATTTCTTATCTTCGTTATCTTCTTCACTCATCGATATTTCCTTGTGACCCTAACAATTTAATATACGGAAAAATTCTTTATAGTTTTCCTCAAAAATTCCGTATAGTTCGCTAATTAATTCTTATGTTCTTACATCAAGGCAATGAAAAATAAGATAAATATATAATTTCTTGGGTTCTTACCATAAGAAAAAGCCGAATATGTCACATTAGTAAAAAATTCATCTAATAATCATATGTAGTGAACTTAATTCACGATGTTGTCTGAACGAGAAAAAATCACAGACAATAATCAACTAGTGACATATTAATGTATTAGATAAATTTGGTCAAAATACATATTGAATAGCCATAATTTAACGATGACATAATCAGGTCAGGGTAACCGGAGCCTGATAGATAATCTGCTCTTCGGTGTGAAATTGCCCGGCAGAGCAGGACTGCCACCAAAGGTTCCATGCTTCATTCGGCGCCTGATTTTTCAGCAAAGCGCCCGGTTCCAGCGGACGGAAATGTTGCCCAAGCGAAATTAACTGACCATCCGTTGTCCGGTTCTTCAACATCGATAACGTCAGCTTCTCCGGATCATCCAGCCCTAAGCTTCCGACCAGTTCGTAAAAACTGTGCAGGGTATTGTGATGGAAGTTTTTTACCCGCTCACTTTTTAATGGCACGTTAATGGCTTTTGCACGGACCGGATCCTGAGTAGCAATGCCTGTCGGGCATTCGTTGGTATTGCAGTGGCGGGATTGCAGACAGCCCAGAGCAAACATCATGGTTCGGGCAGCGTTGACAGCGTTGGCTCCAACCGCAATTTTGGTCAGCAGATCAAAACTGGAAGCGGTTTTTCCGGATGCAATCAACCGGATGGAATCTCTGACACCAATTCCGATCAGAGCATTGTGGACAAAATATAATCCTTCCAGACAGGTCATGCCAAGCCGGTTGGTAAACTCAACCGGTGCTGCTCCTGTACCACCTTCGGCGCCGTCTACGGTAATAAAATCCGGAAGAATACCGGTCTCCAGCATGGCTTTACAAATACCGAGAAAATCAGCCGGATTGCCGACGCACAACTTAAATCCTACCGGCTTTCCGCCACTTAAGGTACGCAACCGGCGAACAAAACCAAGCAGGGCAACCGGTGTGGTGCATTCTGGATGAATGGCCGGCGAAACACAGTCTCTGTCCATGGGAATTCCCCGGATAGCTGCAATTTCAGGGGTGATTTTAACCTGAGGAAGGACACCTCCATGGCTGGGTTTGGCTCCCTGACTCAGTTTAATTTCAATCATTCTGACCTGTGGACGTGTGGCGATGGCTTTAAAGGCATCTTCGTCAAAACTGCCTTCGGGAGTCCGGCAGCCAAACAGGCCCGAACCGATTTGCCAGACCAGATCTCCACCATGTTTTAAGTGGTAATCACTCATACCACCTTCGCCGGTATTGTGGTAACAACCTGCTTTTTTTGCCCCTAAATTCAGCGCTTCAATGGCATTGGAACTGAGAGCACCAAAACTCATGGCAGAAATATTAAGAAACGATGCATCATAAGGTTGGGTGCATTCTTTTCCGCCGATACGAATCCGGATGTCTTTTCTGACCGTTTGCGGCGCCATCGAATGCCACAGGCTGAGATAATTTTCAGCCATTAAATCCTGCTGTGTACCAAACGCAATGGTGTCGCGTACGTTTTTAGATCTCTGATAAACCAAGGAACGCTGCTCACGGTTAAAAGGGCGTTCTTCCGTATTGTTCGCAATGAAGTATTGCTGAATTTCCACCCTGAACGACTCAAGGATGTAGCGGATGTATGCGACAACCGGATAAAGCTTATTCAGGCTGTGTTTGCTGATGGTTAAGTCGTAAATGCCGATCAGTGTATATAAGAGAGTGAAAATCAGGAAAAATAATGAGAGCAGGTTGCCAAAAACCGCATAGCAGTATAGTGACGCAATATTTCCGGCACTGGCAATCAACCAGAATACTTTTTGCATTATTGTCATAAACGCTCCTCAGTGAATGCTGCTTTACTTCTTTTTTATTGTTTAGGTGCAGACAATAAAGATAAAGCAAAGTTCGCTGTGGGGCTCGCCCGATGGCATATTTAGAAGGCAGGAATGAGATATGGCTGGTATTTTCAGAGATTATTCTACCGATAGCGATTAAGCACCGGCTATATTTCCCTTCGATTTTGTACTGGTCCTGTTCAGGCCATCATCCAGCCATTCTCGTTTATTAAAAGACAAGGTTATGTTTTGACTACCGGGAAGCGGCAAGATACAGAATCATAAATGGAGCGCCTAATCCCAGTAATGCTGCCCATGAGAAAAAATAAAGATATGCCTGTTTGAATGACATTACAATTCTCCTATTTTTTAATTGTCATATGCCATTTTAAAATAAATTTGATAATATGCAATTAAATTTGAATGCAATAAATTCATGTAGGCAGAAATGCATAAAATTTTTTACCGATGAGGTAAATGGCCGGTAGCCACCGGTGGCTCTTTCTGATGGCTACCTGTCAGTGAGTGATACCGTAGGCGCTCAGTCAGCAGCAAACCGGTTAAGTGCTTCTCCGGTCAGTCGGTATATCCGCCATTCTCCCTGTTCTTCTGCACCGATATGCTGGTAAAAATCAATGGCTGGCTGGTTCCAGTGCAATACTGACCACTCAAAACGGCCGCAGTCATTTTTGACGGCGATTGATGCCAGTGTTTTCATTAACAACTTACCGGCGCCGGTTCCCCGGTGCGAAGGGGTGACATACAGGTCTTCCAGATACAGACCGTTTTTTCCCAGCCATGTCGAGTAATTATAAAAATAGACCGCATAACCAACCGGTTCATTATTGATTTCACATATCAGCGCTTTGGCCGATGCCTTTTCACTAAACAGGCTGTCTGCTATTTCTTTTTCGGATGCTTTTACACAGTGTGACGCTTTCTCATATTCGGCCAGCTCTTTGATGAACCCTAATATCGCGTTAACGTCGTTGATGGTTGCTGGTCTTATTTTCATGTTAATACTCTCCGTTGTTCTTGAATTTAGGTAGTATATCGGTCATTGTAATATGATTTAAGTGCATTGTTTGCATGGTTTGTCTGCATCGTATTCATGATTAAACTTGAGAATCTCGATTTAAACTTAATTAAGGTTTTTTATTTCATATATAAAACCCAATCCGTTAATATTGCCGCTGAGAAACTGAATCTCAGTCAGTCGGCCTGCAGCCACAGTCTGGCCAGATTGCGTGAACGTCTGGATGATGAGTTATTTATCCGGATTAATAACCGGATGACTCCGACAGAAAGAGCGAAAGAGCTGGCTGCCGTCGTGACTCCTGCTCTGGATCTGTTGCAGGGTGGTTTGACGACATCCGTCCCTTTTAATCCTGACAGTGGTTCACATCATTTTGTTATTTCGGCGACGGATTTTATTGCCTGGTGTCTGATGCCTAAGCTAAGTGCCTGCTTAGCGAATCACTATCCCAATATTACGATCCGGCTGGTTCAGGGGGAAGAGAGAATCCCGTCGGATTTGCTTGAATCCGGTGATATTGATATTGCTCTCGGATTCGATCATGATGCGGAATATTCCAGCCAGATTGGCAACGCGGTCTGGCTGAAAGGTGAATATTGCATCGCAATGGATAGTGCCCACACAGAGCTGGCAGGGCAGGATAAACTGAATCTGGAGGCATTTTTAAAATACCCGCATATTCTGGTGACGCCCTGGAATGAAAAACAGGGCATCGTTGATGATACGCTTGCAAAACGGAACAA
Source organism: Vibrio salinus (assembly GCF_021272385.1). GTDB lineage: Bacteria > Pseudomonadota > Gammaproteobacteria > Enterobacterales > Vibrionaceae > Vibrio > Vibrio salinus. The sequence continues at coordinate 1,519,535 of NZ_JAJSDZ010000010.1, forward strand.
AAAAAGAAAAGTGGCTATTACACTCCCGAGCGTTCTGAGTGCGCCGTATTTGCTGAAAGAGACCAATTATCTGCTTGCTCTTCCGGACATATATGCCCGGACGCTGACGGAATCTCTGAACATTGTCTGTTTCAAACCGCCGATTGCGATTCCGGATTTTCAGATAAAGCTTTACTGGCATAAAATTAAAGAAAAAGACGCTAAAATCAGCTGGCTAATCAATTTATTATTGAGCCTTGCCCATGACTAACGACGCGGTGATATATGTCGGGTGAGCATTTTATTTTCGGTATATCCTGCCAACGGTCCTGAACTTTGACGTTCTGAATAGCTTCCTCAGTCTGTAGGTATCAGCGTGCTTGTGATACTCATTGTGAAAATCTATAAATACTTTTGGCTTGGGGTTGATTTTTAACCACCTTTTATGCAAAACTGAAATCGATTTCACTGTGAGTGAAATCGATTTCAGTTTGTTAAAGAGTGCGTTGCAGTGGGTTTTAAAACGCATTCTTTATCGCATTAGGGAAGATGACTATGAAGATCAAAAATATTACGGGTTCCGTAACTTTATTTGCAACACTCCTTGCCTCTCAGTTTACTTATGCTAAGACAGAAATTGTTTTCTCACATTATCTACCAAAAGACTATGTAGCGAAGATGGTGACAAAGTTTGAGAAGCAAAATCCAGATATTGATATCAACGCCATGAGCTGTGGTTTCAGAGATTGCCACGATAAATTAACAACGGCACTTGCTGTTGGTGAAGGTGCACCGGATGTTGTATCAATTAGCACGATTAAATTAGGCTCTTTTGTAAACGCAGGTGGCCTGACAGATTTATCCGTTGCTCCTTACAATATTTCTGATACCGGTTGGGTATTTGACCAATCCATGCTGACGTTATCAGAAAACAAACAAGGTGATATTTTCGGTGTTCCTTTTGATACTGGACCGGTAGTTATGGTGTATCGCAAAGATTTAGTCGATTCGGTTGGTGCAAATATCGAAGATGTGACTAAAAACTGGGATTCATTCATTGCTTTTGCTGAGCAAATCAAAAAGAAAAAAGGTGCGTATATATTGCCTGCAGCCACAAGTTTGATTAATCCATTGGTCATGGGTACAAACAGCCAGCCTGGTCAACCTGTATATCTGAAAGATGGCGAACCAAATCTGGCATCTGATGAAATTAAAGGTCTGGTTAAACTGGTGAAAGAGCTTTACGACAAAGGCTTAGTTGCAGCACTTGATGGTTCGTCAAATGACCAGAAATTTATCAAGTTGTTTCGTGAAGGGAAGCTATTCGCCGATATTGATGGCCCGTGGATAGAAGGCCGTATTCTTCAGGAATATGATCCTGAAGGTGCTAAATCTGGTTTATGGCGTGTGTCCGGTATTCCGAATAACACCAACGTAAACGCAGGCGGTACTGTGTTTGCGATACCTAAGCAAAGCCAACATAAATCAGAAGCCTGGAAATTTATTCAGTTCCTGATGCAAAAAGACAATGTTTTGGATATCGCTAAAATTGCCGGTACTCTTCCTGCTCGTATGGAAGTTTACTCCGATAAGTTTTTCGACCAGCCCAGCGACATTCTTGGTGGTCAGCACTCAATGAAATATTACACGGAAATCGTGAAAAATATTAAGCCATATTCAGCTTCTCCGGTTGATAACATTGCAAACAGTATCTTGAATGACGCGATTAAGAAAATCGTCGCGCAGAATGCTGATGTTGACAGAACTCTTGAAGCGGCGAACAAACTACTAAAACGCAGAATGCGTACGCTATAAAAAGGGACTCAGGCAGTATTGAATATTCTGTCTGAGTTTTTATCTCCACAATAGCCGAACGTATAAACCATATTAGTTTGGATAATTTATGAAATTATTTAAAGGGATGTTACATGATCATAGGGTGGCTTATATATTGCTGCTCCCTTTTTTAATTCTGTACTTAACGTTTAACGTATTTCCTATTATATTTTCAGCGTTTTTGTCATTTCATTCATGGAATCCGATTAAAGGATTATCATCAATGAAATTTATTGGCTGGGAAAATTATTATTATGCAATTACAGACGAAATATTTTGGTTGTCATTATGGAATACAATAAAAATATCCTTTATTTCAGGTGTTTGTCAGCATGTATTAGCGATTTCTCTTGCGTATTTTTTGCTAAAAGTCATAACCAAAGGATCTGAGTTTTTTAAAGCAGCAATATTCTTGCCTTATATAACATCAAGTGTTGCCGTGAGCTTAGTCGTGTTCAATGTTTTTTCTCCTTTTGGGGCAATTAATGCGGGTTTCCATTCGCTTGGTCAGGAGCTTCACCTTGATCAGTTTCTGGCGACGTTACCTATCGATTTTTTTGACGCTGAGTGGATTCGTTTAACCATTGCGAATCAGGTGACGTGGAAATTTACTGGAATCAATACAGTGATATATATGACAGGAATGGCATCTGTTTCGAAAGAGCTGTATGAAGCTATCGACTTAGATGGTGCAAACAAATGGCAGAAATTTAAGTTTATTACTGCGCCATTACTGGTTCCTTATATATTCTTTGCCACATTAATGACCCTCATTGGCAATATGCAGCTATTTGAAGAGCCGATGATGTTGACCCACGGGAATGGTGGTGTGGCAAATTCAGGTATGACCGTTTCACTGTATTTATATAAGATGGGGTGGGACTGGAGTGATATGGGAACAGCTTCTGCCATCGCATGGATTTTGTTTTTAATTATATCTGCATTTAGTGCCTTGTTCTTTTTATTTTTTGGTAAGAAAGGTATTAAGCGAGGTCTTGATTAATGAAAACTACAAATCGTTTATTTACTTCTGATCAAGGCGAGGTAGTCCCTTCACAAAAACGCAAACCAGACCCAGCTAAGGTATTAATTTACGTATTTGTTTCTGTATTAGCGTTTATATCTATATTCCCATTTTTTTGGTCTGCGCTTTTATCGACACAAGACAGTGCATCAATTATGGGTATGTCACTAAGCTTTGGCGATCAGTTTATGAATAACTATCGTGAGTTGGCTAAAGAGGTACCTTTTAACCAGGCGATGTGGAACACGTTAGTTGTGACCACTTTATCTACAGTAAACTCTGTATCGGTATCCGCAGCCGCTGGTTACGCATTTGCAATCTATCAATTCAAAGGGAAGAACTTTATTTTTTCGACCTTGATGTTGACGTTAATGGTTCCGGCAGTTGTTAACTTAGTACCTTACTTTCTGATTATAAAAGAACTCGGGCTAATTAATACCTTAGCTGCTATTTGGTTGCCTGCCGGCGTGAATATTTTTGGTGTCTTTCTGGTTCGCCAGTTTGTCGCTTCTACAATGCCGAAAGAAATTTTTGATAGCGCTCGTGTAGATGGTCTTAATGAACTGCAGATTTTTTTCCGCATCGGTCTGCCGATGATGCGCGCGCCGTTGATGACCGTTGCCATCATGGTGATTGTGGCAGCATGGAATAACTTTATGTTACCACTTATAGCCCTGCAAACACCGGATAAGCAAATTATTACACTGGTACTTCGTTCTCTAAACGGAGCAACCTCAACACCATGGAATTTGGTTATGACAGGTAGCTTCTTAGCAATGCTGCCACTGTTAATCATATTTATTCTTTTCTCTAAAAAAATGATGGAAAGCCTGACTGAAGGGGCGGTAAAGGGGTAAAAATGACAGAGTTAATTTACTCATCGGATGGTTTGGATGCTCAAAAAGAACGGCAAATTCTAATCGAACCTTGCGTTCAATCAGAACTAGATGAAAACTATGATATTAGCGGTTGTAGTGTTCGATATCAAAAGAGAGAGTTCACGGTCGATGATATACAGGACATCGGTTTTGATGTTGCGCGTAAATTCTCATTTTCTAAGCTTACTTTTTTATTTGATGATGATCTGTTTACTGATAACTCAGTTGAAGTATGGGTGAAGTGGCTCAGTTTTGGTCTGTCACTTGCCGGTTATCGCTACAAGCACAGTCAGTCTTATGCTTTACATCCAACAATAAATGTTGTTGGGTTAGAGGCGCAGAATGTTGAGCTGCAGAATGCCCATAAACGTGGTTGTACGCTTGCCATCGCTCAAACTCATTCCCGTGAATTAATGAATAAACCAGCTAATCAGCTGTACCCCGAGACTTTTGTTAAAGCTGTTGAACAATTGCAAATTCCAGACATAAAAATAAGCGCTATTGGTGGTGAGAAGCTTACCTCTATGGGATTCGGTGGAATGATGGGTGTTGCGCAAGGCAGCGAGCATGACGGCCAGTTACTGACGTTGGATTACAACCCTGAAGGGGCAACAACCTCCATCGTTTTGATCGGTAAAGGCGTGACCTTTGATTCCGGCGGTATCAGTATCAAGGGCGCTAAATTTATGAGCACCATGAAGTTTGATATGGGAGGAGCTGCGTCGGTTGTCGGGGCTTTGTATGCAATAAGCCAGGCAAAGCTACCTGTCCGGGTTATTGGTTTGTGCGGCTTGGTAGAAAATATGCCATCGGGTAAAGCGTTAAAGCCAGGTGATGTCGTTACCATGTTATCTGGAGAAAATGTCGAAATTATCTCGACTGACGCAGAAGGACGAATGGTCTTGGCGGACGTATTATATTATGCCCAGGAAACCTATAATCCTGACTATCTTCTTGATATTGCGACCTTGACTGGTGGAGTTGGTATCGCTTTAGGCAAAGGATACTCGGCTTTGATGAGCAACAGTGATGATTTTGTTGAAGTGGTGAAAAGTGCTGGTTCGGCCTGTGGTGAAAGAGTCTGGCCTATGCCGATAGGCGGTTGGTTTAACTTGCCGCTGAAAAGTGATTATGCTGATCTGCAGCATGGTAGCGAAGATCCCCATGGTAGTCCCTGCGTCGCGGCGACTTTCTTAAGCCATTTTGTGCGTGATAACCAAGCCTGGGTCCATATCGACTCTGCGGCAATGTCTCACAACATTCCCCACAGAAAAATCTATGACAAAGCGGCGACTGGTTACGGTGCGTTACTGCTTAGTGAAATTTGTCACTCTCTGTCTGTAAAAGGAGAGGTGTAATGAGTTATGTTCAATTAAAAAATATTCGTAAGGAATACCCCAACGGATTCGAAGCAATTAAAAACGCGACAGTAGACATTGATCAAGGTGAGTTTGTGATTTTACTTGGCCCATCAGGTTGTGGGAAGTCTACATTATTAAGAATGGTTGCAGGCTTAGAAGATATCTCTGATGGTGAGCTAATCATTGATAACAAGAAGATGAATGATGAACTACCAAAAGACCGTGATATTGCCATGGTGTTTCAAAGTTATGCACTTTACCCACATATGACTGTGTATGAAAACATGGCACTGGCACTGCGTATCAGAAAGATAGAGAAGCAAAAAATTGATACTATGGTGCGTAATATAGCTGATATGTTAAACCTCACGCCTTTCCTGGACAACAAGCCTGGTCAACTTTCAGGCGGACAACGGCAACGTGTAGCTTTAGGACGAGCGATTGTCCGTCGCCCTAAGGTGTTTTTGTTTGATGAGCCTTTGTCAAATCTGGATGCGAAACTTCGCAGCAAAATGCGTCAGGAAATCTCCGCACTGCATAAAGAAATTAACGCAACGATACTTTACGTGACGCACGATCAGGTTGAAGCAATGACAATGGGTGATAAGGTTGTTGTATTTAACCAGGGGGTTATTCAGCAGATCGGCTCACCGAAGGCATTGTACGAAACACCAATTAATAAGTTTGTTGCCGGGTTTATTGGTTCACCTGTGATTAATTTTATCGATGTCACTGTTGCTGTCGAAAACGGGAACGTGGTGTTAAGTATTGGCGAATCTCACCAGTTTAAATTTCCGTTATCGTTGTACCCCAACCTGGGCATCTATGCTGGTCATCAGGTTTGTCTGGGCATTCGGCCTGAAGATCTACAGATAGTTGATTTCAATTTTCAACAAGGGTTCGTCGGTGATACGACGTATGTAGAATATCTGGGCGCTGAATGTAATATTGCAATGACTCTTTCTGGAGGACAATCTTTGATGCTCAGAACCCACAATAATCAGGAAGTGGGTGGAGCCATTCGTGTGATCCCAGGTATTGAGCGACTTCACTTTTTCGATATGGATACAGAACAGCGCATATAGCGTGTTCTTACGTTACATCTTTATGGTGTTTCCAGGATAAATGGATAATAAAAAATGATTGTTCTTTCTAATTCAGAAGCGTGGCCGGGTATCCAGGATGCGGCCAATATGTTGGACTCTGGTGAAAATGGCCTGGATGCCATTATTTGTGGGATCGAGAAAGTAGAGGCAGAACCAACAGTGAGAAGTGTTGGGTTTGGCGGTTGGCCGAATCTGTTAGGAGATATGGAGTTTGACGGCGCAGTGATGGATGGTGATGATCTGCGTACGGGAGCGGTGGGTGCGGTAAAAGATCATTTTCATGTTACCCGCATCGCCCGTAAAGTTATGGAAGAGCTTAATCATGAAATCTTAGTAGGAGAAGGGGCGACAAGATTTGCATACGAAATGGGATTTGAGTGCAAAAACCCATTGATGGAAGAATCGAAAGACGTCTGGTTTAAAAAGCTTCAGGAAATCACTAACGAAGAGAATCCGGATATGTCGGGTCGTTCATTAGCCAAACTGAATACAATGATTACTGACCCGGAGAAAGTAAGAGATACAACGGTTTTTCTAACCAGAGATTGCCGTAATAGTATCTACTCAGCGACAAGTACTTCAGGGTGGGCATGGAAATATCCGGGAAGATTAGGTGATTCACCAATTGCCGGTGCTGGTTTCTATGCTGATAGTCGTTATGGGGCTGCGGCCTGTACTCATACCGGAGAGATGACAATTCGGGCGAATACTTCTTACTCAATTGTTATGGCTATGCGTCTTGGTTACTCATTGTATGAAGCTGTTGATATGGCTGTTGAAGAGTTGAAAGCATTGAAAGGCGGATTTCTTGCTGGTGTCGTCATACATGCAATTGATAAAGATGACAATTACCGTGTTGTTAACATAGGCTGCGAAGAAGAGATTAAATACTGGGTGTATAAAACAGGGATGAGATCTCCGGAGCATCTTATTGCCGAAAGAGTGTAACTGGCTTAAATGAATAAGAAAATGAACAAAGTTTTAGTTGAAGTTTGTGTTGATAGCATTGAATCTTTAAACAATGCACTCGTTGGTGGGGCTGACCGGATTGAACTCTGTAGTTCACTTCCGCTTGGCGGGGTCTCTCCGTCATATGGACTGACTCAATACGCAGTAAAGCATTCTGAAGTGCCTGTGTATGCAATGGTACGCCTAAGAAGTGGTGATTTTCTATTTACTGCTGATGAGATCGCCATGATGTGTGATGAAATACAATTCTTCCGGGAAACGGGTGTCAGTGGCATAGTTATCGGAGCTTTGACTGAAGATGCTAACGTCGATGTAAAAGCTGTTAAACGATGGGTCGACAGTGCAAAAGGTTTAGGTATCACCTTCCACCGGGCATTTGATTTGGTGAACTCTGCCAGTCCCGCCTTAGAGCAATTGATCGACCTGGGATGCGAAAGAGTCCTTACTTCCGGAGGTCGTTCTGCTGCTTTTGAAGGCATCGATAACTTAACGTCTTTAGTCGGGCAAGCTAACGGTCGAATATCGGTAATGCCTGGATGTGGTGTTAATCAACACAATGCAAAAGCCATTATTGATGCTACTGGTGCTAGAGAAATTCATCTGTCTGCTAAGATTACTCATCCCAGTAAGATGTTGACGATGAATAATAAAGTTTCGATGGGAACCAATGCGTCAAGTGATACTAATAGAGATATTACTGACATTCAGATTATTCGGAATATAGTGGCAAAGCTAAATGAAAAGTAACTCTTCCGTACCTACTTTAGAGGATGTGGCTAAGTTAGCTGGTGTGTCAAAATCAGTCGCATCCAGAGCACTATCAGGGAAAAACAGACCAATAGCCGCTGACAAAAAGGCCCGGGTAACGGAGGCTGCGGCTCAACTGGGTTATGTAGCTAATCCTTTTGCCCAAAGCTTAATTAATCAATCTACAGGGATGATCGCAATTGTTGTCAACCATATTTCAGATATCAGTGATCTGGCTCTGTTTGATCTTCTTATTCAATCGATACAAAGTATCGGGAAACAAACATTATTTGTCCGTCTGCGATCAGAGAAGGATATCGCCGATATAAAGAGAAGTCCTTTTGTTCACCGGGTTGATGCAGCACTTATCTTTTCCGATCTGATTGAGCCGGAAGAGGCTCCTCATCTTTTTTATACTGACAAAGTAATTATGCTCAATGGCAAAAAAGCAGATGCCGGACTTTCGGTGACAATCAATGAAGCACTTGGTATTGAGCAGGCAATCATCAATGCTTACGAGCGAAGTATCAAAAGAGCGGTGTTATTGTGTGGTCGAAAGACATCTATTACTGAAAAACAGCGCGTGCTCAGCTATCAGCAGTCAATGGCAAAATACGGTATAGATATTGAGCTTTTGGCCTATTGTGATTACTCATACGAGTCAGCGTTAGCATATCTCTCAAATCATACGCTTGATATCCAAAACCTAGGGATATTTTGTACTTCAGACGCGATGGCGATGGCGGCAGTTGATTATTGTAGGGAACAATATAGGGATGTGGTTGAAAGGCAAGCGATATATGGCTTTGATAATACGTTCTTTTCACAAATTAGAAGCTATTTCTTTTCGACCATCGGCTATTCTAAACAAGAATTTATTGACTTAATCATTCAATTATTGAAAACCGAAAAGTTTGAAAACGGAGAGGCAAGGCATTTATCCGTTGATTCAGAATTTTATTTTCGTTAGAAGGCGTTAGCATTTGATTTTCGGTATATCCTGCCAGCGGGTTGTGTACTGCGGAGTCAGCATGTCTCTTCTCATACTCCATTTCTGTTCGGTACCCTGAGCGGCCAGAAAAACCGTATCGTTTCCATAGCGGCCATTTAACGAATCCAGCACGGACATTAACCGGTTATCCGCAGGTGCCGGGTTGAATAAATCGAACTGTTCGTGTCGGCCATTTAGCAGGTCGATCAGACCCACGCCGATTTTGTAGTAGTGTACTCCGGGTTTAAACAGTTTTCCGGCGGCTTCGGTGGCGGCTTTGACGATCTGAATAGAATCGTCAGTCGGGTAGGGGAAATGATGAAGTATCCGGGAACTTTGTGGTCTTGCATCATAGGAAGAGTTCGATGCAAAACAGAGCATAACGCGGCATAATGAGTGCTGATTTCGTGCTTTTCTGGCTGCAATACCGGCATGTTTAGCCAGTGCCTGTTGCAATGATTCCAGTTCGGTAATACGCCGGCCGACACTCCGGGTTGAATAGATCTGTTTTTTATCGGAACGGGGGGTATCCCATCCTTTGCAGGGGATGCCGTTTAATTCCCGTATTGTCCTTTCAACTTCAATATTAAACTCTTTTTTGGCTTTTTCAGGAGAGTAACAGGCTAAGTCATAGGCATTGTTCACGCCCATGATTTTCAGGCTGGCAGACGTGCGCCGGCCGATCCCCCATACTTCGCTCACTTCCAGCTGTTTTAATATTTTCAGGTATTGCCGTTCTTTTTCGATGACGTATACACCGTGGTGTTGCTGATTTTTTTTGGCAATATGGCTGGCTACTTTTGCCAGTGTTAGCGTTGGTCCGATACCGACACAAACGGCCAGCCGGCATTCTTTCCATACGGTTTGCCGTAATGTTAAGCCATGTGTGAGTAAGTTTTGAATGGCAGGGAAACAGCGATGGAAGGAAAGAAAAGATTCGTCAATAGAATAGATATGCTGGTCTGGAGCAAAGCGTCCGATGACATCCATCATTTTCGCAGATAAGTCCGAGTAAAGCTCATAGTTTGAAGAAAGTGCGATAACGCCTTTAAGATCGCACATTTCTTTTACTTCGAAGTAGGGTTTAAATTTAGGGATGCCGGCTTCTTTTGCCTGACGGTTAGCCGCTACCACTATCCCGTCATTGTTTGATAATACGATAACGGGTTTACCGCGCCAGTCAGGCCGGAATACCTGTTCGGCACCGCAATAAAAGGAATTTGCATCAACGAGAGCAAACATCATTACACACCGGAAGAAATCAAATAGCTGGATCGGTGACAGCGGATGGAGCGGATGACAACACCTTCAATGGAAAAGATGTCCTGACATCCGATACGCACCGGGGGCATGGCTTCATTGGCTGACAAAAGTAGACGGTGTGTCAGGTCGATCATTTTACAGACAAACTCACCATTATAATTTGCCACGATAACATCCTGATTTTGTACGGACACGTGACGATCGACAATTAACAGGTCACCATCAAATATTCCTATTCCCTGCATTGATTCACCGGATGCCTGACCAATGAAGGTTGCGCTGGGATGTTCGATGAGCAGTTCGTCAAGGTTTATTCTTAGCTGGGTATATTCACCGGCCGGACTTTCAAAGCCGGTGATACCGGCACTGGCAAAGATAGGAATCACGTTCATAGATATTAGAATAACTGTATACATATGGCTCTGATCCATTTGTGTGTTGTTTGACTATACTTATAACAAGTATTCAAACCAACGAGCGTTCATTATGAATACAGAAGAGTTTAATGAACTAACTGAAGAAATTAATACACTCAACTTCCCCCAACTTAAACGATTACGACACAAAATCGAATCTCTGATTTCCAGCAACCAAGTTGGTAAAGCTATTGCTGACAAAGAAGAGCATATATCACATTGTCCATATTGTGGAAGTCCTGAATTTACTAAGCATGGAACCACAGCACGAGGTCAGCAACGTTATAAATGTAAGGGGTGTTCTCGCACGTTTAATTCATTAACTGGCACTCCATTGGCGAGACTGAGAATGCAGGGGAAATGGCATCAATATTCTGAAGGTATGTGGTTAACCACTAAACTTCGGGGGGCAGCAAAAGAACTGGGTGTTAATGTCAAAACCGCATGGCTATGGCGTCATCGTTTATTAGCTGCGCCTTGTAAACATAAGCCCTCCGAGCTGCATGGGATCATTGAGGCAGATGAAACCTTTATTAATGAGTCATTCAAAGGCTCTAAGAAAATGCTTCGAGAGCCACGCAAGCGTGGTGGTGGAGACGTCCCCAAAGTACCAATATTTCTAGCATTAGATCGAACGGGCGTAGTTACTCATCAAGTATTAGAACGTGATACAAAAGAACAATTAAAACAAGCATTAATACCAGTTCTAACACCACAAAGCGTACTTTGTACCGACGGTAATATCAGCTATAAAAGTATCATAGAAGATTTACCATTTGAGATAGACCACAAACGCCTAATTACACTGGATAAGAAGAGGGTAATTGAAGGGATATACCATATCCAAACACTCAATAACTGGACGATGCGTTGGAAAGCATGGTTAGCACAGTTTCGAGGGGTTGGAACAGCTTATCTGGACAATTATTTAACTTGGTTTAGACAAATGGAATGTGCAGAACAAAATGAAAGTTGGGTAGTTTTGGCTTTATAACCACACACAAATGGATCAGAGCCATACATATACAGTTATTCTAATACAAACGATGTCATGGTCAAGGTATGGGGTCCGGAATCTTCGTGCTTTGTACTTCAGACACAGGATAAGGGGCGTTTACTGAGTGATCGGGATGATTAATTCTTCCGGTTCTCCGGCACCGCGGAACTGTTGCTGTGTCATTCGCATTGGCGTGACCGGCATACCGTAAAAATCCATTTTTTCTCCAAGGATTTCTCCGCCTAAATTCTGCAGGATTCCGACCGTGGTATCCCGGGCATCGATTTGTAATTCGTCAGTTTCCTGCCACATTTGATTTAACGAGTGGCGGGCCAGAGATTTACCGATTCCCAGACCTCTGAACCGGTCATCAACCACAAAACGACCCCAGTGCCATGTTTCGTTTTCTTTCCAGCACGCGACGGCTCCCAGAATGTACTCTCCTGATCGGGCTATCCACCATTTTTGGGGAATATCGGCGGATAACGGCACTAAGTGAGGAGGAATATTTTGTTCACCGGAAAAGATGTCTTTGATCAGATGATTAATTTCATCTTTATACGTGGTTTTCAGTGACTCAATCTGAACTCTGGCTTTATTCTGAACGGCATTTTTCCGAAATGCACTTAATCTCAGTGTTCTGAGACCATCAATAACGTTTTGAATTTCTTCTTTTTTTAGTAATTTTAGCAACAGAGACAGCTCGGTGTTAGCGGAAGAGTCGGCTTCGTGCAGCCTTTCTGTACCTTCCGGAGTCAGCGAAAAATATTTTTGTCGTTTATCATCTGCTATCCGGATTGTGGCGACGTAGTTTTTCTCTGACAGCGAGTGGATGGTCCGGCTTAATGATGCTTTTTCAACACTGAGTTGGTTACACAGTTCAGAAAAAGAAGTTGAGCCGTTTTTTTTGCAGATAGGTCAGGAGGTGAGCCTGCATCAGTGACAGACCCGAATTCAGACAGTTTTTATCAAGTAAGCCTAATTCACGGACTAAGTAGCGAAGCTCACTCCGTATTTGTTGTACTGAGAGCATCATATTTTTTGTTTTTTAGTTGATAGTATCAACAATAATAAAATGAAAACAATCGCTGTGCAACTTTGTTGTACGTATCAACAAATATTTTGAGTTATCTTTATCTGGATGGAGTGTGAAATAAATTTACCCGGGATAACGGGAAAGGAAGACCGGTGTGTTTGTGGATCTGAAATCAAATGTTTCAATTTATTGCTTAACCTTGTTTTAAAGATCGATGACTATATATATCAGCTATCAGAGTTAATCTGTTGATATACAGGTTTATATCGTCCTCTATTGGAGAGTACACAATGAAACGAGTGGTGTTATTTTTAATTACCAACCTGGCGGTTATTTTTGTGTTGAGCATCGTGCTCAATATTGTTTTTGCGGTTACCGGTATTAATCCGGGGGGAATCTCCGGTCTGTTGGTGATGGCGGCGGTGTTTGGTTTTGGTGGTTCTCTTATTTCACTGATGATGTCGAAGTCGATTGCCTTGCGGTCGGTCGGTGGGGTGATCATCAGTAATCCACGGAATGAAACCGAGCACTGGTTACTGGAAACGGTAAAACGTCAGAGCCAGAAAGTGGGAGTAGGTATGCCCACGGTCGCAATTTATGATGCGCCCGATATCAATGCGTTTGCTACCGGTGCTAAGAAAAACGATTCGCTGGTCGCAGTGTCAAGCGGACTGTTGCATAACATGACAAGAGATGAAGCCGAAGCCGTGTTAGCGCATGAGGTGAGCCATATCGCAAATGGCGATATGGTGACCATGACCCTTCTGCAGGGGGTTCTGAATACGTTTGTTATTTTCTTATCGAGAATTATTGCTTCGGTTGTCTCGTCCCGGGATTCCGATGAAGGGGAAAGTTCGAATACACTGGTGTATTTCGCTGTGTCAATGGTTCTGGAAATTGTTTTTGGCATACTGGCAAGTTTTATTACGATGTGGTACAGCCGTGTTCGTGAATATCATGCTGATGCCGGTGCTGCTCAGTTGGTCGGAAAACAGAAGATGATTGCCGCACTGGAACGGCTGAAATCGAGTCATGAATCTCAGCTGGATGGTTCTATGATGGCTTTTGGAATTAATGGTAAGCGTACTTTAAGTGAACTGTTAATGAGCCATCCGCCATTAGATAAACGAATTAATGCATTGAAAAACTTATAGTAATCACATAAATATTACTGTTTATACTCACCGGGGCCCGCTGCATAGCGGGCTTTTTTTATTCGGAAATTAATGCAGGTTTAAATTTGTGAGGTTCGTTTTTTTGTACTATGTTTACAAAATAAAATTTTGTACAACTATGGAGTATCCATGGATGTTGAAACGTTTACAAAGGCATACAACGAACTCGACGGCTCCAATCTGGAGGTTCTGAAAACGGTATATCATGAGGATGTGGTATTTGAGGATCCCGTTCATAAGGTGTGTGGTCTTCCGTCGCTGCTGACTTATTTTTCTGAAATGTTTTCCAATGTCTCTGAGTGCCGTTTCGATATCGGGGATGTATGCCAGAGCGGTTCGCTCGGATATGTCACCTGGACAATGACATTTATTCATCCACGAATCAATCGCGGGCAGGCTGTCTGTGTTGACGGAACCAGTCACCTTAAGTTTCTTGATGGGCAGGTTATTTATCACCGGGACTACTTCGATATGGGGCAGATGATTTATGAGCACCTCCCTTTGCTTGGTTCTGCCATCCACTTTATCAAAAAGAGGTTAGCCACGTGAAAACGATTTTTATCACAGGAGCAAGCTCTGGAATCGGACGGCAACTTGCTGTCGATTATGCACGAAAAGGTCATTGGGTGGTGGCGTGCGGACGAAGCAGGGATAAGTTATCAAAGCTGACCGAACAGTTTGAAAATATGCAGATGTGCCTTTTTGATACTACAGACCGTGAGCAGGTAACTCAGGCAATAGATTCTCTTTCTGTTATCCCTGATATCTGGATTCTGAATGCCGGCGATTGCCAGTACGTCGATGACGGAATTCTGAAATCGGACGTTATAAGACAGGTTATGGATGCCAATTTTATGGGGACGGTTCATTGTCTGGAAGCGATACAGTCTGTTCTGAAACCCGGACATCATCTGGTTATGACCGGTTCTATTGCCAGCGTGCTCGGGTTGCCCCGGGCTGCTGCATATGGTGCATCGAAAGCCGCACTACACTATCTGTTCCGTTCGTTACAGCAAGACTGGAAAGATCGGGGACTGGTGTTTTCTTTTATTATGCCAGGCTTTGTACAGACACCGCTAACGGATAGAAACTCATTTCCGATGCCGATGCGCATTCCGGTTGAGCAGGCCAGCCGGTCTATTATCAGAGGGATTGAATTTAAGCAGGCTTACATTTATTTCCCGAGACGGTTCACATGGATAATCCGCCTGATAGGGCTGTTGCCGTTTGAATGGCAACGCAGTGTCGTCAACCGTTTTGTACAGAGCTAAGGAGTGATAATGAAAATAGCCGTGATTGGGAGTGGTATATCCGGGTTAACCGCTGCTTACTATCTTAGTCAGCAGCACGATGTCACTGTCTATGAAGCGAATGATTATATTGGCGGCCATACAGCGACGATTGATGTTGAAACAGAAGATGAAACGCTGGCTATCGATACCGGGTTTATCGTGTACAACGACAAAACGTATCCAAATTTTATCCGCTTACTTAAAGAGTTGAATGTGGAAGGGAAACCGACCGAGATGAGCTTTAGTGTTCGTAATGACTCGTGCGATCTGGAATATAACGGCCATACATTGGCGACGCTTTTTGCCCAGAAACGAAATTTACTGAATCCGGTTTTTTACCGGTTTCTATATGAGATTACGAAGTTTAACTATCTGGCTAAAAAACAGTACCGCCAAAGCAATGAGCTGACCATCGGTAAAACGCTGGGAGAATTTTTAGGAGAATATAAATTCAGTGATTATTTTTGTCATAATTATATTCTCCCTATGGGAGCTGCTATCTGGTCATCGACGGTGGCGGATATGCGGCAAATTCCACTCTTTTTCTTTTTGCGTTTTTTTTCAAATCATGGCTTGCTGGATCTGGTGAACCGGCCTCAGTGGTTTGTTGTCAATGGTGGTTCAAAATCCTATATCGGGCCTCTGACTCAACGGTTTAAAGATTCTATCTATCTTAAAACACCAGTTACCGGCATCAAACGTAATTCGCATGGCGTTGAAGTAGAAACGGCACAGCAGACTGCCGTATACGATCATGTCATTTTAGCCTGTCACAGTGATCAGGCGCTGAAAATGATAAACGATCCTTCAGATGACGAGCAGGACGTACTGTCCGGAATAAAATATCAGGCAAATCAGGTCACACTGCACCGGGATATCCGGTTATTGCCGGAGAGAAAACGTGCATGGGCAGCCTGGAACTACTGGATTAGTGAGTCCCAGACCGATAATTCTTTCGGTAAGCCGACATTAACGTACAACATGAACATTCTTCAGGGACTGAACTCTGAGCAGACATACTGCGTAAGTTTAAACAGTGACGGCGATATTGATCCTAAGAGTGTGATTCGCCGGTTTGTCTATCATCATCCGGTGTTTACCCCGGAAACCATAAAAGCTCAGGCCAGAAAGCATGATATTGATGGCCGTTTCCGTACCTGGTTTTGTGGGGCTTACTGGTATAACGGATTTCATGAAGATGGTGTTAGAAGTGCTTTAGATGTTGTCCGGCAGATTAAGCAAATGGCAGCATCGGAGCTTCACTCTCCGAAGGAGGCATAATGGATACGGATTTTACCAGTCGCCTGTTAACCGGGATCATACGTCACCGGCGGTATGTGCCGACACAACATGAGCTGACTTACCCGGTTTTTATGGTTTGTATTAATCTGGATGAAATAGCCCGACTTTCTTCACAGGTGACTCTGTTCGGGACTCACTGGTGGCACTGGGCTCGTTTTAAACATACCGACTATTTCAGAGACCGGGGGCCGGATACGAAGTCTGCGGTAATCGATACTGTGAATAAGTTAACAGAGCAATCACTGAAAAAAGATGACTGTAAAGTTATGGCAGTGATTCATCTTCGTTATCTGGATTTCTATTTCAGCCCGGTCAATTTTTATTATGTTTACGACGCACAGGAACATTGGAATAGCTTGGTTGCGGAAGTGAGTAATACTCCCTGGAATGAGCGGCATTATTATGTACTCAGAGCCGGTTGCGAGGAGATGACCTGTGAGAAAGCATTCCATGTATCTCCGTTCAATCCCGTCGACCAATGTTATCAGTGGCGGTTAAAGCCATTGGGCAAGTCCCTTTCTGTTCATATTGAGTGCCACCGGGACGTGAAAGAGTTTGATGCCACACTGACAATGAAATCGGTCCCGTTTACCAATCAAAATCTGAACCGGTTATTGATACGGACTCCGGTTCAGACATTAAAAATGTTACTGGGAATCTACTGGCATGCCTTTGTTCTCTGGAAGAAAGGCACCCCTGTTTATGATCATCCTGAAAAGGATGCCAGATAACTGCTATGAAGTCAGGAGGAATACACAATGTTGAAATCCGGTACCATTGGCCGAAGACAAGAATTATCACGAAGAGCGAAACTGGCCCGAAGCATTATTTTTAAATGTTTATCAAAGCTTGATACCGGACATCTGATTGTTGATGAAAAGTTTGGTGATCCGGGACACGGTTCTCAGCATCATTTCGGTCGCTACGAAGAGAAAGGTCATGCTGAAGCAATGATTACGATTCATGATATGAGTGTTTATCAGCGGGTGTTAAGTGGTGGCAGTATTGCCGCAGCAGAAGCTTATATGGACGGGGAGTGGGATAGCCCGGATTTAACGGGATTAATGAAAGTGATGGCGTTGAATCAGGAATCGGTAGACTTGATTGAAGCGAAAACCGCTTTTTTTACCGGAATGGTTTATAAATTCCGACATTGGTTAAATAAAAATTCTTTGCGCCAGTCAAAGGAAAATATCCATTCTCATTACGATTTAGGCAATGACTTCTACCGGCTTTTTCTGGATGAACGAATGCTGTATTCCAGCGCGTTATTTGAACTTGGTAATGATGACTTAGCAGAGGCTCAACTGAGTAAGATGGATCGGCTATGTCAGGAACTGGAACTGAATTCCGGTGACCATGTGTTGGAGATAGGTACCGGGTGGGGTGGAATGGCCATTTATATGGCCAGCCGCTATGGTTGCCGGGTTACGACCACCACGATTTCTGATCAGCAATTTCATTATGCGCAGAAAAAAATCCAATTTCTGGGATTGGAAAACCAAATTACGCTGCTCAGGAAAGATTACCGGGAACTGGAAGGCCGGTATGACAAACTGGTTTCAATCGAAATGGTCGAGGCGGTAGGTAAAGAGTATCTGAATGATTTTATTACAAAATGTAATGATTTAATTAAACCTGAAGGGAAAATGGCGATTCAGGCGATTACCATTTCAGATCAGCGTTATCAAAGCTATTCACAAAACGTAGATTTTATTCAGAAGTACATTTTCCCCGGCGGTTTTCTTCCATCACTGAATGCCCTGCTACAGTCAACGACGCACTATAGCCGGTTGAATCTAAGGAGTGTTAAAGACATCGGTCTGGATTATGCGCGTACTTTAAATCATTGGCGGAAAGAGTTTGAATCCAAAATAGAGCAGGTTGAACAGCTTGGTTATGATCAGCGGTTTATCCGGATGTGGCGTTATTATCTTTGTTATTGTGAAGGAGGATTTTTAGCCAAAGCGATCAGTACGGTTCAACTGACTTTCGAAAAACAAAAATGAAATGGGTTAAATTGAACATCTGGGCGGCATCGGTATTGTTTCAGGCGGTTTGGCTCGCTTTGGTGTTGTATCCGGAGGATGTGCAGTGGATTACCTTCGTAATGTGGATGGTCATTATTACCGTTATTTTTCTCAGGAGTAAAAAGCAATTTTATTTTTGTTTCAGCCTGAGCGTATTGGGGGTGTTGCTCGACAGTGTTAATTATGGTTTTGGATTATACCGGTTTACGGGGCATTCGAATTTTATTCCGTTCTGGCTGGTTTTGCTTTGGCTTAGCTTTTCTGTTTATGCCAGTCAGATTATTGAGCATTTGTTTTCTCTGCCACGTATAGGGTTACTTTTACTTGGTGGTGTTGGCGGGGTATTAAGTTACAACGCTGCATGTCAACTGGAGTCGGTTGTATTTCCGTTATCTACGGAACTTACATCGGTCATTCTGTTTATTGAATGGGTAGGAGTAACCTATGCGATGGTCACAATTTATGCCAAAAAATAGCGGATTAAGAAGCCAGTTGCTTTCTCTTTCCTTGTTGTTTTTTTCAACGGTCTGCCTGTCCAGAGAAGACTTTTTCTGGCAACAATGGACAAAACAGGGCGAAGCGGAATTTTCGTATCTTTTTTGGGATATTTATTCCTCTTCGTTGCGGTTTCAGTCTGAGGAAGTGGTACCGGAAAAGCCCTTATCAGAACAAAACCTGGCACTTGTAATCCGGTATCAACGCGATATTAAAGGAGAAAAACTGGTAGAAGCGACAAAAGATCAGTGGGAGCAGCAAAATTATACTCATGATCAGCTGGATAGATGGCTGGAACAGTTATCGTCTATTTATCCGGACGTCACTGAAGGTGACAGTCTTGCCTTCGTGGTACTTGATAAAAGAGGCTACTTTTATTTTAAACCGGTTCACTCTCCTGACTGGGTAAAGATCGGTCAATCTTTCAGCCCGGCATTTTCAGATGCATTTTTATCCATCTGGCTAGGGGAGAAAACAGAGTATCCGGCCCAGCGACAACAGCTATTTGGAGAAAAATAGGATGAAATATGCAAGAGCTTTGATTTTGTCTCTCAGTGTCTTTTTAGTCAGCTGTTCTGCAGAATTGAATGATTATAAAGGTACTGACCCGGATTTTGACCTGTTCTCGTATTTTGAAGGTAAAACAGAAGCCTGGGGAATGGTTCAGGATTACACCAACAAGCAAACCGGCCGGTTTTATGTATCGATTGATGGACGTGTTGACGGTGATACATTAACACTTGATGAGCGGTTTACTTATCATGATGGGAAAAAGGATACGCGTGTCTGGAAGATATCCCGTTTAGCCAATGGTCACTATGAAGGTACAGCCGATGATATTATTGGTACGGCTGAGGGAAGAGCGGTCGGAAATGTATTCCGTTGGCAGTATGATTTTACTCTGAAACTTGAGGGTGGAGATATCGACGTATCCTTTGATGACTGGTTATACCGTCAGGATGAGAACCATGTTTTTAATATCTCATACATTAAAAAATATGGGGCAACGGTTGGAAAAGTAACGCTCTTTTTTGTGAAAAAATAAGGCTTCCGGAGAAGCCTTATCAGAATTATCGGATGTTGTCTGACTTATTATAGTTTATCGGTCAGCTCAATAGCCTGACCAATGTAACTTGCCGGTGTCATCTGTTTCAGACGGGCTTTTTCTTCTTCAGGAAGTTCAAGACTATCAATGAAATTACGCATAATTTCACCATCAACACGTTTGCCACGAGTCAGTTCTTTCAGTTTTTCATAAGGCTTTTCGATACCATAGCGACGCATTACCGTCTGAATTGGTTCTGCAAGGACTTCCCAGTTCTGATCCAGTTCCTTCAGCAGAGCGTCGGCATTCAGTTCAAGTTTACTGATGCCTTTCAGTGTGGATGTATAAGCAATAATGGCATAGCCAACACCAACACCCAGGTTACGTAAAACGGTAGAGTCTGTTAAATCACGCTGCCAGCGGGAAATGGGTAATTTCTGAGCAAGGTGAGTAAAGATAGCATTGGCTAAGCCTAAGTTACCTTCTGAGTTTTCGAAATCAATCGGGTTCACTTTATGAGGCATGGTGGAAGAACCGATTTCACCGGCAATGGTTTTCTGCTTGAAGTTACCCAAAGCAATATAACCCCAGATATCACGGTCGAAGTCGATCAGGATAGTATTGAAACGGGCGACGGCATCAAATAATTCAGCAATGTAGTCATGCGGTTCAATCTGAGTGGTATAAGGGTTCCAGTTAACGCCTAGTGATTCAGTGATAAATTCTTCACTGAACTTGTGCCAGTCTAATTCCGGATAAGCAGATAGGTGAGCGTTGTAGTTACCAACAGCGCCATTGATTTTTGCCAGGATTTCAACCTGTTCAATCTGCTTATACTGACGTTCCATCCGGTATGCAACGTTTGCCATTTCTTTACCCATTGTTGATGGGGAAGCAGGCTGACCGTGAGTACGGGAAAGTAACGGTACATCGCGGTATTCATGAGCAAGTTTTGTTATAGCGTCAATGATATTGCGAATTTCAGGCAGGATCACTTCATCACGAGCTTCTTTTAGCATTAGTGCATGCGATGTATTGTTAATGTCTTCGGATGTACAGGCAAAATGAATGAATTCTGTTACTTTGTGTAATTCAGGAATTTCTGCGATTTTTTCTTTAAGGAAGTATTCAACAGCCTTAACATCGTGGTTTGTTGTACGTTCGATTTCCTTGATACGTCCGGCATCTTCTTCGCTAAAACCAGCGGCCAATTGATCCAGGTAATCGTTTGCTTCTTTACTGAAAGAAGGAACTTCTGGGATTCCGGCAGTTGCTGAAAGCTTTTGTAACCAACGAATTTCAACGATAGTTCGGTACTTTAGGAGGCCATACTCACTAAAGATACTGCGTAACGCAATCGTTTTACTTCCATAGCGGCCATCTACCGGTGAAACAGCAGTCAGTGCTGACAGTTCCATGTTTATCTCCTGAATTATGAGTTAAGTGAGAGAAAAAAGTGTAACTTTGAATTTCTAGTGAATTCTAGCAAGTAATATTCTTGCTTGCTCTATGATTTTTTTCCGGCCAAAGATCAGGTGCCGACGACGGCCGCCTACCTGTCTCCAGAGCACCGCACAACGGATACCAGCCAGAAGAAGTGCGCGGACTTTTTCCTGATTGTGTGTCTGTTGCAAAACGGATGGGGTTCCGGCGATTTGTATTCTTGGCCCCAGAGGACTGATAACATCAAGATAAATGCTGGCACAGTTACTGACCATCTGTGGTTCGGTAATCGGATAGTGTTCGGACTGGCGGGCCAGCGTGTCAATTCTGTCGCCGAGTTGTGACATGGCATCATTTCTGGCATTCAGTTTTCTTTCCAGAGCCATAACACTAATAATATAGCGGGTGAGTTCATTTCCGAGTGCAGAGCTGTTCAATTTATCACAAATGGTTTCCAGTCCCGCTTTTAAGTTTTCTTCATTTTCGAAAATATCGATAGTACTTTTGGGGTTCATACAAAGAAGGGCTTTTAAAGAAGCCTCAAATGCTTGCTCATCACAGGAACCGTCCCTTGCTAGTTTCTGAACCAGGGTTGCGGCCTGACATAAGCCGGCAAATGCAATGGTTCGGTCATAAATTGAATGAGACACAACAGGCTCCTTTTTACCAATTCTTAAGTAATGAGTTAAATACGTTGTTCGATAATTCCGCCACCAAGACAGCATTCACCGCTGTAAAAAACAGCCGACTGTCCCGGAGTTACTGCAACCTGCGGAGTATCGAAAATAACTTTTATGTTATTTTCGTCAATTGGAATCACAGTACAAGGAATATCTGCCTGTCTGTAACGAGTTTTTACAGAACAGCTTAATGGTTCTGTGATAGCCTGACGATCTACCCAGTAAAGCTGAGAGGCAATTAATCCATTGGATTTTAATAACGGATGGTCTGCCCCCTGGACCGCTATCAGCACGTTACGTTTCAGATCTTTATCAGCAACATACCATGGGTCTTCATGACCGCCACCGCCTTTCTGTCCACCGATATGAAGCCCTTTTCGTTGGCCCAGCGTGTGGTACATTAATCCCTGATGTTCACCAATTACTTTACCTTCAGGTGTTTCAATTTTTCCTGGTTGGGCCGGTAAGTAACGGGACAAAAATTCGGTAAACTTACGCTCACCAATAAAACAGATGCCGGTTGAATCTTTTTTCTTGGCTGTTATCAGACCTTGTTCTTCGGCAATTTTGCGGACTTGAGGTTTTTCAAGTTCGCCAACAGGGAACAGGCTACGGGCGAGTTGTTCGTGACTTAATGTATATAAAAAGTAGCTTTGATCTTTATTATTGTCGAGTCCACGTAACATCTTAGGTTTCTCACCTGAAACAGGAAAAGAACGTCTGACGTAGTGACCCATCGCAATATAATCTGCATCCAGAACTTCATCTGCAAATTCCAGAAAGGCTTTAAATTTAATTTCTTTATTACAAAGAATATCCGGATTGGGCGTTCTGCCTGCTTTATATTCTGCAAGAAAATATTCGAAGACGTTGTCCCAGTATTCCGCGGCAAAATTAATTTTATGCAGATGTATGCCTAATTTATCGCATACAGCCTGTGCATCTGCCAGATCCTGAGCAGCGGTGCAGTATTCTTCACCATCATCCTCTTCCCAGTTTTTCATAAACAAGCCTTCAACCTGGTAGCCTTGTTGCTGGAGAAGATACGCAGAAACGGAGGAATCAACACCCCCTGACATGCCAACAATGACTTTCTTATGGCTGTTTGCGTTTGGATTTTCGCTCATATTCATTACCACTCTTAAAACGTGGCGCAAATTTTAACAGAAAGATATACAAGGGGACAGAGTTTGAATTCGGTTACGTTTGATTTGAAGAGTAAATGAATAAAAAATGACCATAAGAATGAAGCAACATTATTTTGATTAAAAAAGTGGGGGATTTTTTATCAGGTAATCGATTTCATTTGGCCGGATGAATTGCACCTGTGTCAGGACAAATATAGAATTAGCGCCTCTTATATTTAGCAAATGATTATCCATGAAGTTCCCCGGCCAACGTAAAACGAAACATTATTTCCCCGTCACTGAAAGAGATCCGTTAGTGGCGCTCAATATGCCAAATCACTCATTAACTTTTACTCACGTTATTGGTATGGATCAGGTTTTGGTCGATATTGAAGCAACGGTGTCCGATGAATTAATAAAAAAATATGACTTAAGTGTCGGGCATTCATTGGTTATTGATGATGCTAAGGCCGAGAAGTTGTATCTTGAATTAGTTGAACAAAATTTAATTACTGATCAGTTTGCCGGTGGAACGATTGGAAATACCTTGCATAATTATTCTGTATTAGCTGATGCCCGTTCTACATTATTAGGTGTCATGAGTGAAAATATTCGTATTGGCAGTTATGGATACCAATATTTATCGAATACCTCCAGTCGTGTTGATCTGAATTATCTCCAGGGGGTGGATGGACCCATTGGACGCTGTTTCACACTTATTTCCGATGATGGAGAGAGAACATTTGCAATAAATGAAGGACGGATGAATCAGTTGCATTGGGAAAATATACCGGAGGATATATTTAAAAATGCATCAGCATTAGTTCTGAGTGCTTATTTGTTACGTTGTAAAGATGGCGATCCTATGCCAGATTCCGCAATGAAGGCTATTGAATATGCAAAAAATAATGATATTCCAATTGTTTTAACGTTAGGCACTAAATTTGTAATAGAGCAAAATGTTTCTTTCTGGCAGTCTTTTATACGTGAACATATAACTGTTGTCGCGATGAATGAAGATGAAGGATATGCATTGACCGGGATTTCTGATCCGTTATTAGCTGCAAATAAAGCATTAGACTGGGTGGATTTGGTTTTATGTACTGCTGGCCCTATTGGTTTATTTATGGCAGGTTATACGGATAATAATGCAAAAAGAGAAACAACCCGTCCTTTATTACCAGGTTCTATTTCTGAATTTAATCAATATGAATTCAGTCGTCCTATGAAAAAAGAAAATTGTGCTCAGCCATTAAGAGTGTATTCACATATTTCTCCGTATATGGGGGGACCGGAAACAATTAAAAATACGAATGGTGCAGGAGATGCAGCGTTAGCAGCACTTTTACATGATATGGCGGCGAATGGTTTTCACAAAGTAAATGTCCCGAATTCAAAGAAACACAATTATGAATGTTTAACTTATTCGTCATTTTCTCAGGTATGTAAATATGCTAATAGGGCCAGTTTTGAAGTATTAGCTCAGAATTCGCCCCGGTTGTCGAGAGGATTACCGGAAAGAGAAGACAGTTTGGAAGAGTCTTATTGGGACAGATAATGAGAAATAAAAAAACAGGCACCATTTGGTGCCTGTTTTTTTAAGATATCTGCACAATTAAATGGCAAAATCTTCCAAAGAACGGCCTTCATCAAGTGCTTTCTGTATTACAGAAGGCGTACGACCCTGACCTGTCCATGTTTTTTCCTGACCACTTTCATCTACATATTTATATTTTGCAGGACGTGGTTGTCTTTTTGTTTTTGTTTTTGTTTTAACTTCACCAGAAAGTGCTGAAATTAAAGCATCAACATCGATACCATCTTTAGCTATTTGATCCGCGATAGCTGCAAGTTTTGCTTCCTGAGCTTCACGTTCGGCTTTCTCTTGTTCTTCAACTTCTTTTCTTTCTTCAACAACAAGCGTTAATTTTTCCAGAGCTTCTTCTAATTGTTGAAGGGTTAAATCTCGGGCATATGCGCGTAGGCTGCGAATATTCAATAATGTTTTAGTTAGTTCAGACATTTCAAAATCCCACTAAAAGAATATAAATACATTTATAAGAATAAAACTGTATTACTAATAATACAATATAGAGCAATTAATTAATATATCAGAATGTAGAATAAATTTAATTAATAGTAAATAAATATTACGTTATATAAATACAAATTACATATTGATGACTTTATATAATTGAATATTTATTCATAAATAATGACTTAAAATGAATTAATGTGCTGGATGAGATTAAAAAAGTAGTTATTTATGTTGAAAAAATGGATTTAAACCGTAAAATAACGCGCTCCTGGCTTGGGTGCGATATATCAAAGTATAAATTGGTATATGACACCTTACGTAGAGGCGCAATTTAAATCAGTAAGTACAGATAGGGTGATACCGTCATGCTGTATTGAAAGGTTATCTTGCCGAAGTGAGTTTGTATATCAAAACAATTCGCTGGGGTTGTATTCGAAAGGAACAACACTGCCATAGTCGAGAATATAAATAGAAACTATGGAGCGCTACTGTGGGTTGGGTGAAGTGTTCACTTCCCTGTCACTTAGTTCAACAATTGCAAACAGTTTGAGTTGTAATGTTCTGCAGTAGATCTCTTCCCATATTAATACTTGGTGATTGAAGATCATGAATTTAATTGATTTTAGTTCCTCTCCGATATCAATAATTCCGCCGGTAATCGCGTTAAGTCTAGCTATTATTACCCGTAAAGTTTTATTGTCGTTGGGTGTGGGCATTGTTTTAGGTGCTTTATTATTAACAGATTTTTCTATATTTAACGCTTTTATTTATATAAAAGATCAGGTTCTTTCTATCTTTATTGAAGATGGGGGAATTAATAGCTGGAATATGAGTATTGTCGGATTCCTTATATTGTTGGGTATGATGACGGCGATACTAACCTTATCTGGTGGTACAAAAGCATTTGCTGACTGGGCACAGGCCCGGGTTAAAGGGAAAATCGGCTCACAACTTCTTGCCGCGTTCCTCGGCGTTTTCATTTTTGTCGATGATTATTTTAATAGTCTTGCTGTTGGCTCTATTGCCCGTCCGGTAACAGATCGTTTTAATGTGTCTCGCTCTAAACTTGCTTATATTCTGGATTCAACGGCCGCACCAATGTGCGTCATTATGCCGGCTTCCAGCTGGGGGGCTTATATAATGACTATCGTGGGTGGGATTCTTGTCACTCATGGTATTACAGACTACAGTCCTTTGGGGGCGTATGTGCGTCTGATACCAATGAATTTCTATGCCATTTTCGCCTTGTTAATGGTATTTGCCGTCGTTATTTTCAGGCTGGATATCGGTGTGATGAAGGCTCACGAGCATGATATGACACATCAGGATAGTGACAATTCTGCCGTGGATTTGATGGATGAACTGAACATTAAAGAAAGCGAGAATGGTAAAGTCTCGGATTTAATTATGCCGATTGTGATTCTGATTATCGCAACGATATGTTCAATGTTGTATACCGGTAATGAAGCACTTAAAGCGGATGGGTTGGAATTTAATCTGTTGGGTGCGTTTGAAAATACCGATGTTGGTATGTCATTAATTTATGGCGGTATTGCGGGGGTAGTTTCAGCGCTTTATTCCGTTGTCAGACAAAAAATCGTAGCTAAACAAACAGTATCAGCGCTATGGTTGGGCGCCCGTTCAATGTTTGGTGCTATTTTAATTCTGATTTTTGCATGGACAATTGGTTCAACCATTAAAGATATTAAAACGGGCGCTTACCTTGCGTCTCTTGTTCAAAGTAATATTGATGTGCATTGGTTACCCGCGTTACTGTTTATTTTATCCGGGCTTATGGCTTTTGCGACAGGTACGTCATGGGGTACGTTTGGTATCATGTTGCCGATAGCTGGTGATATTGCTGCATCGACAGAAATTGCTTTAATGTTGCCAATGTTAGGTGCGGTGCTGGCAGGTTCAGTCTTCGGTGACCACTGTTCTCCGATTTCGGATACAACAATTCTGTCGTCTACAGGAGCAAGATGTCATCATATTGATCATGTGTCTACTCAGTTGCCTTATGCGTTGGCAGTTGCACTTGTGTCTGTTGTCGGATATGTGGTTTTAGGTCTGACGGATTCGACATTTATGTCTTTTTCTGCAGCGTCGGTTGCGTTTGTGGTTATTTGTTCCGGTATGTCAAAATTAAGTGGTGCGAAGCAGGTACAGCCCGATTTAGCATAATATTTTGTAATTCAATGAATTAAAAGAGAGGCATTGTCTCTCTTTTTTCTTTGCATGATATAAAATAAAAAAATGAAATTTAAGCTTGAAAATTATGTATTTCTTAGTGTAAGGTGAATCCAACACAACGAAATGAGTTAAATTAGTATGCGCCTTTTTGAAATTACTTTTCATCACCATCATCATCCCTAATCGTCTTTCGGGGAGATGAGCGCATACCCGGGAGACAGATACTCCCGGAGGTTAACATCTAAAGAATTTGTTAAAACCCTCGGGAGCTTGGCTCCCGAGGGTTTTTTCTTTTTCGCCTGACAAACAAAACAGAATTTACAAAATAAAGGAATAATGTAATGCCAACACAACGACTAAGAATTGCAATACAAAAAAAAGGTCGCTTAAGTAAAGAATGCATGACTCTGCTAAAACAGTGTGGAGTGAAATTTAATGTCATGGGCGAGCGTCTGGTTGTGCACTCGCTGAATATGCCAATCGATTTACTACTGGTTAGGGATGACGATATTCCCGGATTGATTATGGATGGTGTTGTGGATCTTGGCTTCATTGGCGAAAATGAACTCGAAGAAGTTCGTTTAAACCGTGCTGTTCAGAAAGTTCAGAACGATTTCATTACCCTTCGCCGTCTTGATTTTGGTGGTTGCCACTTATCAATCGCTGTGGATAAGGAAAAACAGTATAACGGCCCTGAAGATTTGAAAGGCATGCGTATTGCGACAACGTATCCACATATTCTTAAATCTTACATGGATCGTCGTGATATCCCCTTCACAACGTGTATGTTGACCGGTTCTGTTGAAGTTGCTCCCCGTGCCGGACTGGCCGATGCCATTGCGGATTTGGTGTCAACGGGTGCAACGCTGGAAGCAAATGGCCTGAAAGAAGTGGAGGTGATATTTGAATCGAAAGCGACGTTGATCCAGCGTACCGGTGAGTTTGAGTCAGATAAAGCGGATCTAATTGAAAGACTGCTGACCCGTATGAACGGAGTTCAACAGGCGAAAGAATCAAAATATATCATGCTGCACGCTCCTGTTGAGAAACTTCAGGAAATCAAAGAATTATTACCGGGAGCAGAAGATCCGACAGTCCTTCCTCTTTCTGCTGACAAATCTCGTATGGCGGTACATCTGGTCAGTTCTGAGAATTTGTTCTGGGAAACCATGGAACAGCTTAAAGCATTGGGTGCCAGCTCTATTCTGGTTTTACCAATTGAGAAAATGATGGAGTAGGGAAATGAGAACAGTTGCATGGCAATCGTTAAGTAAAGAACAACAAACTTCAATTCTGGAACGGCCTGCCGTGACAGAAGGCGCCAATATCAAAGCGGCCGTCTCAGACGTTATTGCAAAAGTTCAAAGTGAAGGGGACAGTGCTCTTCGCGAGCTGACTGCAAAATTCGATAAGGTTGAAACCTCTTCTATCCGGGTGTCCGGTGAGGAAATTGACGCCGCCTGTGACCGGCTGTCTGCGGAAATGAAGGCGGCTTTAGAGCAGGCATATACAAATATCAGTAAATTTCATAAAGCTCAGAAACCTCAGCTAGTAAAAGTTGAAACTATGCCGGGTGTTGTTTGCGAGCAGGTTACCCGGCCTGTTAATACTGTCGGTTTATACATTCCCGGTGGTAGCGCTCCGTTACCATCCACTGTTTTGATGCTGGGTGTGCCGGCTCAGATTGCCGGCTGCCGCAAAGTGGTATTGTGTTCGCCTCCTCCCATCGCAGATGAGATTTTATATGTAGCCAGGCTATGTAAAATTGATGAAGTTTATAATGTCGGTGGCGGTCAGGCTATTGCTGCAATGGCCTATGGCACTGAAACTGTTGCCAAAGTAGACAAAATATTTGGCCCGGGTAATGCCTATGTGACGGAAGCGAAACGTCAGGTAAGCAATGATTTTCGTGGTGCGGCAATCGATATGCCCGCTGGCCCTTCCGAAGTGATGGTGATTGCGGATGAAACGGCAGAACCGGCGTTTATTGCGGCAGATCTTCTTAGTCAGGCCGAACATGGTCCCGATTCTCAGGTTGTTCTTGTTACACCGTCACCAGTAATTGCAGATCAAGTCACCGAAGAAGTGACATCTCAGTTGGCTCTGCTTTCCCGTGCTGAGATTGCTGAAAAAGCACTTTCTTCAAGCCTGATTATTGTCGCTGAGTCATTAACTCAAGCCGTTTCAATTTCAAATTATTATGGCCCTGAGCACCTTATTGTTCAGACCCGTGAGCCAAGAGAACTGTTACCTTTACTGGATAATGCCGGCTCTATTTTTCTGGGTAACTGGTCACCTGAATCGGCCGGTGATTACGCTTCCGGTACAAACCATGTTTTACCGACTTATGGTTACACAAGAACATATTCCAGTTTAGGGCTTGCTGATTTCTGTAAGCGTATGACCGTTCAGGAATTAACGTCTGACGGCTTGAAATTACTGGCTCCAACGGTTGTCACCATGGCGGAAGCGGAAGGGTTGGATGCGCATAAAAGGGCAGTCACTCTTCGTGTTGAAAAGTTAGCCGAAGGGAAGTAAGAATCATGGAAAAACTAGCAAGAAAACAAGTTCAGCAATTGACACCTTATCTGTCAGCACGCCGAATAGGTGGAACTGGTGATATCTGGCTAAATGCCAATGAATCCCCTTATTCGAATGAATATTCTCCGGCATTGAATGAATTAAACCGCTATCCGGAATGTCAGCCTGAAGAACTTATTACGGCTTATGCTTCTTATGCCGGAGTGTCTGCTGATCAGGTGATTGCTACAAGGGGAGCAGATGAGGGTATTGAATTACTGATACGTGCCTATTGTGAACCGGGTGAAGATGCCATTCTGTATTGTCCGCCGACTTACGGTATGTATGCTATCAGCGCGGAAACCATTGGGGTTGAACGTAAAACAGTGCCACTGACTGATGACTGGCAGCTGGATTTGGCGGCGATTCGTCAGAGCCTTGATAGCGTGAAAGTCATTTTTGTTTGCAGTCCGAACAATCCGACCGGTAATCTGGTTGATCAGCAGGATATTAAAACGTTATTAGAAATGACTCAGAATAAGGCCATTGTGGTGATTGATGAAGCGTACATTGATTTTTCTCCGGAGTCTTCCGTGTCAGAATTGATTCGTTCTTATCCGAATCTGGCTATTTTAAGAACGCTGTCAAAAGCGTTTGCACTGGCAGGGCTTCGTTGCGGTTTTACTTTAGCCAATCAGGAAATCATTGGTGTGCTCATGAAAGTGATCGCGCCATATCCGATCCCTAAGCCGGTTGCGGAAATTGCATCCGAAGCATTGTCTGAAGCCGGAAGGGCCCGGACTAAACGTCAGGTTCTTGATCTTAATGCGAATAAGGCTTATCTACAGGCCGGATTGTCTATTTTGGATGGTGTGACGGTTTTTGATGGCTGGGGTAATTTTCTATTGGTGAAGTTCCCTGCTGGTGATGCTGTTTTTAAAGCCGCCTGGAATGAGGGGATTATTCTGAGAAATTCTCCGGTCGAAGATTGCATTCGTATCAGTGTCGGTAGCCGGGAAGAGTGTGAAAGAACGCTCAGTTTCCTGCGTAGTTATTTAGAATCATAGTGACTCAGTTAAAAAAGGATTTATTCCGTGAGCAAGCAACAGAAAATATTATTTATCGATCGGGACGGAACGTTAATCGTTGAGCCACCCATCGATTTTCAGGTTGACCGTCTTGATAAACTTAAACTGGAGCCGTTCGTTATTCCGAGTTTGCTTACTTTGCAGGAAGCCGGGTATCGTTTAGTGATGGTGACGAATCAGGATGGTTTAGGAACGGACAGTTATCCTCAGCATGATTTTGATGCTCCGCATAATATGATGATGGAAATATTTGAATCTCAGGGCGTCATATTTGATGATGTTTTAATCTGTCCTCATTTCGATCATGAGGATTGCACCTGTCGCAAACCAAAACTTGGTTTAGTTAAAGATTATTTGCAGCAGGGGAAAGTGGATTTTCAACAGTCGGCAGTGATCGGTGACAGACCTACTGATATGCAGCTGGCTGAAAATATGGCGGTTAAAGGGATTCAGTATAATCCTGACACAATGTCATGGCCTGCGATTGTTAAGTTATTAACCACACGGCCAAGAATCTCAAAAGTCGAGAGAAAAACGAAAGAAACGGATATATCGGTTTTTGTTAATCTGGATGAAACCGGTGGAAATTCAATTGAAACAGGAATCGGCTTTTTTGATCATATGCTCGATCAGATCGCCACACATGGCAGGTTTCAGTTAAAGCTGTCAGTGAAAGGGGATCTACACATCGATGACCACCATACCATCGAAGATACTGCACTGGCACTGGGGCAGGCAATCAAAGAAGCGTTGGGTGATAAACGTGGCATTGGCCGGTTTGGTTTTACCTTACCTATGGATGAATGTCTGGCGCAGTGTGCGCTTGATATCTCCGGTCGGCCTTATTTCAAATTTGATGCGAAGTTTAGCCGGGAAGACGTTGGTGATTTTTCTACGGAGATGGTTTATCACTTCTTCCGTTCTCTGACCGATACAATGGCCTGTACGCTACATCTTTCTTCTACGGGTGTGAATGATCATCATATCATAGAAAGTTTGTTTAAAGCGTTTGGACGAACTTTACGTCAGGCAATTAAAGTCGAGGGGAATGAGCTTCCCAGTAGTAAAGGAGTACTCTAATGACTGATCAGAAAGTGGTAATTATAGATACCGGTTGTGCCAATGTTTCTTCTGTCCGGTTTGCTATTCAACGCCTTGGTTATGATGTCACGATATCTAAGGATCCTGAGGTGGTCTTGAGTGCAGATAAGCTTTTTCTGCCGGGAGTCGGAACCGCCAGTGAGGCAATGAAGAATCTGAAAGAGCGCAATCTGATTGAGTTGGTAAAAAAAGTTGATAAGCCGGTATTGGGTATTTGTCTGGGAATGCAGTTGCTGGGTACACTTTCTGAAGAGAAGGGCCGGAAAGCCAACGAAATTGTGGATTGTTTAGGTCTTTGTGATGGCGAAGTCCGTTTGATGGAAACCGGAGAATTACCGTTACCGCACATGGGGTGGAATACAGTTTCTGCAACTGCTGGTAATCCGCTTTTTAGAGGCATTGAAGAGGGCGAATATTTTTATTTTGTCCATAGCTTTGCAATGCCTGTTGGTGATTATACGATTGCTCAATGTGATTATGGCAACCCGTTTACGGCAGCGGTTCAGAGTGGTAACTACTACGGCGTTCAGTTTCATCCTGAACGTTCCAGCAAAGCAGGCGCGAAGCTGCTGAAAAACTTTTTAGAGCTATAACACAAGGAAAGCGTTGTGATAATTCCAGCATTAGATTTAATTGATGGTCAGGTGGTCCGGTTATTTCAGGGTGATTATGGTCAGGTAACTGAATATAAAGTGAACCCGTCAGAACAATTTAATCTTTATCATCAGGCCGGTGCAAACTGGTTACATTTGGTTGATTTAACAGGTGCAAAAGATACATCGGCAAGGCAGTTATCTTTGATTAAAACCTTGTTAGAAAGTACTCCGGCCAATATTCAGATTGGTGGAGGAGTGAGAACGGAACAGGACGTTGCTGATCTGCTTGAAGCCGGTGCTGAGAGGGTTGTTGTCGGTTCAACAGCAGTTAAGAGTCCGGATTTGGTCAAATCGTGGTTCACGAAATTTGGCGCAGAGCATATCGTTCTGGCGCTTGATGTCAATATCGATGCAAACGGCGTAAAAAAAGTGGCAGTGTCAGGGTGGCAGGAAGATTCAGGTGTCACGATAGAAACATTGATTGATGACTTTTTAACGGTAGGTCTGAAACATGTTCTTTGCACCGATATTTCCCGGGATGGCACACTTGCCGGTTCAAATGTCGGACTTTATGTTGATCTTTGTAAACAATACCCACAAATTTCATTTCAGTCTTCTGGTGGTATCGGGAGTCTTGAAGATATTGAGGCATTAAAGGGAACAGGCGTTGCCGGTGTCATTGTCGGTCGGGCTCTATTAGATGGTAAATTCACAGCAGAGGAGGCATTCGAATGTTGGCAAAGCGAATAATCCCGTGTCTTGATGTAAGAGATGGTCAGGTTGTTAAAGGGGTACAATTTCGGAATCATGAGATCATCGGTGATATTGTTCCTCTGGCTAAACGGTATGCCGAAGAGGGTGCCGATGAGTTAGTTTTTTATGATATTACGGCATCGAGTGATGGCCGTGTTGTCGATAAAAGCTGGGTGGCTAAAGTCGCCGAAGTCATTGATATTCCATTTTGTGTCGCAGGTGGTATTAAATCGGCAGAAGACGCTGCGCGTATTTTAGAATTTGGTGCCGATAAAGTGTCGATTAATTCCCCGGCACTGGCTAATCCGGAGCTGATTACTGACCTGGCCGATCGTTTCGGAGTACAGTGCATTGTCGTCGGAATCGATTCCTATTTTGATAAAGAAACCGGGAAATATCAGGTATATCAGTTTACGGGTGATGAAGAACGGACTAAGGCAACAAGCTGGGAAACCCGCGATTGGGTTCAGGAAGTACAGAAACGAGGCGCAGGCGAAATTGTATTGAATATGATGAATCAGGATGGTGTTCGCAACGGGTATGATATCGAACAGCTGAATATGGTCCGTGATGTTTGCTGTGTCCCATTGATTGCTTCTGGTGGTGCCGGTGCAATGGAACATTTTTCAGAAGCATTTATAAAAGCAAATGTTGATGGTGCTCTGGCTGCATCTGTTTTTCATAAACAAATCATTAATATTGGCGAATTAAAAGCCTATTTAAGAACACAAGGTATCGGAGTAAGAAAATGAGTGAAATAGCACAACCCTTAGAAACCCTGAGTAGTCGTATTGACTGGGCAAAAGTTGACGGGTTGGTTCCTGCCATTATTCAGGATTTCACTTCGAGTCAGGTCCTGATGATGGGATATATGGATAAAGACGCACTGGCTAAAACGATTGATACAGGCAAAGTAACGTTTTTCTCCCGTACCAAACAACGGTTATGGACCAAAGGTGAGACTTCAGGCAATGTTTTACATTTGAAAAACATCTCATTAGATTGTGACCAAGATACGTTATTGGTCAAAGTCAATGCTGTTGGCCCTACTTGCCATAAAGGGACAACAACCTGTTGGGATGGTGATAAGCAGGAAGAGTCTCAAATGGTGTGGCTTCATCAGCTTGAAACTCTTCTGGGAGAACGTAAACAATCCGATCCAGAGACCTCATATACTGCCAGTTTATATGCCCGCGGTACAAAACGTATCTCGCAAAAGGTTGGCGAAGAGGGCGTTGAGGTTGCGCTTGCGGCAACGGCGGGTGACAAAGAGGAACTGATTTGTGAATCAGCTGACCTGATTTATCACCTGCTTGTGCTTCTGAACGATCAGGAGCTTTCCGTTAGTGATGTTGTCAATAAACTAAAAGAAAGACATAAATAATACGATAGTCTGACTGTTACTGAGTTTATGTTATGAGACAGTCTCCTGTTATGGGAGGCTGATTTCTTTCCACTCTCCCGGTTCTAAATCGTTCAGCGAAATATTTCCGATTGACGCTCTTATCAGTCGTAGTGTCGGAAAGCCGATATGAGCTGTCATACGTCTGACTTGTCTGTTCCGCCCTTCAATGATCGTAATCGCTAACCATGTTGTAGGAATGGTTGCCCTGAATCTTACCGGAGGGTTTCTGGGCCATATATCAGGTTGGGGAATGATTTTAATTTGAGCCGGAAGTGTCATCCCGTCTTTTAGTTCAACACCGGAGCGTAATTTTTCTAAATCTTCTTCGCTTGGATCGCCTTCAACCTGAACCCAGTACGTTTTGGGTGATTTCGATCCTGGCTGAGTTAACTGAGCCTGAAGAGAACCATCATTGGTCAGAACCATTAATCCTTCACTATCCCGGTCGAGTCTTCCGGCAGCGTATACTTCTTTTACTGGGATAAAATCAGCAAGAGTCTGGCGTCCTTCTCCATCTGTAAACTGACTTAGAGTGTCGAACGGTTTGTTAAAAATAATGACTTTTCTTTGTTCCAGGTGGATAGCGTTATTACGGTTAGAGCGTCTCCGGTTTGAATTGTGCTTTTTTAGGCGGGATTTTTGATTACGGCTTCTTGTGCTGGAGAGCCGTGATTGGTTATGAGTTCGTTTGCCAAGGCGGCTAGCCATGTTAACGTCCTTACGATTTTGTAAATGTGATGAATGAAAAAGTTTTCTAAGTTGTTTTAATGGGCTACAATCTAAAATCTCAGAATGTGTCATATAATAAAAAACAACGCAAACTTAAAGTCGCACTAATTATAATCAATCTGGTTGCCTATATGATAGGGAATTCATGTTTTTTGGTGAATTAAGTATCAAAAATCTCATTAAGATAATGATTTGTGTGATTTTTTTAGAAAATACGCGTACACTTTGGCCTTCATCTCGCACGACCTCGTGTGACATACAATGCATCAAGTATTGGGCAATAGATGATTGCCAGATAAAATAGGGAAATTTTATGTCTACAAATAAGCCTACTATTATTTATACAATTACCGATGAGGCTCCTGCACTAGCAACGCATTCCTTGCTTCCGATTATCAAGTCTTTTACTAAATCCTCAGGCATTGCTGTGGAGACGCGTGATATTTCACTGGCGGGGCGTATCATTGCTAACTTTCCAGATTATCTGACTGAAAATCAGCAAATTGGTGATGCACTAAGTGAATTAGGTGAACTGGCACAGACTCCAGACGCAAATATTATTAAATTACCTAATATTTCTGCTTCCATTCCGCAATTACGGGCTGCGATCAAAGAACTTCAGTCAAAAGGGTATGCTTTACCGGATTATCCGGATGAACCGAAAGATGAAAAGGAATCGGCGATAAAAGCAACTTATGACCGAATTAAAGGCAGTGCTGTTAATCCGGTTTTGCGAGAGGGTAACTCTGATCGACGAGCTCCTGCGTCAGTGAAAGATTATGCGAAAACAAATCCGCATTCTATGGGGGCCTGGAGCAAAACTTCCAAGTCTCATGTTGCCAGTATGCAGGGACATGACTTTTTTGGCAGCGAAAAATCGCTGACAACGGATGGTGAGAAAAATATTGCTATTACGTTTGTGGGTTCAAATGGTACAGAAACAACGCTGAAACCAGAATTCAAATTGTTGGATAAGGAAATTATCGATACATCCGTAATGAGCAAATCGGCGCTGGTGAATTTTTATCGTCAGGAAATTGAAGATGCAAAATCTCAGGATGTTTTGTTCTCTCTTCACCTCAAAGCAACCATGATGAAGGTCTCCGATCCAGTCATCTTTGGTTATGCCGTAAAAGAGTACTACAAAGACGTATTTGAAAAGCACAAGGCGGTATTTGACGATTTAGGCGTTGATGCGAATAATGGCATCGGTGATGTTTACGCAAAAATTGCTTCTCTGTCCGATGTCCAGAAAAAAGAAATTGAAGCGGATATTGCGGCTGTTTATGAGCACAACCCGAAACTGGCAATGGTTGATTCCGACAAAGGAATAACCAATTTACATGTGCCGAGTGACGTTATTGTCGATGCCTCTATGCCTGCAATGATTAGAACTTCTGGTCAAATGTGGGGACCGGATGGTCAGCAGCATGATACAAAAGCCGTGATTCCTGATCGTTGTTATGCTGGTGTTTATCAGGCCGTGATCGATTTTTGTAAGGAACATGGTGCTTTTGATCCAACAACAATGGGGACGGTTCCTAATGTTGGTCTGATGGCACAGAAAGCAGAAGAATATGGTTCTCATGATAAGACGTTTGTTATGTCAGCTCAAGGCGTAGTGAACGTGGTTGATGTTGAATCCGGTGACATTCTCTTACAACAACCAGTTGAAGAGGGCGACCTATTCCGTATGTGTCAGGTAAAAGATGCACCGATCCAGGATTGGATAAAGCTTGCTGTTACCCGTTCCCGGTTGAGTCAGACTCCTGCTGTTTTCTGGCTTGATGAAAACAGAGCTCATGATGTCGAGCTGATTAAAAAAGTGAAAACGTATCTTCCGGAACACGATACTTCCGGGTTGGAGATTAAGATTCTTTCACCGGTTGAGGCAACAAAATACTCACTTGAAAGATGTAAAGCTGGACAGGATACGATTTCTGTTACCGGTAATGTTTTGCGTGATTATCTGACGGATTTATTCCCAATTTTGGAACTTGGAACCTCAGCAAAAATGCTTTCCATTGTTCCTCTTATGAATGGTGGTGGTCTATTTGAAACTGGGGCCGGTGGTTCAGCGCCAAAACATGTCAGTCAGGTTGTGAAAGAAAACCATCTGCGTTGGGACTCTTTGGGCGAATTTTTGGCTCTGGCTGCATCTCTTGAGCATTTAAGCCTTGTTACCGGAAATGAGAAAGCAAAAGTGCTGGCGGAAACTTTGGATAAAGCAACCGGTGAATTTTTGCATAATAATAAGTCTCCTTCCCGTAAAGTCGGGGATATCGATAATCGGGGAAGCCATTTCTATCTTGCTATGTATTGGGCTAAGGCTTTGGCAGAGCAGACTCAGGATAAAGCGCTTGCGGCTGAGTTCGCACCGGTAAGTAAAGCATTATCTGAGAATGAAGCTCAAATTATGAATGAGTTAAATAGCATTCAGGGGCAAGCGGCCGATTTGGGTGGGTATTATTTACCTGAACTTAGTCTCGTTTCTAAACTGATGAGGCCCAGTGAATCACTGAATTCGATTATTTCCGGTCTTTAATTGCAATAAAACCCGCCATTGGCGGGTTTTGTCTCACTGTGAATACGTCGACGTATAAAATGGTTCAGCCGGGTACGAATTCAAGACATTATTTCGCCTGTTGTGCTTCGATCGGAACGACCGAACTGGCGTGATAGCCTTTTGGGCCTTGCTCGACTTCGTAAGAAACCACCTGGCCTGCTTTCAGAGTACGATATCCGTCCATTTGAATAGTGGAATAGTGTGCAAAGATATCCCCATCTTCTCCCTCCGGACATATGAAGCCAAATCCTTTAGCGTTATTAAACCATTTTACTGTACCTGTAGCCATGCTATACATCCCTCATGCATTTAGTTTACTGGAAATAGTATTGACCGCGAAACGGAAATGTTTGTTTACAAATTTGTTTCGATTCTGTGAATAATATCAGTAACTCGTTACTAAAAATCACTCACTAATCAACCAATTTAGCGGTTTATTAAGCACAGTCAATAGTAAAAACGTATAAATATGCTAATGATTGCAACAAATCGGTATTGTGTTTACATTTCTGTAACTAAAAGATAGGGTATTTGTGAGGGGGCGCTTTTCACGATATTAATCTGACAAACTTATTGAACTAAATGGCAATCTTTTATTTGCAGCGATACAATTGCTGCATTAGTCTCTAAGTAAGAGATGTTTTTCTCTGAACGAACGATTATGGTAACAGTTGGCGCAGTCTACCTGGTTTGTTGAGAATATTTCAAACTTATAATTAGAAGGAAAACTCTCTAAGAAAAGTCGGCCATTATGAGTAAACATTTTGAATGGGTGACTCCAGACTCAGATTTACTGGAGAAAGAAAAAACAGCTGTACAACCACCAGCAATGTATAACGTGTTATTGCTAAATGATGATTACACTCCGATGGATTTTGTTATTGATGTGCTGCAACGGTTTTTTACGATGGATATCGAAAAAGCAACGCAAACGATGTTAGCAGTTCATTATGAGGGTAAAGCAGTGTGTGGAACATTTACGGCTGAAGTCGCTGAGACCAAAGTTGCGCAGGTAACGATGTATTCTCGGGAAAACGAACACCCGTTGTTATGTACGATGGAACGAGCTTAAATCTTGCCAGAACGATACATTGATCGTTCCTTGAGGAGGTCACAATGCTTAACAAAGAATTAGAGTCCAGTTTGAATGGTGCGTTTGCCCGAGCCAGAGATAAACGACATGAATATATGACCGTTGAACACCTCCTGCTTGCATTATTGGATAATGATGCAGCTAAGGATGCGTTAGTCGCATGCGGTGCAAATCTTGATGACCTTCGGGGTGAATTAAATGTTTTTATTGATCAGACAACTCCTCTTATACCTGAAAATGATGAAACTCGTGAAACACAACCAACATTAAGTTTTCAGAGAGTACTGCAGAGAGCGGTGTTTCATGTCCAGTCTTCAGGCAGGAGCGAAGTGAGTGGAGCAAATGTGTTAGTCGCTATTTTTAGTGAGCAGGAATCACAAGCTGCGTTTCTTCTGAAAAAACATGATGTCAGCCGCCTTGATATCGTTAATTTTATTTCCCATGGAATTACAAAGCTTTCTGATTCCGGTGATGGTGATTCATCATCGGATGCTTTTGGTGAATCTCCGGAAGAAACCAATACCGAAGATCGCTTAGATAACTTTGCTGCAAATTTAAATCATCAGGCTGCACAGGGTAAGATCGATCCACTGATTGGTAGGGATGCTGAATTAGAACGCACCATTCAGGTTCTCTGCCGTCGTCGTAAAAATAATCCATTACTTGTTGGTGAAGCCGGGGTTGGGAAAACGGCGATTGCGGAAGGTCTTGCCTGGCGAATTGTTCAGGGACAGGTTCCGGATGTCATTAAGAACAGTGTGATTTATTCGCTGGATATTGGTTCATTATTAGCCGGAACTAAGTATCGGGGAGATTTTGAAAAGCGTTTTAAAAATATTTTGAAACAGTTAGAACGTGAAGATGATGCGATTCTGTTTATAGATGAGATTCACACTATTATTGGTGCCGGAGCGGCATCGGGTGGTCAGGTTGATGCCGCTAATCTGATTAAGCCATTATTAAGTAGTGGGCAGCTACGTTGTATTGGTTCGACCACATATCAGGAATATAATAATATTTTTGAAAAAGAACGGGCGTTATCCAGACGTTTCCAGAAAATTGATGTTGTTGAACCATCCATTGATGATACAACAAAAATTCTGATGGGGCTGAAACCGAAATATGAAGCGCATCACGATGTTCGTTATACCAAAGAAGCCTTAAGAGCGGCGGTTGAGTTATCGGCGAAATACATCAATGAAAGACATTTACCGGATAAGGCCATTGATGTTATTGATGAAGCTGGTGCCAGAGCTCGTCTTGTTCCGGTGAGCCGCCGTAAAAAAACGGTTAGTGTTGGTGATATTGAGGCCATGGTAGCCAAAATTGCCCGTATTCCGGAAAAATCTTTGTCAGCCAGTGATAAAGATGTGTTACAGAATCTGGATGATAAGATGAAAATGTTGGTCTTTGGTCAGGATCAGGCCATTGATGTTTTGACTGAAGCGATTAAATTATCGCGGGCCGGGTTGGGTGCAGAGAACAAGCCTGTTGGCTCGTTTTTGTTTGCCGGTCCGACAGGTGTCGGTAAAACAGAAGTGACGGTTCAGCTATCGAAACTAATGGGCATAGAGCTGCTTCGGTTTGATATGTCGGAATATGGTGAGCGTCATTCGGTGAGTCGCTTGATCGGAGCGCCTCCGGGTTATGTCGGTTTTGATCAGGGAGGACTGTTGACGGATGCGGTGATAAAACATCCTCATTCCGTGGTTTTGCTGGATGAAATTGAAAAAGCGCATCCAGATATTTTTAATCTGCTATTACAGGTCATGGATAATGGTACTCTAACTGATAATAACGGACGAAAAGCGGACTTCCGCAATGTCATTTTAGTGATGACCACCAATGCGGGTGTTCAGGAAACCGTGAAAAAATCCATCGGGCTTATCCAGCAGGATCACAGCCATGATGCAATGGCTGTAATTAAGAAAGTCTTTACCCCTGAATTTCGTAATCGGTTAGATAATATCATTTGGTTCAGTAGTTTAGATGAAGAAGTTATCCATCAGGTTGTGGACAAATTTATTGTTGAATTACAGGTTCAGCTTGATGCCAGAGGGGTTTCACTCGAAGTCGATCAGGCAGCCAGAGACTGGCTTGCAGTCAAAGGGTACGATAAGACGATGGGGGCTCGTCCAATGGCCCGGGCCATACAGGAGCAGGTTAAGAAACCTCTCGCCAATGAACTTCTGTTCGGTTCTCTGGTTGATGGCGGAACAGTGAAAGTATCTTTAGACAAAGGGAATGATAAATTGTCTTTTGTTTGTGTGGGTAGAAAAGAAGAAGCTATTCACTAAGTCACTTCTCTGGAATAAACAGGAACAAAAAACGGAGCATATGCTCCGTTTTTTGTTGAGATATTCTCGGGATATTAACGAGCACGGAAGACGATGCGACCTTTAGAAAGATCGTAAGGAGTCATCTCTACAGTCACTTTGTCTCCAGTAAGAATACGGATATAATTTTTACGCATTTTTCCTGAAATGTGTGCTGTCACTACGTGACCGTTTTCTAATTCAACTCGAAACATGGTATTCGGTAAAGTATCAAGGACAGTTCCCTGCATTTCAATTACGTCTTCTTTAGCCATTTAATCCTCTTTAGAAAATGTGGCGGAAATGACGACCCATAAGTGTCGCCAAAAACGAGATTAGTAAAGTTGGCCCGTATTTTACCCTCGCCAAAGCTGATTTACTAGCCTTTGATGAGGGTGAAATCGAACTTTATAGTTCATTGCCGGACAAGAGTCTATCTGATAACCGAGATATAGCCATTGTTTTTGTGCCAATTTGCAGTATTCAATCTGAAAAATTGCTGCGACAGTTCCCAGAGATAAAGAATTTTCCGGGTCGAAAAAAGTATAAAATGCACTGGCACAATCAGGTAATACGTCCATCACAGCAATCGCGATAAGTTTATCCTCGTCGTAGATATGAAGATAATTGACTTGAAGCCAGGGACAGGATGCAAAATGTTCAAATTCCTTTTTATCCGGAGGATACATTGAGCCGGTATTATGTCGCTTTGCGATATAATCGGCGTACAGAGAAAACCATTCGCTATCAAGTCTGTCTTTTAATTCAAATCGCAAATGCCTGGATTTGTTTATCACCCGTCTCTGACTGCGAGATGGAATAAAATTCATGACATCAACTCGTAGTGCCTGACATTGTGAGCAATGCTTACAATATGGCTTATAAATAGTGGCTCCACTTCGGCGAAATCCATTGGCTAACAGAATTTCATAATTCTCTGCGGTTTGCATTTTAGGGTCGATTGCTACCGCAACACGCTCTTTTTGTCCATCTAGATAACTACAGGGGTGCTCTTTTGTTAGTCCTATCTGAATGCTCTGCATATTAAGATCTTTTTAGTCTTCTGGTTGAGTTAGCCATTGAGCTGAAAAACATGAGGAAGTGACTTGCTCATTTTTACAAATAGTCAGGGTTGATAAAAAACGCTCTCTGCTCATTTCAGTTGCTCCCAATGATTTTAAGTGAGGGTTTATCACCTGACAATCAATCAGTCTTCCTCCATTGGCAGCAAAATGATGACAGAAAAACCATAATCCGATTTTAGAAGCATTTGATTCCAGCGAAAACATGGACTCACCACAAAATAGTGAACCGATCAGGACACCGTATAACCCCCCTACCAGAGTACTATCGTGCCATACTTCAACGGAATGCACATATCCTTGTTTATGTAATGTTTTATATGCCGTTCTCATATCCTGATTAAGCCAGGTTTCTTCTTGTGTCCGGGTTGAGGCACAAAAATCTATGACAGAGTCTGCATCTTTATTAATACTGACCAAAAATTGTGTCTTTCTCTGGAATTTTTTAACACTCTTCGCGGGTTTGTATGTCATAGGTTTAAATACGGCACGTGGTGCCGGACTCCACCATAAGATGGGTTCGTTTGGCCCATACCAGGGAAAGATGCCATGTTGATAAGCATAAAGAATCCTTTCCGGTTGCAGGTCGCCACCAAAAGCGAGTAGTCCGTTTGGCTCATCAAGTGCGTCAAAGGGCGATGGGAAATTCACACATTCTGGACTAAGCTCAGTTAAATAAATTGTCATATACGGAGAAATTCATGCGTTGGGTTGTATTGATATTAAGTTTTTTACCCTTTTTTGCCAATGCAGGTTATCAGAGAAATGTTGCAAGACCTGTCGACAAAGTAGTATTCGGAACAGTGGACTCTGTTCGCTATTTTAATAGCACAGAGATTGAATATGCAAAAAATAATGGTCTGAAAACATTTTTGGGGGCGGTTGCCGGTGGTGTGATTGGACATCAGTTTGGAGGTGGTCGGGGAAAAGGACTGGCGACGATTGTCGGAACCGTTGCCGGTGCTGCTGTGACAAATCATTATGTAAGCCAACCGTATGAAATGCATGATGAAGGTGTTGATTTGCTAATCAGAACTAAGGACGGACAGTTAATCGATGTTATCCAGGATGTTGACCGACAGATGATTTTTCTCCGTAATGATAAAGTCAGAATCCTGTATTTTAAAGATGGTGTTCGGGTAGATAAAGACTATTAATTCCGATAAAAGTGCTAATTAGATCTAGAGAAACCCCCAAAATTTCGTTAGTCTCACCATACGAAGAATTATTCGCCTTACTCTCTGGAAAAGTAGGGCGTCAAGGATTAATCACATTAGATGGAAAGCCTAACGTTACCGCCTGTTAAATCAATTAATGGAGAGGTGAACCTGCCTGGTTCAAAAAGTGTATCAAACCGAGCTTTGTTACTGGCTGCTCTTGCAGTCGGTAAAACAACATTAACAAATCTGCTGGACAGCGATGATATCAGACACATGCTGAATGCCCTGAAGAAACTAGGTGTTCAGTACACATTATCTGAGGATAAAACGGTTTGTGAAGTAGAAGGATTAGGTCAT
Organism: Vibrio salinus; assembly: GCF_021272385.1. Lineage (GTDB taxonomy): Bacteria > Pseudomonadota > Gammaproteobacteria > Enterobacterales > Vibrionaceae > Vibrio > Vibrio salinus. Next base: position 1,563,723 of record NZ_JAJSDZ010000010.1, read on the forward strand.
CCATTCTTGTCAAAAGAATCACTGGAACTGTTTCTTGGAAATGCCGGAACGGCAATGAGGCCGCTTGCTGCCGCATTGACTTTGTCAGAAGGTGAATTTGTTTTGACGGGGGAACCCCGTATGAAAGAACGCCCAATTGGCCATTTGGTTGACGCGTTACGTCAGTCAGGTGCTGATATCGAATATCTGGAGAACAGCGGTTTTCCTCCGTTGAAGATCAAAGGGACAGGCTTAAATGGTGGACGGGTTGAAATCGATGGTTCGATATCAAGTCAGTTTTTAACAGCTTTTTTAATGGCAGCCCCACTGGCATCGGAAGATATAACGATTTCAATCGTTGGTGATTTGGTTTCTAAGCCCTATATCGATATTACGCTTGATATCATGCAAAAATTCGGTGTAACGGTAAGTAATCACGATTATAAAGAATTTGTTATTACGGCTGGCCAGCAATATCAGTCTCCGGGGAAATTATTGGTAGAAGGTGATGCATCTTCAGCCTCTTATTTTTTAGCCGCTGCTGCGATTAAAGGTGGAGAAGTTAAAGTCACCGGGATTGGCAAAAACAGCATTCAGGGTGATATCCGGTTTGCTGATGCATTAGCTGAAATGGGCGCTGAAATAGAATGGGCGGACGATTATGTTATTGCCCGTAGAGGCGTGTTAAAAGCCATTGATATGGACTTTAATCATATCCCGGATGCTGCGATGACAATTGCGACTGCGGCCTTGTTTGCGGATGGAACAACAACCATACGAAATGTCTATAACTGGCGTGTGAAAGAGACGGATCGATTAGCGGCTATGGCTACTGAGTTGCGTAAAGTTGGGGCTACGGTTGAAGAAGGGGAAGATTATATAGTTATTACCCCTCCTGAGCAGTTTGTGCATGCTACCATTGATACTTATGATGATCACCGGATGGCGATGTGTTTTTCATTGGTTGCATTGAGTAATACACCGGTAACAATTAATGATCCGAAATGTACCTCTAAAACATTTCCGGACTATTTTGACAGGCTTGCCCGGCTAAGTCTGAGTTAGCCTGTGTTACTAGTAAAAACCGGGTGGCGTCAATGTTGCCCGGTTAACTTAGTTTAGCGTGTACTCTTTTGATAATGCATGAGCTAAGTACTTGTAAAGGTTGAAGGCTGTCGTCGTTTGGGCTGTTGGTAAACCGGCCGGATCCAGAAAATAGTCGCCTTTAAAAATGAGGAAATTATTGCTCTCGGAAACGTCGGTAACTTTCATTCCTTCTATGTATTGTTCGTGTTCAGAAAGTGTTTTATTTGCAATATTTAGCAGTTCATCTTTGTGAATGTGTTTTAGATCACTCATAACTGTTCTCCTCTATAATTATTGCAACGATTTTATTGATATATGCTGTGATATCAATAGCAGTTAAGTAAAATAGTTATGGTTTATTTGACATTTATAATGAATTTTGTCCCATAATGCACACCACCTTCTCTTTGTATTCAATATGTAATGATAGTTATTTTCGTTTCAATCAATATATGATGAGTAATAGAGCAATTGTCGAGCAATCAGAAGTCAATTTAAAAAAACAGGTTGATCTTATTCATTTAACGCTCGATATTAAAAAAAGAAGAGTTTTCAAAGAATATATTTATATTGCGAGTTCTGGATTCGCATAGTGATTAAGGACATTTGGGTCGATTATGAGTAAATCACTGGTAATTGTGGAGTCTCCTGCCAAGGCGAAAACAATTAATAAGTATCTTGGTAAAGACTATATAGTTAAGTCTAGTGTCGGTCACGTTCGCGATCTCCCTACATCTGGTCAAGCGAATAGTACAAAAAAAACCAAAGCTAAAACCAACAAAAACCTGTCTGCGGAAGAGAAGGCAAGAAATTCATTAGTGAAAAAAATGGGTGTTGACCCATATCATGAGTGGAAAGCCAATTATCAAATTCTTCCAGGCAAAGAAAAAGTGGTTGCTGAATTGCAGAAGCTGGCCAAAGACGCAGATTATGTTTATCTCGCAACGGATTTGGACCGTGAAGGGGAAGCAATTGCATGGCATTTAAAAGAAATAATCGGTGGTGATGAAGATCGCTATAAACGTGTTGTCTTTAACGAGATTACAAAGAATGCGATTCAGCAGGCATTTGAGCATCCGGGTGTTGTTAATATTGATGGCGTAAATGCGCAGCAGGCCCGGCGTTTTATGGACCGTGTTGTGGGTTTTATGGTTTCGCCATTATTGTGGAAAAAAGTTGCCCGGGGATTATCCGCCGGCAGAGTTCAGTCTGTTGCCGTAAAACTGCTTGTTGAACGGGAAAGAGAAATCAAAGCCTTTATTCCGGAAGAGTTCTGGGATATCAATGCAAATACGGAAACGTCCGGTTCAGAACAGTTAAAGCTATTAGTCGCTCAGAAAAATGGTGAATCGTTCAGACCCGGAAACGAAGAAGAAACCAATTCAGCGCTTGCGACACTGAAACGTGCTACCTATGAAGTCTGTAAGCGGGAAGATAAACCCACATCAAGTAAACCGACTGCACCATTTATAACGTCTACTTTGCAGCAGGCTGCCAGTACCCGTCTCGGTTACGGGGTTAAGAAAACCATGATGTTGGCTCAGCGGTTGTATGAAGCCGGGTATATTACTTATATGCGTACGGATTCGACCAATTTAAGTTCGGAAGCCATCGATGCTGTCAGAGCATACATTTCAGACAATTATGGTGAGAATTATCTGCCGGGTAAATTGAATGTATATGGCAGTAAGGAAAATGCGCAGGAAGCACACGAAGCCATTCGTCCATCAGATGTGACTGTTCTTGAAGCGGATTTAAAAGGTATGGATCCGGACGGACACAAGCTGTATTCACTGATTTGGAATCAGTTTGTGTCTTGTCAGATGACGCCTGCGAAATACATTTCCAGTACCATTAGCGTTAAAGCTGACGATTTTACATTAAAAGCAAAAGGCCGGATTCTGAAATTTGATGGTTGGACCCGTGTTCAACGTCCTTTGGGTAAAAATGAAGATCAGCTACTACCTGAAGTTAAGCTGGGCGATACGCTGACGCTGAAGTCTCTGGATCCTAAACAGCACTTTACCAAGCCACCGGCACGTTATACAGAAGCCGCTCTTGTTAAAGAATTAGAGAAGAGAGGTATTGGGCGTCCATCTACCTATGCTTCTATTATTTCAACGATTCAGGATCGTGGTTATGTAAAAGTTGAACAGCGTCGTTTTTATGCAGAAAAAATGGGCGAGATAGTGACGGATCGTCTCGACCAAAGCTTTCAGGATTTGATGAACTACGACTTTACTGCCCGTATGGAAGAGAAGCTCGATAAGATTGCTGAAGGTGATATGAACTGGAAGGGGGTTCTCGATAATTTCTTCCATGATTTTTCTGATGAGCTCAATGACGCTGAAAAAGATGAAGCTGAAGGCGGCATGAAGCCAAACCATATCGTACTTACGGATATAGAGTGTCCGACTTGTTCTCGTCCCATGGGTATCCGCACTGCATCCACAGGCGTCTTTCTTGGTTGTTCCGGATATGCTCTTCCTCCTAAAGAGCGTTGTAAGACGACCATAAACCTCGGTGATGAAGAGGGTATCATCAATGTTCTTGAAGAAGATGTCGAGACTGCGGCCCTGAGAGCAAAAAAACGTTGTCCTATTTGTGGTACAGCGATGGATGCTTATCTTATCGATGAGAAAAGAAAGCTTCATGTTTGTGGTAATAACCCTAATTGTGATGGATACGAAGTCGAATTCGGTGAGTTTAAAGTTAAAGGTTATGACGGGCCGGTTGTCGAATGCGATAAATGCGGTGCCGATATGGTGCTTAAAAATGGCCGGTTTGGGAAATATATGGGATGTACTAACGAAGAGTGTAAGAACACCCGTAAAATACTGAAGAATGGTGAAGTTGCACCGCCAAAAGAAGATCCGGTTCACTTCCCTGAATTACCATGCTCAAACTCTGATGCCTATTTTGTGCTCAGAGATGGTGCATCCGGGTTGTTTATGGCTGCCAGCAATTTCCCTAAATCCAGAGAGACCAGAGCGCCTCTTGTTGAGGAGTTTGTTAAGTATGAAGAGCGTATCTCAGATAAATTCAAATATCTGGCTTCAGCGCCCGCACAGGACCCGGACGGACGTCCTGCCGTGATACGCTTCAGTCGAAAATCTAAAGAACACTATGTCCGCTCTGAGGAGAATGGCAAACCTACTGGCTGGACTGCTTTGTACATCGACGGTGACTGGGTGATTACCGATAATCGGAAAAAAAGCAAGAAGTGATTTAGATGATAACAATTACCAAAAGCAGCTTCGGCTGCTTTTTTTGTGCTTTTCGACACTGGAAATAGAAAGAATTTGGTGTCATATGACTTAATTTATAATTTTGATCCTTTTTTCTGAATTTGTCCTAATCTTATTTTGTTTATGTGACCAATGTTGTGACTTTGAAATTACAATATATCAGATGCCGTAACTTAACGTTTTTATCATTGTATTCTTTTTAAAATTCGATAACTTATAAACAACATGTTGCACTGTATGTGCGATGTAAGAAAGATTCCCATAAAAAAAATGTCTCATTTTTGGGCAAGGAATGAAAAGAAAGTAGATGGAGAAATAAAAATATGGCTGGTGTATTAAGCATGATCTTAGCTGGGGGAGAAGGTTCTCGTTTAAGACCTCTTACTCAATCTCGAAGTAAACCCTCAGTCCCTTTCGGGGGAAGCTACCGCTTAATTGATTTTGCGCTTAATAATTTTGTTAACGCAGATATTATGCGGATTTACGTGTTAACCCAATTCAAATCACAATCCTTAAATTTACACTTAAAAAAAGGGTGGCACGTTTCAGGTATTACGGATCGTTTTATTGATGTTATACCTGCACAAATGAGAGATGGAAAACGTTGGTATGAAGGCACAGCTGACGCTATCTATCAAAATATTCGTTTTATTGAACTCGCTGAACCGGATTACGTCTGTATTTTTGGTTCGGACCACATCTATAAAATGGATGTCAGGCAAATGCTTGAATATCACAAATCAATGGAGGCAAAATTAACCGTATCAGCAATTAGAATGCCAATCAAAGATGCGTCTGGCTTTGGTGTAATTGAAGTGGATAAGAATGGGAAAATGGTAGGATTTCAGGAAAAACCACGTAATCCTAAATCGATTCCCGGAGAGCCTGATTGGGCGTTAGTCTCTATGGGGAACTATATTTTTGATTCTGATGCACTTTGTTCTGAACTCCGTGAGGACTGTATTGACCGAAACTCAAGTCATGATTTCGGTAAGGATATCATTCCTAAAATGTATCCTCGTGGAGACGTTTATGTGTATGACTTCTCATCTAACAAGATAAAAGGAGAGATCGATCATTACTGGCGGGATGTCGGTACTATCGATTCATACTGGGCTTCTCATATGGATTTATTGGTCAAAGATCCACAGTTCTCTCTCTATAATCGTAGCTGGCCACTGCATACTTACTATCCTCCATTACCACCGGCAACTTTTGTTGACGTTGAAAATCATAGAGTTAAGATAACAGATAGTTTGGTTTCCGGGGGAAGCTATGTGCAGGGAAGTCAGATTTATAAATCGGTTTTAGGCTATCGTAGTAATGTTGCATCGGGTTGTATGTTGAGTGAAACCGTTGTTCTTGGTGATACAAAAATTGGGGAAAATTGTATTATCAAGCGCGCGATAATTGACAAAGATGTAGAAATTGCTCCCGGAACAGTAATTGGTGAAGACTTAGAGTTAGATAGAAAACGCTATCATGTCTCACCTGGTGGTGTTGTTGTAGTGAGTAAAGGGGCGAAAGTTGGATTTTGACATGAAACAAATCGATGTTTGGTTTACTGTTTCAGAAGTGCAAGGGATTGTGAAAACTGGAGGGCTGGCGGATGTTGCTAAGGCCCTCCCTATCGCATTAAAAGATAAAGGCCTTTCTGTTCGGGTTGTTATGCCCGCTTATCGTTCTGTACCTGATATTGAAAGTTGTCCGATTGTACTGGATACCGAGTTATCGTATTGGCCGCATACTCCTTATAAAGTAAGAAGCGCCGAGTTTAACGGTATAGAAGTTTTTCTTATTGATAACGATGACTTTTTTAACAGACCGGAGCTTTATGCTGAGCATAACAGAGCCTATGCGGATAATGGAGACAGGTTCGCCTTTTTCTCTTCTGCAAGTTTGGATGTACTTCCCAAATTGGGTTTAAAGCCCGACGTTATACATGCTAATGACTGGCATACCGGATTGGTTCCTTTTCTGCTGAAGGTTCGTTATGTCAGTGACGATTATTTTGCAGACATGAAGAGTGTTCTGACCGTTCATAATGCTATGTTTAAAGGTGTATTTTCTGCCGATGAATTGCAGTCGATACCAGAATTGCATGTATCGGGGATGGAACATCTTCAATATGGATATGGTTATATCAGTATGTTACGTGCGGGCATTGCTTATGCAGACAGAGTTAATGCTGTTAGTCCTAATTATGCGATGGAGTTGATGACCCCTTTAGGTTCTCATGGACTGGTTGATGATTTTGTCAGTCGATCAAGGGATTTGTACGGAATTCTGAATGGCTGTGACTACTCAGAGTGGAACCCACAAACAGATGTTTATTTACCGAAAAATTACGATGCTTCTTCTGCTGAATCAGTAGCTGAAGGCAAATTAGCGAATAAAAATGCGCTGCAAGAGTCTTTCCACCTGCCTAAAAGAGATGTGCCTCTTTTTGGGATGGTATGCCGCTTGACGGCTCAGAAAGGATTTCATTACTTATTACCGATTTTGAGTGAATTTCTGCGAAATGATGTTCAGATTGCTATTGTTGGTACCGGTGAACCGGAAATGGCTAACCAGTTGCACAATATTGCATCTCAATATCCTGAAAAATGTGCATTTTTTGAAGCTTACAGTAATGAATATGCTCATTTGGTGGAAGCTGGAAGTGATTTCTTTCTGATGCCTTCGGAGTTCGAAGCTTGTGGTTTGAATCAAATCTACAGTATGGCTTACGGAACATTGCCTATAGTCCGGACGGTTGGAGGTCTGAAGGATACGGTCATTGATTTTGACCGGAACCCTGATGATGCGACAGGGTTTTCATTTAGTGATCCGACGCCTCAGGCATTATTGATTTGTATGCAAAGAGCGTTGATTTTGTACTTGCAGCAGCCTGATATTTATAAAGAGGTTCAGCTCAGAGCGATGTCGAGAGATTTCAGCTGGAGTGATTCTGCAAATGAGTACATAAAAATGTATAAAAATGCACTAATGTAACACTTTTGAAAGGCGCGTCAGCGCCTTTTTATGTTAGAGTTATCAGATTGTTATTGACAAATTTCTGATTAAAACAGATGACCGAAGGTACTCTCTATTTCAAAGAACATTTTCTATCTTCAGATGTTGACTGGATCGTATTCATTCATGGGGCAGGGGGGAGTAGCGCAACCTGGTATAAACAAATCAAGACTCTAAAACATCACTATAATCTTCTTTTGATTGATCTGCGTGGTCATGGTCGATCTTGTTCTTATATTGATGAAGCATCTGTCAATAATTATTCGTTTAATCTGATCGTTAATGATGTTCTGAAAGTGCTAGATAAGAATAATATTGCTAAGGCTCATTTTATAGGAATGTCATTAGGAACTATCATCGTAAGACATTTGGCAGAAATCAAACCTTCAGTGGTTTTGAGTATGACTTTAGCCGGTGCAGTAGTCAGTCTGACGTCTGCTGCCAATATGTTGGCAATACTGGGTAATGCATGTAAGAGTATTATTCCATATTTGTGGTTATATAAGTTTTTTGCCTGGATAATCATGCCTCACCGAAGTCAGAAGGAAGCGAGAAAATTATTTATCCGTGAAGCACGAAGTTTAAAAAGGATTGAGTTCCGACATTGGTTTGCTCTGATAGGAGAAGTCGATGAATTAATGAAAAGACTGGCGGTAAATAAGCCAACATGCCCAACGTTGTATGTCATGGGTGATAAGGACCGGTTCTTCTTAAACCTGGTTAGAAAGACGGTTACTGAGAGTTCGCTGTGTAGTATTTATGTCATTAATAATTGTGGTCACGTCTGTAATATCGAAAAAAACGAGGAATTTAATCAGATCGTGATTGATTTTATTGAAAGCCACCGCAGCTAATGATTTTAGTTGCGGTGGGTGTTCTTATAGACTAGCTGTGTGCGTTGAGTTGTTTTGATAACTCATCTCTGCGTTCTTTTGAGATAACAGACCAGTGGATACCATTTATTGCCCCTTCTAATGCCCATAGCAGTTCCAGAGACGGTGTGGAATTTGAGGTTTTTAAAATCGCGCTATACGCGTTTAGTGAACCTTGTTCAACCAGTTCGTCAACGGTTTTTATCCCCGCTTTTTTTAGCATTCTTTCAATTGATAATCTTAAATTGGGCAGATCTTTTATTCTTTGGGGACTGGACTTTAGCTGGTGCTTTTTTTCACTTTTAGCGAAAAGAAATGCATTTTTCGCTAGTGAAAATATGATTTCGGGAGTACTCCAGTAAGAGTGGGGAAGTGCATAATACTTGGTTACAACTGGAAATCCCTTTTTAGAATAGACATAGGGTTTAAACCCATCCTCATTAAAGGCGTCTTTTGAGTGTTTATCGGCACGAATATGAAGAAGATCATTAACGACTAATGCAAACATTACATCATCAACAAAAATTCCAAACCCACCGAACATTGAACGTGATTTAACTTCTCCAAGAGATTCGAACAATCTCATGGAATTTAGTAGTACTGGTTTATTCATTATTCTCTATCTCGATCTCGGTATATTATTACCCGCCGTCGCCGAATAACTAGCAAAAGTAATGAATCCTTTGTCATCGGCAACCCCGCTACCTTTCAGGTGACTGACTAAGGCCGGAAGCTTTGCGCCCCATTCTTTCAAATGGTTTGCCCATTTACCTGACATGCGAACTACGAAGATTCGCGATGTGTTCAATGTGATTCTAGTTCAATTTTTTTTGAACGGCAACCCGTATTTACAGGTTAAGAAAATGCTAACATTCTAATATGTAATAGGAAAAAATTATTCGTATAATAATTTATTGCAAATACAACAAATTAGCTTCATTTTATTGTCTTTACCGAGTCTCTGATGACAATTTCAGGTTTCATCTCAAAAACTCTACGTTCATGCTCTTTATTCTTAATACGTTCCAGTAAAATTTCAAAGGCATTTTTACCGACCCGTCGTTTGGGTTGGTGTATGGTTGTTAACGGTGGTGAGAAATATTCAGCTAGTTCTATATTATCATAGCCAATCACTGAAATATCATCCGGGACATTTACCCCTTTTTGCTGCAAGCGGCTTATTAATCCAAGAGCCATTGTGTCATTAAAACAGAAAACTGCTGTTGGTTTTTTATCCATAACCAGAATTTTATCGGCAGCAAGTACGGCGGTATCGCATTCGAAGTTACCTTCCAGAATCCAGTCATCTTCGACAGTAAGAGATGCTTCACTCATTGCCCGGCGAAATCCTTGTATACGTTCCTGACAGATTGCCTTAGAGAGATGACCGCTAAGGCATGCAATATCCCGGTGCCCATTATCAATTAAATATTTTGTAGCAAGATAGCCGCCCTCTTCTGAATTATCAATAATCTTATCACCATGAGCACTTTGAGCTCCCCAGTCCATGATAACTTTTGGAATATCATTGTAGGTATCAAGCATAGATAGAAGTTCATCTGTTAAATCAGAACAAATGACTAATATGCCATCGACCCGTTTTTCGGCAAGCATTCTGATGTAATCTCTCTGTTTTTCGTAGATGCCACCGGTATTACACAGAATTAAGGTGTAACCCTGCCGGTAACAATAGCTCTCGGCACCATCTATAACTTCAGAGAAAAAAGGGTTGGTGGATTGAGTAACCAGCATACCAATGGTCCTGGTCGAGTTACATTTCAGACTGCGGGCGACAGCACTGGGTGCGTAATTTAATTCTTTTACTGCGCCCATGACTTTTTCTTGTGTCGCTTCTGCAACAAACCGGGTCTTATTTATTACATGTGAAACCGTGGTTGTTGATACGCCGGCAAGGCGCGCAACATCTTTGATTGTGGCCATATTAATTCCTGTAGAATACTTAATGATATCAGTGAAACTGCTCAATATGGCCTAATCGTTAAATGTTTAGGGGAGGCCTTAAGCATTTAAAATAATAAAACCGCTTAACAAGCGGTTTTACACAATTGATTTGCTGATTGCTATAAATTAGCGACAGAATTTTAGTCTGGGGGCTGAAATAAGGCAATACAAAACATATAAAATTGTGACAATTTTATGAATGCTGCAGTGGATGCTTACACATGCTTTTTACAAAGTTGTCATTTCGTTTTTACTGACAGCCGCTTCCTGAGATGCAGCCCAATCTTTCAAATAGTGCCAGAAACGGCCCAGAGTTTCATGCCAGTAAATTTCAGTTTGTTCCAGATATTGTGAACCTGGAGTATATTTTACCCAAAACTGTTTAATATTTTTTTGTGCAAGATAATTGGTGGGGGCTGGGATTGGATTCAGTCCGGCCATCTTGAACTCGAGCATTGCCCGAGGCATATGACTGGCGGATGTAACAACGACCAGGCGGTCTTGTCCTACAAAAGCGGCTGTTTGTCTTGCTTCCTCCCAAGTATCGCGGGCGGTTTCCATTAGTACAATGTCAGATTTAGCGACACCGAGAGATAGGGCGACTTTGGCCAGCATCCGGGCATGGCTAATACCTGTGCCTCCGGCATAACCGGAAAGAATGAGCTTTGAACCGGGATACATACGATTAATCCTAATACCTTCGGCTAATCTCATCAATGCCGTACGGCTAATTTGAGATGTTGGTGGAAGTGAGTCATCAACAACGTGCCCATTGCCTAAAACAAGAATGTAATCAATATTACCTTCAATTGGGAGAAAGGAGTGGTATTGTCGCTCTAATGGCATAAGAAGGCGCGATGATACCGGTTGAAAAGACGCTAAGAAAAGGGTGACATAAGAGAACAGAATAATGACACATCCTGTTTTTCTTTTTCGTGTAAACATCACCAGCATAAGTCCGGCGAAACCAAGAATAAGCAGGGCTGGGAGTGGCATAACCACCGAAGCCAGAATTTTTTTTAACTCAAACATAGAAAATAGCCCGAAAAAACATCAGTTGAGAGTAAAATCTCAGAATCCCTCTTTATTATTGCCATTCCTATGACAGAATAACCATACGATTCGTTATCATAACTCAAATTAAAGTGACTGAAGATCGCAATTTCGACGATATTGCCCACAAATTTGTGAAAAACATATACGGCTCAGATAAAGGCGAAATTCGTCAAATCATTGTCTGGGAAGATTTTGAGCAAATTTTACAAAGCTTTTCAAATAATTGTTTCCCTCTTTCTATTTTAGATGCAGGAGGGGGGCTAGCGCAACTTTCCCAAAAACTGGCAAAGCAGGGGCATGATATAACATTGTGTGATGTTTCATCCGAAATGCTGAAACTGGCAGAAGAAGACATAAAGATAAAGGGACTTTCTGAGCAGTTTAAGTTCGTTCACAGTCCTGTTCAGGAACTGGATCTTAATCAATATGGGAATAATGATTTAATCCTTTTCCATGCTGTAATGGAGTGGTTATCTGAACCAGAATTAGTGTTGAAGCAATTATTGTCTTTTGCTAAAAAAGGCGGAATTGTGTCGATTATGTTTTACAATCAGCACGGTTTATTATTTAAAAATGCAGTCTGTGGCAATATCCCGCATGTTCTTAATGGTATGCCATATCGTAAAAGGTTTAAACTTCAACCTCAGAAAGGTTTGATACCTGATGATGTTTATCGGTGGATCGAAGATAGCGGTTTTTCTATTGAAGGGCGCTCTGGAATTCGATCTTTTGCAGACTATATCGGAAACCGGAAAAATATGGGAGAGTACTCCTTTGATGAGCTGTTAGAGCTGGAAAGAACCTATTGCCGGCAGGAGCCTTTCCTATCGATGGGAAGGTATATCCATGTTTGGGCTCGTAAGTTATAAAGGTTGAGTAGTGATTGAAGAGACTCAGGAAAAAGAACTACAACCAATAGATGAATTAGTTTATTGGGTTAAAACGAATGGTTTTTCGCTGAATCTGACTTCAGAGAAGTTGGCTTTTTTGATTGCGATAGCCGTTCTGAATGGCGATAAATTTGATGAAGAACTGGGTGAAGGTGAATTGCACGATGCCTTTAAGATAGTATCTGATATGTTTGAGGACACGGCAGATGCGTCATCATTTCGTGCAAATAACGCGATTAATGACTTAGTAAGTCAGCGTTTATTGCGACGGTTTACCAGTGAGCTGAACGATGGGAATAGCATTTACCGACTGTCTCCATTGGCAATTGGTATCACCGATCATTATATCCGTCACCGTCAGTTTTCAAAATTGAGGCTATCCATTCAACTGGCTATGCTCGCAGATGAAATGAGCAAAGCCACTGACGCTGCTGTTAAAGGTGGTTCGCAGGCATACTGGCAAAAAGAAGTATACGGAGTGTTGAAATATTCTGTTGCTGAGATTTTTGATCAGATTGATATGAATCAGAGAGTGATGGACGAGCAACAACAGGAAGTGAAAGATGATATTGCTCAGTTGTTAAATAAAGACTGGCGCGAGGCTATTCATAATTGTGAAAAATTACTCTCTGAAACATCGAATACATTGAAAGAATTACAGGATACGCTTCAGGCTGCCGGTGATAATTTACAGACGCAGATTTTAGATATTCAGGAGATCGTGCATGGTCGTGATGAACTGGATTTTATTAGTGAAATCTTATATATGCTGCAAATTAAACTGGACCGGATTATCAGTTGGGGTCAGCAGGCAATAGACCTCTGGATTGGTTATGATCGGCATGTGCATAAATTCATTCGTACCGCTATTGATATGGATCAGAACAGAGCTTTCAGTCAGAGACTCAGAGAGTCCATCAAACATTATTTTGAACATCCGTGGATGCTTACATTTGCGAATGCGGAGCGCCTCCAGGATATGAGAGATGACTCACTGGTACTTCGTGATGAAGAAGTCACGGGAGCTGTTCCTGAAGCGCTGGAATTTGAAGAATTTGAGGAAGTAAGTAATCAGTTGTCTGAAAAAATAGGAGAGATGTTGTCTGTTCATAAAAAGCAGGGGACCCCACTTGATCTTGGGACAGTACTTCGTGAATATCTGGCAGAACATCCATATGCACATCATTTTGATTTAGCAAGAATTGTAATTGACCAAGCCGTGAGGCTTGGCTATTCAGAAGCTGATTACAGAGCCATTCAGCCGGACTGGCAGGCAATAAACGATTTTGGCGCAAAGGTACAAGCAAATGTCATCGACAGATATTAATGACTATATGCCGGAGAAACTGGCAAAAGCAATTTCAAATCCACTTTTCCCCGCACTGGACAGTTTATTGCGGGGAGGAAGACATATTTCTACGGATGATCTTGATAATCATGCGTTTCTGCTTGAATTTGAAATTGAATTATCTCAATTTTATCAACGTTATAATACTGAATTAGTCCGGGCGCCTGAGGGTTTTTTCTATCTGAGACCACGATCTACGTCGTTAATTAACAGAAGTGTTCTGTCTGAACTGGATATGTTAGTTGGGAAAGTGTTGTGTTTTTTATACTTAAGTCCTGAGCGCCTTGCTCATGAAGGTATTTTTACTCAACAGGAGCTTTTTGATGAACTGTTGTCTTTAACTGATGAAAATAAATTGCTTAAGCTGTCCGCCAATCGTGCAACAGGGTCTGATTTAGATAAAGAAAAGCTATTCGATAAAGTTAGGGGATCTCTCCGTCGTTTAAAGCGCATGGGGATGTTAATTACCATCGGGGAAATGTCAAAATTCCGAATAACAGAAGCGGCATTTCGTTTTGGTGCGGATGTCAGAACCGGTGAAGATCCTAAACAGGCTCAGATTCGGTTAATCAGAGATGGCGAGGCAGTTGTTCAAAGTGATGACTTATCACCAAATCAACAAAATTTGTCTTATGATGACAGCGAAGAAACAGATGAACAGGCAGAATTAGAACGTGCAGAAGGTGAAGCATGATTGAACGGGGTAAATATCAGTCATTAACAATGATCAACTGGAATGGTTTTTTTGCCCGTACATTTGATATCGATGACTTAGTAACGACACTGTCTGGCGGGAACGGTGCCGGGAAGTCAACGACAATGGCGGCATTCATCACTGCGTTAATTCCGGATCAGAGCCTGCTGCATTTCCGAAATACGACCGAAGCCGGAAGTTCTCAGGCGTCAAGGGACAAAGGACTGTTTGGTAAATTACAACCTGGTACCTGTTATTCATGTCTGGATGTCGTGAACTCAAAAAAACAGCGTCTGTTGTTTGTTGTTAAGCTTCAGCAAGTCGCCGGAAGAGATAAAAAAGTTGATATTAAACCTTTTTTGGTTCAAGGGCTGCCAAGTGATAAAAAACCGACTGATATCTTGACGGAAACATTGTCGACCGGACAGGCTCGTGTTCGTCAACTGAATGAAGTTAAAGAGGTATTGGTTGGATTAGAAGGGGTAAACTGCAAAACATTTAACTCAATTGTTGATTATCATACTCAAATGTTTGATTTTGGTGTGATTCCTAAAAAATTACGCTCTGGTTCCGATCGCGGGAAATTTTATAGATTAATTGAAGCTTCATTATATGGCGGTATCTCGAGTGCAATTACCCGTTCACTGAGAGATTATTTACTACCACAAAATGGTGGAGTCAAAAAAGCATTTCAGGATATGGAATCCGCCTTACGTGAAAACCGGATGACATTAGAAGCGATAAAAACAACTCAGACGGATCGCGATTTATTCAAACACCTGATTGCAGAGTCAACGGATTATGTTGCTGCAGATTACATGCGTCACGCTAATGAAAGGCGTATGAAACTTGAAAACGCTTTGTCGTTTCGTCAGGAATTGCTGGAATCACAGTCTTCTTTGTTGATTCAGAATGAACGTTTGCAGAATGCTCATTCTGAGCTCGATGAATTAGCCTCACAGGAAAATCATGTTGAGCTGGATTATCAGTCGGCAAGTGATCATCTTCAGCTGGTTCAGAGTGCGTTACGTCAGAAAGAAAAAATTGAGCGTTACCGTGAAGATCTGGAAGACATTCATTACCGGCTGGAAGAACAACTGATGGTGGTCGAAGAAGCTCAGGAAAAAGTCTTGTCCGGTGAAGAGCTATATGCCCATTATGAGGATGAAGTTGACAGCCTGAAAACTCAGTTAGCCGATTACCAACAGGCATTGGATATTCAGCAGACCAGAGCTTTACAATATCAACAGGCATGGCAGCTATTGCAGCAGGCTAAAACAGAGCTGGGTAATGATGCCTTATCGGTTGATGATATTGCGGATTATGTTGCTGACTTACAGAGTAAGCAGACGGAGCTGACGGAACGTCTATTAGCCACTAAGCACAAGCTGGATATCGTTTCTGCGGCCACTCAAAATTTTGATGAAGCGTATTCGCTGGTGAAAGAACTGGTGCCGACGGTTAGCCGGAAAGAGGCGAAACATGTCGCTCAATCTTATATCCTTCAGAGACAAGACGCAGAAAGAACGCTTGATAATGAGCCTCAGTGGCTGGATAGTCTGAATTCCCTTTCTCAACGTATCCAATCGGTTGAAGAAGTGGCACTGCTCAGAAATGATTATGTCGCTCAATGTGGTGTTTCATTAGGAGAGCTGTCTGATGTCGAGCTGGAATCTGAAAAATGTCAGGAACGGATAGATGAGGCAGAACAGCTTCTTGAGGAGAGCCGGGAGCAAAAGCGGGCTTTGGTGGCAAGTCGCGAAACATTGACAAAAGATCTGCAGGAACTTGAGAAAAAAGCGCCGGCCTGGATTGAAGCTCAGCGTGCATTACATCAGATCGAAGAGCAAAGAGCCGTATCTCTGACGTCTCAGTCGGAGGTTTTGACTGAAATGCAGAAAGTGCTGGATGATGAGAAAGTACAATCCAAGTTAAAGGATGAGCTGTTTAGAAAACGTGAGTCGGTAGAACAGGAAATTGAACGCCTTGGATTGCCGGGCGGGGCTAATGACCCTCGTTTGAAAGCGTTGGCGGACTCCGTCGGTGGCATATTACTATCCGAAATTTATGATGATATTACACTGGATGATGCGCCGTATTTTAGTGCGATGTATGGCCCGGCACGACACGCTATTGTGGTCAGTGATCTGGATGGTGTGAAAGAAATTCTGAGCAATATGGATGATTGCCCGGAAGATATTTATGTTATTGAAGGCGATATTGATGCTTTTGATGACAGCAGTTTTGATGCCGAAGAGCTTGATGGGGCTGTTTGTGTTCAGCTGAACGATAAGCAGCTACGGTACTCCCGTTTTCCCAAAATACCTTTATTCGGGCGAGCAGCAAGAGAACAGCGTCTGGAGTTATTAAGAGAGGAAAGGGATGACATAGTGGAATCTCATGCAAAGGCGGCGTTTGATTCTCAGAAATTGCAGCGTTTGTATCAGGCTTTTAATGAATTTGTGTCCCAGCACCTTTCTATCGCATTTGAAGAAGATCCTGAAGCAAAAATAGATGAAAAGCGTAGATTGCTTGCTCAAATGGAACCTGAACTTCAGGAATTAGAGAGTAAAGCAATGCAATATCAGACAGCATTGAAAGATAGTCAACATGTCCGCTCTGTATTAGAGAAAATTTCCCATCAGATTGGTGAACTGAATAATCTTGAGCTTTTATCTGAGAAAAAAATTCAGTTAGAAGAAAAACTTGAAAATGTTGCTGATGCAAAGCTGTTTATAAACCGGCACGGGCAGGTTATTGAAAATTTGCAGGTCAGAATTAACGGTCTGGAAGTTGATCCGGAAGAAAGAGATACCTTGCAAGAGGAGTATCAGTCGGTTGATGATGAACTGCAGAGACTGAAACGTCAGTTATTTGCATTGAGTAATTTATATGAACGCCGTCATCATCTTGCCTATGAAGAATCGGTAAGTTTGGCGGATCATAGTTCTGAATTAAGTGAACAACTGAAACAACAACTTGTTGTCGCTGAAGAGAAACGAGCTCAGTCCAGAGACGGGCTGAAACAGATTCAGCAACAATATAATCAGTATAACCAGCTATTGGCTTCATTAAAGAGTGCCTACCAGTCTAAGCAGGAGACGGTTCAGGAATTTGAGCAGGAGTTATCTGATCTTGGGGTAGATGCTGATGAGCATTCACTTGAAAGAGCAGAACGGCGTAAAATGCAGCTACATAATCAAATCAGCACACTCCGCTCAAGACACAGTGAGCTGGAACGATTAGTGACAGCCACTGAACTTGAAATGTCTGCATTGATGAAACGTGTGAAGAAAGTAAAAAAAGAGTATTCCGAAACACGAAAATTTGTCGTCAATGCGAAAGCTGGATGGTGTTCTGTCCTTAAACTGGCCCGAGAAAATGATGTAGACCGGCGTTTAAATAAGCGGGAACTGGTTTATCTGAGTGCCGATGAATTACGATCCATGTCTGATAAGGCATTAGGAGCACTTCGTATTGCAGTCGCAAATAATGAAGTTTTGCGTGATGCTTTGCGACATTCAGAAGATAATGCTCATCCTGAGAAAAAAGTATTGTTCTATATTGCCGTTTATCAGCATCTCAGAGAGCGGATTCGTCAGGATATCATTAAGACTGATGACCCGGTTGAAGCGATTGAAGAAATGGAAGTCGAACTGGCAAGACTGACAGAAGAACTGAATTTACGGGAAATGAGACTGGCAATTAGTTCTGAATCGGTTGCAAGTATAATTCGTAAAACAATTCAACGTGAGGAAAACCGCATCCGGATGCTCAATCAGGGCCTATCGAATATTCACTTTGGTCAGGTTAATGGTGTTCGTCTGAATGTTAAAATTCGTGAGAGCCATGAGACATTACTCCTAAGTCTTGCAGATCAGCAGTCACAGCATAAAGATCTATTTGATAGTGCCAAATATTCATTCTCAGAGGCAATGGCAAAACTGTTCCAGAGAGTGAATCCACACATTGACTTAGGACAGCGCTCACCACAGATCTTTGGTGAAGAATTGCTGGATTACAGGAACTATCTGGAACTGAGCGTTGAGGTTAACCGTGGGTCTGATGGGTGGTTACAGGCTGAATCCGGAGCGTTATCGACGGGAGAAGCAATTGGTACCGGACAATCCATTTTGCTTATGGTTATTCAGAGCTGGGAAGAAGAATCAAGACGTCTTCGCAGCAAAGATATTGTGCCTTGCCGGTTACTCTTTCTCGATGAAGCTGCACGGCTGGATGGAAAATCAATTTCCACCCTGTTTGAATTGTGTGAGAGACTGGATATGCAGTTACTTATCGCCGCGCCTGAAAATATCAGTCCTGAAAAAGGAACAACATATAAGCTGGTTCGTAAAGTCTTCAAGGACCATGAACATGTTCATGTCGTTGGTTTGAAGGGATTTGGAAAAACGGCCAGTAAGCCTGAGTTACATTAAACTATGAAAAGGGAAGCATTTGCTTCCCGTTATTCCTATTACTTCAGAGGCCGACCACTATGAAACTTAAAATCAGTATCTGGTGAACTAATTAGCTCAGCCTCTACTTCACCAAAAAATTTAACTCTCTCCGAGATATCAGATTCAGCAACACTTTGAGCCAGGGCTAAGTAGTCTTGATAATGCCTGGCTTCTGATCGCAACAATGAAACATAAAACTTATTTAACTCATCGTCTAAATATGGCGCTAACTTAGCGAACCGCTCACAAGACCTTGCCTCGATGTATGCTCCACATATCAGCTTGTCTATCAGTGTTTCAGGTTCATGAGTTCTTACGTGAGTCATCAGCCCCTTCGCATAACGACCAGCAGTGATGTTCTTGTATGGAATACCTCTGGACTGCATAATTTCGAGAACTTGATAAAAGTGGTGTAACTCCTCATTAATGAGCAAAATCATCTTATTGATAAGGTCTTGGCCAAGTTGAGAGTCAGATTCAGGAACAACAGATTTACTAAATTTTAAGTTTTTAGCCAGTTTATCCAAATCCCCCTCTTTTCGATAAATAAAGTCTTCGTATGGCTTTAGCCACGCTAATAAAGCATCACCACTTTTTTTATCGACAGCATATTTTCTAATCAGCCATAAAGCTGTCTGTGCAGCTTTAAGCTCTGCCATCAAATGATCAGTTAGGATTAATTGTAAATTTTCTGTTTTTTTTGCTTTGTTAACCCATTCATCAGGTGTTTCACAGTGAAGAAACGAGTTAACAGGCTCTAATAGCTTTTGCATGTCAGACATCTTATGCTTTTGAACTTTTATTTATCGTAACATATCGGATATTGCTACACTATTTGCTTGTATAGCCATATTAATGAATACCATGACTCATGGATATGAGCCGTATATTCATCTGGTTATAGTGTTTACATCATTCAATTTTGAGGGGCATACATGCTTTCAACATATTGAATAAATGGATCTAGGCAGTTGAACCCTCTTAATACGATCCGCGAACTGGTTCAACTTTTTTCAGTAATCCATATGTCTTTTAGTTCAGGCCATCCCCAGTTTGAAATAGAGACTCCTTGAATTTCATCCTGAAATAATACGACTTGTAAGTGATGAAATAACGGTATTATCCAAAAATTATTGATCATTTGACAAGCCAATTTTTCCAACTTTATATCATAATGATCTATGGTATTTGTTTTTCTTATTAATCTCAGATTATTGAAAAAAAATTGGCTTTTACTATTTGATAATGAAATTCTAAATAGTGGATCTGCATAAAACCAGCGAAACAATGATATCGGTCTGTTATCATCAATATTTACACTGGTCAGAATTATTTGTTCTGATAACCTATTTATTCTGGCACGATGTTGTATGTCAACAAGAGAATAATAATGCACCACACAACATACATTTTGTTTCTCTAGCAGGCGAGTAATCGCTTCTGCGTAATATCTGAGATCGCGTTGGTCATACACGGCTATTTTTATTGTTTCTGGCAGCGTGATTTTAGGTGAGAATATCTTTGGAACGGCTTGCCATGAATGAAGTAAATTTCTGGCAATAACGGTACCTAATATAGAAATATCCAAATGCTGCTCCTGAATAATATTTTCAGGAGCTAAGTAAGTTGATAGCCATTGCCGTTGTTCACTTGTCAACGGAGAAAAGGCTTGATTAAGATTAAACAATAAGTATTGGCAACCGTATTCAAGTCTGACATGTTCTTTATTAGCAGCGTTCGATGTATGATTGTCAAGTTTAAGCTGGACTTTTCCAACATATGATTGATGTGATTGCGATGTATTATTAGCCGAAACTGTTTCATCAGCCACGTGCCAAATGGCGATTTTTTCCGGCAACGCCCGACTACCATAGAAATCACGAAAAGCTGATAGATACAATGTATTTTCAGTATGTTCTTTAACTTGAAAGAATCCACTGCCAATAACCGGATGTCTTAAATTCGCGCTCAGTTGCTCCGGCGGTTGGATAGCGTATTTTATATCTGATAAAAGTCCCGGAAAACTGAGATCGGGTTCACTCAAAGTAAACTTAACACATAGCGGTTGAACGGCTGAGATCTCTTTTAGGTGCTCCAATTCAATCTTATAGTCTGGATGGGATTTTAATTGAGTGAATAAGTTTGATACAACGTCAGCATTGATCACCTCTCCATTATGAAAGGTGAGATCCGGTCGCAAATAAAAAGACCACTGCTGATCATTATCTTCACTTATCCAATGATGGCTTAATTGGCTTGATATCACGCCTTTTTCATCACATTGAGTCAGGCAACTGTAGATTTGGCGTAATAGGAAACGTTCACTATTTTTCTGGGGTGTATGAGGAAGTAATGCGGAAAAAGGACGATAGTATGTGAGTCGGAGGCATAGTTGTCCTTCTTTATAGGTCGCACCAGTGGTTGTTTTAAGTAGAGTGCCAAGTCGACACTGATTTTCTTCGAGCACTGCGAGAGCCTTATCGTATAGGCCCTGTTCAATACATTCTAATGCAATAAGCTCTTCAAGCTGGCTCAAATCGTAATTAAGAAAAAGCAGAGAACGATGACCCCGTCCGGTATTAGGATGCCAGTCTATCCACCCAATATCTCGCATTTGATTTATCAAATTTCTGGCATGACGTATCGTTGTGCAGAGCGTATCTGCAATATCGCTTAAGGTAATCCAACAGTTTTGAAGTGAACCGTATGGGATTAAGCGTTTATAGTATCTCAACAGTTTGACTTTTAACAAGGTTACCACCCCTTTGGGGTTATGTTCTATGATTACAATGATTCGTGTTATTAATTAAATACAGGCCTTAACTGGCATGCTGTAAAATAATGACAGACGTTCTAATTGCTATGTAGTTACCTTTTATTTGATTCACTTTCTTTATTCTCATTTTCAAGGTGTAGGTTAAGCAATGATGACATATAGATAATTGCTGTCGCTTCTAGTTTACTCGTAGTCGCCTTAAGCCTGAAATTATAATAATCTCTCATATAACTAATATTGGTATTTTTGTTGTTCCGGTGTTTAATCACATCTATGAGTTTTCGCATTGGTTTTTCCTCTTTAGAACCTGTAACTAAATACTGGTCCATTAATGCGAAGAGAAAAACAGTCGGAAAATGGCATTTTTTTTCCTATTTTTATATGAAGGAAAAGTGCTAAATGAATGAAGAAAATCTTATATTTGTTACGGGCGAATAAGAGAGCATAGCCGAGCAACTAAATAGGCTGAGCTTTGTATGCAGAACTGAAGTTAAGGCACGTGTTAATGGGTTGAATTAAGCGTTGATACCAAATTTGTTCTTATTGAACATCTGAATCTGTAATTTTTTATAATTTCGAGTCAACATTAAAGTGATTCATACAATAGTCAACCCGTTCTTCAACAGAAGGGATTTGATATTGTTCGCCAAATGCTTCAATTTTTTTCAGTCTGGGTAACAACCCGGCACCATTTGCAATTTGTATTGCTAATCCGGGACGGGCATTCAGCTCAAGGACCATAGGTCCCTGAGTTTTATCTAATACCATATCTGTTCCCATATAACCTAACCCCGTCATTTCCCAGGCACTCGAAGCGAGGAGCAGCAATTTTTTCCAGTGTGGAACACATAACTCTGACAGATTTCGTTTAGTATCCGGGTGTTGGGTGACCGGTTGTCCAAACTGAACCCCTTTTACTGCTTTGCCTGTTGCCATATCTAGTCCGACTCCGACGGCTCCCTGATGCAGATTTGCTTTGCCATCTGAAGCGGTGGTAGACAGGCGCATCATCGACATAACCGGAAATCCTTTGAATACGATAACCCGTACATCAGGAACTCCTTCGTGGCTGAACCCGTCGAAGCAGTCGTCAAACTGAATCAGACTTTCAACAATAGCAACGTCATTTTTCCCTCCAAGAGAAAACAAACCTGCCAGAGCGTTACTGATATGACGTTCCAGATCCTCTTTATTAATAATTGAGCCTGATGGCTTCTGGTATGAGTTACAGTCATGTTTGTTAATTACCAGTATCCCTTTACCACCACTGCCATGCGCTGGTTTGATAACGAATCCGGGCCAGTTTTTCACAATATCGTGAATTTTCCGTACCTGATACTGGCTGGATATAACACCAATCAGCTCAGGTATAATGCAGCCGGCTTTTTCTGCAATGATTTTCGTTTTGAGTTTATTGTCAACAAGCGGATATTTAGAGCGATCATTATACCGGCCGATATAGCTATGATTGCGTTTGTTCATTCCTAATATCCCTTTGCCAGCCAGTTGAAAAGGGGAGGTGAAATAACCAATCATAATTCATCCTCGGCAAGGGCTTTAAAACGACGTAATTCGCTTAGTCTGTAGCCTGTGTAAGTTCCGAGAATCAGGATGAAAGCCAGAACAATGAGCTGGATTCCGATGAAGTTAAATGTAAGGTGCCGGATATAACTGTTTGTCATTGCCAGATAAACAAGAATGGCCGTAAGCAAAGATCCACCTCCCTGAAGCATGACTTCTTTTGCGCCTTCTTCTTCCCACAGAATAGACATTCTTTCTATTGTCCAGGACAGAATAATCATAGGGAAGAACGTGATGGTTAGCCCCTGAGTAATTCCCAGTTTGAAGGAGAGAACCGTGAACAGAGCAATAATTAAAATGACGACTATAATAACGGCCGATATTCGGGCAACCAGAAGAAGGTTCAGTTTGGACAGGTAACTTCGTATAACCAGGCCGGTTCCTACGATAAGTAAGAATCCAATGATACCGGGCAGTAGTTGAGTCTGGACAAAGGCAACCGCGATTAAAACCGGCATAAAGGTTCCTGACGTTTTGAGTCCGACAATCACTCTCAGGAAGACAACTATGAAAGCACCAATTGGGATAAGCATGATGGTTTTAAACATTGTTTGTTCTTCAAGAGGCAGACTGTGTATAGACAGGTTAAGTAAGTTGTCCGCATTTACTTTGCTGTTTGTTGCCTGATTTGCTGAAACTTCCTGCTTAATCATGCTGAACTGAACCCGGCTATGCTGACCACCAATCACATCAAGCAGTGAAATATTGGACTCATCCCAGATCAGTAAATTTGAATGCTGGTCTTGTGAACCGCTTCTCGGATCAAAGAGAACCCATTTTTTACCATTCCATACCTGATTCATTGGCTCTATCATTTGACGGCGACGGCCATCTTCTAGTTGTAATACACCAATAATTTTGTTCGGAATGCCGGCATAGGAAAGAATTTTTTCTATAACCTGATACTTTTCCATTTTATCTAACAGCAACTGAGCACTCTGGCTGTTTGTATCATTTAGTGCTTTTATCAGCTCTCTGGTAAAGGTAACGTCGTCTGATGAACGTTCTTCTGCCTGATTTATAAGTGATTGGGCTGCGGTTGCTTCCGGGCCGTCAAATGATGGCGTAGTGACCGGTTTATCCGGACCTTTTTTGTTCGATATAGCATGTGGGTCCACTAAAAACTGAGCTTTGTAGTAAATACTTTGCGGGCCATTTCCTATGCGTTTCGACCATTCTGCACGGCGGCTATTATTGACGTTTACGTAAGAAACACCGTAACCGGGAGATGATGCTGACTCGTTTAACAGAGTAAACCCTTCCTGAGTTTCCGGGGCTGCAAGTGATACTTTGACCGGTTTCCCTAAGGCATCAAATTGAATTCTGGCTTCTACTTCCCAGACCTGTTTGGTTTCTCCCGGGGTCCAGGGAACACCATAGGTTATGTGGCGAAAAAGTGTCAGGTATAAGCCAAATAAAATGAGAGCAACAATCGAAACGTAAAGTGGAATCCGGGATGTCATGATATTGATCTGCTTAATTATTGAATTTGTGTTTGAGTCGAATTTTTCGAGCTTTTGGTATGGATGTACTGTTTACTGACGTCCACAAGGGCAATATCTCTTATAAATTCTCGGCCAAGTAAAAGGGGATGGCTCATTTGAGAGCGGTCAGCAAGTGTAAACTCTGTATTTTCATGAATATTTCCTACCGTAACCCATAATTTAACGACAAGGCGTTTCTGTGCATTTTCATTCGTGGCTTGCCGGATTTTTACGCTTCTGATGACCGGAGCTTCAATCCACTGCTTTTCTTTTTTATTTTTGTTATTAGCAATATGAAACCGAACCCATTCAGCCCCATTTCGTTCAAACTTTTCTATATCTTCTGCATTGATGGAAGATGTTTTTGCACCGGTATCTACGCGGGCATCCAAAGTTTCGTTGATCATATCAATAGTGGCTTTCTCGACAGATCCCAAAATAATAGTTTTATTATTGCTATCAATATTTTTTGTGTTTCGTCTCGCCGTTGAAGTGATTTTGATGTTTTGGCTGCTGTTGCCAAGATAGGTAAGAGAATTTAACTTATTGACTTGTTTTTTTAAGGTCAACAATTCAGTTTCGAGGCTATCAATGTATTTAGTTTGATTATTGACCTTTGTTTCTAAATTTGTGAGTTTTTCACCAATTTTTTCTTCTGAATTATGAATAGCTTTGAGCGTGGCTTGATGGTATTTCTCTGCGTTGATTGATTCGCAACCGACAAGAGAGATCATTGCTACTATAATGGCAAATTTTTTAAACATTGAGAGCCTTACTACTACGTTTGATCTACAGTTTGCTACTTTGAACAGATCTGCTTAATAAATCTGGCAGGTAGCTTAACGCTATTCTTTTTTGTGAGCGTTAGAGGATTGTAAATTATGGTTTTCGGGCAACTAAAATTGCTCGTCTTGGGGCTGGGTAGCCTTCAATTGTTTTCGATGGATCCTCCGGGTTTAGGTATTCTGGTAACGAATTGTTGGTCATCCAGTCGGTGGAACGTTGTTCCTTTGTCGATGTTACATTTTCATCAGCAATAATGACATCGACGAATCCACATTTTTCCAACCAGCCTTTCAACGCCTTAGCTGAAGGGAAAAAGTAAACATTTCTCATCTGAGCATACCTATCAAAAGGAACCAGGACCTGATTTTCATCCCCCTCAATAACAAGTGTTTCTAAAATCAGCTCGCCACCGGAGACCAATTGATCTTTTAGCTGAAAAAGATGGTCCAGAGGAGAGCGGCGATGATAGAGAACGCCCATACTGAAAACTGTGTCAAATGCTTCTAATTTTGGTAATTGTTCAATACCCAGAGGTAAAAGGTGTGCTCTCTGGTCATTACCCATCAATTTTCTGATTGCTTCAAACTGAAGTAAAAATAAATGGGAAGGATCAATACCTATACACATTTTTGCGCCTTCGCCTAACATGCGCCACATGTGATAGCCATTTCCGCATCCAACATCCAATACTTTCCGGTATTTTAACGGAGAAATGTGAGGAATAACCCGGTCCCATTTCCAGTCTGAACGCCATTCGGTATCAATATGTATTCCATGAATGTGATACGGCCCTTTACGCCATGGGTGAAAGGTGCGTAAAAGATTTTCTATCTTCGCTTTTTCTGAAGCTGAAATGGGATCCTGATTACAAAGACGAACTTCTTGTTTTAGCTCGATATTATCGGGTTTGAAATCCGGAATTTTCTTTAATGCCTTCAACCAGCGTTCAAAGTCACCGTGGGAATCATTCTGCCATTGTGTTAGTTGCCCCGGCAAAATAGTTAGCCAGGGTTGTAAACATTCATCGTCAGCTAATAATTTATAAATGTCTGAAAAATTAAACATTCGCTGTGTCCAAGTGAAAAGTGAATCAAGAAATTGTTGTTTTTATTTGATGGCAAACATTGAGCCGAAATTAAAGCATTGATACCAGACCTCAACTGATTTAAAGCCAATATCGTAAAGACGGTCTTTATGCGTTTGTATAGAATCCGATCTCAGGACATTTTCGATTGCGGTTCTTTTCTGGCTGATTTCGAGTTCGCTATAGCCATTTGCCCGTTTAAAATCATGATGAAGTTCGATGAGTAGGTCATTTGAAGCTTTATCATCAAAGGTATATTTTTCTGAGATGATTAAAATTCCGCCTTTTTTCATTCCATGATAAATCTTCGTAAGTAATGACTGTCTGTCATCCGGAGATAAGAATTGAAGTGTAAAATTTAATACAACAACACAAGCGTTTTCTATTTTAATGTCCCTGATATCAGCTTCGATGATGCTCACAGGAGTATCAGAACGATAGGCATTGATATGAAGTTTACAACGTTCAACCATGGCCTGAGAATTATCGACAGCAATGAGCCGGCAGCCTTTCTGGTTAACATGCCGACGCATAGAAAGCGTTGCTGCACCGAGAGAGCATCCCAAATCATAGAGATTTGAGTCTGCAGTTATAAAGCGTTGAGTGAGCATCCCAATGGTGGATATGATATTACTGTAGCCGGGAACCGACCGTTGAATCATATCAGGAAAAACTTCGGCAACACGTTCATCAAATGCGAAGTCACCGATTTTATC
Organism: Vibrio salinus; assembly: GCF_021272385.1. Lineage (GTDB taxonomy): Bacteria > Pseudomonadota > Gammaproteobacteria > Enterobacterales > Vibrionaceae > Vibrio > Vibrio salinus. The sequence continues at coordinate 1,590,757 of NZ_JAJSDZ010000010.1, forward strand.
AATGGGTGCTGAAAAAATGGTGTCTTTATTTGCCATTACGAACCTCTGGGCATTGAACCAATTCCAGGCAAATAAGAAAACCCGCCTGAATTTTATTGAAAACGGCGTATTCTAGAAAAAAATAGGACTAATGTCATCCGGATATCAATAAATTAAAACATCGTCATCTGGGGTTGATGATTTTCATTTAATAATACGGCGCGCTCGGGCATTTGACATTGCTTACAGAGCGTATCGTAAAATGCCATTGCAAGCTCAGGCGCATAGTCATTATTTGCTGTGTGAACCATGAGGTAGGGGATTTTCCCTCTCGACATCCAATCCGATAACTTTCCGATCCACGGCTGAATAAAATCGGTATTGTCCGCGGGCGAAGGCAAACCGATGAAGCGGATTAGCGGGTGGTTTGCTGTTGAAATCGCATGTACCGGAACTTTGGGTTTCTTTTTCTGCGCATCCGCAAGGAGAGGCCCGGTTGGGGACACCGAAAAAATAGGCCGGCTATCCATAATGATACGGTCCAGATTTTTATCGATTAACCATGCATTAAATGCTTTTTCTTCCGGGCCTTTGGAAAAGAAATGTTGGTGCCGGACTTCAATAGCAAGCGAGGCACTCTGGGGAAAATAACGGACAAAAGTTTGTAAATCACTCAAATGTTCGGGAGAGAATGAGGCCGGTAGCTGAATCGTCCACAGACCAATTTTTTCCATTACCGGCTCCATGATGGAAAGAAACGCATAGAGTTCCGTACGTTTTGTCCTGAGGTTACCGCTGTGTGTAATATTTTTTGGTAACTTGAAGGTAAACGAAAAATCACCGGGGGTAGCGGCAGACCAGTTTTTCACCGTACTGACGGATGGCGTCGCATAAAACGTCGTATTGCCTTCAACCGTATTGAAGAACCGGGCATATTTTTCCAGCCGTTCTGAGGGTTTTGTCCCCGGGCCGAACAGTGATTGCTGCCATGGTGAGTGTGACCACATGGTCAATCCTAATTTTAAAGGGGCTTTGTTCTTCATTGATATAAAAAGTGATTATTGATTTTGTAGTTACCGGAGTTTTAGCGCTATAATCAGCGACAATTTTTTTGAGTACACTCCGAATTCGAATAATTCGAAAGAACTGGTTGAAATTTACACGCTTTGTGTGTTTGTTATTCAGCTTAACTTCGGTGATGCGCGATTTCGTCACTATCTTTCATTGATGACTCGAATTGATTCAGTAATCAGAGTATAAAGTAATTTGTTATGTTACCGGGGTATTTTTCGGTAATGGAAGTTAAATTTTAGAGATATTATTGGGAATTTCATTATGCGTAGCCATTATTGTGGGCACCTGAACAAGTCTCTGGTGGGACAGAAAGTAGAGTTGTGCGGCTGGGTTAACCGCCGTCGCGATCTGGGTGGATTGATTTTTATTGATATGCGGGATCGTGAAGGGATTGTTCAGGTTGTTGTTGATCCAGATATGGCAGACGTTTTCCAGGTAGCAAACCAGCTGAGAAACGAATTTTGTATTCGTTTGACAGGGGACGTACGGGCTCGTCCTGAAAGTCAGATCAACAGAGATATGGCAACGGGTGAAGTGGAAATTTTGGCGACAGGTCTTGACATTATTAACCGTTCAGATGTGTTACCACTGGACTTTAACCAGAATAATACCGAAGAACAGAGATTAAAATATCGCTATTTAGATCTGCGTCGTCCGGAAATGAGTGACCGCATTAAGCTTCGGGCTAAAGCCTCCAGCTTTGTTCGTCGGTTTTTAGACAGCAACGAATTTTTAGATATCGAAACCCCGGTTCTGACCAAAGCAACTCCGGAAGGTGCGCGTGATTATCTTGTGCCAAGCCGGGTTCATAAAGGTAAGTTTTATGCTCTGCCTCAGTCGCCTCAGTTATTTAAACAATTGCTGATGATGTCCGGTTTTGACCGCTATTATCAAATTGTAAAATGCTTCCGTGATGAAGATTTGCGTGCGGATCGTCAGCCTGAGTTTACTCAGATTGATATCGAAACGTCTTTTATGACGGCGGATGATGTCAGAAACGTAACAGAAGAAATGATCCGTGAAATGTGGAAAGAATTACTGGATGTTGATCTGGGCACTTTCCCTGTGATGAAGTTCAGTGAAGCGATGCGTCGTTTCGGTAGTGATAAGCCGGATTTGCGTAACCCAATGGAGCTTGTTGATGTTGCGGATCTCGTTAAAGATATCGACTTTAAAGTCTTTGCCGGACCTGCGAACGATCCTAAAGGCCGTGTTGCTGCTTTGAAAGTTCCCGGTGGTGCAGCGATGTCCCGTAAACAGATTGATGGGTATGGTGACTATGCCGGTGTTTATGGTGCGAAGGGATTAGCCTGGCTGAAAGTGAATGACAAAGAAGCGGGCATGGATGGTATTCAGTCTCCGGTAGCGAAGTTCCTTAATGAAGACATCATTAATGCCATGATTGAACGCACCGGCGCACAATCCGGTGATATCCTTCTCTTTGGTGCAGATCGGAGCAACATTGTATCCGAAGCTTTGGGAGCATTGCGTCTGAAAGTCGGTAAAGATTTCGAACTGACAGATGAAAGTGCATGGGCACCTTTATGGGTTGTTGATTTCCCAATGTTTGAAGAAGATGATGAAGGAAATCTGGCGGCAATGCATCACCCGTTTACGTCTCCACTGGGCGTCACTCCGGAAGAATTAAAAGCCAATCCTTCCGCTGCGAGCTCCAATGCTTATGATATGGTGATAAACGGTTATGAAGTAGGTGGTGGCTCTGTCCGTATCCATAATTCTGAAATGCAGTCTGCCGTTTTTGATGTTCTGGGTATCAGTGAAGATGAGCAGCGTCAGAAGTTTGGGTTCTTATTAAATGCACTGAAATTTGGTACGCCGCCTCATGCCGGTTTGGCATTCGGTTTGGATCGTCTGGTCATGCTATTGTGTGGTACCGAAAATATCCGTGATGTGATTGCGTTTCCGAAAACAACGGCTGCCGCTTGCCTGCTGACCGATGCACCGAGTGTGGCTAACCCGGCCGCCCTTCAGGAATTAGCTCTTTCTATCGCGAAAGCGGAAGAAGAGTAAGTCATTTCTTTATTATCAAGGTGGCTTTGGCCACCTTTTTTGTGTACGAAAGAGAATCATTAACTTGGCTCAGTTATATTTTTATTATTCATCAATGAATGCCGGAAAATCGACGACATTACTTCAGTCTGCTTTCAACTATAAAGAAAGGGGCATGAATCCTGTGATTTACACGGCGGCTATTGATTCACGCTTTGGCGCTGGAAAAGTCAGTTCAAGAATCGGGATAGAATCCGATGCCTGTCTATTTTCGGATACGACGGATTTATTTCAGGAAATATCATCATTAAATGAAGAGCAGCGATGCCATTGTATTTTAATCGATGAATGTCAGTTTTTGACAAAACAACAGGTTTATCAAGTCACTGAGGTGGTGGATAAACTAAAAATACCGGTTCTTTGTTATGGTCTCAGAACAGATTTTCAGGGTGAACTGTTTGAAGGTAGCCGCTATTTGCTTGCCTGGGCAGATAAACTGATTGAGCTAAAAACAATCTGCCATTGCGGTAAGAAAGCGATCATGGTCGTACGGCTGGATGAAAATGGCAGGCCTATTTCAGATGGTGATCAGGTCGCGATTGGTGGAAATGAGCGTTATGTTTCTTTGTGCCGTCGCCACTTCAAGGAATTGCTGAATATGTGATGAATGAAAAAGATGCACTTTGGCATCTTTTTTACGGGGTTTCATTGATATTGTCAATTGCCTGGCTGGTAGCTGAAAAGTGAAATGAGTAGCCGAGATTCTGAAGTTTATCGCTGACAATGCATTTATCTTCAACGCTGACAATCTCAGGTAAATCATAATCGTATTCTGACCGGGATAGGGCGTATTTATAAAACTCAGCCTTGCTTACCGTATAGGGTGTAGTGACATTAACTATCTCGTCATTCAAATTTTTTATTGCAAAATCAATGCTTTTTACAGCATCAATTAAATGGACAATGTTAGCCGGAGCCAATGTACTCAGTTGTTTCATTTTATTGATAAATCTTGCGGGATTTCTACCCGGACCAACTAACCCACTCATTCTTAGTATGCAGTAGTGAATACCTGATTTCTGGACAAAGTTTTCAGCAGTCAAAAGAATTTTTGCATTATCTGTAAATTGTGGGTCCTGTTTCGTCATTAAAAGAGAAGCAGATTCTTCCGTCATTATTTCTGCACAATTCGGATAGACGGAGGTAGAACTTACCATTATTATCTTACTGATTTTGGCCTGTTGACAGGCTTGACATAGCTGCTGCCAGTACAGCGTATACTCTTCACGATGTCCTTTCCGGAATCCCGGAGGGAAGCTGCCAATAACGATATCTGGTGTTTGTTGACTGAATACTGTTTCCAGAGAATCTTCCGGGGATTTAAAATCAAATTTGAATCCATTAATTCCTTTTTGTCTGAGTTCACTGACTCCATCTGGCGTTGTCCGGGATGCATATACTGTGTATTCAGATTTCAGATAGGTTGCTAGTGATGAGCCAAGCCAGCCCGCTCCTATAATGGTTACTACAGTCATATCAGATCCTAATTAGAGTTGGTTAATTATAATATCTCGTTAAGTAAAATATTATCAGAGTTCGTTCGTTTTTTTGCGAACGTTTTTTGCCATTATTTGGGTATATAGAGAAGTCTCCAGATGGTAAGTTTTATGCTGCGCCAGTCTCTGTTTTAGTATGGTTTTTGTCAGTTTATTCACAGTTTTGCGCTTATTTGACTGTAAAATAACCAAACAAATTAAAATTATAAAATTTATGTTGACTGAAAAGACCGAATCCGTAGAATGCATGGCGTACCGGAGAGGGATGACCTTAAAGATACAATGGCGTGTTGGCAGAGTGGCTATGCAGCGGATTGCAAATCCGTGGACCTCGGTTCGACTCCGGGACGCGCCTCCATTTGCGACACTAGCTCAGTTGGTAGAGCGCAACCTTGCCAAGGTTGAGGTCACGAGTTCGAACCTCGTGTGTCGCTCCAGACAATTTAGTATGGCCGAGACCATTAAGCGATACTAATATAAATTGCGTGCCCTGGTGGTGGAATTGGTAGACACAAGGGATTTAAAATCCCTCGGCGTTCGCGCTGTGCCGGTTCAAGTCCGGCCCGGGGCACCATCTCTTCTTGACTTATGCGACACTAGCTCAGTTGGTAGAGCGCAACCTTGCCAAGGTTGAGGTCACGAGTTCGAACCTCGTGTGTCGCTCCAGAGATGCTCTAACCCTGGTATTGATACCGGGGTTTTTTGTTATATTACACCTGAGAATTATCCTTAATCATATTCTTTCCAAAAAACATCGGTTTCCACTTAACTCGTCTGTTTCAACTGGCTTTTACTTGTTATAATCACTCAAATTTTATGTAGTAACCAACAATGACCGGGTTATTGATTACCTTTTTAGATTAGGTTTGGAAACATTTCCGACTTTGGTTACTATTTATTTCTTATTTTGATAATACCCAAGAAACCCTCCAAGGGTCCTGAAAAGACTGCCGTTGGCAGACGAGGAAACGATGCAACATCTACAAGAGATCATTGCTAATGCTACTACAGCAATAGAAGCTGTGGAGTCATTGAACGCACTGGATGACGTGCGTGTTCAATACTTAGGAAAAAAAGGTGAGTTAACGGCTCAGTTACAGAATCTGGGGAAATTACCGCCGGAGGAAAGACGTAGTGCGGGGCAGGAAATTAACGCTGCTAAAGGGCAGGTTCAACAGGCGATTGCAGCACGAAAAGAAGCATTACAAAAAGCAGAGCTTGATGCTAAGTTGGCTGCGGAAACTATTGATGTCACCCTGCCTGGTCGTAAAATAGATAATGGTGGTTTGCACCCGGTTACACGTACAATTGAACGAATTGAAAGTTTCTTTGGAGAGCTGGGCTTTACGGTTCAGTCTGGTCCGGAAATTGAAGATGATTTTCATAACTTTGATGCCTTGAATATTGCAGAAGATCATCCGGCAAGAACGGATCATGATACGTTTTTCTTTAATCCTAAACTGATGCTGCGTACACATACGTCAGGAGTTCAGATTCGTACTATGGAGGCCAGTGAACCTCCATTACGGTTTATCGCTCCTGGGCGTGTATACAGAAATGATTACGATCAGACTCATACTCCGATGTTCCATCAGGTTGAGGGCATGTTGGTTGATAAGAATGTTAACTTTGCTCAGCTGAAAGGTATTTTGAATGATTTTTTGTGTAATTTCTTTGAAGAAGATTTAGAAGTGCGTTTCCGTCCGTCTTATTTCCCATTTACAGAGCCTTCTGCTGAAGTGGATGTAAAAGGTAAAAACGGAAAATGGCTTGAAGTTTTGGGTTGCGGTATGGTTCATCCTAATGTTCTTCGCAGTGTAGGTATTGACCCTGAAGAGTATACTGGCTTTGCTTTTGGTATGGGTGTTGAGCGCCTGACCATGTTGCGTTATGGCGTAAATGACCTACGTGCATTTTTTGAAAACGATTTACGCTTTTTAAAACAGTTCAAATAATTCAGGGGTAATTAAGAATGAAATTCAGCGAATCATGGCTTCGTGAGTGGGTGAATCCGTCGATTACCACTGACGAGCTAACTCATCAGATCACAATGGCTGGTCTTGAAGTAGATGATGTACTGCCTGTCGCAGGTACATTTACAGGTGTAAAAGTTGGGCAGGTTGTTGAATGTGCTCAACATCCGGATGCAGATAAATTACGTGTTACTAAGGTTGATATCGGTGAAAATGAATTACTGGATATTGTCTGTGGTGCACCAAATTGTCGTCAGGGATTAAAGGTAGCTGTTGCTACCGTTGGTGCTGTTTTGCCTGGTGATTTTAAAATAAAAAAAGCCAAACTTCGTGGGCAGCCCAGTCACGGTATGTTGTGTTCATTTAGCGAGCTTGGTATTGATGTTGAGTCAAATGGCATCATGGAATTATCTAATGATGCAGAAATCGGACAGGATTTCCGGGCATTTTTAGGTCTGGATGACGTGACAGTCGACGTTGATTTGACAGCAAACCGTGCAGACTGTTTTAGTATCCGCGGTCTGGCAAGAGAAGTGGGCGTTTTAAATCGTTTGGATGTCAGCTATCCTGAGATTAAAGATGTTGATGCCACAATTGATGATGCTCCATCGATAGAAGTCCTTGCGCCTTCTGCATGCCCTCGTTATCTGGGACGCATTATTAGAAATGTGAATGTACAGGCCGAAACGCCACTTTGGATGCAGGAAAAACTACGTCGTTGTGGTATTCGTTCCATTGACCCTGTTGTTGATATTACTAACTATGTTCTTCTGGAACAGGGTCAGCCAATGCATGCATTCGATCTGTCGAAGATTGATGGTGGTATTCGTGTCAGAATGGCCGAAGAAGGAGAGAAACTGACCCTTCTTGATGGTAATGAAGTGACATTAACACCCGATACATTAGTTGTTGGCGATCATAAACAGGCCTTGGCCCTTGCCGGTATTTTCGGTGGTGAGCATTCAGGTGTGAATGAAGATGCGAAAGACATTCTTTTAGAGTGCGCCTTCTTTTCTCCTGAAGCCATTCGCGGAAGGGCAAGATCTTATGGTTTACATACCGAATCCTCTTTGCGTTACGAAAGAGGTGTTGATTACTCTCTTCAGAATGATGCTGTTACCCGTGCTACTCAGCTTATTGTTGATATCTGCGGTGGTGACGTTGGCCCGGTTGTTGCCGTTGAATCTGATGACAACCTTCCAACTACGAACAAAGTGACGTTACGTCGTATTAAACTGGATGCTCTGTTGGGTCATTCTATTTCAGATGCTGAAGTGGTAGAAATACTGGAACGCCTTGGTATGGCTGTTGAAGTAACGGATGAGGGATGGGCAGCCACGGCTCCAACCTGGCGTTTTGATATCGCCATTGAACAAGATCTGATCGAAGAAATTGGTCGTATCTATGGCTACGATAATATTCCTAATCAGGCACCATTGGCAGCTTTGACGATGAATTTCCACAAAGAAGCTAATATGCCACTGAAACGTGTCAGAGATTTACTTGTTGATCGTGGTTATCACGAAGCGATTACTTACAGCTTCGTTGAGCCAGAGCAGCAAAAATTGTTTGTTGCTGATGTGGAGCCGTTAGTGTTGCCTAATCCAATTTCGGCTGACATGTCCGCTATGAGACTTGGGTTGATGCAAGGTTTGTTGAATACCGTTGTGCGCAATCAGAAACGTCAACAACCCCGGGTTCGCCTGTTTGAATATGGCCTGAGATTTACGCCTGATCAACATGCGGAAAATGGTATGCGTCAGGAGCCGATTCTGGCTGGCGTTATTTCCGGTACCCGTTCTGATGAGCACTGGAATATTGAAAGTGAGACGGTTGATTTCTTTGATTTGAAAGGTGATTTAGAGGCTGTTTTAGAACTGACATCTAATCATAATTTTGAGTTTGCGACGGTAAAACACCCTGCACTTCATCCGGGGCAGAGCGCGGCAGTATTGTTAAGTGGTAAACCTGTTGGTGTTATCGGAACTGTACATCCTGAGGTTGAACGTAAACTTGGTCTGAATGGTCGCACCATCGTTTTCGAAATTGAGTGGAATGCGATAAGTCAGAGGGTTGTGCCTGAAGCGGCTTCATTGAGTAAATTTCCGTCAAACCGACGCGATATTGCTTTGGTTGTTGCTGATGAAGTTCCATCTGGTGATGTTGTTATGGCTTGTAAATCTTCTGCAAGCCCGCTTGTAACCGGAGCGAAACTGTTTGATGTATATGTTGGTAAAGGGGTTGAAGAAGGTAAGAAAAGTTTAGCTATTGCCTTAACGCTTCAATCAACTGAACGTACTCTGGAAGAAGCAGAAATTAGCGAAGCAGTGGAAACTGTGGTTAATGAGATGCATGCAAAATTTTCTGCGACACTTCGCGACTAAATTTTGAAAAAACGGATGATAAAAATGGACTGCAATGCGGTCCATTTTTTATTTTATCTTGTCTCATTTTTGAGAAGTTCTTTATTTTTCAGAAATTTATAAATCAGTCTTTAGACGTATTTCACAAAATTGGATTCTGATTAAAATTACTGTTTTTATTGAATACCATAGAATATTATTCCTGTTAATTATTATTTCACAGAGATTATATCCATATGGTCTGGTTTAAAATATTGTTCAATGATTAATCAGTAGCACAAATTGGACACGATTGTTATTAAAAAAGTTGGCGTAAATCATAAGGTTGGCTTACACTTTTGTAGTGTTACTTGTCATTAAGGTCTGACAGTAGACTACTGCTTTGGTGCTGTTGTAGAACAGTAAGGTTCAACATAGCTTTGAGGAAAAGTTTTATGGCGCTTACAAAGGCCGATTTGGCTGAAAACCTGTTCGAGAAACTCGAATTTAGTAAAAGGGATGCCAAGGAAACGGTTGAAGTGTTTTTTGAAGAAATTCGGAAAGCACTGGAAAATGGCGAACAGGTAAAACTATCAGGTTTTGGTAATTTTGATTTAAGAGATAAAAACGAACGGCCTGGAAGAAATCCAAAAACGGGGGAAGACATTCCAATTACGGCTAGACGGGTTGTTACGTTTAGACCTGGTCAAAAGTTAAAAGCTCGGGTGGAAAGTATTAAGCCAGAATAAAAAGAAATTCTAAGCTGGTACTGTGAAAAAAGGCCTGTAAAAAGGCCTTTTTGATTTTATCTGAACGTGATAACTGTATTTTAAGAGATAGATATTAGTAAATAATATCTATCTTATTTGCACACTCGATTGCTTTTGCTTTTGCCTTATTGATTGTCTCATCTGTTGCAAGGGTAACGCCCAGACGACGTTTACCATTAATATCAGGTTTTCCAAACAGGCGTAACTGACAGTTTGTGATTGATAAAGCATCGGCTATGCCATTGTATTTCAGATCTTCTGAACAACCATTGCCCAGCAAAGCGACAGAAGCAGCGGATGAAATTTGTTGTATTGGCCCGATAGGAAGTTCCAGAAACGCTCTGACATGAAGAGCAAATTCAGATAAGTTCTGTGAAACCAGGGTGACCAGGCCTGTATCATGAGGACGTGGGGAGACTTCATTGAATATTACATTATCGCCTTTAATGAAAAGTTCGACACCGAAGATCCCGTAACCACCGAGAGCATCCACGATTTTTCCTGCAACCTCCTGTGCATTGGCTTTCGCCTGAGGAGACATAATCTGAGGTTGCCATGATTCACGGTAGTCACCATCTTCCTGACGATGCCCGATAGGTTCACAGAAATGAATGCCATCTGTCGCTCTGACGGTTAGTTGTGTTATTTCGTAGTCAAAATCAATAAACCCTTCAACAATAACCTTTCCGGCACCACTACGGCCTCCTTCCTGTGCATAATTCCAGGCGGATTTAACATCATTTTGAGACTTTATTATGCTTTGTCCTTTGCCTGACGAACTCATTACCGGTTTTACTACACAAGGAATACCGACAGTCTCAACGGAATTACAAAACTCTTCATAGGATTCAGAAAAAGAATAAGGTGATGTCGGTAAATTGAGCTGTTCAGCTGCCAGGCGGCGAATACCTTCTCTGTTCATCGTTAACAGGGTTGCATTTGCATTTGGTACAACATTAATTCCATTTCGCTCGACTTCGACAAGCACTTCTGTGGCAATAGCTTCGACTTCCGGAACGATAAAGTCCGGTTTCTCTTTGTTGATGACGGAACGAAGCTCATGTGCATCAAGCATATTGAATACAATAGATCTGTGAGCTATTTGCATTGCAGGTGCATTCTCATATCGGTCACAGGCAATAACTTCTAAGCCTAGACGTTGGCATTCAATTGCTACTTCTTTACCCAGTTCACCGGAACCAAGGAGCAGGACTTTTGTTGCTGAGTTTGCTGTTGCTGTCCCTAACATAAACCACTACCTTACTATCATGACTAAACCGGAGCAGATGATACCTAAAAAAACACACAAAGCAAACGTTTGCGTCGTTTGTCTGACGTATATTTTGTTTTTTAACTTTGTCAGGAACACTTTCAGATAAAAGCCTTATTTACAAGAGTACTGTGTAAATAAGGCACAGAAATCAGGTTTTCTACTTAAAGTCTTCAACCTGATGAAATGTTGCATTTGGAAGTATGACTGAGCAGAGTAATTTTGTGATTTGCCCGTGCTTTACTTTGTTGCCTTTATTCTCAGTGAGTAAGACATCGGAGACATCTGCTAATTGATTGCCATGAAGTAAACACATTATTAGTGCCGATTGTAATGGCGGTAGGCTTGGATTAAACGCTGCATTTTCAGCATAGGCACCGGCATACTGTGTTCCGTCTTTCATTGTCAGTACGACGGCAGAAGGGCTATGTGTGTAGGGGGAGTAACTGCGGGAGAGCGCTGATTCCAGCTCAGAGTGACCCTCAGTGGATTTATTGGCCATTAAAGCGGTATGAACCCCCAAATCTTGTGGGCCAAAATCTTCCGGGAGGAGTGAGGTGAGCTTGCTACCAGGTTTACCCTTGACCCACACATTGAGTTCTTTTGACGTTGTAATTTCATTCAGAAACTGTCGGCAATGGCCACAGGGGCTTGCACTGACAAATATGTCTGAAATACCGGTTTCGCCATTCATCCATGCATTATTAAATGCCGCTTGTTCCGCGTGAATTGTCTGCCCGATAGCCGATTCTGAAAATTCCATATTGGCACCAAAATAAAGTGTTCCGGACAGGCCTTTTACGATAGCTCCAACAGAAAATCCAGAGAGAGGAACATGAGCTAAAGATGCCGCTAGTGGCAGAAGCGCAAAGCATAGCTCAGGTTCGCTTGTTTTAAACTCTTCGAGCAGTTGATATTTTAATTTATGCTCAATGGCACAAACAGTGGTCGTGTTTTCTGAAAGAAAACGCTCGGTTAAACGCTGTGTAATTGTCATTCTTATGCCTGAATCTGCATTTTTGTATAGATAGATTATACAGACCTTTGGGCATATTCTGATACTAAGATCACTATTTTATGATGTACGCTATTTGATATTTCACTTAATAGCGATCTAAATCTCACTAATTTAAGAGATGAAATAACCACATGGCAAATGCAAGATAGAGGGGCGCCAGTATGGATGTAATGACACCACATAAAACCAAAGCCAGAGAGCTGAATGCTGCATCTCTAGGATCTCTTTCTGCACAAGCCGATGTCCCCAGAGCGTGAGACACCGTTCCCATGGTTAACCCTCGGGCAACCGGGTGTTTTATTTTAATAATATTACAGATAGGGTAACCAAGAATTGCTCCGAATAATCCTGCCAGTAATACTAATATTGCGGCGATGGAGGGCTCGCCACCAAGCTGACTAGCGACTTCCATAGCAATAGGGGTTGTAATTGATTTGGTTAGCAGCTCTGCGATAAGTGGTATGTCGGCATGAAGTAAAACTGCGATAATACTAGCGGTAATCATTGATAATGAGCTGCCGACCAGGCATGACGTGATGATAAGCTTCCAGTTGGCCCGTATTTGAGGTAGTTGTTCATACAAAGGAAAAGCCAGAGCGACAACGGCAGGCTGGAGTAAAAAACTTATCCATGAATTTTGAGCATAATAAGTATCAAACGGAATGTGAAAAGACATTAAAACAGTTATCAATACAATGATACTGATTAGCAATGGATTGAAAACAGGTGAATTAATTTTTTGAGCGATCCATTTAACCGCATAAAATACTGCAACAGTTAGAACAAACCACATATCAATCCCCTTTTCTAGATAAATATTTATCAAGGATAAGTCCAAGTGTCACCATCACGATCAGCGAACCGCCAATGACACTGGCCACAATTGGAATGACGTTACTCATCAGAGTATCAAGGTGGACCATTAATCCGACACTAATAGGAACAAATAGAAACATCATGTGCCGGATAAACAAACTGGCTCCCGGGCGAATCCACTCGACTTTGAAAATACCGGAGGCCAGTAAAACAAACAGAAGAAGCATTCCAATGATACTGCCTGGAATTGCAATACCTAGTGCGCTTTGAATCGAATTCCCGACGAACAGGGAACCAAAAATGAGAAATAAGGAAATGAGATAATGAAAAAGTGTTTTTATCATTTTATTTCAACCACATTATGATAAATAAAAAAACAATCAGTCAGTCTGTTAAATTAAGAACATATCTATAAACGGATTTCAGGACATTTAATTTGTCTGGTTGGTTCTCATATTGAGTTACAAGATTTTCAAGATTATTCATATAGTTGTGTATATGTCCTTCAAAATAGTTCTGGCAATGACTCTGCCATTTCTGTTGTTCTTGTAATGTTAATGTCCAGGGATAATTTCTTGCCCGGTAACGAAACAGAAGCGGTTCGATTCTGGCATCCTCAAAAGTAAGATTCAGACTGCCCAGAGCATCCGGATGAGTTTCACGTATGATGTCCATTGCTGCTTTATCCGTATCGGAGAAGAAACCGTCGTAGAGTTGCTCGTCGATATCTTTGGTTGGGAATTCATTATTTTCACTGAAAATCTCTGTTACTTTTTCTCGAATCTCCGGGTGTTGCCGGATAAGGGCTAAATTTTCCAGGCATTGCTGCCTGTTTATACCAATTTGTTGGGCATTCTCCGCCGTTAACGTTTTTGCCGGTGCCAGTATCGGACATTTATTCAGATGAATAAGTTTAATCGGGACGGGCAATTCAGAATCGGATAATTCTTCTTTCTTTGTGTATAGCCTTTTGCGCAGTTCTTCAGAGGTCATCGAAATCAACAGTTCTGGTGATTTCGCCAAATCAACGGCAATTACGGCATTTGAGTTTCCGGGGTGCCAGGCCAGAGGCACAACCCAACTGGTATATTGGCATTCACGCCCAAACATACCTGACACATGGACGAGTGGTGTCAGGTTTACAATGTCGACCAGGGTATTGAGTTTGCGTTTTTGTCTGTTCTCAAAAAAATAATTGAGCAGTTTGGGTTGAGCCGATTTTACTTTTTTTGCTATTTCTATCGTTGCGATTACATCTGCCATTGCATCATGTGCATTACTGTGCTCAATCCCATTTGCAACGGAGAGATGTTCAAGCTTGAAACTGATGAAACCATCTTCATTTTCAGGCCATTGAATACCGTCTGGTCTGAGTGCATAGCATGCCCGCATGACATCAAGCATATCCCACCTTGAATTACCGTTTTTCCATGCCCAGGCATAGGGATCCAGAAAATTGCGATAGCAGGTATAACGGGTTACTTCGTCATCAAACCGAATGTTGTTATAGCCGACGCTGGTGGTATTCGGACAAGACAAGGCATCGTAAATTTTGCTGATAAATTTAGGTTCCGGTAAGCCTTTTTGTATCGCTACCTGAGGAGTAATACCGGTGACCAGTGCTGCTTCCGGTGCAGGTAGGTAGTCGTGAGGTGGCTGGCAATAAATAACCAAAGGTTCTTCGATTATATTAAAATCGGCATCTGTTCTGACTCCCGCAAACTGGCAAGGTCGATCTTTTGCCGGACTTACACCCCAGGTTTCATAGTCAAAAAAGAAGAATGTCGGTTTTTCTCCCTTTTTTTGAGTCCCTTTTTGCTCAAATTCTGAATTATTCAAAGTAACCCTTAATATAAAATGGATTCTGTCTGTTTTATTTGTTGTCTGTTCGGGCTTTTTTATTGCACTACATAGCACGAAGGCAATACTAAATGCGGCCATTATCTTCTAATACCGGGGTAGATTCAATGGGAGCAAAGTAGGTTCAGATAAAGCAAGGCTGGCTGTATTATTGAGATTTCGTTATAAATGTTCTAACAGGATACAGGATACAGGATACAGGATACAGGATACAGGATACAGGATACAGGATACAGGGTTCGGGTCAGTCTACGAAAAGTAGAACACACATAACAATCAATGAGGAAGAAAGGATGATTCAGCAAAAGCAACATATTTACACGGAAGGTGATACCACCATGCACGGACAATTTATCTGGGATGATCAACAAACGACACCGGTGCCCGGTATACTAATTGCGCCAGCGTTTTGTGGGATTACTTCATTCTTCGTTGAACGAGGGAAAGAACTGGTTGCACAGGGGTATTCCGTTCTTGTTGTTGACTATTATGGGGATGGGCGTTCGACTACCTCTCCGGAAGAGGCAACATTATGGAAGAGCGAACTTGATGAAAACCGACATGTCTTGTGTCAGAGAATGCTTGCCGCGTTGAATGCGCTTCGTGGGATTGATGGCGTGGACGAGCAACGGATTGGAGCAATGGGCTATTGCTTTGGTGGCAAGGGGGTACTTGATTTGGCTCGTAGTGGCGAATCTTTCACTGCCGTAGTCTCTCTCCATGGGGTCTATGACGCTCCGGTCTCTGATAATGCGGACATACCGGAGATTAAGCCTTCGGTGCTGATTCTACATGGGTATGACGACCCTTTATCTCCACCAGACTCGCTCGATACCCTCTGCCAGGAATTGTCAGAACGGTGTTCAGATTGGCAAATTCTGACATTTGGTCATACCGGACATTCTTTTACTAACCCCAAAGCGAACAATCCAGGCTTTGCTTTTCAGGCTCGATCAACTAATCGCTCGTGGAAGGCATTGACCCATTTTTTCGCTGAAATGATTTAGTTTCTGTAGGGAATAAGCTGTCACTATTAGAGGGAATGAGCATAGAGAAGACGTATTTTCCTGTGGTATTTATCAAATGGCTGAGTACACTGGAAGGATTAACTCATTAATCAGAAAAGAGAAAACCATGTTGGAGACAAAATATTTAGCTGACATCAAGCATCGTATTGATCAAAAAACAAAGCCTCTTGGTTCTTTGGGCATTTTAGAGCAGTTGGCAACAAAATTAGCATTGATTCAGTCTCAGGGGAAAGAGAGTACGGTAGATCATATTGACGTAACAAAACCAACCGTCCTGGTATTTGCCGGTGACCATGGTGTCGCTGATGAAGGTGTGAGTATCGCTCCAAGTGAGGTCACTTATCAGATGGTCATGAACTTTTTAGCCGGAGGAGCCGGAGTAAACTGTTTCTGCCGTAGTAATGATGTGGCGATGAAGGTAATCGATTGTGGCATCATGATTCCGGTTGACCGTCCGCAGGATGAGATATTTGTTTTGCAACGACTTGGAGAGCGTACAGAAAACTTCGCTCACAAACCAGCTATGACATCAGAGCAGGTGAAACAGGGGTTGGATCTGGGTGAGCGGATCGTCGCTGATACTATCGAATCGGGTTCTAATCTGGTTATGTTTGGTGAAATGGGTATTGCCAATACAACCAGTGCAGCAGCAATTCTTGCGTCTATTACTCAAAGTAATCCTGAGGCGTGCGTTGGACTTGGTACCGGAATAAATCCAGAGCAATATGCGACTAAACTTGCGATTGTTACTAAAGCGGCAGAGCAAAATAAAGATGTGGACCTGCTGACAGTGCTTGCGAATGTCGGAGGTTATGAAATTGTCCAAATGGTTGGCGCTTTTTTAGGTGCAGGAAGGAAGAAAACCCCCGTTTTGGTTGATGGTTTTATTGTGACTGTCTCTGCTTATGTTGCGTCTTTAATTGAGCCTGAATGCAGAGAATATATGATTTTCTCACATCAGTCGGAAGAATCCGGCCATAAGTTGGTTTTGAGTAAAATGGAAGCGAAGCCATTGCTTTCTCTAGGGCTAAGACTTGGCGAAGGAACAGGGGCCGTTCTGGCTGTTCCATTACTCCGTTCTGCCTGTGAATTTTATAATACAATGGCGAGTTTTGATGAAGCTGGTGTGACGGTGTAACTAATAATGTCAACATACCTTATTCTGGGCGGAGCACGTAGCGGGAAATCACGTTTTGCGGAAAGTATTGTTTCCAGGTTGTATTCTGAAGAGCCGCATACTCGTCTTCACTATGTCGCGACCGCTATTGCTTTTGATGCTGAGATGAAAGAGCGGATTACCGAGCATCAAAAAAGGCGAGGTTCCGAATGGATTGAACATGAATGTCCGACAGAACTTGCATCGAAGTTACAAACATTTCAGCGAAGTGATGTGGTATTAGTTGATTGTCTGACCATCTGGTTGAATAACATTATTTATAATGACGGAAATGACATTTCTCAGAACGAAGTTCAGGATAAAGTTCAGGAACTTGTCAGAGTCCTCTCAGATTCCGAAGCCAGTTATGTTCTGGTGTCGAATGAAGTTGGACTTGGGGTTGTCCCTATGGGCAAGATTACCCGGCTGTTTGTTGATAACGCCGGCTGGATGAATCAGGCTATTGCCGGTGTTGTAGACAATGTCTTCCTGGTGTCTGCCGGGCTCCCGTTAGTCTTGAAGGGGGCGTTGTGAGAAAAATTAACGTCTGGTTATTAAGGCATGGGAAAACGGAAGGAGCAGCAGCATTGAATGGCCAGTTTGACGCTAAAGTTCCGGTGACGACGCAACAGGAAATTCATCAGAAGCTTCATGCGGCAGAGGTCAGTTTTTCGACGATTATCAGCTCGCCACTTTCCCGCTGTCTGTCTCTGGGGAAGTTAATCTCAGATTCGGAACATAAAACGTTGAGGGTTCATCCCGATTTGGGTGAAATGAATTTTGGTGTTTATGACGGAGTGCCTTTTGATCGTATCCCTCAAGATGAATGGGGTACGCTTGACCGCTTCTGGCAGGATCCTCAGGCAAATCCATTACCTGAGGCAGAAACATTAGAGCATTTCTATCACAGGATTTCTGTCACCTGGGAAGGAGTTATCTCGGGTCTGGATCAAGACTTATTAATTATTACTCATGGCGGTGTTATTCGTATGATTCTGGCTAACGTTTTGGGTTTCCCCTGGAATAATGCTTCTTTATTTACTCGGTTAACGATTTCCAATCAGTCATTGACCCATTTTGAAATTGTTATGGACAGAAAGCCTTTCGTTACTGTGAAAAGTATCGGCGTCACATTGTGAGCGATTCGATTCACGTAATAAACAACGTCATGATACTATTAGTTTTTACACGTAATTCTACCATCTCAATGTGTTGTCTTTAGTTTTTGTTAAGATTCAGGTGTAAGCATGTGCAGCAAGTTATTTGAACAGTCCTTTTTAAACGACAGTCTATATCTGACGGCCAGACTGGAGAAAGAGGAGAAAACCGTCTCGAATGATGTCAGAGTTGTTTTACATGATGCTGGCGTTTTTGAAATTATTCCTTCGGAAGTTAGTGATGAGACTCCCCATTTGCTGGTAACCTGCTGTGCATCCGCAAAGAATGCATCACATCTTAGTTTTATTGATTCCCTTCTTGATGACGTTATTAGTGGTTTTCAGAAGGTAAAAATACATTGTCTGTTTATTTTAAATGAGATTTCTGACGGTCTTCCGGTTACTCTTGATGATGCTTTGCAGAACTACGTGAAAGCTTTTTGGAGTGGGATTAATCCGCAGAAAGGGCTTTATCTGGATATTACGATTAATGACCGTTCATCGATTTATCCAACCGTTGCGTATAGTCCCAAAGTCCGGGCGCCGGTTCGTTCATCCCGTTTGTTTGAATTCTTTGAATTATCGCATATTGATGCTGTTGTCTTGCACAATGCACCAACACAGACGCTCACCTGGAATATTGCCAATCAGTTTGAGGTTGATTCAGCTCAAATTGAATTATCCGTAAAAGCCGCTGAGATCAGTCAAAGAAGAAATCAAGGGTTTGAACTAACCCTTCGGGATTTTATGGCACAAGAGAAGAGCGAACATATACCGAAAGCCCCTAAATATTTCAGAGTAACAAGGACCATTGTCAAACAGCATAATGAGTTCCGTTTTTTATTTTCGTCTGAGCTTCCGAATTTTACCCGGTTTAAACATGGTGAGGTATTTGGTATGGACGGAGAAAAGCCGTTGATGGCAAAAAATGATGGTGAAGCGGTGTTATTTCCTGATAGCACGGTATCTGTTGGAGATATTGCCGCTATTATGGTGTTTGATGTACTACCGAGATATGAAGAAAGTCAGCTGATTTATGATTAATGAGCTAAATTTTCTTTCTATTCGTTTTTTTAACAGGTAATGTTATCTGAAATAAAATTTTAGTTTTCAGATAATGGATTTTTATCAGCTTACTCAACGACAGAGACAGAAATGGTTAAAAGCTATCTGTCTCTTTTTTATTACTCTTATTGTCTTTTCATTTGTCTATCTCATGTTTGGGGAAGTGTTTATTTCTCCTTTATCACCTAAGTCATCATTTGAAATTCAGCTTATTACAGATTTAAGATTGCCCCGGTTATTGGCTGCAATCATGATTGGTGCGGCTTTATCCTTGTCTGGTGCAACTTTACAGATTTTGCTTGGGAATGGACTTGCCGAACCCGGTATCATCGGGGTATCGGGTGGCGCAAGTGTTGCAATGGTTATTCTTTTATTTATTTTTCCCATGTTTGCGACACCTGTTGGATTCATGATTAGTGCTATTATGGGGGCGCTCTTATTTACATTTATATTAGTTGCTATCGCCAGAGCGATGAGGCTGACCACAGCCCGTTTGTTGTTAGTTGGGGTGGCGATGGGAATTCTGGCAAGTTCGGTTGTGACCTGGTTTTTTTATTTCAGTGATGACTTAAGTTTACGCCTGCTCATTTATTGGTTAATGGGAAGTATTAGTGGAGTAACATGGAAGCAGCATTGGATAAGTTTAATTATGTTTCCTGCTGTGATTTGGGTCATGAGTAAAGGGAACTTGTTGGACCGACTGATGCTTGGTGAAGTTCACGCCCGTCAATTGGGTATAGATGTATATAAAGTACGTTGGCAGCTCATTATAGCTGTTGCTGTCTTAGTTGGTGGTTCCGTTGCTTTGGGTGGAATTATCGGGTTTATAGGTCTTATCGTCCCGCATCTTTTACGCCTGGCATTTGGTAGTGAAAATCGTTATTTATTGCCACTTACTGCAATCTCAGGAGCTTTACTGCTGGTTATGGCTGATTTATTGGCGAGAACGTTACTGGATTCTGCTGAATTGCCATTAGGTGTTGTAACAACAACGATTGGTGCCCCCGTATTTGTATGGATGCTGTTAAAAAATCATGATACATATTAAGAACGTTACTGTTGAGGGGCGTCTGGACAATGTTACTTTTGAGATTCCGGCCAATCAACAGGTACATATTATCGGACCTAACGGGAGTGGGAAGAGCACATTACTTGCTTCTCTTGCCGGGGTTATTTCGTATGAAGGTCAGATAATACTGAATAATACAGAGATAAGTACTTTTTCATTAGAAGAATTATCTAAGGTCAGAGCGTATCTGGCTCAGAATGAAAAGCCCGTATTCAATGTGACTGTCTATGAGTATTTAAGACTTTCATTACCCGTCCATGTCACATTATCACATAAGAAGGTCACGGATGTTGTGAGTCATTTGATTGATTTATTGAATGTCCGGGATAAATTAACATCGAGTATCCATCAGTTGTCTGGTGGAGAATGGCAACGGGTAAGAATTATCGGGTGCTGTTTACAGGTGTGGCCCGAACTGAATCCTGATGGGGAATTGTTGATTCTAGACGAACCGGCGGCACCTTTGGATATCGGACAGGAGAGGTATCTCTACTCTTTGCTTAACGAAGCGAAAGAGCAAGGATTGAGCGTTATTATGGCTAATCATGATTTGAATCGTTCTCTTCAGTATTCTGAGTATGTTGTTTTGCTGTCAGATTCAAAGTCCGTGTGTTGTGGTATGACCGATGAGGTTGTAACGGCAAAAACGATTCAGAACGTTTTCCATACCGGAGTTCAACAAATTGAAATTGAAGAAAAAAGACACTTAATTTTCGATTAATTTTGGTGCAATAAGCACAACCGTGGAGCAGTTAATTACCAATCAGCATGCTAGGGAAATTGCTTAATGGAAAAATTCCCTATTATTCATAGAGTTAATGGTTTTAAAAAAGTTGGCACACAATTGGCATTAATAAGAGTGATACATTCTCGTTCTTGTTAGGCTTTTTATAGTCTTCTTGCCATCTTGTTTAACAAGATGGCTTTTTTTTATTTAAAGGGATTATGATTTGAAAAATTGGGCCAGATCAGCAGGGCGATAATTAACTGATTTGAGAACCTTTCCTTTACGAATGGTTTTTTCTTCGCCAATAAAATCGGCAGAGCATTTTGCGATAATGTAAGCGCCTTTTTCACTTGGTGATATTGTGATGCCCTGATTTGAATAAAAATCTTCTGTTTGTTTATATTCATCAAAAGATTTACACACTTTGCTCATATTTGAGCTGTGAACTTCATCCCAGCAAGGAATAAAATCTATGCCACGGTTTTCTGCAACATTTAATAATAAGTCGATAATATAATTGATACCAAGGTTTGCTTCTATCGAGTTCATTCCCAGATGAACAAGACGTCCCATAAGTACATATACGGTATCAACAATGGCATCAGCCTGCTCAACAATATTGTCTGCCTGAGCTAGCTCCGTAAGTTCTTCAATTGCCAGTGAGGTATGCAGGGTGTCTGCGTTAGAGTCAAGGCTGTCCGGATCGGCGACTGGCAGATCGAATGTGGTTCTGAATTCAACGATATCCCGATATATGTGTTGGAAAATTTCCGGAGTTAATTTAGTTAGTTTCATAGTAATTGTCGTTCTTTGGTTAGTACTTCAAATAGTGTCAGAGATATTTTTTGGCTAATTCAACGGGTTCAATTTCTTTGCCTTCCAGGTTTTCATTCCAGTTAATTCCCAGAAGAATCCCATCTTCATCTAAGGTTATCAACCAGTCTTCAACGAAAATATCAAGTGGAATCTCTACAACGTCAAAATCACTCCATTCTTCAACATTATGAATTTCAGCATTTTCTTTGGCAGACCAAAATGGCATAACTTCGCTGTTTTCAAATTCTGCTGAGTCGCAAGACAACCAGCCTTCGTCATTTTTCAGTCCCCAGACAAGTTTTGTCGCTGTTGACTCTTCTATGAAGAGATCAAGATTTTTATTAACGTCATTAGTTAATTTAGACATGATTAATACCTCATATACAAAGTGTTTAGAGGGTATCATTGAAGAGAATAATTTCCCATACTTTAATACAGAAGAAAGCGCCACTATGGCGCCTTCGATGGGATTTCTGCTTCCATCCAACATTCGGTGTCGGAGAGACTTATGGTTAGTACGAATCAGCGTTTCTCGGAATTTTAGAGAAAATAGTCCATTGTTTTTCTACAACACGACCATTAGTGACAACGGTTGCGGTAACCCGTCTGTTCTTAGTTGCGGCAAATTCGGAATCATCATCGATTACCAGATTTGATTCACCATGTCCTACAATTCGGATTCTTGATGGTGCCACTCCATAATTAATTAGCCATTTTTTAACTTCCTGAGCTCGTTTTTCAGATAATTTCAAATTGCTATTTTCATCACCAACTTTGCTGGCGTAACCGTTAATCTCTATTGAGGTTGATGGGTAATCCGCCAGAAAAGCGGCCATCTCTTTTATCTGACCGGCGAAAATCGGATTTATAACGCTGGAATTATGTGCAAATAAAATATGGAGCTGTTTTTTTTCATTTTTGCCAAAAGTATGTCCGCAACCATTATTATTTATTTTTGCACCGGTTTCCGTTGACTCACATCGATCTCGTGCATTGATTACGCCGTCCTTATCAATATCATTCAAATCAGCAGACTGTTTTGTTGCCGGGGTTTGAATGTAACTATATTCGTCGGTCAATGTATTTTCTGAAAGGGATGTGCAGCCCGACATAATCAAAGCTACGATTATCGGAGCATAAATTCTGAATAGATTATTCATCATGCTCTATTCTACCTCCGAAACAGTCCATTTTTGTGGAATGTTTATTCGTAAAATATTGAGTAGATTGCCTAACGCATTATAGACGCGATACTTAGCATACTGATGGGAATATTTAGCACTTAGGTAGTCTTTTCGTGCCTCGAATAATTCGTTTTGGCTATTTAACAGATCTAACAATGTTCTCTGACCAATTTGATACTGTTTCTGATAGGCAATGACGGTATCAGAAACGGTGTCTACATGTTGAGACAGATAATTCATTTGTTTCTTAGTAAACTCTAATGAGTTCCACGATAAGGAAAGCCCTGCTTTAACCTGCCTGAACGTATCTTCTCTCAGATCTTTTGCTTTATTGAGTTTGTAAGCATTACTTTTTATGTCTGCGAGGTCAGAACCGCCTTTATACAGATTGTAATTCATTCTTAGCATTGCGGTCGTTTCGCTACTGCCTCCGACGTAACCTCCTGCATCATCACGAAGGCTGTGGCTCGCTTCAATTGAAAATGTCGGCATCGTTGGTGCTTTTGATTGTTTGTACTGATACTTTGCTGCAACGACGTCAAACTGAGCTACTTTGATAGTCGGATTCTGCTTAAATGCGATTTTGACTGCATTTTTCAATTTATCCGGCATTGGTTTCATGTCTACTTCAGGATAAATCAAGTGAGATGGGGCTTCCCCTACGTAACGCTCATATTCGGACTGAGAATCGAAGTAATTATTCTGAGCAGCTAAAACATTGGCTTCTGCTTTTGCTATACGGGCCTCAACCTGAGACACATCTGCTGTCGATCCAAGTCCGAGCTCTGCCTTACGTTTTATGTCAGCATAGATCTTTTTATGGATAGCCAGATTGTCTTCTGACAGAGCTAAAACTTCTTTGGCCTGATAAGTATCAAGATATATTTTCGCCACTTTTAATGCCATATCAGAGGCATCTGCTAATAGCTGGTATCTGTCCGATTCGGCTTCAGATTGAGTTCTGTGGATATTATTGGTCGTTGACGCGCCATCCCATATTAACTGGCTTAGGGAGATCGTCGCTTCTTTGCGGGTCAGATCCGTTGATTCTTTGGAATTGGATGAGGCAGGATCAATGCCTTCATAACCAATCCCGGCAGACAAATCGACTGAAGGCAGGTAAGCACCTTCTGCAGAATCGACATCGTGAATTCGGCTTTGGTACTGACTGAATGAACTTCTTAATTCCGGATTTGATGACAAAGTCAGGGCAATTGCCTGTTCAAGGGTATGAGAAAACACCTGAAAGCTGGTTAAAGTTGCAATTCCTACAAATAACTTTTGAAATGTGCTCAAAACATTTCTCCTGTTCGTCGATACAAAAAGCACAATATTTATAAGTATATACTGAAATATAGTAGATGATGACGTAACTTTCTGTTTGTCTTAGCTAAGGACGGCAGTTTATACAATAGAGTTTCATAAAAATATAGTCATAAAGAAGTGAAAATGATAAATGTATCAAAATGACAAAAAATTGCATAAATTTACATACAGATAACTTTATTGATAATCTTCTGACATAATTAACTTCTTTGACTGTTGGTATATGACAAAAAATGTTATCTTTGACATAATTTTGACATTGCTTTTATGTACTATTGTTACTTAGCTTTTTTAAAGCAATTGTTTTTCTCAAAGATTTAGAAGCTGTTTGAGGCGCTTGTATGGATTTAAAGTCTACAATCTCTTTTGCTAACTTAACCGAAAATCAACGCATTGCTATTGATGCCGAAGGTAATGTCACAATCATTGCTAAAGGGCAACCGGTACCCCCAGGTTACATTTTAGTTGAAAAGGGTCAGTTTGTTGAAGAGAATGCATCATCTGCTGGCCATGGCAGCTTTAATGCACATATTACAACGCCTGATAATCAAACTGTCGATATAAGCAAAGAAGTAAATCAAATTATTTCAGCCTTAGAAAATGGGGCAGATCCAACAGCATTAGGAAAGCAGTTTGCAGCGGCTGCCGGTAGTGCTGCTGGTTCAAGTCTGACCACCACAGCCTCGGTAGATTTTGATAATGATGAATTATTAGCCTCAACATCTTTTGATACTTCGAATGTCTCGGAGTTGAGTGGAACTCAGGTATCACTGACGCAGAGCCTTGCACTATTGCAAACATTAGTGACGACCACTGGCAGTGACTCAGATACTTCTTTTGGTTCAGATAGTAACTCGGATGGGACTATTGATGGTCCGTCAATCGAATTTACTGATAGTAACGGTGATGGATTAATAAATGGAAGTGAAACAGCTTCGATTATCGTTAATTTTGGTGAGGGAGTTACTTCTGGCTCAGCAATATTGACCATCAGTGATGAAGATAGCAGCACCAGTGACATTTTATTGACAGTAACGCTGGCTTCAGACGGTTCAGTTACCGCGTCCGATGATGCATCCAATACTTATATTGTGACGGATAATGGTGATGGTACCTATACCATTACCGGTATAGATGTCAGTGATTTATCGGATGGCACTTTAACAGCAGATACTACGTTTACTGATCAGGATAATAATACCTCTTCAGCAGAAGATACTGTTGAAAAAGACTCGGTTTTTGGAGACGGTAGCAGTGAAAATGAAGCATTTTCACCAACCGTCACCATATTAGATGACTCGGGTAATGATGGAAGTCGTTCTATTATCGGCAGCCGAGGCAGCAGTGATGATAGCTCTGATGATAATGTTATCAATGCAACTGAATTAGCCTCCCATGGTGATGGCGTCCAAATTAGTGTTGAGCTCGATGATACGACATTTGAGGATGGAGGATCTCTCACATTAGACATCACTAATGGTTCAGAAAGCGACTCTGTCACTATTAGTTTTTCTGATATGAGTCAGGATGATTCGGATACAGACTTATATACGTACACGGATAGTGATTCCGGTATGACATACAGTTATGACTCATCGAGCGGTACGATTACCTGGACAGAGACTGTTGCTGAAGGTGATAGTATTGCTGTCGCTGCTATACAGACTGACTCAGATGGCAATGAGTCTCAACAGGGTTCGGATAGTGCAGTTCTTGATACTGTGTTCGGGGATGGTAGTGATGGCAGTGGTGATTATTCACCTACAGTAACAATTACAGATGATTCAAATGATGATCATGTTATCAACAAAAGCGAATTAGGAAACGATGGTGTTCAGATCAACGTTTCTATAGATAGTTCTACCTTTGCTTCTGGTGGTTCTGTTACGTTGAATGTTACCAGTGGTTCTGAAATCGAGACAGTGAATTTCGGTCTGTCGGATATGCGGCAAGACAGTTCGGATTCGAGCTTATATACCTATACAGATAGTATCACCGGAATTACATATAGTTATAACACATCGAGTGGTACCATCAGTTGGTCGGAAAGCTCTCCTGCTCAGGGAGAAACTATTACTGTATCGGCAACACAAACTGACAGTGATGGTAATGAGTCCCTGGAAGGCAGTGATAATGCGGCAGCGGACACAGAAGTGAAAGCACCGACCATCACGCTAGAAAGCACAGGTGATGATGACATCTACAACAACGCGGAAGTGGGCGAAGATGGCACCGTGACGGCGACCATCAGCTTGCCAGACGACTTCGATGCGGCGAACGACACGTTGACCATCAACGGTGAAGAATACAGCTTGTCTGCGGATGAAATCGCCGCGGGTTCCGTGACAGTCGAAGTGGCTCCGGAAGGCACAGTGACCGCGCAAATCACCGATGCGGCGGGTAACACGTCGACGCAAGCGAGCGAGACAGCGGCGGCAGCGGACACAGAAGTGAAAGCACCGACCATCACGCTAGAAAGCACAGGTGATGATGACATCTACAACAACGCGGAAGTGGGCGAAGATGGCACCGTGACGGCGACCATCAGCTTGCCAGACGACTTCGATGCGGCGAACGACACGTTGACCATCAACGGTGAAGAATACAGCTTGTCTGCGGATGAAATCGCCGCGGGTTCCGTGACAGTCGAAGTGGCTCCGGAAGGCACAGTGACCGCGCAAATCACCGATGCGGCGGGTAACACGTCGACGCAAGCGAGCGAGACAGCGGCGGCAGCGGACACAGAAGTGAAAGCACCGACCATCACGCTAGAAAGCACAGGTGATGATGACATCTACAACAACGCGGAAGTGGGCGAAGATGGCACCGTGACGGCGACCATCAGCTTGCCAGACGACTTCGATGCGGCGAACGACACGTTGACCATCAACGGTGAAGAATACAGCTTGTCTGCGGATGAAATCGCCGCGGGTTCCGTGACAGTCGAAGTGGCTCCGGAAGGCACAGTGACCGCGCAAATCACCGATGCGGCGGGTAACACGTCGACGCAAGCGAGCGAGACAGCGGCGGCAGCGGACACAGAAGTGAAAGCACCGACCATCACGCTAGAAAGCACAGGTGATGATGACATCTACAACAACGCGGAAGTGGGCGAAGATGGCACCGTGACGGCGACCATCAGCTTGCCAGACGACTTCGATGCGGCGAACGACACGTTGACCATCAACGGTGAAGAATACAGCTTGTCTGCGGATGAAATCGCCGCGGGTTCCGTGACAGTCGAAGTGGCTCCGGAAGGCACAGTGACCGCGCAAATCACCGATGCGGCGGGTAACACGTCGACGCAAGCGAGCGAGACAGCGGCGGCAGCGGACACAGAAGTGAAAGCACCGACCATCACGCTAGAAAGCACAGGTGATGATGACATCTACAACAACGCGGAAGTGGGCGAAGATGGCACCGTGACGGCGACCATCAGCTTGCCAGACGACTTCGATGCGGCGAACGACACGTTGACCATCAACGGTGAAGAATACAGCTTGTCTGCGGATGAAATCGCCGCGGTTCCGTGACAGTCGAAGTGGCTCCGGAAGGCACAGTGACCGCGCAAATCACCGATGCGGCGGGTAACACGTCGACGCAAGCGAGCGAGACAGCGGCGGCAGCGGACACAGAAGTGAAAGCACCGACCATCACGCTAGAAAGCACAGGTGATGATGACATCTACAACAACGCGGAAGTGGGCGAAGATGGCACCGTGACGGCGACCATCAGCTTGCCAGACGACTTCGATGCGGCGAACGACACGTTGACCATCAACGGTGAAGAATACAGCTTGTCTGCGGATGAAATCGCCGCGGGTTCCGTGACAGTCGAAGTGGCTCCGGAAGGCACAGTGACCGCGCAAATCACCGATGCGGCGGGTAACACGTCGACGCAAGCGAGCGAGACAGCGGCGGCAGCGGACACAGAAGTGAAAGCACCGACCATCACGCTAGAAAGCACAGGTGATGATGACATCTACAACAACGCGGAAGTGGGCGAAGATGGCACCGTGACGGCGACCATCAGCTTGCCAGACGACTTCGATGCGGCGAACGACACGTTGACCATCAACGGTGAAGAATACAGCTTGTCTGCGGATGAAATCGCCGCGGGTTCCGTGACAGTCGAAGTGGCTCCGGAAGGCACAGTGACCGCGCAAATCACCGATGCGGCGGGTAACACGTCGACGCAAGCGAGCGAGACAGCGGCGGCAGCGGACACAGAAGTGAAAGCACCGACCATCACGCTAGAAAGCACAGGTGATGATGACATCTACAACAACGCGGAAGTGGGCGAAGATGGCACCGTGACGGCGACCATCAGCTTGCCAGACGACTTCGATGCGGCGAACGACACGTTGACCATCAACGGTGAAGAATACAGCTTGTCTGCGGATGAAATCGCCGCGGGTTCCGTGACAGTCGAAGTGGCTCCGGAAGGCACAGTGACCGCGCAAATCACCGATGCGGCGGGTAAACACGTCGACGCAAGCGAGCGAGACAGCGGCGGCAGCGGACACAGAAGTGAAAGCACCGACCATCACGCTAGAAAGCACAGGTGATGATGACATCTACAACAACGCGGAAGTGGGCGAAGATGGCACCGTGACGGCGACCATCAGCTTGCCAGACGACTTCGATGCGGCGAACGACACGTTGACCATCACGGTGAAGAATACAGCTTGTCTGCGGATTGAAATCGCCGCGGGTTTCCGTGACAGTCGAAGTGGCCTCCGGAAGGCACAGGTGACCGCGCAAATCACCGATGCGGCGGTAACACGTCGACGCAAGCGAGGCGAGACAGCGGCGGCAGCGGACACAGAAGTGAAAAGCACCGACCATCACGCTAGAAAGCACAGGTGATGATGACATCTACAACAACGCGGAAGTGGGCGAAGATGGCACCGTGACGGCGACCATCAGCTTGCCAGACGACTTCGATGCGGCGAACGACACGTTGACCATCAACGGTGAAGAATACAGCTTGTCTGCGGATGAAATCGCCGCGGGTTCCGTGACAGTCGAAGTGGCTCCGGAAGGCACAGTGACCGCGCAAATCACCGATGCGGCGGGTAACACGTCGACGCAAGCGAGCGAGACAGCGGCGGCAGCGGACACAGAAGTGAAAGCACCGACCATCACGCTAGAAAGCACAGGTGATGATGACATCTACAACAACGCGGAAGTGGGCGAAGATGGCACCGTGACGGCGACCATCAGCTTGCCAGACGACTTCGATGCGGCGAACGACACGTTGACCATCAACGGTGAAGAATACAGCTTGTCTGCGGATGAAATCGCCGCGGGTTCCGTGACAGTCGAAGTGGCTCCGGAAGGCACAGTGACCGCGCAAATCACCGATGCGGCGGGTAACACGTCGACGCAAGCGAGCGAGACAGCGGCGGCAGCGGACACAGAAGTGAAAAGCACCGACCATCACGCTAGAAAGCACAGGTGATGATGACATCTACAACAACGCGGAAGTGGGCGAAGATGCACCGTGACGGCGACCATCAGCTTGCCAGGACGACTTTCGATGCGGCGAACGACACGTTTGACCATCAACGGTGAAGAATACAGCTTGTCTGCGGATGAAATCGCCGCGGGGTTCCGTGACAGTCGAAGTGGCTCCGGAAGGCACAGTGACCGCGCAAATCACCGATGCGGCGGGTAACACGTCGACGCAAGCGAGCGAGACAGCGGCGGCAGCGGACACAGAAGTGAAAGCACCGACCATCACGCTAGAAAGCACAGGTGATGATGACATCTACAACAACGCGGAAGTGGGCGAAGATGGCACCGTGACGGCGACCAATCAGCTTGCCAGACGACTTCGATGCGGCGAACGACACGTTTGACCATCAACGGTGAAGAATACAGCTTGTCTGCGGATGAAATCGCCGCGGGTTCCGTGACAGTCGAAGTGGCTCCGGAAGGCACAGTGACCGCGCAAATCACCGATGCGGCGGGTAACACGTCGACGCAAGCGAGCGAGACAGCGGCGGCAGCGGACACAGAAGTGAAAGCACCGACCATCACGCTAGAAAGCACAGGTGATGATGACATCTACAACAACGCGGAAGTGGGCGAAGATGGCACCGTGACGGCGACCATCAGCTTGCCAGACGACTTCGATGCGGCGAACGACACGTTGACCATCAACGGTGAAGAATACAGCTTGTCTGCGGATGAAATCGCCGCGGGTTCCGTGACAGTCGAAGTGGCTCCGGAAGGCACAGTGACCGCGCAAATCACCGATGCGGCGGGTAACACGTCGACGCAAGCGAGCGAGACAGCGGCGGCAGCGGACACAGAAGTGAAAGCACCGACCATCACGCTAGAAAGCAGCGGTGATGATGACATCTACAACAACGCGGAAGTGGGCGAAGATGGCACCGTGACGGCGACCATCAGCTTGCCAGACGACTTCGATGCGGCGAACGACACGTTGACCATCAACGGTGAGAGAATACAGCTTGTCTGCGGATGAAATCGCCGCGGGTTCCGTGACAGTCGAAGTGGCTCCGGAAGGCACAGTGCCGCGCAAATCACCGATGCGGCGGGTAACACGTCGACGCAAGCGAGCGAGACAGCGCGGCAGGCGGACACAGAAGTGAAAGCACCGACCATCACGCTAGAAAGCACAGGTGATGATGACATCTACAACAACGCGGAAGTGGGCGAAGATGGCACCGTGACGGCGGA